>NZ_JAKKCM010000029.1 GCF_021728395.1 Vibrio sp. J1-1 | reverse complement strand
TTTTAACGTAGTCAGCGTGTCCTGGACAGTCAACGTGTGCGTAGTGACGAGTTGGAGTGTCGTACTCAACGTGAGAAGTTGCGATTGTGATACCGCGCTCACGCTCTTCTGGAGCGTTATCGATAGATGCGAAGTCTTTAGCTACACCGCCGTAAACTTTAGCTAGAGTAGTACAGATTGCAGCAGTTAGAGTTGTTTTACCGTGGTCAACGTGGCCGATAGTACCAACGTTAACGTGCGGTTTCGTACGTTCAAATTTTTCTTTAGACATGAGTGGTCCCTCTAGGTACGGATTTTGGTGGCCCAAATTGACCACGCAACCAAAAAAGATTATTGGTAAATCTAATATCAAAAGGAAATATGCTTGAGAGCTGGTGCTGATAGGCAGACTCGAACTGCCGACCTCATCCTTACCAAGGATGCGCTCTACCACCTGAGCTATATCAGCACTCAAATTAGAGTGGAGCGGGCAGCGGGAATCGAACCCGCATCATCAGCTTGGAAGGCTGAGGTAATAGCCATTATACGATGCCCGCAACACGTAACTCTGAGAGCTATTTCCTAAAGAATATGGTGGAGGGGGACGGATTCGAACCATCGAAGGCAGTGCCGGCAGATTTACAGTCTGCTCCCTTTGGCCACTCGGGAACCCCTCCAAAATTTCTAGCCATTCTCACGACTCGTTGTTTCTCTAAGAAACAGGAGAGAATGGTGCCGACTACCGGAATCGAACTGGTGACCTACTGATTACAAGTCAGTTGCTCTACCTACTGAGCTAAGTCGGCATAAGTGGTGCGCATTCTATTGAATGATTTTCTAGGTTGCAATAGGAATTTTAAAAAAAATCATAAATTTCGATTTTTTGGATTCGTTTGCTGCAAAAACGTACAAACCTCGCTTTTTTAAAGTAAACTTCGACCTCTGTCGCTTGCTTTAAAGTTCGCTTGATGTATGTTCATGCTCTCAATGAAACCAAGGATGAAAGAGCCCCATGAGTCCATTTTTGTCATTTGACCGTGCCAACTGGGCAGAATTAAGAAACTCTGTGCCAATGACACTTTCTGAAGACGACTTAATTGCGCTTCAGGGCATAAATGAAAATCTAACCATGGAGGAGGCAGTAGAAATCTACCTGCCATTGTCTCGGTTATTAAATTTGTATGTACAAGCTCGCCAGAGTCGTAATACGGTTCTTCAACAGTTTTTGAATACCGAAGAGCATGCCCCTCCCTTTGTCATTGGAATAGCCGGTAGTGTCGCGGTAGGCAAAAGTACTACTGCCCGTATCATGAAAGCACTACTCTCTCGCTGGGAAAATCACCCTAAAGTATCACTAGTGACAACAGATGGTTTTCTGTATCCCAAGAAAGTGTTGGAAGAAAAGGGAATCATGCATCGCAAGGGCTTCCCTGAATCTTATGATATCAAGCGATTAGTTGAGTTTATGTCTGACGTAAAGGCAGGAAAACCCAACCTCGAAGTACCCGTCTACTCGCATATTACCTACGACATTACCGACGAGCTAAAAAAGGTAGACAGGCCTGATGTTTTAATTATCGAAGGCTTAAACGTATTACAGAGCGGAATGGATTATCCACACGATCCCCATCGTGTGTTTGTTTCGGATTTCCTGGATTTTTCCATTTATGTCGATGCAGAATCTGACACCATTGAGCAATGGTATGTGGAAAGGTTTTTGAAGTTTCGTCATGGCGCTTTTACCAAGCCGGGATCTTATTTTAGTCACTACACACAACTGTCAGTTGACGAAGCTAAAAACAAAGCGAAAGAAATCTGGAATAGTATTAATGGGCTCAACCTAGAACATAACATTCTCCCTACCCGGGAAAGAGCCCATTTGATCTTACATAAAGGGGTTAATCACCTCGTAGACAAGGTGTCTCTCCGTAAGTAAGGGGATAACTCAATCCCCTTTCCTCAACGAAATTTCACCACCAATGTAGGTTTCCAATCCATTGTCGGTCTCAAGCACCACACCGCCTTGCTGATCGATACCTTGAACAATCCCCTTTACCTCTCTGGAACCCATTAAGAGTTTGACCGGACGTCCAATGAAGTTGTCCAGACGATTCCAGCGATCAACAAAACCAGCCAGTCCCATCATTTCGTAATCGACCAGTATCGTCTTCCAATGCTCGATTAGCGTCAAAGCAAGCTGCGTTCTATCTAAGCTGAGATCAGCACACACTTGATTTAGCGTCGTCCAAGGCTGGTCAATATCAGGCTGCTTATCTGGCATTCCAATGTTTAGACCCATTCCTATTACGAGATTAGCAGCCCCACCGGCTTGGCCTGACATTTCTACCAGAATGCCCGCGAGCTTTTTATCTTGATAATAGAGATCATTCGGCCACTTGAGCTTAACGCCTTGGATGCCCATCTCCTCTAATGCTTCAACCGCAGCGATACCAATAACGAGACTCAAGCCCATTGCTGCGGCCATACCGGCATCAAGACGCCAGTACATAGACAAGTATAAGTTTGAGCCAAATGGAGAAATCCATTTTCGACCACGACGGCCACGACCGCTAGCTTGATATTCAGCGACACACACACGGCCTTTCTCAGATTCATTCACCTGCTCTAACAAGTACTGGTTCGTTGAATCAATAACTGGTATTAACTCCAGTTTTGGCTCTGAGCTATCCGCTAGTCTCGTCTCATCTAACAGTTGGATGGGATGAGCCAATTGATAACCACGTCCTTGAATACGGTATATATCCACCCCCCATTCACTCAGTCCTTTAATATGCTTAGCAATCGCGGCTCTTGATATACTAAGGTCTTGACCTAAGGTTTCACCTGAATGGAACTCGCCATCACTGAGTGTTTTCAGGATGTGCAGTTTTGTTGCATGCTCTTTTCTCATTGCGCAGCCTCTATCTCAGCAAGATTGGTTTCACCGCAACGATTGATAAAACGAACTTCATGTTCGAGCTCAATCTGGTATTTATTCCAAACCGTCTGCTTAACGAGAGACGCCAATGCCAGTACATCTTGCGCACTACAGCTGTCCACGTTGGTCAGTACCAATGCTTGTAACGGGTTAACCTGCGCACCATTAACAGAGATCCCTTTAAGACCACATTGATCAATGAGCCAACCCGCGGCCACTTTCATTCCGTTTTCTACAGGGTATGCCACTAAATCATGATGAGTCTCAATCAGTCGATCATAATGATCTTGCGAGATCACTGGATTCTTAAAAAAGCTGCCTGCATTACCCACTTTCGCTGGATCAGGCAATTTCTCTTGGCGAACCTGGCAAACACGTTCAAATATGGATACTGGACTTAATTGTTCGGCGGGAATACTTTGCAAAGGACCGTATTGGTTGATCGGTTTCCATTCTTTGTTCAGCTTAAGTCCAACAGCGCAAATAAAACATTCACCATACAAAGCATTCTTAAAGATTGAATCACGATAACCAAATTCGCACTCATCTGTGCTCATACGTCGGGTCTCAAACGTCTTGAGATCCAAGATGTCCACATAATCGCAAACGTCTTTCAATTCTAATCCGTAAGCACCAATGTTTTGGATTGGCGCAGAACCTGTACATCCGGGAATGAGCGCTAGGTTTTCTATGCCACCTAAGCCTCGCTCGACACACCAGGAAACTAAATCAGGCCAATCTTCACCACCTTCGATATGCAGCAAGTAATGGTCGTCAGTCTCTTTTACCACTTTGCCAGACAGTCTATTGATGATAACCAGACCTTGGTAATGCTCAGTGAAGAGCACATTACTTCCCTTGCCCAGAAATAGCTTAGGTAAGCTTTTGAAAGCAGGATCCTGAAAGAGTTGAATAACATCGTCAACAGATTCAACGACGGCTAAATACGAACAGGTTTGTTCGATACCAAAAGTGTGATAAGCCTTGAGGCTCGCGTTTGTTTTAATTTGCATAGTGGTTTGCAACGCCAGATAAGATTCTCTTAAACTGTCAACATTCTACCTTAGAACTCTTTTAACCGCAGTGACAATACCTAACTCATTAATCATAGAAGTGTTAAATCCGATCAAGCTTCCTCTCATTAAGAGGTTGTATAAAGCCCATTATCCCGCAGGGCGAGCCAAAAGAGATGAATTGATCATCACAGCAAGTCGTGAAGGATCTATCGTCGCTCTACTCCGTATGAAGAGCGTGGAAAACTTTCGATTATTAACTGGGATGCTTGTTGTTCCTGAGTTTAGAGGAACAGGTGTAGGGAAAGCGTTACTGACTCACTGCGAAAACACAGTTTTCACCAATAGTGATTATTGCTTTGCATTTGTGCACTTAGAGACTTATTACTCTCAACATGGTTTTAAGACCATCGATAGCTCAGAACTACCAAACTCATTGAAAATGGCCTTTCAACGCTACGTCGACAGCGGTAAAGATCTCATTCCAATGCAATTCATCCCATCCTAGACTTCAAACCGCGTGCTTTTGTAGCCAGATAAATCATATCTTTGGTAAAATATCAGGTTCGCAATATTGCACTAAATTAAGGTACTCACACCGATATGATAGTAAGTAGGAATCCATTCGAACAGTTGCCAAGCCTCGCAGTAAATCCTGAGGACTTTGACGTTCTGTATTCTGCACAAGAATTCAGGACTCGCCTTCTGGATGCGATAAGCAAAGCAACGTCACGAATTTACCTAGTCGCTCTATATCTGGAAGATGACGAGGCTGGACGTGAAATACTCACAGCACTTTACGAGGCGAAGCAACGTAATCCAGGGCTGGACATCAATATCTGTGTAGATTGGCACCGAGCACAACGCGGTTTGATTGGTGCAGAAACCTCTGAAGGTAATTCAGCGCTGTATAAAGCATTCGCGCAAAAGTACCAACACCGAATTCCTGTATATGGCATTCCCGTCCGTGGTCGAGAAGTCTTTGGTGTTCTACATTTGAAAGGCTTTATTGTCGATGACACTGTTATTTACAGCGGAGCAAGCTTAAATAATGTCTATCTGAACTATCATGGTCGTTATCGCTTTGATCGCTACCATGTCATTCGCAATGAGTCTCTTGCAGACTCAATGGCGCAATTTATTCAGAATGAGATGATCGCTCACCCTGCAGTCAATGACCTTGCTAACCAATACAGGCCAGAAACAAAAGAAATCAAATCGACTATTCGCCAATTACGCGCTTCACTATCTCAAGCAAGTTACCAGTTTGAAAGTCAGACAGAGACGGAAAAAGGTGTAAAAGTCACACCACTGGTTGGCTTAGGTAAACGACGTAATGTATTGAATCAGCAAATAGTAAAATTACTCGCGACAGCTCAAAATGAAATTTTCATCTGCACCCCGTACTTCAATTTCCCTAAAGCAATTCACCGTGAAGTAAAGCGGGCCATGAAGCGTGGTGTGAAGGTCACTATTGTGGTCGGCGATAAGATAGCAAATGATTTCTATATTTCTCCTGAAGAAGATTTTAAAACCATTGGTGGCTTACCTTATCTTTATGAAGTGAACCTTCGTCGCTTCGCTAAAGCAAATGAAGCCAACATAGCAGCACGAAAGCTATCGATTCACTTATGGAAGCACGACAATAATAGCTTCCACCTGAAAGGTATTTGGGTCGATAAACGCTACATGCTGCTAACAGGTAATAATTTGAACCCTAGAGCTTGGTCGCTTGATCTGGAGAATGGCTTATTGATTCAAGATAACTACGCCCAACTTACCGATAAGTTCGAGGAAGAAGTTTCGCGAATCTTGGAACACACTCACTTAATCTGCACTTACAGACAGCTAGAAAAAGTAGAAGATTATCCATTCGGTGTACAAAAACTAGTAAGAAAAATTACGCGCCTAAAAGCCGATGGGGTCTTAAAGCGCATTCTGTAATCTAGCTGCTTCAACCATTACAAATCAACGCCCAACGTCTGTTGGGCGTTTTTGTTTCTAATACATTACTAATAGGTTTTGGAGGGTCTATTGCTGAAGAATCTAAGCCGCAGAGCGTCTCCGTCTAGTCTTTGACTCTTCTCTTATCTATTAATGTTTCACAACTTAAGGTACTGACGTGTGACTTATAAAGCTCATGACTTACAAGTTGTAGAGATCACCGTTATTCAAGTTAGTAACGTGCGAAGAAGTGAAACTACGGCCTCTACCATGATATACAGATGGGGAAACTTAGAACGAAAAAAGCCTAGTCTTTCGACTAGGCTTCTTAATAAGTGGCGGAGTGGACGGGACTCGAACCCGCGACCCCCGGCGTGACAGGCCGGTATTCTAACCAACTGAACTACCACTCCGCAGTGGTA
>NZ_JAKKCM010000028.1 GCF_021728395.1 Vibrio sp. J1-1 | reverse complement strand
TTGTACTTGCACCAGTTAGTGGTTTTGTAGCGAGGCTTCGGCATCTAATCAAAGTCAGTGAATGAATGTCCCTGATCTGATCGTAAGATTTTGATTTAGTTCATTCGATTTCCGCAACAAAGCCACTGAATGGAACAAAATCAATTCAGCCATACGTGACTGAATTGAAGATGGGTAAAAGTAAGGCAAGCCGCTGGGAGTAGGAAAAAGCAGTGTTGCAACTCGGTGTTAAACAGGTTTCTATCGCTACAATAAACGGCATCGACGGAGGTACAGTGTTCCGAAGTGAGTTTGATAACCTTGCTAAGTGAGCTATGCCCAGCCGAGCTGTTGAAGACTGATAGTATCATTCCATATTTTGGTCATATGCTTGATAAGATCACCTTCAAATTGAATCGCATAGACATAATCAGCTTCGACAGTCTTTCCTGTAGGATCAACCGGGCCACCTGGACCAGTTTGTGTGCCATGAAAGACAGAGAAAGCAGTAACAATATTACGCTCTTTGTCTTCTGAGAAGCTCTTTAATTCGTATCGGCCATCTGGAATAGGTGTTAATAGCCACTTCGTCCATTCTGTATAGGCTTCTAGGCTGTCAATATCTGCCAATGCGCCAGCCTGAGATGAAAAAGTTGCACCAGAGTGACAATAAGATTTGCATGCTTCCCAGCCTTTTCCTGTTTCACATGCGTCGAAAAATTTCATGGCGGTTTCTAATCTGTTGCTCATGAGTTACTCCACCTTTGTTTATTACTGTCCACTCTTTGGTATAGCACGGTTTCTTTGTTATATCAGCCAGCAGTATTCATTTAATACCTAATACAAACCCAATCGCTTCTTAAGCCAATAAAAAAGTTAGGTCAGTGAAAATGGCGGCTCTTTCAGGTAACTTGACAACTTTTCGATATAACGCCATAAGAGCCAATATTGCGCTTATAAACATTAGTTGCCCTAACTCGACCCCAACGTTAAAGAAAAGTAATGCCATTGGTACATCACTTTGTGGAAGCCCAATTTCTTTGAGTGTGCCAGTGTAATTTTTACTTCGGGGTTGTATTCGAGATGAAAAAAGTCGAACTTTAGGACAGAGAGCGTTCGAACAACTGCGTCATTCTTCAAGCTCATAAACTTGCAGATATTGTGAACGTGGGGAGGTTTTTGGTTTGGTCAAACTGAGTGTGGGAACCTTTGTTGTAACGTACAACAAATAGACTATTAAGACTTATGCGGCGAATATGAAAAAAGCCTGCAATGTATTTAAACACTGCAGGCTTTTCAATGTGATGTTTGCAGCAAAAGTCTGCATAGCCAAGTTCAACATTCAAAGAGTTACATCAGGAATTGAAGTATAAGTTGACATAATATTGCGTCAAAAAACTTCAAATTTAAACCATTCGAAAACTTCGCCGTTGTAAGTTTACACCATATATCTCGGTTTTTTAGTTAGAGCGACAAGACAACCTCATACAGCGTCACTGAAAGACTTTAACTCATTTGTGGACAAAATCTTGCCAGTGCTGTCCAGACTACATGTACATACCGACTTCTTGCTATTTGAAGAACATGAGCATGGCCCTGGTGACGATCTTGCGTTACAGCTAGAAGCGATCAGTCCAGAAGATGGGATACTGGAAGGCGAGCGGCTCAGAGATAAAAAAAGCCCGCATGTGATGCGGGCTTAGTCTGAAATTAAGCAGGAGAATAATCTTCAAATTCCCATAAACCAATTCTGCTCAATTTAGATGCTATGTCTGACCAATTATCTCCAACACAGCGATCACAGTATTTAACAATATGAGATTTAATTCGATCAATATCATAATCAAATACAATCATCATATGCCTACCAAATAAAACATCATTTTCAGAATAGCGAGATTTCAACCATTCAGGAGTACAAACCTGTATTCCAAACGACTCTTCACCATCTTCACCTTCTGGGCCGATCATAGCCTGAAGTAAAAAACCGAAATTTTCAGTGTCTTCAGGCCAGAAAGAATCAAAATCAACATCCGGTGAATATATTCTTTTTAGTTTCGCTTTCATTTACTAATCCACAATATCCAAGCGACCATTTCCTTGCCATTGCCCCTCGGGTTTGAACCGACGCTCTAAGTTGGCTTGTACACCTGTTGTAGCATGCGGGCTATTTGGCTTCGTTGAAGGCGGACGATATTGCCGGTAACCATCTTTACTGACTAATGTTTTTCCATCACTGGCAAGCTTGGGATCTTTTCCGACCCAAGCTTTACCCATCTCATCAGCTTGGCTTCTGGTTGTAGTACCGAGACCAAAGTTACCTTTTCCTTTAGCTGCATCACGAAGCTGACCGCTCATCTTAGCTAAGTCATCTCCCCTCTTTGTAACAACTAATTGTTAATTAATTTAGCAACATCATCGCTTTCAACCCTGGTTATATTTAAGTCGTTTAACTTTACTAATAGTTCGTCCACCTGCTCCACAACACCAATAAACTGAGTACTCACATGAGTATCTGATTCCGTTACTCGACAGATAAGCAAATTATCAAGTAAGTCGAGGGTTCTTTCCATCCCCATGGCATCAAGTCCCGTATCAGAATTCTTAAATACTTTCCAAACAGTAGCGATACTTGGCTCTCCATCAGGTAAAAATAGAAGAGAGGTATACTTAGCCTGAGTAATCGTATTTAAATCGAATTCTGACATAGACTCAGATAATCTTTTTACATACGAATAGATATTTGAGTCTTCATTTTTCCTAAGAAGGTCGTCATTAACAAGGCCTGATCTGAGCTGTTTTAAAAGCTTCAACTCCTGGACTTTCGAACCTTCGATAGAATGACCAACGGTTCTCCACTTCAAAGCTCTAGGCAGCCGTTCGCTGACGCTTGTAACAAGCGTTAGCCAAAGACTCAACAAGTCAGTAACCGACCGTTGAACAACAGTAATAGTTGCAAATCTGTGATCTATTACTGATGTTGTTTGTTCCCATGGTCTTATACCTACGTCATAAAGATAAATTGGTTTCATTTTTTCTGCCTAATTAAAGTAAGTATGCGAGTCACCGTTTCCGCCTAATGACTGTTTATTACCATCAGCTGACCGAACTTCGCTATTGAAATGAGGGCCGTGATTATCTAACTTATGGCCTAATGAATGTTCTCTAATCGTAGCCGTACTTCCATCCTGCCTCTTAAACTCATAAACACGACCTTCTACATGCCCATCTTGGTCACGTATTTTTTCTTTATAGACTTTATCTGGGTGCTGATTCCGTGGAACCCCAGCTTTTAGTTTCGCTTCTTTAAACGCGCCACTACGAGAAAGTGTACTGTTTGCCCCCTTTGTAACATTTAATTATCGAGAAATTCAGAAATTGCCTTCTCAACGTCCTTTTGGAACCCTTCGGCATATTCTACTTCACCGATAGCCTGAGCTTTTTCAAGCATCAAGCGCAAGCACTCCCTAACTCCATCAGCGACGCCAACTTTTAGGTCATTTTTATTTACACCACGCCAAAAGCTCTCAGGAAAAGCTAAGTCAATAGTGATTTCGGAATCCTTCTTGATATGCTTCATTCGCTCTGGCCCTTCAGAACCAAAATCACGAACTTTTCCGGATACTCGAAAGACTATTGAGAACATCACAATAGTTTTAAAGTACGCGCCCAGTATATGCTTCTTGAAACTATCATTGAGCGCTTTCTGGAGAGGCCAAAACAGATCGTCTGCTCTTGGGTCACCATATTGACCACTAATTTGAATCATCATAATTGTATTTCCTTCTACTTCGGCCGCCGAGAACCAGCCCAAGGCTCATTGTTTTTGGGTCCGGGGAACCTTTCTACCAGTCGCCTTTCTCTGTCGAGCATTTGATCTCTAGGCCCCCGTCGATATTCTTTGATTCTTCCTCCGGCTAGTTCTTTAGCCGAATATCGAGTGGAAGCATCTTGTGAAATACCCCACTTCTCAAAATTCCCATTTGCATCGAATTTGCCATACAAGGTGGCTTCGGTATCCGGCGTTCTGGTATTGCCATGAGAAGAGTTAGTAGAACTTTTTTTGGGGCCGCCATCGTAAGCAAATGTCCCATCAGCATTTCTCAATCTTCCATCGGCTGACCTCTTTGTAACTTTATTGTAAACACTCCCAACAAATTTTGCAGGCGCTTTGACTTTTTTCGCTACTACACCAAAAACAGCGCTTCCGAAAGTTTGGGCTGCAACCTGAAACTCTCCTGCAGCAAGCGCGCCTACAGTATCCACTGTAGCATTAGCCACATCAACAACAGTAGAAATAGGTGACAAATCGTACGCTAGCTCAGCGATGTCGCCCCATACACCCCACCCGGAGTCTTCTTCGTTCTCATCATTTTCGTCTTCATTCGAAATTGATTGCTCTTTTGGCTTAGAATCATTTTTTGATTCGCCACCACCTTCACCCGCTCTACCATTGCTTGAAGCATTCTTATCTTTTAAACCAGTTGAACCTGATTCTCCCGTTGAGTCTGACCCTTCAGCACTCAATCCTGTTGGGTCAGTGTACTTCAGCGGGTTATTCATCACATACGAATAACGGTTAAAGCTGTTCACTACATATGGGGACTGAACAAGCGGATCTGCGCTCGTAAAGCGCCCCAGATCTTGATCGTATACCCGACCATTCATATGGATCAACCCGACTTCAACGATTTCCTCATGCCCGGTATAGCCACGATTGGTGATAGCCGCCTGCACAACACTTGCCGCACTCTTATCTTGCCACTGCACATGACGCTGTTTGCCCCAAGTATCGTAACTGCGTTTTTCAACTACCAAACCATAGCCATCAGTCACCATATCCACTGAATCCAGAGCATCATAATGCAGATAACGCACTTGCTTATTTTTCAGTTGCTTTTGTCTGTCAATGGTCAGAGTGTTTAAGGCGATTAACTTGCCGTCTGCGAAAATAAAGTGCTTATGCTGAATTTCTCCCGTATTAAGATTTTTCACCCGCTCATAGGTTTTGCCAAAGTAAAATGTGACAGTGCCGTCTGAACTTCGCTTAAGGTAACGGTTGTGGTTTGCATCGTACGAGAACTCTACGGATTTACCATTACGCACGATTTTGATTGGCTTATTAAAAGGAGACCATCGCATTGTTTTCTCGCTCGACTGGCTACCTTTCGCTTTAGCGCTGAGCATATTGCCAGCAGCATCGTATTGGTAATCGAGGCCGTTTGCTTGTGTTACTGCATGTGGCCCAGCTCCGATCCCAGAGTATTGATAATCACCAATGTCAGACTTGTAACGAATGTTCCCCAATTTATCGTAACGGAAACTACGCTTACCCGTTAAATCCGGGTTATTTAATCCATGACGGGCTCTGTCGACCAAAACCATAGTATTGGTCTCGACTCGGTCAAGAGCATCATATGTCCAAACATCAGTGATTCCTAATTGGTCATCAAAACGCTGCGTTACGTTATTGTGTTCATCATATTGATAACGCAAATAACGAATATACTGGTTGTGCGAAGGTTTGCTCAATACATCTGAACTGTACACCTGATTGCCCTGGTGCGTCGCAATCGCATTCACTCGCCCCGTATGAACGTCATGCTCGTACGTGTTTATCAACCCATTTCCTAACATCTCGCTAAGCGTATGGTCAAATGCATCGGTCGCTTGACGTTGCCAGTAATAAACGTATGCCTCGTTTTTACTTGACTCTGCTATCTCTGAGTTGGTTAAGACAGTATTTAGCATGTCTGCCTGACTGACACCTCCGTTATGTTTACATTGCTGGCGTAGACTGTTGCTAACGTGAGTCCCAGCCAAATCGTTGGCAAACTCACAATACAAGCCGCTGAGTTGAGCCACTTTTTCAGACAAACCAATCATGTCTGCGGCCAGCGCTTTGTATTGCTTGTACTGGCGGTTTGCAATGTTGGCTGCCTGCTCTAGGTCTTCTGCCGCAAAAAGCAGCTCTCCACGAAGGGCATTATCGGCTTTTGCTGAATAGATATCGCCCTGACGCATCATATCTGGCGAACCGTCTTCATCGTAGTCGCCAGATAGCAGCATGTCTTTTGCTTGCGTAAGACTTAAACCTGCTAACATCTCTTCTGAAATCGTGGTGGCGGTCAGATTGTGCGCTTGTAATCCTGAAATCAAAGAATTCCCAGTATCTGCCTCTTTTTCTGACGTAATACGATAAATCTCTCCCTCTAAGGTCACATCCAGCGGGATGGTAATGTCATTGTGCAGCATGACCCATTTCGCGGGGCGTAAATAGCAGGTTTGTTGTACATCACACCACTGCTTATAACGCTGATGCCCTTTGAGCAATGCTGCTGATGTGCTGTCCAAGTTATAAACATCAATACGTTTTCTCTCGTACTCCACTTGTTTGGTGCGGAAGAATTGTTCCTGCCTTGAATATCGGTTGGCACGTTGTAGATAGGAGTTCGCTTGGCTAATGGCATCATTGAGTAACTGACGAATATCTTCTCGGAACTTAGCGCTCGTAAAAATATCGTCGGCGTACGTACGCGGGCTTCTGACTGCACCAAGATAGCCATATTGGTTGTACAGGTACTCAATGGCTAAACGTTGGTGGCCTTCTTTGCCTAATGCCGACTTTAGCGTTTTACCATCCGGCCTAACCTCACGCCCTAGACGCTCGAACTTATCGTATTCGTATTGTGTCGAGAAAATTTCTTGACCAACGGTAACCGCTTTTTCTTGCAGCAAGCCCGCTCGGTTATAGAAGTAATCCGTTCGCTGTCCCTTACCACTAAACCATGACAGGGTACCTAACGCACCACGTTCATCGTAGTGCCATTGCGAGTTCTCATCTCCTTCCTTTTGATCTACTTTTCGACCGATTGGGTCATAATCGATAGTAGTGACCACACCATTGGCATCTTGCTGGTACACGAGCTGGCCCAGTGCGTTGTATCGGTAATACCAATGGCCAATGTCTGGGTCGTCTAATTCGGTGCGATAACCTAAGTTATCGTACTTAACTTGCGTCACGTTACCAGCAGAATCAACGGTACGTTTGAGCTTTCCATCGGGGTAATACTGATATGTTTGGTAAGCACCAAGCGGCTCGTCCTTGCGGATAACATGCCCCATGACATTGTGCGTCGTACTGCTTTTGAAGCCGCGAGCATCGGTGCTCTCAATCTTGTACCCCTGATATCGAGTGGTGAATATCGATAAACCACCGCGATTGGCTGGCTCTACTCGTCGAATTTCTCGATCATAAAAGTCGTAATCAAACGTCACGCGGGGAGCTTCCCCTGTGTTTTTAAGGAACTTTGCCGCGGTCACAAACCGTTTTCGGCCATTTGCATCCCACTCAGTATCAACCACGATCCAGCGGCCATCAAACGCACGATGTAAACGTCTGACTTCACGGTCGTTATAGTCGTAATGAGTTTGTTGCTCTGAACCATCGGCTTTGGTGACCGTCATACAGTGTGCCGTGGTGACTACTGCGTTCGCACAGGCGCGCCCCACGTGGTATCTCTGACGCACAACATTTCCACTGCCAGGGAGAGTCACGAAAGTTTCTCGCCCAAACGAGTCATATTGATAACTCGTTTTACGCCCTTTTAGAGCACTGGTTTCCGACAGTAAACGCCCTTGCGCATCGTATTCCCAAGTGGTGGTGTGTCCTTTCGCATTCGTGGTGGCTTTCAGCTTAAGCCCATTTCCCTCATAGCTATAAATAGTTGTCCGTTGTTTAAGGTCACTGCCGAGTTTACTTTCTTCAAGAACATTTCCCCACGCATCGTATCGATACTTGATTGTCAGGTAACGGCCTGCCCCCGAGCCCGGTTCATACTCCGAGCCACTGGTGCGTACACTTGTCACCATACCTTGACTACTGTAGCTGTAATCAAGCTGAGTAGATTTACTTAGACCATGCTGCTGGTCTGTAACGACTGTAATACTGTGTTTCAGCGCACCAACTTTCCAATATTCATTTCCGGCTTGCGTGACACGCTGTGCAATTTTGGAAGTTGCAGGGTAGCCATTCGACACATAAGTGTTATCAATCCGTGTCGCAAACGTGTCTTGGGTGTGCTTCGCGCTCACAACCGTGCTTTCTTCTCGAGTTAATGCACCGAAGGTGTTCACAACACGGGAAATTGTCTCGGTTTTTTGTAACACACCTAGCTCATAGCTTTTCTTGATTACCTTTTTTGGGTATACCTGAAACGCATGCTTGGTTCGATTCGTCGATTGATATACAAACTCTGTTGAGGAGACTTTGTCTGTATCATTATAAACAAAGGGTCTCGCCCCTTTGCCTTGCTTATACACCGAAACGCTTTTCAGCTCTCCCGCTTTGTTCAAATCCAGCTGGTGATACTCGCTCACCGTAGTTGTGCTGACAAAATCATACTTAGTGTTTAGAAGTGAATTATTTGAATGAATAGTATTTAAAAGTGCATTAATTGAAAGAGAAGTATTTAAAAGTGAAGTATTTAAAAGTGGAGTATGTTCAGATTCAACCTCCGTGATTTTAGCAAAGCCTAAAAAACCGCCGCCTAGAGCATGTGATTTTGCACCTTCATAACGGTATGAATAGCGAGTGGCCGCATATCCTTTTGGCTCTTTAATCACGTCAGAGACCAATTGTTTCGCTGGGGTCGAATTTAAGAACGGATAATCAAAGTAACGCTTTTGCACATGAACAGTTTGGTCAGCCGCCGACTTGTACTTAATTTTGAACGTACGAGCGTGCTCTTTGATAACATTAATACGATCAATTTCAACCCCCGTGGATAAGTGTACTTTTGACGCTTTAAATGGAGGCCTCTCTTCAGCATAAGTCACATAATCATCAATACCATCACCATTGATGTCATCAACATGATACACATTTTTTGGCATGACCAGCGATTTGGACACATCAAATATAACCTCTTCCCGCTGATTGATGTACACTTTGCCATCAACATAAAAATCGAGATAACCATCCGCATTGTGGTCAATAAACTGCACAGTAATAGGGAGAGGTTTTGTGCTGCTGCCTATTCTTGAGAAACCAAAACTAAGAGTATTTGCATTTTCAAACTTCAAGCCATTAAACAGCGCCGTACGTAATGTAACGACCTTGCGTCGGTAGTCAATTTTATATCCAACACTGTCAAGGTATCCATCGTGATTTAAATCAGAGAAGTGGCAGGACCAATCTTTGGGGCAATATAATTTGAACGCTTTGGACGCTTGACTCGATAATGGGCTTTGTTGCGGAAATCGAATGAACTAAATCAAAATCTTACGATCAGATCAGGGACATTCATTCACTGACTTTGATTAGATGCCGAAGCCTCGCTACAAAACCACTAACTGGTGCAAGTACAATAA
>NZ_JAKKCM010000027.1 GCF_021728395.1 Vibrio sp. J1-1 | reverse complement strand
TCTTTTTTCCAAAAGGTGGTTTTCTAAATCCCATTTTAACTATTTGCGTGAAGCGCCTAACAAAGCATTTAAGAGTGACTCACAACGCTTGGCGATCTCAGTTTAAACTTGGTTTTAGTGTTTAAGGGGCAATGGTTTGGGTTAGGTATTTAGCGTTGTTCGCACCTTAATGCGGCGTTAGGCGACAGGATAAGTTATGAGTACTAAAAAACGAAATAGTTTAATATCAATGTCAGCATCCAGTGAGATGAAGGAGCTATGGTCTGACATTTCTGAAATGAGTCTAGACAAAGTATTAGAGTCTGTCGCCAAAGACCAAGAATTTCTTCGTGATATTCCTATCATCAAATGGATCAGCACGTCAATTAGCATAAAAAACTCTATACAAAGTGCGGCTTTCATAAAAAAATATTCGAATTTCATTGGTCAAATTCATTTAGGAAGCTTCAGTGAAGCTGATTTGGTGTTGTTGGGAGATGCGGTAGATGTTCCTGCGGTAACTGACGAAATAGTCGAAAACACAATGATTTATCTTGACCGATATCATAATGAGTTAAAAGCAAAGTTGTTAGGTAAGTTGTTTGTTGAAACCTTCAAATCGAACCGATTTAGTGTCAGAGAATACAACTATTTATTATTTAGCATTGAACAAATTCATCCCTTTGAAGGCTTAGACACACTTAAAAAGTTTTACGATTACAAATTACGTATGGACGGAGCGTCCACCGACGAAGAAAAAAGAAAAATTTGGGGTGATGGAGCAAAAATAGACTTTCAGCCCCTAGCGATGTCTGGCTTGCTTAGATTACCTTCAGGTGGTTCAAATGTCGGGGACTTGGGCGGAGCGTATATCAATGAAATAGGAGTAAAGTTCTACGAATTTGTAGTCCGCGATATAGTCGCCTAACAAAGCGTTTAAGGCAGATTCGCAACGCTCGGCATTTTTGTTTTAAATCGGATTTAATGTTTACGGTGTAATGGTTTAGGTTCAATGGTAGCGTTGCTCACTACTTAACGCGGCGTTATGTGCTTGGAGAAAATATGCAATATATCGAAGTCAAAAGTAGCGATATTCCACTAGATTTGTTGCTTGAAGCTGATCCTTCTGAAGTTAAAATCGCTTCATATTTATCTGATTCATGGTGCTTTGCTGCATCAGACCATGGGCAAATTTTAGCGGCTTGTATCGTTAAAGCTCAGACTAACTGTTTTGCTGAGATATTTAATGTATCAGTATCTCCAGAACTCCAAGGCCAAGGTATTGGCTCTAAGCTGCTAAAGTTCGTTCTATCTCAGTTACCAAGTAAGGGAATTAATCGTGTAGAACTTGGTACGGGTACATTTGGCTATCAACTAACTTATTATCAGCGTTTAGGCTTTCGAGTAGACTCAATTATCAAAGACCATTTTTTGTTAAACTACCCCGAGCCAATCTATGAAAATGGTATTCAACACAAAGACATGCTGAGATTGTACGTCAATGTTTAGTACGCACATAACAAGCAATTTAAGAGGGATTCACAACGCTTGGCATTTTTGCTTCTACTTCAAATTTAGTGTTTATGGCACAATGCTTTAGGTTTGGGTGGAGGCGTTGTTCACCCCTTAATTGGGCGTTATACAGCAAACGTCACAATATTCACCTTGATGCACCCTGTTGCTTATTGTAACATCCTGTTTTTACTAGATTAGTTGGTTATAAAAATGACAAAGTTTACAGAATATAAAGTGGTTCATATTGTTGAAGGTGGCTGTGGCACAATCTTGTTAGGTGCAAGTGGCTTACCTGTGCAAAAAATGGAAGCAGAGTTGAACAAATTTGTTCAAGATGGCTGGCAAGTTGTATTTCAAGTTGTAGAACAAAAGCGCTTTATGCTGTTTTGGAAACGCGAGGCCGTGATTATTACTCTTGGCCGATAAGTTTGCTTAAGTATATCTCTTTGAAATTGATCCATCGCTATCAAGTTAGCGGTGGTTCAAAGCAATTGTTAAATATTGAATGTAATTTTGAGCCTACTTGCTCTGAATACACCAAACAATGTATTGCAAAGTATGGGGCGATAAAAGGTTGGAAACTTGGCTTGGCAAGAATTAAGCGGTGTAATCAACCTAACCTCATTGAAAAAATATATGATGAGGTGCCGTAATGCGCTTATTTGAACCGATTGAACAGTTAGAACAAAAAGAAGAACTGTTGAGAAGCCAGGTAAATTCATTACCTGAAACTCAAAAAAAAGAATTCTATGAACGTCAGTCAAAAAAACTCAAGGATCCAGACACCTACGCTACGTTGAATTGGTTCTTCCTTGGTGGTTTTCATCACTGTTATCTAGGGAAATATGCATTATTTGCATTTGAACTGACACTGTTAACTATAAGCATCATCGGCCTTATTCTAGGTCATTCTAGTGCACTTTTTATACTCGTATTACTAGTTGTCTATGAATTACCACAGCTGTTTTTTTCACAGAAAATCGCAAGACAGCACAACTATAAGTTATCTTGTAAAATCTTCAATGATGTACGAAGAGGGTAGGTGGAATCTGCTGTATAACAATCAATTTAAGAGGGATTCTCAACGCTTGGCACTTTTGTTTCTACTTCAAATTTAGTGTTTATGGCACAATGCTTTAGGTTTGGGTGGGGGCGTTGTTCACCCCTTAATTGGGCGTTAGTTTGCAAGAGGAAAAACGCAGCTATATCGCAAGATCTAGTGGTAAAAGCTCAAAGTCGAAATTGTCGTATCGGTGTTCAATTTCAGCGTTAACTAGCGTGGTGAACATCCAAAATTGGCATCGTTTCAAGGGCTGATTTGTTCTTTGGTGCGGCGACTTCTGGGTTAACTGAGTTGAGCTTTTTTGCTGAAACTCTGCTCGTTGAGTTTGTTGGTACAAAAGCCGATTTACTCGCTGAAAGGACGTTTTCTCTGGTGTGGTAAGTTCATGTGGTTTCAGTGACTTTGTTGAAAGTCCGCATTGTTAGATTGGTTTTCCAAAAGTGCTTTTTGGCGTTGTGAGTACATTTTCTGCGGCGTTGTTTGTTCCACGTGGTTTCATTGAGTAGCCGCTTTGAGACTACGCCTGACTTAAGTGCATCAAAATACATAAAGTTTATTGTTTGCAAAGTTTAAAATAACGTAAAATCAATGCTTTGGGTTTGCAAACTAACAAACTGCTCAAGAGGGATTCACAACGCGTGGCATTTTCGCTATGCGTTGAATTTAGTGATTAAGGTGGTTTGCTGCGGGTTTTGTATTGCGTTGCTCACCCCTTAGCAGGGCGTTAGGTATCAGGAGAGATAATGATCAATTGGACTGAACCTTTTGAGGTGGCTAAAGAAAGAGCTAAGGTTATGAAACTCCCTTTACTTTGGATTGTTCTGATTTCACTTTTTTCTGGTGTTTTTGCTGGCGTTAGTTTTTATGTGATTGCATCGTTGACTAACAATAGCCTGCATGTTGATATGCTTTTTTTCATCGGCTTGTTAGTTGCCGGTGGCGTGGTGTATACAATGTCAAAGACCGATATTGTGCAACAATCAATTAGTATCGATAATCTTGATAAAGCAATTAGAGTTGTTGGGACAGATTCCCGTCCGCATATCATCCAATTCTCTGCCTTAAAAGGTTATGCAATAAATACAAGTAATATGGGTATGTTTTTGTGCTTGTATCCAGCAGATGGGGGAACTTACTCTGTTGCATTACCACGTGAATCTCGAAATGTTGAAGCTGCTATAAACGAATCCTTATCAGGAATTAAACAGGTAAACTTTATTAATAATTTAACGCGGAGTAGAGATACCTAACAAAGCGTTTAAGGCAGATTCGCAACGCGTGGCATTTTTGGTTTTATTCAGCTTAAGTGTTTATGGCACAATAGTTTAGGTTCAGTGCTTGAGTTGCTCACTACTTAACGCGGCGTTATGCAACTAGGGAGAATTCGGTGAAAGTTAAAGTTATTTTTATTGTGCTAATGTCTTTTTCAGCCCGATCTCAAGAAATAGTCGCGAATTTAGAAGAGACCGGTTTACCAAAAGAAATAATCCACTTATTGGATCGTATCAGTATGTGTAACCATTGGGCTGGTGAGTATGCCTATGATGCAGAAAGGCGCGCTCAGATTGAACAAGGTATTACCGAATCTAATTGTATCTCGTTGCCAAAAGACATTGAGGTGATGCGCACCAAATATAATAGTGATGTAAAGGTCATAAATACTTTAGATAGTCATCCAATTGTGTACTAACGCTCAAGCGTTTGTGAAAGTCGCATAACAAAGCGTTTAAGAGGGACTCCCAACGCTCGCCGATTTTAGTTCATAGTTTGGCTTATGTGTTTATGGCGCAATGTTCAAGTTTAAGTAGTATAGCGTTGTCGCCCCTTAACGCGGCGTTATAACTCATGAACTTGCTCGAAAGTCGAGCCAGAATATTTGATGTTTCTTTAGTTGGGTAGTTTCATATCAGCCTTGGTTTAATTTTACGAGGCTATTATGAAGTCTAGACAATGTCCCAAGTGTCGGAAAAATGTTGCACTTAGCTGGTTTTTCTTTAGTTCTCATTGGACGAAGTATCGTTGTATTGAATGTGGTTCGCTGATGAAATGGAGTAGGAGGCGAGCTTATCTAGGAGCTATATCCGGTGGTTTTACTGGCCCATTTGTCATTTCTACACAATCTCTCATTCCATCTACATTTCTTAGAATCTTTATTGCCATTATTTTCGCAATAGCGTTAGCAGTTTCTGTGAATAAGCAGATTGAGTACATTGACGAAACTGAGTTATAACAAAGCATTTAAGAGGGATTCACAACGCTTGGCAGTTTTGGTTTGAATTGGCTTTAGTGTTTATGGCACAATGGTTTAGGTTAGGTGGTGGCGTTGTTCACCCCTTAATGCGGCGTTATGTTTACTTGTATTTCAGTGGCTTAAAGTTTCTTCGATCTATGTTCTTTGTCCCTTTGGTAGTTCGTCCGAGTTACTTCAGCAAATCCGCATTGTCGGCCTAAATTCTTGAATTTCTCAGCCCGTAAAACATGCCAATATTCGTGGGTTGCTTCATTTTCAGGTCGTGGCGGTTGGCTTTAAATGTCATTGGCTCTAAGGCGCTTTCAGCGTATTTGCCAAGTAGCATGTCGGCTTGGCAGTTGCCTCGGCAATTTGACATTGTTCGCGCTGTGGTTGGAAAGAGAGGGCGCTTGTTGAGCGTTTATCGGGTTGCCTCATTGGGCAGGGAAGTGGACTTACGCGCTTTGTGTCTAGCGCATCTGGCGGCCAAGTGAGTTTGAGTGTGTGATTCACTTCTTGAAATGCGGTCAATAAAGCAGTTCTTTGCCAAATAAATCAGTCATTTGTGGTAAAACATAACAAACAATTCAAGCAGATTCGTAACGCTTGGCGATTTTACTATGCGTTGGCTTTTGTGTTTTAAGTGGTTTGCAGCGGCTTGGTCAGTGCGTTACTCACTACTTAATTGGGCGTTATGTGCTTTTGAGGAAAATTGACATGGAAGTAGTAGAAGCGAGTCCTGATTTAGCTCCGATATTAGTGAGTTACGCGAAAGAATGTTTGGAGTCGGGTATCCTTAAATATTCCAGCGTTGAGCAAGATCCTGAAGCTTATTTGTTAGGTTTGGTTCAACGCTCTAAGGCAACTTCTGAGTTACCAAACGGGTATTTACCAAGCACAACTTATTATTGCGTATCTGACTCTGAAATCTTAGGCGCTATTCGAGTTCGTAAAGGTACTAAAGCCAACGTAGAAAATGTCATTGGGCATGTTGGCTACGAAACTAAACCGTCAGCTCGTGGTAAAGGTGTAGCTTCATTTCTCCTCGCTTGGGTGCGAGACCATGTTGTCACTGACTCAGTTATTGTTACTTGTTCAATTGACAATCCAGCGTCCCAAAAGGTTATCGAAAACTGTGGCGGTGAGTATCTTGGCAACTACACAAGCGAAAACGAGGGCACTGTAAGGCGCTACCGTTTAACACGCACATAACAAAGCGTTCAAGAGGGATTCTCAACGCTTGGCAGTGTTGGTTCAAAGTTTGGCTTTTGTGATTATGGCACAATGGTTTAGGTCAGGCGTGGCGTTGTTCACCCCTTAACGCGGCGTTAGTTGCCAAGGCGAAAAACGCAGCTAAAGCGGAGCATTTAGGGCTAATGGTTTGTGCTGTTTTTGCCTGATTCTGTGTTTAGATGTAAGTTTGCTGAAGTTGCGTTCGATGTTTATTAGCGTGGTTTTGGTTTGCCGTTTCAGAAGCCGATTTGCTTGTTGAGAGTCAGCTCTATGATATTGTCTTTTCAAATGAGCTTTTTGGTGTTGTTAGCCCGTTTTCTACGGCACTGTTTGTTCCAAGTGGTTTCAGTGAGAGACGCTTTAAAACTACGCCTGATTTGAGTATTTCAAAGCACGTAAAAACAGTGTAGGCCAAGCGGTAATCAACTCCAAACCTAAGCCTTGGGTTTGGCAACTAACAAAGCATTCAAGAGGGATTCACAACGCTTGGCAGTTTTGGTTTGAATTAACTTTAGTGTTTACGGCACAATGGTTTAGGTCGGGTGGTTTGCGTTGTTCACCCCTTAATGCGGCGTTATACGGAGAAATTGAGATTGAAGAACGTTGAAGCTATTTTAGTTAATTCCTTTACTGCGAATGGAACGGGTGGAAACCCTGCGGGTGTTGTGCTTGACGCCGATTATTTGTCGAACGAAGAAAAATTACAAATAGCACAAGTTGTTGGTTATTCGGAAACTGCATTTGTATCTCGGGATAATGAAGCTGATTTTGAGGTGTCCTTTTTTACCGTAACAGGTGAAGTTGATTTCTGTGGACACGCTACATTAGCTGCATTTTCAGCAATGTATCAAGACGGAATCATAAGTGAAGGTAAATACGTTCAAAGGACTAAAGCAGGTTTACTTGTCGTAACAATAGAGACAAGCGGTCTTGTCGTCATGGATCAGAAGCTACCAGAATACGGTGCACAGTTCAGTTATGAACTTATATCGGAGTTAGTCGGGCTAGACTCGAAAGTCCTTGAGTCTACACGGTTGCCGATTGAGGTTGTTTCAACAGGTTTACCCGATATTATTGTCCCAGTCCCATATGGGCATCTCGATAAAATTCAAGTGAATGAAAATCTAACCATTAATTTCTGTAAAAGGCATGAAGTAATTGGTATTCATGCTTTTGAGTTATGTGAAAAAACAAACATGGTTACAGCAAGCTGTCGTAACTTCGCTCCACTGTTTGGTATTTCCGAGGAATCAGCGACGGGGAGTGCGAGTGGTGCATTAGCGTGTTACCTAACTAAACACCTTCTTAATACACATTCGAATAGTTTTGTTTTCGAACAAGGTCGGGCAATGAAATGTATTTCAAAAATTACCGCGTCTGTAGATTCAAACGAGCAAGGTATTATTAAGGCTAGAGTTGGAGGTTTCGCTCACAAAATTGGACGGCGGGAAATCTCCGTATAACAAACTGTTTAAGAGTGATTCGCAACGCGTGGCATTTTTAGTATGCGTTGGGTTCAGTGATTAAGGTGGTTTGCGGTGGCTTCGGTATTGCGTTGCTCACACCTTAACAGAGCGTTATATTTTTATTTTAAATCAGTGTATTAAAAGAGGTGTCTATGGCTACGTGGGATAAGACTAAGTACGAGGTAACATGTGAGTGTGGTAAAAAATACAGTGTTATTCGTTATGAGCAACCAATGCGTGAGAAAGGACGTTTCACCTGCAATGGCTGTGGTAAAGAGTTAGAACGTTGGAATGGAGCGGTAGATTATACTTTCACGGAAATTGAGGGGCAGTAATGGCTACCAATCGCAAATGCCCGAAATGTGAAGGCTACGAAAAGCAATTACATAATTTTTGCCGTATGTGTGGCACGGAATTTAAACCTAACCATGTAAAACATGTGCGAAGAGCCGTAGCCTACAATTCTCAAGAAAATTATTGTGGTTACTGTGGTGGGGAAAAGAATAATTGTTCGTGCCACTAAAAATATAACAAAGCATTTAAGAGTGATTCCCAACGCTTGGCATTTTCAGTTCAAGGTTGGGTTTCGTGTTTAAGGTGTAATGGTTTAGGTTGGGTAGTAGCGTTGCTCACACCTTAATGCGGCGTTAGTTTGCAAGAGGAAAAACGCAGCTATATCGCAAGATCTAGTGGTAAAAGCTCAAAGTCTAAATTGTCGTATCGGCGTTCAATTTCAGTGTTAATTTCGTGGTCAAAGTCCAAATCAGGCAACGCTTCAACGGTTGATTTGTTCTTTGGTGCGGCGATTTTTGGGTTAACTGAGTTGAACTTTTTTGCTGAAACTCTGCTCGTTGAGTTTGTTGGTACAAAAGCCGATTTACTCGCTGAAATGGCGTTTTCTCTGGTGTGGAAAGTTCACGTGGTTTCAGTGACTTTGTTGAAAGTCCGCATTGTGAGATTGGTTTTCCAAAAGCGCTTTTTGGTGCTGTGAGTTCGTTTTCTGCGGCGTTGTTTGTTCCACGTGGTTCCATTGAGTAGCCGCTTTGAGAATACGCCTGACTTGAGTGCATCAAAACACATAAAGTTTATTGTTTGCAAAGTTTAAAATAACGTAAAATCAACGCTTTGGGTTTGCAAACTAACAAACTGCTCAAGAGGGATTCGCAACGCGTGGCATTTTTGGTATGCGTTGGTTTCGGTGTTGAAGTGCCATGCAGTTACATCGGTATTGCGTTGCTCACCCCTTAACAGGGCGTTAGTACTGGATTGGCATCAAAGTTAAAAATTTCGGTGTTTATCGGTTTCTTTTCCTAGCTTTACACCTGGTCAAATGTGCCTTTCACGTTCTTTCCGGTGGCACTATATGTGGAGTGTTTGCTTTGATTTCACCGTTTACGGTTTCTAACTTTCTGGCTATTTCTCTGGTGCGGCTTCTTTGGTGTTGAGAGATTTTCGTCAAAGAACGAGTTTCTTTGGCGCGGTCGATTAGTTCTAAAGCCCGTATCCTTTGCTAATTTGAACACGGCGAAAATAGGGCAGTTAAGCAAGTTTTTCTTCTCGCCAACTTGCGTTTTGAGAGTGAGTTCTAGTTTGGCAGTTGTCCCTTTAGCTTCAGCATTTTAAGCCAGAAGCTTCGTGCTATATTTCAATATCTTGGCGTGTGCCAAAGGCTTTAGGGGCAGCGTACTAACAAACAATTCAAGAGGGATTCGTAACGCGTGGCATTTTTACTATGCGTTAATTTTAGTGATTAAGGTGATATGCAGGGGCTTTGGTGTTGCGTTACTCACCCCTTAATTGGGCGTTAGTTGCCAACGAGAAAAACGCAACTTAAGCAGAATGTTTAGGGTTAATGCCCGTGTGCATTTGGCTCGGTTTTGTGCTTCGAGGTTTTGGGTTTTGGTTTGCGGAAATTGTGATTTGCTCTT
>NZ_JAKKCM010000026.1 GCF_021728395.1 Vibrio sp. J1-1 | reverse complement strand
GATTTGAAGAACATTTTTAGCTAAGTCTATAGCAATAACATTGTTGGTTAGCATGTTGGAATCCTCAGGTTTTATCTCATCCCACTAAGTTTAGGTTGGCTGGGGAAGAGTGGATTCCATACATCAAATTAGAACGAATGACCATGCAAACCCTGATTATGCGAATTTGTCTTACCGAAAATTATCCGAAGGAGTCTAGAAATTAGCCTTTCTAAAATTATGTTCCATTTTGCGATCGAACCTTCCTTTTTTTATTAAGCTATTGATTATAAATAGATACCATATATTAAAGGCTGCATTATAGTGGGGTGAAAAACGGCTGTAAGCCCTATAGAAAGCGTTATGCGTTACTCCAACTTGAGAAGGTAGTACAAGTGGAAAGTAGAGTTATAAAATCAGTTCGGTATCTTGCATTGGGTATTCTTATCTATCCGTTTCTTTACATGATACTCAATTTTATTATCCCGGTTCTAATGGCGACTTTGGGCGAAGGTAGTAGCTCGTTGATTGAAATTCTTGAGTATTTCACCTGGTTTATAGTGCCTTTTTTTTCGGTGTTCTATTTGTTGGCTTTCCATCATTTTTCTCCAATTTTAGGTAAATGGCATCAACGGGTTGGGTATACTTTAGTTTTAATCGCTGTGCTAATCGAAATAGCAATGCCTTGGATGGACTCAGGTCTAGCATTTAAAACAGCATCTTTTCTATGTCAGCTTTTCGAGATAAGTATTTTAGTTAGTTGTATGTTCGTTTTTAGCAGTAAGTTAGGGTTAGATTCGGAGCTTGGAAGAAACGCATAACAAGGCATTTAAGACGCATTCCCAACGCTTGGTGTTTTCGGTTTGATTCGACTTAAGTGTTGACGGCACAATGGTTTAGGTTGGGTGGCAGGCGTTGCTCACCACTTAATGCGGCGTTAGGTTTGACTCGTTGGAGGGTTTATGAGCAAGTTCATTGGAACTATTTCTTTCGCAATAATATGTACATTCTTTTTTCTCGTTAGTGTCGCTGGTGAAAGTGGTCGTGCGGATACGATTATCAAGGAGCTATTCTCCAAACTAAAGAATGAAGACTTTTCAAGCGAATGTATCGAGATTGTTCGTATTGATGGTCAAAGTGTGGGTTCAAACTGCGAACAAGATATGTTTGTCTTTACTATTAGCTTGCTGAAACGATTTGAACTCTTTGGTGCTAGCAACTACTTCGTGTACTTAGAAAGAGAAAATTACTGGATTCCTTTTATCAATAATCATGGAATCAGAGTCAGCTTAAGCCTCTCAGAAGCTGAGCAAAGTAGTTTTTCAATTTTATCTAATGATCTCGATTACGTGACAGATCTATTTTTTGTAAAACGAACAGGTTTTAGGTGGGATATAGATAAAATAGTTATAAGCGACCCTAAGCTGGTAGAAATTTTCAATGAAACTCGGAAGCAAATTGACTTCAATAAATATGTTGTTCAGCTAGACTCCGGCTATCGGCTAAAAGAAATAGCTATACAAAATGGAGAGTTTACCGATATTGATAGATTATTATTGAAGTTCAGCATGGAAAAGCTGCTAAATGATCTAAATCTACAAAAACCTAACAAAGCATTTAAGAGTGATTCCTAACGCTTGGCATCTTTCATTCCATCTTTGAGTTTTGTGTTTATGGTGGTATGAGCAGGTTTTATGGTTGCGTTACTCACACCTTAATGCGGCGTTAGCTGTTTGATTCTGCTTTTGCGCATGAGGCTATTTTCTTGTTGCTTAAAATTCGTGTTGCACATCGAAAAGTTGGAGCGAGAGTTTCAAGTGTACTAGGAAAGTAACCTATCCTGTCGAAAGTCAAATTTTGCATAGAAAGTTGAAGTAATTAAAGGACTTCATAAGGTTAAACATGAAATATGTAATTGTATTCCTATTCGCCTATTTTGGGTCCAGGTTGATTTTTAGCTTATTCAATTTTAGCTACAACATCATTTCAGATCCTTTTGACCTGACGAGTTTTCTAATAGACATCGGTGTGTTTGTAATGCTTTGGATACTTGCAGAGCTGGGCTTTAAGAAGTTTGCTGGAAGACGTCAGGTAACAAACAGATAACAAGGCGTTTAAGGCAGATTCCCAACGCTTGGCGTTTTGCATTCAAAGCTGGGTTAAGTGTTTACGGTGTAAAGGTTTAGGTTAGGAGGTTGGCGTTGCTCACCACTTAAGCGGGCGTTATGTGCTACGAAGTTTTAAATACAATGGAGACTAATTTCTAATATGAATACTTTTCTTGAATATCTAAAACTAAGCTTATGGATTTTCCCTCCTTTTTTCTTTGTTATATCACTTTTGCATTTCCGGAAAAAATTAAACCTAATAGTGTCTATGGGTACTCAGCGAAAGGTCAGTTGATGATGGGAGTTGCTTTAACTTTTTGTGCAAGCTCTTTTTTATTTCCACAAAGCGGAGTTTCTATTGCTTTAATGCTTGGTTACTGTGTCATTTTAATTTGGGCGCTTAGGTTGGAAAAACGAGCAAAGCAAAGGTGGCAAAGTTCTCAGAATTAGCACATAACAAGGCATTTAAGACGGATTCGCAACGCTCGGTATTTTCAGTTTTAATTGATTTAAGTGTATACAGAACAATGGTAGGTCGGGTGGTAGGCATTGCTCACCACTTAACGCGGCGTTATACGAGCAGGAGGCTAAATGGAAATAATAGAACGTGTTAAGTATGTTTTGAGAGAGGAAGCGAAAGCAATCCAATCGGTGTCGGTTGATGGCTCTTATGAAGATGTGGTTAAACTGATTTCTAAATGCCCGAGTAAAATTGTTACAACGGGTATAGGAAAAGCAGGTCATATTGCTCATAAATTTTCTGCAACATTAAGCTCTACAGGAACCCCTTCAGTTTTTCTTCACCCAGCTGAGGCAGCACATGGTGACCTCGGAATAGTAAGCCCAAGCGATATATTAATCGCTTTTTCCACTAGCGGTAAATCACGTGAAGTTATTGAAATATTAGAGTTAGCACGTCATTTAGGTGTGACACATATTATTGGTGTGACTTCTCATCCAGACTCAGAATTAAGGCAGCATTGTGAGCATATATTGGATATGGGAGTTCATAAAGAGGCTTGTCCGCTTGATCTAACTCCTACAACCACAATTGCAGTTATGTTGGCTATTAGCGATACAATTGCTATCTCGGTAATGGAAGTTAATGGGTTTACTAAAGAGGAGTATGGATTGAGGCATCACGGTGGCTACTTAGGAAGAAAAGCTCGTACGGACAATCAACCAAATTAGCCTAACAAAGCATTCAAGAGTGACTCGCAACGCGCGACATTCTCAGTTTAAATTGAGTTTTGAGGTTCCGGCTGGTCAGATTGGGTGCGAAGGTATTGTTTTTTGCCCATTAGCAGGGCGTTATATTTCCTAAGGATGTTTATGAGAAAATTGGTACTATTTATCATAACCTTACTATTCGCTGGACTTGCTTTCGCGAATGAAGAGTTATTATGCAAAGATATTGATATTTCAACAATCGACACAGATTGGCAGGAAGCAGTCGTTAACCAATTGAATCTAAAAAGTGATAAAGTAAAAAAATGCACAATTGGCAACCATGAACTCATGTTTTCTCCACATCAAGATTCGCCTAATGTGTCCATAACAGCATTTGGGCGAACCATCTTAGTAAAAAAGCATGAAACGCACATTACTGACAATAATAGCAATATCATTTCATTGGGTGATAATGACCAAGATATGCTTTTTAATTCCTTGTTTTACAGTTCAAAAAATTGTTCTAACGACTCTTGCACTACCGTTTTAGACTATGATCTAGACGGAGATTTGGATTTTAAAACGGTTAAGATCAATGATGAACAGACAGCATTCATAAAAATCTCCGGAGTCTGGTACAAAAAATTCAGTAATCACCCCAATTTAACAGTTAGTGTGAATGGGGATGCAAAACCTATTGTTCGTTCTAAAAATGGTTTTGAATTCAAATGAAATATAACAAACGCTTTAAGACGGATTCGCAACGCTTGGCGGTTTTGGTTTGAATTGGGTTTTGTGTTTACGGCGCAATGGTTATGGTCAGGTGGCTCCGTTGCACACACACCTTAATGTAGCGTTATAACTTTTGAGGAAGTAATGAAATTTCGTGAAGCAAAAATTGAAGATTTAGATCAATTATCTAAGCTCTTTCATTCTTATCGTCAGCTATCAGTAAGTTTAGATAACTCCGCTCCCGAAAGCGAGTCTGCTGACTGGATCGAATCTAGATTAAAAGATGGAAGCGGCGTTTTTCTCTTAGCTACCGCTGATGAGCAAGTTTTGGGCTTTGCTACTTTGTATCAAGGTTTCAGCTCAATTTCACTTAACAAGTATTGGGTGTTGAATGACATATATGTTTCAAAGAGTGCAAGAGGATTAGGTCTTGGGCGAGCTTTAATGGAATATATTGAAGCGTATGCAAAAAGCACGAATGCGAAAGGTATTGAACTAGAAACGTCACTTGATAACGTTGTTGCCCAGTCACTCTACGAAGATTTAGGGTACTTGGAAAATACGCAATATAAAAGGTACTTCAAGAAGGCACAGTTATAACAAAGCGTTTCAGTCAGATTCGCAACGCTTGGCATTTGTGGTTTGAATCAGCTGGCACAATAGGTCAGACCCAGTGGCAACGTTACTCACCACTCAAGCGGCGTTAGCTGTCATCAAAGTTTTAGTTACAAGGTAAGTAATATGGAACAAGTTGAAATCGTAAAAAGTCTGTGGTCAAAATTTAGCTCTGGCGATTATGAAGGCACTAGATCGTTATTTAGCGATAACCTGAAAGTTATATGGCCTACAAGTCGCGAATACTATGAAAGTGTGGAAGAGTTTATTGCTGTCAATGAGGTTTTTGGTAAGGATTGGACGTTTGAAGTCAAGCATGCTGAAAGTACTGATTCGGACAAAGTCATAAGCGTTGTTTACGTAACGAGTCCGTCTTGGCCGAACAGCTTTTATGCTACAAGTGTGTTTACATTTTCGTCAAATCAAATAGATACAATGGAAACCTACTGGGCATTTGAGGATGGTCAACCTGAGTGGCGCAAGAATCTTAGCAAGGTGTACTAAACAGCTAACAAACGCTTTAAGAGGGGCTCCCAACGCTCGGCGGCTTTGGTTCAAATTGGCTAGTGTGTTTAAGGTGGTTATTTGGGAGGTTTGCAGCCACTTAGCTTAGCGCTATGTTTAGAGGGCAATATGAACAGATTTGAAGACCACCCTATTTTCGAAAATGTGGATAAGAGAACTCGTTATCGTACCATTCAACTAGCGATTACACGGTCGAAAATTTACAGACAACCGATAGTTATCCTAAAATTGGTGATCACATTTTTGCTTACATCACTGACTTTTTCGGTAATGTTCGGATCATTTTCATGGTCAGTTGTTATTGGTTCTGTTGTTCTTATAGGGATAAATCGTATTGTTTTATATCGTGACTTCGAACGTTACGTAAAACCACTCCTAAATGAGTGTTTGTATGATGTTCGTCGCTTTCCGAATGTGCGCAAATAAACATAACAAAAACTTCGAACCGACAGCCAATGCGTGGCACTTTTGGTTTGCAGTTATTTTAATGTTTAAGGAGGCATGCGGAAGCTTCTGTATTGCGTTGCTCACATCTTAATAGAGCGTTATGATTTTCTCACAAATAGGTTCAATTTGTAGGGAGTTGACCGCAAATCTGATAAAATCCAAGTCTTCCAGTAATCACGTTGATAGCACTGGATTTACCTAAGACTAGGAACTATTTTGACCAATAATGATATTTTACGCCGTGTACGTTATACATTCGATTTAAAAGACAGTGTCATCACTGAAATCTTCTCTTTAGCAGACTTAAATGTTACAGATGAACAAGTCTCTAGTTGGCTGAAAAAAGAAGACGACGAATCTTTTGTCGCACTTAACGACACAGAGTTGGCAGTATTTCTAAACGGTTTTATCAATTTTAAACGTGGTAAACGTGAAGGTGAGCAGCCTAAGCCAGAAGAGAAGTTAAGTAATAATATCGTATTTCAAAAGTTACGCATTGCTATGAACTTGAAAGCCGAAGATATTCTCGAGATTCTACAACTTGTAGATTTTCGTTTAAGCAAACATGAACTGAGCGCATTTTTCCGTAAGCCTGAGAATAAACATTACAGAGAATGTAAAGACCAAGTTCTTCGAAACTTCTTGCTAGGTCTTCAGCATCAGTTTCGACCAAGCGGTGATGAGTCTGAATCATACTAACGGTTCAAGAGTGATTCGTAACGCGTGGCATTTTTACCATGCGTTACGTTTACTGTTTAAGTTGGCATGACTTAATAAGTTTTGCTCTAGAGTTGTATCAAATTACCGGAATAATTATTCCTGGTGAAATTCCTGATCATAACGAGCATTCTGGTGATCACAGATAACTAAGATGGAAACTTGTCAGCCATCTAAATCAACGATCTGGAATACTCTTTAAAAATAACCAAGTTGGAAACTCCACCGCTTAATGGCAAATGAAGCCAGCAGGTTTGGTTAACTAAGTTGGAAACTCTCTCTTCAATAGAATTCTCTCGTTTAGAGTGATTGTTCAGTTCGTAAAACCCGAACCGTACTTTGCGAACCGAAAATTTGTAATGAATCAGCAGCTTGTTTGTGTAAACAACTCAATATGCTCAGGGCTCACTTACCTCAAGCTTTATCATCTTTGTTCGGTATAAATCCAGGTACTAGGGCTCGAATAGAGTCAACATGCTCTAGCTCGTGTCTATTCATCAACTGCAAGTTGAAGGCATGCGGCGGCAAAGAAGCATTAGGCGTGCAGTCTACGTGGAGGTCATTGAGCACGTAACCAGCTAACGCTTCGTTGGTTGTAATGTTTCGCACGTATTGACCCTCCATACCAAGATCAATAGCTAGGTCATTTCTATTTTCATGCTTAGAGTGCGGTGCAACACTTAGGACAACGTCACGGTTCCAGAGAGTATCGTCCTCTATAGTCTTGTCGTATGAGCAGTCAGTTTGCTGAGCCCTAAGAATTCGACTGATTCTAAAGCACAGGAATTTACGTCTTTTACTGTCCCAAGCACGGATGTGCCAAGCCCCAAGTCCTTTGAATAGAGAATGAGGCGTCAGAGTTCTAGTCTCGGTGCTAGTTGAGGAACTATACAGGACAGAAATACAGTGCTTATTCAGAATTGACCTTGTGACTTGAGAGACGATATCAATAGATAGTGAATCCAACACCGTCGCAAAGCTGCTTACACCATAAGTTGTTACTGGAATGGAGTTAAGCTCCTGACCCCATGCTATTAACCTCAGAGCTGCTTCTGGGTCATGCTCAAAAGCTGGGCTAAACGATGCTGACCTCATGTATGCTCGCAAGCTTTCGTTGAAAACCGTGTTGTCGGGAAAACGTTCTTTGTAAGCATTAAAAGAACGGCTTGCTGTAGCAACGGCAATATCACCGTGCTGAATAAGGTCGGAGCGATTCACTTTCCCAAAGAAGCAGAGATAGAAATCGATAAGCCTTAGTCGTTTGGTTTGCGGAGATTCGACACAACGCACAATGATTACCCTTATCAAAATGAACTGTACTAATTTACTCTAACGAATCATTTGATTCCAGTGTAATATGACACTAGTTGATTCTTTGACCGCTAGTAGACACGATACACTTGGCTCTTTTGGGTGTTGAGGCATTTCTATATTAAACGCAGCCTCTTAACTCTGGTGGAAGTTGGAAGCACAAATAATGGACTTACTTAGTGGCAGCCGAGTCAGTAAGTTTGTTGTAGATCATTCACTAACCGAGGGGTTGAGAATATCTCTGCCGCACTGTGATGAAAGAAATGAATAAATCTGAAACAAAAAGCTCTAAACTACTAGGGATCGTACTTTTCCACTCATTTATCCCTGGGAAACTATTCAAGGTCAAGGCTATCGGGCATAGCAACAATACGGGTGATAACGGAGCTGGTAAATCCACTTTGTTAAGCTTACTTCCAGCGTTCTATGGAGCCGATCCGAGTAAGCTGGTGGATAGACAAGCGGATAAAGTTTCCTTTGTTGATTACTACTTGCCCACCCCAAAATCTGTCATCGTGTTCGAATATGAAAAGCTTGGTGAGAGAAAGTGTTCTGTAATGTATCGAAATGGCTCCAGTGTCGCTTATAGGTTTTTGACAGGAACCGCTGAACAATTGTTTTCTCAGCATTTGTACGACGAGCTAATTAAGCAAGGAAGTGAAACTCGAACATGGCTTAAAAACCTTGTGTCTCAGTCAATGTCAGTAAGTTCGCAAATTGAAACTAGTGTCGATTACCGTTCAGTAATTTTAAACAATAAAAAGCGTTTGGCCCAAAGACGTAGTGCGGGTAAAAACTTAGTAGCAATCGCCCATGAGTACTCGTTGTGTTCTGCGAGCCATAACATGAATCATATCGACATTTTGACGGCGACAATGATGCGTCACAAGAAGATGTTGAGCCGTTTTAAGACGATGATTGTGGACTGTTTCTTGAACAATACATCGATGGACGATGTTCCATATAAGAAAGAGTATATCAACCTAGCAAATAGCCTAGATGTGTTTGTTCAACTAGACACTAAAAAGAGCAAGTTCGATGAAGCAGTTGCAAGTAAAGACAGCCTTGATGAGTACATCAAGCAACTAAACTCCTATCGAGCTCAAATCGCTTCTTATCTCCGTCAACTGGCATTAAATGACACTCAGTTGTCAGACAAAATTCGTTCGCAGAAAGAGTTGCACGGCTTCCTAGTTAGTGAGAGGAAAGATAGACTTCAAAAGTTTGATGCTGAGTTAAGCATCCATCGGACTGAGTTTGAAAGGAAGTCCAAAGTAGTTGATGATATTTACAATAAGCGTGACAAGTACGAGAACGAGGATGATATTTTAGGGAAAATCACGCTTTACAATAGTTTAAGTGACTTGCTGAAGGAAGCGGAATCTGCAAAGAAACATTACGACAACTTACTGGAAGACGTAGAAACAGAAGAAAGTACGTTTAACAGTCAAGTGCAAAAACTGGAACTTGAATGTGCTGATTTCCGCTCCCGTAAGCAACAAGAAATCAATAGAATACTTAAAACTAAGGAAGAGATACTCGAGCAAAAGACCGACCGTTTAGAGGCGATGCAGAATGACCTCAACCTTCAAAAGAAAAAGTTGCAAGATGAGTTCGATGACCAGTCTGAAAAGATAAGACAAGAACAATTCCGACTTGCAATTCTAGAAGGGCAATCTTTAGAGTTCACACCAGAACAAAAAGGCGAATTACGTAGTCTGGAAAGTGATCTTGAGAGTAAGCGTGAAAAACTTAACGCTTCTCAAAATGCAGTAATTCATTTGAATGAGCAACTACGTCAGGCAGAGAAAAATCATGAGAGCAGTCTTTCTACTTACCACGCATGTACTAGCGAATTAAAAGAAATTTCAGATGAAATAGCTTCTGTTAGTCGTGCATTATTGCCAGCAAAAGGTTCGCTCAACGAGTACCTAGATCAAAAAGTGCCTGATTGGCGCGGCAATATAGGCAAAGTAATCACTCCTAGTTTGTTAAATGCGAAAAACTTGAAACCATTTTCGACCCAGAAGCTACGGAGTCGATTTTTGGTCTCCATTTGGATCTGGATTCAATCGCACTTCCTGATTTCTGTCTGAGTGAAGAGAAGCTATCAGAGCGATTAGAGACTCTAAAAATCAAGGAGTCAGAAGTAGAAGTTCGGCAAGGTAAAGCGAAGAGCAGAGCCAAAAGTGATGAGCAAGAAGCAGATAAGCTTCACAAAGAAATAAAAATTCAAAGTCAAAGAACAAAAGTCTTTGAGGAAGAACTGAGCAAGCTCAATCTCTTAAAAGATCAAAAAACAGTCCAGTTTGAAAGTGATGCTGAAAGTCGTACATCTGAAGTTAAGAAACAGAAAAGCGTACTAGAGTCTGAACTTTTTACCATCAAGTCTGAGCTGAAAGAAAAACTTGAAAACGAAGAACAGCGCCATCAACAAGAGCGTGTTCAGGTGAAAGCTAACTTCGACTATCGCTTGTCAGAAGAGGACGCGAAAAAAAGTGCTATTGATGAGCTGATCAAAAATAAAGAAAAGATAACTTCAGACAGAGTTAGTGACTACAAGTTAGCGTTCAACCAAGCCTTGATGAGTAAAGGAGTAGATCCAGTCAGTATCGAAAGAGCCAAGTCGAAGTGGGAATCTTTCGAACGCCAATGTGAGGAAATAAAAACATTTCAAGCTTTAATTCACGACTATGACACTTGGCTAGAATCAGAATGGAAATATATTGATAGCTACAATTCTGAAATTTTGGTTTTAGATCGACAGATCAAGGGAGGTGAAGCGAAGAGAGACGACTATGAGAAGTCGGTAAACAAAAGAATTGATGAAATATCGTCTTCAATCAAATTAGATGAAGAAGATCTCATTACAGTCAAGGAGTGTTAAATTGCATCCAAAACTGATCCACTTCACCCCCTGATTTGCACTGAAAACTGATCCACATAATCTAACCTAATTCCTGCTGAGTCTGCGCAGGAGAATGTGGAGTGATTGACGTGTCATTATT
>NZ_JAKKCM010000025.1 GCF_021728395.1 Vibrio sp. J1-1 | reverse complement strand
AATACTGCCAGAGAAGAGGAAGCGTAAAGCGTATCCAAGAGCAGTACTTAAGAAAGCCGCTAAATATCCCACGCGTTCGCGTTCAAGGAATAAAAACGCCACTCGCTCTTAAGCGAGTGGCGTTAAGCCTAAGCTGCGCTTTTTACACGTGTTTCACGTGAAACAATGCAAAGTGTTAGTCACATCAAATAAGTGATAGCAACGGCGGTAAACTATGAATTTCCATATCCGGTAACGTTCTGGCTCTCGGTAATTGAGCAACGTTCTTATTCACGTCATTAAACCAACAAGCCGCAAAACCAGCCAGCTTAGCTCCGTGAACATCCGTTACGATATGGTCACCGACGTGCAAAATATTCTCTGCCGGTAGATCTAAGACTTGTTGCGCTTTGGCAAACATATCTCCGGCTGGTTTCGCTAATCCATCCGGTCCCGCTTTCAGCACACTTTTAAAATAGGGTGTCAGACCGACTTTATCTAAGTCAACGTTACCATTAGTGATCGCAACTAAAGGAATTTGTTCGCCGAGCTGCGCGAGTACATTGAGACTCAGTTCCGGTACCTCGAAACGATTACGCCAATCAAGCGCAACTTGCACACCTTTTTCAGCAGCAGTTTGCGCTTGCTCTTCACTATAGCCAACATCGAGAAAACCCTGCTTAAGTTGGACTAAGCGCCAAAGTGTCACGTCACTTTTTAACTCTGGATCCTGCTGCACAACCTGCCTTTTCACTCTGACCCAGTCCGGCTTTTCCATATGGGCGACTGCCGGATGTGCTTGCTGAAGCCACGACAAAAGCTCACGCTCCATGCGTACTATTACCGGATAGTTGTCATAGAGTGTGTCATCAAGGTCAAACGTCATTGCCTTGATTGGCGCAATACGGCGATAAAATTTCATGCTCTGTCTCAGTCTCCGCTCTTTTTACGTGCACGTGGGTGTGCTTGATCGTAGGCTTGCGCCAAGTGTTGGAAATCCAAATGGGTGTAGATCTGAGTAGTCGAAATATTTTCGTGGCCTAACAGCTCTTGGACCGCACGTAAGTTGTTGCTTGATTCCAGCATATGGGTCGCAAATGAGTGACGCAACTTGTGTGGGCTGATGTGGCTCGCTACCGACTGCTTTTGTCCCCACTCAGCCATACGCTTTTGCACGCTGCGGTGCGAAATACGCGTACCGAGTTTGGACACAAATAATGCAGGTTCACCCGGCGCAGCAAGGTTGCCTCGCACTTTAAGCCACTTACCTACCCACTCGGTCGCCATGCCAGAGAACGGAACTTTACGCTCTTTATCACCTTTACCAATGACTCGAAGTTCACCACTACGTAAATGCACATCACGCACATCGACACTAACCAGCTCAGCCAATCGTAAACCCGCTCCGTACATCAGCTCCATCATAGCGCGATCGCGAACCGCTAGCGGATCATCTTCGTTCACTTCCAATAACTGGTTGACTTCATCGACGTCGAGGTTTTTTGGTAACGGACGCTGCTTACGCGGTGCAGAAACACCTTTGGCCGGATTCGCCGACATTTCGCCGCGTAGGATAAGAAAATCGAAGAAACTGCGCAGTGAAGATAAACGAGTGGCAAGACTGCTGGCTTTCATTCCTTCACGCATGCCTTTACCAGCCAGTTGTCGAACCCAGCCCGCGTCAACCTGAGACCAGTCTTTCAATCCCATTTCGGTTAAGTGGTGCGCCATGGTTTCCAACTGCTGTTTGTAATTACGCTGGGTATGCAAACTTAGCCCCTTTTCACTTCGCAGAAATTCGTAGAAGCGTTCAAGAGGCTTTTGCAAGCTATTTGGCAGAGGAGTGTTTGGAGTTGTCATCATCGTAACGTTGCCATACCAATGTTTGAGCAAGATGTGCCACTACTAAGGATAGATGACGCAAAAATAAGGTATCCATATCTGGCTGGAAATGCCCGCCGTCCTGGCTAGAAAATGCCAGAACACCCAGCGTCTGCTTCTTCACTAACGGTAATACGACGTAAGACCCCATTTCTGGCATCTCCAAACTACCAAATAAGGCTTCACGATCGACTTTACGTAAGCGACCTAAGTAGGCATCTTTGCCATTGAGGTGCGTGGTGGCAAATCGCTGGTAGTTTTCTTTGCTGAGTTGCAGGGATGCGTCGCATTGACTGAACAAACGAACATAAGCTCTCAGGCCCAGGTCCTGAGCTTTCTGCTCAATGGCATGAATCACCTGCTTGAAGTCACTACACTTTAAAATCTCTCCCTGCAAATCCATGAACTCGTAAAAAGTACGGTCATTATTGGCAGCCAAAGACATCAGTGTCGTGATCTCTTCCTCGAGCTCTTCGATGCGTTGACGCTGACGGTTCATTTGAATATGAACCAGTGAAACCGCCCCTAAATCCACATGTGGAAATGACAAACGGTCTACCAGTTCTGGACGCTGAACCAAAAAGTCCGGGTGATCTTTGAGGTACTCAGCGACCACTTCAGCCGTCAACGTATCCGCTTCTGCTTGAGACAAAACGTTTCCTTTCTCTTCCACTAGCACGACAGTTGCCCGTCAAAGACATGAGTAGTAGGGCCAGTCATAAATAGAGGCTTACCCGGACCTTGCCAAGAAATATTCAGTTCACCACCTGGTAGTGATACTTTGACATTTTCGTCTAGTAAACCTTGCAGAATGCCGACAGCAACCGCGCCACAGGCACCACTGCCGCACGCCTGGGTTTCACCCGCTCCGCGCTCATAAACACGCAGACGGATATGGTTGCGATCGATGACCTGCATAAAACCCGCATTCACGCGTTCAGGGAAACGCTCGTGAGACTCTAGTAGCGGACCCAAAGTGTCGACATCAGCCGTATCGACATCATCCACAACCGTCACAACATGTGGGTTACCCATACTGACAGCACCACAAAACAGGGTCTTGTCACCAGCGCGCATGATGTAGGTTTTCTCTTTTTGCTTAGCTTTGAAAGGGATCTTGTTCGGCTCAAATTCTGGCACACCCATATTGACCGTCACTTCACCATCGTCTTCGACGTTGAGGATCATTTTTCCTTTCTTAGTACTCACGCTGATGCTGTATTTGTTAGTCAAACCTTTGAGACGAACAAAACGCGCAAAACAGCGCGCACCATTACCACACTGCTCAACTTCGCTGCCATCCGCATTGAATATGCGGTAGTGGAAGTCGGTTTCAGGGTCATAAGGCGCTTCTACCACGAGCAATTGGTCAAAACCAACACCAGTGTGACGATCCGCCAGGCGGCGGATCAAATCTTGCGAGAAAAACACGTTCTGGGTAATGCAGTCGACGACCATAAAGTCGTTACCCAAACCGTGCATTTTGGAAAAGTGGAAATGCATTTGCTTTGTGTTACTCCGGTAGAATCTGTTCCAGCTGCCACAAACTTGTCAGCTCCTCACGCTGACGAACAAGATGGCTTTGCTTACCGTCCACCATCACTTCCGCCGCTCGGGTACGAGTATTGTAATTCGAAGACATAACAAAACCATAGGCGCCAGCAGAACGAACCGCGAGTAGATCACCTTCTTGTAAAACCAATGCGCGATCTTTACCCAGGAAATCACCGGTTTCACAAATTGGTCCAACCAAGTCGTAAGTTTGCGCTTCACCATCGCGTGGCGAAACTGGCACGATATCTTGCCATGCTTGGTACAGAGCAGGACGCATCAGGTCATTCATTGCTGCATCAATAATGGCAAAGTTTTTATGCTCAGTGTGCTTTAAGAACTCAACGCGAGTCAGCAAGATGCCAGCATTCGCTGCAATCGCACGACCAGGTTCAAAAATCAGTTCCAGATCTTGGTGATTAGTCAGACGTCCCAACAGCGCTTTCGCGTAATCAGATGGCTGTGGAGGAAGCTCATCACGGTAAACCACACCAAGACCACCACCAACATCCAAGTGACGAATGTTGATGCCTTGCGCTTTCAGATCATCAATCAGAGCAAGCAAGCGATCAGTCGCATCGATAAAAGGTTCAATATCAGTTAACTGAGAACCAATATGGCAATCAATACCCTGTACGTTTAGGTTCGGCAAGCTTTGGGCGAATTTGTACACCTCAGGTGCACGATCAAACGCAATACCAAATTTGTTGTCGCGAAGACCAGTCGAAATATAAGGGTGAGTTTTTGCGTCTACATCGGGGTTGATGCGCAGTGAAATAGGAGCAATCACACCAAGATCGCCTGCCACTTTATTCAGGCGCTCAAGTTCAGGCTCAGATTCAACGTTAAAGCACTTGATACCCAGCTCTAATGCACGTTTCATTTCTGCTGGCGTTTTACCTACACCAGAAAATACCACTTTCTTCGCGTCACCACCGGCAGCAATAACACGTTCCAGTTCACCACCAGATACGATATCAAAGCCTGACCCCAAACGAGCCAGTGCATTCAGTACGCCTAAGTTTGAGTTTGCTTTCACAGCATAACAAACCAGATGAGGATGTTGACCCACTGCACTATCAAACGCCTTCCAGTGGCGCTCTAGCGTGGCTCGAGAGTATACATAAAGAGGAGTGCCATATTGCTCGGCCAGAGCTTGAAGTGAGACGTCTTCGGCCCAAAGCTGGCCATCATCCTGATAGTTGAAGTAATCCAAAATTCGCTTCCCTTATTTTATTCGACTGCAGAACCCTAATTTCACCCAAAGGTGCGGATATTTATTGTGATTGCTCGTTTTGTTGTGTGTCATCTGGAATGTAGAGTGAACCGGACTGTCCACACCCTGCCAACGTAGCAGCAGCCATCACAAACAACACAGTAACTAATTTTTTCATTTGGCATATCGTGATTATTGAATCAATGCCCCCTATAATCGCACCACACTCAGGAAAAGCAATAGGACAGACGGATGAACGATACTGAATTTCATCAACTGGTGGATGTACAGATACAAATCATTGAAGAATCCATCGATGATTCAGGTGCAGACATTGATTACGAAGTGTCTGGTAACGTAATGACATTAGAATTTGAAGACCGCAGCCAGATCATCATCAACCGCCAGGAACCGATGCATGAAATTTGGCTTGCATCAAAATCAGGTGGCTTCCACTTCAAGCTTATCGAAGATAAATGGACCTGCTCGAAGACTGGTATGGAACTGTTTGAGATGGTGAAGCAAGAGTGTGAAAAGCACGCTGGTGAAGATATCGACTGGGCATAAGTTCATTTTGTCCTGACCAATACAGAAAAAGAGCACCGCGGTGCTCTTTTTGTTTTTGTTCGATTTGCTGTTATGCATTCACCGCTTTATTGGGACGATGAGGAGGACAATCATTACGGTAAGGTATGATGTAAGCGTTACCTTCTTCGGGATGAATGATCTGATAGTACTGCGGCAAGTTAAAGTTAATGAACTTCGAAGCCACATGAGTATCATCTTTCACCGAGGTATAGAAGCTGTTCACGGAAGCAATCATCTCATCTTTCGAACCACTGAACTGGTGATACACTTCCACCTGATTCGATTCATCGAGTACATAGATGTTAAAACCCTTCTCGCTGTCTTCGAAGAAGAACTGCACTAACCCTTCACTGGCAAAGCCATCCACCGCGTCCGGCATTTGATATTCCTGATCGCGATCGAGCATTAATAGCGGCGAACCTTTCAGCTTGTTGGTTGAGATACTGCGATAAAAATCGACCGAGTTTTCTAACTTCTGAACAGATACGCCACGACGCTCAAAGAATAAACCATACATTTTCTCGCCAAGACGCATCGCTTTAAAGCGGCGACGTTTTTCTTGTTCGACTGGCTTCAAGCGCAAGTCGATACACTCTGCCAGCAACTGATACACTTTATTGCGCATCACACCACGCATGTTTTTCGCGTAACAGAACACATCCACCGACTCTGGCGGAAGCGCATCTTGGTGCATTTTGCCCAAAATGGTTTTCAGTGCATCAAGCATCGCCGTCTCGCCTTTAAAATGCAGCGTACGAACTTCATGCCAGGAATTGCGGTAAACCAAATCAACACTGCCAACTAAGTTTTTATGCTCAGGACCGAAACTGAAAATATCAGTATTCTTCAGATCCACTTTAAGCGAACGACCGGACAACTCTTCAGTAGGGTCACTTTCAAAGTTGATGAACATCGTCAGTTGACTGATTTCACATGGACTTGCCAGAGCTTGCATTGTCGGACGGCGCTTACGCAAAGCAAAAGTATTACGTAAATCGCTCACCATTTGGTAGAACTTATCAATGTCTAACTGCGCTTCACGCACGACAGCGTGTAAACGAGTCGACTCCGTTATCAGGCCATTAAAGAATGCCCACGAAACCAGCTTGCTCAGATATTCATGGTGCTCAAGGTATGGCTGACCCAGAATACGGTGTGCAACCAGCGGCTGTTTATACAAATACCAACCGGACTTATTCACACCACCATTCTTCACTTCGATAAAGCTCAAATCCGGCTCATGTAAATCTGGAGAGATTTGAGGATTCAGCAGCGTCACTTTACCCGGAAGAACCTCAAAAGCCGCATATAGCTTACGAGCCAAAATACTGATGTCTTGCGGGCTGATGGCCGAAGTAATGTCATTGCGACGTGCAAATTGGATAAGGTTACGGTAACTCTGCATCAGCGCATCTAACAGCGCATGATGCACCACTTTAACCTGTTCGACCTTCCAGTTACGGCGGTCGTCAAGTTCTGCCACCACACTTTCATCCCAGTCCCATCGGGTAATCATGTCGCTCAAGGCTTCACGACGCCAAGCAACCGAGCCAACACCGGGCTGACGGGAGAGCTTTTCATGGGTTTTAAGGTAAAAACAGCGGCGAACTAAGTCTAAACGCGTATCGTCTTGAATACGTTCAAGATAACGGGTGACTTTTTCCAGCATCAAGTAATACGCGTCCATACCGTAGAGATCGGGCTCATGGGCAAAGAAACGACGTTTAGTATCGATACTTAACAGTTGAGTGTGAGGGTATTCCCACGAGTAAGCTTCAAGCAGAATGGCTTTTAATACCGATTTGTAAGGAGAATCGATACTTTTGTACAACTGCCACAAATTCGAGCCAAAGTATTCTTCTGCTGGAATTCGGTTCAATTTGCCAAAGTCGATCCACTCTTTACAGTCGATATAGCCATCGCGACAAAGTTGTGAAACGTACTCGTCGTAAGACTCTTCCATCTCTGGTGGCACAATTTGCCATAACAATCGCTGCCCGGCGATACGAACCGCGCTGCGATAGAACTCATCAAGTAGCAGTAAGTGCTGTGATGAACCACAATTATCACCAGTCATCTCTTCAGAATGATTACTTCTGAAACGCTCTTCATCCATCAGGAAGAAGTTCGCCTCGACACCTTTACTCTGCGCCCAATCAGTAATCAATAAACACTTGTTGGTGAGTAACTCACGCTCATCGCAGTCCATCTCCGGAGAAACACAGACCCAAATGTCTAAGTCACTTGATGTACTTTGACCAATCGATGATGTACTGCCCATGGTGTACAGGCCAAGGATCGCTGGTTGCGCTGCATCATCTAACTTATCGCTAATGGTAAGTTGTGTATCGTCGATGAATTGTTGTTGAATGTCATTAGGCTCAAGACCATAGACACCAACTGGTACGTCAGCATCGTAGTAACCCGGAATGACTGGGTGGTTGTAATTCAATAAGACAGGAATCAAGTGGAAAACTTGCTGGCTTTGCGAATCCATAAGCGCCAGCGCACGTTCAACACGTTGCTGATTCAATTTATCTAATCGCTGAATTATTTTTTGGGTGTAAGCCTGCAAGGGTAATTCCTTGGTTGAACAATCAAAGATACCTGATGATATTTTAAGCCTAAAAAGCCTAAAAACGTGATCAATTTAACACTTTTATTGAGTATGGTAAAGTTTCAGCTCTCTATTTCGTTGCAGAGAAAAAACCATACTCCAGTCACAAAATTAACAGCGAGCTAGTGTCGCTTGATATCACCTCAAACTAATAATAGTCCTTAGTCTAATTGAGAATCTAGTCACACTATTTTCATAACATCATGTAATTCCATTCATAGCACCGCCAGATATCCAACTAACAGTAAGAATTTCTTGATGAGAATGGTAGGATAAACCCAAATCCAAACAGCTTTGAGAAGATCATGACACAATCCACACCAATTCGCATTGCAACTCGAAAAAGCCCACTTGCTTTATGGCAAGCTCACTTTGTCAAAGACGCCCTTCAAGCCGCTCACCCGGGTTTAGAAGTCGAGTTAGTAACTATGGTGACCAAAGGTGACGTGATCCTAGACACACCGTTAGCTAAAGTAGGCGGTAAAGGTTTATTCGTTAAAGAGCTGGAAGTCGCTATGCTGGAAGGCCGTGCGGATCTGGCTGTACATTCAATGAAAGACGTACCAGTCGACTTCCCTGAAGGATTAGGTCTCGTCACCATCTGCGAACGAGAAGACCCTCGTGATGCTTTTGTTTCTAATACCTATAGCAGCGTTGATGAGTTACCTCAAGGAGCGATTGTCGGCACATGCAGTTTACGCCGTCAGTGCCAGCTCAAGGAATATCGTCCTGATCTCATCATCAAAGAACTACGTGGCAACGTAGGCACACGCCTTGGTAAATTGGATGCTGGCGAATACGACGCTATCATCCTGGCAGCCGCTGGCCTGAAACGCCTGAAACTTGAAGAGCGTATCCGTAGTTTTATTGAACCAGAGCAATCTCTTCCTGCCGTTGGCCAAGGCGCAGTGGGTATTGAGTGCCGCTTAGACGACGAAAGATTACTCAAACTACTCGAGCCACTTAACCACAAAGATACTGAAGACCGAGTACTGTGTGAGCGTGCAATGAACCTAACACTGGAAGGTGGCTGTCAGGTTCCTATCGGTAGCTACGCGCTGCTTGATGGCGATAACGTTTGGTTACGCGCACTAGTCGGAGAACCAGACGGTAGCGAAATTGTCCGTGGGGAAATCCGTGGTCACCGCAAAGATGGCGAAGCACTCGGTATCCAATTAGCAAATGAACTGCTGGATAATGGTGCTCGCGACATCCTCACCAAACTGTACGCAGATCACGACTAATCATGGCAGTGTTGGTCACTCGGCCGGGAGAGCAAGGCATTGAGCTTTGCTCTCTGCTCGAAAGGCACGGCATTCCCGCACACCACCATCCATTGATCGACATTACTGCCGATCTCTCGGATACACAGCTCTCCGCTCATCTCGATCGCGCTCATTTCATTATTGCTGTCAGCAGACATGCGGTGCAGTGCGCACAGCAAATATTATCAAACAACGGTATGTCATGGCCTAAACACGCCATTTACCTTGCCGTTGGTCAAAAAACAGCACACTATTTAAGCAAATTCACGCAACAAAAAGTACACTATCCTCAAGTCAGTGATAGTGAACACTTATTGCAACTTCCAGTGTTAAACAAAGTAGAAAAACAGAACGTTGTTATTCTGCGAGGAAACGGTGGAAGAGAGCTAATTAAAGATGCATTGGTGAGACGTGGAGCAAAAGTTCACTATAGTGAGACTTACAAGAGAGAATTTATCCCATTCGATCCAGTAAGCTGTATCTCACTATGGAAAGCCCAACAAATCAATCAGATCATCGTCACTAGTGGTGAACAACTTGATTATTTGTGCAGTCAATTAACGTCAGATCAATTGGCTTGGCTTAATCAGCGAGAGTTGTATATACCCAGTCAGCGTATCGCCGACATCGCAATTCAAAAGGGGTTCACTCAGGTAAGGTGCACAGGAAGCGCATCCAACCAAGAATTACTGGCTGCTCTCCAGCCCTAGCTACACAGGATAAAGGCATGACAAGTAAAAATAACGACCAAAAAAATAACGATAAAAACCTTGCTGAAGAAACCTCTTCGGCACCGCTAGCTGAAAAAGATACCCCGAAACAGGATGCTGAGCCTACAAAGGAATCATCACAACCTGCTGATAAAGAAAAACCAGCAGAACAAAATAAAGTTGAGTTTGAAGAGAAACAAGGTAAGCGAGGCGTCAAACTAGGCACAGTCGCTATCATCTTGTCGATCATTTTTGGTGGTGGCTTAGCGTATAAGCTTCACGAGCAACAAACTGACTACCAAGCTAAAATAGCTCAGCTTCAAAGCCAACTCGAACAAGCTCAAGCTTCTATGCAGCAGGCACTGACTCAAGTTAAAGAAGAAACAATCGAGAAGGCGACCAACGCAACGCATAAAGCCGAAGTGGTTCTTGGTCAGCAACAAAAAAGCATCGAAAGCCTGCAATTGGCCGTGGCTGACATGAAAGGCCGCCGTCCAAACGACTGGTTACTGGCCGAAGCAGACTACTTAGTTAAATTGGCTGGTCGTAAGTTGTTCCTTGAGCACGATGTGGAAAGCGCTACTCAGTTAATGGAAAGCGCAGACCAACGTATTGCTGCACTCAATGACCCTAGTTTAGTTAACCTCCGTAAAGCGATGGCAAATGACATCACTAAATTACGTACCGTGCCATTAATTGACCGTGACGGCTTAGTGCTGCGTCTGACTGCCTTACAACAACAAGTCGATAAAATGCCACTGGCTAATGCCCTACTTCCTGAAGCTGCGGCAGTGACTGAGCAAGAAGTGTCTGAAGACATTTCTAACTGGCAAGATAACCTGATGACATCTCTGAAGGACTTCTCAGAAAACTTCATTACTTTCCGTACTCGCGATGGCAACGTCATCCCGCTGCTTTCTCCTCAGCAGCATTTCTACCTTAAAGAGAACATCAAAGCTAAGCTAGAAACGGCTATTAAAGCGGTTTATCAAGAGCAAGGCGAAGTGTACTCGACCTCGCTCAAAACAGCAGATAAATGGGCGCTGGCGTTCTTTAATCAGGACGATAACTCAGTAAAAGAGTTCAACAAAACGATCGGCCAACTTAGCCAACAAAACATCCACGTTGAATACCCTGCTAAACTGGAAAGTCAGTCTCAGCTATCTGATGTTATTCGTGAGCGCCTACGTCGTGAAGTAACCACTATGACAGGCACGGAGGATAAGTAATGTTTCGTCTTATTTTCCTATTTGCCATTCTAGGAGCCGGACTATTTGTGGGCACACAATACTCCGGCCAACAGGGTTACGTTCTGATCTCGATCGCCGAGAAAACCATTGAGATGAGTGTAACAACACTGGTCATTTTTGTTATCGCGGCGCTTGCTGGTCTGTTCATTTTAGAATACCTAATCAAGAAACTGGTCTACGCAAGTTCAAGTACCTGGAACTATTTCAGTGTACGAAAAATGCGTCGTTCTCGTCGCTACACCAATGAAGGCATCATCAAATTGCTAGAAGGTGACTGGAAAGGCGCGGAGAAGAAAGTCACTCGCTGGGCCAATCATCACGACATGCCACTTCTGTGCTACCTAGTAGCGTCAGAAGCTGCACAAGGTCAAGGTGATAAAGACAAGCGTGACAAATACTTAGAGCTTGCGAGTCAGCAAGAAAACGCACACCTAGCCGTTGAACTGACACGTGCCAAACAGTTTATTCGCGACAATGAGTTTGAAGCGGCATTTGACACGCTATCTTCACTAAAAAATCAGCACGCCAGCAACCCGATAGTATTAAACCTGCTGAAAACTACCTACATGCAGCTGAAGCTATGGCAACCTTTAATCGACTTAATGCCTCAGCTAAACAAAGCAAAACAGGTAACTGAAGACGAAGAAATTGAGCTGATTAAAACAGCACAATGCGGATTACTGCATGAAGTTGCTCAACAGCAAGGTAGTGAAGGACTGATTTCTCACTGGAATAGCTTAGCTCGCAAAGTAAAACAAGACCCTCATTTGATCGCATGTTTTGCTCGCGAGTTGATTGCCCGTAAAGCAGATAATGAAGCATTTACGGTAATCAAAGAAGCATTAAATAAAACGCCGGCACCGGAGTTATACGAGCTTCTTCCAGAGTTAAATGTGCCAGATATTCATCCTATCGTTGTCTTCCTTGAAGGTGTAGTGAAGAAAGAGACGGACAATGCGGCAGCACACAGTGCGCTGGCTCACTTCTACTTCCGCCAAGAGAAATGGCATGAGTCTCAGGAACAATTTGAAGCAGCCTTAAAACTTCGCTCAGACGTCTCTGATTACGCTTTCCTAGCAGACACACTAGAGAAGCAGAATCTTACTAAAGCGGCACACGAAGTTTCTCGTAAAGCGCTTACACTGGTTCAAAACGATTAAGTAGACCCTTTCAACCAAAGCTAAAAGCCGACATACCATGTCGGCTTTTTTATTACCATTCAAACATCCCACTCACTCCTCCCAGCAACCTCTATCAACAAACAAACCTACCTACTCTGAGTTCACTTCAATACCAGTGACCATTACTGGCAACAAGGAACGGGATAGCTGGAGCTTCTCAACATCAATTAAAAGGGCATTATCAGTTCAATCTAGTCTGTTCATTGTCTTCATCTTTATTCCAATTAAAGAAAGGATAGCAGCGTTCAGGCAACGTAAGCGGTCAGGGCTTTGCTCAAAGAATATGGATTATCAGACGGCGGGCTCTATCGCTGAAACTAACCAGCAAAGAGACTCTATAGTGTACGCCTCTTGCATTCACTAATGCTTCAAGGAAGCACTCCATTGCTCCCAGCAAACGAATTAGTAGATAAGTGCGGGCCTTGATAAATACGGACTGAAAAGCTCATAAGCTCAGTTTGATTACAATTAGATAAGGGAAGAAATCGCTAGCCAGTGATATAGGCTGAAAAGAATGGGCAGTAATTTCAGAGCATCAGCAGTAAATGTCATCTACCTAGATTAGAATAAAGATGAAATCTTTCGACTAGGCTTCTTAATAAGTGGCGGGGGTGGCTGCGGTCGCACACGACTGGGACTCCCTGGTACCTTGCTTGGCGCGCCTCCGCTGTGACAGCCGCGCTTTTTAAAACAAATAACTAACCAACTGAACTGCCTCTTCGTAGTAGCATTTTCCCCAAATGTAAAGAAGCCTCAGTCTTTCGACTGAGGCTTCTTAATAAGTGGCGGAGTGGACGGGACTCGAACCCGCGACCCCCGGCGTGACAGGCCGGTATTCTAACCAACTGAACTACCACTCCGCAGTGGTACCACTCGCTTAAGCAAGTGTCCAAAATTTAAAGCCTGGCGATGTCCTACTCTCACATGGGGAAACCCCACACTACCATCGGCGCTATTTCGTTTCACTTCTGAGTTCGGCATGGAAGTCAGGTGGGTC
>NZ_JAKKCM010000024.1 GCF_021728395.1 Vibrio sp. J1-1 | reverse complement strand
ACATACGCCATGATCAAAGCACTCAACAAGCTAACAGGGATAGGTATGCCCGAAACTCAGTATATCGTTTAAAATGCAAACGATTTTGCTAGTGTTCGCTCTCAAGTTGAATTCCGCAACAAAGCCCACCAAATGCAACATTTTGCACTTATCGCAGTTTTCAACCATGTTTTACTCTGTTGATGAAGGATCGATTTGAAATTAGTCCTCTTCGTTCAAGCGACGAATCAATTTAGCTGGTGTGCCGCCATAAAGGCAATCAGGCGGAACATCACTGTTTACAACCGAGTTTGCGGCAATGACAGAACGAGCACCAATTGTTACCCCTTGATTGATGACGGAGTTACCACCAATCCATACATCGTCTTCCACAACGATCGGTTTACAGAAGGTTTCCCAGCGCCGGCGGCTGTGATAATCCAGTGAATGTGATGCAGTATAAAACTGTGCACTTGGGCCAATCAGGACGTTATTTCCTATGGTAATTTTTGCACCGTCAAGCATGACCACATTCATGTTAATAAAGGTCTCTTCACCAATTTCAATGGTTTTACCGAATTCGCAGTGAAACGGAGCTTGAACAATGCACAAACCCGCTTTACCAAACAGTTGCTTTTGCAACGCGTCACGCTGACTTTCATCGGTATTGTTGTTAAATGCGCGCAATGCATGAGTGGCGTGCGTCCTAATGGCATCAATTGATTCGTCCATACCATTAAACACTTGGCCAGACATCATTTTCTCTAATTCTGTCATTGGAAAACCCTACTACTTGAAATACCGCTCACCGTACGTGATTCAGGCAATAAAAAAAGAGAAAAGCCAAGGCTTTTCTCTTTCCTGTTTTCTGATTTTTATAGTTCTGCGAGGTTAAACAATTTCCCAGCTGTGGGTCATCTCAACGCCCTCAGCGAGCATCAGGCACACAGAACAATATTTTTCCAGTGAATCAGCCGCGACTTTAGCGACAACCTCTGGGTCCAGATTTTCACCAGACACTTCGAAATGGATGTTCACTTTAGTGAAAATACGCGGAGCCATTTCGCGACGTTCTGTGGTTAACTTTGCGTTGACGGACTCAACTTTTTGCTCTGCAGATTTTAAACCATCCACAACGTCCACTGAGCTGCAACCGCCTGCCGCCATTAGTACCATTTCCATTGGGCTTGGCGCCGTCGCACCACCATTCCCGTCCATCACGACAGAATGGCCAGATTGAGACTGACCAAGGAATTTAAAACCTTCGACCCATTTAACTTCTGCTTGCATGGTTTTCCTCATATTGCATCGTCCACTCGTCGTTAATACGAGCGGTGTATTTCATGCCGATACTCTATCTTTGTTAGAAAAAAGGACAATGCAATTTTCAAAATTAATGCAATTTTTCCGGTCTTTTACCTTTCTACTTACGTAACAATTGAAAAAATAATAGTTGAGGATGCTATGAAGAATATATCTAAGCTATTGATCGGATTATTTTTCGCTCTGCCAGCTTTGTTCCTGCTACTCAGTAAAGCAGGAAACGCGGATACGATGAGTAAAACAAATCCATCAGAAAAAGGGGAGATCGCCACACTCGCGGGGGGCTGCTTTTGGTGTACGGAGTCAGATTTAGAACAACTGCCCGGTGTTTCAGATGTGGTTTCTGGTTACTCCGGCGGTCACGTTAAAAACCCAACTTACAAGCAAGTCTCTTCTGGTAAGAGTGGTCACATTGAAGTGATCGAGGTGAAATACGATCCAAGTGTGGTGAGCTACGAGCAGGTTCTGGACTACTTTTTCAGACACATCGATCCAACGGACGATAAAGGTTCGTTTGTTGATCGCGGCCCACAATACCGCCCCGCAATCTTCTATCACAATATTCAGCAAAAGCAGATAGCTGAGAACTTCATGATGGAAATCGACAAAGCGATGATCTATCCGAAACCTCTTAAAACCGAGTTGATCAAGTTTGAAAAGTTTTATCCTGCTGAGACATACCATCAGGACTATTACAAAAAGAGCAGCTTGAAATACAAATACTATCGCTACGCATCAGGGCGAGATCAGTACCTGGATGAAGTTTTTGGCGATGATCGTAAAGAACGTCCTAAAACTCTTCGTCAGCTCATCGAAGAGAAAAAGCTGCTGTCGAAGGTCAAAGCCTATAGTAAGCCTTCCCAAGCTGAAATTAAGTCTACTTTGACGGAGATGCAATACTACGTTACACAGGAAGAGGGAACGGAAAAGCCATTTAAAAACGAATACTGGGATAATAAAGAGGCGGGTATCTACGTCGATATTGTCACCGGAGAGCCGCTGTTCTCTTCGACTGACAAATACAAGTCGGGTACTGGATGGCCCAGCTTTACCAAACCAATTAATCCGGGCTACATCGTGGAAAAAACCGACTACAAATTATTGTATCCTAGAACAGAAGTTCGCAGTAAATTCGGTGATTCACACCTCGGACACGTATTTGAGGATGGTCCGAAACCGACTGGGTTACGTTACTGCATGAACTCAGCTGCGATGAAGTTTGTTCCCGTAACAAAAATGGCTCAGCAGGGTTACGGTGATTACTTGTTCCTTTTCAAATAATGATAAAAATGTATGAAGGGCTTTAAAGCAAACTTACCGACCAAAGTTTGTCCCATATGTAAGCGCCCGTTTTCCTGGCGCAAAAAGTGGCAACGAAACTGGGACAACATTGTTTACTGTTCAGAACGTTGTCGTCGCAGTAAATAGGTACGTCTTTCGTCATAACAAACGATTCACCAGGTAAACTCTCTCCGTCATACGCCCAAAACGCCCCGCTATCTTGCGGGGTGGCTTTTTCTATTAGCGTCAGTAAGTCAGACGCGACACGTTCCGGTGTAAACAGCTTGTCTAACGGAACATTTGCTTGGAAAGGTTCTGACAACGGTGTGTCGGTGGTACCAGGATGAAGCGCTAACACTACACCATGTTTGACAGTACGGCGCCACTCAATCGCCATAGTTTTAAGAAACATATTCAATGCCGCTTTAGAAGCTCGATAACTGTACCAGCCGCCGAGTTGATTATCGCTGATGCTGCCGACTTTTGCCGAGATCGCAGCAAACTTTGGGTTGTGGCTGCGTTTTAAGGCAGGTGTGAAACACTTTGCCAACAATAACGTAGGCAAAGTATTCACTGTGATGGTTTGCAAGAAAAAGTCGGCATCGAGAGCGCTTAGACTCTTTTCTGGTCCTTTATCCTTGGTATGCAACATACCAACGCAGTTGATCAGCCAATCGACTTCACAGACAGATTCACTCAACCTTTCTACTTGCGAGCCATCGCTAACGTCTACTTGATGCCATGTCACCTTAGTTTGATGGCCTCCTGGCTTTTCTCGACGATAGGTAGCATGAACCTCTGCGCAAGGAAATCGCCTTACCACTTCTTGCGTCATTGCCCTGCCTATCCCGCCGTTTCCGCCGACAACCAGAATCTTCATTACAAGTTCTCCAAGTCAGAAATGTATCGCTCTGCAGTCTCAAGAATGGCTTGGCGTTGCGACTCTTCCATATTGTCCCATGAACGGAAAATCATACCGATTCGCGGGTTGCGGGTTAAACGCTTTTCGTGTTTATGCATAAACCGCCAATACAAGCTGTTAAACGGACAAGAACCTTCACCACTACGAGCTTTATTGTCGTAATGGCAGTTTTTACAATAATCGCTCATTTTATTGATATAGGAACCACTAGCCGCATAGGGCTTTGTTCCAACAATGCCACCATCGGCGAACAATGCCATCCCTCGAGTATTGGGCATTTCCACCCATTCAATCGCATCAACATAAATGCCAAGGTACCACTCATCCACTTGGTCTGGGTCGACTTCAGTCAGCAGACAAAAATTACCCGTGACCATCAAACGCTGAATGTGGTGTGCGTAGGCGTAATCGAGTGACTGACCAATCGCATTGCGCATACAGGCCATTTTTGTTTCGCCGCTCCAAAAATAACCGGGCAGTTGACGTGACGCCCCAAGTTCATTTTTGTTCGGATACTGCGGCATATTTGCCCAATAAACGGCTCGGATGTACTCTCGCCAACCCAAAATTTGACGAATGAAACCCTCGACCTGAGCAATATCGATTTCGGGATTCGCCTCAAATGCACGCAGCGCTGCATCAATCACTTCCTTCGGATGCAGTAACTTACTGTTCATCGAAAAAGATAGTCGACTGTGGTAGAGGCTCCACTTCGCGTCATGCTCTCCCGTCATCGCATCCTGAAATCGCCCAAACAAAGGTAAACAAACCTGACAAAAATGCGCCAAGAGAGACAAACTCTGAGACTGATTGACCGGCCACAACAGATCGCCGTTGAGTTTGCCAATGGTTTGAATATCGTGTCGTTTTAATCGCTCAATAATCTCATTCACTTTTACACTGAACATCAGCGGGTTGGGCAGTTGTTCAATGTCTTTTGCTTTGAGTTTATTGCGGTTATTGGCGTCATAATTCCACTTGCCACCCAAAGGTTGACCCTCTTGCATCAAAATATTGAAACGCTTACGCATGCGACGATAAAAGTGTTCCATCGTCACGTGCTTCCCTCGGGGAAATTGCGGCTCTATTTCCTCAAACGGTAGTAAAAAGTGCTCAGTGTCGACACAACGCTTTGCCACACTTTCTAACTTCACATTCGCTAGCTGTTCCAGCAGCCGGTATTCATCCGGTCTCTGGTACTCAAACTTGATGGCACCAACTTCGCTAACGTAGTGCGTTAGCACTTTTTCAAGATTTTCAAAAGTCTGAGTGTCATCCAACGTCAAATACAATACATGGTGGCCTTCACTCTGTTTCTCTCTCGCAAAATGCATCATGGCAGAGAAAAACGCACAGACTTTCTGTACATGATGGGTGACATAGGTATTTTCTTGCTTCAGTTCTGCTATCAGAAACAGTACTTTTTCATCAACTTGTTGAAACCAAGAATGCTCGCTATTCAACTGATCACCCAGTATCAGCCTAACTGTCTCATATCGCACGTATCACTCCTTACACGAAGAATTATTGCTTCAGATCATTGATTTGCGTTTTATGGCGTCAAAATCATCAATAATTATCCTAATCACTCATTTTTGTATAAAGCATTCAAATATTTAGAGCGAGACTGCTCATTTTCCGCTACTCTAAGACTAATTCCATTTTGTTACTTTCATCCCAGAAATGACTGACGAGTTTAAGAAGTCGACCGCAAACTTAAAAAAAGCGGTACCACTAATGATCAAAAACTACGTAGCAGCCACACCAGCTAACTACGCGCTTTGGTATACCTACGTGGATAATGCTATTCCAGATCTCAACCTAGAAATGGATACGGTTCTAAACAGCTACGATGTTTGTCCGCCTGCTACCTCAACCAGCCTCTATAAGCGTTACGTAGCAAATAAAGCAGAAACCAGTCTCGAAGATCTCAGAAGCAATATGGAAGTGTTATTAGGCGAAGTATCAAGTTCAATGGATGATACGATTTCAGATACCTCCAAATTTTCAGACATAATCGACAAAAGCTTCAATAAGCTAGAAAAGGTTCAAGATAACAATTTGAGTATTGAAGAAGTCATGAGCGTCGTCCGTCAATTCGTTGAGGATGCGCATGACATTCGTCACTCAACTAAGTTTTTAAATAGCCAACTCACCAATGCAAGTGAGGAGATCTCTCGGCTAAAAACTCAATTAGCAGAAGTGCAAAAAGACGCGCTATTTGATGGCCTATCAAACCTCTACAACCGTCGCGCTTTTGATTCAGATCTCGCCGCGTTAGTCGATGCGAATCAAGCTATGAGCCTAATCATGCTTGATATCGACCATTTCAAAGAATTTAACGACCTTTATGGTCACCTTTTTGGTGACAGCGTGCTTAAATCCATTGCTCGTCGACTTCAACAGAGCTGTCGTGATGGAAGCTGTGCTTACCGTTTTGGCGGTGAAGAATTTGCGTTAATTGTACCGAATAAGTCACTGCGTATTGCACGTCAATATGCCGATACGCTGCGCCGTATGATTGAAAAGCTACGAGTGAAGGATAAACGGACAGGCAGTCAGGTTCATAGTATAACAGCGTCGTTTGGTGTCGCAGAATTTGAGCCTGGAGAGACAGCTGATTCGTTGGTTTCCAAAGCTGATAAGCAGCTTTACGATGCAAAGCAGTTAGGTCGAAATCGAGTTATGCCCATCTAGCAGCAAAGAGTATAACCGTGGTGCGGCGGCTTCATCTCGCTCGCTTTAAAAATAACAAACCCTGCATAATGTGCAGGGTTTTGTTTATCTGGCCCAATCATAGATTAGTCCACGTTGTAGCAGTAGCTCAGAACGTAATCATCACCATTTTTGGCCGTGTATTCTTTGTCTTCACTGCAAGCCATCGGTTTACCTTTCTTGTCACCTTTTACCAGACTTATCCAGTGACGCATTGCCGTTGGTGCATTACCAGTAAGTTCAGGGTTAAATGTAATGCGTGTTTCTAGCTGAATGTCCTCAATATCCATCAGCTCTACACAACCAGTACCTTTGTGACAACCAAACATCACTTCGACATGGTTACCTGACTCATCTTTAAGCAAAATCGATTTAGGATCTTCTTTCTCACCTGTATAAGCCACAAAGTGCTTTGGACTTTGCAAACCGCTGTGAGAACCGTCTTTGAAGTAGGCCAATACATGACGGTAGTCAATTACATAGCTTGATACGTCTTGGTGCGTCCCATTCTCCAACGGGAACATACGGTCAAGTAACTGCTTAGCTTTTACTTGTTTTTCACTCTGTTGCTCAGCACTTACCGCTTCGACGGCAAATACGGCTTCAGCAATAAATGGGCGTTGTTGTTGTTGCATCTCTTTATTATCGAAGTTCAGCATATTCATCGTCATATCCTCGCACTATAAAACTCATCCTAGAGTACTTACTTAATTCTGTTGTTTAAGTTTCAGACAATTCTGTGAAGTTGATGGTTAATTTCCTTGTCTGCTTAGTATGTAGACTAGCGAATTATTTACTACAATTTCACAACAAAAATTTTACAGTGTGAATTTTACAAAATGTCTGTGTCAAAAAGCTTAATTCGTCAGTCTCACTTTCTCGGTACAAAAATTCGCAACCTGAGAAAAAACAACCATTTAACTATGGAGGACTTATCTGCTCGTTGTATAAGGATCAATCCAGAGTACGCGCCTTCCGTTTCTTACCTCTCCATGATTGAACGTGGAAAACGCGTCCCAAGCATCGATATGCTTGAAGTGATCGCGGAGGTTTTCCAAAAAGATCCCGCTTGGTTTTTAGACGATGAACCGGAACTCGAAGCCATTACGCCAAATAAAGGTAACCGTGGTGGTATTAATGGCATGGCGTTGGAACCAAGCTTCCTGTTCTCCAATGATATTCTTCAGATTGCGATTCCTGAAATGCTCTCCCAGACAGGGATTACAGGACGTCAGTTTGCTCACTTACTGATTCGAGCTCACCAAGAGAGTCATCAGAACCACTTCCCTGACCTAGAGCGAGCCGCTGAAGAAGTCGGCCTTAAACGCTTGAACCTCTCGGTCGAAGACTTAATCGATATTGCCAAGAGCATGGGGCTCGATATCCGATGGGTAGACCGAGCACCACAAGATGTGATCGATGAGCTTGGCGTGAGTGCTAAACAGCTGATCACCTCGTTTATGGAAGCGCCAGGGACGATTTACCTGAACAAGCGAATGCGCGATTATCCGACCAGACTGAAATATGATCTAGCAGTCTACATTGGTCATCGAGTCCTACACAGCAGTGATGCGATGAGCAACGTACTCACCATTGGGCATCAGAATAACTGGGAGCAAATGGACAGCCCGATGTCCAACTCAGAGTTGAACTCACAAGATATTCTGCAGGCTTGGCGTGATTTTGAATCGAGCTTCTTTGCGGGTGCCCTCTTGTGCCCTAAAGTACCGTTTCGTCAATTGCTAGACCGCTCTGGTTACGAAATCGACGTACACAAAAAAGCAGGAGTATCCCCTTCAGTGGCCATGCGCCGAATGACCGTGGTTTCACCTTACCCGCACTGGCATTATTTTGATGCCTACGGCCCTGGAAAGCTCAAAGCGGTATATCGTGGTAATGGCATCCCTCTGCCGTGGGGTAACATGCGCAAAGTCAACGATCCTTGCCAGCACTGGGCGGTGTTCCGCCGTTTGGCGCAACCACTGGATACCAGTTCGGCTCAAATCTCGATTCTTAATGTCGGTGATGAGCCACGCATTTACTGCTGTGAGTCAGTCAATGTCTTTGATCCAGCTGGGAACAACCGTGTGCTGTGTGCTGGTATAGATTTGAACCCAGCGATCACAGCGCAAGGTGGAGATGCCGTTTCCATCGCAGAAGAGTTGAAGTCCCTGTGTGTGGCGTCGGGTGGCAGTAGTGTTATTCCGGGACACATCAAAAAGGATTTAACGACCATCGCCAAAATTTTAAATATTAACTGGATAGAACGTGGGATACAGAGTCAGGCAAGACTGATTTGTTCGAGGGGCGCGGTTTGTCCAAGACAACCTAGTTGTTACAGCAAGTGTGGTGAAGCGGAGCAAACAGAAGATGATGTAAAGATTCTTGATCTCTAGAAAGAAAAAACGCCAATCACAATAATCGTGATTGGCGGTATATACTTGTGAACAAATTGCATTCACTAACAACGTCAGTTGGCTAGGTGACCCTCGGCTTAATAAGGGTCACTTACATATAAGCACGATACGTGCCAGCTTTTAAAACCCCAGTTTTTAACCGTTCTAGATGCATATCGTTGCTTTATTAATCAGGCTATTTGCACATTGCAATTGCAAAATGCAACAGAATACTAATATGCCACCAGCCGCATTGCTACTAATCACTTTCTCAAAAAGAGTGCAGCTCTACCAAGCAACGAAATCACAACGATCACTAGCTCTCGTTTCCGATTAACCTAATTTAGCTTGCGCTGCTTGAGGCTTACCATGCTTGTGTTGGTACATTCTTTCGTCTGCAATTTTCAACATCTGCTCTGGCGAGGTTATTCCAGTCTCAAACATCGCGTAACCCATACTCACATGCAGTTTAATGAGTTCCTGCCCATAAATTACCGGAACGGAGCAAATTGCTAATTCGATCTTCTGTAATAATGCTAACAAGCTCTCTTCTGATTTTGGGTTGTAAACAACAACTAAGAATTCATCGCCACCCATCCGAGCAACCATATCAGAACGACGTAAACTGCTTTTAATTCGTTCCGCTGTCTCTCGTAAAACGGTATCACCAGCATCATGACCATGCGTGTCATTGATGTGTTTAAAGCGGTCGAGGTCGATGTTCACTAGAGCAAAGTTGTAACGCTTTTTATAGCGTCGAGCGAGCTCAAACTGCTGTTTATAATACTGCATGAAATAACGACGATTCGGCAAATTTGTCAGTTCATCATGTAGTGCACGAGTATCAGCGATGATATACAAGCGATAAATAACAATAAACATAAGACTCAATGCCAACAGACCCGAATAGCCAAGCAATCTGACCAAGTGGTATTCATACCAAGGAAGCTGTTGTTCCAATGTATCACTTGAGAATACGGACAAACTCCAGCTGCCAAAAGGGAAGTAAACCGTCTCAGTCGCGTACCTTGTCTTTGATAAATTCGGCACCCCAAAAAAGATGTCACCAGATTCGCCACTACTGTCATAGCCTCTTATCGTCAAAGGATAACGATGAGAAAATTCGAGAATGCCAGTTTCTTGCAGCAAACTATCGAAATCGATAACCGCGCTGATTACGCCCCAGTAGTCATTATTTGTCGGCGGGTCTCGAAACACTGGTACTCGAACAATCAAACCTCGCCCACCCTGCACCAGCGTAACGGGCCCCGCTATGAATATCTCTTGAATCTCTCTGGCTTTTTTCACCTGCGCCCATTGCTCTGGAACCGTTCGATAATCCACCCCAAGCATCCTCTCATTGCCGTTGAGTGGAAACATGTGATTTATCACGTCATTTTTTGCGATGCCGATGGCATCAATATTCTTACTTTTATTCAGAATGCGCTCGGCGGCGATACCCAACTCGCGTGCACCACTTTCAGGTAGTAATGTCACTAGCGTACCTAAAGTGCTGGCTTGGTAAATGTCGGCCATAAGGTCCGCCTCCAAATTGGAGCGGAGGATAGAAAGTTGATCTTTGGCTTCAGCGAGTAATTGCTCTCGGTTATGTTTTTTTTGGTTGTGATGTAATAGTTCAACAACTCCGACAATCAGAATAAAAAAAATCAGGAAGAATAAGACAATGTAATACTTTTTCTTGGGAAAGTGGTGCATTTGCTCCCCACTATCTCGCATACCGCTGCGAGATGCTTTCATTTATTGTTAAAATTATTGTTTAATAAAATAATACTCAATAGCTATCATGAAGGTAACAATAATCGAAAAAATTTATACGTAGAGCGGAGAGAAATGCAACAAGATGACTTATTTGGAAGCTCGTTCTGGCATGAAGTGAAGCAGGGAAAGCTCTATTATCATCCAAATTTTCTTGAAGCTGCCGAGGCCGACAACTTTTTTGCTAACCTCAGGAAAACATTACCATGGCAGCAAGAGCGAATTAACATCTTTGGCAAATCAGTCCTACAACCTCGACTGCAAGCTTGGCATGGCGACGCTGCTTACACCTACTCAGGGCTGACAATGACGCCTTCTCCGTGGACACCAGTGCTGCATTCTCTTAAAGAGCGTTGTGAAGCCGTCTCTGAAGTAACTTTCAACTCGGTATTGGCCAATTTATACCGTGATGGTCAGGATTCTATGGGTTGGCATCAAGATAACGAGCCCGAGCTAGGTCGAAATCCGGTGATAGCCTCGTTGAACTTAGGTGAAAGTCGACGATTTTTGCTAAGGAATTTACATTGTAAAACCCAGATTGAATATGAGCTTTCTCATGGTTCTTTATTGATCATGGCCGGAGAGCTGCAACACCACTGGAGTCACAGCGTCCCAAAAACGTCAAAGCCCAAAGATGAGCGCATCAACCTGACTTTTAGGCATATTTTGTAGTATTGACCGACCTTTTACACTTCACATATATATTGGTGATACCTTTGTGACAGATTTTCATGGAATGAAATTATGCGTATCAAGCCTATTAGTTTAGCGTTTTTGCTATCATGCTCTCTCATTTTTCAAACTCAAGCCAATGAGGTTGAATCTCCTCCCTTAAGCTACGCTCAATCAGCACAAGTCATTCGGGCTACTTATGAGCGGGAACTGTTCACTCTTCCTCCGTTTAAAGAGGGGCATTTTGGTCTACGTATGTACAGACAGACGCAGGATCCAAAATATCTACCCGCAGTTTGGACAGATATGGCACAAGTTGCGAGCCGACTAAATAAACTGTCCTCCGAAGTCGTCCAGCCCGAAGAGATCATTCTGTATGCTTCGCAACGGCTGACAAAATACCAGAAGAAAGATGATGAGCGTGGTCAGCTTCGTTATACGGTGACAAAACATCACCCAGAGTACTTATACCTTGGCATTGATTTGCTCGGCGCAATGGCAAGAGCAGATGAGTACGGTTTGAAGCACAAAAACGACGCAACTCTTAGAGAAGTGTTACGCCGCTATGATTTTACTCACTACGCCACTGACCAAGAGATGATTGAAGCTTGGGCGGCGCAGTTAGCCAATCAGGTTTATTGGCTAAGACAGCTCGGAGAGCAAGATGTGGTTGAAGCTTTTACACAGGCATTTCAAGCCACCTACCCCGACGAAAAGGATAAGAAGCTATCGACTCAACAGTATGGGAACAAAATTTACGGCATGACGCACATTATTTTTGCCGATTCTCAGTACTACCAAAAACAGGTAAGTGAACAACAACATCAATGGATTTTCGACTATTTGCGCAAAAACATCGATACCATACTGCTTCGATGCAAAGAAGATGTCATTGCGGAAGTTGGCATTTCTTTCCTTTTAGCTGGGCTAACGCATGATCCCGTGGTTGAAAAGACACGAAATGCGATACGATCCGCTCTGGATAAAGAGCAAGGCTTAATCCCATCAGTCGAAGGTAGTTTTGATCTTAAATTTGGTGAGCATCGAAACGTGTTAGCCATCATGCTGTTGGATTGGAAAGGTGTGAACCAAGGGCCGAGTTACAAATCATTCCCCAAATCGTTTCAATCTATACCCTATGGCTTGGTTCCTAAAGACAAAGAATAACAAAACCCGCCATACCGGCGGGTTTTTCGTACGAGATGAAGTGAGAGTTTTACAGAGAGATAAAGATACCCGCTAAGCACGCGCTCATCAGGTTAGCTAACGTACCCGCCGCAACAGCTCTGAGCCCCATATTCGCAACATCTTTACGACGTTCAGGAGCCATAACTCCGATGGAACCTAGCTGAATCGCTATCGAACCAATGTTTGCAAAGCCACACAACGCGAAGGTAATAATAACTTGAGTATGCTCAGACAACGCCGCTCTGTGTTGTACAAAATCAATAAACGCAACGAACTCGTTCATCACAACTTTTTGGCCGATATACGAACCAGCCGCAAGAATTTCATGGGCTGGGACACCAATTAACCAAGCCAGAGGCGAGAACATATAGCCAAAAATAGCTTGCAACGTCACACCAGAAAATCCCAGCGCGCCACCTAAGTTTTCAAGGCCGGTATTCACCATAGCAATGACACTAACGAACGCGATCAGCATGGTACCTACTGCAACGGCCACTTTCATACCACCCATTGCGCCACTTGCTAACGCATCGATGACATTGCTCTCGTCCGCTTTATCCAATTCGATATTGCTGTAATCGCTAGGTTGTTCGCGCTCAGGTACGATGATTTTAGCCATCATCAAACTGCCCGGTGCAGCCATGAAGCTCGCCGCAATCAGATACTTCAGCTCGACTCCTAATCCTGCGTAACCACCTAAGACACTACCCGCGACAGATGCCATGCCACCCGCCATAACCGCAAACAGCTCAGATCGTGTCATTCTGGATAAGAATGGACGAATCAAAAGCGGAGACTCACCTTGAGACAAAAAGATATTGCCCGTGGCAACCAAAGATTCGGCTTTACTAGTACCTAGAAACTTCTGGATCGCACCACCGATAAATTGAATCACCTTTTGCATAATACCCAGATAATAAAGGGCGGAGATAAGCGCACTGAAGAAGATGATGATAGGGAGAACGCGGATGGCAAAGATAAAACCAGTAGAAGCCAAGTCACCAAACAGGAATTTAATTCCCTCATCTGCAAAACTCAACAGACCGGCAACGCCGTTACTCAAACTCGCAAGTGCCGTCTGTCCCATCGGGAAATAAAGTACTAACGCTGCAAAACCCATTTGTAACAGCAATGCACGGCGTACCGTTTTCCAGTTAATAGACGAACGACTCTCGGAAAGAAGAACAGCGCAACCTATGAGTGCAGCGATACCAAATAAACTAAATAGAATACTCATGACTCGGCCTACACCATGTGAACGAAAAGAGAAGCACCAAAGGACTTGGTGAAGGAATGAATCAACGTATTAAGTGATGGTACACTCAGAGAATGTGAATATAGACAAAGCGAATAGTTCGACATCTTATTTTTACCTTATACAAGCAATTAAAAGGAGCTGGTCCGGTCCGTGGGGTCATTCACTGCTGGCGAGTTGATTACTCTGCCTGCTCCATGTGACGGCTTGTATGGGTAAGGGCCTTGAACAACGAAACCCTAAATCCCGTTTAAACGGGACGACAGTATAGTCAATAAAAAGAGATATTCATCACATTTATAAAAGCAAACGTTCAAGCGTTCATATTTCATGCAAACCAGGCTTTTTCCGCCAATATCCGCACATTAATCAGGGCTATTAATAGGGTTCTTTCTGCTGAAAAAGAGAAAAACGGCCAATAAATGCGCAATCAAACTAGAAAGGCCAAAAATGCTTAACTTTGCTCTCGCCAAGAGATGGAATTTGGTTATACAATTTGACTCGCTTCTTTCCGAAGCCTCTGTAAATACAGAGCATCATGATGCCGAGATGGTGAAATTGGTAGACACGCTAGCATGAGGTGCTAGTGCCTTTGGTGTGAGGGTTCGAGTCCCTCTCTCGGCACCATCATCCTTCTTCTTTTGATTTCGTTTGAGAGTAATGCAAAGTTCTAAGCAGGTAAGACCATCCGCAGATGCAAACCAACTTCTGAGCGAACTTGCTGTGCATGCTTTACTGCATCTACACTTTAAAATCCATGCATCTTCCCGCTCTATCTCTTTAAAGGAACGTAATGATCTGCTGCAAAAATGGCTTAAGCCAAAGCTGAAAAGCAATCGCTACAAGCTGATTAAAAAGCCATTAAAGTCACTGACTCAGCAAGCTAAAGGGGAAAACGGTAATCTAGAAGCATTACTGGAGCGCTGTGTCGGAGCAGACAAACCAGGTAATCCTCAGCCGCATTTAGACAGCTACCTGCTGCTTATTAATGAAATCGAAAAGAAACTAGGTACCACGGTATTACTCTCTCGTCCAGAGGATGTCGATCTGTCGCATGATCAACATGGTTGCCTGCTGTGCGTCCTATCAGAGAACTTGAACCAGCATTTCGACGACAATAATGCCCTGATCGCACCTATTTCGATGCTTTTCCGTGGCCCAATGAGTCAGCGTTCGCTGTTCCTTGGTAGTATTTACGCCAACAACACGTTTAATTACGATGTCCAATATCAAGATGAGCAGTTCGTACGTATTACTCTCGATCTTGCATAATTCGAGAGCTACTCACGAGCATCGCATCAATAGCGCTCTTCGCCTATATCGACTTTAGCCTTTACCTTAGCATCAATTTTATCGCAAATGTATTCTCCAATAGGTATTGCTGACGTTGCTGCAGGTGATGGCGCATTACACACATGTAGGCTACGAGCCGTTTCTGCAAACAGAAAATCATGCACTAATGTGCCATCCGATAGCACAGCCTGAGCACGAATACCGGCAGGGTGAGACTTAAGATCTTCCACTTGGATAGCGGGGCAATATTTGTTGACTAGCTGTAAGTAGCCAGATTTCCACCAAGAGTTCTTCAATTCTTCTAAGCCCGTTTTCAGATGTTTTTTCGTCACTTTCCAAAACCCCGGGAAGCGCAGCATCCTCCATGTATCTCGAAAGCTAAAGTTAAATTTCGCGTAACCTTCCCGCTTCCAGCCTTGTACCGCATTTGGCCCCACAGTAACAGAGCCATCAATCATGCGAGTCAGATGAACGCCTAAGAAAGGTAAGTCAGGATCGGGGATGGGGTAAATAAGATGATTCACAACGTGATTGTGCTTGCTGTCTAAACGGTAATACTCACCACGATATGGGATGATTTGAAAATCGGTCTTAATACCCATCATCTTGGTCATGCGATCAGCCATCAACCCACTGCAAGTCATCAGCATTTTGCAGTTGAGCTGCATCGACTGACCATCAGAGACACAAGTAAGCTGCACTTCTTGGTCTTTTTCTTCAATGGCAACCACCTGGGTGCGTAAACTGACTTGCCCACCAAGCCTTTGGAACTCTCTAGCCATTTGTTCAGTCACTAGTCGATAATCAACAATACTGGTAGATTTGACGTAAATGGCACCCAATCCGGTGATGTGTGGCTCTGCGAGCTTTAACTGTGCTTGATCAAGTAGCTCTACTTCTATGCCATTGATGTGACAACGTTCGTAGAGGGCATTCATACGCTCTACTTCCTGCTCACTGGTTGCCACTAAAAGTTTGCCACAGTTCTCTACCGGAATGCCGTGATCCGCACAAAATGTGATTGTCGCCTCGACGCCTCGTTTACAAAATTCGGCTTTCAGGCTGCCTGGTGCATAGTAGACACCAGCGTGAATCACACCACTGTTGTGTCCAGTCTGATGCATAGCGAAACCAGACTCTTTCTCCACCAGCAAAATGGAACGATCAGGATGACGCTGCTGTAATTGCCAGGCGGTAGACACGCCAACGATACCACCGCCAATGACGATGTAGTCATAAACTGATTTCATACGACCTCAAATAAAAACCCAGAGTTAAGACTGCTGCCATTTAAATAGCGGCCACTGTAAACAATATTGGCGGAAAATACCGCGCAGCGTGCCACACGAAACAATATTTGATTATGCTACGGAAAAGAAATTTTCCGCTCTCCATAACCACTGTGGTCACAAAATTCCTCAAGCCTTTGTAATCTGCTTGTATTTTGAGCAGTTTGTTACAGATAAAAAGCCTAGCGAAAGAACAAGAAACCACCAGCCTGCACAATAAAAATAAATTTGTTAGTTATATGTTCCAGATTTACAGCTAAATACCAGTCTAAAACACCAACCTAAAAACAAACCTTAACCGTATCCACTTATTTCTCTCTTCAGGGTTGTGCCGAGATAGCAATATTCGTTAGTGTAGCAACACGCCAAGGCACCTATGACCTGGCACTTTTTACGATTTAAGGATTTCCATGTCAGCAACTACGCAATCATCATTTGCTTTAAAACGCCCTTCCAGCGTTGCTGCTGTGATCCTCCTGCTCTCTCTGAAACTGATTCAGGGCTGACAGGCAAAACCACAATTTCTGTCAGCTTGATAAGAAGCTGACGGGTCACGATACACTTTCCCATTCCTTTCAGTTTCTTCCAAGCGAAACACAAGAGGAATAACAATGTTAAGCGCACGCAATATCGCTGCTTTAGGCTTCATGACTTTCGCCATGTACTTGGGCGCGGGTAATCTTATCTTTCCCCCGTTTTTGGGATATCAGGCTGGTGAAAACTTTCTCAGCGGTATGGCAGGCTTTCTTTTAACTGGCGTTGGCTTACCAGCGATGGCGTTGGTGATCGTCGCGATAGTCAATGGCTCGGATAAGTTAACCGCGGCATTACCAAAGCCGCTGGCCACTAGCTTTTGGGTCATGGTCTTCATCGTCATTGGTCCGGCATTCGTGATTCCACGCGCGATTACCGTGGCTTATCAATTTAGTTTTGCCCCGATGCTCGGTGATGCAGCATTAATCCCTTTCACTGCCGTGTTCTGTGCCGTTACTATTCTATTTGCGCTATACCCTGGTAAGTTGATCGATAACCTCGGAAAAGTTCTGACACCCGCTTTAATGGCAATCTTGGTCATCTTGTCAGTGACAGCATTGGTCTACCCTGCGGGTGAAACAACGCACGCAACCGGTCCATACGTTGGTGGTGCTTTTGCAGAAGGCCTGACTCAAGGCTACATGACGATGGATGCTCTGGGTTCTATTGGCTTTGGTTGGATCATTTTCCGCGCCATTCGAAGCATGGGAATACACTGTCCAAAAGCCACCGCAAAGTACACGCTAATCGCAGCTATCATGTACGCAGTAGCCATGGCGTTTGTGTATATTTCCTTGGCTTATATTGGTTCCACGAGCACCTACCTAGGCAGTGAGTTCAGTAACGGTGGCGACATTCTTACTGCATTTACTTTCAGTCACTTTGGCGCTTTCGGCTCGCTTCTGTTGGGCGCCGTGATGGTATTAGCCTGTTTGACAACGGCAATCGGTGTAACAACTGCGGGAAGCGAATTCTATGACAACGCCTTTAGCAAAGTAAGCTACAAAGGCAGTGTCATCACTACAATGGTATTGGCTGGTTTGATTGCCAACGTGGGACTAGAGCAACTTTTGGCTATTACCTTACCTGCCGTGGTTGCCCTTCATCCGGTTGCAATTGCCTTGATGCTCATGGCACCGCTACGCAACAAAATGTCGCAGTTAATGGTGATAATGACCGCAGCAACAGCACTGGTCTTTGGTTGTTTCGATGCAATGCATATTCTGGGTAATATGCCTGAGCCGATCGACCAATGGATGAGCACTCACATGCCTCTTTATAACGAGTTTGCAAGTTGGATTGTACCGAGCTTAGCCATCGCTATACTCGGGCTGTTATTTAAGCCAAACAAAAACCAACAGGAGACACTGGCGTTGGTCAAAGAATAGCGGTTTAACATAAGACAATTATCTATAGATCCGTTAATATATTAAGAGCTTAATTATTAAACTCAGGCAAAGGAGTTGCCTGAGTTTCAGCTCAATACGGAACTCCTATGGAAAGTCATTATTTAGATGTAAGAACGCTTAACTTTATTGTTATTCTGTTTTCTTGTATCTGCTCTATCAGTCTCCTGTGCTACCAATACACACAGAGTAAAATACAAGGTTTAAAAACTTTTTCTGTATCTTTACTGTTTATTGGTCTTGGGCCATTTTTACTTGGATTCCGAGATACTTCTCCCGACTGGCTCACCATTATCGTAGCCAATACTATTATTTTAATAGGCTTCTTACTCACGCTTTACAGTGTGAGTATTTTCCGTTCTTTTCCACTTAAACTCGCCCATACCATGGCGTGCTTTATCCCCCTATTTAGCGGCTCATTCTATTACTTCACTTTTCACGTACCGTCGGTGAAAAGTCGTGTTATCTACCTTAGTGTTTATCTATGTTTAGTGACGTTATGCAGTGGAATTGCGATGCTGAAGGGTAAAAAGAGCGATCTAAGCCTTCCTGTAAAAACGATGGCGTATTCTTTCTTTTGTTATAGCGCATTTATGGGAGCAAGAGCACTTTGGAGTATATTCGCACCAGAGATAGCTAGCTTCATGAATGCAGGCGTTATCCATCAACTTACTTTCTTATTTAGTATCTGTCTGATAGTTGGTTTAAGTTTTAATATCTTATGGTTAATTAACTCCCGCCTTGTTGCATCGATTAATGACTTATCTCTGCGAGATGCATTAACTGGTCTCTATAATCGTAGAGCTTTGGAAGGTATCGTTCCGCGCCTTATCACCGACGCCAGTAAACATAACCTCCCCGTCAGTGTCATGATGGCCGATATTGATCGATTTAAAGCAATTAACGACCAATTTGGACATACTGCAGGTGATCAGGTTATGGAGAAGATAGCCACCATACTTAAAAAACATCTGCCTGAATCCGCATGTGTCATTCGTATGGGTGGAGATGAGTTCATGATGATTCTTTTAGAAAAATCAGATCAGGCGAAACATCTTTCAGAGCAGATCAGAACTGCGATAGAAAGTGAAGTATCCCTTCAGCCATTTGAGTTCAAAATTACGATGAGTTTTGGGGTTAGTGAACTAGTAAAAAACAGTTCGTTGGAAAGGGCACTGACTCAAGCAGATGTCGCGCTATACCACTCTAAACATTCTGGCCGTAATCAAGTTACGCTTTTTGGTCAATATAATGATTTCCCAGAGGAGCCTATAGCAACGCTTTCTCTTTCTAAATAGATTACTGGAATGATTACAAACAGACAAAGCCCTGCTTATGAAGTGACCCCATAAAGTTGGACATTTCTGTTAAGCGGCTTGTAAGGCCTGATTTCGATATTCAATCGGAGTCAGGCCTTTTAGTTTTGCCTTGACCCGTTTGGTGTTGTAATACTCGATGTATTCTTCAATTTTCTCTATAAGATCATTCGCGTCTTTGAAGGACTGATTATGGTACATCTCTGTCTTCAGCAGTGCGAAGAAGTTCTCAGCAACGGCATTG
>NZ_JAKKCM010000023.1 GCF_021728395.1 Vibrio sp. J1-1 | reverse complement strand
CATGGCAGGGTACGGAACACGTTTGGTAAATTCGTATAACAAAGCATTTAAGAGTGATTCGCAACGCTTGGCGGTTTCGCTTCGCTCAAGTATAGCCAAGCACCGCTCACACCTTAATGCGGCGTTATACAAATTAGGAGAGAACATTGAGTCCAGTCGAACAATATGAGTCGTACATATCAACTTATTCCGACCTTATTTATTCCAAAGTGGCTTTGAAACTAGGAGTGTATCAAGCTCATGTGGAAGCTTTGGAGCGTGAACCATACGATATGAATCGCGCCAATCCCCTGATGCCACTGATGGTTGAATCAATTCAGATCGATTGTGTAATGACTGTTTCGAAGTTGATCGAGCACGGACGCGGGGATAGAACGTTTCAAAAATTTCTAGCTTTCGTTGAACGTAACATGAAAGCAATTAGCAAGGTTTACCCTGAAATTGAGATGTCCTTAGTTAATGAACAGCGGCAGGCTTTGAAAGAGGTAGAAAGTCAGGTTAGTAGTATCTTGACTCAGCGAGATAAGTATTTTGCACATGCCGATAAAAAGTACTTTTTCGACCAAAACAAAATTACAGACGACTTTCCTGAAACTTATAACGAACTAATCCAAATATTAAGGGCTTTACAGCGTATTGTTGGAAAGCATCAGCAACTTATGACGGGAGCTCATCCTATGTGTATGGCAGAATTCGCGTATGCATTTTCAGATAGAACCTTAAATCATGTAAAAGTTGCAGAAAAAGAATGGCATGCAACTTATAGACAAGGCGAAGAATGGTAAATTTGTATAACAAACGCTTCAAGACGGATTCGCAACGCTCGGCGTTTTTGGTTTGAATCGGGTTTTGTGTTTACGGTGTAACAATTAAGTGTCGTGGTAGCGTTGCTCACCACTTAAGCGGGCGTTAGGTTTATTGTCGATATCAGGAGGTCAATTTGATCATTCGTTTAATGACGGAAAAGGATTTACCAAGTGCAGCTCTAGTTCATAAGTCTGCGTTTGTTAGGCAAAACTACTCAAATGAATGGTTAGAATGTAATTTGAATGCCTTCCCACGTTACTTGATCTATGTAGCTGATATTGAAAATGAAATCGTCGGTTATATTATTTGGGTTCAGAAAAGTGGCTTTCGTCCTGAAGCCGTTTTGGAGTTAGAGCAACTAGCCGTCATGCCGAATTATCAGGGAAATGGTATTGGTCGAAAGCTGATCGTCGAATCATTGCCTCAGGTAAAAGGTCAGCTTGCTCTTAAACAATCTATTTTGAAGCACGTGTTGGTTACTACAAGAGCTGATAATTATGCTCAAGAATTATATAAAAGTACTTTAGGCGCTGAAGTCGAGACGACAATTTCCAATTTATATTCGGCCGATGAAGTGTTGATGATTGCCCGGAACATAGGCAAACAAACCTAACAAACGCTTTAAGACGGATTCGCAACGCTCGGCGGTTTTGGTTTGAGTTGGCTTAAGTGTTTACGGTGGAATAATTGAGTGTAGTGGTAGTGTTGCTCACCACTTAAGCGGGCGTTAGTTGCCAACGAGAAAATCGTATCTAAAAAAGAATGTTTAGGCCTAATTGTTCGTGTGCTTTGCTCGATTCTGCACTTCGAACTTCGGGATCTTGGTTCGCGGAAATTGAGCTTCGATCTTTTCCTAGTTTGGAGTTTGGTTTGCAGTTTCAGAAGCCACCTTGTTTGTTGAAAGTCAGTTCTTCGGCATTGCCTTTCCAAAAGGTATTTTTGGTGTTGTTATTCCGTTTTCTACTGCGTTTTGAGTCTCAAGTGGTTTCAGTGACAGGCGCTTTGAAATTGCGCCTGATTTGAGTTTTCCAAAATACGTAAAGCTAGTGTTGGCAACGCAGTAATTAACTTCAAATCAAAGCTTTAGGTTTGGCAACTAACAAAGTATTCAAGAGGGATTCACAACGCTTGGCAGTTTTGGTTTGAATTGGCTTTAGTGTTTACGGCACAATGGTTTAGGTTAGGTGGTAGCGTTGTTCACCCCTTAATGCGGCGTTATATCAATGGAGTACAAAATTTGGAAAGTCTGTACAAGTATTGTCCGGTTTATAATTTCGAAAACCTTGAAAATGAATATGCCATCCAAAACGTATTGAATAATCAAGTGACATTTTCGAAAAGAACAAATTTCAACGACCTTTTTGATTCCAAAATTGATTTCATCATACCCACTAAAAGTGAGCTTAGAGCCGTTCACGCGCAGCTAAAGGGTGCAGAAAAGCACGAGTTCAAACAGTTATTTTTTGGTGAGGCTGGACAAAGAAATTTTGAAGCTTTCCGTAGAAATGTAAACCAAAAATTCGATGAATACTTGTTTTTTTGTTTAACGGATAAACCTGACAATAATCTCATGTGGTCACATTACGCTAATTCTCATAAAGGCTTCTGTCTAGAATGGAACGTCAAAGATATAAACGCAGAAAAAGTAATTTACCAAGATTCAATAGCTCGCTTTGAGCTGCTTGATGTATTTAAAATGCAATTTGGTCTACTGGATAATGGAGAAGTCGGTAGGAAAATCTGGGAAGCTCTTAAAATTAAGTTAAGAGAGTGGGAATATGAAAGTGAGTACAGGGTCCAGTTCGGCTCAGACATGAAGCCTCTTATCAATAAGCAGGAACCAAACTACACGTTAGTCTCTTATAAACCAGAATGGATTACCGCTATAATCTTTGGCTGTCGTATGGACAAGCGTGCCATAGCCTATCTGGATGAAAAACTCCCTGCCTTTATCGAGCGCAGGTATGCTGTAGAAAGAAAAAGCAGTATCGAGATCGTAGTAACAAATTGATATAACAATCTGTTCAAGAGTGATTCGCAACGCGTGGCATTTTTACTATGCGTTGCATTTAGTGTTTAAGGTGGTATGCGGAGGCTTCGGTATTGCGTTGCTCACACCTTAACAGGGCGTTATAAGCTTTCAAGATACTGTTGAATTTGGAGATAAAAGTGTTTGAAGTTCGCGAAGCCATAGATGAAGACTACGAGTTCCTATTTGAGCTAAAGAAGGCTGCCGAATACGAACCAGTAAAAGCTGTTTTTGGTTGGGACGAAAACGTACAAAAAGAAATTCATCGCAATGAGTGGAATGAAGCGAAACCAACCATAATAGAAATTGAAGGGGCACCTGTTGGTAGTTACCTAGTTCAGGCCCATCCTGAGCACTTATATTTTGGTCGCTTTTTCTTGTTACCACACTGCCAAGGTCAAGGTGTTGGTAGCCAAGTTTTGAAAACTGTAATTCAACTTGCTAATGAAAAATCACTGCCAATTAAGCTTTGTTATTTGCAAGGTAACAGAGTAGGGCAACTATATAAAAGGTTTGGCTTTGAGGTAGCAAGGCAAGATGAACAGTTCGTGCATATGCTCAAACCACGCTTATAACAAAGCGTTTAAGGTGGATTCACAACGCTTGGCAGTTTTGGTTTGAATCAACTTTAGTGTTTACGGCACAATGGTATAGGTAAGGTGGTCGCGTTGTTCACCACTTAACGCGGCGTTATGTTTATAGGGAAAAACGTGGAAATTATCGAACTATTTGTAAGTATATCAAGTGAATACTTTAGACCTATATTGGTACTAGTTACATCCATATTCGCAATTTACTTCGCGTGGAAAAAAGTTGGTCATAGTATTACTGTTCAATACTCAATAGCACATGAGGGTTTTAGTGCTCCACGGATAAATGAAATAATATAGAGCAACAATAAAGATAAACCAGTAAGCGTATATTCAATTTATGCGACGTTCGATAACGACCTGTTATTGGAGCTCAAGAAGTTCTCGCCACCAGAAGTCTTAAAGTCTTATGAAACCATTGGTATTTTCACAGACCAATATAGTGCACTAAGAGTGAATAATGATGGCTTCTCCCCCAATTTTCTTGGCGCAGAAATCTGGGTTGAGTCTGCTGAGAAAACCATAAGATGCAAGGCTCGCAAACGCCAAAACCTTCTAGCTAACTACAGAAAAATCAGTAAGGACTGCCATCAATACAATGGCTTCGTATTCGATGAAACAGTTGCATATATTCTAAGTTATGTTGTTGGTAATAAGCTTAAAACAGCCTTTATTCATTACTCGGGCTATATCGGTAACGAGTGGGACTTTAGCCCTAATCACTTAGGCGATGAATCAAAAGTAAATGTGGCAACAATCATGGTAATGCTTACTGAAACGGGTTTGGGAGAGCTTTTTTCTGACTACCAAGTAATTGAGGTGGTGGCAAAAGGGTGGGGAACGGAAGTTGTGGCAAATAAACATAACAAAGCGTTTAAGACAGATTCGCAACGCTCGGCATTTTCGGTTTGATTCAGCTTTAGTGTTTACGGCACAATGGTTTAGGTTTTGTGGTTTGCGTTGCTCACTACTTAACGCGGCGTTAGCTGTTTTTGGTCAAATCAAGCAAGGATGTACATGGAATATAAACTAGATATTGAACCGTCAGATAGCGATATCAATGAAGTTCGTAGTGGTTTAATCAAACATAATACGCCATTCTTGGAAGGTATTTCGAAGTCTCAGGTTGGCTATTATGCGCTGAGGGACGAGAAGAAAGTTGGTGGTATTATTGCTGACCTTTGGGGCAATTGGTTGCTTATTAAATTCCTTTGGGTTGATGATTCAGTACGGGGTAAGCAAGTGGGTAGTGAATTGATCAAATTGTTAGAGGGGTATGCCGTATCTAAAGGTTGTAAGTCAGCCCTTGTCGATACTCTTAGCTTTCAAGCGAAGCCTTTCTACGAAAAGCAAGGCTACAAGTGTCAAATGGTTCTGGACAACTATCCAATGGATTCGTCGCTTTCATTTTTGACCAAAACACTCGTGGAAGAATAAACAGCTAACAAACGCTTTAAGACGGATTCGCAACGCTTGGCGGTTTTGGTTTGAATTGGCTTCTGTGTTTAAGGTGCAATAATTGAATTTTGTGGTAGCGTTGCTCACCACTTAAGCGGGCGTTATACAGCGGGGGTAATATGTCGAAAAAAATAGGGTTCTTCTTGAGAGTCTTTGATAACTCAAGATATAAAGAGGATTTTCTAGACGGCAAGATCTTTATGAATAGGCTTAGCTATTTTCGCCATATTGAAGGGGATTCTGAAGGCAACCGTGCTGATGAGCACGAAGGCGTTAATAGTTGGTGGCAACCAAATGATGTTACCTTAAACCTCAATGGACATTGTTTCTCTGATTTAGTTGCCCCTATCAGGATGAGACTTCAACATAATGACAATTACAATGTCTTTTGTCTGTTTGCAGCTACAACCGATAAAGTAAATTTGGTAGACCACATAGATTTTGAGGAAATAGCTAACGATTTTAGAGTTCCGAGCTCAGTTGGAAACTTGGGTGACCAGTTTGTGTTAGTACATAACCCTCGAGAGTTCATTAATCGAATCGTAGAGGCTGTTAAATCACAAGACTTTGTAGAAGGGAAAGCAGGGTTGGTCACTTACTATGATCCGGATACATTCTCTGGAGATTTTCGCGGTATTGACGCAGTGTTTGTTAAGCAGAACAACTTTTCACATCAAAGTGAATACAGGTTTGTAATTGACACCGGGCATTTGGGCAACGAGCCACTTATATTGAATATAGGTCCAATCCGAGACATAGCTACACCCGTTGATTCTTGGGATATACAAGTTGCTTTTGACGCCGGTGATATCGCTGTATAACAAAGCGTTTAAGACAGATTCGCAACGCGCGGCACTTTCGGTTTGAATCTGCTTTAGTGTTTACGGCACAATGGTTTAGGTAAGGTGGCAGTGTTGCTCACTACTTAACGCGGCGTTATACGCAGGGTGAGTTTTGCTGATTATTCCTTGTGCCAAAGTCACCTTTTCTTGTAGCTCATCGCTTTGTATTTCCTCGTGTTTTCGTTAAATTATTAGGTAATTCCCCCCAAACCTTCAGGTCCAAATTCGACGCGGTAGTGTTTGTTGAAACTCAGCTTTATCAAATTGTCGGTTTAAAAGGTTATGTGTTTGCTTAAATGTCGCTTTCTTTGGTCTGGTGTGTTCCAAGTGCGCTTCAATCATAGTCGCTGAAGATCTTAGCCTCACATAAATGCATCAATACACATAAAATGTCGTGCTTACAAAGCGGGGCTTGGCTTAAAATCGTAGCTTCAGTGCTGGGCGTATAACAAAGCATTTAAGAGCGATTCACAACGCGTGGCATTTTTGGTTTGCGTCGAGTTTTGTGTTTAAGGCGCAATGCGGTAGCCATTGTGTATTGCGTTGTTCACGCCTTAATGCGGCGTTAGCCGATACTCAGTTAAAGTTATAATAATTGGAGTTGAAATGAAGTTCAGAAATGAAGCATACAGTGATTTGGTGAAGGATCTAATGCAAGAGGCCTTTTATATCCAACGAACAAATCGAGGAAAAATAGCGTCCATTCGACAGTATGCTGAAGTGGTTATAAGGAAATTACTCGATCTTCCAGCTAGTGAGAAAGTTACTTTAGGTGATAAGAGTGTTGTTAAAAGGTTGAAAGAAGTAAGTGATGATAACCAATTCTTGATGCTTGCTGTAGAATCGATTCGTTTGGCTGGGAACAAATGTACGCACACACAAGAAACCGGTTCGATTAGCGATAAAGAAGTAGAAGACTGTATTGACGCATTATTTAAAATATACGCTAGCCTTCTAATTATTTACTTCAAGAAAAACAAGTTCGGAACTAATAATGAAGTAATGACTGCTTTCTCTATCTTGCCCCCAATTATCAGATATTTAGTTTTAAATGAAATTTATCAAAATGAATATCAAAATTTATCTGTTATCGATAAACTTAGCCTTGTCCTTCTAAAAGCCTTTGATAAAGATAAGGCGGTCTCTTGGGTTGAAGCTCGACGAGAAGAGTTGTCCCAAATATTGCCGTACACAGATGAAGCAATTGAAAACTTGAGAAAAACTCAGGGTGACTTTGTAGCTCAGCATGTCATCGATAATGCACCCGATAGCATGTACACGGTTTGCATTGAGCGTATACATGAAGTAGAGCTTACGCTCCAGAAAAACGGGTTACTGTATAATAACTTTGAACAAGCTAAGAAATTGTACTTAGAAAAAGGGATTTTAGACGGACATCAAGACGAGATTGTAGAGTTTAACTCAATTATGGAGTTTTTGTATTTAGGTAGGAACGAAGACGACAATCCAAATCTTGATAATTTAGATTCTTACGTCACGCTTCACTAGCGGCTAACAAAGCATTTAAGAGTGATTCCCAACGCTTGGCATTTTCCATTCCATCGTTGGGTTTTGTGTTTACGGTGGTATGGTTGGGTTTCGTGGTCGCGTTGCTCACACCTTAATGCGGCGTTATGTGGCAAAGGAGATATATGGAAATTTCATTATTAGCGGACCATCAGCAATACGTATCCAAAATAGCTAATTGGTACTTCGATGAGTGGGCTTCAAAAGTACCGAATGTCACAGTAGAAATGGTGCAAAATGATATTGGGCTTAAAGCATCAAACACAGGTATTCCTTTTAACCTTGTGGCACATGAGCACGGTGAGCTTATTGGTACGTTGGAGCTTAAACTCAGAGAAAATAAGAACTATCCAGAGTATGAGCATTGGGTTGGTGGTGTCTATGTTCCAATTTCAAAGCGCGGGAATGGAGTAGCGAAAGCTTTATTAAACAAAGCAAAGGAAATCGCTGTAAAACATGGTGTGGCTAGGCTTTATCTGCAATGTGAAAATCATAATGTAGGTCTGTATAATGGACAAGGTTTTAAAGCTCTACATCAATCAACTAGTAATAATCTTGAAACCACAATAATGGTGTGGTGCGCAGCCACATAACAAAGCGTTCAAGAAGGATTCGCAACGCGTGGCATTTTCACTATGCGTTGCTTTTAGTGATTGAGGTGGTATGCGGCGACTTTGGTATTGCGTTGCTCACCCCTTAACGCGGCGTTAGTTGCCAACGAGGAAAACTCAGCTAATACAGAATATCTAAGGCTAATGTCCGTGTGTTGTTAGTTCGTTTTCGTATTTCAACTTTTAGCTATTTGGGTTTGTGAAAATCGAGCTTTGGTTTTTCTGTTTCAGAAGCCAATTCACTTGTTGAGAGTCAGCTCTGTGATATTGTCATTTTCAAATGAGTTTTTAGGTGTTGTTAGGCTGTATTCTACGGCGCTGTTTGTTCCAAGTGGTTTCAGTGACAGGCGCTTTGAAACTGCGCCTGATTTGAGTTTTTCAAAGCACGTAAAAACAGTGTTGGCAAAGTGGCAATCAACCTCAAAGAAAAGCTTTAGGTTTGGCAACTAACAAAGCATTCAAGAGGGATTTACAACGCTAGGCAGTCTTGGTTTGAATCAGATTAAGTGTTTACGGCACAATGGTTTAGGTTAGGTGGTGGCGTTGTTCACCCCTTAATGCGGCGTTAGTTGCCAACGAGGGAAAACGCAGCTAAAGCAAAATGTTTAAGGCTAAGGTTCGTTTGGTTTTGCCCAGTCTTGTGCTCTGATTTTTAAGGTTTTGGGTGTGAATAAATCGCGCTTCGTTCTTTTGCTGGTTTGCTGTTTCAGAAGTCGATTAGTTTGTTGAATGTCAGCTCTGCGACTTTGTCTTTCCAAAAGAGCTTTTCGGTGTTGCTAGTCCGTTTTCTACGGCGTTGCGCGTTCCAAGTGGTTTTAGTAACAGGCGCTTTGAATCTGCGTCTGATTTTAGTTTTTCAGCGTACGTAAAGTTAGTGTTGGCAAAGCGGCAATCAACTTCAAATCAAAGCTTTAGGTTTGGCAACTAACAAAGCATTCAAGAGGGATTCACAACGCTTGGCAGTTTTGGTTTGAATCGACTTTAGTGTTTACGGCACAATGGTTTAGGTTGGGTGGTGGCGTTGTTCACCCCTTAATGCGGCGTTAGGCAAATTGGGGAGAATAGCTCTCCCCACATGATACTAGCCTTTGGTTGATTTCGGGTCATTTCCATAGCTATGCTTAGCTCTGATTTGACCGTTATCACCACGGTGTATGGATACTTCAGATTGAGCCTTTTTAGCTAACTCTCGTGTAGCTTCAAAAACTTCTTTCTGTGTTTCCCCAACGACGCTAGCTCTACTAGCATCTTGTCGTTCGCCTCGCCACTTACCATCAGCGCCTTGATATACGTTGTAATCATTGTCGGACATCGATTAAATCCTCATATTTGTTAGTCGAAACTGGATCACCCGCGTGCGTGCAACCGCACATAAATAGACATGGGGTTATATACAGTAAATTCAAGGATCGTTGAAAAATTTGCCTAACAAAGCGTTTAAGACGGATTCACAACGCGTGGCATTTTTGGTTTGATTCAGCTTAAGTGTTTACGGCACAATGGCTTAGGTTTGGTAGTCGCGTTGTTCACCACTTAACGCGGCGTTATGTGCCAGTTCGGATACGGAGAAACATTCGATGGAAAAGTGGTTGATAGAAGCGAGTGAAGCGTTGGATGAAGCTCTGCATGCGATTGCTTCTGGAGAAATACCAAAGGAAAATATGTATCAGCTAGCATCAGTTTTTTACTCTAAACGAAATCATATGAACAATGATGCTTTGTTTGAACTGATGAATAACGAAATTGATGAGCAAGTTAAAACAGACTGGTCACTCGATCCTAACTCGAAAAAGCAGTACAAGTTTCACTTTGTATCGTCTTATCTGCTTTGCTTTGTTGTAGCAGGTAAAATTGATGATTTCTTCTACGATCAAGTCATGGAATACGTGAACGAGAACTTGGACTTATTTGAAGACTAGGGCAACGTAAATCCGGCACATAACAAACGCTTCAAGACGGATTCGCAACGCTCGGCGGTTTTGGTTTGAATCAGCTTAAGTGTTTTCGGTGCAATAATTGAGTATGGTGGTAGCGTTGCTCACCACTTAAGCGGGCGTTAGTTTGCAAGAGGAAAAACGCAGCTATATCGCAAGACCTACCAGTAAAAGCTCAAAGTTGAAATTGTCGTATTGGCGTTCAATTTCAGTGTTAATTAGCGTGGTGAAAATCCAAAATTGGCATCGTTTCAACGGTTGGTTTGTTCTTTGGTGCAGCGACTTTTGGGCTCACTGAGTCGAACTGTTTTGCTGAAACTCTGTTCGTTGAGTTTGTTGGTACAAAAGCCGATTTACTCGCTGAAATGGCGTTTTCTCTGGTGTGGTAAGTTCACGTGGTTTCTGTGGCTTTGTTGAAAGTTCGCATTGTGAGATTGGTTTTCCAAAAGCACTTTTTGGTGTTGTGAGTTCGTTTTCTGCGGCGTTGTTTGTTCCAAGTGGTTTCATTGACTAGCCGCTTTGAGACTACGCCTGACTCAAATGCATCAAAGCACATAAGTTTTATTGTTTGCAAAGTTTAAAATAACGTAAAATCAACCCATTGGGTTTGCAAACTAACAAACTGCTCAAGAGGGATTCACAACGCGTGGCATTTTTACTATGCGTTGATTTTAGTGATTAAGGTGGTATGCAGTGGCTTCGGTATTGCGTTGTTCACCCCTTAGCAGGGCGTTAGTACTGGATTGGCATCAACGGTAAAATTTTCGGAGTTTATCGGTGTCTTTTCCTTGTTTTACATCTGGTCAAATGTGCCTTTCACGTTCTTTCCGGTGGCACTATATGAGTTGTGTTCGCGTTGATTTCACCGTTTACGGTTTCTAACTTTCGGGCTATTTCTCTGGTGCGGCTTCTTTGGTGTTGAGAAATTTTCGTCAAAAAACGAGTTTCTTTGGCGCGGTTGTTTAGTTCTGAAGCCCGTCTTCTTTGCTAATTTGAAAACGGTGAAAATAGGTCAGTTAAGCAAGTTTTTCTTCTAGCCAACTTGCGTTTTGAGAGTGAGTTCTAGTTTGGCCGTTGTCCCTTTGGTGTCAGCGTTTTAAGCCATAACTTTCGTGCTATATTTCAATATCTTGGTGTATGCCAAAGGCTTTAAGGGCAGCGTACTAACAAACAATTCAAGAGGGATTCGTAACGCGTGGCATTTTTACTATGCGTTAATTTTAGTGATTAAGGTGGTTTGCGGTGGCATCGGTGTTGCGTTACTCACCCCTTAATTGGGCGTTAGGCGACGGGCGGCAAATATTTCTGGTCTAATTTTCTTCACCCCTTTGGCCGCTCATTTTTCTAAGTCGGCAACTCCGCATTGTCGACTTAAATTCTTGAATCACTCAACCCGTAAAACATGCCAAACTTCGTGGATTGCCTCATTGGTTTTCAGTGTTGGTCGGTGGTGAGTTTCACTGGCTCAACGTGTGGGAAGGGCAAGTTTACTGAGGCTTTCGTGTTTGCTAATAGTTTCCAACTTGAGTCTCGGTGGCTAAAAAGCAACTCTGTCGCTGCAAGTTCGCATTTCGTGGCTGTGGAAAATTTGGCTGAAACATAGTGGTTTTTGTGGTTCTTGAATCCCAAAAAGTCAGTGGGTGTTTGGTAGGTTATTGGGTTTCAGGTAATCTGCTTTCAAGCCAATGTAAACATCAGTGGTAAAGTTCGCCTAACAAAGCATTTAAGAGGGATTCACAACGCTTGGCAGTTTTGGTTTGAATTGGCTTAAGTGTTTACGGCACAATGATTTAGGTTAGGTGGTGGCGTTGCTCACCCCTTAACGCAGCGTTATGCGACAAGGCTAAATTTTTAGGTTTCTTCAATTTCGTTGTCTTTGACCATTCGTTTTTCGGTTTCGGCAAGTCAGTATTTCTGGTTCAAATTCTTGAATTTCTCCAACCGTAAAACATACAAAGTTCGTGAAGTTGCCTCATTCAAAATCGTATTTAGTCTTGGAAAGTTCTTTAGGCTTAAAGTGCTGCAAATGACAAGTTTATGGAAAGCCGGTGCTCGCTGAAATTTCGGCTCGTTAGGTTTCTCGCGAGAAAAAGCGGATTCTTTGCTGTAACTCAGCGTTCATCGCTCGTAGCGGCCTTTTTAGAAAATGTTGAGTTCGTTGGTTCTTGAATCACAAAAAGTTATCTGCACGTTTGTAGTTTTTCGTGTTTAAGGTAATGTTTTCGTTGCGTAATCTGGCATTGTCGAAAATTCGCATAACAAACAATTTAAGCAGATTCGCAACGCTTGGCAGTTTTGGTTTGCAGTGAGTTTTGTGTTTATGGTGCAATGCGGCAGCTTTTGTAGTGCGTTGCTCACTACTTAATTGGGCGTTATGTGAATAGGGAAATTATGCAGCAACTGATTAAAAGTGAACGATTAATATTAAGACCATTTTCTCTGTCTGACGCTAAGCGTGTTGCAGAGTTGGCTGGCGACAAGCAAATTTCAGAAATGACGGCAAATATTCCTTATCCATATAGCGTCAGTGATGCTGAAAATTGGATTCGTACTCACGCAGCGTTATTTTTGAGTGGTAAAGGTGTTGTCTATGCCATTGTCTTAAAAGATAGTTCTGAGCTTATTGGTGCTATTAGTTTTCCAAAACTGGAAAATGGTTTGGGTATTCTAGGTTATTGGTTAGGCGTCCCTTACTGGGGTTGTGGTTATGCTACAGAAGCATCTAAGGTTCTGATTTCATATTCAAAAAAGCACTATGGTTTAACAAGGTTAAAAGTAATGCATTTAGTCGGAAATGAGCGTTCAAAGTCAGTTATTGAAAAGCTTGGTGTAAAATACGTGGGCGATCAGATAAACCGCATGCAAGGGAAAGATCGTGAAGTAAGTGTTTATATATCAGAGGTATAAATTCACATAACAAACAGTTTAAGAGGGATTCAGCACGCGTGGCATTTTTGGTATGCGGTGATTTCGGTGTTGAAGTGCCATGCAGTAACATCGGTATTGCGTGCTTCACCCCTTAACTGGGCGTTAGTTGCCAGCGGTAAAACGCAGCTAAGGCAGAAAATTTAGGGCTAATGAAATTTTCAGTTTTGCTCGATTTTTGTCTGGTTGTGGTTTGTTGAAATTGCGTTCGACTTTTAATGTTGTAGTTTTGTTTTGCCGTTTCAGACGCTAATTTACACGTTGAAAGTCAGCTTTGTGACATTGTCTTTTCAAAAGGTTTATTGGGTGCTTTTAGTCAGTTTTCTACGGCGTTGTAAGTTCCAAGTGGTTTCAGTAACAGTCGCTTTGAAACTGCGCCTGATTTGAGTTTTTCAAAACGATCAAAAACGGTGTTGGCAAAGTGGAAATTGACTGGAAATCAGAGGTTTAGAATGGCAACTAACAAAGCGTTTAAGGCAGATTCGCAACGCTTAGCATTTTCGGTTTGCTTTGAATTTCGTGTTTACGGCACAATGGTTTAGGTTAGGTGGTAATGTTGCTCACTACTTAACGCGGCGTTAGTTTGCAAGAGGAAAAACGCGGCTATATCGCAAGATCAAGTGGTAAAAGCTCAAAGTCGAAATTGTCGTATCGGCGTTCAATTTCAATGTTAACTAGCGTGGTGAAAATCCAAAATTATCATCGTTTCAACGGTTGATTTGTTCTTTTGTGCGGCGACTTTTGGGTTAACTGAGTTGAACTTTTTTGCTGAAATTCTGCTCGTTGAGTTTGTTGGTACAAAAGCCGATTTACTCGCTGAAATGACGTTTTCTCTGGTGTGGTAAGTTCCACGTGGTTTCAGTGGCTTTGTTGAAAGTCCGCATTGTGAGATTGGTTTTCCAAAAGCGCTTTTTGGTGTTGTGAGTTCGTTTTCTGCGGCGTTGTTTGTTCCAAGTGGTTTCATTGACTAACCGCTTTGATACTACGCCTGACTTAAGTGCATCAAAGCACATAAGGTTTGTTGTTCGCAAAGTTTAAAACAACGTAAAATCAACCCGTTGGGTCTGCAAACTAACAAACTGCTCAAGAGGGATTCACAACGCGTGGCATTTTTACTATGCGTTGATTTTAGTGATTAAGGTGGTATGCAGCGGCTTCGGTATTGCGTTGCTCACCCCTTAGCAGGGCGTTAGTTTTATGGAGGAAATATTGTGGAAATCTGGAAGTTATTGTTCTTTATACCTGCGTGTTTTGCGCTCAATATGACACCAGGGCCAAACAATCTATTATCAATGAATAATGCTCGTTGCTATGGCTTCAAGTCTGCATTTATTGCTGGTCTTGGCCGGATTGCAGCGTTCACAGTAATGATCGCGTTAGCTGCTTCAGGTTTGGCGGTGGTGCTTTACGCATCTGAGACCCTATTTCTAACCATTAAAATCGTAGGTGCGGCGTACTTGTTGTGGATTGCCTTTAATCTATGGCGTTCGGAGACAAGTCCCGTCGCTAAACTAGAAAATACTTGCAACCGACTAGGTTTAGCTAAACAAGAATTTTTGTTAGCTGCTGGTAATCCGAAGGCGATCTTAATTTTTACTGCTTTTCTTCCACAGTTCGTTGATGTTTCGGCTAGTGTAAATGAACAGTTCTTTGTTTTAGGGGCTACGTTCCTAATATTAGAAATGGGTGCAATATCGATTTATGCCATATTCGGAATATATTTAAGACAGTGGTTCACGAAACCGAAAATGGCGAAGCGCTTCAATAGAGGCTGCGCAACCTTTTTAGCTATGTCTGGAGCAAGCCTGTTACTAAGTCGCCAGCAATAAAACTAACAAACGCTTTAAGACGGATTCGCAACGTTCGGCGGTTTTGGTTTGATTTGGCTTTAGTTTTTACGGCGTAATAGTTAAGTATCGTGGTAGCGTTGCTCACCACTTAAGCGGGCATATTCCCGAGTTATCCAAACGTTTTTGAAAAGGAAAAAAATTGAATACTAAAGGTGGAGTTGCAACATTTACTGGCTTTCAGCTTGAGCAGCTATGTAAAGAAATTTTGATTGCAAATAATTGGGTTGTCGAAAATTTGAATCCAACTATAAATATTGGGTGCGATGCAGACATTATAGCTCGTGAACCAACAACTCAGAGTAAAGTTGTATTTGAAGTGAAATATACACGCAATACCACTTATCCTACACCAGCTTTGAAGGTTGCCACTGAGAGGTTGGTTAAATTAGCTCATGAAATACAAGTATCCAAGGCTGTACTAATTGTTGCGACAAATATAAAGCCAGAAATACAGTCCCGAGTTGAAAAGCAGTTCAACATTCAGATAATTAATCTCGATGGCTTGTTATCGCTAGCTAGTGTTGATTTAGAATTACTTGGGAGACTCATCAAATTATGTGAAGTGGATTTATCAGAAAGAAAGTTAAGTGAAGATCTAGCTCATATCTTACACCCGAAGGTGATTCCAACTGAGTTTAATGAAAGTGGATTCTCGAATATCGAAACTCAGGGCAATAGTTTAAAAAATCGACTAAAGTCAATTCCGCATGGACGTGAAGGGTGCTATGAGTATGAAGATACAATGAGTGAAATATTGCAGTATCTTTTCGATGGCGATTTGAAAGGTTGGCATCAACAAGAAAGGACAACAGATGATTTGCACCGATATGACTTAATTTGCAGAGTCATTGATAAGTCTATGGTGTGGAGGTTTATTTCTTCAAATCTAGATTCTCGATATGTATTGTTTGAATTTAAAAATTATAAAGACAAGATAGGGCAAGCTCAAATTTACTCTACAGAGAAGTATTTATTCGAAAAAGCCAAACGAAAAGTATGCTTCTTAACTTCTAGAGAAGGGCCATCAGATAATGCCTTAATAGCTTGTCAGGGAGCTATGCGAGAACATGGGAAGCTTATCATCAACTTGGATGATGACGTTATTTGTTCTCTTATAGACAGCAAGATTTCCGGTGACGACCCAAATGAGATTTTGTTTGAGAGAGTAGATCAGTTTCTAATGAAGCTGCCTAGATAGGGAATATAACAAACAATTTAAGAGTGATTCCCCACGCTTGGCATTTTTGGCTTGGGTCTAGTTCAGTGTTTAAGGTGCCCAAATTGAGTGCAGTGGTCGCGTGGCTCACACCTTAATTGGGCGTTATAACCCATCGAAAATCAGAGTATACAGTATGGAAAAATTTGAATTCAGAACTATCTATTTTTGGGTGCACACTTCATTCTCTGCGATTTCTGTTGCGTTTTTTCTTAGCTTGCTGAGTGCTCAGCCAACGACGATTAACGCATTGTCGATAAAATTCGCGTCAGTGTTTTTTTGCATCAGCGTAATTTTAAATGCAAGCTTATCGCTCTTTTTGGCTTTATTTGGCAATATCAAAGGCTATGTTAATCGCATTTACTACACGCTTTATCCATGGAATGACCTAGGCAGTTTGCCCGCTATATCTATATATAGCTTCATGTTAGGCATGATTTCGTTGTTTAGCTATTACTCATATTTATATGCTTTTACGGCTGTAATTACGATCTTCTATACAGGCAATCGTATTCAATCCCAAGTAAACAAAGCTAATGCGGACGCCTTTGAAAAGGCACAAGATACGGAGTGAAATGGGTTATAACAATCAATTTAAGAGGGATTCACAACGCTTGGCACTTTTGCTTCTACTTCAAATTTAGTGTTTATGGCACAATGCTTTAGGTTTGGGTGGAGGCGTTGTTCACCCCTTAATTGGGCGTTAGCCGTCAGACAGTGAAACAAGGAAAGGAGTCTAAATTGAAAATAGCATTGGTCACCGGAGGCTCTAAAGGAATAGGGCTGGAAACTGTTCTTCGATTCGTGGACTTGGGCTATCAGGTGATAACCTGCTCTCGTTCTAAACAGTCATGGTTGGAGGCAGTGAATAAATTTCCACAATTAAGCGTTGTGGACTACCAAATTGTAGATATTTCCTCAGAGTCAGAGCTTGAAAAGCTCTTAGACCATATCAAGAATCAATACGGTTTCTTGGACATCGCAGTGAATAATGCGTCACCGGCTTTGGTATCCGGTGGTCAATTTAAAGAAGTCGAGGTCTTATGCTTACAGGAAACATTGAATGTCGATTTTTGGTCTCAAGCCTTGTGCTTAAGGCATGAGTTAAAGCTGATGAATGCAGGGGCCTCCATTGTTAACGTCAGCTCTGTGAATGGTTTAAGACCGACACCTAATGCCTCAATGTACAGCGCGTCCAAGCACGCGCTTGAAGGGTTAACCCGTTCTGTTGCTTTAGAGTGTATTGGCTCTGGAGTTCGTATTAATGCGGTAGCGCCAGGTGTGACATGGACACCACGGTGGGAAAGCAAGCAATTGGACTCACCAAACATTCGAAGTGAAGTTTCAGAGGTTGTGCCTATCAAACGCTTTGGTCATGCAGACGAAATAGTTAATGCCATTGAGTTTCTGGTCTCAGACAAGGCTAGCTACATCGTTGGTCACACGCTTGTAGTTGATGGCGGGCTATCCTTGGCATAAACGGCTAACAAGGCGTTTAAGAGGGATTCTCAACGCTTGGTAGTTTTGGTACAAAGGTTAGCTTTTGTGTTTATGGCGCAATGGTTTAAGTTGGGTGGTGTCGCGTTGTTCACCCCTTAACGCGGCGTTATGTTTACAAGGAGTTTATGTGAATATTTGGATTTTCAGTGCAGGAATAATCGGTTTGTTTACATCCTGCGTTCATATCTTTGCAGGGCAAATAGATCCTGTTAGACCTTTTCTTAAATCAGATTTGGCAGACATTCCTAAAGCGACATTGCTAGCCTGTTGGCATATGGTATCAGCTATTCTTGTTCTTTGTGGGTTTGTATTAACTTATGTTGGTTGGTTTAACTTAGACTCATTTCAAAATGTGGTCATCGGAATATCTGTATCTTTCATCACTTTTTCATTTGTGTTTATTGGTGTCGGCTGGTACTTTTTTAAAATTAAAACGTTCATAAAATTACCTCAGTGGGTGTTACTTTTGCCTATTGGAATTTTAAGTTTAATCGGGGTGATATAAACATAACAAAGCGTTTAAGACGGATTCACAACGCTCGGCATTTTCGGTTTGATTTAGTTTTAGTGTTTACGGCACAATGGCTTAGGCTGGGTGGTCGCGTTGTTCACCACTTAACGCGGCGTTAGAACAACAGGTAAGTAAGAATGGAGCCAAAATTGGAAAAGAAAAATGTGAATTATTTTGTCCGCAGCTTAATTAGTATTGTCGCTTTGGCTGTATCTGTGATGGCATTTCTTAGCTTTTTCTTAGCAGAACCTAAGTATCAAATTACTACAGGGATTATTACCCTTATAGCAATAGTTGTTGTTCTGGTTTTATCTGAGTCATTTAATAATTTGAGCATCGGAAAGGTGCTTACATTAAGCAATGAAGTTAAGAAAAAAGAATCAGAAAAAGAAACGATAAAAGATGAAAATAAAGTTTTGCGTCAAGAATTATTCAAGATTGTCGCAAATGTACAACAGTCTCAAGTAAACAATACTTATAACGCACCTTCAGATGAGTGGCTTAAAGCTTTAGGTGTCGTAAAGTCAGATGATGACGATGAAGAAAATGATGAAGACGAAATTTGTGACAATAATAGTGCACCGGATGAAAGTGAGCTTAACACACCTTCATCGGCAGTAAATAACAATGAATACGAGCGTAATAGGCGAAAATTGAGAAGATATTCCATTGATGCTGCATTAAACAAATATGCGTCTAGGCATCCAGCTCTAGAAACAGAGTTTGTCGAGCGTGTAGAGTTTTCTTCAGCATTTCATGCAATTGACCCGATAATGGACAGACGAATTGTATTCGATGGTTATTTGAAGAATGGCGATGACGAGATATTTGTTGAGGTTCGACATAAAGAAATGAACTCGTTAATGTTCCTGGATCGTTTATACTTAATGTTGTCGAAAATAAATCTGTATAGAGAAGCAAAAAATAGTAATGCTGAATTACTATTGTTAATAATTGAGACTCCATTCTTTGAATCTGATGGCAGAAATAAAGTTGATAGGTTGGTTGAATATTTTCAACCAGCAATAAAGAATGGTTTGCTGAGAATTGAGTACATGAAAATAACTGAGGAAGAAGCTGTGGCAGCATCTAATGGACACCAGCCACAGTTGTTCTAACAAAGCATTTAAGAGTGATTCGCAACGCTTGGCAGTTTCGCTTCGCTCAAGTATAGCCAAGCGCCGCTCACACCTTAATGCGGCGTTATGCAACTAGGGAGAATTCGGTGAAAGTTAAACTTATTTTTATTGTGCTACTGTCTTTTTCAGCCCGATCTCAAGAAATAGTCGCGAATTTAGAAGAGACCGGTTTACCAAAAGAAATAATCCACTTATTAGATCGTATCAGTATGTGTAATCATTGGGCTGATGAGTATGCCTATGATGCAGAAAGGCGCGTTCAGATTGAACAAGGTATTACCGAATCTAATTGTATCTCGTTGCCAAAAGACATTGAGGTGATGCGCACCAAATATAATAGTGATGTAAAGGTCATAAATACTTTAGATAGGCATCCAATTGTGTACTAACGCTCAAGCGTTTGTGAAAGTCGCATAACAAAGCGTTTAAGAGGGACTCCCAACGCTCGCCGATTTTAGTTCATAGTTTGGCTTATGTGTTTATGGCGCAATGTTTAAGTTTAAGTGGTATAGCGTTGTCGCCCCTTAACACGGCGTTATGTTTACTTGTATTTCAGTGGCTTAAAGTTTCTTCGATCTATGTTCTTTGTCCCTTTGGCAGTTCGTTCGAGTTACCTCAGCAAATCCACATTGTCGGCCTAAGTTCATGTATCACTCAACCCATAAAACATGCCAATATTCGTGGGTTGCTTCATTTTCAGGTCATGGCGGCTGGTTTTAAGTGTCACTGACTCTAAGTCGCTTTGAGCGTATTTTCCAGTCAGCATGTCGGCTTGGCAGTTGCCTCGGCAATTTGCCATTGTTCTGCGCTTTGGTTGGAAAGAGAGGGCGCTTGTTGAGCGTTTATCGGGTTGCCTCATTGGGCAGGGAAGTGGACTTACGCGCTTGGTGTTTCGTGCATCTGGTGGCCAAGTGCGTTTGGGCGTGTGACTGACTTCTTGAAATGCGGTCAAGAATGCAGCTCTTTACCAAATAAATCAGTCATTTGTGGTAAAACATAACAAACAATTCAACAGTGATTCGCAACGCTTGGCGCTCTCACTTCGGGTTGAATTTAGTGTTTACGGCGCAGTGTTTAAGTTCAGTGTATGCGCTGCTCACACGTTAATTGGGCGTTATGTGCTTGGAGGAAAAATGCAATATATCGAAGTCAAAAGTAGCCAGATTCCGCTAGATTTGCTGCTTGAAGCCGATCCTTCTGAAGTGAGTATTTCTTCATATTTATCCGATTCATGGTGCTTCGCTGCACTAGATAATGGGCGTGTTTTAGCAGCTTGCATAGTGAAGCCACAAACCAATAGCCTTGCTGAGATACTCAATGTCTCTGTATATCCAAAGTTACAAGGTCAAGGTGTTGGTTCTGAATTGCTTAAGTCGGTTCTGTCTCAGTTATCAAGTAAGGGAATCTCACGTGTTGAACTGGGTACAGGCACCTTTGGGTATCAACTGACTTATTATCAGCGTCTTGGCTTTAGGGTTGACTCAATCGTCAAAGATTACTTTTTGCTGAATTATCCAGAGCCAATCTATGAAAATGGTATTCAACACAAAGACATGCTGAGATTGTACGCACAACTTTAGTACGCACATAACAAAGCGTTTAAGAGGGATTCTCAACGCATGGCAGTTTTGGTTCAAAGTTTAGCTTTTGTGTTTATGGCACAATGGTTTAAGTTAGGTGGCATCGCGTTGTTCACCCCTTAACGCGGCGTTAGTTGCCAGCGGAAAAAACGCAGCTAAATCAGAATATTTAAGGCTAATAAATTTTGCATTTTTGCTCGGTTTTGCCCCTGGGTGTGGTTTTCTGAAGTTTCGTTTGATTGTTAATGCTGTGGTTTTGTTTTGCCGTTTCAGGCGCTAATTCACTTGTTGAAAGTCAGCTTTGTGACATTGTCTTTCCAAAGGTCTTTTTGGTGCTTTTCAGCCAGTTTTCTACGGCGTTGCTAGTTCCAAGTGGTTTCAGTGACAATCGATTTGAAACTGCGCCTGATTTGAGTTTTTCAAAGCGCATCAAAAACCGTGTTGGCAAAGTGGAAACAAACTGAAATCAAAGGTTTAGAATGGCAACTAACAAGGCGTTTAAGGCAGATTCGCAACGCTAGGCATTTTCAGTTTGCTTTGAATTTAGTGTATACGGCACAATGGTGTAGGTTAGGTGGCAATGTTGCTCACTACTTAACGCGGCGTTATACGAATAAGGAAATTCAGCAAATGGAAACAGTCTTAATTACAGGTGCTTCGAGGGGTATTGGACTCGAGTTAACTCGTCAATTTTTAGTCTTAGGTTATAACGTCATCTCGACTTATCG
>NZ_JAKKCM010000022.1 GCF_021728395.1 Vibrio sp. J1-1 | reverse complement strand
TCCGTACAACTGACGTAACTGGTGACATCACGCTACCAGAAGGCGTAGAAATGGTAATGCCAGGCGACAACGTACAGATGACTGTTGAGCTAATCGCACCAATCGCAATGGACGAAGGTCTACGTTTCGCGATCCGTGAAGGTGGCCGTACAGTAGGTGCTGGTGTTGTTGCTAAGATCTTCGACTAATTCATAGCGAATTAGACGGATGCTATCGGAAAATCTTGAATTAGATTTGACGAACCAGTAGCAAAAAGGGCATCATTTGATGCCCTTTTTCTGCACTCAACATAATTTTTGCTGTTTTCTTGTTCAGAAGTTGCTTGAGTGCGGAGCAAGATTAAGCAAACGGGCTTAATCTTATTAAGAGTACGCTGATTTTTTCAGCGATATGGAGTTTGCCCTGCAACAGCGGGGCTGTCGTCGTCTATATTAAGACTTGAAACAGGTTGGTTTTATGAAAGCAAATAATGCTGAAACTCCTGATAGCTCAAATGCAGCAGATACGTTTAAGTGGATCGTCGCTTTCGTATTGGCAGCTGCCGCTGTTGTGGGTAATTACCTGTATGGTGAAATGTCTGTAGTGATTCGCGCTGCAGGCGTTGTTGTTCTTATTGCAGCTGCTCTAGGCGTTGCAGCAACAACGACTAAAGGTAACGCAGCGATCAGTTTTGCAAAAGAATCGCGTATGGAAGTACGTAAAGTTGTTTGGCCTACACGCCAAGAAACCATGCAAACAACACTGATCGTTTTAGCTGTAAGTATTGTAATGGCTCTAGTGCTATGGGGTATTGACGGAATTATGGTTCGTCTAGTAGCTCTAGCAACTGGGGTATAGAGGGTTTTAATTCATGAGTGAAGCTCCAAAAAAACGCTGGTATGTGGTTCAAGCCTTCTCTGGATTTGAAGGTCGTGTGGCTCAATCTCTGCGCGAGCATATCAAAATGCACGGTATGGAAGAGCTATTCGGTGAAGTACTGGTTCCTACTGAAGAAGTAGTAGAAATGCGCGCGGGTCAGCGCCGCAAATCAGAGCGTAAGTTCTTCCCAGGTTACGTCCTTGTTCAGATGATTATGAACGATGAATCATGGCACCTTGTACGCAGTGTGCCGCGTGTCATGGGCTTCATTGGTGGTACCTCGGACCGTCCTGCACCTATCACAGACAAAGAAGCTGATGCGATTCTTAACCGTCTTGAGAAAGCGAGCGAAGCACCTCGCCCACGTACAATGTACGAAGCGGGTGAAGTGGTACGTGTTAATGACGGTCCATTTGCTGACTTTAACGGTACTGTTGAAGAAGTGGATTACGAGAAGAGCCGCCTGAAAGTGTCTGTATCGATCTTTGGTCGTGCAACACCAGTTGAGCTTGAATTTGGTCAGGTTGAAAAACTAGACTAAGACTCTTAAATTAAAGAGTATAAAAAATCACCTTTTTAGGGTTGTATAAGGCGCGAATTATTACTATAATTTCGCGCCTTTTTACTTCTAGTGAAGTAAAAAGTTTCTTACACAAACGGGGAGCTGATCCGTGATTAGCGTCTGTACCCAAACTTAGGAATTATCATGGCTAAGAAAGTTGAAGCTTACATCAAGCTACAAGTTGCTGCTGGTATGGCTAACCCTAGTCCACCAGTAGGTCCTGCACTAGGTCAACACGGTGTTAACATCATGGAATTCTGTAAAGCGTTCAACGCGAAAACAGAATCTATCGAGAAAGGTCTACCTACTCCAGTAGTTATCACTGTTTACAACGACCGTTCTTTCACGTTCGTAACTAAGACTCCACCTGCTGCTGTTCTACTTAAGAAAGCTGCTGGCGTTAAGTCTGGTTCAGGTCGTCCAAACACTGAAAAAGTGGGTACTGTAACTGACGCTCAAATCCAAGAAATCGCAGAAACTAAAGCTGCTGATATGACTGGTGCTGACATCGAAGCGATGAAACGCTCAATCGCTGGTACTGCTCGTTCAATGGGCCTAGTGGTAGAGGGTTAAGATCATGGCAAAACTAACTAAGCGCATGCGCGTAATCCGCGAAAAAGTTGACGTAACTAAAGAATACGAAATCAACGAAGCTGTTGCTCTTCTTCAAGAACTAGCGACTGCTAAATTTGTTGAGTCTGTAGACGTTGCTGTTAACCTTGGCATCGATGCTCGTAAATCTGACCAGAACGTACGTGGTGCAACTGTACTACCTCACGGTACTGGCCGCGAAATCCGCGTTGCAGTGTTCACTCAAGGTGCAAACGCTGAAGCAGCTAAAGAAGCTGGCGCAGACATCGTTGGTATGGAAGATCTTGCTGAGCAAGTGAAGAAAGGCGAAATGAACTTTGACGTAGTTGTTGCTTCTCCAGATGCAATGCGCGTTGTAGGTCAACTAGGTACTATCCTAGGTCCTCGCGGTCTAATGCCAAACCCTAAAGTTGGTACTGTAACTCCTAACGTTGCTGAAGCTGTTAAGAACGCTAAAGCTGGTCAGGTTCGTTACCGTAACGACAAAAACGGCATCATCCACACTACTATCGGTAAAGCTAACTTCTCTGCAGAGCAGATCAAAGAGAACCTAGAAGCACTTCTAGTTGCTCTTAAGAAAGCTAAACCATCTTCAGCGAAAGGTACTTTCCTGAAGAAAGTAAGCATCTCTACTACTATGGGTGCTGGTGTTGCTGTTGATCAGGCTAGCCTGAACACAGTTGCGTAATTAAGTAATTAATTACTGCACACTAATCTTTACTTAGGCGTGAAATGCATGTATGATTTTGCGCCTAATATTTGTGGTTGGGGCTGAACTTTGGTTCTTTGAACTGTCTCCTAGTTCGAATTGAATTAAGACCCAGTCTCCGTCCAAGACCGTAGGTGTTTGTTATTTAGCAAACTTAATCACCCTACGTAGATGGTGCCCGAACTGACAGAAAGCTCTATATTTAATAGTTAACTTTCTTCTGGGAATGCACCTAAATAGCTCTCACTGTTGTGATAATAGTGAGTGGTGTAACGACAACCAGGAGTAAATCCAAGATGGCTTTAAACCTTCAAGACAAAAAAGCAATTGTTGCTGAAGTCAACGAAGCTGCCAGTGGTGCACTTTCTGCAGTTGTAGCTGATTCTCGTGGCGTTGAAGTGGGCGCAATGACTTCTCTACGTAAACAAGCTCGTGAAGCTGGTGTTTACATGAAAGTCGTGCGTAACACTCTAGCACGTCGTGCGGTTCAGGGTACAGACTACGAGTGTCTAGTTGAGACATTTACTGGTCCTACTCTAATCGCGTTCTCTAATGAGCACCCAGGTGCTGCAGCGCGTCTTTTCAAAGACTTCGCTAAAGAGAACAAAGACTTCGAGATCAAAGCTGCTGCATTTGAAGGCGCGCTAACTGACGCTGAAGTACTAGCGACACTACCAACTTACGACGAAGCAATCGCACGCCTAATGATGTGCATGAAAGAAGCTTCTGCTGGCAAGCTGGTACGTACCTTCGCTGCTATCCGCGATCAAAAAGAAGAAGCAGCGGCATAAGCCTTGCTTTTTACTGGTTGCTTAATAAACTTATTGTTGACTTAAAAGAGAATTGTTATGTCTATTACTAACGAGCAAATCCTAGACGCAGTTGCAGAAATGTCTGTAATGCAAGTTGTTGAACTAATCGAAGCAATGGAAGAGAAATTCGGTGTTTCTGCTGCTGCTGCTGTTGTAGCTGGCGGCGCTGCTGCAGGCGAAGCTGCTGCTGAGCAAACTGAATTCGACGTAATCCTAGAAGCTGCTGGCGGTAACAAAGTTGCTGTAATCAAAGCTGTACGTGGCGCAACTGGCCTAGGTCTTAAAGAAGCTAAAGCTCTTGTAGACGGCGCTCCAGCACCTCTTAAAGAAGGTATTGAGAAAGCAGAAGCTGAAGCTCTTAAAGCTCAGCTAGAAGAAGCTGGTGCAACTGTTGCTGTTAAGTAATTATTGCATAGTTTCTTAGCCTAACGGCTAACTGGCTGGTGGTTTTTTAACCACCGGCCTTTTTGCGCTGTAGGGTATAGGTGAATTTTCCCGCTGTTTAAGCACCTCATACCCATGCAAAAAACATTTCATTCTATCGAAATGAAATGTCACTACAGTAAACAGCTATTTAGTCACTGTCCCTTACCCCCCTTAAGTAACTAGGAGCGGGCGGACAGTTTGGGTCACTTATCAGCGAGCTGAGGAACCCCATGGTTTACTCTTATACCGAGAAAAAGCGCATCCGTAAGGACTTTGGTACTCGTCCACAAGTTTTGGACATTCCATACCTGCTATCGATCCAGCTCGATTCGTTCGACAAATTTATCGAACAGGATCCTGAAGGTCAATACGGTCTTGAAGCCGCTTTCCGTTCTGTATTTCCAATTCAGAGCTACAACGGCAATTCTGAGCTGCAATACGTTAGCTACCGTCTTGGTGAGCCAGTTTTTGACGTTAAAGAATGTCAAATCCGCGGTGTAACTTACTCAAAGCCACTACGTGTAAAACTACGCCTAGTTATCTTTGATAAAGACGCGCCAGCAGGTACTGTAAAAGACATTAAAGAACAAGAAGTCTACATGGGTGAAATCCCACTCATGACAGACAATGGTACCTTCGTGATCAACGGTACCGAGAGGGTTATCGTATCCCAGCTGCACCGAAGCCCAGGCGTGTTCTTCGACAGCGATAAGGGTAAGACCCACTCATCAGGTAAAGTTCTATACAACGCACGTGTTATTCCTTACCGTGGTTCATGGCTTGATTTCGAGTTTGATCCTAAGGATAACCTGTACGTACGTATCGACCGCCGTCGTAAGCTACCAGCATCGATCATCCTTCGTGCACTAGGTAAATCGTCTGAAGAAATCCTAGATATCTTCTTCGAGAAAGTGAACTTCGAAGTGAAAGACCAAACTCTACTGATGGAGTTGGTTCCAGATCGTCTACGTGGTGAAACTGCGTCATTCGACATCGAAGCAGATGGCAAAGTTTACGTTGAGCAAGGTCGTCGCGTAACGGCTCGTCATATCCGCCAACTAGAGAAAGATGGCGTTGATCACATCGAAGTACCAGTTGAGTACATCGTTGGTAAAGTTGCATCGAAAGACTACATCAACGAAGCAACAGGCGAGATCATTGTTACTGCTAACCAGGAAATCAGCTTGGAAGCACTAGCGAACCTATCTCAGGCTGGCCACAAAGCGCTAGAAGTTCTGTTTACGAACGATCTAGACCACGGTCCGTTCATGTCAGAAACGCTACGTATCGACAGCACGGTTGATCGTATTTCTGCACTGGTAGAAATCTACCGCATGATGCGCCCTGGTGAGCCGCCAACAAAAGAAGCTGCAGAAGCACTATTCGAAAGCCTATTCTTCTCTGAAGAGCGTTACGATCTATCGACTGTTGGTCGTATGAAGTTCAACAGCTCTATCGGTCGTGAAGATGCTCAAGAGCAAGGCACACTTGACGAAACTGATATCGTCGAAGTGATGAAGAAGCTTATCGCTATCCGTAACGGCATCGGTGAAGTGGACGATATCGACCACCTGGGTAACCGTCGTATCCGCAGCGTTGGCGAAATGGCAGAAAACCAATTCCGCGTAGGTCTAGTACGTGTTGAACGTGCTGTTAAAGAGCGTCTAAGCCTTGGTGACCTTGATGCAATCATGCCTCAAGACCTAATCAACGCTAAGCCGATCTCTGCTGCGGTTAAAGAATTCTTTGGCTCTTCACAGCTTTCTCAGTTCATGGACCAAAACAACCCACTATCAGAAGTCACGCACAAGCGTCGTATTTCTGCATTGGGTCCTGGCGGTCTGACTCGTGAACGTGCTGGCTTCGAAGTACGTGACGTACACGTAACTCACTACGGTCGTCTATGTCCTATCGAAACGCCTGAAGGTCCAAACATCGGTCTGATCAACTCTCTATCTGCGTTTGCGCGTTGTAACGAGTACGGTTTCCTAGAGACTCCATACCGTCGCGTAGTAGATGGCGTGGTTACAGACGAAGTAGATTACCTATCTGCAATCGAAGAAGGTCAATTCGTTATCGCACAGGCTAACGCTGCGTTGACTGAAGACAGTACTTTTGCAGATGAGCTGATCACAGCTCGTCAGAAAGGTGAATCTGGCCTACACCCTCGTGAGCACGCTCAGTACATGGACGTTGCGACAAACCAGGTTGTATCTATCGCTGCATCGCTTATCCCGTTCCTAGAACACGATGATGCGAACCGTGCATTGATGGGTGCGAACATGCAACGTCAGGCAGTTCCAACACTGAAAGCTGACAAACCGCTTGTTGGTACTGGTATTGAACGTAACGTAGCCGTTGACTCAGGTGTAACTGCAGTTGCGAAACGTGGTGGTGTAATCCAGTCAGTAGATGCTTCTCGTATTGTTGTTAAAGTAAACGAAGAAGAACTAGTACCTGGCGAAGCAGGTATCGACATCTACAACCTGACTAAATACACGCGTTCTAACCAGAACACATGTATCAACCAACGCCCATGTGTAATGCCAGGTGAGCTTGTAGCACGTGGCGACGTACTTGCTGATGGTCCTTCAACAGACCTTGGTGAGCTAGCGCTTGGTCAAAACATGCGTATCGCGTTCATGCCTTGGAACGGTTACAACTTCGAAGACTCGATCTTAGTATCAGAGCGCGTAGTTCAAGAAGACCGATTCACGACAATCCACATTCAAGAACTGACTTGTGTGGCACGTGATACTAAGCTGGGTTCTGAAGAGATCACAGCGGATATTCCAAACGTAGGTGAGTCTGCTCTGTCTAAACTAGACGAGTCAGGTATCGTTTACATTGGTGCTGAAGTTAAGGGTGGCGACATCCTAGTTGGTAAAGTAACACCTAAAGGTGAAACTCAGCTAACTCCTGAAGAGAAGCTACTACGTGCGATCTTCGGTGAAAAAGCATCTGATGTTAAAGATACTTCACTACGTGTACCAAACTCTGTATCAGGTACGATCATCGACGTTCAAGTCTTCACTCGCGATGGCGTAGAGAAAGACAAGCGTGCGCTTGAAATCGAGCAGATGCAGCTTAAAGAAGCGAAGAAAGACCTAACTGAAGAATTCCAGATTCTTGAGGGTGGGCTTCTAAACCGTGTTAAAGCTGTTCTGATTGAAGGCGGTTACTCTGAAGCGAAACTAGAGTCTACTGAACGTAAGAAGTGGCTAGAGCTAACGCTTGAAGATGACGCACTACAAACTCAGCTAGAGCAACTTGCTGAGCAGTGGGACGAGCTAAAAGCTGACTTCGATAAGAAGTTCGAAACTAAGCGTCGCAAGATCACTCAAGGTGATGATCTAGCGCCGGGCGTACTGAAGATCGTTAAGGTTTACCTAGCGGTTAAACGTCGCATCCAGCCTGGTGATAAGATGGCGGGTCGTCACGGTAACAAGGGTGTAATCTCTAAGATCAACCCTGTTGAAGACATGCCATACGATGAAAAAGGTCAGCCTGTAGACATCGTACTTAACCCACTGGGTGTACCTTCGCGTATGAACATCGGTCAGATCCTAGAAGTTCACTTAGGTCTGGCAGCGAAAGGTATCGGTGACAAGATCAACCAGATGGTGAAAGAGCAGCAAGAACTAGCGAAATTCCGCGAATTCCTACAAAAAGTTTACGATCTAGGTGAAACTCGCCAGAAAGTAGACGTTGCTTCTCTGTCTGATGATGAAGTACGTACACTGATCAAGAACCTGCGTGGTGGTCTACCAATCGCGACACCAGTATTTGACGGTGCTTCTGAGCCTCTAATCAAAGAGCTTCTAAAACTAGCAGACCTACCAGAATCTGGTCAGCTAACGCTGTTTGATGGTCGCACAGGTGATGCGTTTGAGCGTCCTGTAACTGTTGGTTACATGTACATGCTGAAACTAAACCACCTTGTTGATGACAAGATGCACGCTCGTTCAACTGGTTCGTACAGCCTAGTAACTCAGCAACCACTTGGTGGTAAAGCTCAGTTCGGTGGTCAGCGTTTCGGTGAGATGGAAGTATGGGCACTAGAAGCATACGGTGCTGCTTACACGCTACAAGAAATGCTAACTGTTAAGTCGGATGACGTTAACGGCCGTACTAAGATGTACAAGAACATCGTAGACGGAAGCCATAGCATGGAACCTGGTATGCCAGAATCGTTCAACGTATTGTTGAAAGAGATCCGCTCGCTAGGTATCAACATCGAGCTAGAAGACGAAGAGTAATCTCTTTCCCTAATTGAGAAAGCTGATTATCGGTAGAAAGGTGCTCACTGTTATAGGTGAGCTCCTTTTAACTCCTTACAGGAGCTGATTGTGAAAGACTTATTAAACTTTCTAAAAGCACAGCATAAGACCGAAGAATTTGATGCAATCAAAATCGGTCTATCTTCACCAGACATGATCCGTTCATGGTCTTTCGGTGAAGTTAAAAAACCTGAAACGATCAACTATCGTACGTTCAAGCCTGAACGCGATGGTTTGTTCTGTGCGCGTATCTTTGGTCCAGTTAAAGACTACGAATGTCTTTGTGGTAAATACAAGCGCTTGAAGCACCGTGGTGTTATCTGTGAGAAGTGTGGTGTAGAAGTTACACAAACTAAAGTTCGTCGTGACCGTATGGGCCACATCGAGCTTGCTTCACCAGTAGCTCACATCTGGTTCCTAAAATCGCTACCGTCTCGTATCGGTCTACTAATGGATATCCCTCTACGTGATATCGAACGTGTTCTTTACTTCGAAATGTACGTAGTAACTGAACCGGGTATGACTGATCTAGAAAAGAGTCAGATGCTTACTGAAGAAGAGTATCTAGACCGTCTAGAAGAGTGGGGCGACGAGTTCACTGCTAAGATGGGTGCAGAAGCTATCAAGGACCTACTGGGTTCTATGGATATGCACGCAGAAGCGGAACAAATGCGCGAAGAGCTAGAGACAACAAACTCTGAAACTAAGCGTAAGAAAGTCACTAAGCGTCTTAAGCTGGTAGAAGCGTTTATCTCATCTGGTAACAACCCAGAGTGGATGATCCTGACTGTACTTCCAGTACTTCCGCCAGATCTACGTCCTCTAGTACCACTAGATGGCGGTCGCTTTGCGACTTCTGATCTAAACGATCTATACCGTCGTGTGATCAACCGTAACAACCGTTTGAAGCGCCTTCTAGAGCTAGCGGCTCCGGACATCATCGTACGTAACGAAAAACGTATGCTGCAAGAGTCTGTTGATGCGCTACTAGATAACGGTCGTCGTGGTCGTGCGATCACAGGTTCGAATAAGCGTCCTCTGAAATCTCTTGCTGATATGATCAAGGGTAAACAAGGTCGTTTCCGTCAGAACCTTCTAGGTAAACGTGTAGACTACTCTGGCCGTTCTGTAATCACAGTAGGTCCATACCTTCGTCTACACCAGTGTGGTCTTCCTAAGAAGATGGCACTTGAGCTATTCAAACCATTCATCTACAGCAAGCTAGAGACTCGTGGTCTTGCGACTACAATCAAAGCTGCTAAGAAAATGGTAGAGCGTGAAGAAGCGGTTGTTTGGGATATCCTAGACGAAGTAATCCGTGAACACCCAGTACTATTGAACCGTGCACCTACACTTCACCGTCTAGGTATCCAGGCGTTCGAACCAGTACTAATCGAAGGTAAAGCGATCCAGCTACACCCACTTGTTTGTGCGGCGTACAACGCGGACTTCGATGGTGACCAAATGGCAGTTCACGTACCTCTAACTCTAGAGGCGCAGCTTGAAGCTCGTACTCTGATGATGTCGACAAACAACATTCTGTCGCCAGCGTCAGGTGATCCGATCATCGTACCTTCTCAGGACGTTGTATTGGGTCTGTACTACATGACTCGTGAAAAGATCAACGTTAAAGGTGAAGGCATGTACCTTTCTGGCCCTGCAGAGGCTGAGAAAGCATACCGCACCAAGCAAGCTGAACTTCACGCACGCGTTAAAGTACGTATTACAGAAACGGTTGTAGACGAAGACGGCAACAGCACGACAGAAACTAAGATGGTAGATACTACTGTCGGTCGTGCAATGCTTTGGCAAATCGTGCCATCTGGTCTACCGTACAGCATCGTTAACCAAAAGTTAGGTAAGAAGCAAATCTCTAACCTACTTAACGAGGCTTACCGTAAGCTAGGTCTGAAAGACACGGTTATCTTCGCTGACCAAATCATGTACGCAGGTTTTGCTTACGCAGCACTATCTGGTGTATCGGTTGGTATCGACGATATGGTTGTTCCTGCAGCTAAGTACACTGAAATCGCAGAAGCGGAAGAAGAAGTACGTGAAATCCAGGAACAGTACCAGTCTGGTCTTGTTACTGCGGGCGAACGATACAACAAAGTGATCGATATCTGGGCATCGACCAACGACCGCGTTGCGAAAGCAATGATGGAGAACCTGTCATCTGAAACGGTAGTTAACCGTGACGGTGAAGAGGAACAACAAGAGTCGTTTAACAGCATCTACATGATGGCGGACTCGGGTGCTCGTGGTTCTGCAGCACAGATTCGTCAGCTTGCTGGTATGCGTGGTCTGATGGCGCGTCCAGATGGCTCAATCATCGAAACGCCGATCACAGCGAACTTTAAAGAAGGTCTAAACGTACTTCAGTACTTTATCTCAACGCACGGTGCTCGTAAGGGTCTTGCGGATACGGCACTGAAAACAGCGAACTCGGGTTACCTAACTCGTCGTCTAGTAGACGTTGCTCAAGACGTTGTTGTAACTGAACATGACTGTGGCACTCATGAGGGTGTTGACATGATGCCTCATATCGAGGGTGGTGATGTTAAAGTTGCACTGTCTGAGCTAGCGCTTGGTCGTGTCGTTGCTGAAGACGTTCTAAAGCCTGGTACTGAAGAAGTTCTTATTCCACGTAACACCCTGATCGATGAGAAGTGGTGTCAAATCATGGAAGAGAACTCAGTAGACAGTATGCGTGTACGTTCTGTTGTTACTTGTGATTCTGACTTCGGTTGTTGTGCACAGTGTTACGGTCGTGACCTTGCACGTGGTCACCTAGTAAACCAAGGTGAAGCAGTTGGTGTTATCGCTGCTCAGTCTATCGGTGAGCCGGGTACACAGCTTACGATGCGTACGTTCCACATCGGTGGTGCGGCATCGACAGCAGCAGCAGAAAACAGCGTTCAAGTGAAGAACAACGGTTCTATCAAGCTACATAACGCTAAGTCAGTAGTAGCTGATGACGGTAAGATCGTTATCACTTCTCGTGCGACTGAACTAACCATCATCGATGAGTTTGGCCGTACTAAAGAGAAGCACAAACTGCCTTACGGTACACTACTAAGCAAAGGCGACGGTGACACAGTTCAAGCTGGTGAAACTGTAGCTAACTGGGAAGCGCACACACTACCAATCATCACTGAAGTAGCGGGTCGTATCCAGTTCGTAGACATGATCGACGGTGTTACAGTTTCTCGCCAAACAGATGACCTAACAGGTCTATCTTCAAGCGAAGTAACTGACGCAGCCGCTCGTCCATCTGCAGGTAAAGATATGCGTCCAGCTATCAAACTTGTTGATGAGCAAGGTAACGATGTAATGATCCCTGGTACAGATATGCCAGCTCACTACTTCCTGCCTGGTAAAGCGATTGTGAACATCGAAGATGGCGCAGCAGTAGGCGTAGGTGCAACACTTGCACGTATTCCTCAGAAATCTGGCGGTAACAAAGATATCACCGGTGGTCTTCCACGAGTTGCTGACCTGTTCGAAGCACGTAAGCCTAAAGAGCCTGCGATCCTTGCTGAACACACAGGTACGGTTAGCTTCGGTAAAGAGACCAAAGGTAAGCGTCGTCTAGTGATCACTCGCGATAGCGGTGAAGCTTACGAAGAGATGATTCCTAAGCATCGTCAGCTTAACGTGTTCGAAGGTGAGAAGGTTGAACGTGGTGATGTTATCGCTGATGGCCCAGAGTCTCCACATGACATCCTACGTCTACGTGGCGTACACGCGGTAACTCAGTACATCGCTAACGAAGTACAAGAAGTTTACCGTCTACAAGGCGTTAAGATTAACGATAAGCACATTGAGACTATCGTTCGTCAAATGCTACGTAAGTGTACTATCACATTTGCTGGTGATTCTGAGTTCCTACCTGGTGAGCAAGTTGAGTACTCACAAGTTAAGATTGCTAACCGTAATCTAGAAGCTGAAGGCAAAGAGCCTGCGCGTTTCGAACGTGAACTTCTAGGTATTACCAAAGCGTCTCTAGCAACTGAGTCGTTCATCTCTGCGGCATCGTTCCAGGAGACAACTCGCGTACTAACAGAAGCTGCGGTTTCTGGTAAGCGTGATGACCTACGTGGTCTGAAAGAGAACGTAATTGTTGGTCGTCTGATCCCAGCTGGTACTGGTTTCGCATACCACCAAGAGCGTCAAGCTAGACGTACTGAAGCGCAAGAAGGCCCGTCTGCTGAACAAGCAACGGATAACCTGGCAGCACTTCTAAACGCTGGCTTCTCTTCTGAAGAATAAGCCTCTGACGAGTCATCGTTAAGAGTGAAAAAAGGCACCCTCGGGTGCCTTTTTTAATATCTAAACTAAAGTTAATATCTAAACCAAAAAGGGTTGATGCTTTTACATCAACCCTTCATTTCGTTAACTACCATAAGTTAGTCAGATATCGTTTAAGCCCCTGGTGGCATCGCTAAACTATCAGAGATCTGTTGAATCAATTGATCCTCTACTTCGAAACGAGTCTCAAGAATTTCTCCAACTAGAGACATGTCTGAGTTAAAGTTTGGTAACTCGTCGTCTTCTGTTACTTCAGAGTATTTATCGTTAAAGTTCAGCAATGGTTCCGTAGTAATGACTATTTTTCCGTAAGTCTGATTGATTTCATCTGTCACGATAAAGCCTGTCGATTTCCAGCGATCCATTACCATATCGTAAATTTTGAAATGGCCTTCTGAGATATAGTCGACCAGATGTTGGCAGAAGTTTTGCAACTCGGAAGGGGTAGGGAGTTCAATCACATTAGTTTTCGAACAAGGTTGCAGCGCTGCAAGCTTACAGTATTCAACGATCAGCGATTGTCTCGTATCTAACCAGTGATCAATGACATCACTTGAGCCACCCCACTGGTCTTGTGTTTTTTTGAATTTTTTTAGCATGACCATGCCCTCATGATCTGATCGCCCGATGGCGAACGTATCCTTTGCATAGCAAAGTTAGTAAAGTTATTACAAACTCTTGTCCTTACTAAAATTTATAGTTTCAAAAATCCTTAACGATAAACTCTAGTATGAAATTAGATTGCCAGTAAAATGGTTGAACTTCAAGCAAAGGGAGGGAATCATGATAAGAAAAGGTGATGTTAACCGCGTAGAAAAAGCGCATTGGTGTGTTGTTTCAGGAAGTGAAATTTGGCTGGTGGATAGTGCTGTTCCTTTTGGTTCAGCGGTACAGTTCGCATTGCCGGAGGCGAGTGCAAGAAAAATTGGTGAGTATCAACAGCATCCGGTTATGTGGGTAAACCTAGCTGATCTCGAGCAAGACTTACCGATGACTTCATTACGAGATTGTTTGCATTTCCCTGAAGCGCTCTTTTTGCTGCTCAGTAAAGCAATTCAGTATGGACACATGACGCAAAGTTTACGTTTTTGTCCTCAATGTGGTGGTCGTAACTTCATCAATAATAATCAGCTAGCCATGCAATGTGGCGAGTGCCGAACGCTACACTATCCACGCATCTTCCCATGCATTATTGTCGCTGTGCGTAAAGATAAGCACATTCTATTGGCCCAGCACCCACGACATCGAAACGGTATGTATACCGTGATAGCAGGCTTTCTGGAGGTCGGAGAGACATTAGAAGAGTGTGTCGCGCGTGAAATACACGAAGAAACTGGAGTATACGTAAAAAATATTCGGTATTTTGGTAGCCAGCCGTGGGCTTTCCCATCAAGCATGATGATGGCATTCTTAGCCGACTATGAGTCTGGAGAGTTAAGCCCTGATTATACTGAACTGTCAGATGCTCAGTGGTTCAATGCTGACGAAATGCCTCCTGTTGCCCCAAAAGGCACGATTGCTCGAGCGCTAATAGAGCAAACTCTACAAGATATTAAAGCTAGCCACTTGGATAAATAGACAAAAAAAACCCTCCGAGAGGGAGGGGGTAAGTAAGATGTCGTTATGAGATGCCGAGTACTGGGTACTCAGTTTATAATTGTAGTTTTCGCTAGCGAACAAATTTTTAACACTGATACGGATTGGGTGCAAATTAAGCATTGATTTAAAAGTTAATAACTTGATCCAGGTTGCAAAGCACACAGCTATTGGCCTTAAATCAGTGATAGAATACCCCCTTTCAAAGAAAGCCTAACAATTGGAATTACGGAATGACTGAATTAAAAAATGATCGTTATCTACGTGCTCTACTGAAAGAGCCTGTAGATTACACGCCAGTATGGATGATGCGTCAGGCAGGTCGTTACCTACCAGAATACAAAGCAACGCGTGCGCAAGCGGGCGATTTCATGTCTTTGTGCCGAAATGCAGAACTGGCCTCTGAAGTGACACTCCAACCTCTACGCCGTTTTCCTCTTGATGCTGCAATCTTGTTCTCTGACATCCTGACTATCCCTGATGCAATGGGACTGGGTCTGCGTTTTGCTGCGGGTGAAGGTCCTGTGTTTGACAACCCAATTACTTGCAAAGCGGATGTGGAAAAAATTGGCCTTCCAGATCCAGAAGGTGAGCTGCAATACGTAATGAACGCAGTGCGTCAGATCCGTAAAGACCTCAAGGGTGAAGTGCCTCTGATTGGTTTCTCTGGCAGCCCATGGACACTCGCAACTTACATGGTTGAGGGGAGTAGCTCAAAAGCGTTCACTAAGATCAAGAAGATGATGTACGCGGAGCCGCAAACACTGCATCTATTGCTTGATAAGCTTGCAGATAGCGTCATTGAGTACCTGAATGCACAAATTAAAGCGGGTGCGCAGTCGGTAATGGTATTTGATACATGGGGTGGTGTACTGACTCCTCGTGACTACAACCTATTCTCACTGCAATACATGCATAAAATCGTTGATGGCCTGATTCGTGAGAACGATGGTCGTCGCGTACCAGTAACGCTATTCACTAAGAATGGTGGCATGTGGCTAGAGCAAATCGCAGCAACAGGCTGTGATGCAGTTGGCCTGGACTGGACGATTAACATCGCAGACGCGAAAGCACGCATCGGTGACAAAGTCGCATTGCAAGGCAATATGGACCCATCCATGCTTTACGCATCACCTGAGCGTATCCGTGAAGAAGTTGCTGACATCCTAGAAGGCTTCGGCGATATGGGTACTGGTCATGTATTCAACCTTGGTCACGGCATTCATCTGGATGTTCCGCCAGAAAACGCAGGCGTATTTGTGGACGCGGTGCACGAGCTATCAAAGCCATATCATAAATAATCTCGATTTTTAGATATTCAATACCGGCATTGTTGCCGGTATTTTTTTGTCTGAAATTTATTTATACCCAAATAACCTCGAGATGCTAGGTTCAGCGAGAATGGATTGCTGCACAGGCGCGGCAACGTTCTGAATCTTGAAGTCATTTGAGGATATGTACAGCTCTTATAGTATTTGTCCTACCATGATCTAAATTAGTCATTAAGCTGTGCAATGATTGTTTTATTCTTTAAAAACAGGATCTTATGGTTTTTGGTTGTGGGTGTCTTATTACTGCGTACAGGTACGAAAGTATTTAGATCATGGGTGACCTAAAGCATCGAATGAATGCGACTTCGTAGGTAAGGAACAACATCGATTGCAAACCATGGATTCTTTTTTAGCCATAAAGTATTGCGTGGTGAGGGATGGGGAAGAGGGATAACGTCCGGTTCCCAGTCCTGCCAATGTTGAACGGTTTCGGTCAGTGTTTTGGGTTTATTGGGCAGGTAGTATTGCTGCGAGTATTGACCAATGAGTAATGTGAGTTCGATATTTGGTAGTTGTTGCAGCAGCTTTTGATGCCAGGCTGGCGCACATTCCTTACGGGGAGGTAGGTCTCCGGAGCGCCCTTTACCGGGATAACAAAAACCCATCGGAATAATGGCAACTTTGGTCGGATCGTAGAAGGCATCTTTATCTATATCCAGCCACTGACGTAGCCTATCACCACTCGGGTCATTCCAGGGGATAGATGTTTTGTGGACCCGAGTACCGGGAGCCTGACCAATAATGAGTAATCGGGCTTCTTTCGCTGCTTGTACGACAGGGTTTGCGCCTAACGGTAAATCGCTGGCGCAAAGCTGACAGGCTCTAACTTGCTTCAGTAGTGCATCTAGTGACATGAGCGGTTTAGTACCCTTTATCGAAATCGACCTGGTAGTTAAGTGGGAACCCATCGCGCCAATTTAGGTAATTCTCAGCAAATATCTCCGCCACTTGATCAGGGAAGCTGAGAGCTGCAATGTGCGGTGTGAGCGTAATTTGCGGTAATCTCCAGAAAGGATGTTCCTTGGGAAGCGGCTCTTGCTCAAAAACATCCAGAATCGCGTGTTCTACCCAGCGGCTTTTAATGGCAAGCAGGAGTCCCTTGTCCTCTAATACGTTCCCGCGTCCTACATTAATCAGTATAGCCTGGCTTAGATGACTGAGCGTTTCACCATTAAGCAGGTAGAGGGTCTCTGGTGTGCTTGGCAAGGTGTTGACGACGATATCTGCTTGCTTAAGGGCGCTCGTAAGTTCGTTGATATGATAAGTTTGGTCAAACTCTCCTCCTGATGTTGGAATACCGGTGCGATTAACACCGATGGTCTTTATTCCCATGGCTCGAACCGTTTTGGCTAAGTAACTACCTATGCTGCCAGTGCCGAGGATGATCATCTTTTTATTTTGCAGAGAAGTGTAGAAGTGTGGTTGCCACTGTCGATTCTGTTGCTGCTGGTGGTAAAGGCTAAAGTGACGATAGTGGGTGATACAGTAACCAATCACATATTCGGCAATGAGTGGACCAAAGATGCCTCGGACATTCGTGAGAGTATAATCCTGACGTAAGCTAGAGGACATCAAGGTGTTTACTCCTGCAAACGTGGATTGCACCCAGTCAAGTTGTGAAAACTCGTCTAATCTTTGTGATAGAAGTGGAGGATCAGCCAAAACAATCTGAGCGTCATTCGGGCTGTCCGTGAAGCTAAGATCAGGCAGGTTTTTCTCTGTCAATAATGTTTGGTAGGTGCTTTGATGCTCTGAGAGCAGGAAAATCTTATTTGGTTGCGGCATTAACTTTTTTCCCTGTGATGAATCAAGTACACTTTCGCTGTTTTTTTCTTCAATGATTGAGTGACTATGCTTAAGAATCCTCTTCAGGTTCGTTTGGAAAAACTAGAACCTTGGCAACAAATTACCTTTATGGCGTGTCTGTGCGAGCGCATGTATCCAAACTACGCGATGTTTTGCGAGAATACAGAATTTGCGGAACCACGCGCTTACCGAGCGATTCTTGATAGTGTATGGGAAATTCTGACAGTTAAGAGCGCGAAAGTGAACTTTGAGCGTCAGTTAGAAAAGCTAGAAGAGTTATTTCCAAGTGCCGATGAGTTTGATTTTTATGGTGTATACCCAGCAATGGATGCGTGTCAGGCGCTGGCTACACTGCTGCATGGTTTGTTGGATCGCGACTACCTTTTTGAATCAATGATTAAAGTGAGCCAACAGTCGGTACAAACTGTTGCGGATCTTGAGCAAGCCCAAGGAAGCGAGCCAATCACGAATGACAATCAAAAAGAAAACCAAGCTGTGTGTGAAGAGTGGGATGTTCAGTGGGCTATTTTCCGCCCACTACGCGAGTCAACAGAGCGCGATATTGGTTTGATTAAAGATCTGCGTGAAGAGCTACGAGAAGAGGGTGTAAGCAATATTGGTGTTGCGCTATAACCCTTCCACGAAATTAAAAAAGGCATCCAACTGGATGCCTTTTTACTGTGTGTATTCTGATAGAGATTAAGATTCTTTGGAATCTGGTTTCACTGTCTCAGTGGATTCAGCCTTGGTTTCCTGAGTATCCAGTGCCGTACCTTCTTCATCGTCATCACGGCTTTCTATTACACCGTGCTTCTCTTTCCAGCTTTCCCAGCGTTGATAAGCCAGCTCTTGCATGTCTGTGCTCTTGTCTGCTTCGTCGATGATCTCTTCACCGACTAGGTGTTCAAAGATGTCTTCCAGTGTCACCAAGCCTTGCACAGTTCCGTATTCATCAACGACGAGTGCTAACTGCAGGCGGTGAGTCATCATCTGATCAAATACTTTAGGAAGCGCTGTATTATTCAGTACCACCTGAATTGGACGCATCACCGCTCCAAGTTGTTTCTGGCCGCAACCAGATTGTTGTAGTTTAAACAGCTCCAAACGGTGCACAAAGCCGATGATGTTGTCTTTCTGTTCGCTATAAATCAACGGACGAGAGAAAGGCGTGTCTTTGTGCTTCTCTAAAAACTGATCAATGGATTTGGTTGCGTTGACGCGGAATACTACCGGTCGAGGCGTCATAACCTGAGTGACGGGGACATCTTGAATACCCAATAGGTTACTCAGAATTTTAGATTCGCCTTCTGCAAACTCGCCGCTTTCACGAGCAAGAATCGCCATCGCTGATAGCTCATCACGCATCTTCGGCGCTACGTGATCGCGAGATAGGCGTTTGGTAATTTGCTCAGAGAACCAAACGAATGGTGTCAAAGCCCATACCATCCAGCGTAAAGAGACCGCAGCGGTAGGAGCGAGCTGACGCCAGTAAGTGGCACCAATGGTCTTAGGGACGATTTCAGACAGAACTAAAATGGCCAAGGTCAGTACCGCAGAGAAAATACCAAGCGCTTCACTACCGAAAACGACCGCGGCCTGCGCACCTGCGGTTGCCGCACCAATGGTATGTGCGATGGTGTTAAGCGTCAGAATCGAAGCTAATGGACGGTCGATGTCTGATTTAAGTTTAGAAAGCTGCCCAGCCGCAGGGTGCCCCTGTTGATTGAGCTGTGCGATGTAGCTTGGACTGATACTCAGTAATACTGCCTCCAGTACCGAACAGATAAATGAAATGCCGATAGCAATAGAGATATAAATGGATAACAGCAGCATAGTTGCCCTTGAAAGTGGTTAGATAGTCGTTGTTTGCAGCTATTATAGCCGCTCATATGCGATATAAATTGCGCCAAATACGCTGGAAAGCAAGGGTATTCGGACGCTATGTGGTAACAAATTGTGAGTTATTACTCATATTATGGCTAAAAGTACGTCATAAAATCGAAAGTTCACCTACAAACCTTTGCCAGATGGGGCATTTATGTTTTAGAGTGAGACGAATTCGATAACCTATAAGAAGGGAAACCTAATGAACAAGACCCAATTAATCGACTTTATCGCAGAAAAAGCAGACCTATCAAAAGCACAAGCAAAGGCTGCTCTTGAAGCGACTCTTGAAGGTGTAACTGGCGCACTTAAAGAGGGTGACCAAGTTCAACTAATTGGTTTTGGTACATTCAAAGTAAACCACCGTGCTGCACGTACTGGTCGCAACCCTAAGACTGGCGATGAGATTCAAATCGCAGCGGCTAACGTTCCTGCATTCGTAGCAGGTAAAGCACTGAAAGAATCAGTAAACTAAGTTAGAATGCACCGAGGTATCCTGCCTCGGTGCAATTTTATGAAAAAACAGCTCTTCACTTCATTTCTCCTTGCTAGCCTTTCTCTTGTTGGCTGTTCATCTGTTGAAACCTCCAATCTAGAACAATTTACTCATTTCACTGGCGGTAAAGCTGAGGGAGATGCAAGCAGTTTGTATTGGATGACGGAACGACTTACCCGTGTCAGTACCGCAGCTGATTATGTAACAGCGGGTGACTATGGTTGGTACCAAAGTGATTATCGTTGGGATGACGGTGAATTACGGGAGTTGACTCGAAAGGGTGACCAGATTGATGCCAAGCAGGGTATGGTACCTTTTCAAGTCCACATCCGATTCAATAAAGATGGTGAAGCGGTTTATCAGCAATATCGAGTTAATAACAAAGTTCTGCCTTTACAGCGTGACCAGCTAGAGCGTTTTAAGTCTGAAGCCAACGATGTTGTTGTCTCTGTCAAAGAGCGCTCTCGCAACGGTCAGAGCTTGATTCAAGGTTACTGGGATGGTGAATCCTTGGAAGTTTGCGACGGTAAAGAGTTTGCGGCTTTAGAGTTTAACCAGACGTTGCCGAAATTTGTCATTGACCGATTGGCATCCGTTGATAGTTACATTGCCTTCATTGGCAAAGAGTCCCGCAATAAAGTGACCGTTGATGAATTGCTTTTACTCAAAGATGATGAGTTTGACTGCGTTCAGAGACCTAAATTCATCGCTGAATAACCGCTCTTGCTTTGAATAATGAAAAAAGGCGCATTAAGCGCCTTATTATTTATAGCCAACTGATGTTGTTTTTATTTTGATTGCTCGCGTGCGATAGCGCGGTAGCCAATATCATTGCGATGGAACATACCATCCCAGCTGATCTGTTTCGCTAGCTCATACGCGCGTTGCTGAGCTTCTGAAACGCTATGGCCAAGTGCTGTTGCACACAGTACGCGACCTCCGTTTGTCACGACATCGCCGTCTTTGTTCTCTGTACCAGCATGGAAGACTTTCTCGCCTTCAACTTCGGTCTGAGGCAAGCCTGAAATCACATCGCCTTTGTTGTATGCCGCTGGGTAACCACCTGCAGCAAGAACAATACCGATCGACGCGCGCGGATCCCATTTAGATTCCACTTGATCCAGCTTCTTGTCGACAGCTGCTAGACAAAGTTCAACCAAATCTGACTGCATGCGCATCATGATTGGTTGAGTTTCTGGATCGCCGAATCGACAGTTATATTCGATCACTTTTGGTGTGCCGTCTTTGTCGATCATTAGGCCTGCGTATAGGAAACCTGTGTATGGGTTACCTTCTGCTGCCATGCCGCGAACGGTTGGATAAATGACTTCGTCCATGATGCGATTGTGGATTTCTGGTGTAACCACTGGCGCTGGAGAGTAAGCTCCCATACCACCTGTGTTAGGACCCGTATCTTTGTCGCCTACGCGTTTGTGGTCTTGGCTGGTGGCCATTGGTAGGACATTCTCACCATCAACCATCACGATGAAGCTTGCTTCTTCGCCATCCAGGAATTCTTCAATAACAACACGGCTACCAGCATCACCGAAAGCGTTACCAGCAAGCATGTCCTTGATTGCGTCTTCCGCTTCCTCTAGCGTCATTGCAACGATAACGCCTTTACCTGCAGCAAGGCCGTCAGCTTTCACAACGATTGGTGCGCCTTGCTCACGAACGTAAGCCAATGCAGGCTCAATCTCTGTGAAGTTAGCGTAAGAGCCTGTTGGGATTTCATGGCGTGCAAGAAAGTCTTTCGTGAACGCTTTTGAGCCTTCAAGCTGAGCAGCAGCCTGAGTTGGGCCGAAAATTGGCAGGCCAGCTTCATTAAACGCATCAACGACACCAATCACAAGTGGTGCTTCAGGGCCAACGATAGTTAGTTCAATCGCATGTTCTTGTGCAAATGCAACCAGCGCTGCCGTGTCTTCTACGCCGATGTTGACGTTCTTCAATTTAGGCTCAAGAGCAGTACCAGCGTTACCAGGAGCAACGAATACCGTTTCAACATTTGGGTTTTGAGCGGCTTTCCAACCTAGTGCGTGTTCACGACCGCCTGCGCCGATAATCAATACATTCATTGTATTTTACCTTTGATAGCTTCGTCATATTGCCGATTTCAGAGTCAACCATGCTCACTTATAGCCATAAGATCAGCGTGTTTTCCTTGAACTAGGCAATCTGACTTTGCTCTAAAATTAAAATTTTTTAATTAATGTTGATAAGCAAAAGCGACAACACTAATGAAGAATTAAACGGATCAAAATGGCCCTAGGTCATCCCTAGAGCCATGTTCTGATTAGTGACGGAAGTGACGCATGCCTGTGAAGATCATCGCCATACCGTGCTCATCTGCTGCTGCAATAACTTCGTCATCGCGCATAGAGCCACCTGGCTGAATCACACACTTGATGCCCGCTTCTGCTGCCGCATCAATACCATCACGGAATGGGAAGAATGCGTCTGATGCCATTACGCTACCAGCGACTTCCAGACCTTCATCGGCTGCTTTAATACCCGCGATTTTTGCAGAGTAAACACGGCTCATTTGGCCAGCGCCCACGCCGATAGTCATGTCACCTTTTGCGTAAACGATCGCGTTTGATTTCACGAATTTCGCTACTTTCCAGCAGAATAGCGCGTCTTTTAGCTCTTCTTCTGTTGGCTGACGCTTAGACACTACTTTAAGGTCGTCCAGGCTTACCATGCCTTGGTCACGGTCTTGAACCAGTAGGCCGCCGTTAACGCGTTTAACATCAAAGCCAGTTGTCTTGGTTGTCCACTCACCGCACTCAAGCAGGCGAACGTTTTTCTTCGCTGCAACCACTTCGATAGCTTCCGCTGATACTGAAGGTGCGATAATGACTTCAACAAATTGACGTTCAACAATTGCTGTAGCAGTTTCTGCGTCTAGCTCTTTGTTGAATGCGATGATGCCGCCGAATGCTGATGTTGGATCCGTTTGGTAAGCGCGGTTGTACGCTTCTAGGATGTCTTTACCTAGTGCTACACCACATGGGTTTGCGTGTTTCACGATCACACATGCTGGCTCGTCGAACTCTTTCACACATTCAAGCGCTGCATCAGTGTCAGCGATGTTGTTGTAAGAAAGTGCTTTACCTTGGATTTGACGAGCAGTAGATACAGATGCTTCTTCCGGATTCGCTTCAACATAGAATGCAGCTGCTTGGTGGCTGTTCTCACCGTAGCGCATATCTTGTTTCTTCTCGAACTGCTGGTTGAAAGTGCGTGGGAATTTCGACTCTTCATCACCTTCTTTGTTCTCACCGTAAGATGGAACCATAGTGCCGAAGTAGTTCGCGATCATGCCGTCGTAAGAAGCAGTATGTTCGAATGCGGCAATAGCAAGGTCGAAGCGAGTTTCCAGAGTCAGAGACTTGTCGTTTGCATCCATTTCAGCGACGACGCGGTCGTAGTCTGAAGCGTTTACAACGATAGTCACGTCTTTGTGGTTTTTCGCTGCGGAGCGAACCATTGTAGGGCCACCGATATCGATGTTCTCTACAGCGTCTTCTAGAGTACAGCCGTCTTTAGCAACAGTTTCTGCGAATGGGTATAGGTTAACAACAACCATGTCGATTGGATTGATGCCGTGTTTTTCCATCACTTCATCGTCTTGCCCGCGGCGGCCTAGTACACCACCGTGAACTTTCGGGTGAAGCGTCTTAACGCGACCGTCCATCATTTCTGGGAAACCAGTGTAGTCAGAGACTTCAGTTACTGCGATACCTTGCTCAGCAAGTAGACGAGCTGTACCACCAGTAGATAGGATATCGACACCACGCTCAGCAAGAGCTTGTGCAAACTCAACAATACCTGTTTTGTCTGATACGCTGATTAGCGCGCGGCGAATAGGACGAGCGTTGTTCATGCTTCCATTTTCCTCAAATTCACGGAGTTAAAGATGTTTGCCAAAAATGAACTTGTTTTTACCTCTTGGGGGTAAAATATTGGCCAGTTTTGGTAAAGACCTTTTCAGGCGTTTTCCAGTCAGAAAACAGTCTCCACTATTTGATGGCGCGTATTCTAACCAATTTATTACAAAAAAGCTCGCGCAATCGTTTGGCATCTCAAAAATAATTGCAAAAAAGTCGATCTTTAGCTTTAAAAGTAACGAGATAGTTAATAAGGACAGTTATGTTTCAGATAGGTGAACTGGCGAAACGCTGTGGTGTGACCGCCGATACATTACGATTCTACGAAAAGAATGGGCTAATTAAGCCTGCGGGACGAAGTGAATCAGGCTATCGACTCTATAATGAAGAGAATCAAAAGCAGGTTCGATTTATCCTCAAAGCCAAAGAGCTTGGTTTAAGTTTGGGTGAGATTAGAGATCTTCTGGAAATAAAACTAGAAGCGACAGAGCACAGCTGCGCCGAGGTTAAAGCGATTACTACGGCTAAGTTAGAGCTGGTGGATGAAAAAATTAATGAACTGACTAAAATTCGCCGAGCGCTTAAAAAGATTAATGATGCCTGCTGCGGCCATGTGGATGACGATGCGAGTCACTGCTCTATCTTAGCTGCTCTGGAGTAGCGAGACTTTTTCCTGCCCCAGATTGTATCTGAATGGGATGGTTTACTAGGAACCAGCTGCTCTCCACCCTATAATCCCTCCTCTTTATTTACGGTAAGAGATGGTGTCCTGTCATTTCTGCTGCTTTACCTGGTAGATGTGAGAGTGTAATTACATGGTTGGAGTCTATTTTCAAATCAACGATTGGGTGATGGACGTTGGTGAAAATAAGCTTTACCGAAAAGGTAGGGAAACCTCCGTCGAACCACGATTAAGTAACCTTCTATATTTCTTTGCTAAGAACGCGAACCAAGTTTTCACACGCAAAGAGTTAATACAGTCGGTTTGGGATCGGGCGGCTGTCACCGACCAAGTGGTGACTCAGTCTATCTCTGAGCTGCGTAAGTTATTGCGTGATAGTCGTGAAGAGAACCCCAGCTATGTCATCACAGTGCCCAAGCGAGGGTATAAACTCGTCGCTGAAGTCACACGCTTAACGCCAAAAGAGTTTATGCGCGTTAGTTCTAGTGACAGTCAAAATATGCCTTCTCTAACTGGAGAAGCAGCTCGCTTTTACTCAGATGCTTCTGGTGGGAAGTTTAAGCTAAAGCATCAAGGGCGCTATTGGAGTAAGGGATTATTTAGCTTTACTTTGCTTGGTATTGTGGTGGCGATGATAGTTACGTTTACCTACAAGCAACCGGAAGTAAGTAATAGGCCAAACAACGATATATATCTGATTGAATTCACTCTCCACAACAACGCCAGTCATACAGGTATTGGCGATGACTTAGCTGACGGTATCACGAAAAAGTTAATGTCGGATGTGGCTCAGGTTAGTGACTATCGAGTAATGCAGAAGAGAGCGTCATTTAATAGCCGTGCGGAAGCGGGCAAATCTGTGGTGGTAAAGATAAGGCAAAGTGATGTAGCCCGCTTATTAGAAATCGAGTATCGGACCAGTTTCTCGGATAAAGCGCTATTTCGTCGTTTATATACCTTGGCGGACCGTGATTTAAAGACGGTTTTACAGCAAGCGTCGCTGGGTATGATGACGATACTGAATGTGCCCGATGCCAAACTGAAATCAACGATGCTGGTGGCTGGACTTCCAATCACTCCCAAGGCACTAAAACTGTTTATTCAAGCGCATCATTATTTAAATATTTCAGATGAAAATCAGTATCAGCATGGCATTGAACTCATGGAAAACGTTTTAGACATTGAGCCACACAATGCTTATGTTCAAGCTGAGTTGCTGATTGCGTACCATGTACAAAAAGCACTGCACCCTGAACAAGCTCAGAGAAAAAGACAACCGCAAGCACTCTACGAGGCATTGGAAGTAGGGGCAAAAATGGCTATCGGTCAAATTCAGCCTCGCATTTATGAAGCGCTCGCTCTACATAAAACAGTCGTCGGTGATTTAGCGAAGGCAAAGCAATATTTAGCCCAAGCTCTTAAGTTGCGTGATTCAGTGCTTTCCAATGTTATTCGAGGTAAACATGCGGAGTTGGAGGAAGATATAGAGTCAGCGGGCACGTTCTATCGCCAAGCCCTCTATATAGATAGATCATTAAAGACGCACGTATTGTGTAAGTCGCTAGTGTTTAAAAGTGACGTGAAGGTGGATGACACCCAGCATCAAGTCAATTTACTCACAGTGAGTAATATTTAATAAATGAATGCTGTTAACTATATAGGCCCGTCACTATTAGTGAGGGGCTTTTTTGTATCCCTAATTTCTACAGAAGGTATGCCTTGTAGTCATCCTGATTAACACTAAATGGCAAAAGTTTACGGTGATATCGAAAAATCGGTGATAGAGGCATAAGTGAAAAGGAAAAAGTTGGCGCTTTTTCTAAGAAGGGATGACCTCGATCAGCAGAAAAGATCCGATTTATCCAAGAAAAACAGGCCGAATCGTTCTTTATTTGCGCAAAGTGTTTGTTGTTTGTTCGGTTGAGGTTTTTTTTGCAAAAAACGCTTGTGCTAATTTCTTAACTCCCTATACTGCGCATCCACCGACACGGAGTGAGACGAAAGTCACACAGCGAGTCGGAAATGAGAGAAAAAAGAAATTTGAAAAAATGCTTGACTCTCTCACGGTGCGGAGTAAGATACGCACCCCTAACGACGAGCAACTGAGTTGCTGGGTAAGTTAGAAAAGCTCTTTAAAAATAAGAACCTATCAATCTGTGTGGGCACTCGTTGATGATAATCCAATTAGATACCTCGGTATCAAATTAGGTTTCAATGAACTGAGTGACCAATACAAATAACCTCGGTTATTTGGCACAGTCAATTCATTATCGTTCTGTTGGAACGATAATAGCTTTAAAATTACTTCTTACTTTCGA
>NZ_JAKKCM010000021.1 GCF_021728395.1 Vibrio sp. J1-1 | reverse complement strand
GATGGCTGAGTGGTTGAAAGCACCGGTCTTGAAAACCGGCATACGTTAATAGCGTATCTAGGGTTCAAATCCCTATCTCTCCGCCACTTTTAAAGAGAAACCGCTGTTCTTACAGCGGTTTTTTCGTATCTGTTGTTTTCAAAAACAGCCTTGCATATAAAAGTTCTGTAATGTCTTGCTTATCAAGTAAGCTCTTCTTCTAAAATTTACCTTTCTCCAAGTTCTTTCTGAGCTCTTATTCCCGAGTTAAGTTCTCGTGTTTTCTTTTCTGCTCAATAGTCTCTTCATAGGCTAGTAAGATTTCTGTTGGAGCTGTGGTTTATATGGTCCTTAATAGCATTTTGGTAGACTTAACAGAGAGATAGAGAGTGTTATTTATATGGAGGATAAATGAAGTTACTGTACTGGTTAGATGAATGGCTGACTCTTTCTAAAGAAGAGCAGAATACTGCACTACCACTTACCGGGTTTGACTTACTTGACGATGTTTTTGTTAAGTATGAATTAGTCGATTCGAACAAGCCTTTACTGTTTACCTTCTCTCCCTCCGGTACTGATGTTCAGGTACAAGATTTAAATCCGAATTTTAAACCTTGGGGGTATCAGATCGCAGAACAGCAAGAAGTGAACATTATTGCTTTCCAGCATTTGGGTAAAAGTAATTGGTTCCGAAGTCGCAATTTGATTTTCTTTCTTGAGCAGCTATCCGAGCTATTAGAGCCCTTTAAGTGTCGTTTGGGCTATGGTCAGAGCTTGGGCGGGTTTGCTATTGGTGCATTTGCAGAGTTGCTGAAGTTGGAGCATATCCTACTGTTTTATCCTGTTAGCACGAAGAATAAAACTATTGTGCCATGGGATGACAGACCGAGCACTGATTTAGCTCAGCAGTTTAACTGGGAGAATGACTATCACGATCGAGCTTTGGGGGATGCCAGAGGCTACATTATTTATGATCCTACCAATTGCATTGATCGTCTTCATGCAGAACGTTATCCGCAGCTGACGCATCTCAAAGTTGTCGGTATGGGGCACGGTACTCAATCCACTCACCTGAATAAATTAGAATTTTTTAACACGGTGGCGGAGGAATTTATTCGCCACCAACAGATAGATATTGCCCAATTTAATGAGCAAACCAAGACTTTGTTTTTAAAAGAGGACTGATATCAGAGCCCCCTGTAATGGGGGAAATGATCACGCACTAAAAACTAGATTTTTAATACAATTGCTAGGCGCAATTTAGATGGAGGATTAATGAAGTTACTGTACTGGTTGGATGAATGGCTGACTCTTTCTCGTGAAGAGCAGGAAACCAGGCTACCAATATCCGGGGAGGACTTGCTTGATGATGTCTTTGTTAGGTATGAGTTTGTTGATCTTAACAAACCACTATTGTTCACCTTTTCTCCTGCAGGTACTAACTTACAAGTACAGGACTTACATCCCGATTTTGCGCCTTGGGGTTATCGCCTAGCCCAAAAGCAAAAAGTAAATATTATTTCTTTCCAGCATCTGGGTAAAAGCAATTGGTTTCGTAGCCGTAATTTGATTTTCTTTCTTGAGCAATTATCGATGCTGCTAGCGCCTTTCGAGTGCCGTTTAGGTTATGGATTGAGTCGGGGTGGCTTCGCGATTGGTGCATTCGCCAAATTGCTTAAGCTCGACCAAGTACTGCTATTTCATCCGGTTAGCACCAAAAACCAAGAACTGGTGCCTTGGGATAACAGATCGAGTACTGAAATAGCGCAACAGTTTGATTGGGATGGTGAGTACCACGATCTTGATCTAGGAGATGCCAAGGGCTATATCATTTATGACCCGACTAATGATATTGACCGACTTCATGCTAAGCGATATCCAGAACTGAAGCATCTAAGGGTTTTTGGCATGGGCCATGGCACTCACGCTACTTATATGAATAAATTTGGTTTTTATAAGCAAGTAGCCGCAGATTTCATCCGTCATCAGCAGATAGACATTGCGCAGTTTCGCCATCAAACCAAAACACTGCGCTTAAAAGAGGATTACTACCAGTGCCTCAACAAGGCGAACGCAAACTCCACACATCGTCTGGGCCTATTGAGTAAAGCTCACAATGTGTTGATTGATGAGAAGAAACAACACGTGAAGGAACATCAGGCACAAATTGATATTCAGCCACTAGTAGACATAGCGCTGAAGCATGAGCATGACAACCCGCAAGATACGGTGCAGCTTTTAGAGGTTGCTCAACAACTGGTTCCTGGTGATCCCTTGGTGGAACATAAGCTACAACAGTTGACCTAAAACACGATCAGAATTTGTTACCAAGCCTCGCTAGTGATAGCGAGGCTTTTTTGTGTAAAACGTCTGTGCGGTGCTATCGTTCATCATGAAGGGTGACATTGCCTACCGACGTGCTTTTTATCATTCTGTCATCAGGAAGTGAGCAGAGCGGCTCGAAAGTTATCATTAAACATCGATATCTATCCGATCTATACCAGGAGCCATATCATTCATACTGTGGCCTGGTGAGCGTAACCGAAAAAGTGGTAATCAATAAGAAAGGGTTAATCAGGTCGAAAAGAGGGGGGAATGACGAGCTCGGCTGCTAAATTGAAGTCACCGTACTGTGAGCAATAAAAAGCCCGAGTGTTCTGACTCAGGCTCAATATAAACATTGTATTAACGAAAATTAAAACTCTTTTGGTGCGAAACCTGTCATCGCATCCAGACGCAGCTCTTTACCAAGCTTGGTCATCGGGTGAACGACAACAAGTCCGCGCACGCGCTTTTTGAGTTTGCCGATGTCTGCCTGCTCTTCTTTGGTAATTTCACGAGAAAATGGCATATCCAGCAAGCTCTTACGCTCTTTATTCAGCTCGTAACTCTGTTTGTGCTTAAGCTGACTAAGTTTTTTGGTTAATTGCTCGACTTCATCAGTAAACTTAGAAATCATTTCGTGATCACCACGAGAACGTGCTGCATCGAGTTTACGTTGGCAGTTCTCTACGCGGTTATGCAGCTTTTGAATATCAGTTTTTATGCTCATGGCAGTTAGACTCTAATTTTTAATGGCCGAGGAGTATAGCATAGCTAAAATTCTACGCTCTACTATCCTCCTCGATTCCTAATTTAGTTGATCAGTTCATTCCCTGAAACTTGCCCAGAGAAGAATGCTTCTACGTTGTTGAGTGTCACTGATGCTATGTTGTTGAGCGCCTCGTGAGTTAAGAAAGCTTGGTGACCCGTGAACAGGACGTTATGACATGCAGATAGACGGCGAAAAACGTCGTCTACGATAACGTCATTCGACTTATCTTGGAAGAAAAGCTCTTTCTCATTGTCGTAAACATCTAGGCCCAGTGAACCAATTTTTCCTTGCTTCAGAGCTTCGATTGCAGCAAGTGAATCTAACAACTCTCCCCGACTTGTATTGATGATCATCACGCCATCTTTCATTTTCGAAAATGAAGTTGCATTGAGGAGGTGGTAGTTTTCTTTACTCATCGGGCAATGCAAAGTAATAATATCAGCATTGGCATATATCTCTTCTAGAGAGCGGTAACGTGCGCCCATCTCTATTGCCAGAGGGCTTTCGTAAGGATCATGGCACAGGACCTCCATACCTAATCCTTTGAAAATTCTCATTGCAGCAATGCCTATTTTCCCCGTACCTATTACGCCGACCGTCTTACCAAAAAAGTTGAAGCCTACTAAACCTTCCAGAGAGAAATTTGCATCTCGGGTTCGTTGATAGGCTTTGTGTAGTCGACGGTTCAGACACATCATCAACCCGACCGTATGTTCGGCAACCGCTTCTGGTGAATAGGCCGGTACACGAACCACTTGCAAGCCTAACTTCTTAGCCGCTTGTTGATCGACTTTATCAAAACCCGCACAACGCATTGCTATAAGCTTAGTGCCGCCCTGAGATAGTTGTTTTAAAACGGGTTCAGACAAGTCATCGTTAACAAATGCACAGACGACTTCGCAGCCGTGAGCCATTTTCGCAGTCTTCGAGGTCAAGCGAAAATCGTGATAATGAAACTCTAAGTCCTGTTGATGTCGCACTTTATTAAAAGAGGCTTCGTCGTAGGATTTGGCGCTAAAAAAAGCAATGTTAATCATAGTTCTCTCTCGAAATCTTTGTGTTCTCTACTAACGTAATGCAACTTAGGTACGATGAATAGATAAATCTGCAATACGGACTCTGTCATAGCAAAATGCCATTAGCATAGGTTTTTACGTCCCCACGTTATATTCAGATTGCTTTGTTATTACCAACTGACTAGCATACCCCTTCTCTGTTTTCCTTGTTGGCTTCTTAATTAGGCGTTCTGGCGATGTCAGTAAAATGGTGTTCTCTAATTGTATGTTGTGCGTTCGTATTCGAAGCACAGGGTGCTGTCGATCTTGTTAAAGTCGACAAGTCAAAGCGTCGAATGTACTTGATGGAAGAAGGCACTGTGATAAAGGAGTATCGAATTGCGCTGGGTGCTAATCCCAAAGGTCATAAACAAGAAGAAGGGGACAACCGGACTCCAGAAGGTAACTATACCCTAGATTACGTTATCAACGACTCTGCTTTTTACCGTTCCGTACATATTAGCTACCCCGATGCCATTGATACGCTGGAGGCTCATCGTCGCGGTGTCTACCCTGGTGGCAATATTAAAATCCATGGCTTAAAAAATGGGGAAACCCAAGACCCAAGCTTTATACAAAGTTTTGATTGGACCAATGGGTGTATCGCGATTACCAACGAAGAGATGGACGAGTTTATTCAATTGGTTAGAAGGGGAACACCCATCACCATTGAGTGGTAACAGAAAATCCCCTCGCATTTTAAAATGATCGCTTACGGCAGAAACCGAGTTGGGTGATCACTGAAGATGCCATCTAACGTTGGCAGGTGCTTTAGTTTATGTGGGTTGTTGACGGTATAGCACATCACTTTATAGCCATTTTGTTGGAGTTTTTTAATCTGACGGGAGCGCACCCAATTGATGTTTAAGTTACAGCTGTAAGCGTTGACTTCTTCAAGCAGCAATTGGTCTTTCTTGGTAAGAAATTCGCTCAGTACACCTAAACGGTAGCCTTTACAGTGCTTAAAGAGGGCTCGAATAACATCATGACTAAAACTTGAAAGTAAAATACTTTTTGAAGGCAGAGAGCTACCAGAAAGCACTGTGGCTAATAACTTGGCAACTGGCTCAGCGGGATGGCGATCAACTTTCACTTCGATATTTAAATTGAGGTTGTGCTCAGCTGCCAGTTCAAGAAGCTCATCCAACGTCATGATGGTTTCACCTTTAAACTCGCCACTAAACCAGGCTCCAAAGTCTAAGCTTTTTAGTTCATCCAAAGTGAGTTCATCTATTCGCCCCTGCCCATTACTGCAGCGATTGACCGTGTGATCATGGCATACCACCAAGATGTCATCTTTTGTCGGTTGAACATCAATTTCTACCCATTTCAAATCAAGGTTTACTGCAGCCAGAACGCTTATCTTTGTGTTTTCTGGGTAGGACCCCGCTACACCTCGGTGACCAATTAACAATGTATCCATGTTGTCGCTTTTCTCGTTTGGGTTGAACCCGATTGTAATCAATTTTTGAGTTGTTTGGATTGGTGAGAATCGAGCTATGTCGATGCAACACCTTCATTTACTGAGGCATGCACACTAATACAAATATGTTGGACTTTTACTCTATCGCAGCTCATTTTTAAAGTAACGACTAATCTTGTGAGCTAAGAACAATACCCAGAAACCACATGAAGCTGAGTCTGAACATGATAGTTTACTTAGGTAGTAAAGTGTTGATGATCAGATGGATTTGAATCCTGCATCTTGCAGTGATTTGGGTAGAAATATCAGGGAGAGAAAAATGAAGATCGGTGTCATTGGCGCTGGTGCTGTTGGCGTTGGAGTTTGTAATTACTTACTTACGATGGGTAGTTTCAGTGAATTGGTTCTATTAGATCAAAACCTGGAACGAGCAGAAGGGGAAGTGTTCGATTTCCGCCATACAACGGCGTTAACGTTTTCCAAAAACACTCGTATTGTCCCTTCAAATGACTATCTGGATTTATTGGAAGCGGACATTGTTATCATCACTGCTGGTGCTCAAATTAAACAAGGGCAGACTCGTCTGGATATCGCAGAAATCAACGCCAATATAGGGGTTGAAATTGCACGTAACATAGAGCGTGTTGCACCAAATGCCATTCTAATTGTTGTGACTAACCCATGTGATATTGTTACCCATTTTATCGTCGCTAATACAGGGTTTGAAGCTAGTAAGGTGATCAGTAGTGGCTGTGTTATTGATACTGCCCGCTTGATGAGTATTGTAGCCAACCGTGTAGATCTCGATCCTAAGAATATCTTTGGCTACGTATTAGGCGAACATGGTAGTCATTGTTTTACGCCAAAGAGTTTGATTTCTATCGCAGGCCAACCCGCGGATTACTATTGTGATATGCATAATATCAAGAGAATTGATGCGGATGAGCTATTAGAGGCGGTGAAACAAGCGGGGTATGAAATATTTCGCCGCAAGAACAATACTGTACACGGTATCGCAGCCAGTGTGTTTCGGATAGTTCAGGCGGTGATCATCAACGAGCGCTCAGTGTTGCCTGTCGGAACAATGATAAAAGGACAATATGGCGTGAATAATGTCGTACTCAGCTTACCAACGGTGGTGGGTAAAAATGGCGCTGACTCGGTGCTTACTCATCCATTTAGTGGTGAAGAGCTGAAAACGTTGAGAGCAATCAGTGAGAACTTACGTTCAATCGTAAACAACGTTGCATTGTTGACCGGTTTACAGTGTTAGCGAGTTCAAAATTTAAGTCATCGCTTAATTTCAGAGAGCCTGCTGTAAAGTAGGCTTTCGTGTTTTTGAGCAAATAAGCTCCTCCAATGCTCAGTTGTTTAACTTAAAAGTGAAGAATATAATGAGAACTATTTTTATTTAATTGACAATTAGACATGTCGCGAATTTTGATAGTTGATGATGACGTTCCTTTGTGTGAACTCTTAGCCACAGTATTGCAAGATGAAGGGTATACCGTATCTTCTGTACATTGTGGTGAAAGCGCCCTGCAATACATGGAAAAAACGCCTGTCGATTTGGTTTTACTTGATGTTATGTTGCCAAACTTAAATGGGATGCAAGTTGCTCGTCGTATCTGCCAAAGATTTGCTACTCCAATTCTTATGCTCACAGCTTTAAATGATGAGAGCTCGATGCTTGACGGCTATCAAGCCGGTGCCGATCAATATATCGGTAAGCCATTCAATGTCGCAGAGTTACTGATGCGTATTAAAGCTATCCTTCGTCGAGTCGGTTTGGAGCGCCAACGACAAACCATTTGTAATACCGTTCAGAACATAAGTGATCAGATAACGAGCTTGCCGCTGACCAGCACTGAAGCCGAACTTTTAAGTCACTTGGTTAAAAATCAGGGAGTGGTGATCTCTAAAGCGGAGCTGCAAACGGAAGTTCTGCGAAAAGAACTCAGTCCGTTTGATCGCAATCTTGATATGCACATCAGTAACATCCGCCGGAAACTGGTAGAGGCGGGCCTTTCAAAGCAGCACATTAAAACGTTTCGTGGTAAAGGTTACAGCTATTTAGAAGTTGTGGGCGTGTAATGAAGTTTGTTTGTCCATCCTACATAGTAAAGCGCAAAGACAGTCTCGCGTTTAAGCTCTTTAGCTATATGACGGCGATAGTGATCAGTATATTGCTTGTTCAGCACTTAGCCGAACAAGCTTTGGTCAAAGCCATGCTAAAAGTCCCTGATAGCGTCAAATCAGAGATGCTAGATCTTGCACATCAAGCGAACGTGCTTATCGAGCACGGTGACATGGAAGAATTAGCCGATTGGGCAAACGCACAACAATTTTATCTGTTTGTATTGAACGAGCAGCTCCAACCCATCACACATCGTTTAATGCATCCACACTTTGAATTTAAGCTTCAGTTCAAGCGCAGCATTAATGATCAATTGGAAGGCAAAGTTAATCGACCCATCATCAACATTCCTCTGGTTAATAAACACAACTTAGTGATCCAACTGCCGCATCGTTTGCATCCTGCGAATGACTTCATACTGTATTTTTCAATTATCAAAGTGGTTATTGCCGTGGTCATTTTAGTCTTGTTCTCGCTTTTGATGGCGCGTAACTTACAACAGCCATTAGATCGTCTTAGAGAGGCAAGCAAGAAGCTTTCGAACGGAGATTTTAACGTCAGTGTCGTACGGGAACTAAAGTCGAACACCCGAGAGTTTAATGAGCTCGCAGAAGACTTTGATCACATGACCAGAGAGATCCACTCCCTAGCGAAAAAACAACGCCTGTTGATTCGCGATGTTTCTCATGAGCTCAGAACGCCGCTAGCCAGGCAAAACTTGGTGTTACACCTTTTGCGTAAACGCGTGGGAGAGGGTGAACAAGCTTTGGTTACCCGACTTGAAGAGGAGACTAAAGAGCTGAATCACCTGATCAGCGGCATCTTAGAATTTAGCCGCCTTGAGAATGCTCGTTACGATAAAGCGACTAAACGTATGGACTTAGAAGTGCTTTTAGCACCACAAGTTGAGCGTTGCAAAATCGATCTTAAAGAGGAACAAAGCTTGTCATTTGTTTCTTACGCGACAGAGCCTAGCGCTTATTGCGAAGAAACTTTGGTCGTACGTTGTCTCAACAATCTTATTGGCAATGCCATCAAATACGCAGGTGAATGCGCCCAGATAGAAGTGGCTCTGAGCCACAAAGAAGTGAATGGGCAGATTTATCTCGTTATGTCGGTATCTGACAATGGGCCTAGAATTGCAGAAAACAAGTTGTCCGAAATATTCAATCCTTTTACACGCTTAGATGTGTCGAGAGATAAGAACGTCGGCGGGTATGGTCTCGGGCTTGCGATTGTCAAAGAGTCGATGCGAATGATGGGAGGAAACGTGAATGCAGAGAGCCGTCCGCAAGGTGGCTTAACCGTGAGTTTGATGTTCAGACAATAATGCAACATGATGCTTAAAAGTTTATTTTGTGATCTAGATCTCGTATGAATAATTCGTCACCCGATAGTTCTTTACAAAACTTTGCAAATGCAAAGAATGTAAATTTAATGCAAATGGTAATACTTATCACTTATATTCACTCGCAATGTAAATAAGAGGGAATCACATTTATTGTATGTGCAACCCGAAACACAATCGGAGTGAAAGGATATGTTTACTAAGAGCCATTTGGCATTAGTGATCGGTGCGGTGTTAGCGGCACCTGCAGTGGCAGAAATTCAAACAGATGAGCATCTAGTCGTTGAAGGACGCGAGTTCGGATACAAAGCGGATACCAATAGTACAGCGATGCGAATGGAAATGACGCAACTAGAAACTCCGGGGCAAGTTGCTGTCATTGACGAAACCGTGATCGATGAGCAACGTGCGAGTACGCTGGGTGAAGTACTGCGTAATGACGCGAGTGTGAGCGCCGGCGGCACTAGTCGCAACCGTGAACGTTTCTCGCTACGTGGGTTTGAACTAAGTAGTTCGGATGGTTTCCTAAAAGATGGTCGCCAACACTGGTCACATTATCGTCAGCCAATTGAGCTTTTAGAGCGTGTTGAAGTTTTAAAAGGCCCGTCTGGTCTGCTTTACGGTAAGTCTGAGCCGGGTGGTTTAGTAAACATGGTTTCTAAGAAACCAACAGCAAAAACACAAGTAAGCCTGAGCCAAGACATCGGTTCAAACGAGCATTCACGTACAGTGCTTGATGTCAGTGGCTCTTTAAATGAAGCGGAAACGCTGCGTGCTCGTGCGATTTTAGCGAAGGAGAACTACAGTTCTTGGCGCACTTACGGTGATGGTACAAAGCCTCAAACCGATCGTTTTGTTGGTGGTTTAGTTGCTGAGTATGACATTACCGAAAACGTTATGGTGTCAGCGCACTATGACCGTACAAAAGATGAAGGTAGCGTAGATTCAGGTGCTTACGTCGTAAATGGCAAGCCTCAGTTAGGTGAAAAATACATTTGGGACGCGCAATGGTCAAAGATCGATAACGACGTCGAAAACTATGGCATCGATATTAATGCGCAAGTAATTGAGAGCGTTAATGTGAAAGCGGGATACAACCGCCAAGACTTTGAGCGTTTTGACGTAGAGTCTTACCCGAAGTTCAATAAATACGATGTAGATAACGTCATTGTTCACCGTGGTAATGATCGTTCAGATAACTGGGTGTTTGACACCGCCTATTTAGATGTTACGACAGACTTTGCTTTATTTGGTACCGAAAACACACTATTAGTCGGAGCTAACTACTTAGATTACAGTTACGATCGCTTTATGTCGTTTCATAATGAAGCGAAGATTGCTCCGGGAGAAACGGTGCCAAAGCCTAGTTATCGTAGTTCGAGAAAATGGCCAACGAGCGAATACGATACTTGGGGAATCTACGCGCAGAATATGATGACCATCAATGATTACTGGCAGCTACTTGCGGGTGTTCGTTATGATGAAAAACGTAGTGATGAGTTAACAGAGAGCCAAGTATCTCCGAAGTTTGGTGTGACTTTCCACCCAACATCGAATGGCTCTATTTATGCTCAATACTCTGAGAGTTTTATGCCACAAGGGCAGGTAAACGGTGAGGATTATACTAACGATGGTGAAGAGCTAGACGCGGAACGCGGCATTTCTTACGAAGTTGGTACTAAGTGGGAGTTGTTTGATCAACGTCTTTACTTAACAGGCGCTCTATTTGATATCACCTTAGAGAACGTAAAGCTAACGGTTGATGCGCCAAATAATCCGGGCAAAGAGACGATTACGCAAGATGGCGAGCAAGTTCACCGTGGAGCAGAAATCTTAGCGCAGGGCTTTGTGACGGATAAGCTTTCGCTTACTGCTTCTGCAATGTATTTAGATGCAGAGATTACACAAAGTAAACATTACAAAGGCAACCGTCCGGTAGATGTACCTGAGTTCTCAGCGAGTGTTTGGTCTAGCTACAAAGTGCAAGACAACACCAACCTAAACCTAGGTTTGATTTATGAAGGTGAGCGCTACGGAGATGCAGCGAACACCTTCGAAAAAGATGGGTATGCACGCATTGATATGGGTGTGTCATACAAGCATAAGTACGACGAAAACTTGGATATTGTTGCTCGATTCAATGTAGAAAACCTATTTGATACTGAGTACTTAGCGGGCGGTGGTAGTACTGACCCTCTAGAGTATGAGGGAGCGAGCGGTGTAGTGGTTGGTGAAGGCCGTAACTACATGGCGACAATCCAGTTTAAGTACTGATAACAATCTGATTAATAAAGGGGAAGGGTCGTATTCCCCTTTAGTCGTTTTAGGAAATAGCATTTAAACTCGTATGAATCTAATTAAATCAAGTATCGCTCTGCTAATTTCATCGGTTTTGATTCCCGTTCACGCGGAAAATCTCAGCGGTGCACAAGCAGTGCAAAGTAAAACCAATCAAGCATCCGCGGCCAGTCAAAAACGCATTGATACCAGTGCAGAAAAGGCGTTGACCTTGGAAGCAGAAATCGAACAGCTGCAAGAAGAAGTCAGCAATTTAAAGATTTATCGCGATCACCTTACCAGTCTCGTGAACAGTCAGAATCAAGAAGTAGATAACTTGAATGACCAAATCGAGCAAATTGCACACACCCGTCAAGGTGTTGTGCCGTTGATGTATCACATGCTTGATGGGTTAAAAGAGATCGTGGCGAACGATAAGCCGATTCGTAAAGCACAACGCGAAGAGCGTATTGCGAAGCTTGATTCGATGATGACTCGTGCGGACGTTGCTGATGCAGAAAAGTTTCGCCGAATTCTGGAAGCGTACCAAATCGAAATGGATTACGGCACTCGACTTGGCGTTTACCAAGGCAAAATTGATTTATCGGCGAACGAAAAAGTTGAAGCGGATGTCCTCTATTTAGGACGCGTATCGTTGATCGCACGTAGCTTATCCGGAGAAACGTTCTGGAGCTGGTCGCAACAGCAGAAGGCCTGGCTGCCTCTTGGTACTGAACAAAAAACAGAGTTGGATAAAGCGTTTGCCATGGCAAACAAACAAATTGCACCGAGCATGTTAACGCTGCCAGTGTCGCTAACCGTTGCGGAGGGCAAGTAAATGATCAAAAAGTGGTTATCGGTTGCATTAATCTCAAGCGCTGCGTTGATGCCTTACACTACGTTTGCCAGTGACACTTTGTTGCAAAAAGCGCAGCAGGAAAATCGTCAACAGCAATCACACAACGTAACGCGTGAAGCTGGTTTTAAACAATCAGAACAAGAGTTGCAGTCGATTAAAAATCAACTGGCGGCAGAGCGCGCCGCTTTACAAGCCGAGGCGGACGCCTTGAGTGCGACGTTCAGTGAAAATGAAGCTGAATTGGCACAACTTGAAGAGAAGCTTCGTTTAGAGACGGGCAGCCTTGGCGAGCTATTCGGTGTTGTACGTCAGAATGCAAAAGAACTTGAATCTGAACTTAAACATTCCGTAACGGGTGTTGACCGCAACACTTACCTGAAAGACATCGAGGCTATTGTTGCTGCGACTTCGCTACCTACTTTGTCACAGCTTCAGGCCATGTGGCGCAGTATGGAAGAGCAAGTGAAGGCAAGTGGTGAGCTGGCTAATGTATCGTTCACATTGCTGGATGGTGAAGGTCGTGAGCAGACGATTACGGGTGCTCGCCTTGGCGCGATGGCGTTACTGGATGACAACGGTTATGTGAATTGGAGCGGTCAGCGTGGCGATGCGGTTAACTACCTTCGTCAGCCTGAGAATGGTCCGACAGCAAGCACACTCACTTCGGGTGATCTAGATGGCATTGTTATTGATCCATCACGCGGTATCCTTTTGGAGCAACTTGCGAACTCGCCAACACTGCAAGATCGCCTCAGCGCTGGTGGTGTAGTGGGTAAGATCATTCTTGGCTTATTAGTTATCGGTTTGATTATTGCGCTCGTTCGTGGCGTATCACTGATGATTGCACGTCAGAAGATTGCACAGCAATTGAAGAGCCCTACTCAGCCACAAGATAATCCATTGGGTCGTGTCCTTGCGGTGTATCAGAAAGACAAACACCGCAGTGTGGAAGCATTAGAATTGCGTCTTCTTGAAGCGGTGGTTGATGAGCAGACGCACCTAGAAAAAGGCTTGTCGATGTTGAAACTGTTGGCGGCACTGGCTCCGATGCTTGGTCTGCTTGGAACCGTAACTGGCATGATCGAAACCTTCCAGGTGATCACTCAGTTTGGTAACGGCGATCCAAAAGTCATGGCGGGTGGTATTTCAATGGCGCTTGTAACGACTGTACTTGGTCTGGTTGCCGCAATGCCTCTGCTTTTGGCTCACAATGTTTTGAGCTCGCAAGCGGAGAACATTCGCAATATTCTTGAGAAGCAAGGTATTGGCTTAGTTGCAGAACAGGCTGAGCGTGATATGCCTCAAGGAAAAAGCAAAGTGAATACAGTCGCGGAGAATGCAGCGTAATGGAGCAGATCTTACTCAACACATTGGGTTTGATCAGCGAAGATTGGGCCACAACATTGATGAGCTTTATGCAGCAAGGTGGCCAGATCTTATGGTGGCTGGCCGCCGTAGTTGCGGTGTGCTGGTTATTGGTCATGGAGCGGGTTCTTTACCTGACTACGGTCTTTCCTAAGGTAAAAGCAGAACTCCGTGACCAGTGGCTGGCAAGGTCAGAACATCACTCTTGGTACGCACATCAAATCCGCGAAGGATGGATTGCAAAGGCGCACATGGAATTGCGTCAGAACTTATCAACGATCAAGTTGCTTGTGGCTATTTGCCCAATGCTTGGCTTGTTAGGTACAGTGACGGGCATGATTACCGTGTTTGATGTCATGGCTTCACAGGGCAGCAGCAATCCGAAATTGATGGCTTCTGGCATCTCGCTTGCAACCTTACCGACTATGGCTGGAATGGTAGCGGCGTTGGCGGGGATGTTTGTTCATGCACGATTAAGCAAAGTGTGTGAGCGCAGAGCCATCCAATTAGAACAATCTTTAAGGAGTCAGAAGTGAGACTCGGACGCAGACCTAATCAACAAGACGAAGCTCAAGTCGATTTAACATCCATGCTTGATATCGTGTTCATCATGTTGATTTTCTTTATTGTTACTAGCTCATTTGTTCGTGAGTCAGGGGTGGAAGTCAATCGCCCGCAGGCTTCAAATGTGGTGAGCCAAAAGGATGCTGGTATCTTTATTGCTGTAACGGCAGCAAACGATGTGTATATCGACAAGCGTTTGGTTGATATCGAGCGTGTAGAAGCGTCTATCGAGCATTTACTACTTGATCAGCCCGACGCATCACTTGTCATTCAGGCGGATGAGCATGCTTATAACGGTACGGTTGTAAAAGTAATGGATGCAGCAAAAGGCGCGGGCGTTAAGAACATTGCACTGGCAGCGGAGACGCCTTAATGGGTAGGCTGTTACTTGCATTACCCGTGTCGCTGTTGATTTCAGTCAGCTTGTTTAGTTTTATGGCCTGGATGGTAGACAATGGCAACCAGCGTGCACCAAAAGCTTCTGAAGCGGTTCGCTTTGACATGGTGATGGTAGAAAACGATGCAGATATACAGCGTCGTCAACGCTCGGTTCCAGATCAGCCTGAGCCTCCGCAAGCACCAGAGCCGATGGACTTGTCTCAAACGAATACGCAAGTTGAACCAATGAGCCAAGTGACACCGACCAGTGCTTTGGGGCTAAACACGGCGCTGGATGGTATTGCGATTAGTGCGCCAAATCTAAAAGGCACGATGGGTAATCAACAAGCGCTACCTCTTTATCGCGTTGAACCTCGTTATCCGAGCAAGGCTCAGAAACGTAAGGTAGAAGGTTACGTGGTGTTGCGCTTTACTATTGACGCGACTGGCCGTCCAAAAGACATTGAAGTGCTCGAAGCCAAGCCAAGCCGCATGTTTGAGCGTGAATCGATACGTGCTCTTAGAAATTGGAAATATCAGCCAAAAGTTGAGGATGGTGTGTCAATCGAGCAGTTTGGGCAGACCGTAAGACTGGAGTTCAAGTTACCGAAATGATGAAGAAATTCCTAATTGGCGCCGTCTTATGCTTAAGCGCTTACGCGACTACCGCGAACGAGTTAAGTCAGTATACGGCTTCGCGTGTCCAGCGGGCACATAACATGGCTCAGGAAGATAACCTTAAAGAAGCGATTTCGACGCTAGAAGAATTAGATCTTTCTCGTGGCTATGATCAGGCTTTTGTCGCTCGTATGTTGGGCATTTTCTATTGGCAAAACCAGCAAATTAAGCCTGCAATCAAACAGCTTGAGTATGCGGTGAATAGTGGTTTGCTACAGGATAAGCAAGCGTGGCAAACCCGTAAGATGTTGGCTGATATGTTGCTTAACGAGCAACAATTTTCCAAAGCATTACCACATTATTATGCGTTGAGTAAGGCGGTACCGAAAGAGCAGAAAGCCCACGATGTTTGGTTGCGTATTGCACAGTCTCATTACCAATTAAGTGAGTGGAACAAAGTGATTTCTGCCATGGGGCGTTACGAGCAGTTCGGGCAGCCTGACAAGACTGGTCCGCTTTCGATCAAGCTTTCTGCTGAGCTGGAACTCAAAAAGTGGAAGCCAGCGATTGGCACAATAAAGCGTTTGATTGCTATTGAACCTGTACGCGTGGAATGGTGGCGACAATTGGTCGCTCTGCATCTGCGCATTGATGATAATAAACGGGCTTTAGACTCTTTGGCTCTTGCTAAGCTTCAGGGAGTAAAACTTAGTCAAGATGATTTGAAGCTGTTGGCTCAACTTTATGCTACTCGTGGAATCCCAGAACGTGCTGCATTGGTCTTAAACGAACTGCATGAGATTAACTCAGACAGCAAACTAAAGGCACAGCAAGCGACTTACTGGCAAATGGCCAAAGAGTGGGATAAGTCGATGGATAGCTGGCGAGTGGCTGCAAGACTTGATTCTCAGTACTACTGGAACTTTTCTCAGTTATTGGTGCAAGAAGGCCATTATCAACAAGCTTTAGCTGTACTCGATAAAGTTTCTGGCCGAAAAGCCGATGTCGCACTTATTAAAGCTCGTGCTTATTATAAGTTGAAGCGTATCGATGATGCCCTTGCGAACGCTAAAAGGTCTTATGAAATGAAACCATCAGATCAGGCAAAAAGCTGGGTGACTTATTTGTCTCAACTTCGTAAAGTAGAATCCAGTGTAAATTCTTAGATAGCTCTCAAGAATACTCAAAAAGCTCGAGGTAATACTCGGGCTTTTTTGTATTTTTACCTTCCTTATTTCCAACAATCCACAGCATTTAAGCAAGTGAGTTAGACTAAGAAGTCTGTAGAAGCTCAGTGGAAATTAGTGAATTTATCTAACAAATGTGGTTAAGTTCGATACAAAGCTCTGCATTGGTTAAGCAAAGATCATTAATCTAAACTCGCTGGTTTTTACTTAACCATATTTCATACTGCAAAAATCTCAGCCAATGTTTTTATATTGATAGAATTAAAATTAATAGATATCGGTGCATTGAGAGGAGTAGCACGCAAAAAAGCACAGAATTTATGCATGATCATGAAAAGTTCACTATTTTTGTGTGATTTGTGTCAAAAATTAATCAATAGTTAGATCGGTTGCATAATAAGTTGTTTGTTTTATTTAAATTTCATTACTACCTTGTTAGTTATTCGTTGCAAGTGATGCAGGTTATTCTGTTTTTGAACGAATCGGCACAAACAACTATATGGATGTTAACAATGAAAATGAAAGCTCTAGCCGTAGCAGTGGCGGCACTAGCATGTGGTACACAGGCATTCGCAGCAGAAGTTTACAACAGCGATGGTACATCTTTATCAATCGGCGGTCATGTATCTGTGGGCGTGGGTGAGTATTATGATGAGGACGTAAAAGTTCACCAAGTATCTCCTCGTATCAACGTTGCGGGCAAAAAAGACATCGGCAATGGTGTGACTGTTGACGCTAAAGGTGAGTGGGCACTTAACTACCTAAATGGTGGTGAAGAGTCTTTCTCTACTCGTCTTGGTTACATCGGTGCAACTCATGAGCAACTTGGTCGTTTAGTTGTTGGTACACAATGGACACCATACTACGACGTAGCTGGTGTGGCAGATATGCCTATCGCGTTTGCGAACGACTTTTTATATTCAAACCACTACGACCTTGGTTCTGCTCGTGGTGAAAAAATGGTTAGCTACCGTAAAGGCTTCCAATTCGGCGATGGCTTTGGTTTTAACCTAGGTCTAGGTTGGCAAGGTCAAAACGGTGATTACGATGATCGTGGCCAAGTTTCTATCAGCACTGAGTTAGCAGGATTCGGTCTTGGCTATGCATACAGTGGCGGTGATGTTGCTTTCGGCGCGAAAACTGAAGATGCAAGCTCACACATCTTGTCAGCTGTCTACGGCTCTTACGGTTCAGGCCTTTACGCTGCAGTTGTTTATGGCATGAACGAATACTTCTTTGAAGGTCTGGAAGATACAACTCAGCTAGAAGGTCTAGTGGCGTACGGTGTTAACAACTGGACATTCAGCGTGAACTACGAGTCAGTTGAAGACGACGATCTAGACACGCTATACAGCGAAATGGCGCTACAAGCTGAATACGCTGTAACTCCATCATTCTACACATTTGCCGGTTACCAAATTGACCTAGGTAACGATATTGATGAAGAAGAAAACGATTACTGGACTATCGGTGCTCGTTACTACTTCTAATCAATAGGACAGTATCTACTGCCTAAACACATTTATTGTGTTAACGCCTACTTCTTGCTTTGTAAAAAGGATTAAGGGAGTAGGCGTTTTTATTTCGGCCGATTATTGTGCTGACGCTGATCGTAACAATGCCCGCAAGTGCGGGCATTGTTTTTCTGTTACTTTGTTTCTAGCAGGTCCAGGAAGAAAGCATACTCTAGTGCATCTTCTTTTAAGCGCTTAAAGCGACCGGAAGCGCCACCATGTCCTGCCTCCATATCGGTCTTAAACACCAGCACGTTGTTATCAGTCTTCATCTCACGCAGCTTAGCTATCCACTTCATAGGTTCAAAGTATTGTACCTGAGAGTCATGCAAACCTGTGGTGACCAGCATGTTCGGGTAATCCTGCGCTTTTATATTGTCGTATGGCGAATAACTTAACATGTAGTCGTAATAGGTTTTGTTGTTCGGGTTGCCCCACTCATCGTATTCATTGGTGGTTAATGGAATCGATTCATCCAACATCGTCGTCACGACATCGACAAAGGGTACATGCGCACCAATGCCGCGGTACAACTCAGGTGCTTGGTTAATAACAGCGCCCATTAACAAGCCTCCTGCTGAGCCCCCAACCGCGAACACTTTGTCTTTCGCTCCGTAGTTCTTCTCGACCAAGCCTTTGGTTACATCGACAAAATCGTTGAATGTATTTTGCTTAGTCAGCTTTTTACCATCTTCATACCAAGGACGTCCGAGCATTTCAGAGCCACGAATATGGGCAATTACGAAAACGAAACCACGATCTAGCAGGCTTAAACGTGTTGAGCTGAAAGTGGGTTCAATGGTGGCGCCGTATGAACCATAACCGTATTGATAAATGGGATTGGTGCCATCTTTGTTAAAGTGATCTTTGCGGTAAACCAGCGAAACAGGCACTGACTTGCCATCACGAGCTTTTATCATGATGCGTTCAGACTGGTAGTTATCTGCGTTAAAGTCACCCAGGACTGGGGTTTGTTTCATGACCTCAGATTCACCCGTTTTCAGATCGAAATCATAGTAAGTACCTGGCGTGGTTAAGCTACTGTAGTAAATGCGTACTTTATTGTTATCTAACTCGTAGTTTCCAGTTAGGTAGGCAGCAAATGCGCTATCGTGAAATTGGAGGGGGAATTCGTTACCGCTGGATAGTTCACGCACAGTGACCGTTGATAAGCCATTTGCGCGTTGTTCATAAACCAGATGGTCATCGAACAACTCGAAGTCGACCAGCTGAGTATCATCGTCTGCCGGAATAACATCTTGCCATTGCGACCGATCGTGCATGTTGTCTTTATGCACTTTCATCAAACGGAAGTTAATTGCCTGATAGTTGGTATAGATATAGTACCAGTCACCAAGTTTTGCGATGCTGTATTCGATACCGGATTCGCGAGGAAAAAATGGCTCAGCTTGTGCGTTTGGATTGTTGGCATCGAGAACAGATACACCACTGGTTTCTGTACTGGAGTGCCAAATGTACACCTCTTCTCCATCTTTACTCTTGCTGATGTAGGTGTAGTACTCACTATCTGTTTCTTCATAGATGAGCTTGTCAGTGCTTTGTGGGGAGCCTAAGATATGTCGATAGACTTGGTAACCTAACAGCGTTTTTGGATCCTTTTTTATGTAATAAAACGCTTGATTATCGTTTTGCCACGCGATAGCGCTAGAGGCTCCTTCGATTTCGTCCTCTAGGTATTTACCCGTCTCCAGATTTTTGATTTTTATGGTGTAAATCCGGCGACTTAACGTATCTTCTCCATAAGCTAAAAGAGTTTCATCAGGACTGACATGTAACCCACTGACGTTAAAGAATTCATGACCCTTGGCAAGTTCGTTGACATCTAAAATCACCGATTTATCTGTGCCAGCGAAGTCTTTGGCGCGTAAATGAACTTCGTATTCGTTGTCTCCAGAGACTTCACTGGAATAAAAGTAACTGCCCTTGCGAACCGGAACGGAGTTATCGTCTTTGGCTATTCTGCCCTTTATTTCTTCAAACAGTGTCTGCTGAAGCGATTCGGTATGTTTTAGAACGGTTTCGGTATATTGATTCTCTTTTTCCAGATGCTGCAATACCTCCGCATCTTTGCGCTCGTCGTCACGCATCCAGTAGTAATTGTCGATACGGGTATCGTCATGAATAGTCATAGCATGCGGGACTTTCTTTGCGACAGGCGCTTGTGTTTGTTGGGCAATGAGCTGTGACTGAGAATAATGGTTCATAGGTGAAGTTCCTTGATTACTGCATCCGGCTAAAATTGCGACTGATACGGCCAACGTCGTAAGAGTAAAACGCATCTGTTTATCCTTGTATTTTATACCCAAGTCATCGTTTTGAATGGAATCTCATTGTATATGGCTTGAGCGTGCTTTCAGGTTTGTTACCGATGTTTTTGATCTTCCAATGATCGATATGAAACTTCATTGTGTAAGCAGTTGTTATACAAAGCAAACAGTCTTTTGGAGTGTGAGTACAAAAAAGGGACATACTACAAAGTATGCCCCCATGAAATTATATACTGAGTTTGGTTATATGACCTGTGGTAATTGGTTGGAATGATCCGGCGTACGATTAACCCAGCGCAGCCCTAGCATTGCGATAACTGACATCGCCATCATCAAAATACCCAGAGGCATTTGGTTTTGAGCGGGAAATAGCGATGCAAGCAAGGTTGCGATACCAGCGCCCAAGTTTTGCATGCCGCCCAGTGTCGCACCCGCAGTACCCGCATGGTATGGGAATGGAGAAATCGCCCCTGTCGTGGCCGCAGGAAATAATATGCCTGCTCCCAAAAAGTAAATGGTTGCGCCACCAATTAATGTCAACGCGGTCGTTAAGCCAAATAGGCCAGGGATCAACACGACGGCTGAACCGATAAAAATGGCGACCAGACCAACATTCAGGGCTCGGCGCATTGAGCGGCGCTGAGCTACATAGCTCGATAAGCCTGAGCCAATCAGGTAGCCCGGGATCGGAATAATAAATAGCAAGCTTACGGTTGTTGCTGGTAATCCCAATACGCCACCTAATAGCACACCCGCTGCAGCCTCAATTACACCGACACCCGCGAATGTTGCCACAAGGCAGATCAAAAAGCCCTGAAAGCGTTTGTCCGATAAAACATATTGATAGCTCTTCGTTACTGGTTCGTGTTTGCGTTTTTCTACAGGGAGTGTCTCCATCATACTGGTCATCATAGTAATAACCACAGCGACTCCGAAGAGCGCGAGGAAGAGATAGCTCGAACGCCAGCTAAACGCTTCTGTTAAGTAACCACCCAGTAATGGCGCCGCCAAAGGTGAGAAGAGAATACACATGCTGATCAAGCTGTTCACACGGTGTAGCTCAGCGCCATCAAAACAGTCGCGAGTTAATATACGTGCCATTGCGCCACCACAGCCAATTCCCAAGCCTTGGATAAAGCTACCGACTAAGAACCATTCAAACTGGTGGGTAAATAGAGCGACTAACGTTCCTACGATGTATATGAGCAAGCCTGCAATGATAATAGGTTTGCGCCCAAGGCGATCAGACAGTGGACCATACACGAACTGTGATAAGCCATATGGGATCAAGTAACAGGCCATGACGGCTTGAAGCGAAGACGCAGAAACCAAAAATTCACTCGCCATATGACCGATTGAAGGAACGTACATCGTTTGGGTCATCTGACCTACGGCAGTCAATATCGCGATTAAGAAGGTAAGTTTCACTAATGGAAACGAAGCCGGCATTTACGTGTCTCTCCAATAAATTTAAGGTGTAAGAAGCCTTAGCACTCCATAAATGGGGCTAATGTATTTGTTATGTTAGGGGATTATTCGTGCGAGATATTAGTGCTTGAATGTATGCTTGGCAATCTAAACTTTTGCAGTCAAGCAAGATTAAAATCTATGATTTGGATTAGAAAAAATAATCCGAAAATTTGCGGTGTAAAAAATAAAAAAGGGAGCAAATGCTCCCTTGGAAAATATTACGCTTGTTCGCGACTCGATGCGTAAGCATACAGCAGCTCTAAAGCGATGGTCGCTCCTGCTAATGCCGTGACATCACTTTGGTCATAAGGTGGTGAGACCTCTACCACATCCATGCCTACGATATTCATGCCAGCCAAACCACGAATGATTTTAAGCACTTTGTCAGTATTCAAACCTCCGCAAACAGGCGTCCCCGTTCCCGGAGCAAATGCTGGATCTAAGCAGTCAATATCAAACGTAACATACACTGGTTTATCGGCTACGGTACGACGAATTTCATCTAAAATCTCGTTTACAGACATGTCGTTTGCCTGCATCGCATCGATCACATTGAAGCCGTGATCTTGCTGCTTGTATTCGGTACGAATACCAATTTGTACCGAGTTCTTCGCAGAGATTAGCCCTTCTTTTGGTGCGTGGTAGAACATCGTACCGTGGTCGTATGAACTGCCATTGGCGTAAGTATCCGTATGAGCATCGAAATGAACTAAAGCCATTTCGCCATAATGCTTCGCATAGGCACGTAGAACCGGCAGGGTGATGAAGTGATCGCCACCCAAAGCCAGCATTGTTTTCCCGCTTTTTAAGATCTCGCTTGTTGCTGCTTCCAGACGATAAGTGAAGTCTTCCGCATCGCCACAATCAAAGACCAGATCACCGGAATCAATGACGGTTAACTTATCAAATACGTTGAAATCCCATGGGAACTTTTTACCTTCCCACGCCAAATTCACGGAAGCACGTCGGATGGCATCCGGACCCATGCGCGCGCCTGAGCGACCGGATGTTGCCATGTCGAGAGGAACGCCGAGCACTACAACATCGGCCTCTGCAGTTACCGGATCTTTGATGTACGGTAGACGCAGAAACGACATTGAGTTGGAGTACAGCGAATAATCAGTTTTAGTAAACAAATCATTCATATCAGAAATCCTCTAAATAGGTGTATCCCACCAAACCTTGTTCCAGCTCAGCAAGGACTTGGGTTTGTTCACTGGCTTCAACACGTTCAAAAACCAGTTGTTTGTAGTTGTCACGAATCGCTTCAACGTCGATATGAACGTAGCGCATCATATCTTCGACGCTATCACCTTCATTAATGTAGCTGATCTCAAACTCGCCATTTTCTTCTACGTTAACAACGACACTATGGGTGTCGCCAAATAAGTTGTGCATGTCACCAAGAATTTCTTGGTATGCGCCAACTAAGAAGAAGCCGAGCAGGTATGGCTTGTCTTTGCTCCACGCCGGGACTGGTAGCGTACTTTCTATACCTTGACCATCAACGTAGAGATCAATCGCACCATCAGAGTCACAAGTGATGTCTAACATCACAGCACGGCGTTCTTCGGCATCACCTAAACCTGAAAGAGGCAGAACAGGGAACACCTGATCAATGCCCCACGCATCTGGCAGAGACTGAAAGAGCGAGAAGTTGACAAAGAATTTGTCTGCAAGACGCTCGCTCAACTCATCCAGAATCGGACGGTGGAAGCGGTTCTTCGTACTCATCTTACGGCTCAACTCAAAGTATATGCGCAGTGACAATTGTTCTGCCCAGGCGCGCTGCTCAAGGTTAATCACGCCAGTTGCAAAATTTGAATGTGCTTCTGCCAAATCACTTTGGGTGTCGTTGTAAATCTCAATCAGTGCTCGAGCGTCGGTACCGTTTTGCAAGTTTTCCCAATTGCGCCACATGTTTTGTAGTAGCAAAGGCGCATCATCCACTGGCGCATATACTTCTTCAGGTTGGTAAGCTTCTGTACCAATAACATTAGATACCAACACGGCATGATGCGCCGTCAAAGAGCGGCCAGACTCAGAAATAATCACCGGCATCGGCTGCTCATATTGCAGACATACATCACCAACAGTGTTCACGATATTTCGTGCGTACTCAGCAAGACCATAGTTCATCGAGTTGGAAGATTGGCTGCGTGTCCCGTCATAGTCCACGGCTAAGCCACCACCCACATCGAAATAATCAATGTTGGCACCCATTGCGCGCAGTTCACAGTAAAAACGTGCTGATTCATTGACGCCGTTACGTACATCGCGAATGTTCGCCATTTGTGAGCCAAGGTGGAAGTGCACCAATTGTAATGCATCGAGATTGCCGCTGTTCTTCAGGCGATTAATCACACTCAATACTTGTGATGCAGACAGGCCAAATTTGGATTTTTCGCCGCCACTTGACTGCCATTTCCCCGCCCCTTGAGAAGCAAGACGGATACGTAGACCCAGGCGAGGCTTAACGCCTAAGCTTTCCGCTTCTTGTAGCACAAGATCAAGCTCTGATAGCTTCTCTAAGACGATAAAAACGTTATGGCCGAGCTTTTCGCCAATCAGCGCAAGACGCACGTACTCACGGTCTTTGTAGCCATTACAGACAATCACGGAGCTGGCCTGTTGAGCCAAAGCCAGTACGGCCAACAATTCAGGTTTACTGCCTGCTTCAAGACCGAGTTGTTTCGTCTCTAACTCTGCTTGGCTGGCGAGTATTTCATCAACCACTTCACGTTGCTGGTTTACCTTAATCGGGTACACCAACAAGTATTTGTTCGGATACTGATAATCTTCAATAGCTTGGTTGAAAGCATCACAAAGACCATGCACACGTTGATGCACGATCTGCGGGAAGCGAACGAGAACAGGCAAGTTAAGCTGCTTTGCTTCTAGCTCTTTTACAATAGCACTGAAAGGGATTTGATGTGCACGGTCACTTCGAGGAGAGACGTATACCTCGCCTTGGTCATCGATACCGTAGAAGCCCTGGCTCCAGTAGTGAACATTGTAGTCCGCGCGAATGCGGTCCAATTTGGTTGCTTTTTCCAACTCAATTCTCACAAAAATGTACTTAAGCCTTTAATTTAATAGAAGGAAAAGTACCAAAAAGCAATTCATGAGGCATTAATACCAATACTACGATTGGTATTACCTCATACCCTGACACGAACTCCGTGTGCGCGCATTAACGGATAAAAGTTGTCTAGAGTCTAATGATTATAATCTATCTTATCGATTAGGCTTTGTTGTCGAAGAATGGTGTAAAAATTTATACCAAATTCACTTCTGGATGCTGGATTCAGAGAGTTGTTTACTAGTGTCAATTTAACTGAAGCAACATATATTTAACAATTTAAGGGTTCTACTGTTATAGTTGGTCTGACCAGAAAGAGTGCGGTTTTTAAACAGTATGAGGATAGATTTTGCAGCTGCATAGAATTCAGGGGTACATACAGACCATGTACCTCGCCGAGTATGCCGATAAACTCATGTTACTTGATGGTGCAAGCCGAGCAGATATCCCTCATCTTAAAGATTTTATTGAGTATCAACTTAAGCGGCCATTTACCGATCTCAAGCTGGTGGTCGTAACCCACATGCACCCCGATCATGCGGGAGCCGCGCATAAGCTTAGAGCGTTGACCGGATGCAAAGTCTTAGCGGCTAAACGTGACGTTCAGTGGTATAGCGGTATTGACGGCTGGTTGATGCATTTGACGGACTTGGCGTTGGCTAGGTGGATGGCAAGTCGAATGCGCAAACCAAAACGTAACCTGTGGTATTCAAGGAAACTGAATCCAGATATTGAGCTGCTGGACGGAGAAACTATTCCTGGTTTTGAAGATTGGCAGATATTGGAAACGCTGGGTCATACCGACAGAGATTTATCAGTCTATCATGCGGAGCAGAGCGTGTTGTACGTAGCCGATCTGATAGTAAAAGTGAAGAAGCACTTGATTGCACCGTTTCCTATCTTTCACCCCAATCAATATCGTCTTTCCGTTAAAAGGGTTTTTGAACTGCAACCAAGCTGTTTGCTCCTTGCGCATGGTGGAGAAGTTGTTTTGGATGAAAAAGCCTATCGGCATATTCTGGATACAGCGCCAACCAAGCCGCATACACATTGGCGAGCGACGAAAATAAAAGCGAAAGGGTTGTTGAGTGTGTTGTTACGGAGAAATAAGAGATGAGTGACACCTTTTGAGAGTCACTCATCTATACGATAGCGTTATGGCGCTAACAAGTGGGACTGGCTCGGATCAACCAACACTTTATCTGCCATTGCCTGGCGGCCTAGCAGCATCATGTAAGTCATGTTTTCACGGTTGGTCAGCGTAATGTCTATTGGCCACTGTTGGTCGTTCATGCGTAGCATGGTGGTGATCACGCAGCGGTGCTCGAACGTTCCGTTTGAGGATTTCACTTTACGGTTCGCTTTAAGTGGTGCTGTACAGCGAACGACCTGTTCTAAGTGATAAACATCCGGATGGAGATCGAACTCTACGTATGAACGGCCGTTTTTCTCAAAACACTCGATATTATCGACGTGAAGAGAAGAGGTTTGCGCACCAGTGTCAATACGAGCTTCAAGGTGGGGAATGCCTAACTCAGGTAAGCAGATTGCTTCGGCATTCCCAATGACAATTTTCTGATTCATAGTGTCATCCTAGCGACGAGTTGTATAGAGAGGCCAAATCACCTCTCTATGCTGTTTGGATAGTAATCAACCTTTACCGCGAGTACGGTTTGAATTTGGTTTTGCGTTTTTTTCGATAAAGTCAAAAATCATCGCTGCGACGTTTTTGTTTGTTGCCAACTCGATACCTTCAAGACCCGGTGAGGAGTTTACTTCCATCACCACTGGACCGTTTTTCGATTGCAGGATGTCTACACCACATAGGTTTAAGCCCATTACTCTTGCTGCATTAACTGCCGTTGCACGTTCTTCTTTGCTCAACCTGACAAGTTGCGCAGAACCGCCGCGGTGAAGATTCGAGCGGAACTCACCTTCTTTTGCCTGACGCTTCATTGCTGCAATCACTTTGTTGCCTACAACGAAACAGCGAATATCTGCCCCTTTAGCTTCTTCAATGAACTCTTGAACCATGATGTTTGCTTTTAAGCCCATAAAGGCTTCAATGACACTTTCTGCTGCTTTATTTGTTTCAGCAAGAACAACACCAATACCTTGGGTACCTTCAAGTAGCTTAATAACCAGAGGAGCGCCGCCAACGTTTTTGATCACATCTTGGATGTTATCAGGGTGGTGAGCAAAACCAGTACGTGGTAAGCCGATGCCTTTCCGAGATAAGAGCTGCAAAGAACGCAGCTTGTCACGCGAACGGCTGATCGCTACCGATTCATTGACACAAAATGTACCCATCATTTCAAATTGGCGCACGACTGCTGTGCCGTAGAAAGTGACTGAGGCCCCGATACGTGGAATAACCGCGTCGTATTGTGGCAATTCTTCACCCATATAACGAATCTTAGGGTTATTACTCGTAATGTCCATGTAGCAGTGCAGAGTGTCGATAACATCAACTTGATGTCCACGCTCTTCGCCTGCTTGCTTTAGGCGCATGGTTGAATATAAATTCTCATTACGAGAGAGAATAGCAATACGCATGGCTGTTCCTTTGTAAGTCAGTACCAGATTAAAAATATAAGTATAGAGTATAGAATGCAGCAGGCTGATGATATTGATATGACATAACCTACATACTTCAACGAGTTAGAATGGTGGTTGGACAACCACGTCGTTGAGGGTGTGCACATTAGATTTTTTCGCTAGCAGATGAAAACGAAAAAAACTCGTCGTGACGACAAATATTTTTTATCGAGCTGGAGCGAATCACGATGTGTGATTTCCAGCTGAGAGAAACGAAAACCGGTGCTAGAAATAATAAAACCCCGCCTGGTTTCCCAGACGGGGCTTATTCTTTTTCGCAGCAATCCGGCTACTAAATAGGTGCTCCCTGCATCTATCCTTGATTATGGCTAAGTCCTTTAACCGAGTTCCCTGTTCATCGCCTTCCTAGCGGTGTCCATTCTTGCCTATCATCCTGACGGGCGAACTCTATCCCAGAGCTTAATTACATCCTTGCTGACAACTCATCCTAAGCTATCAAATCTTCGTCCTGAAGATACCTAATCCGTTAGGCTTTTTCCTGTTCCTGCCAACATCCTGTCGACACATTCAGTATTCATGTTTTGTGGTTCTGACTCAATCCGATATTTGAAATTATTTTTGAAATCGATTGCATGATTAAAAGTGTTTTTATTTATAAACAATTAGTTAAAATTTTTTTGGGCTTTGGTCTTAGTGTGGCTTAATCAATTTACTTACATATCATGTAAGAGATCTCTCACAAGTATTTGAGCGTATATCGCAAATGTGGGTATTTGGGATAAGCTGACCGGTTTGCTCCCGATCACAAACCAGTCTATATAACTGGGTGATCAATACTCTCTGCTAGGCAAAGTTCTCGTTGGTCTATAGATAAGCAATGAATGAGTTCGATGGAAGAGTTTGTTGTATCGCAAGTTTTTATCTTTGAGTACTAGACTTTTGCGTTAAGAGTGTGGTAATTGATTATATTCCACCTCGAAAATTCTTATTAAGATTTGGTGACAGTGAAAAGAGGGAACTTGATTGCCATTTCTCTGTCATATTTGGTGAGTAGGTTGACCGTGTAGGAAGATAATAGTTGGTTTGCTTGGATACTTTCGGTAGTAACGAAACCATTATTGTCACTGTGTTGTGAGTTTTGTCACGGTTAATTGGTTGATTCCTATATAGATTTAATGGAATTGCAAACCTTAGAAAATAAGCTCAGCATGAGCGTTACTTATATAAATAAGGGAGATTACTATGAAAAAGATGAGAAGAGCTCAGTTACATCGTGTTCGTATTCAGTATTGGAAAGATACGAAAGATGAAACAGCTAAAAAATCATAGTTAACTACTTTCGACGTCAATGGGCTGGCAGTGGTGCCAGCTCTAAAATACCCTTCTAGAGTTACTTTCCCAAAGCCAAAAATAAAAAAGCCGATCCGAAGATCAGCCTTTGTGTAATTTCCTAGCTCAGTTTCACTGATTGGAATTACAAGTAATTTGCATCAACCAGTTCGCCAGCTTGTGCACTTTTTACTTCAGGGCGTGCTTCCAGCCAAGCCAATACTTGCGCTTTTTGCTCCTCAGTAGCATTGCCGTAACGATCAGTTGAACATAGGAAGCCTTCAAATAGTTCCAGACCGCCACCGCCAAAGCAAAGGCCTAAACCGTCGATGTAGTCGACAAAGTCATCAACGAACACATCGTAGCGGTCGAAGTCATTGATGTCTGTTTCACAGCTGATTTCGAACCCTAGGATCGCGAATTCGCCTAAGAACAGTTTCTTACGGATACGACGGCTTTTGTTATCGATTCTTTCTAATTTCATAACTATCTCTCGTAGATGATCTTAATACGCACACGTTATACCTTCTATAGAACTATATCCCAAGTAAAATTCTATTAATACGATATGTTTGGTTGTTCTTTGTGCAAACTATGTCTCGTGTTTTTCCATATTGATATGCCGCCCAATCAACCCTTAATTGATTCAGTTAGGGAATGATTACGCAACATAACCTTCATTTATTTTAATTATTATTGTCATAATGTTTCTCCAAACTTCCCCTCGTTCAACGACTTATAAAATCTAATTTAAAATTAAATCAAATATTGGGAAAGTGAGACAATGAGTAAGGAAACCTTCGACGCAACGCGCTTTAACCACAGCAATAACAAACCTTTTGAAGATGTATTAGAAGCGAGTCTATCTCGTCGTAGTATTTTGAAAGGCGGACTGGGGATCAGTGCGATGACCGCGTTTGGTGCTTTTGGCTTGGCTGGGTGTAATTCATCTAGCTCAGGTACTTCGGCAAGTGCTGCGTCTGGTGTATCAAAAGCAGTACTTAACTTTGAATCGATTCCTGGTTCGTTAACGGACGCGGTCTCTATTCCATCTGGTTACACGGCTCAAGTGCTGGTACCGTGGGGGACGCCTTTAAATGCTCAGGGTAGTGCGTGGAAAAATGACGGTACAAACACCAGTTCTGACCAGCTTAATGCTCTAGGCATGCATCACGACGGTATGCATTTTTTCCCGCTAAATGACAGTACGACAGATGGCTTGTTGTGTATTAACCATGAATACATTGATACTGCAGCACTGCATCCGAATGGCCCGACAGTTGAGAATAATGTTCGTACCATCGTTGATGAAGTACGTAAAGAGATCAATGCACACGGCGTCTCAGTTGTTCGTATCCAGCTTGAAGACAATATGTGGAAACTGGTCGATGCTGATCCATTAAACCGTCGTTATACTGGTGCTACTGTAATGGACCTATCTGGTCCCGTTGCGCACACTGAATTGACGGTAACTCGCTTCTCTCCAGACGGCAGCCAAGCTCGTGGTACGCTTAATAACTGTGGTAATGGCTACACACCTTGGGGCACTTACTTAACGTGTGAAGAAAACTGGCCAGGTTACTTTGTGAATGCAGGTGAGCGCACTGAAGAACAAGATCGTATTGGTATTGCATCAGGCAGCACTCGCTACTTATGGGAAACTCTAGCAGGCAACGCCGAAGAACGTTTGGATGAGTTCACTCGTTTTAATCTGGCACCAACAGGGGCTAGCTCAACGGACGATTACCGTAACGAAGCGAACGGTCATGGCTATATTGTTGAAATTGACCCATACACGCAAAACTCACGCGCGAAAAAGCGTACAGCGCTAGGTCGTTTCCGTCATGAAGGCTGTACATTTGGTAAGCTGGAAGAAGGTAAACCAGTTGTATTCTACTCTGGCCACGACTCTCGCTTTGAATACCTTTACAAGTTTGAGTCAGCCACCGCTTGGGACCCTGCAGATGCGAACCCTGCTAATCGTCTGGCAACTGGTGATAAGTACATGGACGAAGGTACGCTTTATGTTGCACTTTTCAATGAAGACAGCACAGGGACTTGGCTACCACTGACGCTAGATAGCATCACAACCTCTGGTGGTACGCTGGCGGATCATTTCGGCTCATTAGCAGAAATCATTCTTAACACAGCGGGCGCTGCTGATTTAGTTGGCGCAACACCGATGGACCGTCCAGAGTGGTGCACAGTTGACCCATTTACTGGCACTGTATATCTAACATTGACCAACAATACCCGTCGTACAGAAGATACTAACGCGGCAAACCCACGTTTAAACAATAAATTTGGTCACGTGATTCGTTGGGATGAAGGTGATGCATCGACCGAGTTTACATGGGATATCTTCGTGTTTGGCTCACCAGCAAATGGTGATGCGGACACAAACCGTTCAAGCTTAACGGAGTTAAACCAGTTCGCGAGTCCTGATGGTTTGGCTTTCGACGCTCGTGGTATCCTTTGGATCCAAACTGATAATGGTGCGGACGAAGTGACTTCATACACCAACGATCAAATGCTGGCGGTCGTACCTTCGAAACTGGTAGATGAAAATGGCGATCAAGCGACGATTGGTGCGGATAACCAAGCAGAACTGAAACGTTTCTTTGTTGGTCCAAACGGGTGTGAAGTCACAGGCTTTACCATTAGTCCAGATTACAAGTCGTTGTTTGTAAACATCCAGCACCCGGGTAACTGGCCATACAGCGATGATGCAGCAGAAGAAACACCTGCAGGCACACCTGTTCGTCCTCGTGCTTCGACAGTTGTGATTCGTCGTGAAGACGGTGGTGAGATCGCAGTATAACTCCTGCTTGTTAAATGATTTAACGCAAAGCCCTGCATAAGTGAACTGACCCCCAATAGTTGGACACCAATTATTGGGGGTCTTTCATGTCCAAATATAGTCGTGAGTTGAAGTGCATCTTAGCCAAGCAGTGCTTAAGTGGTGTGTCATCTCGTCTTTTAGCCAAAC
>NZ_JAKKCM010000020.1 GCF_021728395.1 Vibrio sp. J1-1 | reverse complement strand
AGAAGTTTTTCTCTCAAAGCGGAGGTGCATTCTAGCGATTTGGTTGTTAGTGTCAAACACTTTTTTCAACTTATTTTCGTAGAAGCTTTTTACCTCTCCGACCCTGCTGAAGCCTTATCGCGTCTGCTGTGTCGGTGGATGCGCATTATAGGGAGTTACGATTGGAGCGCAACCTTTTTTTTGAAATAAAACCAAAAAAACGAGCACTCGATGATTATTTAATCAAAAACGTAAAAAAGAGGATAAAAAACCCTCTTTTTATACCATAAAAGCCCTATTTAAATGAAAGCGTACGCGTCAGCATACATACGTTCGCTTTTGGCTTGCTTATTCTGAGTAAACTGTTCTCGAGCTGCACCCGCCATTTCAAAGCGCCCTGCAATATAGATATCATAGTCTTCCAGGCTTTCGAAATCGTCACTGACTGCTTGTAGTACGTTTCCAACTCTACCTTGCCACTCAGCGGGAGCCTCTTCTACTACAGGAATAAAGTGAACGTTCGAAAACTTCTCTGAGATATCGATAAGTTCATCTTTTGCGTATAACTGGCTTTCATCACGAGCACCCCAGTATAAATAGATTTGATTGGTCTTATTCTGAGCTACACAATGATCTAAGATCGAGCGAACGTAACTGAATCCCGTCCCCCCAGCAATCAGTAATAGAGAACGCTCGCTATCTTCTTGAATCCACGCATCGCCGTGAGGCGCATCAATTTCAATATCATCACCCGATTCTAATGCCGCTTTCATCGCTTCAACGACTTCTATTGCGTAAGCGTTATGTTCTGCCGCACCAATGTGCAGTTCCAACTCGCCTTCATGTCGACACGGGCTACTCGCGATAGAAAATGGGCGCTTATCTTTCTCGCCCATCACAACCATAAGGTACTGACCAGCTTTGAAAGCCACTGGTGACTCTGGGTGAAGTAGAATTTGATAAGTATTACAAGCTAACGGCTGAATAGACTTTACTTTACATTGGATGGTCATGATGTCCCTCTCGCTTACTCATCAAAAGTAAGCACTAAATTACTTTCTGTATAGGCTTGGCAAGGAAATATCCAACCTTGCTGCTGTTCTTTGTCGGTTAACATAGGTTCTAGGTGATAACTCACCTCACCCGATATCTTTTTACACATACACATGGCACAAGCGCCAACTCGGCAACGATGAGGGAAGCGAATATTATTGTTGAGCGCAGCTTCCAACACCGTCTCCCCAGCTTCAACCTCAAATGATACGTTTATAGGAAGAAGGAGGACTGTATGACTCATAGAATACCTAACTGGCCCCAAATCTCATCAATTTTAGCGACAAGTTTAGGATCTTTTTTAATCGGAATACCCCATTCACGCGCTACCTCAGATTCAAACTTATTGGTCGCATCGAGTCCTAGTTTTGAACTGCTCGACGTACTTCCTCGAATTTGAATTGTATCCCTATCAGGATCCATACGCGTAGTGACTGCCCAGATAATGTCATTCCAGTCTCGTGCATTGACGTCGTTATCACATAGGATAATGAACTTGATGTCTGTGTAATCAGCAAAGTATTCCCACAGGTTTTCAAGTAATGCTTGAGACTGCCCAGCTTCGTCTTTCTTCATGGTTACCACAGCGAACTGGTTGTTTGCTGCCGGAGGCAGATAGATATCGACGATGTCAGGACGCAGTGCTTTTAGTGAATCTAAATCTGCTTGAGTAATCGGTTTGCTTTCTGAAGTATTGACTTGCGCGCGAGCAGCAAGCTCCGCTTCCCATTTAATGGTCGCATCTAGCCCCATTTTGGAACCCAAGCCAACAACTGGAGAAGCAAAATCAAGGGAGTCTATCGGCGTGTTATCAATCATTACAGTATCACGCACTGGGTCCATATTCTCAGTCATGGCTTTAATCACGTCATTCCAGTCACGTGCGTTTACCGACTCATCACACACTACCACAAACTTGGTATACATAAACTGACGTAAAAAAGACCATACACCCATCATGACGCGCTTTGCATGTCCCGGATATTGCTTCTTCAACGTGACAACCGCCATACGGTACGAACAACCTTCCGGTGGTAAATAGAAGTCTTCTATTTCCGGAAATTGCTTTTGCAGAATAGGAACGAAGACTTCGTTCAAAGCCACACCCAGAACTGCTGGCTCATCCGGCGGACGCCCGGTGTATGTACTGTGATAAATCGGGTCTTTACGCATGGTGATATGAGTAATGGTAAAGACGTGGTGCTTTTCTTTTTCGTTGTAGTAGCCTGTGTGATCGCCATAAGGACCTTCATCAGCAAACTCAGTCGGGTCGATATAACCTTCCATCACAATCTCAGCACTCGCTGGCACTTCCAGTTCATTACTGATGGATTTGACGACTTCCGTTTTGCTGCCACGCAATAAGCCAGCAAAAGCATATTCTGACAACGTATCTGGTACTGGTGTCACAGCACCAAGAATCGTGGCAGGATCCGCACCGAAGGCAACCGATACTGGAAATGGCTTGCCTGGGTTGGTTTCCATCCAGTCACGAAGATCAAGCGCACCACCTCGGTGTGCCAGCCAACGCATAATAATTTTGTTTTTAGCGATTTTCTGCTGCCGGTAGATGCCAAGATTCTGGCGTTTTTTATTCGGCCCTTTAGTCACCGTCAGGCCCCACGTTAATAGCGGCGCGACATCTTCAGCCCAGCAGCTCATTACGGGAATTTTATCCAAATCGACTTCATCACCCTGCCACACGATTTCTTGGCAAGGCGCTTTACGAAGACGCTTGGCTGGCATGTTCAAGACTTGCTTAAATACAGGCAACTTCTCTAATGCATCTTTGAAGCCTTTCGGCGGCTCAGGCTCTTTGAGGTAAGCCAAGAGTTTTCCAACTTCGCGTAGTTCTTTTACGTCTTCACGTCCCATACCAATCGCAACCCTTTCCGGGGTACCAAACAGGTTGGTTAAAACCGGAACATCGTAACCAATAGGGTTTTCGAATAATAATGCAGGACCACCAGCGCGCAGAGTACGATCGCTGATTTCTGTCATTTCATAAGCGGGATCGACTGGGTGAGTAATGCGCTTGAGTCGACCATTCTTCTCTAAATGGTCAATATATTCGCGTAAATCCTTAAAACTCATAGGCCTTCATGACTGCTGACTGATTAAACTTTTCGCAGTATAACAAATAGGAGGACACTAAGGTCCTCCTATTTTGTGTGGGTTTAAGCGTGGAATTACTTCAGAACTTGTTCGATTTGACGCACTTTAACCTGATGGTTCCCCGAGACTAACTCTTTAAGCCAGTGTTGATGCCCCTGTTGCGCTAGCTCTCTCGCCACTAGTGTCGCTTCTCCAGACAGCGCCATTTTGGCAATTAAGAACTGCTTCACCTCAGGGCTTAATGGATAGGCTTTGGTTAAAAGGCCGATAGCATAAGGTTTGAGTGTTGGATTAACCGTTGAATTCATCAACTGTTGCAATGAAAATGCATCGCCCATTTTGGCTAATCGTTCCAGTTCTGCGTGACTATTGTAGTCGGCACGCATCCGCCACAACAGGTCGTACATTGTTTCGTCCTGACTCACCTGCGCTAAACGAGCAACCACCGCTGTAGATGGTAACCAACTGGTTACATCTATTTGAGTCAACTGCACGGTTAACGCATTTAATGCGCCGGGAGACAAGCTATCTAGTTCGCGAATCAATAATGCCTCACGAGCCTGTGTTTGTTGTGAAGTACCAGCCGTTAACCACTGGCTGAGATCGAGCTCTTTACGCTCCGCTTGAAGAACAAACTCTAAGGTGTTCTGGTCTTGCTTCCAGCGCTTAATCAAACGGCTTGCAACTGCAGGAAAGTTAAAAGCTGGCACAGTGAATTCGTAACCATCACCACGCTCGAGTATTTGATAAGTGGGAGTAATACGGCTTTGTGATTCAACAAAAAGCGCCATACGCGGCGTAAGAATCACGTCTTGCTGTTCTAGTTTTTCGAGTAAACGGAAGCGCACCACCTCTTGTTGAGGTAACGCCAGTCGATTGAGGGAAAATTTAAGCGAGTCAACCTCATCCCTGACAACATATTCTAGAAGTTCAGAGACTTTGGTTTGTATTTGGGTATCCTGAAGCCACTGTTCTACCACAGACTCCTGCATTTCCTTCGCAGACGCGGTCATAGGCATGGTCACGAGTGACAAACTCAGGAGTAATGACGACAACATTCCTTGTTGCATGTTAACCTCCCGATAACATTAGTCCTCATTTTGATGCTTCTATCGGTAGAAAGCAATAAAAAAGCCACCATTATTTATGGTGGCTTTTCAAAATAAGAACTCAGCTGTTATTGACGACGCATTGCATCAAAGAACTCATCATTGGTCTTGGTCATCGCTAGCTTATCAATGAGGAATTCCATTGCGTCGATTTCACCCATCGGGTGAACAATCTTACGCAGAATCCACATTTTCTGTAGTTCGTCATTTTTAGTCAGTAGCTCTTCACGTCGAGTGCCTGAGCGGTTGAAGTCAATCGCTGGGAAGACACGCTTCTCTGCAATCTTACGGTTCAGGTGCAATTCCATGTTACCTGTACCTTTAAATTCTTCGTAGATAACTTCATCCATCTTAGAACCAGTATCGACTAGCGCTGTTGCGATGATTGTTAAGCTACCGCCTTCTTCTACATTACGTGCCGCACCGAAGAAACGCTTAGGACGGTGTAGTGCGTTCGCATCCACACCACCTGTTAGTACTTTACCTGATGAAGGTACAACCGTGTTGTAAGCACGTGCCAGACGAGTAATCGAATCAAGCAGGATAACCACGTCTTTCTTGTGTTCTACCAAGCGCTTCGCTTTCTCGATAACCATTTCCGCTACTTGAACGTGACGAGATGCTGGCTCATCAAAAGTAGAAGCAATCACTTCACCTTTAACCAGACGTTGCATCTCAGTTACTTCTTCCGGACGTTCGTCGATAAGAAGTACCATCAGTTCACACTCTGGATGGTTGTAAGCGATACTTTGTGCGATGTTTTGCAGAAGCATTGTCTTACCCGCTTTTGGCGGAGCAACAATCAAACCACGTTGGCCTTTACCAATTGGCGATGCCAAATCTAGAACACGTGCTGTGATATCTTCTGTAGAACCGTTACCGCGCTCCATCACCATGCGCTCATTGGCATGCAGAGGCGTTAAGTTCTCAAAGAGAATCTTGTTACGCGCGTTATCAGGCTTGTCGTGGTTAACTGTATTAACTTTTAGTAGTGCGAAGTAACGTTCACCATCTTTTGGTGGACGAATTTTGCCGGCAATTGAGTCACCAGTACGCAAGTTAAAGCGACGGATCTGACTTGGCGATACGTAAATATCATCAGGACCAGCTAAATATGAGCTATCCGCACTACGCAGGAAACCAAAACCGTCTTGCAGAATTTCCAGAACCCCATCGCCAAAGATGTCTTCGCCGCCTTTCGCATGCGCTTTTAAAATCGCGAAGATGATATCTTGTTTTCTTAAGCGCGCTAGGTTCTCTAATCCTAAGCTTTCGCCCAGTTTTACAAGGTCAGACACAGGTCTGTTCTTCAGTTCGGTAAGGTTCATGGTAGTGGATTCTTGTTTAGTCAAAATAAGATCTGTTTTCTAGTTAAGATGGATTTGGTCACAGGATCGACCAAGAAGAGAAATTTGTTCAATTAACGCGCGATAAGTTAGCACTAATTAATATTCTAGTCCAGAGTTAGAAAAACAAAACCGTGCATTGATGGTTGCACGGTTTTATCTGTAATCACTTGGTGATTATATGTTTGCGTCCAAAAACTCTTTAAGTTGAGTTTTAGACAAAGCACCAACTTTCGTTGCCGCTACGTTGCCATCTTTGAATAGCAGTAGCGTTGGAATGCCACGAATACCAAACTTAGGTGGTGTGCCTGCGTTATGGTCGATGTTTAGTTTACCGATAGTGAGTTTGCCTTCGTACTCTTCAGCGACTTCGTCCAGGATAGGAGCGATCATCTTACAAGGACCACACCATTCTGCCCAAAAATCTACTAATACAGGGCCTGCAGCGTTGATTACATCGTTTTCAAAACCGTCATCAGTTAGCTGCAAAATCTTATCACTCATCTTCCACTCCAATGTGTTTTTCGAAACTGGTTGGATGATAACCAGTAATTTGATGCCCTATTGGAATGTATTTACTTTCGTAATGCAAGCTTTAGCTGATATTCTATAGCCATGAAAAAGACGCATATCACAGAGCAAAAGTTCGCCGATTTGGGGTTAGAGCCCCAAGTTATTGATGGATTGGATAAAAAAGGGTTTGATTTTTGTACCCCTATCCAAGCCTTGGCGTTGCCGGTACTGCTCACCGGCCAAGACATCGCAGGCCAGGCCCAAACGGGCACTGGTAAAACACTCGCGTTTCTCACTGCAACCTTCAACCACCTTATGACGACACCGGAGCACGAAGGTCGCCAACCAACACAACCACGTGCCATCATTATGGCTCCAACGCGTGAATTGGCGATTCAGATCTATAATGATGCTGAAACTCTGATTGCAAGCACGGGTTTAAAAGCCGCACTGGCTTACGGTGGCGAAAGCTACGACAAGCAGTTGGCTAAGCTCCAGGACGGTGTAGACATTCTGATTGGCACCACAGGCCGTATCATCGACTTCTACAAGCAAAAAGTCTTTAACCTAAATAACATTCAAGCGGTTGTGTTAGATGAAGCAGACCGTATGTTCGACCTGGGTTTTATTAAAGACATCCGTTTCTTGTTCCGTCGTATGCCAGAGCCAAAAGAGCGTCTGAACATGCTGTTCTCAGCGACGCTGTCTTACCGCGTACAAGAACTTGCCTTTGAACACATGCACAACCCAGAACATGTCGTGGTAGAACCAGAGCAAAAAACTGGCCACCGTATTCAGGAAGAGCTTTTCTACCCATCTAACGAAGACAAAATGAAGCTTCTTCAGACACTTATTGAAGAAGATTGGCCAGATCGTGCCATTGTATTCGCCAACACCAAGCACAAATGTGAATCCGTTTGGGGTCACCTAGCAGCCGATGGTCATCGTGTTGGTCTATTGACTGGTGATGTACCACAGAAGAAGCGTGAAAAGATTCTTGAGCAGTTCACTAAAGGTGATGTGGATATCCTAGTGGCGACGGATGTGGCGGCTCGCGGCCTACATATTCCTCAAGTAACACACGTATTCAACTATGATCTGCCAGACGATTGCGAAGATTATGTACACCGTATCGGTCGTACCGGTCGTGCAGGTGCGAGCGGCAACTCTATTAGCTTTGCTTGCGAAGAGTACGCGATCAACCTACCTGCGATTGAAGAATACATTGAACACGCCATCCCTGTATCGGAATACGATGCGTCAGCTCTAATCCAAGACCTGCCAGCACCAATCCGTATGCGTGCACCACGAACGCAACAACGCCGTACGAATACAGGTGGTACTCGCTCTGGTAACCGCAAGCAACAAGGACGTCGTCCTCGTCAGCCGCGCCAATCAGCGCCAAAACAATCTTAATAGGAATCTGAATCCGTATATGAATCAAGCAGGATCATCACCGCTATACGCTGCCATCGACCTCGGGTCGAACAGTTTTCACATGCTCGTTGTGCGTCACATCGATGGCAGCGTTCAAACAATGGCTAAAATTAAGCGCAAAGTTCGTCTCGCGGCGGGCTTAGATGAACATAATTCTCTTAGTATGGAAGCTATGCAGCGAGGATGGGACTGCTTAAGTCTATTTGCGGAACGCTTGCAAGATATTCCTAAACAAAACATTCGTATCGTCGGTACCGCGACCTTACGTACTGCGACCAATGTAGATAAGTTTCTCGACAAAGCACGTCAAATTCTTGGTCATCCGATCGAAGTTATCTCCGGTGAAGAAGAAGCCGCCACTATCTATAAAGGCGTTGCTCACACTTCTGGAGGCAGTGGCCGCCGCCTTGTGGTCGATATTGGCGGAGCCAGTACGGAACTTATTATCGGAGAAGGATTTGAAGCCAAAGCACTCACCAGTTTAAAAATGGGCTGTGTGACCTGGTTGGAGAACTTCTTTAAAGACCGTCAGCTGAATGCTCGTAACTTTGATGCCGCCATTGAAGGCGCAAAACAGACTATCAAGCCGATTTTAGAGCAGTATATCGACTTGGGTTGGGATGTTTGTGTCGGGGCTTCTGGTACCGTTCAGGCGCTACAAGAGATAATGCTGGCACAGGGAATGGACGAAGTAATTACTCACTCCAAACTCAAGCGCCTGCAAAAGCAAGCCATGTTAGCTGATCATTTAGAAGAGCTCGACATCGAAGGTTTGACGCTTGAGCGTGCGCTGGTCTTCCCGAGTGGTCTCTCCATTCTGATTGCTGTGTTTGAGTTACTTGAGATCGATGCAATGACCCTTGCAGGCGGCGCTCTGCGTGAAGGTTTGGTGTATGAAATGGTCGAAGAATTGCGCCAGAACGACATCCGATCACGCACTATCTGCAGTGTTCAGGGTCGTTATCAACTAGATTGCGAGTACGGTGAACAAGTGGCAAACCTTGCAAGTAAGCTATTGCAACAAGCCGGTGGTGAAGCGTGGATTGCAGAGCCTCAGGGTGAAGTTCTACTGGAAACCGCAGCCAAGTTACATGAAATTGGCTTGACCATCGACTTTAAGAAAGGTGGTGAGCACAGTGCATATTTGCTTCAGAACTTAGATCTACCGGGATTCACACGCGCGCAAAAGTTCTTTATCGGTGAGGTAGCCCGCCGTTACCGTGAGCAGCTCACATCTTTACCTGAGCAACATGCCCTATCTGGTAACAGCGCAAAACGTGTATTACGTATACTGCGACTTGCAGTGCTGCTTACCCATCGCCGTAATCCAAACTTAGAACCTCAAGTAACACTTTCGGCACAAGGTGACAACTTGACGCTAGGTATCGACGCAAAATGGTTAGAGGAAAACCCGCTCACTGCAGCAGAGTTGGAAATTGAATCGAACCGCCAGACTGATATCGGCTGGCCATTAACGATTTCAGCACTCTAAATAACGGTTAAAAAAGGCTCCTTTGGAGCCTTTTTTATATTCCTCCAAATACCTATTACAGCTCAAAGAGCTTTGGGACACCCATGATCCAAATGCTTCCTATGCTGTACATCCCCCAACAAAAACAAAAAAGCCGCTGTTAAAAACAAGCAGCTTTTTGGGTATTCGTGAAACGTCACCTGACTAAGCAGTCGTTGTCACTTTGAAGTTCGGGTTCACTGCGGTCAGCTTTTTGATCAGATAATTCAGTAATACGCCGTACATAGGGACGAACAAACCAAGGCTGATCACCAGCTTAAAGCCGTAGTCCACCAGCGCAATTTCAGTCCAGTGCTCTGCCATAAATGGATCTGGGCTTTGGTAAAACGCGATAGCAAAGAACGCGATGGTATCAAGCGCATTACCAAATAGCGTGGAACACGTTGGTGCTACCCACCACTGTTTCATTTGGCGCAGACGGTTAAAAACATGCACATCCAGAATTTGACCCAGCAAATACGCCATAAAACTCGCTACTGCGATGCGGGCGACAAACAGGTTAAATTCGCTCAGTTGACCAACCCCTTGAAATTGACCTTCAAAGAACACCACTGACAAGAAGTAAGACACGGCCAGAGCAGGTAGCATGACTAAGAAGATGATCTTACGCGCTAATGCCGCCCCAAAGATACGTACCGTCAAATCAGTGGCCAAAAAGATAAATGGGAAGGTAAATGCGCCCCATGTGGTATGGAGGCCAAAAATCGTAAAGGGTAGCTGAACCAGGTAATTACTAGATGCAATAATGATCAGGTGGAATAAAACCAGATAGATAAGGGCGTTGCGCTGCTGCGCAGGGGTAAAGTGACTCATGCGATACCTTTTTAGTTTGGTTTGGGGGCGAGGGAACCCAAATCGAGCGCTTTCAAAATAAAAACGACTCTTACCAACAATGTTAAATAGAAAACAAACTGGCTACGCCTGTATAAAGCGAAGCGGTGGGCGATTATACATTAACCAATTCCGCTCGCAAGCAGTGCTTTTTACGCAAACGTTTATACCCAAGTAACCTCAAGATGCTTAGTTCAGCGAGAATGACTTGGCTTACAGACAAGGCAACGATTTGATGATCTAGTGGTTCTAAATCAAAAATCGTTAACAAAGTATGCAAGCCAAGACAACTCGCCCTTTGGGAGCGTGTCACTGCAACAATTTCATCGTCAAACAACTTGGAAAGAGCTCGCTATTCCACGGCGTCGTTTTCCTTGAACTTGAATCAGTGACAACGCTCTGAATCCTGCATCTTGAAGTCACTTGGGTATATATACAAAAAAGGGGGTTTCACATGAAACACCCTCAAAAATACTATAATACTTTCATCAGAATCCGCGTTGGAATAGTCCGGCAAGATAATCGAGCTCTTCCCTGCTCTCTTCAACGGCTAGCGCTTCAAACCATATTGCTTCGCTGTAGTGTTCCGCCTTCATAAACAGTCGACAACCTTCAAAGTCAATCAACCAGGAATGCATATCCGCATCCCACTGCTTTTCTACTACTGTAGCCGTTAACAGGCCAACCAAACGCTCACCCAGCACCGGAAACGTGTCTAAGTCAAAGCTTGGCGCGGTAATAAGTAAGCGACCTTCTTCGGCAATGTATTCAGCAAGGCCAAATTCCTTGTGCATGTAATGTCCTTAACCGTGTTGGGTAATGTGTTCTTGAATGAGGTCTAAGAATGGATCGGCGTATTTCTCAAGTTTACGTTGACCCACCCCGCTGACAGCAAGCATTTCGCCGTAAGATGTTGGTAGAATCTCCGCCATATCAATCAATGTAGCATCACTGAAGACCACATAAGGTGGTAAGCCATCTTCATCCGCAATCGACTTACGCAGTTTACGCAGTTTGGCAAACAGCTTCTTATCGTAGTTTTTGCTGGTTAATTTGTCGGACTTAGCAGCTCGTGCCGCGGTATCCAGACGTGGTACCGCTAATTCCAGAGCCACATCTCCACGTAATAGTGGCCGAGCTTCTTCAGTGAGCTGCAAGGTTGAGTTGCGGGTAATGTTCTGAAACAACAAGCCTTTGTGGATTAACTGACGGAAGATGCTCACCCAATAATCATGGCTGTGATCGCGCCCTAACCCGTATGTAGAGATTTTGTCGTGGCCATTTTCACGTACACGGATATTTTGCATACCGCGCAGCACTTCCACAACATAACCCATACCAAAGCTTTGATTCACACGATAGACACAAGATAGCGCTTTGCGTGCCTCTTCGGTTGCGTCAAAATGTTTAGGTGGATCGAGGCAGATATCGCAGTTACCGCATGGCTTCTCTCGATATTCACCAAAATAGTTGAGCAGAACCTGACGGCGACAAGTCTGTGCTTCAGCAAATGCGCTCATCGCATTCAGCTTATGGCTTTCTACTTGCTTCTGCGGACCTTCGTCTTTTTCATCCAACATACGGCGTAGCCAACTGATATCGGCCGGATCGTAAAGCATCATCGCTTCCGCAGGTAAACCATCCCGACCAGCTCGGCCGGTTTCCTGATAGTACGATTCGATATTGCGCGGAATGTCAAAATGCACCACAAAGCGCACATTGGGTTTATTGATGCCCATACCAAAGGCGACGGTCGCCACCACGATCTGGATATCATCTCGCTGAAACGCTTCCTGAACATAAGCGCGTTCATCTGTGTCCATACCAGCATGGTAACCTGCCGCTCGAATATGGTTGTTACACAGTTTCTCCGTCACCATTTCCACTTTCTTGCGGCTACCACAATAGATAATGCCGCAATTCCCTTTCTGGGTTTCTAAATAGCGAATGATCTGAGAAACCGGCTTGTGTTTTTCCACCAGATTATAGCGAATATTTGGTCGGTCAAAGCTGCCCAGATAAACCTGAGGCTCGTTGAGACGCAAACGCTCTAAGATATCTCGACGCGTGGCATCATCGGCAGTCGCCGTTAACGCCATAAAGGGTACATGAGAAAAGTGTTGCTTCAGTTGGCCCAGTGACGCGTACTCAGGACGGAAATCATGCCCCCACTGTGAGATACAGTGCGCCTCATCGACCGCAATCATGGTCAGAGGCAGGCTCTCCAGACGTTCGATAAAATCACGCATCAAAACACGCTCTGGCGAGACATAAATCAACTTCAGTTGCCCGTTGTGCATGCGGTTATACACACTCAACAGCTCTTCCCGACTCATGGTCGAGTTAACACATTCCGCCGCGACACCATTGGCTTTAAGCTGGTCCACCTGATCTTTCATCAGTGAAATCAGCGGAGAAATGACCAACGTAATCCCACTTTGCACCAGCGCGGGAATTTGATAACAGAGAGACTTACCACCGCCAGTTGGCATGATGACTAAGCTGTCTCGTCCATCAAGAGCAGCATCGATAACTTCTTGCTGACCATCGCGGAATGTCTGATAACCGAAGACATCCTCCAACACACGTTGAGGCGTAATAGCAGAGTCTGAAGGTTCGGCTAACAAGGTCGAGGTCATGAATAGTCTCAGATTAGGTGAAGATAGGAATGCTTCTGTATGCCAACAGCACACAAAATGAGGGCACATTGTAATGGGGTTTCATGGTGAATAAAACCGCAAATTGCTAGGTGTTTACCAACACGACTCGTATACTGCTCCTCTGCTCTATAAATACAATTAGGTGACACGTCATGACACTAGAAGAACAACAGCGTGCCCGGCAAGGTGTCCTGCTTGCAGTTGGTGCTTACACGATGTGGGGCATCGCTCCAATGTATTTCAAATCCATTATGCAGGTCTCTCCTTTAGAGATCTTAAGCCATCGAGTCGTTTGGTCATTCTTTTTGCTCGCGGCACTGCTCCATTTTAGCCGTGCTTGGCGCTCGGTTTACGAAATAGCAAAAAACAAAAGTAAATCCGCTTACCTGCTTTCAAGCTCGGTACTCATCGGGGCTAACTGGCTGATATTCATTTGGGCGGTCAACGCCAATCATATGCTCGATGCTAGCCTGGGTTACTACATTAACCCGTTAATCAACGTGCTGCTCGGAATGATTTTCCTCGGTGAAAGGCTGCGTAAATTGCAGTGGTTTGCTGTCACTCTTGCAGTTTGTGGCGTCTTAGTGCAGCTGTTTGTGTTTGGTTCTGTACCTGTGGTTGCCATGGCACTTGCGATGAGTTTTGGATTTTATGGCCTGATCCGCAAGAAGGTCTCTGTTGACGCACAAACTGGCCTGTTTGTCGAAACCCTAATACTGCTACCGGCAGCGGCCATCTATCTGCTGTTTATTGCGGACTCGGCTACCTCTAATATGTTTGATAATCCGATGAACCTGAATGGATGGCTTATTGCGGCAGGCGTGATAACAACATTACCCCTGCTATGTTTTACCGGAGCAGCCACACGCCTGAAACTGTCTACATTAGGCTTCTTCCAGTATATTGGACCAAGTCTGATGTTCTTGCTCGCGGTGCTGATGTACGGTGAGGCCTTTACAATGGACAAAGCGATCACATTTGCCTTTATCTGGGGCGCATTAGTCATATTTAGCTTTGATGGATTGCGTAACAACCGGCAAGTACGCCGAGCAGTTCAACCACAGTGATCGTTTTTTACAAGACAAGTCAGTCATTGATGGATAAGCTTGGTCAGATAACGACCAAGTTTTTTGTATGTAATGGAACAGATTCAATACTACGCGACCGACCATGACCAACTGAGCCTGATTGAGGCGAAATACCAGAAATTTGCTTTTCAAAAGCACTACCACCTGGATTTTCACCTTGGTCTGATCACGCATGGCGAGCAGAAGTTCCATTATCAGGGAAGTCACCATCAAGTAGGACACGGACAAATCGTTATTATGCCGCCCGATGAGCTGCACGATGGTCAATCGAGACTTGCTGACGGTTATGAAGTGAATGTCTTTTCGATCGAACCGCACCTATTTAGTGATCTGGCCGATCTTAAACAAAATGGTCAAATAATCCGCTTTAATGAACTGATCATCTCCGATCCACAGATATTTTCACAACTTAGTAACTTACACCGCCATCTTCGACGCAATAATCTCAGTCGGTTGACCAAAGATTGTCTTCCATTAGAGGGATTTAACCTGCTTTTTGATCGCTATGGATCACTTGCCAGGAAAAAGGTCATCCCCTTGGGAAAGCAGTCTCTCAACACCTTAAAAGATTACTTAATGGCAAATCTCGATCAGTCCGTTCGTTTAGAGTCGTTATCTGAACTCTGCCAGCTAAGCCCTACCCAGTTTCAACGCCACTTTAAAGCCCAAACAGGGATGACGCCCTATGCCTGGTTTGCACGGCTTCGTCTCGAGCAAGGAATGAAGCTACTTCAGTCAGGGCAATGCGGGACAGAAGTCGCACACCAAATTGGCTTTTACGATCAGGCGCATTTCAGCAAAGCCTTTAAGCAGACTTACGGCGTCTCTCCATCGCAAGTAACACGCTAGTACCTTTCAGCAATACACTGTCAGTTTTTTACAAGCGCAACATGCCGGTGTCGGAGAGAATAAACTTCTTCATTATGTTTTGAGATGTGTTTATGAATGAATCAACCATCCTGCTGACTCTGGCCAGCATACACTTTATTGCTTTAATGAGTCCCGGGCCCGATTTCGCGTTAGTTGTGCAAAACGCCACACGTCATGGTCGCCAGACTGGTTTATACATCGCGCTTGGTTTGTCCGTCGGTATTTTGCTGCATTCTTTGTTCAGCCTGACGGGTGTAAGCTACCTAGTGCATCAACACCCTATGCTTTACTCCGTTCTGCAATTACTCGGCGGCAGTTATTTACTTTATTTAGGTATTGGCGCACTGCGAGCTGTAATCGCCATGATCAAAAATCCGCAATCAGATCAGTCAAATCAATCCAACAATCTGGTGATCAGCAATAAACGTCAGGCATTTACTAAGGGTTTCGCGACTAATATTCTTAACCCTAAAGCCTTGGTGTTTTTCGTCAGCTTAATGTCGAGTCTGGTTCCACCTGGTATGTCTGTTACTGGTAAAGGGATAGCCTTGGTGGTTCTATTTGGTTTATCACTGCTTTGGTTTTCCAGCCTGGCCTGGATGCTCTCTACACAAAGATTGCAACGCCGATTACAACAAGCCGGTATTTATATCGATGGTTTATGTGGCGTGGTGTTTACGTTGGTCGGTGGCAGTATCTTACTGCAAATCATAAGCACCTTTTCTGTGTAACTGACTGATTTAAATGTCGCATAGCCGACATTTCTTAGACCGCTGACTCGACGACCTTCTCCATGGCTGCCAAGCTGAATATTCAACTGGTAACATGGAGAGTCATCATGCAATGGTCGTTCAATCGGCTCGTCACTACGGGTCTTTTTCTCACTTCCACCTTAACCCTAACGAGCCAAGCTCTTGCCAATCAAGCCACTGATGCAGTCGCCCCAGAGCAAAGCACTGGCGTAGAACAAAAGCTGCTGGTAAAAGCCAAAAACTACATGGTGACAGCCGCAAACCCGATTGCAACGCAAGCTGGCGCTGACGTACTTGAACAAGGCGGAAATGCGATAGATGCGATGGTGGCCGTTCAATTGATGCTAGGGTTAGTAGAACCTCAGTCTTCAGGTATCGGAGGTGGTGCATTCTTGGTGTATTGGGATAGCGATAGGCAAAAGCTCACCACTTTTGATGGCCGAGAAACCGCCCCCCTAGCCGCCACACCGCAGTTGTTTCAAGATGACAAAGGCCAGCCCCTTCAGTTTTATGATGCGGTTGTCGGAGGTCGCTCCGTAGGCACACCGGGCACAGTAAAACTCTTGTGGGATACTCACCAACAGTACGGAAAACTGGAATGGAAAAAGATCGTACAGCCGGTCATCAAGCTTGCTGAACAAGGTTTTATTATCAGTCCTCGTCTTGCCAGTTTGATAGCTGACGACTCTGAGCGTTTATCACGATTCCCCGCGACCAAAGCCTATTTCTTTAACTCGGATGGTTCACCGAAAGCAGCTGGAACGGTCCTCAAAAACCCACAATACGCACAAACCTTAACGGCGATTGCCGAGAAAGGTGCCATGGCCTTTTACCAGGGTGATATCGCCCAGGACATCATCAACACGGTACAAAACGCTCCGGGTAATCCGGGGGTACTCGCACAGTCAGACTTTGATATCTACCAAATCAAACAACGTGATCCAGTATGCGCGGCCTATCAAAGTTATGATGTCTGCGGTATGGGACCGCCAAGTTCAGGCGCATTAACGGTAGGACAGATTCTGGCCATCAGTGAGCAGTACGATCTCAAAGGCTGGGGCGCAGAAAATGCCAAATCTTGGCAAGTGATTGCAGATGCCTCTCGCCTCGCCTTCGCTGATCGCGGCAAATACATGGCAGACCAAGACTATGTACCTATGCCCACCGCTGGCTTATTGGATGTAGACTATCTAAAGCAGCGTGCAGAACTAATTAAAGTTGGTAAAGCACTACCAGAGGTCGCTGCCGGGAACCCTCCATGGTCTAATGCAATAAATCTCAATATGGATGAGTCGATTGAGCTCCCTTCTACCAGCCATTTCAATATCGTCGATAAACAGGGCAATGTGGTATCCATGACCACAACGATTGAAAACGCTTTTGGCTCACGGTTAATGGTTCGTGGATTTTTACTCAACAACGAATTAACCGACTTCTCGTTCCGTACCCATCAAGATGGCATCCCTATCGCCAATCGCCTGGAGCCGGGCAAACGCCCGCGTTCTTCTATGACTCCGACGATCATGCTCAAAGACGGCAAGCCTTATATGGCCATTGGTTCTCCAGGAGGCAGCCGTATTATTGGATACGTTGCTCAAACCATTATTGCGCACACTCAATGGGATATGGACATTCAACAAGCAATCAATCAACCAAGGTTATTAAACCGCTTCGGCACGTTGGATATCGAGCAAGGTACTGAAGCAATCCACTTACAACCAGAGTTAGAAAAGATCGGCTTTACGACAGAAGTCCGTGATTTGAACTCAGGCTTACATGCTATTCGCATCACAAAAGATGGCTTAGAAGGTGCTGCCGATCCCCGCCGTGAAGGTGTCGCGATCGGAAACTAGTAGCATTTACCCCACCCCTTTGTGCGAGATCTCGCACAAAGGGTTAGGTAAAACACGCTTTTTTAGTAGCAGAAGCCCCATGAAAAACCACTAAGCCATTGAATAATATGGAAAGTGATATTTTAAGCTGCATTAAAACAACAAAAATGTGAATTTCCACCATTGTCGTAAGGCGTAAAACCCGTAATATTAAACCTGTCGGAAGGATGCTGACACGGAACAGGAATTACCAAGGATTTGGTAGACTTCAGGAAGAAGAAACGGTTATTCAGGATGAATAGTCGGGCATGGAATGCAAAACTGGACATTGAACGGAATCAATAGTGACTAGGATGGTTGCTACTAAGGACGGGAAATGGACACCTCTGGACGAGGCAAGGATTGAACATCAGGATGATGTCAGGGACACCGCTCAGGGAACAAGTGATGAGAGCTAACGAGGATTGTTAGCAGACCAGGATTAGGTCAAGGACACCGCTAGGAAGGCGACGAAAGGAATAAGCTGAAGGAATCAGCACACTATCATGGATTCGATGCATGGAGCACTTTTAGTAGCTGGATTGCTGCGAGTAAGACTATAACCCCGACGGGCGCAAGCCCTCGGGGTTTTTCTTTACCCATTTATCTGCATAATTAATTCACCCCATCACATAGATACCCTATGCTCAGGGGCTTCACTCGCTTGCTGCTTTGTATCGAGCTCAATTCTATTGATAAATATTCCAATGATTATTGGTATTGCTCGGATTAAAGCTTCTCAAGTCTGGCGTAAGCCGTCACTAACCACTTAATACCTTCGCCATTGAAGGCAATTTGAACTCGGCTTTGTGGGCCACTACCTTCAAAGTTAATGATAGTCCCTTCGCCAAACTTAGGATGCATCACGCGAGAACCTAACGAAAAACCAGTCTCGTTGAAGTTCTCTTTGACTGCCGTCTGGCTGAAACGACCGCTGGTCGATGGGCGACTAACTTGCGCTTTCATGCGTACTTCATCCAGACAAGTTTCTGGTAGCTCACGAATAAAGCGCGATGGCTTGTGATACTTGTCCTGACCATACAAACGACGCATTTCGGCATAGGTGATGTAGAGTTTCTGCATTGCGCGCGTCATACCGACATAGCATAGGCGACGTTCTTCTTCTAAACGCCCAGCTTCTTCGGCGGACATCTGGCTTGGGAACATGCCTTCTTCCACACCCACCATGAAAACTAATGGGAACTCCAGACCTTTTGCACTGTGCAAAGTCATCAATTGAACCGCATCTTCGAACTCATCCGCCTGCCCCTCACCCGCTTCAAGCGCAGCATGAGTTAGGAATGCAGTAAGCAGAGACATCTCTTCCGCTTCTTCGGGTTTCTCAAACTGACGGGTCGCTGTCACCAGTTCTTCCAAGTTCTCAATACGAGCTTTAGACTTTTCACCTTTTTCTTGCTCATACATAGCAAACAAACCAGAGTATTTGATCACATGGTCAGTTTGCTCGTGCAGAGGCATCTCCAGCGTATCATCTTCCAACGCAGTGATGAGTTCGATAAAACGACTCAATGCTCCTGCAGCTCGACCAGATAGAACTTGCTCATCCAACATCGCAATACTGGCTTCCCACATAGTGCAGCCTCGATCACGAGCCGCACGACGAATCGTCTCAAGCGTCTTATCCCCTAAGCCACGCGTCGGTGTGTTAACGACACGCTCAAATGCCGCATCGTCGTTACGATTGGCCATTAAACGCAAGTAGCTCAGTGCATCTCTGATTTCCTGACGTTCGAAGAATCGCATACCACCATAAATACGGTATGCAAGGCCAGCTTGAATTAATGCTTCTTCCAGTACACGTGACTGGGCGTTATTACGGTAAAGCATGGCGGCATCGTTCAATGCTCCGCCTTTGTCTTGCCACTCTTTGATTTTGGTTACTGCAAAACGGGCCTCGTCCAGCTCGTTGTAAGCACTATAAATAGAGATTGGATCACCAACGACACCATCAGTCCAAAGCTCTTTACCCATACGCTCTGTATTGTTGGTAATAAGGGCGTTCGACGCTTCTAGAATCGTTTTAGTTGAACGGTAATTTTGCTCAAGACGAATGGTGCTGACACTTGGGAACTCACGAGTAAACTTTTCAATGTTCTCCACTTTCGCGCCACGCCAGCCATAAATAGACTGGTCATCATCACCCACAATCATCACATGACAATCAGGACCCGCCATCATCCTTAACCATGCATACTGGATGTTGTTGGTATCTTGAAATTCATCGACCAGAATGTGTTTAAAGCGCGCTTGGTAATGCTCGCGGACAAATTTGTTATCGCGCAGTAGCTCATGAGCGCGAAGCAAGATTTCTGCAAAATCGACCAGGCCAGCTCGATCACATGCTTCCTGATAAGCAGTATACAACTGCAGGTAAGTTTTGGTGACCGGGTCGTGGTAGGCATCGATATGAGCCGGACGTAAACCTTCATCCTTCTTACCGTTAATCCACCAAGCAACCTGACGTGCAGGCCACTGCTTCTCATCCAGGTTTTGCGCTTTGATCAGGCGTTTAAGCAAGCGCTGCTGGTCATCGCTGTCAATGATCTGAAAATCTTCCGGTAACTTGGCATCAAGATAATGCGCTCGCAGAATACGATGACAAATACCGTGGAAAGTACCATTCCACATGCCCGACGCACTGCCCATCATCAACTCTTCAATACGGCCACGCATCTCCGCTGCAGCTTTGTTAGTAAAAGTTACTGACATAATCGAAAACGGAGAAGCTTGTTCTACAGACATCAGCCAAGCGATTCGGTGAACAAGAACGCGGGTCTTGCCACTCCCTGCACCAGCAAGGACGAGCAAGTTTTCTAGAGGTGCTGCAACGGCTTCACGCTGTTTATCGTTCAAGCCGTCGAGTAATAGAGATGGATCCATCATGATGAGCTACTGGTTATTTATACATAAACGCAGATTATAACCTAAACAACTGGGTGCTGTTTAGGCAAAAAGTGAGAAAAAATCCGATGTTTTTTTATCCATTTCTTCAGCGAGTTACACACGGAGCATTATCCGAAGCCGAGATGAAGGGCAATTAAACTGAAAGTTTTTAACCCCCACTCCTATCTTTTAAGATAAGCAAGCGAACAAAAACTGTACACCACAGTGCCGAGTCAGCTTGTCTATCGAAAAGTAAAGGAAATCAACTCAGAGGAAATTGTTATGAATAAATCGAATCTTGCTGTTGCTGCTGCCGTTACGGGTCTTCTCGCTCTGGGTGGCACTATGCTGACCGCGGCCCCGGCAATCGCTGCTGAACAAGAAAAATGCTACGGCGTGGCTAAAGCCGGTAAAAATGACTGTGCAACCAAGACTGGTTCTTGTGCTGGTACCGCTAAACAAGACAGCCAAAAAGATGCATTTGTGGTCGTGCCAAAGGGATTGTGTGACAAATTAGCAGGCGGCAGCACGACCTCTTCTTAACTGCCTCGATAGTCACAATCAGGGTGTGTTATCGCTCAACCAGCACACCCTTTCTTTCCGCTTCGCCTTATAGGGAAAAGGAGTTTCACGTGAAACACAACGACCACGCTTTCCACAATCTTGTTGGAGTTGGATTACGAACTCCCCATTTGGAATTCTTTAGTCAGAGTCATCCTTCTTTGTCCTGGCTTGAAATCCACAGTGAGAACTATTTTCAGCCCAATGCTGTGGAACGTTTACAACTTCAATCCCTACGTGAGGCTTACCAAATCAGCTGTCACGGTATTGGCTTGTCCTTAGGCTCCGTGGAGCGAGTCAATCAAAACCACTTAGCACAGCTTAAAGCGCTTATTGATGTTATTGAGCCAATGTTTGTTTCAGACCATTTAAGCTGGAGTGAGAACGGCGGTCACTACTTTAACGACCTTCTCCCCCTGCCATATACCGAAGAAGCTCTTAACGTATTCACGCAAAATGTACAGGAAGTACAGGACTATCTGCAACGCGAAATCCTAATCGAGAACCCATCGAGTTATGTGCGGTTTCAACACTCCACCATTAGTGAGTGGGAATTTCTGGCCGAAGTGCAGCAACGTACCGGATGCCGGCTATTGCTTGATCTAAACAATGTTTATGTTTCTGCATTCAATCACGGTTTTGATTGCGACACTTACTTAGCCGCTATTCCAGCCGACAAGGTCGATGAAATTCACCTCGCCGGGTTTACCATCAAGCAACTTGATAAAGGCGAAATTTGGATTGATACCCACAGTCGCCCAGTCAGTGATGAGGTATGGCAACTATATCGCCACTGGACTCAGCAGCATGGTCTTCGACATACCTTAATTGAGTGGGATTTGGATATTCCCGCCCCCGAAGTGTTGCTAGCTGAAGCAAACAAAGCCTCGCAAGTACTTTCAGAATACGATGCCACCTCTATTACACATCGCGTGAGGAGAGCATCATGAACCTTGCAACATTGCAAAGTCAGTTCGCTAAAGCTCTGGACTATAAAGCGTCAGGCGAAGAGTGCGGTATTACTGGTGACCTATTCAGTGCTGATGAACGAATACAGATTTACCGCAATAATTTTATCATCAGTCTGAGTGAGGTACTGTCGGCAACCTACCCAATGGTTGAAGCATTACTCGGCAAAAAGTGCTTTGCACAAATTGCGCGGCAACATGTTTTGAATAATCCATTGGCAGAAGGATACGTTGCTCATTATGGTGAAGACTTCCACAACACCATAAAGTTATTCGATAACGTCATGACGACGGCACCATACAGCCCGGAAGTCGCACGTTTTGAATGGGAGATGGATCTAGCACGCCAAGCCCAACGCGAACAATTACCCAATACAGAATTAATCCCTTTAACTCGACTCGCTGAAGTCAAGACAGACAAACAACCTGAGTTAGTTGTTCATTTGCGTACAGGAAGTCGTAGTTTTGAGTCTTGTTATGCGGTCTTTGACTTATTTACTGCCATTCAAAGCCAGCACTTCGAGCAACTCAATATCAACCAAGCGCAATGCGGCGTCATTACCGTTCAGGACAACGGAGAGAGTTTGTGTCATATGCTCAACCTAGAGGCTTTCCAGCTACTGCATTGTATAGAGCAACAACAGTGTCTGGGAGAAATACCACCGCGACTGCTCACTAAATTAAATAGCCTCATGAATCTGAACTTGTTCGCAGGCTTTACGTTAAAAAAACGTGAGGAAGGAAGTCATGACCGAAACGATTAAAAACCTTATAACTCGTTACGATGAATATACCAACACTCTTCAGAGTAAGGCGGTCCCTTTTCTGTTGCTGTTTTGCCGTTTTTGGGTTGCGTGGGTATTCTTCAACTCAGGACTGCTAAAAATAGCCTCCTGGGATAGCACTTTATATTTATTTGAATTTGAATATCAGGTACCGCTATTGCCCTGGGAGTTGGCTGCTTATCTTGGAACCGCAGCTGAATTAACGCTACCAGCCTTCTTAGCATTTGGGGTGCTTACCCGACCAATGGCCGCGCTACTATTTGTCTTTAACATTACAGCCGTCCTCTCCTATCCGTTATTGTGGGAGAAAGGTTTTTATGACCATCAGTTGTGGGGGCTCATGATTCTCGTGGTGATCGTATGGGGGCCAGGCCCATATTCTCTCGATCACTGGCTGAAAAGAAAGCTGACGAAATAAAAATCCCCGCGACTGCGGGGACTTCTTATTTTTTGTTCAGATAAGCCAACAAGTCATCAGCTGAGATACCTTGCTGAGCAATATCTTTCGCTAGCAACTCAACTTGCTCACCTTTGCGTGATTCAATCACTTGTTGAAACTGGTACACAATATCACGCAAGATTGGCAGTGGTACTTGTTTTGCCGCACTACGAATACGCTCGGAGCTTTGATTGCCCAACTCATTAAGCAACTTACCAAACATCACCTTTTCTGGTGATTCTTCCATTTGCTCTAAAATACGAGCCATTTCATACGTGGTTAACGACATTACTTTTTGAATTCCATTATGGTGTCTGAAAAAGTGTGAACGACAAATATACACTCGATCCTCATATTGGAAAATACTAAATTACACAGAATTACGCTTTAACAAAGCTTGAATGCCAATTCTTACCTGCTTTGGTAAATAATAGTACAAGTGCAGGAAGCATGACCCACATGTGAAGTGCAATTAGAGTTTGTGGATCGAGCGACAAACGCTGAAGCGTACCAACTAATAAACCCGAACCACTCATTTGAAACAAGCCAAGTAACGCCGCGGCTGTACCCGCTTTATCACCGAACGGTTCTAGCGCCTTCCCCGCAGCTCCACCAAGAATGAGTGCGAAGCCTACTGAAGACATAAAAATTGGCAGCATAAAAGAAAAGGCGGTGTTTTGGCCGTTCATCATCATCATAACTACACCCGCAAGGCCCAATGTGGAAATGCCAAGAACAAGTGTGCTGTGCGTGCCAAAGCGCTCCATAAACTTAGGTGCCAACATACACGCAGCTATATTAATCACCGCGTTAACACCAAACCAGAAGGTAAACTCATTCATCGATAAACCCATTCCAGTCATCAGTACTGACGGCGCAGATGTGACATAGGCGAGGATAACCGCCATTGCCATCAAACACAGGGATGCGTGGAAAATGAAAGACGGCGTACTTAACACGGCCCAGTAACGACTGAGTTTGAATACCGCTTGCTTTTCTGTCGCTGGATTGGTTTCCTTCATCATCAGGAACATCAAGGCACCCGATACCACGGCAAAGCCAGTCATAAAACTGAAGTTTGCTCGCCAGTCGAATTGCTGCGTCAACCAACTACCCAGTATGGGAGCCAATGCCGGAATAAAACAGATCGCACCATTGAGGTAGCTAATCATCTTGCCGCTTTTTTCCGGGCCAAAGATATCGCGAACTGTTGCAAAGGCTGCCACCGATGTCGCACATGCGCCTAAGCCTTGTAGCAATCGTGACATCAACATCCACTCAATATTCTGAGCACTCCACGCCAATAAAGCGCTCATTGCGTAAATGGTGATACCACCCAATGCAACAGTTCGACGTCCGAGTTTATCTGCTAACGGACCGGCAAAAAGCTGACCGACACCCATAGCAAACAAAAACCAAGTGATCGTGTCTTGTGCTAGCGCATTATCTACCTGAAACGTGGAAGCGATAAGAGGTAACGCAGGAAGATAAATATCTATCGCAAGTGGACTAAAAAGCACCAAAAGGGTCAATAAAGCCATTTGCAATTTACTGTTAGAAATATGGCTAGACACACTACACTCCAAATTGAACAAGAACTATTTGTGAAGCTTAATCATCTGATGATATGAATGGAAATGATGTATAATCATGACCATTATTCCTTTTAGGAAAATCACAATGAATATCGAGAAATTGGCGCGCATTGATCTGAATCTGCTGGTTTGTTTTAAAGTACTGATGGAAGAGCTCAACGTTACCCGAGCGGCACATCGACTTTGCCTTAGCCAGTCGGCGGTGAGTAAATCACTCGCCAAATTACGTACTCAATTTGATGACCCGTTGTTTACACGTAACTCCCATGGACTGACACCAACACCGCGTTCTCTATTCCTAAAACCGAAACTCGATCTGTTGATTAACCAACTGGAATTGCTGACACAGCCAGAAGAGTTTTCTCCGCAAAGCAGCGAGTACCGCTTTCAAATCGCTGCAGTGGAAAGCGTCTACCCTTTAATATTGCCTCACTTTTTACCCGCAATCTTTCAACAGGCACCCGGCGTCACCATCAGTACTCATCCATGGTCGGATAACACATTTAAAATGCTGCAACGGGGAGAGCTGGATTTGGGTTTAACCGGAAAAGACATCGACATTAACGATGCCAAACTGACCCTGCTGCCGCCGGATGATATTTGCGAACAGGAAATTTATCGTGACCATCAAATGTGCATTATCCGCAAGAACCATCCAGCACTAAACCAAAAGTGGAACCTTGAGGCCTACTTAGCCTTACGTCATGTTCAGGTGCGCTGTGACGGTAACGATCGCTGGTTATTGGATTACCGTCTCGCCGACATCGGTGCTGAACGAGATATCGCCGTTACGGTTCCGGACTTCAATAGTGCCGCGAGTTTATGTTCATACACCGACTTTATTTTTACTGCACCAAGTCATTTTGTACAGCTTGCAGCGAAACAGCTCGATCTCGTAGTACTGCCATTACCACTCGAATTTCCACCTATGGCATACACTTTATTCTGGCATAGAGACAGACAAAACGACCCAGCTCTGAACTGGTTACGTACGATGATCACGCAGAAAACCGATCACCTTAGATAAAAATTCGGTCTCAATTTGCGCTTAACGGTTAAAATGAGTAGCTTAACTAGCGATACTTCTTTTTGGCTCAAATATGGCCTGTTATACCCAGACTTAAACATAGCAACGTTTAAGTCCGCTACTGCATGAAGCAGAAGGAAACAGCTCCGATACTGAGCATGAAGGAGCGGTAATTTGAAGGAATAAAACAGATGCATAACGAAACTCAAAGCCGCGTGAACGCAATTCGCGAATGGCTGAATCAACACAATATTGATGCCCTATTGGTCCCACACGAAGACGAGTACTTGGGCGAATATGTTCCCGCTCATAACGAACGCCTACATTGGCTCACCGGATTTACTGGCTCAGCTGGTGCAGCCGTGATCACCAAAGATAAAGCCGCAATGTTTGTTGATGGTCGCTACACCGTCCAGGTCACCAAACAAGTTCCTGCTGATCTCTTTGAATACCGTCACCTGATTGAAGAGCCAGCGCTTGAATGGGTCCATGACAATCTAACCGCTGGTGCTTCAGTGGCGATTGACCCTCGTATGCACAGTTCTGCTTGGTTAGATATGGCTCAAGACAAGCTGACGGGTAAGTTTGAGCTTACTATCCTAAGCAGTAACCCAATTGATGAACTGTGGCATGACCGTCCAACTCCGTTGGTTACTGACGTTCGTCTGATGTCAACAGAAGCAGTTGGTCAGTCAAGCGAAAGCAAACGTCAGGAGATTGCTCAACTAGTCACAAAAGCAGGCGCTGACAGTGCGGTCATCACTGCGCTTGACTCTATCTGTTGGCTACTGAACGTTCGCGGCCTAGATGTCTCTCGTCTGCCCGTACTTCTGTCTCATGCAATTCTTCATGCAGATTCTAGCGTTGAATACTTCTTTGACCCTGCCCGACTACCTGCTGAATTTGAAGCACACGTAGGCACAGGCGTGACAGTGCATCATCCGGAAGCACTTCAGTCTCGCCTTGAAGCAATGACTGGCAAAAAGGTATTAGTTGATCCAGCGAACAGTAATGCCTGGTTTAAACTGGTTCTGCAAAATTCTGGAGCAACCGTTATCTCCGCAGCCGATCCATGTCTAATGCCGAAAGCAGCGAAGAATCCAGTGGAAATTGCAGGGATGAAAGCGTGTCATGTACGCGACGGTGTTGCGATGAGTAAGTTCCTATGTTGGTTAGACGCGGAAGTTGCCGCAGGCAATCTCCATGATGAAGCCACTCTTTCGGATCGACTAGAAGCGTTCCGCAAGGAAGACCCAACATTGATGGATCTAAGCTTCGATACAATCTCAGCGGCCGGTGGTAACGCTGCAATGTGTCACTACAATCACGAGAACCAGCCTGTACCAGGTAAGCTAGAAATGAATACGCTTTATCTGGTGGACTCTGGCGGTCAGTACTTGGATGGCACAACCGATATCACGCGTACCATTGCAATTGGCCAACCATCAGCAGAAATGATCAAGCAGTTCACTCTGGCGTTAAAAGGCCATATTGGTGTTGCACGTGCGCGTTTCCCGAATGGTACTTGTGGCTACCAGATCGATACTTTGGCTCGTCAACATCTATGGGCGGAAGGTTACGATTACGATCACGGTACTGGCCACGGTGTCGGTCACTTCCTGAGTGTACATGAAGGTCCTGCGAGCATTTCGAAAAGACAAATCAATGTACCGATAACAGAAGGTATGGTGCTATCCAATGAGCCAGGTTATTACCGCGCTGATGCATTCGGTATCCGTATCGAAAACTTAGAGCTAGTGGTGGAAACACCAACTAACGGTGACTTCCCTGTGCTGTCATTTGAGTCACTGACTCGCTGCCCAATCGACAAACGTAACATCAACGTGGATATGCTGACTCGTCCAGAGCTGGTATGGTTGAATGATTACCACCAAAAAGTTTGGGAGCAAATAAGCCCTCTTGTCGAAGGTGAAGTAAAAGACTGGCTACGTGAAGCCACTCTGCCATTAGCGCATTCGTAATAGACACGCGCAAATTTATCTTTGGTACAAAAATTAAAAGGCTCTCCAAACGGAGAGCCTTATGTTTCTACAAGTACGCTAGGTGAAGTTCAAAGTCTCACATTGTTATCATCTGTTGTTACGTTGCGATGTTTCACGTGAAACATTCACTATCTGGAACTTCTAAATTATCCCGAATAGACCGAGTGCCAATCTCGCCATACCGGATCGAAGCCTTTTGCTCTGATCATATCTTCTACTGAAGCAGCACTTCTTTCATCGCTGATTTCGAACTGCTCGAGTTCAACTTCTTCTGTCGCATAGCCGCCTGGTTGAGTTTTGGAAGCGGCGGACATACTGGTAATCCCCAGAGGTAAGACATTATCACGAAACTGTGGTGATTCACGTGTCGACAGCGATAGCTCCACTTCTGGGTTAAACAATCGGTAGGCACAAATTAATTGCACTAATTGCTTATCCGTCATCACCGATTTTGGTTGCAAGCCACTGGTCGGCGCATTACCTGCACACGGACGAAGTCGAGGGAACGAAATGGAGTAACGTGATTGCCAGTAAGTTCGCTCGAGATAATCAAGATGAGCAGAGGCAAAAAAGCAATCAGTTCGCCACTCTTCTAATCCAATCAGAGCGCCAATACCAATTTTGTCGATTCCCGCCCTAGCTAACCGGTCTGGTGTCTCTAGACGATAACGGAAGTCCATCTTGTTTCCACGCAGGTGATGCTCTGCGTAAGTCGATGGATGATACGTTTCTTGATAGACCATCACCGCATCCAATCCGAGCGATTTTAGTTCGGCATATTCATCCTGCTCCAGCGGCTGTACTTCCATCGCCAAATAGTTAAAGCGCTGCTTTATCATCGGCACCATTTCGCGAAAGTACTTCATTCCTACTTTGGTTTCATGCTCACCCGTTACCAGTAAGACACTGTCGAATTTCATTCGCTTAATGGCTTCAATTTCCGCAGACACTTCTTCTTTGTTTAGCGTTCTGCGCTTAATGCGATTTTCCATAGAGAAGCCACAATAAGTGCAAGCATTGGCACAAAGATTAGAAAGGTACAATGGAATATAAAGCGACATGGTATTGCCAAAGCGCTTACGCGTAAGCGAATAAGAAAGCTTTGCCATCTGCTCCAAGTAAGGCTCTGCAGAGGGAGAAATGAGCGCTTTGAAATCTTCTAAATCCCGTTTGGGGTTTGCTAGCGCCCTTTCCACATCCTTCGCCGTTTTGGCATATATCGACATGGAAATATCATCCCAGTTGAACTGCTTAAAGTGGTCATAAAAGCTCATGTTTAGACCTCACTTTTACATTTCATCAAGAAAAGCCGTCAGCGGACTTGATGCGACAGCATGAGACACCTGCCCTGCAAGACCAGCTTCATAAGCCATACGACCAGACTCTACTGCCATCCTAAACGCTTTAGCCATGGCAACTGGATCGCTTGCTGTGGCAATAGCCGTGTTGACCAATACCGCATCAGCGCCCATTTCCATTGCACGCGCAGCATGTGAAGGCGCACCAATCCCTGCATCAACCACGACAGGCACGTTAGCTTGATCGATAATGATTTCCAGAAAGTCATGAGAAGCGATGCCCTTGTTCGAACCGATAGGCGCGCCTAACGGCATAACAGCTGCACAGCCAACTTCTTCCAGGCGCTTACACAACACCGGATCGGCATGACAGTATGGCAAGACGATAAAGCCTTCTCGTACCAGTTGTTCCGCAGCAGCTAGAGTTTCTATCGGATCTGGCATTAAATATTTCGGGTCAGGGTGAATCTCGAGTTTGACCCAGTTTGTTCCTAAGGCTTCACGCGCGAGCTGAGCAGCAAAAACGGCATCTTTAGCATTTTTAGCACCTGAAGTGTTCGGTAACAAATTCACGCCAGCATGAATGAGAGGCTGCAAAATATCATCTTGCTGGTCATTCACGTCTACACGTTTAAGTGCCATCGTTGCAAGTTGAGAGCCTGAAACCTGAATTGCTTTAGCCATTAAAGCGCTATTGGAAAACTTGCCCGTTCCTGTGAACAAGCGAGATTGAAATTCTTTATCACCAATTTTCAGCATCGACATTATCCCCCTGCGATGGCTTGAAACAGAGAGATACTATCTCCCTCAGAAAGTACCGTACTTGCCCATTCGCTACGCGGCACAACTTGATTATTAATGGCAAAAACACAGCCTATCTCGGGTAGAGAAAACTGCGTGATGATTTGCTGTAAGTTCGCGTTTAACGCAACCTGCTGAGGTTGGTCATTAATAGTTATGATGACCAACTTATCTTTTTCACTTGTGGCGTCGCCCAACTCAGTTGTTGAATGATTTGATGGTGTCATTTGTGACTCCTCTCCTAACTCAGTGCTGTGGCTCGTTCATTTCACTACAAACCTGGCACTCTTGATCCTTATTAATCACCATGGTTTGCCAAGTCATACGAACACCATCAAATAGGTGCAACTGACCACTAACCACATGAAACTTACCTGTTGCCAGCTTTTGAATAGCCGCCAAGGCTTGGTAGTTACCTAACGTTCCAACCACAGGGCCGACAACCCCCATTTCGCTGCACTTCATTCCTTGCTTCAACTCATCAAATGGATACAGACATCGGTAACACCCCGAACTCTGTTGTTCTTCTGAGTAATCAAATACAGCAAACTGTCCCTGCCAACCAATTGTAGCCGCAGATATCAACGGCGTATTTTGCTGAAAACAGACTTGATTGATCAGCTGCCGAGTTGGCATGTTGTCACTACAGTCGAGAACGACATCGGCAAGCATCACTTCCAATTGCAACTGAGATTCATCGAGACGTTTAGGAATAGTTCGAACTTGAACCATTGAATTAAGGGCGCATAACTGTTGAGCTGTGGCTTCAGTTTTCATCTGGTTGATATCACTTTCTCGATAAACAACCTGTCGTTGTAAATTGCTGCTATCGACATGGTCATCATCAACGACAACCAACTTACCAACTCCCGCTGCTGCTAAATACAAACTTGCTGCGCTTCCTAATCCGCCACAACCAATAACCAAAACATGTGATTGGCTGAGTTCAGCTTGTCCTGATTCACCGATTTCAGGGATTGAAATTTGGCGCTGATAGCGAATGAATTCTTTATCAGTAAGCACTTTCGCTCTCCACTACCTGCAATGGCTGAGAGCTACCCATCAATTGATTGAAAAACTCAATCACCGACTTTGGCGACTCAGATAAAGTTATGGCCCTAACCACAGCTAAGCTGGATACGCCACATCGCCAAACTTGCTCTGCATTTGATTGGTCAATACCGCCAATTGCGACAGTTGGATAGCCGACTTGATCTCCATATGGAATGCTGTCTATCAGTGTTTGATACAAAGCCAAACGAATCAAACCTTGTGGCTTGGATGGCATTTGTTTAGTCGTGGTCGGAAAGATATGACCTAATGCGATATAGCTAGGATTGATTTGCACAATTCGAAGCAGTTCATAGTAACCATGCGTTGACAGTCCTAATTGAATCCCAGCTTCACTTAACTGCAGCAAGTTAGATTCTTCGATATCTTCTTGTCCAAGATGCACTCCAAACGCACCATGCTTAATTGCGAGTTGCCAATAATCATTAATGAAGACCTGCGCATCATATTGACGACCCAATTCAATCGCACGAACAACCTGCTCTTCGAGATCAGGCTGGTTTCGGTCTTTGATACGCAGTTGAATGGTAGTAATCCCCATTGGTAAAAGCCGCTCTATCCACCTGACATTATCAACAACGGGATATAGCCCTAAGCTGTCATTACTAAGGCAAGGAAAGCTGACCGGTTCGCTTTGCGATGACCAACCAACTTTAATCCCCAAAATAGAGTCTTCTAGAACTGGGGTTGGAAAATCAGCAAAGTGAGATGCCCACTCGTGAAGAGTGCATGTTTCACCGTTAAACACTGTTTCACGTGAAACATTCGTCATTGCGCGAGCTAATGTCAAAGCGTCTTCAATCGGAAATTCGAGCGCCAACAACGTCATTATCCACGCTAAGTGATGCTCTGCTTGGAAGGTATTTGATGCTGATACATTCATCGACAACGCTCTGACTTCGTCACTAATTGGATGACGCCAGATATCAAACACAGTGGTGTTGTCATCTTTGTTTGAAGCTGGAGGGGTATCCTCAATACCAATAAAAATAGCCGAGGAACTTTGCTGGCTAGTTTCCTTCAAGGATAACTTCGATTGGTAGTAAAGCGTAAAATCACCAGTTAACGCGTCATCTAATCCATCAACTAGATCCGTGCCTACACTCAATATTTTATTTTGGTCTGGAACAAGTTGAATCAAATGAGTTGGGCTCACGCCCAACTCAATTTCTTCAGTACTAAAACCCTGTTCTTTCGCCAATAATAAGCATTGCTGAACGAAACCCGTTAGCTCAATTAATGGTGATGGAATAAGGATTTTAGTCATTACTCATCTACCTCGGCGTGTACTGCTGGGTGATAAAGCTCTGAGCCTGTCGAACGAAACTCTTCTGACTTTCTGCGCATGCCTTCTAGCGGATCATCCAACATCTTGATAGAAATCGCCTGATCGGCAGCAACTTGCTCGGTATCTTTCGCGTATTCTCTTACTTCCTGAGAAATCTTCATCGAACAGAATTTAGGACCACACATCGAACAGAAATGAGCAACCTTGCCAGACTCTTGAGGCAGTGTCTCGTCATGGAAAGCACGCGCGGTATCTGGGTCTAATGATAGGTTAAATTGGTCTTCCCAACGGAATTCAAAACGTGCTTTAGATAACGCATTATCACGCACCTGTGCACCTGGGTGCCCTTTGGCCAAATCAGCAGCATGTGCAGCCAGCTTGTAGGTGATCATGCCAGTCTTTACATCTTCCTTGTTTGGTAGGCCCAAATGCTCCTTAGGTGTGACATAACAGAGCATTGCACAGCCATACCAACCAATCATCGCCGCACCAATACCTGAAGTGATGTGGTCATAGCCTGGAGCAATATCTGTCGTTAGAGGACCAAGCGTGTAGAAAGGCGCTTCATGACAATGTTCCAGTTGCTGATCCATATTCTCTTTGATCATGTGCATTGGTATATGTCCTGGGCCTTCAATGATGACCTGAACATCATATTCCCAAGCAATCTTAGTCAGTTCACCAAGGGTACGTAATTCAGCGAACTGTGCTTCATCATTAGCATCTGCAACTGAACCTGGACGTAGACCGTCGCCCAGAGAAAGGGCAACATCATACTTCGCGCAAATTTCGCAGATTTCACGGAAGTGAGTGTATAAGAAACTCTCCTGATGATGCGCTAAACACCATTTAGCGATGATGGAGCCACCACGAGAAACGATACCAGTAACACGCTTCGCCGTCATCGGAACATAACGAAGTAACAAACCTGCGTGGATAGTAAAGTAGTCAACACCCTGCTCTGCTTGCTCGATTAAGGTATCGCGCATCACTTCCCAGTTTAGGTTTTCAGCAATACCGTTTACTTTTTCGAGCGCTTGATACATTGGTACCGTACCAATCGGCACCGGGCTATTACGTAAAATCCATTCCCGAGTTTCGTGGATATTACGCCCGGTAGAGAGATCCATAACAGTATCCCCACCCCAACGTGTTGCCCATACGAGTTTTTCTACTTCTTCTTCAATCGAAGATGTGACAGATGAGTTACCAATGTTCGCATTCACTTTGACCAAGAAGTTCCGGCCAATAATCATTGGTTCAGATTCTGGGTGGTTGATATTTGATGGAATAATGGCGCGACCTTCTGCCACTTCTTTGCGGACAAACTCAGCAGTAATATCTTTTGGTAGGTTAGCTCCGAAGCTTTGACCTGGGTGCTGCTGGTTTAGCACTTCATCACGATACTTAGCACGCCCCATGTTCTCACGTAGAGCGATGAATTCCATTTCTGGAGTGATAATTCCCTTACGCGCATAGTGAAGCTGAGTAACGCAGTGCCCCTCTTTTGCGCGTCGAATATGAGGCAGATTGCCATAGCGCAGCTCGTCCAAAGTTTCATCTTCTAAACGCTCTTTTGCATAAACAGAACTGACATCGTGAAGAACTTCAGTGTCATTTCGTTCTTCAATCCACCCCTCTCTCAGCTTAGGTAAGCCATTGTAAAGGTCGATAGAGTAATCAGGGTCAGTGTACACACCAGAGGTGTCATAAACGCGTACCGACTCATTTGGCTCAAAAATAGGAGCGTCTTTGGTACCACCAATGAGGCTATCGGCTAAAGAGATCTCTCGCATCGGGACACGAATATCCGGACGTGAACCTTCTACATAGACTTTGTTTGAATTTGGGTACGGCTGTACCGAGAGGGTTTCAATAAACTGTTTTGCTTCCAGTCTCGCTTGCTTGCGATTCGACATAGCATTTTTCCTTGCTTGTTATTCTAGATAAAAAGTATTGGGATAAAAATGCTTGGCGGATAGATGCGACAAGAGGGGTCGAATTAAGAACTGATAGAGGTCTATAACAACATTCGACGGTTTGATAGGTTAGCCAGATTAGATCTGGTGTAGGTATCTTCTCCTGTTCCCTTCGCTGGTACTAACCAGATCAGGTTCAACGGATCCCGAATTAACGGTCTCAGCCTTATGGCACTCCGACAAGTGAAGTCAGTATATAAAAACGGCTTGGTTAAACCAAGCTGAATAAATTAGATTTTACAGCTTTTTCTAGTTACGCATCATTAATTGGAAGCCAATCCACGCAGCAGAAATACTCAGCGTCACATTCAAAAGAATATTTAGGCCAACTTTGAAAAAAGCACCTTGCTGCATCAGTAGAACATTATCCATTGAGAATGTGGAAAACGTAGTCAGAGCTCCTAAGAAACCTAAGCCAATGATTTGTCGCCAAGGGTCTGTTGCCAACATCTCGCTCTCAAAAGCTGCAATCAATAATCCCATCAAAAAAGAGCCGATAACGTTAACGGTTAGCGTACCATAAGGGAAACCACGGCCTAGAAGAAGTATACACAACTCAGAAATGAGATAACGAGAACACGCACCAAACGCCCCACCCACGGCGATAAATCCTAAAATATACAGTTGTCCCATAATCCCCCCAAAGTTTTTATGGTGACATTGTAATCAAAATTGTCTTAAGATCGTTAATACAATCTTAGAGTTCGACGAATAAGTTCCAACAAACAGTTACACATTTTAAATGTTACAGCTGTCACTTTTATATTTTTATGAGCTGAAAATGCAAAAAGGCCTCAGTCTTTCGACTGAGGCCTTCAAGATGGCAGGGGTGGAGAGATTCGAACTCCCAACACGCGGATTTGGAATCCGCTGCTCTGCCAATTGGAGCTACACCCCTAGAAATAGGTAATCAAATTGTCGATGGATTAAGAGATTTAATTCCCAACACGCGCCATCTCGCAAACTTTGGGAAATCCGCTGCCCTTTCAATCGGAGCGACATCTCTAAAGAATTTAGTATATTCTAAATTCAACAAAACCTCGCATAAGCGAGGTTTTATAATAAGTGGCGGAGTGGACGGGACTCGAACCCGCGACCCCCGGCGTGACAGGCCGGTATTCTAACCAACTGAACTACCACTCCGCAGTGGTATCACTCGCTTAAGCAAGTGTCCAAAATTTAAAGC
>NZ_JAKKCM010000002.1 GCF_021728395.1 Vibrio sp. J1-1 | reverse complement strand
TCGATGAGGACGGTAGGTGCGCAAACATCAAAGGTTAGAAGGTAGCTCCTTCAATAGAAACCGAATATACGTACGCATCTTAACTTTGAATTGCTAAATCACTTTGTAAATACGTGGATTCCATATAGGAAAAGGGGCAAAGTAAGTCAGGATTACTTATCTTCTATTTGTGAGTCCACGACCGAACACGGCAACTTCATGTTACCCCCATTACTGTTCCGCTAGACATTCAACGTAAGTTACAAAGTGACTTGTCTCTAAACTCCTGATTCAACCCGCTTTAAACCTTCGAGTTCATTGTGTTTACCCTAGAATTCCGCAATAGCAAGATCACTAGGTAGCAAGTGAGATGGTGCCCTATAAAGGGTGCGTAATGTCATCTTTTACTTGCTCGCACCTTGATATTATGCATTCAGGTTACTAGTTTAAAACTAATACTCTGCAAGGAAGGCTTACATTGACTGAGGGTAAAGTCGCACTTGGTGGCATGAATATCTTAGTCGTTGCCGAATGTTCAACACTTTCGATGTTGGTAATGCGACAACTCGCCGCATTAAGTGCGAACGCTTTATATATGACTTGTGTAAGAAACACGCAAGGGAGCTGGGCTATTTCCAATCTCCTTAGAGGCTCGTTTTTATCCACACTTTGTCGTATTACATTCACATCCATCTGCATTGCTAGTAGAAAACATCAAGTTACTAAACTGCCTCAAATTCTTCCGTGTCACCTATTACCATCACATCAGCATCATCAAAACCATCTTTATGCCCTTAATGTTTATACTCATAAGGCTGGACAAGCACTTAGGTTGACCGTGATTAATACCTCTCACATAACCAACGCAGCAAACGATTATAGAATCAGACATTTATTACAACACGCAATCCCTCCAAATTGGTCTCTCTGGTTGAAAGACTATCTTGCTGGCTTCTACGTGAGCCACTTGCCTGAACCTTTGGACTATTGGAATCTTCTCAGGAACTAATAAATGATCAATTTTGACGTGTTAAATAGAGTTATGGATAACGATGTAGACATCATTATCGCCGTGTTTGCGACCTACTTGGAAGAGCACGTTAATGGTTTAGAACGCATTAATGAGTTGTATGCCAATGAAAATTGGCCAGAACTGCACTTATTAGTGCACAGCTTAAAAGGAGCATTAGAAAGCTTCGGTGAAGATACCGCCGTCACAGCGTTACAAGATATTGAAGAAGATACGCGCAACAATGTTGCACCAGATGAGTCAGATATCACTATAGTTAATAGGGAGCTATTAACTATTAATCAACAGATTTTTGCTTATTTAGACAATTTGAATAGCAAACCTGTATAGGGTTAAAACGGGGGGATATATGGCAATGAACAGCAACAACTTTAGAGAGCTTATTGATTCGCTAAAAGACTTAACGCCAACTCAGAAAAGATACCTCATTAGCCGAACAAAAATGTCGTTGGATGACGAATATGGCATGTTCAGAACGGATGATCTACTGACTCAAGAAGAGCTGGAGGCGTTGCTTTCTCCAACACAAACAGCAGAACCTAAATAGTACCCATTTGTCAGTGCTAGGGACCAAGTAGAGCAATAAAGCTTTACTTGGTTTTTAGAGTCTTATTATCACAATCACAGAATTTATCAGAACAATTAAATAACAAGCGTGTTATGTCATTGGCTATCCCGACAAACCTCAGTTATCCCCCTTCCCCTTGATGGAACCTTCTGGTCACTGACTTAACAGATTGCTCATTGATTGCTGGTCTCTAAAACGGTTGTAATCTTCTGCTAATAATTGGTGCTGGTAACGCGTATATGATAGAGCTTCGTTTGAGACAACTATCTGATTTTCCTTTTGAATCAACTGACCACGTAACTGCTCGATTTCATGACTTTGTTGGGTATTGCTGTGATACATTGCAACCAAGCTGAAAATAGATATCATCAACATTGCAATCAGGACGTTATTGATGGTTTTAGGTTGAATATTCATAAACCTCTCCTTGTCTCTATTGCACTTTCCCGATTAAAACCAATGCTCACAGCTACAGAACAATCGATTCTATACGCCCAGAAAGCTAATTTGGTGTTACAAATTTAATTATAGGTGAGTGGGGATAAAAGAAGAGAAATACTCAAGAAATTGAACAGGTTTGAAATGTTAGAGATGAAAGCAGCAAGTTAAATGTCCTATTGCCGCTTTCAATAACCAAATAAGGATAAGGTATATTAACTTTGAAATGCTTCGCGAGCTGAGATTTGCTCAAACCAACGGGCGATATTTGGAGCCGTTGAAAGCACATCTATCTGAAGTGCATTAATTGCAAATCCAACGAATATGTAACCGGTGATATCTACAATAGTGTAACGGTCCGAGGCGATAAACTCACTTTCCCCTAAACGTTTATCTAAAACCGGAAGGAAAGCCAATACGCGAGACTTTGACTCTTCGCCCCACTCTTTGACGCAGTTTTCACGATCCTTATAAATAGCACTGATGTTACGGAACGCTTGAAACGCAGCATAAAGCCCCTGAAACTCGACAACACGATGCCACATTTCAACCTGAGCGCGCTCAAGTTGATTGCCACCAAATAAGTTCAGATCGTTAGTAAACTCCTCATCGAAATAACGGCAAATCGCAACGCTTTCACAAAGTGTGGTGCTGTCATCTAACTCTAAAACTGGCACTTTGCCATTCACACTCTTTTGCTTGAACGTATCCGCAAGGTTGTCTCCGTCACGCACATTTATTGCGACTCGTTCGACATCGCCACCAATTTCTTTAAGAAAAATGTTAACTCGCTTACAACTTGGCGTCATCGCGGTTTCATATAACTTCATCGTACACCCTATCCCTTTATCTAACTGTTCGGTTAGGTTATACTGTAGCCAGTTTCTAAACGATCAGTCAAGAATATAATTGCTCTACATTTCATAAGATTGGAAGATAAACTAAAGCAATAATTTCTGGATGGGTACCTATATGGCAAGAAAAGCTAACTTCGACCGAGATGAGAAGCTCTTGGTCGCCATGAATCTGTTCTGGCGCAAAGGTTTTTCAAATACTTCGATATCCGATCTCACAGAGGAGCTGAACATCAACCGGTTCAGTCTTTACAATACTTATGGTGACAAACAACAGCTTTATTATGAGGCTCTGGATACTTACCTTAAAAAAGTGTCTTTACCTTCTCTGGTTGATTTGAGTAAAAACGGAGCTTCCCTAAGGGAAATCGAAACCTTTTTGACGGCCTTTGCCACACTTCAGCGCAAAAGTAACTGCGGATGTTTTGTTCAAAATGCATTGGTTGAACACGCAGGCGAAGATAAAGATGTGTTACGTATGGGGCATTTTTTGTTTGACCACCTCATCGAGATCATGACTGAGGCAATAGAAAACGCGCAAAGGGAAACGTTCATTCCTAACACGTTCAAACCAGCAGAATTAGCCTGTTTTATTCTCAACAACATGCAAGGCATGCGGGTGCTCGGCAAGGCCAAACGTTATGAAGATTTAGACACTGCATTATCGTGTTTACTGACTTTGATAAGGAAATAAAATGTCAATCAACGTCATTGCAATGAGATTAACCAAGGGCATGGATCTTAAACAATGTCTCACGGAGATCGTTAGGGATCATAACATCAAGGCGGGGTCAATCGCTTCTTGCGTCGGTTGTGTGTCACAACTCCAGCTTCGTCTCGCTGGTGCTAAATCAACTTTAATGAAACAAGAGCCTTTAGAAATTGTGTCGGTAATGGGCACTTTGACACCCGAGCATCAACATGTACATATTTCGCTTTCGGACGAGCAAGGACACGTTTGGGGTGGGCACTTAATGGAAGGCACGATCATTGATACTACTGCCGAGCTCATCATCCATAGTTACACTAACCTCACCTTTAGCCGAGAGATGGATGAAAGCACTGGCTATACTGAGCTAGAGGTGAATACAATCCCAGTTTAATGGGTAATACCAGCGCTAGTAATGTAGATATCGCAATTCCGTGTCAAACACGCACAGCAAAACAAATGGTTTTGTATAGATATTTACCTTGCGACGAGGCGGTCAATCACTCAAGTATCACCTGAACGGTTGATAAGGCAACTAACCCAAGACACTTAATCTCTGGGCTGATTGGCATTGAGTATCCTGAGATCGGGGTAATTCATATATCTATCCGTATCGCATGCGACATTCTGCTTGCTGTTCTCACATTTTCCATTCATCATGGCTTTACAAGCTAACCTTGTGCGATACAGATAACATTCTGATTGAAACTATCTTTATGCTAATTTTTGCCACTCTGCTCTAAGTCTTAGCACGCCAGAACGCTTACAATCGTTACTTGTTTGTTAACGCACAAAGTTTAAAAACATATAATGCAAACACGCATATTGAACAGAGCAGAGCTATCTGCTTGATAATTTGAATAAGAAAGGAGTCACAATGGCGGCTTTTGGTACTGAGTTTATGCCTAGGATGGCATTAGCAACATTTGAAAATAATCAATGGTCTGACACACAGATCGTTACATCAGACAGTATTTCACTTCATCCCGGCGCTCACGTATTGCATTACTCAAGCACTTGCTTCGAAGGTCTGAAAGCATTCCGTCACGAAGATGGCAGCGTACACATTTTTCGAATGGATCAAAACGTCGAGCGTTTTGCTCAAAGTAGTCAGCTACTCTCTCTACCTGAGATTGATAAAGAACAAGTATCAAAAATGATTGTTGATATTGTATCTGAGTTCTCATCTGAAGTGCCTTTGCCACCAGGCTCAATGTACATTCGTCCAACTCACATTGGTACAGAGGCGGCAGTTGGTAAAGCAGCAGCGCCATCACTTTCATCTATGCTTTATATCCTGCTTTCTCCAGTAGGTGATTATTTCTCTGGCGGTGCACATGCATTACGTCTACTGCTAGATGAAACCGGCCAACGTTGTGCACCACACATGGGTATGATCAAAAGTGGTGGTAACTACGCCAGCGCGTTAGCCCCAACGTTAGAAGCGAAATCAAAGTACCAGGCAGACCAAATATTATTCTGTCCAAACGGCTACATTACAGAAACAGGTGCTGCGAACTTCCTTATTGTTGATGGTAATGAAGTTATTACGAAAGGCTTAGACTCAAGCTTCTTACACGGGGTAACACGCTCGAGTATTCTAACGATTGCTAAAGATCTTGGTATGACTGTGACAGAGCGTGAAGTCTCTGTTGAAGAGTTGCTTGAGCGCGCAGCTAAACCAGGGGTAGAAGCGATGCTTTCCGGCACAGCAGCTGTACTGACTTCAGTAGGCACGCTTATTCATAATGGTCAGGAATACAAGGTTGGCAACGGCGAAGCTGGCCCAGCAGCGCAAAAATTACGTCAAGCGCTTAATGATATCCAGTGGGGTAAAGCACCAGACACTCATAACTGGTTGACTAAGATTGCCTGATGCTAGAGTTGCAGTGATTTAGTAATGAAGATGCGCTATGCAAATAGCCATCTTCACATCAACTTCGTTTATCAAGCGAAACATTAAAAAACGTCAATTGCTACGCTTCTTGAATATAACTCTCCCACATCGAAAACGCTCGTTCATAAGCTTTTTCTCGGTCTTGTATTTCAGCAAACAGTACAACTGCCGTTGTTGCAATCACCGTATTTGCCATTTGTGTTAAATCTTGCTCTGGTGTCTCAAACAGGCAAGAGGATGGCAAAGGTACTTCAGATATCATTTGCTCAGTCCAGTAGTGCGAAGTGACTCCGCTGGTTTGGCTCAACCAAACGGTTTGGCTGACTTTTGGATTATATTCCGATTCTCCAGATTGACCTTTGAACGACACAACTGCATGACGTGTTTGTCCTATCTCATGCTCGACTTCTGCATGAAGCTGCTGAAACCCAGGGTGAAAACTGCCGCGAATTCCAATTGTCGCTTGACCAGGATTTAATGCGCGAACAACCGTATTAATCGGCGTTCTCAATCCATAACGATTTTTCCAACCAATCATCTTTTCAGCTTGAGGCGCAAAGACGCTTAAAGGTAGGTAAACAATATTTTCTGTCTCAAGTACTCGTTTCGCCTCTTCCGTGGATTGCGCTTTTTGAATGTTAAGCTGGCTTAGGTAATCTTCTGCATGTCTGCGTCCAGACTGACGATCATGATAGCCATGCAGCAAGACTTTATAGCCGTTATTCGAAAGGATTTTTGCTGACAGAAGGTGCCATGGTTGCCCTGCAGCTTGACGTTTACCTGCATAGCAAGGCCAGTCAATATCTGCGCCTATTGCAGGCATACGAGACTGAAATGCTTTCACAAAGCCTGCGATTTCTTGCTGAGTTTCGTTTTGCACTCGAATGAGCATCAAAAGCATCGCCATCTGGTCATCGTCAAACTCACCGTTCAAGTATTCATCCATTACTTGGAAGGCCTGATCAAAGTTAAGAGGTTTTCTGCCTCGCTCTCCGCGTCCTACCGTGCGGATACATTCCAAAATACTGCTCATATTCCCTCTTATTATCGGCTTTTAATATCTTCAAAATAATAAACGTAGTTGTACCACGTTTCCCATTACAATCAATGCTAGACGTATACCTTAGGGTTTGTTGACCTATTGAGCAGATTCAGCAAGTTCACCAAAAGTTTGATTGTGTTACTCACAAATTAGTTGGGGATAACAATGTCAGTGATGATACCGAACGATACGACGAGCAAAAAAAAACCTCTCTCGAATCGAGAGAGGCTGCACTGCCTTAAACGCTGTTAGTACATTTAACAAAAGTAATACCCTATCCCGCTTCTCCGCCTGCTAAGGAGAGCGGTGCATCGAGTTAACGATGAACATATATTACATAGCAATAGAAGTGCCAACTTTAAAAGCACTTATATAACAACAACTTATTAAGCTTTCAGTTTATAGCCCTAATTCCTTCGCACTGATAGAGTGCAAATGTCACTCATTATCGTGCAAAAATCCATGATACGGTAATAATCACTTTGAATTCTCGGCCTATAAACGGATTTAGTTTTGTATAATAGCCATCAATGTTCATATTCCTTTCGAAAACATTGCCCCAGAACACTCCTTTGTGTTTAAAACTCAACCACAAAATCAAATTCCAAAAAAACAGAACAAAAAAGCACATTAATCCAACATAGTGTATTTTTAATTATATATACAACTGCTTTTTTAAAATATTCATGGTTTGATAATTTATGAATTGACCTTTTTTATAGTATGATTCACCACCTGACCAATGTGATAACAATCACTAAAAAATATACCATCTGCCACATTATTATTTATGCAAAGGCAATTCCTCAGTGAAAGAGTCTCAAAAAACCTTAGGTTATAGTGAGTTAAACACAACAGCATGGTCTAAACACGACACACATTGGGTGCTTAGTCTTTTTGGCACCGCTGTAGGTGCTGGTATTTTATTCCTTCCAATCAACTTAGGTATTGGTGGCTTTTGGCCGTTAGTCATTATGGCGCTCCTGGCTTTTCCTATGACTTTTCTTGCACACCGAGGGTTGGCTCGATTTGTCTTGTCTTCAAAAATTAAAAATGCCGACTTTACGGATGTGGTAGAGGAGCACTTTGGCGCAAAAGCGGGACGTGCGATTTCATTGCTGTATTTTCTGTCTATCTTTCCAATTCTGCTGATCTATGGCGTAGGTATTACCAATACCGTTGATAGTTTTATGGTCAATCAAGCAGGCATGGAGTCACTATCGCGCCCTCTTCTTTCTGGTGTTCTCGTTTTTGGCTTGATTACGATCATGATGGCTGGAGAGAAGGCAATGCTACGTGCATTTGCGGTTATGGTATACCCGTTAGTCGCTATCCTTGCTTTCCTATCAATCTATTTGATGCCTAACTGGACGATGCCAGTGCTAAATGCGCCAGAAGTGGGTTCCTTTGCAAACACCATGTGGTTAGCCGTACCTGTGGTCATTTTCTCCTTTAGCCACGCAGCTGCTATATCAAGCTTTGCCAATGTGCAGCGACGCCATTACGGGAAAGAGGCAGACTTTAAAGCCGAACTCATACTCCGTCGTACAAGCATCATGCTGATCGCTTTTGTACTTCTGTTTGTTTTCTCATGCGTTTTGTCCCTTTCGCCGCAGCAACTCTCTGAAGCAAAAGCGCAAAACGTATCTGTGTTGTCCTATTTAGCGAATGCTACAGATAACCCATTCATTGCAACGCTGGGACCTTTAGTCGCTTTTGTTGCGATCACTTCATCTTTCCTTGGTCATTTTTTGGGCGCAAGAGAAAGCCTGAATGGACTACTAACGAAGAATTCAAATCTACCTCAACGCCGAGCAGATAAGGTTAGTGTTGTAGTGCTGTTTATTTCGATTTGGATAGCTGCGATCATGAATCCAAGTATTCTTGGTATGATGGAAGCCCTTTCAGGCCCAGTTATCGCAATGATTTTATTCATTATGCCAATGATGGCTGTGTATAAAATTGAATCTTTAAAAGACTATCGCGGGAAGCTATCTACTTACTTTGTCTTATTGACTGGTATTGTCGCGGTGAGTGCTTTGATTTTTAGCTTGGTGGACTAACGGGATTGAGCTAAGTGAGAGTTCAGGGGAATACCTTGTAAACATCTAAGGTAATTCCCTGAATTTTGCATCGTTTTCTATGTAGAAGTTTAGAATCTACAACTCTGTTAAAGAAGAGTGAAAACACCCGCAATCATGATGATTGAGGCAATGCATGTACGGCCAATAATGCCGAAGTGTGAAGGTTGAATCATTTCGTTATGCATAGGCGATCTCCTGTTTACTGTTTAAAGCCGTTTCTTAACGACTTAATAACACTATGTCTAAACTAAAGTTTTTTTACAATGCATACCTATATTAAATATTTATTACAGTAAGTTGTAACTTTGGTAATTAAGACTCGCCATGTGACTTTTATCACCTTACGTGACACAGTAGACATTAAATACGGATACCCAAAAGACATTTTACTCTATTTAAAAACGTATTATTAAGGCCTCACCTTTCGAAAAGTATCACCTCAGTTCTTAAGTTCTCTTGCTCAACCTCTTCGGGGCTATTTAAGTAACGCTCGATTCCAAGGGGTTTGCTTTTCACTTTAACGCCGCTACTGCGAGTTAAATTCATTGCCATCGCCCAAGCATTACCCAGTAGTCGATATTCTCCCCGATGTTCAACTACAAACGTCTCACACTCCGGTATTGTTCCAGCAACAAATCCTTCTGGGACTGTAATTTGGCTATCGACAGGTAAACAGGTGATAAATTCAAACTGACCCAGCTTCATATCCATTGAGAGGTAGTAACAAAACATCGCACCATTCACTGACAGATTTTCAGCTGCCGCCATTACTTTCAATCGGTTTATATGTTCGTTTATGATAGCTCCCAGTTCGGGAATTGCACCTGCCCCCTGCATACCAACATAGTGAATGGTTGGCTGTTTGCGATTAGCTATCTCTACAAGTTTTGACCGTACTTGCCCGGTTTCTAATTGGCTTTTAAGCATTTTTAGGCCACGGTCAAAATCCATTGATATCATTGACCTGAAGAAGCCTTTAAGGAAAAACAGATGCCATGGAACGGATGAATGCATTTGCCATTCAACTAAACAGCCTTTTTGTGACGGTGTCACCATTAGCGTTACTTTACCATTACTTTTCATCGGTCGGAAAAAGTGAAGTTCCATATCCAAGCGGTGCTCCTGGGTACTCTCTAGCACAATGGAGCCAGAGCCTATACGCTGACCATTCCACTCATACGCTGCTCCTACATGCCCTTGGTCTCCAAGATAAGTGCGTTCACAGCTTGGTTCGAGAATGACCCACGGAGACCATTCTGGCCAGTTCTTAAAATCCTTCAGATAGTCGATAATTTCTTTTTGAGACTTTTCGATTTCAATACTTCTGCTGACCAAATATGAAAACATACTGACTCCTTGAGTTTCTAATTCGCTCTATTCAGTCTACTTCAAATTCTGGTTTTTACTGGTTTCACTGCATGTTAGAAGCAGAACGATTTTCATTACTAACAAACTCACATAACTCACATAACTCAATTACACTTTAGTTATGTTTAACCCCAACGGTGACAATGATGAAGAAATGTAATTTAGCTCTGGTGATCCTTCTATTCGGCTCAACAGCAACATATGCGGGCGTCCTTGACCCAGACTGTGATGCTGGCAAGGCAGCGAAAGCCGCAGCGACCAAAGCGGTGGTTGGTGTTGGTGGGCGCTGTACACCTAAAGAGGCATTAAAAGATACAGCAGCTGATAAGGTCCCTGATGACGGGATTGCAGGCAAAGCCGTTGATGCGGTCACACCTGAAAAGGAAAAGAAAACAGTCAAAGATGTAACTAAAAAGCTGACTAAAGATTAGATCTCTAGTGTATAGATAGCAAAAGAGCGTCAATTGACGCTCTTTTGTTTTACCATTCAGATTGCGCGCTATGCCGCTTCTTTTTCACCAATCCAGTGGTAGTGGTGGTTTGCTTTTTTACCGACAAGCCCCTGCTCTGCAAGCGTTTCAAACACCTTGTCTACCTCTTCAGCAGACAGCCTAAATTCCTTAGCCACCGCTTTTTTAGTGCAAGTAATCTGATGCGATCGGAGTGCATCACTCACTTGCTCGATCAAAGGTTTAGGCTCATCTGGTGCTTTTGGTTCTTCAACCTTTTCCTCTTGCACCACTGGCTCTTGATCTTCTTTAATGTGAGGAAGGTAACCTGCAGGCTCTGGTTCGATATCTCGAATTCGTTCTAGTCTAATCCCATCGTAACGTCGGTAGAAATAACGAAAACGTTGTTCTTCACCAATTAAGCCAACAAAGAACGCGGCAAAAAAGTCGAGAAGAATTGATAAGAACACAACCAGCCCAAGCTGAGCATGCTGAGAGCTCGTACCAAACGCTTTCGCGAGACTGTCGATCAATCCGATGACTGAACCTTGAGTTACTGGCGGTAAGCTGTCACGCTCCATAGCCAGCTTTTGCTGCTCTTCGCGCAGTGTTTTGTTTTGCTCCTGAATTCGCGTAACACCTGTGGCAATACGTTCCATCTCGATATATTTCTGAGCAGCAATATTGTTCAGCTCGATCTGCTTGTCGATAGCCTCAATCTGGCGGTTGAACGCGTCTACTTTTGCTTGTTCAACTGATATATGACTTTGCGCACTATTGGTCGCACTGTTTATGCCGCCAATACTACCGCCAATAGAGATGGCTGCGAGCACAGAGTAAAACACCAATGCGGTAATCGCACCGGGATAGTTTCTGTGAGCGCGACGTTCGCCGTACTCATACCAGGCATAGAACTTACCGGCTTCGAATATGATAGCCAGACCACCAAACAAAGTCTGCATCATCGGGTTTTCGTCTATAGACAAAAACAGCAAAAGAGAAAAAATGGTCGATGCTAATATCGCCGCCCCCGTGAATGCGTAAACACTCACCATGGCAAAGCGACCTTTAGGGTATCGAAACTCGATCTGTTGTTCGTATTTCATTGGAGAAATTTCTTAAGATTGCGCGGCCAATAATTCACTAAGACACGCTCAGGGATATAACAAAGGTGGGAGAGAATACCGTATCCTGTATTAAATTACTGTCATATTTGCGTTAATGGCAAACAAGTGCAGAATAGATGCTCATTTTGAACCGATATCCCGCAAATCTAGCACGCTAATTCACCAGCCATTTTTCGCAAGCCCTGTATTGACAATGGATTAAATACAGATTTAGGCTAATGGCAAAGCTCATTCACACCCTCGACCCACCAGCGAGACACAAATAAAATACAGTTGAATCACCTTTTATCTATCTTACCATTACATTTTCAGGGATATTTGTTAGTATCCTGCGCCAAAAGACAACAATTAATAAAGCCACATGGAAATGACTCAGACATCGCAGAGAACGCAACGCTTAGCCGCTTTGACGGTCATCTTCGCTGTGCTGTTTCAACTCTATCTCGCTTCGAATGCGGTACTTAACCCAAGAAATGTGCATAACACAAACTGGTTAAGCGAAGTTCAAAACGAAAAAGTACTGCTTTGTACTGCGGACGGTTTTAAATGGGTCGACATCAACACGCTGATTGCGGCTAATAACCAAGACGCTTCACCAGTTATCCATGACCTTAACTTACACGAAGGTTTTCAGTTTGAGTGTCCTTTGCTTCAAGCCGTGCAGTTTTTCATGCTGTGTGCGATTGGGCTTTACTTAGGCACTACCCATTGGTTCCGACGTGTTAAACACGCGCTGATTCCCTACCATTTTACGCATTCCGGAAGATTGGTTTACAAGCATCTCGCCCCAAAACAATCCCCACCTTGTATTTTTCCAGCCTGATCTCGTAACAAGCGTTCAGGTTCAAAAATAACAATAACCCCTATCCTATTTTTGGTAAGGGGCGATCATTATCTTCAAAAGGAAAATACCCATGTTTAAACAGATTAAAACCCTTGCTATTGCTTTTGCAGCTCTCGTTATGAGCCCAGTCAGTTTTGCTCACGAATATGAAGCGGGTCAGATTCATATTGATCACCCATGGAGCCGTGAAGCCCCACCCAATGCACCTGTTATTGGCGGTTTCTTACAACTCAACAACCACGGTGAGACAGAGGACGCATTGATTGCGGCAGAAAGTCCTATCGCTGGACGCATAGAACTTCACAACCACATTATGGAAGATGGTGTGATGAAGATGGTGAAGGTTAACGAAATTAACGTCCCTGCAAAAGGTTCGGTGGCGTTGGAGCCAGGAAGCTTTCATTTGATGATTTTTAACCCAAATCAGATGCTAAAAGAAGGTGATCGCTTCCCGATGACGCTAACGTTTAAAAACGCGGGTAAAGTGGACGTAGAGATAGCCGTCGAAAACAAAGGTCATATGGAAAAGCATATGAACCATTAATCGCCCGTAATGTAATGGATACAAAGAGCCCGACCAATTGGTCGGGCTCTTTTCGGTATGTAAATTACTTAAAGCACACTTCAGCCCAACGAGCCAAACCAGCAGTGACCGAACCAAAGTAGTTTCCACTCACAACCGGAATATTAGGAAGTACCGACTGCACCGCATCGCGTAAAATAGGAGAGCGAGCAGAGCCGCCAGTCATAAAGATCGCGTCCGGTTTAACACCAGCTTGATCGACCGCTTCGGTAACTAACGTCGTCATCTTATCTTTTGGTGACTGAATGGCGTCGATCATTTCTTCACGTTTAACATCCACTTCAATAAGCTCAGACAACAAGTTAATGCCAGCACGGTATGAAGCCTCATCAGAAAGCGCTACTTTTGCCTCTTCAGCACGACGAACAATGTTGTAGCCCAAAGACTCATGATAAACCTCAAGTAAACGCTTGAGCTTTTCCGGTTCCTGCGCCTGTTTATGCATTAGTTTTAACGCACCGAGATTTTCACGTGAATAGAAGTCATTCTGTGCTTCCACGTTGTTAATCGCGATTGGATTCCAGAACTGGGTCGTCGGCATCACGATGCCCGATTCCATTTTACTTTCCATGCCAAAAGGGAACATCAGTTGCTTAAATGCAATCGCAATATCCAAATCATTACCGCCGACACGCTGACCGCTGTGCGCCAGCAAACTCTCGGTTCTGTCTGCTTTACCAGACCATGAAGGGCCCATTTGAATCAGTGAACAGTCAGTTGTACCACCACCAATATCGACTACCAAAATTGTCTTATCTTCGGTAAGTGTGGCTTCGTATTCTAAGCCAGCAGCGACAGGCTCAAACTGAAACTCTACATTTTTGAAACCTGCACGCTTGGCTGCCTTTAAAAGGATGCCTTGTGCCTGAATATTAGCCTTTTCGCCGCCACGTCCGTGGAAGTTTATTGGACGACCGATAACGGCATCGGTAATGGATTGCTGCGCATCATTTTCTGCTTGTGATTTGATGTTATCCATCATGGCACAAACCAAATCTTCAAAGAAGGCAAGTTGAACGTCACGCAAACCAGATGCACCTAAGAATGACTTTGGCGATTTAACGTAGTAAATGTCACGAGGATCTTCTAAATAACGATTCAAAGCCGCTTGGCCAAAATCGATATCTTCCGGTTCCAGCTCAATGCTTTCTTCCCGATTTAAGTTGATTGCACGGCGGAGTACTTGTTCTCCAACCTGATCGAACGGTTTAATATCTCGATGTCGAAATAGATGCTCCGATACCGATTCACGCGTCGGAGCGGCAAGCGTGGAAGGAATGAAATAATTACTTTCTTCAAGCTTGAGCAATATTGGCTCGCCTGATTCCATTTTTGCCACTGAACAGTTTGCAGTGCCATAGTCAAAGCCGATAAACATAGATCCTCCCACTGACTAAAAAAGGTCGGCAATGCTAACTCAACACTGAGTGAATTGCTACTGTCTAGGGGGCTATTGTTTTTGCTCAGGTTCTTTTTTCATGGATGGCAGAGCTACAACGACAATGAAAGCTAAAAGTACGAAAACTGGCGTCAGCTTTAAACCATGCCAAATGGAATAGCTATCATGGAAAAGCCAAAATATACCCACGGTGAGTAAATAAGCAAAGTAGCTACAAAAAACCAAACTCACCGCAGCAAATCGGGCGCGATTGATGATCAAAATACGAACCAAGTATTGGCTGAGAATACCCGCGCAATGCATTGCGAGTTGCCAATTGATCACAAAGACGGCCAGCGCTACAAATCCAGCCACCAGCAAGGAATCATACGTATTAATGGCAAAGTAGCTGCCAAAGCGGCTTATGATGAAGGGATATTCGCCCTCATACACCGTTGACCACGAAATCGCGTTAGCCGCAGCAACAAAGTTAGCGAAGTAAGCAATGGCATAAAAGGAGGTTTGGGAGCTGAATGGCTGGAATACCTCAATTCGGTAACCCTGCCACTCTTCGTCGTTGTCTGTCGGACCAACCCAACTGCGCTTTCTCGCAGGTACGGACTCATCAAACGCTGGGCCATTACGAAATAGTAACCAAAAAATATACAGTGCAAGTGCGACTAGGAGTATTGTCAGCATACCCTCCCCCTTTTATATGTCGATTCCACTGCCCATAGTACTGGGGTCGTAAACTACACTTCCCTATTCTTATTATCTATTCACTAACAACCACTTTGCTGAATCATCACTGTTGCAACTTTTCTTCAAATACACCTAATTCTCGGCCAAGCCAGATCGCATTCTCCGTATAATCGAGCAGCTCTCGATCACTCACCGGACGGATCAGCACCGAGAAATCACCCCGGATAACATCTAACCAAGCGATAAACTCTTCGCTCAGCGTTTCTAGGTGTATCTCGAACATCGGCATTTTATGTGGGCCTTGTAATCGACCGACTAAAGGACATACTCGCAATACATCTTGACGCTCTTGGCGAATAATCTCATTTAATGCTTGAGCTTTATCTTGCTGTCGCAATGGAAAATAAACGTGGGCGCGATACATAACTTCTCCATAATTCACTCTATCTATCAATTTAGATACAGTTCTCTAAGTAATCCTTTCACATACTCACGTAAGTGGTTGGAATAGAAACTACTTCAATGTGCCGCAACACTACCTTGATTCCATTCTATTGGGAAGAGATTCTCTTTTCCCTTCATCTTAACCGTCGAGATTCAATAATAATGGCCCAGTTTGTTAAATTTTACAGCCTAATTTTGTTGCAAATAGTTCCTAATAACTAGTGATTAGATTCAACTTATAAAACAAGCAGCGCGAAAAACCAGCACATTACTCTGCATAACAGGGGTGTAAGCAAAACTTTACTGTTGAATAAATGTTAAAATAAAGCATTTCTTAACAATTTGTTTACACTTATGGTGTCTGGTTATACCAAGATTGGATACCAAACCCAGTGATTAGATAATTGCTGAGATTGGTATAACAAGGGTTAGGCGCTCCATAGCAGTTTTGGTAACGCTTTGTGTTTTTCACAAACACAGCTTTGTTAAAGGAAACAATGACTGAAAGGACAATAACGGTCATTAACAAATGCAACCTGAGGCATAACCTTTTACGCTGATGCCAAAGTTTGAGTACCCATACAAACTTGGTTTGATAATGAACAGCTGCAGTCCAAAAGACCCGCAGCGTCAAAAGGAGCTTGAGATGAACGTTCAGGCATTACCCATGCATCGGTTTATCGACCATCATGGGAACCTAGTCGGCCAACTACCCAACTGGGCTGACATCAAAACATTGGTCGGGTTTTACCGTGATATGGTATTAACACGTACCTATGATAATAAAGCTGTTGCTTTGCAACGCACCGGGAAATTAGGAACCTACCCTTCGCATCTTGGCTCTGAAGCTATTGGGATCGCTGTCGGTCGTGCGTTAAAAGCCGATGATGTCTTCGTACCTTACTATCGTGACATGCCTGCTATGTGGTGTCGTGGTATTGGTATGGAAAAAAACCTGCAATATTGGGGCGGTGATGAGCGCGGTAGCGATTTCGCACCAGAAGGAAGCCCGGTATCTAGCCGAGACCTGCCATTTTGTGTACCTATTGCAACACAATGTACTCACGCCGTTGGTGTTGCTTCTGCACTAAAAATACAGGGCAATCATGAGGCGGCCCTAGTGATGTGTGGCGACGGTGGTACTTCCAAAGGTGATTTCCTCGAGTCCATTAACTGTGCTGGTGCTTGGAATATTCCATTGGTATTTGTGGTCAACAACAACCAGTGGGCGATTTCCGTACCACGAAGCCTACAATGTGCCGCTGAATTTTTGTCTGAAAAAGCAAAAGGCGCTGGAATTCCGGGGATTACCGTCGATGGCAATGACGTAGTCGCAGTCTATGACGCCACCATCACGGCGTTAGAAAGAGCCCGTAAAGGAAAAGGGGCGACGCTCATAGAAGCCGTAAGTTATCGCCTGAGTGACCACACTACCGCCGACGATGCGACTCGCTATCGTAAAGAAGATGATGTTCAGACTGCGTGGCAATTTGAGCCTATCCGTCGACTCAAAGCTTTCTTGATCAACCAAGATACCTGGAGCGAAGAACAGGATCAACAATGGCTCGACGAGTGTAAACAACAAGTAGAATTAGCTGTGCAGCGTTACCTAAATATGCCGAATCAAGCACCTGAATCAGGGTTTGATTACCTTTATGAGTCTCTTCCTCAAGAGCTTCACACACAAAGGGATGAGCTGATCAACAAAGCAATGCGCATGCAGGGAGGCAAACATGGCTGAACTCACGTTAGTTGAAGCAGTAAACCTCGCACTGCATCATGAAATGGAAAAAGACCCAAACGTTGTCGTTCTTGGCGAGGACGTAGGTGAAAATGGTGGTGTATTCCGAGCTACGGTTGATCTTAAACACAAATTCGGTTTGAAGCGGGTGATTGATACGCCATTAGCAGAAGCCTTGATTGGTGGCGTTGCAGTCGGGATGGCAACACAAGGGTTGCGCCCGGTAGCAGAGTTCCAATTCCAGGGGTTTGTTTTCCCGGCAATGGAGCATTTAATGTGTCACGCCGCGCGAATGAGAAACCGAACTCGTGGGCGACTCACCTGCCCGGCAGTATTTCGCGCGCCATTTGGTGGCGGCATTCACGCACCAGAGCATCACTCAGAAAGCGTAGAAGCATTGTTTGCCCATACACCTGGGCTGAAAGTGGTCGTTCCGTCATCACCTCAGCGCGCATACGGATTACTACTTGCTGCGATCCGCAGTAATGACCCGGTCATGTTCTTTGAACCAAAAAGAATTTACCGCACCGTAAAATCCGAAGTGGTCGATAACGGTGAAGCATTACCTCTGGACACTTGTTTTACGCTACGCAAAGGCCGAGACATCACTCTAGTCACGTGGGGTGCTTGTGTTGTTGAATCATTGCAAGCGGCTCAAACATTGTCGAAACAAGGTATTGAAGTAGAAGTACTGGATTTAGCCAGCATCAAACCAATAGACACCACAACCATCTTCCGTTCATTAGAAAAAACCGGTCGCCTACTGGTGGTTCACGAAGCGAGTAAAACATGTGGTGTTGGATCTGAGCTTTTGGCGCGCACTGCTGAACACGCGATGTGCCTATTGAAAGCGCCACCGAAACGGGTTACCGGAATGGATACCATCATGCCTTACTATCGTAACGAAGACTATTTTATGGTTCAGGAAGAAGACATTGTGAACGCAGCGCGTGAACTCGTGGAGGATTGGAAATGAAGACGTTTAACTTACCCGATCTCGGCGAGGGTCTCGCTGAATCAGAAATTGTAAAATGGCACGTTAGTGTGGGTGACATGGTCGAGGTAGATCAGGTGATCCTTACTGTCGAAACAGCGAAAGCAACCGTAGATGTTCCCGCGCCTTACTCTGGCAAAGTGGTCAGTCGCCATGGTGAAGAAGGCGATATCGTCAACATTGGCGCCTTACTTCTCGAAATCGATGAGAGTGGCACAGAGCATCATGTCTCCGCTGAGAAAAAGAAGACCGCAGACGCAGCTACGGTTGTTGGTAATGTGTCGCACCAAACTCAAAACGTTAATGTGGATGACTTTTGGGTAGGCAGTAGCGACACTACATCCAATAACAATCTGATCACCGCCCTGCCTTCTGCTCGACTTTTAGCGAAGAAACTTGGTGTGGATTTAAATGCGGTCTCTGGCAGTGGTCCAAACGGCTTGATAATAGATTCCGATATCTACGATCAAGCAGGTAAACAACGTCCGGGCACCGAAGTACTGAAAGGTGCACGCCGAACCATGGTTTCAGCCATGGCGGAGTCACACAAAAATGTTGCAGCGGTTACCATCACCGAAGAAGCCTTGTTGGAAAACTGGAATCTAGGCGAAGACATCAGTATTCGTCTTGTTCAGGCTATCGTTCATGCTTGTCAGGAAGAGCCAGCTCTAAACGCATGGTTCGACGAAGAAACCATGACACGTTGTGTTCATACGACCGTCAACCTAGGCGTTGCTGTAGATAGTCGTCATGGTCTTTATGTGCCGGTGCTTCGCCATGCCGATGAGTATGAGTCGAAGGACGTCCGTCGCTGGCTAGACCAAACGGTAGAAGGCATTCGCGAAAGAAAGATCAATCGTGAAGATTTACAACACGCAACGATTACGTTGTCTAACTTTGGCGCAATAGGCGGCATTTTTGCTACGCCAGTCGTTTCTCCGCCTCAAGTCGCGATTGTCGGCGCAGGCCGTATCATCGAGCGCGTAGTGATAAGAGACGGAAAAGCGGTCGCGGTTAAAGTTATGCCCTTATCCATCACGTTTGACCACCGCGCGTGTACTGGTGGCGAAGCGGCAAGGTTTACCAAAGTGCTCGCGGAGCATTTGCAAAGACCAAGTGGAAACTAGCCTCTACTTCATCTCAAAGGCTTCCTTGATGGAAGCCTTTTTAGTGGCAAACTCCTTCGAAACCGGCATCCAGTTCTCTCCTATTACGTTCGTCTCTGTTACTAGCGAATGCGTTCATCACGTTCACGTTAACTGAGCTATAGTTCTTTATATGACAATAACATAGTTCAGCTTGATCAAAGGACAGTGAGAAATGGAACGAGAAATTATGGAGTTTGACGTCGTGATCGTCGGTGCGGGTCCTGCTGGTTTAAGTACCGCTTGTCGTTTGGCTCAGATGAATCAACAGCGCCAAGATGAACCGCTATCTATTTGCGTGGTAGAAAAAGGATCCGAGATCGGAGCCCATATTCTATCAGGGGCCGTATTTGACACTCGTGCCTTAAATGAGCTCTTCCCTGATTGGCAAACCATGAAAGCGCCACTATCCACGTCCGTAACAAGCGATGATTTTCTCTATCTGACGACATCACTTAACCATGTCAAAGTACCCTATGCACTCACTCCCAAACCGATGCATAACGATGAAAGCAACTACATAATCAGCCTCGCCAACCTTTGCCGTTGGCTGGCAAAACAGGCTGAAGAACTTGGTGTAGAGATATTTCCCGGATTTCCAGCCGCAAACATCAATTACGACCAATCCGGTGCTGTCACAGGGGTAACCACTGGTGATATGGGGCTGGATAAAAACGGAAAACAAAAAGCCAATTTTGAAGCGGGCATTGAATTAAAAGCAAAATACACAGTATTTTCCGAAGGCTGCCGTGGCCATTTAGGTAAAGAGCTCATCAGCCGGTTTGGATTGGACTCAGGAAAACAGCCGCAACATTACGCCTTAGGTTTAAAGGAGATTTGGCAATTACCAGATGGCCAAGCGGAACTAGCTGGGAAAGTTATCCACTCCGCTGGCTGGCCTTTGAGTGAAACGAAAACGACAGGTGGCGGATTTCTTTACCATATGGAAGACAATCAAATTGCTGTCGGACTTATCGTTGACCTCAATTACGACAATCCCTACTTGAGTCCATTTGATGAATTTCAACGCTTTAAACACCATCCAGCCATCAAGAAACACCTCCAAGACGCACAGCGTGTCGCCTATGGCGCCAGAGCAATAGCGAAGGGCGGCTTTTCCTCACTTCCTAAACAACAATTTCCCGGCGGACTTTTGATTGGTTGTGATGCCGGCACATTGAACGTCGCCAAGATCAAAGGCAGCCATACAGCGATGAAATCTGGTTTGTTGGCAGCAGAAGCAATCGATAACGCAATACAAAAGTCTTCAGTTGAGCCTGAATATCAAACGCTATTTGAAGCGTCATGGCTGTATAGTGAACTTGCAGAGACACGCAACTTCGGGGCGAATATTCATAAGTTTGGCAGTTTGCTCGGTGGTGCACTTTCTACCTTTGAACATAATGTTTGGCGACCACTGTTTAAGAGACCATTACCATGGAAAATTCGAGATAATTCGCATGATCATGAACAACTCAAACCCATCAGCGAATGTCATCCGATTGGCTACCCCAAACCGGACGGAAAAATCAGTTTCGATAAGCCATCTTCCGTATTTCTGTCAGGGACACAACACGAAGAAAATCAACCGTGCCACCTCGTACTCACATTCCCGCATATTCCAATTGAAGTGAATCTAGGTATGTTTGGTGAACCCAGCCAACGATACTGCCCTGCTGGGGTATACGAAGTGATAGAAATCGATGGAAAACCCGTATTTCAGATCAATGCGTCAAACTGTGTGCACTGTAAGACCTGCGATATTAAGGATCCATTCCAAAATATTTCATGGAAAACACCAGAAGGTGGTGGCGGTCCAAATTATCAGAATATGTAACCTCGTGTAATGCGTAGTCTAAGCTTTAAGCACGGAAAACATTTATAACAGAGTAAAACGAGCAGCACTCTTCTTCGATCAGGAAGCTTCAGCATGTCTGACCATAATGACAGTACAAGTAGAGATTCTGAAAACATCACGCAAACTGTATTAGAGATCGTTCGGGACCTGATACTTGAGCTGGACCCCGAAGGTCTCTCTTCCGTTTCTCTTCACTTAAAAAGTGACCTCGACCATGACCTTTGTTTGGATAGCCTAACGCGTGCAGAACTGCTCACCCGTATAGAAACTCGTTTCGACGTGTCACTCCCAGAGCATGCACTGTCCAGCATATCGACACCTGAAGATATTATTAGCGAGATTTTAACCGCAGGACGATCAAATCCCCCCCCCTTCTTAGATGAGTCGACGAAAGTGATCAAACTCGACTCAGTACATCAGTTACCAACAGAGGTCAAAACGCTACAAGCGCTACTCGACTGGCATGTAGAAAATCACCCGGAACGACCCCACCTTTATGTTTACCAAAACGCGGATGAAGTGGTAGAAGTCAGCTACCAAAAACTAAAACAACAAGCACTCAAAATCTCCGCTGGGCTTATTGACGCCGGAGTTGAAGCGGGAGACTGTGTGGCAATCATGCTGCCAACCTGTACAGACTACTTCTACAGTTTTTTTGCCATACTTTACGCCAGAGCAATACCAGTGCCCATTTATCCACCAGCCCGAATCGAACATGTCGAAGATCACTTAAATCGTCACGCCAGTATTCTCAACAATGCTCAGGCAAAGCTATTAATCACGGTACCGGAAGCAAAAACCGTCGCCCACTTGCTTAAATTACAAGTTCCTTCTATTGATGCAGTCGTTACCGCTAGTGATTTGAAAAAAGACACCAGCTTCCCCGACATGGGTGAGGCACAAAAGGAGGATATCGCTTTTTTGCAATACACATCCGGAAGTACCGGAGTGCCTAAAGGCGTTACCCTTACCCATGCGAACTTACTCGCTAACATCCGCGCTATGGGTAAAGTCATTAACGCGAAGTCGGACGATGTATTTGTCAGTTGGCTACCTGTCTACCACGATATGGGGCTCATCGGTGCATGGCTTGGTAGCTTGTACCATGCGATCCCTCTAGTGATCATGTCGCCATTACTCTTTTTAACTAAACCTCAGCGATGGTTGTGGGCGATTCATCATCATCGAGGCACCCTTTCTCCCGCTCCAAATTTCGCCTATGAGCTTTGTGTTTCGCGAGTGAAGGAAAGCGATCTCGAAGGTCTCGATTTAAGCAGTTGGCGGCTTTCCTGGAATGGCGCAGAACCCGTCAGTCCACAATCGATACAAAACTTCTCAGAAAAATTCGCCAAGTATGGATTTAAACCACAAACCATGTCGCCCGTATATGGGCTTGCAGAATCCTCGGTCGGGCTGACTTTCCCTGTCACCGTCCGCGAGCCGCGTATTGAGTATTTCCAAAGAGCAACATTGAGCCAGTTTGGTCGTGCCGTACTCGCCCAGAAGGAAGACAACGATACTATTCCGTTTATTGGACTAGGCTACCCACTTCCCGGTCATCAAATCCGTATCGTTGATGACCTAGGTAAAGAATTACCAGATGGTGAAGAAGGCGCACTTGAGTTTCAGGGACCATCCGCTACCCAAGGTTACTATCGAAACCGAGAAAAAACCAAAGCGCTTTATCATAATGATTGGCTGGTGACGGGGGATCGCGCTTTTACATTAGGCGGAGAGCTTTTTATCACCGGACGTAGCAAAGATATCATTATCAAAGCCGGGCGGAATATCTATCCCCATGAGCTGGAACAGGCGGTAGGGAGTATTGCTGGCATTCGCAAAGGTTGTGTAGCTGCATTCGGCTGTCACGATTGTCATTCCGGTACAGAGAAACTTGTGGTACTGGCGGAAAGCCGCGAAACCAGTAAAGAAAAAATAAAGCAGCTAAAACGGAAAATTAACAAGCTATCTCTCAAGCTACTCGGCAATCCTATCGACGATATCATTATTGGCTCACCTCACTCCATACCCAAAACGTCCAGTGGGAAAATTCGCCGCAGCGCGTGCAAAGATCTGTATGAACGTGGTTCCTTTGCGAAGCAGCACCGGGCTTTGTGGCTACAAACCATAAATCTCGCCGCGGCTGGTATCCTGCCACAGCTGCGTAAATACATGCGAATCCTTTTAGATATGGGGTACGCGGCCTATTCGTGGTTAGTGTTGGGACTACTTGCGCCTATCGTCTGGTTACTTGTTGCAGTACTCCCCCAAAAAGCCCTGTGCTGGAAAATAGCCCAGCTTGGGGCCAAGGCACTAATACGGCTCACCGGAACAAAATACACCGTTGAAGGAAAGGAAAATTTACCTGAAGGGAACACACCCTGTATTGTGGTTGCCAATCATTGCAGTTATCTTGATGGACTGGTTATTGTCGCTGTGACAGGTTTACCATGTCGATTTGTAGCCAAAAGAGAATTGTTAAATAACCCATTTACACGGATATTTTTAACCAAATTAGGGACAGAGTTCGTTGAACGTTTTGATATACAAAAAAGTGTCGTGGATGCAAACAAACTCACTGTCGATGCAGACAACGGCCAACCACTGGTTATTTTCCCTGAGGGAACGCTCTATAGAATGGCAGGCCTTCATCCATTTCATATGGGCGCATTTATTGCTTCCGCAAACTCACAAGTTCCAATAATTCCGATTACCTTGTGTGGTACGCGCTCTAAACTCAGAGGTAACTCTCTTTTCCCGCGTAGAGGCGACATCCGTGTGACCATTAGTGAGCCACTCTCCCCCAAGGGTAATGACTGGAATGCCGCGCTTGAACTTCGCGATAAAGCCCGATCAGAGATCCTCAGCCACTGCGGTGAGCCAGATATGGCCCGCAGTTAACCAATGCCCGCAGCAAAAGGCGTGAAATGTGTCGTGCCTTATGAGGCTCACTGATTACCTAAATCTGCTCTAACTGATTTTTTCACGCTAGAGAGCAACGGATTTAGACTTTGATTCTATATCCAATACTATAAGTTCAACGTCGTGGTCTTGCATTTTCTTCGCAATATTCTCAGGAGGTCGGCAGTTTGTGACAACAAAGTCGATATCTGACCATGAACAGGATTGGAACATCAGCTGCGTATTAAACTTACTATCTTCAGCAATACAGATAACCTGAGTTGATTGGCTCGCCATTGCCAGCTTTAGGTTGGCATCGGTTTCCAAGTCCGTCGTTATACCCGACTCAGATAAAGCGCTCACACCAATAAACGCTTTGTTTGCCTGATATTTTTTGATCTGTTGTGTGGTCATATCGCCAAGTATGGCATGAGAAAAGTCATCAAACGTCCCACCAAGTACACACTTTTTGATACCAGCCTTATCCTGAAGTTCACTAAGCGCCTCAAGTGAATTTGTTATCACACTGCAAGGCTCATTGAGATGATACGCCAGTGCAGCGCAAGTGGTGCCAGCGTCTAAAAATACAATGTCGTGTTCTTTGACAAATGATGCCCCAAATGCAGCCAAGTTTTGTTTAATCGGGTTGGATTTCGATCGCTGATTAAAAGAAATCGTCACCTTTTTATCATCCAGGATTGCGCCGCCTCTGATGCGCAATATTCCCGGATGGTCAGCCAGTTTAACCAGATCTCTTCGGGCTGAATCGTAAGAAATGTCATACTTGTGGCAAATCTCATCTATGGTGATTTTACCGTGGTTTTTTATATGAGCTTCAATCTCAATCAAACGTTCGTCTTGCGTCATTAATAGTTACACCTTGTTTTGATCAAATTTAGTGTAACTGATTCTTATCAGTTAAACACTTAAAAGCACGTATAAACACTTACGATTACATCGATTCATTCATCATCACCGATCAGAAAGCTCGGTTTTAACTTGAAAATACGTAAGTAAATATGAGACATTTGAGTACAAATACGTATTAATACGCAAAATTGTAAGCATTCGTGCACTGTTTATAAGTGTTTTTAAAGTAACGTGATTATAGTCAGACAATGCTCATTCAATCACGTGATGCCAAATCAGAGGTGTAGAGCCTTCTCTACCCACCAGCAGAGAGTTAGATATTATGACTTTTTCACCAATAAAGACCGCGGTAATCGGCTACGGATTTTCAGCCAAAACTTTCCATATTCCATTTGTGAGCGCGTTAGCTGAATTCAATCTCGTAGCCATCAGTACCCGTAATGGCGGGGCGGTAGCCAAAGATTGGCCTACCGCACAGCATTATGCTTCTGCGTCAGATTTACTCTCAAGTTCGGATGCAGAACTGGTCATCATTACCGCACCAAACGATGTGCACTTCGATCTCGCTAAACAAGCCCTTGAAAATGGCAAACACGTGATCATTGAAAAGCCATTCGTGACCAATGTGTCAGATGGTGAAGCACTTATTGCGCTTGCAAAAGAAAAAGGTCTCATTCTAAGTGTTTATCATAACCGTCGTTGGGATGGTGACTTCCTAACCGTTAAGAAATTAATCGAAGAAAAGCGCATCGGTGAGTTACGACATTTTGAGTCACACTTTGACCGCTTCCGACCTGAAGTGCGTCAACGCTGGCGTGAACAGGCTACAGACGGCGGTGGCATTTTGTTTGATTTAGGCTCGCATTTAATTGATCAGGCACTTGAGCTTTTCGGACTTCCTGATGCCATCAGCGCAGAATGTAAGATGATGCGTGAAGGCTCGACAAATGTTGATTATTTTGATGTTGTCATGCACTACCCTAATCACTTAGCTATTGTCCATGGTGATCTCTTTAGTGCCGGACCAAATAAGCGTTTTACCCTGAAAGGGACCGAAGGTAGCTACGAAAAGCTAGGCTTAGACCCTCAGGAACCACGTCTGATAGAAGGTGTTGAGCCAACCAGCCCTGACTGGGCAGATGAATCTCCTGACAATTATGGCTACTTTTATAATGCCGATAACAGTGCGCCAGTGATAACCGAACAGGGTGGCTATCAGCACTACTTCTTACAAATGGCGGACTCAATTCGTAATAAAACGGTTCCACCAGTCAGTGCTGGAGATGCACTATGGAACATCAAGCTGATTGAACTTGCGATGGAAAGCAGTCGTTTGGGTCGAAAATTACCAATAAAGAATGTGTGAGAACAAGGAAATGAGCAAAGGCGTTTTACCAGAGCTACTAGATCAAGAAGCGGAATTACAGTTAAATCATTTTAATCATGGCACTGCATGGGAACTCGGCTGCTCATTGAAATCGGCGGCGGAGGAACGAGCTGCTAACGTGTTTATCGAAGTGTACGCGTTCGAGCAAGTGCTGTTTAGTTACGCAATGGAAGGCAGCAGTAAAGACAAGCAAGACTGGGCAATGCGCAAGCGTCAATCTGTTCTGCGCTTTGGTCACAGCTCTCATTATCTTGGTCATTACAATGCAGCTAAGCAACGTGACTTTGACAGTCAGCCTCATATCGATGCGAGAGAATACTGTGCCCATGGAGGTGCCTTTCCTATTCGTATCAAAGGAAGTGGACTTGTTGGTGTGATCACTGTATCTGGATTACCGTCAGAAGAAGACCATAACATGGTGATTGAGGTACTGAGAGCGCATTTAGATCATTCTCAGCCATAAAGATCGTGATGGTTCGATTGGCTAAATAGTCGGTGACATAAAGTCGCCGGCTCTTCGCCGTTTTCTACTTAAATTGCCGATCATTTTCATGAAATTCTTCGACTTGAAAATCTAATTCCTCCTTCCATTGTATCGGTAACTCCTTTTCAATTTGACCCAAGAAACGGGCCGTATCAGCAGTTGGATTAACTTGATGTGCCGCTTTTGCCCATACGTAGCTTTTAGCCAACAGTTCGGAGCTGTCATTGGTGCTACTTTGCAACTTTCTCCAATACATCTTTGCGGTTGGTTCATACGCTTTTTCGATGTGACGAGATGAAGCGAGTTCCATTAAATAAAGTGCTTTATTATTGGCGTATTTATCTCCATTCGTCTGACCGACAACTCTAAGGTAAAGGGTTGCAAGCTTATAAGCAGCCTCCCCAGAGCCATTGTTTATGGCCTGCGTATACCAAAACTCCACTTGCTCTAAATTGAAGACTTCTGAATTGGATATGTAGATATCTCCCAACGTGACCTGAGCTTTGACTGCACTTCTCTCAGCCGCTTTCTGACACCATTGTATTGCTAGTGGCAAATTTCGCTCGTGCCAGGTAGTGCCTAGGTATAAAAGACCTAAATCACAGGCGGCCTCGTACACACCACTTTCATATGCCAATTTAAACCAATCGTCGGGCCTTTCATTTAAACCTACGGAGGCGTTATTCATGATACAAAAACCATACTCTTGCTGAGCAACGGGGATTCCTTTTTCTGCAGCAAATAAAAATAACTCACAAGCTTTACTCAGATCTTGCTCTACATTTCCCCACCCGTGTTTATAAAAAAGGGCTGACACAAAATGTGCTTCAGCAGAATTTTGCTTCACCAAGCTAGTGAAGATTTCAAACGACTGGGAGTAATCTTCACTCGCGAGTGCCTGATACGCTTTTTCCAGTACCTTATCTTGCTTTTCTGCGAAGCTAAAGGACGGGTAAGACAAGCTTAAGGCAAGCAGGGCAAGTCGTATCAGAGTGACATTTAACATGTCTTTAATTTCTCGATGGATAAATGCCCTGAAGCGCAATGACCCAGGTTACTGCGATATATGGCATACGATTCTCGTGAGACTGACTTTCACCAGCACTCAAGACCGTTGTCGAAGCCGTCATGTTATTTTCCGCTACATAACTAAATGAAATTGAATCCGGGCTCATCGCAACATCCGGCGCTTCAGTCGCGTATTTCGCTCCCGCAAGAGCATTGCCAGCTGGGCTTTTTGCGTTTGGCTTACCGCTGAATGCGTGAAGATCTATCACTCCGTCAATATCTATATCGCCAGACATCAACGTCGATGCGGCATGAGAGTGAGATGGTAATTGAGATTCGGAAATGGTGATGAACTCAGCACCTCCGCGGGAGCCTAGCGTATAGTTAGTTAATCCGGGGCCATTTCCCCACCCAATGAGTGCACGGCCTCGAGTATCAGGTAAACCAAACGTCGTACGTCCATCCCCACCATAGGTCGTCCCCAAAATAGAGAACAGCGCTGTATTTTGTGCGATCGACAAAATCTGACCATGGGCCAAAGTGTATCCGCGCGGAGCAAAATTTCCCGCGAATGCACACATACTTCCAAGGAGCTGGTTGCCGTCACCGCTGCAAGCTAACGCATTAGAACTGAATATTAATGATGGTAATACACTCGCAGTAACTAGCAGCTTTCTTGTGAACTTTTTCATAATCCGAATCCTTTATTAAAAAGGTTGAGGAAGCAAAAACAATGGAATGATGGATAGCGCCATGAACACGTCAAACGTTAGTGATATTTTTGTTATTTATTTGTAGGCTTCCACAGTATAGATTAATTTGGGAAATGGAACGCCAATTGACTCAGTTTTATGCACCTATAACGCAGAGAATTGGGCCAGCTCAAAATATTAGTAAAATCTTAATTACTCAGTGGAAAACCTATCGCGATAAACCATACTTTTAGCAAGTCTACTTCCCCATTCAGGAAATCGTTCACTTTTGTGCGGGATGCCAAATTATGGTTAAAACAATTTTTCACCAAACGCTGGCGGACAATGCCAACCTGCAATTAGAACCACATAATGCAGTGCTCTCACCTCCTGTGCTGAAAGGTTTGAGCGAAGGCGGCTTAAACATAGGTTTCGAGGCATTAGATAGACACCTTACCCAACCGGAACATAATAAACTGGCTATTCGTTGGATCAGTAAAGACAACGAGGTCATTGACTTCAGTTACCGCGACCTGAGTGAGCAAACTAACCGCTTTGCAGATCTGTTATCCAAACTTGAATTACCTCGTGGTAGCCGAGTGTTCAGCCTTGCGGGTCGCAGACCAGAGCTCTACATTGCGGCGTTAGGAACACTCAAAGCAGGTTGTGTGTTTACCCCTCTCTTTTCAGCATTTGGCCCCGATCCTATCCGCTCCAGAATGGAAATCGGCGAGGCAAATGTCGTCATTACCACTCGCAGCTTATACCGGAAAAAACTCAAAGGCTGGTGGCGGGAATTGGATCATATTAAAGCGGTATTGTTGATTGATGGTGGAGCTGATGGGGAACCCGGATGCTACAACTATCACGAGATGATGGCTGATACGAACCCTGAACATCCTTGCGCATCAACACAGCCTGAAGATATGGCGCTACTTCACTTTACCAGCGGCACAACTGGAAAACCTAAGGGTGTCATTCATGTTCATCAGGCCGTACAGCATCATATTCAATCAGCCTTCTACGCATTAGATCTCAAACCTGCTGACATCTATTGGTGTACTGCTGATCCGGGATGGGTAACAGGGACAACTTACGGCATTATCGCCCCACTCTGTTTAGGCGTGACCATAATCATTGATGAAGCCGAATTTGATGCCGAGCGTTGGTATCAGATCTTGCAGGATCAACAAGTCACCGTTTGGTATACCGCGCCTACTGCGATTCGTATGCTGATGAAAATAGGTGAAACCCTGTCGAAGCAATTCGATTTATCTCGTTTACGGTTTATGGCCAGCGTTGGTGAGCCGCTCAACCCTGAGGCTGTTGAATGGGGTGAAAAAGTGTTTGGCATGCCGTTTCATGACAACTGGTGGCAGACAGAAACAGGCGGGATCATGATTGCGAATGTCCCTTCAATGCCAGTCAAACCCGGCTCGATGGGTAAACCCTTACCTGGTATTGAAGCTGGAATTGTTCATCAAAACGATGACGGTTCTCTACGTGAAAAAACCGAACCCATGCAAGTCGGAGAGCTAGCACTCAAATCTGGCTGGCCTTCTATGTTTCGTGGCTATTTAAATCAAGAAGAAAAATATCAATCCTGCTTTAAAGGCGATTGGTACCTCAGTGGCGATCTCGCGATGAAAGATGCAGACGGCTATTTCTGGTTCGTCGGGCGTAAAGATGATCTTATTAAATCTTCTGGCCACTTGATTGGTCCGTTCGAGGTAGAAAGTGCCCTAATGGAACACCCAGCAGTCGCCGAGGCTGGTGTGATTGGCGTACCCGATCCTGTTGCAGGTCAAATCGTCAAAGCCTTTGTCGCACTTAAACCAAATGTGACCGCAGATGAAGAACTTCAGCAATCGCTGCTTGGCTTAGCTCGCAAACGCCTTGGCGCCGCAGTCGCACCGAAAGAAATCGTCTTTCGTAGCAACCTACCCAAAACACGCAGTGGCAAGATCATGCGACGCTTACTCAAAGCACGCGAACTGGGCTTGCCTGAAGGGGATATTTCGACTTTGGAGAGTGATGAACAATGAACAAAAGACTCCATATTAATCGTGAGCATTTGCTCAAGCAGTTAGAACAGATGCTCCGTATTCGTCGGTTTGAAGAAAAATGTGCGGAGCTTTATGCACTAGAGAAAATTCGTGGCTTTTTGCACCTATATATTGGCGAAGAAGCCATCGCAGTTGGAGTGATGTCTGCACTCAATAACGATGACCAAGTCGTTGCAACCTATCGCGAACACGGACACGCTTTAGCTAGAGGCATGAGCATGGGTAGCGTACTCGCAGAAATGTACGGTCGAACTAACGGTTGCAGCCGTGGCCGTGGTGGATCAATGCACCTGTTTGACAAAAACCACAACTTCTACGGTGGAAATGCCATCGTCGGAGGTGGTCTGCCTCTGGCGACTGGTCTCGCGCTTGCGAATAAAAAAATGCAGCGTGATGCTATTGCGGTATGTTTTTTTGGTGAAGGCGCGGTGGCTGAAGGTGAGTTCCATGAAAGCCTCAACCTAGCAGCCCTCTGGCAACTTCCGGTTCTGTTCATCTGTGAAAACAATCGTTACGCCATGGGGACAGCGCTTGCACTCTCTGAGTCGAACACCAATATCTCTCAAAAAGCCAAAAGTTACGGTATTGAGTCCACCCAAGTTGATGGCATGAACGTTGTAGACGTGGAAGCGGCCGCCGGTGAAGCCGTTGATTATGTTCGCGAGCAGAAAAAACCTTATTTTATAGAGTGTCAGACCTACCGATTCCGTGGCCACTCAAGTTTCGATACTCAGTTGTATCGGGATAAAAGTGAGGTTGCCCTTTGGGAAGAAAAAGGCCCCGTAAAACAACTTATCCATTGGCTACAGAAAAACAGCCATTTTCAGGATCAAGAGCTGTCTGATATTGAAGCGAAAATTGCTGAAGAAATAAGTAAAGCCATCGCTTTCTCAGAAAACGGAGAGTTAGAGCCAGGAGAAGAACTGACTCGTTTTGTACATAGCCCCGGGAACCAACAAACACCAGAGACGTTACCTTGCAGCCAGGCTCCCGATAAAGTGACCTATCGCGAAGCATTGCGCGCAGGGATCAGTGATGTACTACTCAATGAGCCTCGCTCCTTCTTAATGGGTGAAGACGTTGGACGTTATGGCGGTTGCTATGCGGTCAGTAAAGGATTGCTTGAACAATTTGGACCCGACCGGATTATTGATACGCCTCTTTGTGAATCTGGGTTTGTCGGCGTAGGCATTGGTGCTGCACTGGGTGGAATGCGCCCTATTGTCGAGGTCATGACCGTTAACTTTAGTTTGCTGGCAATGGATCAGATCATTAATACCGCCGCGACTCTGCTGCATATGTCAGGAGGTCAGTTCAACGTCCCCGTTGTTATTCGTATGGCTTGTGGCGCGGGAAAACAACTTGCCGCCCAACACTCACACAGTTGGGAAAACTTTTACGCACACGTTCCCGGCTTAAAAGTGCTTAGCCCGGCAACCCACAATGATGCTTGCTATATGTTAAGTCAGGCAATAGCGGACCCCGATCCTGTGATCATTTTTGAACATGTCATGCTGCTTAATGAAGATGGCCAAATTACGGAGGTACCTGATGCACCGATGGACAAAGCATTAGTTCGTCGGGATGGTAAAGACGTCACACTCATTACCTATGGTGGCAGCCTTGGTAAAACCTTACAAGCGGCGTATCAACTTGAGACAGAGGGCATTGATGCGGAAGTGATTGACTTGCGCTCACTCAGACCGTTGGATACCGATAACATCATTGCCAGCGTTTCGAAAACTCACCGTGCCGTCATCATTGATGAAGGATGGTATACCGGGAGTCTGGCTGGCGAAATCAGTGCAGTCATCATGGAAAACGCCTTTTGGCAACTGGATGCGCCTGTCGGGCGGGTATGCACAGAAGAAGTACCGATACCTTACCCTCACCATTTAGAGCAAGCCGCCATCCCTCAAGTAGACAAAATCGTGAGCGCGGCAAAGGCGACATTAATGACGCCTGATTGGCAGGAAAAATGAGGAGAATCAGCTCATGGGAAACAATAAGAACGATGGCTCCTTAATTGATATCACCATGCCTGCTCTTGGTGCCGACATGCGCGATGGTACACTGATGGAATGGCAAGTAAAACCGGGCGATAAAGTAGAGAAAGGCGACATCATTGCGGTAATAGAGACCAGCAAAGGTGCGATAGACATGGAGTCTTACCACTCAGGCACCATAACAGAACTTCTGATAGAGCCGGACATCAAACTGCCAGTGGGTAGCGTTATGGCTCGTATGGAAAGCGACACGCCCGTTTCCGGTGGTATCGCGCAAACACAGTCAGCCTCTACGACGGCAGATTCAACACAACCTCTTGCCGAACCAGAAACAGAAGAATTACCGCCTTACATTCCGCCTAAAACAGCCCGACCTTCCGACACAGAGCCTAAACTAGAAAGTGACACGGTCACAAGCTCTGATCTATTAAAACGCCGTACGGACACCCCTCCATCTGAAATTCAACAACGGCAATATGCATCACCAGCAGCAAGAAAAGCTGCGCATCTATCAGACATTGAACTGTCTGCACTCACTGGGAGTGGTCCAGATGGTGCGATTCTCCTGCGGGACTTACCTAAATCGGCCGATGCGCCAACTCCGTCGCCTGCTGATAAAACAACCGCAGAACGACAAGACGTGTCGCCGATGCGGCAAGCAATCAGTGATGCCATGAGCCGCTCGAAAAAAGAGATCCCCCACTATTATCTCGCGTTGGACATTGACCTGACTAAAGTACAAACCTGGTTAAAAGAACAGAATCAACAGCGCGAGCCAGAGCAACGGCTTTTGCTACCCGCCGTCATTCTTAATGCCATCGCGCGTCAACTTATCAAATTCCCTGATCTTAATGGCTTTTATCAAGACGGTCACTTCACCCCTGCTACGGCGGTAAATATTGGTAATACCATCAGCCTGCGAGAAGGCGGTTTGGTCATTCCGGGTATTCTCAATGCGGACCAGTTATCCGTCGATCAAACCATGGATGCACTACGGGATTTAGCTGAGCGTAGCCGACGCGGGCGACTTCGCAGCTCCGAGATTAGCCAGACCACTATCACAGTAACCAGTATTGGGGAACGAGGTGCCGACAGTATTACTGGTGTGATTTACCCACCTCAAGTGGCGATCATTGGACTGGGCCGCCAACGTCAGGCTCCGGTAATCAAAGAGAACCAAATAAAGATTGGCGAAATAATGACTGTCACACTCGCCGCCGATCATCGCGTAAGTGACGGCGTCACTGGCGCTCGTTTTTTACAAGCGCTGGCGAAGCAACTTCAACATCCGGAGGCTTTATGAGCGATATCAATATACCCACCACGATTTCCGACGCAATAAAACACATCGCACCGGAAATAGAAATGGACGAGATTGACCTTGATGAAGATCTGCGCGAAGAGTGCGATCTTGATTCGATGGATTTTCTTAATCTCCTTGCGTCTCTGAAAAAGAGTACCGGCGTTAGTATCCCGGAAGGAGACTACACCAAGGTACGCAGTTACAACCAATTAAAAAGCTATCTGCAAGAAAGGTGTCAATAAGTGCTGTAGCGCCAATGACTGCTGAAGCTGGACTCAAACGAGGAGAAAACGGGCTGTAAAGTCGGCATTTGTGGGCAAGCGCCATCGGATCACCCTGAATTTGCTGAATTTCTTGTCTCTTGCGGCATCGATTCAATTTCACTCAACCCAGATTCATTCGCCAAAGGCTGCACTGTCGTAGCGAAAGCAGAGAAAGAAATCTCTCAATCCAACAAACCTTAACGCCACCCTAACCAACACTATACGGTTAAAAACTCCCCTACCTCGGCCCAACGCAATGTTGGGCCATGAGTACAAACATAATGATTCTTCAGATAGCAATGTCCACATAACCCCACCGCACAGTGCATTCTCCTCTCAACAGACAAATATATATCTTTAGCATCAATGCCGAAGGAAACCAGATACTCACTTACTACGCGCATCATCGCCTCTGGCCCAGCAACCAATACACAATCGGGCTGCTCACCGAATGAGTGCAGTACTTTAGGTAAAACACCGATTGCTGTACCGGGATAGTAATCTTGTTCATCCAGTCCGGTGATATCTTCAACGACATTAAATATTGGAATGGAGTGTTTCCAATGCTCTCGTTCCGGTTCCAGTAACAAGGTTTGCTTATTACGCGCAGCATAAACCACCTCCAACTGAGTATAACTTTGCAGATCGATAAGTTGTTCAATAACGCTAACCAAAGGTGCGAGGCCACATCCTCCACCTATGACTAAAATCTTCTTATCCGCCAGTTCACTGACTTGCCAGCCATGGCCAAAAGGGCCCCGAGTCCCTAATATCGCTCCGCGTTCTTTGCTAAACAGAGCCTGTGTCACAGCGCCCATTTTGCGTACTAGCGCTCTAAAGTTACCTGACGCGTCAGGCAACTGAGTAAAGGTAAACGGCGCTTCGCCCACACCGGGAACACAAAGCATGAAAAACTGGCCACTTTGAGTTTTCATCCATTTTGGGTCCAACTCTTGTAACCGAAAATGGTAATGGCGGGTGTCTTCGCCATCATCATAAAAATCAATAATCTCAATACTGTCCGGAGTGAGGTTAAACATCATCGGCTATCCTTTTCATTAATGAATGTACGCCAATAACTCCAGGGCACGTCTGCTCACATCGTCCACAGCCCACACAGCCATAACGTCCAAATTCAGGCACAAAATCAATGCTGAACTTGTGATACCAAAACCGCTCTACCCTTTTGGCCGCTTCCTTAGTCGGATTATGAAAACTGGCTTCACGCTGGAAACCCTCATATAAACATGAGTCCCAAAACCTGACTTGAGAAACATTGTTGCCTTGAGAAATATTGTCCTGTTGAGAAAATTGGGCGTCTTCAGAACCCGTATTCTCTGTAATTGAACGAGTGCCAAAGCAAGAGCAGGTTGGGCAAAGTGTCGTACACCCAGAACACCCCAAACATTGGATACCCACTTGTTGCCAAAACTCGTCTGCCACCTTACCTTGACTGACTTTCTCTATACCTTCAATAAGATAACGATCATCTGGGAAAGCCTGCTCACAATGGGCGATATTTTGCCAGCGCTTGCTCCGATGGTGGGTCGACGCCACTTTAAGATCGAGTCCTCGTAAAGCCTCTTCACCCAACTTCGACAATACCACCAACAGCCATGACTCTTCGTCCAAAAGATGAATCACTAAATCCGCTGTTTCATCGCGTACACTCGGTCCTGCATTAACGGTAGGACAGAAGCCTTGCTTACAGGGTTGAGTGCAATCCACACCGACCAACAATGCTTGCTTCCGGCGCGCTTGATAGTAGGGGTCTTGTTCAAAGAACGCGTCTTGATAACGAATCGCGACCAAATCACAACTTTGCACACCAAACAAAACAAACGGTTCCACGTTTGGCAGTGTCTCTTTAAAAAACTTCCCATCAAACACGTACATTGGCTCGTTTTCAGTGAAGAAGAACCCCTTGGCCGAATGAGTCGGTATTTGATTAATCAAAGGCGGTAGGTCTTGTGCGAGCACTTGCTGCCAATAATAATCCTCCGTCCCCTGCTCACTATTCGCAACGACCTGATAAAGCGCTCGATTCTGTAGTAAGTGCATTCTGAGTTCATCTAAAGAGTCTAACAGGTAAGTTTTTATCATTTTTCTTCCCCCGGTTTTTCCCAAGGTGCGAGTGGCTTATGCCCGTAAGGCAACAGCTCAACTTCAACGGCGCAAGCTTTTAATTCTGGCATTTTGGTCACGGGATCCTGCGCCGTATTGGTCAGCTGATTCGATGGCGCTTCTTTAAAATGATAAGGCATGCTTACTACTCCAGGAGGGACATCATCGGTGATCATCGCCCGTGTTTCTATGTAGCCGCGTCTTGAGCGTACGCTGACCGGGCTATACAAAGAAATTCCCAGCAGGTCGGCATCCTTAGGGTTAATAAACAAAATACCCGGAGGGATTTCTCTTTCCAATAAGGGGGATTTACGTGTCATTGAGCCACAACCATAATGGAAATGTAGCCGATTGGTGGTTAACAACAATGGAAAATCGGAGTCGGTAGGCTCATCAATCGGTACGTAGTTCACTGGTGTCAAACGCGCTCGTCCGATAGGAAACTCTTTTTCATGAAGAACAGCTGTGCCTTCAGGCGCATCGTCGTTACATGGCCACTGTAGGCCGTAATTCTTATCCAGCTTCGCGTAGCTCATCCCTTGGTACGCAGGTGTAATAGCTGCCATCTCATCGAACACTTCTTCACTATTACGCCAACTTAGTGCATTACTGCCCATTTTTTTTGCCAGTGCTTGCAACCACTGCCAGTCCGCCATGGCTTCGCCAATGGGTCGCATGGCAGGATTAATATGCTGAACGCGACGCTCACAATTGGTAAATGTCCCCGACTTCTCTGCAAACGAGGCTGCAGGGAGAATATAGTCAGCCAGTTTTGCAGTCTCGGTCATTGTTAACTCAGCAACCACCAGCAAATCCAATGACTTGTATGCCTGACGAACGTGATTTTGGTCCGGATCGGTTACCACAGGGTCTTCACCAAAAAGAATCTGAGCGCGAAAATGTCCTGCTAACGCTGCTTTGGTCATACCCAATGAGGTTAAACCCGGTCTCGACGCCACATCGCAATCCCAATAGTCAGAAAAATGCAGCTGCATAACACTGTCTTCCACGGGCTGATAGCCAGGGTAGACATTAGGTAAACAGCCCATATCACAAGCGCCCTGAACATTATTTTGTCCGCGTAATGGATTAATACCTGTGCCCGACTTGCCTATGTGTCCGCAAACCAGAGCCAAATCCGCTAACGCAATCACATTGGACGTGCCACTAACAAACTGAGTTATCCCCATGCCGTACATAATCATCGCTTTGTCTGCCTGGCTATAATATTGCGCGGCCTGCCGAATCAAATTCGCCTCAACGCCGGTCGTACTCTCCACCGACTCAGGTGTAATACTTTCAACGTGAGTTGATAGCGCTTCAAATCCCTCACAGCGATGTGCAATGAAGTCCTCGTCATGCCAGTGATTACTTAAAATCACATGAATCATGGCATTAATGAGTGCGATGTTCGTTCCTGGAGTCAGTTTCAAATGTAAATCTGCTAGCTTGGCTAAACGTGTGACTCTGGGGTCTATAACGATTAACTTCGCCCCAGCCAGTTTGGCACGAATCACCTGGCCTCCGAGAACACTGTGGTTTTCTGTAGGGTCTGCCCCGATCACCACGATCACTTCCGACTCAAATAGATCTTTGATGCTGTTGCTCATCGCGCCCGAGCCAAGAACTTGCTGTAAACCTGCGACCGTCGGGCTATGACAAATACGGGCGCAATGGTCAATGTTATTGGTGCCTAATACCGTACGAGCAAATTTCTGAGCGGCGTAGTTGTCTTCATTGGTCGCTCGGGCGCTGCTGATCACCCCAGTCGCATCAGGACCAAACTCATCAATAATACCAAGTAGAGATGAACTGATTTCCTCAAGCGCCTCATCCCAGCTTATGGGGATGAATTTATCCTTGCTGCGCTTTAATGGTTGGGTAATTCGGTTTTCAGGTGAAATGGCATAGAGGCTACTCCATCCTTTTTCACAGAGCTTACCCCCACTTATAGGATGACTGTTTAAAGGACTAATACCAGAAACTTTTCCGTGTTCATTACAAGAAAGCAGTAACCCACAACCTACACCGCAAAATGGGCACACGGTTGGTGTAGGTTTGGGGCGAACCGCAATATGATTCAAGAGTGGAATCGAGGGCATGGAGTGATCCACACCAGACACCGGAGCCTTAGAAGCTTTTGACGCGTTTTGCGGGTGAGAGCTCATAGCCTTAACCTTGCTACGTGAACCTGAATAAATTATAGCAGTCCACAACTACTCACTGCGCTTTCAAGCTAGACAGACTTTCGCCTCAAGCTGGCTCTCAACACCTCGCTAACTTTGGGCCTATTAGTAACGAGCATAAGCTCCCGGACCTAAGCAATCACAAAGTAAAACTCTCCGGTTAATTGATTGTCTATTTTGATTGGCTCGAACTGCAAGTAATCACGCGCTTTTCCGCCCCACCATTCATCGCCAGTTTGACCTTTCAAATAGAGTTGCGTGGTTAACAACTCTTGCTCACCCCGCCACAGTTTTACGTGTATATGAGGAGGACGAGAACCGTATGCAACGGGATATAAGGTTTGGAAGAGGTAACGCCCGTTCTTATCCGTAATAGCGGCGCCGAAGCCTGCAAAGTGGGGATCAAACCTCTCATTACCTGATTGATTAGGGTGGTCATAAATACCCTGACCGTCGCACTGCCAGATCTCAACCTTAATGCCAGAGACTGGCTTGCCAGACGTATCCACAATCTTACCCTGTAAAATAATGGGCTCACCCACCAATCCATCATGCTGCAAAATCAAGTTCTCACGAAGCGGTATACGCTCAACCGGATAAAACGGCCCCTCTGTTTGCGCTGGTGTAGGTTTCATTGGACTCATCGCTTTGAGCGATGGCGCAAAAAGCAGTGTCCATAAAGCCAGAAAATGCCTTCGTTCCATGATGCCACCATATTTATTTGATTACTTTAATTGTGGTGTACGCAGAGCAATTTTCCACTTAAGCGTAATTGTATTGGAAACGCTATTGACCTTGGTATTTGGTGAATCGACAAAACGATAGTAATTACAAACTGTGTTATGACATTAAGTTACCGAGCTAGACCTTAAATTTAGTACTGAATATTAACGTTAAAATATTCCCTAAATTGCACCATTAAACTACAAGGTGTTCGTTTTTCGCCCTATTGACTGAAGTAATATAAATACAGCAAAAGGATTCATATATTTTATACCAATCACAGTAAGTAAGTGACCAGAAATAGCGTAGGAAAAATGCTTGAGAACAAAGCAGAATTTTTCGATAAGTAGTTATTCTACAATCAAAAATTCTAACGCAGTTATCGAGTATTTTAACAAGCTAGAATGACCAGTTATTTACTACGATTGGTATTAGAAAGGGACTGTGGAAAGCTGACTACTCATTGAAACACAACAGTCTATGGTTGATTTGAGGCTATACCAAGTATCTCAGTCGGTTGATGAAGTTTCACCTGAAAGTGTTACTGTGGTCGCTTCTCAGACTTAATTTCCCACCTAGCAACTGCTTTACTCGCTAATGACTTCTTCATCAACAGAATGTTAATTACGCCTTTGAACGATCCCAAATATTCGGCATCACTTTGTTTGAATATCCCGAAATAAAGCGTCTTTTCTGCCCTGTTTCTGAGTCATAGACATGTCGACTAACAGACCCGATGTTGGCACCGTAGATGTGAATGCTGATAGACGTACGATCTGAGTGAGCGTTTGAGACCTTGTGAATATCTCCGATACGCGGTGATACTAGGTCAATGTCACCACAGTGGAGTTGATGTTGCCCATTCGGCTGTAGCCGATTCGATTTTGGATCCCAATGAAACTCTTCACAAGACTCAGCGCCTCGCATGACTCCGACCATACCCCACACAGTGTGATCATGCACTGGTGTCGCTTGACCGGGCCCCCAAACAAAACTCACCACGGAGAAACGTTCCAATGGATCGCAATACAATAAGTATTGTTGATACGTCTCTGAATTTGGTCGAGCGAACTCATCAGGCAACCAATCATCGTGGCTGATAAGTTCAGTGAGGAGCATTTTCCCATCTGCCAAAATGCGATCTTCATCTAGGCCCACTTTATCGACCAACTGTGTGAAAGACTGAATAAAGCCCCTTAACCTAGCTATGTTTTTCATTACTGGTTTTCCGTCAATTTGATTATGGCGCGTGGTAACACTCTGTCGCTATTAACACGATGTGTAATACCGCACATATCTACTGAATACTTTAGTTGCCTAAGAAAAAGTTAGTCAATAATAACAAACTACAATTTACGTTTGAGAGGGAGTTTCTATGAGGTTTTTTTTTGCACTGACATTTGATGATGACACGAAACGCAAATTGATGGCGTACCAAAATTTATTGCGTTCACACGGTATAAAAGGTCGTCATACTCGCACAGCAAACCTTCATCTCACGTTGGCATTTATTGGTGAATCAGCAGAAGAGCATAAGCAAAAATTAATCAACATCTTACATCAGTTGAAATCAGAATGTGATGCTTTACGGATTGATCATTTAGGTGTATTTCATCAAAAACGAAGTCGGTTGATTTGGATGGGCATAACAAGTAATCACGCATTAATGAGCTTACAAAGAGAACTGAATACGGCACTGAAAGCACAAGGCTTTGCTACTGAATCAAGAAAATATACGCCCCACATTACACTTTTTCGTCATGTTACTGGCGATACTCAGATAAAGAACGTCGGTGTTAAACCGCAACACATTGATGTTTATTCAATTGCTCTAATGGAAAGTATTCACATCAACAATAAGTTGACTTATCGAGTTGTCGACGAGGTAGTTCAGAGTCAGGGATTGGCTCCCTGACTCTGGCTTTATAAAAAAATTTAGTAAAGCTCTCTCCTTCTATGTAAGCTCACCAGGATGGAAAAAGAGCTTTGCCCCATATTGGCTATTTTTTGTTTTTAGGCACCCACGCCGTACGGTCAATATCCAAATCAGGGAACTCATCTGGATTGAATTCAGGATGCTCAGCACCGGCGGCAAGCTTCTTCCTGTAATCTTTCAACAAGCGCATTGCCGTCGGAAACAGCATGATCAACGCCAGCAAGTTCACGATGGCGAGAATCCCCATCATCGGATCTGAGAAGAAGAATACAGAAGTCGCTCCAGGTGCAACCGCGCCAACAAACACGATAGCAATAACGGCAAAACGCAGAATATGTAGCGACAACTTGCGCTGAGACATAAATGTAAGTGCGTTTTCACCCAGATAGTAGTTGTAGATAACAGAACTAAATGAGAACAACAAAATTGCACCTGTTAGATAATACTGAGCCCATTGACCTAGGTGAGACACCAACGACTGTTGGGTAAGGACAACGCCATCCACACCTTCGGCTCCCGGTACATAGACATCCCCGAGTAGAATCACGAAGGCGGTACAACTACATACGACAATAGTATCGATAAATACGGACAGAGACTGAGTAATACCCTGACTAATCGGGTGAGATACATCTGCCGTTGCCGCGACATTTGGCGCAGAACCCAAACCAGCTTCATTAGAGAACAAGCCTCGTCGTAGCCCGTTAGCCAACGCAGCCCCCATACCACCACCCACAACTTCCTCAATACCGAAAGCGTTTTTAACGATAGTCGCAATAACGCCTGGTAGCTCAGTGATATTTAGAATAATAACAAGCAGCGCTAAACCAACATAGGCAACCGCCATAATTGGTACGATGACGTCAGCTGCTTTTGCAATACGATGAATACCACCATAGATGATGAAACCAACAGCAACAGAAAGAAACGCACCAGTGTACAAACGGTCAATACCAAGGCTATCTGAAGCGGCACCAGCAACGGTATTGCCCTGAAATGCATTAAACCCGATAGCAAAAGAGGCGATCAGACAAACAGCATAAACATAGGCGAGCCAGCGGTAGTCTTCACCAAGACCATGGATAATAGTACGAGCAGCACCACCACGAAAATCATTGCCTTCCTTTCGTTTATATAGCTGGGCGAGAGAACACTCGACCAAGCTGGTCGCCATACCAACCAGTGCCACAGCCCACATCCAGAATACGGCTCCCGGCCCACCGAGCGTGATTGCAACAGCAACACCAGCGATGTTACCACCACCAACGCGTCCACCAATAGAGAGTAAAAGTGCTTCACGGCCAGAGATAGCTTTCGCATCTGAAGTCTGGTTTTTAGTCAGTAATACGCGAAACATTCGTTTGAAGAATCGAAATTGAACAAAGTCAGTTACGATTGTGAAGAATAGACCAAAGATCACGAGGAACGGGACAAGAGCCCAACCCCATGTGAGGTCTCCGATAATACCAAAAAAAGATTCAAGTAATTGCATCATTATTCCTCAAATTAATTAAAGGCCTTCTGATTTATTAACTATACAATTGATAAATAAGTATAAATATTTACAGCCCATGATAATCGGCACATCAGTTTTGTTTTTCGATAAAACATCATGTAACTATTATGATAGTCAGGGAATGTTGGGATAGGAATAAAGATTCTTCTGCTAGAGAGCAGCGGAAGGCAATCACTTTAAATAGCAAGTTAACATTAAGTTTCCTTCAGGGTTAGAAACAAAAAATGCCCCTATTCGAGAGTCCGTGAATAGAGGCATTTAAAATTGAATGGCGTTTTATAATAGAATGTTATGCGGCTTCGAATGCCAATGCTTTCTTCTCAACCTGACGGAAGATCAGCGTCAGAATGCCGTTGACCGTTAGGTAGAATGCCCCCGCAACACCAAACACGGTAAGCGTATCGTAAGTTTGAGCGTTGATACGCTGCGCGTACCCCATAAGATCCATGATCGTGATAGTGCTCGCCAGAGAAGTCCCCTTAAAGACCAAGATCACTTCATTGGAGTAAGCCGGAACCGCGCGGCGAATCGCATAGGGAAGCAATACTTTTAACGTGGCCCACTTGTTCATGCCTAGTGCGCGACAAGCTTGCCACTGACCTGATGGTATTGCGTTGAAAGCACCTTTAAACAACTGAGTACTGTACGACGCGGTATTCAACGCCAAAGCGACCATGGCACAGAACCATGGCTGGCTTAACCATGACCACAAGAAACTCTCCCTGATTGCATCAAATTGCCCTGGACCATAATAGACCAGAAAAATCTGTACCAACAGCGGTGTACCCGTGAACAAGGTAATGATGCCTCGACTCAACCAATGCAAGCCTGGCGTGCGCAGAATCAGCGTTAGGGTCATCAATAAAGCAAGCATACAGCCGACAATCAGCGAAGCTGCGGTCAATTGGATGCTGGTTCCGAGACCTTCAACCAATTGCCAAACGTGTTGTTCGTTCATGCGGTTGCCTCCTTACCCATGCTGATTCCTTTAACCGAAAACTTCTTATCGATGAGCTTCACTGCTCGTTGTGTTACCAAAGTAATCACCAAATAAACGGCAGCCGCGGTCGCGTACCAAGTAAAAGCCTCGTGTGTCGCAGCAGAAGTAAGCTGAGCTTGCTTAAGAAGGTCAGTCACACCAATCAGAGAAACCAATGCAGTATCTTTGAGCAACACCAACCATTGGTTAGTGAGGCCTGGTAGCGCGTGTCTTACCGCTTGTGGCAAAACAATACGTACAAAGGCATGCACCTGGCCGATCCCCAGCGCACTGGCTGCTTCTCTCTGCCCTTTTCCGACCGCTTTGAGTGCACCACGTAGCGTTTGAGAGGCGTAAGAAGCAAAAATCAATGACAGCGCAATCACACCAGACAAAAACGGGCTAACTTCAATAAAGTCACCGGTGATCAAAAACAGAACTTGAGCCGAACCAAAATAGATGAACAACACGACGAGAAGCTCTGGCAAGCCGCGTATCACTGTAACAAAAGCCGTTGTTGGCCATTTGACGAATACACGACGAGACATTTCACCACTGGCGAATACCACTGCCAGAATCAAACCGACTAACAGACTTGTAAAAGCTAGCTGGACAGTCATCCAGCTCGCTTGCACAAGAGATAAAGAATAGCCCGATAACACCATATTAGTTACCGAAGTACTTGTTGAAGATCTCGTCGTATTCACCGTTTGCTTTTACGGTTTTAAGAGCAGTATTCAGTTTGTTTACAAGTTCTTCGTTATCTTTGTTTACCGCGATACCAAAACCGTTGCCGAAGTACTTCGCATTCGTTACACGTTCGCCAACGTAAGTTAGGTTGTCTTCTTTCTTAAACCATTCAGCTACCACGGCTGTATCACCGAAAACAGAGTCAATGCGACCATTTTTCATATCGATGAATGCATCTTGGTAGCTTGCATAAGGAACTGCTGTAACGCCAGGAAGCTGCTCAAGAAGGTAAGTTTGGTGAGTTGAACCGTTTTGAACTCCAACACGCTTGCCTTCTAGCTGAGTTTTGTCCGCTACTTTACCTTTTAGAGAAACAAATGCGGCTGAGTTGTCGTAGTACGAATCAGAAAAGTTTACTTGCTCTAAACGTGCATCAGTAATGTCCATCGCAGAGATAGCTGCATCGTAACGCTTGAATTTTAATGCAGGAATCAAGCTATCAAAAGCTTGGTTGTAGAAGCTACATTTGGTTTCCATTTCTTTACATAGTGCGTTCGCTAGATCCACATCGAAGCCTTGGATTTGATTATTTTCATCCATGTATTCGAATGGTGCGTATGTCGCTTCCATTGCGAATTTGATTTCTTCTTGTGCTGCTACGTTTGCAGAAATAAGGCCGATTAGTGAAGCTAGTAAAATCTTTTTCATTGCAATACTCCGTGTGTACGTCTTGGGCTGACACTCGCAATGACAGCCGGTCATCTGTGATTGTTGTTTATAGCTACACCCTTATGTGGGTATAAAATTATTTTAGTGTTTTAAATAATCAGCAAACTGGGTCGTTTGCGGATTGGCAAACGCATCGCTTGTACCATGTTCAACAATATGCCCTTTCTCAAGGTACAAAACATGGCTGGCAATTTTTTTGGCAAAATCCACTTCGTGAGTAACGACAACCTGAGTGATACCTGTCCCACTTAAATCCTTGATTATCTTAACCACTTGGTTGGTAATTTCAGGATCAAGCGCGGCCGTTGGTTCATCAAACAGAAGCACTTCAGGTTTCATCATCAACGCACGAGCAATCGCAACACGTTGCTGTTGACCACCAGATAACTGCATTGGCCAAGCATCAGCTTTATCCGCCAAATGCAATGTCGCTAAAATTTGCAACGCCTGCTGTTTGGCTTCGTCTTTCGCCATACCAGAGACTTTGACTGGCGCTTCAATCAAGTTCTCCATGACCGTCATATGTGGCCAAAGGTTGTACTGCTGGAACACCATACCTACTTTACGGCGAAGCGCTAAGCCTTGTTTTTCTTTGATATCAGTTGAAAAGTCGAAAGCGTCATCGGTAATGTTTAACTTGCCGTTATCCGCCCCTTCTAAGAGGTTAAGAACGCGCAGCAGAGAGCTTTTCCCTGCCCCACTCGGGCCTAATAACACCAATGTTTCACCACTTTCACAATTAAAACTGACATCGTGAAGAACTTGTGTATCACCGTAGGATTTATTGACCCCGCTAACCTGAATACTCATGCTGTCTTACCGCATTAATTGTCATCGGGCGTTAATATTACCAATAAGTGCATTTTATGCAATATAAATGTATAAAAATATACCTTGTTAAATTATTGTATGAAAATATAACAGCATCACAGAGCATATGACTGGTTTGATGAGTCACGATATAGAGGATTTATCAAATAAGAACGAGAGAAAAACGGTGGGTAAGACTCGAGTGAGAAAAAGATGTGTGGGTATTATTTAGCGTAACGTCATGGCCTTACTCCCCCAAAGCTCTTAAATATTGATAAGAGCTGATGGGGAAGCTTTGGTATAGAAACAAGCCGTAGTAACAAGTGGTACTTCTATACTTATCACTCTGGCGTAATGTTCTGATTCATTCTGAATAAATTATTCGGATCATACTTTTTCTTGATTTCCTGAAGACGGGCGTAAGTCGGGCCATAGGCAGACTCGGTGCGATCAGACTCGTCCTGAGTCAGAAAGTTGATGTATGCCCCACCACTGGCAAAAGGTTTGGTTTTAGCGAAGAAATCACGCGCCCAAGTAATACAATGTTCATCCTCCTCCTCGGCATCCCAACGCCCGTGAACATTAAGGACATACTCTGCATCACGACTAGAATATGCCATTGATTCAGGTGCAGGACGGGACGCTGCACAGCCTAGAGAGGCGATAAAAATCTCGCACTGAGGTGACGGTAATTTCCCTGCGTATTCGATAGCAGCGTCGATCACCTCTTCACTGAGCTCTGTAAAGTTATGTGATTTCCAATAATTACGTGCGCCCGGCGTTAATAGAGGATCAAAGGCTTGCTGCCATGCTACAAAAGGTTGCACACCAATATGCTCACCATGAGCATCACCAAACGACCGAAGCGGTGCAATCAACTTTTCACCCTCTGATGGATCTCCCGCATAACAAATGGCAAGAACCACAACCTCTTTACCATGAACATCTTCCGGCAAAAACGGTAAAGGTGGCGCTTTACGGCTGACCATCCAAACACTGAGTTCTTCTGGCGCAGTTTTCGTGAATTGAGCGAATTGAGTAATAACGGACTTGGCTTGGCTAAATGGGAATACGATCAGGCCACTAAGAACATCAGGACCAACAGGGTGAAGCTGAAACTCAAACTGAGTAACGATGCCAAAATTACCACCGCCTCCCCGAAGTGCCCAGAACAAATCCTGATTCTCAGTCTCACTAGCCAGCAACTGACGCCCATCCGCCGTCACGACATTAGCGGACACCAAGCTATCAATCGTCATACCATATTTGCGACTCAACCAGCCAAAGCCTCCACCAAGAGTTAAACCTGCAATGCCTGTAGTAGAATTGATGCCCACGGGTGTAGCCAGCCCGTAGTTTTGTGTTTTAGAGTCAATATCACCAAGAGTACAGCCGGGCTCAACGATAGCCTTTTGCGCAGATGGATAGACCTGCACTTCGTTAAGAAGTGATAAATCGATCATCAAACCATCATCACATACTGCATTACCAGCAATGTTGTGCCCTCCACCTCGAACAGAGACGAGCAAGTTGTTTTCTCTAGCGAAATTCACTGACAACACAACATCTTCCGCTGATTTACAGCGAGCAATCATACCAGGCTTGCGATCTATCATGCCGTTCCAAATTTTTCGAACCTCATCATAAGACACATCATCAGGTAAAATAGCCTCACCACCGAAATGTTTTATAAAGTCTTCAACCTTAGCGCTTTCGATACTTTTCATACAAGTTGCCTCACACGTTTTACATGAGCACTTGCGAATATTGAATACGACACCCAAGCTCCTCATATTTAAACGTTTATTTAGAGTAGCTATTATCCAGTTACAATAATCTGCTTCTTAAACCTCAATATATTTCTAAAAAGTAGATCGTCCATTTTCTAAAGTAGCCAAGATAAGCAAAACAGTATTTTCGAGTTTAATCAGGCCACTGTAATTAGATTTATTATTCTAATTTACTTGCCTACCTTGGGCCCGAGATCCAACATCAGATTCGGGATGATAAAATAGTTAAAACGCTTAAAGTGTATGAGCAATTCATCAAGATGGTTATGAAAAAGCGTCTCATTACTGATAATACAGTCAATTAAATAAAAATATATCGTTTATACAATCACTTCATCAACCTAAATGGCTAAGTGATTATTTTGGTTGATATAGGACTTATTGCTTATCCAATTCCACAAAAAGAGCCAGAAACCCTTTAAAAATTGGTGACAATGCTTCAATAAATAAAATTAAACGGATGATATCAAGGTATTCATATTAACATTTAATTGTTTAGCCATACGACATCCATGATGTTTTATATCATCCAACCTAAGCATTAAATAGCATCTAAATTAGAACAATAACCCTAATTTATATTAAGAAAATAATGATTGGATTTTAGTTCGCAGTATTAACCCGATGTTTTAAGCATCCAATACTTGGATTAGACAGGATATCAAGCATGAAACTTAAACCATTTTCTTCGAAGTTAACCACCAGCACCCTATTGTTTTCAGTCTCTGGCGTTTCTTATGCCTTTGAATGCCCAGAGAATTTTCCTATATGCGCACCAGCAACAGTTATAGAAGCCGCAGTGCCAAGATTGTTATCGACAGTATCTCCCGGCGATGCACCACTAATATTAAGAACGACCACGCTTATTACGGCTGCTTGGTTTGATGCCATTGCGCCGTACAGTGACACGTCTATTGGCGTACATTCCGACTTAGGCCGCCTTGATGCAGGAGACAGTGATTCAGCAAGAAACATCGCCATCATGTACGCGAGCCATAAAGTACTCTACAGCTTAATGCCACAATTTGCGTTGGATTGGGATGCCATGCTTACAAGCGTAGGTCTTGACCCAAGTAACGATACGCTTAATGTAACCTCTGCGGTAGGTATAGGTAATATCGCTGGTAACGCCGTTGTTGCAGCTCGAGAATATGACGGCATGAATCAGTTGGGTACGGACTGTAATCAATACTATCCAAAACCCTATGCCGATTGCTCGGGTTATCGACCGGTGAACACCGCAGAAAAATTAACCAACCCTCGACGATGGCAACCAGATACACTGACCTCTGGTAGCGGTATCTTTTTCTCCCAACAATTTGTCACCCCTCAGTTAGGAACGACCCAACCTTTTAGTTACGAAAAGCCGACAATAATAGTTCCTAAACCAGAAAAATCTTACGCCATAACCCCAAGTGGCAAAGCATTTCCAGAGTACATTGACCAAGCCAATGAGGTATTAGAAGCACAAGCCAATTTAACCGATGAGGAAAAATTATTTGCGGAGTTTTACGACAATAAAATCATAAGCTTGGGTTATTCAACGCTAGCCGCAACTTTCTATCATCACTTATCATTGGAGCAATTTGTTCAGCTTGATTACTTGGTAAACGTCGCAGCCTTCGATGCTGGGATAACAGTTTGGCACAATAAGCGAAAATACGATGCCGTCAGACCATTTTCAGCGATAGGCTATTTGTTTAAGAACGATAACCTTACCGCTTGGGGTGGCCCTGGAATGGGTACTGTGAGCGATCTTAAAGGCAGTGAATGGCGACCATATTTACAATCCGCAAATCACCCAGAGTACCCATCAGCAAGTGCCAGTTTTTGCCGTGCTCATGCCACTTCGACCAAGCGCTATCTACAAGAAGAATTAGGGCTATCATATGAAGTCGCTAACGACCTAAGTTTCTGGCAACCTGGATTTTTGCCGCCTCAGTTTGAGGTATTAGATAAACAACCGGGAACATCTTTAATTGAGCCAGAGGTAACACCGCAATCGCACACAGTTTTGGGGTGGGATACCTGGGATGAGTTCTCTGATAAATGTGGATTAAGTCGTTTGTGGGCTGGGGTCCACTTTTACGACTCCATTCCAGCTGGCCAATCCATAGGAGATCCTATTGGTTCAGCAGCTTATGACTGGTTAAAAGCTTACATAAATGGTTCGGAAAAATAACGAAAATTTAGAAACTTATAATAGCTACTAATCATATAAACAACTTTACTCGCCTTTTATATTACTTTGAATCATTTATAAAAGGCGAGCTTATTTTTAACCGAGTAATATTACTAACACTTCAAACACCCTTTGTCACTTTTCTATTCCCGATTAAAACCTCTTCTTTGCAGACTAATATCAAACTGAGCTAAAAATACCTGTTAGAGATTGATAGGCTTTGCTTATTAAATTAATCGGTCTAAGTGATATGATAAATCTGAGGTTCCTTACTATTATCAAATACAAGTTACTGAGATGTATAAACATTAACTTCTAAATAGATAATAAAACAGTGATAAAGCATTTACGTTTTCTGTTTAGAGAAAAATAAAATTTCACTGCTAAAAGGACACCCTATGAACAACAGCGATAATAACTCAGCAGGAAAGTGCCCGGTAATGCATGGTGGCTTGACTTCCACAGGCTCGACCGTGATGGAATGGTGGCCGAACACGCTTAACTTAGACATTCTCCATCAACACGACCAAAAAACAAACCCTCTTGGTGAAGACTTTGACTACCGCGAAGCGCTCAAATCACTTGATGTAGAAGCCTTAAAAAATGATTTGAAAGATCTGATGACAGACAGCCAAGAATGGTGGCCAGCAGACTGGGGACACTACGGCGGCTTAATGATTCGTATGGCATGGCACTCTGCTGGCAGTTACCGCACCACTGATGGTCGCGGGGGCGGTTCAACCGGAAACCAACGTTTTGCTCCGCTAAACTCTTGGCCAGACAACGGCAACCTTGATAAAGCTCGTCGCTTGTTGTGGCCAATTAAGAAAAAATACGGTAACAAAATCAGCTGGGCAGATTTAATGCTTCTTGCGGGTAACATGGCTTATGAGTCTATGGGTCTTAAAACCTTTGGATTTGCCTTTGGCCGCGAAGATATCTGGCACCCTGAAAAAGACATTTACTGGGGTTCGGAAAAAGAGTGGTTAGCACCAAGTGGTGTCGAAGGTAGCCGTTACTCTGGTGAACGTGACCTTGAAAACCCTCTGGCGGCAGTAATGATGGGTTTGATTTACGTGAACCCAGAAGGGGTAGATGGCAATCCAGATCCTCTGAAAACCGCAGCCGACATGCGTGTCACCTTTGCCCGTATGGCGATGAATGATGAAGAGATAGTGGCTCTGACTGCAGGTGGCCACACGGTTGGTAAAGCTCACGGTAATGGTGACGCGGCAAACTTAGGTCCCGAACCGGAAGGTGCTGACATTGAAGAGCAAGGTCTTGGTTGGAACAACCACACATCTCGCGGCATCGGGCGTGACACCGTAACCAGCGGTATTGAAGGCGCTTGGACAAGCCACCCAACTCAATGGGACAATGGTTACTTTAAAATGTTACTAGAACATGAGTGGCAACTGACAAAAAGTCCTGCAGGAGCTTGGCAATACGAGCCTGTAGATATCGCAGAAGAAGATAAGCCGGTCGATGTTGAAGATCCGTCAATTCGCTACAACCCAATGATGACCGACGCCGATATGGCTCTGAAGGTTGACCCTGAGTATCGCAAGATTTCTGAGAGCTTCTACCAAGATCAAGAGTACTTCAACGAAGTTTTCGCGAGAGCTTGGTTTAAGCTGACGCACCGCGATTTAGGCCCTAAAGCGCGTTACATTGGCCCAGATGTACCAGCTGAAGATCTTATCTGGCAAGATCCAATTTCAGCGGGCACCACCAACTACGACGTAGACGCAGTAAAAGCAAAAATTGCGGCAGCGGACTTAAGTGTTTCTGATTTGGTTTCAACAGCTTGGGACAGTGCACGTACCTTCCGACACTCAGATCTTCGTGGCGGTGCAAACGGTGCTCGTATTCGCTTAGCTCCACAAAACGCATGGCAAGGCAATGAACCACAGCGCCTGTCTCGCGTACTTGATGTACTAACTAAGATTGCAGATGAATCTGGTGTCAGCGTCGCGGATACTATTGTTCTTGCTGGTAACGTCGGGCTTGAACAAGCAATTAAAGCGGCAGGTTTTGACTTTACAGTGCCATTTACACCTGGCAGAGGCGATGCAACGGCTGAGCAAACGGATGTTGAATCATTCGATGTACTTGAACCAGTGGCTGACGGATTCCGCAACTGGCAGAAACAGCATTATGCCGTTAAACCGGAAGAAATGTTGCTAGACCGTGCTCAGTTGCTTGGTCTGACTGGCCCAGAAATGACGGTACTACTCGGTGGTATGCGTGTACTAGGTACTAACCACGGCGGTACTCAACATGGGGTATTTACGGATCGTGTAGGTGCGCTGACGAATGACTTTTTCGTTAACCTAACGGACATGTCGTACACATGGAAACCAACTGGTCGAAACTCTTACGATATTTGTAACCGTAAGACAGGCGAAACGAAATGGACAGCAACACGCGTTGACTTAGTCTTTGGTTCAAACTCTATCTTGCGCTCTTACTCTGAAGTGTACGCTCAAGATGACAACCAAGAGAAGTTCGTGAAAGACTTTATCTCGGTTTGGACAAAAGTGATGAACGCAGACCGATTCGATTTGGTTTAATGACAAGCCAATCTCACTAAAAAGCACCTAGGTGCATATTAATTTTAAGCCGCTATTTTTTAGCGGCTTTTTGTTTACACTGTAAATCTATTAGAGCTTAACCCCGGCCGGTGGGAACTGATCACTGTCAGTTTGGATCTACCGCGCCAACATTTTCTAGTTGTCCTGCCTTATCACTTTCAAACGTATTATCCTGTTTCTCCTAAACCATGAGCATCACTCCTATAAACTTCATAGCTCAGCCACCTGTTCAAAACCTAATCACTCAGTACCAAATATGATCCAAATAACAATTATCGGTTGAATTTGGTAACGTTCTCATTTACTTTTGGACATCTAAACGGCTAGATATCCAATAAAGGTGTAAGAAAAATGAAAACGGATACGATGTTGATTCTTGATGGTGGTATGGGGCGAGAACTAAATCGTCGTGGTGCGCCTTTTCGTCAGCCAGAGTGGTCTGCGGTTGCTATGATCGAAACGCCAGAAACTGTTAAAGATGTACACACTGACTACATTCAAAGCGGTGCTCAGGTGATTACGACTAACAGTTACGCATTGGTGCCCTTTCATATTGGAGAAGCGCGCTTCAAAAAAAGTGGACAATCACTCGCTGCACTTTCTGGCCAAGTAGCAAAGGAGGCGGCGCAAGGGACTAGAGCCAAAGTAGCGGGTTCACTTCCTCCTCTATTCGGTTCATATCGACCAGACCTGTACGATCAGGAACACGTACGTGACTTAGCGACCCCACTGATTCTCGGTTTGTCAGACTCTGTTGATTTCTGGCTCGCGGAAACGCAAAGCCTAATCGCCGAATCTGTGGCAGTAAAAGCATTGGTAGACGAACTAACGACAGAAGAAAAGCCATTTTGGGTCTCGTTTACACTGGAAGATTCTGAACCAACAGACGAGCCGTGTCTGCGTTCCGGAGAAACAGTACAACAGGCGGTGACAACCATGACACAAGCTGGAGTAAGTGCCATTTTGTTTAACTGTTGCCAGCCAGAGATTGTGGAAGAAGCATTACAAGTGTCAGTACGCACACTTGCAGAACTCGGTTTATCTCACATTCGCCTTGGTGTTTACGCCAATGCGTTTCCTCCACAACCAAAAGATGCAACCGCAAATGACGGTCTTGATGAAATTCGTGACGACTTAAGCCCAGAGGCCTACCTCATTTGGGCAGAAAAATGGCGTCAATCTGGGGCGTCTATCATAGGTGGTTGCTGTGGTATCGGACCTGAACACATCGCTAAATTAAGCCAATATTTCAAGGACTAAGCGTTAATTATGGTACAAACAAAAAGAATTGGCTTAACCGCATTAACAGCGTTAGTCTTTAGTTCAATGGTTGGCGCAGGAATATTCAGCCTACCGCAAAACATGGCAGAGGTCGCCGGACTCAATGCCATGATCGTCGGCTGGACGATTACTGGTGTAGGCATTCTACTTCTGGCAGGTTGCTTTCTTCACCTATCTCGCCTTAAGCCAGACTTGGACGGAGGCATCTATGCCTATGCCAGAGAAGGGTTTGGTGATCTCGCAGGTTTCCTGTCTGCATGGGGCTATTGGTTGTGTGCGACCATTGGTGTGGTTGGCTACCTTGTCGTCGCGTTTGCTGCGATCGGCGCTTTTGTGGATTCCTCGGACTTTACGTTATTTGGTGACGGGACAACCATCTATGCCTTTATCGGCGAGTCCCTAGTGCTGTGGTCAGTTCATAGCTTGATTCTAAGAGGAGTCACGCAAGCAGCCTTCATCAATTTGCTGGCGACTTTGGCCAAGAGCGTACCGTTAATCCTCTTTATCTGTGCAGCCTACTACTTTTTCGATACCGATACTTTTCATATCGATACACAAGGAAAAGCACTCCAACAACCTTTTATAGAGCAAGTGAAAGGGACGATGTTGATTACACTTTGGGTGTTTACGGGTATTGAAGGTGCTGTGATTTTATCAAGTCGAGCCAAAAACCGGAAAGATATAGGCCGCGCAACTTACCTTGGTGTCATCGCTGCATTAATCTTGTACGTTTTGATTTCTCTCATGTCACTCGGAATCGCTTCACGTGCAGAGATCGCCACGATATCGAATCCTTCAATGGCTGGGCTGATGGCAGCTATGACCGGGTCGTGGGGTAAAGCAGTGATCAGTATTGGTTTAATTGTATCGGTGCTGGCTTCGTACTTAAGCTGGATTTTGTATTCTGCGGAAGTACCTTACACTGCGGCTAAATACGGTGCGTTTCCGAAATATTTTGCGAAATCAAACGATAACGACACACCAAAAAACTCGTTGCTCTTAACCAGTTTAACTGTACAACTGTGTTTAATACTCGTGATGCTTACAGGTGAGGGTTATAACACATTGGTGCTGATTTCTACGTCAATGATTTTGATACCGTATTTCTTGGTTGGTGCATACCTGCTTAAGTTATCCATACAGACTAATGCTAACTTGCAATTAAAATTGATTGGCTTTGGAGCCAGCATTTATGGCATTTGGCTCGTCTATGCGGCTGGTGTCGATACCCTGTTGCTTTCCTCGATTCTATATATACCGGGAGTTGCACTATACGTTTACAGCAGACGTCAACATCGATTAACCCCGACTTCAGCATAAAAACGTTACTAGCTATAACAAGGATGGCATTAAAGCCATCCTTTCCCGAGTCTCGAACCTTAAAACTTAAGCCACTACCTTTTCATCCGCGCAACTGCTCTTCAGACTCTGCATGATTTTGTCAACAAGCTGGCCGAGACGTGCTTCGGTTGGTCTCGTGCTGGCAAACGCCCGCAAGCCGTAAATATTCATCACCAAAAAATCACTCAACAACTCGCAATCGGTCCCTGAAGCAATTTCATCATTCTCTTTTGCTAACTCTAGCTTCGATTGAATGTTGAGTTTCCATTGCTCAAGCATGTTACAAATGATGGCTTCTACCTCTTCATCTTGCTGATCAAGCTCACTCAACGCCTTTTGCAATAAACAACCTTTGCCGTTTTCACATTCGCTGAACTCGATAATGTCATGAAGATAACGCTCAAAGCCGAATAAAACCTGTCTAGGGTCGTCAAAGAACTCTTCAAAAGCCTGAGATTTTGTTGTCGCATAATGGTCAAGCGCGGCCAGTAATAGGCCCCTTTTGTTCTCAAAGGCACAGTAGATGGAGCCTGGATGCAGCCCAGTGGCACGCTTCAAGTCCTGCATGCTCGTTTTATTGTAGCCCTTAGCAATGAACTCATTCATCGCTGAACTTAAAACATACTCTCGGTCAAATTCGGCATTTCTCATCTGGCAAGGCTCTATAATATTACAAACACCCTAAGTTTACTGGGGTTAACAACGTTTCACAAGCTATTTGAATGTTCGTTCAAAAACAGCTTGAATGATCATTCAAAAAAGAGTTAGCATATGTCCCTAGCGTTTATTAGGAGCATGCTCATGACCAAAACATTATTCGAAGCGTATAAACTCAACGACAAAATTACACTAAAAAACAAAATTGCGATGGCACCATTGACGCGCTGTATGGCCGATGATGATTTGGTGCCTACTGATGCAATGGTGGCCTACTACGCGAAACGTGCAGATGCAGGTTTGATCATTTCTGAAGCAACCATTATTCGTCCTGATGGTCAGGGTTACCCAAATACTCCGGGAATCTTTACCCAAGAACAGGTAGCAGGTTGGAAAAAAGTAACCGACGCTGTACACGCGAACGGCGGTAAAATTTTCGTACAGCTTTGGCATACAGGCCGTGTAGCACATCCACATTTCTTCGGTGGAGAATATGTATTAGCGCCCTCTGCGGTAGCATTTGATGGTACGGTTCCTCGTATGCGTGAGTTAGTTTACACTGTGCCAAAACCAGCCACTCATGAAGAAATTGCTCAGCTAGTGGAAGACTACGCAACGGCAGCACAAAACGCGATCGACGCAGGATTTGACGGCGTAGAGATCCACGCCGCGAATGGTTACCTGCTGGATCAGTTCCTGCATTTCGATACAAACCATCGAACAGACGAATACGGTGAAACACCAGAAAACATGTCCCGCTTCCCGCTCGAAGTTATTGATGCAGTGATTACTCGTATTGGTTCGGAAAGAGTTGGTCTGCGCGTATCCCCTGCTGGTTACATGCATATAGAAGCCGACGCTCGTGACCGTCAGGTGTTTGATTACTTCCTACCTGAAGTAGAAAAGCGCAACTTGGCTTACTTACACGAAGGTATGTTTGATGACAGCGTAGAGTTTGATTTCCTTGGCGGACGCGTATCACAATACCTCCGTGACACTTACTCAAAGACGTTGATGGGCGTAGGCGGTTACACAGCACAAACAGGCGCAGAGGCAATTCAATCGAATAAATTTGACTTGGTTGCTATTGGTCGTCAGTTTATAGCGAACCCAGACTACGTTAACCGTATCGAAGAAGACAAAGAACTTGTCGAGTACGATGCAGCAATGCTAGAAACGCTGGTTTAGTACTTAAAGTTAAGATAGATATTAAAAACGGCTCATTGTGAGCCGTTTTTTATTTTTGAAAGCGTTAACTATATTCTAGTTCGCCAGCTCCTCGTATTGAGCGCTCACTGTTTGCTACCAAAAAAACCGTTGCTGTTTTTTTAAGTGTGTCCCACTCATTGTCCTCAACGAAGATACCATTTTGCCACGACACCTGCTGAGTTCTGCTTAGCTCTTCACCTTTTATATGAATCGAGTAGCCCTGTGAGCTTTCCTCAATATTAAAATCATTAACCGATAGCTCGATTACCATTGAGTGGCAATCAATGTCTGTTTCGCTAGATCGGTCTGATAAAAAGATTTCAGGCGCAATGTGCCCTCGATTCAGTACATAAAGCGTTCGCCTCGGCTTTGAGCCATTCACCCATTGCGCACGACAGGCTATTCCTTTAGCAGCAAGCTTTAATAATTCACTAAATGCCAACCAACGGTTGTGACACTGCTTTAAAGTGATCTCAATGGATTTTGACTCAATCATTTTCTCCAGTGCAAAATCAAGCACCGTAGGGAGATGACATGCAACGCTACCATTATTAAGCTCGATTTCTATACTCGATGACGTGCTTTTGGTCACCGATACCGCACAGTCTGAATCTAACCCTAGGAACAGGCTGGCGTTATTAAAATGGCGCACCCCGTGCAAGCCGACCATTTGTAGATCAGCCACCATATTCGCAATAACATCAGCCTCACCACAGTGACGGCGCATGCCAAGAAATGCCTTATTAACGGCGGCCACCAATTCGTTGTGAGAGACGATCATAATGCAAATCCTCCGTTGATTTTTTGATTGTCACTTTGCGCAATTTCGGCACGTTCCGGCATGCTTGGGAAAATCCATGTGTCTGCCAATTGCGGATCGTGAATTTCATCTAACAGCGGCGCGCCTTGAAAGAAGGTCACGCGAACCCAACGGTCTGAGCGAGGATCAAACTTAGTCGCACCAAATATCGCCAACTTACAACGCAATAAGTGCATTGGCAGCGCATCTTTGCGCAGCACGTTCATCTGAATGTCGCCCATTGCTCTATTGCCTAACGTCCATACGCGACGTGTGATCGAACGATAAGTCGGGTTTTGTAACAAAAACTCAGCCACTGAACTGTCTTCATTAGACCCAAGCAAAGCGTGGTAAAGACGATTCGCTTGTCTTCCGATATCGAGCGGCAATTCTTTGTCTTCTCCGGCCTCTTCACCACGCACTCCAAGTCTAGGCTCTTCTTTGTCTTGTGAACGATACCAGAACCAATAGTTGTTCTCAGCCAGTGAGTAATCCGCATCAATCGCCCAGCGGTATTTTTTTCGCAATACTTCAAGTAAGTCTAGGATCTTTTTCCCGCCAGGAATAGATAACGTTTCATCCGTGTTCATTTGGCTGGCAAATTCATCCACCAAAGATGGGTAGAGTTCGATCAAGCAAGAGGTGAGGATTTCTTGGGCTTCCACACTCATTGTTTTCTTCTGCTCGACCAAACTCGCCCAGTTCGGATGCGATGCCATTAACGTTGTTAGCTCTGGCAGCAGTTGTTTGATGTCTGCTATCGCTTGGTGGTTGAGCCTGTCTTGATGTTCATTAATGGTAATAACTTGCTCTAGGTGACGTTGCGCCTTTTGCAGCAACCCTTGCAATGGCGCATGGAATGACACTTCACACGGCATCGCAAAGACTCGCGCGACTGCACGCTCTCGAGATGTCATCCACTGGTCAACGATACATGGGTGGTTGATCAAGTATGGGGCCATACCCAAACCTGTCGCATTACCCACGCCAAGGTAGCGCTGCAAACCACGATGCAATGCCACCGCGTTGTCGCCACCTTGCTGAAGAGCTAAAAAGTGTACCCAATCTAAGCTAAACTCACGCAACATATACACAGCACACATTTGTGCACTAAAAGACAAGCTAAAATCTGGATTGTTCTCCAGCAGTTTAAAATCGGCGATGCCAAACTTTCCGTTACCATAAACAGCTGTGGTACGCAGGATATAACCCACTTCCGCCAACTCTTTCGGCTCGGGCTGCTTGCCTTGAGAAAGTGCGCTAACAATGTGTTCAAACACGCGCACGCTTTTGTTTGCTCGAGCAAGGACAAGAACGTTATTCGGATTACGTCCCGCTTCTTGCAGCGGTACATTTGCTCGCAATCTTTCTAACAAAGTAACATCAACATCGCCATGAACCAGTGCGAAAGTGACGTCCCACTTTTCTGCAATTACGCGGTCATTACGCTCGTCATCAGCAATTTCATCACAGAACACCACCAAATGATAAACGTGCTCTGGCGTGGTCAATTTATAAATCACATGACCATAACCACGCGGGCAAAGTTGCCAATCATGTTTAGTTACTTGCCAGTTTTGACTTGCCATATTACGAATCAGACTGCGAACAAAGCTGATTCGGTTTTGGTGCATTGCGCCAAGCCTTTCTGCTGCCATGACAATCGCTGCGTCGCGCATAGTCGCTTCCGTATAAGTAGAACGATGTGCATCCATTTTGCTCACCACCTATTTGTTATTGTAAGAATACTAGGGTTTGTGCGAATGCAGGAGGAAAACACCCACACAAGCTCCACGTTGTTTGAATTAGATAATCGTTATAGCCCTTGCTCTTTCGCCATCTTGATTGCGATTTGCGGTGCATTCCAAAGTGACGGCAACAAAACCAGAGAAACCGGAACCGCGGTAATCACAATAAAAGATTGCAGTGCAGAAATTCCGCCGGAGCCCAGAGAAATTAGAATCAGTGCCGTTACACCCATCATTACCCCCCAGAAGGTACGAATGATCGCGTTTGGCTCCGTTTCACCACTGACCACGACACTGATGGTGTATGTCATTGAGTCGCCCGTGGTAACGATAAAGATCGTAGTCAGAATCAGAAATAGAATCGAAGTCAGCATCGGGAATGGCAGTTGCTGGGTCACCGCGAGCAAAGCACCGGGTAAATTGAAACCTTCAAATGCCGCACTCACACTACCCGGCTCAGCAATTTCAAACGCAAGACCAGAACCACCGACAATCGTGAACCAAAAGCATGTTGTTAGCGGAGCCACAATACTAATGGTTGAAATGACCTGGCGAATAGTGCGACCACGAGAGATTCGAGCAATGAAGATTGCCATCATCGGACCATAGCCAAGGAACCAGCCCCAGAAAAATACCGTCCACCAGCTTAACCAACCTTCATCACCACGGTATGTCGCCATTGGGATCAAGTTATCCAACATACTTCCTACCCCTTGAATATATCCATTAAAGATAAAGTTCGTAGGACCAAAAAGCAGAATATAAACCATCAATGCCATTGCCAGAATCACGTTATAACGACTAAGCAGTTGCATTCCGCGGCTTAAGCCACTAAGTGCAGACAGCGTGTAGAGCGCAATCGCAAACAAGATAATGATAAGCTGGGTGGTAAAGCCATCGGGAATATCAAAAAGTGCATTTAGCGCGTAGCTAACCTGCAAGCCTAGAAACCCAATTGGCCCGATGGTGCCAGCCGCTACAGCGATAATACAGCACGCATCAATCAACGCACCGACTTGACCTTTAAGCGCTCGTTCGCCCAATACCGGGTAAAGCAAAATACGTGGTTTTAGTGGTAAACCTTTGTCGTAATGTAGGTGCATGACCACGATTGAAGTTAAGCTACCCACAATTGCCCAAGCCAAAAAGCCCCAGTGCATAAAGGATTGTGACAACGCATTCACCGCGCCTTGCTGTAAGTTATCTTGCGGGCCGTATAAAGGTGGTGGGCTAACATAGTGTGCGATAGGCTCAGCCGCTGCCCAAAAAACACCACCACCAGCCAGTAAGGTACAGAAAATAATCGCCATCCAACGGAAAGAATCCATTTCTGGCTTTGAAATTCCGCCCAACATCACCTTGCCTGTTCGCCCTGCAGCCAAGCCAAGACCAATAAGAAAAGTGAGAAGAAGCAGTAACTGCCAGTAAGGACCAAACACTTGCACTGACCAGCTAAACCCGGCATTAACGAGCGTAGATAACAATTCGCCATCATAAAGTGCAATCGCAACAAATAGCGCGATAAAGCCGCCGCTATACCAAAGTACTGGGTTATTCAGACCTAATTTATCAGTGGTGCTATTCACTGTTAATGTGTTGTGTGTTGCTTGTGCCTCGTCTGATGACACGCTCATCGTTGAAGCTTTCATGCTATCGGTTAAATCAGACATACTCTGACTCCAGAGGTTCTTTGCAGCAGCCAAAGACTGGCTACAAAATGTGAGTTTTACGCCTGCCGTATTGTTATTATGTTGGCAGGCGGTTCCTAATTTGGGGAAATGCTACGAAATAGGCTCTAATCCTTCTTTGAGGAAGTTGAACCAGTTTTCACCCAATATCTTTCCTGCTTCGGATTCACTGAATCCATGACGCATTAATCCGTTATAGATGTTCTCCATTCCTGCACTGCCGCAGAACCATGGCAGCGCATCTGGCCAGCCTGAGTTACTTGCTGAGCCTTCGCCGTAATCCATCGCTTTTGACCAACGACCATTACGCATCCACTCCAACACTTGTTGCGGTTGGTTTAAGCATAAATCGCTACCGATACCTAAATGGTCAACGCCAAACATATCTGCAGTTTGTGCGACCATCTGGCAGAAATCATCCAACGTACATTGGCTGCCATTTGGCAGATGGAACGGGTATAAGCTAAAGCCAATCAGGCCGCCGCGTTCAGTTAATGCTTTAATAACGTTGTTTGATTTGTTACGTAGCGCATCATGCGCAAACGTCGGGTTGGCATGGCTGATACAAATTGGACGCGAAGAAAGGTCGATAGCTTCCAGCGTTGAACGCTCGGCGCTGTGGGACATATCAATGATCATCCCAACTCGGTTCATCTCTTCAATCGCTTGCTTGCCAAAGCGAGTAACACCGGAGTCGTGTTGCTCGTAACAACCTGTCGCCAGTAAGCTTTGGTTGTTGTAGGTCAGTTGCATGATCAATAGACCTTGGCGGCGCATCACTTCGATAAGGCCAATTTCATCATCGATTGGTGAGCAATTCTGCGCGCCGAAGAAGATGCCGACTTTACCCTCGACTTTGGCTTTTTCTACATCTGCCATTGAATAGATAGGCATGATGAGATCCGCATTTTGCTCGAAACGTAAGTTCCACTCAGCAAAACGCGTTAAGGTTTCGCGCGCAGTTTCGTGGTAGACGATGGTGGCATGAACAGCAGTAATGCCACTCGCCTTAAGCGTTTGGAAGTACTCTCGATCCCAATTGCAGTACTGCAATCCGTCAATCACAATCCGTTGTTGGTACATAACCACTCCTTAAACAATTTCTTTGCCTTTCAGTGTGGGTAGCTGACGCCATCAGCTACCCAGCTCTTCTTAGTAAGGGCGCTGATAAGCGGTTTTCACCACGGTGTAGAATTCTTTCGCGTACTGACCTTGCTCACGAGGACCAAAGCTTGACTCTTTACGACCACCAAACGGAACGTGATAATCTGTACCTGCGGTTGGCAAGTTAACCATGACGCAGCCCGTTTGAACTTGCTGCTTAAAGATCGCGCTGTTGCGTAGGCTTTGCGTAATAATGCCGCCTGTCAGGCCAAAACGCGTATCGTTCGCCACTGCAATCGCCTCATCCAGGTCAGAAACGCGAATCACGCTCGCCATTGGTGCAAAGACTTCTTCTTGGTTCACTTCCCAGCTATTTTGTGTGTTCAAGAACAGCGTTGGCGACATGTAGTAGCCGTCATGCTCTAGGTTTAGGCGCTCGCCACCAAAAGCCAGTTCCGCGCCTGCTTGACGTGCTTTTTCAATCCATTCAAAGTTTGCATTCAATTGGTTACCATCAACCACTGGGCCCATGAACACACCATCCTCAAGTGCGTGACCAACTTTAAGCTCACTCATTCGTTTAATTAGTGCTTCGACATACGCGTCGTGAATACCATCCATAACAACGAGACGAGACGACGCGGTACATTTTTGACCTGCACCAGAGAATGAGCCTGCGATTGTTGCTTCTACGGCAATTTGAATGTCTGCATCATCCGCCACCACAAGCGCATTTTTACTGCCCATTTCTAACTGACAACGCACAAAATTTGGCGCAGTTGCTGCAGCGACTTTACGGCCTGTATCGACAGAGCCAGTGAAGCTCACGCCGTTTACATCTTTCGAGTTGATAAGGGTATTACCCACTTGCGAGCCGCTACCTAGGACGAGGTTAAATGTGCCTGCAGGTAAACCTTGACGATGGATAATCTCAGCAAGCGCCACAGCACTCGCAGGGGTTAAATTTGCTGGCTTCCAGACTACGCTGTTGCCAAACGCAAGCGCTGGCGCGATTTTCCACGCCGCTGTTGCCGTCGGGAAGTTCCAAGGAGAGATAATGGCGATAACGCCGACGGCTTCACGAGTAACTTCAACGGAGACACCTGGACGGACGGAAGCAGCGTTATCGCCAATTTGACGCAGAACTTCGGCAGCAAAGTATTGGAAGAACTGACCTGCGCGGTAAATCTCACCTCGACCTTCAGCAAATGGCTTACCTTCTTCACGCGAAAGCAAGGTACCCAGTTCATCACAGCGTGCAATGAGCTCATCACCAATCGCTTGCAGCACTGCTTGTTTGCGCTCGATTGGCGTTTTTTCCCACTCTGGCTGCGCTGATTTTGCTGCTTGAATCGCTTGCTCTACTTGCGACACGCTCGCTTGAGCGAAATCACCAATATTTTCGCTGATATCAGAAGGGTTAATATTGGCGATGGTGTCCATGCCCGATTGCCATTCACCTGCGATGTAGAGCGATTTTTCTGCTTGAACATTGTTAATAAAAGTCATTGTTCTTTCCTTGTTCTTCCGATTTTTGATGGCAAGCCACCAACTCACTGATCTCTAATTATTTTTGTTGTGGTTTTATTCTGGCTGACTTGCCGACGCGTAGACGACAAACTCCACCAACATTTCTTCTCGCGCTAACCCTGCAACCACCATGGCTGCGCGGTTTGGATACGGCGCATCAAAATATTCCGCGTATACTTGGTTAACGGTTTTTAAGTATTCTCTGTCGGTAACGTAAATCAAGACCTGCAACACAGAATCCAAAGATTCGCCCGCGCACTCTAGAGTGTGAATGAGATTGTTAAAGGTTTGGCGTGTTTGCGCTTCGATGCCACCTTCAACAACCGCGCCCCTATCATCGATAGGAATTTGTGCCGTATACAAGGTTCCGTTGTTAACAATCGCCCATTCAAGCGGCGCTTTAGAAGCAAACAAACTGGTTTTTACTGGGTGTTTTTTAGTAGGAGTATTCACGTGCCTTTCAACCTTTGTAACAACTTTGTTTCAATATGGTTAAATGATGCACGTTGACATACGATAAATCTAACGGTAAATTTTTTACATTTGATAAATAAAACTTATCACTTTATTGTGAATAGCGTAAATAAAGGGATTGAGAGGCGTTAGGGATGAGTATCAAGCTTCAACAATTAATGCATTTTGTGATGGTAGTCGAGGAAGGTGGATTTCGGGCCGCTTCACATCGTGCAAATCGTTCTCAGGCGGCGCTCTCCACATCGATAAAAGAGCTTGAGAAAATGCTGGGGCAAACGCTGTTTGAGCCCGGAAACAAAACCAAGTTGACGCCTTTTGGTGAGATTTGTTTGCCTAAAGTGGTTCAGTTCCTCAATATCTATAGTGCGCTAGACAATGATCTAAAAGCCGCCGCTGCCGGACAACAAGGGAGAGTGAGAATTGCGAGTGTTCCTTCTGTGGCGGCGAAACTCATTCCAAGCGTGTTGGCGGCCTTTTGCGAGCAGCATCCAAATGTAGAAGTGAGCTTAGTCGATGACAACGCTGCGGGCGTCGAGGCTCGTCTACTCTCTGGTGAAGTCGACTTAGCGCTTGGTAATCCATCTCACCTCGATGAGGGTGGTATCGACTTTACGCCGCTGCTATCTGATCCAATTGGTGTGGTGTGTTTAAAAGATAACCCTGTTGCAAATCACCCTGAGGGAATAGAGTGGCAAACCTTACTTGAACAACCTTTTATTCGTAACGGTACCTGTACGCTTCTCGATCCAACCCCTGCAAGAGCATTAAGTCAGCAAGCGCTTTATTCAGTGGAAAATATCACGTCGTTATTTTCAGTCTTGGAGCTGGGTATTGGCGTAACCACTTTACCAAAGCTAGCCTTTCCGACTAACGAAACTAGATTGGTGTGGATTCCAATGATAGATCCACCTTTAGAAAGACAAATTGGCATCTTTACGCTTAGTGATCGCACTATCTCTCCACAAGCAAAAGCATTTCATGATCTATGCGTTCAATATCTAAATTATCAAGGAGAAAACGCCTAACTTGAGCGTGATTTTTCCACTAGAGAGGAAGCGATAACCTACACTGCTGCAATGTGTTAGCCTACAGTTGATTACTTTCTTTTTGATCGTACGAGAAAGGAGAAGGAACAGCGATATATTATGTCGCTGTTCCTTTTGAGATTACGCTTTTTACGCGGAGTAATATAAACCTAACGATTACAGGTCAGGAATTTGGTGTTTGGTATGGGTGCAGACCAAACATCTTTTGCTCAAAGCCTTGAGGCAAACGCAGCTCATCAATAAACTAACGCTAACGGAAGTAGCTCTAATCCAAGCACACCGCTGATTCCCATTACCACCAGCAAAGAGACTTTGAACACCGACTTCGACCAAGCAACGTAGTTTTCATCGTCAATGCTGCGGAAAGTCACTTTTGTCCACATAAAGCAAACAACGGCTGCGACAGCCAAGTATTCATACCCTGCTTCACCGAGTAAAAAGAGTCCCAATGATACTGCACCAAAGGCCACCACGTAAGCTTTCATATGACGATGCGCTTTATGGATACCCTCTTTAACAGGCAGAACAGGAATCCCCGCTTCTCGATAGTCTTGCATGCGGAACATGGCAATTGCGTACGAGTGCGGCATTTGCCAAAGGCAGAACATAGTGAACAACAGTATCGCTTCTAAGCTAATGAAGTTTGTCACTGCCAGATAACCAACTAATGGCGGAACAGCACCAGAAATACTTCCGACCAAGGTGCCATATACCGAGTTGCGTTTGTACCACATTGTATAAAAGAACACGTAGTAAACGTAACCTAGCAGCACCACGACCGCCGAAAGCGGATTCACTAATTGAAACAGCAATGCCGTTCCCACCAGTAACATTGCTAAAGCATAGACAAACGCGACGTCAATATTGATGTTACCTTTCGCTAGCTCTCTGTTCTGAGTACGCGCCATCTTTTGATCGATATCGCGGTCAAAAATATTGTTCACTACACAACCTGAAGCAATCACAAGCCCCACACCAGCCAACGTTGTCAGAAACAACGTCAGGCTAGCAGGTTCTGTTTTTGCGGCAAGGAAAAAACCCGCCGCAACAGAAATCAGGTTGCCGAAAATAATGCCCGGTTTGGTGATAGACAAATAACTTTTCAGCATACCTTAGCCTACAACTTCATGTTGACGTTCATGTTGTAGATAATCCAGATCGAACCGGCGATCAGAATAAGCACAACAATGGCAGTAAACATCAGTGAAACCAGATTCCAGCGACCATCATCGGTCTTTGCTTCCATATGCAAGAAGTATTTGAAGTGCACAAAGATCTGAACCAATGCACAGCCAAACAGAACCGCGTATGTCGTAGTCTCTGGCAGAGATTGCGTCCAAACAAAGTAGAATGGAATCACCGTTAGAATAAGCGACGCAACAAAGCCTTTAACGTAATCAGACGCACTTGTTTCAATATGTTGTCCCATTACATTACCCCCAGTAAGTAAACGATGGTAAAGACACAGATCCAAACAATATCCAGGAAGTGCCAGAACAGGCTCAAGCAGTTAAAACGCATCGCCATGTTGTCGTTCAGGCCTTTAGTCGACAGTTGGTGATAAGCCACTGCCAACCAAATCAGACCAAATGACACGTGCAAGCCGTGCGTACCTACCAATGTAAAGAACGCAGAAAGAAACGCACTTTCCTGAGGGCCGTAACCTTCAGAAATCAAGTGATGGAACTCGTAAACTTCCATGCAGATGAAGCCCAGACCCAGCACAAAAGTAATTTGCAGCCAGCGTTTAAGACCAGCAACATCATTACGTTTCATCGCAATCATGCCAAAACCAAACGTGATACTACTGAATAGCAGCAACATGGTTTCAACGAACACGAAAGGCAATTCGAAAATGTCTTTACCTGTTGGGCCTGCTATCGAGTTGCTAGATAGTACTGCGTATGTGGCAAACAGAGTTGCGAACAGTACACAGTCACTCATCAGGTAAACCCAGAAACCAAACAGCTTGTTGCCATTCGTATCATGGTGGGCATCGTGGTGGTGATCATGGTCATGATGAGCAGCGACATTAGTTTGCATACGTCACCTCCAGATCATCTTTGCTTTCGTTATCTTTCACTGAACCTTTCTTCGCTTCTTCAAGCTGAGCACGTCGTGCTGCTTCAATCGCTTTGATTTCTTCAACTTCAACGTAATAATCCACGTCTTCGTTATAACTGTGTTTGATACAAGTTACGACGATAGCTACCAGACTCAAGCCAGCCAACCACCAGATGTACCAAATCATGCCAAAGCCGAATAGCAGTGACCAAGCTGACACGTAGATGCCTGTTGGCGTGTTCTTAGGCATGTGAATACGCTCGTATTCCACTTCCCTTTCCACGTCTTTAGTCGGGTCAAACTCACCACTTTGTTTCTCGTACCAGAATGAATCCAGCACATCACCTTTTGGAAGGTGTGCAAAGTTGTAGAACGGTGGTGGTGAAGACGTTGCCCACTCAAGAGTACGGCCATCCCACGGATCACCAGTAAGATCGCGGTTTTGCTCGCGGTCACGAATACTGACGTAAATTTGGATGAATTGAGACAATACGCCCAGAGCAATGACGACTGTACCAGCGGCAGCAACCGCCAATAATGGAAAGTATTCTGGGTTGATCTCCTGGCTGAGACGACGGGTCATACCCATAAAGCCCAACGCGTATAGCGGTAGGAACGCCATCAAGAAACCAATGATCCAAAGGTAGAACGCACGTTTACCCCAAGCTTCGTTCATAGTGAAACCTGTCGCTTTCGGGAACCAGTAAGTGATCGCTGCGAAACAACCAAATACCACACCACCGATAATTACGTTGTGGAAGTGTGCAATCAGGAATACTGAGTTATGCAGAACGAAGTCCGCGCCCGGTACCGCCATCAACACGCCCGTCATACCACCAACGGTAAAGGTGATCAGGAAGCCAACCGTCCACAGCATAGGTGTTGTAAAGCGAATACGCCCTTTGTACATGGTGAATAGCCAGTTGAAGATCTTAACCCCGGTCGGGATAGAAATGATCATCGTGGCGATACCAAAGAAAGCATTGACGTTCGCACCAGAACCCATAGTGAAGAAGTGGTGTAGCCAGACAACGAAAGCGAGAATTGTAATTACAATCGTCGCCCATACCAGCGAGGTGTAACCAAATAGCTTCTTGCGAGAGAATGTCGCCGTTACTTCTGAGAACACACCGAAAATCGGCAGGATCAGAATGTACACTTCTGGATGGCCCCAAGCCCAAATCAGGTTGACGTACATCATTACGTTGCCGCCAAGATCATTGGTAAAGAAGTGCATGCCCAGGTATCTATCCAGCGTGAGTAGCGCGATAGTAACCGTCAGGATTGGGAATGAAATGATGATTAGGATGTTTGCACACAGAGATGCCCAAGTGAAAACAGGCATTTTCATCATTGGCATTGAAGGCGTACGCATGCGCAGGATTGTTGCGAAGAAGTTCACACCCGTTAGCGTCGTACCAACACCCGAGATCTGCAGCGCCCAAATCCAGTAATCAACGCCAACTCCCGGACTTGCTTCAATACCAGACAATGGCGGATAAGCCAACCAACCTGTACGGCCAAACTCACCAAGACCTAGCGACATGTTCGTCAGGATAACACCGACAATAAACAGCCAGAAACTTAGGTTGTTCAGGTACGGGAAAGCCACATCACGCGCGCCAATTTGCAGCGGAACGATGATGTTCATCAGACCAATAACCAATGGCATTGCGACGAAGAAAATCATGATCACGCCATGGGCGGTAAAGATCTGGTCATAGTGTTCTGGTGGCAGGTAACCCGCTTCACCCGCAGACGAAAGTAGCTGCTGACTACGCATCATTACCGCGTCAGCGAAACCACGAATTAGCATTACCATCGCAACCGCGATGTACATAAAGCCTAGTTTTTTGTGGTCTACCGATGTAAACCACTCATTCCACAAATACTGCCACTTTCCAGCTTTAGTTACCGCGTAAGCCACAGCTAAACCGACTAAAGCCACTACCGCTAGGGTAATGACGATAATAGGTTCATGGAATGGAATTGAATCCAGAGTTAATCTTCCAAACATTGCGATTATCCTTGGTTTTCAGGCAAACAGTTCATAGAACCAGGATGCTGAGTCACGACGTTGCTGAACAGGAACGGAGGTACACTTGAGAACAAGGTAACCGGCTCAGCGATACTAGGTTCAGCTAGCGTGCTGTACTGTACCCAGTCTTCAATGTGGTCTGGACTCGCTTTAACTTTCTGCACCCAATTCAGGAATGCAGCGCGATCAGGCATAGCTGATGCAGTGAACTTCATTTGTGAGAAGCCTTCCCCACTGAAGTTCGACGCAAAGCCCTTGAAGTCACCTTCGTGGTTAGCAATCAAATTTAGCTTGGTTACCATGCCTGGCATGGCGTAAATCTGAGTACCTAAACGAGGAATGAAGAACGCGTTCATGATGTTGTCAGACGTCAGTTTGAACTGGACAGGAACATCTTTAGGAAATGCTACGTAGTTAACCGTCGCAATATTTTCTTCCGGATAGATGAATAGCCATTTCCAATCTAGCGCAATGACCTCTATCGTCATTGGTTTTACGTCACTTTCCAGAGGCTTAGACGGTTCCAGTTCGTGAGTAGAACGCCATGTGATAGCGGCTAGAATCGCAATAATGATGATTGGAATAGTCCATACCACCACTTCGATTTTGGTCGAGTGCGACCACTCAGGGGCGTACTCTTCATGAGTGTTACTTGCTCGGTATCGGTAGGCGAAGTAAATCGTCATTAAAATCACGGGGATCACGACGATCAACATCAGCAAAAGAGCAGTGATGATCAGCTCTTTTTCCTGGACACCGATAGCACCTTTGGGGTCAAGCAAAGCAGAATTACATCCTGAGAGCAAAAGTATGACGGACGCCAGACTCCCTCTCGATAAGATGCGTTTGTATCTTGAGGCTTCCATTAACTTTCTCGATGGTTGTCTGGTTTCTAAGTAAACGCTTAGAACCAGTTGTTATAGTCATTAGAATGTTTATGTGTTGAGCGTATGCGACATTGGACGTCAAAACGCAATAAAGCCCCACAAACAGTGTGAGTTTATTGTTACACTTTGAAATACAATGTTACATTCGGCCGCATTATGAGGATTTAGAAGTTAAAGCTCACGAGGCAGATCTGGAAACTAACATTTCATTAATCAACAAAACGTTAAGAAAAAGCGTTGTTGGCTAAGAAGCTTAGATAGGAATTGGAAGCCTTTACGCCTGAAGGGATGTGGCTTAAATAGAAGTAATAAGCATTGGCGATTGACGATTTGGTCACTCAAAGTTGACATCAGAATCACTAAAAATCAGGCTACAAAATGTGATATAGATCAACTTAATAATTTCACACATTTTTTACATGGTATTTGCTTGTAGATTATCTAATAAACATAACATTCAGATAATTTATTAATTATTCAATACACGCTCAACAATACTCAAAGTCGTACGATAAGGCCGCTTAAAATAAGTCAGTTATAAACCTAAACGTTATTATTTGGGTTACATACGAAGGCCGCCATCGATTTCTAACACTCTCCCAGTAAAGTACTCGTTTTCAAGGATGTACTTTACTGACTGAGCGATTTCTTCCGCCTTTGCCATTCTTCCGATTGGGATCATTTTTTCCAGACGTTCTATCACTTCCGGTTTCATATTCCCAGCCATTGGGGTGTGTACGACACCCGGTGCAATTGCCGCAGCGCGGATACCATATTTGGCTAACTCGCGTGACCAGGTTGTCGCCATGGTTGCAACGGCAGCTTTGGACGCAGAATAATTGGTTTGACCGATGTTTCCCGCTCGCGAAACACTTGATATGTTGATGATCACACCACTAGATTCAGTTTCTATCATCTTCACTGCAGCCTCTCGACCACAGAGGAAAGTACCTGTTACGTTTACCTTCATGACTTGATTGAACTGTTCCAACGACATCTTGGAGATAGCGCCATCTTTCATTTTGACCAATAAGCCATCCCTTAACACGCCTGCATTATTAACGAGCCCGTTAAGCCGACCAAAGTCTTGAACAATATCACTAAACGTATGTTCAACTTCCTGTTCATTGGTGACATCTAATTGGTAAGTGAGCGCTTTAGCACTTAACATTTGGCATTGCTGTTGAGTATCTTGCAAACCAGTTTCATTGATATCAAGCAGAGCCAAGTCGGCTCCCGCACGAGCAAGAACAATCGCCGTCATCTGTCCGAGCCCCTGCCCCGCGCCAGTAATAGCGATAACACTGTTTCTTATATCCATGACGATACTCCAACGTTTTATAACTTTTCTACGAAGCGTAACAACGGTGTCGCAAATGCAAAAAGTCTCTATCGGTAATATGTCCGTTCGGGCTTTGCCGGAATGACGAGTGACATAAATGGTACTCGATTATCAAACATCGTCATTCCCTACCGCGAAGAACGAGCGAGAAAATGAATCTCTCACATTTGTGAATGACACTTATTTTTTATTTTTATAGAACTCAAACAAACTTGAGAAATCGAGCTCCCCATAGCCGCTTGAGTTATGAAACGCATACAAATTACGAGCGAGCGACCCCATAGGAACAGAGGAATGCGTTTGCAATGCGGCATCCAGCCCTAAGCCCAAATCTTTCAGCATTAACTTGCTCATAAAGCCTGGTTGATACTGATGACTTGCCGGCGCACTTTCCATCACACCGGGACAAGGGTTATAGAGCTCTAACGCCCAGTTACGTCCAGAGCTTTGCAGCATGATATTCGACAACACCTTAGGGTCGAGTCCATGGTCAATCCCAAGATTAAGCGCTTCGCACGTTCCCGACATCAAAATACCCAACATGAGGTTGTTACAGATCTTCGCCATCTGACCATCGCCGGCTTTACCTGCATGGAACACATTTCTGCCCATGTATTGCAAAATAGCGTTGGCTTTTGAGAATGCTTCATCTGAGCCACCAACAATAAACGTCAAGGTCGCTGCTTTTGCCCCTGCTACACCACCTGATACTGGTGAATCAACAAATAAGAATTGTTTGTTTGCAGCCTCATTCGCGACCAGTCGTGCTGAATCAGGGTCAATAGTAGAACAATCGATTAACAAGGTATTTGGAGCCGCTAGGTTGAGTACCCCAACACCGCCGTGTAAGTCGCCAAGGTAAGCACTTCTCACCTGTGATGCTGCTGGTAACATAGTGATTACAGTACCAGCCCCATCCACCACTTCTTGTAATGAACTGGCAACGATAGCGCCAAACGGTTCTAACGCTTTCGCAGCCTTGGTGTCCAAATCAAACACTTGTACATTGAATCCCGACGCTAACAGGTTTTGCGCCATCGGGCTGCCCATATTGCCTAAGCCTATGAATGCAATGGTACTCATGATAAATCTCCTTCGTTTATGCGGTCTGTTTATCTTTCGTCTGGTAGCTCAACAGACCCTAACTCTGCCAGAGGATGTTCATCTTTTGCCCACAACGAGGTAAAGAGCGTATCAACAAGATCCTCATCAACTTCAGTCACACTGTTAAACATCCAATTTGGTTCGCCATCGCGATCGATCAGCCTGGCGCGTACACCTTCTTTAAACTCACCTAACAAGGCACAACGGACAGAGAGTGTGAGTTCCAACCGGAAGCAGTCTGCAAGTGGTAAACTATGAAACTCTTTGACTTGCCTGAAGCAAATATGCGCCGTGATAGGGCTACCAGCAGCAAACGTTTGTTTCGCATCCTCTAGCCACGGATTAATGTTATCCATGGCCATCACTCGCTGGGCAATAAGGTTCAGGTCAAATCCTTTACATGCTTGTTTGATTTGCTCCAGACATGGACAAATTTGTGTGATTGGTTTGCTGTCGATGACACTTTCTTCCATTAACGCTAACAGTGCATTCACCAGTTCTTTCGCGTTATTGCTTCCCCACGGTAAGCTCTGAAGCTCTTGCAAAAGGGTTGGATAATGCTCTTCCAATAACAACCAATCCGCAAAGCCAATTGTGACAGCGTCACTCGAATTGACTAACGCCCCGGTTAATCCAAGAAACAAGCCGACCTCCGGATCGATTTGGCTTAAGAACCAAGTCGCTCCCACATCGGGATAAAGCCCAATATTAATTTCTGGCATGGAGAGACGCGATGTGGGTGTGACCACTCTATGGCTTGCTCCCATAAAAAGCCCCATGCCACCGCCCATCACAATGCCTTCGCCCCAAGCTATGATAGGCTTGTTATAAGTGTGGATGAGATAGTCACACTCATACTCCAACGTAAAGTAGCGGGTACAAAACTCGGCAGTGGTGTCTTTCCCTTCGTCATGCATGACCTGGTAGATAGCCCTGACATCACCACCCGCACAAAAGGCTTTTTCTCCGGCCCCGCTAAGAATCACACACACCAAATGGGGATCATCTTTCCATTTCAGCAACTGATCATGGAGTTGAACTAACATGTCGTAGGTAAGCGCATTTAATGATGACACATTGTCTAACGTCGCAACGCCAATTCGATGAATAGCGTCTGTACACTCCAATTCAGTGATCGTTACCTTTCCTGCCATTTGGCCTCCTATTGGTTTTTCCATTTAGGCTCGCGTTTCTCAAGAAAGGCACGTACACCTTCCGTTTGATCTTCGGTATCAAAGAGATTAAGGAACAGCTCTCGCTCTTTGATAAGTCCATGCTTTAATGGTGCTGAGCGCATGTTTTGAATCAGTAATTTGCATGCCGCCACAGAGGATGGCGACTGATTTGCCACCGACAATGCCAACGCCATCGCTTTGGTTAGTGCTTCGCCTTTTGGCACAAGCTCCTCTGCTAAGCCTAGTTCGTTTGCTTGAGTTGCGCTGAGTTGTTCACCACAAAGAATCATACGCTTAGCCCAGCCTTCACCAACTAAAGCCGTTAGGTTCTGCGTTCCACCTGCACATGGCAGCAGACCCACTTTTGCTTCTGGTAATGCCAGCACCGCTTGTTCTTCCACTACTCGGAGATCACACGCCAACGCGACTTCTAGCCCTCCACCCATGGCATAGCCGTTTATTGCGGCTATGGAAACCCCACGAAAATCAGAGAGGGTTTCAAACGCTTCCCCAAACGCTCGAGCCATACCGAGTGCCACCGCTTTGTCTCCGTCAGCAAAAAGTTTGAGGTCTGCGCCTGCTGAAAAAAACTTCTCTCCATTCCCTGTTATGACGAGCGCATACACGTCTTTATTTTGGTTCAGCTCAAGGACGAGGGTTTTTAACGCGTTGAGACTGTCCGCCGTCCAGGTATTTGCAGGCGGGTTGTTCATCGTAATCACAGCGATATGATCATTAATAGTGTGTTGAATAGCGTCTTGAGGTGATGACATAGTTCGAATCCTTTCCTGATGAAATTGTTCGAATGCAGATTTACAGTAATGATGATTCTGCCGACAACAAACGGCGTGCGATGATCAAACTCATGATCTCGTTGGTGCCTTCAAGGATCTGATGCACACGAACGTCGCGGAAATAACGTTCCATCGGGTATTCTTTGATGTAGCCATAACCACCGTAAAGCTGTAAGGCTTGGTCACAGACTTGAAACCCGACATCCGTTGCAAAACGTTTTGCCATGGCACAATAGGTGGTTGCGTTTGGGTCACCGTTATCGAGTTTACTTGCGGCGTAACGAACTAGTTGTCTTGCTGCAACCAGCTCTGTTGCCATGTCCGCTAATTTAAACTGCAACGCCTGAAATTGCGCTAACGTTTTGCCGAACTGCTTACGTTCCTGCATATATTGAGTTGCGTGGTTAAGAGCCTGTTGCGCCGTCCCGACAGAGCAGGTTGCGATATTAATTCGCCCGCCGTCTAACCCTTTCATCGCAAAGACGAAGCCTTGTCCTTCTTCACCCAATAAATGAGTGGCTGGAACGGTGACATTTTCGAATGTGACGGCACGAGTCGGTTGACTGTTCCACCCCATTTTCGGCTCTTTACGCCCATAGCTGATGCCTTTCGCATTTGCCTCAACCACAAAAGCGGAAACACCTTTCGCTCCTTGCTCTCCGGTTCGGGCCATAACGATCAACACATCAGTATCGCCAGCTCCAGAAATAAACGTTTTGCTGCCATTGAGAATGTATTGATTGCCTTTTTTCGTGGCGGAAGTGGTCAGTGAAGCCGCATCAGACCCCGCATTTGGCTCTGTTAAACAATAAGATCCTAGCCACTCCCCCGTCACTAATTTGGGACAAAACTGCGCTTTAACCACGTTACTGGCAAAACTGGCTATCATCCAACTCACCATATTGTGGATGGTCATAAACGCCGTTGTCGAAGTACAGCCCATGGATAATTGTTCAAAAATGATCGACGAGTCTAAACGGCTCAGGCCCAATCCGCCTTGCTCTTCCGGTGTGTAAAGGCTCAAAAATCCTAACTCGCCCGCTTCTCGCAAAACCTCTTTTGGGAAGATCTGTTTTTCGTCCCATTCCGCTGCCATTGGAGCGAGCCGCTCCTCGGCAAACTGTTGAGCGGTATCGGAAAATGCACGTTGATCTTCGTTGAGTTCAAAGTCCATAAAAGCTCCTTGCTATCGGTTTAACGCAAGTGGATGGTGAGATTAGGTCCGGTTGGAATATCATCGTCAAACCAACGTGACGTCACCGTTTTAGTTTCGGTGTAGAAACGCACCGCCTGTTTACCATAAGCATGAAGGTCGCCATAAAAACTCCCTCGCCAACCTGTGAAGGAGAAAAATGGCAATGGCACCGGAATCGGCACATTGATACCGACTTGCCCCACCAGAATTTCGTGTTGATATTTTCGCGCCGCCGCGCCACTCGCTGTGAAAATTGACGTGCCGTTGCCATAAGGATTGCGATTAACCAACTCAATGGCTTCTTGCAGGGTATCCACTTCCATACAAACTAAGACAGGACCAAAGATCTCTTGAGTGTAAACCGACATGTCTGTCGACACTCCTCGGAATAATGTCGGTCCAACCCAGTTCCCGTCGGGGAAACCCTCTACTTCACATTGACTGCCATCCAGCACACACACCGCGCCTTGTTGTTTACCTAACTCAATCAAACCTAATACGCGTTGTTTTGCCTGCTCGCTGATCAGTGGGCCATAGTCAGCATCCTCATCATCCCAAGCACCTGGGTGTACTTTCTCCATCTCCTGTTTTAGTTCGGTAATCCACTCTTTAGAGTCACCAACAAACACCGCCACTGAGATTGCCATACAACGCTGACCCGCGGCTCCCACTGAAGAGCCGACTAAATTGCTCACCACTTGCTCTTTGTTCGCATCCGGCATGATCACCATATGGTTTTTCGCTCCAGCGAAAGCTTGGACGCGCTTAAAGTGTTTTGTCCCTGTCGTATAAATATCTTGAGCCACCGGAACTGAGCCGACAAAAGAAATCGCGCGAATATCGTTGTGCGTGAGTAGAAAGTCCACTTGTTCCTTGCGGCCATGAACAATCTGCAAGACGCCTTTTGGTGCGCCTGCTTCTTCAAACAATTCAGCAAGACGAATCGACGTTAAAGGTACCTGCTCTGAAGGCTTGAGAACGAATGTGTTGCCACTCGCAATGGCGACTGGAAACATCCATAACGGGATCATGGCAGGAAAGTTAAACGGGGTGATCCCGCAACACACACCCAAAGGTTGAGTCAGTGAGTAACTGTCAATATCAGTCGCGACGTTTTCGACCGTTTCACCCATAAGGTTGCTGGCAATATTTGCTGCTTGCTCAACCACTTCAATTCCGCGCCAAACGTCTCCTTTGGCGTCGGCTAAAATCTTACCCGTTTCATGAGAAAGCAGTACGGCAATTTCTTCGTGATGCTCTTTTAACAAGTGTTGATAGCGAAGCATTAATCGCGCGCGCTCTGAGACCGCCACTTCTTTCCAAGTTTGGAATGTCGCCTTGGCACTGTCGATTGCAGCATGTAACTCTTCATTCGTTGAGCACGGAACGTACGCAATCACTTCGTTAGTGGCAGGGTTGGTGACTTCTATCCAATCTGCTGTTTGAGATTCACGAAATTCACCACCAATAAATAAGGGGACCAAACGAGTCATCATTGACTACTCCTTTACTGACATTGCTGGAATTAAAGTGGTACCTCGATACCAATCGCTGTTGCTTCTCCACCACCGATACAGATTGCGGCAATCCCTCGCATGACTTTTTTATTGCCTGAATCGCCATCCACCCCTAATGCCTGTAGCTGACGCAAGCTGTGAGTCAACGTCACCAGTATCCGTGCGCCACTTGCACCGATAGGATGTCCAAGTGCACACGCCCCACCTTTAATGTTGACTTTATCAGGTTCGAGTCCCAGTTCAGCGATAGCGATTTGCGTGACAACCGCAAAGGCTTCATTAATTTCCCATAGATCGATGTCTTCTATCGTCCAGTCGAGCTTTGATAACAATTGCTCGATCGCATAAACAGGTGCGAGAGTAAATTCTGCCGGGTCTCTGGCGTGCGTAGTGTGGCCTCTTATAATGGCCAGTGGTGAGAGATGATGATGCTGCGCAGTTTCCTCATCCATCAGCACAAGTGCGGCTGCGCCATCTGAAATTGCGCTAGAATTAGCGGCCGTGACAGAGCCATGGATATCAAACGCCGGCTTCAGCCGGGCAATTTTTTCAAAGTTAATCGAACGCGGGTGTTCATCATAATCAAACCGTACAGACGACAACTTACTACGAACTTCTATCGGCGAGATTTCCTCCGCGAACATCCCTTGCTCTTGCGCGTCTAGAGCACGCGTAGCTGACATGGTTGCCCACTCGTCCATTTTTTCACGGCTGAAGTGAAGTCTGTCGGCGATTTGCTGAGCATACACGCCCATCAACAGTCCTTCGTAGGCATCCTCTAATCCGTCAAGAAACATATGATCATAAACTGACTGATGCCCCATCCGCATGCCACTTCTCGCCTCTTTCATAAGATAAGGTGCGTTAGTCATGCTCTCCATACCACCAGCGACAGCGGTGCGGATGGTGCCTGCTTTAATCAGGTCGTGTGCTAGCATCACGCTCTTCATCCCGGAGCCACACACCTTGTTGATAGTGGTGCAGCCAGTAGAAAGCGGCAACTCGGCTTCGAGAGCGGCTTGCCGTGCTGGTGCCTGACCGCAGCCGGCCGGCAACACGCAGCCCATAAACACCTCATCCACTGAAGTTAGCGCCGCTTGCTGGAGCGCACTTTTAATCGCGATAGCGCCTAATGCTGGAGCAGAGTATGTTTGGAGTTTTCCCTGAAAGCGTCCGATTGGCGTTCTTTTCGCACTGACAATCCAGATGTCATTTTCCATGATTCCCCATCCTTAAACGGTGTATCACAGCGTACGATTTTTCCCATCACAGTCGCTATCAAAAACTTTCAAACCAGCTTAAGTTTCAAATCCAACGACAAATCTTTCGTACTGTGATTTCTTGACGTTTACGTAAGCATAGCACTAGCCTTTACAGTGAGGTAAAGAAACAAGTTGATAAAAGAATAAATTTCCTCCGACCTTTCACCACAGGGTCCGACTTCGAGAAGCTCTTTTTATTCGAGGTAAGTAATTTGAGGTAAGTGTGTGATGGAAAAATACAAAATTAGTGAGCTTGCGAAAGAGTTCGATATTACGACTCGAAGCATACGGTTTTATGAAGATGTCGGCCTGATAGAGCCTGAGCGCAAAGGCAATATGCGTGTCTATCAGCGCAGAGACAAAATCCGTTTAAAATTAATATTAAGAGGGAAACGACTTGGCTTCTCACTCGCAGAAATTCGAGAGCTCTTTGAACTTTATGATCTTCAACAAACCGATGAGCAGCTGCTTAAAATGCTCAATATCATCGAAGAAAAACAAGCGGTGTTGCAACAACAGATGAATGACATCGGAGTTGTGATGGGTGAGCTAAACGCCGCCAAAGAACGTTGCTTACAGACGTTGCAGAAACACAATAAAATATCCACGCATCCCTGACTTTAATCCTGCTACAGGGGAAATGTTATGAAATCCGCTTACACCCCACTCAATTTTGGTCTCGGCGAAACCATTGATATGCTCCGGGACCATGTTAACGCCTTTGCTACTGAGCATATTGCTCCGATCGCGGCGCATATCGATCATAATAATCAATTCCCCGACTATTTATGGCCGCTGTTTGGTGAAATGGGATTGCTCGGCGTTACGGTAGACGAAGAATGTGGCGGTGCAGGAATGGGCTATCTTGCGCATGTCATTGCCATGGAGGAAGTCAGTCGTGCTTCTGCCTCTGTGGGGCTTAGCTATGGTGCGCATTCCAACCTTTGCGTTAATCAAATTTTCCGAAATGGCACCGCAGATCAACAAAAACAATATCTACCTAAATTAATCGACGGATCTCATATCGGCGCACTCGCGATGAGTGAACCAAACTCCGGTTCCGATGTGGTCAGCATGCAGCTCAAAGCTGAAGACAAAGGCGATCACTTTGTGCTTAACGGCAATAAAATGTGGGTGACCAATGGTCCGGATGCCGACGTGTTGGTGGTCTACGCGAAAACCGATCCTAGTGCGGGTTCGAGAGGAATCACTGCATTTATCATCGAGCGCGTGTTTGAAGGTTTTGGTGACGCACAGAAGCTTGATAAGTTGGGCATGCGCGGCTCCAACACTTGCGAGCTTGTATTTACCAATTGTGTGGTCCCTAAAAAAAACGTTCTCGGTGAAATAAACCGAGGTGTCGAAGTCCTGATGAGTGGCCTTGATTATGAGCGTGTGGTCCTCGCTGGCGGGCCGTTAGGGATCATGCAAGCGTGTATGGATATCGTGGTGCCCTACGTTCACGAACGTAAGCAGTTCGGTAAATCGATCGGTGAGTTTCAATTGGTTCAGGGTAAGCTTGCCGACATGTACTCGCGTATGAGTGCCGCGAAAGCCTATGTCTACACCGTCGCTTCGGCCTGTGACCGGGGTGAATGCACTCGTAAAGACGCAGCAGGTGTCATCTTATACAGCGCTGAGCTCGCAACTCAAATTTCACTTGATGCCATTCAACTGCTTGGTGGTAATGGCTACGTTAATGAATACGCAACCGGACGGCTACTACGCGACGCCAAGTTGTATGAGATCGGCGCGGGTACCTCTGAAATTCGTCGAATGCTAATAGGACGAGAGCTATTCGAGGAATCACGTTAATCACCAGCTTGAAAAGGAAGTCTCTATGGCCATCATAAAAAGTAAAACCAAGCCAACTGAAGAGCTGTTTCTTTCCAACAAAGCCGCAATGGAAAAGTTGGTGGACAAGCTGCTCGCTGACAGCGAAATCATCAAGCAAGGTGGAGGTGAGAAAGCGATATTACATCAAAAAAACAAAGGAAAGCTCCCCGTTCGAGCACGTATAGCTAGACTACTCGACGATGAGAGTGAGTTTCTTGAAATCGGCCAATTTGCCGCTTGGGAGGTATATGATGAGCCCATTCCATGCGCTGGTGTTGTAGCTGGAATTGGGACGATTAATGGCGTTCAATGCATGGTGATCGCGAATGATCCTTCGGTAAAAGGCGGCACATACTACCCTCTAACGGTAAAAAAACACTTGCGAGCGCAAGAGATCGCTCAGCGTTGTCGCCTTCCCTGCGTCTACTTAGTCGACTCTGGCGGTGCCAATCTCCCTCATCAGGCTGAAGTCTTTCCTGACAAAGACCACTTCGGGCGTATTTTCTTCAACCAAGCTCGAATGTCAGCCAAAGGCATACCTCAAATAGCCGTGGTTATGGGGCTGTGCACCGCTGGCGGGGCATACGTACCCGCCATGGCAGACGTGTCCATCATGGTTAAAGAGCAAGGCATGATATTTCTCGCTGGACCACCTCTGGTAAAAGCCGCGACTGGAGAAGTCGTCACAGGGGAAGAGCTCGGTGGCGCCGATGTCCACTGCCGAAAATCAGGAGTGGCGGATTACTATGCAGAGAACGATGAACATGCGTTGATGCTCGCGCGCGAGGCGATTGCCAACGCGAATCAACCCAAAGTGCGAAAAACGGAGCACTCCATCTCACCTCCCCGATACAACGCAGAAGAATTGTACGGCATCGTCAATGCTAATCTTCGCTTGTCGTTTGATGTAAGAGAAGTCATTGCGCGCATTGTTGATGACTCTGACTTTGATGAGTTTAAGGCACTGTACGGCAAAACACTCGTTTGCGGATTTGCACGAATAGAGGGGCACTTGATCGGGATTGTCGCCAACAATGGCATTCTATTTTCTGACTCTTCACAAAAAGGCGCGCACTTTATCGAGCTGTGCGCCAAACGCAAAACTCCCCTGCTCTTTTTACAAAATATCACCGGTTTTATGGTCGGCAAAAAGGTAGAGGAAGAAGGCATCGCCAAACACGGTGCTAAGCTGGTTATGGCGGTTGCGTGCGCGGAAGTTCCTAAATTTACCATCATCATCGGGGGCTCTTATGGCGCAGGGAATTACGGCATGTGCGGCAGAGCTTATGATCCGACTATGATGTGGATGTGGCCAAATGCACGCATTTCTGTAATGGGCGGAGAACAAGCGGCTGGCGTATTAACTCAGGTTCGTAAAGACATCAAAGAACGCCACGGTGAAAACTGGTCAGAACAAGAAGAGCACACATTTCGAAAATCGATCATAGACTTGTATGAGACACAGGGACATCCATACTACGCCAGCGCAAGATTGTGGGATGACGGAATTATTGACCCGAAAGACACTCGCCAAGTCTTGGCTCAGGCGCTTAATGCCGTACTCAACGCACCAATTCAAGACAGCGAGTTTGGTATTTTTCGTATGTAAAAAGCAGAATGTAAATTTGGGATAGATCGAAAGGAAACACATATGCACGAACTACAACCGAGCATTATTCCAAACGCTAAAAGGCAAGATAATGTGCTTTGGCAAGTTGACCGATATGGCGTCGCAACCATCACACTTAACAGGACAAAGAAACACAACGCTTTCGACGCCTGTATGATCGATCTGCTGATACATCGGCTCGATTACCTCGCATTGAGAAACGACGTTCGGTGTCTAGTTCTGCGTAGTAACGGTGAGCATTTTTCTTCTGGTGCCGATTTAAATTGGATGAAATCCATGGCAGACAGTACACGCAAGGAGAACCTCATCGATGCGCAAAACCTAGCACGTTTAATGGAGACTCTGGACGCTTTCCCACAACCAACCATCGCCGTTGTTCAAGGTTCAGCATTTGGCGGCGCTTTGGGGTTAATTTGTTGTAGTGACATTGCTATCGCGAGCAAATGCGCCAATTTTTGTTTAAGTGAAGTAAAACTGGGACTGGTTCCAGCGACGATAGCTCCCTACGTCATGCGGTCAATGGGTAACCGACAGGCTCGCCGCTACATATTAAGCGGTGAAGTTATATCGTCAGATGACGCAGAACGCTTCGGTATCGTTCATGAAGTTAGGGAAGCGAACGAAATTGACAGTACACTTAATGAGCTGATTGAGACACTGCTTGTAAACAGCCCTGATGCTATGCGCCAAGCAAAAACACTGTGCCACCAATGTCATCAAAACCCGATCGATTCTCATCTTATTCAATATACGAGCAGGTTAATTGCCGATATACGTGTGTCGCCACAAGGGCAAGATGGCTTACAAGCATTTCTCGAAAAACGCCCCCCGAAATGGATACCGACTAAGAGACCGGAGGAAAAATGAAACTGCCCTCAAAGGTAAAGATCGTCGAGGTGGGTGCACGAGATGGGTTGCAAAACGAGTCACCCGTCTCGACAAACTCCAAAGTCAGACTGATCAACTTGTTGTCAGATACCGGTTTAACTCATATCGAAGCCGGGTCTTTCGTTTCACCCAAGTGGGTGCCACAGATGGCCGACTCCAAAGAGGTGATGCAGGCAATTACTCGTCGTGGAGATGTCATTTACTCTGCACTTACCCCAAACTTAAGAGGCTTTGAGAACGCGTTAGATTCTGGCGCTAATCAAGTCGCTATTTTTACTTCCGCTTCGGAAGGATTCTGCCAGCACAATATTAATTGTTCGATTACAGAAAGTCTGACTCGATTTGAACCAGTAATGGAACAAGCGGCTAAACACGGTGTTCCTGTAAGAGGCTATCTGTCATGCGTGATCGACTGTCCTTATGACGGAGCAACCCACCCAAGCCAAGTGGCAAGTGTCGCCAAAAGTCTCATCAACATGGGCTGCTATGAGGTATCACTCGGTGACACGATAGGAACTGGCACTCCTCTCCGCGTCAGCGACATGCTGGAAGCGGTCATTGCCAAAGCACCACATCAGCAATTAGCCGTCCATTTTCACGATACGTGGGGACAAGCACTGGCTAATATTTATCAGGCACTGATGATGGGCATCAATACCATTGATAGTAGTGTGGCGGGTCTCGGTGGGTGCCCTTACGCTCATGGTGCGTCAGGTAATGTTGCGACTGAAGATGTTCTTTATCTTTGTCAGGGGCTGGGAATTGAAACTGGCGTTGATTTAGAACTGCTAGCCAAAGCAGGATGGATGATCAGCGATGAGTTACAGCGTCAACCAACATCGAAGGTTTCATTGGCGTTACGTCATCGCTATGAGTAATCGCTCTTAATTGCAGTTTATCTTCTGGCTACACTTCGTACTTGGCTTTATTACCGATATCAAAATGCAGTGGCATTCTCCATTTGGCTATTGATAAATAGCCCATGATGAGACCCGCTAATAACATCCCGACGGAAGCAATAAACAAATGGTCAAAGCAAAGCACAAAGGTAACGACAAAGAGAAGTAACGGGACGAGTTTTAATCCTGGAACTTTGAAGCAGTATGACTCTTTGAGCGCGATGCCTGAGAACGTTACAAAAACAAACCCTAGCGACAGCCATACTCGGCTCAGGTCATGATCACTTAACATGAGCACTAAACCAATCCAGCTCGACCAACTTATGGCTAAGCGTACCGTCTTACTGTAAACATGAATATTAGCGGCTGAAAACGCTGCCGCGATTCCAATAAAGACCAATACACTGCGGTAGTGGCTATCTAAGTCGCTGAACCAAGTAAGGAGAGAAAAACCGACAAGTGAAACAGCAAATAGGCTGATACCCGCTCGATACAGACAAACACTCACCTTATCTAAAAAATCTAACGTTTCTTGATGGTCGATATCAGCCATAAGCCATTACCCTCGCCGCGAATGCACTAAGCCAAAGTTAAATACGTTTTGGAAAACGAAATCTGCCGCCGGTTCGATAAATAACGAGAGAAAATAGAATGAGCATACAGCCAATGAGTTTGTTGGTCGTCAATACTTCACCATACCAAAGAATACTCAACACCACCGTCCATACCGGCTCTAAAATCATAATCAATGCGGCATTACCCGCCTGCACAAACTTCTGCCCCATGGTTTGCATCACATAGCGTAAGCTGGTCGCAAGCAAGGTACTGAGTGCAAACCACCACCAAATTGATGTATCTACTTCGCTAGGAAGTGACTCCATAAAATAGGAAACCACTAAACCAAGACAGCCCGCAGAGAATAGCTGTAAACAAGTCAACAATAACACTGGTAGCTTCTGCGAGTACTTACTGTTTACATTAAAGTGTAATGCCAACAAAAGCGCCGCGCCAAGAAACCAAAATTGACTCGCAGACTGCTGCCACCCGTCTGCCAGAGAAAGAAAGGCTAAACCGATAACCGCGATTGGCAATGAGATCCAAAATATACGCTGTGGCCTCTGGCGAAACATAACCCAAGCAACAATAGGAACAAACAACATTGACAGGCTCATGATGAACGCACCCTCTCCTAACGTATCGCTGATCGAAATCGCGTAGATCCACGTCATTACCGCACTACCTAACAGTAAACCTACACCACTTGCTGACAGCACATCACTTATCTTCGCTGACAGAAGTGGTCGGTAACACAGAGGCAGCAAACAAAGCGCTGCGATAGTAAATCGCGAACCGATAAAGCCAAAAGGTGGTAAGCCTTGTATGGTCTCTTTAGAGAAAATCCAACCAAGTGCCGCAATCATGGTAGTAGCGATAAGAATGATGGTCGCTTTATGTTCTGAGTTAAGCATAATTACTCACAAAAATACTCGGTAACGAGCTCAACAGACGAGCTTTTTATGTCGATAAAATCGATGAGGGTTATTGTCTAAGCATCACAAATACAGGCAAGAAATGAATTAAGAATGGAGCATGCTGACGTTTGCGAAACACAGATACTATACATGAAACCAACAATTTCAAAAGCGTTAATCTGCGCCAGATCACATTGCGTATCTGGCGAGGAAACATCACTCACATTTGAATAGTAAAACGTTATTAGATAGAGCGTGCGATTGAACTGAACATTCGTCACACCAGACAGTTCTGCCAGCTCGGAGCTGGCGGAAAGGCGACTCCTATTATCAAGTGCTCCTCTCCTGAGAACCATACGTGCAACCGTTACACGAGGTCACTCGGAAGCTTTCCCCAATATAATCAAAAATAAGAGCGTTGATTATCAATACATTTAAGGGTCCTTCTGAGCGATCAACCCTATGAGGGCATCCAATATCGGTCTGAAGGACCTACATGAGTAGAACTAAATTAATAGTACCGATAGAACCACGGAACTATTACTGGTTACCTAGCGTAGTAATCCAGAAGCTAAGAAAACTTCTGTATCATATGAGATAGCCCATTCGTACATTCTTGAACTTTCTTATTAACGTCATTCGTATCAAGCATTAGTTGATACGATTCGTTGTAGCTCAAGTTAAGTGACTGAATATTTTCATTAACCTCGTCCGTAACGTGTACCTGCTGTTCGATCGCAACTGCAATTTGCTGGTTTCGTTCGACGACATCTTGTATCAGGGTTTCAAGCTGCTGAATACTATCAAGTGCATTATTGAGTAATGACACTGTATTAATAGATTTCTCATTTCCCTTATCCAGTGCAGAAACAGCTGAGTTGCTACCATTTTGAATACTTTCAATCGCTGACTTAATCTCAGTAGTCGACATCTGAGTCCGTTGAGCGAGCGTTCTAACTTCGTCCGCAACGACTGCAAACCCTCGACCTTTATCTCCAGCTCTTGCTGCTTCTATCGCTGCATTGAGAGCGAGTAAGTTTGTCTGTTCAGCAATATCATTGATGACTTGTACAACAGTACCAATTTGGTCCGTTTGATGCTTTAACGACACGACAACTTTAGATATTTCTCCTAACTCATCAACTAACTCTAATACTGAACGGTTAACGTTATCTATCACCTGGCGGCTATCTGTCATTGTATTTTGCGCTTTAAGTGTCGCATCCGCAGTACCATGTGCATTATTCGATATCTCCGCAGAGGAAGCTTGCATCTCATTGACTGCTGTCGCTACTGAGTCTATTTCTGATTTTTGCGCGCTTAAATTGTTGGTTACACGAGAGCTATTTTCTGCCGCTTTATCAGCGTTGTCTCGAGTTTCATCACATGAATCTCTTACAGACACCCCAACTCGTCCTAATAACGCGCTAGCAAACTGTTTTCTCACTTTCATTCCGAGTTCGATTTCAGCGATATCATTCACTTTCCCACAGTAAATATACTCCATTAATGGATTATCAAAGTCTTGTCTTGACTCCTTCGCTAATTTCTCTAATGGTCTGGTGAGAAGGTAAATAGCAAACGTAGACAGTAGAGCAACACTACCAAATGCAAGCCATGGAGCTAGACCCAAGTTTACGAGTAAGTGACCAATAAAACTTGATAGGACGATGAATAACGCTGATCTCATCCAGAGCCTAGTACGTGGGAGGTAGAGCTGCAAAGGCTTACGATTATTTCGAAGCTTCTTATAAGCTTTTTCTGCTCGATTCACGTACGCGCGCTCAGGCTTAAAACGAACAGATTGATATTCAACAGTTTCTCCATTGAATTTGATAGGTGATGCAAAGGCATTCACCCAATAATACCCCCCGTTTTTCCGCTGGTTTTTGACCATGCCCATCCAGTGCTTTCCAGCTTGTAGATGAGACCACATGTCTTTAAACGCTTGCTTTGGCATATCAGGATGACGGACCACGTTATGTGGTTTCCCTATCAGTTCACCATCTTCAAAACCAGCCACTTCATTAAAATGCGCACTGGCATAGGTGATATAACTCGAAGGGTCTGTAATAGAAACTAAGTTATAATTTGAAGGGTAATCATATTCCATTAATCAACATCCTTTAATATAGAAAAAATATATATTATCCAACAATTAACACAAAACAAACATATTTCTGACATTAAAATCATGAAATGAAATTTTAAAATTTACTTATTTTTCCTAGATAAATAACATTTAACTTTGAAGTGTAAGATTGAGTTTCTTATATCAGTAGAGACGGATTAAAAATATCTAAATTAAATGAAATGTCAAAGATGTGGTTGTAGTCTTCTTTCTCATCTGGAGTCAAGAAAACATCAGTAGCAGAATCTTAATAAAGCAGAGTTATTAGGGATACTTATCACATTTTGGGTAGAGTCGACATGATGCACAAAATATTATTTATATTGAAAGAGTAAAAACATCTTATTAAAAAACTAATGACTTATCACTAATCACTACCCCAGCCAGGATGATGAAATTATAGGCAACATTTCTATTTTTTTAACCACTTAGATATATTTTCTGGTCGTTGTATATAATAACCCTGAAAGTGACCCTCGTTCATAAAACATACAATTTGATTGGATAAAGAGCTGACTTATAGATTGAAGTAATTGAGCTAAATCCGGAGTCTAGGTCATCTATTGATATTTTAAAGACAATTTTAGCTAACCGCTTAATTTGAAGTAAGACATCAATGTTATTATCAAGTCTATACGACTCAGTTATTTCAAGAACTATAAGGTTAGGTGAGTGTGCTCTATATTAACTGGGTCTCAAGAGTTTAAAATTTAGTCGCGACGAAAGTGTTTGAGCTGACTAGGGATAATTCAACGCTAGAATTAACTACTTTGTTCAATGTTGAAGCGATAAGCGATGAAACTTAGCTCAGAAAACATCCTCTTTTATACGACTTAATCTTGATAACAGAGTGTAATAGAATATATTACGATACGGAGCATTTGGTTCAGAAAATGAATACCTGGTTCCAATTTTCGCCCATTGTTTAAACTGGTATCACTATCATGAAATTTTTCATAGCTTAATTTAACTTCGCTTTTAGCAATGGATTGAGTAAATAGTTGAGAACCGTTTTCTTACCTCCTAATACATCGACCTGAGCGATCATGCCTGGACGAATTGGATACTGTATCCCCTCTTTTTCCAAAAAGTTTGTCTCTGTTTTAACGAGGATTTGATAGAAATAGGCTTTTCCTTGAGCGGTTTCTTCTTCGATCGTATCGGGGCTAATTTGCACCACCTCACCTTCTAAGTCTCCGTAAATAGCAAAGTCGTAAGCAGTAACTTTTACTTTTGCTGACATTCCAGGAGCGAGAAATGCGATGTCTTCTGGGGCAATTTTAGCTTCAACTAACAATTGCTCATCAATAGGCAGCACATACATTATCGGCTCTCCAGGTTGAACAACACCGCCTTTTGTCGTAACAACGATATCATTGACCATGCCTTTTACTGGTGAAACGATCTCAGTACGTGACAACTGATCTTGCCTCTGAACTAAGGCTTCATTAAGTACATTTAGCTCCGCTTTTTTCTGTGTTAATTCCGTGTAGGCGTCTTGCATATAGCTGTTATTCACTTCTATGACTTGGCCTTTGAGGTCTTCTAACTCTTTTTCTAGGCGCAATACTTCCATTTTGCTGACAGACGCGGATTTCACCATGGGTCTCAAGATAGCCAATTGTTCTTCTACCAGCGTTGCTCGTCGTTTTAATCCGGCAATCTTTTCTTTGTTACTATTTCTTCGGGCTTCAAACAGCGCTTGCTCAAAAGCCAAATCCTTATCATCAATGCGAGCGTGATCTGGAAAGATTAATGATGGTTGTTTTTTTACTTCCGCTTCTAATCTGGTAATGGATGCCAATAGCGATGAAACTTGACTCTCTCCCTCGCGAAATGCGGCCTGAAAACGAGTTTTATCCATGTGGATTAGAATATCGCCTTCGCTGACAAGCTGCCCTTCTTTCACCAGTAGTTGCTGTACGATCCCCCCTTCCAAACTCTGAATTTTCTGTAGTCGACTAGAAGGAATGATCTTCCCTTCTCCTCTCGTGACTTCGTCAATTTCTGAGAAAGCGGCCCACATGATAAATACGGCTACGATAAAAGAACATAACCATAGCGCTGGCCGAGCAGAAAGAATACGCTCGTCTCCTGTTAGTTTGCTTGCCGTACCCATGTTTTCACCTTTGGTTGCTGATTTCCTAAAATCTTGCCAAAATCGCCTTCCATCGCAACGCTCCCGCTCTTTAAAACAATCCCACTGTTGCCGAGGCTAAGCATGCTCCGCTTGTGTGTAGACATCACCAATGTTTTACCTTTCAGCCACGTACTCATAAATCGAATCACCTTTTCTTCATTACTCTGATCAAACGCGGAGGTAGGTTCATCGAGTAAAACAATTCGTGGGTTTTGCAATATGAGACGAGCTAATGCAACGGCTTGACGCTGCCCTCCAGACAAGCTTCGGTTGCCTAAAATAGGCATATCTAATCCTAAAGGATGTGCTCGAACGGCAGCTCCCAGACCAATATTATCGAGCACATCAAAGATGGCTTCATCAGAGTGAGTGTCGCCACTAATGAGTAGGTTTTCACGTAAGGTACCGTAAAAAAGTGCCGAGTCTTGAGGCAGATACCCAATATCTCGCTGACGGTCACTGGGATCAAGTTGGGTCATGGAAATATCATCCAGTAACAGCTGACCACCATCAATATCTTCTAATCCGGCAAGTACGCGTAAGAGACTGGATTTTCCGGCACCATTACCACCGAGTAAAATAGTGTGACTCCCAGCTTTGATGCTGAGTTTTTCAATAGAGAGCGCTTTTTGCCCTTCCTCGCCATACGTTAGACACACATTTTCTAACTGATAATCCCCATTCAATTGCGATTTTTCAGCGAATTGACGTCCCGCAGGACGCTCTACAGGAGCCTGCATGATTTGATCAAGTCCTTCGAGAGCGACTTTTACATGTTGCCAGCGTACCAGCACACCAGTAATTTGGTTAACTGGTGCAATAGCACGAGACGTGAGCATAGTGCAGGCTATCAATGCCCCGATTGTCATTTCGCTTGCACTTATCTGATAAACACCAACAACGACAACGAAAATGAACCCCAACTGCTGAACCATTGATGCGCCATAACTGAGCTTGTTCGACAAACTTTTTAGATCGATACTGTCGGCGGCTTGTTTTTTCGTCAGCAGTTCCCAAAGAAAAAGGTTACGTGAAGTCGCGTTAGTCGCTTTGACTGTTTCAAGATTTTCTATCACCTCAATCATAAGGCCATGTTTAATAGCACCTTCTTTCAACCCTTCTCTCGACAGCCGAGCTAACTTGCCCTGCATAAGCAGGCTGGGTAATAACATAAGTATGATAGCGATCACCGGCACCCAAACCACAGGGCCACCGAGATACCAAATCACTAATAAGAAGAGGAAAATAAAAGGGAAATCACTGATCGTCGCTGCCGTCGATGAGGTAAAAAACTCGCGAATTGTTTCGAACTCTTTTAACTGACTAGAAAATGCCCCGACGGATTGCGGTTTAGCTTTTAAGCGCATGTGCAGTACTTGATAAAACAAGCGAGAGGAAAGCTCAAGATCGAGCTTTTTACCTGTCACATCCAAAAGGTAAGCACGTAATATACGCAGCAAAAAGTCAAAAACTATCGCAATGACTACCCCTGACGTCAATATAAACAAAGTATCGAACGCATCACTAGGTACAACCCTATCGTATACTTGTAGCGCAAACAGTGAAGTTGCGATAGCCAGGATATTAGCGAATAAGGAAGAGACACCAACGTCGACGTATGTTGGCCAACATTTTAGAAGTTGCGACTTCAACCAATGTTTTTTATAAGGTTCCGCATACCCTTCCGCACGGTTATCGGATTTATATGCAACGCTCGCGACAACGACATCTCCCGTCCATCGACTTTCAATCTCAGTACGAGAGATAACCTTTTGCCCTTCTGTAACAGGGCAAAAGACGGTGAACTGCTCATCGTTAACATTAAGAAGAATAATACCTTCATCATCTTCAGTGAGTAATAGAGCGGGTAAGTACTTATTATCCAACTTCTCTAGGGACTTTTCGAAGATAACAGCAGATATACCCTGATTGTCTAATGCTCTGGTAATCAGATCGCTTGAAAACTTGCCATCTTTTAATGGTAGCCCCTCACCAATCACATTGTAGCGAATCGGTTTACCAATCAGCGCACAATAATTGATGAGCACATCCCTTAGAGGGTCTTTACTCTGTGTCTGATTCAATCTTTAACTCCCATGACTTTCTTGAGCAAAATAGGAGTCCAATACACCGAGTTCAGAACGAATTCGGTAAGGGATTCTTAGTAGCTCAATAGAAATATTCAAATACTGATTAGCCAACTCAAAACGTTCGCGCTCTGCGTTCAACAACTCCTGAACGGTAGTTAATCCCGCCCGGAATTGGTCTTGATACGCTGACACTAGATTCGTAGCTGCTTCAAGCTGTTTAATAGTTGCGCCTTTTTGCTTTGAGAGCATCGTAATCGCTTCGCGCTGCATCCCTATGTTGCGTGCCATATCGAGTTGGGTAAATTGAACATCCCATTTCGCGGCTTCAGCACGTAAATGTTCAACGTCATCCGAATCAAAGCTCGCGGGACCTTGCTGTAAACTGGCTCGAATATTGACCGCAATAGCAGAATCTTGCACTAACTCGCCTCCAACCTTTCTACGCTGAGAGTACGCATCGAGCACAAGTTTAGGTAGTTGTTCAGCTTCAGCTTGGTTGGCATCATTTTTAGCCACCTCCACTCTCTCAACTGCTTGCATATACTGTGGAGATTGCTTGATCAGTGTCGATTCTTCTTCCTTTCTCGGCAATATGCTCGCTTGAACTTGAGATAAATTGGGCAATGTAGGCAGGTTATTAACAGGTCGCTGGACCAACAGTTCCAAACGTAACTTTGCCTGGTTTTGATCTCCTAACGCTTGCTGCCACTGCTGTTCACTGTAATAGAGTGCTTGACGAACTCGGTTTAATTCAGACCGATCACTGTATCCACCACCGCTGCGCACATTGGCCATCTTCTCTATATTTTCTAGATGGCTTTGGTGGTCAAGAATCAGCGTCTTTCTTTGTGCTTCCATTTTGCTATCAAAGTACGCTTCAATGATTTCCAGCCCAACCTCTGCTCTAACCTGCCTTAAGTAATGCATCTTTTCTCGCGCGCGGGCATTCATGCCACCCACTTCGCTATCCAGAGCCCCCCAATCGTAAAGGGTGTAACTGGCATTTGCGCTGTAAGCGAGATCACCAGTTACACCATCGGCAGGTCCTGCAGAAACATCCAGTGTAGGCCAATAGCCACCTTCACTCAGATCAACTCGCTTATCGGCTTGTTCAACCTCTGCCTCAACCGCCCTAACTCTCGGATTCAGTGATAGACCTTGAATAACCAGTAGCCGCAGAGAAGGGGCCTCTACAGAAGAGGCCGACCAACTGCAACTACTGACTAAACCCACCAATACCAATGATGTTCTGATAGTAGATTTAATAAACCACATTACTCTCATCTTCGATCGTTAGTGGTTGTGTCATCGTTCCGGCGTCACTGAACATGACTCCCTCGATCATGACACCGTCTGAGTCACTACTCGCCAACGGCACAGTTTGAGCATCAGATGACTCACTGAAGGCAAGATCGACATCATCTTCAGACGTATAGGAGAGCATTGCCTGCATCATCGTGACTGGCTCAGGAACGCCCTCTCCCGTTGCAGTGATAAAGACATCCAGCTCAGTTTGCTCCACCGTTCCATCGGGGTATTCCACTCGATAACTGAATGTATCGTTGAGAGTCCCACCAAAGACGGCTAAGTCACTATCCGGTGTGTAACTGTATTTACCCTGCACATCAACGCTCAGAGTCCCATACTGCCCTACCAACGTGGAGCTGGTCGTGACGGTTTGGAAAGTTACACCGTCGTCAGAAATAGACAGGGTATAGTCTGTACCGAATTGAACATCATTGGTGAACAAATTCCCTTCAGCAATAGAGACTTCATCCACTGCATATTGATCCAGGTAACTTATTGTCTGTGTTAAGTCAGCACTCACTGAACCTGCAACTCCAAGAGGTACGTCGACCGTTAATGTCACTTCATAGCTGCCCTCGGTCAGTCCATCAAACACCACCTGGTTACTATTACCACTTAGTAGCGTTAATAATGCATCATCTGAGAAGCTTTCTACCTCAGTCATCGTGCCATCTACATCTTGCGACAATGTCAACGTAACACTGCTACCAAGAGCCAGTAAGTCAACGTTGCTCAGGGTGAATGACAAATCCTGGGTCGTATTCGCTGCTACCTCAACATTGTATGTATCACTCTCGATACTACCTAATAGTGATACTAGCCAACTGACATCTAACGCATCATTCACTGGAGGCACTACGACAGAAACGTAGTCGTAGTGGAGTTCCGCGGTTGCGGTATCTGACGCTGCACCCTGCCCCGTTAGATTAAAGGTTAAATTGGCACTGTCGCTGCTGAATCCATCCGATATGGTATAAGTGAAACTATCACTGTCACCTAAGCCAGCACGTGCACCATTAGCGACATATGTATAGCTACCGTTCTCATAAACCGTAAGGTCTCCATATTTACCAGTCAGGGTGACACCAGATGTACCGCTTCCAAGCACCGTAACTATGTCCCCATCAGTATTGGTTACTTGCGTTACCACACCACCGTTAACAAGCGAGTCAGCTACTTCCCCTGCGCCTCCACCTTGGATCACATTACCACTGACGGTAGTACTACCTTCAAACTGGTACTCAGTCAGAGTGGACGTCACGTCCGTTTGCTGTAGTAATGTTAGGGTATTACTTAGAAGCGTGTCTGCTACTATATCCAACACCTCATCCACAACGCTGGTTAAACCAATAGTATTCAACCCTGTCGTTAAGGTGTCGACTAAGTCACCTGCCCCAATACTGTCAACGGTGGCCAACAATGGTTCAAGAATGAACGTGCGTACTGCACTCCCAACGTCCAATCCTCCTGCAGAACCAAGGACACTGCCATTCAACGCGGATTCAATTGCATCCAGCAGCGCATCTTGATTTTCAGCGCCTAGTACTACGCCACCTGCGCCTAATTCCGTAAGAGAGATATTGCTGTCGCCGCTCGTATCAAACAGATTTGCCAGCTCACTTTCATCATTGCGAACAACAACCGTATATTCACCAGCAGGCAGACCTGAGAAGTTAGCAACAAGTGTATCATCACCCGTTAGGCCTAAAACGGTCAGCCCGGCAACATCACCGACAAGAGGGTTGTCCTCTGTCACCGCTTGCCCTACGACTTGCCCTTGAGCATCAACAATTTCCACAACATAAGCATCAGCAACCGCCAATAGCGCCTCTTGGCTCACTTCTACGACGACTTCGCCATTGAAGCCATCGCCCACAACAATAGGAGTGCTTGTAATACTGCTCGTGCTTGCCGTACTCATACTGGCCATAACAACAGGCTCACTAGACGCACTTTCTAACACTCCTACAACTTGCATGTCACTGACTGTCACTGGCTCGCTAACTTGGCTGGTTTGCGCTCCCAATGCCATATCTATTGAATCTGATTGAGCAGAGGCTGCTGTAAAGTCAGAACCAGAGATGGAAATGGTTAAAGTCGCGGTGTCTGATGTTTCACCATCCGATAGAGTATAAGTAAACACATCATTTTGTCCGATCGATGCTCTGTCACCGTTTGCCACATAGCGATAACTTCCATCAGATTCAATTTCTAATGTGCCAAATTTTCCTTCTATTGTGGTAATACCCGTAGCATTTACGACCGCACTTTGACCCGTAGCATTCTCTACCGCCGTGATTAAGGAGCCAGCGACGATAGTGTCTTCACCTACGCCACCGCTATCACCAGTGATGAGATTGCCTTGTGCTTCTGTCACACCGTCATACACATACTCAGTAACGGTTGTCGTAATGTCGGTATCTTGCAAAACAGTCAGCGTGTTACTTAACAGCGCATCAGCAACGGCACTCAACACAATATCAAGGTCCGTTAACAGACCGAGATCAGTCAAACCTTGAGTTAAAATGTCTACGAGTTCGCCCGCACCAATTTCGGTGGTGGTGTCCAAGGCAGTTTCTAGAATGCCTCTGACTGCGGGACCTAAAACCACACCCAATGTACCTTCAACCGTATTTAATACTGAGTCCTGATTGTCTGGCCCTAGAACGACGCCCGCATCACCAAGTTCTGTTAGGTTAACATCATTGCTGCCATCACTATCGAGCAAGTCTTCCAACTGACTCTCATCATTGCGAACAACAACCGTATAGTCTCCAGCAGGTAGACCATCCACAGAAAATGAGATGGTTTCATCACCAGTCACATTAAAGATATTGAGGCCACCAACATCAGCCAACTGAGAATTAGCACTGACACTTGCGTACACCAGTTCATTGCTGGCGTTGTACACCTCAACTTTGTATGCATCGGCGACCGCGACTAAGCTTTTTTGCGAGACTTCAACCGTGACTTCACCAACATGATCAGCAGATACACTAAACGCGGAGCTTGCATCCGCGCCTCCGGTACTTTCTGCCACACCGATGACTTGGACATCTTGGGTGGTTTGAGGTGCTCCTACTGTCACAGTTGGTTCACCCAAATCCAGTGAACCATTATCAGCTATCGCATCAAGCGCCTGAATAAGAACATTTTGTGGAGCACTGCTTTCACTGTTTCCGGCAGCATCCGTGACAGTGGCCACAACCGTGTATGTACCTGCACTTAGAGCCGAGCCTGTTAGGTCAAGCGTCCAGTTACCGCTGGCATCAACGTTTAGTTCTGGACTAACACCTTGAGTGTATACGGTGCCCGACACACCTACAGTCAACTGTGTGGTTTCACTGGTGTTCACCGTACCGTTCAATATTAGCGTGGTGTCGCTAGTGATAAAGTCACCATCCGTACCGGAGTCAGTTGTGATGCCATCAAAACTGACTATTGGTTCACTTGCCACGCCGTCGATTGACGTATCCAGAGTTGTGGTATCCGTAACCGTGCCCGTGTTTCCTGCCTGATCAGTAACTTCCATCGTCACTGTGAGTAAACCATCATTCAGACTAGATAAGTTAAGGCTGCTCACCGTAACCACACCTGCACCATCTACGGAAATGTTCGCCGCAGGTACAGAGATGTCGGTCGTTCCATCACTTATGATAATGGAGTTTATCGTTGCCCCGGTTTCGACTGTGCCAGACAAAGAGACCGAAGCTGATTCATCCGCATTTAATAGTTCATCACCACCATCGTTAAACGTGATTGAATTTAAACCATCGCCATTGCTTGGCGCACCAGTGTCAATGACCAATGTACCCGTGGCTGTGTCTTGGTTACCCGCCTCGTCTGTGGCGTTCACTGTCACCGTGTAACTGTTCTCAGTTAGAGGTGGCAAGGTGTCGTCTGCTAGTGTCCAGGTACCATCGCCGTTGTTCGTCGCTGGGTAATCCGTGCCATTCACATTGACACTAACACTTGCTGTATTGTCATCCACGGTTCCGGTTAAGGCTGGTGTTGTGTCATTGGTGGTGACATCATCCACCGTCACGGCTGGCGCGGTGGTATCAATGGTTAAACTGCCACTCGCGGTACTCTCTGCGCCTGTAAGAGTGGTAGCTGTCACCAAAATCGGGTAATTGCCTTCTGCCAGTTCAGTTACTACGTTGTCCCCAATTGACCACGTGCCATCACCGTTATTTATAGCCGTATAGTCGGTACCATTCACATTGACAACAACGGTTGCTGCCGAGTCATCAATCGTTCCAGACAGTGGAGGGGTCGAATCATTAGTCACTGCACTATTAACCGTAACAGTAGCAGCGGCTGCATTGGTTGTGCTGCTTGCAGGCTCACTTGTATTGCCTGCCTGATCGGTTGCCGTCGCCTTGACTTCAGTTCCATCCGCCAACGGACTATCTGGCGTTACAGCCCAATTGCCATTTTCATCCGCTGTGGTCGTATAATCTGGCGTTCCATCACCATCGACGTCAATGTTGACCTCACTATTTGCTTCTGCCGTTCCGCTGATTTCCGTTCCATTACCAGCGTTTATGACCGGAGCGTCCGGTGCGACAGTATCAACGACCAACGTACTCGTGGCGGTGCCTTGGTTACCCGCCTCGTCTGTGGCTGTGACCGTCACCGGATAGCTGTTGTCAGCCAGTGCAGGCAAAGTATCATCCGCTAGTGTCCAAGTGCCATCGCCATTGTTCGTTGCGGGGTAATCCGTGCCATTCACCGTGACGATAACATTCGCCGCCGGATCATCCACCGACCCCGTTAACGCCGGTGTCGCATCATTGGTAAGGGCATCATCGACCGTGACCACTGGCGCTGTTGTGTCCACCACTAGCGTGCCGGTTGAGGTGCTTTGGTTGCCCGCCTCGTCTGTGGCGGTCACTGTCACCGTATAGCTGTTCTCAGTTAGAGCTGGCAAAGTGTCGTCTGCTAGCGTCCAGGTACCATCGCCGTTGTTTGTCGCTGGGTAATCCGTGCCATTTACATTGACAGTAACACTCGCCGCCGTGTCATCTACCGTGCCAGTTAATGCTGGTGTTGCATCATTGGTAAGAACTTCATCAACTGACACCACTGGCGGTGTTGCATCCAGAGTTGTGGTATCCGTAACCGTGCCCGTGTTTCCTGCCTCATCAGTCACTTCCATCGTCACAGTAAGTAAACCATCATTCAGGCCGGATAAATCAAGATCGCTCACTGTCACTACACCACCGACGATGGAAATATTGGCTGCTGGAATTGAGATGTCGGTAGTGCCGTCACTAATGGTAATGGAGTTTATAATCGCCCCATCTTCAACTTCACCAGATAAAGAGACCGAAACCGCTTCATCCTGACTTAATAGCTCATCGCCACCATCGTTAAACATGATTGAGTTAAAGCCATCGCCGGCGCTTGGCGCGGTTGTATCCACGACCAACGTACCCGTGGCGGTACCTTGGTTACCCGCCTCGTCTGTGGCGGTCACTGTCACCGTGTAGCTGTTCTCATTTAGAGGTGGCAAGGTGTCGTCTGCTAGTGTCCATGTACCATCGCCGTTGTTCGTCGCCAGGTAATCCGTGCCATTCACATTGACAGTAACACTTGCTGTATTGTCATCCACGGTTCCGGTTAAGGCCGGTGTGGTGTCATTGCTGGCAACATCATTAACCGTAACCGCTGGCGCAGTTGCGTCAATGGTTAATGTGCCGTTAGCGGTACTAATTGCCCCTAAGTCTGTTGTTGCTGTCACGACTACTGAATAGCTACCGTCTACTAAAGAGGGCAGCGTGTCGTCTGAGATTGTCCAAGTACCATCACCGTTATTTACCGCTGGATAGTCGATACCGTTCACATTGACCACGACGGTTGCTGACGGGTCATCAATCGTTCCAGCCAGTGGAGGGGTCGAATCATTGGTCACATCACTAGTAACCGTAACAGTAGCAGCGGCTGCATTGGTCGTACTGCTTGCAGACTCACTTGTATTGCCTGCCTGATCCGTTGCCGTCGCATCGATTTCTGTGCCATCCAGCAACGGACTATCGGGTGTTACACTCCAATTGCCATTTTCATCCGCTGTGGTCGCATAATCTGGCGTTCCGTCACCATTGACATCAATATTGACGACACTATTCGCTTCAGCAGTACCACTAATTTCTTCTCCATTACCAGCGTTGATGATCGGAGCGTCAGGTGCAACAGTATCAACGACCAACGTACCCGTGGCGGTGCTTTGGTTACCGGCCTCATCTGTGGCGGTCACTTTCACCGTGTAGCTGTTGTCAGTTAGCTCTGGCAAGGTGTCGTCTGCTAGCGTCCATGTACCATCGCCGTTGTTTGTCGTGGTGTAATCATTCCCATCAACCGTAACAGTGATACTTGCCGTCGGATCATCGACCAAACCTGTTAGCTCTGGTGTCGCATCGTTAGTAAGAGCATCGTTAATGGATACCACTGGCGCACGTGCATCCACTTCAGCGGATGAAGGGTCACTCACATTACCTGCATCATCGGTTGCCGTTGCAGTTATAACGGTACCATCGGCTAAAGGCGCATCGGGTGTAATGCTCCAGTCACCGTTTTCATCGGCTACTGTGGTGTAATCCGGAGTACCGTCACCATCGACATCCACTTGAATCTCGCTTCCTGCTTCAGCCGTACCCGTGATTTCAGTGCCATCACTTGCGTCGATCAAAGGACTAGCAGGAGGAGTGGTATCAATGACAACGGTTCCTGAGCCAAGACTAACGACTCCTGTAGGCGTTGTCGCGGTCACGGATACATTATATGTTCCGTCGACCAGTTCAGGTAAGGTATTGTCAACCAAAGTCCAAGTGCCATCACCCTGGTTTGTAACGACGTAATCAATACCATTCACGTTAACGACAACGGTCGCATCCGCAATATCAACCAAGCCACTCAGCTCAGGTGTCGGGTCATTCGTAATAAGGTTATAAACAGATACATTAGCAGCAGAACTGTCCACGACAGCTAAGCTAGGATCACTAGCATTTCCAGCACCGTCTGTCGCTGTTGCAGTAACCTCCGTACCATCTGCCAAAGGGGTATCTGGCGTGATACTCCACTGCCCATTACCATCTGTGGTCGTCGTATAATCCGTTGTACCATCACCATTGACATCAACATCAATACGACTTCCTGGCTCAGCGTTGCCCGTAAGTTCACTACCATTAGTATCATTTATCTGAGGAGCATCAGGGGCGGTACTGTCCACTTCGAGCTGACCGTCTGCACGGCTTTGATTTCCAGCTTCATCCGTAGCTTCAACAGCAACCGAATAAGAACCATCGGCCAATTCTGGTAACGTGTTATCAGCCAGAATCCAAGTGCCATCACCGTTATTCGTCGCGGTGTATTGCTCGCCACCTAGGCTTACAATAATCGTGGCTGTAGGATCATCCACAGTACCGGTTAACGCTGGTGTTGGGTCATTGGTCAGCACATCGTTGATGAGTACATTCGGCGCCTGCGCATCAATTGTCGACACGCTAGGGTCACTATCATTGCCAGCGTTATCAGTCGCGGTGACGCTAACCTCCGTCCCATCATCTAACGCTGGATCTAACGTAATAGACCACGATCCTGTCTCATCAGTGACTGTCGTGTAGTCGGTATTCCCATCACCATCGACATCTATTTGAATTTCGCTACCAGGCTCGGCACTGCCGCTTAACTCACTACCATCGCTAGGATTAATCGTTGGAGCATCAGGCGCTGTTAGATCAATAATCACGGTACCTGATGCTGTGTCGCTGTTTCCGGCAGAATCCGTTGCCGTTACCGTTACAACGTATTCTCCTTCAGCGAGTTCCGATACGGTATTATCCTCTAAAGTCCAAGTGCCATCACCATTGTTGACAGCTGGGTAATCCACACCATTAATCGTAACAACAACCGAAGCCGTAGCGTCATCAACCGTGCCATTTAAGGCAGGCGTACTATCGTTAGTTTCTAAGTCGTAAATGTCAACATTAGGAGATTGAGTGCCACCAGAGTCAGGCAATACATCATCATTGTCGCTACCGCCACTGCCTCCACCACCGCCAAGTGCCAATGCCCCAAGCCCAGCTAAGGCAACACCACCGAGTACCATCGGCCACCAAATCGTTTGTTCTTCTACAGTGTCGTAGCCCAAGCTTTGAAAAGTCACATCCTCATCGTCTAGACTCTCAAGAAAATCTTCCGTCAATCCGGATTGAGGGACAAAATAGTAGTACTGCCCATCTTCTGCTAATCCGATAAATTGTGGTGGGTTATCTAATTGAAAATAGTCTTCAATTACTACATCTGCGGGTGAGTTGGCGGTCGTCCCACCCAAACGTATTTCTAACGTATCGTCGACACGTTTAAACATAACTTGTTGGGGTGCAACTCCTGTAGATGGCTCTACGACTTCATAAAGAACATCGTTTTGAGCCCCAATAGAAGTGCTACTGCCGCCGCTAGTGATATCATAACGCTCTATAACCTGATCGCCATCGCGAGCAATAATTTCGTACTGATTGTCCATAACACATTACCTACCAACTTATCGATTAGTGTAATAATTTGAGCACGAACCTATTATTCAATTTTTAGTCGTGCATTTAGAACGCACCCACCTTCCTATCGATGGGCAGAAAACAATGGACTACGTTTGATTATGTCTACGCTCTATTGAGCAAAACACCGAATGTATAGAATCATAATTAGCCACTTTGCCAAATCCTGACGGTAACGCGACGATTAGGCTGTAAGCAGCGGATGAGCTCTTCTCGGGCAAGAGTACTTGAGCACGTTACAACAGGCTCACTCGGACCAAATCCGAAGGCGTGTATCGGCCCACCATAGCCACGGCTAATGATATAATCAGCAACTGTTTGTGCTCGTTCTTCTGACAACTTCTGATTGAAATCTTTCGTGCCAATATGATCGGTATAGCCAGAGACAGTAATCTTTAATCCCTTGTCTTCATGAGTATCAATAAAGTCGATAACCTTCTGCAACGTGTCACTCTGAACAACGTCCATTAATTGAGCACCACCGAATTCAAAGAATGACTCCGAGCTAAGATTGAATTCCACAGGCTCTGAGGTCTCACAATTTAACTGATGACGTGGTACGAGGAAGCTTTTTGATCTAGAGCGCGACTCTTTTAAGGCATCATTAATAGATGTAACACTGGACTGTTCATAACGGATTCCGGATGGGGTTGAATACGGAAATAACTTAACGTACTGCAACGACTGTGCGGAAATATTCACGTTAACAGCACCTCCTACCCCACCTCGTGTGACTTGGAATGACTGGTTCCCCTTACACACAGGCAGTACAGCATATTGAGATGGCTGCAAACCAGCCATAACAGAACCATTGGAGAAAATAACCATTGCCTTCGACTGTTCATCTTTCAGGCCTGCATTATAGAAAACAACTTCTGACGTTAAATCATTTCCTATTTGATAAGAAGTTGCTGTTTGTTCTCCGACTAATAGATCACCCTTAGTAGTACAAGCGAGTAGTGCGGAGGTTGTGGCCAACAGACATGCTCGTTGAATCGTATTCATTGTTTTTGTGTTCCTTACATTATTTTCGAGCCAAAGATTTAGTTGAGGGTGTTGTCTACACATAAACAGACATATCAACTAATTACTTAACTCGACCATTATTTATACGATTTCCCTGTATAATAATAAATAGCACGATCTAATAATAATCAAGAAAAAATATATGACAAGTAAAAAACAAAAAGCAATTAAATTATAACTTCACCCTCAACAAAATAATAACTCTACTTTTCTTATGGATAATTTAACCCACTTCTAGCCAGGAAGATTGAAAAATATAAAATCAAACAAGATGTTAATTTAAAAAACAAATAAATTAGGCGGGTAAGACATAATTACTTTAAATCAGCCCTTGGCTTACTTACATCTAAAAAGACCACAAAATAAAATATCCACCTATTTAAATCAACAACTTAGGACAATTTGGAGAATTTACAAAACACTTCAACCCGATGCTTAATCTAGCACGTAATAGCAATGCTTCTTGAGTATTAAACACACATTTAAAACAGAACATGGAAAAATAACCAAAGTATCAATATAACTTATAATCATACTTTTAATAAGGTTATGTATATATTTTAGAATTGATAATGGTTTTCATTTTCAATATATAACAATATTATCCAGCCATACGTTAAAGAAAATAAAAATATGCCTTCCGCAATAGTCGCTTTATTTATATGGATATTTACCAATAATTAACAACAGTTAACGCGTGACGTTGATCACAATGACAATTAACTAGATTACATGCATTCACATTAAATAATGACTACGATTACAATTGGAAGAGTTTTTGGCACTAATTTAAACGTATATTATTGCGCCTAATTCAGTAGACTAAGCCGCAACCTCTTTAAAAACCTCAGAAAGCCCTACCAAATAGAGGTTCCCTGTTTTCGGTTGTCTAGCACTCGATTTTTTAGAAGAGCAGCTTCTTGCTAATACCTACCTTTTCAATGCAAGAGCCAACAAAGACGGCAGTAATATAAGGAATAACCCACTTTAAGAAGCGGCTATAAGGAACATTAGCAATACACAACTGTCGCAGCGGTAGAAGCGAATAAGTTGATCCAGCCAGAACCAATTTGATAAGCGATGACAACTATATCCTTATCAACCGATGCAAAATCGCTCATTGGCCCCATTAAAGGCATTGAAAAAATCGCGAGGCCAGAACTAGAAGCAATAAAGAATGCAAGAACAATATGTGCAATGTGCGTAACGACTGCAAATACACCACTATCGAGTCCAACGACCATAGCTTCCGCCCAACTTAACATTGTATCAGTGATATTTGCATCGTTCATGATAACGTTGATGCCTTTAAGCCACTGCAATGACTAGAGCAACACCTATCATATCTTTACATCCTGCGATAAAGGAACGGACAAACTGCTCCTCTGGCATTCTATTGATCAAGCCTATTAGTAGAATCGCAGCGCAAAGATAAACTATCGAGGAGTCGTCATAGGACTATGATGAGTAACTGCTATAGCCGCTCGGTTGTAAGCTTGTGATTTAGCTTCATCGAATTGTGCACCAAAGGCGTACTCAGAAACGTGTAATTCCCCCCCCAAAAAAATAAACGAAAATAATCCTTTACATGTGAGTGCTAAAAGACAATAATGGCGTCGCTCTGTTGTTCAGAGTTATTAAATGAGACATCACGTAGTAAAAGTAAAACCCTTAGAATTCACCTGTTGTTATCCTCAGTGTTTCCCTTAGCTTCAAAGATACATTAAATAATTCAAGCTACTAGCGCATTCAAATAATTAATTTTTTCAATTTATATAAGGGACATATTATGTCTAATAAAACAACTGGTTCTGTAAAATGGTTCAACGAAACTAAAGGTTTTGGTTTCCTAACTCAAGACAACGGCGGCGCAGACGTATTCGTTCATTTCCGTGCAATCGCTTCTGACGGTTTCAAAACTCTAGCTGAAGGTCAAAAAGTGACTTTCGAAGTAGAGCAAGGCCAAAAAGGTCTTCAAGCTGCTAACGTTGAAGTAGCATAAGATTTTAAGTAGACGCAAGCTGTAGGAAACTACGGCTTGCGTCACTTCTATCTGATTTCATTAATATCTTCCCCTTTAAGACCCCCCAATTCTCTTTATCTGATCCCCTTTCTTCTATTGATTTTGCTTTATAGCGAGCTTCTTTCACGCTTTTAAGCTATTAAATGTCATACCCATACAAAACCCCAATCTTGATGAGTAAACGGTCAGATTATTGTGGGAATTGGTATTATGCCTATATTTAAACACGAGCCCCTGAGGTACAGATCATGACTGATGAAGAAAGAATTGAACTTCAAAAAAACAACCCTCTCCATGGTCTTAAACTAGAGACGATGATCGCAGAACTAGCGGACTTTTATGGATGGGATATCTTAGATGCAGCAATGCGATTTAATTGTTTTCATACAAATCCCTCAGTCGCAAGTAGCGTGAAGTATTTAAAGAAAACAGATTGGGCGAGAGAGAAGCTAGAAAACTTTTATTTGTACCGCTTTAAGCGTATGCCGAGAGCGTCAAGTGAAGAGTTCGATCTGCCGCCACGTTCCCGTACGTTTCCACACGGACTTAAACCTAAAGAGCCAATGGAACTTACGGTTGAGTCGATCTTAAAATCGCAGGCTAAAGCCGCTTCAGCGCATAAAGAACGCTCTTCACGAGCCCGTTTTAAACGATAATATCTGGGTAACTCGCCGCCACTAAAGCTGGAAAACACATGACCCATTAGGTCGTTTGAGCATCAAAAAAGTGGAGGAGTTAGAATCTCCCCCACTTTTTATTCAACTAGCCACTAGTCTCTACGTCTAGACAAGCTCATCAGATAGCTCTGGGAGCAACAGGTTATGCATCAATTAAAACTCAACTCAGACTCGCTAGTCGTGCCGCAAAGCCCATAAAGAACATACCAAGTAACCCGTTGCCTAACTTTGCTAACACTTTATTATCTTTGAATAATTGGGTTAATGATGATCCCAGAAAGATCAGCGTACTCAAATAAATGATGCTAAAGACTTCTAAGATAAACGCTAGGATCAAGTATGAAATCCACGTGTGTTCATACGTATAATCAATAAACTGTATAAAGAAAGAGACGTAAAACAGGATTGCTTTTGGATTGGTCAGACTTAACGTCAGCGACTTAGCAAACACATTTTCGCGTTTCTTAGGGCGAGCGACGTCTGATTCACCATCATCACTTTTGCTCATTAACTGATGAACGATTTTCACCCCTAAATACAGCAAGTATGCGGCACCCAAGTAGCGAATAATCGTGAACAAGACGGGAGAAGTTTGAATTAACGAAGCAACACCTAGGTAAGAGAGCAAAATTAAAACTGCGTCACCAATAAGCACACCAGAAGCTGCTTTATAACCCGCCTTAACACCCAGCGATGAGCTAGATTTCAACACATAGAGAGAGTTTGGACCCGGAGCAAGAATGATCATGGTCAGACCGACCAAATACGTCCATATATTAATTACGCCAAACATCTCCAACATGACGATCAACCCTTTTACCAAATGACATCGAACGGAATTACGAGATATAACTGAAACAAATAGCAAAGTCTATCTCAGTGTGAAGAATTCCGCCGAAAAGATATAAATCCCTATTCATAACAGACTTCTCATTCATGTTAGAAACTAATTAAAGATGTTATAGAACGTGATCAAACTCCTAGATTTCGCCTCATGTTACCGGTAACTTAGCCAATGTTCCCGGTAACATTCGGGCGTAGTAGGAATACAAGTAGATCCGATAATAAATTAAAGGACGAATGAATGAGCATCATACAAAAATCCCTAACCTCAGCTATCTCACTAGCGTTGCTATCCACTTCCGCTTTCGCTGCTGACTTTAACTTTAAGTTTCAATCCAGTGATCCGTCTGGTGACAAGAACTTTCAGGTTCAAAAAGAATGGACTGAACGCGTAGAGCAAATGTCTGGTGGTCGTATTGAAATCGACTTATTACCTGTTGGTGCCGTGGTTAAACACACCGAAACCTTGGGTGCTATCAAAATGGGCATCATCGATGGTCATATTACCGCTACAGGTTACTTCACTGGTCAGGACCCTGCTTTTGGTCTGATTGGTAATATGGTTGGTGCATGGTCAGACACTCGCCAACTACTTCAATACATTAACTACGGCGGTGGTTATGAGTTGATGACTGAGCTCTACGCGCCTTACGGCGTGAAATATATTGGCGGTTCAACAACAGGCGTAGAATCGTTTGTATCTAAAGTGCCACTAAATGGCGTTGATGATCTAAAAGGTCTTAAGCTTCGTGCTCCGGAGGGTCTGGTTCAACAAGTTTTTGCGGCCGCAGGTGCAACCCCCGTAAACCTACCTGGTTCAGAAGTCTTTACTGGTTTGAGTAAAGGCGTTATTGATGCTGCTGACTACACCGTTTTCTCTACTAACCATCAAGCAGGCATGAACGATATCGCCACTCACCCTGTTCAACCGGGCTTCCACTCACTGCCAACGATTGATATCTCAATGAGTCAGAAAAAGTGGGACAAACTACCAGCCGATCTTCAAGAGATCATGACAGTATCGGTTCGTGACTTTGCTGAAGATATTACGACTCAACTGCGTATCGCAGATCAGAAAGCCGTTAAAGAAGCGGAAGCGAACCCTAACATTACCATTCACGACTGGTCAGAAGAAGAGCGTAAGAGGTTCCGTCTGATAGCGATGGGCGAGTGGGAAAAATATGCTGAGCTCTCTCCTAATGCGAAAAAAGTTTACGATTCTATTACGACTTACCTAAAAGACTCAGGTCTTCTATAAGTTGTTAAAAAAAGGGAGGTTTACTCCTCCCTTTTTCATTTGGAATTAGACATATGAAAGAACCAGACACAAATCTCGCGGCTGAAATGCCCCAGAATGTTCTCGATAAAGCAATAACCAAAATCAGTGAACTGTTTAGTTTATTGTTTGTTGCCACCGTCATCATTTCATTTTACGAAGTAGCAAGCCGCTATTTGTTTAACTCACCAACCATGTGGGTACACGAAACCGCCTCCTTTATTGGTGGAGCACTGTTTGTGATCGGCGGGGCCTACGCTCTCGCAACCGACAAACATGTAAGGGTCGTTCTCGTTTACGATGCGGTATCACCAAAGACAAAGCGTTACCTGAATGTCTTTCACCACCTAGCAGGGTTGCTGTTTAGCGGGTTATTGATTTATGCCGCGTGGCAAACTGTTGCTAACTCTTGGTTTGCACCTTGGGGCGGATTGAGGTTAGAAACCTCGGGCTCCGCTTGGAATCCTCCATTTCCTGCCCTGCTTAAAGGCATCATTCTATTTACCGTTTGCCTGATGTTTATTCAATTCATTTTGCATTTTATTAAAGAAATTCAACAACTAAGGGACGAAGGCGATGAATAACTTATCTTCTACAAAACCTTCTGTTGGGAGCTACAAACCAGTGTTCCTTGTCATCGGCCTTCTGACCTTAGCGGCTGCTTTAGGATGGGTTGGTGTGCAAACCTTCACATCGAACTTGTCATCAATTGGCATCGAGTATGGTAGCTTGTTGATGCTTGCGTTAATGATTGGTCTATTGTTGACTGGCATGCAACTCGCTTTCGTTACAGGTCTAGTCGCACTGATCTTTACCTTAGGTTGGTTTGGCGTCGATGCGCTGCCACTTATTACGAGCCGTATTTTTAGCTTCGTCAGTGGTTACGTGTTCCTCGCGGTACCAATGTTTGTACTGATGGCTGCATTACTCGACCGCTCAGGAATTGCCAGAGACTTGTTCGATGCAATGAAGAGTGTTGGCCGTAAAGTGCGCGGTGGGGTTGCGGTTCAAACTCTGCTTGTTGCGGTGATTCTTGCATCTATGTCGGGCGTTATCGGTGGCGAAACAGTGCTACTCGGTATTCTTGCACTGCCACAAATGCTAAGACTTGGTTATGACCGGAAGCTAGCAATTGGTACAACGTGTGCTGGTGGTGCGTTAGGTACTATGCTTCCACCAAGTATCGTACTGATTATTTATGGTTTATCGGCGTCAGTATCGATTGGCGAGCTATTTAAAGCGGCATTCTTACCGGCATTCATTCTCGCTATGTTTTACATGGCTTACGTACTCATTCGCTGTAAGCTTAATCCAGCCCTTGCACCACTGCCATCAGAAGAAGATCTGGCTAAAGATGCTGAAGATCACCCTAGCTACTTCAAAGCGCTGTTCTTCCCTCTGCTATCGGTTGCGACGGTTCTAGGAAGTATTTACACCGGTATCGCATCAGTTACCGAAGCTTCTGCGTTGGGTGTGGTTGGTATTGCTATCAGCGCTGCGATTCGCAAAGAGCTAAATTGGAAAATGGTCAAAGAGTCTTCCATCGCAACCATGCGTACCTGCGGCATGATCATGTGGATCGGTATCGGCGCTTCAGCATTGGTTGGCGTTTATAACCTGATGGGTGGTATCGATTTTGTTGAGGAAACCATTCTTGCGGCAAGTGGCGGTAACGCAATGTCTACCCTGCTTATTATGATGGCAATCCTGTTTGTTCTGGGCATGTTCCTTGACTGGGTAGGCGTTGCATTGCTTACCATGCCGATTTTCGTGCCAATTATTACCGGCCTTGGGATGGACCCAATCTGGTTTGGTGTGGTGTTCTGTCTGAATATGCAGGTCGCGTTCTTGTCGCCACCTTTTGGTCCAGCCGCATTTTATCTTAAGTCTGTTGCGCCTAAAGACATTAGCCTTGGTGAAATATTCACTGCACTACTTCCGTTTATAGCACTACAAGTTTGTGTTCTTGCTCTCGTGATTGTATTCCCTGAGCTTGCATTATGGTGGCGATAAATCTGCCCATTAAGCCTAATTATGAGTTGATACTATGAATAAAAAATATGTCGTTATGGGTGTTTCTGGGTGCGGTAAATCTTCTATCGGTGACTCGCTGGCAAAATCTCTGAACATCCCTTTTTTCGATGGTGATGATTACCATCCAACGGAGAACGTTGAAAAAATGAGGAATGGCATCCCTCTTACCGATGAAGACAGAAAAGAGTGGCTGTTAACCTTAAATACGTTAATACAGGAGCAAGAAAACTTGGTACTGGCATGCTCTGCCTTAAAACCAGAGTACAGAGAAACATTAAGAGCAGGCTGTAATGATCTCACGTTCTGCTATTTAAAAGGTGATTTTGACACGATATGGGCTCGTCTAAAAGCCAGAGAAGATCACTATTTCCAAGGTTCAGCGATGCTAGAAAGCCAGTTTAATACCCTGATTGAACCCACCGAGCAGGAGGCAATCTATATCGATATCAATCAGCCTCCAGAAAAAGTTGTCGGCGATATCCTCGCAAAAGTTTGATCATAAAGGGCTGGTTTACCAGCCCTTTTTCTTAGAATTAATACTGTTAGCTTGTTACTGATGATGAACTAGAAGCAAGGATATGAAGAAAGAAAAAGCCCGGCAGCATGTGAGCATTACACTTCATGGCCGGGCTTGGATGCTTGCGATTTAAGTACCACCTTTATTGGTATGAACGGCAATCGACCCTATTCATACCGCTAATATCTGCTCAAATCGATGAACTCCAGTAAAGCTCATTTTGTTAGTGATTGCCTTGAAACCACGGTTTCTTTGGCTTGTCTTTGTTGTTTGGGTGGTTGTGTTTATTTTTATGTTTGTTGTGCTTGTTAGGATGATTAGGGTTCTTTCCAGGCTTATGTTTATCATCATTGCCAAATGCAAGCACGACGATCGCTGGATCATGATCAGACGCTCGGTAAATATCAGAATATTTCGGTAAATCACCTGAGTATTCTGTCGAGTAGTCAACGTAAGTTGATTCAGGTGAGTTAATATTCCAGTCGATAGCGGCAACGACGTTGTTTTCTGCCGTTTCTGCATCTGACAGAATATAATCCAGACTCCCTAAAGTGTCATTGTACGAATAGCTGTATGAGTTCGGATGCCATTCTCTGATAACATTTCTGTAGCCAAATGATTGTGAGAGGCTTTCAGGTTGAGCCCCATCCATTTTTTGATCACCAATAAACGTATCACGAGCTGGTGTCACCGAGTAACCTTCTGGAAGCTCTGTTAGCAACAAAATCGGGTCTTCGCTGGCGTAAGAGTTCAGGTCTCCCAGAATCAGCTTATGTCCGTCGATTTTAGCCAACTCAGTTCCCAAGTGTTGTGCGGCAGAAACCCGAAAGTTTTCACATGAGCCCTGCCCATCTACATCTTGTTTGTTCTGCAGGTTCACATCTTCCCAACAGGTTGAGCCCTTTGACTTGAAGTGATTAACAGATACCGTAATGGTTTCATCACTCCCCTTGATACGGAAAGTTGGTGTTATGGCATCCCTCTGATAGTTGTCAGTATCCTCACCTTCGGTGGCGTGTTGTTCCGGCATTTTGATCAGTCGGTACGTATCGAGTGTTACTTTAGCAGGTTTGAATATCACTTGGTTAGTGATGGCATCAGTACCTACGTATTCATAACCATCACTGGATACATACGAATACTGGTCAGACTCATCTTCAATCAAAAGATTAATTTTATTGACCAAATGCGCTACAGCAGACTCTTCGCCGAAACCATTGTTTTCAATCTCCATCAAGCCAACGATATCCGCGTCCATCGCGACAATGGCTTTTGCAATTTTGTCACCCTGACGTTCAAACTCACCGAAAGTTTCAGCACCACGGTTGTTACCATAAGGGTTTTCTGCACCGCCAAATGGAGAGTTAAAGTAGTTGAGAACGTTGAAAGTGGCAACGCGCAGATCACCATCGGCAACGTCAGGAGCGGTGGTACGGTCATTGTCATGAATAAACGTGTCCTGGGTCGCTTGATTGGTTACGTACAGACGGAAGTCACTGTATGAATACCCCAATACGCCCTGAAGCCCGTTAATAGTATCGTCGATACGGATATAATCATCACTGGTCGTCGTACCGTCTTCCATTGGGACCGCACTTTCTGTCAGAAAATCACTGTACCAAGGTACCACACCGTTGGCCGCTTTTTGGAATGACTCAATATAGATACGGCGATCTTTATTCTCATTATCCTGCGCTAATGCTTCGACTGAACCCGGTACATTTTGCTGGTTCACATGTAGGTTAACCCGCTCATAGGACGCCATCATATTGTAGCGGTAAGCATCATAATCAAAGCTGAACGTACGCGTGATATGCATGTCAGCTGCTTCGTCTAGCTCAATCAACATGCCCTCATGGCGCTCCAGCGTAAAGTCGAAACTTTCATCAGTATCCAGAGTACGCAGTGGGGTTGGAGTGATCGCGATTTGGGTAGGTTCGACATTATTGATATGCGTATCAATCAGTTGAGTCCAGCCATAGCTTTCATAGGCTTTACCCTGAACAGTAACGGTATTACCAACCTCGATACCATTAATATCACCTCTGATGAAAATTGCGTCAGAGGTATTCTCGTTACCGTCCCCATATTGATCTTGCAGGAAGAATCCTACCGGCAGATCATTCCCTAATGCTGACGTTTGAATAGCCGTCACAATACCTGTAACTTCGTAATACCCCTCTGATTCATAACCAGATTCAATTAAAGGTGAACTCCAGGAATCTCCCTGTATTTCCATAATGGTTGTCGCTGTCGCGTCGGGAATAGTCTTATCTACAGTTTCATCAGACAGGTTTCCCAGGCCATCAAAGGTATCTTTGGCGTAGTTACTCCAGTCACTCTCATCGTATACCGTGTTCGCCGAACGTCCTATACGGCGTAGAGTAATATCTTTCCCCCAACCACTGGTCGTTGGCACATCACCAACAATATCGACCACAATACCGTTATTGAGAAGCGCAACCGCATCACCACCATTATGTACCAGGCCAGAAGAAATGATAGTGGCGACATCAGCCGGTAGCGACAGCTCTGCCTGACTGTTTTGCACGACCAATAGCTCTTGTGGCGCTAATGTACCGGTCAAGCTAACCATTGGTGTTGGGGTTTCAGAACCGTCTTTATAGCGTGCCAACGTGTAATTAGAGAGCAGAACACTTTCCGAGCCATTGTTGTACAGCTCTATTGCTTTATTATAGCTGCCTCCTTCAACATATTCCGTAATCAAAACTTCGGCGTTGGCAATGTTAGAAAGTGCCAGACCCACCGATAATGTAATCAGTGTTTTTTTCATCTTGTATCTCATCCATGTTTTATAGATTGAATGTTTAATGTCGTGAAGACTTACTTGTAGTAATTATTCATATATTTAAAACTAAATTAGCATTCAAATATGACCTTTAAGTTAATAAAATTCATATGGTTAGCTAATTAACAAAAAGGCAATCTTATTACATTTTAATTAGTTTAATTCCGAGTATATTGCCAGTGTTAAGTTAAAATCATATGAACATTTAATTATTCTATCTACCATAAATTAAAGACAATTAAATATAATAGAGTGTAATCGAATACATTTATTCTTCAGAATTAATGATGCAAATTAATTAAAATTAAACGTAAAATTCTAGTTAAGATCGATAAAGCGGAGCCGCGACAAAGCACCGTTTGGGATAATATTTTAAGGTTAATAGGAGTAGACACATTAAATTCAAGGTTTCTAGCTCATCTAGATACGAGCAACCTCGAACCTTAGCTATTTTTTATGCGCTCACGCACATGCTTGGTGCGAAAATGTTTCATTTCTGTTAGCGCACGCAAGGGAATGCAACAATAATTTTGCAACACATTGCGCAATGAATAATCATGCTGTAAAACAATATCATTCCTGAGTAAGTCCGCTTGTAAATACGCCAGACACACTCACGTGCTATGTAAGTATCATCATCAATTTGAATCGCACTCGAAAAGAATTATGCACACTAGAACCAATACTCCTTTTGGCGTGACTCTCAATATCATCGGGTCGGCCCTCTTCGCTGCTATGTTCGCTTACACGTCTTTACTCGGTGAACTCGATGGGGAAGAAATTTATGGGTGGCGTATTTTAATCACTTTCCCTCTTTTAACTGGTTTCATTTTGCTAAACGGCAACTGGCACCAAGTGGTGGGTATCTTTCAGCGATTACTGCAATTTAACTTAACGTTCATATTAACTCGGTTCTTAACGTCTTTTTTAATTGGAATCCAGTTATGGCTATTTTTGTGGGCACCAGTGAACGGCTATGGACTTGCCGTGTCGCTAGGCTACTTTATTATGCCTATCACGTTAGTTTTGGTTGGGCGCTTGGCATTTAACGATCAATTGTCTCGCTTTCAGAAATTGGCGTGCTTTTTTGCCATACTAGGTATTCTCAACCAAATGGTGGTATCTCAGACATTAGCTTGGCCTACACTGGTAGTCTGCTTAGGTTACCCAGTCTATTTTTGGCTTAGACAAAAAACCGACACAAATAATATTGGTGGTGTCTGGTTCGATATGATGCTGAGCCTGCCAATAAGTCTCTACTTTATTGTTGAAAGTGGCTACATTCTTCAACAGATCAATGTAAGTTCTGATCTCCTTTGGTTAATTCTGGGATTAGGGTTAATTAGTACGTTAGCCTTGGCATTTCAATCTTTGTCTGCGCCGCATCTTAACCTCAGTTTGTTTGGTCTGTTGGTCTATGTTGAACCAGTTCTTTTAGTTGTGGTCGCGATTTTGTTAGGTGAGAGCATTACAACGAAAGAGTGGCCAACGTATATAGCAATTTGGCTCGCTGTTTTTGTGCTGATGGTTGAGGGCTACTTAAGTTTGAAGAAAACGAAGTATTGAGTGCTGGGTTTACTCGCTCACAGAAAACTCGTCTCTCCCCAATCAACTCAATTAACATGACAATGTGGGGTTCAACGAGCATCTGACTATCAATACTGAGTTCGTATATCGTTTACTATTTTGTTTCCATCGTTGCCGGAATGGTCGAATCTTCCAGCTCCTCTGTCTTCAAAATAGCTTGCTCTTGTTTCTGCTTTTCATGCAGCGCTTCGATAAGCTGACGATCTAATTTCGCAAAATAAAGATCTTCTTCCGCCTTGCCTTTTAGCCTAAGTTTTTCTGTAAAGTCCATGGTAGTCACCTCTTCATCATGACTATCTATTGAAAGTATAGGTGCAGACTTCCCACTCAAGAGCTATTTTTAAATTCTTCATAAGATAAGGGACAACTCACCCACACCATCAGTTTTGGACCCGAGTTAAGTGAGTTGGTATAAGAATAAGAAAAGGGTAACGGAAAGAAGAATGTTACCCTCGGTATTATAGTTGGGGTGAGAGTTTGGCTAGTTATCCATTAAAGCATGTAGAGAAGAGCCCTCGTCAGCGCTGTTGTTGAACAACTCACTCAACGCTTGGACTTCATGTGATCGTGGCTCGTCTTTCGTCAATTTATATAACGAGGTAACTTTTTTATCGACGACTGCGGCCATTCCTTTTATTGATGGATCATCTCGGCAAATTATCTTATCAACAGACGACGTACTTGGTAAAAGTCGTTCAATTTTCATTTGCAGTTCGGAGATACCCATCGGCGAACGAATACGATACAGATAGCCACCATCAATTTTTTGTCTGGCGACGTACCCAACATTACTGATCAAAATAGCTTCTCTCACCAATACGGTAGCACTGGTTTTATAGTCATAGGATTTTATATCTACAGGGGTATATTTAAACTCAGGTTGACCTGACAAAGTGTCCGTACGCGAATCAACCAGAGCGCAAGGCTTACTTAACGGGCCTGTAATTTCATTCCAGTGAATAGGAACAAACAGTTCGCCCGGCTTCATAGTGTCACTGGAAATAACCTTAACAACACACTCACCATTGTTATTGAACACAACCACCATTTCGTTATTAGAAAGGCCATACTGCATGGCTGTTTGGGGATGGATCAAAACGTAAGGTTCACTTGCATGCTCTGCTAAACGACTCGATAACCCCGTACGCGTCATAGTATGCCATTGATCCCGGCAACGACCCGTATTCAAAACTAACGGGAACACTTTCGTTGTTGATGCTAGTGGTGGTACATGTTTTACCGCGATAAAGTTAGCACGATGATCCTCGGTAAAGAATCGTTGATCGGCAAACATTCTCTGATTCACCACCTTGTGTTGTTGCTTCTCTACTGGCCACTGCTGGGGAGTAAGCGAGTTGTATTCAGAATCGGTTATTTCAGCAAGGCCAGCTAAATTGAGATCTCGTTGTTTCGCTTTTGTACTTCCGCGGTCTGAGTTACCTAAGGTCGTAAGTTGAGCATACTCGCGGAAGATTTCTCCCTCATGTAAGTAATCAAACGCATCTTTAAACCCAATTCGTTGTGCGACTTGAGAAATGATCCACCAATCCGGTTTAGCCATGCCAGGACTGGCTAATAATCTACGTTGTCGAGATATTCGACGTTCAGAGTTCGTCACAGTGCCAGATTTTTCACTCCAGCCCTGCGCTGGCAGTAAAACATCAGCGTATGCTGTCGTGGCGGTGTTCTCAACACAATCCGAAACCACTACTAAAGGACAGTTTTCCAAAGCTTGTTTAATCTTATCGCTGTCAGGAAGGCTAACGATCGGGTTTGTCGCCATGATCCACACTGCTTTTATCTCACCACGGTGAATGGCATCAAACATATCAATCGCTTTTAGCCCTGGTTTTTTCGCCAATCTGTCGGTTTGCCAAAACGCTTCAACACAATCGATATCATCAGGATGAAATTCCATGTGCGCGGTCAGCGTATTTGCCAGAGCACCGACCTCACGGCCTCCCATCGCATTTGGTTGCCCTGTAACAGAGAAAGGACCAGCTCCTTCCTTGCCTATCTTTCCTGTCGCTAAATGGCAGTTAATAATGCTGTTTACTTTGTCAGAACCCTGAGAGGACTGGTTCACCCCTTGCGAGTAAATCGTGATGACTTTTTCTGTTTTAGAAAAGCATTCATAGAATTCCTGAAGCGAAACCAAATCAATGCCCGTCACCTCACTGACCTCGGCGTCATTTAATGCAGACTGGTATGCCTCACTAAAGCCGTTTGTCGATGAGCTAATAAAAGCGTGATCAACTAGGTTGTGTTCACCAAGGTGTACCAATAAACCATTAAAAAGCGCAACGTCTGAGCCAGGATTAAGCGCTAGATGTAGGTCTGCAATCTCGCAGGATTCATTGCGGCGTGGATCGATGACAATCACTTTTAGATTGGCGTTGGCCTGTTTAGCCGCTCTCAAACGTTGAAACAGCACAGGGTGGCACCAGGCCAAATTAGAGCCGACCAATATAACCAAGTCAGTTTTCTCAAGATCCTCGTAGCAAACCGGCACCGTATCCATCCCAAAAGCACGTTTGTGCCCGACAACCGTGGACGCCATACACAAGCGAGAATTACTGTCGATATTCGCGGTGCCAAGAAAGCCTTTTATGAGTTTATTCGCGACGTAATAGTCTTCTGTCAACAGTTGTCCAGAAACGTAGAACGCCACAGAATCGGGACCAAATTGCTCTATCGTATCGGAGAAGCCTTGTGCTACGCGGGAAAGAGCCTCCTCCCACTCAGTATCACACCAGTCACCCGCTTCTGTTTTCAGTTTAGGAGCCAATAAGCGGCCGTCATGGATGACGGTGTCACCCAATGCAATGCCTTTAGTACATAACTTTCCGTAGTTCGAGGGGTGCTCCTTATCGCCACGTACTTCTAGCAGTCCGTTAGACATAGGTCTGGCTTCAATACCACACCCGACGCCACAATAAGCACATGTTGATTTAATCCATCCTTCGCTCATACCCACTAGTCTCCAAATTTCCTTTTAAGAACCTAGGAGCAAAATTCATTCCAACCACCATTATTTTATTGATTTCTATTTTTTATTGTTTTATTTCATTACTTTATACAAATGCATAACCCCAAAGTGGTAGCTTGGCATCCCCCTTAAAACTACCACCTTTTATGTATATTTACCTATTTTGATGCAACCTTGACCATGAATCACCGTCGCCTACCACTTTTGGTATTAGTCTCTCTTTGCTCTCCATCTCCAGCCAACACAAATAAAAACCAATAAACTATTGTATTAAAAAGGATTTTATTTAATTTCAACAAAAATAAATCATGCTGGCATTCATATTGCTTTGTGGGTAACAACTAGCAAAGTCACATTCGAGGCAATGATGATGAATACAGAACATTCAATTATTGGAAATGTATCCTTAGTAGGCGCTGGACCAGGTGATCCAGACTTACTTACCGTTAAGGCTATTAAGGCGATTGAGCATGCCGATGTCATCGTGTACGACAACTTAGTCAGTGAGGATATACGTGCTCTGTTCCCCTCCCATTGCAAGCTTGTTTATGTCGGAAAAGCAAAAGGCTGCCATAGCTATAAACAAGAAGAAATCAACCAGTTAATCGCTAATTTTGCGTTCGATGCAAAGAACGTATGCCGAGTAAAAGGTGGAGACTCGTTCGTGTTTGGGCGAGGCGGCGAAGAAATGCTATTTCTCACTAAATTGGGAATTAATGTAAGCGTGGTTCCGGGCATTACCGCCGCATCAGGGTGTTCTACTTACTCCAATATCCCCCTAACCCACCGAGGCTTAGCGCAGGGTTGCACATTCATCACCGCTCACGCTGATAAGAAGCTTGAAATCAACTGGTCGGCGTTGGCTCAACTCAACCAAACGTTGGTCATTTATATGGGGTTGACCAAAGCACCACTCATACAACAGCAGCTGACCAGCTCAGGTATGAACGCAGACAAACCAGTAGCCATTATTGAAAACGGTTGTACGCCACAACAAAGAACGATCATTGGCGAGTTATCCGAACTATCCGAATTGATAACTCGTCATTCAATAAAGTCTCCGGCATTAATTGTAATAGGTGACGTTGTCACAGTGTCAAGCCAAATGCATTGGTTACAACAACTTAATAACAAGAATATGGAAGTTCTTTCCGAATCAAGTTTACGTAGAAGCGCCTAATTACACGGCCATGAAAAGTCAGAATCACTAAGGGAATGAGATTATGAGTAAACAAAAAATCATTGTGGTCGGTAACGGAATGGTTGGCCATAAATTTATAGATACGTTAATCCAGTCTGAACAAGACAACATTGAGGTCGTGACGTTTTCTGAAGAGCCACGCCTAGCTTACGACCGTGTTCAATTGACCTCATATTTTACTGGTAAAACGGTCGAAGACCTGTCGTTAACCAGTGAAGGTTATTACCAGTCAAACGGCATTAAATACCTGCTGAATGAAAAAGTGAGTCAAGTAAACCCAGAAGATAAACAGATTGTCACTTCTTCAGGCCGTGTGGAAAGTTACGACAAATTGGTACTTGCGACAGGTTCGTACCCGTTTGTGCCACCAATTCCTGGTAACGAAAAAGAATTCTGCCATGTCTACAGAACCATCGAAGATCTGGACGAAATTGAACGCTCAAGTAAAGAAAGCAAAGTTGGCGTGGTAATTGGTGGCGGCCTTCTTGGTCTGGAAGCGGCTAATGCAATTAAAAATCTTGGACTAGAAACGCATGTCGTTGAGTTTGCCCCGCGTCTCATGGCGGTTCAGCTTGACCAGGATGGTGGCGATTTATTACGCCGTAAAATTGAAGCACTTGGCGTCACCGTCCATACAGAAAAAGCAACCACAGAAATCATCGATGGAGACGAATGCCGTTACAGAATGAATTTTTCCGACGGTACTCATGTTGATACTGACATGATCGTATTCTCTGCGGGTATTCGCCCACAAGATGAGCTAGCGCGTAACAGCGCCATAGAGATTGGCGAGCGTGGCGGTATTGTGATTAACAATCACTGTCAAACTAACTATGGCGATATCTATGCTATTGGTGAGTGTGCATTGTGGGAGCAACGTATTTTTGGTCTGGTGGCACCTGGCTACCAAATGGCGAAGGTTGCGGCTCAACATATCCTTGGCACTGATGAGGCACCCCAGTTTACGGGCGCAGATATGAGCACCAAATTGAAATTAATGGGTGTCGATGTCGCGAGTATTGGTGATGTCCATGGCCAAACAGCTGGTGCCCTGTCATACACGTACAAAGATGAGATTGAGCAAGTTTACAAACGCTTAATCGTCTCTGAAGATAAAAAGAAAATTGTTGGTGCGGTCTTAGTCGGTGATGCCGCTGCGTACGGAAATCTGCTACAGATTCGCCAAAACGATCTTCCATTGCCAGAGAACCCATCCGTGTTAATCCTGCCTAACGTGGCTGAAGATGAATCAGCCGGGCTGGGTATTGATGCTCTGCCTGATAGTGCTGTTATCTGTTCATGTTTCGATGTCACTAAAGGCTCAATTAAACAAGCGGTGGCTGCTGGCTGCACTACGATGGCGGCTCTAAAAGAGACAACTAACGCGTCAACAGGCTGCGGTGGTTGTAGTGCATTGGCAAAACAAGTGCTCGACAGCGAATTAGAAAAGCTAGGCGTGGAAGTGAACAATCATGTTTGTGAGCATTTTGCGTATTCACGTCAGGAACTCAGTGATCTTATTCGTGTAAACAAAATAAAAACGTTCGATGAACTATTAGAGAAATACGGTCAAGGACTCGGCTGTGAAATCTGTAAACCTACCGCAGGTTCTATTTTGGCCTCGTACTGGAACGACTATATCTTGCACGATGATCATATTGAGCTTCAGGATACCAATGATATTTATCTTGGTAACATGCAGAAAGATGGCACCTACTCTGTTGTCCCAAGAGTGGCTGGAGGTGAAATTACCCCAGAGAAACTCATCGTGATTGGTGAGGTCGCTCGTGATTTCGAACTTTATACCAAAGTCACTGGCGGCCAGCGAATCGACCTGTTTGGCGCACAGCTCAATGACTTACCTTTAATCTGGAAACGACTCGTTGATGCGGGCTTTGAGACTGGTCACGCCTACGGCAAATCCGTTCGTACCGTAAAATCATGCGTAGGCAGCACTTGGTGTCGCTATGGCGTTGGCAACAGCGTAGGTTTCGCTATCGATTTAGAAAATCGTTACAAAGGTCTTCGTTCCCCTCACAAGCTCAAGTTTGCCGTTTCTGGCTGTACTCGTGAATGTGCTGAAGCCCAGTCAAAAGATATCGGTGTAATAGCGACAGACAAAGGATGGAACCTCTATGTCTGTGGTAATGGCGGTATGCGCCCTCGCCACGCCGATCTATTGGCAACAGATTTGGATGACGAAACTTTGATTAAGTATGTCGACCGAGTTTTGATGTTCTATATCCGCACAGCAGACAAACTGCAACGTACTTCCGTATGGCTTGAGAATCTGGAAGGCGGCATTGACTATCTCAAAGAGGTGGTGATTGACGACAAACTTGGGTTAGCAGGCGAGCTGGAAAAATCGATGCAACACAGCCTCGAAAATTACCAGTGTGAATGGAAAACCACCTTGGAATCTCCTGAGAAACTGCGTCGATTCAGCCACTTTATTAACAGTCCTGATCGTGATGAATCACTTCAGTTCGTCACAGTCAGAGAGCAGAAATTTCCGAAAAACACAGCAGAAGAGCTTGCTATCGAAGTGGTCGAAGTTAGCTGATACCAATCTGGATATTTAATTTTAGGAGAATCGATATGAGTAACTGGATATCAATCTGTGAATCAACTGCCATCGCACCCAACACCGGGGTTTGCGCCAAAGTAGATGATAAACAAATCGCGGTGTTTTTCAGCCAGCGCACCAACTCTTTACACGCTATTTCTAACTTTGACCCTATTGGTAAAGCCAACATTTTATCGAGAGGAATTCTTGGGTGTGTGGGAGAGATACTGTGTGTTGCCTCGCCTTTGTACAAACAACATTTTTGTTTGGAGACAGGCAAATGTATCGAAAACCCAGAGTATAACGTGCCAATTTTTGAAGTCAGGAATAACAACGGCATGATCGAACTTAGACCGTAACGAGAAGCAGACGCCAAAACACGGTGGCATTGCCTAAGCGACACAATCAAGGCAATGCCTTCGAAATGAATCTTATAAGGATTATTGAACATGGAAAGCTCAAAATTCACCCTCTTTTCCTTTAACGGAAAAATGAAGATCCTCCATTTAAGCTGGATGGCATTTTTTATTACATTTGTTGTCTGGTTTAACTTTGCACCATTGCTACAAATGGTGAAAGAATCACTTGGTCTCTCGAGTGAAGAAATTAAAACGTTGTTGATTCTAAACGTCGCACTGACTATACCTGCGCGTGTACTTATCGGCATGTTTACCGATCGCTTTGGTCCACGAATTGTATATTCGGCATTGCTGGCTATCTGCTCTATTCCATGTTTCATGTTCGCCTTTGCAGATTCCTTTATTCAGGCAGCCATTGCACGGTTCCTGCTTGGCTTTATCGGTGCAGGCTTCGTTATCGGTATTCGCCTCGTTTCAGAATGGTTTCCACATAATCAACTTGGAACCGCAGAAGGCATTTATGGTGGTTGGGGTAACTTCGGTTCTGCCGCCGCTGCATTTACACTACCAACTCTAGCATTAGTCTTTGGTGGCGAAGACGGCTGGCGCTATGCGACGGCTCTAACAGGTATAATGAGCCTTCTGTTCTCTGTTGTTTTTTACAAGAACGTCTCAGACACGCCAAAGGGCGCAACTTACTTCCGCCCTAAACACTTGTCAGCAATGGAAGTTACATCAAAAGGCGATTTCTTTTTCCTTTTAGCAATGAAAGTGCCAATGTACGCGGTACTCGCACTGCTGGTATGGAAGTTGTCCCCAAGCAATATCAATATGCTTGAACAAGGTGTCGTAAACGCCATTTACGCTGGCCTCACGTTGCTTTACGTCATCGACGCGAATCAGGTTTGGAAAGTCAACAAATCGATTTTCAAAAAGCCTGTTGAACCTATTCACCAGTACAAATTCAAGCAAGTGGCGGTGCTAAACGTGCTGTACTTTGCAACGTTTGGCTCTGAACTAGCCGTAATTTCGATGTTGCCACTTTTCTTTTCTGAAACCTTTGAACTATCGCCAGTAGTGGCCGGAATGGTGGCTTCCGCTTACGCATTTATGAACCTGATGTCTCGTCCGGGTGGCGGTCTAATCTCAGATAAGTTTGGACGCAAACTAACGCTTCTCATTCTGACAGCAGGCCTTGCCGTGGGTTATTTCCTGATGGGGCAAGTCAACGAAAGCTGGCCAGTCTGGTTAGCCGTGGCTGCTGCTATGTCTTGTTCATTCTTTGTTCAGGCAGGTGAAGGCGCAGTATTCGCAACGGTTCCACTTATCAAGCGCCGAATGACAGGGCAAATCGCAGGGATGACAGGCGCGTACGGCAATGTGGGTGCGGTGACTTATCTAACCATTTTATCTTTCGTCTCTTATCAAACGTTCTTCTACGTAATCGCAGCTACGGCTATCGTTGGCTTCGTCGCTCTCATGTTTATGGAAGAGCCATCAGGTAAAATTGCAGAAGTTAACGAAGATGGTAGCGTCACTCTGATTGATGTATCTCATTAAGTTGTATAAGTATCGGGGTTTATCGGGAGATATTGAGCTTTACTGATTGATATACGCAAATAATCACCAAATTAAGTAATGTCTCAATATCGTTCAAAAGCTCGACCAATTCTGGTTGAGCTTTTGTTCTTGTTTATTTTTATTCTGGGAAAATGCAGCAAGGACGGCTCAATGTTAACTCAAGAAAAGTCAGATCAAGAAATACAACATATTGAATTTTCCGGGTGTTCTTTGGTGGGTAATAGAGACGAAAATCAAGACGCGTTTATCGTCAAGTATCCGACCACTCGAGATGAATTGATTCACAAAGGGGTTGTGGCTTGTATTGCCGATGGCGTGAGTTGCAGTAACCAGGCTCAGCAAGCCAGCCAGACCGCTACCACTCAATTTGTAACCGATTACTATGCGACGCCCTCTAGCTGGAGCATTAAGCGTTCAGCGATTGAATTACTTACCAGTTTAAATAGTTGGCTCTATAGTCAGGGCAAAGAGCAACTTTACCATAATGGTATGGTAACGACGTTTAGCGCCATTGTTATTAAATCTAATACTGGGTACATCTTTCACGTTGGGGATAGCAGAGTTTATCTCTATCGCAATGGCACTCTGACTCTCCTAACCCGGGATCATCAGCGAACTAATTTCGGCCACCAAAGTTATCTGACTCGAGCCCTTGGTATGGATGAAAAGGTTGAAATCGACTTTCTCACATTACCGCTCAAAGAAAACGACACCATAGTTTTAACCACAGATGGGGTTCATGAGACCTTAACTCATGAAGAAATCAAACAACAGATTAGCAACGCAAACTCTTGCGAAGCCCTTTCGCAGGCTTTATGTGACAACGCTTTATTCAAAGGAAGCTCTGACAATGTAAGCTGTACCGTGTTGAAAGTAAGAGAATTACCTAGCTTTAACTTGACTGAATACCAAACTGCCTTACTCGCGAACAACATTCCACCAGCTTTACAGCAGGGTCAAAGCCTCGATCATTTTGAAATAATAGACACTCTCTACGAAGGACCACGCAGCCACGTCTATCTCGCTTTTGATAGACAAAAAGGTGGTAATGTCATTATCAAAGCCCCCTCGCTCAATTACAGTGACGATCCCGAGACGTTAAAACGATTTGCCAATGAGCAATGGTTCTCGACTCAATTAGACAGTCGTCGAGTAATGAAAATGTATCCGAGGCCCGTCCATTCAAAATTCATCTATCAGGTATGCGAATACATTGAGGGAATAACGCTACGCCAATGGATACATGATCATCCCAACCCACCTTTGGATTCCGTGCGTGAAATACTCGATGGCATCGTAAAAGCAGTTCGGGTTTTCCAGCGCGCGGATATGGTGCATCGCGATTTAAAGCCCGAAAACATCATGATCACACCCAATCGCGAGGTTAAAATCATCGATTTTGGTACGGTTGAAGCAAAAGGACTGCGAGAGATGCAGCAGGAAGAAACCACATCTTTCCCGCTTGGTTCGGTCAACTATACGGCTCCTGAGTACATCAATACTGGAGAAGCGAACACACTCTCTGATCTATTTTCTATCGGTATTATCGGGTATGAAATGCTCACCGCTCACCTGCCATATAAGGAACATTCACAGCAAACACTGCAGCAGGCTCGGCACGTCAGATGGGAATACCACTCTATAAAAGAGTATCGGGAAGATATTCCGTTATGGGTAGATCTCGCATTTAAAAAAGCGACCGCCGAGCTCCCCAATAATCGCTATCAGGCTCTGGGTGATTTCATTGCTGACCTTTATACGCCAAATACCCAACTATTAAACGGTGTCGACAACAAACCTTTAATAAAGCGTAACCCCATTTTATTTTGGAAGTCTCTTGCTTTACTTGCTTGCTCTGCCGCGGTGATTGAAGGGTTACTTTTACTAAGTGATAAATAATGGTGGATCTAATGGCTATAAATCATGATCATACATCTAAACAACACATGGAGGAGTTAATGTTGAGCACACAAGATGCAACGATAATGTTGGTCGACGACCACCCACTATTTCGCAGCGGGTTACGACAACTGATTGCCTTGGAAGAAGGTCTACAAGTGATATGTGAATATAACAACGGAACTGATGCAATCGAAGGTGCCGTTAAGCATGATCCGGACTTGATTATTCTCGATCTGAACATGCAAGGAATAGACGGCTTAGAGACTGTCCGCCAAATGAGGGAAAGAGGCGTCACTTCCCGTGTGGTGATGCTGACCGTTTCCGACAATGAAGATGATGTTCTTAATGCAATATCCAGCGGTGCCGATGGCTATCTGTTAAAAGATATGGAACCTGAAGATATTGTGACTAACATAAAGCAAGCCGTATTAGGACAACTTGCCTTGTCTGACCGACTGACCAAAGTACTGCTTCAATCATGCAATAAACCGAAAAAGATCGCGCAAGAAAGCCCACTAAAATCACTTACCAATCGAGAACTTGAAATACTGTCACTCATCTCTAAAGGCATGAGTAACAAGCTCATCGCTCACGAACTAAAAATCACCGACTCGACAGTAAAAGTCCACGTCAAAAATCTTATGAAAAAACTCAACGTCAGTTCTCGCTTAGAGGCCGCAGTCTGGATGATCGACAATCAATAATCAAAATCAGCATGATATGTAAACCCAGTTCGATAACCTGTTTTTACCATCCTGAATTAAGCGCAATTAACTTAATCTAAGCCGAAAAAGACTTATGCAATACGATATTTTATCTTCCTTCAATTTTTTGAGACGAATTCTCGGGCCTGATCTTCAAATTCATCCAGCGTATTAGAATCAGTAACGCTGTCTGTGTCGCTGTCATTACAACCAGTCCAAAGTGTGAGCGCGGTTCTAAGCTACTGACTTGTGGAGTCTGTTGGGGGTGAAAACAAACATTGCCAACGTTGACGCCACGTTAACGAGGGTTGGCTAGCGTCTTTAAGCATATCTTTCCACTCCGAAAAGAGAACCGTTATTGGGTTAAAACTGTTTACAGGCTTAGATATCCCGTAACACACAGTTTCGACCTCTGGCTCAAAAGAGCCAAACATACGATCCCAGATAATGAGCACACCTGCGTAGTTTTTATCTATGTATTGTCGATTGATGCCATGATGTACACGATGATGAGACGGTGTATTAAATACCCATTCTAATGGCCCAAGAGAGCGTATCGATTGAGTATGAACAAAGAACTGTAATCCCAAATTGAGCAACACAGCGAAGATCACCCATTTCGGTTCAAAGCCTATAACCACCAAAGGCAACCAAAATAGCCACATCCCCGCAAGCGGATACATTAAACTTTGACGAAAGGCGGTACTAAAATTCATCCTTTCCGAGCTATGGTGAACAACGTGTGCAGCCCACATCCAACGAATACGATGGCTAGCTCGGTGAAACCAATAGTAGAAGAGATCTTGTAGGATTAAGAGTGTTAATAATGTAGAGATACTGATTTCGATGTCAAACAAGCGCCAACCAAAAAACCATAAATAGAGCTGAGAGATAAACAGCCCCGCAAGAATATCTGCCGCTTGGTGTAACCCTGCCAGTATAAAATTACATGCCACTTCTGGCAGGACATAGCTGGCGCTTTTTGGCAAACGACCTTTACGCTGACCTAACCAGTACTCTGCGAACATGCAGAGAAAAAATATCGGAGCCAGAATCATAAGCAGCAGCTCAGGGCGCTCCATTAACATTGACCAATCCATGTCTTTGCTACCATTTTGCGTAGTGATCTTCAGTTAAGCCAACGACATCCTTCAATTCATGTTTCTTGCCATTTCCATCAACGACAAAGCCGTTAAAGTGCCCCATATATTGACGAAAATTACTTTTGAGAAACCAGAAGTTCTTTCTTTCTGATCGACAGTTTAACGGTGTAAAGCTGAGTTCAACTCGCCCATCTTGCGAGGTAATCCTCCACGCCTCATGTGGTTTCTTGCGCGAAAAATGAAAGTGCACCGGTGCCATCAAATGACGGTCACCATTAACCCAAAGCACATTTTCGCAATAGCCTGTTTCGTTGACTCCCACGGCGAGGTTAAGCCCTAAATGATCAGTATCTCGAAGATGATTAATACTCGCCCATCGCCAACTTGTTTCTCTTCGCATGTATCCTGCCGAAAAATCGTACCCTGCTGAGACTTTACTCAGGTCTTGTTCTTGACCCAAAATAAACAGGTTACCAGCCACCGCTAATCCATTGTGCTTTTGCGTGTAGGTCCAGCCTGAATACCCCGTCGGTGTACATAACATCAACGGAATACTATGTGGTTCAGGGAGTAAGCTAATTACGGCATTTACTGAACCAGACACAAAATGGACGTGCCATGTACCTTCTTGGATGGAAAATTGGATGGCGTCATCCGCCAGAGTCGCGGAGCTTGACCAACTTGATGGCTCAGTTTGATAGCCGAGATTGAAAGGTTTAAGCCATTGTTGCTCAACGAGTTCGTTGTTTTTAATGTCATAAAGATAACAAAAACCGGAAGCCAAATAACGAATATCCGCGATCGCAATACCTATGAGATACTCAGGCGTAACCAGAGAGACAAACTGGAATTGCTTGTAGCCGAAATACTTGCGTAATTTCGATGCGGGTTGGTCCATCTCATTCCGGTATGCAAAACGATCAAGCTGTAACGATTTAGGCATTGCGTCAAGATGACCAAACGTCGGGGAGCCGTCCGTTTGCATAAACGACTCTAATGGGGTGCGGCTACTCATGTCGTAATCTTGTTTGCTTAACACACGCAAACAATAACATTAATTTAACAAGTGACGTTTGCGCTGACGCACAACAATGTCATTTCGTCGCTTTAGCGACATAATCTGACATTGTTAAAGGAGTCTGCCTGGTTAAATAATTAAGGCCCAGAGCCGATTGGTAGAAATCGGTTACTCAAGAATATTTGTTACTACTTCAGTTTTTACAGAGTTAGCAATAAAGCAATTTTCATGCGCCATGTGATGCATCTTTTCTAGCTGTTCGTACGTAGGCTGTTTCTCACCCGAAAAGACGATTTTGGGATTCAAATTCACTCGCGATACCCACTCCTTACCATTGTCCCCTTTGGTAAGCTCTCCTTCAGCTGCATCAACGTAAGAATCGACGATATAACGACGTTTGGCCGCTATCGACAAAAAAACCAACATATGACAGCTCGAAAGCGCCGCAACAAACGCTTCTTCTGGATCCACATTTTCGGCAACTGATAGTGGAAGAGGTACGACAAGAGGGGACGGAGAAGCAGGTATCTGTAAGCCGCCGTCAAACGTCCACTTATGTGCCCGACTGTATTGATTGTCGCTAAAAATTTCGCTTGTTTGACGTTGCCACTCAATGATCGCGGAGTGCTTACTCATATGAACTTCCTACCTATTTGCATAACTGCTCGTTGATATGATGTGTGGCAAGTGTTTGCTCAACCAGCCACGTCGTTCAAATTAGTTGAAAAATGACAATAGCCGATGAAACCAAGTGATCTCACCGTAAGCAATTAGATCGTAGATGGTAAAAAATATCATACAGATAATGGCTAACTTGGCTAAGCGGTAAACAATAAACATCGCAAATTCCTTTGTTTTTAGACAGTTTACTATCGCCTTCACAATTTAGATACTCAGTACAATCGAAGTTCTCTACTTAATATGAAAGGATTTGATAATATTACGCGCATCAATTAACCAGCGTTAACTGGATATCGGTAGTTTGAATCTCTATGTCATGTGAAACATAACTTCGAAGGTATTTAACCAACTCAATGTTAACAAATTGAACTTCCATCAAAAAAATATAGTGTTAGATGCCATACAATTTCAAAAAACTTATACCTATAACCATTTTTAATGCAAACGTTTCGCTTATCTAACTTAAACCTTCGCTATAAGACGGCTTTATACTTCTCACTTGGTTTGCTTGGAATGGTGCTAAGTTGTCTGATCATAAGTCGCTATTTTTTTCTTTATAGCGTCGACCAATTAGAAAACATGGAAATTGACCAGGCCAACCAGCAAGCACTCGCCGTGGTTGATTTGATGCTATCCCAGCAAAGTGCTAACTCTTATGACTGGGCCTATTGGGATGAAACTTACGAGCTTTTTCTCGATAAGCCGGACGTAGCGGGTTATACCGAACGAAATCTGTATATAGAAACGCTCAACTCGTTAAACCTGGACATGATGTCGTTTGTCACGTTTGCAGGGCAAGAATTACTCTCTCTTACTCGAGAGGATTCAGAAGAAAAATCTTCTTCGCTATCAGCTAACGTTGTGCAACACCCTCTCATACAACAGCATATAGCCGCGATGAATCACAAACCAGATGCTCATCGTACCCAACTCTCAGGGCTTTTAAAAATAGATCAAACCATCTGGGGGCTCAGTTTAACGCCAGTCAGAAACAGTTCGAGTAACCGAGCTTCCAATGGTTGGCTATTGTGGGGAAGAAATTTATCAACACGCTTTCCCGGTGATTTCGCACCTGCCCTATCCGCTCAAAGTTCGTTAACGCCTCTCATCTCTTTACCGCCTGAAAGCACCCTCACACGAGATATAGACAAATCAACGACGGCTATTACCAAATCCTCCCTGCTGAGTGACCTGGGTGGCTCACCTATTGCCTGGGTAGAGACCAAAATGAAACGTGAGTACTATTCTAAAAGCAATGCACTGTTTCTCTATTTATTCGTGACTGTCGGTATTGTGGCATCGATCATCGCGGCAACAACGTTTATTGTTTTCAAGCACAAAGTGGCTCTTCGTTTTAATCGCTTCGCAGATGATATGCGCAAAATCGCGTCAAAATATAACCTTGAAGGCGTTCAGTCGATTAGCGCAGATGAACTGGAACTGGCTTCTAAGTTGGTACAGAAGCTGTCTGACAATACATCGATAACGAAATCGCAGTTAAAGGATTCAATGCATAACTTTAGCGCGTTATATAACAGCTCTTCGCTAGGAATGCTTTTCGTGATAGAGCATCAAATTGTCGATGTCAACCCACGGGCGTTGGAAATACTCAATCATCAAAAGTCCGAACTGATTAATCGCCCGCTCAACACCCTTTATCCAAATGATAACGGCGAATCACGGTTCGAAGAGATGTTGATTGAGTTAGAAAACGGCAGAGCCCTGTTCGAAGCACAAATACTTGATGCCCATAGCGATACTATTGATTGCCTGATTGAAGCCGCGCTGATTCAACACGACGGACAGAGTGCGCTCATGTTGCTCATTCAGGATATTCGGGAAACCAAACAGCAAGCAGAAATGATCCAAAAGTTGACCGACTTTGACCCTGTCTCCGGGTTCTGTAATCGTCCATCTATCATGGAAGCACTTGATAAACTAGTAAAAACACAACCTAATCGCTTTTCATTCATTTTGCTTAAAAGTAAGCAGCTAAAGCAACTTGCTGAAATATACGGGCATCATGTATTCGACGAAGCAGTTCAACATATTTCCAAGTTGCTGCGTGAAGCATTGGGGCAATATCAAATAGGTCGTATCAGCGAACATGAATTTATTATTATAATCCCTGATGAGACAAACCATCAGGATGTGATTGAATCCACAAATCACTTGTTAAAGCAGCTCTCATATAAGACTGTATTTTCTGACATTACCGTATCTCTTAACAGCAAAGCGGTGATGATGGATCCCAAAATCACCCACCAACCAGTTGAACATCTTCTGATGGCTGCACGCCACTCAGCACAGTCGTTAAGCGGATACCAGATTCGTGAGGTATTCGTTACTGGTGAAGCGCTATCTGAGCAAGCAGAAGCCTTAAAGATTATTAACCGTGACTTAGAAGCCGCAATACAGCAAAGCGAAATCACGCCCTACTTTCAACCAATCGTTGATGCCAAAACAGAAGAAGTGATCGGTTTTGAGGCTCTTGCGCGCTGGCAACATCCAGAGCTTGGTATAGTATCACCCATTGTTTTTATTCCCGTGGCTGAGCAAGGAAAACTGATAATTGAGCTCGGGGAGTCCATCCTCAAACAATCTTGCGAGTTTATTGGTCCACTCAATCAAGTGCGGATCGCTAAAGGATTACCGCAACTCTCGGTTCACATTAACTTAAGTGCCCGCCATTTTTATCACTCAAAATTAATTTCCTACCTCACAACGTTGATTAAAGAATACCAAGTCTCCGAAGGAAACCTCATACTTGAAATTACTGAAAGTATGTTGATGGGAAGTGAGACAGAATCCATTAACTGTATCAATGAGATTAAGCGTCTGGGCGTTCAACTCGCATTGGATGATTTTGGTACCGGTTATTCCTCATTTAGCAGCATCTGCAACTTTCCGTTGGATATTGTCAAATTGGATAAATCCTATATTGATGAGATTGAATGCAATGATCGCGCAAAAACACTTGTACGTAATATTGTCAGTATGTCTCAAGAGTTAGGGTTAACAATCGTTGCAGAAGGTGTTGAAACAGCAAGTCAGGTGCGTAAGCTAAAGGTATGGAATATCAATAATTTACAAGGTTTTTATTTTTATAAGCCAATGAAAAAAGAGGAAGTATTGGAAAAGTTCTCCGGTAAACAAGTCCATTAGCTTATGTGAGGCAGGCAATCATCCCTTGATCTATTGCCTGCCAACACTCCTCCAAAGCCTTCAAAATCGATTCCCCCTCTCCTGATCTGACCAACCAAAGTAATCTAACTCTGCATGCAGTGATTACTTGCGTATACTTAAAATAAGTCCCTGTCACTGTACAAGGAGGACTGTATGAAACGAATATGGATATGGCTCTTACCACTGATCATGTTTGCCAGTCAGGCTATGGCGAACACGGTATGGATCGTCCCGGTAAACGGTGCCATTGGTCCTGCCATCAGCGATTACCTTTCCAGAGAAATAGAGCAAGCTCAAGAGGAAAATGTCAGCTTAGTCATTTTAAAAATGGACACTCCGGGCGGTCTCGATAGCGCCATGAGAGACATCATCCATGCCATCACCACTTCATCTATTCCTGTCGCAACTTGGGTTGGTCCCTCAGGTTCTAGAGCGGCCAGTGCAGGGACTTACATCCTTCTTGCCAGTCACGTGGCAGCAATGGCAGAAGCAACAAACCTTGGCGCAGCTACCCCTGTTGCGTTGGGTGGTGGGGCTCCGGGAGTTCCTTCCCCTAGCGAAGAGAAAAACGAGAGTTCCGAAGACAAACAAAACGACACTGACGATAGCTCCGAAAAGGTTCCTGCCAAAACAGCAATGGAAAAGAAAGTCATTAATGACGCTACCGCCTACATTAAAGGGTTAGCCAAACTGCATGGCCGTAATGCCGAATGGGCAGAGAAAGCGGTGAGTGAAGCTGCGAGTCTGGATGCCCAAGAAGCTCTGAAGCTCAATGTCATTGATCATATTGCTAATTCACCAGAAGAACTGGTTCAGGTGATTAACGGAACAACCGTTAAAATAAACAATCAGCCCGTGACATTGTCATTGGACAATCCTGTATGGGTCGAAAGAGTGCCCGATTGGCGCGCGGAAATGTTAGCCGTCATTACTAATCCTAATGTTGCTTACATTCTTATCCTTATTGGTATCTATGGTCTACTTTTAGAGTTCTATAACCCGGGTATTGGTTTACCTGGCGTGTTGGGCGGCATCTGCTTGTTGTTAGCTATGTACGCACTCCAGATGATGCCCGTTAACTACGCAGGCTTAGGGCTGTTACTACTCGGTATCGCACTCATGGTAGCAGAGGCATTCAGTCCGAGTTTTGGCGTTTTGGGCTTAGGCGGTGTGGCTGCCTTTATTCTTGGGTCGATATTCCTCATGGACAGTGACTTGCCGGGCTTTCAAGTCGCGCTGCCTTTAATATTCGGTCTTGCCATTTTTTCAGTTGCGCTGATCATTCTGACAGTCGGCATGCTAGTTAGAATACGCCACAGACGGGTCACTACTGGTCTTGAAACCTATCCCGGTAAACATGCAGTAGTAAGTGATGACTTTGTTGACGGCGAAGGTCGTGTGCAAATGGATGGCGCATTCTGGCAAGCTAAAACAGAAGAAAACCAAGGACTCAAACAAGGTGACCAAGTTACCGTTGTCAATGTTAAAGGGCTAACCTTAACCGTGAAGCCCAGTGACCGCCCTAACCAATAGGAGGCGAATATGTTGCTCTACACTGTTTCTGTGATCGTAGTTCTGTTGATCGCACTAGCGACACAAATTTTCAAAGTTCTGCGTGAGTACGAACGAGGCGTTATATTCTTCTTGGGTCGATTTCAAGAGGTAAAAGGCCCTGGCCTGATCATCTTGATTCCGTTTATCCAACAAATGGTCCGCGTCGACTTACGAACCATTGTTCTGGATGTTCCAACGCAAGATCTTATTACCAAAGACAACGTGTCTGTTCGCGTTAACGCAGTGGTTTACTTCCGAGTGGTTGACCCGCAAATGGCCATCAACAACATTGAAAGCTACAACGAAGCAACCAGTCAGTTGGCACAAACCACTCTGCGTTCAGTATTAGGTCAACATGAGTTAGATGAACTTCTATCTGAGCGAGAAAGATTAAATAAAGACTTACAAGCCATACTTGATCAACAAACTGATGACTGGGGCATTAAAATAGCCACCGTTGAAGTCAAGCATGTTGATTTGAATGAAAGTATGGTTCGAGCGCTTGCTCGTCAAGCCGAGGCCGAGCGTAACCGTCGCGCGAAAATCATTCACGCAACCGGTGAATTAGAGGCGTCTAAAAAGTTAAAAGAAGCGGCTCAAATGCTGAATCAAGCACCAAATGCATTACAGTTGCGCTATATGCAAACATTAACTGAAATCACCACAGATAAAACTTCGACGATTATTTTCCCGATGCCAATTAATTTAGTTGAAGCAGTACAAGATATTGCTAATTCTGTTAACCAGGACAAAGAAAAGAAAGAGGAATAAATACAACTATCTATGACTAATTTAAGTTCTATACCCAAGAGCCGCAGCGTAACTAAACTGCGGCTCTTTTCGTTATCGAGTTGTCTATTCTGGAGTGATTAAGCCACTTTATCTGACCTGAAGTTACCCAGTAGCGCATCATATAACTCGTTGTCACTCAATACGCCTACCAGCTGATTATCTTCCACCATCAAGAGAGGTTGATTACTGCGCTGCTTAAGCTCTATTGCTTCACGCATACTGATATCCGGGCTAACCTGAACCAACGCGTTTTCTTTCACATCATCAAGGTTCGATGATTCGCTATCCCAAAGAATCAACAGCTTATCACTATCAATTAAGCTTAGTCCTTTCGGTTCTTGCGTCACCCAAATCCCTCTTTCAGGACAGATAAGAACGCGCTCTTCTTCACGTAGCAAGGATGTACTCGATTGCATTAAAGAGCGACCCTTGAGTACATTTAACGGATTAGTGTGTGCCACGAAGTCCGCCACATAATCATTCTCTGGAGTAAGAATGATTTGTTCTGGTTTACCATGCTGAATCAGTTTACCCGACTCCATAATGGCAATGTTGTTACCAATTTTAAGTGCTTCATCCAAGTCATGACTCACAAATAATATCGTTTTGTTCAGCTTCTCTTGAAGCAATATAAGTTCATCTTGAAGCTGTGCTCGAATCAATGGGTCAAGGGCTGAAAACGGTTCATCCATCAATAAGATGTCAGTGTCCATCGAAAAGGCGCGAGCTAAGCCAACACGCTGCTGCATACCGCCAGAAAGCTCATGAGGAAATTTGTTTTCCCACTCTGACAAACCCACCATTTCAAGTTGTTCGCGTGCTTTTTCACGACGCTCCGCCTTGCCGATGCCTTTCATCTCCAATCCAAACGCCACGTTATCTAAGACCGATAACCAAGGCATCAAAGCGAACTTCTGAAACACCATAGAAACACGATGAGTACGTAAATGGCGAAGCGTCTGTTCATCACAATTCGCCAGTTCCACCATGTCGTCACCATCTTTAATTTTCAGTGAACCACGGGAGATGTCATTTAATCCGTTAACGGTACGAAGCAAGCTGGATTTACCTGAGCCCGACAAGCCCATCAGTACACAAATCTCACCCTGTTTAACGCTCAATGATACGTTATCTACCCCGACTACCTGGCCAGTTTCATCGATAATTTCTTGTCGCGACCTACCTTGGTCTAGTAAAGCCAGCGCTTGCGCTTGTTGCTGACCAAATACCACATCAAGGTTGTCAATAGTAATTGCGTCCATGGTTACGCCTCCTTCTGGTTTGGTGCTTTACACAAGCGATCAAGGATAATTGCCACAAGAACAATCGCTAAACCTGCTTCAAAACCTTGTGAGATATTTACCGTGTTTAGCGCACGTACAACGGGTTTGCCTAAGCCATCAGCACCCACTAACGCCGCGATAACCACCATCGAAAGAGACAGCATGATACATTGCGTCACACCCGCCATAATACTTGGTAGTGCCGCAGGTAACTCCACCTTAAACAATAGCTTCATGCGACTTGCACCAAATGCTTTACCCGCTTCCAACAACTCTTCTGGCACTTTAATGATGCCTAAATAAGTCAATCGAATTGGTGCTGCAATAGCGAAGATAATGGTTGAGATAAGCCCCGGAACGATACCTAAACCAAACAGAACCAGTGTCGGAATCAGGTATACAAACGTTGGTACCGTTTGCATCAGGTCCAGAATCGGTCTGAGTAATGTGTATAACCAAGGACGATGCGCCGCCATAATTCCCAGAGGTACACCAATTAATACGGAAATCGTTGTCGCTGCAAAAACAAGGACAAAGGTTTCCAGCATCTCTTGCCAATAACCAAGGTTAAGAATCGCAAGTAGCGCTAGCACGATAAATACGACGAGAGGAATACTACGATGTAGGAACCAAGCAATAGCTGCCGTCATAATGATTGGAGCCGCAGGTGGCATCCATTTGAAAATATCCACCACAAACATAATGATGGTTTCAAGTGTAATTGAGATAGTATCGAAGAACCCAGACGCATTGATGGTTAACCAATCAACCCCGGTTTCCATCCACTGCCCTAATGGTAGTTTGTTGTCCGTAATAATATTCACAATAAACCCTTAGTGTTAATGAAGTGGGCATCACCGCCCACCTAGTATCCCCAAACAATTACTCGAGTTTTGGGGTATAAATCAGATTAAGCGTTTGATTTTAAGTATGCTGAGATCGATGCCTGTGCATCCTGGCCATCGACCGTTTTCACATCCTTAAGCCACGCTTCGATTTGATCTTGATTCGCGTTTAACCACGCTTGTGCCGCTTTCGAGGGCTTTTGCTTCTGGTTAAGAATCGCTTCCATTAACTCGTTTTCCATTTCTAGGCTGAACTCTAGGTTTTTCACTAGCTGGCCTACATTTGGACACTCAGAAAGGTAGTTTTTACGTACGTTTGTGTAGACATTTGCGCCACCGTAATTTGGACCGAAGAAGTCATCACCACCCGCTAAGTATTCCATTTCAACGTTGTTGTTCATCGGGTGCGGTGCCCAGCCTAAATATACAATCCACTGATTACGACGCACTGCACGTGATACTTGTGACACCATGCCCGCTTCACTGGACTCAACTAAGCTGAAGTCTTTCAGACCAAACGCATCGCCATCGATCATTGATTGGATCAGACGGTTACCATCGTTACCCGGTTCGATGCCGTAAATGCGACCTTTAAACTTGTCGGCATGTTTTACCAGGTCAGCGAAGCTCGTCACGCCCGAGTCGTAAACGTATTTTGGTACCGCGAGTGTGTATTTAGCACCGACAAGGTTAGCTTTAACAGTTTCGACGGTACCTGCGTCACGGTATTTAGCGATATCACCTTCCATCGTTGGCATCCAGTTGCCTAGGAAAATATCTATGTCGCCATTTGCCATTGACGAATAGGTTACTGGTACAGAAAGCAGATCCGTTTTGGTCTTGTACCCTAACCCTTTTAGTATTTCTGAAGTAACGGCGGTTGTTGCTGTAATGTCTGTCCAACCTACATCAGCAAATCGAACGGTTTCACACTGATTTGCGTAAGCACCGGTTGCTAAGGTACTTAACGCGATAGTTGATACAATTTTCGTCATCTTAGACATGTTTAGTTCCTTGTAATGATTACTGACTATTTGTTGATTATTTGAATTATGAGATTGAATCTAAATTTCTTTTTGGTGGATGCATTCGTTGCATCTCTTGCCAGTTCGGTGCAATCCAAACCGGAGTATTGTTTGATTTTTGTAATGCGTTACCTAGGATCATATCCGCAGCGCGTTCGGCAACCATGATGGTTGGCGCATTCAAGTTGCCGTTCGGAATGGTTGGGAAAATGGATGAATCCACAACACGTAATCCTTGGATACCACGTACCTGACACTGCTCATCCAGGACTGCTAACGGGTCATCGTCCGCGCCCATTTTGCAGCTGCAAGATGGATGGTAAGCACTCTCTACATTCTGCTTCACCCATTCATCAATTTGCTCGTCAGTGGTGATGTTTAAACCCGGTTGTATTTCATCGCCACGGAACTCGTCCATCGCTGGCTGGTTCAATATTTCACGCGTCAGGCGGATACAATCACGCCAGTCCTGCTTATCTTGCTCTGTGGAGATGTAGTTGAACTCGATCTTTGGTTTATCATTTGGATTCGATGAAACTACTTCTACTGAGCCTCGGCTTTCTGGCTTATTAGGGCCAACGTGTACCTGAAATCCATGGCCATCAAAGGCAGCCTGACCGTCATAACGCATCGCAGCTGGTAAGAAGTGGTATTGAATGTTCGGCCACTTCAAGCCTTCGCGAGAACGAATAAACGCGCACGATTCAAAATGGTTCGTCGCACCGAGGCCTTTGCGGGTAAGAATCCACTCGGTACCAATTAACCCTTTGCTCACCAAACCTAACTTACTGTTAAGTGTGATTGGCTGTTTACAGTGATATTGGAAGTAAACCTCCAGATGGTCTTGCAGGTTTTTACCCACGCCTTCCAACTGGTGCTTCACCTCGATACCCGCTTTTTCCAATACATCTTGAGGGCCAATACCGGAAAGTTGCAGTAGTTGTACCGAACCAATTGAACCCGCACTAGAAATCACTTCATTATTTGCAAAACACTGCTTAACGGAACCTGATTGCTCGAATTCAACGCCTACCGCTTTGTTGTTTTCAAGTAAGACTCGGTGGACAGTGACTCGCTTCATTAGCGTGAAGTTCTTACGCTTTTTAGCACGGCTTAAGTACGCATTAGATGTTGAAGCGCGAACGCCTTTATCAACGGTCATGTGCATTGGACCGAAGCCCTCTTGCTGGTAACCGTTGTAATCATCCGTTTCTGGGTAACCCGCATCTTTACCAGCTTGGATAAAGGCTTCGTATAGTGGGTTAAGCTTCATGTCATTACCGTTGCAGGTACCAACAGGGCCGTTATCGCCACGATATTCATCCGCGCCACCAACCCAAGATTCCGCTTTACGGAAGTAAGGCAAACACGCTTGGTAGTTCCAACCTTTTGCACCCTCTTCTTCCCACTGGTCGAAATCACAAGCGTGACCACGCACGTAAACCATGCCGTTAATAGAAGAGCTACCGCCAAGAACTTTACCGCGAGGACAGTGCAGTTGGCGTCCATCAAGGCCGCCTTCTTTTACTGTCTCGAATTGCCAAGCGTACTTTTCCGTGTTCATCGGGTAAGAAAGCGCTGTCGGCATTTGGATAAAAATGCTCTTATCCGTGCCACCTGCTTCTAGTAATAAGACAGAGTGCTGACCGCTTTCACTCAAGCGATCCGCTAAAACACAGCCGGCCGAACCCGCACCGACGATAATATAATCGTAGTGTTGTTGCATTTTGATTCTCCTGGAGATTTAAGCGTAAGGGCTTTCGAAGTCGCTCAGTTGAACCAGTACACTCTTAGTTTGCGTGTAATGCTTCAGGGTTTCGACGCCATTTTCGCGGCCAATTCCAGATTGCTTGTAGCCGCCTACTGGCATTTCTGCAGGGGAATCACCCCAGGCATTAACCCAGCAGATTCCCGCCTGAATTTTATGAATAACGCGATGGGCGCGAGAGAGGTTCTGAGTAAAGACACCTGCAGCCAGACCGTAATCGGTATCATTGGCACGTTGAATAACCTCAGCTTCATCACTGAACTTAAGCACCGACATAACAGGACCAAAGATCTCTTGCTGTACGTGGCTCATGTTATCATCACAATCAATAAATACGGTTGGAACAACAAAGTTACCGTTTTCCAGACCGTTATCTGTTACTTTGTAGCCGCCAGTCAGTAGCGTTGCGCCACTTGCCTTAGCGTCTTCAATCGCAGACAACACTTTGCGTTCATGTTCTTTAGAAATCAAAGCACCGATCTGCGTGCTTTCATCAAGAGGATCACCGACAATCAGCAGTTCAGTACGAGTTTTAAGCTGTGCAACAAATTCATCATAGATAGACTCATGAACAAAAACACGAGTACCGTTGGTACATACTTCACCCTGAGTGTAAAAGTTCGCAACCATGGCTGCTGATACGGCATCATTTAGTTTTGCATCATCAAACACGATCAGTGGTGACTTACCACCCAATTCCATGGTGACTTGCTTGAGTGTTTTCGCACTGTCACCCATGACAGTTTTGCCCGTACCACACTCGCCAGTGAACGAGACTTTCGAAATATCAGGATGTGCCGTTAACATTTGGCCAACGCGATAATCACCCTGTACCACGTTGAATACCCCATCCGGCATGCCCGCTTCTGAATAAATTTCGGCCAACTTCAATGCTGTCAGCGGCGTTTCTTCTGATGGTTTGAAAATCATTGCGTTGCCAGCAGCCAGTGCTGGTGCTGATTTCCACATCGCGATTTGAATTGGGTAGTTCCAAGCACCGATACCCGCACAGATCCCCAGTGGCTCACGGCGTGTGTAGAAAAACTGGTTTTCATTAAGTGGCTGTTGTTCGCCCTGTAAACTAGGCGCTAAACCCGCATAGTATTCAAGTACATCAGCCCCTGTCGTGATATCAACCGCGATCGCTTCTTGGATTGGTTTCCCTGTATCTGCCACTTCCAAAGCCGCTAGTTCACCATTACGTTCACGCAAGATCGCAACGGCTTTGTTAAGAATACGACTACGCTCGATTGCCGTCATTGCTGACCATACTTCAAAGCCGCGTTTTGCAGATTCGATAGCCGCTTCCATATCGCGTTGATTTGCTTGTTTAACATTGGCCAATGGCTCACCATTCGCCGGGTTGTATGTGGTGAAATGCTCGTCAGAGCTTCCGATATACATTGCACCATCAATGTAATGTGTTTTCATTTCCATTTTGAAGACCTGTGACTTTTAAATTTTTTGTGAGTAGTACGTTAGCTGCTTTTCGAGATAGTCGTTGATGATGACCCTTGCTTTTTCTGCATCGATGCCTTGCGGGTTGAGCGTTCCGCGTAGCCATATTCCATCAATGAGTGACGCAATCCCGTGAGCAACCAATTCCGCTTGCTCTGCACTTAATAGTGCTTTTAATTCTCTTCTTAGATGGGACAAAAGACGTCGTTCGTTTACACGTTGCAGACGCTTTAGCTGTTCGTCATGCATCGAATAAGACCAGAAGGCTAGCCATGTCTTGGCCACTTTATTTTCAGCCTGAAAGCCGACAAAGTTACCGTCAATAATGGCGTTGATACGTTGATGATGAGCATCAGCCGGCAGCTCACGAAGCTTTTTCGTGATCGTGAATGAAAGCTGGCGAAGGATCTCGCGCATCGTTTCTTCCAATAACCCGTGCTTACCACCAAAGTAATGATTGATGATACCCGTTGATACGCCAGCTTCTTTGCTGATCAACGAGATACTCGCTGCATGTAAGCCCACCCTATCAATCACTGACATTGTCGCTTTCACCAGCTGTGGCTTCCTGATTTCAGGCATTCCCACCTTCGGCATTTCATCCCCTTTCATTTTTAATTGAACGGTTAGTTAAATATAAAATGCCTGAAATTTAGTTCGATCTCAAACTATTTTTTGTAAATTCATCCGAAGAATGTTGGAAAATTGTGCTTTGAGACACAGACATGATGTGTTGGAAATGACCAATTAAAAGGCAATCCACAGCTTAATTAAAGAAATTTAATCCTTATTTTTCAATATATTATAGAAATAAAATTATTATCTTTGTGTTTTTTAATTTTTGGGTAGATTAATTTTCAAATTTATCAACACAAAAAATTTACATCGTACACTAATGATTGCACCGATACTGTTCTGTTTGCACAAACATTACCCACGCCATGTGGTAACAGTCTCATAACATTATAATTTTCATTTGCACAATTGTTGGTCGCTATGAAATAGGATTTTGCATGCCCGATAACGGCGGTTCAAAAGTGTGATCCGTACACAGTTTTAGAAAAAGCATTTAAAAAGATGTAAAGAGAAACTGGGAAGCTAATTGGGATGGAACGTAAAATGGATAGAGAGGCTCAATCTGGTTTATGCAACTGCCATCAATGAGGAAATTTTGATGTTGGCTAACAATACAACGAACATTGTTAGCCTTGTGATTGAGATTACATGCGCATACCACCATCTACTTCTAATACTCTTCCGGTCACGAACTCGTTCGTTAATACATATTTCACGGTCGCGGAGATTTCATCAGCAAGCCCCAAGCGGCCGACAGGAATCATCCTAATTAGCCTATCCATGGCTTCCGGCTTAATCTGGTCCGTCATCGCCGTTTTGATAACGCCCGGCGCGATCGCAACAGAACGAATACCAAATCGTCCTAACTCCTTCGCCCATACCGTCGCCATGGCCGCAACCGCAGCTTTGGAGGCGGAGTAGTTGGTTTGGCCAATATTCCCAGCACGAGCCACACTGGATATATTAATAAGCACGCCTTTACTATCGGTGTTGAGCATGACTTTGCTCGCTTCACGTCCGCATAAGAAAGTACCCGTGACATTTACATCCATAACCGACTGGAACTGCTCGAGGGACATCGGAGTGACCTGACCGTCTTTCACTTTAATGAACATACCATCACGCATAATACCAGCGTTGTTAATCACGCCATTAAGCTGCTTAAAGTCTGCTTCAATTTGCTCAAAGGCAGCGCAAACCTGTTGTTCATCTGTCACGTTCGTCACATAACTTCGGGCGCTTACCCCCAAAGATTGACACTCTGCCTGTGTCTCTCGCAATTGTTCTAAATTAAGATCGATAAGCGCGAGATTCACGCCACTTTCAGCCAAAGAAAGTGCCATCTGTTTGCCAAGCCCCTGCCCAGCACCTGTAATCGCAACAACCTTATTTGCTAACTCCATAAACGCTCCTTAGGCCTGATTTTGCTTTTGGTAGAACTCAAACAAACTAGAGAAATCTTTTTGTCCATTGCCCTGACCATTATGAAAATTAAACAGGTTGCGAGCTAAACTGCCCATCGGCGTCGAGGTTTGGCTAGCAACTGCCGCTTCCATAGCAAGGCCGAGGTCTTTCGCCATAAGCTGACTCATGAAACCACCCTGATAGCCATTACTCGCAGGCGCATTTTCCATCACGCCCGGACATGGGTTGTAAAGCTCTAACGCCCAGTTACGACCTGAGCTTTGCAACATAATGTCGGACAGCACTTTAGGGTCAAGCCCATTCTCTATACCCAAGTTCAGCGCTTCACAAGTACCACTCATCAGAATACCCAGCATCATGTTGTTGCAGATTTTAGCCACCTGACCAGCACCAGCATCACCGGCATGGAAAATGTTTTTACCCATATGGCCAAGCACCACTTTCGCTTGAACAAAATTCTCTTGTGAGCCGCCAACGATAAAAGTCAGCGTGCCTGCGGCTGCACCAGCAACCCCACCTGACACTGGCGCATCGACAAAGCTAACGCCTAGCTGCTGTGACTTTTCGCCAACCAGACGAGCGGTCGCCGGATCAATAGTGGATGAGTCAATCAGTAATGTTCCAGATTCAACGCTTTCTAAAATGCCATCCTGACCAAGATAGACACTTTTTACATGCTGACTAGCGGGTAACATTGTGACAACGACACCCGCGCCTTGAACGACTTGCTGAACAGAATCTGCACTCGAAGCGCCAAGTGCGGTCAGTTCCGCCACAGCGTTCGGATTCAAATCAAAAACTTCAACTTTCAAACCTGCGTTGACGAGATTCTTAGCCATGGGTGCACCCATATTGCCAAGACCAATAAATGCTATTTTATCCATGTTCTGTCTCTTCCTTTCCTTGTCGCTATTCCGTTTAACTACTCCGTTAAACTAAAGTTCAGCCGTCGCCAATTGCGTTTCTGTAAGTGGGTAATCAACTGAATCAATCGGTGCAAAAAAGCGTTGCAACTCCTGCGGAGTGACATCAACGACACACTTGTGTATCCATGTTGGCTGGTTGGTTTTATCAATGATGAGCGCGCGAACCCCTTCCCTAAAATCACCTTCTAAACCACAACGCAACGTGAGGTTAAACTCCATATCAAAACAAGCATCCAAAGGGAGTCCTTGATACTGAGTCAATTGTTGGTAAGTAAGATTTAATGAAAGAGGGCTGCCATAACTGAGCGCTTTCTGCGCGTTAACAAACCATTTATCATCCACATCTGCACTACTAATGGCTTTGATAATCGTTGTTAAATCACCGTGACAAATCTGCTCTATAAGATCAGCATGAGGTAGCATCAAGCCCACACCCGGCTCTTTGACTTCTAGCGTGCGAAGTAGTGTCGCAATCTTCTCGTTGATGTCTGTTTCACTTTTCCAATGAATACTGGAGAGTTGAGAGAAGAAGCTTCCCTTACTATCAGGATGTGTAATCCATTGGCTCAACCCTAATGCTTTCATGTCGGTCGCATTGATCTGACAGGCAGTTAAACCAAGAAACAGCGCGTAGTGTTTTGGCAACTGATTCAAAAAGTAGGTCGCGCCTACGTCAGGATAAAGGCCAATCTTGATTTCTGGCATCGCAAAGCGAGTGTTCGTCTCCGCCACACGATGGCTTGCGCCCATAAACAGACCGACACCGCCGCCCATCAGGTAGCCATGCCCCCAAGCGATGATTGGTTTTGAGTAAGTATGAATCAGATGATCACAGCGGTATTCTAGATCGAAAAACGTTTCCATGGCAGAAAACGCAGCGTCGAAATCTTGCTCTTTATTTTCTAGCGCTCTATAAATTGCTTGGATATCACCGCCAGCACAGAATGCTTTTTCGCCCTTCGCATGCAAACACACCGCAACGATGTTGTCATCGATTTGCCACTCAAGCAGTTGATTATAAAGCTGCTCGATCATCACATAACTCAGTGCGTTGAGCGCCGCCGGATTATCTAGCTCCAGCACACCGATGACAGAACCATCGGCACACTCTAGGTTTGACACGTTTACTTTGCTGGTCATGGCGACTCCTTAGCTATTGGTCCAGTTTGGCTTTCGCTTTTGCAGGAAGGCGTTCACACCCTCTGTCTGATCTTGTGTATTGAAAAGCTGTAAAAACAGTTCACGTTCCAATACCAACCCTGCCGCATGAGTCTGGCTGCGTCGATTTTGGATGAGTGTTTTGCAAGCAGATACAGACTTCGGCGATTGACCCGCGACACGCTGTGCCAGTTCCATTGCGGTTTCTAACGCTTGTCCTTTTTCAACGACTTCTTCGACCAAACCGATTTTCTCTGCTCGCTCGGCCGTCACACGTTCACCACACAGGATCATGCGCTTCGCCCAACCTTCGCCGACTAACGCAGTGAGGTTTTGCGTTCCTCCGGCACAAGGCAACAAGCCAACCGACGCTTCTGGTAACGCCATTTGCGTTTGCTCTTCAGCGATACGGATGTCGCACGCCATCGCGACTTCCAAACCACCGCCCATTGCATAGCCATTGATCGCCGCGATAGATACACCATCAAACGCTGATAAGGCTTCAAACGCTTCACCAAATGCGAACGCCATATCTGCCGCTTGCGATTTGTCACCCGATGCGAAATTATTAAGGTCCGCACCAGCAGAGAAGAACTTCTCCCCTTCACCCGTTAGTACCAAAGCGTAAATAGAACGATCATTGCTAAGTTCAATCGCTAATTCTTTGAGTTGATTGAGAGAGTCCAAAGTCCAGGTATTCGCAGGCGGATTACTAATAGTGAGCTTGGCGATGTGAGCTTCACGCTCTAATTTGATTTGTGCTGTCATAATCTTTCAATCCCTTTTTATTCTTTTAGGTAAGGCGCTATCTCGCTGACTAAACCAGCTCAACACCCTCTGTAAGTAGACGTCTTGAGATGATCAGACGCATGATTTCGTTGGTACCTTCAAGAATTTGGTGCACACGAACGTCTCTGAAGTGGCGCTCGACTGGATATTCTTTAATGTAGCCATAACCGCCATGAATTTGCAGTGCCTCGTCGCAAACTTTAAAACCCACATCCGTTGCAAAGCGTTTCGCCATGGCGCAGTACGCACTTTTTTCCGCGTGTTGAGCATCGAGTTTTGCGGCAGCAAGTCTCACCATTTGACGCGCAGCAACCAGTTCTGTTGCCATGTCCGCCAGTTTGAATTGCAGTGCTTGGAATTGAGCGAGTGAACGTCCAAACTGTTTACGTTCTAACATGTACTGTTTTGCTTCGTTTAACGCTTGTTGCGCAGTGCCAACAGAACAGGTGGCAATATTGATTCGGCCGCCATCGAGACCGAGCATGGCAAACTTAAAGCCTTCCCCCTCTTCACCCAACAGATACTCAGCCGGAATTCGAACGTTTTCGAAGGTGATCATACGAGTTGGTTGGCAGTTCCAGCCCATCTTGGCTTCTTTCTTACCGTAACTGATGCCTTCGCTGTCAGCTGGTACAATAAAGGCAGACACGCCACCCGCCCCTTCACCACACGAACGAGCCATGACTACCAAGACGTCAGTATCACCTGCACCAGAGATAAACACTTTTGCGCCATTCAAAACAAACTCATCGCCATCACGCACTGCGCTGGTCGTCAGAGATGCCGCGTCAGAACCCGCATTTGGCTCAGTGAGGCAGTAAGAAGCGAGCTTTTCTCCGGAGATCAATTCACCACTAAATTGTTGAGCAACTTCCGGTTTGGCAAAGCTGGTGATCATCCAGGTCGCCATATTATGGATAGTCATAAACGCTGTGGTTGCGGTACAACCCATCGCCAATTGTTCAAAAATAATCGCAGCATCCAAACGGGAAAGCCCCAAACCACCGTGCTCTGGCGGCGTATAGATACTCAAGAAACCCAGTTCACCAGCCTGGCGAAGTACATCTTTAGGGAAGTGTTGTTTTTCATCCCACTCAGCGGCGTGCGGTGCAAGCATCTGTTCTGCGAATTGTTTCGCTGCGTCTGCGAATGCGATTTGATCTTCGTTTAATTCAAAATCCATCTTGAAGTCCTAAGGTCTAATTCATTGCATTTGAATCTAGGCCAAGCAAGAATTAGCTTGGCCATATACTGTTAACGAGGGTAATTAGTTAAGCTGAATGGTCATGTTTGGGCCACTTGGGATATCGTCTTCAAACCAACGTGCAGTCACCGTTTTCGTCTCGGTGTAGAAACGAACCGCTTGTTTGCCATAAGCATGCAGATCGCCATAGAAACTGCCTTTCCAGCCCGTAAATGAGAAGAATGGCAATGGCACAGGAATCGGCACGTTGATACCCACGTTACCCACTTCGATATTGTGCTGATACTTTCTCGCGGCCGCGCCATTCGCCGTGAAAATAGACGTACCGTTACCAAAGCGGTTCGCATTAATCAGCTCGATAGCTTCATCCAAGTCATCCACTTCCATAGTGAGCAGCACTGGGCCAAAAATCTCTTCCTGATAAATCGACATGTCTGTCGTCACGTTGGTAAACAGTGTTGGACCAACCCAGTTACCGTCAGGGAAACCAGCCACTTGGCAATCTGTTCCGTCAAGGACACAGTTAGCGCCAGACGCTTTGCCTTCATTAATCAGATTCACCACACGTTGTTTCGCTTGCGGGCTAATCAGCGGGCCATAACCTGCGGTTTCATCATCCCACGCACCTGGTTGAACTTGAGCTAACGCCTCTTTAAGCTCCGGAATCCACTCTTTGGTTTCGCCAACAAATACCGCGACCGAAATCGCCATACAGCGCTGACCAGCGGCACCTACTGATGCACCAACCAGGTTATTAATTACCTGCTGTTTGTTTGCATCTGGCATAATAACCATGTGATTTTTCGCACCTGCAAACGACTGAACGCGTTTTAGGTTATCAGTACCGGTTTTGTAGATGTACTCGCCAACTGGCACTGAACCTACAAAAGAGATCGCACGGACGACTGGATCGGTAAGAATGCGGTCGACTTGTTCTTTGGTGCCGTGGACGATTTGCAACACGCCTTTTGGTGCACCTGCTTGTTCAAACAGTTCAGCCAGTTTCATTGCCGTTAATGGCACTTGCTCCGAAGGTTTCAAAATGAAGGTGTTACCGCACGCAATCGCCATAGGGAACATCCATAACGGGATCATCGCTGGGAAGTTAAACGGAGTGATACCAGCACAAACGCCGAGCGGTTGAATGTAAGAGTAGCCATCAATATTGGTTGCGACATTCTCAACCGTTTCACCCATCATTGAGCTACAAATATTTGCAGCTTGTTCAACGACTTCAATCCCGCGCCAAATGTCACCTTTTGCATCCGCGAGGGTTTTACCTGTCTCGCTTGAAAGTAATATTGCCAACTCGTCGTGCTGCTCTTTAAGTAGATGCTGGTAGCGCAGCATCAGTCTTGCACGCTCCGGCGCAGCCACCTCTTTCCAACGCTTAAACGTCTCTGTTGCGCTGGCGATCGCCGCATTCATTTCCGACTCCGTAGCACAAGGTACTTGTGCAATCACTTCATTGGTTGCCGGGTTAGTGACATCTAGCCATTGTTTTGAGTCGGAGATGGCGAATTCACCACCGATATACTGCTTTACTTGTTCTGTCATGATGACATCCTTGTATTTTTCAGCTTGTTACTGACTATTTTTGTATAAGTTCGCCACAGACTTGCGCCGCGGACAGAGGAATGTTGTTAAGAATGATTTAGCAGATCTCAATCGCGATTGCGGTTGCCTCACCACCACCAATACAAAGTGATGCAACGCCACGTTTACCGCCAGTCTGTTTAAGCGCATGAATCAAGGTCACGAGGATTCGGTTACCACTCGCGCCAATTGGATGACCTAACGCACAAGCACCACCGCGCGGGTTAACGTTACTCTCGTCCAGTTCGAGCACTTTCACTGCGTACTGAGTCACGACGGCAAAAGCTTCATTAATTTCCCAAAGGTCAACGTCCGATTTGTCCCAGCCTGTTTTTTCCAGCAGTTTTTCAATCGCGAAGACGGGGGCGATGGTAAACTCTTCTGGCAGCCTCGCATGTGTGCTGTAAGCGACGATTTTTGCAAGGGGTTGTAAGTTCTCTTGACGACCAAACTCGCTATCGACCAATACCATTGCCGAGGCACCGTCAGAAATTGAGCTTGAGTTCGCCGCTGTTACGCCGCCATCTTTAGCAAACGCAGGACGTAAAGTTGGAATTTTCGCGACGTCGAGTTTGCTAGGTTGCTCATCGTCTATAACCAAGGTATCGCCGCGTCGGGTTTTCACATGGACAGGGACGATCTCTTCTTTGAACAAACCTTGTTCAATCGCTCGCTGCGCGCGAGTTACCGATTGCTGCGCCCAAGTATCCATACTTTCGCGGTTGAACTGATACTTTTGCGCCGTTTGTTCAGCAAAGACACCCATCAACTCACCTTGATAGGCATCCTGTAAACCGTCATAAAACATGTGATCGAGTACTTGCTCATGGCCTAAACGAAAACCTTCGCGTGCTTTCTTTAATAGATAAGGAGACGAAGACATGTTCTCCATGCCACCCGCAATAACAGCGTGCGCGTTGCCAGATTGAATAAGATCATGAGCAAGCATCACTGTCTTCATGCCCGACCCGCACACTTTGTTCAGCGTCGTACAACCAATCGATTGTGGCATGTCGGCTTTTAAACTCGCCTGCCTCGCAGGAGCCTGCCCCACACCAGCTGGTAGTACACAACCCATCAGTACTTCATCTATTTTGTCTGAATCCAACTGACTTTCTGCTAATGCGCCCTGAATCGCTGTCGCCCCTAGCTCAGTGACATCGGTTGAAGCTAGTGCACCTTGAAAAGCTCCGATAGGCGTTCGTTTAGCGGCAACAATCCATGTTTCATTTTTCATTTCATTAACCTTTTGTTGACGTTTACGTCATAACTATACTAACATTTACGTTAACGTCAAGTTTGAGGTTATTGTTTGTTCGAGTGAATCGTCAGTTTCGGGTAAACGTCAGTAATATCAAGGCTCAAGAGTGTTCACTAGTTATTTACTTTAACGTTAACGAATTGTATATTCGGATGATTGTTATACGAAAGTCGTAAGGTTAAAGAATGAATACATTTAAGATCAGTGAGCTCGCGAAAGAGTTCGATATTACAACCCGAAGTATTCGCTTTTACGAAGATTTAGGTCTGCTGACTCCAGAACGTAAAGGCAACACTCGAATCTACAATGGTCGCGATCGAATTCGACTAAAACTGATTTTGCGAGGTAAGCGATTAGGCTTTTCTCTTGCAGATATCAAAGAGTTGTTTGAACTCTACGATACCGATCAAAGTACTGAGCAGTTGACCTATATGATTCGGTTGATCGAAGAGAAGAAGGCAGCATTGCAACAGCAGGCGAATGACATTCAAGCGGTAATGATGGAGTTAAATGCTGCGCAGTTGCGATGCCAAAATACACTGAGATCCATGAAAGGCGAAAAAGTCACCTGACACCTCAACACTGGGATGTAGGTGACGTAAAGGCAAGGACACGCAATGAAATCTACCTACTCTTCCCTAAACTTTGTTTATGACGAAAATACCGATTTGCTTCGCGAGCAAATCAATAGTTTTGCTGCAAGAGAAATTGCGCCTCTAGCGCAGTCTATCGACCAATCTAACGACTTTCCAAACCACCTTTGGTCCAAATTAGGTGAAATGGGTCTTTTAGGTGTGACCACCAGCGAAGAGTTTGGTGGTGCAAACATGGGCTACCTCGCCCACGTGATTGCTATGGAAGAGATCAGCCGGGCATCTGCCTCGGTTGCTTTAAGCTACGGTGCTCACTCCAACCTTTGTGTTAACCAAATCCACCGCAACGGGACACAAGCACAAAAAGACAAATATCTGCCTAAACTCATCTCCGGTGAGCATATTGGAGCCCTTGCCATGAGCGAACCTGGCGCAGGTTCCGATGTGGTATCTATGCAGCTTAAAGCGGAACGTAAAGGCGATATTTTCCTGCTAAATGGCAACAAAATGTGGATCACTAACGGTCCTGATGCACACACCTATGTTGTCTACGCCAAAACAGAGCCAAGCCTCCATTCCAAGGGCATCACGGCCTTTATTGTAGAACGTGGATACCCTGGATTCACTCAAGCGCAAAAGCTCGACAAATTAGGTATGCGCGGTTCGAACACTTGTGAGTTGGTGTTCCAAAACTGCGAAGTCCCTGCAGAAAACATTCTGGGTGAAGAAAACCAAGGCGTGAAAGTGCTGATGAGCGGTTTGGACTACGAACGCGTTGTGCTTGCTGGCGGCCCGCTTGGCATCATGCAAGCATGTATGGATATCGTTGTGCCGTATATCCACGACCGCAAACAGTTTGGCAAATCCATTGGCGAATTCCAGCTTGTGCAAGCAAAAGTCGCGGATATGTACACGCAAATGAATGCCGCTAAGGCCTATGTTTACGCCGTTGCAGCTGCTTGTGATCGCGGTGAAACCACACGTAAAGATTCTGCTGGTGCGATTCTCTACAGCGCAGAGCTGGCAACCAAAATGGCTTTGGATGCGATACAGCTACTTGGCGGAAACGGCTACATAAATGAGTTTGATACCGGCCGCCTGCTTCGTGATGCCAAGCTGTATGAAATCGGTGCGGGCACTTCTGAAATTCGACGCATGCTTATTGGTCGCGAATTGTTTAACGAAAGCGCCTAGTCATCATTCAACCTCAGGCGTACTGACTCAACACATTTCATTAATCAACCTAAATTGGTGACAGGCAATCTACGTCTGTCACTCCGAATGGAGATCGGCTATTTATGGCTTGTTTGACGACCAATATTAATACCCATTCAGAGCAATATCAGGAAAACTACCGCTCTATGGCGTCACTTGTGGATCAACTTTATACCGTGACCGCCCAAATAGAAGACGGTGGTGGCGAAAAAGCACGTGAGCATCAGCAGAAGAAAGGAAAGCTTCCCGCTCGAGAGCGTATTCTTGCCCTACTCGACCCCGGTTCATCTTTTTTAGAAATCGGTCAGTTTGCTGGCTGGGATGTGTACCCTGATTACGTTCCATGTGCTGGAGTGGTTGCGGGTGTGGGTGTGATAGATGGCACAGAATGTATGATCGTAGCCAACGATGTGACAGTAAAAGGCGGCAGTTACTACCCGCTTACGGTTAAAAAGCACTTAAGAGCACAGGAAATTGCAGAAAAATGCCAACTGCCGTGTGTTTATCTGGTCGACTCTGGTGGCGCTAACCTACCCCGCCAGGATGAAGTATTCCCAGACAAAGACCACTTCGGTCGTATTTTCTACAATCAAGCCCGTATGTCGGCCAAAGGCATCCCACAAATTGCCGTGGTCATGGGGCTGTGTACCGCTGGCGGCGCTTATGTTCCCGCCATGTGCGACGTATCCATCATCGTAAAAGAGCAAGGTACGATCTTCTTAGCGGGTCCACCTCTTGTAAAAGCGGCAACAGGTGAAGAAGTGAGTGCTGAAGATCTTGGTGGTGCCGATGTTCACTGCCGTACGTCTGGCGTAGCCGACTATTACGCAGAAAACGACCACCATGCATTAGAGCTAGCAAGACAGGCTGTTTCACAAATCAACCACTTAAAGCCGATTCAACTTAAGCAAAAAGCACCACAAGAGCCACGTTTCTCCGCTCAGGAGCTTTACGGCATCGTCGGTACCGATCTTAAAAAACCGTTTGATGTAAAAGAGGTCATTGCACGAATTGTTGATGATTCACAATTTGATGAATTTAAAGCCTTGTTCGGCGAAACTTTAGTATGTGGCTTTGCTCATATCCACGGTATGCCAATTGGTATCGTTGCCAATAACGGCATTCTATTTTCCGAGTCAGCACAAAAAGGCGCCCATTTTATTGAGCTGTGTGCCCAACGCAAAATTCCACTTCTCTTTTTGCAGAACATTACTGGCTTTATGGTCGGTCAAAAATACGAAGCAGAAGGCATCGCCAAGCATGGCGCAAAAATGGTGACCGCTGTTGCTTGTGCAGACGTACCTAAATTTACCGTTGTTATTGGTGGCTCGTATGGTGCAGGTAACTACGGCATGTGCGGCCGAGCCTATGACCCAACCATGATGTGGATGTGGCCAAATGCGCGTATTTCCGTCATGGGTGGCGAGCAAGCGGCTGGCGTAATGGCGCAAGTGACCCGCGATATTAAAACTCGCAAAGGTGAAAGTTGGAGTACAGAGGAAGAAGAAGCTTTCAAGCGTCCAATTGCTGAGCAATATCAGACGCAAAGCCATGCTTATTACGCCAGTGCTCGTCTGTGGGACGACGGTATTATTGATCCTGCTAAGACCCGAGATGTTGTCGGTATTGCTTTATCTGCTGCACTTAATGCACCAATACCAGACAGCAAGTTTGGCATCTTCCGTATGTAGTCGGATGCAAGGCAAACCTTAACTCCTCGCTATCCATCAATGACTAGTAAAGTGCTGTTTAGCGAGTATTGGAATATCAAACAGAAATGTCAGACAAAGGAAGTCACATGACCGGACTACTGCTTGAAAAAGACAGCAATGGCGTTGCCTGGTTGAGCCTAAATCGACCAGAAAAACACAATGCATTTAATGATGAGTTAATCGCCTCACTGATTGAAACTCTTGAACAACTCGAAAAGGATGATTCTCTCCGTGCTCTTGTGTTAACTGCACAGGGAAAACACTTTTCTGCGGGTGCAGATCTTGGCTGGATGCAGTCAATGGCAACCAAAACCGAAAGTGAAAACCTTCAAGATGCACAGCAACTAGCAAAACTTTTGCATACGTTGGATACCTTTAGCAAACCAACCATTGCTATGGTGCATGGCGCAGCATTTGGTGGCGCACTAGGGCTTATCTGCTGCTGCGATATTGCCATCGGCACACCTGAAAGTCGCTTCTGTTTGAGTGAAGTGAAACTCGGCTTACTGCCTGCCACAATTGGCCCCTACGTAATCCGAGCGATTGGCCAACGCCAAAGCCGACGCTATTTTTTAACCGCGGAACTGATTGAATCAGAGACCGCGCTGTCGATGAACATTCTTCATCAAATCGATCCCCAGCCAAAAGAGGCGGTCAATCGTATTGTTGATCACCTGCTTAATAATGGACCGCTGGCTATGCAGGCAGCAAAAGCACTTTGTTTACGTTGTGACAACCAACCTATCGATCGCTCATTAATTGAATACACCAGCCAAGCGATTGCCGCCGCTCGTGTGTCCAGTGAAGGACAAGAAGGGCTGACTGCTTTTTTCGAAAAGCGTGCCGCTAACTGGAGGAATCATGTTTAAAAGAATACTGATTGCAAATCGTGGTGAGATTGCGTGCCGAATCATGAAAACCGCAAAAAGCATGGCTATCGAGACGGTTGCCATCTATTCCGAAGCGGATCGCAGCAGCTTACATGTTAAACAGGCTGACTTTGCCGAATTTATCGGCCCAGCTCCGGCCAGTGAATCTTATCTGGATATTGATGCCGTCATCAGTGCTGCTAAGAAATGGCAAGCCGATGCGATCCATCCAGGCTATGGCTTTCTTTCCGAGAACCCGAAACTGGCTAAAGCGTGCAGTGAAAATGGCATTGTGTTTATTGGCCCTTCCACCGACGCGATTGAGGCAATGGGTTCTAAATCTCAAGCCAAAGCAATCATGTCTGATGCGAACGTGCCGCTGGTTCCGGGCTACCACGGTACGGACAACAGCGTAGAGCATTTATTGGCAGAAGCGGAAAAAATCGGTTACCCCGTGATGCTCAAAGCGACCCAAGGTGGTGGCGGTAAAGGCATGCGAGTAGTCAACAGTGCAGCCGAGATGCCGTTAGCCATTGATGGTGCGCAGCGTGAAGCTCTTTCAAGCTTTGGCGATAAACAGCTTCTGATCGAAAAATGCATTTTGCAACCACGCCACGTGGAAGTGCAGGTATTCGCAGATCAACATGGTAACTGCGTCTATCTTTCTGATCGTGACTGCTCTATTCAGCGCCGTCACCAAAAAGTCGTCGAAGAAGCACCCGCGCCGGGGCTGAGTGATGAACTACGTCAACAAATGGGTGAAGCCGCCGTTCAGGCCGCTCAAGCGATTGACTACGTTGGTGCAGGAACGGTTGAGTTTTTACTGGATAGCCGCGGTCAGTTCTATTTCATGGAGATGAATACTCGCCTGCAAGTTGAGCACCCAGTCACTGAGTTGATAACCGGCGTTGATTTGGTTGAATGGCAATTCAAAGTTGCAGCTGGCGAACGTTTACCTATCTCGCAATCGGAAATCACGCATAACGGTCACTCAATCGAGCTGAGAATTTACGCAGAAGACGCAGACAATGACTTTATGCCATCAACTGGACTCATTGATTATTTGCAAGAGCCCATGTCAGACAGCAACGTCCGCTTAGCATGTGTGCGCGTTGATAGTGGTGTTACACAAGGCGATACCATCAGCGAGTACTACGATCCGATGATCAGTAAACTGATCGTCTGGGGTCAAACGCGCGATATTGCACTAAAACAGCTTAAACAGGCTTTAACGCAGTATCACGTGCGTGGTGTCACAACTAACATTGGTTATTTACACAGCATTATTTCGCAGCCTGCCTTTGCTGATATTGAGCTTGATACTGGATTCCTGGTCAAACATCAGCAAGGCATTAACGAGCAGCAAAACGTGTCTGATTCGATCTGGCTAACGTTGGCCGCCATTGCGCGCTGGAACAATCTCACCTCGACGTCTGGTGATTCAGCATTACCATCGCCTACCAAGCAAGGTTTTAGGCTGTCGGTTGAGAACGTGTATCGATTTAACTTCACGGATGCAACGGCTAACCATCAAGTACGCTTACACCATTCTGCTAAGGAGTCCGGTTTCCAGCATCCTGATCAATTTACGATTCAATGTGGTGATCAAGTACATCAGGTCTGCCTGCTTAAAAAAGATGGACAGTTCATCGTTGATATTGATGAGGTGCGTTACATCTTTAATGCACTCAACGACGAGCAGAAAACGACGCTGTTTTATCTTGGTCAGCAACGTACATTTGCGCACCAACCAAGCTTTGAATCACCAAAAGGCAAAGAGGATGAGCTTAGCCCAACCGCGCCACTTAACGGCATAATCTCCGCTGTCATGGTTAATAAAGGCGACGAAGTGGCGGCTGGCGATCCATTGTTAGTTCTCGAAGCGATGAAGATGGAGTACACCATCACCGCTCCGGTAGCTGCCACCGTTGATGAAGTTTTTTATCAGCATGGAGACCAAGTACAGCATGGTTCGATACTGCTGCATTTAGCTTTGGCATCAGAGAATGTCTGTGTCGATAAGGAGCGCGAGTATGCTACCAGCGAAGGTTAATATCGTCGAAGTTGGCGCTCGCGACGGCCTGCAAAATGAAACGGCAGTGACGTTGGTGGATAAAATCCGCTTGATCAATCAATTGAGTACCAGTGGCTTAAAACACATCGAAGCAGGTTCTTTCGTCTCGCCGAAATGGGTACCACAAATGGCCGATTCTGAGCAGGTATTCGCGGGGATAACTCAGCAACCAGGCGTGATTTACAGTGCGCTCACACCAAACTTAGCAGGCTTAGAACGAGCACTGGAAAGTGGCGTAAAGCAAATTGCGGTATTTGGTTCTGCTTCTGAAGCGTTCAGCCAGAAGAACATCAACTGTAGCATTGCGGAAAGCCTCACGCGGTTTGAACCTGTGATCGCACTGGCAAAGCAACATAACATACCTGTGCGAGGGTATTTATCCTGCACCATGGTTTGCCCCTATGAGGGAGAAATCAAACCAGAGCAAACCACCGCGGTAGCGAATACGCTGTTTGATATGGGATGTTATGAAATTTCACTCGGTGATACAGTCGGTAAAGCAACCCCGAATCGCGTTATTGCAATGCTTGATTCGCTGTTAACGAAACTACCAAAAGATGCCCTAGCGGTTCATTTTCATGATACTTATGGCCAAGCGCTGGCAAATATTTACCAAGCCTTGCTGATGGGAATCAACACCGTAGATAGCGCAGTTGCAGGTCTGGGAGGCTGCCCTTACGCAAAAGGAGCGAGTGGCAATGTCGCAACAGAGGACGTGCTTTATCTGTGTGATCAACTTGGTATTGAAACGGGCGTCGATCTCAACGCTGTCAATCAAGCGGGTTGGCAAATTTGCCGCGCATTAGGCAAACCACCAGCCTCAAAAGTGGCACTTGCACTTGGCGATCCTAGAAGCCTTTAACCGAGATGCCTTAAAGTGACTATGCAGTAACTCAGAGTAATCTGGCGCTGGAAACCAGCCAACCTGAGTTACTGCATCATAGCCAGTCTAATCACAAATCTACCAATCACCCGACCCAACAACTCCAAAGCGGCTGGCATCAAATCCCCGGAGTATTAGTTGCTCCAGCATTTGGAGCAAGACCAACCTCTCTATCGTGATCTTAACGATCAGTACTTACGTGCTTTGATTGAGCAGTTTTAACACTGATAACAACAAAGATTGTTGAGCCAGCCCACCTCGCCATGCCGCATCATGAATATTTTTCATGTGCCACATTAAGTAAAAGCGTTTTAATTCATATCGCACCAAAGGTATAAAAAACACTCTATCTATAACTCATAATAATATTGAATTTGAATCTCTACTCGATTTTTTGTCACTAACAACAGAAATAACGTCAGAAAAATAAATTTAGAAAGTACAGAGATAGCTAGGAATAAGTTCAGGTTTACCTTAGGTATAGGATGTCAGCTCAAAATGAATAAAGAATTTACATTTACGATTAATAGCATTTGCTTTGATGAAAATTATCAGCCTTCTGATAACACACGTATCACGACAAACTTTGCCAACTTGGCAAGAGGTGAGAGTCGCCAAGAGAACTTACGCAACACCTTAAAGATGATTAACAATCGATTTAACGCCTTAGCGAGCTGGGATAATCCTGCTGGCGATCGTTATTCAGTCGAACTGGAAATTATTTCTGTTGATATAGATATAGAAGGCAGTGGTCAAACCTTCCCTTCAATTGAAATATTGAAAACGAATTTTGTTGATCATAAAACTAACGAACGCATTGAAGGCATTGTAGGCAATAACTTTTCTTCTTATGTGCGAGACTATGATTTTAGCGTATTACTTTTAGATCATAACAAGAACCAAACTCAGTTTAGCATTCCAGATAACTTTGGCGATTTACATGGCAAGATATTCAAGAGCTTCGTAGATTCAAATGTTTACAAGAATAACTTTAAAAAAACACCGGTAATCTGCCTGAGCGTTTCGGACAATAAGACCTATCACAGAACTGAAAACCACCACCCTGTGTTAGGTTTTGAGTACCAGCCAAACGAATCGTCTTTAACTGAGCAATACTTCAAAAAAATGGGATTGCAGGTTCGCTACTTCATGCCGCCAAACAGTGTCGCGCCTTTGGCCTTTTATTTCTTTGGTGATTTGCTTAACGATTACACCAATCTTGAGCTCATTAGTACGATTAGCACGATGGAAACCTTCCAGAAAATATATCGCCCTGAGATTTATAATGCTAACTCGACAGCGGGAAAACGCTATCAACCCAATTTAAAAAACCTCGATCATTCATTGACTCAGATTGTTTATGACCGAGAAGAGCGCAGTCAATTAGCGATTGAACAGGGCAAGTTTACTGAGGAAAACTTCATCAAGCCATATAAAACGATTCTTGAGAATTGGTCAGCTAATTACGCTTTATAATCAACCAAACATACGACAGCCTTTATTATGAAAAAATTATTACCTACTTCAACGTCAGGCAGTTTACCTAAACCTTCTTGGCTTGCTCAACCTGAAACACTTTGGTCACCTTGGAAATTGCAAGGTGAGGAACTCACTGCCGGCAAACAGGATGCGTTACGTATTTCATTGCAAGAACAACAGTTCACCGATATTGACATTGTTAGCGATGGTGAACAAACGCGTCAGCATTTTGTGACAACGTTTATTGAGCATCTAAGCGGCGTTGATTTTGAGAATCGCAAAACAGTGAAAATTCGTGATCGCTACGATGCAAGCGTTCCAACCGTAGTGGGGCCTGTTTCTCGCCAAAAGCCTGTTTTTGTCGAAGATGCTAAGTTCTTGCGTCAACAGACCGACAAACCTATCAAATGGGCACTTCCTGGTCCCATGACTATGATAGATACGTTGTACGATGATCATTATAAAAGTCGTGAAAAACTGGCTTGGGAATTTGCCAAAATACTCAACCAAGAAGCCAAAGAGCTAGAAGCTGCGGGTGTAGACATCATCCAATTTGATGAGCCGGCGTTTAATGTGTTCTTTGACGAGGTCAACGACTGGGGCATCGCAGCATTAGAAAGAGCCATTGAAGGCCTGAAATGTGAAACGGTTGTGCACATTTGCTACGGTTACGGCATCAAAGCCAATACCGACTGGAAAAAAACGTTGGGTTCTGAGTGGCGACAATACGAAGAAGTCTTTCCAAAGCTGCAAAAATCTAATATCGATATCATCTCATTAGAATGTCACAACTCTCGAGTTCCTATGGAGTTACTCGGACTTCTTCGCGGTAAAAAAGTGATGGTGGGGGCAATTGATGTCGCGACCGATACGATTGAGACACCAGAGGAAGTCGCCAATACGCTGCGCAAAGCACTTGAGTTTGTGGATGCCGATAAACTCTACCCTTGTACCAACTGTGGTATGGCGCCGTTGTCTCGACAAGTAGCAAGAGGCAAGCTAAATGCCTTAAGTGCCGGAGCAGACATTGTTCGAAGAGAGCTCTTGGCCTAACACACCTCAAGCTAAAGCGAGGGTTACCTTGTTCGAACTAAATGGATTCTGAACCCATAGTCAAACTGGTAACCCTTTACAAAGCGTGATTGTCCATCTTTTGCCTTTATACAGTAGGTATAGGCAAGCAGGTAGACATCTGAATAATCTATGATGGTGGCCTAAACGAACGGGCTCTTATCAGCGAAAAATCGTTTGATACTCTCCCGTGTTTTTATTGATCACATGCTGCTCTCTCACTTGCTCGGTGCCCTTTTCATTAATGTCATCGACCCAGTAGCCATCGTAACTATTAACACAAGTAATTGATTCACCACTGTTCCACGAGTCGTATACTGACACGTCATCAACTCTCATACCGTGACCTTTAAGGATATCAGCGTATTTTGCCCCAAAATCCAAACAGAACTGTATGCGTTTATCTACGACGGCTTGACGTTTAGCAGCTTGTTCTTGTTCTCTTTTCTCGCGCTCTAAGTTTTGGCGTCTTTGCTGTTCTAGTGCGACTTGCTTGGTCAGGATATCCAACGTTGCTGTCTTGTTGTTGCCACTAAACTTTCGGTGTAGATAAATCTCTGAACTCTCGTCATAGGCAATGGCGTAACCCGTATCCGTGACACCGGCGACACTACAAGTTAAAACACCACTCTGAAAGTCTTCAGCAACAACTGGCAATTGGTTTAAAACGAGCGATGACACTGACATTGATGGTTGGAACTCTTTATCTTGAGTGACGACTAGCCTACCGAGCTCTTCACACTTTTCTACGTGCATATCCGATAAAACTGGATTACTAGTAGATGTCGTAACACACCCTGCTAGGCTAATTAACACAGCCAAGGAGATAATTTTTTTCATATACAGTCTTTTACTCAGCGCTACTCGCACAAATATTGAAGCTCGAAGGTATTACATCAGTCTTTACTGAGGATGTATAGTTTGCTTTTCCGTTTCACACACGGTTTTTAATCAAGTCAGTCAAAGCAATCCACTCCCTGAGACAAAGAACTAACATGCACTTAGGTCAGTAACATAGCTATCTTTGCCGATGTAATTTTACCTTCTTTCATAATCGTCGGCCTCATCTTATCAACATAGTTGCTACTTAGGGAGTATTGAACGCTATTTTTTAGCTCTAACAACCCGTTAACTTACAAAAAAAGCAATATCCTACAAAATGACAAAAAGCCATGGTGGTTGACCATGGCTTTTCGCTAGATAGGAGTTAGGCTGCAGTATTATCCCCACACACCCTCTGTTGGCTCGACTACGCTTTCGCAATAATTGAGTGCTGGTGTTCTGTCTTCAGATAACAACAGCGGCCCATCAATATCTACCCATCGAGCTTGTTGAGCGAGAAGCAGCGCCGGAGCCATAGCAAGAGAAGTACCAATCATGCAGCCGACCATCACTTCGAAGCCCATATCCTGCGCATCTTTAAGCAGAGCTAGTGCTTCTGTCATGCCACCCGTTTTATCCAGTTTAATATTCACTGCCTGATAACGTCCTTTCAGAGCAGCTAACGAGGAACGATCAATACAAGATTCATCCGCCGTAATCGGCAATAGCGGAGTGATCGTTTCCAGTAAGTGCTCTTCTTCGAACGACAACGGCTGCTCAACCATTTCGACGCCGAGATCCGCTAATACAGGTAAATACTCGCACAGCTGTGCAAAACTCCAACCGGTGTTGGCATCAATCACCAAACGCGTATTGGGAGCCGCCTCTCGTACCGCACGAACACGTTCTAAGTCACCGTCACGACCGAGTTTTAGCTTCAGAATTGGGCGATGTTTTTGCGCCGCCGCGGCTTTCCCCATGTTCTCAGCACTATCGAGTGATAGAGTGAATACCGTTGTGACTGGTTGAGGTGCGTCACTAAAGCCTGCCATTTGCCAAGCTGGTTGCTGTTTTAGCTTGGCTTCCAATTCAAATAGAGCACAGTCAACTGCATTGCGCGGCGCGGCAGATGGCAACAACTCGCCAAGCTCTTCACGGCTGATACCTGATTCCACAGCTTGAATAACACACTCAACATCCGCCAATACATCGTAAGGGTAATCTGGCTCGAAGACGTTCATCCGTTCGCACTCTCCACGCCCTACCAATCCATCTTGTTCAATCTCAACCACGACCACTTCACCATGCAGCATGGGATCCATGCGTGAAATGACAAATGGCTCATGCAGTGGCCACCTTTCAACGCGCACGCTCATTTTACGCATAGCAAACCTCTTCGATGCCATCGACAATTTTCGCCACGCCAGTACGGACTGGGTCGACAACAGGTACACCAAACTGTTTCTCAATACGTGCGATTTCAGCTAATGCCTCTTCTTCGCTCAAATTCACCGTGTTCAGTGCGATACCGCCCAGACGAATATTCGGGTTTGTCACGCGTCCCATCGTAAGGTTAATGTCGATGACGGTTTGTAGATCAGGCACGCTGAACCCTTCCATTTCATCCATTTGCGTGCGTCCAGCTTCGTGACAAACGATGATCACATCGGCTTGAGCGCCATGCAGCAGACCCAGGCTTACACCCGCATAAGCTGGATGAAGAAGTGAGCCCTGCCCTTCGATAATGTCCCAATGTTCCGGTTCGTTATCTGGAGAGAGTGTTTCCACCATGCCAGAAATGAAATCAGAAACCACGGCATCCACAGGCACACCACTCCCTTCAATGAGAATACCGGTTTGGCCAGTGGCGCGGAACGTTGCCGGAATGCCACGTTTTGCCATCTCATGATGAATCGCCAGAGTAGTAAACATTTTACCCACACAACAGTCGGTACCAACGCTTAGAAGACGTTTACCACTACGAGGAAGCCCCGTACCACAAACCATCGGTCCTTGCGGCACTCGAACATCCAGCAGTTTTTGACCCGTGCGTTCAGCCGCTGCAACCAGTTCAGGGATGTCGTTTAGGCGCATGTGCAAACCACTTGCGACGTCCATTCCCGACTCCATCGCTTCAATTAAGATGTCAATCCAAGCCAGTGGCAACGTGCCACCTACGGGTGCAAGACCAAGAATAAAGGTTTTCGCGCCGCACGCAGCCGCTTCGCGCGGTGACATTTCTGCGATACCAAGATCTGCCTTCGCACCCGGAAGTCGGTATTGTGCCAAACATTTCTCTGGTCGCCAGTGAGCCACACCTTTGGCTACTTTCGCCATCAGAAGATCATTTGCATCGCCCAGAAACACCAAATAAGGCGTTTTCAATTCAATCTTGTTCATTGTGTTGATCCTTTTTTAAAGTCAAACGAGCCCACAAGAGTCTTTGCTCCTGTTGCCATCAGGTTGTGGTAGGGTTGATAAATCAGGTCGTAGCGACAGTCGCTGGTTGAGTGCCCGGCGTTCGCTGGATCTGATGACGATAGAGATAGCGTTCCGCCTGGCGCCAGGCCAGTACAAATAACGTTGCGATAACCAAATACATCGCCGCCGCCAAAAAGTACGTCGAAATATCGAAAGTCTGAGAAAATGCGCGTCGGGTTTGTCCCATCAAATCCATCACGGTAATCACACTTGCAACCGCGCCTCCTTTGAGCATTAAAATGCATTCGTTACCCAAAGCAGGAAAAGCAATGCGATACGCAAGTGGCATAACAATGCGTCGGTACAACAGGCTATTGTTCATCCCCATAGATTTGGCCGCTTCTATCTCACCTGCGTCTACAGACTGAATTGCACCGCGTAATATCTCGGTCTGATAGGCCAGCGAGTTAAGGGTAAACACCAACAGTGCGCAGTTAACTGGATCGCGGAAGAAACCCCACATCCCCATTTCCATTAACAAAGGACGAAACTGACCAGAGCCGTAATAAAGCAGAAACAGTTGAGCAATCAGTGGCGTTCCGCGAAAGAAAGAGATAAATAATTGTGCTGGCCAGCGATAAATACGCGCTGACTGAATACGCAACAGTGACAGAGGCAACGCCAACAGTGCCGCTATCGAAACCGAAATAAAGGTGATTTTAAGAGTCATCCATGCCCCATCGAGCAACATCGGAGCCACCTTAGCGATAAAATCTGTCATAGCTTTCTCCTTAGCGACTCACTCGAATGCCACGCTTTGAGTGTTGCTCCATTGCTGCCAATAATCTTTCGCAACATAAGCACACAGCCCAATAGGCAAGACAAACGGTCAGATAGAACAAAAATGGTTTTTTAGTTGCACCTACAGCGATATTTGCCGCACGCATCAAATCGTCTAGTGCAATGACTGACACTAAAGCGGTGTCTTTGAGTAAGTTAATCCAAAGATTACCTAGCCCAGGTAAAGCTAAGCGCAGCAACTGTGGGCGCTCAATTAGCCAGAAAATTTGTAATCTGGACAGCGCGAGCGCGTATCCGGCCTCACGCAGACCTTTATCCATCGCCTTCCATGCGCCACGTAAGACCTCGGCTGCGTAGCCGCTGAAGACTAGACCAAGGGCGATCACGCCTGCACCAAATGGATTAAGCTCAAAAAAGCCGTTACTCGGGTCAATCCATTTCAGCGTTTTGTTAATCAGCAGACCAACGCCATGATAGATGATAAACAGTGTGAGCAACTCAGGGAGCCCGCGCAGCACCGTGGTATAAATGTTGGCAAACCAACGGTGGCTTTTGCTCGTGCTTATCGATAGTGCCGCCACGCCTGTTCCCAGAAATAACCCAACAGGTAAGGCACACAGCGCTAACCCAAGGGTTACCGCCAAACCTTTAAGCAGCTCGTCTCCCCAGCCAGTGTCACCCAGACTCAGATACATCAGATAATCCATTGCGTCGCTCTCTTTATGATTGACTACTCAGTGGCGACATTAGCCGCCACAATTGATCTGACTTATTTCAGAGTCAGTAAGCTAATCGAGAAGAACTCGTCGTTAATTTTCTGGTAAGTACCATTTTTGATGATGTTCACTAACGCCTGATCTAAACGTTGACGAAGCTCCTGATCCTCTTTGCGAAACGCAATACCTACGCCATCACCAACGTATTGACGATCCGTGATCAGGTTGCCGACTTTCTCACAACACGCGCCATCTTCTGAGTTAAGCCAATCAGTCATTGGCATGATGTCACCTGCCTGAGCGTCAATACGGCCACTGACCAGGTCAAGGTTCACCGCATCCTGCGTAGGGTATAAGCGCACTTCAGAATCTGGGTATTTCGCTAACAGATACTCAGCCTGTGTCGTAGAGCCTTGTGCACCAATGATCATGCCTTTCATCGCCTCTGGAGATACATCTTTAATACCAGACTGTTTATCGACAACAAACGTCATCGCAGATGCCTGATACGGTGCGCTGAATGCCACTTGTTCTTTGCGCTCATCGGTAATGAACATGGAAGCCAGAATCATGTCGTATTTGCCCGCCAAAAGCGCCGGTATAATGCCGTCCCAATCCTGAGCGACAAACTCACATTCGACTTTCATCTCGGTACAGAGTGCTTTACCGATTTCGATATCGAATCCAGCTAGCTGGCCATCTGCGGTGTAGTAGTTAAACGGAGGATATGCGCCCTCTGTACCAATTTTGATTGTTTCTGCGTTAACGCCCGCTGAAGCAGCGACGGCCACGGAGGTAGCAAGCAAAGCACCTAAAAACTTCCCTTTTGACATCATGGATTCCCTTCTACTTTTGTTATCGTTTCATTCCAGATTCTCGCTTGCTAAGAAGACATTTCCCTTCTAATTCAGCAAACGGTCACAAAGACAGTATTGAGTATGTGAAAAAAGTGGTTAAAAGCCATAATGATGAATTAGTATGATATACATAGCCTGTGGCTATGGGGTATTCATTCAAGTAACCATTCAAGGAAAGAAACACATGCTCAACCCTAAAGACCGCCTTCTGCGCAATCTCGACTGGAATTTACTGTATACGTTTTTAACCATTGTTAACGAAGGTGGTATCAGTGCTGCTGCGCGCAAGCTGTCGCTCAGCCAACCCAGCGTAAGTAACGCATTAAAGCGACTCGAAGAGCATGTAGATAAGCGACTTATCCTACGAAAAAAAGGCGTATTTTCTCTTACTTTGCATGGGATGCGGGTTTACGAATATGCATCATCAGTGAGCCGTATCATCGGCAACATGGCGGATCAATTTGTTGACCAAGCCGATAATATTCAAGGCGAACTGACGATCGAGATTGCCAGTCACCTGCAATGCCCGGCATTCGATGCCACACTGATGAAATATCATACTCTGTATCCTAACGTCATCTTTAACGTCAACACCCATCCAAGCGCTGACATTGTTAGCCACGTCGCTGACGGTTTATTGCACATCGGATTAAGTAACAAGAAAATCGCCAAAACAGGTATTCGCTGTGATTTTCTCGGCTACGAACAGATGGGCTTTTATTGCGGACGCGCGCACCCTTGCTTTGGACACGAAGACTTAACCCTAGATGAAATTAAAGGCTTACCCTACATCTCTTTTGAAAGTGACCAGCCCGGAGAAGGACTAGACGCTATTGCTCACTTTCGTGAACAACAGCAGTTTTGGGGTAAGTTAGTTGCCGTTTCGTCCAATGTAGAGGAAGTTCGCCGCATGATCATGGCGGGTATTGGCTTCGGCGCACTCACAGTTGAAAGTGCCAAACCGTACGTTGCTCAAGGGCTACTGTGGCCTCTCCCTCCTTATGAATCACTACCCGTGACTGAGATGTATCTGGTAACACCAGAAACGGTCTCACTAAGCGATATTGAAGTGCAGTTTGTTAAACTACTCAAGCAACAAACTCAGGAGTTAGTGCGCGATACACTCAATGCGATTCAGAGTGCTCATCACCAACCTCAGGGAGATTAAGTCGTACTTCCACACAGGACAAAGATTCGAGAATTAGAGCTGCCCAGCCAACGCAAGTGTCATCTCTTTTGCAGAGATTTCTTGGCACCCTTGCGTATTTTGACCGCACCATAACGGAGTGAAGTCATCAATTCCCATGGTCTCAGCTTGTTTTCGTAGTACCGTCATTTCAATCGAAGCAAATGGGAACTCAGGCACAGACGCACTCATGTAACCCAGCTCTCTCATCGCGCGATTCACAATGCCACGCGCTGGTTTACCAGAAAAGATATTCGTTAATGCCGTATGTTGTGATTTCGCTTCTTTCAAAGCTTGTCTATGGAGTGCCGATGTTTGAGCTTCTTGACATAATAAATAAGCCGTTCCGACTTGCACTGCTGTTGCTCCTAGTTGCAAACAAGAACGTACTGAGCGGCTGTCAGCGATACCGCCCGCGGCTATCACGGGGATATTAACTCGATTTACAATTTGAGGAAGAAGCGCCACCAACCCCATTTGAGTCGAGATATCTTTGGACAAGAACATTCCTCGGTGACCACCAGCTTCTATTCCTTGCGCAATAATGCCATCCACTCCGTGAGACTCTAACCAAAGAGCTTCCTCCACAGTCGTCGCAGACGAAACGATCTTTGTCCCCCAGCGTTTGACTCGCTGCAACAAATCATTATCGGGTAGTCCAAAGTGAAAACTAATGAATTCTGGTGAAAATGGTTCAATTGCATCGGCTATTTCATGGCTGAATGGCACTCTGTTCGCCCCACCAGATGAAACGTCCATACCTAATACGAGTTCATCAAAGTACGGCTTCAACGTATTTTGCCAAATGGCTTGGCGCTGTTTATTGAAAGGAAAGGCCTCATGGCAGAAGAAGTTCAGGTTAAATGGCTTATTGGTTGCCGCTTTTATCAACTTAATTTCACCGACAATTTGCTCAGTACTCAACATGCCGCAAGGTAAGGATCCTAGCCCGCCAGCTTCACTCACAGCAATTGCCAGATTACTCCCTTGAACACCAGCCATGGGGGACTGAATAATGCAAAGTTCGGTACCTAATAATTCCTTGTAGCTTCTGTTCATTGTTTCCCTACTTCCCATCGTATAACACCGTTTCGTTTACTCTCCGCATGATAGACGTCCAAACTCACCAATTGCAATCTATTGCATAGCCAAGCAATCAACGAATTGTTACTCCATTCAATATTTGAGATGTTAAACACTATACGACGTTCCAAACCGTTGATTATGCGCGTTGGATTTAGTGAAAGGTCCTAACGACTGCCGTTGTCTTGTGCGATTTTAATTTCACCATCAATATGCACATCACGTTGAGGAAACGCGATTTCAATACCTTTCTGTTCAAAGGCCTCATAAATTTCAAAACGAATTGTACTTGAAACCGCTCTGATCCCTCTTTCAACCGTTGAGTGGATCCAAAAATACGACTCGAAGATCAATGCGTTGTCACCAAAGTCCTGAAAAAATATCTCAGGCGCTGGCGTACCAAGTACTTCCACTTGCTTAGACGTCACTTCTTTCATTAGCGACGCGACCAGTTTTACGTCGCTACCGTAAGCAACACCCACAACTACGGTGCCTCTTACCAACCGGTCGCAAAGCGTCCAGTTAATAACAACGTTTTCAATCAACTGACTGTTTGGTATTAACATGTGGACGCCATCAGTACGTCTGATCCGCGTTGAACGGGTATTAATTTGCTCGACCGTACCTTTTGCACCCTCTACTTCCAAAAAATCACCAATCCTGATGGGCTTTTCACCAATCAAAATCCAGCCGCTAATAAAGTTATTAATGATGTTTTGAGCACCAAAACCGAAGCCAATCGCGACAGCACCAGATAAGAATGCGAATGCGGTTATAGGCACATTAATCAACGAAAGTGTGGTGAGAAAAATAATCCCGAGAGCAATGACAAACAGTATCCGTTTTACAAGATGAATAATGTTGGGATCTTTACCTGCTGACGCCATTCGGGACGTGACCGCTTTAATTAATATTTTGGATAGCCACAAACTCACTAGTATCCAGGTAGGCACCATCAATATTGCCCACAAAGTGATGGGTTGCTCGTTAAAGGTAAATAATGTTGTTTCTAGATAGGAAATGAATTTGTCGAACATAAGCGCTCACTTTTATCTTATTGTTTTTGATGAATACAACACGTGTTAATTAAATTGTAATCCACTTAACGATGAGTGTGGTTTTTATGAATCTCCTCCTAATCGAACTATAACCTGTGAGTTCGAGAAGTACCGAAGTTTTCTAATGCTGACCTTATTTCTCACAAATATTGTTATGGCTATCAATAGTCGACTACTTTTACTGATGTAAAACTTATTTTGGACGTTATTTGTAGAGCTCGGTGAGACGACCTACAGAACTAAAAGTGACAGAGAAGTTCTTGGGTGTTAACCGATAAAGGAACGCATCATGAGTGAGAACGAGAAAAACAAACCGCAAGGGATATATAAGTATTATGAAAAGAACCCTGAATCTGCGGATGAGAAAGTCTTTGGACGAATCAGCCATCCTGACAGGCGAGGCTTTTTAAAAGGCGCAGGCTTAGCAACGATGGCGGCCGTGCTTGGAGGAGCGATTCCCTTCCATCGTAATATGCCCGCAGGGATTATCCCAGCGGCGTTTGCTGAAGGGCTCGATGACGTAATGATTGAAGGTAAAGATGGTTTGACTGTACTTAACGACAGACCAATGAATGCCGAAACGCCACCTCACCTTCTCAACGACGACATTACCCCTACTCGTCGGCATTTTATACGAAATAACGGTATTCCCCCATCAGAAGTCAATACTGACGCTTGGAGCTTAACCATAGATGGTTTGGTGGATAAACCCATGACGCTTACGATTGCCGATCTGAAGAAAAACTTCGATGTGATTGAGCAACAATTGGTGGTGGAATGTGGCGGTAATGGCCGGGCATTCTTTGATCCTAAAGCGTCAGGTAATCAATGGACTTATGGTGCGGTTGCCTGTTCAAGCTGGACGGGAGTGAGGCTAGCCGATGTTCTCAAAGCTGCCGGAGTCAAAGACGGTGCGGTTTATACGGCTCATTACGGTGCAGATAAACACCTTTCTGGTCAGGAAGGTAAATTGCCAATTTCTCGCGGCGTACCTATTGCAAAAGCCATGGGTGCTGAAAACCTTATCGCTTTCGAACAAAACGGTGAACCACTTCATCCAATGAATGGTGCGCCTCTACGTTTGGTTGTTCCGGGTTGGCCTGGTTCATGCTCGCAAAAGTGGCTGACACGAATTCAAATCCGCGATCAAGTGCATGACGGTCCGAAAATGACGGGAACATCCTATCGCGTACCGAACCGACCAGTGGCTCCCGGCGAAGAAGTCGCAAAAGAGGATTTTGAAATTATTGAACGGATGCCTGTTAAATCTCTCATCACTTCGCCACAAACCAACTCACAAGTTGATGGAAACGAAGTTGCGGTGCGGGGACATGCGTGGTCTGGCGATCGCAAAGTGACAAAAGTACAGCTTTCCATTGATTTTGGAGCAACGTGGATGGATGCCGATCTCGCCGACCCAGCAAACGAAGGTGCGTGGCAGACCTTTAACGCTAAAGTGAAATTTCCTCAACCTGGCTACTACGAAGTTTGGGCAAAAGCAACAGATGATCAAAACGTTAGCCAACCTTTTGCCATCGCTTGGAATCCAAAAGGATACCTAAACAACACCTTCCATCGCGTTGCTTTGGTCGTTAAGGGGTAGTCGCCGTGAAGAGTCATAGCACTAGAGAGCGGGTCTTCCCGCTCTCTCTATTACTAATAAGCCTTGTTAGTGGACTTGCCGCTGCAAACACTGAGTTAATTGCTGCTGGCGAAGAACAAGCAATGGTATGTAAAGCCTGTCACCAGTTCAAACCCAATGGCGTCACTGTGGTTGGTCCGCCTTTGTGGGGATTGGCGGAACGTTCTATTGCCAGTTTTGCGGGCTTCAACTACAGCGAGGGAATCAAAAAACATAAAGGCAATTGGGACGCTGAAAAACTTGATGCATTTTTAGCATCACCTAATGAGTTTGCACCGGGGACCAATATGGTGTTTCCGGGTGTTAAAGACCCAGGGGCTCGCGCCGCAATCATCGCATGGCTTGCCATTAAAAACCCTTCTCCTCCTGATTGGATCACCCCTTCGTCTGGCATGAAGGTCAAGTCGGCGGGAGATGGGATCTTAACACCGGGAGATAACATGGAACTGGTTGCGGCAATATGCTCTGCTTGTCATTCTTTACATATGGTCGCCCAGCAAGGTTTAAACAGAAAGCGTTGGGATAAAATGCTCGACTGGATGATAGAAGAGCAAGGTATGGAGGAACTAGATGACGATGTTCGGGAAGCCGTACTTGATTATTTATCAAAGTATTATGGTCAGTAGCGAAATGCCTGACTCTTGGACGTCAACAACTCGCTACTTTTTCTGCCACACCATCCAATACTCTTTACCTTTGAACACATCAACGCTGTCATTTACTGGGGCGGATTCTATTAGAGAAAACGACTTATCTAACCGTCTTTCCAACTCGCCGCTACGTAAACAAAATGGAGGAAAGCGCGAACGGTACTCATCATCTATGACAAAGTAACCAACCAGCAGACCATTGCTTGGTAATAACCGTTGAATCATGGAAAAGTAATCGTCCCACTTCTCTTTTGGTAACGCGGCTAAAAATGCGCGTTCATAAATCACGTCAAACGGCTCAGAGAATTCCGAGCTAAACACGTCCCCCAGCCTGACTTTATCTTTATGCCTGCCAAGCTTTGATTGAGCCATTTTCACGGCTTCTTCACTGTAGTCCATCGCGACAACATCATGTCCATGCTCAATAAAGTGCGCGACTTCGTAAGCTGCGCCACAGCCGGGAATAAAGACAGATTGAATATCATCGGAGGTACGGCTTAGATAACTTTTTAGTTCTTCGGGAGCTTGATTTCGATCCCACGGCATTGTGCCTTTGACAAACAAATCATCCCAGAACTCCACATCGATACTTGGTGAGCCTGTCGTTTTCATAGCACTTCCTTTAAAGCGGTATTGTTTAACTTAAAAAGGGATACGCGACTTATCTCGGTATCCCTTTTCTCCTAGCCTTACGCTTTTATATCTAACGTTGCTAATTGCGTAAATCGTTAATCAGAGGTTGCTCGGCGCTGTTCGGTACAAACTGAACTTTGCCCTTTAGCTTAGTAACAGACTGTAAGGTTGCTTGAATATCATCGGCAGAAACGTGATCTTCTTGGCAACAGAATGTAATGGTATCGCTGAAACCGTCACGCTCAATTTTTAACGATCCGGTAATTTCATGGCGACGACACACTTCCTGTATCTGGTGCGGATAGACGAATAAGCCTTTAACTTTGACTGCCGAATCGGCACGCCCCATCCAGCCTTTTATGCGCATATTAGTACGTGGAGAGTCTGAGTCTTTTTCAATATACGCAGATAAATCACCCGTCGCGTAGCGAATGAGAGGGAACTTTTCATCCAGAGACGTCACCACCACCTCACCGATTTCACCTGATTTAACAGGGATACCATCAGGATCAACGATTTCGACAATGATATCTTCCGCAATCACTAATCCTTGTTCGCCAGAAACCTGATAAGCAATTAACCCAAGTTCTGCGCTCGCATACGCTTGAGACACGGCAATGCCTTTATCTGCAAACGCTTTTTGCATGTCTGCAGTGACTGCCTCGCCAGAAACCAGAGCCTTAGTAATGCTAGGAAGCTGACCATATTGCTCTTGGTACTTCGCTAGCAACGTAAGTAAGTAAGATGGTGTGCCCGTGTAGCCACTCGGCTGAAGCTGTTTGATGGCTTCAAGTTGTGCTTCGGTGTTCCCTACCCCAGCCGGAAATACCGCGCAACCACAAGCTCTTGCTCCGCCATCCATGATAAAGCCACCTGGAGAGAAGTGATATGAGAGCGTGTTATGGACTAAGTCACCGCTGCGAAATCCTGCAGCGTGAAACGCTCGCCCCATACGCCAGAAGTCCAACTCATCCGTTTGCGCTTCATACAAAGGCCCTGGAGATTGAAACACACGTGCCATCTGACCAATGCCAACGCTGTTTAAACCACCAAACGGCGGCTTAAGTTGCTGCTGGCTTGGAAGATTAAACTTGCGTGTAATCGGAAACTGGGTAAGCCCTTCACGGCTGTTTGCCACAGATGAATCAATATCCGCGAGCATTTTGGCATAGTGCTCGCTGTGCGATTTTGCGTGTTCAATCAGGGTTGGTAAACGTTTAAACAGCGATTCTTCTCTTTCTGTTGGCGGCAGAGACTCTTTTGCATCGAATAGTTCGTTCATCACAACTCCTTACAACCAACGCTTACGACGTTTGTAAGACTTAAGGTTTTTAAAGCTCTTACGCTCTTCATCACCGCCACCGAGATAGAACTCTTTCACGTCTTCGTTATTAAGTAGTTCATGTTTACTACCATCGAGCACGATTTTGCCTGATTCCATGATGTAACCGTAATCGGCAGCATGAAGTGCAAAGTTCGCATTCTGCTCCACCAACAACATGGTGATTCCCTGATCTTTATTGATCTTCTCAATGATGCTGAACACTTCTTTCACCAACAGTGGCGACAGGCCCATAGAAGGTTCATCAAGTAAGATCATTTTCGGGCGAGCCATGAGTGCGCGACCAATTGCGAGCATTTGCTGCTCACCACCCGATAAATAGCCAGCGAGGCCCGTGCGTTCTTTCAGTCGAGGGAAGTAGTCGAACACCATTTCGATGTCTTTCTCAACCTCGTTGTCGTTGCGGGTAAAAGCGCCTAAGCGAAGGTTCTCAATCACCGTCATGTCTTCGACAATTCGACGTCCTTCCATGACCTGGAAAATGCCAGAACGGACAATTTCTTCCGGGCTCTTGTTGTCGATACGCTCGCCCATGAAGTTGATTTCCCCACGGGTTACTTCACCATCTTCGGTCTTCAACAATCCAGAAATCGCTTTTAGTGTGGTCGATTTCCCTGCGCCGTTTGCGCCTAATAGCGTCACGATCTGACCTTTTGGAACTTCAAGGCTCACACCTCTTAGAACCAAGATTACTTCGTCGTAGACCACTTCGATGTTGTTTACCGAGAGCAGGATTTCTGCTGGTTCGATATTCGTTGCTAATTCACTCATCAAGCCACTCCTTGTGCAGGTGAGAGTTGCCTCCCACCTATCCTATTCTTAGTAATCGTTATGCCTATTAAGTAGCAGATTAGTAACCTAACCAATCATCACGACGTGACAATGTAACCTGAGACACTTTCTTAATGTCTACCGAACCACCTTGGTTATTACCCATAAACACGTTTACAGTTGTGGTGCCACGGTGATCTTCTGGTTGCCAGTTAGCAGGAATACACACACCCTCTAGCCCTTTCGGTACCCAGTTTTTGTGAACGTACATGCCTTTCTTGATGTTATCACCAGTAATCCCGCCGTTGTCTTTCGCCCATTCCATCGCTTCTTTCATGTAGAACGCAGAACAAACACCACGGATATAGTGGTGAGTTCGGAACTCGCCCGGTTCAGACTCGGAAACCTTAGAAATTTCTTCAACCAGTTTCATTCCTTCGGTATCGTCACCCCAGAATGCGGTCATACCTGGAAAAACGTAGTCTTTCAGACCGTCACCCGCTGCTTCGATGACCGGCTTGTCACCCCCCCAGATGTTGGCCATATACTGGAAGTCAGTGCCGACCGTGTTACACGATTTCACCAGAGAAATAACCGAACCACCAAGGTTAGCGATATAGCCATAGTTGGTGCCAGATTCTTTAAGCGACAAACATTGTGCTTTGAAATCACCCGGCTTGAGTGACACAACCACTGGGTTTTGCACTTCAAAGCCCAGCTCTTTAGCGTACTCTGCACATGCTTCTTTCGGAGCATTCGGGAACGGGTGGTTATCACCGATGTGAGTAAATTTAGGTGCAGTGGTGTTGCCCTTCGACTCCCAGTCTTCTTTCGCCCATTTCACTAATGCACGACAGGCATCTGAGTAAGAAGCGCCATAGAAGAAGTTGTACGGAGCGGGCTTGGCTGTTTTCGGGTTTTTACCCGTTGGGTCCGTTAAGTGGCCCGAGTAAGAAGCCGAAAATACCGGTACTTTGTCTTTGGTGACAAAAGAGATCAGTGCTTCAGTATCGGCCGTGCCCCAACCTTGCATCGCCACCATGTTTTTACGGGCAACCCAACGTTTGTAGTTCGAAATCGCAACCGGTACTTTGTATGCCATATCAACCGTTTCAAATTCTAATTCGGTACCATTAATGCCGCCATTCTGGTTGATCCATTGCAATGCGTCTCGCACACCTGAACCATAAGGCTTGCTCACATAAGCAGTAGGGCCAGAGAAGTCCACCAGATGTCCGACAAATACGGAATCTTTTGCCCAAGATGCGGTAGTAAACAGTGCCGAAGATAGCACCAACGTTGTCGCTAAATGTCCTTTGTTCATAACTCGTTGTCCTTGTTATTGAGGTATATTCCACTTAAGTACACGTTAATAAGAGAACGGATAGTGTTTCCAATATGCTCGAATCTGTTGCCAGCGGTGTGACAATCCTTGCGGTTCGAAAATCAGGAACAGCATGATGACCAGACCAATTGCCATTTCTTTAAAGTAAGCCAGCCCATCTATAAAAGAGGTGTTATCGCTAAACGCAGCCAAACCCGTTACACCAAACTCTAAAACTTCAGGCAGCAATACTATAAATATCGTACCCATTAATGTGCCTTTTACAGACCCCAGACCACCGATGATGATCATCGCTAGGAACTGAATAGACATCATAATGGTGAAGCCTTCTGCGGATACAAAGCCTAAGTAATGTCCGTAAAGTGCACCGCCGATGCCTGCATAGAAAGCACACACACCGAAAGAGAGCAGACGATACTTGGTCAGGTTGATACCCATGATTTCTGCGGATAAGTAGTGATCTCGTACTGATACAAACGCACGCCCGTCACGCGAACGGATGAGGTTCGATGCCCACATATACATAAAGATCAGCGCAAACAGTGCAACATAGAAGAAGCTTTCATCGGTTGAGAACTCGAACCCAAACAGATTAATAGGGTTTGCGCTTGCACCGTATGAACCACCACTGAACCATTCCGCTCGAGCAAAGAAATCTTCTAGGATGAACTGCGCCGCTAAAGTGGCGATAGCAAGGTACAACCCTTTGATTCGTGCTGCTGGCAGACCAAAGATCATCCCGACAATCATGGTCAGGTAACCCGCTAACGGAATGGCAAGCACCACTGGAATGTTGTACTGGTTATTCAGCCATGCCGATGCAAATGCGCCAAAGCCAAAAAACGCACCGTGGCCTAACGAAATTTGCCCGGTAAAGCCAACCAGAATGTTCAAACCCAGTGCTGCGATACCCAGGTAGGCAATCTGAATAAATAGGTTTAGGAAGTAAATATCCAGCACCAACGGCGCTGCCAGCATGGCGATAACACCCGCTATCGCTAGTCTTCTAATGGTTTTGGTTTCAAAAATCGGCGTATCACTTTTGTATGTGGTTCGAAAATCCCCACATGGGCGCATGCTAAGTTGAGCCATGTTATTTCTCCTTAAATACGCTCAATATCTTTGGTACCAAACAGGCCGTATGGCTTGAAGGCAAGAATGATTAACAACACATAGAACGGCGCGATGTTGTAAAGGTTACCGACTTGCAGGTACTGGCTATCGAAAAACTCAGCCAAATTCTCCAGCACCCCAATGGTGATACCACCGACAATCGCCCCGACAACTGAGTCCAAACCACCCAAAATAACCGCTGGGAATACTTTAATCCCGATAATGGATAGCGCATCAGAGACACCATTTACAATCCCGATAACAATCCCTGCTGTCGCGGATACCATCGCCGAAATAGCCCAACTGATGGCGAACACTTTCTTAATGGAAATGCCAAGACTCTGGGCTACTTGCTGGTTAAACGCTGTCGCTCGCATCGCCAAACCCATTTTGCTGAATTTGAAGAACCAGTAAAACGCCCCCATGATGATCATCGAGAAGATCAAACTAAGAATGTAGGCAAACTCCACGTTGAGACCGCCAATGTTAACCACGTTGGTCTCAAACACTTGTGGGTAAGACACAGCCGATACGCCAAAGATCCATTTCATCAGTGCCTGGAAGAACATCGACAAACCGATCGTGACCATAATTACCGAGATGATAGGCTCACCAATTAAGGGTCTGAGCACAATGGTTTGGACAGCGATACCAAACACCATCATAAAGGCGAGTGTCAGTAAGAAACCGATGAAGAACGGCAATTGCAGATGAACCAGCGCTGCCCAGCACACCCATGCGCCGATCAGTAGAAACTCACCCTGTGCGAAATTCACCACCTGAGTAGATTTGTAAATCAATACAAAACACATGGCGACCACGCCATACAACATGCCGACGATCACGCCATTAATGACGAGTTGCAGTAATAAATCCGTATTCACTATGCGATCCTCCGTTGTTCGCTATCCACCAGTGTCAGCTCATGTTGAATAAGCGTTTCAATCACCAGCGACGTTTGAATGCGTGTCTTCGTCCCATCCTGATAAGTGATCACCGTATCGACATCGACATTCAGTGCAGCACTGTAAATAGTTTCGATGATGTCACCGTATTTCTCCGCAACCACACCACGACGAACTTTACGTGTACGGGTTAGCTCGCCGTCATCAGCATCCAGCTCTTTGTAGAGAAGAATGAATTTGCTGATTTTCTGCGCGTCCGGTAGCGATTCGTTCACTTTAAGTACTTCTTCGCGAATCGCTTTGTACACTTCAGGCTGCGCTGAAAGGTTGGTGTAGTTGGTGAACGCAATACCCTTTTGTTCCGCCCACTTGGCGACGATCGCATAACGAATACAGATGATTGCAGAGAGCCAAGGTCTGTCTTTGCCCACTACAACCGCTTCGGCGATAAATGGTGAGAACTTGAGTTTGTTTTCAATAAATTGTGGCGAGTAACGATCACCATGGCTGGTTTCCGACATATCTTTTAATCGATCAATCACCACTAAGTGACCGGTGTCTTTAAAGTAGCCCGCATCGCCAGTGTGCATCCAACCATCTTGCACATCTTCGTCATAAGCCGCTTGGTTATTGAGGTAGCCGGTAAACATGCCAGTACTTTTCGCAATAATCTCACCTACACCATTGCTGTCTGGATTGATGACTTTCACTTCCGCATTATCAAACGCGACGCCTACTGAGTCGTAGTCCACGTCATCTGCTTTGTGCACGGTGTAAGCCCCACACATTTCGGTCTGGCCATAAAGCTGTTTGAGTGGTACACCAATCGCTTGCAGGTAACGGAAAGTATCTGGCCCCATCGCGGCACCACCGGTTGCCGCAGACGTCAGATTCGAGAAACCTAAACGGTCGCGCAGTGCCCGCAGCAGAATCCATTCCGCCAACTTGGATCGTTTACCCTGATCCAAGGCCTGATTCGCCAACTTCATGCCGAGTTTGTACATTTTCTGCTTAAACGGTGTAGAGTCCATCATTCGAGCAGACACGTCTGCAACAATGTTTTCCCATACACGCGGAGCCAATAAAACGAAGTTTGGGCCAATCTCGCGTAAGTCCGCCATCATGGTTTCCTGCTCTTCAACAAAGTTGACGATTTGACGGGAAATCAACGCCTGACCAACCACATATACCTGCTCCATGATCCAAGGAAGAGGCAGTACCGAAACGTAGTTATCACCTGGAGAACGTGGGTCGGCACGCAGATATGCCGCACAGTGATCCAAAAACGTGCCGCTGTGAAGCTGCGCAAGTTTCGGTTTAGAAGTCGTACCCGAAGTAGTACAAAGAATCGAAAGATCGCTGCCTTTGGTTGCCGCAACCATATTCAGATATTTATCTGGATTGGCTTTGTCGATCAACTGACCTTTTTTGTATGCTTTTTCGACATCGATAAGTCTTGGATCATCGTACTTACGCATTCCGCGCGGATCACAATAAATGATGAATTCAACGCTTGGGATCTCATCGCCGAGTTCAAGCAGCTTGTCACATTGCTCTTCATCTTCTGCAATCACTACTTTCGCTTTGGCGTAGTTGATTAAATACGCCACTTCCTCATGCATCGAGTCTTGATAGATGCCCAGCGAGTAACCTTTGATCGCATGAGCGGCGAGTTCGCCCCAGACCCACTCAGGTCGGTTGTCGCCTAATAAGCCAACGACATCTTGCTCACCAACACCTAAATCTTGCAGTGCAAGCGCCATCCACTTGACTCGGTCTTCATAGTCCTGCCAAGTAAACTCTCGCCAAATGCCAAATTCCTTCTCGCGCATCGCGACCTGCTCTGGCCAGTGCTTGGCGTTGTGCTGCAACACTTTTGGAAAGGTATCTAAGCTGGTTATATCTGCCCAATCATTATGTTGCTGTGCCATTATGCACTCTCCTCTAATGTCGGTAGCTCTTCACCTAAATAAGCTTGTTTCACGTGTGGGTTCGCCATGACTTCTTCTGGCTCACCCATCGCAATATGTTTACCAAAGTCCAAAACTAAAACTCGGTTGGAGATGTCCATGACCACGCCCATATCGTGTTCGATCATAATGATGGTAATGTCTAACTCTTCGTTGAGATCCATGATGTAACGTGCCATGTCTTCCTTTTCTTCAAGGTTCATACCAGCCATCGGTTCATCAAGCAGGAGGAGTTTTGGTTTTAAAGCAATTGCGCGCGCAAGCTCTACACGCTTACGTAACCCATAAGAAAGCGTGCCGGCGGTGGCTTTACGGATGTGTTGGATTTCTAAGAAGTCGATGACGTCTTCGACGTACTTGCGGTGTGCCATCTCTTCTTTTTGTGCGTTAGAAAACCAGTACAGCGGGCCTGTCACGAAATTGTTTTTCAACAGGTGGTGGCGGCCAACCATGATGTTGTCGAGTACGGACATATGTGAAAAGAGTGCTAAGTTCTGGAAGGTTCTTCCCAAACCTAACTCAGCTCGTTGACTCGGTGTACGCTTAGTAACGTCATTCCCTGCAAACACCACGGATCCTTTATTCGGCGTGTATCGGCCGGAAATGCAATTGAGCATTGATGTTTTTCCGGCACCATTGGGACCAATGATTGAAAAGATTTCCTTTTCGTTCACATGGAAGCTCACATCGGTTAAAGCTTTAACCCCACCAAAGGCCAATGAAATATCGTTTACCTGCAAAAGAGGTGTTTCCGATACCATAGTTGATCTCCCTTTCTTTTTGAGTGCGTTCCGTGAAGCACTATTTCCATATCCAGCCTGACGTTGATACTGGCAACTGCTTATACACCTATGCATCAACTCATTTATTCAGTTTACGTAAACGTCAAGTTAAAATCAGGATAGTGCCTAGAAGTTGAAGTTGCAATCCAGTTCATCGATTAAGATTTGAACCAACGCAAACTTTAGGTAAATAAATTGTTAACAAAAGATTACTTACGAAATTACATATTCGGGTAATTAGGACCACCGCCCCCTTCAGGAGGTGTCCAGGTAATGTTTTGACTTGGGTCCTTTATGTCGCACGTTTTACAGTGGATACAGTTCGCCGCATTAATTTGTAATTCAGCTTGCTCTTCACCTTGTACGAGCTCATACACGCCAGCAGGACAATAGCGTTGCGCAGGTTCGGCATAAAGCGCTAGGTTCTGTTCAATTGGAATGCGTTGACTGGCAAGTCGGAGGTGGCATGGCTGATCTTCTTCGTGGAAGATATTGGATAAATAGACTGAAGAGAGGCGATCAAAACTCAATACGCCATCAGGTTTTGGATACTCTATCTCATGGCTCTTTTCTGCCAATAGTAACGACTCATGATCAGGGTTATCACAGCGTACATTCCACTTCGCTTTGCCTTTTAACACATTGTGTTCCAACATCGCTAATCCGCCCCCTAACCAAGCGCCAAAGCGATGGATACCGCTTGAAAAGTTGCGCGCCTGATACAGTTCTTTATACAGCCAAGATTGTTTGAAGTGTTTGTGGTAATCAGCAGTAACCGACTGATTTGATATCGCTTCGAATACCGCTTCGGCAGCAAGCATACCCGATTTCATTGCAGTATGAGTGCCTTTGATTTTGGCACCGTTGAGCGTTCCTGCATCGCAGCCAATCAGTAATCCACCTGCAAATTGTTGAGTAGGAAGAGAGTGGAACCCACCTTTAGCGATCGCTCTCGCACCATAGCTGATACGCTTACCTTTTTTAAGGTACTGCTCAATCATCGGGTGATGTTTGAACCGTTGGAATTCGTCGAACGGGCTGAGATGAGGGTTGGTGTAGTTGAGGTCAACGATCAGGCCAACGGCGACTTGGTTACCTTCCAGATGATAGAGGTAGCTTCCCCCTGTAGCCTCACTCGCCAGTGGCCAACCTAAGCCATGAACAACTAAACCTTGCTGGTGCTGTTCGGCTGGAATTTCCCATAGCTCTTTAAAGCCTATCGCATAGTGTTGAGGCGTTTTACCATCAGCTAGATTAAATTTATTAATCAGTTGCTTACCAATATGTCCTCGGGCACCTTCGGCAAACAGAGTAAATTTAGCGCGAAGCTCGATACCCGGCTCAAAATTGGCTTTCTGCTCGCCATTTTTATCCAACCCCATATCACCAGTGAGCACGCCACAAACACGGTTATTCTCGTCGAAGATAGCCTGACTAGCACTGAAACCTGGGTAGATTTCAACCCCTAGGTTTTCCGCTTCATTCGCCATCCAACGGCATAAGTTGCCCAAGCTTATTATGTAGTTACCTTCGTTATGTAACGTATTGGGCACCGCCCATGTTGGCAGCTCATGACCATTGAGTTCGTTACTCAGATAGTAGGTTTTATCTTGGTTTACTTTGGTATTAAGTGGGGCACCTTTTGCTTCCCAATCTGGAAACAGCTCCTCCAGACTGCGCGTTTCAAACACCGCACCAGAGAGAATATGCGCCCCGACTTCCGAACCTTTCTCTACAACACAAACTGAGATTTCTTGGTCTTTTTCCATTGCCAACTGTTTAATGCGACAGGCAGCAGACAAGCCTGCAGGTCCCGCACCAACAATCAGAACATCAAACTCCATGCAGTCTCTTTCCATGGTTGTATTCCCTTCTTCTTTTTTGCATGTTGCCAACTTGTTAAACAACAATATATTTAAAGTTGACGCAAACGTAAAGGTAAATTAACATCAATTTAAAGACGCCTTCACTGTAAAAAGGAATCTAACGTGAAAATACTAGTGCCAATTAAAAGGGTCATCGATCCTTATGTTAAGGTCCGTGTTAAATCGGACAACAGCGATGTTGAAACCAATAACGTCAAGATGACTATCAACCCTTTCTGTGAAATCGCCGTTGAAGAAGCAGTACGACTTAAAGAGCAAGGGATTGCAGACGAAGTCATCGTTGTGAGTGCTGGTGGCACACAATGTCAGGAACAATTGCGTACTGCCCTAGCGCTAGGCGCAGATCGAGCCATTCATATTGAAACCGCAGACAAGATTGAGCCGCTAATCGTATCGAAACTGCTAAAAGCGATCGTAGAGCAAGAACAAGCTCAGCTGGTGATCACGGGCAAACAGTCCATCGATACCGACAACAACCAAGTTGCACAAATGTTGGCAGCTCTACTTGATTGGCCTCAGGCGACCTTCGCTTCGGAAGTGAAGATTGAAGATCAAAAGGTTCAGGTGGTGAGAGAAGTTGATGGTGGTTTGATGACGGTTGCAATGAGCTTGCCAGCGGTGATCAGCACTGATTTGCGCTTAAATGAGCCACGCTTTGCATCATTGCCAAACATCATGAAAGCCAAACGCAAACCTCTAGACACAATCACACCAGAAAGCTTGGGCGTTGAGATTGTATTTAGCCAGACCATCACCGAAGTCACACCACCAGCGCAACGAAAAGCAGGCATCAAAGTAGAGTCCGTCTCGGAACTTATCGATAAGTTACGTAACGAAGCGAAGGTGATTTCATGAAGAATCTAATTATTGCAGAACATGACAACCAACAACTGCATGCAGATACGCTGAAAGTTGTGAATGCTGCGGGTCAGTTGAGTCAAGACAACACGCTACTCGTGGTTGGTTATCAGTGTGAAGACGTCGCCCAACAGGCAAGCCGAGTTGATGGTATTGCTAAGGTGATTTGCATTGACGACGAATCGCTGGTGCACCAGTTCGCTGAAAATGTCGCGCCAGTAGTGACAAATCTTGCCAAAGATTTCGACGCTATCTGGGCAAGTTCATCATCAAAAGGTAAAGATCTTGCACCACGCATCGCAGCTAAATGCGGCGTCGGGCAAATCTCTGACATCGTTCAAGTGGTTGATGATAAAACATTTATCCGCCCAATCTATGCTGGTAACGCCTTCGCTAAAGTGACTTCAAACGACCCGTTGCGAGTGGTAACCGTCCGTGCTTCTGCCTTTGATTCAGTGGCGTGTAATAACCAAGTTGACATTGAACATCAGCAAACCTCGGTTCAAACTCCAATCGTTGAGTTGATTGCTATCGACAAGACCGTTTCAGAGCGACCTGAACTCACTGCCGCAGAAATCGTGATCTCTGGTGGTCGTGGCGTGGGTAGCAAAGAGAACTTTGAATTGATTGAAAAAGTCGCTGATAAGCTCGGTGCAGCAATTGGTGCTTCTCGCGCTGCGGTCGATGCAGGATTTGTTGCTAACGACTTGCAAGTGGGTCAAACCGGTAAAATCGTGGCACCTAAACTTTATATTGCAGTTGGGATCTCCGGTGCAATCCAGCACCTTGCAGGCATGAAAGAGTCAAAAGTGATTGTCGCCATCAACAAAGATCCAGACTCCCCGATCTTTGAAGTTGCTGACTATGGATTAGTCGGCGATCTGTTTGAGATACTACCTCAGCTTGTAGAACAATTGTAAATGACCAAAATAAGGGCGAGCATGATGGTGCTTGCCCTTTTTGATCCGTTTAACTTAAAACCAAGCACTTCAACATCGCCGCCAAATGTGATGATTTTAGTTTGGGTACCGACTGTAGCCATTGACGTATTTCACGCCTCGCGTTCATTATCACTGGCCTGAATTAGTTTCATCAACACAAAGAATCGTCAGTATATTTTGGCCTGTTCTATTCTGTATGACATTAAAGAAAGCTAACTAGATGACCAAAGTAGACGGTGGGCAAGGAGACGCTCACTCAGTGAAGTCCTCTTTTGCCCTAAGAGTTTAATCATAAGCCGGTGGTGTCTAAGCCTTGTTGGCACTGGATAAATGGACCAAATCTAGCCTCATTTGATAGATTCTCAACCTTGAAGCTAGGTGTCATTTCAGATTGCAATTGATACGTCCACAGATAATCAAACCCGACCTGCTTGACTTCATTTCTATCCAGCAAAATCACTACTTGACTGATTTTAGCTAGACGTATCGCCATATAACATAAACCGCATGGCTCTCCAGAAGCGAATAAGGTTGAGCCTGTAAGAGTGGTACGTCCTAACTTTTCACAAGCAGCCCTAATCGCTTGAATTTCAGCATGAGCAGTACAATCATTTAACTCATTAACTTGATTTACCCCTTCACCTATACAGTCACCATGTTGGTTAACAATGACAGATGAAAAAGGTAGGCCACCCTTGTCTACTTGTTGCTGAGCTAGTGCTATTGTTTGTTTAGAAAAATACGTAATTTGCTTTGTGTCTAACATGTTTTAAGCCTCAACTTTTCGGCCAATACAGAAGCGGTTTCATCGGCTTTAGACTCAGCCATTTGCAATGATTTTTCATGTCTATGATCGGCAAACTCTTGATACTCTGACGCTATCTCGTAAATATCTGTCACACCTAAGTACTTACTCAAAGTACGTAAATGCGGCACCAGATGACTGGATGCTTCGTTTATTCCGCCTTTTTCAAAACCAAACTCACCACTTGAAGTAATAATCACTAATGTCTTGTCGGACAGTATAGGAGCCAAAGGCTTATCACCACGCGCTAAATCAAAATCAAAGGTTTTGTTTATACGTATGACTTGATCAAACCAAGCCTTTAACTGTGCTGGCATTCCGTAATTATACATTGGTGACGAAATGACGATGATATTAGCTTTTTCCACCTCAGCAATAAGTTCATCTGACTGCGTCAAAATCTGCTGTTGATGAGAGGTTCTTTTCGATTCTGGGGTAAATACCGCGCCTATCCAATCTTGATTAATAAACTGAGGCGCAGTTACACCTACATCACGATAAATATACTCATCTATAGTAGATTCTTCTCTAAACTGTGAAATAAACTTTTTTGCTAGTTTTTTAGAAATGGAGTCGTGTTCGGGGTTTGCATTCGCAACCGCTCTAACGCTCGAATCTACATGTAAAATAACACTCATTTTGGGCACCTCGGCTTGTTTAATCTGACTGCTATTTTTCTAATTCATGGGACGAATCACAAACGAGTAAAAAACATTTACAGATGAGTAAAATTCATCTAATTTTTGCTTTCATTGTTTAAAGAGAAGAAATCATGCAAGTTTCTTTGCCCGCGCTCAAAGCGTTCGAATCAGCTGCCAGGCTGGGCAGTTTTAAGGCTGCCGCCGCTGAATTATCCATTTCGCCAACTGCTGTTTCTCACCACATTAATAAACTTGAGCAGCGACTTAGCGTTACCTTATTCGTGCGTACAACAAGAAAAGTGACACTTACTGAACTTGGTAAAGAACTAGCAGCCGCTACCAGCCAAGGCTTTCAAACTATCGAAACAGCGATCGAAAAAGTTGCAGCGAAAGATAAACAAATTAATGTCGCAACCACGTCGTCATTTGCCGCTTTGGTTCTAATTCCCGCTCTTCAAGAATTTTATACGCTATATCCTGCGAGCAACGTGAATATCACAAGCGGTGAGAGCATTGAAGCAAACAACTTCACCTTACCTATTCGACTCGGTGAAATTGACAAACAATCAAACACTGATGTAATCAAACTCGAACAATTTAATCTATTTTGTACAGCTCACACTGCGGCACAATTTAGCCAGACAGAGCAAATTACTATTTACACCACCGATTGGAAAAATAGCACCTTGCCAAGTGTGCCACTGCAAGCATGGCTAGAACTCAACGGCCTACAGAACAAGCAAATTAATGTTAGACAATTCGATCAAGAGTTATTTGGTATTCAACAAGCTTTACTAGAAAACGCCTATGTATTCTGTTCAAGAACACTCACGCAAGGCTATGTAAAAGCAGGCGTGTTAACCGAAATGAACACCCAAGCCATCAATTCTCAGCTCTGTTACTACATAGCGAATAAAGAAAAACACCTTTCTCGACATAATTTTATGTTCATAGAATGGTTAGAAAAGTTACTTAAGGAGTGGTAAGACCCAGCAATCGAGACAAAGCCTACTCAACTGGGATCAACTTCACTATTGAATGGAACTTTTGTTTTAGCAGCTACTAGAGTAAATAGTGCGGAGGCAGTTCGCTTTTAACTGCCTGTCGGGTTAAGTCTGAACCGTTAAAGAAAGGTTTCAGATAAGATACTTAAATATTCAAGATTTGGTATAGGACTAGTCTGCCAGGGAGGGGGTTGTATATATTATTCGCATTAAAAAAGAATCAACATTGCGATTCTTTTTATAATGAGAACAAGGGAACTAACATCGTTAAATAGGTTATTGTTTTTCAGCACTGAATAATGACAAATCAAGCTCAAGACGCTCGCCTAACCAGTAAGCGTGCAGTGTATGATCTTCCAAATCATTTCCCGTATCAGCATGTATCAGAACCGATAAGCCATTCCTTTTTTGCTCTAACCAAGGCACCAGATCATCAAACTCATTAGAGGTGAATTTAATCTGGCAACTCCATTTAGGATGCGGGCCAACCAACTTCTCATGAACCCTACCAATATGTACATTAAAACGACGGCCAGCTTCTTCGCATAGCGCGGCAGCAAACGTGATAGTTTGTTGGTCAAAATAGACATGGGCGTGATACGCAAAGTGCGAATTTATCGGAAACTGAGTTTCGTTCATAGTGAGGCTTTGAAGTCCTTGTTTATTAATGATTTATATAGTTACGGCTAATAACCAAAAAGTGATAGCATTTTAATGCTTCTATACTCACTTTGCTTGTTCAAATTTAACACTTAGTGGCATTGCCCATCAATAAGATAACCAAGCGATTCTATTTTGCAGGTTATCGTTATACTGGTGATACCAGATCAGCTTTTCTCCTGAACCAACGTTGACCAAATACATTGATTATCAGCCCAATAGCAATTACCACTACACCTGCTATTTGGTAGAAGCTCAGGCTCTCGTCTAGTAATACCCAAGCACTGAGCAAACCAAATACCGGAACTAGTAATGACAGAGGAGCAACCAAAGCGGTTGGATAACGACTCAGCAGGTAACTCCAACCTCCATAGCCAACAATGGTCGCCAAAAGTGACAAGTAAACAATCGAAAACATATTGTGCCATTGCATATTTAACACAGAGCTCTTGATAACCTCTGGTCCCTCTATCGAAAAAGAGGCGATGGCAAAGGCGAGTGTTGGAACTAGCGCGCTCCATACGATCAGTGACATAGTCGGCACGCTGTAATTTTTCATGATCACTTTATTAGTAATATTGCCAAGCGCCCAACAAGTTGCAGCACCTAAAATTAATATCAAGGTGACACCGGTAAGCGACGCGGCTCCATCATGTTGTACCGCCGCAAGTAAGTAAACACCACAACCTGAGGTTGCAACCGCGATAACATTGTGGCGCTGCACCGTCTCTCTTAGTAGCAGTATTCCAAATCCTAACGTTATAAACGCCTGAGCTTGTAAGAGTAATGATGCTAGTCCAGCCGCTAAGCCAACATTCAGCGCCCAGAAAAGTAACGCAAACTGACCAAAACTGATGGTTAAACCGTAGGCAACAAGCCATTTTAAAGGCAGTTTGGGGCGAGGAATGAATAACAACGCAGGAAACGCGACCAGAGCAAAACGTAGTCCTGCCAGCAACAGAGGTGGCATTCCTAGCAAGCCAACTTTAATGACCACAAAATTGATACCCCACACCAGCACGATGGTGAGAGCTAATAACCGATCACGTAATGACATTATGCTTCCTTTCAGGCGTCCACCGTGTCACGTAATACGGATAGTTGGCAAAAGCGACTTACCGATTAGCTCTCGGGGATTGAGTTGGATATATAATCGAACTTCCAGACTGCCTGAAACATTGGATTAACACAAGAGTTGCATATGCTTTACTTCATCCAAAATGAAAAAGAGCCCGCGATAGGCTCTTTTAACGATACGCTAAACACAATCATACACAGAGCATTTATGACATAGCATGAGAGTGGTTGTCTTTGTATATTTTGATCCACTGGTAAATGATCACCAATAGGATACAAAGCGCGAGTGCGATACGTGTGGCTCCCAGAATACCCTGCCATCCCCAGGCTTGATAAAACGGCTCTAAGAAAAATACGCCTAAGCTCGCACCGGAGTAATAAAACAGACTGTATAGCGCTTGGGCACTGCCTTTAGATTTAGTGGCTTTTCGACCAATCAAGGTACTGGCTTGCGCATGACAGAAAAAGAATCCAACCGATACCATCACCATCCCGATCACCATGGTATAGATGTTAGACCAACTCATTAAAAAGTTGGCCATCAACATGATGATTGCGCCAAACGCCACACCAGTAATCTGACTGTGTTTTTTTGCAAACTGCCCGGCAAGCGAAGAGCTGGTTGTACCGCCAAGTAACGTTAAAAACATCAAACTACGAATGTCGCTAGGCAGGTTATATGGGTAATCGCTCAACACCATCATCAAGTAGTTAGAAAGATTAACAAACGTACCGAATGCCAAACCGATTAATAGGTACAACACCACCAGCTGAGGGTTTTTAAGGTGATAGCCATACGCTTTGAGACATTTACCCACTCGAAGAGGAGCTGGTTTAAAGTGACGCTGCTTAGGCAATAAACAGTAAATGATGACATACAGAACCACACTGATACCGGCAATCATATAGCCAGCGTATGCCCAGTTACCAAGAAGTTCCGCGCTGAGTCCACCCATTAAGCGACTGCAGATCCCGCCAAGTGTGTTAGAGGCTACGTAAAAACCGACTGCGCCTGCTAGCCAACTTTTTCTCAGTTCCTCTCCCATAAGCGGTACTGCCAATGCCGGACATACCGCCAAAAACATACCCTGAAGAAAACGTAAGCTTAAGAAAACGTCATAGTTTTTTACCATAGGCAGAGCAAGCGAGACCAAAAGCCCAATCGCGGTCCCCACTAATAACACTTTGCACCGCCCGATAGCGTCAGACAAACTGGCGAAAATCAATAAGCCCAATCCCATACCAAATAAAGGTGCTGACATTGCCAAGTTTGCAGCCAAAGAGCTTACCTGAAATTCTTTCTGAAGAACGGGTAGCAGGGGCTGCAACCAATAGATATTGGCAAAAGTGACGATGGAGAAGAGACAGACACAAATGACGACTCTGCTGTAATGGGCTGATTTTTTCACTGCAAACTACTTTTTCTTATTAATTAATGAAACTGGTTACAGCGCTAGGGTATCGACCAATTGACAATAAAAAAAATATTTTGTATTTATCAGATCCATAAATAATATTTATATGCTTAGATGAATCGACGCCGTCGCCGTGCGATCTAGGTAAGGATGAGTGGATATGGAATTACGACAGTTAAAGCATTTTGTTGCCGCCGCAGAGCACAGCTCTATTTCCGCCGCAGCCAGGTTGATGAACTTAGCGCAACCAGCAATTAGCAGTAGTATCAAGAAACTGGAGCAGGAACTGAAAACCCCACTGTTTAATCGCAGAGATCGCGGTATTTCTTTGACCGTCGCTGGCAATGAGTTTCTTTCACACGCTAAACAAATCTTAAAACAGGCTGATGATGCCAAGTTGGCGATGCAGGCAATGGAAGGATTAGATCAGGGTTTGGTTGACGTCGCCGTACCCAGCATGCTCGGCTCTTACTACTTTCCGCCTCTTGTGATGGCATTCAGGCATCAATATCCGAATATTGATATGAATATCCTCGATACAGGCACGCGTAATATTCGACGAATGTTACTTGAAGGAGAAGTGGAGCTTGGTGTCGTTGCGAGCAAAGACCTCACACCGGAATTAGAAAGCGGCCCTCTTATTCGCGAAGAAATGGTCGTTTGTATGGCCGTCGATCACCCTTTAGCAGAGAAAGAGGTGATTGAGTATTCTGATTTTCTTGCACACGATTTAGTCCTGTTTCAAAAAGGCTACTATCACCACACCTTAATTGACCTAGTTTCTCAGCAAGTTAACATGAAACCGAAAGTCGCGTTTAGCAGTAACTTACTGCCTTTAATCAAAGCAGTGATTCGCCAAGGTTACGCCATTTCACCGATGTGGAAAGTCGCAATAAGAGATGACGATGAGATAGTTACTCGTCCATTCGCTGAAACGTTCGAAATCGATCTGAGCCTCGCTTGGCGTAAAGATAGCTACCTTTCGCGTGCCAATCAGACATTTCGCGATTTTCTTTTATCTGAAGTCAATAAGGATTAACGACGCTCTAAAGCGACGACTTACAAGTGCAAACTGCCCTTTTTTAGCCTGTGCTATTCTTGAGTAAGGTATCGCTGATATAAGTAAGCTAGTGATCATGAGCAGTCCGTCTGACTTACCATTACATACTCGCTTCTCCCGAAATACGTTGGGAAAAGATCTGTTTGTTGGTGATATTCATGGTAATTTCGAACTGTTTATTCATGCGTTAAAGGTGCTCCACTTCGACAAATATCGAGATCGCGTATTCTCGGTTGGTGATTTAACCGATCGAGGTAATGACTCATTACGATGTTTAAACCTCGCGAGAGAAAAATGGTTCTTTCCCGTCCTGGGAAATCACGACAGCTTTATTTTGGAAAGATTCGATCAAGACCCTTACAGAAAGTCCATGTGGATGATGAATGGTGGCGAATGGTGGTTATCCTTAACGCAAGCCGAAAAAGAAACTGCCAGAGAAACCGTTGCTTCGTTCTATAGTCTGACGCTCAGTTTGGAAGTCAACCAGTGGCTTATTGGGGTACTGCATGCCGAGTATCCGTTTACTCTATGGCCACCCGACGAAAAGTCCGTAGATAAAGAATCTATTAAGACCATGCTTTGGGGTCGGGATGATATTTTAAGAAGTACAGGTAAGCATATTGATAATGTTGATTTTGTTGTGTCCGGCCATACCCCGTTAAACAGCCCCAAAATTAAGAAAAATAAGTTATTTATTGATACTGGCGCAGGTTACAGTGCGAACAACTTTATCCCAGACCCACGTATTACTTTGTGCGAGTTCCATCCAGGATCCATCGAAATGCACTCAATCAATATGCATGATAATAAGCGACTTGAGTTCGAGGTTATTTAGACAACACCGACAGTGCACATAATTCACAGAGTCAGAAATATTTGTATGTGGTTTACCGAGCCAGCCATTTATTAAACCTAACATTACCTAACGTTGTTTCTTTTTTGACTATGCTTTAAATATCAACGCACTACTTAAAGTCAGAGGTCAGGATGAAAAAGCAACTACAAGTTGTGGTAACTGGTGGTCCTGGTGGTGGGAAAACCACTGCATTGGATTTATTTCGCAGAGAGCTTAGAGAGCAGATCGTGGTTGTTCCTGAAGCGGCCACTTTGCTTTTCTCTGGCGGCGTCGCGCGCTCTGAAAATGAACAAAGTATTAAGATGGTGCAAAAGACTATTTTCCAACTGCAAAAAAACCTCGAAGAAATCCATAAGGTACAGCATCCGGATAAATTATTAGTCTGTGACCGTGGCACACTTGATGGCCTCGCATACTGGCCTAACTCGGAGAGTGATTTCTTTAAGCAAATAAACTCTACATTCGAGAAAGAACTTGAGCGATATGATGCCGTGATCTTTTTTGAGTCTGCTGCGGTATCTGGCCAAGACATCAGCAGTAACAACCCAACCAGATATGAGTCTCTGGATCAAGCAGCTAAACTGGACAAAAAGCTACAACGAATATGGTCTAAACACCCTCATTTCTACTTTGTGGGCAGTTCCGAGTCCTTTGTCAGAAAGATCATGTTTGGGGTTATGACATTAGAAAATGTGATCAACCGCTACCCGACTCACGCTTTGCAAAGTCAGAAATAGAGCGAGCGGCTAAAACTATAATGCAGAGATAAAACTATATTTCAGAGATCACAGTTGTTGTGAAATGATGAATAACGATGTCTTCGTTCCAGTAAGTGTCTGGCCACCCTCCTTTACGCTTTAATTCAAGAAGGAACTGCTCCGGACTTGATACGACTTCCCACACAGAAGGCAGAAACACCGCTCGGTGCCAATCATCCTCCAATAACAATCCATCAATACTGGGACGTAAGGTTGCTAACAAAGTCGCTTCACCGTGATTTTTTAAGGGAACCAGTTCTGATAACACGGAAATATCGACACTCAACCCAGCACGATCACTCAATGTAACGGGCGGAAACCGTGAATCCTTAAAACCACTGGAGTATGCATTTTTGCAGACGTTGAGCCACAGTGGCTCATTCGCTTGTAAAGACCCAATACAGCCGCGCAATTTTCCGTGATACTGTAACGTAACAAAACAAGCAGCAGGCTTGAGTAACTCTTTAAGATCTGGTTCTGGCGGAAGGTACAACCCATTCCCTCTGAGCGCTTCATCAAGAACCTGCCAAACCATTTGTAAAAGGCGCGTTTTAGCCGCCTGACTTAATTCAATACAAGATGAAGCTAGCATAACCAACAACTCCTTCGGACGGTTCTGGGGCGCGATTTTCATGATGAGCCATCACATCTCCTGAGTTGGTATAATTGATACACTTGATCTCCCAGTGCTGTTCCTTGGCGAAGTCTAGCAAGCCATTGATCGCATTGCAGCCACAGGCTCTTTTCGGATGAATATTACTGCCGAACGACAAAACACGCTGAATAGTATCGGTATCAATCTCATTGGCTTCAGTGTAAGGATGGTAATGGCTAAGATCACTGCTTACCACAATCAGAGTGTTCGGCGTTTTTGTGACTGCTTCTAATATGCGCTTAACGTATCCTTGCAAGTCGCGTCCCACGACTATCGGTAAAAGCGTAAAATCATCAAGACAATATTGCAGGAAAGGAAGTTGCACCTCTAAAGAGTGCTCCCAATGGTGAGCTTGATCTGACGTGGTGACTAGATCTTGCGACAGCAAATCCTCAAGCCCCTCACGATCTATCATTACTTCTCCCGTCGGGGTAAGAAACACATCACTGTCCGGAACTGCACACCCCTCTAATGCGACATGATGGCTTGGCCCGAGCAACACAACACGAGAATAATTATCCGTGCTATTACATAGGAGACGATAAGCCTTAGCAGCCACTTCACCGGAATAAAAGTAGCCTGCATGGGGTACGATCAGTGCCTTTGGAATATCATTAAACAGTGCTTGCTCGGAGAAATAACCGGCTAGCTGGCTTGTGAGTTCATGTGCTGTTGCGGGATAAAATCTTCCGGCCACCGCGGCTTCCCGATATTTCATTACATTCCTACTCGTATGGCATCAACTATACTTTTAGTGTAGGTCATTAGAGAGTGAATTCACTATGCAAACCTCTCCTCCCAATTTTTTCCCAACTCGCTACTGGCATAAGCTAGAAGACGGTCGCGTATGTTGTGATGTGTGTCCACGCAAATGCACATTGCGAGAAGGAAAGCGCGGCGCCTGTTTCGTACGTATGCATAGGCAGGGAGAAATCGTCCTGACCAGTTACGGACGTTCATCGGGATTCTGCATCGATCCCATAGAGAAAAAACCGCTCAACCACTTCTATCCTGGTTCAAGTGTTCTGAGTTTCGGTACTGCCGGATGTAACCTTAGTTGCCAATTCTGTCAGAATTGGGATATCAGTAAGTCGCGCGAATTTGACACCTTATGCGATGCTGCAATGCCGGAAGAGTTGGCACAAACAGCCTTAAAATACGGTTGTAAAAGCTTAGCGTTTACTTACAACGATCCGGTTGTATTTATGGAGTACGCCATCGATGCGGCTATCGCAGCTCATGATCTTGGTTTGAAAAGTGTTGCTGTGAGCGCTGGTTACATATGTGAAGAGCCAAGAGAAGAGTTCTACCGTCATATGGATGCCGCGAATATCGACTTGAAAGGCTTCACTGAGCATTTCTATCACAAGATATGTCACGGTCACCTGCAACCTGTTCTCGATACATTGCTGTATCTGAAAAATGAAACCGACGTGTGGTTCGAAATCACCACTCTTCTCATTCCTGGTGAAAATGACAGTGACGCTGAGCTCAACGCCATGTGCCAATGGATCTTTGAACATCTGGGACCAGATATTCCACTGCATTTCAGTGCCTTCCACCCAGATTTCAAAATGCTAGACAAAGGCAGAACCCCGCTGAGCACCTTATTGCGAGCCCGGGATATAGCCCTTTCGCACGGTTTACACTTTGTTTATTGTGGCAACGTTCACAATCCAAATTCCGACGCTACCTATTGTCCAGCCTGTGGTAAACCGATCATTGAGAGAGATTGGTATCAACTCGGTGAATACCATTTAGACGACACTGGCCATTGTAATCACTGTGGCCACAAAGTGCCTGGACGGTTTGCAGGAGCAAGAGAAAACTTTGGTCCTAGACGTATCCCTGTCGCTATACATCGGCGGTGATTTACGAATCTAAAAATTGCAACATTACCACTTAAAAACAATACCTGAGCCCAGCCAGTTAAAGCCGATCCCACTATCAGAGCAAAAAGGCAAAGCGAGATAGCTGTTACAAACGATATGGGATTACGTTAGCAGTCTTTCGTCCCGCAATGATTCTCGATGAAGGCTAGCTCCTCTTGGTATCCAGAACTCAAAAGCGGAAAGCGTTTATAGGTTTTTGGATCCAAACTATTGAGTTCGATATGAAAACCCGGAGCCTGACGGTCGCGTTTCCATTGATTGCGAAACAGCAACTTAAAAAATTTGACGATATATGTGGCCATGGTTTGCTTGTCGACGAGTTCAAATTCTTCAGTCATCACCTCAAAAATATCACTTGGTGACATACCGGATTCTAACGTCAAAAAGACCATACGATCGAGCACATCATAAGGCATCAAATCCTCTTCATCACTTTGTTCTTCGGGGCGCAGCTCGGCCGTTGGACGTTGATTGTTGATGTAAGACAGCGCCTCTAACTTCATGATGTGATTACCAGTGCAATAAAATCCTTTTTGCTCTAGCCATACCAGTAGCTTGAGAATTCGGCTTTTAGTGACACCAGAGATAGGCGCTAGTACACCGGAAGAGTCACCATCCATTGTGCAGTAGCCTACCGCCCCTTCCGACATATTACTCGTCGTCAGCAGCAGTTTATTTTCAAGATTCGCAATGAACCAGATACTTGGTGAGCGCACTCGTGCCTGAATGTTTTGTAGCGCGATATCATGATCATCCCAATTGAGATCTAGGTTGGTTGCTTTTGATATCATCGACTCGTAATTCTTCACCACCTCGGCAACACTCAGGTTAAGAAATTTCGCCCCAAATGACTCCGCCACTTTTTGCGCCGCGGTATGAGTAACGGAACCACTGTTCGCACTGGCCTGATACGCGGTGGTTAACATGTTCACCATTATTGCCGACGCCGTATCCCTGACTAATTTCTCAAGCTTGTCTGTGGCCCCCACCTGTTTGAATTTACATATTTTATCTTCGGTCAAAAATTGACGCAGATGAACAGGCAATAAACACTCGTCACCTTTCTCTGTTTTGGTAACCAGCTCCCACAATTCCAGGATAACGGCTGTATAAACAGCACTTGCAACTAATGCAGAATCCGCGCCTCCGCTAAGAGAGAGGGCGTAGCCGCCAGTATGTGTTTTTCTAAGCCAATCACGTAAACCTATCGCAATCGCACGCAGTGCTTCTTCATGTTCTAGGTGTTCACTGTCTTCCCAAGGCTGATTTAGCGGCGGTACATGCAACTTGGGAGAGTTAGGAGATTGACCAAGTATGACTTTGATGACCGCCTCTGTATCAAAGTCATGCGTTTCATAATAACGCTGACTGTTATTAATTTGACCAATCTGACTGCGGGCTAAATCGACATCTGCTGTAACGACCTCCACATCGCTCATATGAAACCGTTCGCCTTTAGCAACCAAGCTGCCATCAACCGCAATCATCACACCTGCATCATAAATAGCCCGCCCAGATTCACAACCAGATAGGTTGGAATACACATAACATGCTGAATATACGCGGCTCGACTCTTCCACCAGTCGCTTACGAGTCAGTGATTTGCCAATCGCAAAGTGACTCGCGCTTGGGTTCGCAATGACTTCTACACCTTGATTGAAGAAACGTTCCGAAGTTCGGTCGGCAACCCAGGCATCCTCGCAGATTTCAAAGCCTACTTTGACACCGTTAACGCTGTAAACCAGATTACCAACACGCACAGGTGGTGTCCCCTCTTTGAGTATCACCGTCGCGTGTTTACCTCGAGTCCATGGCGTAAACCAACGTTGCTCATAATGAAGACCATTCGCGGCTAAATTACGCTTTAGAGAGATGCCTTGAATGCCCTCACGCGTAAGCAGCGCAACCCCATTGTAAACACGATTGTTGATCATCACGGGCAAGCCAACCGACACCGCCATACTAGCTGGAATCGATGGTAGTAGGTCGAAAACACTTTTAAGCGCCCGCTCAGAGACATGAGGACTATGGAAAAAATCTTCACAACCATAACCAGAAATGCACAACTCTGGCGTAATAAGAAGCTCCGCACCGGCTTCATGCGCTCTATTGATTGCTTTCTGAATGTTATGCAGGTTTCCACTCCAGTCCATTGGAGTCTGGTTTAAAGAGCATGAGCTAATACGCAGTTTCTTCACAATACTTCCTTCCCTAGACTTCTGGGCTTAAGTCAATATTCAGTAAGTATTAGTGATTAAAGTAAAAATGATCAAACGTAGCCTTAGTTTACTGAAGCTGAAAAACAAACCGTTTTTATTTTTTGCTGAGCGTTACTTGTGTTTGAGATAACATCGATAAATTACTTAATCTTGCGACATTTTCCGCAAGGTTTTCCAAGTTGATATCAGCTTCCTCTAACGCTTCTGGTAGGCTCATCGCACGTGAAACGCATACAAACACCGCATCAATGCCACACTCGTAAACTGCTTGATAGTTTTCCCCAGTGCACCCTGCAAGCGCAATGACTGGAAGATCAAATTGCTTCGCTACTTTCGCGACGCCCATCGGAGTTTTACCATGTATAGTTTGTTGGTCGATTCTCCCTTCACCAGTGAAAACGATATCAGCATCCGAGACATGTTCTGATAGCTTGACTGTATCTAAAACTATCTCTATACCCGGTTTCATACTTGAGGATAGAAAGCCCATTAATGCTGCCCCCATTCCGCCAGCAGCACCAGCACCTTTTTCCGTCAAAACATGTCTTCCCATGACCTGTTCCGTTAGCTCTCCAAATTTTTTCAAAGCGCCATCTAATAGTTCTATATCTTCTTTAGTAGCACCTTTTTGTGGCCCGAATACTTTAGACGCCCCCTCTTCTCCGCACAAAGGGTTGTCCACGTCGCATGCCACCAAAAAGTCACACTCTGCTAAGCGTGCATCAAGAGTAGAGTGATCGATGGATACTAACTCAACCAATCCAGCGCCATCAGGTGTAATTTCCTCACCGGCTTGATTTAAAAACCTCACACCCAGTGCGGCGAGCATACCAATGCCCCCATCATTCGTTGCACTGCCACCTAATCCAATGATAAAACGCTGAATACCTTTATCTAGTGCATCAAGAATCAGTTGACCTGTGCCAAAGCTACTAGTCCTTTTAGGATCTCGTAGTTCTTGTGGAACAAGATGCAAACCGCTTGCTTCAGCCATTTCGATCACAGCGGTTTCACGATCTCCAAGGATACCGTAATGAGCGTTTATTTCAGTACCTAGCGGTCCTTTCACTGAGACAACAACTAGTTCACCTTGAGTTGCATCAATTAACGCTTGAACAGTCCCTTCTCCACCATCGGCTACTGGTATAGTGACGAATTCGGCATCTTTCCAGACGCGCTTTAACCCTCTTTTAATCGCATCGCTGACTTGCTTAGCGGTCAAGCTCTCTTTAAATGAATCTGGGGCAATCACCACTTTCATTTTATTCTCCTGAAACAATAGTCTTTTAAACTATACAAAGGTAATAAAGAAACCCATATTGAAATTTCCAATATGGGTTTCTGGATTTATTGCTTATTTTTTATGTTATGCAATCGACTCTAGTGAGTTTGTTTTACTACTTTTGATTTTTACCGCAATAATAACGGCTGCAAGTACAGCGATTGGTACTAGTGGGTCGATGAAGGTACCACCTTTACCAAACACTAAGTTTAGTACCATGATGATTGACGCACCGATCGCCCATGCAATCGTTGACGATACAGTCCAAATCTTCAATTGATCTGTAAGCTCAGTAATACCTAGCGTACGGTTGATGATGTGGAAGTAAGAGTCATTTAGGTGAGAGAAGCCAACAGGGCCTACCGCACAAGCTAGTGCAACAAATACTGGATCTAGACCTAACGTCTCTACTAGAGGTAAAGTCATTGTAGCCGCAACCATCATAGACGCTGTTGCTGAACCTTGAATCAGGCGAAGCATTGATGCGATTGCCAATGGTACTAGTAGTGGTGGAATACCGCTATTAGCAATAGCTTCGGCAACCTGAGGACCAGCACCTGATGCTTTTAGTACTGCACCCATTGCGCCGCCACAACCTGTTACTACAAGGATTAAGCCTGTTGTAGATAACGCATCATCCATTGAACCAACCATATCTTTACGCTCAATCTTACGAGTCAGGCCATAAAGCGCCATCAGCACACCTAGACCAACCGCAACCACAGGGTTACCCAGTAAAGAAAGAACCGTGTGTAGAGCTGAATCACCTTTGCCAACTAACGTGTTGATTAGGATAAGTGCGATAGGGATCAGAATAGGACCGAAAGATAAGAAGTTACCTGGTAGTTCTTTGTCGTCTGTCGCTTTTACTTTCTCTAGGTTTGCCCAATCTGCCTGGTTCGTGATCCAAGTTTCACCGTTTGGTACGCGGTAGTATTCATTACCTACACGGCGGATGTAGATCATCGATAGCAGCATCATAGGGATTGATACCATCAGACCCCAAAGCATGTACTCCCCAAGATCTACGCCAAGAATACCAGCAACAGCCACTGGGCCAGGTGTTGGTGGTACAAGTGCGTGCGTGATCAGTAGACCTAGAGCAAGAGTGACACCTAAACCAACGGCTGATTTACCTGTGTCACGTGAAATTGCGCGAACGAGAGAGTGTAAAATGATGTACGCAGAATCACAAAATACAGGGATTGCCACGAGTACGCCGGTAAAACCAAGCGCAAGATCCTCACGACCTTTACCACAGATCTTCACGAAGGTTTTCGCCATGCGAACCGCAGCGCCAGAGCGCTCAAAACACGCCCCCATGATCACGCCAAATGCGATGATTAGGCCGATACCACCTAGAACGCCGCCGAAGCCAGCTTTGATCGCGTTAATTAGGTCAGTTGGGGCCATTCCAGCAAACAATCCCATGATGATGCTGGCAATAACCATTGCAAGTGCTACTGGGATACGCGTTTTTACGATCATCCCCATCATGGCAATGATGCCAATCACAATTCCTATCAATGCTCCGTCCATTTTTGTTTCCTTTGTCTCGTATTCTGTAGGGGTTGTGCTCGTGGGCTCTTAAGTGATACTCACAGCACATATTGTTATTTGTACTATTTAAACTTGTTGATTAAATTGACTTTATGTTTCCATCTGGCTTTGTTGAGCAAAGCGCTTTTTAATCATCTTCAGTTATAGGTAAGGCTTGACCCAGTCGAGCCCTTCCTCTGTGGTGTTTCTTGGATTGTATTCACAACCAATCCACCCTTGGTAACCTGAGTCATCCAATACATTGAACAGGTGTGGGTAATTCAACTCTCCTTCCGAAGGTTCGTGCCTTTCCGGTACAGAAGCGATTTGAATATGCCCCGTATAGGTCGCAACCTCACGAATAAGGGTGCTCAAATCACCGTCCATAATTTGCGCGTGGTAAAGATCCAGTTGCAGCTTCACATTTGGCCGATTGATCTGCTTAATTAACTCCACAGCGTCACGCTGATGAGCGATGAAGTAGTTGGGAACATCGCGGCTATTTAATGGCTCGAGCATAAGTTCAATGCCGTGCTCAACAAACTTGTCTGCTGCGTAGCGAATATTGGCGATGAACGTTTCTACGTGCTGCTCACGAGTAAATCGCTCATCTACAATGCCTGACATCGCATGCACCTTTTTACAATTCAGCTTGTTCGCATACATCAGCGCTGTTTCTACGCTGGCTTTAAAGTCATCTTCACGACCAGGGATAGCAGCAAAGCCTTTTTCTCCAGCGTCCCAGTTACCTGGAGGCATATTGAAGAGTGCTTGTTCGAGTCCAAATTGCTGCATTTTATCTGCCAATTCCTGCGGTTCATATGCGTATGGAAAAAGGTATTCCACTGCTTTAAAACCCGCGCGATGTGCTTTCTCAAATCGCTCCATAAACGGAACTTCTGTAAATAACAAAGTGAGATTTGCTGCAAATTTAGCCATTATTTACCTCTCCCTTTTAGGTCTTGGACCTCTGCATCCGTTAGGTAACGAACCTTTTTGTCTTTAAGAATGAATGCCAATTTCGCTGTTTCTTCGAGCTCTTCTGCATTATCCACCGCATCTTCAAAATCAGTACCGGTCACGACCGGGCCATGATTCGCCAGTAAGAATGCTCGGTAATCGCTTGCTCGTTGTGACAGTTCCTCTGCAATTTTGGGGTCGCCAGGACGCAGGTAAGGGATAACGGGTAGCTCTCCGATACGCATAACATAATATGGAGTAAACGCTTTTATCGCGTTGTCACGATCCACCCCTTCCAGACAAGATAGCGCGGTTAAGTAAGTTGAGTGCAGGTGCACAATCGCGTTGCACTCAGAGTTGTTGCGGTAAATTGCCAGATGGAAAGCCACTTCTTTTGAAGGCTTCTTACCTGAGATGTGATTACCATCGATATCCACTACTGATAACTCTTCTGCCACAAGGCGACCAAACGAAGAGCCTGTCGGTGTTGCTAGGAAGTGACCATTTGGTAATTTTATCGAAAGGTTGCCCGCACCACCGGTGGCATAGCCGCGCTCAAACATAGAACGCGCTAGTGTGACCATTTGTTCCCGAAGCTGTTGCTCCGTCTTCGAATTGTTGCTCATTCGTACCTCACTCATGCAAAGAAGGACTGTGCTTTAGCGAAAAAGTTTTCGTCGCCAAAGTTGCCAGATTTAAGTGCCAGTGAAAGCTCACCTTCTACCGACTTAACCCAAGGTACGCCGGGAGCGATTTGAGGGCCAATATGGAAGCCTTTCACTTTCAGACTTTGAGTTACGACACCAGAGGTTTCCCCTCCCGCAACAATAAAGTTCTTCACACCATTTGCTTGAAGCTTAATGGCTAACTTACTGAAGAACTGTTCCACAGCATGGCTTGAAGCTTGAGCGCCGTATTTCGATTGAATCTCTTTTAGCGTGCTCGTATCTGCCGTTGCGTAGACTAAAGGAGCAAGCTCGCTTTCGATGTTTGTCATTACCCAATCAAATACGACATCCGAGTAGTCCTCATTTGTCAGGCACGTCTCAACATCAATAGCAAAGTGGGGGGCTTGCTGCTTGTAAACCGAAACTTGTTGATTGGTCATCACTGAGCATGAACCAGAAAATACGACCGTTGGCGCTTTCACTGGTTTACCTGCTTGTTGGGCGCCGCTCTGATCTTCGAGCTGTTCAGCCCAGTTTTTAGCAAGCCCCGCAGCCAGACCTGAACCACCGGTAACGAGTTTTAGCAATTTAGCGGCTTGCCCAAGCGTAACCAGATGTTGGGCGTTGAACGCATCAACTACAGCATAACGATGACCTTGCTCTTTGAGTTCAGTAAAACGCTGAGTGACGGCTTGCGCACCTTGTTCAATCGTTTGGAAGTTAACCAAGCCGGTTGTACCTTTTGATTGAGCATTCATCATGCGGATCAGGCTTGAATCCGTCATCGGTGTCACTGGGTGATTGCGCATTCCTGAGTCACTTAGCAGCTCCTCGAACACAAACAGATGACCGTTGTAAACCGTACGACCATTGACCGGAAGAGCAGGACAAACGATCGTGAAGTCTTCACCAAGTTCAGCAAGTAAAGCATCAGTAACAGGGCCAATATTGCCTTCCGATGTACTGTCAAACGTTGAACAGTACTTGAAGTAGAACTGCTGACAGCCTTGTTCTTGCAGCCACTGAAGTGCAGCGACGGAGTCTTTGATTGCTTCATCCACCGGGCATGAGCGAGATTTCAGACTGATCACAACCGCATCTGCGTTTACGTCAATCTCTGTCGTTGGGATTCCGTTTAATTGCACAGTTCGCATGCCGTTTTCAACCAGAAAACCTGCAATATCGGTTGCGCCTGTAAAGTCATCCGCGATAACGCCTAATAACATATTTACTTCTCCACTTTAGAGGGCTTACTTTTCTGCGCCAGGCAACGTGATGCCATCAAAGATTTTAATCACCGCGCTGTCATCTTCTTGACCAAAGCCTTTGTTGCTGGCACTCACAAACATGTTCAATGCCGCGCTTGAAAGTGGTAACGGGAACTTAAGGTCTTTCGCTGTATCTGACACAAGGTTGAGATCTTTCACAAAGATGTCGACCATAGATTTTGGTGTGTAATCACCATCAACCACATGCTTCATACGGTTCTCAAACATCCAAGAATTACCCGCAGCGTTTGTGACTACGTCATACATAAGGTCAAGAGGGATATTCGCACGAGCCGCGAGTGCCATTGCTTCTGCGCCCGCAGCAATGTGAACGCCTGCTAAAAGCTGATGAATGATCTTCACTGTCGCACCCAGACCAATTGCTTCACCAATGTTGTACACTTTGGCTGCGGTTGCTGTGAGCACTGGCTCAAGCGTATCAAACGTACTTTGAGCACCAGATGCCATGATGGTCATTTCACCCGCTTCAGCTTTCACAGCACCACCAGATACAGGTGCGTCCAGCATGACTAGGTTGTGCTCAGCAAGTTTTGCTTCTATTTGCTTAGCATCTTCTGCAGAAATGGTTGCTGACACCATGACTGGCGTGTTTGGTTTTAATGCAGCTGCAAGACCTGTCTTAAACAAAACTGTATTTACTTGTTGTGCATTTACGACAAGGACCAGAACAGAATCCAGCTTATCGGCAAACTCCACCGCATTGGTTGAAACAGCTTTTGCGCCAAACTCTGCTAACTCTTCAAGAGCTTGGGGATTCAAATCAAAACCATAAACATCAAGACCTGCACGCACACAAGATTTTGCTGCGCCCATACCCATTGATCCTAAACCGATCACACCGACAGATTGAACTTCACTCATAGTAACAATGCCTTCTTGGTAAATATTGAACTGAATTTTGTTAATTCTTGTTTATTGGTTGTGATTATATGTGAAGGTTAACATCCGGACTCCGCTTTAAGTCACACTTTTAACAATTATTAACATCAAACTGATATTTTACTCGTTATAAGTGTAGTAACACCGTTGTTTTGAGTGAGTTCACATCCTTAACACTGTGAACGCAACATATGTTCACAGATATTCACAAACCAGAGAAAGATTGTTAGGATACTGAAAAACAAGAACATGAAGTGAAATAATGATTCCAGCAGAACGTCAAAGAACCATTTTGTCCCTTTTGTCACACCAAGAAGTCCTCAGCATCTCTGATTTAACAGAGCATCTTGGTGTATCACATATGACGATTCGTCGTGATATTGTGAAGCTAGAGTCTTCGGGGAAAGTAGTCTCTGTATCCGGTGGGGTGCAGCTTGCTCAGGTACTGCATAGTGAACTGTCACACGATGCGAAAGTGGAACAACAGGCTGATGAAAAAACTCACATTGCTCATATTGCCGCAACGTTAATCGATAAAGAAGCCACTGTGTATTTGGATGCTGGTACAACGGCGTTAAGCATTGCCCACCAAATTGTCGACCGAGATGATCTGTTGGTCATCACCAATGACTTTTCGATAGCGGCTTACCTAATGACTCATAGTCAATGTGAGTTATACCATACAGGTGGCAAGGTTGACCGTGAAAACCAATCGAGTATTGGTGGAAAGGTTGCAGAGTTCCTCGCGGGGATGAACATTGATATCGCCTTTATCTCTTCTTCTTCTTGGAGTTTAAAAGGACTATCTACACCCAATGAGGGAAAAGTATGGGTCAAAAAAGCCATTGTCAAAGCCGCTCAAACAAACTATCTGATCTCGGATTCTACTAAATATGGTCGTGTCGGTAGTTTCCATGCATTAGATATTGAGGAGTTTGATGGCATCATCACCGATCAAAACCTATCACAAGTCGTTAAAGTAGAGCTCATGGATAAAGGTTTGACCGTTCTTGATAAGCTACCCTCTATAGGTTGATAAAAGAGAATCAATATACAACTTGAGATCAAATATTTTATATCATTCACCAGTTTGGTTCGGATAATCCCCCTTTACTGGCAAATCATATGCTCTAAATCAGCAATCTATCTAAGAACAGAACGATTTTCCAAGCTGGCATACTTCTGGCTTATTCACTTTGCTTTTAATGGTTTTCGGTTGTTACATACACTACTCTATTGACAAGGGCTTACGAAGATAAGTCAAAAACCATGGGTATCAAACATATTCAATGGAGTGACTTATGAACCACAAATCGAACGTTCTATACTTAAAGAATACTGAACCATTTTCTTCTGACTCTATGCCGAAAACAATGGCGATACGTGCGAGCTTGCTCCACTTTCTCGAAGATCCCGCCAAGGTCATCAATCTCAAATACGCTTTTCAATATTTTGAAGACGGCCTACTAGTCATCGAAGATGGTCTCATCAAAGACATGAAAGCGTTCAGCGATTCAGATGTAACCCAATATGACGACATCGTGGATTATCGCGGCAAGCTTATCATTCCCGGCTTTATTGATACGCACATTCACTACCCTCAGACAGAGATGATTGCATCGTATGGTAAACAGCTTCTTGAGTGGCTAGAGAATTACACTTTCCCAACTGAGAAACAGTTTGAAGACAAAGTACATGCTAAGGTGATATCCCGATTCTTTATCAATGAGCTGCTAAAAAACGGCACCACCAGCGCTTTAGTGTTTGGCACGGTGCATCCACAATCCATCGATGCTCTGTTTGAAGAAGCGCTTGAGAAGAACATGCGTATTATTGCGGGTAAAGTCATGATGGATCGCAATGCGCCAGACTATTTACTCGACACGCCAGAGTCCAGTTACAAGGACAGCAAAGCACTGATTCAAAAATGGCACAACCACAAACGGCTTCAATACGCCATTACCCCAAGGTTTGCTCCTACGTCATCGCGTGAGCAATTGAGGGCTGCTGGCAAACTCAAAGCAGAGTTTCCCGATGTGTACGTTCAAACACACCTCTCTGAAAGCAAGAATGAAGTTGAATGGGTTAAGTCTCTTTTCCCCGAACACGAGGACTACTTTTCTGTCTACCAGCACTATGGATTGACTGGCGATCGTTCTGTCTTTGCCCATGCGATTCATCTCACTGATAGAGAGTGGGATGCTTTTGAGCACACCGATTCTGTCATCGCGTTCTGCCCTACCTCAAATCTGTTTCTTGGCAGCGGGCTGTTCGATTTAGATAAAGCGGAACAGAAGAATATACGCGTGGGATTAGGTACTGACGTGGGGGCGGGTACCACTTTTAGTCAGTTCCAGACGTTAAATGAAGCCTATAAAGTCATGCAGTTACAAGATGAAAAACTGTCAGTATTTAAAGGATTATATCTTGCGACGCTAGGTGGAGCACGTTCACTCAGTATTGATGACAAAGTCGGTAACTTTGAAATAGGCAAAGAAGCCGATTTTGTAGTCTTAAACTGGGCTTCAACTGACTTGCAAACACTGCGACAGCTGCATGCTAAAAGTCTAGAAGATAAGCTGTTCGCTCTGATGATTTTAGGTGATGAGCGAAACGTGGACGCAACCTACGTCGATGGTAAGTTGGCCTATTCTTCAACCGATCACTTAGTAACTTCCCTAACTTAAAGCGAAATCCCCCAAACATCTGATGGGGGATTTTCTCACTCGGCTTCCTTGATGCGGATAGAAGTTTGCGGTTGTCTATTTACGTTCAGTGTAAATATATCTGGGCGGGAGTAATGCCCTGCAACATCGAAAGAGCGTCTAGCAGCAGCGACTTTATCAGTATCAACGTCGCAATAGAGAATGCCTTCCTCTGCATGCAGTGGAGCAACTAAGGTTTCACCGCCGGGAGCGATGATGGTGGAGTCTCCGCCATTAACCCACTCATCTGTATCAGGATAGAGGGTTTCTTTTTCAGGGAAGTCATCTGGCAAATCACTGGCTCTCAAAAGGTTACCACTGCCGACAACATAGCACCTGCCCTCTCGAGCAATATGGCGTAGGCTTTCAGTCCAGTCCGAACCACTGTCATAAGTAGGCGCAATGTAGATTTCGACGCCTTGTGCGTAAAGAGCATAACGTGCCAACGGCATGTAATTCTCCCAGCAAAGTAATGCACCAATCCTTCCAACAGGCGTGTCTATTACTCTCAATCCGGTAGCATCACCAAATCCCCACACCATTCTCTCGGGATTGGTAGGCATCAGTTTCCGATGCACATTGATTAAATTACCCTCATGACAAATCGTGATGTACGTATTGTATAGCGTTGTTCGGCTGATACTGGAGTCTCGCTCATTAATGCCACATACGACCGTGACGTGATGACGTTTTGCCGCTTCGTAAATCGGATCCAAGTCCGTTGAACTTAAATCAACAGCGTTACTCATTAAACGTTGATAAAGGCTGTCCGTTGTCCCCCAGTCTTTTCCAGGGCGCAGACGCCACAGCCAGACAGGATAGCCAGGAATAAAGGCTTCAGTAAATACAACAAGTTCTGCGCCATTATTAGCAGCAGATTGAATACTTTCAACCACCAGCGCAATGCTCTGCTGCTTATCTAAAAATCCAGATGCACGTTGAACCACAGCTAACTTTTTCATGACAGCACCTCCCTCAGGAAATCTATTCTTGCTCAATTAGCGAGCGAAACTCTTCTATGTGTAATAATCAGTGTAGATGTGCAAAAATTAAAACGTTATCCCCAAAAAATGCCCATTAACTGTGTAAAAATGCACACAAGGACGGTTTGTATGAACTGGGATGATCTAAAGATATTTTTGGCCGTCGCTCGCCGTGGTTCTGTCAGTGGCGCTGGCGCTGAGCTTGGAGTACAACACTCCACCGTTTCAAGACGCCTTCGAGCAATGGAAGACAAGCTTGGCGTGCGCTTGGTAGAGCGTATTCAAGGAGGATACGGACTGACACTCGCGGGTGAAAAACTCAGAGCAACAGCCGAGCGTGTAGAGCGAGAAGTACTCAACGCTGAGGATATGTTGTTAGGCCAGGATAAACTTCTAAAAGGCACTCTGCGAGTCACGGTCGTTCACCACATCGCGTACGCTTTTTTCCTCCCTATCTTCGCTCGCTTTCATCAAACGTACCCGGACATCGATCTGGAAATACAATCTTCGAACACTTACTTGAGTATGCAGCATCGAGAGACTGACGTTGCACTGCGAGTCACTAATAATCCTGCTGAAGTGCTAATTGGGAAGAAGTTAATCACTTTCGCATCAGCGATATACGGCAGTAAACCCTATTTAGAGCATTTAAAGAAAACGGGCGATAAGCCGAATTGGATTGGAACTGAGTGTTGTGACTTTCACCGAGCCTGGACTAAAGAGGTTTGCCCAGAAGGAAAACACAACTTCACCATTGACGATACAGGATTAGCACATATGGCCATAAAACAAGGAGTTGGACTCTCTTTCCTGCCTTGCTTTATCGGGGATTTTGATAATGATTTGGCCCGCTACGAAGAAAAGTTCTCTGCTTTCTATGGTCTGGATTTGTGGATGTTGCTCCACGAAGACCTAAGACATACTGAGCGCGTACGAGCGTTTCGAAATTTCGTCATTGAGGAAGTTGAAAAGCAACGCGACACACTGGAAGGTCGTTTGAGACCAATTTAATCCCGCACTATTTCATAATGGCGTAACGCTATCGTTGTCATAAGCTAAAAAGACCTTTCTGGAACCAGACTGAAGATCAGCCTCTACCGCTTTCCAATAAGATTCGACTTCTTTCTCATCAATCGGAGTTAAAAATCCAACCGAGGCACCACTTTCTATACAATCAGTTAGAAGCTCATGCAATTGAGCAACCACACCAGAGATTGAACTGACTTCTTTTATTTCCAATTAACTTTCCTTGTTTAGACGAGCATGCTCAGTTCACTCAATAAACCGAGCTGCCAACTTGTACTAACGGTCTTTAATTCTGTCCTGATACTTTAACGCGCATACCTTGCAAATACATGCCTTCCTTCGCTTTTCTTCCGGAACTTGGGAAAGAAGCCCTTCGGGAAACTTAATCGCTGGGTCATTACACCAACACGATTTAGTGATATCTTTATCACCTAAATTGATACATGAATTCGGCAGCCCACACAAAGGACAAGCAAGCGGTTCTGGCGTGACAGATTTGATTTTCAAACAATGCCCTTTTATTTTATGCCTTACTCGCTGCAAACCAGCTATTGGGTACTTTGACCGCGGTAACCTGACTAGTACAACAGAGAACATCGCCAGAATAGAGTTCGCAGTTTACTGTCATCTTATTTCCTTTGATGTCTTCTACGATAGCCACCAACTCGACATCTTTATCAATGGGTACTGGCTTGAGGTAGTTAACTTCTAACTTTCCTGTCGCGTACCATACCGCTTCACCTGAACCAATTTCTCGTCCCTCTAACTGATAGCCTTTGGCAATTGCTGTGCAAATACAATGACAATCAATAACAGTGGAAATGATCCCACCATTGAGGAACTGTGTCGGTCCTGCACAGTGATGAGAAGACGGAAAAAATGTACAAGCGGATTTATTTTCCCCAACCCAATGGCTCTTAATTTGCAAGCCAGATGGATTAGATGGGCCACAACCAAAACAGTGGTTATTTGGTATCTGATCTTGAAACGCTTTTCCTTGCTGCATGCTTCCTCCTGAAACCTATTATTATCAATTTTCGAGTTGCTGACTAATTTTGCACTAAGCATGGCACTTTCATTTATATTGAACAAGCGTAGAGCCAAGAATTCAAAGACTTATCAAAAAAAGCCGCGCATTAGCTTTGCAGTATCTAAGGGAATAGCTATCGTCTGCCGATACTCTTTAATAAGTGGCCTCCCTAAAGAGCATCAGCCGTTTTTACGGTCAAGGTTTCATTAAATTGATTGTCTAGCAGCTTATATACAATCTTGCCCTCACCACTTATCCAACTCAAGACAGCCTCGTCGGGAATCAATAACGGCATGCGGTGATGAAATTCACTGCATTGTTCATTTGGCTCAGCTGTTAATGTGACAAGGTCTTTCCCATCATTCAAAGCGATGCCTGCCATATACAAAACATCACTCTCGCCAAGACTGAACAGATACTTAACCTTTTTTCCGCTTTCTTCTCGCCATTCATACCAACCCGAGCACGGGACGATGACTCGGTTGAACTCGAATGCGTGAGCAAATGTTGCCTTAACCGCGACTGTTTCAGCTTTGGCGTTAATAATGAGGTGACTCGCCCAGTCGGGTTGTATTCCCCAAGGTAAGTCGAGCTGTTTTAGTTCGCCGTGTAAAGATCCCACGGTAGATACAATCTGAGTCGGCTTGAGATCTTTATTGGTCTCCGCTTTAAAACGGATTCCGAGTTGCTCGGAAACAATTCGACAAAGCGGTTCATTAATGACATTTAACCTGCCACACATATCACACTCCTAACAAACACCTATGTGACACAAATTATAGTTACTTTCTGACTCAGCATTTTTCCATACATGAGCATCACCGAAACTCCGGCGTTAAACCTAAAATACAGATATTAAACATGAGACCTATCAGTCAGCTATATCCTACAAATTTGGATTTGAGCCCAAATATTCCCTCGAATTAAAGCCACAGAATTTCAAAAATTGAATAGCCTGATTAAATTAGCGCTTTACGACACAGATTCCCAAATCACTCACTACGACACCACCCGACTCTTTTTAGTGTTCCTACATTGAGACTGTTAACGTTTTAATGACATAAACGAACAAACATCAGGCTACGCTTCACGGCTATACTTAACGCGTAACATAAATAAAGATGCCTTCTAACACTCCATCTCCACTATTGAAAACACTCTGGTTCCGCCGTCTGATTCAAGTACTCTTCGCCGGCGCTGTATTACTCCTTATAGCGATTATTTACTTCGGAGTGCAGTTCAACAACCTGGTCGCGAGCAAGTTTGAAGGCCAAATGTGGCAACTACCTAATGTTGTCTATGCGCGTCACTTGGTGTTAAGCCCTGCTATGCAGGTTACCCAGAAAGAAGTGCTCAGTGAGTTGGAGCAGCTCAACTACCGTAAAGTCGCACAGCCAACAAAGAGTGGTGAATATAGTGTCTCTGGTCAGACAATAAGGCTGATTCGTCGACCATTTATTTTTCCTGAAGGTGAGCAACCAGCGCAGCAGGCAAGCATTCGATTTAATGGTAAACGCATAGTTAAGATCACTGATGAAACATCAGGGTATGATCTTGGCGTGTTGCAGATTGAGCCGCAAATTTTAGGTATGCTTGATGGCGATGATACTGAAAAGCGCTTATATGTACCTAAAGATGACATGCCTGATACATTAGTCGCTGCGTTACTTGCTACAGAGGATCGTGATTTTTATCAGCATGATGGTGTATCCCCAGTCGCTATTGCCCGCGCTTTCGCAGCAAACGTCACTGCGGGTCGTAATGTTCAAGGTGGAAGTACCTTAACCCAACAGCTAGCGAAGAACTTATTTTTAACTCGCGAACGCAGTTTTGTTCGCAAGCTTAAAGAGGCTTACTTAGCGGTGATCATGGATTATCGCTACAGCAAAGATCAGTTACTCGATGCTTACCTAAACCAAGTCTATTTAGGTCAAAACGGTCAAAATGCCATTCACGGCTTTGCTTTAGCATCACGACATTATTTTGGTCGACCATTGTCGGAGCTGAGTCTTGACCAGCAAGCTTTACTTGTCGGCTTAGTAAAAGGCCCTTCTTACTACAACCCTTGGCGTTACGCTGAACGAGCAAAAGCTCGCCGTGACTTAGTGCTAAAAATGATGGTCGACACCGGAGATCTGGAAGCGAGTGATTACGAACGCGCGATTCAGAAACCATTGTCACTGGTTGTCCAGGGTAAAGGAAGTACCACTGAGCCTCCTTACTTTGACTACATAAAGCTATCACTGAAAGAGAATGACATCGACTACAACAGTGGTCGCGGTTTGCGCCTTTTCACGACCTTCGAGCCTAAAGTGCAACGTCAGGCAGAAGCTGCGATCTACAACGTTATGCCAAAGTTAGAAAAGAAAGCAGGTCAATCTTTAGAAACCGCAATGATCGTTGCCGATAAACGAAGCGGTGCCGTTCGGGCTATGATTGGTAGCCGCCAGCCTAATTTCCATGGATTTAATCGAGCGATAAATGCCGAGCGTCAGATCGGATCGCTGATAAAACCAGCTGTTTATGTCACGGCATTAGCACAGCCAGAACACTACGCTTTGGGAACGAATCTAGCGGATAAACCCATCACCATACAAACACAAAATAATGAGAAGTGGTCACCACGAAACTACGATCGCCAGTATCGTGGTCAGGTCAGTCTCTACCAAGCTCTTGCTCACTCTTACAATGTGCCAACCGTAAACCTCGGTATGACTATTGGGTTAGACAAGGTAACGAACACCTTAGTGTCATTGGGTGTCAAGGAGACTCAAGTCCCTCAAGTACCATCGATGTTACTGGGGTCATTAGCCCTTTCACCTCTGAATGTCACTCAGATGTATCAGGCGTTGGGGAATCAAGGTAAAAAAAATAATTTGTACGCACTCAATGCGGTGCTCGATGAACATGGACAAGAACTTTATCGTCATAACGCTCAGCAAGAAAAAGTGTTAGAACCTGAGGCTGCTTGGCTGATTGAATATGCAATGGAGCAAGTCGTCGAACAAGGGACCGCTCGTTACTTAAATCAGATAGTGCCTGACAGTGCCCATCTTGCGGGTAAAACTGGCACTTCTAATCAAGGTCGCGATAGCTGGTATGTCGGGCTTGATAACCGAGATGTCGTCACTATTTGGGTAGGGCGTGACGATAATAATTCGGTCGCCCTAACAGGCTCGAGTGGCCCGTTACGTATCTATGGTGATTACCTTAAAAAAGCTGGCTACCAATCCATAGAACAAACCAAGCCAGAGCAGATTGGGCTGGCCAAATACAGCCCAGACACCCAAGGTGGATTGAGAGAAAGCTGTTTTGGCGAAGTCAGTTTACCGGTTTGGGATAACACCGGAAAAGCGGGCTCAAATTGTTTGCAGCCTTTGGAAGATGGTCTAAAGGAAATTGGTCGCGGATTAGCAGAAGCACCGAAGCAGATCGGTGGGTTCTTCAAAAGCTTGTTTGATTAGACAGGGGAGAGTAATCGCTTTCCGCTCCCCCAAAAAATTAGCTCTACTATTTAGGCAAACTCCGGTTAAACTGATTTAATATAACTAGGAAAAACTGGAGTAAACCATGTTGATTACCTTTCGCTGTAAAAGCCATGCCAATATCACCATGTTCGGCGATATTGGCCTTAATATGATAAAAATGATGGGCCACAGCGGCACAGTCCCTGGAGCCATCCTTGCTCAAGATCTACCCGAAGCACTAGCGAAGTTAACCGCTTCGTTAACCAAAGCAGCAGAAGAAGAGAAAAAAGCAGCCCAAGAAGCAGACGATGATGACGAACAATCTGAATCAGTCGTGTCGATAGGTCATAGAGCGATGCCGCTTGTTGAATTACTCAAATCTGCCATTGATGATCAATGTGACGTGATGTGGGACAGTCAGTAAATACGTCCTAGGATTTTGTCAAAAATCACTAAAGAAGCATTAAGAACTGTGATCTTAATCTTCTCTTAAATGCTTTTCTCTTCGTTATAAGCAAAAGTGATTGTAGCCTCTATTTCAATCGCCAGAATGTATATTACACTCTGTTTCGTTCTCACCATAAACCTCATGGAAACGTCACGTGGACATCAAACGTCTTCAGTACTTTGTAGCCTTGGCTAAAAATGGCAACTTTACCAAAACAGCCGACCAACTGGATATTGCCCAATCGGCACTCAGTGTTAGCATGCAGAAGTTAGAGAAAGAAATCGGTCTTAAGTTGATCAATCGAAGCAGCAGACAAATTCAACTTACCTCTGATGGCATGAGGTTCCTGTTCCATGCTCGGAGGATTTTGGAAGACGTTGAACTCGCTCAGATTGAAATGGATGAGCTGAAAGGACTCGAACGCGGAAAAATCGATTTTGGTGTTTCTGCAATGCTTGGGTCTTATTTTTTCCCTGAAGCACTGTCTGCCTTTAACCAAGCTTATCCCAACATTCGCATTCATATACAGGAACACGGCACAGCAACACTAGAAAAAATGCTACTAGAAGGTGCTTTAGATTTGGCATTTGTCCGTACAGATAAACCAATCGATCAACTAAGATATGTCTCGTTGTGTCCCGAAGAAATCGTCGCCTGCGTTAATGAGAGTCACCCATTTGCCCAATTATCAAGTGTGACTCTGGAACAATTCTGCGAGCAACCCCTGATTCTGTTTCGGGAAGGATATTTGCTGCGTGAAGCCGTTAGTCGTTACTGCCGAAAGCACAGTTTAAAACCAGATATACGCTTTGAAACCAACCTGATAGAACTCGTGAAAGCCTTAGTGAAGGAAGAGGCTGGAGTCAGTACATGCCTAAGACGAATAGTGCAGGAAAATGAGCCGCTGGTTTGCGTACCATTTAATCCCGCGCTTAAAGTTGAATTTGGCATTGGCTGGAAAAGCAGCCACTACCTGTCTAATGCATCGCGTGCGTTTTTGAAGTTTATGGAAGAGTGGTATCAACCAAAAAGAATCAAATAGCGTGTTATAAAAATGCCCCTAGCCGTCCGAAACGGCTGAGGGCAATAAGTACAGAAATGTCGCTACTCAGCACTGGCTTTTAGTAGTGTAAGCACTTTCAGTTGGTTCAAAACTGCAACCACAAGAATGCCCACTGTGGCCGCTATATTGATCACATCACTATCGCCAAATGCCAACACCAGCGCACTGATAAGTAGTATTCCTCTTGCCACCTTAGATAGAGGATTAAACAACCTACCTTCAATACCGCCAGCAAAAGCGATGATCAATGCGAATGTGTAGATTACCGATAAAGCAAATGGGAACAGAGAGAACTCCTTAAACCAGATAAGATTGCCATGCGCCATCATAATTGGAATTAAGAAGAACCCTTGCGCCAACTTCATCGCCTGAATCGCAGATTTCATTGGCGACGCATTTGCAATACCAGCCCCCGCAAACGCTGCCAGAGCGATCGGCGGAGTGATATTTGAGGTCTGCGACAGCCAAAAAACGATCATGTGCGCTGCAAGTAGGCTGACGCCTAAATCGGTCAATGCTGGTACAGCCATCACCGACAATACGATATACGCAGCAGTAACAGGTAGCCCCATTCCCAGAACCAAAGCAGCCAACGCCACCAGTCCCAGAACCGACCACAACTGTCCACCAGACATAGCTAACAGGAACTGAGTGAACTGCAGGCCAATCCCGGTTTGTCCAATCACACCAACGATAATGCCAGCACAAGCACAAGCTACAGAGATAGGCAGAGCCATCAGTGCCCCTTCTTTCATTCCCTGTAAGATCAGCTTCAATGAAACTCGCGTCGATTTACGTACCATAGCAGCAGCAAGAATAGCGCCACACCCTGCAATTCCGACCAGAACGGGTGAGTAACTCAACATCAATAGCACCGTTATAAAGACTAATGGTGCTAAGAAATGCCAGCCTCGAACTAGAACGATTTTGATGCTCTCTATTTGCGCCATCCCTTTTAAGCCGAGCTTGCAGGCCATCAAATGGATATAAAGCAACGTTGAAAGAAAGTAGAGAATGGCAGGAACAATCGAAACTAGAAGGATCTCTGAATAAGCGATACCAGTAAATTGTGCCATCACAAAAGCTCCGGCCCCCATCACTGGCGGCATGATTTGCCCACCGGTTGACGCCGCAGCTTCAATGCCAGCCGCCTGCTCTGGTCGGTAACCTAGCTTTTTCATCATCGGAATGGTCAACGAACCAGTCGTGACAGTATTTGCTATCGCTGAGCCAGAAATCGACCCCAGTGCAGCAGAGGCTATCACGCTGGCTTTTGCCGGACCACCTCGATACTTCCCGGCCAGAGCGAAAGCACAGTCGATAAAAAATTGACCCGCTCCAGTGACCTGAAGAAAGGCACCGAATAGTACGAAGGTAAACACCACTCCAGCAGCTATTCCCAGTGGAGCTCCATACACACCGTTAGTAGAGAAAATATGAAAACGGATCATCTCTTCAATAGAAAAGCTCTTACTGGCAATGGCATCCGGTAAGTGTGAGCCAAACATTGCATAGAGAATAAATACTATTGCCAACCAAGACATCACAGCACCGACAGTGCGTCGAGTTGCCTCAAGCAACATTGCGATCACGACTACGCCAGCGAATGTATCAGTCAACTGAAGACCATCCATCAGAAAGCTCATATCATCGTAATCGAATACACTAATGCGCCACGTTGCCCAGATAGTGAGTACCATGCAACACAGATCTATCATTCTGCCAAGCAGGTATACTAACGTTGTTCTGTTTAAAGAGAATGTCGGCTTAACCAAAAATACCAATACCAGCACCCAGCTGATATGAATGGGGCGAAAAGTGGGCGCAGCTAACGACGCAGTAATGCCTTGCCAAATCTGAAATGCAGATAATGACACAGCAAAAATGGCAGCGACGGCAATCAGACGCTCGGTAACCAAAAGGTTCCAGTTTCTATTGTCTTTCATTCACTGACCTGCCCTACTGCGCTTGCTTACTCTGCTGCTCTTGAAGATACTTTTGGGCACCTGGATGCAGAGACACCGCGCTTAGCTGGTTCATATTTTCCACTGTAGTGAATTTTGCAACACTGAGTGAATTTCGTAATGCTGACGCGTTTTCAAAAATTAAGCGGGTCATGTTGTAAGCCAGGTCTTCATCAAGTCGCTTGTTGACGACCAACACATTCCAAACAGCTGGTGCTGTAAAGCTTTCTACACCGTTATACACACCCTGCTCTACCTGCACTGACTGATACGCAGGAAGCGCGTCCATGATAGATTTCATGTCTTCAGCGGAGAAATTCAGCACGCGGATATCTCGGGTCAGAGCCAGTTCAGTGATCGCACCCAGTCCAGTGCCTCCCACGAAAACACCAGCATCAATCTGGCCATTCGCGAGGGCCTCCGAAGTTGCAGAAAAGTTGAGTGATTGGACATTCATACTGTCTTCATCAAGGCCCAATGTAGAAAGAATACTTCTGGCGCTAACTCTGGTACCCGATCCTGGCGCACCCAGAGACACCGTTTTGCCTTTTAAATCTCTCAGTGAATAAATATCCGAATCCGCACGCACGACAAACTGTACAACATTTGGATAAAGTGCTGTCAGTACCGCAACATCAAGTGCACGTGAAAAAGGCTTGCTTCCATCTTGAGCCTGAATGACGACGTCACCCATCGCTAGTCCTACCAATTGCTTATCCTGAACCACTTTGATGGTGTTCTCTACTGAAGCCGCTGTCACTTCAACCCGCATATTAAAATCAGGCAAGTTATCACTCCAGATTTTTGCCAGAACACCACCATACGGGTAATAAGTTCCACTTTGGCTACCTGTGCCTATGGTGTAATTTTCTGCCTGGGCTCCACCCACAACACTTAACATGGAAAGTAACAGCAGCGTTTTAATTGTTTTTTTCATAATGTCCTCACGTTATTGATCTTATAAACACTCCATGTCGGCTTTTACACACCATTAACAACACTGACAAACCTGAATCCTGGCTTTTGAGATATTAATGAATAAAAGTTGCTGCAAAAAAGATGAAAAATGGCACTTTCAATACTAATAAGTGATGACCATCATCTCTTTTATTAATAAAAATGAACGCAAGCCGCATTTTCAGCTGACTAGACATGCCAACTATCTATTTTATAGATTGAAAGTATACCTCCCATATATTGAACATATAGGACCAACACTGTTAACCTTTTTGCAACAGGAAATACCCACGGATAAACAGGGTGCTCCCAATTAGGCCGCTCAACACCAAGTGGTAAACAAGCAACATCTACCACTAAGAATCACAAGCTGAACAGGGACATCTTTTGCTGAAATAAAAGGAATAACCATGACACTAAGCATCAAAGACAGCGTAAATTCAGAACTACAAGGCATCACCGTTAACCCACATCCGGTAAATGGCCGTTTGCAGGTGATAACTCTTGGAAAGGACTTATTAGAGAAGTTCAATGATCTGACTTGTGATTGGGATCTTCAAGCCATTGAGTACAAACCATTTCTTCGCTTTGCTGTAGCGGAAGCACTTGATAAAGCGTCTGACTATCAACTCGGTAAGCTGTTAGTACAGATTATGGATGACCGTAATCAAGGCGCATTTCTTCTCGAAGCTTGTGACGAAGTACGAGCAGAGTATGAAGACACTGAGATCCAACGTCGTTACTTCGTCAAACTCTCTACGGCTATTTCGCACATGATAGGGCTACCAAACTTTGATGCCATGTACGGTAAATATTATGCTCGTTTTACTGTACGTAACGTCGACGACAGTGACAGCTACCTGCGCCAAGCTCACCGTCGTATGGAAATGCACAACGACGGAACCTACGTCAATGAACGTACAGATTTCGTATTGATGATGAAAATGGAAGAGAGCAATATGCAAGGCGGAGACTCACTGTTACTGCATCTCGATGACTGGAAAGACTTAGACAAATTCTATAATCATCCAATGGCGAAGCAGAATATCACTTGGGGCGCGCCACCAAGCAAAAATACCGGTTATGACATTGAGCATCCTGTCTTTTTTGAAGAAGATGCGGAAGGTAAACCACACTTCCTGTTCATTGACCAATTTGCTAAACCTAAAAATCGACGTGAAGGTTTGTATCTGTATGAAATTGGTGAATCTCTTGAAAATGATCCGAACTGTTTCAATGTTCGTGTCAACGTCGGTTCTATGCTGGTTGTCCACAACCACCGTTGGCTACACGGACGAGACAAGTTTGTGCCGCATCCAGATCTAAGCCGTGAATTGCTCCGCCAGAGAGGTTCATTTTCGCGCTAAATGTTACTGAACCAGGGATCGGTCTGGTGCAACCAAACTACATAACAATAATTAGCCCGTGTGCCCTAACGCGGGCACTACTATTTTGGAGATTTTAATGGAAAAGCCGTATGACTATGTAATTCTAGGAGGCGGGATTGTCGGTATATCAACAGCATGGCAGCTGAAACAACGCTACCCTACCGCTAGCATTTTGGTGCTGGAAAAAGAATCAGAAGTATCCATGCATCAGACCGGACATAACAGTGGTGTTATTCATGCAGGTGTTTACTACCAACCAGGCAGCCTGAAAGCCCAATTCTGTCGAGAAGGGGTTGAAAAGACGATCAGTTTTTGTGAAAAACATGATATTCCTTACGAGCAATGCGGCAAATTGTTAGTTTCAACAAACCAGACAGAGTATCAGCGAATGAAAGCACTGTATGAACGCTGTGCTCAAAACGGGATTGAAGCGGAATTACTTGATGAAGCCGAGCTCCGAAAACGAGAGCCAAATATTACCGGCAACGGTGCTATTTACGTCAGATCTACCGCCATCGTTAACTATCGTCTGGTCACTAAGAAAATGGCTGAAGAGTTTGAAGTCTGTGGAGGTGAACTGAAACTGGGCACGGAAGTTCAGAATATTGAAGAAACCGCAGACAACATTATTCTGCAATGTCGAAATGGAAATACTTCCCATACCTACCACACCCGATTTCTCATCAGTTGCGCTGGACTAATGGCTGATCGTATAACCCGAATGCTCAATATAGACACGGATTTTCAAATCGTCCCTTATCGCGGGGAGTACTACCGCTTACCAGAAAAATACAATCAGATCGTCAACCACCTCATATACCCAATTCCAGATCCAGACTTACCGTTTCTCGGTGTGCATCTGACACGAATGATTGATGGCAGCGTGACTGTTGGCCCTAATGCCGTACAAGGATGGAAACGAGAAGGATATGGAAAGTTCAATGTATCCCTGCGTGATATAAGAGATATGGTGACTTTCGCCGGTTTCTGGAAAGTGAGCTTTAAGCACTTAAAAACGGGTTTATCAGAAACGTGGAATTCTTGGTGGAAACCAGGTTACCTGAAAATGGTCCAGAAATATTGTCCAATGCTAGAAGTCAGCGATCTCCAGCCTTATCCCGCTGGCATCCGTGCTCAGGCCGTCCTTAAAGATGGTTCTTTAGTACACGACTTCCTATTTGCTGAGAGTCCGCGATCGCTGCATGTCTGTAATGCTCCATCGCCAGCTGCGACTTCAGCTATTCCAATCGGCAACTACATCTGCGATAAAGTTGCTGAAAAAACGACATCCACTCTCTCGGACGCCGCATAGAAGAAAACTCACCCGTTACCGATTGGTAGCGGGTACGATCTTCAACAACTGACACTTATACCTAATCTCAATGCACTTGCGTTACCCGCCGTTCGACAATAACAACTAGTCAGAGCTCACGGCTGTTTCACTTAGCCTGCTATGCAGATAGTCCACCAGCATTTTTAACTGACGGGGAATGAATCTGGACTGAGGATACTGAGCCACTATCTTTCCCTGATAGCTCCCCTTTACTTTCCACTCTGGGAATAGCGTTACAACGGCTCCTGATTGTATCAACGTATCAATGGAAAACTCAGGGAAAATCGAAATTCCCATTCCTCTTAAAACGGCATCTTTACGGATTTCGGTATGATTGACGGCGAATCGTCCGTCAATATTAACGGAACGACTTACACCTTGTTGTCCAAAGACCCACTTGCTGTCGGCAGGGCTTTCACCCAGGCGTATACATTGATGCGCCGACAACTCTTCAGGGCTTCTAGGGTAACCAAAATTTTCTAGATAGCCCGTGCTAGCACAGATAAGTAATCGGTTCGTCCCTAACTCTTTGGCGACTAAGCCTTCGACTGGTTTGTCGGTAATATGTATCACCATATCGACTTCATGCCCGATAGGGTCGATAAAGTGATCTTCAACGACAAAATGTACAGAGACGTTTGGATATTCTTGCAAGAAGTCCAGAATTAACGGCGAAAGCACTTGGCTAGACAAAGCTCTGGGTGCGGCTATTCTAATTTCACCAGCGACCTCGCTTTGAGATGAAAAGGCCGCATCAGCCGCTAATCTCGCAGATTTCAGCATATCCACACATAAACCGTGAACTTCTTCTCCCGCAATGCTCAACCGCATATTTCGGGTCGTTCGTTCAAGGAGCTTTTGGCATAAAGCACTCTCCAACTTAGAAATGGAGCGACTCACAGATGATGGCGCAACACCGAGTTTTTCTGCCGCTTTTGAAAAGCTCCCTTCTTCGATAACGACAACAAAAACGGCCATTTCCGGCAACAAAGCGATGAGCTTATTTGTGTCCACAGTGCAATAGTCCTTTCCAAATTCATCTATTGTTTCATACAACGTACTAGTGGATATTGATTGAGTCAATTCATAGACGGTTTATAAGGAAAAGATGTGTCTAGCTTAGCGATAAGAAAAAGTATTTCATTGTTCAGTATCCCCGAATTGCTGCTCCTGTTAGTCGCTATTGTTTGGGGGACCAGTTATGGCTTAACCAAGAGTGCGATCGCCTATACAACGGTCTCCATTTTTATTGCGATTCGCTTTGGCTGGACGTTTTTACTCCTACTACCGGTGATGATCAGGGACTTTGTTCATGGTAAAAACAGAGATTGGCCAGTCGCACTGCCTACTGGTGTCATTCTTGCTGCGATCTTCTTCTTCGAAGTCTATGGGGTCAGCCTGACAACCGCATCTAACGCTGCGTTTCTTATCAGCCTGAATGTCATATTTACTCTGCTTCTGGAAACCTTAATTGGAAGAAGAAAACCAAATCGAGCACTTATGTGGCTGTCTTTGTTTAGCACAATTGGTGTAGTCATGCTGACCAATAAACAAGGGTTAAGCATGACTTTTAATCTAGGGGATATCTACATTCTATGTGCGGCGGCATTGAGGGCGGTTATGGTCATCGTGACTAAAAATTTGACTCATGGAAAGGTCATAACGAATACCACTCTAACGTGTATTCAGTCACTCATCGTTGCACTTAGTGCCAGCTTAATCAGTATTGTATCTCATGAACCCACTCATCCCCTCCTCCCGCAAGCACTGGAATTTTGGCTCACAACTTCTTTTCTGGTTCTGTTTTGTACTTTGTTTGCTTTCTATGCGCAAAATTATGCCGTTCGGAAAATTTCTCCAACCAAAGCGTCACTGCTAATGGGTAGTGAACCTCTGTTTGGTGCGATTTTCTCCATACTATGGCTGAATGAAGAGTTAACCAGCGTTCAATGGTTAGGCGCGGCTATCCTTCTCTGTACGGTACTGAGTGCTTCTTTGAGTAAAGCATGCTCGGAGTATCAGGTCACTAACTCAACACCAAGCAAAATATAATAACCACGCTGCTTAAGTCAGCATTAACCAAAGCCGCGTAACTAAAAGACACCCACCGGGTCATCGCCGTCGCGCAAAGTCATCAGAATTACAACGTATTTAAATCGTCGATATAAAGACCAAATGTAGAGCGGCAGTTCAAACCCATCACTTGAAATTAGGCGGATGTTGGGCAACAGGGCATTCCATGTAGCCCAATTAAGTGCGAAACGAAACATGGAAAATACCCTGTAATCTGTACATATTGTTGGCGTATTTAATTACTTCAATAATCAGGCTTGATATTCTGAAAATTAATGGAAAGAGTACATCAAATCCTTTTCCAGCTCCCATTTTGATTGATAACCATAGTGCCTCCAGAGAAACTCTCGAGGAATATGATATCCGTATGCCATTTCTTTTATCCAGAATTTGCGGTTTGCCGCAAACAGTTGTTGAAGTTTTTTTGAAATTACCATAATGAAATGCCCTTACGTTGGTTGGATAACGACATTTTAGTAGCTGGTGATTTCTAGCAGGAATACAATTAGTTCAACTATAAATACTTTTCGCTTAAACTTTGTTATTGTTCTTGAAGTAAATGATTCATAACTACTTTTTGAATATATTATGAAACGTAAATTAGAACGTGTTCCACAGAGAATAGGTGCTTCTTGGCGCTACATTAAAATTGTTGAACCTCACAAGAGTTACGACTGGCATTGCCACCAGGAATATGAAATTGCGATTCACCGCAATTTTTTAGGTAGTTGTTTTGTTGGAAATTATAATAGTGAGATACAGAACAACCATATGATTCTTATTGGCCCCGGGTTACCTCACGCCATCTATTCAGATTCAGTGATTAACAACTCTCAGTGCGAAACGCATGTTATATGGTTTCAAAAATCATGGATCGAATTACTGATTCACCATTGCCAAGAGCTGACCCCATTAAGGGAGATTCTGCAAAAGGCTAACCAAGGTTTACAGTTTTCCGCACAGACTGGCGAACAGGTTGTCAAATTGCTTTCGGATGTTCCTGAGCTTCCTCCCCAAAATCAATTTGCAATTTTAATTGAAATATTTTGCCTACTGATCGCTGATAATAATACAGTGCGATTAATAAACCCGACCATCAATGCATCAAACAAAGAGCAAAAACGAGTCGATGATAAGATTGAAAGCGCAGAAGCTTACTTATTAACTCATTTTAACGAGAATATTTCACTCAACGATCTTGCTAACCATTTATTCTTGAGCGAGAGCAGTGTACGAAGACTGTTTTCGCAGCACTTTAACGAGAGCTTTAGCCAAAGACTAAAGAAAATTCGCTTAAATATAGCTTGTGACATGCTCGCTTACACGGATTTTCCCATCCGCGTAATACTAGAAAAAGTAGGATACATCAATCAAGCGAACTTCAATCGTCAGTTTAAAATCTATAAGCACGTTACGCCCAAAGAATATCGATTAGCCATGAAACGTTACCAAAAGTCTAGTAAACAAAATTTGAATTAATTATTTACAAACTGGATTAAAAAATCCTAAACTTATTTTATGGATAATAAAAAACTCTTTTTTGAGTTAAGAAACCAGTCAGGCTTAGTGAAAGGGCTAACAACCAATAATCTCGAAGCGAGTGTAAATAATCACAGTCTAAAGGTGAAATTATTTAAAGATTTAGAGGTTATATAATTAGCGGTACAACCTGACTAGCCAACGAAACAACTTAAACTGGCTAGGCAGATAAAACATATACTCCGGATGCCATTGAACACCTCGGATAGGCTGAGATTGTGTGCTTTCGATTGCTTGAACAAAGCCATCCAGATCTCGTCCTACAATACGTAAGCCATCTCCTACATCTTTAATAGCCTGATGGTGTAGGCTATTTACCCTCAACTTAGGTTTGCCACACAAAGCAAACAGATCTGACTCTCTATCGACAAATACCTGCTTGGTTGGTAACAAGCCCGGGCGATTATAGGTTCGCTTACGTAATGTCGATATATCCGCATACAAGTTACCACCGTGTACAACATTCACCAGCTGTGACCCGCGACAAATCCCCAATATTGGGACATGATTTTCTAGCGCCCATTTTATCCAGTGTATCTCTAGCTTATCGCGCTCAGGATCAAATTCCCCCCGCTCACGAGCTTCACCGCCATAATGTTCAGGGTCAATATCATCACCACCGCCAATAATTAGACCATCGAGTGGTTCCCCTGACCATTGGTGCTTAACGCTGATTCTCTCAGGTTTTGCTCCTGCAAGTGTGAGCGCTAGTTTTGTACACCACCACGAAGGTGACCAACTTCGATGATTGCCCGTTACCCCAATTCTCGGTTTTTTATCCACTGACTGACTTCCTTAACCCAATCATTACGTTTTACACCGATCAGCGGCAGAGACATTTCTTTAAAACGACCAGATAAAAAGTCTAGTGCCTCAGTATCGGCAGCTAAAGCCTCCACTAGATACCATATATTCCATGACGTCGCGAAGCTCCAGTTTGTATTTTCAATCAAGCAATCAGGTAGGCGGTAATGAAATGTCGGCCTTTGATTTACTTTACTATCCTTCACTGCTTTATTAACTTTTTCTTCATCAATAAAGGCAAATAATGGCAGCATATCTAACGCTCGGTTCCGGCTCGGATTATGAGTGAGATAGTCATCGATCAATACACTCCTATCTTGATAAGTTTTGCTCAGTAGAAGCTCTACATATTCTTCGGAATATAATTGGATATACGGGCTAATTTTTCGAGTTAGATTAACGTCATGAGCCTCATTAAGCCACCATTGTAATAGCCCAAAAGATTGCAAATAACGATGGATAGTATGAACATCAAGCGCTGGAAGTTCAGGGTTAATATGAACGCCGAAAGCAGCAACGGCTGAGTCATCAGTGCCCTTCGCGCCAGCTTTGCGCAGAACGGGAATGAGCTCATCCAATTTTTCCAGCTTATCTAAAGGGATTGGTGGAGATACGACTTCCAACGGCACTACCGAAGATGCGAGTTGATGTAAGAAATCCACCCACTCATGTCCGTCATCTTTTACTTTTGCATCCAACGCCGTGTTTTTAAGAAACTCCCAGTCTAATTCAACCTTAAACTTCCCGTATTCAGGTGTGTGCAACACGTATTCAACTGTGGACTTTTTCTCTAGCTCACCACCAAAAACACGTTGCAGTATTTGCGTCACGTTCCCTATGGTTAAGCCGGTAAATTCGATCTCAAACCCAACACGGCGAACTTCTTTAGCTTCTGTCGTCGTTAAAGGCGGAGTTTTAAATGCCATTATTGCCTCCACTTATGATGATTACAGATTCGAAAATCGGTTATTCAACAGTACTATTCGTAACATAAAAGTCTATATCAAAAAACATCAAGTTCTTTCTATCTACCTAAGACTAACCAATTTATCTGTGTTACTAGTAACCTACTGTACGCTTGCTGTATTCAATACACAACCAGGTAGGTGAGCCGCTCGATCAATCTTGGACACCGAGTTAAGTGAGTGCAATCACTAACGAGGCGTCCAAAACTGCTGGTGCGGATCACTATGCCCAGTGTGTGTTCTTTGAGACAACTAAGGTGAATGGACTCATGCCATCGGAGTATCTGGCGGCTTGCTTCGAGCGTTTAGCCAGTGCACCTGATGACTTAGAGACGGTAATACCTTGGAATATGAGGCGCTGACAAGTCGTAAAGTAGCAAAGAGACGGAAGGCTAGTCACCTTCCGTTTTTTATTGCAATAGGGTATTTACCGCAAGCTTACCAATAACTGGCTTTTCAGAAAATCTAGTGGCAAAAGTATAAGTTACAAAAAGTTGCTTAAATCTGTCTGATCCACCCAACACTTTTAATCTTAACTTATGCACAAAGTTGCTATTACACCACATTAAAATATAATGATAATCGTTATCATTATATTGAGATATTCAAGTGAACCGCCATGATAGAAGCATGACCAGTAAAGGGGGGGAGAGTCCTGATGAAGGGCCTCTCCTAATCTTAAAAGAGTCATTAAATCGAGTAACCAATCAACTGCATGCCAGCTCTCATGGTGAAGATATGAGTTGGTATGACGTCTGCTTAATGAAACAAAAGGGAGACAGTCGATTCCGTTGTTTCAATATTTGCCAGGACATTTGCTTTACGCGAAGTCACTATTTCGGTGAAGACCCGCTCATTTCAGAAGCTTGCTACCCTAGAGATACCACATTGATGGTGTTTGGTCTCAAAGGTCAAAGCTACTTTGGACTTTCAGAGCACTCCCTTAACCATCAAGTCAGAGCTGGCGACATTTGGCTGTTTAACTTAAAGGGTAAGAACCTCTATCGCTACAGCGCTCCAAATTGCCACCATGAGATGGCGGTGCTCAAATTCCCTACCCAGCGATTAAAAAAAGCGTTTACCAGTAATGATCAGTCGCTATTGAATATTTTAGATAACGAAGCTTCTCACATTGCTATCCAGCAAAATAATCAAGAATGGATGGCCCCGCTTTGTAACAACCCTTTGAAAACGCCTTTTGATCGAATCAAGGCTGAAGGTCGTATCCTTGAGCTGTTTGCCCATTGGCTGCTCCCATTAGGCCAATCAGCAACCACCCTCGATAACACCACAGAACATATCAAAGGGAAAATCTGCCTAATCGAGAAAGCAAGGGACATTCTGGTTGCTCAGCTTGCCAATCCACCTAGCCTGCATGATTTGTCCAAACAAGTCGGTATGAGCCACACTCGACTCAATCGAGATTTCAAGAAAAAATACGGCAAAACTGTATTCGACTGGCTACGGACATACCGTCTACAACTTGCCAAAAGCTACTTACAAGATAAAGAGCAGAGCATCACATCCATTGCTCATTTCTGCGGTTTTAGCAGCGCTAGCCATTTCACTCAAGCTTTCAGGCAGTATGAAGGGTGCACACCCGTTACTTATCGAACTTCTAAACTTAATACGGAATTTGGTCATGGCCATTAAACTCCCCTCTCATATTACTAAACTGTTTCCTTTGCTGTTTATGCTGATTGGCAATGCTATCGCGCATAGTATCTTCATGATTGGCTTTCCTTTAATTGGGCGAGCACTCGGGTACAGCGCACTACAAACCGGGATACTTCTTTCTGTCTCAGCGTTTTGCATGATGCTAGTGGCTCCATTTTGGGGACGCTATATTGACAATACTGGCCGAGCGTCATCCATATTGATAGGTATCTTGTTTACGAGTGTTTTCTTAGTTGGATGTGGTGTCGCCTTTACCTATAGCGAATGGTTTCCGTTGTTCGGGATCCTGTCTCTTTACGCTGTGCTATTTATTCTCAGAATAGGACAATCTATTGGTGTTGCAGGGCTAATGCCAGCCGCTCAAGCCTATATCGCGGACAACACAAATAATGAACAACGCTTCTCGGGCATGGGTATGATGGGGTTTGTATTTGGGTTTGGAAGCATCTTGGGCGGTTACATAGTCATGAACACCGGCGTTGAACGTTTTCCAAGTGTTCTTATCGTTATCGGTATGGGTATGCTTGTGAGTTTGTTTGGTTACAAACGACTGAACCGCTCCCAAGCGGAGTCAGTTCCACTTCAGCATTGGCAGCAAAAAAAGACTGTCAACTGGACACAAGCACTCCCCTTTGTCGCTATTACTTTTTGCACCCTGGTAACCTATGGATTTTTACAGCACACCACCGGATTACGCTTACAAGATCAGCTTGATTTTACTCCAGCAGAGGCGATGAAAGGAAGTGGTGGTCTTCTAACCGCATCCATGGTGTGTATGGCTGTTGGGCAGCTCATACTCAGCTTCCTAAGCATAAAAAAAGCCCGAGTATTGCTTCTTGTCGGTTTATCCATGGGCTGTGGAAGTCTGTATGCTCTGGTGGCGGCGTCGAGTTTTACTCAATTGCTACTCGCGATGATGGCTATAGGCTTAGGCATGAGCTTGATTATGCCCGCTAACCTAACTTTGCTGAGTCAATCGGCGGGTGAACACCGTCAGGCTTTCTTCGCCTCGGTCAATACCGTTGGTAAAGGCTTAGGTTGGGCGCTAGGCCCAATGTTAGGCGGTGCACTGTATCAGTTTTCCCCGTTAATGCCTGTGTGGGGAGCAATGGTGGCGATGCTGATTGCAACTTCGATTGCCATCTACCTAGGACGTGGATCCCGGCTAGTATCGAATTCCGCACACTAACGACATCCATTGCTATTAAGAAAGGGCGCTTACGCCCTTTTTTGTTTTCAGCCCCAAACCACCTTGTCAACAAGGTGGTTCTGTTCTTTATGTCAATAAGCATCGTTAATACAGTTCTAAAATATCACGCACACCTTGTTTAGATATGGACTGAGCGATAATATTTCTATGGACTTCTGACGTGCCATCTATAATGCGGAATAATCTTGCATCGCGGTAGAAGCTTTCAATCAGTTCGCCATCATGGCAGCCTGACGCTCCAAACCACTGAACCGCATCATCAGCTACGCGGCCAACTAGTTCTGTCGTGAGTACCTTAAGCATTGATATTTCATCACGACAGCCTTCACCATTATCCATGCGTTTAGCCGTTTCCCATAACAAAGCACGAGCAGCTCGCACTTCGATATGATGATTTGCTAACTTATGCGACATGGCATCTGATTCAAGCAACCGGCGACCAAATTGTTCTCGGGTTTTGCCATGCTCAAGCATAAGGTTGAGCATTCGAACACATTTACCAATGGCTCTGGCAGCAACTTTGGCAAGTCTCGCTTTACCTAATGTTTGGCACAGAATTTTAAACCCGGTATTGATCTCACCTAGCAACGCATCTTCATCAAGCTCAACCTCCTCGAAGATCAGTTCACAGTGACTTGTGCCAACAAAGCCCATCATGTTAAAACGCTTTCCAAGTGAGAAACCAGCTTTACTCTTATCAACAAGGAAAAGTGAGATACCTTTTGCCCCCTTCTCTGGCTCTGTTTTCGCAGCAACAATAAAGTAGTCGCAATACTCCGAGTCACTGATATACATTTTTCTGCCATTAAGCCTCCAACCCTTCTCGGTTTTTACCGCTGCTGTGCTGATCGAAACAACGTCGGAACCCGCATTGGGCTCTGACACAGCAAGAGCGCACCACCTTTCTCCACGTAATGCTGGTTGTAGATAGGTCTCCTTTTGAATCTCGCTCCCTAGCGTCAGGCATTCATAAATATTACCGCTCGCACGGCGAACCAGTACATCTTTCGTGACTCCCAACTGCTCTTGAATCAGAACATTGTTAAAAACAGACTCACCTTTGCCACCATACTCATTGCCTATATTGGTAGCAAATAGGCCTGCTTCGATCCCTTTAAGGGTCAGGTCTTTAGACTCTTCATCGGTTAATCCACCGAATTCAGCGATCTTAGACTCAAGAGGAATAAGATGCTGAGCCACGAAATCTCGTGTCTGTTGTATTAGTGCTTTCTGATTCGCATCAAGTACTGTCATTATCATTTCTCCTACGTATAAGCTAATCAATTTTGAAAAGTAGCCATGTCTTCACAGACCTGACGGAAAGCATCAGCAAATTTTGTTGCCTCTTTACGGGTCAAAATCAACGGGGGTTGAATACGCATTATCCGCAAGTCTTTCATCTTGAATGAGCTGAATCGTGCTCAAGGCAGCAGTCGCAGCTAAGTTACCACCGCCAAATGTAGAAGTGTGCAGAGCAAATCGATCAATGCTGCCATAAGCTTGGTCCCAGACTTCAGCGGTCGCTAACGTTGCACCAATAGGAACGACCCCGCCTGAAAGTGATTTAGACAGAACTAAGATATCTGGGGCCACATCTTGGTGCTCGCAGTAGAACAACTTACCTGTACGGCCAAGACCAGTTTGAACTTCATCCACGATCAATAGATATCCATATTGATCACACAGGTGACGTACTTTCTTAAGGTACCCCTCTGGTGGAAGGATCACTCCCCCCTCGCCTTGAATCGGTTCGAGAATAAAGGCCGCAATGTTGCCTCCCACTAAGGCCACTTCTAATGCCTCTGCATCACCAAACGGTATGGGCTGGCATTGACGTAAGAGTGGCTCAAAGTGTTTGCGATGCTTATCCCGCCCAGTGACAGAAAGTGCTCCAAACGTTTTACCGTGATAGCTGTTATTGCAGTAAAGGAGTGTTGACTTCGAAGACGCCGCCAGGGCCATTTTCAAAGCGGCTTCTACGGCCTCAGTTCCTGAGTTACTGAGGAACACTCGCGATAACTCGCCTGATGCAATGTCAGCGAGTTTTTCTGCCAGTAGAGAAGTCTGATAAGGCATTGAAATATCGAAAGTGCCAGTTATTGGCGAAGTTGTGCTGCATATAATCAAACATAAATCGGGCAACAGAAGAGATGGTTGCCACGGATCTCGTTACGCGCGCAAACATCGGATTAATGTAGCTGGCATCCAAATGATCCATCAGCGTTTTGATCACCTGCATTGACCAAATTAACGGCTCTTTTTGACGTAAGCACAAACGAACAGAGTCATTAAGCATCAGCTGATTATGTGCGGGCGTTAACGTATCTAACGACATGATAAACGAGTAAGGAGAAAGGCTGCCCGGTCTATAATTGTGAAGGGTTAAAAGCGATTCACTCACGTCGTTGTTTTGGGTATTGTTTAGCGCTGATTCATCAGCAATCACGAGATCAATTGAGCCATTTGGATCTGATAATAGGCACTCCTTTGCTTTCTCTATCGACGTGTAGTGATAAATATGAAAACTAAACTGGTGCTTGCTTCCGGTCAGATGGGCTCTTGCCTGAACTAACAGGTGTTCCATGAGTTGGTGGACTTGGATCGTATCATCTGGCTGCCATGGTTTCTGACTAACCGAATCAGTAGCGATAGCCGATTCTAAAAAGTCGATGGCTCTTTTTACGCCGTCAATAACAATATCCGATTGAGCAACCACACAAATCCCAATGTGATGATGCATCTTTACTCTCCGTAGTAAATAATTGAATATTAAAAATCTGAAGGTTAAAAATCGCTCGCATTTATTGCGCCAGTGGCGGTAAGTAAAGCCTGATATAAGAAAAAGTAGCCGTGAGGCATTTCGATAAGCTCTTGGTTAGTCGCGCTTTTATTTATTTTGTAGCGGCATCCTATAAACCTGAGAGAGTCGCTGTTTTCGACTAGATAGGGAGAATGAATTAGCCAGTCTAATACAGCTTTCCCTCGTTTCTTCCACTGCCCTCCTTTGACAAGTTCGTCTAATTTAAACATGGCGACCATGGCGATGAGCATGGCCGATGGATCAACCTGAGTTGGCTGGCAGGCACTTTGGCAATCTGCGTCTCGCCAATAGTGCTGCCACCAGTATTCACATGCTAAAGCAGCCGATGCCAGATAGTCTTGTTCACTGATATCGGTCAATTGTTTCTCCGCGGAGCATAGTGCTAGCATTCCCCAGCACTGGCCTCTCTCCCACCCGCCAGCGCTGCCCGACGCGAGCCACTGTTGTTGGACTTCGCCCTGACTTATCAGCTTGGCATGTGGGTAAAAACGGCTCTCTGCATCCATCAAATGAGTATTGATGTGAAGTGAATGGGCACAAGGCATTCGAATCCAGTTTTCAACGGATGAGAGCTCATAGATAGCCGCACAAGGATCAAGAGAGACCACTCTGTTGCTGTCCGGGCCGCCACCCATATCAGAGCCTAAAGAAAAACCACCCCAAGGCTCGAATAGCGTCGCCAATTGGGACTGATAAGCCACTAGGCGCCGCTTCGCATCACTGTCTTTCGCTAAGCGCCATGCTGGCCCAAAAGCGTACCAAGCATTCATCGCTTGAAACACCGAATCACCTTCAAGGATTGTGCTCAGCTGATCACAGCGCTCCCCCCAGTGGTCAACATCAGCTGGACTATCCGAGAAACGATCTGCTAACCAACAGCAGCCCAGCCAAAAACCAGACAACCAAGCACCGCGATTAGACAATTGCCATTTTGATTCGTCGCTTTTTCGGTAAAAAGGAAACTGAGGAAACACCTCTTGTTCAGTATCTTGTATTGTCTGGGTTAACTTGCGGAGCAGGCGAGAATAGTGCTCCGAGTTCATACCGTCGTCTCCACCGAGTGCTTAGCTTTGTCGAGAGAGCGACGCAAAATATGCAAACTCAATAAACTTATCATCAACAACACGACGAAAAGGATCACACCTGCCTGAGTTGACTCCAACGCCCCTACAACAAACTGATAAAGCAAGGACCCTGCGGCTACCCCCCAGAAAAAAGCGGATGAAACGCGTCCAGAAGCAACAGACACATCACCTAAACTAGGTTCACTCACTATCATTGCCATGGCTAATGCATTGGTTGCAACTAAGGTCGAACCAATGCCCACCACACCTATGTATAGCATCCAGATTTGATTCGCGTTTGCGGAAAACGTGATAATGATTGCCACTATCGCTAACAGGATTAAGTACTGGAACATGTCGCTTTGGTGATTCATTTTGCTCGCCAAAGGGGTTAGTACTAATCGTGATAACAGGCCAGCAAATCCAAACAGAGTGATACTGAATGCTGCCTCCGATGGCGTTAAACCGAGTTCTGTGGCTAATATCGGCACTTGGGTAACAAATCCGGCAAGCACAACACCCACTAACCCTTGCGCCATCATTAAATAGCCAACCGTTTTTGGTTTAGCGTCGCCTCTTGGCTTGGGTTTAACTGCACTAGACTTTCGTTCCCAGCGATAAAACATGACAATGAATGCAAACATCAGGCATAGGGGAACCGTCATTCCGATAGCGAATCGCCATCCTAAGTGATTGGCTACGAACGGCATTAGCGATCCAGCAATTAACGCTGACAACTGAACCCCAGACTGCTTTAACCCAACCACAAAAGGCCTACGTTGGGCTTGAACTTGTGTTGCAATGGCTAGGTTTGTCATTGGGTTTGCCAATGCTTGTGCAAAACCACACAGTCCCGCTGCGGCCAACATAAGCCAAATGTTTTGCGTCCTTGCCAATAAAGCTAACGATGCTGCGGTAAACAGAAAAAGGAGCACTCCAGCTTTTTTTGTCCCAGATCGCTTCACCCATTTACCCACTGAACTGGAACACAGGCCAGCCACCCCAAACGAGGCTAACGTAAATCCTCCTAACAGCTGCGGACTCACAATACCTTCACTTAGAATGTAAGGTGCCAGCGCACCGCTGGCATACAGGATAAGCATGGGCAGAGCCATTGCTGCCATAAGCAAAGACGCGAGCCCCCACTGATTAGAAACGTCCAGACTTGGAACCTCTGATGGCTGATTCATGCCGAATGCCCCTGTTCAACTTCTTTGCGGGTACTCGGCAGGTAAGACGAAAGCTCGGAAAGCATTTTATGTATCGAAGGCTTATCCACTTTGCCTGCCGGACTTAGTGGCAATTGGCTGAAATGGCTGATGTACTCAGGAAGCTTATGCTTCTCAAGCCCTTTGCTTTGAAGATACTGACCGATTTCGTTTAAAGAAAGAGGCTGTTGGCCATGTTTGAGCGACAGACATAAACACACTCGTTGACCAAGATCTTCATCAGGAACCGCGACACAGGCAGCGCTCACGACCAAGGGGTGAGATGTCATAAGTTTTTCAATCTGAGCAGGGCTGATGTTTGCCCCACCTCTGATGATGACATCTTTCTTGCGACCCATCAGATGCAAGTAGCCTTCGCCATCAATACAGCCTAAATCACCAGTGTAAACCCACCCTCCTTGATCCCGGTAAGTTTCATCTAATCGTGGAGAATTTACATACTGCATCGGTGATATAGGCCCACGAGCACAGATCTCCCCCACTTCACCGTGTTCAAGAGGCTGATGCTGAACATCAACAATGCGAATCTCGCAGATCGACGGATCAGGACGTCCAACGGTGGAAACCACTTTTTCAATAGCATCATCGACAGAGTTAAAACAGTTCACCCCATCGGCAGAGCCATACAAGCTGATCAGCGGACAACCAAAGCTCTTTCTGCAACGATGAATGGTCTCTTCATCAATCAAAGCGCCGCCACTCACAATGGCAACCAGATGGCTAAGGTCGAGCTCACTGAGCCTTTCATCTGCCGTCAATCTTTGGAACATTGTCGGAACACCTAAGATATGACTTGGTTTGAAGCGTTCAATCGCTTCAAGGGCGGCATCGACGGTGAACTTGGACAAGATGACAACTGTGCCACCTAACCAAGTCATCACGCATGAACTGGCCGTGGAACCAAAAGCAGAGCCAAGTGGCATTAAATATAAAGGGACGAATCGCTCAGCACCTTGAGACAGTTTCGCCATAAAGCGTCCACGCCCTCCCAAAAGCGAGTTGTGAGTATACGCCACCAGCTTAGGCTCAGATTCTGAGCCAGAAGAGACTAACAGACGCACAGGGTCATCGGGAGAGACATCAGGAAACGTTTCTAGCGGTTCATGCTGCAATAGCTTATCAAAGTGATGCCAATGCTCTTTTGGTTCACCGACAGTGATTAAGCATCGTAACGCTAACATGAGAGGTCGAATCGCTTCTATGATCTCACATACCTCACCGGTACCAGGCTGATTCTCGACAATAATGGCACGCGCCTGGCTGCGTTTTAGCACGGACTCTATATCCAGTCTTCCGCGGCCAGTTGGTATTGGACATACAATCACACCAAGCGCCGCCGCAGCGATATCAATGACCATACAGCGCCAACTATTACTCAACTGATAGACAATAGTGTCACCACGAACTAATCCTTGTTTGATCAATGCATGCGCTAACCTAACGCTCATCGCGTGAATTTGTCGGAAACGGTAGCTTTCCGTACTAGAGCATATCGCGATTGCGTCAGGTTGTTTTCTAACTTGATTTTGAAAAGCGTCAAAGATGGTTACTTCAGGGTAGGTCCCCGAATGTTTGAACTCATTTTGTACGGTTTCTGGAATCAGATTAATCAGTCCTGATGGATTCATAGCGGTCTCCATAAATCGCTTAATTGGGTATAGCTTTCCGTCGTTAAAAAAGGCTCCGTGAGCGGATGTGAAGAAAGCTGAGATAAATCGGTATAGTGTTGCAATGCACTCGCACTATCATTCGGTTGGTCAGCGTTGCCAACCATTCGAACATTGTCTGGTTCTTGCTGTAAACGAGATTCAGTAAGTAAAGTCGCAGCACCAAGCAACGAACTACCGACACTGAGAGCAAAAGCACCAGACACTCGACAATACATAGCCATAATGATTGCCTGAGCAGCTAATACTCCTCCAAAAACATCAGTGGCGGTAAATAGCGTCCCGCCTTTAACGCCTGAATATTGTGAGATTATTTCTGCTAAACCAGAGTAAGCCTGAGCCATGAAATCTGTACCAGGCAACGCAATGTGATCATCGGCAATACCCCATCCACCGGCGTACGCGTAGACAAGAGATGGGTTAATATGGCAAAGATGTTGTTCGTCGAGTTGTAACGCTTCCGCTTTACCTGGCGCCCAGTTGTGAACAAATACATCGGCCTCTTTGACTAAAGAGGCGACCTGCTGCTTACCAGTCAAAGATTTGATGTCGACTTCAATAATCTCTTTTCTGGCGTTAAGTGCTTGAAAACGAGCAGAAGAACCATTTGCCAATGGAGGCATATCTCGTAGAGGATCGCCGCCAATCGGTTCGATTCGAATCACTTCTGCTCCGAACAGTGCCAGAATATGTCCCGCCAATGGACCTTGAATCCGGCGACAAGACTCAACCACCTTGATTCCCGCTAACGGGAGTAATGATTCATGAGTCAGATCAGACAGTGCTTGGTATGAAGCCGGCCGACAATCTACCGGCTCGATTGAATAAGGTCCGTCACAAAGCACGGCATCAACGTCTTTATCCCGAATGCGCTCCGCGAGACTTCGAACTGGGGTAATCGCAACATTGTACTGAGAGGCCACTTGAGCAAGGTATTGATAAGGCCTACCATTTAAAACCTTCACCATTGAGTCGGGAAGCGGTGCGATACCCTTGGCGTAGCGGCCCATAAATGCATGCCACCCTTTACCAATTTGCTTCGCATCCACGCCTAATGCCAGCCAAAAGCCTTGCCAACCGCTAGGGTTTAGAGACTCTAACTCAAAAAGCACACCATCTTGGCTAATAAAAGGTGGCCTTAAATCTGGGTCAGATGAGCCCGATGGAAATGCTTCTGCACCTTGTTCTGTGGTGGCCCCTGCCAAATATTGACCAACAGCAAGCAAACCCGCCTGAGTCATATCAAACGTCGCTTTTGCGCATTGACTACCACGGTGGCGGCCAATCAAACCCGATAAAAGTTGTTGAATGATCAGTGAAGCGGAAACATGCGAAATGTAATCTACCCCGATTGGTACGATGCGATCTAATGAGCGACTGTGTACTGATACCAACCCCGTCATTACTTGGAGTTCGACTTCGCCACACACTTCCCCATCAATGATCGGGGCAGTCACGATGAGTTCAAACTCTTTATGAGCATCTTCTATCGCGAAAACAATTTCCTGAGCTTTGGACGTGGATTCTGACTCTATAAAGGTCACACCCATCTTGTTCGCATGAGACATAACCGCCGTAATTAATGGGACAAATGCATCGCTTGATCCTTTAATTACCCCTTTGAATTTCAATGCGCTGAACGCCTTGACTGCAACCATGACTTACCCCAATTAAATTGATTAACCGCCAGCAACTGCGGGAAGGATAGTAATGGCATCATTGGCTTTCACTTCAGTGTCTAGCCCTTCACCGAAACGAATGTCGTCATCGTTAACATAGATATTGATAAACCCATGAACTTCGCCTTCTTTAATTAAGCGATCTTTAATGCCAGGGAAGGTTGATTCCATGTTGTCTATCAGTGAGCGTACGTTGTCGCCATTGGAGCTGACGGTCTTTTGATCATTGGTTAGCGAGCGAAGTATGGTTGGAACGTGAACAGTAACTGACATAATATCCTCATTGAATAATTTTAATGGTTTCTTCAACAGCTCTGCCATTGATGTAACGGTAGCTGCGTACTTCAAATTGATGCTCTGGATCGGTTGAAACAATCACATGATGGGTTCGCGGCGATACGGTGAACGCTAAGTCATCGCGGCTTGGGTATGCTCTCGATGCAGAGTGAGAGTGGTAAATAACGACGGGCTCCTGATCCTTGTCGTCCATCTCGCGCCAAACTCTGAACTGCTGCTTAGAGTCGAATCGAAAGAAGACTTCAGACTCTGCACTGTTGATCATCGGAATTAATTCCACAGCTTGATCGCTGCCCCACGGGCCAGCTATCAAACCGCATGACTCTATCGGGTGCGCCTGTTTAGCCTGTTCGATCATGGCATCGAGATGGGATTGGGATAGAGTAAGCATGGTAACTCCTTAGTAACTAGCCTGTGATGGATCAATGTGGCGAATCCAATTTAGAATTCCGCCGTCAAGATTAAATAGCGACTCGAAGCCTTGCTCTTGCATTGCCACCAGAGCTTTACGCGAGCGCCCCCCCATTTTGCAGTACACGATCACTGGACGCTGTTTATCAAGTTTTTCTAAGCCTTTACCGTTTAAGATATCTCGTTGCGGAATCCAGATAGACTCAGCAATATTGCAAATCTCTCGTTCGCCTGCCTCACGAACATCCACCAGCTGGATTGAGTCCTTTTTGTCTATTAAGGTCTTTAGCTCAGAAGGATTAATGGTGGGTACAACTGAGTCAGATTTAGCTTGAGTTAAGCCGCAGAAATGTTGGTAATCGGCTAGCTCAGTAATAGATTTGCGATTTTTTGCTCGGCGAAGTGGTAGAGTTCGATACGTCATATCCAGGGCATCGTAGACCATCAATCGCCCAAGTAAGCTGGTACCTGTGCCTGTAATAAGCTTAATCGCCTCGGTCGCCATTACCGAACCAATGGCCGCACATAGCACGCCTAAAACACCGCCTTCAGAACAAGAAGGTGCATGCTCTGGGGGAGGTGGTGACGGGTAAAGGTCACGATAATTTAAGCCACGATCATCCGGTGCTTCTTCCCAAAATACTGAAGCTTGCCCTTCAAAGCGGAAAATTGAGCCCCATACATAAGGAATACGTGCGAGAACACAGGCATCGTTAACCAAATAACGGGTAGAAAAGTTATCTGTGCCATCAAGCACAAGATCATACTTAGAAAAAATGCTTAGCGCGTTTTCTGATTCCAATCGCGTTTCGTGGCAAACCACTTGTGTGAAACGGTTAATATCTAATATTGATGCTCTGGCACTCTGCGCCTTGTTAACACCAACATTGGACTGTCCATGAATAATCTGACGCTGCAAATTAGACTCATCGACATGGTCAAAATCAACAATTCCAAGCGTACCTACCCCTGCTGCTGCTAAATATAGAAGGGCCGGAGAACCTAGTCCCCCAGCACCGATAACAAGCACCTTAGCGTTCTTTAAACGACACTGACCTAGGTAACCAATATCAGGCAATAAGATGTGTCTGCTATAGCGCTGTTTTTCTTCCTTAGTAAGGCTAGCTGCTGTTTCAACAAGCGGTGGTAGTTTCATGGTGATTCCTTCTCCCTTTGAATTCTCCACCCAAATGCACGAGTGGACGAACGGTATTAAAAAGGAGAGAGGAAAGAAAAAATATCAAATCGCGAGCTGATTTCTATCATTTCACGAACAATGTTGCAGAGTGTTCGCGATTTGATATCCGCTTGTTCCGCATTTTATATCGTGCCGTTTCACAATCCCTATAGTATCGCTACACCAAACATGTCTAAGCGAAATGGATTGCATGAACACACAACCGATACTCATCACTTTATTAGTTAGTACTTCTGCTTATGTTTGTGCTCAAGATACGCAAACCGTATCCGAACCTAATTCAACAGAAGTCATCACAGTAACCGGAAAATATTGGCCGACATCAACGGAATACGTTCCAGCAAGTCAAACTAAAATTCCAGCAGACCAATTAGAGACACCAGCTCTTTCCACCACCGAACGAATCAGTCAATTTGTTAGCAACACGCTCGTGGAACAATCAAGCATACAAACCCGAGTTGTGATTCGCGGTCAGTCGTCGATTGATGCGGGTTTGAACTCGCCAGTGGGCTACATTTTAGATGATGTCTCTCTACCACTAGGGATCAAACAAGCGCCTACTCTACTAAACAGCCATGGAATTGAACTGATTAAAGGTGCACAAGGCAGCTACTACGGAAGAAACTCTCAAGCAGGTATCCTTATCGTTGAAAGCCTAACTCCACAAAGCGGATTTAATGGTTGGGGCCAATACAGTTATCTCGGAACTGCAGGTGCAGATGACCAAGAGCCAGGCCATCAATTCCAAGGTGGAATTAGCGGAGGCAATGACAGTTTAACGACGAATATCGCCCTAGATTATCAAACCAAAGAGAGCCCATATTACAACCTGTACCGACAATCAAACGATGAAAACGAAAACTTGCATCTGCAAGGTAGCCTGTCTTATTTGATGACGCCTGATACTGAAGTGCTTTACCGCGCCCATTGGCAGGAAAAAGACGCAGGGCGAGCGACTATGCGCTATCTAACTGGCATGGCAGCAACCGATCGATTTACCGTCAATCAAAATACCGAATCTGATCATGACGAAAAGTTCCAACTTCACTCATTGCGTGTTGATCATCAACTCGATACCACAACTCTAACGTCTATCACTGGCTACACTGATTACGAAGAAACCTTCGTAATGGACCCTGACTGCTCTCCAATGCCAGCAATATCGGATACGCTTTCTTATCTGTCTGATCAGATGTTCTCACAAGAAATTCGCCTCTCTTCTGCGGACTATAATGAGATAAAATGGGCAATTGGTGGCTACTTGTATAAGCAAGACACCCTTTCCGACTTCACTATCGGTTTCACTGGCATTCAACGAGTGACCGACAATGATCAATGGGGCGCCGCAGGCTTTGGACATATTCAGTTCCCTGTGACTCAGAATCTAACCTTAACAGCTGGCATCCGCGCCGAGCACATAGAGCAAAAAGGCAAACAAACTGGCCTAGGTAACTTTGATCAATCCATTGAAGACACTGAGTGGTTACCGAAAATTGTCGCCGAGTATAAGTTCAATCAAGATCAATCTCTCTATGCGAGTTGGTCTACCGGCTATCTGCCGGGTGGATTTAACTATGGCTATTCATCAAATATCGATAACTTCAGCTATGACCCCGAGCACACCCTAGCTTATGAAGCAGGACATAGTGCATCTTGGGCCCAAGGCGCTGTCACTACCGAGTTTGTACTCTTCTACAACAAAGTCAGCGACAAACAGGTTGTCGACATTCAACCTGGACTAGTACAAGAAATTTCAAATGCCGCTAAAGCAGATATCTATGGCCTTGAAACTCAATTTGACTGGCGTTTAAACGACCAGTGGTCATTAGCTGCCACGCTTGGCCTACAGCAAGGTGAAACAGAAAGTCCGGGCGTTGAAAAGCACGATCTTCCTTACACCCCAGACTACACTTGGTCGACGTCTTTAGACTTTGCGCCTACACCACAATGGCTTAGCTCTCTGCAAGTGCGTGGTAGCGGTGAGTACTTCTTCGACAGTACCAACCTACTGGAGCAAGACGCTCATGAAATTGTCGACTTTAGCCTTCGATACCTATGGGACCCAGTCACTATGACTCTTGCGGTGAATAACCTATTTGACGAAGAAGTCTACAGCCGTTCAGTGAATACCATGGCGGGTGTGTTGGTTGAAGATACCCAACCGCGTACTTTCTCCCTGACTGCGCAATATAAATGGTAACTCTATGAATAATAAAAACAATAATTTTGACAGTCAGAAGGCGCTGTTCGATATCTTACTTGGTCCACTACGCTGGAGCGCAATTGAACTCGGTTTTAAAACCCAACTGTTTGATCATTTTCGTCATCCCAATCAAGCCCATTGTGTGGCATCTAATTATGGTTGGCGAACGGAACAATTGATACTGCTGCTTAATGCTTACGTATCTATTGGACTTATGATCAAAGAAGCTCAGTTCTATCGCTTACATCCAAGTTATATTGAGCTTCTCTACAGTAAATCGGAAGGCTACATGGGTGATACTTTATGCCTTTTAGTCAAAGTTAAACAATTGCCGATTGAACGTGCTATTCAATGGCTAACACACTCAAATAACCGTGATTGCAACATTAACTTGCGTGACCCGTCGTTTTGGAAGCAAGCCTTTCAACGACTGCATACTTTCCATATCAGTACTCGAAACCCAAGTTTAGTACCGCTACTTGAAGTACTGCCGCAGTGGAAAGATGGGATGCAGCTTTTGGATGTGGGTGCTGGTTCTCCTGAACTAGCCAAAACCATCTGTACCCAGTTTCCTAGTAGTGAAGTCACGCTGTTTGACCTTCCTCCTTGCAGCCATGAAATGACTGAACACTTACAAAACAACCCATGGGAGGGTGACAACCGAGTGCGTCTACTAGAGGGGGATATGAACGATGGGCAATTCGGGGGCTCATACGACATCATCCTCGCAGCAATGTCGCTCTACTTTGCTGAAGACTTGGGCCAGTGTGTGGAGCAACTTTGGCAATGCGTAAAACCCGGCGGCGTTTTGGTGTCCTTTCATGAAACACTAAACGAAGATCGCACCGCGCCTAGCTTTCATATTGTTGGTCGACTTCCTGCCGAGCTAGCCAATGGCGCTTTATCGCTCGAGTTTGGCACCCTTGAGCAAGCGCTATCGGCTTGTAATCCCTCAAATTTAGCGACGAAAGTGGTCAACACGCCTTATGGAGAAATGGCGTTTAGTGTCGCAACTAAACCTGTCTAAACAGTTAAGGAGGATCAAAAGATGTCTTTGAATTTGGAGTTTATCCGCCGCAACATAATTGGTGAGCGCAGGCCGATAAATACCCCATTTGGTACCAAGCCATTGGTATACGCTGATTATACAGCATCGGGCCGCAATCTTGCGTTCATCGAACAGTTTATCCAGCAGCAAGTGATGCCATATTATGGTAACACGCATACTGAGACTTCGCTTACTGGTAGACAAACCACACAACTAAGAGAGCAAAGCCGACAGATTATTCGACAGTCTCTTAACGCGACCAAAGAACATCTTGTTATCTTCACCGGTTCTGGCGCAACGAGTGCAATCAATAAATTCATTCATTTGCTTGATTTGCCTCGCTATACCAACGCCAAGCCAGTCGTGTTTATTGGCCCATACGAACATCACTCTAATGATTTACCTTGGCGTGAAGCAGACGTCACTTTGGTTAGAGTTCCTCTAACTGTAACGGGGGAGCTCGACCAAGTTTACTTAGAACAGAAACTCAAACATTATCAAAATGCTCCGTTAAAAGTGGGTTCTTTTTCTGCAGCGTCTAATGTCACGGGCTTGAAATCAGATATTAAAGCCATCACTCACCTGCTTAAGTCTCACGGAGCCCTCGCTTGCTGGGATTTTGCGGCCGCAGCGCCTTATATGCCAATTGATCTGCAAGCGCTGCCTATTGATGCATTATTTATCTCACCGCATAAGTTTCTTGGTGGCCCTGGAACGCCCGGAATTCTTGCTGTTCGCGACGACTGTTTTAGTCAAAGTATACCGAGCAACAATGGCGGCGGGACTGTTTCTTATGTAAACACCAGTACCCATCGCTATGTCGAAAATATTGAACGGCGTGAAGAAGGAGGAACTCCTGATATCGTCGGCTCTATTAGAGCTGGGCTCGCATTTAAGCTACAACGGTCTATTGGTCTTGATTACATCCAAGGAAAGGAAGAGCACCTCGTTGAATTAGCATTTACAAAATGGAATCAGACACCGAACTTAGATCTCCTGGGGAGTCTTAACTTGCCCCGTTTAGCCATATTTTCTTTCATTATTAAAGGGCTTAATTACGGGCTGGTCGTCGCTATGTTGAATGACCTCTTCGGCATTCAAGCTCGAGGAGGTTGTTCATGCGCTGGTCCATATGCGCATGAGCTGTTAGCGATATCTGAAGAACAAAGCCTTAAGATTGAGGACAAGTTATCACAAGGTCAACAATCCTTTCGACCAGGTTGGGTGAGACTCAACCTTCACTACTTAATGGATGCTGAGTCAATTGACTATATTTTGGATGCCGTCGACCTCATCGCCAAGTATGGCCATAAACTCGCGAAAGCCTATATCTACGATGATCATAAAAACCTGTGGCTTTACCAAGGTAAAAAGCCCGCTCTAAACGTCTCTTTACTTGATGTTGACTACACGCAAGATGGAGATAGTAAAACTGTTGTTTCATTGAAACATTGTATGCAACAGGCAAAAGAGCTGTTAGCGCCACAAGACTTGGATGAATTGGAGAAAACTGCCGAGAACTACCACTTTACTGCTGCAGAGAATACCGTGTGAGGGTTCATTTGGCTCACAAATAAGGTGGCTGTCGAGTCTATTAAGATCAACAGCCAGTTTTGTCCACTAGTGAGTTGGAACATGATCAAACTTTATGCTCGGTAAAAGGATATCTGGTGAATTGGTTTTTGTTGATGAGTCGCGCTGGAACCGTGGTAAACCGAATGTATCGACACTCAACTCTGAGTTAACTCGCTTTAAAGCGGTGTTTAATAAGCTCAAAGAGTTGGGAGAATGGAAGCTTCCGAACCCTTTAGAAGATGCGAAGCCATTTAAAGAATAAGAACGTGATATGGCTTTCCTGACTAAAGAGCAAATCCGAGGTTTACTCGTACTCGTTGGCCAACACGAACGAGCAGACATGCTGAAGATTGTTAAGCTGTGCTTATCCACTGGTGCGCGTTGGAACGAAGCGGCTCAATTAAAAGGCAGCCAGCTGTCCCAGTACAAAGTTACCTTCACGAACACCAAAACCAAAAAGAACCGCACCGTGCCAATCTCTAAAGAGCTCTATGAAGAGATCTCGAAGCCAACCTCAGGTTCTTTGTTTGAAGAGTGCTACACGCCTTTTTGCTACATTCTGAAAAATAAACTCGGCATTACCCTGCCCTCTGGACAAGCATCCCACGTATTGCGCCATAGTTTCGCTAGTCATTTTATGATGAACGGTGGCAACATTTTGGTTCTGCGCGATGTGCTTGGCCATGCTGATATCTCGATGACCATGCGCTACTCGCACTTCGCACCCGATCATTTATCTGAGGCGATTACCCGTAACCCTCTTAGCAATTTATAGCCCGTCGCCACAAAATTTTTTTATAGCTCTGTCGCCACTAGTCAAATTTAGGGCAAAAAAAGAGCCGCTATTAGCGGCTCTTAATTATTCGAATTTTCCGATATTCAGTCGATTTACTCTTTGCCGAATACGTTGTTCTCTTGCTCTTGTACGCGGATGAAAGTCGTACGCTTAGTTAGCTCTTTAAGCTTTGATGCGCCTACATATGTACAGGTTGAGCGTACGCCGCCAAGGATGTCTTGGATAGTGCCATGAACGCTTCCACGGTAAGGTAATAGTACGGTTTTTCCTTCAGCTGCGCGATACTTAGCCACACCACCTGAGTGCTTGTCCATAGCCGACTGAGAAGACATGCCGTAGAATTTCATGAAGGCTTTGCCATCTTTCTCGATAACTTCACCGCCCGACTCTTCGTGACCAGCCAGCATGCCACCAAGCATCACGAAGTCTGCACCGCCACCGAATGCTTTAGAAACGTCACCAGCACATGAACAACCGCCATCACCGATGATCATACCGCCGAGACCGTGCGCCGCGTCACCACATTCGATGATTGCAGAAAGCTGCGGGTAACCAACACCTGTTTTAACGCGTGTCGTGCATACTGAGCCTGGGCCAATACCCACTTTTACAATGTCTGCCCCCGCTAGAATTAGCTCTTCACACATGTCGCCAGTGACGACGTTACCAGCAGAGATAACTTTGTCTGGGAATTCTGCGCGTACGCGTTCTACGTACTCGACTAAGTGCTCTGAGTAACCATTCGCGATGTCGACGCAAATGAAGATGAACTCGTCAGAAAGCGCCATGATGTCTTTGGTTTTTTGGAAGTCTGCATCAGACGTCCCCGTAGACACCATTACGTTGTTTAGCGTTGCTTTGTCTGCTGATTTCGCAAACTCCGCCCAATCTTCTACTGTGTAGTGCTTGTGCACTGCTGTCATTACACCATGCTCAGCTAACGCGGTAGCCATTTCAAAGCTACCAACCGAGTCCATGTTCGCTGCAATTACAGGCACACCAGACCATTGACGACCACTATGCTTGAATGTAAAATCGCGGGTTAAATTTACTTGAGAACGACTTTTAAGGGTAGAACGTTTCGGGCGAAACAGTACATCTTTGAAACCTAACTTAAGTTCTTGTTCGATACGCATTGTGTAATTCCTTGATTCATATGTCTATGTGTCATCTCAGAGTGCGTAGTGAAGTCGTTGGCAGACGAGTTCACTGTTCTTCGGACACAAAAAAACCGGAGCGTTGGCAGACGCTCCGGTTTTCAGCATTATAGGCTGTGATTTATTTCCTACAAGTCTGATATTTGCATTTTTTTTGTGTTACCATCTTGAAAATCGCATATCAAAAACACCTCTAAAACCATCACATCTTTTTCTTATTTAACAAATTCAACAAGTTAAGATGAAGCAACTCTCAAACGATTGCGCAAACCGTTGCTTCGCGGTGTTCAGATTCACAGGTTTCATATCTCAATTACGTAAAATACCGTTCAAACAACGCTCTCTTACCCTACTTGAAACGGTGATATTTTCACTAAATTAACCCCAATTTTCATGGATTCATGGCAAAGCGAAGTGTTTCTACGACATCACTGGCTAACAATCCTCGCTCTCCATATTGGCTCACATTGATATCCGCCGCGTGGCTATGGATCATGACGCCTAATCTGGCAGCAATAGAGGTTGGTATACCTTTCGCCAACAATGCACCAATGACGCCAGAGAGTACATCTCCCATACCTCCGCTTGCCATCCCTGGATTACCAGCCAGACAGACATACATTCGTATGCCGTCATAAATGAGAGTACCCGCTCCTTTCAGCACCACCACGCCACCAAAACGTTCGTGCAACTGTCTAGCGGCTGAATATCGGTCACGTTCAACATCTTGCGTAGTAACATTTAACAAACGCGCGGCTTCTCCCGGATGTGGTGTCATAACACGTTGGTTGTCGCACACTAGCGTTCCATCATAACGCTGACTGAGCATCGCCAATATATTCAACCCGTCGGCATCGACGACTTTCGGTTTATGCGGCTGTGACAAGTATTGATAAGCTTGATATGCCCATTCATCATCGCCAAACCCAGGGCCAAAAACTAACGCATCAGCCCATCTAATTCGCTTAGTCAGTTCATTTTCGGAATCTCGCAATTCATCGGCCGTAATACTTTGGCTCATCACTTCTGGACAAGCGATTTGTAGTGGCACCAGACTCGCTGGATGGGTTATCCCGGCAGTCAGCCCCGATCCACTGCGCACAGCAGCCGAAGCACAGAAGCGAATCGCGCCTGCCATTCCGAGATTGCCACCGACGCAAAGTAATTTACCGTTGTCGCCTTTATGAGCGGTTGGTTTTTGTGGAGGTAAAAGTCGAGGAATGACTTTGTGATCAATACCTAGTGCACTCTCCTCTTCTATAGAGTCAAATTCTACATTGACGCCCAAGCCACAAAAGTGCAATTCACCCACATGATCTCTTGCTTGGGCCGTCACTAAACCTTGTTTGACGCCGATAAAAGTAATGGTGTGGTCTGCATATATTGCATCTCCCAACACGGAGCCAGTGTTGGCGCATAGTCCAGAGGGAATGTCGACCGCGATGACCGGACAACGAATTTGGTTAATTTGCTCAATATAGCGGCGATACTCTTTTCTCACTTCACCGCTCAACCCGGTCCCCAGTATCGCGTCAATGATGACATCCGCTTCAAGTAACGCTGTGTTCCAATCATCCCAACTGCTGTTCTGACCATCGACAGTTTGCCAATCTTCGTAGGCGCGAAGAGCGTCGCCAGTAAGAGAGGTCACATCTCCAAGCTGGAATACTTTAACATTGAGTTGTGCTTGCTTAGCAAGAGAGGCAAAAATGTAGCCATCTCCGCCGTTATTACCCTTCCCACAGACCACCAGGACACTTTTTGCTCTGGGGTAAAGGTGGAGAAAGCGCTCATAAACAGCCATCCCAGCTCTTTGCATCAAGCTATACATTGAAACGCCTGCCATCTGAGCGGCAACCACTTCACCATTTTTGACCTGTTCTGCTGTGTAAAGCTTTAAAGCAAGATTAAAGTCCATAACCACATTCTTCGTAACCAGCACACAAAATAAGTATACAAAAAAGGCACCCATTGTGGATGCCTAATACAATTATTGATGTCGTAAGGGCGCTCTAAGGCACACCGTGTCCTTTAGATGCAACCCAAACGCGATACCACTGTTCACGAGTCAACTCGATGTCTAGTGCATCAACAGCCGTTTGAACGCGCTCAATCTTACCAGAACCAATAATTGGGATTGGCTTAGAAGGCAGACGACGTACCCAAGCATAAATCACCTGATCAATACTGGCCGCACCGACTTCCTCTCGAATAGTTTCTAGCTCATTACGTACACGGACCGCCTGCTCGCTGTCGCCGCTAAAGATAGAGCCGCCACCTAAGCAAGACCAAGCCATTGGACGAGTACGCAGCATTTGCATCTGATCCAGCGTGCCATCGTGCGCAACCTCGAAGTTAAGTGGGTTGATTTCCACTTGGTTTGTTACGAGTGGTTTGCTCAGACGAGATTGCAGCAGTTCAAACTGACGTGGTGTAAAGTTTGAAACGCCAAAATGCTTCACTTTACCCACTTTATGCAGTTCCGAAAACGCTTCTGCCACTTCGTCCGCATCCATCAACACGTCAGGGCGATGAATAAGCAGAACGTCTATTTCATCGACATTTAAACGTGCAAGCGAGTTGTTCACGGATTGGTAAATGTGTGCAGAACTCGTGTCGTAATGGTTGATTTTACGCTCTGGCGTTTTATCACCACATAAGTTGATATCACATTTGGTTACGATTTGAATGTGTTCACGAACGCTTTTATCCAACGTTAACGCTTCACCAAACAGCGCTTCACACTCGTAATTACCATAAATGTCGGCGTGGTCAACCGTTGTAATACCTAGCTCCACATGTTGCTTAAGGAAGGTCAAACGCTCTTGAGCCGTCATTCCCCAATCCACTGCGCGCCAATATCCTTGAACCAGTTCTGAAAACTCTGGGCCACTTGGTGCAGTCACAACTTTTGCAACCATTGGTTCTCTCCTTTAATTAATCTGCTTTCATCCTAGTCTTGTTTTCGCACGGTCTCAACGGGTAAACTTTAGCAATTCGAACTGGAGTACGAAAAATGTCTTTTGCCCAACGATTATCTACTTTAATTGGCGAAGAAAGCATCAGCGGGTTTGCACGACGCGTTGAAGTTTCAGAAGCGTTGATTCGAAAATATTTAAAAGGTAGTGAACCTAGCTTACTAAAAGCGAATCAAATTGCGATGCGTGCGAACTGCTCTTTAGAATGGTTGGCAACAGGGTGCGGGTATCTTTATCGCCGCGCGGAAGTTGTGGATATGGAGGCGTATAAAATCGCTTTCCAATACGTGATGAATGAAACATTGCCAGAAGATCAACAAGAGCTGCATCGTAAACTCATCGCGGGTTACCAACACCTGCGCTCACACAAAAAAGCGGATGGCTTTTTAGATGAGTCTGCAATGGCAACGTTTCTATCATTACATGATGAAAACAAACAGAATCACGAATCTAAAAGTGTGTAACCTGTAGCGTAATCATTTCACCATCACTAATCAGCGCCACAGTCAAACTCGGAGACGCTGCTTGAAAATCACTGGATCTTACCCACTGTATTCTCCGATTGGCTTCTGGTGGGTAACGATTCATCATTAAGATGACTTCTTTATCGACCTCTTCTACTGACTTCTTTTTAAGTGAGCTAAGTACATCAAATTCTTCTTCATCAAAATGAATACTTTTCATTACGAAGCCATCTTTTCTTAAATTAAGAATTAAGTCGTTCCAGCTCTGCCATTGGAATTCCACCAAAAAAACAAAATTAGCGGTTTCCTGACGCAAAATAACTTCACCATACAAGTGTTGGTGATAGTAGCGAAATTCATCTAAACAAAACGTATCAACAGACGGATCTAAACCGTTCCATTCGGTATCACACCGATACCAAAGGCCGCCTTTTTGAATTGTGCTTTTTAACTGATTCACGGTTTGCCCAGATAACATGCTTTGCCACCAATGGTTATCTCGCGCCAAGGCGGAATGCGAAAACAAAACACTACAAACAGAAATTAAGAATAGGGATAAAAAACGCATCTGGTTTTATCAAGGCAGTAACAGTTAGCGAAACATTAACGTGGAATGAAAAATTATCAAGCAGAGCGCAACGAATAAACTCAAACAATTCAAAGTGACAAACATTAAGAAGGCGCACATTTGAAGTGCGCCTCTACCTCGTTACTCAATCGTGAGTGTGCGAATTGGGAAGTCTATAGATGCGTCCCAAACTAAAAACGAGGAATTACCGTAGGGTTTGAATCCATCCAAATTGTGAGTAAAACGTCACGTCCCTCCTTCTGAAGCAGTCATGTTGCTTTACACTTAAAGCATGGTTCATTTTTCTCAGAAAACAAGCTTTCTCTGTAAAAAAACAACGTAAGATATGAGAACAGTCACACAGCATTCGCGAATACTATTGAGGCAAAATCTTTGAGTCTCCAATAGTGGAAAGCTAAATTGCAACTTTGCCGATTAGGTCTAGTCTCTTCCAGGCGTATAATTTCTTCCGTCCCTTCAACTAGAAACAGGAGAAACCGTTAATGACCAAGAGAGAGAAAATTGTGAAGTCTGTGTTAGCGCACGTGCCGAAAGATGCGATTAACCAGTTTATCTCTCGAGGGTCGACACCAGTATCGGTTTTGTTAATGGCTGCTATCGTAGGCACCCTTGCCGGCCTCGTCGGAACTTATTTTGAACATGCTGTCCATCTCGTTTCTGAAACTCGCACCGAATGGCTGAAAAGTGAGATAGGTAGTATGTTGCCACTTTGGCTGGCAGCTGTACTCATTAGTGCCATGTTAGCTTTTGTTGGCTACTTCCTTGTTCACCGTTTTGCTCCCGAGGCTGCAGGTTCCGGCATTCCTGAAATAGAAGGCGCGATGGACAATATCCGCCCAGTACGTTGGTGGCGCGTGCTACCAGTGAAGTTTTTCGGTGGTATGGGTGCGCTAGGGTCAGGCATGGTGTTAGGCCGTGAAGGTCCAACGGTACAAATGGGTGGTGCAGTCGGTCGAATGGTGACAGACATTTTCCGCGTAAAAGATGACGATACACGCCACTCTCTGCTTGCTTCTGGCGCTGCAGGTGGGTTGGCCGCAGCATTTAACGCGCCATTGGCGGGTATCATGTTTGTCGTTGAGGAGATGCGACCTCAATTTCGCTATTCATTAATTTCCATTCGTGCGGTGATCATCTCCGCCATCATGGCTAACATTGTGTTCCGCGCGATTAATGGCCAAGATGCGGTGATCACTATGCCTCAGTATCAGCCACCAGCTCTGCAATCACTTTGGCTGTTCCTACTATTAGGGGCTCTATTTGGTGTATTCGGCGTTATCTTCAATAAACTGATCACCATTGCTCAAGATAGTTTTGTCGCTATTCACAAAAACAATCGTAAGCGTTACCTTATTACAGGATCGATTCTAGGTGGTGTATTCGGTTTACTGCTTTTATACGTTCCGCAATTGACGGGTGGCGGCATAGCACTCATCCCCGATGTAACCAACGGAAACTACTCCGTTACACTGTTAGTACTGCTGTTTGTTGGCCGTGTTGTAACAACATTACTTTGTTTTGGCTCTGGTGCGCCTGGCGGTATTTTCGCGCCAATGCTCGCTTTGGGCACCTTATTTGGTTATGCATTTGGTGCTAGTGCAGAAGTGCTGCTACCAGCCCTAGATATTGAACCAGGCATGTTTGCGATCGCAGGCATGGGCGCTTTATTTGCTGCAACAGTGCGTGCTCCAATCACAGGCATTCTGCTGGTTATCGAGATGACCAATAACTACTATCTTATTTTACCGCTGATCATTACCTGTCTGGGCGCAGTCATTATTGCTCAGTTACTAGGCGGACAACCGATATACAGCCAGTTACTTCGTCGTACGCTTAAAAATGACAAGCTACGTCAACAAGATCTACCAGAAAATCAAGCATCTTAAGCAACGACTCCCCTCTTTGCTCCAAATAATCTTTTCATATGAAGGCTTATTTGGAGCGATTTACCTTGTACTTTTACATCTTTTACCAAATATTCGATACCAAACTCACAAAGTTGCTATTCTTTGATCATTCTCCGATACCTTTATGAGTAACCGCCAATAAAACTTGTTAGTATTCGCGCCTGATAGAGCAATTGTTCCATGACATTTGGCTTTGTTGAGCCTGAACAAAAAATAGACACTGAGATATTTTTTCAGGTAAAACCTTTTCAGAAAGCCAGGCCAGTATTAACGTTTTATACGAATAGAATCATTTCGGAGTAGATTTGAACTGGAGAAGACTTGTACAGTTTTATAGTGTCCCTCCCTCTCAGGCAGCGTTGGCACTTGGTATTATTGGTTTAGGTCAAGCCTGGGCTCTTTACGTTCCAGCTATCGGTGAACCGATTCGACCATTTCTCTCGTCACTTGGCGCTCTATTACTTGCTCCGGTGCTGATCAAATATGCGACTAGCCCTCGCTTATTCATCGTCGATATTCGTAATCCATTAAGCGGCAGTTTAATGGCCCCGATGAGTATGGCGCTCCTGATCCTGACCGATTACCTCGCTTCAGTGTCACCTATTATTGCTTACCCATTGTGGTTTTTGGCGCTTTTGCTCCATTTTTCTATGATGGTGCTCTTTTTCGGCTTTCAGCTAACTAACTTTAAAATGTCGAATATTGTCCCCAGTTGGTTTCTGTACCCTGTGGGGATCATTAGTAGCTCGCTCGCTGGTTCTCAATTTGGACATAATGTGTTCTCAGAAACTGTTGCGCTAATGTGTATTGGCATTTATTTCTTTATGTTGCCCTTAGTTTTATACCGTTTAGTTTTTTTTGGATCGCTACCCAGAAAGGCGCGTCCTACCCTTGCGATTATGGCGGCTCCTGTGAACTTGTCACTAGCAGCCTATTTAGTGAACTTCCCTGAGCCAGATCCAATCCTCACAGGAGCGTTAGCGGGTATCGCCATCACAATGACCTTGCTGATTTACCTGTGTTATTTCCGACTACTGCGATTGAAGTTCCAACCGTCTATAGCAGCGGTTACATTTCCGTCTGTCATCAGTGCCATTGCCATGCACCGATTAACCACATTTTTCGCAGAATCACACCCACAATGGCACTGGCTGCATGACTTTGGCTTTTTCGAGCTGAGCATCGCTACAGTGTTAGTGGTTTGGGTATCCGCAGGATATGTGAAAATGTACTGGCCAGAAATTGTCCGCTCTCGTTCTAAACAAGCATAAAAAAAGGATGGCATCCGCCATCCTTTTTTCGTCAATTCGATTTATCGTAAACCGTGCAGAAATTCAGCGCGGGTCGCAGGGTTGCTCTTGAAAATGCCTCCCAACGCAGTAGTTGTCGTTTCACTGGTTGCGTCCATGACACCGCGTGATTTCACGCAGTAGTGTGTCGCGTCAATAGTCACAGCCACATCGTCAGACTCAAGAAGCGTTTGTAATGCAATAAGGATCTGCTGTGTCATACGTTCCTGAACCTGTGGACGCTGAGCAAAAAATCGTACGATTCGGTTTATCTTCGACAGACCGATAATTTTACCACGAGGAATATATGCTACAGCGGCTTTACCATCTATCGTCACAAGGTGATGCTCACAAGTGCTGGTCACCGTGATGTCTTTCACACGAACCATTTCACTCACGTTCATCTTGTTTTCGATAACAGTGATTTTTGGGAAATTAGAATAATCCAGACCAGAGAAAATTTCGTCCACGTACATTTTTGCAATGCGGTGTGGTGTTTCTTCTAGGCTATCATCGGTAAGGTCAAGCTGAAGTAGGCCTAAGATCTCACGCATATGGTATTCGATCTTTTCCTTTTTCTCTTCACGGCTCACGTTATTAGGACGCATTGGCGTTTCTAATCCACGTTGCTCTAGCGCTTCTTTTACTAACTTCGCTGACTCGCTAAGACCTGACATTACACTTCCTCTTTCATAACTGCCGCTCTCAGATTGAAGCACATTTCTCGTTGATTCATTCCGTTTGCGTTTCGGTCGCTCAATTTAGTGATTTATACCTAAAACACATAAAAAATATACTGAGCGGTTTTTTCTGACTCCACGAGGACTTTTTACCCCTTTTGGACGGGTGACAAGGATACTCGGATTTTTGAATAATTACATCCATATTTTATCGGTGGGCTTTGTTACTTTATGATAAAGTTGCCTCAAAACATAAGAATATAGGACTATCTCAATGGGCTGCTGCGACGCACCTGGCTTGATGCCAATTGAAGACGCGATGGAGAAGATGCTATCGCGAATCAAACCAATCCAAACGACTCTGTCTCTGCCACTCGCTGAAGCATTGGGTTATGTACTTGCCGAAGACATCTTATCTCCAATTCACGTACCTCCGTTCGACAACTCAGCGATGGATGGTTATGCAATCCGCATTCAAGATCTGCAAGCGTCATCAACGTTGCCTTTAGCTGGAAAATCATTTGCAGGTCAGCCTTTTGAAGGCGAATGGCCTCAAGGCACGTGTGTACGTATCATGACAGGTGCCCCGATTCCACAAGGCTGTGATGCCGTCATCATGCAAGAAAACACGGAAGTAACGGACTCTGGTATCCAGTTTAACCAAACCGATGTAAAGCCTCAAAACAACATCCGTCCTACTGGCGACGACATCCAGCAAGGTGATATCGTACTCGCTAAAGGCGCGCGCCTGACACCCCGTGATATACCGATGATCGCCTCTTTAGGTGTGAGTCATGTGACTGTCGTCCGTAAACCAAAAGTAGCCTTTTTCTCTACCGGTGACGAGCTAAAATCATTAGGTGAGCCACTTGAAGCAGGCCAAATCTATGATAGCAACCGCTACGGTATTAAACCTTTGATCGAAAACTTTGGTTGCGAGCCAGTAGACTTAGGCATCGTCCCTGATTGCCCAGAGACCCTTAAAGCGACATTTGAACAAGCACAAACGCTGGCTGATGTCGTTGTCACTTCGGGTGGCGTCAGTGTAGGTGAAGCCGATTACACCAAAGATATTCTCGAAGAGCTTGGCGAAATCGGATTCTGGAAACTGGCGATTAAACCGGGTAAACCCTTTGCTTTTGGAAAACTTTCGACAGTATGGTTCTGTGGTCTTCCAGGCAACCCAGTTTCTGCAATGATGACGATGTATGTATTGGTTCAACCCATGCTGGCAAAATTAGCCGGTCATACAGAGTGGAAAGAGCCATTATCCATCCCTGCGATCACTAAGACGGCTTTCAAGAAAGCACCAGGACGTGCGGATTACCAGCGTGGAATCTATTCTCTAGAAGATGGCAAGTTCGTTGTTGAAACAACAGGGAATCAAAGCTCAGGAGCATTCCGTTCGATGAGTTTAGCCAATTGTTTTGTTGTTCTGGAGCGAGAACGAGGTCGAGTCGAAATCGGTGAGACCGTGAACATTCAACTGTTCAACTCTACACTTTACTAGGATTGCACTGTGGATATTCTTTCTGATCAAGAAATGCTGCGCTACAACCGCCAGATCATTCTGCGTCAGTTTGATTTTGACGGGCAAGAAGCACTTAAGCAAAGCTCTGTCCTGATACTCGGCGCAGGTGGGTTGGGGTGCGCATCAAGCCAGTACCTTGCGACTGCCGGTGTTGGTAAGCTGACAATAGTTGATGATGACATTGTAGAGCTTTCTAACCTTCAGCGTCAGGTGCTGCATCACGATGCCGATATCGGCCGTAACAAGGTAGATTCCGCACGCGATGCGTTACAAGAACTTAATCCTCACATAGTTGTTGAGGCCATTGCCAAGCGTCTTGATGATGCAGAAATGCAAACCCTGATTGAACAACATACGCTTGTTGTGGATGCATCAGATAACGTAGAGACGCGTAACCAGCTTAACCGTCTGTGCTTCGCAACTAAAACGCCATTAATCTCCGGTGCTGCGATTCGGATGGAAGGTCAGGTAAGCGTATTCACGTACGATGATCCAGCACAGCCTTGTTACCAGTGCTTAAGTGCCTTGTTTGGCAGTGATGCTTTAAGCTGTGTGGAGGCTGGGGTAATGGCACCAGTTGTCGGTATTGTCGGCGCAGTACAAGCGATGGAAGCGATCAAGGTGATCGCCAATTATGGTCGGCCAATAAAAGGCAAAATACTCATACTTGACGCGCTAAGCATGTCCTGGCGAGAGATGAATTTAATGAAAATGCCATCCTGCCCAGTTTGTAATTAGCCTGAAAATACTTAAAAGCTCAACCTATCGTTGAGCTTTTTGCTATGTGACGGAAGAGATTTTAACGTAAAGCTCTATCCAACTTTGAACAGACATTTATTTTCATGTAAAACAGTAAGATTACTCAGGTTTGAACATACGGAACTCAATCTTGGACAATCCCCAAAAATACATTTTGGTTTTAATCAGCTTGATCGTGGTTTTACTCCTGCTCTGGTTAAGTGCTCCAAACACGCAGAGAACTGTGACAGCAACCGTAATAAGTAACACGCTAACGCAATCTTTGGATGGTCAGCGTCGCTACCTGACTATCAATTCACCCGAGACTGGCCAACAACGCGTTTCTGTCCCAACATCAGTATTATGCCCTGTTGGTTCGACCGTAACATTAAGCCAAGCTACAGAAACAACCATTGAACAGCCATTCTCATTTGTTAGCTGCGATTAGCATATCTCCAGGTCATATGGGTATTAGTAATAAGGATTTAACGATGCAAACATTGATTGACGCGACGGAACTAAGTGCTCTATTAGGCCAACCCAATGTAAAAATTTTGGACGCAAGCATAAGCTTCCAAATCCCTTCTGAGGGAAAGAAAATCACCGACAAATGGATACCTGGCTCACTGCGCTTTGACTATGACAACGTCTTTTGTCTTCCGGACTCCACACTTCCACATATGATGCCGACCGAAGATGGATTTAATTCCAGCGCACAACAGCTTGGTCTGCATAAAGACGACCTTATTGTCGTCTACGATAATTCTGGAACACTCGCTTCGCCTAGAGCGTGGTGGATGTTCAAAGCGATGGGACACGATAACGTAAAAGTCCTCAATGGCGGGTTACCTGCATGGATAAACAGCGGCTTACCTGTCGTCGATTCACTCTCAGCACCTACTGAACTAGGTACATTTTCCGGAACTTTGTTTGAAGAAGCGTTCTTAGACGCACAAACCGTACTCGAACACTCAAATAACCGAAGCGCCAATATCATTGATGCACGTTCTAAAGCCCGCTTTTTAGGCGAAGTTCCCGAACCACGAGCAGGCCTTCGTAGCGGCCACATTCCAACCTCGATCTGTTTACCATTTCAGGAGCTGATGACTGATGGTCACATCAAACCAGTTTCGGAATTAGAGCAAGTGTTCAGTGAGCTCACCATACAGAACGACAAACGACTCATTTTCAGCTGTGGTTCAGGAGTTACCGCCTGTATTTTGTTGTTAGCCGCGCATCAATTGGGCCTACGAAATGTGTCTGTGTACGATGGTTCGTGGACGGAATGGGGTTCAAGTCTACACCTGCCAATTGAAATTTAGGAAACAAACAGGACACTAAATTTCATGATTGTGAAAACAAAAACCGCCCTAAAATGACGGCGGTTTTTGGTCTTTTAGACAGCAGTAATATCACTACTTTCTCATCATGATGCCTGAGCAGCAGGTTTGTCCGGCTGACGATAGTTAATCATACAGATCACGACGATCACAGCCAGAGCCACCAATCGGTAAATATCTGACATAAACAGCACGCCTAAGGCCATCGCCAGTAAAACACCACGTTGCCACTGTTGTAATGGCGAGAACAGACGCCCTTCGATACCACCAGCAAAGGCGACAAACAGGCTGATTGTCGAAATCACACCAATCACAAAGTGCATCGGTTCACCTTCAATCCAGATCAAGCCAGAAAATGCCATCATTGCCGGAATCAGGAAAAAGCCCTGAGCAAGTTTAAATGCCTGCACAGCTGAACGCATTGGTGATGCATTCGCAATCCCTGCCCCCGCAAATGCAGCCAGTGCAATTGGCGGCGTCACATTTGAAGTCTGCGATAACCAAAAGACGATCATATGTGCGGTTAGTACTCCTAGGCCAAAATCCATCAGAGCAGGCACAGCCATGATTGATAGAACGATGTAAGCCGCCGTTACTGGCAACCCCATTCCGAGAACCACTGCAGCAACAGCGATCAAAGCTAATACTGACCACAAGTGGCCGCCCGACATTGCGATCAGGAACTGCGTAAACTGCAGACCAATCCCCGTCTGACCGACGACACCCACCACGATACCAGCGGTTGCACAGGCGACAGAAATAGGGATAGCGAGAAATGCACCTTCTCTCAAACCTTCAATAAATAGTTTGACGGTAATACGACTATGTTTACGTGTCATAGCTGCTACTAGGATCGCCACACACCCGAAAACGCCAACCAGAACAGGAGAGTAACTCATCATTAGTAATGCGGTGATCAGGACAAGCGGTAGTAAATAGTGCCAGCCATCTTTCAACACTTTAGAAATCTGCTCAGTTACCGTCATACCCTGAAGCCCTAGCTTACAGGCCATCAGGTGTACATAGAGCAAGGTACAGGCAAAGTACAAAATAGCCGGAGCAATAGAGACCAATAAAATATCGCTGTATGGGATACCGGTAAACTGCGCCATGACAAACGCCCCCGCTCCCATTACTGGTGGCATAATCTGTCCACCTGTCGATGCAGCAGCTTCGATGCCCGCAGCCTGTTCTGGCTTATAGCCGAGCTTTTTCATCATCGGTATGGTTAACGCACCTGTGGTTACGGTGTTTGCGATTGCCGATCCAGAAATAGAGCCAAGAGCCGCAGAAGCAATCACGCTCGCTTTAGCCGGACCTCCTCGGTATTTACCTGCCAACGCAAATGCCATATCGATAAAAAACTGACCAGCACCAGTCACCTGCAAGAACGCGCCAAATAAAACGAACATGAATACCACGCCAGCTGCAATAGCTAGCGGCGCACCATAAACGCCATTGGTCGAATAAATGTGGAAGCGAACAATCTCTTCGACAGAAAACCCTTTACTCGCCACGTTATCCGGTAAGACATCACCAAACATGGCGTAAGCTAAGAATAGCGCAGCGATTGCTACCATCACCAGCCCGACAGTACGTCTTGTCGCTTCAAGCAGCATAACGATTAAAACCACACCAGCTGCTTGTTCCACCGACCCTAAACCATCAAGCAGGAAACTGATGTCATCGTAGTCAAACATGGCGATAGTGGTCGAAGCCCAGCACGTTAGCGCAACGAGAGCAAAATCGATCACTCTTCCTGTCAGGTAAACAGGCACAGAATGTCGGGATTTGAAGGTCGGGTAAACCAAGAAAGCAATCGCTAACACCCAACTCACGTGAACAGGGCGAAATACGGGTGCCGATAGACTCGCGACAATACCCTGCCAAACTTGAAAGACAGATAAAGCGATAGCCGCAACGGCGGCTATCGAAAGTATCACGTCGGTAATTTTCTGGTTACTCGGATGAATCTTACTCATCACTTACTCCATGTAACTTTATCTCAACCCACTTAAGCGCTTGAACATGCAATCAAATTGAAAACTGACAAGTGCCGCAGTGGATTAATTTTACTTCTTTAATACGAATTACTTTGTTTGTTCCTGAAAGTACTTCTCAGAACCTGGGTGTAGAGGAACACCATCCAGTTTGGTCATGTTTTCGATAGTAGTGAACTTAGTTACGCCCAGAACCTGACGAATCTCGTCGATATGTTCAAAGGTCGTTTTGGTCAGTTCATAAGCCATATCTTCGCTCATGTTTTTATTCACAACCAAAACGTTCCAAACCGCTGGCACCTTGAATGCAGGTACTTTGTTGTAAGCATCAGCAGGTACGTCAAGCTCTAGATAAGAAGGGTAATCTGCCGCAATTTTCTTCAGCTCTTCATCGCTGAAACTTAGTACACGAATGTCACGAGTCAGAGCCAGTTCAGTGATTGCACCAACACCGACACTACCAACGATGACACCTGCATCAATCTGGTTGTTCGCGATAGCACTAGTGGTCGCAGTGTAGTTTAAAGACTGAGCTTTGATGTCGTCTTCTGTCACACCCAATGTGTTAAGGATATTGATCGCACTAACGCGAGTACCTGAGCCCGGCGCACCAAGAGAAACGCGTTTACCTTTTAGATCAGCAACCGATTTAATGTCAGAGTTAGCAGGAACAATGAACTGCACAGCATTTGGATAAAGTGCGAACAGCACCGCAACGTCCATCTTGCGAGGGAACGGTTTCGTGCCTTCATACGCTTGCAGCACAACGTTGCCTTGAGCAATGCCAGCAAGTTGCTTGTTGGTAGAGACTTTAATGGTGTTTTCAACCGAGGCCGCCGTCACTTCTGCGCGCATATTAAAGTCCGGTAGATTCTCGCTCCAAATCTTAGCCAACATGCCACCTAGCGGGTAATAAGTACCACTTTGACTGCCGGTACCAATAGTGTAATTTTCTGCCATCGTTGATGCTGAAAATACGACAGCAAGTGCCACTAGCCCATTCCTTAGTGCTTGGTACATAAATGCTCCTTGTTCTTTTAGATTGATTGTTATAGCCAAATAGCCTTGAGATCCCTGATTCGCAGAAACGGCAACGCTCTGACGCTGTATCTTGAAGTCATTTGGATATACTTCATAGAGTTATGGTGTGCTCAGGGAGAAATAGCAAACGAGAATGAGATGAAATGAGAGCTTTGTGCGCTATTTGTGTGCCACTCAGAAACGGATTGAAACTTTCCCTGTACTTTATCGCAGTCAGAATGCGTGGGAGAACACGACGACTAACCTGACTGAATTCGCAACAAAACAATGAAAATTGTTCTTCTTCCAACCATGGAGAGCTGCGAGTGCAGGATAATATTTATATACTTTGCTTCGATTTGCAATCATTAAAAATGCACACAGCAACAAGAAACATGTGATCAGAAAGGCGATAACTTGGGTGATAAAATTGAACAAGCCATATTTAAAATCAATAAATTATCGCCGAATTATTATTTTAACAATCACTAGAACAAACCATAAATTCCGGTTTATTTAGATAGCACAAGTGAATATAAAAGCATCATTAACGAATGGAAAGGTGCCTATTCATGATTTTCTCCGAGCTAATCTGTTTCCAAATTAGTCACGAGGAATGCTTTTAACTTAGAAAGGAAATCAGGCTGCGAGCGATCTATGAATACTCGCAACCCCATTACATTCATTGCACATTATTTGTGCTAAATATCCGATACTGTTTTGCCGTTCATTTGCTCATCTAGGTTGAGTACCGTTAATGCGTTACTGACGCTAGTGGCAATAACGTCAATCGCGCCAGTTCTTAAAGCTCCGAGTAATGCCAAAGGTTTACTGTTCTCGGCGGCAATGGCGATCACCTCAGAAACTGAGCGAAATTCATCAATGCCAAGACCGATAATACGATCGCTCATGACCGTCTTTGCCGACACGCCATTGATGTCAAAGAAGTCATATCCCGCGAAGTCGCCAACCACGCCTTGCATCATGCGCGATTGAACCACTTCTTCTGCGGTAAACCAACCCAAGTCGACCATGTAGCTGTTTTCACTCATATCACCGATCCCGACTAACGCCACATCGGCTTTACGGGCGAGGTCTAAAGTCTGTTTGACGGTGGCATTTTGCATAAAGGCGATCTTTTGTTCGCGGTTTTCTGCATACGCTGGCGCATACAACGTTTCTGAAGTACCGCCGTAGCTTTTGGCGAACTGACGACAAATATGGTCAGCATTATACATCCCTCCGCGTGGGTGAATGCCGCCGATACCACAAACAAACTTCACATCCTTTTGTGGGATGACACCGACGTGATGCGCCACTGCAGAGACATTTCGCCCCTGACCTACCGTAACAACCGTACCATTTTGCAGTGTGCTCGCCATGTATTTCGATACTAACCCCGCAACCTGCAATCGCTGTTGCTCTTCACTCGGTTGATCTAACGCAACGAGTGCGCGCTTTACGCCAAAGCGTTCAATCAAGCGCTGTTCAATCTTAGCGCTAAATACCGGGTGATATTTAACTGTGATCTCAACAATGCCTTCATCTCTTGCTTGCTTTAGCATACGTCCCACTTTCGCGCGAGAAACAGCAAACTTTTTCGAGATCTCTTCTTGTGTTGCCCCATCTTGGTAGTAAGCAACCGAAATCTCAGTCAGAAGATCGGTACTTTCATCAGATACATCGTTAATAGATTTACTCATATTCAACCTGATTTGTATTTTATTTGTGCCCTTTAATCGAGCAAATACTCAACGCCGTTACAAGCGCTCATGTGCGTAGCATATGTCACACCTACCCTTCACTTCAACATTTGCTCATCACAAAAACAAATTCTCAGATTAAAACAAGGCGTCATTAACGCCCTTATAAGCCATGTGCTATATGGGCAAACGTTTATCTAGGTAACACTGGGCCAAGTCCGAAAAAATTAGTTGATGAATGTCACTTTCCCCCTAGATCAACAATTGACTTTTCGCACAGATCAGATAATTATGGAGGCATCATTTACTCAGAGTTAGAGCAAATGTTCACAACAAATGTTCAAACGCTGAAAGTTAAAAGTTAGTGAGCAGAACAGATTTCTACTTCCGCTGGCTAACGCGCTTGCAAATGCACTTTTCATACTGACAGCAAAGTATGAGCCCAATGAAATAGGATGATCGGAATGAGCAACAAATTAGAGCAACTTCGTAAACTGACGACTGTAGTCGCTGACACTGGTGAAATCGATGCAATCAAAAAATACCAGCCAGAAGACGCAACAACTAACCCTTCTCTGATTCTGAAAGCCGCTCAAATTGCTGAGTACGCTCCTCTAATTGATGCTTCAATCGAGTATGCAAAATCACAGAGCGACGACAAAGCTCAACAAGTTCAAGACACTTGTGACATGCTTGCTGTAAACATCGGTAAAGAAATCCTGAAAACTATCCCTGGCCGTATCTCTACAGAAGTTGACGCACGTCTTTCTTACGATATGGAAGGCAGCGTAGCAAAAGCACGTCAGCTAGTTAAAATGTACAACGATGCTGGCATCGCTAACGACCGCATCCTAATCAAATTGGCTTCTACTTGGGAAGGTATCCGCGCTGCTGAAATCCTAGAGAAAGAAGGCATCAACTGTAACCTAACGCTTCTATTCTCATTCGCTCAGGCTCGTGCATGTGCTGAAGCTGGTGTATTCCTAATCTCTCCATTCGTCGGCCGTATCATGGACTGGTACAAAGCGAAGGAAGGTCGTGACTTCGAAGCTTCAGAAGATCCAGGCGTACTATCTGTATCTAAGATCTACAACTACTACAAAGAGTACGGCTACAACACAGTAGTAATGGGCGCAAGCTTCCGTAACATTGGTGAGATCCTAGAACTAGCAGGTTGTGACCGTCTAACTATCGCTCCAGCTCTACTTGCAGAGCTAGAAGCTGCTGAAGGTGAAGTTGTTGAGAAGCTAGTTGACTCTAAAGGCACTCAAGAGCGCCCAGCGCCAATGACTCACTCAGAGTTCCTATGGGATCACAACCAAGACCCAATGGCGGTTGAGAAGCTTGCGGAAGGTATCCGCAACTTCGCGATTGACCAAGGTAAACTTGAAGACATGATCGCAGCAAAGCTGTAATTACACAGAATCATATAAGGGGAACGTTTGCGTTCCCCTCTTAATTTTCCTTTCCTAGAAATAAATTTATTCGGTAACTATTTATGGATCACTCTCTTCTCTCAAGAAAGCATTTAGCAAATGCAATCCGTGCACTAAGCATGGATGGTGTTCAACAAGCTAACTCTGGCCACCCAGGCGCACCTATGGGTATGGCTGACATCGCTGAAGTTCTTTGGCGCTCTCACCTAAACCACAACCCATCTAACCCAGAATGGGCTGATCGTGACCGTTTTGTACTTTCAAACGGCCATGGTTCTATGCTGATTTACTCGCTACTGCACTTGAGCGGTTACGAGCTATCTATCGACGATCTGAAAAACTTCCGTCAGCTTCACTCTAAGACTCCAGGTCACCCAGAGTACGGCTACGCACCAGGTATCGAGACAACAACGGGTCCTTTAGGTCAAGGCATTACTAACGCAGTTGGTATGGCGATGGCTGAAAAAGCACTGGCTGCACAGTTCAATAAAGAAGGCCACGACATCGTTGACCACTTCACTTATGCATTCTTGGGTGACGGCTGTCTGATGGAAGGTATTTCACACGAAGCATGTTCTCTAGCGGGTACACTAGGCCTTGGTAAACTGATCGCGTTCTGGGATGACAACGGTATCTCTATCGACGGTCACGTTGAAGGCTGGTTCTCTGACGATACGCCTAAGCGCTTTGAAGCGTACGGCTGGCACGTAATCCCTGCGGTAGATGGTCACGATCCTGAAGCAATCAATGCTGCAATTGAAGCAGCTAAAGCGGACCCTCGTCCGACACTAATCTGTACTAAGACGATCATCGGTTTCGGTTCTCCTAACAAGTCTGGTTCTCACGACTGTCACGGCGCGCCACTAGGTGCAGAAGAAATCGCAGCAACACGTAAAGAACTAGGTTGGGAGCACGGTCCTTTTGAAATTCCGCAGGAAGTCTACGCAGAATGGTCAGCGAAAGAAACAGGCGCAGCTAAGGAAGCAGCGTGGAACGAGAAATTTGCAGCTTATGAAGCAGCGTACCCTGAGCTGGCAGCTGAATTTAAACGCCGCGTAAACGGTGAACTACCTGCACAGTGGGAAGAGAAAGCGAACCAAATCATTGCTGATCTTCAATCAAACCCAGCAAACATTGCCTCACGTAAAGCATCTCAAAATGCGCTAGAAGCGTTTGGTCAAATGCTTCCAGAATTCATGGGCGGCTCTGCTGACCTTGCGCCTTCGAACCTCACCATGTGGTCTGGTTCTAAATCTCTTGAAGCGAATGACTTCTCAGGTAACTACATCCACTACGGTGTACGTGAATTCGGTATGACGGCTATCATGAACGGTATCGCACTACACGGTGGTTTTGTTCCTTACGGCGCAACTTTCCTAATGTTCATGGAATACGCTCGTAACGCAATGCGCATGGCTGCTCTGATGAAAGTTCAGAACATCCAGGTTTACACACACGACTCTATCGGTCTTGGCGAAGATGGCCCAACTCACCAACCGGTTGAGCAAATGGCTTCTCTACGTCTGACTCCAAACATGAGCACATGGCGTCCATGTGATCAGGTTGAATCAGCAGTCGCTTGGAAACTGGCTATCGAGCGTAAAGATGCACCAACAGCGCTTATCTTCTCTCGTCAAAACCTAGCACAACAAGAGCGTACTGCAGAGCAAGTCGCAGACATAGCGAAAGGTGCTTACATCCTGAAAGATTGCGCAGGTAAGCCAGAGCTTATTCTTATCGCAACAGGCTCTGAAGTTGAGCTAGCAGTAGAAGCAGCAGCGCAGCTAACTGCAGAAGGTAAACAAGTACGCGTTGTTTCAATGCCATCAACGGACGCATTCGACAAGCAAGACGCCGCTTACCGTGAAGCAGTACTGCCATCAGACGTTACAGCGCGTATCGCTATCGAAGCGGGCATCGCAGACTTCTGGTACAAGTACGTAGGCTTCGGCGGCAAGATCATCGGTATGACGACCTTCGGTGAATCTGCACCAGCAGGCGAACTGTTCAAGATGTTCGGTTTCACTACTGAAAACGTAGTAAACACGGCAAAAGAACTACTAGCTTAATCGCAATGGAAAGCTATTAAGCTTTCTAGAACTGCGGTATAAAAACGACAAAGCCCCGCCTTTCATTGGCGGGGCTTTTTTATATCTGAAAGTAAAAGTATAAGAATTACAAAACTCGCTAAGAAAACTATATGTGTGATCTAGGCACGCCACATTTGACTAATATCAGCTGAGATCCGATTTTTTAAAATTGATAAAAATCACATTTAACACCACGTCAACACCACTACAACAACCTAGTTCACATTTAAACAAATAAATAATAATCAAAAAAATGTGCCAAACATCAAATTAAAGCTATTGACTTGTAGTTTTATAAAAAACTGTACATTTACTACACAATAAAAATGAGATCTTGAACATCAAACACAGCTTGACTTGATGTTATTTGTGACGCCAATCGCAAACCGATCGCTATTCCCAATCTACATTAGCTTGCTGATAATGACTCTACCAACAACGTATCTAACAGGAAATGACTATGCTGTATGACCTTATCGACCACGACCTAATTGATGTCATTGATCACAGCAATTATCAATGGGAAGAGGCTGTTAACGTAACGACGCGATACCTTGAAGATAAAGGATATGTAACAGCTAACTACGCCCAGGCAATTATTCAGTCCACATTAGATAATGGACCATATTACGTCCTTTGTCCTGGAATTGCCATGCCTCATGCTCGCCCTGAAGCAGGTGTTTTAAAAACTGGCTTGGGAATTCACATTTTCCCAAATGCGGTCGATTTTGGTTCAGATATGGGGCCTGCCAACGTGCTGCTTACCCTAGCAGCAAAAGATTCAGATACACATATAGAAGTAATTCAAGCTCTTAGTGAAATGCTCGTTGATGAAGCCAATATTACTAAGCTTGCTGCAGCATCTTCTAAAGAAGATGTCCTTAACATTATAAAAGCGTACTAAATCAATAAGACGTACTTACAAGAGGGAACACGACGTGACTACAAATGCAAGAGCTAAAGTGCAAGCCTTCGGGGGTCATCTGACCGCCATGGTTTTGCCAAATATCGGCGCCTTCATCGCGTGGGGCTTTATTACTGCACTATTTATCCCAACAGGCTGGACACCCAATGCCTACTTTGGCGAACTGGTAGGCCCAATGATTACCTACCTACTCCCACTGCTGATTGGTTACACCGGTGGCCAAATCGTTGGTGATAAACGAGGTGCTGTAGCTGGTGCGATTGGTACTATGGGTGTTATCGCAGGTGCAGAAATACCTATGTTTGTTGGCGCGATGATCATGGGCCCTCTGAGTGGCTGGGTGATTGTTCAAATCGACAAAAAACTTGAACACAAGATCCCTTCTGGGTTCGAGATGGTGGTCAATAACTTCTCGCTTGGTATCTTTGGCATGATCATGTGTTTGTTCGCTTACGCCATCGTCGGTCCAGCGGTAACGGCAGCAAACCTTTTTGTTAAGTCTGGAATTGAAGCGCTTGTCGCTACAGGCTTTCTCCCTCTCTTAGCCATTATCAATGAACCTGCGAAAGTGCTGTTTTTGAACAACGCTATTGACCAAGGTATTTACTACCCACTAGGTCTACAAGCTGCGGCTGAAACAGGTAAGTCGATCTTCTTCATGGTTGCATCAAACCCAGGTCCAGGTTTAGGTATGCTTTTGGCTTACGCCAAATTCGGCCAAGGCCTAAGCAAGCGTTCGGCACCTAGTGCAATTATCATTCATTTCTTTGGTGGTATTCACGAGCTGTACTTCCCGTACGTACTGATGAAACCAATCATGATTGTAGCGATGATCGCAGGTGCAGCGACTGGTATCGCAACCTTTAACCTACTTGATGGTGGTCTTGTTGCTGGCCCGAGCCCAGGTTCAATCTTCTCTTACCTTGCTCTAACACCAAAAGGTAGCTTTATCGCAACGATTGCCGGTGTGGCCTCAGCGACTGTCGTATCCTTCCTGGTATCTAGTGCGATTCTGAAAGTCAGTAAGAAAGAAAGCTCAGAGAACGAGTTTGAGAAATCTGTCACTGACATGAAAGACATGAAAGCAGAAGGCGCTATCAACACAGCACCAGCAAATTCATCAGCATCAAATAAAATCAAGTTTGTCGCATTTGCCTGTGATGCAGGTATGGGATCTAGCGCAATGGGTGCTTCCACATTCAGAAAGAAACTGACGGATGCCGGATATGATGTTGAAGTGAAAAACTTCGCCATAGAAAAAGTGCCATCACACGCAGACATTGTTGTGACTCACGAAAGTCTAGAGAGCCGAGCTATCAGCGCAACAGGATTACCGGTCATTACCATTAAAAACTTCCTGCATGATCCAGCGCTAGACAACCTTATCAATAAGATTAGTCAACAAGCTTAAACATTGAAATCAGGAGCCATTCGTGGCTCCATACTTGGAGAGATTTTTATGGTTCAGACAACTGCAGCCGTTATTTGTGGTGAAAAAGACGTTCGATTAAGAACCTTTGACCTACCGACAATTTCCGATGATGAGTTACTGGTAAAAAACATTTCGAACAGTATCTGTCTATCCACTTACAAAGCCGCGCTACTGGGAAGCAAACACAAACGCGTACCAGAAAATATTCACCAAGTGCCTGTAATGACTGGCCACGAATATGCGGGTGTCATCGTCGAAGTTGGTGCAAACCTTAAAGGGCAGTTCGAGCCAGGCCAGCCCTTCGTTTTACAACCAGCGATGGGGCTTCCATCTGGCTATTCAGCTGGCTACAGCTACGAAACGTTTGGTGGTAACGCGACTTACTCTATTATTCCAAAAATTGCGATCGATCTTGGCTGCGTATTACCATACAACGGCTCTTACTTCGCTAACGCATCTCTGGCCGAACCAATGTCATGCATTATAGGAGCTTACCACGCGAGTTATCACACCACTCCGTACGTCTACGAACACCAAATGGGCATCAAAGAAGGTGGCGCTTTGGCCCTGCTTGCTTGTGCTGGTCCTATGGGTATTGGTGCTATCGACTACGCGATAAACGGCCCGGTAAAACCGCGCCGAGTTGTTGTAACTGATATTGACGAAGACCGCCTCGCTCGCGCAGAAACCCTGATTCCGGTTTCTAAAGCTAAAGAGAACGGTATTGAGCTAATTTACGTTAATACTGCGAAGGTTGAAGACCCAGTTCAGCACTTAAAATCACTGAATGACGGCCAAGGCTATGATGATGTGATGGTGTATGCAGCCGTTAGCCAAGTTCTAGAGCAAGCGGATGACCTGCTCGGCAATGACGGTTGCTTAAACTTTTTCGCAGGTCCAACTGACAAGCAATTCAAAGTACCGTTTAACTTTTACAATGTCCATTATGAATCAACGCATATCGTCGGCACGTCAGGTGGTTCTACAGGTGATATGGTTGAATCTATTGAGCTTTCTGAAACCAATAAAATTAATCCATCATTCATGATTACTCATGTAGGCGGTCTGCAAGCTGCACCTCACACGATTCTAAACCAATTGGACATCCCAGGTGGCAAAAAGCTGATTTATCCACATATAGACTTACCGTTGACGGCGATCGATAACTTTTTATCTCTGGCAAATGAAGACCCATTCTTTGTTGAATTAGATGCCATATTGGAAGCGAATAATTACGTGTGGAACGAACACGCAGAAAAAGCGTTACTCGAGTTTTACGATGTCAACCTTTCTATTTAGGCAAAATGGCCAGTGTGGTAGCCTTGAGCTGCCACACTCAAAAAAGGTAAATCGACATTTGGTCCAAAAAAAAGAACTAGTTGACGCACTTGATCAATGCGAGACAGCCACTTGCTTTCTCCAAGTCGCGAACAAACTGATAAACATAAAGCTCAAAGAATTGTTGCCCAAAGTATTCGTCCAGGATGCCTTCGTTATGCAGTATGCCGTAGAGCCTTTGATTCAAGAAGATGGACCACTTGTCTCGACAGACGTGGTATCAAAATTAATCTTCGCGATGGGGAAAATTTCCGTAGAAACCTACGCAGATATTGGTCTATATGACCAAATGCTCGACTACGCACTGCAGCAATCGGCCAAGCTGGGTTTTGACGATGATATGGTTTATGAGTTCATCACCAATCAGTCAACCATTTCTAAAGATCAAGATAGCTTCTACCTGGATTCGATTAATCAACTTAAGTTTTCGTCTTTCGAATCATTTTCACAGATGCGTTATGAATCGTTGATAAAAACAGTGTTAAAGCTGTCCTGTGAGATGCTTGTCGAAAAGATTGAAAAAGAAATTTTAGAATAAGGCTTCTGCAATGAAAGTAACCTTGAATGTGAGTGGCTTTGAAAACGACGCAACGTTTCCCAATAAGAATGTCGCACAAATTCACAAACCGTTAGTTGAGAAATTCACCCGTTTATTCCATGAAAAACAAGAACGTACCATTATCTTCCTATGTGCTCCCCCTGGTAGCGGCAAATCTACCTTAGCAGCTTTCTGGGAACATTTATCGCAACAAAGCCCTGACTTAGAACCCTTACAGGTTTTGCCCTTTGATGGGTTTCATTACCCGAATGAAATACTAGATAACAACTTTATCGAACGTGATGGCAAGCAAATTAGCCTACGCAGTATTAAAGGTTCTTTCGAGACCTTTAATTTGAGCGAGTTAATTAGAAAGCTCAAACAACTGAAAACTCAGAACCCAAACTGGCCCTATTATGACCGTAACTTACATGACCCCGTCGACGATGTTATTGCTGTAACTAAAAACATTGTGGTTGTTGAAGGCAACTGGTTACTGCTCAATGAGCCAGTGTGGAGCCGCCTGCATGAATTGGCCGATTTTACCATCTTCATCGACACTGACCCGACGTTTTTGGAAAACAGACTCGTCCAGCGCAAAGTTCGAGGCGGTGTAACTGAGGAAGACGCAAAAGCATTCTATCAAAACTCAGATTCCGTCAATGTCGAACTGGTATTAAAAAGCTCTGTACCAGCAGATTTGACTCTATATATGAATCGAGATGGTTCTTTTGAAATTAATTAGCTCCTAGGAAAGCCATGATGGAAATAGTCGTCGATAGCCACACGCACACCATAGCAAGCGGACATGCCTACAGCACCATTATTGAAAATGCGCGCGAGTCTCAGAACAAGGGGCTAAAACTTCTTTGTACCACGGATCATGCTCCTGAAATGCCCGGAGCCCCCCACTACTGGCACTTCAACAATCAAAGAATTTTGCCCCGCTTTCTTCATGATGTCGGCATTCTTAGAGGTGTTGAGGCAAACACCTTGAACCAAGAAGGTGACCTCGACCTGCCTCCTTCGTCTTACCAACACTTAGATTGGGTTATTGCCAGCTTTCATGAGCCGGTTTTCAAACCCTCAACACCTGAAGTTCATACTCAGGCTCTCAAGAATGTCATTAAAAATGGCAAGGTAGACGCGCTCGGGCACTTGGGTAACCCAAATTACCCATTTGATATAGAGTCGGTTTTAGAGTGTGCAAAAAAACACAGTGTTGCGATTGAAATCAATAACACCTCGCTGACTGGCAAGAGCCGTAAAGGCAGTGATAAGCGATGTTCTGATATTGTCGCTATTGGTAAAGAGATCGGAGTTTACTTTACCACTGGCTCAGACGCGCACTTCTGTAAAGAAATCGCCCACTTAGATCTCGTAAAAGCACTTCTTACTAAGCATGGTGTGGCTGAAGAGCAAGTGATCACAAGTTCAACGTCACGCTTTTTGAACTTCTTGCTCTTACGCGGAAAGCCGAAAATTGACGAATTTCATGAACTTTACTAGATAGAATAACGATGACGGCTATCATGAACGGTATCGCACTACACGGTGGTTTCGTTTCTTACGGTGCAAGGTTCCTAATGTTCATGGAATACGCTCATATCGCAATGCGCATGGCGGCTCTGATGAAAGTTCAGAACATCCAAGTTTACACGCACGACTCTATCGGTTTTGGCGAAGATGACCCAACTCACGAACCGATTGAGCACATAGCGCCCATGTGACCAAGTTGAATCTGCACCAGCAGGCGAACTGTTCAAGATGTTTGGCTTTACTACTGAAAACGTAGTGAACACAGCGAAAGAACGACTAGCTTAGTCATCGATTAGTTTTCAAGTAATTGCTTTAAAAACAGAGCCCCACTAATGCAGTGGGGCTTTTTATCATCTAAATTGCGTATTGTATAAATAACGGAATTTTTTACGAAGATTTATCTTCAAATCGAAGTGCTAGTTGATAGAAATCTTTGACCTGCTCTTTTAGCTGAAGGCTATTTTGTTCGACAGAATGAGTCGCGGCTAAATTCTGTTCTGCAGTGGATGCGATTGACTGAATATGCAAATTCACATCACTCGCCAGTTTTAGCTGATTATCCGCTGTCTGTGCCACATCAACCATTAAACCACTCATGGTTTTCATCATCTGTTCAACTTCCGAAAGGCGTACTGTACTCTGTTCTGCCACTTCAGAACACGCGTCAGTCTGCTCTTTATTTGCAAGAATGTCTTTTTGCCAACTCTGTATTGTCGACAGCATGGTAGAAATGGAGGCCTGTATTTGCTCTGTCGCATTAGAGGTACGACCGGAAAGAGCTCTTACTTCATCCGCGACCACAGCAAAGCCACGTCCTTGTTCACCAGCTCTAGCAGCTTCAATTGCCGCATTTAACGCCAGCAAATTGGTTTGATCAGCAATGCCGCCGATTTCTTCCATCAAGTGACTCACTTTTTGTGCCTGATCACTCAATTTATAGGTTGTTTCAGTGGCTTGCTCTGCCTGTAAACTCAGCTGGGTTAAATTACTGTGGGTCTGAACAATGGTTTCTTTGGCCATCAAACATGATTTAAGCGTGTCATCAATAAGTAGATGTGCATCATTTGTTGTGGAAGAAGCCGAGTTTGCAGAGCTCTCAACCTCTTGCATGGCATCACGTACTCGATGGATATCTATGTTTTGCTGGTTAAGCGCATCATGCACTTCAGCCGTTGTCTGACTGAGATCTTCTGCGCATTCTTGTAACGGTAATGCTGAGTCTGTCATACGCCCTAGGACGGTTCGTATTCGAGCTGACAGCATTTTGATATGGAAGTCCGCAATAGAGAATGCACTATCACCCGAGTAAATGAGTCTGCTTACACTATCATATTGCTTCTGTAATTTTTTTAGTTGTTGAGGAGTATCAATCAATTCTTGACGAAATAACAGGGCTAACACGCCAGCAGGCAAGAGACTCGCTAGCCAAGCTAAAGGACCTTCAGCAGACATAGCATAAGCAGCGGTCGGGGCGCTCAATGCACCAAGTAAAATAGCATAGCGTAACGAATCATTAATCTTTAAAGACCAAATTCGACCGGATTTCTCTGCCGCTTGCATACTCTTATAAGCTTTCGCGGCAATATCAACCCATTCACGTTTCGGCTTAACACGCACAGACTGGTAACCTACTACCTGATTCTGCTCATATATTGGTGTTACATAAGCATCAACCCAATAATATCCACCAGACTTGGTGCTGTTTTTTACCATGCCACGCCATGCCTTACCTTGCTTAAGACGGGCCCACATGTCACCAAATGCCCCTTTCGGCATATCATTATGACGAACAATGTTATGATTTTGGCCGACCAACTCTTTGTTTGTATATTCTGCCACTCGACAAAATGCCTCGTTGCAGTAAGTGATAACACCTTTCAGATTCGTAGTTGAGACCAGTTCCTCAAACTCTCCGACGAGAGTCTCTTGACCTTTGTGATTTGAATTGACTGACATAGACAATGCTTCTCATATTTATAGTTATCGCTCAGTAATAATTTGTCGAGCTATTACGAAGTAATTGATTCACGACCCTTTTAGGGTGACTATTTAACGGCATGTCCCCATTTTTCTTAAGAGTAAACACAGGGAAATTTACACAGTTGCTTACAATCAAAGGACATGCCCGTCTTTAACGGAACGCAGACGCTATGTAGTTATTACGGGTAATAGCCTAACCACATGCTTGTTCAGGTTAGTAATATGTCAGCGATAAATAAAAAAAGAGCCAGAGGCGTCGGCCTCTGGCTCCATATATAATTAAGAAGTGTTATTTATTGCGACGTGCTTTCACTGCATCTGCAAGCTGACGTAACACAACTTCAGTATCTTCCCAGCCGATACATGCATCGGTGATTGACTGACCATAAGTTGCAGCCTTGCCATCAACAAGATCTTGGCGGTCTTCAACCAGATGAGACTCGATCATCACACCAAAAATAGCATCTTCTCCACCAGCAATCTGCTCTGAGACGTCGTCTGATACCAGCATCTGACGCTTGAACTGCTTCGAGCTGTTAGCATGACTGAAATCGATCATCACTTTCTTTGGTAGACCTGCCGCTTCTAGCTCATCTTTAATTTGGGTAACATGAGCCGCACTGTAGTTTGGTTCCTTACCACCACGCAGAATGATGTGACAATCTGGGTTGCCTGCGGTTTCAACAATCGCGGAGTGACCGTATTTCGTTACAGATAAGAAGTGGTGAGACGCACTTGCCGAACGAATAGCGTCAGTTGCAATCTTGATATTTCCATCTGTGCCGTTTTTAAAGCCTACCGGGCAAGATAAACCCGATGCTAATTCACGGTGTACCTGTGACTCTGTCGTACGCGCGCCTATTGCACCCCAACTAATAAGATCCGCAACGTATTGAGGAGTAATCATATCTAGGAACTCACTGGCTGTTGGTAATCCCATATCAGTGAGGTCGAGAAGCAGTTTACGTCCGATACGCAAACCATCGTTCAGTTTGTACGTGTCGTTTAAGTACGGGTCGTTAATAAGCCCCTTCCAACCTACGGTCGTACGTGGCTTTTCAAAGTAGACTCGCATCACGACTTCTAACTGATCACCGAGCTCGTCACGCAGTACTTTTAGCTTTTTACCATACTCAACAGCAGCTTCCGGATCATGGATCGAGCATGGACCGACGATAACAAGCAGTCTGTCGTCTTTCCCTTCCAAGATGTTATGAATAGCATTACGACAATCAAAAGTAGTTGAAGCAGCGGTTTCAGTGGTTGGAAATTTCTCTAAAACTGCAACAGGTGGCAGCAGTTCTTTTACTCTATTTATTCTTACATCATCAGTTTGAAACATTACTTCTACATCCTGGTTGTTGTTAATGACCCACCTTTTAGCCAGCTATAAGCATTGCAATATTGTTCATAAAGCAAGCAGCAACAAGGGCTGTGGTTCATTTTTGACTTTCGATGCAAGTAACTTATCGGCTTAGCCGTAGACTTTCAATCACTTTTTGCAAATAAATGCAAACAAACTACCAGCGTTAAATATTAAACACATTGTAAATATTTATTTACGTAAAAAAGTTCAAAATTATCATATATTTTCTTATACCTTTGAAAATCTTTACTACAATGTAAGAAATATCAAAAGTTTGTGAGGTATTGAACACAGAAAAGTATGTCTAGTTCTAATATTTTGTTGCTTGATATGAAATGAATTAACTATTAAACTAATTACTTATAAACACTAGTTTTTTCTTAAAATTTGATAACACGACGTGTAAATTAATATGCAATCAATACAAGGAAACATTATGAACAAAGTAGCAATTGCAGTAGCAGCGGTGGTAGCTAGTGGTAGCGCTCTTTTGAACACTGCGCAAGCTGAAATGTATATCGGGGGCAAAGTGGGCATGAGTACACTCGATGATGCTTGCTATCTAAACAGCCCTTGTGATGATGACGCATTCGCGGCCGGAATGCACGTTGGCTATGGCTTTAATGAATATTTTGATCTTGAATACGGTGTAGACTTCCTAGGCAACTACGAAGCTAACTTCAAGACAGCTGCAGGCGCCGATACGATTGATGGCGATCTGTGGGCAATGACGCTGGCACCTAAGCTAAACCTACCTCTTTCAGACGATTTCAACTTGTTTGCTAAGATCGGTGGTGCTTACATGATGTCTGGTGACGAGAAAGATTTCGTCCCAACTGGCTCTCTGGGTGCTGAATACGCTCTAAACCGAAATCTAAGCCTACGCGCCGAGTATCAACGTTATCAAGATATGTCTGACGACGTATGGAATGATATGGATGCGAACTTCTTCTCTGTTGGTGTTAACTACACATTCGCAGCTGCTCCTGTAGTCGCGGCCGTTGTTGAGCCAGAGCCAGAGCCAGAACCAGTTGCGGTAATGAAAACTCACAAAGAAGAGTACGGTTCAGGTACGTTTGAGTTTGATAGTTCAAAACTTACACCTACTGCGACACAGCGTCTCGACAATTTCATTGATCACTTGAACGAGTACCCTCAAGCTAACGTAGAGATTACAGGTTTCACAGATAGCTCAGGTCCAGCAGCGTACAACCAAAAACTGTCAGAGCGTCGTGCTCAAGCGGTTGCTGATTACCTAACAGCAGCTGGTATTGATGCAAGCCGTCTAACTGTGTCTGGCATGGGTGAAGAAAACCCAGTTGCTGACAACAGCACTAAAGAAGGCCGTGCTCAAAACCGCCGTGTTGAAGTTGTGGTTCCAGAGTTCGAGTACGAAGTAATCGAAATGGTTCAACCATAAGCTCAGAGCTTTCAATACATTGATCATCAAGGGGTGCATTCGCACCCCTTTTTACTACTAGCAGTTACAGTGCTTAAAACAGGCTAACCGTTAACTCATTTAAGGCTTAGCGAAGAAAATAAGATCATCACCTACCACCATGACGCAATCCATTCCTGCTGCATGTGCTGCTCGCTTACCCAATTCCGTATCTTCAAAAACCAGACAACCAGATGCTTCTATACCGAGTTGTTCTGCAGCCATAAGAAAGGTGTCTGGAAACGGCTTATGATTATCAACATCGCTAGCAGTAACAACAGCATCAAGTTTATCTAACAGCCTAGCATGACTCAGTAAACGCATCGCACTGTCGCGTTGACTTCCCGTCCCCACTGCAATCTTTTTAAAACCTAGATATTCTTCTAACACGTCGTTAGTACAAGGAATAATCTCACCGTGCAGTTCCATTGCAGTGAAGGTTTCCATCTTAAACCGTGCCACTTGCTTAGGGTCGAGCGATAGCCCGTGTTTGTTATTTAACTCAATAACAATCTTAAAGCTCGGCATGCCCCCTAAACTATGAAACCAATCCTGACAAAATGGAAAATCAAATCGGTCGGCTGTCGCTTGCCAAGCAGCAAGGTGGGCAGGCATGGTATCAATCAAGGTACCATCCATATCGAAGATGAATCCCTCATATGGCCTGAAATCAATCGTACTCATGTCTTCTCTTCTATTCTTACATCTGTAATGTTAATTTATCAGCTCTTTTAATCGTCCCTATCGGCATTCTCTTATCATGCTCAAAATTTCGAACTCCGTCACACTTCAAGAATGGGAAATCCAGTTATCGCCAATAAGAGCTCAAGGAAATGGTGGGCAGAACGTTAATAAGGTGGCGACTGCAATTCATTTGCGCTTTGACATACATCACTCAACTTTACCGGAGTTTTACAAAGAGCGATTACTCGCGCTTTCGGACAGCCGTATCACAAAAGACGGTGTGATTATTATTAAGGCACAACAGTTTCGCACGCAGGAACAAAATAAAGAAGACGCACTAAATCGGCTGCAAGAGCTGATTGCATCTGCTGTGATACAAAAGAAGAAGCGCATCAACACTAAACCAACCCGCGCTTCACAACGTCGTCGGCTTGACAGTAAAAACAAGCTGGGCGCTAAAAAGCAACAACGCAAGAAAGTACAGTATTAAAAATAGCGTTTAGCATGACAAATGTATCGAACTATTAGAACCACCCAAGCTTCATATTTATTTGGGGGGATTGAGTTATCGATATAAATCAAATCAATCATCTTTTGATATTTACTACAAAGTAGACAGCAGTATCAATAAGAACGGGTAATAGAGTAGAAAATGTCATCTTCGCCTCAATGACAACTTATACCGCCCGACCATTTATTCAGGAAAAAGCAATATGACTATTCGGCAAAAACTCTACTTCCTTGGAGCTATCGCCATTTTAGGCATTGTGACCCTTTTGGGTACCTCGTCTCATTTCGCCAACCAAAGTAATAAACTCAACCAAGCTATTAAACATGTAGGTGATTTGGAAATTCGCTTATTAAATTTGCGACGTAATGAGAAAGACTTTTTACTTCGTAGCGATTTAAAGTATTTAGAAAAATTCAAGAACAATGCCGACCTATTTCTACAAGTCGAAGAAGAACTGGCTGACATTCTTACTCACTACGATCTCCCGTCGAGTTATCAGCTACGAAAGGATTTACTGGCTTACCAACAAGGCTTTCAGGCACTAGTATCTGCCTCTCAACAGTATGGTCTTAACAGCGAAAGCGGGCTTTTGGCACGATATGAAACGCTATTGCTTGATGCTAAAAAAGTTGCCGACCACCAGCAGATTCTGACACTTATTCATTTTGATAACGCGATAAAATCAGGACAATTCGCTCCTAACTCGCTGAGTGGCATTGACGCCCCTGAACTGCTGAAAGTTGCGGAGCAACTTGCCAGCCTGAAACAAATCATTGGGGTCGCATACAACAAGGGCTTGCTTGGTAAGACTCGCGCTCTTTCTCATGCCGTAGAGACGCAGTTCGATACTTTCTCATCGATGATTGATTCTGTAGCAACTCAGCGCGAAGAGAGTATGACTACCGTTAAACAAGTCATTACTGCTCTAGTACTGATCGTTCTATTTTTGCTTATCTGGCAAATCTCTCGTTCTATCAATGTTCGCGTAAGCAGCCTATTAACGACGATAAAAACCATCAGTGAGAGCAACAATATATCACTACGATCCGATCTGGCGGGTAAAGATGAACTGTTTGATATCAGCCATCACCTTAATGATCTGTTAGAAAAACTTGAGCGTTTAATTCAGAACACGCAAGAGAAGTCGATGCAATTGACAGCGAGCACCGACAATATGCACCGTGAGCTAGAAGGTGTTATGAAACAATTTCACACTCAAACCGATCATACTGTCTCTATGGCGACGGCTGTTCAACAAATGGTCGCGACTATCGGTGAGATCTCTGAAAGTACATCTGTTGCAGTAGAAGGGGTCCATCAAGCCACTAACAATGCAGAGCAAGGGCGTACAGTCGTCGAAGCTACTGTGACTAGTATTGGTCAGCTGAGTGGGGTTTTATCTAACAGTCAGCAATCTATCAGCTCCTTAAACCAGCATGTCGATAAGATTGGTGGCGCGGTAAATATCATTCAGGAAATCGCAGAACAAACTAATCTACTCGCTCTTAATGCTGCTATCGAAGCGGCGCGTGCTGGTGAACAAGGTCGCGGTTTCGCCGTGGTTGCTGATGAAGTTCGAGCACTGGCAAGCCGTACACATCAATCTACCGAAGAAATCACCCGAGTGGTCACCGATATTCAGGCCCAAATGTCGACCGTCGTATCCGATATCGATCAGTGTAACGATCAAGGGCAACAAACGCTGAGCGAATCTGAACAGTTGGACGCTAGCCTCAAACAAATCATCACTGACATGCATACGATTCAGGGTAATTCCGAGCGTATTGCCTCTGCGATTGAGGAGCAAGGTATTGTCATGAACCAAGTCAGCGACTCAATCAATGAACTGAACGCGATCTCGGAAAATAACATGCAATCAGCAAAGGAGTGCTTGCTGGAAGTGGATTCCGTTTCTGCTCAAGCTCATGATATGGATGATGCCGTTGCAGAGTTTAAAACTCGCGTCGCCTAATCCGTTGAGGTAATTCCAAATAAAAAGCCCGAAGTGCGTAACGCTTCGGGCTTTTTCATTTAAAGGTCAGTTACTACCATTTGATCATCACTACTCATCATCGAGAGGGACAAGTTTAGTATTACCGCCGTGCACTTTCTCACGCTGTTTCTGTACCAGAGCATAGAAACCCGGGATCAGAAATGTACCCGCCAGAAGCACACATAGCAGCCCCCCAATAAGGGAAATGCCCAAAGAGTTCTGACTGACATGCCCAGCGCCTGCTGCAAAAATCAAAGGGAAAATACCCAAGATAAATGACCAGGACGTCATGTTTACCGCTCTGAAACGCAACGTACCACCCTTCACTGCCGCACTGTCAATGTCCGCGTCTTTCTCTTCGCGCTCTTGCTTAGCAAACTCCACAATCAAGATGGCGTTCTTTGCGGCTAACGCAATGAGCAGAACGAGACCTATCTGAGCGTACAAGTTCAACGGCGTTCCAGTTAGATTCAGTGCTAGGAAAGAACCGAGTGTTGCAACTGGCACGACGAGAATAATCGCGAGCGGGATACTCCAACTTTCATACTGTGCCACCATGAACAGGTAAATGAAGATCAGTGCCAATGCAAAGGCATAAATTGCCTGATTGCCAGCAAGCACTTCCTGATAGGCCATGCCCGTCCACTCATAAGTGTAACCTTGCGGTAGAACCTCTGCCGCCACACGTTCCATCGCTGCAATCGCATCACCACTTGAATAACCCGGTGCTGGTTGGCCTTGAATAATCGCACTGCGGTACATGTTGTATCGCCATGCAACATCAGGCTCAAACACCTGCTCGTAACTGACCAGTGTGCTTAGCGGAACCATATCTCCGCCAGTCGTGCGGACGTGGAAACGTTCTAAATCCTGCATGCTACTGCGATGCTGGCTGTCCGCTTGCATAGTCACACGGAAGTTCTTACCAAACATGGTGAAGTCATTCACATACAAACTACCTAAGTTACCTTGCAGTGTCTGGAAGATTGAAGACAATGAAATACCGAGTTGCTGTGACTTTTCACGGTCAATATCAACATAGTAATGCGGCACGTTTGCACGGAATGTACTGAACGTATAAGCAATTTCCGGTGCTTGGTTTGCCGCCTGAATCATCTCCCCCATGACCATGGATAAATCTGTACGGCTGCGTCCCAAGGTATCTTCCAGCACAAATTCAAAGCCTGACGCCGCCCCCATACCCGGAACCGCAGGTGGGCCCATAGCAAACACCACAGCCTGTGGTAATTTCATCGCGGCAAGGCCGTTGATACGGTTAGCAATAGTATTCGCCGAATGGTCTCCTTCTAAGGAATTTCGCGTCTCCCAATCATGCAATTTAATGAACATCGAGGCACCGTTTGAAGCGGCCGCTCCTGTCATAAAGGAGTAGCCATTTGCTACCGTCACCCCATCAACACCAGGTTCCTGCTCTACCATTTGCATCAACGCGCTCGTGACCTCTTCAGTACGAGACAATGAAGCAGAATCTGGCAGTTGAACATTCACCAACAAGATCCCTTTATCTTCCTGAGGAACAAAAGCCGTGGATGTCGTCTTAGCAAAGAAAGAGACTGCCGCAACCGCAACAATGAAGAAGGTCACAAGCAACAGTGACTTCTTGACCAAGAAGCCCGCAACCTGACCATAGCCTTTAGTCACACGCTCTAAACCACGGTTGAATGCCTGGAACCAACTTGCGGTATTGCCACCCCCTTGCTTGAGCACCAAAGAACACAACGCCGGAGAAAGCGTTAATGCGTTGATCGATGAAATCACTACCGAGATACAAATAGTCAGTGCGAACTGACGATACATAATGCCAGTAATACCCGGAAGCATAGCAACCGGTAGGAAAACCGCTAGAAGCACCAAGGTTGAGGTAATGATCGGCCCGGTCACCTCCTTCATGGCGAGCAAGGTAGCCTTGCGCGGTGAAATGGTCGGGTCTTTAGCCATAGTTGTATCGACGTTTTCGATCACCAAGATAGCGTCATCCACTACGATACCGATTGCAAGAATCAAACCAAACAGAGTAACTGTATTAATGGTAAAGCCTGTCACTTGCATGATGGCGAACGTACCAACCAGAGAAACTGGAATCGCAACCACCGGAATTAGCGTGGCGCGCGCACTGCCTAGGAACAGATACGTAACCGCGATAACGAGTAAAATGGCTTCGATCAAAGTTTTGACCACCCCTTTGATAGACTCCGCAACGAAAACTGTCGTATCGTAACTGGTTTCGTACGCCATGCCTTCCGGGAAGTCTTTACTCAAACGCTCAAGCAGATCCATGACCGCTTTGCCACTTTCCAACGCGTTTGCATCGGACTGAAGAGACAACGCAACAATAGACGCATCTTGACCACGGAACTGGCCATTACCATCGTAGAACTTTTTACCCAGTTCTACGCGCGCGACATCTTTTAAGTAAACGGTTGAACCATCTGAATTGGCGCGAAGTACCACATTCTCGAATTCGCTCACGCTCTCCAAACGACCTTTAGTCACCAGATTAAACTGAACTTCCTGAGGGTTATTGTAAGGAGCAGCGCCTACTCGCCCAGCCGCAACCTGAACGTTTTGCTCCGCTAATGCCGCATATACGTCGGATGTAGTCAGCTTCAGGTTAGCCATCTTTTCAGGATCCAACCAAACACGCATCGCGTACTCACCGCCACCAATCACATTAACTTCACTGATCCCTTTCGCACGAGCAAGCTGATCTTTTACATTGAGGTTGATGTAGTTGATTAGGAACTGGTCATCATACTTGCCGTCCGGAGAATAGAAGTTCAGCACCATTAATAGGTCTGGTGAACGTTTTTTAACCGTCACACCCACCATTCGAACTTCTTGTGGCAACTTGGATTCAATCTGCGACACTCGGTTCTGAACGTTAACTTGCGCCATGTCGGGATCGGTTCCGACATCAAAGGTGACGTTCAAACTGTAAGAGCCATCGTTCGCACTTTTTGAAGACATATAAATCATATCTTCTACCCCGTTCACCGAGGTTTCTATCGGGTCGGCAATCGCTTGTTCGACAACTTCAGCACTTGCTCCAGTGTAGTACGCCGACACGCTAACCGAAGGTGGGCTGATCTGTGGGTATTCTGCAACTGGCAGGATTGCTAATGAGATAGCCCCAGCCAATGTCAAAATGATGGAAATGACCAGAGCAAACTTAGGTCTTTGTATAAAGAAACGACTTAGCATTCTGCCTCCTACTGCTTATCTTCAGTCGGAGTTTGAATACTCACTTCTACGCCATTACGAACACGCTGTAAGCCCTGTGTGATAACCGAATCGTTTTGATCCAGACCATCACGAATAATGATCCCTTGCTCTACTTGCGGTCCTAGCACAACGTTATGACGCTCTGCTACATTACCTTCGGTGGTCACCATTACAAAGTCCCCTTCCAGATCCGTTTGTACCGCACGACGTGGCACGACAATCACGTCTCTTGCGTTCTTATCACGCAAGTTCACTTTGATGTGCTGACCCGGCAATAGCTTATGATCAGGGTTAGTGACGATCGCTCGCATCGAAATCGTGCCGGTTTGAGTATTAATACGGTTACCTAAGAAATCGAGTTGTCCTAAGTGCTCGAAGAACTCTCCGTTTTCCAGCTCTAGCTGTACTTCGACATTACTGGATTCCGCAGAGCCATCCCCTTTAACTTTGTCCATGCCCATCGCCAGGCGTTCGCGCTCACTAACACTGAATGAGGTGTGAACGGGATCTAAGCTCACCAATGTGGTCAAAACCCCTGATGATGGAGAAACCAAATCACCAGTACTTACTTTGGTATCACTAATGCGACCGCTAAATGGGGCGCGAATCTGTGTATAAGAGAGGTTCACTTCCGCTAACTTCAACTGAGCGTTCGCGGCTTCAAGTTCAGCTCTGGCACCTAAAAGTGCCGCAGTCAGGGCGTCAAACTCTGATTGGGAAATACTGCCGCGAGGAAGCAAATTTTTCCCGCGTTGATGGTCTAATTCCGCTTTCTTGAGTGCAGCTTTCGCCTGAGCCAAGGTTGCTTTCGCACTTGCTACCTGAGCCTCAAAAGAAGAAGGTTCGATGGTATAAAGCAGTTGGCCTTTTTCTACCATTTGTCCTTCTTCAAAATGACGCGCTTTCAAGTAGCCTGAAATTTGAGCGGTAATATTGGTATCTTCTACTGCCTCAATTCGGCCGATATACGACTTGCTTGGTTGGTAGTCAATGACAATGACATCCTGTGTCACAACGAGAGGAGCCTGACTCCCTCCCTGGGTATTTTTCACTTCTCCGCATCCTGCAAGGATAGTTGTAGCCGCTATTAGTGCGACAAGTGGTTTCTTTTGCATGTATTTACCATTTTTATGGAACAGGATATTATTAACAAACCCTTCAACCTTACCGTCTGTAGCGTGCGAATTCTCCTACATAAATTATGCAAATCGTTTCTAATTGTAATGAAATGAAACCAAGTAAAATTAACGTGATGCGATGGAAATTTTTTTATTATCTTTATTTGTCCTACAACATGAAAATCCATCTTTCATTAGCGCAGTGTATGACTACGTTTCTCTTCCCATCACTAACATCTAGAGCCTGTAGATCAGATTCCCTTCCCTAACAGAATGATGAAAAGTGAGCAATTAAGCGTCAGCACTCGTTTTTTGACTATTTTTTACAACAAAATGAGTTATCATTTCGATATTTCAAAGCCTTCGATCGAGAGGATGTACATGATTTCTAAATGGGCGAAACGTTTTTACCAAATGGCCGAATTGGTGGCATCTTGGAGTAAAGATCCATCCACGCAAGTTGGTGCAGTAATTACCAAGCAAAACCGTATCGTTTCTGTTGGCTTTAACGGCTATCCACACGGGGTTTCCGACAGCGTGGACACCGATGAGCGAGAACTTAAATACTTAAAGACACTGCACGCAGAAGAAAACGCCATTCTGTTTTCTAAGCGTGATTTAGACGGCTGTGACATTTGGGTCACCCATTTTCCGTGTCCTAACTGTGCGGCCAAAATTATTCAGACTGGCATCTCACGCGTACACTGCCCAGAGCAATCAGAAGATTTTCTGTCTCGCTGGGGGGATAAAATTCAGGTCAGCCAGGATATGTTCGATCAAGCTGGCGTAGAAGTGGACTGGCTACCGTTAGAAGAAATCGAAATTGAAGGTAAAGACGTTCGTTAATCTTCATTTCAAACAAAACCGCCCAGACATTGTCTGGGCGGTTTTGTTTCTGAAGGTAAAGGCGTTACGACAGTTTTAAAACTACTGGTATTTCTTCGCAGTCAGCTCGGCAATTTTGGCGATTACCACCACCGATTTTTCCATCATTTCGATTGAAACGAATTCATGAATACCATGAAAGTTAAACCCACCAGTGAAGATATTCGGGCATGGTAAACCCATAAATGATAAACGAGCGCCATCGGTTCCGCCTCGTATTGGTTTAATCAAAGGCTCAACATCGCACGCTTCCATCGCTTGCTTTGCAAGGTCGATAATATGAGGATAAGGCTCGACCATCTCACGCATGTTGTAGTAATTGTCTGTGATTTTGATTTCTACACAGCCATGTTTCAGTCCGGCGTTCATCTCATCCACTAACTTACGCATAAACGATTTACGACTTTCTAAACCTTCCCGGTCAAAATCACGAATAATATAGCCTAACTCACTATGAGCAATGCCAAGACTGCCTGATTTAAGATGATAAAAGCCTTCATAACCTTCTGTGGTTTCGGGAGTTTGCTCTTCTGGCATCTGCACCTGAAATTTGGCCGCCAAGTTCATCGCGTTGACCATTTTTCCTTTTGCGGTTCCAGGATGAACGCAGACACCGTGAAAAACAACGTCAGCGCTTGCTGCATTGAAGTTTTCATATTCCAGTTCACCCTGAGGACCACCATCTACCGTGTATGCCCATTGCGCACCAAACTTTTCAACATCGAATTTATCTGCACCTCGACCGATCTCTTCATCAGGCGTGAATCCGATGCAGATATCACCGTGCGGAATGTCTGGGTTTTCAATCAGCATCGCCATTGCCGATAATATCTCTGCGATGCCGGCTTTATTATCTGCGCCTAAAAGGGTCTTACCATTCGTCGTGATCAGGTTGTGACCATGAAGCTGATGCAAATCAGGGTATTGAACAGGTGACAACACTTCGTCACCAAGTCCCAACGCAATATCGCCCCCCTGATAGTCTTCCACAAACTGAGGCGAAACATTTTTACCAGAAGCGTCCGGAGCCGTATCCATATGCGCAATAAAACCAATTGCTGGCACGTCGTACTTAACATTGGATGGCAGTCTCGCCATAAGGTATCCATGCTCCGTTAAGACGACATCACTTAAGCCGAGGTCTATCATTTCCTGTTTTAAATGTTGTGCAAAAACGAGCTGACCCGGACTGCTTGGACAAGCTGTCACTTTGGGGTTTGATTTGGTATTGAACGTGACGTAGCGAAGAAACCTTTCAACTAAATGCTTCATAATTATTCTCATTACTCTAGGCTTCTTTGCATGTTACGCCCAACGTAGAATAAGAACTTGCTTTGAATCATTTTCTAATTAAAAACAGAGCTAATCATACCGCTCAACCCAGGAGCTCTTGCGCTAATTCACGCCACTCTGCAACTTTACCGTGAAAATGGTTCCACTGCTTTTCCGTCATGGACTTAGAGAGTGAAAGGGTGAGCTGGTCCACCAGCGCTACATTGTGATCCATATTTTGAGATAATTGATCACTATAAAAACTTTCTGGCTCAAACATTATTTTCATGAACACTTTCTGATAAATAACATTGTTGGATTTATTGTCGAACATATATTCAAGCTCTTTATAGATTGATGCTCGATAATTACGCCATAAAGGACTATTGAGAATAACTTGATTAGAAAATTGCGTCACATATCTTTGTTGATCATTATTAAGTTCCCCTATCCACTCTGTCACCCACTCTTCCGTCTTATCAAAAACAATCTTTCTGACTTCCTTTTCTGTCTTATCCGCATATTTAGCATTTCTCTTGTTATAATCCTTTTGTACGTTGAGTAAAAACTCACGTTGCTGCTGCGGAGTTAATAACAAACTCAATGAGAACAATTCTGGCGCAACCTTACTCACAATACGGTTATAGTGTTCACGGAATCTTTCTCGGCTTTGCTGTAAGTAATTCAACGTAATATCTTCCTCTGTGATGGTTTCCATTTCCTTTAAATGGTCGACATAACGAGGTAGCTCTTCTTTCTTATGCCACTCTGCTAAGAGTAACAACCGTTCTTCTAGCAAATTCTCTTGCTCTTGGTTGAGCGTGACATAATCGTCCAGATATTCAAGGACGAACCAATCCAAATTGTTATAGAAAAACTTTTTAGTACAACCAACCAGGACAAAAATGGAAATCAATATAAGGCTGTAGCGAAGTACTTTATTAGATACGTCATGTAATTTAATCACTTAGCGAATTCCCTTTTCTTTTGTTTACCCTCTATAATCAGTGATATCACTTAATATTGCGGCAAACTTACCTTGATGTGACAAATATTTGTTGTCACCCTAATAGTATATAGAGTTTGAAGATAACTTTTTGATCACTACTATCCGCAAAAAAGTGAATTTGAGCGTATTGGTTGGCTAAAAAATCGAATAGCGCTCCCTAAAACAGCATATAATTTGCTTGAATGATTCTAGGATAGTTTATGGAGGCTAAGTATGGCTGCCGTTGAGCAACTTGATAACTGTGTAGAATATGAAATTCTATATTTTGAGCAGGGAAGAATGTTCCGCATGATGGTTGACGCCGAGAGCAAAGACTCGGCTTATGAGTTTTATTTAGGGTGTGGGAAGCATATTAGCGACTTGTACTCTATTCGCCCAGATTATTGAAACCCCACCTCTATTCACAATAGAGGCAGGGTAACTTTTGCTACTTGCTATCGCCAAAGCGTTCTAAATAAAGAACAGTAGCCGCTGTGCGAGACGGGACTCTTAGTTTTTTTAGCAAACTTTTCATATGCACTTTTACTGTCGATTCTGATATGAATAGACGGTCGGCAATTTGTTTGTTTCGAAACCCTCTCGCCACTTCTTTGAGTATCTGGCTTTCACGCTCAGTCAACGTATCAAAGACATCTTCTTGCTCGCCACGCTCACTAAGATATTTTGCCACTTCCCGGCTGTAGGTTGTATCACCACTATGAGCCTGCTTCAACAACTCGACTAACTCATCTGGCTCGGTATCTTTCAGTAAGTACCCATCGGCACCAGTGCGAACAATCGCATCAATATCTGCAGGGCTATCTGATACCGTCAGAATAACAACGCGAGCCTCGCACCCGTCAGCTCGCAAGGCTTTCAGAGTATCCAAGCCAGACATTCCCTTCATGTTGAGGTCGAGAAGTACTAAATCCAGTTCCAATTCATGCGCTTTAGCAACAGCATCCGCACCGTTACTCGCTTCTGCAACAACTTCAAACTCTGGTTCGAAACTTAAAAGTTGTTGAATGCCACGTCGCATTAGTGGATGGTCATCCACCAGCATTACTTTACACGCTGTCAATGTTTACTTCCTTACTATGTTGGAATTCTAGTGTTACGGTACAACCATTGTTTTTCGACGCGACCACATGAAAGTCAGCATGCAGTCTTGTTGCTCGCTCTTGCATGATACTCATACCGTAATGATTAATTTTTGGGTCTTGATGATCAAAGCCTACCCCGTCATCTTCTATTGTTACTGTGATCTTCCCGTCACAATCGAGGCACTGAATAACAATATTATCCGCTTGAGCATGCTTCATTGCGTTAAGAGTTGCTTCTCTGATCAACTGCAGTAGATGCACCTGTTGGTGCGCATCTAACTCTGTAGAAGAAAGACGGTTGTTTAAGGATATCTTAGTCTCTGTTTGTTCATTCAACGTCGCGACCATTTCTTGCAACGCCTGCCCAAAACTCCCCTCTTTTATTGTTAAGCGGAAGGTGGTTAGTAGCTCTCTCAATTGAGTATACGCAGCCGATAATCCCGTATCCAGCTCAGCAATAACCTGATTGGCTTGTGATATCGCCTTTTCATCAGGTAAATTTTTCACGCTTCTTTTAAGCAAAGCGACTTGAATTTTCAGGTAAGAAAGGGCCTGAGCCAGTGAATCATGCAGTTCTCGCGCAATGGTGGCTCGCTCTTCCATCAATAATATTTGTTCAGCTTGTCGCTGAGCTCGATTGTAATAGACTGCTCGGGAAAGAATCTGTACAAAGTTATCGATTAAAGTTTCATTTGGACAAGGCAGCCCTGCCTTCCAATAAAGAAATCCCAAGTGCTCGCCATCGAGTACAAGTGGATCAGCGTGACATGCTTCATCACAATCATGACAACACTCTTCTCCCTCGGTGAGAATCCAATTTGGCTCACCCACCTGCTCTATCTCGAGCTTAACCGCCTTAATGCCTTCCAGGCTAGCAAGGTGTTGTAAAATAGCCTGAAAATTTTCCTGGCCGATTCGCGAAGCCGTCAGCTCTTTTGAGGAATCATAAAGCACTTCAAGAGACTGATTTGCCTGTTGCAATTTGCGTGTCTTTTCGTCAACGGCTTTCTCTAACCCTCGGTAGAGTTTGCCGAGATCGGTAGCCATACGATTAAAGGTGCGTGTCAGTATGCCTATTTCATTATCACTTTGCACTTCAAGTGAAATATCGAAGGAACGGTTTTGGATCTGCTCACTCGCAACAACCAAAGATCGTAACGGTTTAACGACTTCCCGGCGGACAAAGAGAACAACGAATACACTTGCGCAGAGAATCCCGCCAAGACCAAGGCCGCCAACCCACGCTAAGTTAATCAACTTTTGTTCTGAAAAACTTTGCAGCTTAAATACAAACGCATCAATCTGCGCAACGAATCCCACAACCAACATTTGATAGTCGCTCGGATCGTCTCGTTTTAGAACCACTTTGAGTTCATGCCATCGAGCAATTAATCCGTAATAGTCTTGGGTAATATCTTCAGGTACCGACCAGTTTTGCAACGCCTTCATCGAGGGTGAATAAATCGAACGTTCGAATGCTTCAATATGATCCGAGTAATCTACTGACTGGATTTGAATATCATTAGCCAAGCGATAACTCTGCATACGCATTGACCCTGCAACGTTAACCGCTTCAGCATCGTTGAGACTAGACGCCAGCGTGAAAATAGCGAATCCAGTTGTTGCAATCGATAACAACAGAATGATCAGCATTGCAGATGCAATCGTCCCGGTTACTGACTTTTTTACATTTTTTAACAACCTGAAATCCTTACTTTGTTGTGCGATTGGCTTGTGCAGTGAGCCCGTGACGCTTTAGCGTCATCAATATGTGATCACCCGCGATGGAATTTATTGATCTAAAACAATAATACCCCCCAATTAACCCCTTGGGGGTATTTATGCGAATATGTCAAAAACTACAATTTCGTTTGCGTTAATGAAAGTTTATTAATGAAAATTGTGGGCTAAGCTTAGTTGAGTACCAAATTTTAAGATGAACATCCGCATTGAGGTGGTTAAGTGGTAAACCTTTCAAGAAGAAGACTCTTTGCAAGAAAAACGCACACCAATGATGCAGTACGCTTACCTTGGTTAGCACAGCCTGAACACTTTACAGACGGTTGTACTCGCTGCGGTAAGTGTATTGATGTCTGCGAAACTAAAATTATATCCAAAAGTGACGGCGGCTTCCCTTCGGTCGACTTTAGCATTAATGAATGTACGTTTTGCTATCAATGTGCTGATGTCTGTCCCGAGCCACTATTTTTAGCAGAAACAGAACAGCCTTGGCAGGCAAAAGCACACATAAATGACAGCTGTTTAGCAAAACAGAATGTTGAATGCCGAGCCTGTGGGGATATGTGCGACCCAATGGCAATTCAGTTCAAATTAGAGCTGGGGAAAGTAGCACAACCGAATTTAAACCTTGATGAGTGTAACGGATGTGGAGCATGTGTTTCTGTCTGTCCGACAGCATCCATCAATGTGAGCAATATAAATATCATTGCCTAAGCTGTATATCTAAAAGGCAACAACTGAGAGAGCTATATGTCTCTAAATGAAGTGCATATTTCAAGTCTGGTAGTACACGTACTGCCTGAGCATCTGGATGATATCAAAGCCCAGATCGAAGCGTATGAGAACGCCGAGATATACGGCGACAGTCCAGAAGGAAAAATCGTTGTGGTGCTTGAGACCGAAAACCAAGGATTCATCACCGATACTATCGACGCGATTAATAATTTACCTAATGTCTTAAGTACCGTCTTGGTTTACCACCAAATTGAGACTGAACTTGAACAAGCAGATAACCAAAACACTGGAACACAGAATTCCCAAATTGAGGGTGAAGTATGAAAATGACAAGACGTGCGTTTGTGAAAGCAAACGCGGCTGCATCGGCTGCTGCTGTCGCAGGTATTACACTACCAGCCTCTGCCGCGAACCTGATTGCAAGCTCTGATCAAAGCAAAATCACTTGGGACAAGGCGCCTTGTCGTTTTTGTGGTACAGGCTGTTCTGTTCTTGTTGGCACGCAAAACGGCAAAGTTGTGGCCACACAAGGTGATCCTGAAGCACCTGTGAACAAAGGCTTGAACTGCATTAAAGGTTACTTCCTGTCTAAAATCATGTACGGGCAAGACCGTCTGACTCAACCATTACTTCGTATGAAAGATGGCCAATACCATAAAGATGGCGACTTTACTCCGATATCTTGGGATGCTGCCTTCGATATTATGGCAGAGAAATGGAAAGCATCTCTAGAGAAAAAGGGCCCAACGAGTATCGGTATGTTTGGTTCTGGTCAATGGACCGTAATGGAAGGCTACGCTGCGGCAAAAATGATGAAAGCGGGCTTCCGTTCGAATAACATTGACCCGAACGCACGTCACTGTATGGCTTCTGCGGTTGTCGGCTTCATGCGTGCCTTTGGTATTGATGAACCAATGGGATGCTACGACGACTTCGAGAACGCCGATGCATTCGTGCTTTGGGGTTCTAACATGGCCGAGATGCACCCAGTACTCTGGACACGTATCACTGACCGTCGTTTGAGCCACCCTCACGTTCGAGTAAACGTACTTTCTACCTACTACCACCGTTCATTTGAGTTAGCTGACCACGGTTACATTTTTAATCCTCAGTCTGACCTTGCGATCGCAAACTTTATTGCGAACTACATCATCGAGAATGATGCGGTAAACTGGGATTTCGTTAACAAGCACACCAACTTTACACAGGCGGATACTGATATCGGCTATGGCTTGCGTGATGATGACCCATTACAAGTGGCTGCAAAGAATCCAAACTCAGGCAAACTTACTTCTATCTCTTTTGAAGAGTACAAGAAGTCTGTCGCTCCTTACACAGTTGAGAAAGCGTCAGAAATTTCTGGTGTCGAGAAAGAGAAACTGATCGAGCTTGCTAAACAATACGCTGATCCAAACACCAAAGTCATGTCACTTTGGACCATGGGTATGAACCAACACACTCGTGGCGTATGGATGAACAACCTGGTTTACAACATTCACCTGCTAACAGGTAAAATCTCAACGCCAGGGAACAGCCCATTCTCACTAACGGGTCAGCCATCAGCTTGTGGTACGGCACGTGAAGTGGGCACCTTTGCTCACCGTCTGCCAGCAGACATGGTGGTAGCAAACCCTAAACACCGTGAAATCGCAGAGAAGATCTGGAAATTGCCTGAAGGTACAATTCCGCCAAAACCAGGCTTCCACGCGGTTCTCCAAGATCGCATGCTTAACGATGGCGTATTGAACTGTTACTGGGTTCAATGTAACAACAACATGCAAGCTGGTCCGAACATTAACACTGATCGTCTTCCTGGTTATCGTAACCCGGACAACTTCATTGTGGTATCGGATCCATACCCAACCGCGACGGCACAAGCAGCAGACTTGGTTCTTCCTACCGCTATGTGGATTGAGAAAGAAGGCGCTTACGGTAACGCAGAACGCCGTACTCAGGCCTGGTATCAACAAGTTGGTACTGTGGGCGAGGCAAAATCGGATCTATGGCAGGTCATGGAATTCGCGAAACGCTTCAAAATGGAAGAAGTGTGGCCTGAAGAGTTGCTTGCAAAAGCGCCAGAGTATCGCGGCAAAACCATGTATGACATGCTGTTTAAAAACGGTCAGGTCGACAAGTTCCCTGTCGAAGAAGCTCGTGAACTGAACGACGATTCACATCACTTCGGCTACTACGTTCAAAAAGGTTTGTTCGAAGAGTATGCAACATTTGGTCGCGGTCATGGTCACGACTTAGCACCATACGATGTTTACCACACTGTACGCGGCTTACGCTGGCCAGTTGTTGATGGCAAGGAAACACAATGGCGCTTTAAAGAAGGCTCAGATCCATACGCGAAAGCAGGCTCAGGTTGGGACTTCTATGGTAACGCGGATGGTAAAGCGAAGATCATCTCTGCGCCATACGAAGCGCCACCAGAAATGCCAGATTCCGAATACGATTTATGGTTATGTACAGGCCGAGTTCTAGAACACTGGCATACTGGCACCATGACTCGTCGTGTTCCTGAGCTTTACAAAGCGGTTCCAGACGCAGTGTGTTACATGCACCCGGATGACGCGAAAGCGCGCAATGTTCGTCGCGGTGAAGAAATACTCATCGCCAATAAACGTGGTGAAGTTCGCGCTCGTGTAGAAACTCGAGGTCGTAACCGTCCGCCAAAAGGCTTGGTCTTCGTACCATTCTTTGATGCTCGTATTTTGATTAATAAGTTAATCCTGGATGCGACTGACCCACTGTCAAAACAGACAGACTTTAAAAAGTGTCCAGTCAAAATCACCAAGATCGCTTAACGCTTCAGATATCGAATAATATGGCCGTCCTCGTGGCGGCCTGAAAAAGAATTTAAGCCATAAAGGCGGAGAAGAAATGATGAAAAAATTACTTGTCGCACTTCTATCAGTAGGTGCTTTAGTGACAGGCATGGCACAAGCTGAGTTAGACAACCCAGGGGGTACTGGCGGTTTAGAATCTCTACGCGGCATGTCTCAACTAGAAGAGACTCGCGCTGCTGACGAGTTCAAAGATTTCCCAAAAGATCAAATCGTTGAAGACAGCTATGTTTATCAGCCACCGCTGATTCCCCATAGTATCCGTAACTATGAGGTCTCTTTGAATGCGAATAAATGCCTTGCCTGCCATAGCTGGAAGAATGCGAAAGAGTCAGGCGCTACAAAAATCAGCGTAACCCACTATGTTAACCGCCAAGACGCTGTACTGGCTGATGTCTCTCCTCGTCGCTTCTTCTGTTTGCAATGTCACGTTCCGCAAACTGATGCGAAGCCACTAGTGGAAAATAAATTCCAATCCGTAGATTCACTTCAGTAATTGAAACGCGAGTGCTAAGAGGTTACTTATGAAAATACTTAAAGCGTTTTGGAATCGACTGAAGAGCCCGAGCAAAGCTGCCGCTGGCGTCGTGTTATTCCTAGGTTTTGCTGGCGGTCTGCTGTTTTGGGGCGCATTTAACACGGGGATGGAAGCGACGAATACCGAAGAGTTCTGTTCTGGGTGTCACGCACCAATCGTGGCTGAAATCAGAGAAACGATCCACTATTCAAACCGTTCAGGGGTTCGCGCTATCTGTTCAGATTGTCACGTTCCTCATGAATGGACGGATAAGATCGTACGTAAGGTTCAGGCTTCCAAAGAGTTGTTTGCTCACTATGTGCTTCGTACTATTGATACGCCGGAAAAATTCCAGGAACGTCGCGGGCATTTAGCAGAGCGTGAGTGGGCTCGTATGAAGAAAAATGACTCTTTAGAGTGCCGTAACTGCCACGAGTTCGACTTTATGGACTATTCACAACAAGGCTCTCGTGCCTCTGCTCAACACTCAACGGCGTTAGCTTCAGGCGATAAAACCTGTGTCGATTGTCATAAAGGTATCGCGCACAAATTACCTGATATGCACGGCGTAGAAGGCTGGCAATAAGGAGAACTGACCATGAGTACATTAGAATCTGTGATTTGGCATATCCTTGGATACAGCGCAATGCCGGTAATCATTTTGTCTGGCTTTGTCGGCGTCGCTGCCATTTCTCTGTGGGTTTTGTCACTAGGCAAAGATAAGAACCTGTAATCCAACAACGTAATGCATGGATACCCTATTCAAAGACTTTGTTCATGTATCAATAAATAAACAGCGCTGAGGTAACCTCAGCGCTGTTTTGTTTTATGCTCAGCTGAATAAAAAAAGCGACCACGAGGGCCGCCAAGAGTATCGCCAAATTTTAATGCTAAAGGAAACATGACCGTTCAAGACTATTTCACAGGCAATACCTGTTTAACGTAAGTACCTGGCGCTTTATCAATCACTGGATTGCTTTCAGAACCAGTAGGGAATGGTTCAACCTGCTCTTCTGGATTGAACTGAAGTAGCCATTCATTCCAGTGTGTCCACCAGGACCCATCTTTACGCTCTGCATTGCTAAGCCATTCCTCAGCAGAGTCTTCTAGCGTATCGTTTAACCAATAGCCATATTTGCCCTTAGACGGAGGATTAACAATACCCGCGATGTGCCCCGACTCGCCTAGTACAAACGTCTTGTTACCGCCGGTGTTCAGAGCGCCGCGATATGTACCTTGCCAAAGCGCAATATGGTCTTCCTTGGTAGATACAAAGTAGCTCGGGATTTTAATCTTATTCAGATCTATCCAAACGCCGCCGATTTTCACGCCTTTATCTTGTATCAACTTGTTTTCCAGATAGAGCTCTCGAAGCAGGAAGTTGTGCGCTGCTGCACTGACGTTAGTACTGTCGCTGTTCCAGTACAACAAGTCGAAATTCACAGGGCTATTACCTTTCAAGTAGTTGTCTACGTAGTAGTTCCAGTACAAGCTGTTTTCACGTAACAAACTGAAAGTCACACTTAAAGAGCGGCCATCCATATAACCTTTTGCATTGTTCTGTGATTCTATCGCACTGATGATGACATCATTAATGTAAGCACCAACTTCTCCCGGCTGCGAAAAGTCAAGAAGCGTAGTAAAGAACGTCGCGGATTTAATACGTTTTTTCATACGCTTAGCAGCATAGTACGCAACAGTACTTGCAAGAACCGTCCCGCCAATACAGTAACCAACCGCATTAATTTGATCTTGACCAGTAATGTCTTCAATCGCTGCGACGGCTTTTACCACACCTTCAGTGACATAGTCACCAAACTCAACTTCGGCTTGCTCTTTGCCAGGATTGCGCCAGGACATCATAAATACACTGTGTCCTTGCTCCAGCAGCCAGCGAACCATCGAGTTCTTCTCGGTGAGATCCAAGATGTAATACTTGTTAATGAACGGCGGCACGATCAGCAACGGCGTTGCATTCACCTTCTCCGTCACCGGACGGTATTGGATCAGCTCAAATAACTCGTTTTTGAAAACCACGTCACCCGCTGTGGTGGCGACATCTTCACCTACACGGAAAGCATTGTTATTGGTCATGCGGATTTTTAAAATGTCCGCGCTCGACTCAACGTCTTCTTTAAACTGTTCTAAACCTGCTAATAGGTTTTGACCGTTTTGCTCAAGTGTTAGCTTTAAAAGTTCTGGATTGGTTGCAATGAAGTTAGATGGGGAGAGGGCATTAATTGCTTGGCGGGAAAAGAAGGTGATTCGCTCTTTCGCCTTCTCATCTAAGCCTTCTAATGACTCGATGGTGTCCAAGTACATCTTACTGAACAAAAGGTAGGATTGCTTGATGAAGCTAAACATCGCCTCATTTTTCCAATCCTCATGAGAGAAACGCTTATCTCCCCTTTCTGCTTCTATTGTTTGCGTCTGGTTACCTGCCAGAACAACGTTCTGCCAAATTTGCAGCTGTTGCTCCCACCATTCAGCTTGCAGCTTAAGAATCGCAGCTGGTTGATTGGCAGCTTGTTCAAACAGTTTGGCAGTGTCCTCAAAGTTCACTTCTTGCATAGCCTTGTTCAAAGGAGAATTCACGACTGCCTTGTTGACTTCGAAATCATGCCACCATTGTTGATTGGTTTCCTGAAGCTTTACAAGATAGTCCGAAAAGAAGTGTTGAAACATAGTCTTACTCCTATATTCGGAAAAAACAACGCCGCCCAAACTTAGGGTCTGTTGACCTTTTGAGCTGATTTTTGCAGCGGTTTGTGGGTTCTTTATACAAGGCAGAGGCTTTGAAATGTAGTTACTCTACCTGATAAGCCGATAACGCAGTAGAAAGGAGCCACAAACGCTGCCCGATGGGTTCGAGCTGGGCGCCCCCGCTAAAAGCGTTTTACTCTTTGTTGAGAGGTATTTTGCTTAGAGTGACTAAGCTACAAACCTCTCGCCGCGATTAAAACGCTTTTATCTCGAACAAAAACCAACCACGAAAGACTAACAGACCCTATGGCGGCGAGAATCGGACAAATTACGCTGGAGTAACAGTCTTAAGATTTTCCGAAGTCATTTTCTCAACGTCTTCTTTGAATTCTTTTGCGATAGCTTGCAGCTTGTTGCTGTCATCCATCATTTGTTGAGAAAGCTTAGTCATTACGCTTAGCTGCTGGCTATTAAACGCAGTCAGAGAAGTCACGTCTTTGATTTCTGACGCAGCTTTCATTTGCGTAATACCCATTTCACTGTACGTACGCATCGCGTTTAGTTGAAGCTCAGTCAGCACTTCAACGTTTTTAGTAACCAGCTTGTTGAACTTCATGTAAGGTTCTAGCGTTTTCTCTGTTTGATCGCTGAATGTTTTGAAAAAATCAGTGTACATGGTGTATCTCCTAGATAAATGAATATAAATGTCCGTTTAAAAAATTACTTAATTGCTTTTAGAATGACAGCTGTCCCCATACCGCCACCCACACACAGTGAAGCCACACCGTATTGGGCGTCCTGCTTATGAAGTTCGTGAACTAAAGTGACCAGAATTCGGTTGCCAGATGCACCAAGTGGGTGACCTAACGCAATCGCACCGCCATTGAAGTTTGCTTTATCTTGAATCGTATTGACCGGAACTTGGTTTGTTTCTGCCAACTGATGAATCACCCCAAGAGCCTGAGCCGCAAAGGCTTCATTCAACTCATATACATCAATATCCTGAATATTGATCTCTGCTTTCACTAGCGCTTTATTCACCGATTCAACTGGCCCGAGCCCCATGGTCTTCGGATCGATACCTGACTGCGCATAACTCACAATCTCAGTCAGAGGTGTCAAGCCATGCGCTTGAACTGCGCTTTCTGATGCTACGATGATCGCACTCGCACCATCGTTGATTCCTGATGCGTTACCCGCGGTCACCGTACCTTCGCGGTCAAATGCAGGGCGCAGCTTGCTCAAACCTTCGAGTGTTGCATTTGCCTTTGGGTATTCGTCTGTATCAAACAGAATCTTTTCACGGCGCTGCGTTACTTCAACCGGTACAATTTCATCTTTGAATTTACCCGCTTCAATCGCAGCGACTGCTTTTTGTTGGCTGGCTAAGGCATAGGCGTCTTGCTGTTCTCGGGTAATACCCACTTCCTTCGCCACGTTTTCCGCGGTCACGCCCATATGGTACTGATTAAAAATATCCGTTAGCCCGTCCGTAATGAGCAGATCTTTCATTTCCATGTTGCCCATCTTATTACCATCGCGGACGCTACTTGGTACCGTGAAAGGGATTTGAGACATAACCTCAACGCCAGCAGCAACCACTACTTGCGCATCGCCGTTACGAATGTGAGCTACAGCATCCATCACGGTTTTCATGCCGCTACCACACACCATATTGACGCCATACGCTGGCACAGATTCTGGTATACCCGCAAATAGTGCCGCTTGGCGACCCACGCCCATCCCTTGGCCTGCGCTAACAACATTACCAACAATTACTTCATCGATCTTATCGCCACTCAGTTTTGCAGCTTCGAGAGCCCCTTTAATAGCGACTGCCGCTAAGTTGCCCGCCGACGTATTTTTTAAACTTCCACCAAATGCGCCAATTGGTGTACGCTTTGCTGCTACGATATAAACTTTTTCCATCATCTCTATCCTTAGTGCATGTAAAGGCCGCCGTTCACCGACAGTGTTTCGCCAGTGATATATGCGCCTGCATCACTCACTAAGAAGCTAACAGATGCTGCAATCTCTTCTGGTGTCGCTAAACGCTTCATTGGAATTTGATTAGTAATCGACTCCAACACTTCAGGTTTCATTTGCTCTACCATTGGCGTTCCGGTGTACCCCGGAGCAATCACGTTGACGGTAACGCCTGAGCGTGCACCTTCGAAAGCCAACGCCTTAGAAAAGCCAATCATGCCAGCTTTCGCAGCGCTGTAGTTCGCTTGACCAAACTGACCTTTAAGCCCATTAACCGAAGAGATATTGATGATACGTCCGCCACCTTTTTCACACATTGCCGCGAAAATTGGCTGAGTAACGTTGAACAAACTATTGAGGTTGGTATTGATCACGTCGTTCCAAGCTTCTGCCGTCATCTTCTTGAAGACGCCGTCACGAGTAATACCTGCGTTGTTGACCACAACGTCAAGCGTCCCCTCTTCTTGAAGCAAAAGTGCTAACTTTTCTGCACATTGAGCTGTGTCGGTAACATCTAACTCCAAAAGGCGAACTTGGTCTTTGGTAAAACCTTTGCTGTTAAACCATTCCAACGCACAGTCATAATTGCCGGTGTTGTAGGTAGCGATAACTCGATAGCCATCGTTCACGAGTTGAGAGGAAATTGCGGAACCAATTCCGCCTTTTGACCCGGTGATCAAAGCGACTTTATTCATTGACGACTCCATTCTTTACGGAAAATAAATCTACTAATTACAAACCCGAATTGTTTAATAATTTTTTTCGGCATAAATCCTTGAATGCCTTTTATTCTAATTTAATCCATAAGTGTTACATTTCAAATAATACTATAGTCTATTTTCGTATTATTGATTTAGATCCCACAAACAATGAAAGGTTAATTAATTGTTAAATACGTTACAATTAACTATAAGCCATTGTTTTTAAATGAAATTAAATCTCAACCAAAACCACACGCAATCAACAAAAAATATTTAAATTCAATGAGTTATATTGATAAAAAGAAATTACACCATTTAGTGAAATAAGATCGTATTAATATTTACCTAGATTTTAAAAAAACGAAAAATAGAGTATTAATTCAAAATTAATTATAATTATATTAGTGTAAACGTTTAACACGTTTAAAACAGAATTTTTGCTTTAATAATAGTGCTTAAATATGAACTGCAAAAGAGAATTATTACTAACACCTAAGTTATAATTATAAAATTAAAAATTTCGCTCCGAGCTGGTGCAAACGCACTAATATGACGCGATTATTAAAATATGATGTATTTTAATTTAATATAATTTATTAAGTTCAATAATATAAATATAAAAGTGATTAAAAGTTAGTAGTAGCATCCACAACGACTTTGCACTATCTTTGTGAGTCTTCTTTTATTAGACAATTGATAACACCTATGAATATGACATTGCTTAGTATGTTCATCCCTACCTTCTTTTTTGTTTCCATTACGCCCGGGATGTGTATGACACTTGCACTCACGTTAGGAATGAGTGTCGGGTATCGACGCGCGTTATGGATGATGATGGGTGAGCTGGCTGGGGTTGCCCTTGTTTCGATCTCAGCAGTGCTGGGCATAGCGGCAATTATGCTTAATTATCCGTGGTTATTTATCGTACTTAAATTTATCGGTGGCGCCTATTTGCTATACCTAGGCATTGAAATGTGGCGTTCACGAGGCAAACTTGCCATCAATCTAGAGACAGCATCCGCCTTGCCCCAAGGTAACTGGAACTTAGTCATTCAAGGTTTCGTAACTGCGATTGCGAACCCAAAAGGCTGGGCTTTTATGATTTCTCTACTCCCACCATTTATTGATCAAAATGCTGCACTTGCTCCTCAATTGGCCGTGTTAATTTCGATCATTCTGATGTTTGAATTCCTCTGTATGTCCCTCTACGCAACCGGAGGGAAAGGGTTAAAACGTGTACTTGGGCATTCAAAAAATGTCCGTCTGATGAACCGCGTAGCGGGCACTTTGATGATGGGTGTTGGCGTTTGGCTATTAATGAGTTAATGGTAAAGCGCTAACTTCTGATAGCGCTCTAATAGAGTTACCAAATAGTTTCTCTGTCTCCAACAATAGTATTTCTATTCCCATGAAATAAAAAACGCCACTTCTGAACGAGTGGCGTTTTCTCTTAGCTATAAACACAAATATGCATTAAGGCGCACTATCAATCTCTACTGGTAAATAATGCTTTGGCTCCAGTTTCAATCGCTCTGGTAAAACGGTACCAATTGAAATAGACGACCAAGTGCCCGATAGAACACCAATAAACATGGCGGTAGAAAACCCAGCCAACGCGGCACCGCCCATGATCCACAATGCCCCGACCGTGATTAATGTCGTTCCTGATGTCACCATAGTACGAGAAAATGTTGCAATAACGGCTTGATCATTGATTTCTTCTGTTTTCCAACTCTGCTTCGCGATTAGTAACTCTCGAATTCGGTCAGCGATGATGATCGAGTCATTGAGAGAGTAACCAAGAATCGCCAAAATTGCGGCAAAAACGGTTAGGTTAAACTCCATCTGGGTAATAGCGAAGAAACCTAGTACAAGCACCACATCGTGTGCAAGGGCGAATAATGATCCGCTGGCTAAACGCCATTCAAAACGGAAACATAAGTAAGCCAAGATGGTCAATACCGAAACGAGCAGCGCCAGACCACCTTGCTCAAACAGATCCTGACCAACTTGCGCCCCGACAATACTGTTACTTACCACATCGACTTGATGCGAAATCGGCTTTAATACATCAGGGACACTTACTAGCTCTTGTCCTTGTTCGGGCGCTGAATAGCGAATAACCCAGCGACCTTCTTCGCCAGAACGAGTCACTGATGTCGATTCACCCAATTCGGGCTGCAACGCACTCAGCACATCTTGATTAGTTAACTGCTTGTCGATTTTAACTTCAGTCACCATGCCGCCGGTAAAGTCGAGGCCAAGGTTCAGTCCTCTCATTCCCAGCGCTGCAATCGCAATCACGGTCAGAATTAATGAGACTAAGGTAGTAAAGTAGCGAATTTTACGAATATGTTGCTGTAATATTTTGACCATGATTAAACTCTCACATCACGACGGGCATCACGGCCCCAAATTAAGTTGATCATTGCTCGAGAGGCAAATACGCCAGTAAACATACTGGTCAACAGACCCAAACCTAGCGTTAAAGCAAAGCCCTGGATCGGACCGTTACCTATGGCATACAAAATCACAGCCGTAATCATGGTGGTAATATTGGCATCAAGGATGGTGGCAAATGCACTGTCAAAACCAAGATCAATAGCCTGTGCAAAGCTTCGCCCTTCGCGCATTTTGTCCTTGATTCGTTCAAAGATAATCACGTTAGTATCCACCGCCATGCCGACCGTGAGCACCAAACCAGCGATACCCGGCAAAGTGAGAACCGCACCTGGAAGTAGTCCGATGAGCCCGAGTAAGCACAGCATGTTGGCACACAAAGCGACATTAGCGACCCAACCTAAACGGCGGTACCAAAGCGCCATAAAAGTCAGCGTTAGACCCAAGCCTAAAGCCAGCGCCGCAAAGCCATTTTGGATGTTCTCAGCACCAAGAGAGGCACCGATTGTACGCTCTTCAACGATTGTGACCGGTGCGGTCAGAGAACCAGCTCGCAGTAAAAGTGCCAGTTGCTGTGCTTCATCCATGCTTCCCGCGCCGGTAATACGGAACTGGCTGCCAAGCTGAGATTGAATCGTCGCAACACTGATGACACGCTCGTTACGCTCAGTAACACCGCGTTCATTCGTCTGGTATTCGCGGTATACCGTCGCCATTGGCTTACCAATATGCGTGGCAGAAAAATCACTCATTTTCTTACCACCAGCATGGTCAAGCGAGATGTTTACCTCTGACATGCCCATTTTGTCCACACCAGCACGAGCGTTCACAATGTGCTCACCAGTAAGTACCGGACGCTTACTCAGTGTCACGGTGCGGCCATCATTGTCTTTCAATACCAAATCTTGACTGCTTTGCGCTTTGCTTGCGTCTTTCACTTCATAGAAAGCCAGACTTGCCGTTGCACCAATCACATTTTTCGCTTGCGCTGGGTCTTGAACACCAGGTAACTCAATACGAATGCTCTCTTTACCCTGACGCTGAACAAGTGCTTCCGTAATACCCAACTCTTCAATTCGACCACGCATGATCTTCAAGTTCTGCTGTAGCGTCGTGGACTGGAATTCCTGGATATTTTGCTCACTAGGCTCCAGCACGAATCCTCTTACTGAGCTTTTTGCTACCCAGCCTGGGTAATTTTGCTGCAAAAACTGGTTTACATCAGCGAGTGTCTTTTCACTCTCACTGTTGACGGCAATACGATTACCACTTTCAGCGCGAACCTGAACGCCACGTGTTCGATTGTCACGCAGGTCAGCTTTGATCTCATCGATCAGTGCGTCTCTTTGCTCTTCGAATGCTTTATTTACATCAACATTCAACAGGAACTGCACACCACCACGTAGATCAAGGCCCAGCTTAATCGGGTTAAAGCCCATCTCGCTCAACCATTCTGGCGCAACAGAGACATACGAGAAGGTGATGCTGTCCTCTTTATCCAACTGTTTATTGAGCAGAACACGAGCTTTACTTTGTGCGTCTTCACTGCCAAAAACGATGGTTGTTTTGCCATCCTTTTCGATGATTCTGTCGGTAGAAATCTGGTTCGTTTTGAACAATTGATTGAGTTGTACCAGTGACATTTTACTCTGGTTTTGGTCAGAAAAGGTCACTTGGATCGATGGCTGCTCGCCAAACCAGGTCGGAATGGCACTCAGCGTCAGAATAATGATTGTCGCGATAAGCACGACATATTTCCAAGCAGAATAGTGGTTTAGTAATTTTCTACTTTTGGCTGGTTTTGGTGTTTTCTTCATATAAACATCATCCCCTCACCCTTAGGTGAAGATTTTACTTTGATAGAGTCAAGACACGACAACCTACGCCCAGAAAATAATCTAGGATAAAGAATGCTCAGAACACAGATCTGTTCTGATGAATACCGTCGTCGTGTTGAGATTGCACAGAATGTGCAGAGTGATGGTGTTTAGGCAGAAAACTGACTATTAAGAGCAACATACATCGCATTGGTTTCTTTCCAACCAGAAAGGCGATAGTCGCTTGTGAAATGATAAAAAATGGACTGGTTTTGACGCCAGTTAATATTGATCAGGCTGTAACTATAGCCAACATCCACATAGAAAGGCGCATTGAGATCGCCGACAAAATCGACATCTTCTTCATCAAGCCCTTCTCGAACATGAGAGAGCCAGCGTTGCGAATTAAATATCGCCGACGAATCTGAATTTGCATGACCTTCAGATACCGGCGCGCGCGTGGACTCTTCTGACGCTTCAGAAAAATCATCGTCTGAAATTGGGGATGTGCTTGCCGCTACAAAGGGTTGTAGTTTACTGAAATACGGTAAGTGAGCTTTCTGATCAGCTTGGGCAGCTGAAACATGCACTGGCAGTAATACCGTTGCAAGCAGCAGAAAAAATAGCTTTCTAAGATAAATCAGAGACATGAAAACTCACTAAAATAAAACAAGGCTGAGTTTACTCACCCGGCCCGGTGATACTATGCCTATTGATTAGTCTGAACAACTAAAAAGATCTAAATCTCTGATTCCATCTTTGCCATGACCTAAACGCTTTATGTCTAACGATAGAATATTTCACCACTATCAACGTCCAGATAGATTTTATTCTCTTGCTCTAAACCACCACAGTATATGAAGTACACATTTCGCTGCTTGTAAGTCACAGAACGAACCCACCCGCCAAGTTCTGTGAAATCTTCTGGCTCACACGTATTGTCGTCCAACAACCGTTGTGTCTTGTTGCGAAATATTTCTAGATTGTCTTTTAAATCGTCTGACTTCTGTAAATACCCATCGAGTATCTCTAAGCGCTCTTGCTCTTTAATCACTGGTTCAGCATCCGACAGCCCTTTTGCATCTAACCATTCCGCCGTTTCTTCACCGCCGTCCTCATAAACGAGATAATCGGAGATGCGATACCAACCGTTAGACTTTTCCAAAACGACGACCTTTTCCCCTTTGTAGATCGTATCAACAACTAACGCGCTATGATCTGGTTTGTTGTACACGCTAACCTGACGTTCAATCACGTAATACTCGGTCGTTTCAGGCGGTACAGATTCCAAATCCATGACAGGTTTTGACGCTTCTTCTTTTACTTGAGCTTCAGGAGAAGAGGCTTCTCTTGTCGGTTCTGGCTGATCCTTTTGCATAAAGAAGAAATAATAACCAAAACCAGCGCCTCCAAGCATTAAGACAGCTATCATCGCGATAAGCGCTTTCTTCATAATATCTTTTCCCTTCTATTTTGGGCAAATATCCCAAAAGATACTTGATTATACTTCGCCAGCAATAAACTATAGTTAAAAGAGTCGCTTAACTAACGTGAATAATAATGATAAACAAGCTTAAATGGATACTTTTGCTTTTCGTCTTCCCATCGGTATGCTATTCAAATGTGCCATGCACCCCGTCTTCATGGAATGATAATCTGAATGAATTCAACAGGCTAGAGTCTAAGTACAATCAGCATGTCAAAGTCTTCAATGCACTTCTGATGGAACATAAACAACGACCACTCTTATCCAAGGAGTTTTCTCCCAACGAGCTAGTGATGCTTTGGCGCGTAAAATCTCGTAGGGATATGCTCCTAGCCCAACTAGAATCTTCTATAAAATATCGCCAAGAGTTAACCCAAAAAGCCAATGAAATAACCAAGCTCAGTACACAATCTAAGTGGTCAGCCAACGGCTGGGAAAAGCTCGCTCAAAGTTGTAAAATGTCGGAAAAGATGTCAAACCAGATTACCGCAGAGTGGTATAAGAGTAATGCGGAGCAACTTGCTGAAGACTATACTAAATTATCCTCGCTTTATCTTGGATTAGCTGCAGTTTACAACAGAGAGGCAAGCGCATTAACATCTGCGCAACACAAAATAAACATCAATTCACCCAAACACTAATCAGTCACACCAGATTGAATTATTTTCATTCAATCTGGATAGATTTAAGAGACATAGGTCACAATAATACTTTACTTGTGGCCAATTATTGGGTACTTTAGCCGTTAATAAAGTTTAACAAATAGTCACAACTGGCTGGGATGATGCTACAAAAATGGTTATCAATCGATTAAGTAACAGGCAAGACCCTAATACTACTAAAGCCAAGTTTTTGTCAGTAGTTAGGCACGTAAAACAATTCGGTTCAATCAGTGATCTGGACCTTTGTAAAATCTTCGGAGAAACAATTTGGAGCGATGGAAGGGAATACCATTCAGCTGCTTTCTCATTTAAAGTGGATCGACGGACCGGCAATTGTGAAATATCACAATACAAAAATAGCCAATAGAGCATAAAGAATCTTAAAGCGAAGTCATTAAACGGACTTCGCTTTTTTGATCATGGTTATGGTGAAATCATGATCAGAGTACCCCTCAATTAACTGTGCATCGGGACATAGCCACCGACAATAACGTAATACCCCCTGTTTATTATGAGAAGCGAGCATTTTCATACTGGGCAGTTTAGCTTCATCCAATAGATTGAACGCACAGCCCTTCTCAGCGGCCTGATACATTCTAGTAATCATCTCTACCGTATGATTTTCATTACTCGACTGATAATTAAGTGAGCCGGAAGCAAACACGTAATCACATCGCGGCAAGACTAACGTAGAAAAATCTGCGCATATGAAGTCTGCAGGAGTATTGAAGTTTCTATTTTTCGCGTCTGCAACAAACGACTTCTGCTGATCAATACCAATATAACGTTTTGGAGTTATGTCATTCGTTTCCAGAAACCAGAGTAAGTCGCCATACCCACATCCAATATCAAGAATGGAAGCGTCATCCAATCGTAGCTCGGCGCATAAAGCCTCAAATCGACTGAACTGACTGAATTTATCCTGCCACCCTAATGCCCTCACTCTGTCAGAACCAAATGCCCTAAGTCGTTTACGATGATAATGCACAATTCGTAATCTATCTAACCACCTCATGATGATCACCTCTCGTAGTGATCAGGCATAAACTGGCAGACTTCCATTGCCTTTTACCTCTCTTATGGCTAGATGGGTATGAATGTCTTTCACATTCTCCAACCTCTGTAGTTTTCTGGTGAAATTTTCATAGCCCTCCAGATCCTTACTGACAACTTCCAATAAGTAATCATAAGCGCCCGATACGACGTGACAAGAGATTACCTCGTCCATTTCAACGATCGAATATTCAAAATCATCAATCGAAGACGCTTGGTGATTATTCAAACTGACTTCGACAAACACCGTCATCGCAATGCCGACCTTACCGCGGGATAATATAGCCCGGTAGCCATTAATAACACCTTCTTGCTCAAGACGCTTTATTCGCCTTGCGCATGGAGAAGGCGACAGCCCAACTTGGTCTGCAAGATCTGCGGTCGTCAGAGTGGCGTCTTTTTGAATCAGGTTAATGAGTTGCCTGTCTATTTTGTCCATTTCTCATTATCTGCCAAATTTAATTAACATATAGACTTTATACGCGTTTTTTCACCAATATTGAAATAAATCACGTCATAACTTGCCACCACTGAGCGTCATTTTTATTCGACAATGAATGAGTCGATAACAAATTGGATACGTTAAGCATGATTCTGGGATACGCAGCAATACTAGTGACCTTACTTCTCTGGTCCGGTTTTTTCATTTCTCTCAAAGCAGGCGCGATCTCAGAACTTCAACCAGCCGATATTGCTTTGGTCAGATTTTTGATTCCTAGCTTGGTCTTACTGCCTTTTGTCCTAAAGTACAGAAAAACAATAAGCGCTATTCCCAATAAATACTTAACCGGCGTTGTCGTCGGTAGCGGACTGCCTTACTTACTGATCGTAGGTAGCGCGATGCACCTCGCTCCAGTCTCTCATGCCAGTGCACTGATCCCCGGCACATTACCGTTATTCGTCTCTGCTATCGCAGTTCTCTTTTATCAACAAGCATTGAGCCAACACCGTTTATTTGGGCTTACGACGGTATTATTGGGTATCTTTGTCTTCCTGTTTTCCAACATAGGCACTGACTACAACTGGTCACAATTACAAGGACATCTACTATTTCTTACGGGTAGTTTAATGTGGGCTGTCTTTACCATTAGCGCGCGTGTCGCCAACCTGAACGCTCATGTATGTGCAGGTTTTGTGGCGATTATCTCGTTAGCACTACTCACCATCGCCGTGGGTTTCGGCTGGATAGAAAGCTATTTAGCCGTAACACCAATTAAGTACTGGCCATGGGAAGAACTGTTGGGGCACACCATGCTTCAAGGGGTAGGCGCAGGCTTAATCGCTTCATATACTTTTATATACGCTATCCGAATCATTGGCGCGGAAGCCAGTGCTGCGTTTGGTTCTTTAACTCCAGTTATTGCGACACTACTAGCTATCCCAATCTTTGGTGAGCAACCCGATACACTGACATGGCTAGCCCTGATGCTAGTGACATGTGGCAGTATTATCGCGAGCCAGATATTTATGAAAAATGACCTGAGCCAACCTTATCGCCCACCAGCCCATCGTTAAGGGGCGTACACCTTAAGTTCGGATTTTAATATCCACTGGTTTGATACTGTGCAGGTGGACTTAAGCGACAAGTGGTCACTCTGTAGTCAAGTTGTTATATTGATGGGGGTAGAATAGTGATCGATTAGGTAAATAAACTCTATTAAGCAGTTATTTACATAAAGTATGTTGCCTGACCAAATGATGTTCTGATAGCCTCCCAAACAATAAGGGAATAGAACATTTGATGATATGCCAGCAACACACACGAAAGATGAACTGAGTCATTTCTTGAAACCGGGAACTAAGTTATCCATTGAGATGGAGTTTGGCCCACAGAAGAGCAGCTCATACTCTACGGCTTATTTAGGCTTTAAGGAAAACGCCTACCTGATTATTGATATTCCAACAAAGCTACTAGAAGATCATGCGATCAGAAGGCTCAATAATGCAGACGTCGTTGTTCGTGGCGTATCAGACACGGAACTGGGGCACGTTGTTGCGTTCAAATCCAGTGTGTTAATGCACGTTAGCCTCCCTTCCCCTCTTTTATTCGTCCGAATACCCACGACGTTTGCCACAAAACCAGTACGTGAGTTTGAACGTTACAAGCTGAAAATGGACTGTACTATTGACCATGGCGGTCATGTCTACGCCGGAAGCCTGATCGACTTTTCCATCGCCGGGATTGGTATCTCAACCTTAATTGAACCGGACTTCCAAGTGGGTGATAACGTTAGGGTTGATTCAGCACTTAGTACTTATGTAGGCAGCGACAATCATTGCTTAATCGCAAACATCAAAAAGTTAGCCAAAGGCTGGATCATTGGCATTAAGTTTGAAAAGCCAATTGCAATGACTGACCAGCTGAAAATAGCATTGCTGGAACAGTATTTTCTGTCCAGCAACTAACGTTTAATACTCAAAGCAAATTGAATGGCTATTGTTCGCCAAAGCGAGTTGCTTCGAAGCTATTGAGGAATCGATGGACCAGATAGGTCACCAACAGCGTTACAACAATGGCAAACAGGATACTGCTCACCCGATAAAGCGCGCTAAAGATCAAATCACCACCTGGGCTTAAGTATTGACCAAATAAAATGCCTAACGTAGTAAGTCCACCAAAGCCCGCTCCGGATCCACTGGATTCTTTAACGTGCATATAGCTGAAAATCATTGCGCCAATCCACAGCAGAGGTACGACGAATAGCAAGGTATCTGACCAGTCATAAAGTATTAGCTGGCTGGTAATACCGAACGTAACCCCCAGTAACGTACCCATGGCTCTTTTACGCGCATAACCTAGGGCACCATTCCAATGCATCGGAAACAACAACAATATCGTCGTTGCCTGAGCCGATAAAGAGTCACTTAAGTCGAAAATCTGGAAAACCAGAAACGACATAGTTGCAATGCTCGCCCCCATCAACGCTTCATGACGCATACGATGGCTTTTCTTTGGTTCCGAAGGTCTGGCTAGCGGCTGACGAGGCTCTGCATCTGGGATTAAAAACGTCACCAAGTACGCAACAGCAACTGAAAGAACATTCGCTTCCAGATTACTGAAGATAAGATCATTTAGGTCAGTACTGACATAGCTGGAAAAATGCAGCATGATGCTCAGATTTAGTACACTACTTGCACCAAACAGGAAAAGACTTCCTTTTGACATACAAGCAAATTTGTACAGAAATAAACCAAATGCAATCATTGTCATCATGACGGGATGGCCGCCAAACAGTCCGGCAAGGATACCAACCTCGAGGCCACAGACTACGGCTGCAAATATCATCTGCCTAGCCGCGTGCAAGCTCATCACAGGTACCATGCCAAGCAGCAGCATTGGCGTTACCGTATAAAATACACCATAGTTCCAGCCGAAAAGTTTACATACGGTGAAACCTATCATCGCGCCCGTGGCGATTCGTAAGCACTGCCGGAGATCATTCTCAGACATGGGGTGGTCCCATAACTTCATACCACCTCCTAATTAATATATGTAATGCAGAGCACTCAAGAAATGAATCTGTAGGTTACTAAACCAGCCAGAGATCGTATTCTCAGGTAACAGTTGAACTGTTGCGCGTGCTCCGGCAGGGAACGATTGCAGCTCTTGATCGTCGATTGCTAAATGCAAACGCATGCGCTGTGCATCCCTAACCCAACGGTCGGTCTCCGTAGGCTTGGCAAGCCGGCCATCTGCATCAAACTGACCAGAACTGACACCGGCATCAATACTCGTGATTTGAGCTTCAAAAACTTCACCAGGCAAGCTATCAAAGGCCACCAATGCACGGCTGTCGCGATTAAAGTGGCGCAGGCTCTTTTCACGGAAATCAGCAATAATGTCAACGTCATTTGAAACTAATGCTACCAGAGGGCTTGCCGTAGAGGCGTAAGCACCAACTTCCAATTGAAGGTTGGCAACTACTCCATCATGTTCAGCAATAACTCTTGTGTAAGACAGATTCAGCTCCGCTTGCTTGAGTTGGTTCTGCGCAACACGAACGCTGACATTATCGTCACCCATTTCACCACGACTTACTTCGAGTTCCTTCAGACGAGCACGGGCTGCTAACAGGTTGGCTTTTTCAGCGGTGGCACTACTCTGAGCATCATCTAGTTGCTGCTGAGAAGTACCATTACGATGAAAAAGCTTATTCAAACGCGCCGCTTCTCGTACCTTTTGCTCTGCAATAATCTTACTTGCTTCCACATCAGCTTTGGCAGCGGCGATTGAAGCATCCAGCTGGTCATTGTTTTGAATCACCTGGTCCAGGTTGAGCTGAGCACGCTCTACCGCCAGTTGATACGGTTGCGGATCGATCTGGAACAACAGGTCGCCCTTGTGGATTTCCTGGTTGTTCGTGACGTAAATTTCTGTGATTTGCCCACTAACACGTGGAGCTACTTTGGTTACTACGCGAGTTGCCATTGCTTGAGGGGTAAGAGGCATTGCCAGGTCGGCAACTAGAAAATAAGCAAAGACAAGGACAAACGCTACGCATGAATATTTAATCCAGCGCGCGAATTTTTGGTCTGGAGTCATAGGATTCAACTTCTCTTTTTTGGGTTTTCTGACTTATTCGCTAAGTGTATCGAGTGCATTACGGGCAATTTGCTCTAGGATTAATCCCATGGCTTTCAGCTCATCATCATTGATGTCCGACAGTAATTTTCTACGAACCTCAAATATTCGGCTCTCTAGTTGAGTAATAAGAGCTTTACCTTCATCAGTCAGACTGACGATACGGGCGCGCTTGTCATGTTCACAACAACGTCGTATTACCAGAGACTGCTCTTCGAGTAATTTTAAGGTTCGCATCAACGACGACAGTTCAATCTCTAGTGCTTCAGCGAGATGCTTCTGGCTGACATGGTCCCCCATACGATGTAACTTCCATAAGGCAGTCCAGCGCGGATACGTCAGGTTCAGTGGCTCAAGCTCTCGGTCTGCGACCATCTTCCATAAACGTGAGACGCGAGATAACTTCTCTGCAACGGAAAGTTCTCTCAAAATGTCGATGTCTTGAATCATTACAAACACTCAATTACTTAGCATGCTAAGTAATATAAATTAGTTAGCATGCTAAGTAAATGGCTTTGTGACAAAAATCACATTAAATTCAAGGTGAGAGATTTTGTTGCAGAGGGATCTTAGGTAATAAAAAAGGCACAACTTGCGTTGTGCCTGATATGAGGTGATGTGTTTCTTATACCCAGTCGACTAAGAATCGCTGTTTGTAATCCAAAAGCGCATCGTGGAATGCATTTTCTTTAATTGGTTTAAGTAAGATGTAGTTCGCCCCCGCTTCCATAAATGCATCGCCTGTTTCTTTTGCAGTATCAGCCGTGCAAGCATAAATCGGCGTGCCTAATTTCAAATTTCGGCGAATCTCTTTTGTGGTTTCTATACCACCGAGATGCGGAAGTTGATTATCCATTAAGATCAAGTCATAGGTATGGTGTTTTAATCGCTCGATAGCCTCAAGCCCATCTTTTGCCCATTCAACCTGCATTTCATATTTACTACAAAAGGCTTTTAAAATAAACGCATTGGTATGATTGTCTTCAACCAGCAGGACCTTCAACGTTTCATTGAACATATCCTCGGGATTGATATGTTGGCTGGGCTTATTTTCACTTGAGAGACGCTCACGATCTCTCACCGGCAACGTTACAACAAATGTCGTTCCAACCCCTTTTTGACTGTGAACTTGAACATTACCGTCTAGCATATCGACCAAACTTTTGACGATTGTCAGTCCTAAACCACTACCACCATATTCACGCGTTGTCGTTTCCTCTTCTTGCACAAACGGCTCAAACATTTGCTCAAGTTTATTCGGGTCAATACCAATACCTGTATCGGAAACTTCAACCACGAGCACGCTGTTCTCAGCGCCTTCAAAGTGCTCTAATTTCGCGCTTAGCCGCACGCTTCCTGATGGAGTAAATTTGACCGCGTTACTAAGCAGGTTAAACATAATTTGGTTGAGGCGAACCTGATCCGTAAATAGCGCCACTTTAGGATCCAACTGGTTTTCAATAATCAGATCCACACCTTTGCTTTCACAAATCGGACGATAAATATTCTCTAAAGTACGAACGGTATCGGTAAAAGAAAAGGAATGTTTTTGAATATTAAATTTCCCTTGCTCTATTTTCGAGAAGTCCAGAATATCATTCAAAACAGCTAATAAGTGCTCACCACTATGACGGAGAACGTCTATCTGATTACTTTGTTCTTGCGATTGAACAGAACCTTTCAATAGCTGAGCAACCCCTAAAATACCATTTATTGGCGTTCGAATTTCGTGACTCATTTTAGCGAGGAAATCAGCGCGAGCTTGGGCGGATTTTTCGGCTTCTTTTCTGGCGACATTACTTTGTTTTTCCGCTTCGATAAGGGTTGTGATGTCTTGCCCTTGTACAATGATGCCACTAAGATCGCCATCAACGAGAATGGGTGATAAGTTCCAGCGATACACTTTTTCCCCAATCGGCACATTCACCCCAGTTAACGTCGCACCTTGCGATGCCATACGAAGATGTGGAAGTAGTTTTTCCTTAAAGTTTCTAAACACGGGAGGCATGGTCTTAATGTCATCTTCGAGCACTAGCTCTTTTCTCGCCGCCGGGTTTACCTGTATCAGTACTCCCGCTTCAGACCACACCATGATCGGCGATAATGCAAAGTTAAACAGGTCGCGAAATGAACGTTTTTGCGCTTCTAGCTCTTCAAAAGTGTTTTCTAACGTAGTTCCAATATCATCAAACTCTTCGATATCTGACCCACCAAAACGTTCAAACCCTTTTTCTTCGCGAGCGGAACGTGTGTAGGACATCAAGGAGTCAAGTTGTTCTGCTACCTTATTCTCAATCCACTCTTTGGTTAGTAAGGCGATTAAGATCATTCCGATGACCGAAGCCATCATCGCCAAAAGATGCTGAACCTGCAGGGTAACGACACTTTGATTGTCCTGAACTGTTAGCAAAGATAAGTCGGTATGCGCTGCGTTCACTTCAATTGGTGTCTTAATAATCAATAATTGGTCTAGTTTCTCTTGAGACTCTTTGCGTTTCAGAACATCAAATATTTTATAAGACTCATCGCCAGCTAATGAGTTGGCTAAAGGTAGATTATCGGAGATGAGTACAACATTATCGACGTTACCTTCGCTCTTCAGCCTTTCCATCAGGCCAAAGTTATTATCCAAGACGACGACATTGTAGGAATACCCCCTCACTTCTCCCGTTTTGGGTTCAAGTACCGGGACTCTTCTAACCAACAGGTGACGAGCCCCCATCGGGGTCAGTGAAGTAATGTAATACCAGTTATTGGTGAATGTGACGTTACTGGCAATAGTATCCAGTATTGAGTCATTAATGCCATAAAAATGGGCGTTTCCATCATCCCAGATAATGCCTTGATGATTAGTGAGGAAGCGAATTTCAGGCGTGTGTGCAGGATCACTCTGGTCAATGCTGAGAAAAAAGAAATTTAAGGCTTCTTCATCTCGCTTCGTATAAAAATCAAGCACCACATCGCTTTTAGAATTGCTGTCGTGGTGGATTTGAATCGCAGCGAAATGACTGTCGAAAATATTCAGAATCAGGGCGGATGTTTGTTGCTTTGTCCTATCGACTTCTTGCCAAATAATCTGTTTGGAGAAGTAATAACTCTGAACGAATATGCCTAAAATAATCGGAGCAAGAACGAGAATTATAATTTTAGTAATGAGCGTCGACAAAGAGCGACGCTTTCTAGTTGATGTATTTGTCATCAATTATCTGAGTATCTAAATGCGCGCTTTCTTAATGCTTCTATTCTGTCAGGAGAATCAGATGTGGTGACTACTTCATAGTCGCCAGAATATACGGTTGGTACCGACTTCCCTTCCAGATCCCACTTTATTGCTTCTGCCATTGCAATACCGGTATCATCGTTCATACGCATGACGGTTATATCTAACTCTCCGCTTAAAATTGCGTCTAGCTCCGCAGAGCCCCCTCCCCAGCCGTTAATCATAATATCATCGCGCCCGAGTTCTGCTAGCGCTTCAACGGCACCAAGTGCAACATCTGTTGAGCAAGCATAAATAAAATCGACATCTGGGTACTTGTCCAGACTGGCTTTTGCCGCCTCATACCCAGATTGCTTTGTCGCCTTGGTGTAATAAGCAGATTGTAGCTCAAAGTTGCTGTCACGGTTTACTTGGTTAATAAATGTATTCCCTCTTACATCACTAATGTAGCCTTCTGAAAAGTAAAGCACACTGTAGTGACTGTTTTTTGGGAAGCGTTTACTAAACTCTTTCGCCAGTTTTCTACTGCCTTCAGTATGGTCAAAACCAACATAAAGAAACGGTTGGTGATTATCCCAATCTCTTACTGGTGTCGTAATGTTTTGTAAGATCAGTTTGGTTTGCTTCGAATCCAATACATGCTCGATAAATTTACGATGTCTAGTGGTATCGAGAGTAAAGATGAGATAGTCCGAATTGCCTTTCAAAGCCTCCATTAGAGACAGACTTTGCTGTTTGATATCGGCATTTGGGCGAGTAAAAACCTGATTGAGCTGATAGTTAATATTAAGCTTATCTAACCGTTTTTCAAATGCATCAATATTTCTGACCCAGTAATCCGAGATTTGCTGCCCCGGGTAAACAACAGAAATCTTCAGTTCACGCTTTTTCTCGCTAGTAATCGGAATCGGATTTTCTCTGACAGCCTCAGCCAGCGCGTTGGTCAGTTGCTTTTGCTCCGGGAATTCATCCAGAAACTCTTGATATTCCCAATATCCATTCAGGACTTGAGATGCTTCCGCCACAGGGGCAATACCAGTCATTAAAACAAGGGAAAATATTAACTCTTTTTTCATCTGTTGCTCTATTAGTTTTATACCGAGTCTCATTCACTCTATTTATTATTTAGCCTAGTCATCCGTTACTTTGACGCGTTGAACTATTGTAATCTACCTTCCACTAAGTACTGGTTTCAATATCATTTTCTTAGTTCTGCATTATGCGTCAGATGAGTCTTACATCACAAACGAATATTGCATTCTATTTCATAACATTATGAATGCACATTTTAAATAAAAAAAGCCGCCTTATAAAAGTTGGCGGCTGATCGTAAGTCAGTGTAGTACGTTTATTCGACCATTTAACGACGAACGGTAAATATCAAGCAGTGGTTTTCATCGACACCAAGTGACGCTTTTGACTCAACTAATAGCTCTTTTTTCTTTTTAGCTAGTTGCTTAATAAAGTACTCAGCTTTCATCGCTAGGCTCTTAGAGTCAAAGTTCATTGTCCATACCAGGACTAATGGACCTTTACCTTTTAGTGCCTTAGCACCTTTGCCCTCTTGATGCTGTTTAAACCGGCGCTCAATATTGTTGGTTACCCCACAATAGAGTGCATTACGGTTATTTCGTATCAGATAAACACTCCAAACCTGTTCCACACAATCATTCATTAAAGCAGAGATTCTACCTGAGCTTTCAGAGCATCGAGTTCTTCTCTAAGCATTGCCACTTCTTGTTCAAGCTGACTAACCCGATCTGAGCTCGGTGATACAGCCGTTGACTCAATTGCAGATACATCCACTTCACCGCAGAATAAATGCATATAGCGAGATTCACGCTTGCCAGCTTCTCGTGGCAGTTTTACGACTAATGGCCCTTTTTCTTCGCTCGCCAAATGTTCAAGAACGTTTTCCACCTCTTTAACGTCGCGGAAAGTCGTCAGGCGGTTAGTGCGAGTACGAATCTCACCTGGCGTCTGAGCCCCACGCAGCAGCATACAGCATACAATCCCTTTTTCTTGCTCAGTCAGTTTTAGATCGCCAAACTCCGTATTGCAAAAACGGTGCTGATACTTGCTCACTCGGCTATTAAAAGCACTTTCATCACTAACAAGTCGACGTTCAATTAGCGCATCTACCGCATCTAATACATCAGACTCGGACAACGACATGACTGGCTCACGATTACTTTTTTGATTACATGCGTTGGTAAGTGCATTCAGACTAAGAGGATAAAGATCGGGAGTCGTCACCTCTTTCTCGATCAGGCAACCAATTACTCGTGCTTCTATTGCCGTTAGCTCAACTTTCATAATGCATTCCTTATTATTTTTTGCATTTGAATTTTATACTCAAGCCACTTCAGCGGGTCAGACTGTAACCTGAACAGGCTTGAAATCGCTTGAATATAAGGTAGTCAGGCTAAAGCATAGACTAAGACCTGACCCCTTTTGTGAATCGGGATAGGACTTAGTGCTCGGAGAGAATAGGCACTTTTCTCAGATTACCATCTTCATCAATCATCATTATTTTCGAACGATTGAGTTCAACTTCTGTCATTTCAAGTTGATTACGCGCATTGATGTACGCTGTTTTTAACTTCTCAGCCAAAGAGCTCGTGACTTGTTCACTATCTTGACTGTCGACTTGCTCCGCAGTATTACGAGAGTCCATATCAAGTGTCATCATTTTGTATTTAGTGATGTTGATAATATAGCGAAGGCTCAATTATGACAACGCATCGATTTACTCAAACCCAGTCTCAAACACATATTTATCCAAACAGGAGCTCACAAAGATACGTTTTGTTTAGTGACTGCGGCCTATTCGTGGATAGAAATAGTAGTGCATGAGTCATTTCTACCACGAAATCACCTTTGCTCTGAGGCACCTCAAGTCAGGCTGAGCTGGCATGAACCTACGATGATTTTCTGTAGTCAGGCATGGAACAAAATGATTGGTCAAGAAGCGTTCAACTCTTCGTCGTGATTGATCTAAAGACTGTTATGCCACGAGATGTTGTGCTTTAATCGAGGGAGATATTCACAAATTAGGAAAGGGAACTATGAGTAGCGTATTTGAAATCGTTAGCCAAGCTCGTCGCAAAAACAAACTGAAACGAGAGCTTCTTGATAACGAGAAAAAAGTTCGTGATAACCGCAAACGTGTAGACCTGCTAGAAAACCTTCTAGACTACATCAAGCCAGAGATGACTCACGACGACATCCTAGCAATAATCAAAAACATGAAAGCAGATTACGAAGATCGTGTTGATGACCACATCATCAAGAGCGCAGAAATCTCTAAAGCACGTCGTGACATCAGCCGTCGCATTCGTGAACTGACGGAAGAAGACAAGCAAACTAGCGGTAAGAAATAAACACCAATAGTTCTGTTATAATTTGAACCCCGAGTAAGACAACTTGCTCGGGGTTTGTTTTTGTCACTGATCAGAGTGGTGTGTACAATTGCACCAACGGCATCCCCAAACCTAATAACTGAATAAGCTTTCTATGTCCTCAACAACGATCACCCCGCAACCTACATTAGCCAAGCAATTGTTTTCGATGACATGGCCCATGCTCTTTGGTGTTTTATCACTGATGAGTTTTCAGCTTGTGGACAGTGCTTTTATCGGCCAACTTGGCGTCTTACCGTTGGCGGTACAAGGCTTCACACTTCCACTGCAAATGGTCGTGATCGGTATTCAGGTAGGCTTAGGTATCGCAACAACTGCGGTTATATCTAAAGCACTAGGAGCGAATGAAACCCGCTATGCTAAACAACTGGGCGGTTTAGTTCTAATGATAGGGTCAGTAGGGGTTGCGATAATCAGTGTGTTAATTTGGTTACTTCGTTACCCAATATTATCCATGCTCAGCGCACCAGATACGGTTATGCCAATCATCGATAGTTATTGGCCATGGTGGTTACTGAGTTCCTGGACCGGAGCCTTTCTCTACTTTTACTACAGCATCTGTCGAGCACACGGCAATACCATGTTGCCAGGCACCATGATGATGATCACCAGCGGCGTGAACCTTATTCTCGACCCGCTCTTCATTTTCACCCTCGACCTCGGCATTAATGGTGCTGCGCTCGCAACCATTGCGGCTTTCAGTTTGGGTATTTTAGTCGTGGCTCCACGGGTGAAAAAGAATCATTGGGCTACAACACAATGGCAAGATTTAAATGTGATAAAGAGCGTCCGCTCGATCGGTAATATCATGGGACCTGCAATGGTAAGCCAACTGTTACCCCCTTTATCTTCCATGCTGGCAACTAAGCTACTGGCTGGGTTTGGTACGGCTGCTGTCGCGGCATGGGCCCTAGGTTCGCGTTTTGAGTTTTTCGCTATTGTATCTGTGCTCGCATTGACCATGTCTTTACCACCAATGGTTGGGCGATTACTTGGCGCAAAAAATTATGGTGATATTCAATCACTGGTGAGTATTGCCGTTAAGTTTATTCTGAGCTTCCAGCTCTTAATTGCCGTTATCACCTTTGCTGTCGCGAATCCTCTGGCACTATTAATGACCAGCGATATTCAGGTTGAGCAAGTATTAGAAATGCATTTGATGATCGTTCCGATTAGCTTAGGCTCTCTGGGCGTATGTATGCTTATGGTTTCTGTCTGCAATGCACTAGGTAAGTCATACACGGCGCTTACCGTCTCGGCGTTACGTCTGTTCGTATTTTTCCTACCATGTTTGTGGGTTGGTTCTCAACTTGGGGGAATCAGAGGCCTTCTGCTTGGTGCTTGTCTCGGTAATATCTGCGCAGGCATCGCTGCTTACCTCACTTATCGTCGCACTATCGCATTGCTGTCCGAAAGGCATAAAGTGCACTAAGTCGATAAACCAACAAGATCAGACATCACAATAATGAAGCCCTCTATATTGAGGGCTTCATTCGCTGAGTTAAATACAGCCTTCTAATACATCAAGCCGTTTTGTCCGCTGGAAAAACAACGCCAGTTTGTCTTCTGACTTCAGTCAGGACTTTTGCTACTGTCAATGAGCGTTGTTTAGTGCTCTCATCAATCACACCTAACTTAAGTTGCTCGGCAAAAGCTTTAGCTTCGTAAAACATGTGGTTTTCGGTTTGTGGCAGGGTCAGTACTTCTTTCTCTTTACCACGAAGAGTGCGTTCGACGCCACGACCCGTGGAGATCATATCGACTAGGACGCTACCTTGCTCACCCTGAAATTCACTTGGAATAAGCGAGTCGCTTACTTTTGAATGCAGAAGGTTGACGTTAAAATCGTCGTAGGCAAGGGTCACACTTCCACACCCATCTACGCCAGATGGCAAAACAAACGCACTGGCCTGAACCTGATTCGGCTCTCCAAACAACTCAATTGCAGCACCCAGACAGTAATAGCCGATGTCCATAATCGAACCATTGGAAAAACCCGGATTAAACGTATTCGGGTTCTCTCCGTTTAAATACTTTTGATATCTCGATGAGTATTGGCAATAGCTGATCGTCGCATGTCTTAATGGTGCAATGCTCGGCAAGCTTTGTTTCAATACCGCGAAGTTTGGCGTGTAAGGCGACATGAATGCCTCAAAAAGCACGACTTCATTTTCTTCAGCGCACTTAAACATCTCTTGTGCAAGTGCATAATTTGAAGCCATCGGTTTTTCACAAATCACATGCTTGCCCGCACTTAGCATTTGCATTGCTTGAGGTGCATGAAGTGAGTTTGGACTAGCAATGTAAACAGCATCAATATCGGGATCTTTCCCCAATGCGTCTAAACTGTCGTAGAAAGTCTCCGCATGGTATGGCGCACCAAATGATCGCGCCTTGTCAAACTCTCGCGAATATACGGCTTTGAGGCTAAACTCCCCCGTCTGTATTGCTGCTTCAACAAATTGTTGAGATATCCAGTTCGTCCCAATAATCGCGAGATTAAACATGTCATTTCCTTCTAATTTTGACTATAAACGCCAAGTGACTTCAGTTTATCTAATCGATTTAAACAAGGTTTATCTGATTAGACAACGCCTAACAGCGAAAGAATTGCAGCGCTGCGTGTTCTACAATTCGTGAATCACATGCGTGACAGCGTCACTTGATATAAGATATTTAGCGCTGCTAACCGTCGTTTTATTGATAAGCCTCAACAATCTCATCTCGCAGGACTGGTAATTTGAAGCCGTTCCGTGACTCACTAACCCGAATGATAATTCTGATCTAGCTCTTTTCATGTACAATAAACCTAAAACCTTTAAGGTTTATTGTGTTTTTTGGGAGCTATAATCCCAGTTTATATTGTGATTTGATGCAAATTTTTGATATTAAATCTGAACCTCAGAAGCACATTTCAAACCATCCATTAGTCTCAGTTTATTAAGCACATAATTAAGACTTTTATGTTTACCTCTAGAGTTGCGTTATCGATTCACATCACAAATTTATGTAACAAACAACACTCCTTTCAAGTAAGACTCATGAGAGCAAGCATTATCATCGCAAAATAAGTTTGCATTTTTAAAAATGTCAACACCTCAAACACTACGCCTTAGTCACATTAATCATCCATAAATAAGTCATAAAGCAGTGATTTCCACTAGGTTTATTTTTCCTAGCAGAATAAGCCCTTCAGCCGTAGAATCCGCCCCATAATTATTACAACCCGATTACATTACCACCAGACTCCTACGCTCTACCGTAGAGGTAACGGCGGCGAGGATGGTTAGCCCCCAAACGTGAAAGGTCCAATACAACAATGAGTCCAGAGAAATATCTCCAAGACTGGCAAACTAGCCAAACGATTGCTGAATCTATCTCCCCTCTAATCGGCAAGCTTTATCGTGAAAAAGGAATCGAAGTGGTTCTGTTCGGTAAGACGCTTATCAACGCCACAACTATCGACATTCTCAAAACTCACCGCGTAGCAAGACGATACACTGGAAACCCTCTTTCTCTAGAGCAAACAATGCCTATCATTGAAGCACTATGTGAAATGAGCATTTCGTCTAGCCGCGTTGATATTGGTCAGCTGGCAACTAAGTATTGGAATAAGCACGAAGATACTTCTTCACTTAATGATTTCCTACAAACCGCACTTCAAGGTGCTCGTGATGCAGATTCTTCTCTGAAAGCTCGCGATGTGGTTCTTTACGGTTTTGGTCGCATCGGGCGTCTACTAACACGTCTTCTTATCGAGAAGAGTGGTCCTGGTTACCCACTAAGACTTCGTGCAATCGTTGTACGTGGTGGTAAAAAAGGCGACTTAGAAAAGCGCGCTAGCCTACTTCGTCGTGACTCGGTACACGGCCAATTCAATGGTAGCATCATCATTGATGAGGAGCGTAAGGCACTGATTGTGAATGGCAACTTCATTCAAATCATCTACGCAAACAACCCAAGCGAAGTTGACTACACTACTTACGGCATTAACAACGCACTTGTTGTAGACAACACTGGCGTTTGGCGTGATGCAGAAGGTCTGAGCCAACACTTAACATGTAACGGCGCAGAAAAAGTACTTCTGACTGCACCTGGTAAAGGCGATATCAAGAACGTTGTATTTGGTGTAAACGAATCTGTGATTCAAGAAGAAGACACCATCATCTCAGCAGCAAGCTGTACAACAAACGCGATTACACCTGTGCTGAAAGCGTTGAACGATAAGTACGGTGTACTTTCAGGCCACATCGAAACGGTACACTCATACACTAACGACCAAAACCTGATCGATAACTTCCACTCAGGCGATCGTCGTGGGCGTAGTGCATCTCTGAACATGGTTCTAACTTCAACTGGTGCAGCAAAAGCAGTAGCAAAAGCACTGCCTGAACTGGCTGGAAAACTAACAGGTAACGCGATTCGCGTTCCTACGCCAAACGTTTCAATGGCGGTCGCAAACCTAAACCTAGGTGAAGACGTGGATCGCGATTCACTGAACGACTACCTACGTGAAATGGCTCTAAATTCTGAGCTATCAGCACAAATTGATTACACAGACTCAACTGAAATCGTTTCAACAGATTTAGTTGGTTCTCGTCATCCTGGCGTAGTGGATGGTCAAGCGACTATCGCACAAGACAAGCGTTGTGTACTGTACATTTGGTACGACAACGAATTCGGTTACAGCTGCCAAGTTGTGCACTGTATGGAACAAATGATGGGTGTTCGTTACCAAACATTCCCTCGATAGGTGAACATTGCTCCACAACGTTAACCACATGGTGTAACGAACTATACCTCAACATTTGTTCTTTATAATAAGCGCGAAAGCGCACTACTAATCTTAACTCCCCTTTGTACGCCTGAACTCACCCTCAGGCGTTTTTTATTTAGACAATCTAACTTTCTTCAGGCTTTGACATTCCTCAGACATAGTCACTCCTATCGTTCATGTTTCGTTCATATTCACAGGGGTAATCTGAACACATAGACAGATATAGAGGTCAAGTTTATGAATCGGATCATCGTTACAGCACTGGCACTGATTACCGGCATTTTTGCTTTAGTATTTAGCCTAATCATGGCGATTCCATTGACCATCGCGGCTTTGATAACGGGTAAACGCATTGAGAAGCGTGTCAAGTACATGCAAAAAGAGATGCAGGAAGAGTATGAGTTCAATACTGGAAAAGAAGACGCGATAGAAGGCGAGTTTGAAGAAGTGCGCCGATAAAAGAATTAAAGTGTTTCTCAACCCCCTCGTCCCCAAAAGCTATAAAGCTCCTGAGAAACTCCTTGCTTACACCCAGCCTTGAACAAGCTGGGTGCTTTTTTTGTTCTGAAAACCAAATTTATATCGTTACGACAACGCGCAGAGCCAACAACATAAGTACAACGCCAGACAAGCGATCAATCAAAACCGCTTTTGAGCGAATACGATCGACCACTCTCGAACTGGATAATACGATAGTAATGAACGTGTACCACAAACCGTCAACCACAAATGGCGTCGCAACAATAATCATTTGATTACTCAGATCATTACCCAAGGCAACGAACTGGCTAAATAACGCGATAAAGAACAGTGCAATTTTAGGACTGAAAATAGAGATAAAAAAGCCTTCTCTTGCTGACTGACCAACGGTCGTTTCCTGTCCAGACTCCAGCTTAGCAGCAACACCGCCTTTCGAGCGCAGAGCATTGAACCCTAAATAGGCTAGGTACGCCGCCCCCGCCAAGCTGATCGCTTTAAACAGTAGCGGACTTTGCTGCAAAACCACTGCCAAGCCGATCAAAGTAATAAATGCATATATCCCGATACCAAATGCGTGTGCCCACGCTGTCGCCAATCCATTGAGACGACCACCAGCCAAAGCGTGTTTAGCAACAATGGCTAAACTAGGGCCTGGTGACATAGCGCCTAATAAACATACGGTAAAAAGTGATAGCCAAATTGTTAGTGTCATAGAAACCTCTCCTTATTTGCTAACAATCTATCAAGTGATGGGATATAAATAGAAATCAAAGTTATTCATAAAGGCCATGATTTTAAATCATAGCTTAATGAATGGAGTATTCCGATAGCTTCATCACTGTACGAATTTGCTCTCTAACCCAGCGATGAGCAGGATCGGTATCGTATTTAGGGTGCCACATCAACCAATATTGATGTGTCTGGGTCTCAATGGGCAGCGGCTTATTTATTAAATTCCAGTGCTTAGCGAGATTCAGAGCGATGTGTTCCGGCACAACCATAAGATGATCACTCGTCACCAGTCTGTTTACCGCTGCCGAGAAGAATGGCACTTTGAAGGCAATATGACGCTGCAGACCCATCTCTTTTAATGCAAGGTCGGTACTGGAGTCCTTATCACCACCTCCCGTTACCTGAATATGCGAATAACTGACGAGTTGCTTCGCCGTGATATTTTTACACTTAGCCAGTGGATGTGAACCTTTCATCAGACAAACCGAATTATCCGAGCCGATGTTGATGCTCGATACACCTTCTGGTTTGTCTGGATACATAGAAGAAGCGATATGTATGCCAAGTTCATGCAGTTTGTCTAAGAAATCTGGCTGCCAAAGCCGATAAGCCATATCAAGTTGCGGTGCAAGTTCACTAAGGTGTGAAGCGATATCTGGAAGAACATATTGTGCGACGTAATCACTTGACGCAATAACGAGCTCTCCCTGCCAGTCTTGAGGCTCAAATGGTTTGTCATCCAAAAGGTGATCAAATTCCGCGAGTAGTGCATCCAGTTTTTCTTTTAGTGCTAATGCTCGCGGGGTAGCAATCAGTTGATTACCCTGGCGAATAAGAAGAGGATCACCACATAACTCTCGGAGTTGTGCCAACTGACGACTCACCGCAGACTGCGTGATGTGCAGCCGCTCAGCAGTACGGCTTACATGGCACTCTTCGAGTAGTACATGTAAGGATCTCAGCAGATTTAAATTGATGTGGTTTAACATTCTTTATCCATTTGAATGGTATTTAATGACCAGTTTTTCCAATTACTTTACGAACTTATTACCAGTGGTATTAAAAAACTCGGTTAGCACTGTATGTGTCATGAGATGGCGAAGCTCAGGAAAACGTTGAATTTGGTCTCTGACCTCATTCAGGCGGTTCATGTTGGGTACCTCGACAAAGACCATCATATCGGTTTCTCCGCTAATGGCATGACACCATTTCACCCCATCAATCTTATACAATTCATTCGCGTAAGATTCGCAGTAGTACGTTGAGGTGGAGGTATCGAACTTCAGAGCAAAGTAGGCACAAATAGAATCCCCTTCACTTGAAGCTATTTCTGCATGATAACCCAAGATAACTTTGTCATTTTCGAGCTTACGAATTCGAGCTGTCACTGCTGACCGAGAGAGGTTCACTTTTTCTGCGATTTCAGTGACTGACAGCCGAGCATTGTGCCGGAGGATATCAATGATCTTGTGATCAAACTTGTCCATAAACTTACCGCTTCTTCCTTATTTTCTTCATTTTATAACGATTTTAAATGCATAAGAAACCAACATTTTGTTGGAATTATTTGAAACAACCGTCATATTGGCGGTGCAGTAACGCATTTTGTATTTAAGAACTCATTTATTCTTAGACTTCACTTAGTTCGACACCGTCAGAGACAAGCATGGAACAGCTCAAAAAAGACATTTCACTCCTATCCGGAATCGCCCAACTTTCCACCACATTGATGGGAACGGGTCTGTTTATGATACCTGCGATTGCGGCAGGTATTGCAGGTCACTTTTCACTCTGGGCATGGATACTGCTGTTTATTGCGATCTGTCCTATTGCTTTGACTTTTGCCCAACTAGGTAAACGGTATCCCAACGCTGGCGGCACCGCATTTTTCGTCCGTAAAGCGTTTAACGCTAAACTGGAAAGTAGCGTTGCCTGGCTTTTTGTTAGCGTCATTCCCGTTGGCGTACCCGCAGCTATCGCTCTGGCGGCTGGATTTCTTCAACAGCTGTTACCAGCTCCAATAAACAACAATTTGTTTGCACAAGTACTCACGGTGCTACTTCTTGTCTTTGTGAATTTGTTAGGTACGAAATCCTCAGGTCGCTTACAAACCGTTATTGCTTTGAGCGTGTTCGCACTGGTCGGTGCATTTCTATGGAAAGGAGAAATCAGCAGTGTTGATCTAACCATGCCGGCCGTCACAACAGACTCGATTTGGCCGATTACGGCTGCGCTTGCTGTTATGTTCTGGTGCTTTGTAGGTATAGAAGCATTTGCGCACATGGGTGAAGAGTTTAAGAACCCACAACGCGACTTTCCTATCGCGATCATTGTCGGGTGCTTCGTCGCAGGAGCGACCTATTGGGCGTGTTCAGTAGTGATATTAAAGTTTGGCGCTTATGGCACCCCACAATTTGATAATGCATCTATCCCTTGGCTAAGCGCACAACTGCTCGGAGACGGTGCCAAATGGATCATCAGTGTGATCGGATTTTCTGCTTGTTTTGCCAGTGTGAATTTATACACTCAAAGCTTGTCCCGAATGGTGTGGAGCCAAGCTCGTGAACATCGTCCAGACAGCAAACTGGCGAAAGTCTCACATCGAGGCGTTCCTTCCTCTGCGACATTGCTGGTTGGCTTCGTCCTATTAGTGTCCTGTGTGGCAGGTACACTCTCTCAACTTGATTTAGAGTTTTTCCTTAAACTCGCTAACAGCATTTTTGTATTGGTTTATCTGCTTGCTATGCTCGCAGCATACAAACTGTTGCAAGGCGCTGGTAAAGCTCTGGCTGGAATTTCTCTTATCCTCTGCACTGGCGTATTTATCTGCTTGGGTTGGTCCATGTTGTACGCTCTCACGGTTTTTGGACTGCTCTCACTGCCGTGGAAGCAACTAAGACCAAAACGCGGTTCAAAGGTCATTGAATAAAGCCTTAAAACAGCTCAGATAAGCGTTGTATGAGAGGATCAATATCTTTTAAAGCAACGTTACCATAACCGAGCACGACACCATTCCAATCACGATATTGGTAGCTTGGGTGTTCATAGTAACTTAGTGGACGTAATACGATGCCGCCGTTGGTCCTCTCAAAGCGAGCCAGAACCTGCACGGCGACATCGCTGCGCCGGATTACAGCAGTGCTTGTTCAAGTCGTTGGCATAGAGATGAAACCGCGAACTAGCAATGAGCATACTGTTAATATAAACAGAGCCCCCTCGACCGCTGGCACTACCAGCGGTTTTGTTTTCAAATGTATCCAATCGTACAGTTTTCCCGTATAACAAAAGGTTAAAAGCTAAAGGCGCTATTCATTAGAGGTTTGGGTGTAGCTAACGGGAGGCTCTCAATGTCAGACAAGGAAAAAAACTTACCTACACATCGCATCTCCAGATTCGGTAAATTTGCTTCTCTTGCCACAAGAGTAGCCGGAAATGTGCTTGCTGAAGGAACTAAACAGCTCGCGAAGGGCAACAAACCTAAAGCGAAAGACCTCCTGTTGACACCTCAAAACATCACCAGACTGACCGATCAGCTTGCTCATTTGCGTGGTGCGGCGATGAAACTCGGACAAATGTTGTCGATGGATGCGGGAGATATCCTCGAGCCTGAATTAGCAGACATCCTCGCAAGGCTCCGCTCTAAAGCCGACCCGATGCCAGCCAAGCAGTTAAACGGCGTCATGGAAAACGCGCTCGGTCCGAATTGGAAATCAGAATTTCTGGCGTTCAACTTTAAGCCTATTGCCAGCGCTTCCATAGGACAAGTGCATCAGGCATACAGTGATGAGGGCGACAAGCTTGCGGTGAAAGTCCAATACCCCGGCATTCGTAAAAGTATTAACAGTGACGTCGACAACGTTGGCACGCTGCTTAGAGTTGTGGGTCTGATACCTGAGTCCGTGGACTATAAAGGACTACTAGAGGAAGCGAAAAAACAACTTCACGATGAAGCCGATTATGATCGTGAAGCGCAATTTGCGATGCGTTATTTCGATGCTTTAAAAGAAAATCCTTGTTTTATCATACCGAAAGTTCACTTAGAGAGCTCTTCACAATCGGTATTAGCCATGGAATATATCGAAGGGATCCCAGTGGATACCATCGTAAACTCAGACCAAAATACCCGTGATACCGTCATGCACCACTTGCTCGAACTGCTTTTCCGCGAGCTATTTGAGTTCAAAATGGTTCAGACCGATCCAAACTTTGCCAACTATTTATACCTTGAACAAACCAAGCAGATTGGTCTGTTAGATTTTGGTGCTACCCGCGAATACAGTGAAAGATTCAGTTCTGGATATCGTCAGGCATTCTCCGCGGTTATTAACCATGACGAACAAAGCCTGAACGAAGCCCTAGAGAAGATTGGCTTTTTCAGTCAAGACATCCTGCCAGAACAGCGAAAGGCAATTTGGGAATTGGTCAAGATGGCATGCGAACCAATGTTAGTTGATCAAGACTATGACTTTAAAGCCAGCGGCCTTGCTCAGAGGTTACGTGACGCAGGTAAGATACTCAGCATGGAGCAGGATTACTGGCACACGCCACCAGCAGATGCCATCTTCCTTCATCGAAAAATCGCCGGTATGTATCTACTTGCGGCGCGAATTGACGCTAAAGTGAACATTCGTAAATTAGTAAAGCCGTATCTCAATATCAAAGTCGAGTAGCCTATTGTTTTTCTGTTACTTTCGCGTACTTTAACTTAACTATGTTTGGGCTCGAACTTTTAGCGCGATTCTTCGCTATTGTTATTGTTATTGGTATAGGTTCGAACACTATCTCTATTCTTTAAACGAACAAACTATCGGGGTGCTCGGTGAGCAAGTTTCAAGATCTCTCCATTCTCATACAACAAATTGGGCAAGCTGAAGAAGCGGATCAAGTCGCAACACTCAATGCGTCAATCGAAGAGGGTTTAGACCCCGGTTCCATCGCCCTGATTCTCGAAGCTTTCACCATCAATGATCGTGTTCGGTTATGGAGAGCATTACCGCTAGAATTACATATTGATGTGCTGACTGAAATGCGTGCTGACGTGCGCTTTTCGATCATCAACGCACTATCAGAAGTCGAACTTAAACTCACGCTCGCCAAGCTAGACAACCTTTCTCTGATCGAGTGGGCAGACTCACTGCCAGAAGAAATCATTAATGAAGCACTGGCATTAATCGAGAAAGACGAGTTAGAACTTTACGATCAAGCCAATGCTTATGAAGATGAAGAGATTGGCCGTTGGGCAGATCGAAAAATCGTTACCTTACCTTTTAACATTACGGTTGGTACTGCCAAGCAACTGATGGATCGTTACAGCTACGACATGCCCCAGCAGGTCTATTTGATTAACCGTAATAAACAGTTTCGTGGCACGGTTAACTATTTCGAAATTTTGCGTAGTGACTCCGATGTACGCTTGAAAAGCCTTTCGGTAGAAGCGGTTACTGTCCTCGATAGTAAAATGTCTCTACCTGAGGCTGTTGAGGCTCTGGAGCACAGTACCCTTTCCGCTTTACCAGTAACCGATGCCGATCAAACGTTAATCGGCGAAGTTGACTGGCAATTTGCACTGAGTACTCAGCGTGAAATCTACGAAGCTCGATTGATGGCGGGTACCGGTATGAACGAAGGGGATGACTTATTTGCCCCGGTCATTAAAAGCTCTCAAAAGCGTGGCGTATGGTTAGGGATTAACTTAATGACTGCCATATTAGCCTCCGTCACTATTGGTCTTTTTGAAGACGTGATTGCCCAAGTGGTTGCTCTGGCGGTATTAATGCCAATAGTGGCATCAATGGGTGGCATCGCAGGTAGCCAGACGCTTACGCTAATGGTTCGGGCGATGGCACTGAATCAGATCACGCCCGGAAACCGCTTTAAGCTACTAAAAAACGAGTTAGGTATTGGCTCACTGAACGGTATTGCGTGGGCAGTAATCATTGGCGCTCTGGCAGGATTGTGGTTCCAATCAGCGATTCTTGGCGGAACCATTGCTCTGGCTATCGTAGTCAATATCATCACCGCTGCTCTGTTTGGTGTGTTAATTCCAATAATCTTGGACAAGTTAGAATTAGACCCAGCGCTCGCGGGTTCAGTGATTTTGACAACCGTGACAGACGTTGTTGGTTTTTTCGCCTTTTTAGGAACCGCTAGCCTCGTATTGTTGTAGGTAAATACTACTAATTTATTAATCAATCATTAGCATAGTAAGGAAAAATTGCATATCGCAGTTGCAAATTGCGAATATTATCGAAGTTTAGGCAACGTCACTCACAGAAACCACGCTTTTTAGTGACTTTAAAAGTTGGCACGCTAGATGCATTGTTTAAAGTGACCCTTCTTAAGCCGAGGGTCACCTAGCCAACTGACGTTGTTAGTGAACTCAACTTTGTTCATATATATAAGCCAATCGCACTGTTTGCGGTTGGCTCTTTTTTTGTCTGTCTTCTCTAAATCTAATTGCCCTCTGATTTCACCGTTTCATACAGCGACAAAACGGACAAAGTGACATGTTCGTTATTTGGTCATAAGTCTCATTAAATTCATCGCGTTTGGAAATTCGTTATTGGGTTGGGCATAATTTCCTCATCCCCAAGTATGAAGTATTACCCATGACCTCATTAAGCCAAGCTGAACCCCTATTCTTAGAATTCATGCAGCAAGAGATGCAAATCGATGCAGCTCACGATCTCAGCCACGTAAAACGTGTCGCCAAAACGGCTAAAAAGCTCGCTGAGCAAGAGGGTGCTCAATTGGAAGTCGTATTGCCAGCTGCCTACTTGCATGACTGCTTTACTTACCCAAAAGATCATCCTAACCGTAAGCAAAGCTCCGCGATTGCGGCTAAAAAGGCCATCGCATTTTTGGAAAGTATCGACTACCCACGTCATTTCCACGACGACATTGCTCACGCGATAGAAGCACACAGTTTCAGCGCTAACATTCGTCCCAACACACTCGAAGCCAAGATCGTGCAGGATGCTGATCGTCTAGATGCACTCGGTGCGATCGGCGTAACGCGCTGTATTCAGGTTAGTACTCAGTTCGATGCTAAGCTGTACGATCACCAAGACATGTTTGCTGAAGAACGTGCCCTGGATGACCAACAATTTACCCTCGATCATTTTCAGACCAAATTATTTAGAATCGTCGATACGATGAATACCCACTCTGCCAAACAGGAAGCCAAAAGGCGCAAAGCATTTATGCAAAGCTATTTAGGCCAGTTACGCGAAGAGGTCGCAGAGTAAATGTCAGAAAGTTATGCCCTGATTAAGGAGCTGAAACGTCAATTGAAGCTCTCTGGTTTGCACTATGTAGACGTTGCACAGCATTTAGAGTTAAGCGAAGGAAGCGTAAAAAGACTGCTTGCTGAAGGGCATCACATTAGTCTCGAGCGTCTTGAACGTATTTGCCAACTGATTGGGTTAGACATGGCCGAGCTGTTTAAGCTCGCTGCTTCACACAATAAAGGACTGGAATCACTCACTCTGGAGCAAGAAAAGCAACTCGTTGAAGATAAAGCATTACTGCTGGTTGTTATATGTGTTGTGAATGGCTATCAATTTGAGCAAATCATTGAACAATATACATTCAGTGAGCCAGAGCTAGTACAGAAGCTTGCCCTACTCGATCGGCTTGAGATTATCGACTTACTTCCTGGCAACAAAATACGTTTACGTATTTCCCCGACGTTTAACTGGCAAATAGGTGGTCCGATCCAGCGCTTCTTTCAACAACAAGTTCAAGAAGCCTTTTTCAAAAGTTACTTTTCCGCCGAGGGCGAGAAGCTGGCAATGGCAACTGGGTTAATGAGTATACCGACCAACAAAAAACTTCAGCAGAAGCTACAAAAAGTGATCGATGAGTTTTATCTGGCTTGTCAGAGTGACAATTCATTAGAGATGAATGAAAAGCACGGTACCTCTCTAGTTATCGCCATGCGTCGCTGGACGTTTCCTCTTTTTAAACCCTGGGAACGCACTCCGAATCAATAGTAATAAAATTGGCAACCTTAGTTAGTGGGGTTACGTAAATAGCAACTTAAGGTAACACAATACGTTACTACACCTAAATCACTGGCTTATCTGTAGGGAATACATAAAGTGCATCCATCTAATTTAACAATGTGCATATGGAGCCAGCATGTTTTTCTCTAAACGCTTTTTCCCATTTTTCGTCACACAGTGCCTTGGGGCATTGAATGATAACGTTTACAAAAATGTTCTTTTATTAATGGTCACCTACAGTCTGATTGATTCATTACCTGTCTCAGTGAATCTGTTTGTCAATCTCGCTGCTGGTCTGTTTATCTTGCCCTTCTTTTTATTTTCGGCGCATGCTGGTGCTGTCGCGGATAATATGGATAAAGCCAAGTTGATGCGCCGCCTAAAGCTTATCGAATTGCTGATCATGATCTGTGCTGCCTCCGCCATCATGACCGAAAATGCACTCTTGATGTTAGTGTTGTTATTTTTAACCGGAACACAATCTGCCTACTTCGGTCCGGTGAAATACGCTTTACTGCCTCAAGCCTTAAAAGCCAATGAACTTGTCAAAGGCAATGCTTGGGTTGAAATGGGGACTTTTTTATCCATTCTGATTGGCACGTTAACGGCAGGACTTTTACTCGCGATTCCCAACGGTACATTTATCGCCTCGTGCCTTGTTTTATTCCTTTCGATAATGGGGTTCATTAGTAGTGTGAATATTCCCGCTTTGCCAAGTCACTCCAATCAAAAAGTAAAATTCGAGCCAATTTCTGGCCTCAAAAAGACCCTAAACGTCGCTCAAAAACAGCGTGGGGTATGGATGTCGATTCTGGCGATAAGTTGGTTTTGGTTTATGGGTGCGACCTATCTTACACAATTTCCAAACTTCGCTCGCGAGCACCTCTTTGCTGATAGTACCGTCGTTTCTTTGTTACTGGCGCTATTTTCGATTGGCATCGCCACGGGATCTTGGTTGTGCGAAAAGCTCTCTTTTGATCATGTTGAGCTTGGCATTCTGCCATTCGGAATTCTGGGGTTAACTTTGTTTGGCCTCGATTTATTATGGGCAGTACCGTCATACAGCCAACTTCCGACCCAATACTACGCTGTAGAAAGTTTCATTTCAGAGCCTAAACACTTTCGAGTAATGATTGATTTATTTTTTGTCGGAGTCAGTGGTGGAGTGTTTATTGTGCCACTCTACTCATTCATTCAGTCTCGCTCTACGCAAGGCGAATGTGCACGGTCCATCGCCGCGAACAACATTATGAATGCCCTATTCATGGTGGTGTCCGCATTGGTATCGATATTTGTGCTCAGTATATTAGAGCTCTCTGTTGTGGAGCTGTTCGCTATCATGGCGATTGGGAATTTCTTGGTTGCTATCTATGTATATCGCCAAGTTCCTGAATTTACCCAGCGCTTTATCAGCTATTTAATTAGCCATTGTATGTACCGCGTTTCCGTGGAGGGGCGCAAGTATATCCCAGAAAAAGGAGCGGCATTGATCGTCGCCAATCATGTCAGTTATGTGGATGCGCTTATTCTGATGGGAACCTCAACTCGGCCTGTGCGTTTTGTTATGGATAAATCCATCAGTGAGATGCCTGTTCTTAAATATGTGTTCCGCCACGCAGGCGTTATTCCCATTTGCTCTCCTCGTAAGTGTGCAGAAACCTACAAGCAAGCCTTTGCACAAATCGAGCAAGCATTAAATAACCAAGAGGTGGTCTGTATCTTCCCGGAAGGTCGGCTGACTTCAAATGGGGAACTCGGTGAGTTTAGACCTGGTGTGGAAACAATCCTCCAGCGTACTCCGGTGCCAGTGATACCAATGGCGTTGAAAGGCCTATGGGGTTCATTTTTCAGCCATAAAGGCGGACACGCACTGACCAAAAGACCAAGACGTTTTTGGTCCAAAATTGAAGTCATAATTGGTCAAGTAATCAACCCTGATCGTTTAGATCGCCATAGGTTACAGCAAGAAGTTCAGGAATTGCTGATAAATCAGAAGTAGTGGCACCTAATTTAGAGTAGGATACCTAAAGCATAGTGTTCTTGCAGAAGTCCTAACTCTAGGCAGTCAATATGCAGAGTCGTCATTGGAGATATTATGAAAATCATCATACTACATGGTCTTTATATGCATGGGCTGGTGATGCAGCCTCTTAGCCAAAAACTGCGTAAGTTGGGTTACGAGACTCAAGTGCTGAGTTACAACACCGTATCGATTAATGAAGATGCACTGTTTAATTCTATCGACCATGCACTCAATCCACTGACGACCAATGTACTGGTTGGGCATAGCTTAGGTGGCTTGATGATTAAGCGTTATTTGGCAAATAGAAAACCAACCACCAGCTTGATTTCTCACGTTATCGCTATTGGATCACCTCTAAAAGGAGCGTCGATCGTTTCCCGAATCCAAGACCTTGGCTTGGGCGCACTTTTGGGTAACTCGCCTCATCACGGTTTAAACAAACATGACGACGTCTGGGACTTTCCTCAGAAACTTGGAAGTATCGCAGGTACACTCCCTGTCGGGGCTCGTTCTTTGCTTATTCGCGATGATAATACAATGTCTGACGGCACCGTGACCGTAGACGAAACCCGCTTAGAAGGGATGCAAGATCATATTCAGGCCAAACAGACGCATACCAGCCTAATCTACAATACCTTCGTTCCTGAGCAGATTGATCACTTTATTCGCACCGACTTTTTTCGTCGGTAGCACATTTTTATGCAATAAAAACGTAATCTGCTTCCCAAGGTATTGGTAAATCAGTACTATCCCATTGTCAGTCTTAGTTAAAACAATAGACTTGGCATAATTTTAATTGTTCTCAGGGCGGGGCGAAATTCCCCACCGGCGGTATACTCTTTTGAGTCAGCCCGCGAGCGCTCGATTCGTCGAGGTCAGCAGATCTGGTGAGATGCCAGAGCCGACGGTTATAGTCCGGATGAAAGAGAATAAGAATACACCAGTACGCTTACTCAATACGTTGAGAAGAACTGGTGCACTTCTTTTTGATCGCATTTTACAGCGAGCTCTCATACCGCCCTGATTCTGGTCATATTTAGGAGTTAACCATGAATCAGTCATCGCTACTTGCCGAATTCGGCGACCCAATTACTCGTGTTGAAAACGCACTTACCGCACTGCAGGAAGGCCGAGGTGTACTTTTACTTGATGATGAAGACCGTGAAAATGAAGGCGACATCATCTATTCAGTAGAACACCTGACTAACGAACAAATGGCACTTATGATCCGTGAGTGCAGTGGTATCGTGTGTCTGTGTCTGACGGACGCTCAAGCAGACAAGCTAGAGCTGCCACCAATGGTTGTCGACAACAACAGCGCAAACCAAACCGCATTTACCGTTTCTATTGAAGCGAAAGTAGGCGTAACGACAGGTGTCTCTGCGGCAGACCGTGTTACCACGATCAAAACGGCGGCAAATCCACACGCGAAGCCTGAAGATCTTGCACGTCCGGGCCACGTCTTTCCTTTGCGCGCTCGCCCAGGTGGCGTAATGACTCGCCGCGGGCATACCGAAGGCACGATTGATCTAATGCAAATGGCAGGGCTACAGCCTGCAGGCGTATTGTGCGAAGTGACCAATCCGGATGGTACGATGGCGAAAACACCAGAGCTCGTTGCATTTGGGCGTCTTCACAACATGCCAGTTCTCACAATTGAAGATATGGTCGCTTATCGCAATCAGTTTGAATTGAAGTTGGCGTAACACACCTTCCAGACTTGTTCCGAGCCGTGCAGTTGCGCGGCTTTTTTGATCGATCTTGAACCTGCTGAGTAACACTATACTAAGTGAAGAAGGAAATCGAATCATGACAACAAGAATAAAAAACCTTGTCTTACTAGCGCTATTCAGTCTGAGTTCCACTGCTTTTGCTTCAAGCTGCCCGGATATTCTTCAAGGCAAACAAAGGTTGCTCAACTCCACTGATGAAATTGATTTATGTGAGCACTTTAAAGGTAAGACATTGCTTGTCGTAAACACAGCCAGCCAATGTGGATTTACGCCGCAGTTCGAACAGTTGGAATCCCTTTACCAAACGTATAAAGATAAAAATTTCGCGGTGATTGGTTTTCCAAGCAATGACTTTAACCAAGATAAGGGCAGTGAAGCGAATTCCGCAAAAATTTGCTATCTCGATTATGGGGTTACCTTTCCGATGATGGCACGAAGCTCAGTGATGGGAATCGATGCGAATCCGGTATTTAGCGAGATCAGCCAGCAAGCAGGTATCACACCAAGGTGGAACTTTTACAAGTTTCTGATCAGTAAAGATGGCAAAGTCATTGCAACATTCCCAAGTTCGATCTCTCCTACAAGTACTACGCTTACTAATATGATTGAAAAACAATTGTAGGGCAGCAATCATGACAACTACACGTTCTACCATGTTGCGGCTGGGCTATTTAGGACTTATCCCTTTTTTATTTAGTTTGCTGCTGATTATCACTGACACCACTTTGCTTAATTTAAGTGGTCATGAATTCTTTATTGCCTACAGTGCGGTTATCTTAAGCTTCTTGTCTGGTGTGTTATGGGGTAACGGCATCGACCATTACTACCACCGCTTGAGTCGCAATATTTTGGTTCTGAGTAACCTGTTTGTTTTGCTCGCGTGGGGCGCCCTTCTACAGGGACACACTCATTACATTATTGCCACCCTGCTTTTAGCCGCAGGTTACATTGCCGTTTGGTACTCTGAAAAGTTGATTCGGAAGGTAGAGAAAGAGATTGACCCAAAAGGTTATCAAGGAATGCGTGGAACACTCACCTGCGGAGTGCTTCTGATGCATGGCATCGTGCTGTTTGCTTGATTTAAGAAAATCAAACAATGGGAGGTCGAAACTTGCTCATTCGCGGCTCATCCGCATGATTATTTTCCTTTTTTTACCGTCGTGTAGCTGATAAAACTTGAATTCAGTATTAATCCTTAGTAATAGTTAGAATAGTTTTTGTACAAACAAGGAAAGATTAATGCTTAAAAAAAGATTTTTTAAAACCAAAGATGAAGTCGAAGTCACCTTTGAGCTTGATAAAGAACAGCGTGAGTCGGTAAAAATTGCGGGAGACTTTAACAACTGGCAGCCAGAACCAATGAAATTGGTTAAAAGCAGCGGCCAGTTTAAGTTTAAAACTCGCTTACCAAAGCAACAAAACATTCAATTCCGATACCTGCTGAATGAAGCTGAATGGGAAAACGACCCTCAAGCCGATGCCTATGTTCCGAATGGTTTTGGCAGTGATAACAGCGTCGTTTGCACCAGCGAGCAGATCGCTTAACGCTAGCGCCAGATGCCTAAGAGCTCAGTCATTACAGCTTGGTAATTAAGCTAAAACCTTAAGCCTGACGACAAATTGTGAGTCAGGCTTTTTTATAGCATTAGACTTCAGCATATTCTCTCTTGTCCTTGTTATACTCGGCTGCTAGTCAGATAAAAGAGAAGAACCCAGATGAAAATTGGTATCATTGGCTTAGGAGATATTGCGCAAAAAGCTTACCTTCCGGTTATCACTCAGATCCCCAATATTGATTTAGTTTTTTGTACCAGAAATACCAGAACTCTGAGCGCTCTGGCTCAACAGTACCGAATCGCAGAAACCTGTCAGGACTATCAGCAGCTTATGAACTTCGGCGTCGATGCCGTCATGATACACGCCGCTACTAGCGTCCACTTTCAAATCGCTGAATACTTTTTAAAGCAAGGTATCCCAACCTTTGTAGATAAGCCTCTGGCTGACAACGCCGCAGAGGTCGAAAAGCTGTATGAGATTTCCGCTCAGACTACTCAGCCTCTTTATGTTGGCTTCAATCGCCGCCATATACCGCTCTACAATCAACACATGCACGGAGTACAACAGGGAGAACTCACTGGATTGAAGTCGCTTCGCTGGGAAAAGAATCGACATAACTTGCCGGGTGACATTCGTACTTTTATTTTTGATGATTTCATTCATCCGTTAGATAGTGTCAACATTGTGGCCAAAACCAACCTACACGACGTTTACGTCACACATCAATTTGATGGAGCTCAATTGGCCAGACTGGATGTGCAATGGCAACATGGTGAGACACTTCTGCACGCTTGTATGAATCGCCATTTTGGCATCACAACCGAACGAGTACAGGCTTGTTACGCTAACCGAGCCGTCGAGTTCGACTCATTTGTAGAGGGCAAACTTTGGCACGAAAACAAAGAGCAAAAATTAAGCTTAAAAGATTGGACGCCAATGCTGACCAGTAAAGGCTTTCATGCCATGCTATTAGATTGGTTTGCCGTCATAGAAAACGGAAAGCTGGATAATGCGGTTGCCGAACGCAATATCGCCAGCCACCAATTTGCGGAAGCCATTTGCCAACAAATTGAGAAAACCGTTTTACGTTAAACACCGTCAATATGGTATCCACGTTCATTTGCTACACTAAGCATAGTGTGCGTGGATATTCTTCTCGCCTTACAACTAGTTACTTCCAAACCTCAGCTCAGATTAATGTTATTCATACTCTGTTAAGATTCCTGTGACATACTTATAATCAAGTCCAAATTGGATTCAATGACGTCACTTTACATCGGTGGCATGAACTCGATTTAAAATCGACGATTAGAAATAGGAAATAGAATGAGAACTCTTGGCAACATCATCTGGTTTGTGTTGGGTGGCGTGTTTATGGGACTGCTATGGTGGTTTTTCGGCATCCTGGCCTTTATCAGCATTATCGGTATCCCGTGGGGACGCGCCTGTTTCGTCATGGGTAACTTTTCATTTTTCCCATTCGGAAAAGAAGCCATTTCGCGTGATGAACTGACCAACGAGATGGACATAGGCACCAGTCCACTTGGCGTTATTGGCAACATAGTGTGGTTTGTGTTTGCAGGTATCTGGCTGGCAATCGGTCATGTCATTTCCGCTGTTGCGTGCTTCGTTACCATTATCGGTATTCCGTTTGCACTTCAGCACCTGAAACTGGCGGTTATTTCCCTTGCGCCTATTGGTAAAACTGTCGTATCGAAAGAAGAAGCTGCGATGGCACGCTTCAATATTAATCGATAAAACTTGCCATCCTCTGGGAGATGACTCTCAGAGGGTAACCCCGGTCAAAAGTAAGCCGATGATTGCTATAGCGTACTCGATTATGGTTGATTGTATGTTCATAGCGTCGCCTAATATTGTAAATTAATACCTAGACCACTACTGACTTTGTATTTTTTATTATATAAATCAAAGGCATCTAACAATGTTACTATTCACGAAACGGTTGTTAAATGTCGAGTCGAACCTATGGTTTTGCCGCCTACCTTCCCTGTTTATTTTCTGCAAGCCGAACTATAAGCATAGTCAAGATCCACCTAGATCGCGGAGATTTTGGCAGCAATAATGAGATTTACAGTGTTAGTTTCGATCAAAGTCAGCAAAGAGAATGCCTTAGAAACCAAGTTTTGAACGGGGAGTCGACAAAAATAATGGCTCAATACACCAACAGAAGAGTTACTCGCGGACCGGATAAACCAAAGCAGAGGCCAATGAGCATTCTGCTTTATGGATAAATAGGCAGTTAGACAGGTTAGAACTCGCGGTTCATTCTTTCCAGACATGTGAGAAAAATGGCTTGTTGTTCGGGCTCGATGTGTCGGGTCAAGTCACGAACTAAATCCAGATGCAACTGATTATGGTGTCGATGGATAATCTCACCTTCTGGCGTCAATTTAACCACTATAGCACGACGATCTTCGGGATGTGGGCAACGTTCAATCAAATTCGCATTGACTAGTTTATCAACCTGAACCGTTAAAGTTCCTGTTGTGATACCTAGTTTTTCTGCCAGCTCTTTCATGCGTAAAGCACCATGCCCACCAAGTACTTCAATAGTGTGGACCTGAGCCAGTGAATAACCCGTTTCTTTGACAACTGACTGCTCCCACGATGACATTTTATCGTAGAACTCGGTCAAGATTTGATTCAATCTTTCTAATTCGCTCATCGTTTAGTCATTTTGCAATTCGAGAGTAAGGTGATGAATTTTATCAAACTTACTCAACATTTGTTTAAATTCGCCAAGTGATTTACCACTCCGATTCTTTATCGCGATAGCCGCTGAATAATGGTGTCCACTCACTTTCCACACATGAAGATCCACAACATCAGCATAAGGGGCTAACTCGGCACGAATATCTTGTCGATATTGCTCATCAATACTTTCATCTAATAAAACCGGAGCAGTTTGCCGAATTAAACCAAGTGTCCATTTACCAATGACCAGAGCACCGACGATACCCATAATCGCATCTAACCAAACCCAACCATAAAACTTACCGATGATGAGTGCGATAATCGCAAGCAGCGACGTTAACGTGTCCGCAAGAACATGGAAATACGCCGCCGCTAAGTTATGATCATGATGATGTTCATGATGGTTACCATGATGATGATGATCATGTCCGTGATGGTGGTGATCCTTTAACAGCAACATACTCGCCAAGTTCACCACCAAACCAATGACCGCCACCATTATCGCTTCGTTAAACCGAATCGTTTCTGGGTTGAATAACCGATGTACAGACTCGACCATCATCATCAATGCTACGATGCCAAGTGCTATTGCGCTAGTGAACCCGCCTAATACACTGACTTTACCGGTACCAAAAGAAAATCGTTCACTGTTCGCGTGCTGCTTAGCGTAACGATAGGCAAACAAAGTGATACAAAATGCCGCGGCATGGGTACCCATATGCCAGCCATCAGCCAGTAACGCCATAGAGCCAAACAACGTACCAGCACTAATCTCTACTATCATAGTGATCAGCGTGAGAAGAAGTACGTAAAACGTTCGTCTTTCACCTTTATGATTATGTGACACAAAGTCATGTGAATGCTGCGAGGCTGTCATTGCGTGACCTTTCATCCTGAATGCTCATTTGTTTGATGATCAAAATACTTGATATGAATTTAGTTTGACTATCAAACATTGTCAACGGGTAGCGTAAACTGTTGCCTGGTTATGCTTTGGTTATATCCCTCCTTGCGTTAAGCTAGTGGTCATCCAATCTGACCCAAACGTGATGGAAAATACCGATGGAACAAGTAGGTACTCGCGCATTGATTGTGGAAGGAGGCGCTATGCGGGGCGTCTTTTCTTGCGGCATACTCGACCACTTTTTAGAACAAAATTTCTCGCCATTTGACAGCTTTTGGGGAGTGTCAGCTGGCGCAAGTAACTTAGCGGCCTACCTAGCAAACATGCCGGGAAGAAACCTGAAAATCTATCTCGATTACAGTCTTCGTAAAGAATTTATTAACCCGAGTCGCCTGGTTCTTGGCGGTAATATGATGGATCTCGATTGGATGTGGAAGCTCACACTCGAAGAGCTGGGTATCGACAAAGCAATTCTGGCTGCAGATCGACGACCTTTCTTCTTAGGCGTCACTCGTCAGGACACGGGTAAAGCAGAATATCTGACTCCCGACGTGGATACACTGGCAGAAACGATGAAAGCCAGTAGTGCACTACCCATCCTTTATCGTAACGGCGTATTACTCAATGGAACACGATATGTTGATGGTGGCGTCTCTGATGCGATTCCAATTGCAGAAGCGATTAAACGAGGTGCAACCAAAATCATGGTATTGCGCAGTCGTCCCGCAAGCTACCGAAAATCAAAATCAAAGTTTGGCGCTGCAACCAAACGAATGTTGAAAGATACACCTGCATTGATTGAGCCGATGTTGACTCGTGATATTCGCTATAATCAAACCCTAACACTTATAGAGAATCCACCAAAGGGAATAGAGGTTGTACAGATTTGTCCGCCCGAAACCTTTAAACTTAAGCGCTTGAGCCGTTCTCAGGAACCATTACGTGCAGCGTATGAGCTCGGTTTAGAGGCAGGGAAAGAAGCCATTATGCGCTGGGAGAGGATTTGAGGTTGTCGGTTTTGTAAAGAAAAAAGCCACACCCTAAGGCGTGGCTCATACAAATTCGATGGCAGTGGATTATCGTATTTGCTTTTCAGTAAGCCCAACAATCAGGCTCAAATTTTCCTATTCTCGTTCCCCCCGGCTGAGCGCCAAAAGACTAATAAGTTTCAAATAGTCCCGCATTGTAGTCTTGAATCGCTTGTTCGATTTCTTCAATGCTGTTCATTACAAAGGGACCATAGTGAACCACAGGCTCGTTAATCGGCTCGCCAATGAAAAGTAGTACTCCACTTGCGTCATTTGCCGTCAGCTCAACCCACTCTCCTTGAGACAAGAGCGCCATCTCACCTTGTTTGATCACTCGCTGTTGAGTCTCAACGTTGCCTTGATAGATATAAACCATCATGTTGTGGTTCGGCTCGGTGACAAGCTGGAGCGTTGCGCCTGCATGTGGTCGCCAATCAGCAACCGTTACATCAACACCCGTTTTCGTCAACGGACCTACTGTACGGTTTCCATTTATGTTCAGTTCCCCAGCAATGATACGAACCAGACCGACGTCTTTGCTTTCTACTTCCGTGATTGTTTCAGGCTGAAAGTCATGGTACTGAGCTGGCTGCATTTTATTTTTTGCTGGCTGATTAATCCATATCTGAAAACCATGTAGCTCGCCATCTTGCATAATTGGCATTTCGCTATGAATGACACCACGACCTGCGGCCATCCACTGAGCACCACCCGAACGCAGTTCACCAACATTATTCATGTGGTCACGATGCTGAAAGTGCCCTTTCAACATATAAGTCAGGGTTTCAATGCCACGATGTGGATGTGGAGGGAAACCACCGATATAGTCAGCACGGTTATCAGATTTCAACTCATCTACCATCAAAAATGGTGAAAAACTGGCATTATTGAATCCAGCAACTCGGCGGATTTTAACGCCATCACCATCAGCAGTAGGCTGGGAAGGAATTAACTGGCGGACTTCTCTTGTCTTACTCATCACCTTTCTCCTCAAAAGCCTTGCTCACTTTTATCTATCAAGCTCGCATTACTTGGCTATCGGTATGCTGTTATTGTAGGTTGAAGGAAAATAATCATGACCACATGCAGTTGAGCTATTTGTTCAATTTTTTCGAATAACAACATGCCCTCTACAGGCTTTCGTGCTGAAATGATAGAGGCAAACTCCCGCACCCCCACTATTAGAGCATTAGCCAATACCAACCGAAAATAAATGTGGCTATTTTCTAAACTCGGTGTATAGTGGGCGTTGGCTCTTAAAGAAGAGCTGTTAATGCAACATTTAGTTTAAGTTCCTTCTCAGTAAAATCTTGAATCACCCATTCAGACACCTGCGTACAACTTCCTCTTGATTGAACATTCAATAGCTTAAAAAAGATCCACAAAATCATTCGTAATTAAAATGTTTATTTCAAAGGTATTTTTATGTCTAAAGTAACTGGTTCAGTAAAATGGTTTAACGAAACTAAAGGTTTCGGTTTCCTATCTCAAGATAACGGTGGCCAAGATGTATTCGTACATTTCAACGCTATTGTTTCTGACGGTTTCAAAACTTTGACTGAAGGTCAGAAAGTAAGCTTTAACGTAGAGCAAGGTAACAAAGGTCCTCAAGCGACTGAAGTTACTCCTCTATAAGACTGCTTTTCTTGGTGTAGCATATTCATGCTGCACCAAACTTCTCCCCTTCAAACATCCCACTTTAATTTTTAGCCTATTAATGGCTTAGCTTAGTGCTGTCTAAAATAAATTTGGCAGTGCGATTTTATATTTTATTAATAAAAGGAAAGTAATATGTCCTCTAGAAGAACTAGCCGTCAAAAGCATTGGTATCAACTACTTAACAAAGACAAAACGATAAAGAAACAGGAGAATAAATGTTAGAAATTGAGTTTAATTTAAAACAACCACAAACCACTTGGAATGCCAGAATACATCAACTTAACAGCGATATATTAATGCGACATGTATTACCAAAACTTCAAGCCAGCAGTGTTTTTATTGACTTTCAATATGATGAAAAAGATGGTGAAGGTACAATTCTGTGTGATGAAGGTTCAAAGATAGGAAGTTTTATTGTCAAATAAGACATTTTTCAGGCATTGATAGTATTCATCTTCAAGTTGGAGGCCTTTTTATGGCTAAGAAAAGTAACAAAAAACTAGAAAAAGAAAAGAAAGAATCTGAGCAAAATAATGCAGCGATTAAGCAGAAAACTCGACGTCGTATTGAAGACATTATGGAACAAAGAGAGTTTGATAAATTATTTGATCTCTAAAAGAGTGACATCACCTTCTTTTTTTCATGTTAAGTGTAAGGTAACGCCACCTGCCTTTCACTCACATGAATAGTGCCTCTTCCATCCAACCCCACTTCTATACAGCCTCTACTGGCCACCCTTCGATTATTTCACTCGTTCAGTAACACCAATAAACTTCTAGTCAAATTGATAATTTTGCGTATAATCGCAACCGTTTGCTTCGTATAACCCCAATGATATGGTTTGGGGGTCTCTACCAGCTCCCGCAAAGTGCTGATTACGAAGAGTTGAGATCACGATGTATCTTACTCTTTGTAATAGCGTTCGACTTATTTCTATCAATACCTATTCTTAGAGTAACTGCATCCACAATACACAAAAGGTGGAATATGAACGCATTTATTCAAGGTCTTCCAAAAGTAGAGTTACACTTACATATCGAAGGTTCACTTGAGCCGGAGTTGCTCTTCAAGCTTGCTAAACGCAACAATATTGAAATCCCATACTCGACCCCTAGTGAATTACGCGAAGCATACCAGTTCGACGATTTACAGTCTTTCCTCGACCTTTACTACCAGGGCGCAAACGCTTTGCGTACAGAGCAAGATTTTTATGATCTGACCTGGGAGTATTTAGAACGCTGCAAAGCAGATAACGTTATTCATACGGAAATCTTTTTTGATCCTCAAACTCATACCGATCGCGGCATTGATTTTGATACAGTGATTAATGGAATTAGTCGCGCTTTAAAAGATGGTCAGGAACAACTTGGCATTACTTCTCAAATCATTGCCTGCTTCCTTCGTCATCTTTCAGAAGAGAGCGCAATCGAAACGCTCCAATCTATCCTTAAACATCGCGACAAAATTATTGGTGTCGGCTTAGACTCGTCTGAAAAAGGACACCCACCAGCAAAATTTGAGCGCGTGTTCCAACAAGCGAAAGCGGCGGGTCTATTAACAGTTGCACACGCGGGTGAAGAAGGTCCGGCACAAAATATCTCTGATGCAATTGAAATGCTGGAAGTCAGTCGCGTCGATCATGGCGTTCGCTGCGTTGAGGATAAAGCGTTGGTTGCCTCGCTTATCGATAGCAAAATGCCCCTTACAGTCTGCCCACTCTCGAACACTAAACTGTGTGTCTTTGATGACATGAAGCAGCACAATATTGTCGATCTTCTTCGACAAGGCGTTGCCGTCACCATCAACTCTGATGATCCTGCTTACTTTGGTGGCTACATGACCGACAATTTCCTAGCCGTAAGTCAGGCACATCCAATGAGCAATGATGAGATCGCACAGTTTACTTTCAACGCTATAGAAGCAAGCTTTATTGATGATGAAATGAAAGCTAATTATCGTTCTTTAGTTGAAAACTACGTTGAACGTCACTCTTCGTTGTAAAAGTAGAAATAACCGGGGCAGCCGTAATCGGACGTGTATACTAAAATGACTTTACAAATAGTTTCAGAATGTTAGCGTGACTTGAGTATACCCTTACAAACCCTCTGTGGTTAATGTTGCACTTAAGCGCTAGACTGACTGAGACAAATAACGAATATCAAAAGGAAGAGAATTATGATTCAACAAGGCCAAGCACTACCTTCTGCAACTGTCAGTGAACTAACCGCCGATGGCATGGTAAATCATGACGTGAATGAGCTATTTGCAAATAAGAAAGTGGTGTTGTTTGCTGTTCCAGGTGCGTTCACGCCGACTTGTTCAGAAGCGCACTTGCCAGGCTATGTTGTTTTGGCTGATCAGCTAAAAGCAAAAGGCGTTGATCTTATCGCATGTATCGCAACAAATGACGCATTTGTTATGCACGCATGGGGTGAGGCTCAAAACGCCTCTGAGATTATGATGCTGGGTGATGGTGATGCTAGCTTCACTAAAGCACTTGGTCTGGAAATGGATACCGGCGGTTTTGGTGGTATTCGCTCGCAACGTTACGCGATGATTGTTGATAATGGTGTCGTGACCAAACTTAATGTTGAAGAACCACAGAAGTTTGAAGTGAGCAACGCAGAAACAATTCTTGCAGCACTTTAATTAAAAAAAAGAACGCCCCGACTTAACTCGGGGCGTTCTTTTACTTTATTAGTATTAACGATAGATAACTTTTCGTCTGCCTGCTGCTAAAAGTAGCATCAACATCAAGTACATGTAGCCCAACGAACCACCACTACTGTCGTCTTCGTCATCTTCACAGCCAAAAACAACATATTGGCCATCAATATAGGCGTTACACTCTTCAGTATCTGTCACTTCTTCTTCCTCTGTCACTGAGTCGCCCTCTTCACCTTCAGTCACAGGATCTTCGCCTTCCTCAGTTTCCTCTGGAATAACCAGAAAGTCAGGCTTAGTAATTACTGCCTCAGGCGGTTGCTCACTGGCAATGTATGTGTATGAGTCAATCCACTCTTTGAAATAAGAAACGTTAGTGTACCAAGTTGGAAAGGTTACAGAGAGATAGATAACTTTGACCAAAAAAGAATGATGAGATAATCGTTAGAAACTGCACTAGCAGCCATTAATATTACCGTGGGATAAGATAAAAAGTGTCCGCACTCAGGCAGGTTAAAAACACATGTGCGGACATAACAACACAGTTCATGCTGGAGAACTGAAAAATAGGGGGGCAATGGAAATCAACGAAACATGACTTCCAATGACACTAGTATTGCGTTTCTTTGATTTTATATTGTTAGCTAAGGGTCAATCATATTGCTGGGAAAACAAATAAGGATAACCAAGAAAACCAATTAATTAACCGTTTTAAAAACAAAATCAATTGTATAACGATGAAATATAAGCCTCATTTATACCTGACATTAATAACGCTTATGTTTTTAAACTATCTTTAAAATAGCAAAGTCATTTTCAGTGTTGATACGAATAACGAAAAAGTATTAAGTTTGTTAATCCTTTTTCGTGTTAAGTAATAACAGTAGGCATGGGTACATTTATATATTTGAGGAATAGTAAAGCTGAATAGAAAACTGCGCACCAATCCAATGAATGGTACGCAGGATAGTATGATTGAATCTAAGGTTTTAGTTTTAACACGTTATCAATATCTTCAGCGCTATGTCGCTCCTCAAGATACTCACCTTCTTCTCCCCAAGTTCGGTTTACGATACGACCGCGTTTTACTGCTTCACGTTGATCAATCTCTTTTGCCCAACGAACCACATGCTCGTAGCTATTTACATCTAAAAACTCAGCCGCGTCGTACGCTCGACCCAAAACAAGGTTGCCATACCATGGCCAAGTGGCAATATCCGCGATACTGTATTCATCGCCACCTAAAAACTCATTCTTAGCTAAGCGCTTGTCCAATACATCCAGCTGACGTTTTGCTTCCATGGTGAATCGGTTGATCGGATACTCAAACTTCTCTGGTGCGTACGCATAGAAGTGGCCAAACCCACCGCCTAGATATGGCGCAGAACCCTGTAACCAGAACAACCAGTTCATCACCTCCGCTCGCTTTGCTCCCTCTTTAGGTAAGAACAGGCCAAATTTTTCAGCTAAATAGAAAAGAATGTTGCCAGATTCAAAAACGTTTACCGGCTCTTCGCCTGAGCGATCGACTAATGCAGGAATTTTTGAATTAGGGTTTACTGCGACAAACCCGGAACCAAACTGGTCACTATCACCGATTTTAATCAAATGCGCGTCGTATTCCGCTTCTTTCACACCAGCAGCCAAGAGCTCTTCAAACATAATGGTGACTTTTTGACCGTTTGGTGTTCCCATGGAATACAACTGGAATGGATGCTCACCAACTGGTAACTCTTGTTCATGACGTGCGCCTGAGTCCGGACGGTTGATGCTTGCCCATTGGCCGCCATTTTCACTGTCGTTTGTCCAAACTTTTGGTGGTATGTACTCGTTTGACATTGTTATTCCTTATCGTGTTTGAATGCGCCTTTGGCTGATAGGATCAGTAGCCATGCCACTCAATCCCGTATCTTGAATTCATTTGGCTATAATCAGAATATTAGGTCGCAACCATAAATTTAAAGCCCTCAAGACGAGTTTGATTAGAACCTTTGGTTATGGTTTTTTCTTTAGCGCTATAAGATAAATCAAGCAGATATGGCTATGGGTAGGAAAAAGCCGCCCCATGAAAGGACGGCGCGAAGAGACTACAAGACTAAGCCACCATCGATTTTTAACACTTGTCCTGTAATGAATTCACTCTTATCTGATGCTAAAAAGGCGACACCATTTGCGATATCTCGAACGGACCCCATCCGTCCCAATGGTGTTTTGCCTTCCATCATTTTGATCACTTTTTCTGGCAGATCTTTGGTCATATCGGTAACGATGAACCCGGGAGCAACACAATTCACCCGTATTTGTGCACCTTTTCGAGCAAGCTCTTTCGCCCACCCTTTACTCATTGATATGACACCGCCTTTGCTGGCAGCATAATTACTCTGACCAATATTCCCATCAGTGCCGACAATGGAAGAGATATTAACGATGCTTCCGGCCCCTTGATTTAACATTACTGGTGCGACACTTTGAGTTAATAAAAATACCGCTTTGAGGTTTACGTCGACCACACTGTCCCAATCTTTTTCCAGCATATCCTGAAGTAAGGCATCTCTCGTAATACCAGCGTTATTAACCAATACATCGACTCTGTGATGTTGCTTGATAATACTATCGACCACTTCGTTGACTCCTTTGGAGTCACACAGGTTAACTTGATAACTAGAAAGTTGTGGTGAGTCTCCCCACTCTACTGGTGAGATATCTAACCCGATGACATTAAAGCCATCTTCCAGTAATTGCTCACAAATCGCTCGTCCAATACCGCGAGCGGCACCGGTGACAATGGCTACCTTGTCATTTTTCATCTTGGTGTTCCTTTATTTTAGAGAATACAACCTGCGCTTTAGCACTTCTTCTTGTACCCTCTTAGCTCCTCGTTCTAGCACGCCTTTGCGTTGCTAATAAAACTATAGATAAATTCCAGAAGTGCGTTGTGAGCAAACCGATACAATTGGTCAGTATTTTTAACTCCCCTCTCTGCGTCGTGGCCGTTAGCTTTGCTTGTTTCCAACAAATTTTCATACACTTCTTATAAGGTTTTTAAGCCGATTGGGGATGTTACACTTACAATCACAAAACATTCTGCGAAAAATAGGTCTCGGAATTTCAGCATGTTGAATATGAATTTTACTCAGAGGGTCGTGATTAACACGGCTCAACAAGAATGGCTCGCCAGCCCCGCTCCAGGCGTATGGCGAAAACCATTAGAACGTGAAGCGAAAGAATCAGGACACACCACCAGTATTGTAAAATATGAAGCTGGATCACGCTTTGCGACGCACCACCACCCTAGCGGTGAGGAAATTTTAGTACTTGAAGGCGTATTTTCTGATGAAAATGGCGATTACCCTGCTGGGACTTATATTCGTAATCCGCCAGGTAGCCATCATGCACCATTCAGCGAAGAAGGCTGTGTTATTTTGGTAAAACTAAACCAGTTTGATCCTCAAGATCTTACTGAAGTCCGCACAGATACCAATAAGGCAGAGTGGAAACCGGGAATTGGTAGGTTACAAGTCATGCCTCTACATGATTTTAAAAACGAATGTGTCGCGCTTGTGAAGTGGCCGGAGGGCGAACAGTTTCAACCACACAAACACTTTGGTGGTGAGGAAATCTTAGTTTTATCAGGCGAGTTTAAAGATGAATTCGGTATCTACCCCAAGCATACCTGGATGCGAAATCCACATTTAAGTGAACACGCGCCATTTGTCGGAGAAGAAACGGTGATTTGGGTCAAGACAGGGCATCTACCTGTTTAAAAAAGAAAAAGGCTCGTATATATATACGAGCCGATACTCATTAGTTGGCTATGCCCCCATGATTTTGGAATGTAACCAATCTTTCAGTTCAGCACGATTATGCTTCAGTATATTCATTTCGTGATCATCAATTGGGTTACCTTGCAGTTCCAAAACACGTATTTCTTTATCCAAGGCGTTGTAGTTTCTCACGTTTTCAGCAAAGGATGCATCATTTGCTGACAGATGGGAAATGGTATCCAAATGTTCTGGAAATTCATGAGTTAATGAGTGATTTTCACCTAACATATAGACCTCTTGGTGGATGGTTGATGTATATGTTTGCTCACATTTTAAGCAGTGCATTAATAAACATAGCATTACATCGGGCAATATATCGTCGAATTGCCCACACTTTTACTTACTCATAACCTAAAGAAAACCGAAGTCCAGATCACAATTGCTCTAAGACTTAGCTAGTAAGTCAGTTCGCTAAAAAGTTCCTTCGGAATAATTTATTTTTTCCTTCAAATCAACTTTCTACAGTAAGTGTATGTTTTTATTCACGCCTAAACAAATGACGTAATTTCTTCCTCTGCTCACACATTTGATGGTTCTAAAAGTTAGGTCTATCTTTCAAACAAAGGCATCAACTTTCTAGCATTAATACCCTCTAAATCAGGCACTTTTGAACGTGCGAATTTAAAGAAACTCAAAGTGTCGAAGACATGGTATAACAAGGTAACCAGCTACGAAGAGTTGATCACAACCATTCTGAAAGTCGCGAAACCAAACTGGCCGATTAAGAAAAAGTCCGCCTATCGCGCTAAGCTACAGAGGGGTTATCAGGATGAACATTCGAATAACAAAAGTACTCTTCATTACGGGCTTGGCTGTCCTAATTTCCTATTTTCCCGTTTACTACTCATACGCTGCAACGTCGCCAAACTGCAACAACATATTGGCAACCAACCGAACGTCAGTCTCACAAAAAATGGTAGTGTTACTCGGTCAGGATATTACGAAATCTAACCGCATCACTACCGTCATTCCTACAGCGAAAAATCCGTTCGTAACGGAAGAACTTGTATCGGTTTCTAACGACGTTTCGCCCAATAGCCGCTATCCCAAACGCACACTCAAAGACATTCAAAGGATGAGATCGAATTTAAATCTGGCCGCGAAGGAAGCTGAGCGATTGAAAGGCACCTATGAGCTGGCATTGATCAGCCTTGTCGATGGTTACTGTCAATTTTCAAGCCATAAACAGACCCAATATGCGAAGATAGATTTTGATCATTTAGAAGGCCTTACTCTCTATTCCATTCCAGCACTAATAGCAATGGCTGACCAGTCTTACGCTATGGTCAAAAAGCAAAGCAATAAACAACCGAGCGAATCGAATGAACGCAATAACGACCAGCAAAACAACGAAGAAGGTTCTAGCGCCGTTGCCGCTGCGAGCTATCAAAATGATAACGTTCTAGTCAAAGTGGAAGACTTCGATGGCTCCAATGTGACTTTCTCGGTAACCAATATCGGCTCAGAGGGCGAACTGGAGCCTCAGTTCAACACATTTAGCGCTTATCGTAATGAAAGCGGAAACCTTTTTTACCGACCGGAATCACTGCTCAGTATTGAAGATAATGATGGTAACAGTTTACCAACAATAGGCATTGCGGAGCTCTCTTCTCAAGGTAGTAAGCGTTTATCTATCTCACCTGGAGAAACTCGAACGTTCGTCACACAACTTGTGCAAAAAGCACCAGAACATGCCCAATTAAGATTAGAATTTCCAGCTAGAGCGCTGAATACAGATCAGTCTTTCTCGTTGTCATTTACCGACTTAATCGCTATCGCAACGGCTGACATAAACTAGTCAAAGGTAGAGATGAAACTAACTAAAGCGAACAAAGCAGGCTCAACCAGCCTGCTTTGATACTTCAATGGGACAAAAAAACCAAACAGAGAGGTGCTAACTTCTTTGTATCTGAGATAAAACGTATAGCGTTAAAAAGTGAGGGATAGTAATTGGCTTCTAAGAATAAATTGATTCGTTATGTCGCAACGGAAGTCTCTGATGTCTTTGATAAAGAAGATGAACTGATAGCTCAGGTTCAATCTAATCAGCTGTCGCAAGTCTTGCTACTCTGGCAAGTCAAAAGCCCGACATTGGTGCTGCCTGCAGGGAGGAAATGGCCTATTTCGGAAGAGTTGCAAAACGCTTTGACTGAATCCGGCTGGAAGTTATTCTCCCGCAAAACTGGCGGTGCTCCAGTTCCTCAAGTTCCGGGAATCATCAACCTCTCTCACATCTATCATTGGCCAGATTCAGAGCCCTACGACATAAAAAAGGCGTATCTGGATTTATGTGCCATATTAACGGCATTTTTTGAACAGCTTGGCGTTAAAGTCGATGTACACGCTACGCCTTATTCATACTGTGATGGTGAGTACAATTTGAATATTGAAGGGCAAAAAATCGTCGGTACCGCACAACGCGTGTTGCTTAAAAAAGGCGGTGGAAAAGTCGTCTTGTCCCAAGCTTGCATCCTGATTGATGCAAATGTCGACACAATCGTTGAGCCAGTGCGACTGTGTAACCAACTTTGTGGTCACAGCGATGATATTCGTGGAGAAGTACACACCCCACTGTTCGATCACATCGCAGATAGGCCAGCTGTTGACGCACTATTTCAGCGACTAACCAGTACTTTTTTAGAACAAGCCAAACGCACGTAGCTTAAAAAGGAGCAAGATGTGAATCCTGCTCCAAACGCTATATATCAGTTAGTGAGAATAATCATTGCGCTCACTAAGCACATCAGAGAAGTACTCGATAAACTCAAACTGCATGCCGTGATCTTCCATATAGTAGACATTCTTTCTGAACGGGTGCTCATCACCTCTATGATCCAGCTCGTACCCTGCGAGCCTTAGCCGTTCGATGAGCTCCTCTACATTTGGTACCACAATCCCAACATGTTTAACGCCGGTAAATTGCGATGTCCAATGATTCGCTTCTCCTTTTCCACCTGAGGAGATCGCAATATAAGAATGGTCGTCACCAACGTGAAACCATTCAATAGAGCGACCAAACCAATTATCAACTTTTCCGCCGCCACGTACTGTCCACTCAGGAACCGCCGAGATTAAAAATTGAACGGTCTTTTGTGCATCGACTACTGAGATATTGGCGTGTTCAACGTAACTTTTCATCTGTGTTTTCCTTTTTTCTTCTCGCTTTCATATCCTTACTGCACACTCTAGAACCTCAAGCTAAGTTGAGGTAAAGGTCGATTTTTAATGTGGCTATAAAAATGAGATGGCGATCAAATACGGAATTAGTTGAAGCTAGCGCACAAAAGCCTCAGAATGTCGCACTTTTCGTATCGAAACTAATTTCGACGCGCTGTTATATAACTCGACAATTGAGAATCATACATATGGGTTTTACCTCGTTAGGTCTATCTGCTCCAATCCTTAAAGCTATTCAGGAAAAAGGCTATGATACCCCTTCTCCAATCCAGGCTCAGGCAATTCCGGCAATATTGGAAGGGAAAGATGTCATGGCTGCAGCACAGACCGGTACGGGTAAAACAGCGGGCTTTACGCTGCCAATCTTGGAGCGTTTGTCGAATGGACCTAGCGTTCGTGGAAATCACATTCGCGCTCTGATCCTGACCCCAACGCGTGAGCTTGCCGCTCAGGTACAAGAAAATGTCTTCATGTACAGCCGTCACCTGCCGCTTTCAAGCGCGGTCGTATTTGGTGGTGTAAAGATCAACCCGCAAATGCTGCGTCTGCGTAAAGGTGCGGATGTGTTGGTCGCCACACCAGGTCGACTGATGGACCTTTATAACCAGAACGCGCTGAAATTCGACCAACTAGAAGTATTGGTGCTGGATGAAGCAGACCGAATGCTTGATATGGGCTTTATTCGCGACATTCGTAAGATTCTTAATTTACTACCAAAGAAACGTCAGAACCTACTGTTCTCTGCGACATTCTCAAATGAGATCCGCGACCTTGCGAAAGGCTTGGTGAACAATCCTGTCGAGATTTCGGTTAACCCAGCAAACTCAACCGCACGAACAGTGGAACAATCCATCTACCCGGCAGACGTAAAGAAAAAAGCGCCAATGCTGGTGAAGCTGATTAATGATGGTGATTGGCGACAAGTACTGGTATTCATGCGCACAAAACATGGCGCAAACCGCTTGGCTAAGTTCTTGGTAGAACAAAATCTACCAGCGGCAGCAATTCACGGTAATAAAAGCCAAGGTGCACGTACCAAAGCACTGGCTGATTTTAAATCGGGTGAGATTCGAGTGCTGGTTGCGACAGACATCGCAGCTCGCGGTATTGATATCCCTCAGCTACCACAAGTCGTGAACTTTGAATTGCCAAAGGTTGCAGAAGACTACGTACACCGTATCGGTCGTACAGGTCGTGCGGGCGAAGTGGGCAAAGCTATCTCGCTAGTTTGTGCGATTGAAGCTCCTGAATTATTTGCGATCGAGCGTTTAATTCAAGAAGTGTTGCCACGTAAAGAGCTTGATGGCTTCGCACCAACGAATGTCGTGCCAGAGTCAAAACTGGATACGCGTCCGATTAAGCCTAAAAAACCAAAGAAACCTAAAAAACCAAAAGCACCTCAAGCAGAAGGCAACAACACGCATTCTGCCGATAAAAAAGCATCTAACGGTGATGGTAAACCTAAGCGCCGTTTCACTGGTAACGGTAAGGGTAACAACAGCGGCAACAAAAATAGCTCAAACCAGGCTGGAGCGGGAAACCCGAAAGGTAACCGTGAAGGTCAAGGGCGTTCAAACACCCAACCAAATAGCAACAAGCCAAGTGGAAATAAGAGCGGTAATGGTGGGAAGCCAGCAGGTAATCGCAAGCCAAACAACGCAAAACCATCAGGTAATAAGCCATCAGGACAACGTCGTCAGGCTCGTCCACAACCTGCAAACTAAATCAGCCGCTGACACGTTAGTCTGACTGATACGAACAAAGCCGCTCATCATCTGAGCGGCTTTGTTTTTATTCCAAACGAGTCAATTATTTCAAAGGGGTAATACGAATATCCGCAATTTGTGCTTCATTCAGCTCACCTTCAATGCCACCTGCATAAATGTAAGTTTCATTCGATTTGAGATAACTCATATTGAAATGATCCTTAAGCGTAATCTGATACATCGTCCCCTGCTCTAACGTCACTTCAATGGCGTTTGAGTAACGCATACCTTGGTTTTCACCAATGTGTCCCATCTGCAAGTAGCCTTGGCCAACGACGGTGCCTGCCTCATCGGTCACTTCTAACAGCTTAACGGCGTTAGTAATCCCCGTATTGAGCTGGCCCAGATTATTGTTGTACCAAGCATCAAATCGGTAAGTACCACTTGATGGTACAGAGAACGACTCCAGTCCATTCACCGCACCGCTGTCTTTATTTACGGTGACAACAGAGACATCCTCTTTAAGAGGCTGATAATCCCCTTCCAGTTGGATACGAACCTCGTTGCCAATACAAACAGGCTGACTTGGATTCGAGCGGAAACCCTGCTCATTGATGCTTTCAGCGATGTAGCAAGCAAAACCTTCTGGCACATCCGTGTATGTCTGTGCAGCCACATTAGACTGAATTAAATCGCCATTACGGTACAAGTTCACATTGTATTTGCTCTCCACAGCAATGTTGATCGAATTGTCTGCGGATGACGCAACTAAGGTAGGCTCTTTCGGTGAATAAACACGGCTATCTTCGCTGGCGTATGGCGCAACTCCCGAGACCAGTTTTACTTCACTCTCAACATTGACCAATCCGCCTAATGTCACGCGGTAGTTTCCATCTTGGTCTAGAGTGACATTTTCAACAGCGTAATATCCCGCTTCATCCTCGCTGACTTCCGGCAATTCAACCGTCACCGAGTACGTTTTCCCTTTGAATACGAAGTTTTCCAGCGTGATTTGTTCAGATTGAGCAAGTAAGTTATTGCGTACCCAGCTTGTAATAAACGGTTTTATCTCAAGCTGCCCCGTCTCGGTATGGATACCAAAAATCGTTTCCACCACCATATTTAGGTAACCACCTACAGACCAAAGTTGTCGCTGAGAATTAATGACTGGCCCATCAAGGCTCGGATCTTCACCGTGATCACTGTGAATAATGAAAGACTTGCCCGATAACCACTCTAAGTTTTCCATGTTCGACAAGTTGGTTGCCGTTCCGCGGACCAGTGACTGAATCGCATTATTCGCCGCTGCAACATTTTGTGTTTGATGGGCCGCACGCAAGCTATACGCTGTTACAAATGGCCAGATTGCTCGGTTATGATAAACGGGTACATCCGGTTGTTGAGGAAAATAAACAGGTACGCCAAACTCGCTGTGAGGGTAATTCGACATGATTTGCTTAGCTTGTGTGTCTGTCGCGATGCCACTGATGATCGCAAGCGCCTCACCTAGCATGTCGTATTTATCGACTGCAATGTCTTTACCGTTATCGAACAGGTAACTCACGTACATACCACGCTCAGTATTCCAGAATTGGGCATTAATGTCTGACTTCAATTGCTCAGCCCACTCACCGTACTTCACTGCATTGCTAGAGTCGAATTGCTCAGCCAGTTTGGCTGCGAGTTTTAACGCGCGGTAGTGCACCACGTTAGTCGACAAGGCTTTGCTACTGCCGATGGCATTCACATCATCAGGCGTCCATGTGGAATAAGTTTGTTCACGCCAATCAAGGAAGGATTGTTCACCAGTATAAAGTCCTGATTTCGCGTCAAAAGCGGCTAGACGATCGGCTTCTAACGTGTTGCTGATCGCTTTATAAGCACGTTCAGCAAACTGGCTGTATTCTTCTCCATCCAGCGCCGAAAGTAATCGTTCAGCACCAAGTGCCCAAGTGGTCCTGTCCGTACTGATCGGCCAACTTCCGCCCGTACCAGTATCCTGGACAATTTGCTCACCATCATATTGTTGCTCTGTCGTTTCGCGGAAAGCAGACAGTTTAAAGTTTAAGCCATTTTGAACGCGAGTTGGATTCATAAGAGCAAGAGAAAGATCAGCGGCATAGGCTAGATCTCGCGTCCAGACATAGTGCCATTTCGCGCCCGTCTCAAAAACTTCGGCTTTAATTGGGTTATTGTAGTTGTAATTGCCGTCTTTGATTTCAGATACTGCCAGTTGATCCAGCTCTTTCATCGTCAATGCAAACAGCGCATCAAATGCAACATCTCCCGACAAAACCCGTGGCCCCGCTTGCTCATTAACGACAAGCCCCTGATCTAATGCATCGCGTAATTCAGTCGTGGTTGAAATACCAAACTCACGCCTCTCCGCACTCGGGTCTTTCACAGAGAAAGTGACACTTTCGCTGGAATCATCATAATTAGCGAACCGTTTTACCTCTGTACTCTGATGCCCCTCATGCACCATTGCAGGGTCTAAAATCGCATCGGAGTAGTATTTTTCAGCTTCTTCTTGCGTTGCTTTTGTCACTGTCATTGTCGCGCGACTTTCATCGGCAAAGCTTACAGAAAACTTGTAGTACCCTTTGTCTGCAAACGTGATCTCCGAGTTACAGTCACCGTTCATACACGCTTCATTGCTATCGGGTTTTGGCAGGTAATCCTGAGCTTCATCAAACGCCGCGGGCTCCTCAAAATAGGTGTATTGGATCTGCCACCCCGGATCGGCAATCTTAAACTGATTGCTACCTCGAGCGACCCGAAGTACGGTTTCGTACTCATTGTTGCCCAAATAGTTTAGCTTGGCGTGGTCAGCTGTGCCCCAATCCCCATTTAATCCTCGCAAATACAGCTCCGCAGAGATAATAGGTTGGTCGACAGACTCTGTGACTTCTGACGTATCAGATCCACATCCAGCCAGACCAATACAAGACGCGACAGCAAGCGCAATAAAGCTCGGTTTCATGTTCATTCCTTAGATTGTTATTTTGGGCGTTAGTCTAAGGAACGCATTCTTAAGAGAAAAATAGGTAACAGACGTTGAGGTATAGATGACATCTATACCTCAAACCCCAACGGTGATTTAGATCTATGAAATACAGATTTTTCCTACAAAATTGAATGCCAAGTTTGTGATTCGCCTACGAAAGTATGCAAAAATACACGGCGCTTAAAGAGGGGGACGAAGAATATGGATAAATCTCTGCAGCAATTTTTGCTGGTTGCTCGCTGTCAAAGCATCAGTGCCGCAGCTAGGTTAGCGGGGCTTAGCCAGCCGACTGTGACCAGTAATTTGAAGAAACTTGAAGAAAATCTCGGTGTAACACTGTTCGAACGTCATCCCAACGGCATGGTTCTGACTGAATATGGCCGTATCCTCTATCGACACAGTAATGCGATGCAGCACGAATACAACCAAATGATGCAAAGCATTGAAGAGAGAAAACAATATCAGGTCGGTAAGATAAAGATGGGAACGGGCGATGCCTGGTGGCCTTTGTTTGTGAAACAAGCACTCAATGAGCACTTGACCAAACTGCCTTCCGCATCCACACACGTTGAATTTGGGAATCACCTCGGGCTGATGGACTCTTTGATCAACGAACAAATCGAGTTTTTTATCGGCCATGAAATCGTTGGATTGTCTTCCAAGTGTGACGTCACTTTTATTCCTTTATTTCAAACAGTGGATGCGTATTTCGTTGCTCCCGATCATCCTCTGTTAGGAAAAGTCGTCACGGACGCCATGTTGCATGAGTATCCAGCTTTATCTGTCACTTATGACGCGAAAAAATTTAATCACGTTATCGATAATCCAATTCCAAAACAGAATGAGCGAGAGAGACAACAATTGGATGACAGGCCAACCTACGAAGTCGACTCGTTACTTGCCAGTATTGATATGCTGAAAGAGAGTGTCGCCGTCATGTCATACACCCGTCATTTGCAACCCTACCTGGAGTCCTTTGGATTGCAATGTTTAAGCATGGCAACCGAACCGAAACCGGGAACGGTAGGCATTTATCGTCATCGTCGAGAGACATCCGAGTCACACCTTGACTTAATTTCTGGCATCACACAACACGCCAAAATGCTAAGATAAAAAAGCCCCAACACAACAGTGTGCCGGGGCGTGAGTAAGCTAAAAACCCTTATGCAATCAATCAACTTTACACGACTTGTAACTTGCCATTTCGCCAAGGTTCAATCACAACCTTAATGTGGTCATTTGGTGTCAATAACTGCTTAAATGCACTTTCAACGCCATCCATACCCACTTTAGCCGTCAGCATTTTCTGCCATGGCACTTTACCTTCCGCTATGGCTTGAAGACATTGCTCAAACTCATGTGGTTGATAGTAGTAAGAGAAGCGTAGATCAAGCTCTTTAACGGTCGCGTAAGCGTAGTTGATGCTCGTAGGTGTCGTATGAATACCAGTCACTACAATGCGAGCGCCTGCTGGAGCACGGCGAATGAAGTCATCAATCAAGGTGTGTTTACCCACACACTCAAAGATAACCAGACGTGAACCTGCTGCGACTTCGGCACCGACCGCAACTTCATCTTCTTTGGTCGGGTTTACCACGCGTGTTGCACCAAACTCTTTTGCCAGTTCCAACTTCTCATCTTGAATATCGACCGCCAGAATATTGGTAACGCCACGCAGTTTAAGCGCTGTGATAGCCGCAAGACCAATAGGACCACAACCAACAACCAACGCCACTTCATCAACCAAGATGTCACTGCGATTCACTGCATGCAACCCAACCGCCAGTGGTTCTGTCAACGCGGCAGCTTCTGAAGGAACGTTCTCAGGAACAGGCAGAAGCAGCGCTTCATCAAGCAAAAAGTATTCAGAGTATGCACCGTGGATACCCGGCGTCACACCAACACCAGCGCCATTTTGGCTCATTAGGATCGGCACAGAAGTAACGCGGCTACCAACAGGTAGTGCTTGTTGTGTATCATCACCGTATTCCACGATTTCCGCACAAAACTCGTGCCCTAGCATGACTTGAGTATGGTCATCCATGCTTTCTGACATCACACCAAGCTTACGGTAAACATCAAATACTTCGTCCGTATGACGTGCAATGTGTATATCTGAACCACAAATACCACACGCTAAGCTACGAACAAGTACTTGGCCCGGGGCCGGTTTAGGTACATCCACCTGCTGCAAGTAAACACCGCCATCTTGCATTACGATACTGTTCATTGTTGTCATGGAATTACTCTCCAAGCTGGTCGCTTACACCTGCAATCGCACCTGGCTTGATGTAACGTGGTGTGATGCCTTGAGCTTTAGCCGTGGCGATAACCACTTGCTCGATCCAGCCAGCGTCCATGATGTTCATGAAGTTGCCGTCTTGATCAAAGTTGATGTTCGCACCTTGGATGACCATAAAGCCATCTGCACCGCCTGACTCTTCTGGACAGTGGAATGTGTGGATAGAACCGCCTGGCTCGTACAGGTAGCTGCCAGCCGTTTGTTTTTGATCTGGATATTCTGTGTAATGCCACATACCGCTTAACGTGTAGAAATGCACCACGCCCGTGTGGAAGTGCTTCGGTAGTGTAATTCCTGGCTTAAACTTCGCTCGAATTACCCAAGTGCCGTTTTCTGGATCAAGAAACAACGGGTAAACATCAACACCCGGCAGAGCATCTTTGATGATCGATTCTTCATTTGTGTTTAGAGTTAACAGAAAATCCTGATGCTGAATAACTTCTGGTAATGACATAACTTGCTTCCTCGCTTTTGTTGTAATTAGACTTCCACGTCTTAGCCCAGTAATGGGTATTTAAAATTCTCGAAACCGTCTGATGCACTAACTGTGCAACCATTGATGCAATTCGCTTTTTCGCTGACCAAGAATGCAACCACGTTGGCGATTTCTTCTGTTTGGGTAAAGGTATCGCGCATCTGCTCTTTGCGGATGTGCTCCCAAAGGCCAAGCGCTTCATATTGGCGTAGCATTGGAGTATCCACGCGACCCGGTGCGATGGCGCAAACACGAACACCCAACGGTGCCAGCTCCAAAGCTGCACATTTTGTCATCATGTCAACGGCGGCTTTACTCACGTTGTAAGTGAACGTCATTTCAGCTGCCATTTGCGCGTAAACAGAAGAGGTATTGAGGATGACACCCGGTGTGCCTTGTGCTTGGAACTGACGTCCTGCAGCCAAAATGCCATAGTAAACCCCGTTTTGATTGACCTTAGAAACGGGTTCAAAATCGGCGACCGGATCATGTTCTAGCAGCGGTTTTGCTAAACCAATGCCAGCGTTATTAATCATGATATCCAGCTTGCCAAACTCCGCGACTGCGTAGTTGACCATGGCTTCCACTTGCTGAAAATCCGTCACATCCGCAGAAAAAGTCTTTAATGACTTCGAATCTGCATCTTTATAAACTTCAAGCGATTGTTGAGAAATGTCGACAGCCAGCACGTTCGCTCCCTGCTCACGTAGTTTGCCTACGATGGCTTGACCAATTCCACCAGCAGCACCAGTGACGATCGCAGTTTTGTTCATCAGTTCCATTTAGCTTCCCTTTCTCGACATGTTATAAAAATGTAACTTAGATCAACTCACTGACACTCACTTGACCTTTTACGAATAAAATTTGATATATTGCGATTCACAAACCATTAACATTTCAAAATCGAGATATGTATATCGTTAGAAGCGGTGCAGCAGACAAATTTGATAGTTTAGTTTCTGAACACGGACAGAATCCGATAGAAATAATGAAACAGGCCGGGCTTTCTGCTGCCCAGTTCCGCGATCCCGACACTTACATCGCCAATTCGAGGCTGGCCGAACTTCTGGAAGTCGCTGCGATACGCTGTCAGGAACCGATGTTTGGTGTCTTACTGGCTCAACGGCAAAGCTTTAATGCATTAGGCGACTTACCCATGCTGGTCGCTCGCGCTGAAACGGTCAGAGAGGCGTTAATACGCGCTAATGATTACCTCTATTTGCAATCTTCAGGTGTTAAATTCTCGATGACACCACAAGATGAATGGATGAGACTTTCTTTAAGCATTGATACTTACAGTGAACAAGTGACCACTCAGCTGATGCAAATGAGTGTCATGCAAATGGCTAGGTTTCTGGCGAATTTACTCAACATTGATATGAATAGTTTCACCCTGTACCTGACTCAATTTGGCAGCTTGGAAAACCGAAATGGCAACTCAGCCCCGTTACCCAAGATTCGATTTGGTGAGAAATTTAACGGCATTATGCTCAAGGCAAGCCTGCTTGATACTCGAAACCATCAAGATGAAGACGCGTTAGATCGACACTTTCAGGAGCATCTTAAATACCTGAAAAATCGCTATCCGGATAATCTGAGCGATCAAGCCAGAGATATGATCGGGCGGTTATTGCCGACAGGAGAGTGCAGCGTTGAACAGGTCGCCCGAGCTTTAGACATGCATCCGAGAATGTTACAAATAAGATTAAAAGAGCGCGGGAAGAATTATAGCCTGCTCTTGAGACAAGTGAGGCAGAGCTTGGCGGAACGTCGCCTTAATGAAAATATCCAAAGTATTACCGATATCGCGTTGCAGCTAGGCTATGCCGAAACGGCGGTATTCAGTCGTCACTTTCGTCAATGGACGGGCAAGTCACCGAGTCAGTGGCGAAAAGATCATAAATTAGAAAAAGTAAAAGAGCGCTAATACTAGCGCTCTTTTGTATTCAATTCGGTCATTCATTTAAACGGCTTAAGCGTGCGTTAAAGCTCTGAACCATTCGACGCGATGACTTTTTTGTACCAGTCGAAAGAAGCCTTCTTCTTACGATCTAAGGTACCTTCACCATTGTTGTCTTTATCGACATAAATAAAGCCGTAGCGTTTTTCCATCTCACCAGTGGATGCGCTCACCAAGTCGATACAACCCCAAGGTGTATAACCCCACAAATCAACGCCGTCTTTCACCGCCTCACCCATTTGCTCAATGTGGGCTTTCAGGTAATCAATACGGTAGCTATCGTTGATTGAGCCATCTTCTTCGACTTTATCGAAGGCACCCAAACCATTCTCGACAACCATCAGTGGTACTTCGTATCGAGCATAAATTTCATTCAGCGTATAACGCAAACCAATTGGGTCTATTTGCCAGCCCCAGTCTGATGCTTGCAAGTAAGGGTTCTTCACGCCGCCCATTAGGTTACCAGAAGTCGTTTCCTTACTTGGATCCGCAGAAACACAATTCGACATGTAGTAGCTTAGCGTGTAGTAGTCGACGGTTCCTTCAGCAAGGATTTCTGCATCGCCCGCTTCCATTTTCACTTCAATGTTATTTTCTTCGAAGTAACGCTTTGCGTAGTAAGGATATTGACCACGAACCTGAATATCACCGCAGAAATAGTTGTGCATTTTCATATGTTCCTGCGCAAGCACAATATCTTCCGGATTACAGGTGAATGGGTAAGTGGTCAGGAAGCAGATCATACAACCAACCTTATTCTCAGAATTGATCTCATGAGCCAGTTTTACCGCTTTTGCACTGGCAACAAACTGGTGGTGCAATGCCTGAAAACGTAGCTGCGGGTAGTCGACCTGATTAATAAAATCGTCCGTACCTTCGTTAAGAATACCTAAACCTAGGTAGTTGCCTATCGGCATAGTACCGATGTTGATTTCGTTGAAGGTCAGCCAATACTTCACTTTACCGTTGAATCGCTTAAACAGTGTTTCCGCGTAGCGTGTATAGCATTCAACCACTTCTCTGCCAGCCCAGCCGTTGTATTCTTGAGTCAGACCGAACGGCAGTTCGTAATGTGAGATAGTAACCAGCGGCTCGATATCGTATTTTTTTAGCTCGTCGATAACGTCTTCATAGAACTTCAAACCCGCTTCATTTGGCTCCAACTCCATACCGGTTGGGAAAATTCGCGTCCAGTTAATTGAAAAACGAAACGTTTTAAAGCCCATTTCAGCAAACAACGCAATGTCTTCGCGGAAACGGTGGTAAAAGTCGATCGCTTCATGTGAAGGGTAATGACCCCCCTCTTCGATAGTACGGGTAATTCGGCGAGCAACGGTATGGGTACCACCGCTAAACATATCACTCGTACTTGGTCCTTTACCGTCTACGTTCCATGCACCTTCAAATTGGTTTGCTGCCGTTGCACCACCCCACATAAAATCTTCTGGAAAAACGTTATTGCTCATTTATTTCACCACTATTCAATGAGTTAATCTATTTAATGGTCAACTCAAACCTAAGTTCACTTCAGTTCCGAGATGTCGTTCTCTACAATAAAACACAAAATGAAACCGGTTACAATAATGCATAAAAATATTTTTTAAGACTTATTGATGACGAAGATAAATCGAGTTCCAACATTTCAGATTGTCATTTCTGGTTGGTTTTTATTCTAAAACCCGCGCTTGAATGTGTTCTTAGCGCCAGAAAAAGAGATCCGTATAGCGTTTTTAAATCGTCTGACGATTGTTTCTGTGATCCAATTCTGTATTGCTTTTTATCGCTGTTGATGTAAAAAGTTATTCCGACTTATTCTGAAACCGGTTCCAATAATTCGAAATTAACGAAAAATAATAAAGGGAAAGGTGAAATATATGGCTGCAGTCAGAGATTATGCTCAGCTTGCGAAAGACATTCTTGCGCAAGTAGGCGGACAAGAAAACATAAGTAGATTCTCACGCTGTGCGACCCGTCTGCGCTTGGTATTAAGAGAAACACCGGAAGGTGCTGCAGACAAAATTAAAGAAATGCCGGGCGTTATTACAGTTGTGATGAGTGGCGGTCAATTCCAGGTTGTTATCGGCACTCACGTCCAAGACGTTTATGCCGCGATGTCTACTTTAGTTGATACGTCTTTGATGTCTGAAGGTTCTGAGAAAGTACGGTTGTTGGACGCGATTATCGCCTCTATGTCGTCGATTTTCGCGCCTTTTGTTTATATTCTTGCGGCTGCTGGTATCTTGCAAGGTGCTTTGATTTTCGTCCACTATCTTGCTCCAAGTGTTGCCGGAACTGGCGCATTTGAAGTTCTGAACTTTATGTCCTGGACACCATTTGTCTTTCTTCCAGTTTTTATCGCCATCACCGCATCCAAACATTTTAACTGTAACCCTCTTATTGCGATTCTTTGTGCATGTGCACTCATCAACCCATCTTGGGCAGACATGGCTGCACGAATCGCTGATGGTGAATTAATAACCTTCTTAGGTTTACCGCTGGCAAAAACCGTTTATACCGCATCAGTGCTGCCACCTATTTTTATGGTTTGGGCTCTGAGTTACGTTGAAAAATACATAAAAAGAATCCTACCTGACGTAGTACGTGAACTGTTTACCCCGTTACTTTGTATGCTAATCATGGTGCCTGCTACGCTGGTTCTCATTGGCCCTGCGACCAGCTTCGTTGCAAGCGTTATTGCAACGGGTTACAACACGTTGTATGACGTCGCCCCCGTTGTTGCCGCAGCTGTGATTGGTGGAATTTGGCAAGTTCTAGTTATTTTCGGTGTTCACTGGGGTACCACTCCAATCGTCTTGGCAAACTACGAAAACTTCGGCTATGACTCGATTCAAGCCTTCTGTGGCATCGCCGTTGTAGCTCAAATGGCTGCAGCTTTCGCTGTCGCATTAAAGTCTCGCAATACTCGCATGAAAACTACTGCTTACTCTGCCGGCATTACAGGTTTCTTCGGCATTACAGAGCCCGCAATCTACGGTGTGACATTAAGGCTGAAAAAACCATTTATCTGTGGCTGCATCGGTGGCGCAATTGGTGCTGCGGTCGCGAGCCTGTTCAACACGTACTACTATGCTTATGCAGGGCTGACAGGCATTCTGACCGTGGTTAACGCGATTAACCCAGATAACCCAAGCTCATTTACTGGTGCGCTTCTGGGTACAGGCATCACCATCGTCGTCACCATCACACTGGTTTATTTTGTTGGCTTTGAAGATCCAGTTGAGGCAGAAGACAAGAAAGAGAATGAATTAAAAGTAACCCCAGAATTATCGCCTGTAATGAAAAAGACAGCGACTTTAGTCAGTCCGCTAAAAGGCGAGATTATTGCCCTGGAAACAGTTAATGATGAAAGCTTTTCACAAAAACTACTGGGTGATGGTGTCGCTATCCGACCAACAGAAGGAATTGTGAGAGCCCCATGTGACGCAGTGATTTCATCCGTTATTGAGACTAAGCATGCCGTCGGTATGACATCGACAAACGGTGCTGAAGTACTGATTCACGTCGGCCTCGACACCGTGGAACTAAAAGGTCAATTCTTTGAGTGCCTGGTTGATCTCGACCAACAAGTCAAAGCTGGTGACCCATTAATCAAATTTGATCTGCAGAGTATCGCTGATGCGGGTTATGACACAACCACACCGTTTATTGTAATGAACAGTGATGAGTATGAATTTGAACTGATCGAGCAAGATCAGGAAGTGAAACATATTGAGATTGGACAGCCTGTAATTCAAATGGCTTAAGGGTAAGTAAAGATGAGTAATGTATTTCCTGACGACTTTCTATGGGGCGGTGCAGTAGCAGCACACCAAGTTGAAGGCGGATGGGACCGTGATGGAAAAGGTCCAAGTATTGTTGATGTGTTGTCCGGTGGCGACGTAAACACACAGCGCAAAATTACCGATGGTGTGTTGGAGGGTTATCACTACCCTAACCACGAGGCAACGGCATTCTACGATCACTACAAAGGTGATGTTGCACTACTAGCTGAAATGGGCTTTAAGTGCTTTCGTACTTCAATCTACTGGCCACGCATTTTCCCAAATGGTGATGAACTAGTACCAAATGAAGCGGGCCTGCAGTACTACGATGATTTGTTTGATGAGCTATTGAAACACGGTATTGAGCCAGTTATTACCTTATCTCACTTTGAAATGCCGCTGCACTTGTCAAAAGAGTACGGTGGTTTCAAAGATCGTCGCGTTGTGGATTTCTTTGTTCGTTACGCAGAAACAGTAATGAATCGCTACAAAAACAAAGTCAAATACTGGATGACGTTTAACGAGATCAACAACCAGCGTGATCTTCATTTACCGCTGTGGGGTTATTCAAACTCAGGTGTGGATTATACCGTTGAGGAAAATCCTGAAGAGTGTATGTACCAGGTGGTTCACCATGAAATGGTAGCCAGTGCCAAAGTGGTAAAACTGGGTCACGAAATCAACCCTGACTTCCAAATTGGCTGTATGGTTGCGTGGGTACCAATTTATCCATATTCGTGTAATCCGGATGACGTCATACTGGCTCAAGAAGCGATGCGTAACCGCTTCTTCTTCAGTGATGTCCATATGCGTGGTGAATATCCGGCCTACACACTGAAAGATTGGGAACGCAAAGGCTACAACATCAAGATGGAACCAGGCGATCTGGAGATCTTAAAAGAAGGTGTTTGTGACTATATTGGCTTTAGTTACTACATGTCGGTCGCGGTAAAAGCCGATGCGGAACAAACTACAGAAGGATCAATGAGCGGCTTTACCGGCAGCGTTAAGAACCCTTACGTTCAAGCGTCTGAGTGGGGTTGGCAGATTGACCCAGTAGGTCTGCGCTACTCGCTCTGCGAGCTGTATGAGCGCTACAACAAACCATTATTCATTGTAGAAAATGGATTTGGCGCAATTGACAAAGTCGAAGAGAACGGCGAAATCAACGACGACTATCGAATTGATTACCTAAAAGCGCATATTGAAGAAATGCAAAAGGCGGTTAACTACGACGGTGTTGATTTAATGGGCTATACCCCTTGGGGCTGCATTGACTGTGTGTCTTACGGTACAGGTGAATACCGTAAACGTTATGGCTTTATTTACGTCGACCGTCACGACGATGGCACAGGAACCATGGGTCGTAGCCGTAAGAAGAGCTTCTATTGGTACAAAGACGTCATCAGCAGCAACGGTGAAAAACTGTAAAGCGACAGCGAGAAACTGTAGATAGCATAATGCACCCTAAGCCCCGGCGAAGGGTGCATTTTTTATCCTGAAGATCGCTCCCAAACAACGACCGCAGATAACGGATATAAGTCAAAGCAGATATTTTAGGAACAAAAAGGGCTTCTCTAGATCCTAGGGGAAGCCCTTTTATTCAACCTAAATTGGAGCGAATGCAGTCAGCCAACCTCTAATCCGTCCAAGATCAAACTATTGATTTACCAAGAAGTTTCAAAACCTCTTTGGAAGTAGAAAAGTCTTCAAGAGAGGTAAGCTTGATATCTGCAATACCAAAGCGTGGATTCATTTCCTGCCCCGGTTCAGGCACACAAATAGCGGTCATACCTGCTGCTTTCGCGGCAATCAAACCGTTAACTGAGTCTTCAATAGCCAAGCAGTTATGAGGCTCTGTATTCAACTTCACTGCCGCATCCATGTATACCTGCGGGTGAGGTTTTCCATATGGCAGATGCTCTGCAGAAACATAGACCGAGAAATACGTACCGATTTCGAAAGTATCCAGTACTGCCTCGATTAATCGCAATGGTGAAGAAGAAGCCAAACCAATTTTCAAACCCGTTTTGGCCAGAATATCCAAAGATTCTTTTACGCCCGGAAGAAGTTGACCGTGCGTCTTAATTTGTGCGATCACTTCTATCAAAATAGCATCTGCAAGATCTGGGGCACATTTCGGATCTAAATTACAGTAGCGTATCCAATAATTGGCTATTTCATCGATGCGAAGGCCAGTACTCTGATAAGCAAGCTGCTCGGTGATTTGTCCACCAAAACGTGCAACCGCGTTGACCTTCGCCTTGCGCCAGAACGGCTCAGAATCAACAAGCACGCCGTCCATATCAAAAATAATTGTGTCTATCAAAATGGTTTCCTGTTCCTTAATTATGAAAAATGTTATCAAAATGACTTTAAGATGCAGGGTTCGAACTATGTTGTTTTGACAGGGAAATCCTGTAGGAGTCATTGCCGTCAGCTAACTGAATAGCAAAGCATAAATGTGCTTATACTTATCAAGAGACTTCGATGCTCGTAATTAGCATACACCAACAACTGAAACCGGTTACAGTTCGAGTGCGATAATTCTCAGAAAACTGTGAGGACAAGCAAAACCAGACCACTTTTTGCTCTCATTCCACGTGATTAATCTGTGTGTATTGAACTTGCGTCTAAAATAAGACAACGGTTTACCTTCGCTCAGGCAAATAGTGTAAACTGCCAAACCAAAGTATTTGGGAATAAAAAAATGGCGACAATCAAAGACGTATGTAAAGCTGCAGGTGTTTCAAAGGCGACGGTATCCAGAGTTATAAATGGAAGCGAATATGTGAAAGATCAGACTCGTGAGTCTGTGTTAGCGGCTATGAAATCTTTAGGTTATCAACCTAATGCTTTTGCGCGTGCTTTGGCAACAAACAGCTACAATACGTTCGGCTTAATTCTCCCTCATTTTGAAAGTCACTATTTTGGTTCCATGCTGACCGAAGCCGCAATAGATATGCAAAAAGCTGACAAGAAATTGTTTGTGATGAACAGCAGCGACAATGCTGAGGGCGAAGAGGAAGCCGTTCGCTCCCTGAACGCTCATAACTGCGATGCCATTCTGATTTACAGCCGTCATTTATCTGAGCAACAGCTTTCTACTCTGCAACAGGAAATGAAAACCCAACTAATCGTTATCAATCGTGCTTTGGACGATGAAAAGTTATTCAGCTTTTATTTCGATCAAGAGCAAGTGGCGCGTCTTGCAACTCAATATCTTTTAGATCTTGGCCATAAGCAAGTCGCCTGTATTACTACACCAATGTACAGCAGTACGGGTCAGAAACGTCTTTCTGCCTACAAACAAACCCTGGTAGAGCATGATATAACCGTCGTAGACTCACTTATTTTCGAAGGTGAGAGCACCACCAAAAGTGGTTATGACGCCACGATCAAATTGATTGATAGTGGGATACCTTTTAGCGCTATTTTTTCGTGTACCGACTCGATGGCTATCGGTGCGATTCGTGCATTACATGACAAAGGACTAAAAGTTCCTGAAGATATTTCAGTAATTGGTATCGATGGTGACCCAACTGCGAGTTATATGGTACCGCGAATTTCAACGGTAGAACTGCCTATTTTAGAGCTCACTCGCGATGCTATCACTACCGCACTTACCCTTAATAAAGAACAGCAGACCGTTCAAAAACACTTCCAATATCAGGGCTCGCTGCAAGTAAGAGAATCCACTCAAAAACTAAGCTAATATCGCTTTTAGCAATGAACAGACTCTCTACCCCGCGCTTTACTTTTCCTTCAATAGCGCGGGCTCATTAAGCTAAAAGCGTGCCCAATTCGCCACTAAGCATTCGACTATCGCTATCAATCTTTGACCAGAACTCAAAGGTGTTCAGTTCACAGCCTGTTCTCAAAAAATCCCGAAGATACATAAACCTACCGATTTAATTTTCCATAGTGCACCTTTGCCCCAAAACGGGTCTAAGCGTTTTTTACATAAAAAAATGCGGCATTTAGGACAAATCTCAACCACACTTGTTTTTATTGATAAGAATTAAAACAACGAGGAGTAGATAATTGTGCCGATATTTTTAACCATCGATTTCAAACCGTGGTTAAAAATAACGATAGGTCCAAGTGATCTGAGTATAGGATTAGAGACCTCACTTCCGAGGGCCAAGAGCATCGGATTTTCTACAAGGAGAGTGTATGAGAGGCATTACTATGCATTTTACGTTGGAGGAATTCCAAGAACGTTTATCCAAGGTTCGACAATCGATGCTCGAACGCGAATTAGATTTACTCATCATTCATGACCCATCCAACATGTCTTGGTTGACCGGGTACGATGGATGGTCTTTTTATGTGCCTCAATGCGTGATTGTAGGTCCTGAAGGCGAACCTATCTGGTTCGGACGCTACCACGACGCAAACGGCGCTTATCGAACCGCGTATATGTCGGCTGAAAACATCGCCTCCTACCCCGATCATTATGTGATGAACCCACCTCTCCACCCAATGGATTATTTGGTTGAGTCCGTATTGACGCCCCGCTGCTGGGACCGTGGCCGTATTGGTGTAGAAAAAGACAACTATTACTTTAGTGCGACCGCTTACGAATCGCTGATCGACCATTTGCCGAATGCGCAGTTGCTCGATGCTACTGGTTTGGTGAATTGGTGTCGTGCGGTAAAGTCTGACCAAGAGTTATCGTATATGTACCGCGCTGCACGTATTGTAGAAAACATGCACCGTGTCGCGTTTGACATGATAGAGCCGGGCTTACCAAAACATCATCTGGTAGCAGAAATTAACCGTCAGGCCGTTCTTGGTCATGAGGAACATTTTGGTGATTACACCGCTATTGTTCCGCTATTACCTTCGGGTGCCGATGCTTCCGCGCCTCACTTAACCTGGGACGACAGACCATTCAAAAAAGGAGAAGGCACTTTTTTTGAAATCGCAGGAGCGCATCGGCGTTACCACTGCCCTTTATCTCGCACCATTTTCTTGGGCGAGCCCGATGATAAGTTCAAACGCGCAGATGAAGCACTGACTCGCGGACTTGAGGCTGGCTTAGAGGCAGCTAAACCGGGCAACACTTGTGCCGATATTGCCAATGCGTTGAACAAAGTCCTCGATAAAGCAGGCTTTTCCCGTGAAGGAGCTCGTTGTGGTTACCCTATTGGTCTCAGCTATCCGCCAGATTGGGGCGAGCGCACCATGAGCCTTCGCGACACCGACAAGACAATACTGAAAGAAGGCATGACGTTTCATTTTATGCCCGGCCTATGGTTTAAAGACTGGGGTCTAGAGACCACGGAAAGCATTGTCATTACCCGGCTAGGTGCCAAAACATTATGTGATTTCCCTCGCCATTTGTTTATTAAACACTGATCAAGAAAGGTTGAAACGAAACACTTAGCAAAGAACAAGGAGTTTGCATGCAAAACAGCTCGATCACAGCCACTGTCGACTTTGACCGAGAAGGTACCCAACACGGATTTTTAACCCTACCTCACTCCCATGATGATTCCGCGTGGGGGAGCATTATGATCCCAATAACGGTGATAAAAAATGGCCCAGGTCCAACATCACTTTTGACCGGAGGAAACCATGGCGACGAATATGAAGGGATCACCAGTCTCTTAAAGCTATCGAGTTCACTACAACCCGAACAAATTCGCGGACGCGTCATTATTGTGCCAATGATGAACTTGCCATCTGTCCAGAATGCCTCTCGCACGTCCCCTATCGACAAAGGTAACTTAAACCGTAGTTTTCCCGGAAACCCTGTAGGAACCGTGACAAAGAAGATCGCCGACTACTTCTCCCGTTATTTGGTGCCACTGTGCGATTTCGCTCTGGATATTCACTCAGGGGGCAAAACGTTAGATATCCTCCCATTTGCAGCCGCGCACCGCCTAGATAACCCAGAACAAGAAGAAGCCTGCATATTAGGAGCGAAACTGTTTGGCGCCCCTTATACCATGATCATGCTCGAAATGGATGCCACCAGCTTATATGACACCGCCGTGGAATCTCAGGGTAAAGTCTTCGTCACTACTGAACTGCGTGGAGGCGGCACCAGCACTCCACAAACTATTCAATATGCCGATCGCGGTATCCGTAATTTCCTGCGTTTTGCAGGCAACCTTTCTGGTGATTATGAAAAGCCAAGTCAACCAACCCAGTTGCTCGATATGCCAGATGCAGACTGTTATGTCCAAAGTCAGCACAGAGGTATCGCGGAATACCGATTTGAGCTTGGTGATGCCATCAATCAGGGTGATGTCATTGTAAGAATCTACTCTATCGAACGAACTGGCGAAGCCCCAATAGAATACAAATCAGAGCGAGACGGTATTTTCGCTGCGCGCCGTTTTCCTGCTATGGTGAATATTGGTGACACGCTCGCTGTCATTGCCAAAGATTGCGGAGAATTCTTTTAAACATCTTGCTTACTTTCGTCAGTATTTCGTCCAAACCAAGAGGAGACCAACCATGCGCCTCGATCGCTACGACGTCAAAATTCTACAGATCCTTCATGACAATGGCCGCATCACTAAATCCCATCTTGCGGAAGAAATAAACCTTTCCGTCAGTCCGTGCTGGGAACGGGTTAAAAAACTTGAAGAAGCCGGCATCATCGAAGGTTATGGTGCAAAGGTGAATACCGATGTGTTATTCAAACGAACCTCAGTCATGGTTGAGGTTTCACTCAAAGAGCACAACGCGCAGGCTTTCAAGCGCTTTGAACAATTGGTCAAGCATACCCCTGAAGTGACCGACTGCTATGCCACGGGTGGCGGCGTTGATTACATCCTCAAAGTTCAATCAGAGGACATCGATCAATACCAGCGACTGATTGATAACTGGCTTGATTCTGAAGTGGGCATTGAACGCTATTTTACTTACATCGTCACCAAAACCATCAAGCGAGATTCAGGCAGTTTAGAGATCAATCAAAACGTTTTGTTCTAAAAGGAAAAGTTAAACCTGTTCTAAGCAGAAAAAAACGCGACTTTCTGTCTTTATAAAGAAAAATGTCACAGTACCGGCCCTCCCATCAGAAATAATTTAACTCCCTCCTCGATTACAGTTTAACTATGGATAACGAAGCTCGAGAGGGACTTATGACAGCACTTCATAACTTTCATGGCGACGAAGTCAAAGCGTCGCATGACATGATGGCAATCATGGAAGACGTACGCTTGGTAAGAGGGCTCGCTTACGTTAATGGCAAGTGGACAAGCGGAGACCATTTCCATCCCGTTCATAACCCAGCCGACGCAAGTGTGATCGGATATACCACCCGACTGTCCCAGCAGCAACTCTACCAAACGATTGATGATGCCGATCGCGCCTTTCGTCAGTGGCGAAAAATGCAGGCAGAACAACGCGCTGAAGTATTGATGCGTTGGCACGATATGATTCTGCAATCCAAACAAGATCTCGCGCGTTTGATGGTGATGGAGCAAGGCAAAACCATAGGCGACGCACTTGGTGAAATTGATTATGGCGCGTCTTTTATTCGCTGGTTTGCAGAAGAAGCACGTCGTAGCTACGGTGAAACCATTCCCAGCCATATACCGAATGCCCAGCTTTCCACAATACGTGAGCCTATTGGGGTTGCGGCATTGATTACACCATGGAATTTCCCTAATGCCATGGTGACGAGAAAAGCCGCTGCCGCATTAGCGATTGGATGTCCGGTCATCATCAAACCTGCGAGCGAAACGCCATTTTCATCTTTAGCGCTGGCAGAACTGGCCGATCGAGCAGGATTTCCGGCAGGTGTTTTTAATGTAGTCACGGGCGACGCTGCCATGGTCTCTAAGACACTGTGTCACTCCGATAAAGTAAAAGCTCTGTCATTCACAGGCTCCACTCGGGTAGGTAAATTGCTGCTGCGCGACGCGGCGCAAACCGTGAAGAAATGCAGTATGGAATTGGGGGGAAACGCGCCCTTTATTGTCCTGCCCGATATGGAAATTGGATCAGCAGCCAAAGCAGCCGTAGAAGCAAAGTTTCAAACCGCCGGACAAGATTGTTTAGCGGCAAATCGCATATTTGTTCCACACGATAAATACCAAGTCTTTCTCGAGGCTTTTGCTAAAGAGATGGACAAAATTGTTTTAGGCAACGGCTTAGACAACAAGACCACTATGGGACCGCTGATCAATCGAGCGGCCGTGGACAAAGCCCATGACCTCGTCCGTGACGCCCTTGATAAAGGTGCGAGATTGGTCGCGGGTTACCACAACGAGGTTCCGGGTGAAAACTTCTTTGCGCCAACGCTACTCGCCGATGTGACACCAGAGATGGCCGTCTACCGTGAAGAAAACTTTTGTCCCGTCGCCGGCGTGCTTCCCTATCAAGATTTAGACACCGTGATCGACATGAGTAACGACACAGAATATGGCCTCGCTGCCTACGTTTATGGCCATGATATTCACCAGATCTGGCGATGTATGCGCGGCTTGGAGTTTGGCATGGTGAGCGTCAACTCCGTCAAGATGACCGGGCACCCTATCCCCTTTGGCGGCGTAAAACAGTCGGGATTAGGGCGCGAGGGGAGCCACCACGGCTTTGAAGAGTTCAGCGAAATTAAATATTGCTGCTTAGGCAACCTGCCTAGCGTTAGTGGCTGTTGAGACAGGAAAGTTGAAGATAAACAGGAGAAGGACTATGAGCAATAAAACACAACAACTACTGGAGATCGATCGTCAACGTGTGTTTCATGCCTCAACCCACCTAAAGCAGTACGCGGCTGGTGAGCTTCCGGGCAGAATCATATCAAGCGGGCAAGGCATTCGAATCACCGACTCAGAAGGCACTGAACTTATCGACGGATTTGCCGGCTTGTATTGCGTAAACATTGGTTATGGCAGAACAGAAATGGCGGAGGCGATTTACGAGCAAGCGAAAGAACTGGCGTACTACCACACCTATGTCGGTCATACCAATGAAGCCTTGGTCAAACTCTCAGACCGTATCATCAAAATGGCACCGGACGGCATGAGTAAAGTCTACTACGGCATGTCAGGTAGTGATGCGAATGAAACCCAGCTCAAATTAGTCTGGTATTACAACAATGTCCGTGGCCTCCCAGAGAAAAAGAAAATCATCTCCCGAGATCGCGCTTACCATGGTTCAAGCATCGCTTCGGGCTCAATGACTGGCTTGCCACTGTTCCATGCTCATTTTGATCTGCCACTGGAACGCATCAAACATACGATAGCACCTTATTATTACCGTCGTGAAAATGACAGCATGTCGGAACTGGAATTCTCTCAATACTGTGCAGATCAGCTTGAGTCGATGATTCTTGCCGAAGGGCCAGAAACCGTCGCGGCAATGATTGCAGAGCCTGTGCTCGGAACTGGTGGTATTGTGCCACCGCCAGAAGGCTACTGGCAGGCGATCCGTAAAGTACTCGATAAGTATGATGTTTTATTGATCGCAGATGAAGTGGTATGTGGTTTTGGACGTTTGGGCTCCGATTTTGGCTCTATCCACTATGACATGAAGCCAGACCTTATCACGGTAGCAAAAGGCTTAACATCGGCGTACCAGCCACTTTCTGGTGTGATTGTCGGCGAACGAGTGTGGAGTGTACTGGAAAACGGCACCGACCAATGGGGCGCAATTGGCCACGGCTACACCTATTCTGGTCACCCGATGGGCGCAGCGGCTGCAAACTGCAACTTAGATATCATTGAGCGAGAAGGCTTAGTACAAAACGCAGCAGATGTGGGCGCTTACTTGCAGCAACGCATGAACGAAACCTTCATAGATCATCCGCTCGTCGGGGATTCTCGTGGTATTGGTTTACTGCATGCACTGGAGTTTTCGCCTGACAAACTGCGTCGAGCACAATTTGACCCGAACTTAAAAGTTGGCCCGCAAGTATCCGCAGCCTGCCTGGAAGTCGGACTGATTGCCCGAGCCATGCCACATGGCGATATTCTGGGCTTTGCGCCTGCACTCATTACCAACCGCAACGACGTCGATACTATCGTGGATAAAGCGCATCGAGCGGTCAATAAAGTGATGGATAACCTCGTCACCTCTAAGCAGTGGAACGCTAAATAACGGCCGTCAACGTTAACCATACTGAGCATGACATGCCGGCTTTTACCGCAAAAGCCGGCATTTTATTAGGATATTCACCCTACATCCCTTCCCTGCCCTTTCCTTGCGGATCAGGACTGGTTAAAATGGCAAAAATTGCGTATTAACTGGATTAAACATGGCAAAACTAACCCTTCAAGAACAAATGCTAAAAGCTGGCTTGGTTAACGAGAAAAAACTAAAGAAAGCGAAAAAAGGTTCTAAAAAATCCCGCGTTCAGGCACGCGAAGTCAAAGCGGCCGTTGAAGAAAGCAAACGCCAGCAGTTAGAACGAGATAAAGAGTTGAGCAAACAACAGAATGCTGAACGTTTGAGTAAAGAAATCAGAGCTCAAATCAATCAATTGATCGAAATGAACAAAGTTGATTTGAAAGATGGCGACATCAAATACAACTTCACCGACGGTACTTTGGTGAAATCACTGTACGTTGATTCTCTGATTCGTGAACAGTTGATCAAAGGTATTCTCGCTATTGCGGTTGTAGGCGAGAGCTATGTAGTCATCCCACGCGGCGTAGCAAACAAAATTGCGCAGCGTGACGAATCAGTGATTATCGATCAAAAAGAACCTGAAGCCGACATCCCTGAAGAAGACGACCCATATGCAGAATTCGTCGTTCCAGACGATCTGATGTGGTAAGCAGTAAGGACTCATTTTATAAAAGAAAAGGCAGCTATTTCGCTGCCTTTTTGTTTCTTTCTACTGTTATCTTGCTTTCAAGTTACTTAGAAAGACAAGTTATCGATAATGTTATCGTCAACCTGGTTAGCTAGTGTCACTTTTAACTTCGGTGTTCTTTCCATTTCACGTTGAATCGCAAAATTAGCTTCTTTGTTACGTGCCCAGCTACGACGTGCGATACCGTTGTTCACATCGAACAATAGCATTGACTTCAATCGGCGCTCTGCGCTGTCACTGCCGTCAAGCAACATACCAAAGCCACCGTTGATCACTTCACCCCAGCCTACACCGCCGCCGTTGTGGATAGAAACCCAAGTCGCGCCACGGAAACCATCACCGATTACATTGTGAATCGCCATATCAGCAGTAAAGCGGCTACCATCGTAGATGTTTGACGTTTCACGGAACGGTGAATCAGTACCACTTACATCGTGGTGGTCACGACCAAGTACCACAGGACCGATTTCTCCGCGATTAATCGCATCGTTAAATGCTTTCGCTATTTCCATACGACCTTGCGCATCCGCGTAAAGAATACGAGCTTGTGAACCTACAACCAGTTTGTTCTGTTTCGCATCTTTGATCCAAGTGATGTTGTCTTGCATCTGCTGCTGAATTTCTTCTGGCGACTCTTGCATGATCTTGCTTAGTACTTCCGCAGCAATCTCATCGGTTCTGTCCAGCTCTTCTGGCTTACCTGAAGTACAAACCCAACGGAACGGACCAAAACCGTAGTCAAAACACATAGGACCAAGAATGTCCTGCACGTATGACGGGTATTTGAAGTCAATGCCGTTTTCCGCCATCACATCGCCACCAGCGCGAGAGGCTTCCAGCAAGAACGCATTACCGTAATCAAAGAAGTAAGTACCACGAGCCGTGTGCTTGTTTACCGCATCAGCATGGCGCTTCAGAGTCTCTTGTACTTTTACCTTGAACAATTCTGGCTCTTCACGGATAAGACGGTTCGACTCTTCATAGCTGATGTCCACCGGGTAGTAACCGCCTGACCAAGGGTTGTGTAGCGACGTCTGGTCAGAACCTAGGTGTACGAAGATCTCCTTCTCGTAGAAGGCTTCCCATACATCAACCACGTTACCGATAAAGGCAATCGATACCACTTCTTCGTTAGCCTGAGCTTTACGAACACGCTCAACCAGTGCGTCCATGTTGTCGACCAACTCATCAACCCAGCCTTGTTCGTGACGCTTAATCGCCGCTTTCGGGTTCACTTCTGCGCACACAGTAATACAGTTCGCGATGTTACCGGCTTTAGGCTGTGCCCCACTCATACCGCCAAGACCTGCAGTCAGGAAGATCTTACCTTGCGGGCTTTGACCTTTTTCCAGCACCTTACGGAATGCATTCATCACCGTAATTGTGGTGCCGTGTACGATGCCCTGAGGACCAATGTACATGAACGAGCCAGCCGTCATTTGACCATATTGAGTCACGCCTAATGCGTTGAATTTTTCCCAATCATCTGGCTTCGAGTAGTTAGGGATCATCATACCGTTGGTAACGACGACGCGCGGCGCATCTTTAGACGACGGGAACAGACCCATAGGGTGGCCAGAGTACAAGTGCAGAGTCTGGTCGCTTTCCATCTCACTTAAGTACTTCATGGTCAGCAGGTATTGCGCCCAGTTCTGGAATACCGCGCCGTTACCACCGTAAGTGATGAGTTCTTCTGGATGCTGCGCCACTGCAGGATCTAAGTTGTTGTCGATCATCAGCATGATCGCGGCTGCCTGCTCACACTTGGCCGGATAGTCAGCAATAGAGCGAGCTTTCATCTCATAGCTCGGTTTGAAGCGATACATGTAGATACGGCCAAAATCTTTCAGTTCCTGAGCAAACTCTGTAGCCAGTTCCTGATGCCACTCTTTCGGGAAGTAACGCAATGCATTACGAATCGCCAATTGCTTTTCTTCAGGAGTCAGAATGTCTTTGCGTTTTGGCGCACGGTTTACACCTGCTGGATACGGTTTTGCTTCCGGCAAAGTGCTAGGGATCCCTTGTTTAATTTGTTGTTGAAAATTCAATACAGTTTCCATCCTTAGCGGCTCCCCTTAGTTAACGTTAAACGCTTGTGTCTTAACAAGTGTGATCATCGCATCAATATCTGGTTTAAGCAGACGGTCTTCTTCTAGCTTGGCAACTTTCTCACGAATAATATGGAAATTTTCTTCGATCAAATCTGAACATTTGTTCGGACGTCTAAACTCTATCGCCTGTGCAGCATACATAAGTTCGATAGCTAAGATCTTTTCTAAGTTACCTAAGATCTGGTTCAGTTTTCGACCTGAGATGCTGCCCATCGAAACGTGATCTTCCTGACCCATTGAGGTTGGTACGCTGTCAGCAGACGGTGGGAAACACAGTGATTTGTTTTCAGTAACCAGCGCCGCTGTCGCATATTGCGGAATCATCATGCCTGAGTTAAGGCCACCGGATGAAGTCAATAGACGCGGTAGACCGTGCAAGCCTTCAAGGAGTAGGTAACAACGACGGTCGGCAATGTTGCCCAGTTCCGCTGCTGCGATTGAAGCGTAATCCAACACCATCGCAAGAGGTTGACCATGGAAACTACCACCGGAAATCGCTTCTTCGGAGCTGATAACAATCGGGTTATCCGTTACCGAGTTCATTTCGATTTCAGCAAGTTCTTTTAAGTGGTTATAGGCATTGCGAGAAGCACCGTGTACCTGAGGAATACAACGTAGTGAGTACGGGTCTTGCACGCGAACACAATGCGCATGAGAAGCCATGTTTTCTGAGCCTTGGAAGAAACGTCTCATTCGAGCCGCCACTTCAAGGTTACCTGCGAACGCACGAGTCAGGTGAAGCTCTTCTCTGAATGGAGAACCACTGCCTTGCATGCCCTCGATACTCATCGCGCCAGATAGGTCAGCTAAATCAAGCAGGTAGCGCATTTTTGTTAGTGCGGTAATCGCATGCGACAAAATAAACTGCGTGCCGTTAATCAGTGCCAAGCCTTCTTTAGCATGCAGCTCAAGTGGCTCTAAACCGTTTTCACGAAGCGCTTGCGCGGCAGGAATGATGCTGTCACCGTTCCAGAATTCACCTTCACCAATCAGTGGTAAAAACAGGTGAGAAAGTGGTGCTAAGTCACCCGATGCACCCACTGAGCCTTGCTCTGGTACAACAGGGATAAGATCCAGTTCGATGAACGCTAGCATGCGCTGAACCACTTCTAGGCGAATACCTGAGTAGCCCTGGCTTAACGCATGTACCTTAGTAATCAGCATCAGTTTTGAGATTGGTTTAGCAATTGGCTCACCCACACCAACCGCATGAGTAATCAGGAGGTTTTTTTGTAGCAGATGCGTTTCTTCAGGTGAGATTTGCGTATCACATAGAGGACCGAAACCCGTATTGATGCCGTACACTGCCTTATCTGATGCTGCGATGATGTCTACATTACGACGACTTGCATTGATCTTATCTAGCGCTTCTTCACACAGTTCCGCTTTGATACTGCCATCAGCAATTCCATTTACGATATCTAGGTTTAGTCGGTCTACACCATATCTAAACGTCATTTTGTTCTCCTAACATACGATATTTTGCTATCACGTTACTTATGGGCTCATGCTAACTTGCTCTGGATGTTTTATAAAAGCATAATGTTCGTAGTTCATTCCGGTTTTATCGAACTAAAATCCAAACGATAAAGAGGGCTACCTATGCAGGTGCAAGATGTTGATTTACGTATGCTAAGAATATTCGTTGCTATTGTTGAGTGTGGTGGTTTGTCAGCGGCGGAAACCCGTTTAAACATCGGTCGCTCAACCATTAGCTCTCATTTATCTGATTTGGAATTACGGCTTGGGCTTAAGCTGTGTAAACGCGGCCGAAGTGGCTTTGAAGTAACAGAAGCAGGACGCGTGACTTATCAAGCCTCACTAGAATTACTGCAACAGTGTGAAGCCTTTGCAGCAACAGTCGCGAGTTCAAAAAATGAACTCTCGGGCCGAGTGACGATTGCCATGATTGACACCTTAGTCAACGATCCGCGCTGCCGCGTAGCAGATGTCATTTCTTCATTAAAAAACAGAAGCAATAACTTACAGTTCGACATTAACGTCTGTGAGGCACGCGAAGTCGAAACGTCCGTCGTCAATGGTCGTTCATTGGCCGGCATCGGCGTCAGTCGCCACCAACTAAGGGGGCTCGACTATTATCCACTGCATAATGAAACTAACTATTTGTATTGTGGCAAAGGCCACCCACTGTTCGACTGCAAGCCCTCTGAAATCAAGACACTTTTGCAACAAGCGGAAGTGATCACCAGTAACTATATGCGAGACAAGGAAACCCGAAACGATGCGCTGAATTACCAAAACAGCGCTATTGCCTATCACGATGAGGGGATTGCCCATCTCATTTTATCGGGCGCGTTTATCGGCTACTTGCCCGAGCACTACGCCAGCAGTTGGGTCGACAAGGGACTGTTAAAAGCTATCCTGCCAGACAAGTACACCTACCAAATTCCGGTCATGCTGATCACATTAAAAAATAACTCGGCTTCACCATTAGCTAAAGCACTGATTTCAGAAATAAAACGCTGCCACGGTGCTAACTCATAATCGGGTAGCACAACCTGTAGCGTTATTGAGGGAGCTATGAATATACTCATTCCCCCCTGGACTAAATACCCCCAATTGTATTGTCGCTTGATGAATCAGAGACTGAGCAGTTGTTTAAAGGCCTCTCCAATTCGAGAGAAGAGGATGTGTATCCCACTTTTCATCAAGTCTATGAAATTAAAAATCTCCTCAAGAAACACATAGACAATATGCAAGACGAAAATACAAAAGCTACAGTTCTTAGAGAAATCGCGTTCGAACTCAATTGGAAAGCACCATAGCCACAACTCAGCTAACTAAGAGAAATGGTAGAGTGAGTAGTGGCGTAAAATCTGTATCCTCAGATAAGGAACGACGTAGAGGACAGAAAATTCATTCATTTTGGGCAAGGAGACCAATCATGCTATGGATTGCCATAAAGTACCTTACAACTGCGGCTGTCGTTGTTTTGATTTCTGAAGTAGCAAAACGAAGTGATAAATTAGGTGCTTTAGTTGCTGCTTTACCGACTGTCACAATATTAGCATTGATCTGGATGTACATTGAGGGCCAGGGAAGCAATAAACTCTCTAATCATGCGTTTTATACTTTCTGGTACGTGCTGCCAACGCTACCCATGTTTTTGCTCTTTCCTTACTTGCTGACTAAATACTCTTTTTGGGTCACATTACTAATAAGCGGCTTAGTATCAATTGTTTGCTTTGGTCTTACTCATATGTTGGTAAAGCAGTTCGGGATCAACTTGTTGTGAAGTTTGAACAGAACACGGTTGCTAATACAATCCACGGCGCTGGTTAATCAAAAGCCCACCGAAGTGGGCTTAATCCGTATCTGTCAAACCATCTACTGAGATAAAAGATCTTCAATCAGCTGACATGTATATTCCAAGTTTCCTTGCTCAACGACATTAGCGAGTCCTTTTCTAGGCTCATCGACAGTGCCCGGGCCATGACCATCACCCGAAGGATCCGCTGAATGCTTCCCCTGCTCAAAACCTTGCTCTTTGATCGCTTCCATGGTCAAGGTTCCCCAGTTGCACTCTATCGTCATAGCTTTGATGGGTGGGCCCGCATAAGCAAACGATGCAAATACTGTTGCGAGTCCTGCAAAAAGCACAGGTATACATACTTTAGATATGTTCATAATCTCCTCCGTTATTTTTACCTGTCTAGATGGCATGTGTTGCAACTTCCACCATCGCTTTATACTGTAGCCCACATTACAGAGACAGCTCTCATTTACTCATCGGCTGCGGGTTCTTGAGTACTTTCTTGATCGTTAAATCGGTACCCAAAGCAGTTTCCTCTACCTTGTTTGTTAGCAAAGTTTCCACCATGGACTTGGTTCATCCACTCCTGCATTGCCTCAGGGTTATCGTGCATTTCTTCCATCCATGCTTGCATGGCTTCAGGGTTACCATGAAGTTTGAGCATAGCTTGGTACTGAGGACTCTCCGGATTCATCATGGAGTGCATAAAACCAAAGTTGTTGTCGCCGTTATTCATATGTGCAAACACACTTGCTGAAATAGCGAGTACACTCGCAACGGCCAATAATTTAGTGAACGTTTTCATCATTCATCCTCCACCTGTTCTATTCATTGTCATTACAGCAATTTTTGAGAATGTAGGTGTGTCGCAATCCCTTTTATTTCTGACAAATGTTGGCAATCCCTCAGATTGACACACTTTGTCACACATCCGTTTTCGAAATGTTTATATTGAATAATATGTATAAGCCATTGAGGTTGTTTGATGGAACAGGCCTATCGAATTTTGGTCGTTGACGATCATCAGGAAATTAGAGACTTACTGAAACGATTTTTAACTCAGCATGGTCTGAACGTTGTCACGGCTGCTGATGGCGACAGCATGGAGAAGGCCATGCAGCATCAGCGGTTTGACCTGATCATTCTGGACTTGATGTTACCGGGGAAAGATGGCGTAACCTTGTGCCGGGAAGTCAGAGCCGTATCAAATATACCGATCATCATGCTTACTGCACTGGGTGAAGAAATCGATCGGATTGTTGGTCTGGAAGTTGGAGCCGATGATTATCTCGCAAAGCCCTTTAACCCCAGAGAGTTGCTGGCTCGAATTAAGTCGGTGTTAAGACGCCACTTCACCATTCCCAATGTTAATGAACAAGTATCCACAACCCATACAAATTACGATTTTTCCGGCTGGTCACTCAACGTAACGACGAGGGAGTTATTTGATCAGAATGGCGTTTTAGTCTCCTTAACGTCCACGGAATTTGAACTGCTCCTTGCTTTTCTGACGCATCCTAATGTTGTTCTAAAGAGAGAGAATCTACTCAAGTTAGTTCAAGGGCGAGGTGCTGATGTTTATGACAGGGCGATTGATACGCTCATTAGCCGCCTGCGCAAGAAAATTGAAACCGACCCTAAAGAGCCAAAATTGATAAAAACGATTTGGGGTGGCGGCTATCAGCTGAGTTGCGAGGTCAATCATGATTAAGTGGATTCGGAGTCTTGGACTGATATACCAAATCGGAGCCATTGTGTTAATCGGCTTTGGTATCAGCTCATACCTTTCGATCCACCTGTTATCCTCTGAAAGCTCTAAAAGTTTGAGCCTGCTCTCCTCTTCAGCAGCCGTTCAAAGAGTACTATCCGTCGTTGACATATTAGGCCAAACGCCAGAATCTCTGGATAGATCAATCGTTCATGCTAGCAGTAGCTCGGATCTGTCACTCTCAATTACCTCAAATCCACAGATCGTAGAAACTAACGTGATTTCTGAGGACACGAGGCTGTTGAAAGAAAAGTTTAGGGCTAAAGGGATAGAAGAAGTCAACCTATCGTTAGTCAAACGATCTCGTCCAATCATGAACATGAGCGATATGCACAACGCTATGATGTCTGGACGTGCCATGGAAATGCGAAGAGATCTTCATATGGGTTATCTGGCCACGATTGACGGTTCGATTCAGTTGAACAGCGGTAAGTGGTTAAACTTCTCGTCTGGTATTCAGGAAGATATCGCACATTGGTCTGTTAACGTCATCATTGCTTTAGCCGTCGTCATGTTTGTGACTCTGACGCTGTCTCTTTTTATTATTCACCGTGCTCTTCGACCAGTACAAACGCTGGGAAAAGCTGCAACAGAGTTCGCCTTGAACCGTAAAGTCACACCTGTCAGTGATAAAGGTCCGAAAGATTTGCTCCCCGCGATCTCAGCATTTAACAAGATGCAAATCGATATTTCTGAATTTATCGACGAAAGGACGCGCTTGCTTGCTGCTATATCTCACGATTTAAGGACACCGTTAACAAGCCTTCGTCTCAGATTAGAATTTGCAGAGGATACAGAAGACAAACAGCAAATGCTTAAATCTATTTCGATCATGGAACAAATGCTCAAAGCAACCATGAGATTTGCAAAAGATGACAGCAATTTAGAAGAAAGACAGCCTGTCAATATCGATAGTCTGCTGCAAACTATTGTGGATGAGTTCGACGAGAAGTCGGTAAAAGTTCAATACACAAGTCCAGGCCATTTAGTTGAGTCGATGCCTCCGATCACTATACGCAGAATGGTGGAAAACTTGATTAACAATGCCCATCAGTATGGCGGAGAAAATTGTGAGATTACATTAAGTGTCACGAAACTGCCCGAATGTATTGAGTTTACGGTTGCCGATACCGGAATTGGTATTGATCCATCTAAATTTGAAGAAGTTTTGAAGCCATTTAGCCGACTAGATAAAGCCCGAGATACAGACAGCTCTAATGTAGGCTTGGGCTTAGCGACAACCAAAGCTCTGGCTCAGAATTATGGGGGTAAACTGTGGCTGAGGAACAAAGAACCTCATGGCTTGATAACCACTTTTACGATTGGTTTGAGTCGGTAGGTTTGGAGAGTATTCAAACAGAGCAGAATAAAAATGGCAGCGCTAATTTAGTTAAGCTGCCATTTTTAAACCGTATGAGTCCAAGACTACTCTGTTACTCTTAAACCCCTTAAAACCATATCGACGACAAACTCCTGCGCTTTTTCAAACTCTTCTGTCGACAGAGGTCCACCTTTGATCAACCTGATCTCGGTATCAAAATCGGCGTAAAACTGAGTGGCTCCCCAAATCAGAAACAACAAGTGCAAAGGCTCAACAGGGCGAATCAGTCCCTGATCGATCCAGGATTGAATGATAGTGGCTTTGCCTGCTGCCCAGTTGACCATTGGGAACTGAATTGAATCTGCAATAATAGGCGCACCTTGAATAATCTCTTGTGCGAAGATCTTCGACTCTTTTGGGTGTGTTCGGCTGTATTGCATCTTGCCGACGATGTAATTTCTCAGCACGACTTCAGGCGGCAACGTCGCGGCTTGTTCTGAAAAACCGTCATTCCATAGCGTGAGTATATCTTTCAATAACGCTTTATAGAGGCCTGTCTTTGACTTGAAGTAGTACAGCAGGTTCGCCTTAGGTAGGTTCACTCTGTCAGCAATGGCCTGAACAGAGGTGCCTTTGTAACCATGCTTGACGAACTCATCTGCCGCGGCTTGTAAGATTTGCTCTTCATTACGTCGCCTGATCTCACCGACATTAGCTCGTTTCGTTTGCCCTGCTTCAACAACCAAGTTGACTCCTTATCTTTCGACTTTTTGTCTCTACCAATCTTAACAAATAGCTTTTCATCTTAGCTGGCTAAAGTGCCTATTGACCTCTGTACAAGATACGCGCCAACCCCGAGAACGCTCAGCAATCCGTTGATATCGGGGGTCACCATTGCTCCGCTGGACGAGACCTGCATCAAATGAGTGCAATGTATACAACAGCTAGCACCAAAGTTATACATAATCCAGTCGCCCCATCAGATCCCCTCAAATTATTGGGGTTTTCTGGCACGCATATTATGCTTGATATATAAGCCTTCAAGCTAAAAGTGGAAAGTTATTTTTAAAAATACGACCAATTGGTCAGGTTTTTGCTTTAGTCCTAATACCAACTGGCTAATACCAACTGGCTAATACCAACTGGCTAATACCAACAAGTAGGCTAGTTATGCAAAGACGAAACGAATAACAGATTCATCCTTAGCTTGTGCTTTCGCCAAGACTGCGCGAGCTATTTTGGGGCTCTTGAGTTGACCATATGGACAGGTTTTTAACAATAATGAATAGAGGAAGTTATGTTAGAGCTCATGATTAATAATGATGTCGTTACAGTGACATCAGCAAAAGCAGACACCATGCTTTTGAACTACTTGCGTGAACAAAAACACATGACAGGCTCTAAAGAAGGGTGTGCCAGTGGTGATTGTGGCGCTTGTACGGTAGTAGTCGTTGATACCGATGACGCAGATAAACTGAGTTATCGACAAATCAACGCCTGCATCACCCCGATTCATGCTCTGCACGGTAAACAGATCATTACCGTGGAGCACCTAAAACAAAACGATCAGCTTCATCCTGTGCAGCAAACCGTTGTTGATCACCACGGTTCTCAATGCGGCTTTTGTACTCCAGGAATTGTGATGTCGCTCTACGCACTGTCAAAGCAAGAAGTAGCGCCGCATAACCCAGCTCACTTTCTGTCAGGCAACCTGTGTCGATGCACGGGCTACGGTCCACTGATTGAAGCAGCGAACTCGATTGCTGCAAGCCATATTGATGATCCGCTTAGCGTTCATGAAACAGCCGTCAAAGCATGGATGGCTTCAGTGGCAGAATCAAATGAGCCAAACTACGCGCGCCCAAAAAATCGTCAGCAACTCGCTCAGGCAATCAAAGAGATGCCAAAGGCAAAAATGATCGCGGGCGGTACGGATTTATCGCTAGAGGTGACACAGCAACACAAACCTCTGCCACAACTGATCGATTTGTCTCACGTCGATGACTTACTGACGATCACAGACACTTCGGCAGGTTGGCGTATTGGTGCAGCCGTGCCAATGACGCAAGTTCATGAGTTCATTAAACAACACTTCCCTACGGCTGATGAAGTGATTGAACGCTTAGGTAGCTTGACTATTCGCCACAGAGCAACGCTTGGTGGCAGTCTCGGCCACGCCTCACCAATTGGCGATATTGCCCCGCTACTTATCAGCCTGCATGGCCTGATTGAACTAGATGATGGCGAAGACAAAGTGCTGCTAGCCCCAGAGGAATACATTACTGGCTATCGTCAGACTGTACTTCAGCCTAACCAGTGGATCAGTGCGATTCACTTGCCTCAACTTGCTAAAAACGAGCGCCACGCCATCTATAAAGTCAGTAAACGCTACGAGGATGATATCGCCACGGTCACGTTAGGACTGAACATGGCATTTGATTCCAACCAATGCGTCACTCACTGCATCATTTCTGCTGGCGGAGTAGCCGCTAAGTCAGTGCGCCTCAGCAAATTAGAAGTCTTATTTGTTGGTAAACCATTGTCGCTTTCTGTCGTAGAGCAAGCGCAGGAAATGGTGCCTCATGTCATTCAGCCACTAAGTGATGTACGAGGCAGTAATACTTATCGAGTCAGGTTGGTTCAGAACCTACTTAAACGGTTTTATTTGGAGTCTCAGAGTATTGAGACAAGGTTGGTGCAAGATGCGTAAGTTAACTCAGGTTGAATCAGGACAAACCATACTCCCTGAATCCCAACAAGTCGTAGGGAAACCTTACAAGCATGAAAGTGCCGATAAACAGGTCAGCGGTGAAGCGCTTTTTGTCGATGACTACGCCATTCCGGCGGGATGTGTGCACGCGGCCGTTGTTACCAGTACCATCGCCAAAGGTCACATTACACAGCTCAACTTATCAGACGTTGAGCGCGCAGAAGGTGTCGTTAAAGTACTGACAGAGACCTCGATTCCCGGAGAAAAAGACATTGGTACCATTCTCAAAGGCGATCCATTACTGGCGATAGATAACGAGATTAAGTACTTCGGACAGCCTATTGCCCTAATTCTGGCGACGACGCACGAGCTGGCATGGAAAGCCGCAAGTCTGGCGAAGGTTGAGTACACCGAAACAGACGGCCTGGCGCTGACTTATCCAACAGCCGCATTACAAGCTCCCCTGTTGCCTTCGCACCAGATGGGTAAAAAAGTCGAACAACAAGTCTTTGACCAAGCGCCAGTTTATATTCAAGGCGACATCTATGTCGGCGGACAGGAACACTTCTATTTAGAAGGTCAGGTAAGTCTTGCGGAGCTAACCGAAGATGGCGGTATATTCTTACGTTCTTCAACCCAAAATCCGTCAGAAGTGCAGAAATTAGTCGCCGAAGTATTGGCTATAGACTTTAACCGCGTCACGGTTGATATGCGCCGTATGGGCGGAGGCTTTGGTGGTAAAGAAAGTCAGGCGGCTCAATGGGCGTGCCTGGCAGCTCTTGGGGCGCACCATACAAAACGCGCAGTAAAAATGCGCCTCCCTCGTTCACTGGATATGACGGCCACGGGTAAGCGTCACCCATTCTACAACCGTTACCAGCTTGCGGCAGACGCTCAAGGCCAGATCTTTGCCGCGAATATCGAAGTGAACGGTTTGTGTGGCCACTCTCCTGACTTGTCAGATGCGATTGTCGATCGTGCCATGTTCCACGCAGATAACGCTTACTCGTTAGGCCAAGCATGTGTAGTTGGGAACAGGCTAAAAACCGATATGGTTTCCCACACAGCATTCCGTGGATTCGGCGGACCTCAAGGCATGATCGCGATTGAAAAAGCAATACAAGATTTAGCGCTTCAGGTTGGACAGGATTCGCTCGATGTTCGTTACAAAAATCTGTATCGCGACGAAGCACACACCACACCGTATGGCATGGAAGTCGAACAGCGTGATGCAATGCTAGACATTATGCGACAGCTTGAGCAGCAAAGTGATTACCGCGCTCGTCGTGAATCAATCAAACAGTGGAACCAAAGTAACCCGGTACTGAAAAAAGGGCTGGCATTAACCCCAGTCAAATTCGGGATTGCGTTTACTGCAACACACCTTAACCAAGCGGGCGCGCTGATTCACGTCTACACCGATGGGACACTTCAGGTATCACACGGCGGGACAGAGATGGGACAAGGTCTGCATACGAAAATACAACAGATCGTTGCTCAGTCTTTCGGCATCGATATTAACAAAGTGCTTGTCACCTCAACCCGCACAGACAAAGTGCCGAACACCTCACCGACAGCCGCCTCTTCTGGTGCCGATCTTAACGGTATGGCGGCGCATAATGCAGCAATGACGATTAAACAACGCTTACTTGATTTCGCTTGTGAACATTATCAAGTCGAAGAGGCAGACATCGTCAACGGTGAGCTTGTCGGTATTGAATCATCACCGAAATACCAACAACCCGTCAGTTGGGCGGAGTTAGTTCAGTTGGCGTATATGAACCGTATTTCCCTTTCTTCAAGCGGATTCTACCAAACGCCAAAAATTGGTTATGACCGCAACACTGCCACTGGTCGTCCGTTCTTCTATTTCGCCCTGGGTGCCTCCTGCTCAGAAGTCACGATCGACACCCTAACAGGCGAAATGCGCGTAGAAAAAGTCGACATTCTTCATGATGTAGGTAACAGCCTGAACCCGGCAATCGATAAGGGACAAATTGAAGGCGCATTCATTCAGGGGATAGGCTGGTTAACCACAGAGGAGTTAGTCTGGGATGAAAATGGACATCTGCTGAGTAATAGCCCGATGAACTACAAAATCCCGACCATCGGTGACTACCCTAAACAGATGCACGTGGATCTGTACGATCAAGCCAATCCGGAATATAGCATTTACCGTTCCAAAGCAGTTGGCGAACCACCATTCATGCATGCGAACAGTGTCTGGTGTGCTATTTACGATGCCGTTGCCTCTATCAGTCAACATCAATGTACGCCAGCACTGCACGCGCCTGCAACGGGTGAAGAAATCCTAAATGCTTGTGAGCATCAGCAACAGTGGCTCGCGGAGCAGCCAATGCAGGAGGAATCTTATGTCGTCGAAGAATGAGGCCTACCTGTCTAACTCAGGTATGAACTGGTTAGCCGCCTGCCAGCAACTTGAGCAACAAGGTCAGGCTTACTGTATTGCAACGGTTCTGGCTTATGTGGGCTCTGTACCGCGCTCTAGTGGTGCGAAGATGGTTATCTCGGCTCAAGGTCAGTTCGATACTCTTGGCGGCGGTAACCTCGAATACCAGGTGATCGCCAAAGCGCGTGAAAACCTAGCGCTTCAACACGCTGAACCAATTATCGAACGCTTTGCCTTATCTGCGGATCTTGGGCAGTGTTGCGGCGGAGCGGTACAAGTGATGTTCGAATTCTTCCAGACGCAAACTCCGCAAGTGGTGATATTTGGTGCCGGACATATTTGTCAGGCACTCACCAGCATTCTCAATGGATTGCCTTGCCATGTAAAAGTCATCGATAGTCGCTCAGAATGGCTAGCGCCTTTATCGCAAAAAGGAATAGAGACAGCGCTACTTATTAATCCGGTCGATGCAATTGAAACACTGCAAGACCACACGTTCGTGTTGATCATGACTCAAGACCACGCGCTTGATTTTGAGCTGACTCAGCATGCGCTCGAAAGTCAGCGCTTCGCTTATGTGGGGTTAATTGGCTCGCAAGGTAAAAGCCAACGTTTCAGATTCCGCCTTCAAGAACAGCTGAGCAACGTCAACTTGCTCGACCAGCTCACCTGCCCGATTGGGAATCCAGACATCACTGGCAAATTACCAATGGAAGTGGCGGTCTCGGTTTCTGCCCAATTGATGGCACGGTTTAAGCAGCATCAAGCTAATAAACAACACAATGAAATGCAGCCAGACGTAAAACAACATAACGAAGAACAATGGCAACAAGCCAATCTTGCGCGCAAAAATATCAAGGAAAATCATCAATGAGTACAGTAAACCTTGCCTTGAACCTGAGTGACGAACAGCTAGAGAGAATTTGCACCAGCCAACGTTGGCAGCAAGAAATGAAAATCCGCATGCCGTTTGACTCAATAGATTCTTTACTTCGTAGCGCAGAGATTGCCTTTACCAAGTTAAAAGAAAACGACTGGCTGGAAGCATTTGCAGGTCACCCGATGATTGGTGATCTCAATAGCCTGAAAAAGAAATACTCACAAGGCAAAGACCTCAGCGAAAAAGAGCAAAAGAACGTTAAACAGGCTTCTACCGATGTGTTGCAAGAACTGCTTAAGCTCAACCGCGAATACCACGACAAATTTGGCTTCATTTTTATTGTGTGTGCCACCAACAAGACTGCAGAAGAGATGCTCATCCTACTCAAAGGCCGAATCAATCGCTCGCGGGAGGAAGAGCTACATCAAGCAGCAATAGAACAACAGAAAATCAGTAACATCAGAATGGAAGCCTTGTTATGAAACAACTCAGTTGCCACGTTTTAGATACCGCAAACGGAAAACCAGCCACCGGTATTCAAGTTCAACTATTTAGCCTCAATGACCAAACCTGTCTCGCAGAAGGCACCACCGATCAAGATGGTCGCGCCAAGTTCCCAGAAGTAATCCTGGAAAAACAGGGTTACACGCTGCGTTTTCTTGTTGCACCTTATTGTGATGCGCAATTTGGCAGCGCTTTCTTTCCTCTCATTGACGTGAATTTCAACGTTTCTGACGAGGGTAACTATCACATCCCTCTTCTACTTTCCCCATTCTCTTATTCGAGTTACCGGGGAAGTTAACAAGAGAGGATTGTGCTTCAGTGAGGCAGTTTGGCGAAGTCCCCTCGCAAAGCGCAATCCAACATCAATAGGACATAATTTCAAAGAGTAAGACGTTAATAAGGAATATTACGATGTGGCCACAACTTTATGAATGGCTGGCGCTGTTTATCAAATGGTTTCATGTGATCTGTGGCATAGCATGGATTGGAGCGAGCTTTTACTTTACTTGGTTGGATAACAACCTAGAAACACCGCCAAAATGGAAAAAAGACAAAGGCATCAAAGGCGACTTATGGGCGGTGCATGGCGGTGGATTTTACGAAGTCGCCAAGTATCAGGTAGGTCCGGAAAAAATCCCGGAAAAACTGCACTGGTTTAAATGGGAAGCTTACGCCACATGGCTAACTGGCTCTGCGTTGATGATTTGGATGTACTACTTCAACGCCCAAGCTTATCTGATTGACCCGCGTGTCATGGAGCTAACGTCTCTGCAAGCAGTCGGTATTGGCGTTGGTGGGATTCTATTGGGCGTGGTGGTTTATGAAGCGTTAATGCGTTCACCTTTGAGCCGTAACACGGCCCTATTCAGTGCAGCATTACTCGCGTTTGGTGCGCTATTTTTCTACGGCTTTACCCAGCTATTTAGTGGTCGTGGCGCATTTATTCATATGGGCGCACTGATCGGGTCGATTATGGTCAACAACGTGTTCCACAAGATCATTCCTGGCCAGAGAAAAATGGTGGCGCAAGTTACCGCAGGTGAAACCGTTGACCCAGCTCCGGGGTTAGAAGGTAAACGACGCTCAATTCATAACAACTACTTCACTCTGCCAGTAATCTTCTTGATGATCAGTAATCACTACCCAATGATCTATCAACATCCGCTGAACTGGCTGATTGGCTTTTTCGTTATGATCATCAGCGCGTATATCCGTCATTACTTTAACCTCAAACATATCGGGCAAAATCGACCAAGTGTCATTCTAAGCGGTGCTGGTGCAATGTTAGTGCTGGCCGTTGTTGTGAGTTGGCAGTCAACGTCGGGTAAAACGACACAAGATACAGTGACAAGTACAGAGGGCCATCATGAAGACGTCACCAGTCAGGTATCGCTCACTGAAGATCAGATGATTGCAAAAAAAATCATTGATAAGCGCTGTAGTCAATGCCATAGCTCAACACCAACGGATGATGTATTCAAGGTCGCGCCAAGCGGTGCCGTATTCGACAGCTGGCAAGATATCGAGCGTTGGAAAGCAAGAATTCTGGTTCGCTCGGTTGAAAGTGCTGATATGCCATTTTTGAATAAAACAAAGATGACTGACGAAGAGCGACAACGCCTAAAAGAAGTGCTGAATTAACCTCTCGATTCATTCATCAATTGAAGCCACCTGAATTCCAGGTGACTTTTTTATGATAAATTTTTTATGGAAAATTCAATCGATTAAGTGTGCGTAAAGCGGAAAAGTGACTGGTTGTGCATGCACTTAATTGAGCATTATTGCACCAATACAAAACAATATTTTCATTCAATTCAAGAGGGCTCTCTCCTAAACCACTGGAATAACTTGACTAACCAGTCAGGAAGTTTGTGGCACAAAGATTGCTCAGATGTATTCATAAAATAGTACACAATAATGAATACAAGGAAGTCAGTATGTCTCAACAGGAAACCCACGACCTCATTTATGGATTAGAAGACAAACCCAAAGCCGGCGCAGCATTTTATGCAGGTCTACAACACGTGCTTGCAAGTTTTGTCGGAATCATTACTCCTACCCTAATCATCGGCGGTGTGCTTGGATTAGGAGAACATGTCCCGTACCTCATTAGCATGGCGTTAATCGTTTCAGGGGTTGGTACATTTATTCAGGCACGCCGTATCGGCCCTGTTGGTGCGGGTTTAGTCTGCGTTCAGGGCACCAGTTTTGCGTTTCTGAGTTCTGTCTTGGCGGCTGGCTTCATCGTTAAATCTCAAGGTGGTAGCCCAGAAGATATTCTGGCAATGATCTTCGGGGTTTGCTTTGTCGGAGCGTTCGTCGAAATCATCCTTTCTCAGTTTATCAGCAAACTTAAACGTATCATCACCCCTGTCGTTGCGGGCATTGTAGTAACAACGATAGGTATTTCGCTGATAAAAGTTGGTATGACCGATCTTGCAGGTGGATTCAACGCGCCTGATTTTGGATCGTGGAACAACCTTGTTTTGGGGACAGTTGTTTTAACCACCATCATCGTGTTAAATCGCTCTAAAAACCTAATGGTAAGATTGTCGTCAATCCTGATCGGTATGGTTATTGGCTATGTCCTGGCGGCCTTTATGGGCATGGTCAACTTAGAAGGGGCCTTTAATCAGCCTTTGGTAAGCATTCCGGTTCCATTCAAGTACGGGTTTGATTTTGATTGGTTTGCATTCGTACCAATCGCTGTCATTTATGCCATCACGGCGATCGAGTCAGCAGGCGATATCACCGCGAACTGTATTATCACCAAACAACCCGTGTCGGGACCACAATACCTTAAACGAATTAAAGCCGGTATTCTTGGCGATGGTGTGAACTCACTGATTGCTGCGGTATTTAATACTTTTCCAAACACCACTTTCAGCCAGAATAACAGTGTGATTCACCTTACCGGCATAGCAAGTCGTTACGTTGGCTACTTTGTCGCGCTAATTTTGGTGGCTCTCGGACTGTTTCCACTCATCGGAGCGATCTTAACCACTATCCCTAAACCAGTGATCGGCGGAGCAACGTTAGTTATGTTTGGTACGGTCGCCGCAGCAGGTATCAAGATCATTGCCAATGAAGAGTTAGATCGCCGCAATTTAATGATCCTGGCGGTTTCCTTCGGTATCGGTTTTGGCGTAATGCTCGTCCCTGAAATTCTGGAAGGTATGCCAAAAATCATGCAGAGCGTTTTCGGCTCTCCGGTTACTACCAGCGGTATTGCGGCCATTATCATGACCATTGTGCTACCTCAAACATCAACAGAAAATGTGCAGGAAGCGAGTCATAAAGAAACACAAAAGACGCTTTCTAAACCAGCGTTAGAAAAGTAACAAAGCTGGAGCCAGTCAAAACTAAACCACAACGGCCACTCCGATGATAACTCACGGGGTGGCTTTTTATGACCTTACTGGGCTATTTGGCTATTTGAAACATAAACAATTACAACATTTCCGCGTCAAAACGAGCAGTTCGGGCTTGGGCAATAGTGCAGTTGGTCTCTGCCATTAACTCGGCCAAGGTAACATTGGGATTCTCGACAATTAAACGAATCAACTTCGCTTCCAGCGGCTCTAACTTATCTTGGTGCGCCGCGAGTCCGACTTCCATCTTATTGATAACAAATCGCAACGCTTCTGATTCTTCGGATTTAATGTGCTCAAGAAAGCGATGCAAATCCATTGCTTCACCTGTCACCATCCAATTCCTCGAACGTCGAACACGCTTCAACTCGCACTTCTTCTCCATCGCAATCATTTTGGCTCGTTTTGCGTGATCGCCACCAATACGGTGAACCAAAGAAGGCAATGAAATGGTGAGCTTGTTTGAATTCATAGAAGACGTCATATCATCAGAAATAGACGAACATTTTAAACTTAGCGAGCTGATTTTTCATCTTTTCGCCACACAGAGAATGAAATGTCGTTAACGCATTGAGTTAATAAAAAGGCCTACCTTGCTAAGCAAAGTAGACCTTGTTGTTTTAACGAAACGACTTTATCCGCAATTAAAGCTCTTCACCATAGATATCGAAGGAGAAGTATTTCGCGGCAATCTTGTCGTAAGTACCATTTGCTCGAATGGTTTTGATCGCTTGATTAAACTTCTCAGCCAATTCTTTGTCGTTTTTACGCAGTGCTAGTGCAGTGCCTTCTCCGATGTAAGCTTTATCTGTAACGGCTTCACCCACAAACTCATGGCCTTTACCGATGTCTTTTTCTAAGAACGCCAGCGCCAGTTGGTCTGAGTTGCCAAACGTAGCATCCAAACGACCATTGGCCATATCTAAATACACTTCATCTTGGCCTGAATAACGTTTGATGGTTGCAACCGATCCAAATTTGTCCGTCACGTACATATCGTGAATCGTACCGCTTTGCACACCAATCACTTTGTCTTTTAAGCCATCTTCACTGATTTCAATTTTACTGTCTGCTTTAGCCACAAAGCGCGCTGGCGTTTGGTAATACTTGTCAGTAAACAACACGCGTTTTTTACGATCCTCGGTAATACGCATCGAAGCCATGATCACATCGGACTTACGGGCAAGCAGATTCGGGATAAGAGAGTCCCACCCCTGTGACACCCAAGTGCACTCAAGCTTCGCTTCTGCACATAAAGCGTCTGCAATTTCGATATCAAAACCAACTGGGGCACCACTCGCATTCTTATAATTGAACGGTGGGTAAGTAAAGTCAGAAGCCAGACGAACTTCCTTTGCCATCAAAGGAGTCGATAGTAGTGCAGCGGTGCAAGCTAACGCGCTGAGCATTTTTTTCATGTGGAATATCCTTATTATTTCAATTGATGGTGTCAGTTGATTGGTTTGGTTGCAAGTTACAAATAATTTCTGCCACTTCCTGCATGCTCTTTTCCGAGCCGATAGTGATTCGAACACAGTTTTGCAAACTTGGCTCATGCGTTTGGTTACGCGTTACGATGCCTTGCTGGCGTAAGTATTCAAAAAGATTCACACCCGGTTTAGTGCGAATTAATACAAAGTTGGTCGCAGACGGATAAATCGTTTCTATCCACTCAAGCCCTTCGATGCTTTCAATAAAACGCTGACGAGATTCAATCAAGGTACGGGTATGAGCCGCTACCTTTTCTAGCCCTTCAGCACTTAATGCTTGGAGAACAATCTCTGCCGAGCTGTCCGGCATTGGATACGGTGGAATCAGCTTGTAGACATAATCCATAACCGATTGCTGAGCGATAACAAATCCACAGCGTACTGCAGCCAGACCAAAAGCCTTCGATAGAGTACGAACCACAACCAGGTTTGGATAACGGTCAATCAACTCAACGACACTTTGGTCAAGTTCAAATTCAATATAAGCCTCATCAACAACCACAATTGCGCTTTGCTGTGTCTGCTCTAACACGTCAACGATTTTTTGAGAGCTCAACAACTGACCGGTAGGATTGTTTGGCGAGCATAGGAATACCAGGTTCGCCTTCTCTGCTGCTTGAACAACGCTCTCAACGTCGAGTTCAAAGTTCGGTAAAACCAACGGACAGTCGATAACATCAATCGCCAATGATTCTGCACAAAACTCGTACATCGCATAAGTCGGACTGCATATCGCGATACTGTCTTTACCTGGCTGGCAGAAGGTTCGAATGAGCAAATCAATTGCTTCGTCCGCACCACGAACCGCCAATGTTGGCTGTGACGTTGAGCAGTAAGCTTGGTACGCAGATGCTATATCATGCGGCAAAAAATCCGGATAGCGGTGCAGCGGAGATTGGTGCTCTTTGTACAGCAGCGGCTCTTCCAATTCGTTCGCGTTAAGCCACAATCTCCCAGCGCCACCAATACGTCTTGCAGACTGATATGGTATTAACTTTTTTATGCTCTCAGGCGCTAACTTCTCAGCTAATGACATTATATTTATCACTCCAACATGAATACTTAATCATTTTTTAGCATTCAATCTGTATTAAATTTCTTTATTGGTAATAAATTAGTCAAGAATCGCTTTTGGTTAAATCGAATTAAAGGCATACTAGCCATGCAAAAAAATCATGGATAGATGAGATGCAAAGTAGACTCCCTTCGACAAAAAACCTGCAAGCGTTTTTAGCCACAGCGCAGCATCTGAATTTCACCCACGCAGCAGAAGCGCTTAACATGACTCAAGGCGCGATCAGCCGCCAAATCCAGTCGATAGAGAGTCTGATGGGTGTTGCATTGTTTTATCGTCAGGCACGAGGACTGGCTCTGACTCCAGAAGGCGCGAAGTTTATCCCTCTCGCAGAAGAGATCATTCATCGCTTACAAATGTCGATTCGTGAAGTGGTGGATAGTGCAAACCGAATCAAGCTGAACGCACCTAGCTGTATTACTTCCTGGCTGTTAGGTCACATCGCCGACTTTCAGCAAGCTTATCCTGATGTGAATGTCGAACTGACCTCAACCACCAAGCATCAGGCGATACCCAACTTCGACAGTTTTGACTTAGTCATCTCTTACGGTAAACCCATCCGCAATAAAACCATTGAACAAGTATTATTGTTCGATGAGCTTCTGGCTCCATTATGTGCGCCACTACTGTGGGAAAAGATAGCCTCGCAAGGGTCAGAAGAAACAATAGAAATAGATGAACTAAACCTACTCAAACGTTGTACTTGGCTTCATGCGAATACGGAGCAGTCAGACTGGTCGATGTGGCTGGCGTCGCGAGGATATCGCAACGTTCAGGGCAAAGGTAACCAGACTTTTGCCACGCTCGATCAGGCGGTAAATGCAGCCCAACAAGGTTTTGGCATGGCGATTGGTGACATTACGCTAGCTGAGCAAGACTTAAAATCAAAACGCTTAATTCAGCCGTTCGATAGCTACGTCGCTTCTGGAAATGGTTATCACCTGCTCAATCCAAAACACGAACGCAATACTATGGTAGGCAAACTGGTCAGTTGGTTAGCGGAGCAAAGCGAAAGAGAGCGTGACTAAAACTAGTTAGTTTCAAAAAATCACCTCTATTGGGAAAATCTTAGGCAAGCACTGGAAAAGAGGGCTGGGAGTTTGATTGATAATAAATGTGAATATATCGGGAACGTGATCATGATGCGGAATCTGGTGATACTTACACATCACAATCACCATAAGAACTCGATTTAGTTCTTTATAATATTACTGATTCTGTTTAAAGAAACGTTCAGCACTGGCAAAAAGAGATTCGCAGAGGTTTTTCTGCTTGTTGTACTCATCAGAACCTGCGTCCATTGAGTTTAGGACTTCTTTGGCATTATGGTATTCTTTAACCATCTGCTCAAACTTCGCTTCATAGCCGCTTTTTTTATATTTTCTTGGCGATTTATCTTGTCTTTTTCGCATTCTTGTTCCTGTTTGAACATATTTATCAAAAGTATATTAAACATGCAGGCTATATTTTATATATCCACCTGCAATGGCTTTAATAAGCCTGATTCAACATACTACTTTAGTAATCATTAACGATGATAAATAAGCGTTTCAATAAATGATAAGTTATCTAAATGATCATAACACTTACGACTGAAAGACCTTTCAGGTCATGTTCAGTTCTGAATGCTACTTTGTGACCTTCAGATAGAGACTTAAACATTCTGAAGCTACTTTTGAACCCTCGTTAATAGTTAAAAACAAAACTGAGACTATTTAATGGAAGATAAAGAATAAGTTGCTATGGGAGTTGTATAACGATATGACTCGAAAGAAAACTGAGAAGAGACTCGAACTATATGTTTCATCAATAGCTCACGTTTCGGAGCTGGGCTCACTATACACTCATTACAATAAATAGATAGATATTTTCTATTTTCCTCATAGAAGCAGAAGCTTCTCTAGGCTTTATACGGTTTTATCAAAAACCCAAAAAGCACCACTAACCCATAAAATCAGTATGTTAACCACAACTTCGAGCATAATCATAAAAATTTCTGAGTATGATTGCTTTACAGACGCTAGTGCTATGAAGCATTCACAGACTATAGTTTGACCTCTGCATTGCATTTTCTATCGCAAAGAACGAATGCTTAAAGTACAAGGGAAAATAAAAAATAAAAAGCTAGCCTTTATCAATTTTGTCGGTATACTGCACATCAGCTCTTAAGAAAAGAGCTATTTAATCATTTTAAGATCAAATTTCTCTCAGTTCCTCATCGATTTCCTCGTTTACGTTCCTGCGACAAAATATATCTCTAAATCATATAATAGCGCTTATTAGCTAATAAAATTAATATTAAAACTATCAAAAATAGAGGTATCTATGTCTAATAAATCAACTGGTTCAGTAAAGTGGTTCAACGAAACTAAAGGCTTTGGTTTTATTTCTCCTGAAAATGGTGGTGAAGACTTGTTTGTTCATTTTCAATCAATTGTCTCAACTGGTTTCAAAACACTAGCTGAAGGCCAAAAAGTCTCGTTTGTTGTCGAGCAAGGCAAAAAAGGCCTTCAAGCAGGCGAAGTTACTGTAATGTAATCAGCTATATGGCATCGACATTCGTTGGTGCCTCTTCTCTCCTCTTTACATCATCGCAAATCTTTCATTCAAATTTATATACCCAAGTAACTTGAACTTAAACGTTAAGATTCAGTTTTCAACGACAATAAACCTATAAAATAAGTCATTTCAGTATATATCTTTGGTGGAATGCCAATAAATAACCCCAAATAATAACTAATATGATTCATACATGAATCATTTCGCCTAGTGCTTTACTCATATAAATAGGTTTATATAAAAAGCGATTGGCGAATAAAAGAGAATTAAATGAAAATAAATATATCCGCTCAATCAATAAACCACACTACATATGACGACATTATTCCTAGCCGAGATTTTATTCTTAGCCTATTCGACAAAGTAAAAAGCTATTTAAGCCATGAACAGATTTCTCATTCTGCTGGCTTGGATGAGAAACCACAAAAAGACGCTTTAAAAAAACGTTTACGTGCAATGGAGCGAGATGGACAGTTGATTTTTACTCATCGCAGAGGTTACAAAAAAGTCGATCAGACTTTTTTAGTTTCAGGGAAAATAAGTACTCACGCAGACGGCTTTGGCTTTGTCACTTACGACAGCAATGAAAAAGACCTTTTCTTACCTAAACATCAACTAACTCATGTCTTCGACGGTGATGTCGTGCAGGTTTTGAAAGGCAACGCTCAACAACAAGGTCGTTCAAACCATCGCTTGATCAAGATCGTGGAACGTAAAACGACTCATATTGTGGGCTTGTTAAAGAAAAAAGGTTCTAACTTCTATTTAGTGCCAGAAAGCGCGAAACTGAATCAAACCATCCATGTCACCCCAAATGAACTGATAGCTAAAAATGTAGGTAAACTCGTTTATTGTAAAGTCACTGCATACCCAGATCACAGACAATCAACCACGGTTGAAGTCGCTGAAGTATTGGGTCGTGCAGGAGAGGCAGGCATCGAAGTTAAATTGGCGTTGCGTCGCCATGGCATCAATGACAAATGGGATAAAGAAGTACTGCATGCTGCTTCCGCATTTGGCTCTCATGTAGAAGAAAAAGACAAAACATCACGAGTGGATTATCGAGACTTACCTTTCGTCACCATCGATGGTGATGATGCTAAAGACTTTGACGATGCTGTTTATGGGTATCAAATGGATAATGGTCAGTGGAAGCTGTTCGTCGCAATCGCTGACGTATCTCATTATGTTCAACCAAACGACCATTTAGATCTTGAAGCACAGTCTCGTGCAACGTCCGTTTACTTCCCGGGATGTGTCGTGCCAATGCTACCAGAGTCATTATCTAATGGTTTGTGTTCACTTAATCCTAATGAAGACAGATTAGTGATGGTATGCGAGATGACCTTTGATGGCGATGGTAACATGCTAGATTCAGAGTTTTCTGAAGGGATCATTCACTCACATGCCAGATTAACGTACAACGAAGCTAACCGCATTGTTATGCAATCTCCGGCGAAAACGAAATACCAAAGCAGCAATCCCAAAAATAACATCTCTCAGCATTTGGTGAATCTTCATTGCCTATATCTGAACTTATCAGGTCAGCGTAAAATCCGCGGAGCCATTGATTTTGATACGCAAGAACTTGCTTTTACGTTAAACAACAAAAAGAAGATTGCTTCTATCGTTCCAGTCGTTCGAAATGACGCTCATCGAATGATCGAAGAGTTTATGCTGTGCGCCAACGTTGCGACAGCACAATTTTTAGAGCGACATAAAATACCGAGCCTATATCGCGTGCACTCTGGCCCTCAGATGAAAAAGTTATCTTCATTGAGAATGTTGCTTGCAGACAGAGGGCTAACGTTAGCGGGCGGTGATAAGCCAACTTCTCACGACTACAACTCTCTATTAGAACAAGTTCGAGATTTGGATGAGTGCGACATAATACGCACTTTACTATTGCGCTCTCAAAGCCAAGCTGAATATTCGCCTAAAAACATGGGCCACTTTGGTTTAGCGTATGATGCTTACTCACACTTTACCTCGCCAATTCGTCGTTATCCTGACTTACTCGTTCACCGAGCTATTCGCGCCAAACTTCGAGAGAAAAATATTGGCAAGCTACGTAGTTTGATAATGAAGCTTAAACCTATCCGTCAACTAACAGGCGTGGCGAATAACTATCCTTACGACACAAAAGAGATTGAGCAACTCAGCGCGCACTGTTCACATCAATCTCGCCAAGCTGATGAAGTAAGTCGAGAGGTAGAGTCAGCACTGAAGTGTCATTACATGAAACCATTCATTGGACAAAACTTCATGGGGACGGTTTCTGGAGTGACACACTTTGGTGTATTTGTAGAGCTAGAGGAAAACCGGATAGAAGGTCTCATACCTTTATCAAGTTTCCAAAATGGGGAGTTTGAATTTGATGCGATCAAACAAAAAATTTCCGGTCAATCCACTACCTTCACACTAGGTACTCAAGTCAAAGTTACCGTGAAAGAAGTCGATTCTAAGCAAAGAAAAATTATGTTTAATTTAACGGACTGCGTTGAATAGTCACTAAACCAAATGACTCTTTTTAGCACAAGAAAAAGTAGACCGAACCACTGCGCTTAGAACTGAACACACCGTAAAAAATGCCCTGCTCTGGCAGGGCATTTCTGGTTACTAGTGATTATCTCATTTCAACCCAGTACTCTTTATTCGCTTCAAGTAAATCTTCTAGAATATCTTTCGCTACTTTTGCACTTGGAATGGTCGCGGACAGAGTCAGCGCTTGCCACAGTTTTTGTTTAGAGCCTTCTACGTGTGCTTGCACAACCAGTTTTTCTACTGATACTTGTTGGTTCATCATGCCTTTTTGGAACTCTGGGATATCACCAATTTGCAGAGGTTTTGCGCCCGTATTGTCGACAATACATGGGATCTCAACCATCGCAGTTGGGTCAAAGTTACTAATTGCACCATTATTAGGGACAATAAGCAGCATACGCTCCTTGGTGTTAAACGCGATGGCTGTCGCTAAGTCAACAATGTACGAAGCGTGCTCTTCCACTTCGATGGTCGTATCTGTCGCAGTGCCATTAGCGATAATGCGGTGACACTCGGTAAACACTTCCTTCTCACGACCTTCCATAACTTCGTTCGCACGGGTGTGTTCTTTGTTCGAGTGTTCTACGACGTAATCAGGGTACATATAGTATTTCAGATACGTGTTTGGAATGGTTTCTGGATCCAACGCATAAACATCACGAACTTTTATGAAAGTCTCCTTCCAGGATTCGTCGGTATGCTGAGTGCCATTCATCGCACTTGGTGGCAAATAGCCATACTCTGTGATGTATTCTTTGATGCGCGGCATAAGATCTTCACCTGTTGCTGCGTCTTTGAATTCTTTCCACCAACCAAAATGGTTAAGGCCGTAGTACATGATGTCGAACTGTTTACGATCGTCATAACCTAGGATCTCTGCAATACGCGTCTCGATACCAATAGGCATGTCACAGATGTTAAGTACTTTTGAGTTAGGACGCATAACTCGGCAAGCTTCTGCAACAATTGCGGCTGGGTTTGAGTAGTTCAACATCCAAGCATTTGGCGAGTATTTCTCCATGTAATCAATCAATTCGATGACTGCAGGAATAGATCGTAGACCATAAGCCATACCACCAGCGCCACATGTTTCTTGCCCTATACAGCCGTGACGAAGTGGGATCTTCTCGTCTTGCTCACGCATGGCGTACAGGCCAGCTCTAATGTGAGCCATACAGAAATCAATATCAGTAAACGCTTCTTCTGGATCCGTTGTGTAAGAAAACTCGATATGCGGAGCACGTTCTTGAAGCAATATTTTACAAGCTTCAGCCACGGTTTCCTGGCGCGACGCAAAGTTATCGTAGAACTTCAGTTGACGGATAGGAAAACGCTCTTGGTTTTCTAGCAGCATCATGACGATGCCAGGAGTAAATGTTGAACCGCCGCCTGCAATAACAACTGAGAATTCTTTTTTCATAATATGCCTCTCTTTTATCGGGCGACGCCTCCGCCGCCCCTACAATACTGGTTTAAAATTCTTTGATTAATCGTCTGGTCTTAACGAGCCGGGCTAAGAGTTAATTCCGATGCTTGTTGTTCTGGCTCATACTCATTAACAATCTTTTCGCACTCCTCACGTAACTGGGGCACATTCAAACCGATGATGACTTGCACCGCATTGCCACTTTTTACTAAGTTCACCGCGCCAGTACTCATAAAGTATTCAGCGGACTCGACTTTATCTGCATCTTTCACCGTCACGCGTAAACGAGTCGCACAGTTACTTAAATCTGCTATGTTTTCGACACCACCTAATCCATGAATAGTCTCAAATGCTTGGATTTGTAGTGGGCTGCCACCTTGATAGCCTTTACCCGTAATCCCATGTTTTTTATTAAAGTCTTCTTTGGTATGCAGTTTCATCTCGGCCTCTCCTCGACCTGCAATTGGCACATCAAACTTGACGATCAAGTACTTAAATACGAAGTAGTAGAGAACTGTAAAACACAAGCCAATCGCGATTTGCGTCACCACCATACTGGTATGGTTACCTAGCAGTGGGATCCAGGTACCCGTAGCAAATTCAATTAAACCGCCTCCCATATTGCCCACCACACCGAAGCTGTACATCACCATAGCCATCGTGCCGGCAAGCAAAGCGTGAATGGCAAATAGCCATGGGGCAATAAAGAGAAAAGTGAATTCAAGTGGCTCAGTGATACCCACCAACACCGCGGTCAATGTGGCTGGGATAAGTAACGCAGCAACCTTTTGACGGTTTTCTGGTTTGGCAGTGTGGTACATCGCGAGTGCGATACCTGTGCAACCAAAGAGTTTGGAGTTTCCGTGTAATGCAAAGCCACCAGCTGGGAAAAGGTCTTTCATCGCTTGGCTAGATTGCGTGAACACTTCTAGATTGGTAAACCAGTCCACCGCAATTCCATTTGGCGTTGCTACATTACCGAACACAAAAGGGGCATACACAAAGTGATGTAAACCTGTTGGGATTAAGATGCGCTCAAGAAAGGTATATAACCAAACACCAAAGGAACCCGACTCAACCATAAAGTGCTGTAAATTTAAAATCCCATGTTGAATTGAAGGCCACACATACAACGTTAACCAAGCAGAAGGAAGCATAGCGAAGAACGAGAGCATCGCTACAAAAGAAGCACCTTGGAAAATGCCTAAATATGCGGGTAGCTGTTTTTCAAAGGTACGGTTATGAATCCAGGTAACCAAAGCGGAGATTATAATGGCGCCAAAAATACCAGTATCGATGGTTTTAATGCCCGCAATTTCGGTCAATCCTGAAGTGCCACCGATAGGTTGAGAAAAGTCGACACCGAAAAACTCTCCCCAGAAACCTCCCATTGCACCAATAAAGTAGTTGAAGGATAAGTACGAAACCATCACAACCATGGCAGCTCTGGCATGAGCGGTTTTTGCTAAACCAATTGGTAATCCAACGGCAAACAATAGCGCCATATTACGGAAGATGGTCCAGCCACCTTCTTCAATAACTTGTAACACTTGATAATAAAGACCGCTTTTATCGGCTAAATCACCAACAAAAACCGGGTTTTTAAGAACAATGGTTAGCCCTACTAATATCCCGACAAACGGAAATAGTAAAACTGGGGTAAACATTGCTCCGCCTAAACGTTGTATCGCACTCAACATGGCAGGATCCTTAATTTGTTATTTACTCATCTTCGCAGTGTTCCGTCTTTCGACACATTCAAATTACTCCCAGACACAAAAAGAGACAAATCAAATACAAGTAAAACGTGATCGAATACAAATAAAAGATATGTTTTGAGAAAAAGCTCACAAAACATAACCTATAGATAATCTTTATACGTATATTGTGTGCTTTAAAACCGAATAATTGCGATACAACTCAGTAAAGGTTATTGATTTGTATTATTTGCGATGTGATAATTTCATCAGATATTAGAGAGGTAACTTATGCTGTATAAACAAGTCATGCAGGAGCTAAAAAACCGAATTGATTCCGATGAATTCGCGATTGGTGACACGCTTCCAACTGAAAAGGCATTGGTTGATCAATACTCTGTCAGTCGCATTACCATCAGAAAAGCAATTGAAGAGTTAGTAAAGCTTGGTTTAGTGGAAAAGCGTCAAGGGGCCGGAACGACCATAATTGGAAAGACCATGGTCGGCTCTATGCTGGAATTGAAAAGTACAAGTGAATACTTTACGGATGCCAGTAGCAGTCTTGAGTACAAAATTGTTGAGTTTGCTTTTATTGATGCCGACGAAGATCTAGCCAAGATCTTAAACATTGAAAGTGGCGAAAAAATCTACTTTATCCGTCGTTTCAAACTAATTAATGGCGTGCCTTCTGTTTACGAAGACTCATACATGCCAATGGCGATGTACCCCAAAATGAAGGTGATGTCGCTAGAAGGCTCTAAATACGCCTATCTAGAAAACGAACTCGGTTTTGAAATTGATGGCGCATTTCAAGACTTTGAGGCCATAATGCCCACTCAACACATGTGTGAGATATTAGGCGTAAATGAGAACAAGCCGCTATTGTGTATCTCATCCGTTGGTATTCTTAAAGATGGACGCGTGTTTGAATATACACGCATTGTTTCGAAGCCAGAAACGATGTCTTACAAACATTACCTCAAACGCGGTAAATAACCGACCAGGCTCTCCGGTGAAATGCAACGATCCCAGCATTTTCGTTAAAAACGGCGCTAATATTGGGGTTACTCTCGCTATTTCAGACAACATCAAATACTAAAGACGCCACACAAGAGAGGCGTCTTTGGTCAGGTCACTTATCAACGTATCGTACTAATGAATACATAGCCTGACATTCTTGGTCAAAATGGAGTAGAAGTAGAATAAGACCACTTAAAACAAAGCATAGATTGCTGTTACATCCCGTAGCGAAATACCTTTCCCAAAGCGACCATATCACGATGAACTGGAGCCAATGCCCGCGCATAACTGGCGAGTAACGTCAGTGTATACTGATTACGCTGATGCATCGCTTGGTCGGTACATTGGTGGTCAGTAGTGATCAATTCCTCTACATTGCGAAAGATTAAGTGATCCGGTAAAAAGCACGCGTGGTTGTTCTTGTTTCCCGTCATGCGCAGTTCACTGATCGGATACACGCCATTTACACTAGCTGACACGCTGACTAAAAGTACTGGCTTGTGTGCCAATTCTTCATCGGTAGACAACAGCAAAAAGTTCTTGAGCGCTGGCGTCGCCATTCCATGCCACTCTGGGGTAATAAGAATCACAGCACCCGAGTGTTTAAGTGTCTCGGAAATTGGTGTCCATTGCTGCCACTCTTCAGTTTGTTGCCAAACACCTTCGTTCCAAAATGGAAGGTTAAGTTGATGCAAATCCAAAATGTCCGCGGTATTGAAATGCTCTAAAGAAAGTGACTTTAAATAGCGTGCAACTTGCAGACTTTGCGAGTTTGCACGTTGGCTACCAGATACAATTGTAATCTTCATATTAATTCCTTTTTAAAGCTTGGAGAAAGTAAGTCATTAGATTTATTAGATGACGCAGCCACGCGAGGAGCCGCCAGAACGATAGCAATTAGGACAAACATCGCCCCTAACAGCTGAAGCCAAGTAAGGGTTTGATCGAGCATGAGATAGCCCAATACACATGCAGATACGCTACTGAGAAAACCGAGAAAAGAAACCGTAATCGGTGGCAGCTTCTCGATTCCTCGAAACCATAGGGAGTAGCCTAAAATCGCACCAATCACACTTAGATACAAATACCCAATGTAATTTGGCAAGCTTAAGTATTCAGGTAGCCCTTCAACCCATAAAGCTATTGGCAGCAACATGAATCCACCAAAAAGCAGTTGCCAGCCCGTAAAGCCCAATAAGGTCATGCCTTGGGGTCTTTGCCACTTTTTCGTTAATACAACACCTGTCGCCATACTTAATGTGCCGACAGAAGCCACCGCCACCCCCGTCAAATTGATCTGTACAGCACTGTTGATGACTAATAAGACAATGCCCAATATTCCGACCGCACTAGCCAACATTTGACGTGATGATAGCTCTGATTCAAGCCACTTCCAGCTAAGTAGGATCACAACCATAGGCTGAATAGACATCACTATCGCCGCCATCCCCCCTGGTAAATAAGTAGCAGCGAAGAATAGACAGTAGAAAAACAAACCGATATTTAGAAAACCAAGTACCGCAAGACGCAGCAGCCATTTGCGATCAGGTAACGTCTTACTAATTAAGACTAAAAACAGACCTGCCGGCAAAGCTCGAATAGTCGATGCAAGCAACGGGCTTTCCGGTGGCAATAACTCTGTTGTAACAATATAAGTACTTCCCCAGACAATCGGTGCTATCGCGGTCAAACCGATTGTCTTTATCTGATGTAATCCTTGCATACTGACTTCTCCAAAATTCTTTTCTTAAAGTATCTTTTATGAAAGATACTTTTTATAAAGTAATAGATGTTTAATTTACAATCAAGTATCTTTTTAAAAAGATATTTACACAGGAGATAACAATGTCATTGGATAGTGTCGATTCCATTCTGGCTCAGTGGAAAAGTGTCAGACCAGATCTGGATTGTTCTTCTATGGGGGTTATTGGACGTTTGCGCCGAACCAGTAATGCTTGGAAAAGTAAGATGGATAAGGTGTTCAAAGAACATGGCTTAAGCAGCATCGAGTTCGACATCTTAGCAACGATGCGTCGCAGCGATCCTTCTGGTATCACACCCACAGAGTTATATAAGACACTCATGCTTTCTTCAGGTGCAGTCAGTACGCGTTTAGAGCAGTTGGTAAAAGAAGGGTTGGTAGAGCGTATTTCTAGCGAACAAGACCGACGAAGCTGCAAAGTCACCTTGACCTCAAAAGGTGTTGAGCTGGTTGATACTGCATTAAACGCGCATGTTGAAAACATGGATAACATGCTGAATGCATTAACTAAAAAAGAGCAAAATCAGCTAGCCGACTTACTACGTAAAGTATTGGTTTGTGAAGAAAACGAAAAATGATAGTGAAGTAAAAAGCTTCGGTTGAAAATCAGATAAATCGTTTTCGAAATCCTCGCGGAGTTAATCCAACAATATTGGTGAAGGCTTTTCGGCACGCGATACCATTACCAGCTAAGCCTGTCACCGAAGCAACTCAGAGATGATAGCTGCACTACATTGATATTCAGTTTTTATTTGCACGTAAGTCGAGAGGATCAACGATTCCAGCCACAATCGCCATACCCACTAATTCGGGTAGATGATTGGTCTCAAGGCGTTTCATAATACGAGAGCGGTATAAGTCGACCGTTTTGATACTAATTTCCAACTTTTCAGCGATCTCTCGGCTCGTATACCCTTGTATCAATGGCAAAAAAACATCCTGCTCACGAGGAGTAAGCGAAGCAAGCTTTCCCTCGATTATCTGTTGAGCATTATTTCTGATCACACTCGGCTCGCTTTGAAGACAATCCTGAACACTGTCTAGCAATAACTGATCGTTGTAGGGTTTTTCGATAAAGTCGACAGCACCCGACTTAAATGCACGCACAACAATGGGTACATCAGCGTGACCACTAACAAAAATGACTGGAAGATTAATGCCACGACGACGCATTTCTTCCTGTATGTGTAGCCCCCCTATACCCGGCATGCGGATATCAAGTAGAACACATGCATTGGCGTCGGGATCACATGACGACAAGAAATCTTGTCCGGAAGAAAACGGCACGGCTTTTAACCCTACCGACTCAAACAACCAAACCGTTGAATCCAGCATTCCCGGATCATCATCAACCACATATACAATCTGTTCACTCTGCATGTCTTACTCCTAACAAGCGTTGCTGCGGGGACCACTGTTCTCCCCTGATCTATCTTTATTGCTACGCAGTGGCAATGAGCAACAAAACGTTAATCCTCTACTATCAGAAGGCTCAACATCAAGACTGCCGCCAAAACCTTCCACGATTGTTCGACTCATCGATAACCCAAGCCCAAGTCCATCCGGTTTGCTGGTATAAAACGGGGTAAAAAGCTTGTCACTCTCATCCGGCTTTAGCCCTGGTCCCTGATCCTTAACGCGAATAAACAACCAATGCGGATTTGTACTCACATTAATCTCTACCTGGGAGTCTTGTTGGGGGTGCGCACTCCAGTTGGCATCAATGGCATTTCGCAGCAGATTAATCAACACCTGCTCCAACAATACGGCATCACCATATACAAGTGGACGTTTCTCATTTTCTGCATTTCGATAATTAATAGTGACTTTATACCGACTGGCTTCGATCGCACAAAGTCCCACGGCGTCCCACACAACCATATCAATATCTAACGGTTGAATATTTCGTGGGCTCTTGCGCAAAAAGCTTCGGAGTCGGTTAATGACAGCGGACGCATGACTAGCCTGGCCACAAATCAATTGAAGCCCTTCAGCTACACGAGCCACATTGTTAGGAGTCTGAGGAAGTGTTTCTAAATAACGCTGGCTAGCGTTAGCATAGTTAATCACGGCAGCTAGAGGCTGATTCAACTCATGAGCTATACCAGATGCCAATTCCCCCATCGTAACCAAGCGTGCAGTATGCGCCAACTCATCCTGATGGCGCCTCTGTTCTGCCTCGCGCAATTCTCGCTCAGTCATATCCCGAGCTACCAGCGATGAGTAATATTGTCCCCCGGCTCCTTTGTGAGCGAGTAATACTAACGATGCGACAAAACCTGTTTTCTGTTTCAGCGGGGTTAACTTCACTTCAGTGGTCCATGCGCCCTGCCGAATAGCCTCCGCCCAACCTTCCTGACAAAGCCTATCAAAATCCTGAGGGCTCAGAACCTCAGCCAGATTCGGCAGTTCAACCTCTTCACATATCCCCAACGCCTCACGAGCAGAAGGGTTCATCATGGTCAACTGCCACTTCGAATCCGTAAACAATACCAAATCCGTATTGGCCCTGACGACTTCCGCCAAGCGTCGATTTTCCTCTTCAGCTCTTACTCTGGCGGTGATATCCCGTGAAATACCGACAATTTCCACCACATCACCAGTATACGTTTCCCGAATGCCACGAAACGCAGTTTCAAACCACAAGTAGTGTCCATCACGATGGCGAATACGATAAGTCAAAGTCAGGTAGCCATCTCGCTCCAATGGTTCAAGCATTTGCAAAAGGAGTAAGTCTCTATCGCTAGGGTGCACCAACTCTCTAACTGACATGCTACGTAACTCTTCAGGCCAATATCCCAATAGAGTCCAAGAGGCCGCGGAAGCGTCCAAAAAGCCCCCATCGGGATTATGGCGGGAGATCAAGTCTGTCGTATTTTCCGTGATCAGGCGATAAAGCCTAGAGGCAGTTTCAGCCTCTCTTTTATTCAAAATCTCTTCCGTTGCATCTCGACAACGAACGATGACAGACCCCATTGAAGGGTCGGGGAAAAACTGCCATAGCAAGTACTGATCGTCTAATTTAGATTCTACTTCTCCGATGGCTCTTTCTTGATTAAGGCAAGAGGCGATTAATTGAACGTAGTTAACTGGCAACAGATCTGGCAGTGACAAATCAGCTCGACAAAACAGGAGATTCTGCATTGAAACATTCAGGGCCTTGGGCTTAGCTTGCTGATCAAAACACACCGTAGGAAACGGATCACTTTTCAGCAGTCCCTCAGATGGTTGCTCCGAGCGATTTGCCAGCAGAGTTTTTAATAAGGCTCCCATCGCAGCCAGAGGCTCGACATCACTAGGCTGCTTGGTTGAGATAACCAGTATCCCTTCCCCCTCGGCGGTTTGCCCCTTTGGCATCAGAGAAATCACCCCTCCGTTTGCTAAACCAGAACGACGTAAACGCCCGGCAAGCCAAGAGTCCCCAAGTCGAATATCTTGCAATGGCACACAGATTTGACTCTGCAATTGTTCGTGTATTCCAGCATCGCTGGCACGAAGCGGATTACCTTGCCCAGGCGGAAGAGCAGGCGCGCCATCATCATGAGTATAAACCTGATCAAACGGTTGCCAGGTGAGCCAAAAGGCCTTTTCAACACCAGGCCAAGTAGAGACATAGCGACGCAAGGCTGAGGCCTGCTCTGCGGCGGACCCTTGACTCAATAAACTCAGCCATAAATCGAGATAAAGTTGTGCACGTTCACTTTCCATGCCGTCTTCCAAAGATGCGGTTATCAAAACATTCATCCCTCAAACCTTACGCTATTTTGTACCTAGCATAAGGGTTTATAGGATAAATACTATAAGACTATAGGCTATTACTATAACTCGTATAGGTATGTTATAAATTACCACATGTTAATAAAACATTAAATTTAAAGAACTGAGTTGTTAACAGGAAGTATCTAACAACGGAATCACCAACAGCTAAAAAAGGATCTTTAATGTCAATCTATGATAACGATCTTACTCACTGCGCAGTGAATCACATTGCCCTCACTCCACTGAGCTTTTTGGAGCGAACTGCAAACGTCTACCCTGACTACCCTGCTGTCATTCATGGAAATATTCGCCGTAACTGGTCAGAAACGTATCAACGCTGCCGTCAACTCGCTTCGGCTTTATCCGGTCGTGGTATCGGCAAAGGTGATACCGTTTCAGTGATGCTACCGAATATACCAGCGATGCTAGAAGCCCATTTCGGTGTGCCTATGATCGGGGCGGTGCTCAACACTCTGAACGTCAGACTTGATGCCGAAACCATCGCTTTCATGCTGAAACATAGCGAAGCTAAAGTACTTATCTGCGACCGCGAATTTCATGCTGTGATTACGGAGGCGTTGGCTTTGATCGATAATCCGCCACTTATTATCGACGTCAACGATCCAGAGTACGGCGGAGAAGAAGCCACAAGTGATCTCGATTATGAAGCCTTTCTGGCTGAAGGCGATCCTAATTACGAATGGCAATGGCCAGAAGACGAATGGCAGGCGATTTCTCTCAACTACACATCAGGCACGACTGGTAACCCCAAGGGAGTCGTCTACCATCATCGTGGCGCTTACCTGAACTCACTCGGCAACCAAATGACTTGGTCAATGGGGCATCACCCTGTATACCTCTGGACCCTGCCGATGTTCCACTGTAACGGCTGGTGTTACCCGTGGACCATTACCGCTTTAGCTGGAGTACATGTGTTCCTTCGCCGAGTTGACCCACAAAAAGTGCTGACTCTGATCCGTGAGCATAAAGTCAGCCACTTATGTGGGGCACCCATTGTTCTTAATGCTCTGGTTAACATGCCCGATGAAGCCAAAGCAGCAATCGATCACCCGGTTAACGCTATGGTTGCTGGCGCAGCGCCACCAGCAAAAGTCATTGGCGATGTGGAAAAAATGGGCATCAATATTACCCATGTTTATGGTTTAACCGAAGTCTATGGGCCTGTCACTGTCTGCGCATGGCACGAAAGCTGGGATGAATTCAGTCTTGAAGAGCGCGCGACGCTAAAATCGCGTCAGGGCGTACGCTACCCTACCCTTGAAGGTGTCATGGTGGCAGACACGCAAACGCTCAAACCAGTCGCCAAAGACGGCAAAACGATCGGTGAAGTTTTCATGCGAGGTAACACCGTAATGAAAGGCTATCTGAAAAACCCGGTCGCTACAGCAGAAGCCTTTGAGGGTGGTTGGTTCCATACCGGAGACTTAGGAGTATGCCACCCTAACGGCTATATAGAGATCAAGGACCGCCTTAAAGACATTATCATCTCAGGCGGAGAAAACATTTCCACCATCGAACTGGAAGACGTTCTCTACAAACATCCCGATATTCTCGAGGTTTCCGTCGTCGCTAAACCAGATGAACGCTGGGGCGAGTCGCCATGTGCTTTTATCACGCTTAAGCAAAATAAATTCACGAGTGAAAATGAAATACTCGATTACTGCCGTGAGCATTTGGCTGGCTTTAAAGTTCCGAAGACCATTGTCTTCACCAACTTACCCAAAACGTCCACAGGGAAAGTGCAGAAGTACATTCTTCGCGACTGGGCAAAAGAAATCTAACTAAATAATAAGTCTAAATAAATAAGTAAAGCGGGAGGCATTGCTTCCCCACCTTTTACTGCAACACAGCAAAGTAATACTCCCCCGATCACGTCAACAAGGAAGACGCCATGCAAGTTTATAAACGACAGCAGGGAACCGAACAACCATACTGGCCACTGGGGCCTTTTAAAATTCGACTGCCTTTCATTCACTACCGCTGGGAATTTGCGGAAATGCTACAAGCGTTAATTATGTTTGTAGTGAGCTTAGCGATGATCCCCCTTTTAGAGAAATATCTCGGACTACCTTATGACATCGCTCTGGCCTACGTAGTGGTATGCGGAATTGGCTTTATGATTCCAGCGATGTTAGGTGTACCGTTTGTGCCAGGCTGGATCACTCCGGGTATTCCGGTGGTTTTACTGTTTCTTGGAGACTTCAAGCCGGGGCCAGAAGCGATACAAGCCCTGTTCGCTCTTCAACTACTGGTATTTATCATCTTCTTAGTCCTAGGCGTGACTCGTTTAGGCTCCGCCATGGTTAAACTGGTGCCGAACTCGCTCAAGGCAGGGATCATCATCGGTGCCGGGATCGCGGCGATAATGGGAGAGATCTCCAGCGGCGGACGCCTGGCTGCCACTCCTATCTCTCTGAGCATTGGTAGTTTGGTCTGCCTGTATTTGATGTTCTCAGTCTCTTTCAAAGGATTGATTGATAGAGTGCCACTGGCGAAAAAAATCGTTAATTACGGCATGGTACCGGGCATGCTCATTGCCATTTCGGTGGGCATTTTGGTCGGTGAATACCCAATGCCTGATATCCAATGGGGAATCACTCAACCAGACTTTGTCGGAATGTGGCAGTACTTACCAATCAATATTGGTTTCCCGGATTTAGATGTATTCCTGATGGCTATTCCAACTGCAGTCATTGCTTACATTATTGCCTTCGGGGACATCATTGTAGGTCAATCATTGATGCAGCGAGCGGATGAACTGCGTACCGATGAAGTGATTGAAAACAATATCGACCGTGTTCATTTAGTCACCGCTATTCGTAACGCCTTGCACGCTTTCTTCGCGCCATACCCAGGGCTAGCCGGACCACTGTGGACAGCGGTTGCTGCGACGATGGCCGAACGCTATAAACACGGACGCGAAGCGATGGATTCTATCTACAGCGGCGCTGGTACATTCTGGATCACCGGTTTTATTGCTCTTTTTGCGCTTCCACTGGTTAGTTTCTTCCAACCTGTATTACCTATCGCGCTGTCGTTAACTCTGCTATTAACGGGTTACATCTGCCTGATGGTAGGACTAGAGCAGCTCAACAACAATACCGAACGTGGTATTGCCGGAATGATGGGCGTTGTTCTTGCTGTCTATGGTGCAAGCTGGGGACTAGTAACTGGGGTTGTCCTTTATGTTCTTATCGAGCGTACCCATATACTGCGTTTTCAGGTCAATAAGAAAGATAGAGAAACCGTAAGCGACAACTGATAGCTTAAACCAGTAAATAAACGCAACAGGTAATGTTCCCCTGCTGCGTTTCTAACATCACCTTCACCGTCATGTTTACCCCACACCTTCGATCCTCGATCAACTTACCACCGACACATTTTCTCCGACCCAAGTCAGCAAATGCTTGGCCGCTTTGGATAACACCTGATTCTGGCGCACGATGTAGCCAAAGTCTGTGTTAGGGAAGCTTGGCAACGGTATCACTTCTCTAGTTAACTTCAGCCTTGGATCAATTGAAAAGTCCGGAACAATCGCGGTACCAAAACCGGCTTCCGCCCAGTCTATTTGTGCTTCCACACTGCCTACTTCCATCACTCGGTGCTTTGGCAGCTTCAGTTCCGGCAAAGAAGCATCGATCAGTTCACGGGTACGTGTATCGTGCCCAAGCAGAATCAGTGTCTGGCTTTCCTTTTTGTTTTCTTGCCACTTAAAGATATTGTCGCCAAAAGCACACCAATGAATTTGGGTAAGAGGGGTAAAGTGGAGTGGTTGACTCTCTTTTTGAGCAATAACAAAACCGATATCTGCACGAGCACGTTTAACTAAATCCACCGCTTGAGATGAAGTGGTGTTAAATAGTGCTAAATCGATGCCCGGATACTCATTTTTGAATTTTTGAAATGGCTTGATAAGTAACAAGCGCGAGACAATATCGCTGGCAGCAATCGAAAGTGTTCCCTGAGTAAGATCATTAATCGCATTAAGATCTGACTGACAGATCTGCAGCTCGTTCAGCATGTGTTGCGCGGTTTTCAGCAACCGCTTTCCAGCTTGAGTAAGTTGTACAGGGTTTCGTTCAATTAATTTAGTGCGTGTTGCTTGCTCAAGTTGCTTGATATGCAGGCTTACATTTGGCTGAGTCATATGCAGCTCTGTTGCCGTTTTACCGAAATGCTTAACTTCAGCCAACGTGACAAACGTCCTCAACCAATTCAAATCCAACATTGCTCACCACCCGATATGAAATTCTTATCAAGGTAATGAGTATAATTAATTTCTCTTATTAAGGCGAACAACATAAGATTTTTCGGTCTGTTATTGGAGTACAAATTATGTCGTCTATCGTTGTTGTGGGTGCAAACTGGGGTGATGAAGGCAAAGGCCGCATCGTTGACTTTTTGGCAGAGCAAGCTTCTGCGAGTATTCGTTTCCAAGGTGGTAACAACGCGGGTCACACCGTCGTTAACGACCTAGGCACGTTTAAGCTACACCAGCTTCCAAGTGGCGTATTCAACCCAGACTGTTTGGCAGTTTTAGGTCCGGGTATGGTTATCAGCCCTGCGTTGCTGTCTCAGGAGATTGCGGAAGTTGAAGAAGCGGGCGTAAAAGTGAATATGCGCATTTCTGATCGCGCAACACTGTGTCTACCTCTACATGCACTTGAAGATACGCTAGAAGAACAGCGTTTAGGCGACAAAGCATATGGTTCTACTCGTCAAGGTATTGCACCTGCGTACGGTGACCGTGTGATGAAAAAAGGCATTCTTGTTGGTTGGTTAAAGCAACCAGAAGTATTAGTTGAACGTCTTCAATTTATGATGGATTGGAAACTACCTCAACTACGTGCGCTTTACCCTACATTTGAGTTTGAACAGACGGCAGAAGAGTTAGCGAACTGGTTACTAGAAGTATCTGCACCTTGGCGTGATGCGATCTGTAACGTAACGCTTCCACTTAAAGAGCTGCAAGCAGAAGACAAGACACTGCTATTCGAAGCGCAGCTTGGTGCTGGCCGTGACCTAGTTTACGGTGAATACCCATGGACAACGTCTTCAAATGTTGTCTCTATGTATGCAGGTATCGGTAGTGGCCTACCAGCCCTTCGTCCAGAGCGTGTGATTGCGGTGGCGAAAGCATTCAGTTCATCAGTAGGTACTGGCACTCTGATTACTGCAATGGAAGAGCAAGATGCCTTCCGCGAACTTGCAGGTGAGTTCGGCGCGACAACAGGCCGTCCACGCGACATGGGTTACTTTGACGCAGTCGCAACCAAAAACGGGGTTGAGCTGCAAGCAGCGACTGAAATCGCACTAACCAAAGTAGACTGTCTGACTGGTCTTAACGATCTTAAAATCTGTGTTGGCTACGAAGGCGACCACAGCGAAAACCCAATCTGGCCTCAAACGGCGGCACTGGCACCAATCTACGAGAAAATGGAAAGCTGGAGCGAAGACATCACAGGATGTCGTCAGTTTGAAGAGCTACCAGTAGCGGCACAGAAATACGTACTGCGTATTGAAGAACTAATGGGTGTACCAGTGAAGATGGTGTCTGTTGGTCCTGGTCGTGAGCAAATGATTATGCGTTAAGACGTGACTTAACACGTCTTTTGGCAGCGGCTTCTATCTGTTCCGGGGTGAAGCCGCTTTTTTTTATCGTTTGAAACCTGACTGAAAGCCGTTTCGTTTTAGAACGGTTTCCTTTTAAACCAACCGGCGCTTCATTCCGGCCTTTTCCAGAATTCGAGTCGAAATTTCCTCAACCGAAAGCGAGGAGGTATTGATATAAGGAATCGCTTCTCTTCGGAACAACGCTTCAACCGTATTCAACTCCAACTTACACTGCTCTTCACTGGCGTAGTCACTGCCCGATAAACGATTTTCACGAATTTCATTCAAACGTTCAGGGGTTATGGTCAAGCCAAATAGCTTATGACGATGCACCTCAAACTCAGGCAATAAACGCAGCATTTTTACGTCTTCCGCAATAAACGGGTAGTTCACCACACGCAAACCAAATTGCATTGCCATATATAAGCTGGTTGGGGTTTTGCCACTGCGCGATACACCCAGAAGAATGATATCTGCCTGCTCCAAACCTTTTAATGTAATGCCATCATCATGGGCGAGCGTATATTCGATTGCAGCAATGCGATCAAAGTAGGTATCGGAGTCTTTCCCCACACTTCGTGAACGCTGTAACTTTGGCGCGGGTGCCATCTGAATGTCGTCCTGAACCTTTTGCACAATACTTTCAAGCACATCGTAACTGAAAGCCGGGGCAGCGTGCAGCATTTCCCGTATTTGTGGCACAACTATTGAGAAAAACACCAGAGGTTTAACGCCATTTCGACGATAGGAAGCTTCTATTTCTTTTACAACATCCAATCCTTTGTCTGGTGTTTCCACAAAAGGAAAGGTTTTTTCATTAGGAATGAATGAAAATTGACCGAGAACAACATGGCCTAATGTCTCACATGTTATCGCCGTACCATCAGAAACATAGAATACATCACGACTTTGGGTATTTGTTTGCATTTTTGTTTAATATTTCAAAATATTTTGAGTAGGATGGTCAACATAATATTAATAAATCAGTTTGGCTTTCAGTTAGGTTCCCCACAGCTTTGAAAATTCGTTGAGTTTTTTTTAGCAAGAACGTAATCGATTGCCTTTGATATCAACCTGAACAAGTAAATGGTCGAAAATTGTGCGGAAAAAGTCGCTCATAGTGAATCATAGATTGCCGTAGCTCATTACTCTGGTTACACAATTTATAACAACACCATCAGTAATTTTAACTGACAATAACGAGTAAGCATTTGTTTAGATTGACTTAAGTCCCCCTACAAAAGCTGCAATGTTTCTGGAGAAAGACATGCAAAAGAACACCCTCTGGTTCAATGGCCTATCCATGAATGATGTCGACAAAGTCGGCGGTAAGAACGCTTCGCTTGGTGAAATGGTTTCTAACCTAGCTAACGTTGGCGTTTCTGTTCCAAATGGTTTTGCGACAACCTCATACGCGTTCAATAAATTTCTGGACCATGAAGGTTTGGATGATCGTATTCACCAACTACTCGATGAACTGGATGTTGAGGATGTGGAAGCTCTGCGTAAGACAGGCGCAACCATCCGTCAATGGGTTTTAGATGCCCCTTTCCCGGCGGATCTTGAACAAGATATCCGTGAAAACTATCAAGAATTGGTTGAAGGTAACCCTGAACTTTCAGTTGCAGTTCGCTCTTCTGCAACAGCGGAAGACCTACCTGATGCATCCTTTGCTGGTCAGCAAGAAACCTTTCTAAACGTAAAGGGTATTGACGCAGTAATGGAAGCAACGAAGCACGTTTACGCTTCTCTATTTAATGACCGCGCTATCTCTTACCGTGTACACCAAGGTTTTGACCACCGTGGTATCTCGCTGTCAGCAGGTATTCAGCGCATGGTGCGTTCTGACAAAGCTTCTTCAGGCGTAATGTTTACTCTGGACACAGAATCTGGCTTCGACCAAGTGGTATTCATCACTTCGTCTTGGGGTCTGGGTGAAATGGTGGTTCAGGGTGCCGTTAACCCAGATGAGTTTTACGTTCACAAGCCAATGTTAGAAGCGGGTGCTCACCCAATCGTGAAGAAAACATTCGGTTCTAAACAAATCAAAATGATCTACTCAAACAACCAAGAGATTGGTAAACAAGTAGACATCATTGATACGTCAGATGAAGAGCGCAACACTTTCTCTCTAAACGACGAAGAAATCAAAGAGCTTGCAAAACAAGCGATGATCATCGAAAAACACTACAAACGTCCAATGGACATTGAGTGGGCTAAAGATGGCATCGACGGTAAGCTTTACATCGTTCAGGCTCGTCCAGAGACCGTATGCTCTCAAAGCGAGAAGAACGTTATCGAGCGTTACGAGCTAAACAACAAAGCAGACGTTTTAGTTGAAGGTCGTGCGATCGGTCAACGCATCGGTAAAGGTAAGGTACGTTTAGTAGATTCGCTAGACCAAATGTCACTGGTTAAAGACGGCGACGTACTGGTTACTGACATGACTGACCCAGATTGGGAACCAGTAATGAAAAAGGCGTCGGCTATCGTAACTAACCGTGGCGGCCGTACTTGTCACGCAGCGATCATCGCACGTGAACTTGGCATCCCGGCTATCGTAGGTTGTGGTGATGCAACCAGCAAACTGACTGACGGTATCGAAGTGACCGTTTCTTGTGCAGAAGGTGAAACAGGTTACGTTTACCAAGGTGACCTTGATTTTGAAGTGAAACGTTCTTCTGTCGATGAACTGCCATTGTTACCAACCAAAGTAATGATGAACGTGGGTAACCCAGATCGTGCATTCGACTTCGCTCAGATTCCAAACGAAGGTGTTGGTCTTGCGCGTCTTGAATTCATCATCAACAAGATGATCGGTATTCACCCGAAAGCGCTACTGAACTTTGACGATCAAAGCGATGAGCTAAAAGCGGAAATCACACAGCGTATCCGTGGTTACAAAGATCCTATCGATTTCTACGTAAGCAAGCTGACAGAAGGCATCGCGACTATCGCTTCAGCTTTCTGGCCAAAACGCGTCATCGTTCGTATGTCTGACTTTAAGTCGAACGAATACAGCAACTTGGTTGGTGGTAAATCATACGAACCACATGAAGAGAACCCAATGCTGGGCTTCCGTGGTGCATCTCGTTACATCTCACCAGTGTTTGAAGACTGTTTCGAGCTAGAAACGCAAGCAATCAAACGTGTTCGTAACGAAATGGGCCTGAAGAACGTCGAGATCATGATCCCATTCGTTCGTACTCCAAGCGAAGCAGCGTCAGTTATTGACCTATTGGCTAAGTTCGACCTACGTCGTGGCGACCAAGGTCTGAAAGTCATCATGATGTGTGAGCTACCGTCAAACGCGCTACTGGCTGATGAGTTCTTGAAGTACTTCGATGGCTTCTCTATCGGTTCAAACGATATGACTCAGCTAACGCTTGGTCTGGACCGTGACTCTGGTGATGTCGCTCACCTGTTTGATGAGCGTAACGCAGCAGTTAAAATCATGCTGAAAATGGCAATCGACGCTGCAACCAAAGCAGGTAAATACGTAGGTATTTGTGGTCAAGGTCCTTCTGACCATGAAGATTTAGCGGAATGGTTGATGGAACACGGCATCAGCTCAGTATCACTTAACCCAGATACGGTTATCGATACTTGGTTACAGCTAGGTAAAGTTAGCAAATAATTCGCTGTAGCGTTACCTAATCTTAAGCCCTCAAACTTCGGTTTGGGGGCTTTTTGCATTCTGTAGCAAGATATTATGTCAATATTGCGTGAGTTCGTGACAATATTCTCAACCTAGAGTCACCCATAATTTTCCCACTGCGAATTTTCACCTAGAATGAAAAGAAATCCATTTCGCAAGAGATTGAAGCCGATGAAAAAGCCGATCGTTATCTTAACAACACTTATGTTACTTGCCTCACCCGCCCACGCAGACTGGGATAAAATCTCCACTAAAATGTCTGAACTGGGTGATGCGGTTGCAGAAGGCGCGCAAGAGGCTTGGGACAGTACTAAAACGTTTTCCAAACAAGCTTGGCAAGATTTTATGAACTGGTCAGAAGAAGCGATAAATACGGCTGGTGAATGGACAGATGCAAGTATTGAAAAGAGCAAAGAATGGATTGATATCGCGGATAAAAAGATTGATGAACTGATGGAGGGCGACACGCCAGAAGAAGCACGACAAGCAGTCGATTTGATGGCTGACAGCACCATGTTCAAACTCTTCAATGAAAATCCGGAAGCGAAAACACTCTACGACCAAGCATATGGCTACGCGGTATTTGACTCTCGCAAGTTGTCTTTACTGTTCCACACCAACTCAGGCTCTGGCGTGGCAGTAAATAAAGAGACAGAGAAACGCACGTACATGAATTTGTTCGGGATGGGCTTAGCACTCGGCGCTGGCGGCAAGTTTTATCAACAAGTGGTTCTTTTTGAAAACCAAAAAGATTTCGACTCTTTCATCAGTGATGGCTGGGAAGCGTCCAGCGAAGCAACGGCCCTTGCAGGCGAAGAGGGTGAAGAACTCAGCACGCACTTTAACAGTGGTGTAGCGGTATACCAGTTGAACTCAAAGGGCCTGTTAATCGATGCCAATGTGTCTGGCTCTAAATACTGGGTCAACGAGGAGCTAACCAACTCTCAATAAGCAAGCTATGAAATAGAAAATAGAAACTAAGGGGAGCATCGTCAAAGCAAACGGCGACGCCCCCCTTTCTCGATGAATCGGTTTTCGTTATGCTTACATGAAATCACTTCATTTCAACTTCGCATGCCTGACACTCACTTTAACCCGCTACTCGCAGATGCTATTTCTGCCTTAAATACGCCCAACTTCACTCCGAAGTTAATGCGGGTGATCAGCGCTTTATTCGATTTTGATTGCGCAGTGATACTGGGGTATCGTGAAAACAAACACCCTATTTATCTTTATGATTCGATTGAAAATGAACGTGAACTTTTATTCCAGCGTTACCTCACAGCGTCATTCCAAAACGACCCTTTCTATCAAAAGCTAGATGCCAACAAAGAACAAGGCATCTTCACGCTCAAAGATGTAGTACGTAAAGACCTCGATTACCAAGCGTATTGCGAGCAGTTCTACCATCAAACAGGTTGGAAGGACGAACTTAGCATGCTGATAGAGATAGAGCCAACGCGTTGGGTGATGCTCTACTTCGGCTTTATGCGAGAAGACAAGCGCTTCACCAAGCCACACGTCGCGAAGCTCAAATCTTACTTCGTTATCATCCAATCTTTATGTCAACAGCACTGGAAACAAACGGAGTTCACCCTCGCCGAGCCCGTGTTCAGTCCTAATGCTTATTCAGGACAAATGCGCGCGGCAATTGAATCTGCATTGGCGTCTTTTGGGCAAACGCTGCTAACCAAGCGTGAGCAGGAAGTCGCCACACTGCTTGTTCAGGGGTTTGATACTAAAGAAATTGCGACTCGACTGGATCTGGTGCAAGGCACCGTCAAAAATCATAGAAAACGCATCTACTCGCAACTAAAAATCTCTTCACTTGGCGAGCTGTTTCAACTGTTTTTAAATCACCTGATTACCCGTAAGAGATAACAAACTATCCCTTTAGGGATATGTCGATCAGTACTGTCGCGCATTAGTCTGAATGAAACAATAATTCATGCGGATAAGACAATGACATTGATTGAAGATTTACAAGCGCGAGGACTCATCGCACAGGCCAGTGATTTAGAACAAATTCACACTCTTTTGTCAGAGCCACAAACCATATACTGTGGTTTCGATCCAACCGCAGGCAGCCTGCATATAGGACATCTTGTACCGCTAATTATGCTCAAGCGCTTTCAAGATGCAGGACATCAAGCGATCGCTTTGATTGGCGGTGCAACAGGCATGATTGGCGACCCTAGCTTTAAAGCCACCGAGCGCAGTCTTAATTCAGAACAAACCGTTGCTGGCTGGGTAAATGACCTTTCCACTCAAATCCAAAAATTGATGAACCCTCAACTGGCGACGCCAATGCTGTTGGTTAACAATGCAAACTGGATGCAGCAGATCAATGTGATCGACTTCTTTCGCGATGTGGGTAAGCACTTCTCTATCAATACTATGATCAACCGTGATTCAGTGAAACAACGCCTGCAGCGCCCTGAGCAAGGGATCTCTTTTACAGAGTTTAGTTACGCGCTTTTACAATCTTACGATTTTGCCGAACTCAACCGTCAACACGGCTGTCGATTACAGATCGGCGGAAATGATCAATGGGGTAACATTATCAGCGGAATAGACTTAACACGACGTCAAAATGGTGAGCAAGTGTTTGGCTTAACATTACCGCTTATTACCAAATCCGATGGCACCAAATTTGGCAAAACCGAAGGCGGCGCAGTTTGGTTAGATCCAAGCAAAACCTCTCCTTACGCGTTTTACCAGTTTTGGCTGGCAGCGGAAGACGCCGATGTATACCACTTCTTACGCTACTACACGTTCTTAAGTTGTGAAGAGATTGCCGCAATAGAGTCAAAAGATAAATCAAGCCAAGGTAAGCCCCAAGCACAACGCATTCTTGCGGAACAAATGACACTCTTTGTTCACGGTGAAGCAGGCTTAGCGAGTGCCGAGCGCATTACTCAAGCGCTGTTTAGTGGTGATGTACAACAATTGAGTTTAAGTGAATTAAAACAGCTTGAGTTGGATGGCTTACCAGGCATTAAAAGTAATCAACAAGATTTGGTGGAACTGCTGATTGAATCAGGCTTAGCAAGTTCAAAACGCATCGCCAGAGAGCTGATTGGGAACAATGCCATTAGTGTTAACGGAGAAAAAGTCTCCAGCGAGAAGCCGAGTCTGAGTTTTCCACTTTTCGACCAATACTGGCTACTACAGCGCGGCAAGAAGCATTTCTGTTTGGTGACGCGAGCCGTTTAGTAGATAAAAAATACCCCTCATCACATCAATGATGAGGGGTGTTCAGAGTCCTGAACGAAGCGATTTCAAGTTGGCGCAATCGCGCCTGTTATCGTTATTGAGTTCTTAAGTTCTGCCAATATTTCTCATAAATCGCCAAAGTTTCAGCGCCAACATCGTTAATGAACTCGCCTTTTTCCAAGTCGTCTTCCGCAGGGAAAATAGTCGCGTTATTTTTCAGTTCATCAGGCAACAGATTACGTCCAGCATTCGTTGCAGAGGCGTATCCTAAACTATTGACGATTTCTGCTTGGTTTTGCGGCTGGTACATAAAGTTAATGAACTTATGAGCCAACACTTTATTTTCGCTACCTGATGGAATGGTGAAATTATCCATCCACAACACTGCCCCTTCTGCTGGCATCACGAACTTCAGCTCTGGCATTTCTGCCTGACCTTGGTAAGCATTACCGTTCCACTGCATTCCAACCGAGGTTTCTCCCGACACATACGGAACCTGTGGTGCATCTGAATTATAAAGCAGTACATTGTTTTTCAACGCCACCAGCGATTCATAAGCTTGCTTGATTTCCGCTTCATTTTTGCTGTTCACACTGTGGCCGTTCATTTTTAAAGCCATGCCGAAAACATCGCGAATGTCATCAATCAACATCACCTGTTGCTCATACTGCGCATCCCATAAGTCTGCCCATTTTGTCACAGGTTGCTCTACCATCGATTCGTTGTAACTGATCCCAGAGACGCCCCAAATATACGGCAGTGAGTAATCATTGTTAGGATCGTGAGCTTGCCCTAGCAAACCTTGCATTGTGTCTTGCATGTTTGGCACCTGCTCATGGTCGATCTTAGCTAACAGGCCTTCTCTTCCCATTTTTTCAATGAAGTACGCAGAGGCAAACACAACGTCATAACCTGAGCCTTTGAGTAATTTCAGCTTGGTATACATTGATTCATTATTCTCAAAGGTCGAATAGTTAACCGTCACACCTTCTTGTTTTTCAAATGCTTTTAATGACGCTTCCGGCAAATATCCGCCCCACGCATAAACGTTCAGTGTTTTCGTTTCTGCATGAGCAAACATACTGAGAACAAGTGCACTCAGCCCCAATCCTTTGATAATAAGTTTCATGGTATGCAATCCAACCAGTCCAGCGACGCGCTGGGATTCGGGTGCATAATTAGTTAATAATTAACCAAATAAAAGAAAAATAAATTAATCTTTAAAAGTAAAAATTTTTATACTCGAGCGATCTCAAGATGCAGGCTTCAGAGCTTCATCACTTTAGAAACGCCCAAGTGACGGGCACCTTGAAGTCGTTTGGATATAAATGTTTAAATTGACGTTTAAATATTGGAGTACTCTGATGAGAGTTGATGATTTAAAACTGTTCACGAAAGTGGTTGAACTAGGCAGTTTTACGGCTGCTGCACATGCTCTCGATCTTCCTCGCGCCAATGTCAGTCGACGCATTGGCGAACTAGAACGCCATCTTGGTACTCAACTGTTTCACCGCACCACGCGAAGCTTGTCACTCACGAACAAAGGCAATGTGTATTACCAGGATCTGCAAAAAGCTTTGACATTACTCGACTCCGCCAATGAACAAGCCAGTAGTGAAAGCGTAGAAGTACGAGGCAAAGTGAAACTGGGTCTTTTACCAGAGACCTATGAGTTGATTCAGCCCATATTGTTTGACTTTCAAGATCAATACCCTCAGGTCGAGTTGGATGTGCGCAACATTACTAATGGCTTTATCGATATGTTCCAACAGGGGTTGGACATTGCGGTTCATGGTGGCGCATTGTTTGATTCTGATATCGTGGCGCGAAAAATTTTGACCTTAGATCGCTGTGTGGTTGCGTCACCTAAATACCTCAAGAAACATGGCACGCCAACAACTTTGGAAGAGCTGAGTGAACACCAATCCATTTGTTTTCGTTGGCCAAGCGGCGCTATAGATAATAATTGGCACTTCCAAGAACAAAATATTGTGGTGAACCCCAAGCTTATCTCCAACAATATTGGCTTTATTAAGAGCTCTACAGTCCTTGATCGAGGCATTAGTTACATCGCCAAAGTACTGGTCGAAAAAGAGATCGAATCAGGGGCTTTAGTGCAAGTATTGCCTCACTACTCTGTCACTAAAGAGACGGGCTGGCTTCTTTACCCTCAACCAAAGACATTGAATCAGGCCAGTCGATTACTTATCGAACATTTGTGCAATAGAATACCAAAACATCTGTAGCACGTTTTTATTGTCACAATTTTCGTGACATTGATTCATGCTCACACATGATTATCTAAGAACCTCCCATCTATAAGATAGCGCCGAACTTATGGAGCTATCTTATGAATCACGTAATAAAAACAGCAGCACTGAGTAGTGTTGCTTTTGCTTTGTTTGGCTGTAACCAAACGCAACAACCTCTTCAGGAATCCTTTGTATCACGACCAATCCAAGTAATTGAGGTATCTGGCGACAATTCAACGCTGGAAAAATCATTCAGTGGGATTGTCGAAGCCAAAGACATAGCGGCTCTCTCTTTCCGAGTACCGGGCACATTATCCAGCGTATTGGTAAAAAAAGGGGATCATGTCGAGAAAGGGCAAGTGATCGCTCGTCTTGATCCACATGACTACCAAGTGTCGCTAGATGAACTTGAAGCACGCATGTTAGAAGCAAAATCGGCTCATAAGTTAGCGAAAGCGGAGTTAAAGCGTGTTAGACAAGCCACATCGGAAGATGCCATTGCAAGCGTGAACCTTGACCGTGCGATCAGCAACTACGAACGCAGTGTGTCGTCGGTGAAAGTGGTTGAGAAAAATATTCAACGTGCGAAAGACTCACTGGGTTACACCGAGTTACGCGCTCCGTTCTCTGGCATCATTGGCGAAGTCAACGTAGAACAATTTGAGCAAACCAGTCCGGGACTATCGGTTGTGACGCTACAGCAGGATGGAAACTGGGAAGTCGATATCGATGTACCAGAGAACATGATTCAAGATTTCTCCTTAGGTCAAGATGCTGCGTTAACCTGGTATGGTACAGAACAATCCTATAGCGCTATTGTCAGTGAAATTGCACCTAAGAAACACATGCTGAAACAAACCTATACCGTGACTTTAGATGTCGACTCAGCATCTACCGACTTGTTTAACGGTAAAGCGGTGACGGTGAATACCCACTTCACGCAACAGGCATCGAGTCACTGTTTCCCTTACTCTGCCGTATTGGGCGAAAAAGCTAGCCTGCACGTCAATGTCGTACGCGACCAAATTGTACACGAAGAACCCGTGAATCTGGAATCAATCGACGCCTATCAAGCATGTGTCACTGGCAACTTTGTGCAAGGTGACTATGTCGTCGTCAGTGGCAGCCACTACCTGAGCGAGGGTGACGTCACCCCAACGCTAACCATCAAGACCCTATAGGTGCGACTCCATGATCAATTTAGCTGAATTCGCTATTCGTCAGCGCAAATTCGTACTCTTCTTCATCGTATTAAGTGTGATTGCGGGTATCTATTCATACTTTGACTTAGGTAAGTTGGAAGACCCAAGCTTTACAGTAAAAACAGCCGTTGTTGTCACGCTCTACCCAGGCGCTTCGGCAGAAGAAGTCGAACAACAAGTGACCGACACCATCGAAACCAAATTGCAGGAAATGGCTGAGCTCGATAAGTTACGTTCTCTCTCTCGTCCAGGTCTTTCGATGGTGTTTGTCGACCTCAACGAGAGCCTCAATTCCAAAGGACTCCCTCAGCAGTGGGATTTACTGAGACGAAAAGTCGAGGACGTGAAACTCCAACTGCCATCTTCAGCTCAAATCAGCATTGTGCAGGATGAGTTTTCGGAAGTGTATGGCATGCTTTTCTCCATCCACAGTAAAGATGCCGCTCCAGAAGAGCTACGTCGTTACGCGGAAGAGTTACAACGTCAAATCAAAGCCGTTGATGGGATCAAAAAAATCGAACTGCATGGCGTACAACCGCGTGTGGTTAACATAGACATGCCTGACGAACGTCTGGCGCAGTACGGTCTGTCTATTGCTCAGGTTTGGAATCAGCTTAACTCGCAAAACACCACCTTTGAAGCGGGCAAATTTGATGCGGGCACTGAACGTATTCGCATCGCGCAAACCAGTGAGTTTCAGTCTCTGGAAGACATCCGCAATCTGGTGATCAATGGCGGTACCGGTGACCTTGGCTCTGGCTTAATCCGATTGGGCGATATCGCCGATATTACCATGGGCTACCAAACACCAGCCTTGTCAGAGAATCGCTACAACGGTGAACCCGCCGTGACTCTGGCGGTTAGTCCCGTTGAGGGCATCAACGTGGTCTCTCTTGGCGATACGATTCAAGACATCATTGCTAATTACCAAGCGTCACTTCCACTGGGAGTCGATATTTCAACGGTCGCCTATCAGCCAGAAGAAGTGCAAAAGTCGATTGATGACTTCGTGGGTAACTTGCTTGAGAGTGTGCTGATTGTTTTTGTGGTATTGCTCGTCTTTATGGGCTTTAAGAGTGCAACCATTGTTGGAGCGAGCTTACTACTGACAATTTTGCTGACGTTGAGCTACATGAACATTGCAGGCATTGATTTGCACCGAGTTTCGCTCGGTACGTTTATCCTTGCTCTGGGTATGCTGGTAGATAACGCCATTGTTATCACCGATATGATGATAGTGAAACTCAACAAGGGCATTGAGCGCACTCGCGCAGCGATTGATTCAGTCAAAGAAACCGCGATACCACTACTAGGCGCAACGGTGATTGCGATAATGGGCGCCAGTCCGGTTCTATTCTCAAAGACAGATTCTGCAGAATTCGCCAGCTCGGTATTTTACATTATGGCGTCTTCACTGCTGCTTTCATGGATTGTGGCAATGACTTTTACCGTGCTGATGGTTTGGATGTTCGTTAAACCAAAAGCGGTAAAAGAAGAATCCAAACCAAGCCGTTATAAGCAATTGGTCTTTTGGACAGTCGACAACCCAGTTAAAGCGTTATCAGCGTTAGTTCCACTGATCATTGCGACGGCATTAGCGGTCCCTTATGTGGCAGTGAACTTCATTCCGCAATCTGATCGCTCAATTGTGTTCTTAGATTACTGGTTGCCAAATGGTGCGAAGATCGAACAAACCTCGGCAGATATGCGCAAGGTCGAGAAATGGCTGGTCGAACAGCCAGAAGTCGAAAGTATCTCAAGCTATATCGGAACAAGTGCCCCACGTTTCTCTGTAACGGTAGAGCCCGAGCCACTTGACCCTGCATATGGTCAGGTACTGATTAACACCAAAGACTACCCGGGCATCAGCAGCTTAGTTGCTCGCGGTGATGAATGGCTTAAAAATGAGTTTCCGAATGCAGAACCTCGTTTCCGCGCCCTGAAACTCGCAACAAAAGACAAGTTTGCTGTAGAAGCCCGCTTTTCTGGACCTGATGAGGACGTATTGCATCAATTAGCCGCAAAAGCGAAGACGATTTTTGCCTCTCTCCCAGATGCAAAATACATCCGCGACGATTGGCGCCAAGAAAGCAAGGTGCTCAAGCCAACCCTAAATCAGGACAAGATGCGTCACGCTGGCATCAATCGTACAGACGTAGCATTCGCATTGAAACGCGCTTCGGACGGTATGCCGTTGGGTCAGATGAACCTTAATGACGAGCTTATCCCAATCCAATTGCGTGGTACTTCGCAGACTATGGCTTCGCTAGAAACGTTGCCAGTACGTTCGCTGATAGGGTTCAGCAGCGTTCCGCTTGGTCAGATCGTCGATGGTTTTGAGCTCGTCACCGAAGAGAGCATGATTTGGCGTCGTGACCGCGTGAAAACCATAACGGTTCAGGCAGGAGTTAACCGAGAGTCAACGCCAGCCAACGTTAGAAACGCGATTAAAGATCAAATTGAAGCGATTGAACTGCCTTCTGGCTACAGCATGGAATGGGGCGGTGAATACTATGATGAAAACAAATCCGTCACGGACATCATGAAGCAGCAACCGAAAGCCATGCTGATCATGGTGATCATTCTGGTGGCAATGTTTAACGGCTTCAAACAGCCAATCATCATCTTGGCGACTCTGCCATTGGCAGCGTCAGGGGCGGCTTTTGCTCTGCTCGGGTTTGATAAACCATTTGGTTTTATGGCGATAATCGGTGCGATTACGTTAACGGGGATGATCATTAAAAACGGAATCGTATTAATGGATCAAATTGAGCTGGAACGAGCAAACGGTATGAACCTGTCAGACGCTATTAAAGAAGCGACAGTGAACCGAACCATGGCGATCTCGATGGGCGCATTAACAACGGCGCTGGGCATGATTCCGCTACTTTCGGATCTGCTGTTTGACCAAATGGCAGCAACCATCATCGGTGGTTTAGCAGCGGCAACGGTATTGTCTTTGTTCGTAATGCCTGCACTTTATCGCCTTGCTTACAAAGACAAAGAGCCAATAACCCAAACCAACACTAAGCCACAGGAGGCGTCATCATGAAAAAATTCATCCTTGCGCCAATTGTTCTGGCACTGAGTTTAACTGGTTGTGCGGTGGGTCCCGATTATCAGGGTCCAACCACCAGCATTGCAGAGACTTACCTTAACAGCCAGGACTCGGGGCTAAGCACCGAGTCGCAAACCATTCAGTTTTGGTGGACGGAATTCAACGACCCAATCTTAAATCAACTGGTTCAAGATATGCAGAGTCAAAGTATTCCGCTTAAAGTCGCCGCGGAGCGTGTAAAAATGGCCAACAGCTATAAGACGATGGTGGAATCGTTTAAAGTGCCGACCATCAGTCTCAGCGCGGGCTATATGAATTATCGGTTCAGCAAGAATGACTCATCAATGGGCCCAATTTTAAATCCGTTAAGTGATTCGGTATCAGGCTTACCGCCACAAGTTGGCAATGTCACCTTGATGGATAATCAGCACGATGGTGTCTTTGCCGGAGCGAATATCTCGTGGGAGATGGATTTATTTGGGCGAATTGACCGTCAAGCGAATGCGGCGCAAATTCGCCTGGAGCAAGCTGAAATTTATCAAAGTGGCTTAACCACGGTGATTACGGCTGATTTAATTCATAACTACCTTCAGTACCAAGGTGCGAGCGAACGCCTTGAACTGGCGAAGTCAAACTTAGACGATCAGAAACGTACAATGAACCTGGTCGAGAAAGTGGTGCAAAGCGGCTATGGCTCTGACCTTGATTTAGCACAAGCGAAAGCAACGCTCGCAGCCATGGAGGCGATCATTCCTCAGCTAGAAATTGCTCAACAAACGCATAAACATCGTATTACGGTGCTACTTGGCGAACCACTGACAAAGGTTGAAACTCGTTTGGCACAAAGCCATGGTGTGCCGAGCATGCAGAATATGGTGCCCGTCGGTTTACCCTCGGATTTATTGAAGCGCCGTACCGATATTCGTCTGGCTGAGCGTGAAATGGCTGCATTGAATGAAGAACTCGCGGCTAGTATTGCCGATCAATACCCTAAGTTTTTCTTAACGGGAGCTCCGGGCTTGTCCGCATCGAGCTTTGATGATCTGTTCAGTAGTGACTCTTTCGGCTGGATGGGCGCTGCAGGCGTAAGTTGGAACTTGTTTGACGGCGGGCGTGGGGAAGCAATTGAAGCCATTAACCAAGCACGATTTGATTCGGCGACATTGTCTTATCAGCATACGGTGGATGCAGCATTGGCGGAAACTGAATCAACACTGTTCGCCTACGGCAGAAGTCAGGAGAACCAGCGTCGAGTCAATGATGCGCTGAAGGCGACGGATAACGCAGTGAGCAAAGCGAAGTCACTTTACCGCGCTGGTCTGATTGACCATTTATCGGTGTTAGACGCTCAGCGCCAGCAACGAATGATGCAAGACCGACGTGTCGCGGCAAAACTACAAACGGCGCAAGCGACGATTGCGCTTTACAAATCGCTTGGTGGGAATTGGACACTCAATCAGCCGACCAACTCAGAAGGTTGATTGCCCGTCAACGTTGATTCTTCGAACTAACTGGAATCAGACTCCATTTGTCCATAAAGAGGTTGCTTCAGTAACCTCTTACTTTACGCCTACAAAACTACTATTAATCCGATAACTGCCCAAATAACCACACACCTCGTGGTTATTTGGGTATATAATACCGACCCTGAAATATTTTGTTACGTTACTTAAGTAACACTTGAGAATAAACATGAACAACAGCAGATGGTTCGGCTTATTGAGCGGCGTGATCTTTCTCCTTAGCACAGTGCTGCTTTTTGGGTCTTCGGTCCATATTGCTTGGTACGACTTTCCTGTGGAAGCGGTCAACGGCATTGCGTTTACATTCGCCTTTGGCATTGGCCTTAACCGAACTCTCGCCTACACCGCAGCGTCAATGACACTCGCTGCTCTATTTTACATCGGTTATGTGTTTGGTTATCGCATACATCAAAAGCTAAGAGAATCCTCTTAACTTCAACGTCATCTACTCCAAAAATCAGTGTCTTGGCTGATACACGAACAATGAACTTAAATCTACGGTTAAATTCATTATCTCGACATGCTAATATCTGCGACTTTTTGAAGTCCTTCACACTTTTCATTGACTGGATGTGAGGGGAAATACACGGCCTCCGAGCCCTCAAAAGCGAAGTACTTATGTCAAATATGACGAATACCGCCTCCCATGCTCCTGTTCAGGAAGCAGACTATGCCGCGATCCACCCTCCGTCCCTAATTAAGCGACTCGAACTCACTAACCCAGTATTTTGGTTAAGTGGTAGCTTTCTTACTCTGTTCGTTCTGCTAGCTCTGACGAGTACAGACTCTCTAACCGCAATGGTTAACAATGGCTTTGGATTTGCCACAAAATATTTCGGCGCTTACTGGCAGGTATTGCTTCTTCTCAATTTTTTAATTGGTTTGGCTCTCGCTTTTGGACGTACTGGTGATGTACGTTTAGGAAGTTTAGCGGAACCAGAAATCGATAATTTCAAATGGCTATCGATTGTACTCTGCACCCTACTCGCTGGTGGCGGTGTTTTTTGGGCAGCGGCTGAGCCTATCGCCCATTTCGTTACTGCTCCACCACTCTATGGTGACGCCTCTCCCAAAACCGCCGCAATCAATGCGTTATCTCAGTCCTTTATGCATTGGGGTTTCTTAGCCTGGGCGATCCTTGGTGGCCTTTCCTCTATTGTTTTGATGCACCTCCACTACGACAAGGGGCTACCATTAAAACCACGTACTCTGCTGTACCCTGTTTTAGGCGATAAAGCCATCAATGGCTGGATTGGTAACTTAGCTGATGCGTGCAGTATCATCGCGGTAGCCGCTGGCACGATCGGTCCTATTGGTTTTCTTGGCCTACAAATCAGTTACGCCCTGAATTCACTATTTGGATTGCCAGATACCTTCTTTACGCAGAGCATGGTGATCATTGCTGCCATTCTGATGTACACCCTTTCCGCGCTAAGTGGCGTAAGTAAAGGCATTCAAATTGTCAGTCGTTACAACATCATCTTATCCGTTGTTTTGATTGGATATATTTTGGCCGTAGGCCCAACCACGTTTATTGTCGACGGCTATGTCCAAGGTATTGGCCGTTTGGTAGATAACTTCTTTCCAATGGCACTCTACCGTGGTGACACAGACTGGTTAAGCTGGTGGACCGTTTTCTTCTGGGGTTGGTTTATTGGTTATGGCCCAATGATGGCGATCTTTATTGCGCGTATCTCTCGTGGTCGCACGATCCGTCAATTAATAATGTCAATTAGCATTGCTGCACCGCTCATCACCTGCTTCTGGTTCAGCATTGTTGGCGGTAGTGGACTGGCGTTTGAGTTAAGCAATCCAGGTGTAATTTCATCCGCTTTCGAAGGCTTCAATCTTCCTGCTGTATTACTGGCGATCACATCAGAACTGCCATTCCCGATGATCATTTCGGTGCTTTTCCTTATTTTAACCACGACCTTCATTGTCACCACTGGTGACTCGATGACGTACACCATCAGCGTTGTAATGACAGGCTCTACGGAACCTAACGCGATAATTCGTACGTTTTGGGGCTTGATCATGGGCTTAGTAGCGATTGCTCTGATTTCGATGGGATCAGGTGGCATCTCGGCGTTGCAGTCCTTCATCGTGATTACCGCAGTGCCAGTATCTTTGATCATATTGCCAAGTATTTGGAAAGCACCAAGCATTGCAAAGCAGATGGCGAAAGAGCAAGGTTTAACTTAGTTGCTTAATTTATGATTCCCGGTAATTTTTTGAAAAATATCGGGAATCTCTTACTCACTCCACGCTGTCAATGCGTATTCTCACCGCATCCGGACGCCAGTACTCCAGTTCACAGTCCATCAACTCCCCATCTTGGTTGTAGTTCACCCGACAGATTTTAAGAACAGGCTGCCCTTCAGCCAGATTCAGGGGCTTTGCAACATGAGCAGGGGCTGACGTTGGAATCACATCAAATCGGGAGCGTTTGGTTTCAATTCCAAATTTTTCCCGATAGATACCAGTCAGTGACAAGGTCAGGTTTTCCGCTAAGATTCCCTCAAACAATTCCGCCTTCAGGACATTTTCTACAAACAGCACCGCGCGGCCATCAATATGGCGTAATCGCTCGATAATATAAATTGGCGTGATCTGTTCGACTTCTAAAACCTTGGCATACTCACCAGACACCATTTCACTGCGCACATGGATTAACTTGGTTTCCGCTATGCGATTCTGTTCGCGAACCATTTGATGAAAATGTGCGCGGGACAATGGGTTGTAGCATACTCTTGAGGGAGACACATACCAGCCTCGTCGCTCCTCCCGGTAGATGATTCCCTCTGTTTCTAACGAAACTAAAGCATCCTTAATGGTGATTCTGGTCGTTGAAAAAAGCTCGCTTAATTCGCGCTCTGACGGCAATTTTTGCCCTTGCACGAGAATTCCTGAATGAATTTGTTCACGAAGCGTCGCTCTAATTTTTCCTAGTTGCGTACTTGACTGTTTTCCCGAGTAAGAGGTGACCAATGTATTCATTGTTGATCTAGTCCACAGATTATTTGATGGACAAGATAGGTCAGTTGGATAACAAAAATATGACAGCCAACAACTGGTTAGCCTGCATGCAGGTGAAATATAACTGCCACAGAAATTCAGCATAACTGTCAAATTATCTGCGCTAAATCGTCACACTCCATCCATAGGATAACAATCGAACTTACTGACCTAGTCCAGAAGGATGGAGACAATGAAAACTTTGCTTAGCCGTTCCGCTGTAGCATCAGCCACTCTGATTGCAGCAACACTATCTGCCTCTGCGTTTTCCGCAACACAAGACAAAGACGCCAACCTAGACACATTGGTAAAAGCTGCTCAACAAGAAGGCGCGGTTTACAGTGTGGGTATGCCTGGTAGTTGGGCAAACTGGAAAGACACATGGGCGGACTTGCAATCAAACTACGGTTTGAAGCACCAGGATACGGACATGAGCTCAGCTCAGGAGATCGCAAAATTTGAAGCTGAGAAGAAAAATGCGACTGCGGACATTGGTGATGTGGGTTTTGCCTTTGCGCGAGTAGCGGTAAAAAAAGGGGTAACACAGCCATATAAACCAACAACTTGGAACGATATCCCTGATTGGGCAAAAGATAAAGATGGTCACTGGGCACTTGCTTATACTGGCACAATCTCTTTCATCTCAAACAATAACCTAGTGAAAAACGCACCAAAAACCTGGGATGACCTACTAAAGGGCGACTACAAAGTAACGGTCGGTGATGTCGGTGTGGCCGCACAAGCCAACAATGCAATACTTGCGGCAGCGTTTGCCCATGGTGGTGACGAGTCAAACTTAACACCAGCTATCGAGTATTTTGCAAAATTAGCCAAGCAAGGTCGTTTGTCATTTACGGACCCAAGCATTGCAAACCTTGAAAAAGGTGAAGTCGAAGTTGCTATCCTTTGGGATTTTAACGCGTTGAACTACCGTGACCAGATTGACCGCGACCAATTTACCGTAAACATTCCTCAAGACGGTTCTGTGGTTTCGGGCTACACAACCATCATCAACAAATACGCGAAGAACCCGAATGCAGCGAAGCTAGCACGTGAATACATCTTCAGTGACCAAGGTCAGATAAACCTTGCAGAAGGTTATGCACGTCCGATTCGCAGCAACATCACCCTACCAAAATCCATTCAGGACAAGTTGATCTCTAACGACCAGTACACGAATGCTAAACCGGTTACGGATTTCTCTGCATGGGAAAAATCGGCACGTAAACTGCCGCGCCAATGGCAAGAGAACGTACTGATTCATCAGCAGTAATACCAAGCAAGAAGTAACGAGAAAATATCATGAGCAATAAGGTTATCCTTGTTGTTCTCGATGGACTGAATTATCAGGTAGCCCGTGATTGTATGGGCTACCTCAACGGTCTGTTAGAGCAACAACGCGCAACACTGTATCCAGTGCAATGTGAACTACCTTCGATGTCCCGCCCACTTTACGAGTGCATCCTAACTGGTGTTCGTCCGATTGATAGCGGCATCGTCAACAATCATATCGTTCGTTTGTCTAATCAGGATTCAATCTTCAGCTTGGCCAAGTCTCAAGGCAAAGTGACCGCAGCAGCAGCTTATCACTGGGTGAGCGAGCTTTATAATCGTGCCCCATATAACGCCGTCCGTGACCGCTTCACCAATGATGAAACACTGAATATCCAACATGGCTGTTTTTATCACTGGGACCAGTACCCTGATGAAGCTCTGTTTTTAGATGCTGAACATTTACGCCGTGCGCATCAGCCGGACTTCTTGCTGATTCACCCAATGAACATTGATGATACGGGCCACAAATTCGGCTTAGATTCTCGTCAATACCGCAATTGTGCGCGCGGCGCAGACATCATCCTTTCCAACTACATCGATCAGTGGCTTGCCGATGGTTACCAGATCATCGTGACCAGCGATCATGGCATGAACAACGATTTATCTCATGGCGGCGTACTGCCAGAAGAGAGAGAAGTACCGCTGTTTGTGATTGGCGATACGTTCACCCACCAAGATTGTCACGTTAAACAAACTGAGATTTGTGGCTCGGTTTGTCAGCTTCTCAACCTTGACCACTCGAAACCTTATACTCAGGAATTGTTAGCACTATGAGCAGTTCTGCCATCTCATCAACAACCAATAATGAAAGCACGAACAAGCGTCGAATGAGTTGTTGGTTAAAACGGAGTAAGCCTGCATTGTGGCTTGCGCCCTTCGCTCTGTTTTTCTACCTGTTTCAGCTTGCACCGATTGTTTGGGTGCTGATTAACAGCTTTATTTACGACGGCGAGTTCGCGTTCGATAACTATCTGGAAGTGTTTGATTCAACCTTCATGATGCAAGCTTTTGGCAACAGCTTATGGCTCTCATTTTGGTCGAGCATTGTTGGGTTACTGGTTGCAACCGTACTGGTTTCTTCATTACGTCGTGTCGATTCAAAAATCCGTGACGGTGTCATTGCCTTTACCAACATGAGCAGCAACTTCGCTGGCGTGCCTTTGGCGTTCGCATTCATCATCATTTTAGGCACAAACGGTGCGGTCACTTTACTGCTTAAACAATACGGTTTGCTCGGCGATTTCGACCTCTATGGCAAATGGGGATTGATGGCGATTTACATCTACTTCCAGATCCCATTAGCAGTATTGTTGCTCTACCCTGCATTCGATGCCCTAAGTGACGATTGGCAAGCGGCAGCAGCATTGCTTGGCGCAAAAACCTCACAATACTGGATACGCATCGCCTTGCCCGTGCTTTCTCCTGCGCTGCTGGGTACGTTAATCATCCTGATCGCAAATGCCGTTGGCGCTTATGCCAGTGTGTATGCGTTAACTTCCGGGAACTACAACCTCATCACCATTCGCATTGCGAGCTTGGTCTCGGGCGATCTGTTCCTTGAACCTAATCTCGCCGCAGCAATCTCGGTTATTTTGATGGCAATGCTGGCCTTTATCACTGTGATTAACCAATGGCTCATTACTAAGAGCTACGCAGGTAAACAAGCTAATGCAAAACGTTAATACTCGCTTCCACAAAACCGTGGTGTACTCCATTGTCGGCATTATGCTGATCCCAATATTGGCAACCTTCGTCTATTCGATATCTTCCCGCTGGGGAGCGACGATTCTGCCGGACGGATTTACGCTGGATTGGTACATCAAACTGCTGACCGATCCACGCTTCCTGCAAGCTTTTGGTCGCTCTCTATTTGTCTGTATTTCAGCACTGGCACTGAGTGTTGTTCTGATTCTGCCTGCGATTTTTGTGGTGTTTTACTACTTCCCAAAATTCGACAAACTGATGAATATTCTGATATTGCTTCCGTTTGCTGTACCGCCAGTGGTGTCGTCGGTTGGCCTTCTGCAACTTTATGCCAACAGCGACATTTCCTTAATTGGTACGCCTTGGATTTTGATTGGCACTTACTTCACTATCGCTTTACCTTTCATGTATCGAGCGATTTCAAACAGCTTCGAAGCCATCAACCTGCATGACTTGATGGACGCTGCGCATTTACTTGGTGCAAGCACAACCAAAGCATTTTTACTGATCATTTTGCCAAACTTGAAGAAAGGCTTAATGGCGTCGCTGTTTCTCTCTTTCTCCTTCCTGCTAGGTGAATTTGTGTTTGCCAATATTCTAGTCGGCACACGCTATGAAACTTTACAGATCTACTTGTACAACATGCGTCAGACAAGCGGGCACTTTACGTCTGCGTTGGTCATGACCTATTTCTTATTTATTTTCTTACTGACTTGGCTGGCAAGTCGTTTCAGTCGAGGCGCTAAATCATGAGCTACGTAACCGCAAAAAACCTAACCAAACGTTTTGGTGAGAATACCGTATTTGAAGGTATCCAATTCACTATCGAGCAAGGCGAGTTCATTACTCTTCTTGGCCCAAGCGGATGTGGCAAATCCACTCTTCTCCGCAGCCTGGCGGGGCTTAATCCTGTTGAAGGTGGGGAAATTTTGGTTAACGGTGAGGATATCACCCACCAAGTACCGCAAGAACGCGGCATCGGCATGGTGTTTCAGTCTTATGCTCTGTTTCCCAATATGACGGTTGAAGGAAACATTGCGTTTGGCCTGAAAATGAAGAAACTCGCCGCGGAAGACATCCAGCGTGAAGTGGCGAAAGTGATTGAGTTGGTAGACCTGAAAGGCAAAGAAAAGCAGTACCCGCATCAACTTTCAGGTGGGCAGCGTCAGCGCGTAGCATTAGCACGTGCCTTGGTCGTGAAACCACGTATTCTGCTGCTAGACGAACCTTTGTCAGCTCTGGATGCTAAAATCCGTAAGCACCTTCGCCAGCAAATTCGCGATATCCAGAAAGAGATGAACCTGACAACTATCTTCGTTACCCATGACCAAGAAGAGGCCATGATCATGTCTGATCGCATCTTTCTGATGAATAAAGGGGAAATCGTTCAGACTGGTACGCCCGAAGAGATTTACACGCAACCAGCCAACGAGTTTGTTGCCGGTTTTATGGGACACTACAACCTGGTAGAAGCCGACCACGCCAAACAGCTTTTTAATATCAATACTCAAAGCAAAGTAGCTATTCGCCCTGAGTCCATTTATGTCAAAGAGCAAGGCCGTCAGTATGGTAATCACATTTCCGCACCACAAAGCGGTACTATTAAAAATCACCAGTTATTGGGTAATGTGATCCGCTATCAGGTGCACGTTAACGAGTGCGAACTCACCGTTGATTTACTCAACCGTTCATCTGAGCGACTATTAGCAAATGGCAGCCAGTTAGAACTACTCTTTAACCTAAACGAAATTCAACCAGTGAGAGCTTAAGATGTCCAAACCTTTGTATGTTTTTGATATGGACGAAACCTTAATCAACGCTGACTGCGCGATGATTTGGAACGCATTTTTGGTCGAAAAAGGCATTGCGACACAGCCTAACTTCATCGAAGAAGATCATCGCCTCATGAAGCTCTACGCAGAGGGGAAAATGGACATGGAAGACTACCTTGAGTTTTGCATGGCACCACTTTCCGACATGCCTATCGAGCAAGTAAAAACCTTGGTTGCAGAGTGTGTAGACGAGCAGATTCTACCCAAGCAGTTTAAAGAGTCCAAAACGTTAATCGAGCAACTCACCCGTGATGGTATTGATATGGTGATCATTTCCGCCAGTGTAACTTTCTTAGTCGAAGCAGTAGGGCAACGTTTGGGAATTCCAACTGCACTTGGCATCGACTTGATTGAGCAAAAAGGCACTTATAGCGCTGCAATTTCGGGCATACCTAGCTATCGAGAAGGTAAGGTTACCAGACTGCAAAAATGGTTAGAGGAGCAGTCAGAGTCGTATTCAGAAATTCACTTTTATACGGATTCGATCAACGACTTACCGCTCTGTCAGCACGCAGACTACGCCTATCTGGTCAATCCATGTCCTCGCCTGAGAGAGCATGCAAACCAGCCAAACTGGACGGTATTAAGTTGGAATTAGATAACCATATTTGGATGATATTTCACCTCAAGCCAACCAAAAAGAGCAGTACGGAAACTGCTCTTTTTCTTCGCGTAAAATAGCCTAAGCATCCGCAAGATGAATGCGTCACAGCCAAAACATGCTGTTAACAAAATCAATCAATTTAGTCGCTTTACGCAGGAGAAATATAACCCATCACCATACACAACTGAACTCACATAAATAAAAAACACAATTAATATACCGTTTACAAATCGAAATGTTATCAAAACCTTAGCCTTAGCCTTAGCCTTAGCACACACAAAATACAGAACAACAACATATTCGCAATTATAGGTAACAATAATGAAATCATTGATTGAGAAATTAACATTTCAACAATCGTTACAACAATGTTAACTTTAGCCCAGTTGGTCGCGCTGGTGGTAAGCCTCTCACCAAGCTATTGTCAGTTTTATAAGGATGTTTGACCATCTCCATAATGAATAGACACCGAATTTGGTGCCCTTTTTCGCCCGCAAAGACTTTCCTTTGCGGGCTTTTTTCTGCCTGCTATTTAGCGATAGACACAAAAAAGCCAGCTTTTATAAGCTGGCAAGTAGAGCAACAAGATCAGCGCCTACTGCTAACTAGCGCTGAACATGTATTAGTCGTCATTCTTTATTTTGACAAAGGCCACTCAGAAACTATGACTTACTCGCTTCTGATTTTTGGCACGCAACCTTTACCAATTGTGCCTGTTCTTCTTTAATACGTTTAACGATTCGTGCATCTTGAGCATCAATCTCGTCCGTATTCATTTGCTGAACATCTGCTATCGCTTCGTGCTTCATTGCAGTAAAGTCTTGGCGTAAATCAGAGCTCCACTCCTCCTTGTCTAACGTGTTAGCAGCAGCGATTGGTGATGACATTACAGCAATAAGACCAAGAGTAGAAAGAAATACGCTTTTCATAGCAAGCTCCTTGAGGATTAGCAGTTTATTTTGGGTACGTGTTTTACATTGCACGTACGATGCCAACTTATTAACCCCATAATTTCAGTAACTTACTAAACTTTATATTTTATCACTGAAACCTTCATGGTAAATTTCGCACACTGAATGTTAAATTTGCCATGACTATATTTTCTTTTTATTCTATTCATTAAAGCTATAGCACAAATAATCCTTTCTCGTACTTTTGTGGCTGCTGCTATTGGAGAAAATAAAAAGAGCAGCCCGAAAGCTGCTCTTTTTATTATTAACGGAAAAGTAACTTAGTTAGAAGTATTAACGTGAGCTTCTGTCGCCTCATCCTGCTTTATGAAACGAGCAAACATGCGAGAGAAAAAGCGCTTAATCGCTCTGAAGATGTTCTTGATGTCCTCTAACATCAGATACAAACAAGGCACCAATACTAACGTCAATATCGTCGCATAAAGCACTGCGAAGCCTAACGCGGCCGCCATAGGAATGACGAAGCGCGCCTGTAAACTCGTCTCGAACATAATAGGCAGAACACCAGCAAACGTCGTAATTGAAGTTAGAGTGATCGCGCGAAAACGTGCACACCCCGCCTCAACAACCGCTTGTTTAATATTCATCCCTTTTTCTCGAACTTGGTTTACATAGTCCGTCATGACAAGCGAGTCATTAATTACCACGCCCGCAGCCGCAATAAGGCCAAATGTCGACATCATACTGATGTCTAAGCCCAGCCAGAAATGCCCCCAAATCGCGCCCGTCAAACTGAAAGGAATCACCGACATCACAATCAGCGGCTGCGTGTAACTCTTCAGTGGCACCGCAAGTAGGATATAAACGATGATCATCCCGGCAATAAAGAAGAGAATCTGCTCGTTGCGCTGCGCAGCTTGCTCCTCGATGTCCCCACCCAACTCAGTTTTAACACTTGGGTACTGTTCCTTCATATCGGGCATGATGCTTTCATCGATGATTTTCACCACTTCTTCTGGCTCAATCAGCTCTTCATCAATGGAACCATAAACGTAAACCGTTTGATATCCGCCCTCACGACGAATCGTGCTCACGCCCGGTTGTTCATTGATTTGGACTACATCACCCAGCATGACTTTTTTACCTGCTGGCGTTGTGATGACGGCATAGCGCAGCGATGAGAAGGCTTCACGCGTTAATTGCGGATAACGAACCATCACTTTGATTTCTTCGCCGTCACGGATCAATCGCTGTGCTTCACCACCATAGAAACTGCCACCCACTTGCTGAGCAATCATGGTGAGATCCAAACCAAGATCGTAGGCAACAGGCGCTAGCGAAAGAAGCACTTCTTTACTACCTGAATCAATCGAAGATGAAATATCGTACAGACCGTCCTGCTGCTGCAGTCGGTCAATTAAATAACGTCCCGCTTCATTCAGCTCATTGATATTCGAGCCAAACAACAGATATCCGAATTCATCTCGATCACCACCACCCGCACTCTGATCACGAATTTTAATGCTCTTCATTCCCGGTATGGTTGGCATAGCTTCACGCCAACGACGGGCAAGTTCGAACGTGTTGAAAGGACGCAGTTCCTCATCAACAAGCGGAGCCAGAACACGGCCTTCGGTACGGCTTCCGTTGTACGAAAGGACATCACGAATCATTCCCTGACCATGCTCTTCGATAGTCTGAGCTTCGACCTCCTGCATGACACGCTCTATAGTTTTGAGTGCACCAATGGTCTGCTCGCTCGATACGGTATCATTCATTTCAATCGTGATAGACGGATAGTCGGTCGGTACCTTCGGGTTGGGAATGACACGTACGTAGTTTGAGTTTACTAAAGCGGCGCTGATTGCCAGTAAACCACAGAACACGGCGAAAACACTCCAACGCCAATGAGTACACAGAGTGACAAAACGGCGATAAGTACCTTTAACAAAGCCAAAGAAGCGCGTATTGAAACGATCTCGCCATCCACCAACCTTAATCGGTTTGAAATGCGTGTGCGCAAGGTGGGCAGGCAAGATTAGCTTTGACTCAATCAGACTAAAAATTAGACATAAGATAACTACGCCTGCAATGCCGTAGAAAAATGCGCTATCAATACCGCTAGAGAGTAAGAAAGGAGCAAATACAGCGATGGTCGTCAGGACACCAAATGTCGCGGGCGTCGCGACACGTTTAACACCACGTACAACGTTCTCGACACCTCCACCGTTTGCCTCAATTTCAGTGTAGGCGCTTTCTCCCATGACGATGGCATCATCAACGACGATTCCCAAAACCATAATAAAGGCAAATAGAGAGACAATATTCACGGTAATGCCTAACGCGGGCATTAACATGACCGCACCAAGGAAACATACCGGTAAGCCAATCATAACCCACATGGCCAAGCGGAAGCGCAAGAAAATGCTCAGCATAATCGCCACCAGCGCCGCACCCTGCAACAGGTTTTTCAGCATCATGTCGAGACGACCGTTAAGGTAATAGGTCATGTCGACCAGAACCTTAAGCTGAACATCACTTGGCAGTGTTTTGTTTTTCGCCTCAATATATTTATGAACTGACTCAGCAACCGGAATAATATTCTGATCGCGCGTCGCTTTCACGGACATATAAGTCGCGTTTTGTCCCGAATACTCAAAGTAACGCTCTTCTTCAGTAAAGCCATCTTTGATTGTTGCAATATCCTGCAGCAGAACTTTCGCGCCGTTTGCCCCTAACTTCACCGGAATATTTCTGAACTCATCACCGTGGTAGTACTGGTTCTCAATACGTACTGCAATCATCCCAGAGTTGGTTTTGACTTCACCAGCAGAGAAGTTGGCAGAGTAACGTCGAATCGCGTCACTCACATCATTCAACGTGAGGTCGTACTTACGCAGCACAAGAGGATCGACTTCAATTGCAATCTCTTCTTCAGGTGCGCTTAAATATACCAACATGACGTTTTTCAGTTGCAGAAGCTCATCTTCAATTTGCTTTGCGATTGGCTTTAACTCTTCGAGTGACCTATCGCCAACGAGGACCATCTCAATCACTTCCTGACGCCACTCAACCTGATAGACATTAATTGGCTCCATACCTGCAGGTAAATTGGATAATGTATCAATCCGTTGATTCACATCATCAAGCACACGTTTGATGTCAGCATTTACGTCAACTTCGATGGAGACATAAGCACTGCCTCGACTTGCTCGGGCGACGACTTTCTTTATGCCCGTAACGTCTTTGATCGACTCTTCTACTTTGACGAGAATACTCTCCTCTATTTCCTGAGGAGAGGCACCAGGATAGGTTGCTCGTACATCAATGTAGTTAACTTCGATGTTAGGGAACATCTGTCTTTGAATGAATAGATAACTCACGATACCCATGATGATGATGAATACCATCAGCAGGTTTGCGGCCACAGGGTTATTCGCAAAATAGGCAATTAAGCCCTTTTGATTGGTCTGTTCCATGACAAACTCCTACTTATTGTACGACGGTTTCGGAGTCGTCATTCTTTTTTGCGATTTGCACCGCCATTCCTTTTTGCGGGTACTCAGGCAGAGTTAACACAAGTTTATCGCTCTGTTCTAAACCATCCCCCACCAACATAAACTCACCTTCGGTTCTGAGTACTGTCACAGTTCGTGGCTGAAGTTCGTTTTCATCATTGACTACCCAAACAGTACGATTCTTAACCAACTCTTGAGGGAGACGATAAATGTGTTTGAGCTCTTTACCTGTAAAACTGACTTCTACATAAGAGCCAAATTTGATTGGTGGCTTTTTACTATCAATACCGTACGGATCTTCAACTTGGATCACCATATTGATCATACGTGTCGCACTGTCGATCATACCCAAGTCACGGACCACCTTGCCTTCACGTGTTGTCGACAAAATGCCTTGCTGAGTAACAGTGGCATGGAGCTCATTAATGGATTCCGGTAAGAACGCACTATCAAAACCGGCAATCGGCACATGTATTTCCGCGACCTCAATATTGTTGAGAGTAGCAATACGCGCTCCGGATGTGACAAACTGACCGACACCAATATCGCGCTCAACAACTAACGCATCGTATGGCGCAATGACTTTACAATTTTCAAGATCACGCTTAGCGCGTTTCAATGACGCCTGCGCAGATTTCACCTGTGCTTCTGCACTTAACACATGTGGCTTACGTAAATACAAGTCCGTTACTTGCTTATCACTGAGTTGCTTGGCCTGACGTTTTGCTACTTCTGCTTTCGCTTGCTCCTCGATCAATGTTGCGCGAGCACTAGCCAAATCAGCTTCAGCTTGAAGCACTGCCGCTTCGTAGTTATCGCTTTCAATCGTAAACAACACTTCACCGCGCTTCACAATACCACCAGTGACAAAATTAGGATGCCAACTGATGACTTCACCGCTCACTTGTGCGGAGAGATGAGTTTTCTCAAATGGAACCATTTCGCCATGACTGGTTATCACCACTTTGTGGTCGGTAGGAAAAAGTGAAGATGCTTGAACAGTCGGTTCTGCAATGGTTTCTTTCGTTGACTCTTTTTCTGGTGCGGTTGCGGCTATTGCGGCGTAACCTGCATAGGAGCCACCAGCGACAACGAATGGTAAAAGCCAACGTAACATAGGTTTTGATAACATCAAAAAATCCTTTTTATTGTTTTTTTCACCGCGCAATACTTGAACCGACTTACAGTTGTAACAGTCTGTTAGCCAACTCAAGTACCTCTGAAAGCGGTGAGGTAGTGATAGCAATCTAAATAAGTCGTTAGGAATTTTTGTTGGTCAAAATCGCTTGACCATATACTTATCCAAATTGCTATTGCATCTGAAATAGACAATTTCTGTTCATCTCCAAGTAACGGTAAACATTGAAGTAACACCACTACTTGGGCTAAATAAGGAACAACATTTACAAAGGTTTAAGACCCTTAAACACGGTAAATTATCCTTTAAAAGTTTATAAAATTAACAAAATTTTAACTCATTTCGCAAGTTGTGTTCTCTTACTCACACATCACAGAAGCAAGCAGCATGCCAGCCAAATAACCATTAAAAATCAATGCCTTAACCAAATTGGCGCAATTGCTCTAGTCATGTATAGGTAAGAAATGCCAGATATTAGTGAATCCAACCAATTAGAGTAAAGACATTAATTAAATAAATGATTTTGTGCGTCTTAAAAAGCGAGCAAGCACAAAGTTCTGATAGAAAAAATCAACTTGAGTCATAACTAATTTGGTTCTTAATCACCCACAGCTAAAATTCTCTAACTAATGTGCGTGATTGTGTATTGAACCCTGCACGTTGAAATCATTTGCGTATATACTCAGCCTAAGTAACGTTTTGTATTACAAGGATATGTTCATTGTCTCATATATTTACTAAGCTCATTTTCACCTGCATGTTTACTTTTCTGTCGGCTTGTTCAGCAATTGAGTACAGAGAGCCTAGTGAGAAGTCCACTACATTTCAGTACGGTTACCAGTCGGATTCAGCACTGGCACAATATTTTGAGGTGTACGGAAAAGACCCGAAAACGGAGACTGGTTTTTATCCTCTAAACCAAGGTCACGATGCACTTCTTGCACGTACCTCACTGATTGAATCCGCTCAGAAAAGCTTGGATCTTCAGTACTATATCTATCGAGGTGATGAGACCAGTAATTTCATTACGTGGCGACTGTACGAAGCCGCAAAACGAGGGGTTCGAATTCGCTTACTGCTTGATGACATGCAAAAGCGTAACGATAAAATGATGGCCGCGATGAACGCCCATCCAAACATCGAAATCCGTCTGTTTAATCCTCATCAATTTCGCTCTGCACGGTTATTTGGGTTTGCGACAGACTTTGACCGTCTGAACCGCCGCATGCACAATAAATCACTCATCGCTGACAGTGTTGCAGCGGTAGTAGGCGGAAGAAATATAGGTAATGAATATTTCTCTTTTGAGTCTGAAGTCTCATTTGGCGACTTCGACCTGCTGCTTTATGGAGAAGCAGTTCAACAAACGGCGGACCAATTTGATCTCTACTGGAACAGCGCTTATGCCGTGCCGATGGAGTGGGTTTACCCAGGCTCTGAACAAATATCGGAAGCCACGATTCAAAAGCAAGTCGATAAACTTCAACTGACAGATAAATTTACCCAGGGTCGGTATAACTTCAATATGCTCGACATGTATCAAGAGTTGAAGAAAGGCCAACTCACACTTTATTGGGGTAAAGGAGAAATCTGGTTCGACTTACCAGATAAAATAGCAACACAGGAAAGCCAACTGGTTAGTAACTTGACCGAGTTACTCAAAAGTGTGGACCACTCGTTTGTGCTTATCTCCCCATATTTCGTTCCAACCGAGGCAGGAACAAAAGCGCTGACCAACGCTGCTAAACGAGGCGTGGATATTACGATCGTCACCAACAGCCTCGCTTCTAACGATGTTTTTGCTGTGCATGGTTGGTATTCAAAGTACCGAGAAGACCTCCTCGCCTCTGGTATCAAACTATGGGAAGTAAAATCCAGCGCCAAGCTTAAGAGCAAATGGAGTTTAACGGGTAGCAGCCGCGCAAGTTTGCATGCCAAAGCGATGCTAATAGATAAAGAGACGCTTTTTGTGGGTTCTATGAACTGGGATCCACGCTCGGCCAAACTCAACACCGAAATGGCTGTCGTAATTAAGCAACCTGAATACGTGCAAGATTTTTTAGCCGCCTTACCTGAAATACTAAATAACAATGCGTATCGCGTGACACTCCATGACGGTGATATGGTATGGACTGATCATAAAACAGGAAAGGAATATAACTCCGAACCCGAAGCGAGCATGTGGCGTAAAGTGGGCTCTTGGTTCTCAGGAGTTTTACCTATCGAAGATCAGCTTTAACTTACTGCGATCTTAAACAGCGCCCTTAGTTGGCGCTGTTTTTTATTTAATCCAAAGGATAAACGACTTTAAACCGCTCTAAGACCAACAATCGTTGCTCATGCCACTGAATACCCAACTCATCGCATTCTGCTTGGAAGAAGCGGGTATGGGCTTCGCGCCACCACTGTAGCGTTCTATCCCCTTCACCTTCTGCTCTTGCAAAGTCCTCTCCTACCTCGATGTATGGGCTGGTAGAAACTTCGGTAATTTCAATCACACAAACTGGTTCACCATCCCAGTTAGTCACGACCTGAAGGTGCCCAGCTTTAGGCATGGCCTCTCCGTGCTCGCTATACCAAAGCTCCATGCTGCAAGACGCTGTTTTTTGCCCCGTGCGAACCAGCTCCGCGCATATATTCGCGTTGTATTCATCGGCACAGTAATAATCCGCACTCATTGATGGAATGGCTGCTCGTTGCTGAGAATTAAGCAATACTAAGTATTGATCGAGGTAACTTTTAGCTTTGATGTCCATAACAATTTCCATAACAATCAATAAGGTGGAAGAAGTTTAACGGCTCATAGAGTAAAGAACAATATTCTAGAATCTAAAAGGTGAACCGTACTCTGCTGTCAAAGCGTACAGTTGAACTGCGAAGGCAACGGAAAGTAAGGTAAATATTTCTTTTGTGAGAACTTTGCTAAACGTTTGTGCTATTTGCTATTGTTGCATGGTCTATCTGTATTCCTAACGCAAAAGGACGTTTTATGCGCTTATTCATCGGTATTTTTTTTACACTGATTCTGTCACTGCCAACCTTGGCGTCTGAAGAAAAATATTCAGAATCCGACTTGTTAGATAGACCGCTTATGGAGCGCTATATTTTAGACGAGCTTAAAGCGCTGCGTCAGGACTTCCAAAGCTTAGAAAAACGCACGATTACCGAAATCACCGACCGTGAACTTAGCGTCGCTGATAAATCGTTAAACTACGCCAATGTAACCGTGACGTACTTCTTTTACATCATCGCAGGTGTGGCATCGCTGATTGCTTTCGTTGGTTGGCAGTCACTGCGTGAATTTAAACATAACACCAAAGAGATGGCAGATAAGCGACTCGACAAGATCGCGAGCGAATATGAGAAAAAGTTTGTTGCACTGGAAAGAGACTTAAAACGCAAGACTCGCATCATCAGTGAAAACAACAAAGAAATCGAGAAAATAAACGAAATCCATAACTTATGGCTGCGAGCACAAAGCTCACAAACGCCAGAGCAACGAATTGAGGTTTATGATGAAATTTTGGTTATTCGTCCAGGTGATTTGGAGGCGCTCACTTACAAAGCAGACGCCGCAATGGAAATCAACGAGTACCATTGGGCCCTGAGCATATGTAATCGTGTTTTAGAAGTGGACTACACTAATGGCCCAGCACTTTATCAACGCGCCTGTGCCTATTCTCGATTAGGTGTTGAAGAACAAGCCATTGAAGATTTAGAACGTGCAATTGAGTACAGCCCTTCGATTCGTGACCTGCTAGCAGAAGAGCGCGATCTTGAATTTCTGCACGGCAACGAACGATTTGAGAAGCTGTTGCAACTCCATCACGAGTAACGGAATAAACCTCATGAGTCGTCACTTTAATCTAGAAGATGCCAGCCAAGTATTGGTTGGCGCTTTTGCCCTTGCAGTACCGATTTCTTTTTCAGAAGAAGCATGGCGTTTGGGTGAAAGTTTACCGATGGCAAATCTGATCATGTTGTTAAGCCTCTCGGTCATCTTCCTCAGTTTTTTCGCTTATCAGAGTGTGTTTCAAGGTCGGATTCGGCACCGAGTATCCATCTTTATTTTCCGCGTTTTCATCGCGTACTCAATTGCTGCGGTTGTGGTTGCACTGGTACTGCTTTGCCTCGATAAACTTCCAATACTGACAGAGCCTTTGGTGGCGATAAAACGTATTATTGTTATCACGATGCCGGCATCAATGGGGGCTATTGTCGTAGACAGCTTCGACAAAGAGTAAAGCCGTTTTACTCATCCAACGTCAGGTTTGAGCCTGAATGGTCTTTGCCCAATACATCTTCTGGGTTACGCAAAGTGCACGTTTCAAGTGACAAACAACCACAGCCAATACATCCACCCAAATCATTTTGTAACGCTTTCAACTTCTGAATTTTTTGCTCTAATTGTTCGTGCCACTGGCTCGCCATACTTTCCCATTGCGCTTTATTAGGCGCTTGATGCTTGGGCAAGTTATCCAGCGCTTGTTTTATCTCTTCTAAAGATAGTCCCACCTGCTGCGCTGCCTTAATTACGGCAACACGGCGTAACACACTTCGATGATAACGACGTTGATTCCCCTGATTGCGCCAACTCGAAATTAAACCTTTTTGTTCATAAAAATGCAGTGCCGACACTTTTACTCCAGAACGTTTCGCAACTTCACCTACGCTGATTTCCATCCCTGACTCCCATACCAATCATTTTTTGTATAAAAACACTTTACCTCAAGTTTACTTGAGGTTTTAGAGTAAGGCCAAATGAATTAGCGAGGCACAAATATGAAAAACAAAACTCAGCCTTATTTAATAGGAAGGTTCTTCGACAGTATATCGTCAGGCTTATTTATGATGGCGCTTCCATGGGTGATGCTGGCTTCCCCTGGAATGGGGACATTTGTCGCGTTGGTTTCGCTTAGCTGTACGGCCGTTGCTTTCTTGGTCACGCCTTTCTTTTCCACTTTGACTGACCGCCATTCGCGTAAAACACTGCTGATTGTTAATCAATGGGTACAAGCGGGAATGGCCCTGATGGTATTTGTTGCTTACTGGCTTGATCTAGAGTCCCACTGGCTATTAGCTTTTGCACAACTGGTGTACTGGGTTTCCAGTAATTTTGCCTGGGCAACCAATAATGCGTTTACTCAAGAGAACTACCAGCAACATGAATACGCCAAGGTCTCTAGCCAACAGGAAATCGTTATGCAATCCACGACTCTGGGCGCTGGTTCGCTTGGCATCATATTGTTAGAAAAGTGGGGAATGATGGAATTCGCTCTGTTTGCCGCTACCGCTTCATCGTTGGCCGCCATTTTCTATATGGTAACCCCCTATGCACGCCGATTGCAGGAGTCACATTCGATTTCTTTCATGAGCCAACTAAAAGAGAGTAAGCATATCTTTAACCGTGAGCCTTACTTTTTCGGGTTCATTTTACTTTCCTGCCTTTCTTATCCGGTACTGACGTACTTGAGCAAGTTAGTCCCGATTTGGTTCTCAGAGCAAGGTATTACTGGTGATTGGTTTGCAGGCTTTAACATCAGCTTTGGGTTAGGCTCTTTGTTTACCGGGCTGATTGTCACCAAAATACTCAATCGTCTGCCACACGGCAGCATTATCTTGGCATCCATGACCGTATTGTCCTTAACCCTAGTAGGTATGAGTTTCTCAATGTCTCCTTTAGGTATATTGATGTTGATAGCCCTATTTGGTGTATTTAACGCATTAAACCGAATTGCGAGAATTAATTGGATGCATCACACAGTGTCGATCGATCAGCGCGGTCGAGTTGATGGCGGAATCAGCATGTTCAGTACGACGGTGCAGTCACTTAGCTATGTCGTCATTGCCGTGCTGAGCCACTATGACATGACACGCTATGGCTTTCTCTGCGCCGCGGTAGGAATGATGGCAGCAGTAGGAGCGATGTGGATACTGCATAAACATATTACGCACAGTAACGAGTTCGCCCTCCAAACTATAATGAGATGAGCCGAACTTAACTTCATAAATAAAAAGGATGGCAGCCAAAACTGTCATCCTTTTTGTTGTTAAAACTTAAACTAGCAAAACCTTAGAACCAAGTTTCCATCTGTAGAGCAAACACGGTCTCACCACCACGTCCCATCGTGCTTGCGCTGTCATCTACGCTCACTGAGAAGTTATTTAGATCATCACTCCAGTCAACATAGCTTACCGCGAAGCGCAGTTCAGGACGGTCAAAGAAACCCGCAGCCGTCGCTAACTTAAGCGTTGGTGCTACCGTCGCTTTGTAGAAACCGCCACTCGCTTGCTCAACACTGTTGTCCAAGTCCATGTACTGATAGGTTCCTTCATAAACCATTTCAAAGTTTTCTGTAAGCTCTTGAGCCAAACGAACGTTTAGAGATGCCCACATAAACTCATCATCAGTTTTCACACGATCTTGGCTGTACTCCGCCATCAGCGCTGGTGCGATTCTCCAGTTATCCGCAAAACGAGTCACACCGTATGAAAACGCTCGAACCGCCTGTGCATCATCATTCAAATCGCCATTTGAACCAATGCCTTTTAGCTCAGCACCTAGTCCCTGACCAATCGAGAAACCCGTTTTAGAGAAGCCGTCATTCACACCGTAAAAACTATCAGCATGATATGCAAACAGAGCATGAACACCGTTTTCTGCACGCTCAGTTGGTGACGTGTTGCTAGATGTTCTATCTTCATTGTCAGACGATACCATACCACTCAACATCACCTGGATGTTGCCAATGCGGTTATTCGTCGTCGCAATGTAATTTTCGATATCAGTACTTGAGCTGTCTATCTCACCGAAGTCACGACCATAGATAGAGAAGTTCGACTTCCACTCATCGGAGATCTGAACATCATAAATACCCGCACCAGTACCAGCTAGGAACACAATATCCGAATCGAAAAAGTGAATATCAAAGTTGTCACGGTCAAATCGTTTACCAGCCCAAACTGTCGCATTATCAAATGCGCCACTGAAAGAAGGTAAGTTTTTCAGCTCTGCATACACCTGACGAACATTTAATTGGCTATCGCCAGCTGTCCAATCGTTGCTGCTTTCAACACTGTCCGCCAACATGATATGGAATCTAGCACTCGAACCATCATCCATATAACGGTTGTGGATCAGGTTTGCTTCTAAGTAGTTATCATCCTCCAAACCTAAACGGCCAACCGGAGCACCAATCGCGCCAGCGGCAGTCATGTAAGGTCCTGTTCCTGTAGCTCCGTTCAGGTCATCATTAATCAAAATACCTGCACGCGCATATCCATGGAACTCGAATTGCGACGCTGTGCTGTCAGCCTTGTTCGCGACCTGCTCAGTTTGCTCTAGTCTGGATTCCAACTCGCTAATACGAGCCTCCAAAGCATCCATACCTTCATTTGCGTAGGCAAATGTTGTAGGTAACAGGGCTGTTGCGATACTTAGTGCCAATACATTCGCTTTCATTATTTATTTCTCCAACATTAAATTGATTATTTCGAGATTGGGCAAACGTTCCCGACAAAATCGATTAAATGTGGAATTAAACTCAATAATAAAGACTAAAAACCTATCAATAGTCATCCTTACTATGAGTCAACGCCATAAATAACTCGTAAATGACTATATAAAACAATTCGGGAACGATCCCGATTATTGATAAGAAATATTAACACCATCACGATTTATTGAGTGAACACTTGGTACTGATCACAGATTTGCAAGGCTGCTAGAGTCTGTTCAACTTTGTCAGTCAATTTCTGTTCAAACCAGGACATTCACAAGAACTTTCAAGTTTATGATCTCGATTAGAAAACAATCAGCACCAGCATGAAATAAGTCACATAAAAAACAAGGGTTTTAAGCCATGCTATATAAAACCAAGTGAATTATTTTTGTATGAATGCGCTGATTTCTGCCAACAAATTGCTTTAAAACTGGTCAGCAACTTCTAATATCGTAATAACTCTAGTCTGCTTCCCTTAGTAAGGCGGTTGTATGCATAAAGTCATCCGGAAAATGACATGGAAGACGAATAGGCGGTAAACCCGCCCTACTCCAATGCAGTTCGTGACCTAATAACAGGTTCCCTCACGTCATCTTGCAAGGAGGCTTTATGCCTATCAATAACATCCGCAACATCGCTTTTGTTGGTCAGACAGGAACCGGCAAAACGACTCTCGTCGAAAAACTGCTCTTCACATGTGAAGCAACCCACCAATTGGGAAGCGTAGAAAAAGGCGATACCGTTACCGACTTCGACCCCCAATCTATTCAATATCGACACAGTATCGAAGCAACCCCTGTCGCGTTACGCTGGAACAACCACCGTCTGAATATCATTGACACTCCAGGGCAGAGTGAATTACTCGGCAGAACGCTCAGTGTTTTTCCGGCCGTTGAAACCACTGCACTTATTGTCGACCCACAAACCCCACTCAACCAAACCTCCGACCGCTTATTTGCCTTTGCCCAAGAGCAGCAAAAGTGTCAGATGATCATCATTAACAAGCTCGACAACCAAGGTAACCAGTTACAAAAACTGATGGATGACATCGTTGAGCATTTTGGTGATAAATGTTTACCAATTAACCTACCTTCTGCCGATGGTCAGTCCGTTATCGATTGTTATTTTGAGCCTGAACTAGAGCGAGAAACACAGTTGGCAAAAGTGACTCAAGCGCATGAAACCTTAATTGACCAAGTCATCGAAGTTGATGAAGAGTTAATGGAACTGTATTTAGAACAAGGCTCAGAACTCACAGCAGAACAACTGCATGACCCCTTTGAAGAAGCGCTGAGAACAGGCCACGTCATCCCCATTTGCTTCGTTTCTGCACAAACGGGGGCTGGGATCGAACTCCTGCTTCGGACTTTAGCTGAAATCATGCCGATGCCAAATGAGGGTAATCCGCCACTGCTTGAAAAAAACGGCAAGAAAATCAAAGTCAATTGTGAGTCTCTGGAACATACCGTGGCACATGTTTATAAGGTTAGTGTCGATCCTTATATGGGTAAACTTGCTTACCTACGAGTATATCAAGGTGAGATTAATGCCGGCAGTCAACTTTACATCGGTGAGAGTAATAAGGCGTTCAAGGTTGGACACTTGTACCAGCTACAAGGTAAAGAGCGGACAGAGATTCCCCGTGCGATTGCAGGTGACTTCTGTGTATTAGCTAAAGTGGATGATCTTGAATTTGACTCTATCGTTCATGATTCACATGACGAAGATGGCGTTGAGCTAAAAACACTCAATTTCCCAGACTCTATGTACTCTCTGTGCTTAAAACCCCTAAAACGCGGGGATGAGCAAAAACTGGGCGACGTACTTAACAAAATCGCCAGTGAAGATCCTTCATTACGCATTGAACATCGTGCAAGAACCAACGAAACCATCATCAGTGGTCAAGGCGAATTCCATCTCAAAGTTGCATTAGAGAAAATGGCTAACATATACAAGCTAGATGTCGAAACATGTCAACCAAGTGTCGAGTACTTCGAGACCATAACTAAACCTGCCGAAGGCCATTATAGGCATAAGAAACAGAGTGGCGGTGCAGGTCAGTTTGGCGAAGTTCAACTAAGAGTTCGCCCTCTAGAGCGTGGAGCTGGGTTCACGTTCATCAATAAAGTGGTTGGTGGCGCAATTCCTACCGCCCTTATTCCTGCCGTAGAGAAAGGAATACTACAAGCTCTGGAAGAAGGTGCTATCTCTGGTAACCCTATCAAAGATCTTGAAGTAACGGTCTATGATGGCAAATACCATTCGGTCGACTCTAAAGAGATAGCCTTTATCATTGCGGGTAAAAAGGCGTTCTTAGATGCTGTTAATAATGCCGATCCGATTGTTCTTGAACCTATCATTCAGATGGAATTACACATTCCAACCATTAACGTAGGGGATGTATCAGGTGATTTGTCTGGTAACCGAGGATTAATTGAAGGCACTGAGCCTGTGGATAATAACTTCACTCTGATCAGAGCCAAGTCTCCAGTGAATGAGCTTCAAGACTACGCCCGAAGATTACGTGCGATTACCGGGGGTGAAGGCAGTTTCAGCATGACGTTAAGTCACTACGAACCCGCGCCACCAGCGGTGCAGAAACAAGTATGTCAGAGCAGTACCCAACAGAACTAATTACTGAATAAAACGCCGTAAATGAAAGCGCCCTCATATTGAGGGCGCTTTCTTTCGATTTGTGTCAGTGACCATTAATCCAGTCACTTTCAGACATAGCTATTTATCGAGCGACAATCCAATTTGACTGATTTTACTTTCGAACTCTTCGATACTTTCCGCTTTATAAGTCGGTGAACCGTTAAAGTAACGTGGTTTCTCTGGCAGCATCGCATTTTTCAGCTCTATTTCTTGATCATGATTATCATGATAAACCGTCACACGATGTGGAATATCCTGCTTCATTACAGCCATATTGGTTCTCCTTTGTTAACACGAATTTTAAGCGTAGACCGAAATATGGAGACCGACAAAACCCTAGAGCAAAATTTAGACACTCATAGAAATCAAAATTCAATCGATTGCATATTTTCATCGCTAAATTGGCATCAACAACACAGATAATGAGACAGGGCTAGGTCAAGTTTACCTGACTGGGTCGAGGGCATGAGTGGCCGGGCGACCAATTAATTACTACGATCGGTATTCGGCTCTGAAATTTGATACAAGCGACGCTTAGATTCAGAACATGTAGTTTCACAGTCACACACTTTATCGACACCAACATTATTCAGGCCACCACAGCTGCCTTGAATGCGCTTGTTGTGAAAAATTACGCCAAGTGACATCAACAAAATAATTAGGAGAAAACCAACAAAGGTAAATACCCAGACCATGTTAACCAACCTTGTTATCCGATACCTTTAAACTAAGTATAGCGGGGCTGGAGTTTGCTGCGAATAACGCACCGGTCTGCTGCGGACGAGCCAACAGCGACGGTTTGGATTGTTTACCACCACAACCACTTGAACCACAAGCACCTTTTTTGTTGTGACTAGCCGAAGGTCGACCTTGATACGCGTCGGTCAGCGGTGTTCTGGCAACGCCCAAAACGTCTTCTATAGAGCTACGAGTAGACAACCGAAATACCTGCTTTCCATTACGCAGTAATTTTTCCAGCGCTCGTTCACCAATATTACGAACTAACACTGCATCGACGTTGTACTGATTCAATGACTGGATCATCTGAGATTTTGCTTTACAGCCAGACTGCGGCATCGCAGCAATATTCGCTAAATTTTGCAGCATTCCATCTTCATCGGAATAAATAGCGATATAGGGCGCTTTGACAAAGTGGTTGGCTACGCGCTCACCATCATTAGGAATAGCATAAATCATAAGTTCGACTCCTCATTGGGAAAAACCAGTGCATGACCTTCAACTAAACTTTTTGCAACTTTAAATCGTGCTCTTTTTACCGTGTTGCCAAAAGTTTGTCTCGAAATACCCATTTGATCGGCGGCTTGCTGTTGACTTAACCCTTCTAAATCAGCGAGACGCAGTGCTTCGAGTTCTTCGGGCAGTATGTTGACTTTTTCCAACTGCTGAAACGGCACACCATTTGGTTTGAAGCAATGATGGGCAGCTCGTCCGCATATTTTCCGTTCTATTTTTGGCCTAGCCATCGCCATTCCTCTTAATTCTCAACAAACCCAATAACTCCAAGAAACAGGTTATTGGCATACACGTTACGCCCGTTTATGGCATACGCCAACAATATTATTGGCATATGCCATAAAGCTAAGTTTGCAAAAATCGTAGTTAAAGAGAAAACAGGAAGCGTCTTATAAGGGTAAACAGTCTAAATTAGTGACACTTTTGATACTTGTGCAAAATAAATACGCAATAAACCCGTAAGACGCCACAACTTTACACTGCTCTGATTGTTCTGACATTTTCATGCCAGTAACTGATTCTTATTGACACAACGATATCATTCCCTTGCTTTGTTATGACGTAAATTTCATAAGTGGGGCTAACATTAACGGTATACATAATCTTTATTGAAAGAGGGATAAAATGAAAAAGACAATGTTGGCAGTAACGAGTGCGGTTATTATTCTTGCGGGCTGCCAAGACGAAAAACCAGCAGAGATGACTGCGGTAGAAACACCTCAAGTAGAAGAAATGCAAGTCGCTGAAGCAACTGACGCAATGCCAGCACCAGAAGAGCAAGCAGTAGAAGAACAAGGCATTTCAGCAGAAACGTTTGTCGACAATGAACATAATGCAAGTAACGCTCTTGATTGGAATGGCACTTACCAAGGTACACTTCCATGCGCAGACTGCTCTGGCATTGATATCAGCATCACTCTAAATCAAGATGGTACTTACCTGCTTGAACAAAGCTACCAAGGCAAAGAAGATGGTCAGTTGAAGTCTGAAGGTCAATTTAGCTGGAATGAAAGTGGCAACACGGTAACTCTGACTAACGAAGATTCACCGAATCAATACTTCGTAGGCGAGAATATGCTTATGAAACTAGACATGAACGGCGAGAAAGTACCAGGTGAACTTGCCTCTAACTACAACTTAATCAAGCAACAATAAGATCTACGCTTTTTGATTAAGCTTCGAAGCCGAGCATCCCCCGCTCGGCTTTTTCATTTCAATTTAGTTTTTTTTGCGCTCTAAGACCTCTCATTAGCGACGCAGATGATTGCAGCCAGACGGCCATTCACTTATCTACAAGCATTGCTGCTTCAACCAGTTGGTTAACTTTATGATCTCGGCTTGCTTCGCTCGACTCTTCTTATGCACAAAGTAAAAACTGTCGCCCGTATCTAAGCCATGAGACGGTATATAAACCAGATCATGCGCCATATCGCGCTCATTGAGCATAAAGTCGTTCGCGAATGCGATACCTTGGTCATAACGCGCAGCCTCTATCGCTAACAGCATATGGCTAAAATGCTGCATATCGACATTACTTGGCAAAGTAAGTCCGCCCGCTTTACACCACTCAGACCAATCCTTTCCGCGCTCGCGATAGACAGAGTCGGTGGATAGAAGTGGATACTGCCAAAAAGCTTCTGGCATCGGCTTCTCTTGCATCTCTTTCCATATTTTATGGCTACAAACGGGATATAAAATGTCTTTATACAAGTGAACAGAGACATAGTTTCGCTTTGGTTTTTGCACTGTGATGAAACAATCTCCAACACTCTCCGTTTGCTCTGGATCTCCCGCCATCATGTTAAGCGTAAGCTCAATCTCGGGATGCAAGCGTTTAAAATCAGACAAACGCGGAATCAGCCATTTCACCGCTAGCGAGCTATAAATCGCCAAACGAATGCTGCCCTTTTCACCTTCACGAACCTTCTGGCTCGCCATTGCGATGGCGGTGATTGCAGGGCTGATATCTTCCAGATATTGCGTACCAGTATCAGACAAAGAAAGCTTCCTACCTTGGCGAATAAACAACGACTCTCCAAGGTAATCCTCGAGCAAACGTATCTGATGACTCACGGCACTTTGCGTCACATTGAGCTCTTCAGCAGCAAGTGAAAAGCTCAAATTTCGCGCCACGGATTCGAAGCAGTGAACCGATCTTAGAGGGGGTAATTTCATTATCTAAAAATCTCATACTTAAACCAATAAATATCACTTCACTTCATCCTATGACATCACCTACTCTTGCGCAAAGAATGAGGAGATAAAAAGTGAAAGTCACATCTGTCGGAGCAGCAATGCTGCTATTAATTGTTGGAAACCTTATTGCGGTAATTTCAGACGCTTTGATTAAAAGCGTCGGTAAGGATGTACCTGTGTTTCAGTTCGTGCTATTCCGACAAGTTTCGGCTGTGCTGTTTCTGCTGCCTTTTTGTTTACTGAGTCGACCAACTCATTTTATGGAAGGGTTTAAATGGCACGCTATTCGTGCTCATGTATGGCTACTGGGAGCCGTATTCATGGTCTTTGCAATTTCTTCTTTGCCCCTAGCGACTGCGAACGCTATTTTCTATGCCGCCCCATTAATTATGTTGCCTATTGCAGCACTGTTTTTCAAAGAGCAGCTTTCGAAACAATCCGTCGCAGCTGCCATCATGGGCTTTTTAGGCGTGTTAGTCATCATTCGTCCAGACCACATCGACTGGGCGGCGATTTCAGCATTTGTTGTGGCGGTGTGTATTGCAATCAATAACTTATTGATTCGTAAAGTACCTAGAGAACAGTCCGTGATGCATACTTTACTTATGACTAATCTAGCGGGCGTTCCAGTCGCACTGTTGCTTGTATTCATTGAAGCAAAACCTTGGGATTGGAGTGCTTTTCCAGTTGCCGCAGGTTCCAGCTTATTTATCATGATATATGCGGCGACGTGCGTACTCGCATACCGTTCAATAGAAAGTAATAAGATAGCCAGTGCGGAATACAGTGGCTTGATTGGCGCGGCCGTCATTGGCTTTATTTGGTTCGACGAATTGCCCGATATTTTCATGGCCATTGGCACGATCATGATAATAGTACCGTTGATTTGGCTATCGAAGCGGGAACGTCGTATTCGAAAACAACAAGCTCAAATTCAAGTCAATCAGGAACAGCAACGACCGCAGGTTACCTGATAGCAAATAAATAAAAACCCCTTTGTCCAAAAGACAAAGGGGTTTTTATTTATATTTACCCTGAAGCCCAATTATTGTGGTAGAACGACATTACCATCTTGGATTGGGAAGCTCTTCGTCGCAGGCTTACTTGCTAAACGAACCGTTGTCGGTGTACCTGCAACTTCATAGGTGACATCATAGCCAATCACTTTTTCTGACGTTGTATATTCAGTGTGACATTGCTGCTTCGTCGTCGTAACCACATCGCCTTTTTGTACATTTTCTTGGATCTTACGACCTGTTAATGCGCCAGCAATAGTCCCTGCTGCCGTAGCAATGATCTTACCGGAACCACCACCAATCTGGTTGCCGAGCGCAGCACCCGCCGCAGCGCCACCAACAGTACCAAGAATTTTATTGTCATCTGTTGGTGCAACTTGCTGTGTTACCACCACATCTTTACACACTTGATGAGGGTTCTTAACTGTTTCTGTGACTGCCTCAATCAAAGTGATGTTAGCTTGAGTCGGAGCTGGCGGCGTTTTCTCCTTACAGCCTGCTAATACAGCAACAACCACGGCCGCAATTGCAATAGATTTAGTATTCATGGTTTACATCCCAGCATAGTTTATTCTATGTCCGGTATAGTAAGTCGGAAGTAAAAATACACATCAAGCGAACATGGGCGCTCTGTCATTAGAACGTTAAAAAACAGCGTTTTTTAAAAATGGCGTTAAGAAATAACTAACGGTATGTCAATTGAGCCGACATTGCATCAACGACACCTATCACTGATGCAATCTCATTAAGCAAAACTGATTGATACTGAAGTTCAGGCTAAACTGAGGAACAGTTCATCGTCTGATAAGTATTTATGTCGGTGACTCATGCTACGTAGGTGCATAAACATAAAATCTGGAAACCCCGGGGCAATAATGTTGTTTGGTTCCCAACACAAACCACCAACAAAAATGTAGCGGTCTTGTTTTTCATCATCATGGAGCGGGTTATTAATAGGCGAAGATAGCTCCGCACGGCAGCCTTCAACTACGCACACGATTTGTCCTTTGAACAGGCCAATTACCCGTCTCACCAAGTTGGCTTTGATCCCACATTTCCAAGCCTGACGAGTCGCCATTTCATAGCCGTATTTTCTTATTGCTTTCTTCTGCAAATGTACAACTAGATTCATTTTTTACTCCTGATTCAAGCTATTACGTTGAAGCCCAAAGTCATCAAGAAGCAGTTAGACACACAGTTAAGCGAACTCGCTGTGGGTAACGTTGGGTAACGCTACTATAACGAAATCACCCTCTACGTTAGCCTAACTAATTTTTGTCGACACGATAGAGGGTGGTTATCAAGTAGGCATATAGAATGGAGATTAGGCATCAATCAGATAGTTTTGCCCTTCATTCTCTAAGCGATCAATGAGATCACGGCACTCATCCAAATCTAAAGGCTGTTCAAAGCGACGCTTTAGATTCATCAAAAAGAAAATGTCTTCACACATCGCTTTTTCTGGTTCGTCACTAATTTTCGCGACAGGTGAGTCGTTGCAGGAGACCATTTTAATCACCATGGATAAAGGCTTATAAGCCTCGCCTTTGCCATTAATATAATCGCCCATGTCGTTGGCCAAGAAAGTACCAATACCGAAGCTAACCTGAACTCGACCCTGAAAATGCTCACAAATGTCTAATGCTTGTTCAAAATTAAGCCCGTCGGTAAATACCAGAGTCTTGGTCATAGGATCGATATTCAAAGATCGATAGTGCTCAATCATTTTTTCGCCCCAAGCATACGGACAACTACTGTCGTGACGCACGCCAAAATAGGCATTACTAAACTCTTCATCAAAGTCTTTAAGGAAAGCATCAATACCGATCGTATCCGTCAGTGCAATGCCTAACGCACCGTTAAACACTTCCTGCCAACGTTGCAACGCTATTTTCTGCGAGTCACGGACATTCACTAACGCCTGATGCGCCATGAACCACTCATGAGCCACAGTACCAATCGGGGTGAGGTTCATTTTGCGCGCTAAATGGTAATTACTCGTTCCTGTCAGGCAATCTGGTAACTCCTGACACAGATACTCCAACATGGTTTTCTGAGCCTTAAAAGAAAATCGTCGACGAGTCGACATATCAGAAAACTTAAAACTGGTGATATTGCGACGCTTCAGTTCAGATTTAAGATAACGAACTTTATCTTGCAAAACCGTCTGGAACTGCTGTAACGGAATATCAGACCAGCGCAGACGACTGCGAACTTCAGAAACGATACTCATGATGATGGTTTCGTACAAAATGGTCTCTTTCCACAACCCTCTGATCGTGATGCGTAGTTGGCTTGAACCATCTGCCATGGTTTTATTATGCAAAGACACATCATTTTGGGGATTAAAGCGGAAGTGGCGTAATGCATCGACAAACTCTGGCTTGAGGTGTGGTGCGGCACCTTTCATATACCTGATTTCATCGTCTGTAAAACAAAGGTCTTGAAGCTTAAGGATTTCTGCTTCTACCTCAGGCAATAAATCAGACAGATCTTCTTCACTACGCACGATAAATTTGTATGACACCATCGCATCAGGATACAGAGCAGCAACAGCGCTCATCATATTCACTTTGTAGACATCAAAGTCCAAAGCACTTTGAATGATGCGAGAAGAAAATAGATTGGTTGTCATTCGGTGCCCTTCCACATACCCTTACCTGAGTATATAACTTTTTGTTACTAACTAATTTGCGTAAACAATAAACACCCATCTTTAGTTTGTCAACTTTTGTTACTAACCACTCTTTTTAATAAGGTTTTTATCTTTAAGAAACGGATACCAGTTGTGAATAACTCAAAAATATCGTTAATCTCATCCCCAAACTGAACCCTCAACAAAGCAAAAATGGTTACGAACAAATTGTTACTTACCCATTGAATGAACACTTATTATGCGCTAGATTACTTACAACTTATTATTAGGACCCAACCATGATCGTAACTGTCGACATCATTCCATTCAGACTTTCTGGCTGTGCCAATAAAGGATTGGAAGTGTTGCTGATTAAACGTTCAAATCCGAACCGACCATACCATGGCGTATGGGCCTTGCCGGGAGGATTTGTCTTTGATAAAGATTTGACTCATGAAGGCGGACGTCCAGCAGATGAAAATTTCGAAGCAGCACGTCGCCGTATTTGCCGAGAAAAAATCCATACTTACCCTCGTCATTTTAGTGAAGCGTTTATTGACGGTGATCCGAAACGAGATCCAGACGACTGGAGTTTGAATATCACCCACTACGCATTAGTGGACCGAAATAATGTCGAGCAAATCAATAACGCTGGTGTTGCAGAATGCCACCTAAAATGGTTCCCGTTGCAGGCCATCTTAGATGGTGAGGAAACGCTGGCTTTTGACCATCAAAATACCATCGAAAAAGCCTGGCAAAAGTTGCGTGCTTCTATCGAATACACCTCCGTGCTTCTGTTCGCGTTAGACAAAGAGTTTTTGGTTGCCGACATCATTTCTGCTTATCAGGAATTTGGAATCGACATCAGCCGTATGACCATCAAACGCCGTTTGATCGACTCAGGCGTACTGAAACCAACCAACAAAGTCGCTTCCACCAACAAAGGCAAAGGTGGTAAACCGGCCATGGTGTACACACTCACTAGCGACGAAGTCACTTTTTTCCAAAACTGTTTGCGTGGATAAGCGCAGGCAACCAGACAGACAAGGAGTCTGCCATGACTGTTCGAGTTAACTATCAAACCACTGCGGTATTCGATGTGGATCCTGAGAAAGGATTCAGTGAGCTTTGCCCTGACGAACTACCCGTAGAAGGCGCCCTTAAAATAGTACCGGAACTACTCAAGAATCACGCAAAGGGTCGTTTAAAATTGGTGAGCCGCGACTTACACCCACCTAAAGCAGCTTGGGACGCAGAAACGCCAGCCAATATGCTAGAGCCCGTTGGTTTGCCAAACGTCGACGTAAAATGGAATCGTCACTGCGTACTAGGCACGGCAGGTGTGGAACTGTTAGACGGATTACCGCCTGTTCTGGAGTATGATTTTCAGGTCAACAAAGGGATGGATCCAGATGCGCATCCATACGGGGTTTTCTTCCATGACGTCGCTGATACCAAAACGACTGGTGCGAATGAGTTCCTGAAATGTCACGATATCGATACGCTTGTTGTCGGTGGCTTAGCGCTCGATTTCTGCGTCAAAAAATCGGTGATGCAGGCATTAGATCTCGGGTTTAAAGTCGTTGTGAATCTTGCTTCAACACGTGCAGTACTACCGGATACCGTTGAGAGTGTCGTCGCAGAGATGGAAGAAAAGGGAGCGGTATTTGTAGACAATGCAGATGAGATCATCGTAGAAAAGTTTGCGTAGCAAGCAAATAATAGGAAAATCACGATGCATCAACACGAAAAGTTAAACTACGTAGAGTTTGGCAGCACAGATTTGAGTGCGACAAAGAATTTCTTTGAGCAAGTATTTGGCTGGACGTTTATCGACTATGGTCCAGATTACACGGCGTTTTCTGATCAGGGCTTAGACGGCGGATTTTTTAAATCCGAATCAGTTAGTAACACAGAAAATGGTGCTGCACTGCTGGTTTTTTACAGCTCAGACATTCATGCAACATTGTCCAAGGTGGAACAACATGGTGGGCATATTCTTCGCCCCATCTTTGAGTTTCCCGGCGGCTGCCGATTCCACTTTGCAGAGCCAAGTGGTAATGAGTTTGCGGTTTGGTCAGAAAGTCACTAACTCAACCGCCATAAAAGTACTCTGGTGGTCTGATTAGCAAGTCACGCCTTGCACTTGACTCTGTTGCCACGACATAATGCGCCAAACTTACAAGTAGACAGATTTATGCAAGAGATTTACTTTGCGGGCGGTTGCCTGTGGGGCGTGCAAGAATTTATGCGCCACCTTCCTGGTGTAATTGCAACTGAAGCCGGTCGTGCAAACGGCACCACAAACTCCACATCAACTGACTACGACGGTTATGCGGAATGTGTGCGCACTCAGTTCGACCCTTCACTAGTTTCACTGGAAGAACTGATGGGGTACTTCTTTGAAATCATCGACCCTTACAGTGTCAATAAACAAGGCGAAGACGTCGGTGAAAAATACCGAACCGGAGTGTACAGCCAAAGTCCGCAACACCTCGACAGAGTAAGAAGCTACATCGAAAAAAGAGAAGATGCCGACAAGATCGTGGTCGAAATACGTGAGTTAACCAACTACGTGCCAAGTGATGACGAACACCAAGACAGGCTAACTCGCTTTCCGAACGATTACTGTCATATTCCTTTGGACTTATTACATAAGTATAAGAACCGCTAACAACCAGTATTAGCTGAGTATTTTTCAGATGGATTTAAAAATAACAAAGGGAGCACAGGGCTCCCTTTTGTTTTTTTACAATCGTGACTGCTTAGCGAAATTTAACGAGCACCTTCTGCTTCCAATTCCTGTTCCGCCACTGACAACATCGCAAACTCTTCTTCGGCAGTAGTCGCAACCAGTTTGTTGCGGCTGTAGAGTCCGTAATACGCCCCACCGATAACAAACAGTCCCATGGTCATAAAGAACGCTGAAGGATCGAAAGCGTATACGCCAGTCATCGCAACTAAAGAAAGCACCAGTGAAATACCAGAAGTAACAATACCACCTGGTGTTTTGTATGGACGCTCCATTTCCGGTTGCTTGATTCGCAGTAAGATATGGCTCAGTGACATCAAGGCGTACGATACCGTTGCACCCACGACAGCCATTGCCAGAATCAAGTCACCTTCACCTGTCAACGAGACCAAGAAGCCAAATACACCCGGTACAAATAGCGCTCTTGAAGGTACTTTTTTCTCTGTCGTCAGTGACAGGCTTTGTGGCAAGTAGCCTGCACGAGAAAGCGCGAATACCAAACGGCTATAGCCGTAAATGATTGAGAAGAAAGATGCAATCAAACCAGCTAATCCAAGAATATTGACGGCCGTTGCAAGCGTCGGGTTACCCGTCAGTTTCAGTGCATCAACCAAAGGCACCGCACTGTCACCGATAACTTGTGAACCTACCGCACCAGCTAATAGCACAACCACAAGAGTCGCAGTAAGTAGAAGGAATAGCATTGCACCTATAATGCCTTTTGGCACATCTTTCGCTGGGTTTTTCGCTTCTTCTGCTGCTAAAGGTACGCCTTCAACCGCGAGGAATAACCACATTGCAAATGGCAGTGCGGCCCAAACACCATACCAACCAAACGGCAGTACCTCAGTCGCCTGCGCAGTGGCTGGCGCGATATCAAACAGATTATTCATGTCGAAATCGCCAATCAGTACACCTGCCGTCACCAAAATCGCCAACACTGCTAAGCCGCTGATGACCATCATGACCTTAAGTGCTTCACCCACACCAGCCATGTGAATTCCGATAAAGACGGCATAAAAAAGTGCGTAGACAACAGGGCCATCAATACCAATCAATTCATTCACCGCCGATCCAATGAATATCACAATCGCAGCAGGAGCAAGCGCGTATTCAATAAGCACAGACAAACCGGTGAAAAAACCGCCCGTCGGTCCCATTGCCTGACGTGCAAAGCTATAGCCACCACCAGCAGCCGGAATCGCCGCCGACATTTCTGCCAATGATAAAACCAGCGTTAGGTACATCACCGCCATCGCAATCGCTGCGATAAGGAAACCACCCCAGCCTGCCTGAGCGATACCAAAGTTCCATCCGGCAAAATCACCGGAAATAACATACGATACGCCCAGCCCCGCAAGCAGAATCCAGCCTGCGGTCCCTCTTTTTAACTGTCTTTTAGCCAGATATTCCTGATGATTAGACATAGTAAATCCCTCTACATTTTAGAAATTAAGAAATTGTTGTTGTGCTTATCTTCGAGGTCGCTACCACTCTCTTCGTCAATGGCAGAACGGTCCTTTAAGTTCACGCCTGAGAGTTGGAGTCTTCTAGCCTCTTTAAGCAAATAGAATGCGCGCTGACAGGCATCGTCATAATTGAGCCCTTGCGGTCGCACGTTAGAAATACAGTTTCGGTCGGAGTCCTTCGAGCCGCGTTTCGCTCCCCAAGTCAGGTACATGCCCATACTGTCTGGCGATGTTAGTCCCGGCCTTTCGCCGATAAGAACCAACACGGCTTTGGCATGAAAACACTCGCCAACATCGTCTCCGACCGCGACTCGCCCCTGCTTCACGACAGCAATTGGAGCTAAATTCCATTGGTGTTCTTCGTCGCCACTCAATAGAGAAACTAAACGGCTGATAACCGCTACGGCATGGTTCTGGATCGCAACAGAAGAGAGCCCATCAGCGACAACGATTGCCAAATCGAGCTCAGCATTGTGCTCTTTGGTAACGGCTGCAAGTTTTTTCCAAGAGGCTTCATCGAGCTGGCGCCCTAAATCTGGTCGCTGCAAATACATGAATCGATCAGTGACCTTACTCGTCACGACAACAGGTGGCTCAAGCGTCTGTTTAAGAATCGAGTACGAATCTGTCAGTTGAGCGACCAATGAATCCACATTGAGCGAGCAATGCACCGCGTCCATCGCTTTCGCGTGATCAAGCTGAAAAGAGAGCAATTCATCCGTCGGAACACTGTTGCCACTGCGACCCAGAGCGATACGCGCAGAAGTAAACTCACGTAATTTATCCCAAGGATTGCGTGTCACGACTTTTGCCGTTGCGCCATCTGAGATAGAAACCACTTTACCCATGAGAACGCCCCTTATTCAGCTGTGAAATTGCTCCGGCAAACGAATGGGAAATGCGGTCGTTTAAACGCACCTCGTGTACGTCTTCGAAAATTTGCATGTCGGTAAGCCACTGTTCAAACTCAGGCGCTGGCTTTAAGCCCAACACTTTCCTCGCGTATAACGCGTCGTGGAATGAAGTGGTTTGATAGTTGAGCATGATGTCATCTGACCCGGGAATGCCCATGATGAAAGAACACTCAGCAACGCCTAATAGTGTCAGCAGATTGTCCATGTCATTTTGATCAGCATAAGCGTGATTGGTGTAGCAGATATCGCACCCCATCGGCAGCCCGAGTAGCTTGCCACAGAAGTGATCTTCCAACCCGGCTCGAATGATCTGTTTTCCATCAAACAAGTATTCAGGCCCGATAAAACCAACCACCGTGTTCACCAACAAAGGATCAAACTGCCTTGCGACGGCATACGCACGAGTTTCACAGGTTTGCTGATCGACACCATGGAAAGCGTTTGCTGACAAAGCCGTGCCCTGTCCGGTCTCGAAATACATCACGTTGTTACCAACCGAACCTCGGTTAAGTGAAAGCGCTGCTTCGTGCGCTTCTTTTAATACAGCCAAGTTGATACCAAACGTGTCGTTGGTGCCTTGTGTGCCACCGATTGACTGGAAAACCAGATCGACTGGTGCACCCATCTCGATTGCCTCGATGGTGTTTGTCACGTGAGTCAAAACGCAAGACTGGGTGGGAATTTGATAGTGCTGAATTACCTCATCCATCAACTTCATCAATTTAACTGCCTGAGGTACGTTGTCGGTTGCCGGGTTGATGCCAATTACTGCATCACCGTTGCCATACATCAGACCATCAAAGATCGTCGCGGCAATGCCATTAAGAGAGTCGGTCGGATGGTTGGGCTGCAAGCGAGTGGATAAGCGGCTCGGTAATCCGATGGTGTTACGAAATGCCGTCACTATCTGGCACTTTTTCGCAACCAGAATCAGGTCCTGATTACGCATAATTTTGCTCACTGCCGCCACCATTTCAGGCGTTAGACCGGGACGAATTTTGGCTAAAGTGACACTATCAGCTTGCTCACTTAGCAACCAGTTACGAAAATCACCAACCGTCAGGTGTTCTATCGGTTGAAAAGCTTCACGGTCATGAGTGTCAATAATCAAGCGTGTGATTTCATCGCTTTCATAAGGGATCACCACTTCGTTTAGAAAGGTTTTTAGTGGCAGTTCGGATAATGTCATTTGCGCCACTACGCGCTCTGCAGAAGACTCTGCACACACACCAGCTAGCGCATCTCCTGAGCGCTCCGGAGTTGCTTTCGCCATCAAGTCCGCCAATGACTCAAAGGTATACACCATACTTCCCTGTTGCCGACGATAAGTTGCGGTCATGATTCTTCCCCTTCAACTACATGGTTCAGTTTTTGCAGTTTTTTTTGCTGATAGTTCTATAAGTTTCTATAGGGATTAAAGCGAAATGCATTCCCGATGATTATCAAAAAACGGCAATGTTAAAAAAGGCTTTTTAAACAGTACATTAACTATGCTTTGCCCTACTTTGATTCACTAAACAGGCATCGGAAGTAAATATGATGAATGATGAACAGATCTCGGTCGCACCAACTTTGTGCACAAATCCCACAAAAGATGCAAACCAACAAGCGGCAAGCCTGATCAATTGGCAACAGGAATACGACCAAATCAGTGATGGTCGCTTCCTAGGGCAAATCAGAGAGCGACGATTCAACAGTGTGCATGTATTTCGTGAAGACAGTAACCGCGCACTGAGACAGCAATGCCGTATCGAGGAAGGGGGGGTTTGGCTGGGGATAAGCGTTGAAAATAAAGCGCTGCATATCAATCATTCGCAACTTGATGCCGACAAGCTATTACTCCGCCACGGGGGAGTAGACTTCGAGTTAATTACGCCAGAAGCATTTTCGATTTATGGTATGGTGCTAAAGCAAGACTTTGTTCAGAAGCTTGAAGAGCAACTTGAGCTTGACGATGTTAAAGGGCAAGAACTCTACTTGTCAGGCTTAAGCGAACGCCACACTCAACAACTCAAATACTACTTGGGCATATTGCTTGATCCCAACCAGGCTCGATGGTCGTGCGAAACGCATCAAACTGTCGTCAAAGATGTCCTGATGGAACTGTTTTCGTTAAGCTCACAGCAGGAAGTCTCGCCAAGAGCATCCTCTCAGAGACAAGTTGTGATGAACCGCATTCGACAATATTTGGAAAATCAGGATTACAGAACCCCTATTACCGTAAGTGAACTGTGTGAGGCTGTACATGTTAGCCGTCGAACATTGCAATATACGTTTGAAGCGTGCTGCGATACTTCTCCGAAACAATTTATTCATCGAATGCGACTGAATCAGATACGCCGTATACTGCAAAACCCTCAAGAGACTCGTAACATCGCAGAGATAGCCTTTGATTTTGGCTTTTTTCATCTCGGCCAATTCGGCCAAAGTTACAAGCAACTGTTTGGTGAAACTCCCTCAGAAACAAGTCAATGCATCTGATGAAATGAGATTTTTCAGAAGTAAGTAATCACTTCGGCTAAAGCTCTTTCAATCTATACACGCTTGCAAGGCTTAGATATTCTGAGCAATACGCCACAGACCACAACTTGGGTCAACGTATTAACCAATTTACGTTCCTAAAGTGGCATTGCCACTCATTCGTTCTAATATCGGGATATAGAGACACAAAAGCTCGGTAGATTCTTTACACAAACGGAACTTACTCTTAGCTTAACGTGATTAATAGGAATCACTTCCGGTAGATAGAAACTCTGCCAATATAAAAGTCAAAGGATAGAATAGTAATGAATAAGGTAATATCTCTCTTTCTAGCGATAATCGCGACCTGTCTGCTAGCTCCAACTGCAATAGCTTCTGAGCGCGCGGAACAAGGTTGGCAGCTGATTGAACAAGGCGCAATGATCGTTGATGTTCGTACACCCCAAGAGTTCGCAGAAGGCCACTTAGACGATGCGGTTAACTTTCCGCTTTCAGAACTAGACAAACATTTTAAAGACGTGAAAAAGGATCAACTGATAGTTTTATACTGCCGCAGTGGTTACCGCTCAGGTCAAGCTTATCAGCATCTCCAATCACAGGGCTTTACTAATCTGCACAATGCTGGCGGTTTAGATGAACTGCAACAAGCAAAATAGAGCAGAGCTGCAATTATAAAAACGGAGCACAACATTTTTGAGCTCCGTTTTTACAACTCGCTTCGGGCGTATTTCTATTTTGGTCCTTCTTCAAACTGAGTCAGGTTGTCAGAAATGAAGTAAGCTTGTTGATATAAGAAAGCCAAGCAGCGAGCTTGGCTTTTGGAGATAAACATTGAGCGTTTTCAGCTCAATTAGAAAATACAGTGTTTCGTGTAGCTAGATGCTTCATTCGCTGTCCAGTCGCCTTTTGGCTTCTCTTTCAGGTCTTTACACCACTGTTCACTACCCACGCCATCTTGAAGGACACAATGCTTGGCAAAATCCATAGCACCTTCTGTTGTCCACTCAGTTTTTGGTTTGTCTCGCATGTCGTTACACCAACTCTCGGTGCCAACTTCGTCGCTACAAGCAGTTAAAGCCGCAGATGCCAACAGTAGCATTACCAGTTTTTTCATAAGATTTAAGTTCCAGTGTCAAATAATATTCTAGACAAGTAACGCCCAGATGAGGCAATCCGACATAGCTGTCGAACACAACATCTTGAAGCGAGTTTTGTATAAACTATAACTAAATTATCAGCCTACGTGTTAAGACATCGACAATTTATCTAAAAATCATTGGGGTAGCGCACACATAGTCGTTTAACTATAAACGCTTCGCTGTAGGCAAAGAAAATAGATTCGCAGATCCTGTTCCGAAACACGCTAAACGTAATTCCAGTGCCATTTGTTCGAAATGCTCAACAACGTTTTGAGTACTTATTGTCGCAGCTTTAAGCACAGCGCCAGCCTGGCCAACCAAGTTGGCACCCAAGTGGATAGCTTTGGCTGCCTCTAGCCCGTTGTGAATACCTCCAGATGCGATTAAAGGTAACGCAGGGTACTGAGCGCGAATTTGTTCAAGACAAGTAGCGGTTGGTATTCCCCAGTCACGAAACAGCTCAGCTGCACGCTTCATACGGGCATTATCCTGACAGAAACCTTCGACAGCACTCCAACTGGTGCCGCCTGCTCCGGCAACGTCAATGGCTTTAACACCTGCGTCTACCAGTTTTTCAGCCATCGAACCGCTAATCCCAAACCCCACTTCCTTCACAAGGATCGGTACATCCACTCGTGATTGTAGTTTTTCAATCGCATGAATGACACCAACCCAGTTGTGGTCGCCGTTTGCCTGAAAAGCTTCTTGCATCGGGTTCACATGCACGATGAGAGCATCGGCTTGAATTGCATCTACCGCTCGTTGTGCATTGTCCAAATTCTCTTTATCACGCAGTTGAGCCGCACCTAAGTTAGAATACAGAGGCACACCTTTCGCCAACTCTCGAATCGTTCGGCCTAAACCTGCGTTCAAACTCTGTTCCAGACTAATACGTTGAGACCCTACGCCCATCGCAATGCCTAGTTCACTTGCCGCTTCAGCCAAACGGCAGTTGATCGCTTCCGCATCTTTCGCTCCACCTGTCATCGAACTGATTAAGAATGGCAGAGCCAGTCTTCGACCTAAGAACTCGGTAGACAGATCGATGGCGTTAAAGTCACATTCTGGCAGCGCACAGTGCTCAAATTCGACAGACTCGAAGCCCGCCGTTTTATGTTTCATGCTCATGTCATGATGTAAAACAGCGTCTAGATGTAAATCTTTTCGATTAGTTTGCGAAGCCATAATGTCACCCTAAAGTAAATCAGTCGCGCAGTATTGCGATCCTTGTCAGTAACGTCAATGCGAAATTTCTGAAATAGCCGCAGTACTTTTCTCAAACCCGCAGAGGCTATTGATTTACGCTGGTGTTTTGCTCTACAGGTTTAAAACGCGTGAGACTAGCAACTGTTATAAGCTTGGATAACAAATTAGCAAGATGCCAATACATTGATATCTAAAAATGCTATTGGCCGTTGTTTGGCATAATCAAAGACACAACCGTGCTAGTCGTAGCTGGTGCAAACTGTTCGGGATCATCACAGAAGTAAATTTTGCCCTTTTCTTCCACATGAAACAGAGGAATGATCAAATTGCTGTTGTGATGCGCCATATAATCCTGATAGGTGAAACTGCCACTTAGCTTAGTATGTTTTATTTCCGCACCACGGCTCAACAAGCTCGCCAATTGGCTGTAACTGACATTACCGCCCATCAGTAACCTGCCATGATATTCCTGTGCAACAGTGTGTTTTTCATTGCCATTGCCGTTTGTTTTGTTTTTTTGCAGACAATGTACTTTATCTTCGCCGAATTCGTCGACAAACTGCATGCAAGCCATAATATTGAAGTGTTGATCCGGTGTTAGGGCAACAACCTGACCAATACCAATTAGGTTGAGGTTATCGTCTGCATGGCTGGATATCGGATTCCCGTAGTAATAGTCCAAACCGAGCATACGAACTTGACTGATGTATTCCCAGTTTGAATCCGTCATGAGAACACGCCTGTCATAACGCGCTAATGCCTGACCGATTTCTCTAGCCACTCGGTTCGCGCCAATCAGTAAGAAACCTCTCGGCGCTGGCTCTGCAACCCCCAAGGCAATCGCGACAGGGCGAGCCGTGGCACTTTGTAGCACAACGGTTCCAATAATCACCATGAAGGTCATTGGTACAAGCAGGCTAGCGCCGCTGACACCATATTCGATTAGCTTGATAGCAAAAAGAGACGAGATAGAGGCCGCTACAATACCGCGCGGTGCAACCCATGACAGAAACAGTTTTTCGTTGAGACCTAAATTACTACGCATCGTAGCAAGGAATATTGATAACGGACGCGAGACCAGCTGCATAAATACAAACAGCAACAGTGCACCGCTACCAAGCGCCGCAAAGTCATCCAAGCTGATGCGAGCCGCGAGGAAGATGAACAGACCAGTAATGAGTAAAATGGTCAAGTGCTCTTTGAAGTGCAAGATCTGCTGGATATTGATCTCTTTTGCATTCGCGAGCCACATCCCCATAACGGTGACGGTAAGCAGCCCTGCTTCAGACTCTAAATGATTTGAAACCGAGAATACTCCAAGTACCACCATTAACACGGCAAACGGCTGCAAATATTCTGGCAACCATGCCCTACGTAATACAGCTGAAACTGCGGCGCCAGATGTAACACCAAGAATGACACCAACCGCGATGATCTTGGCAAATACTTCGACGCTATTTACCGCGCTGTGTGACACGATGAACTCGTAAATCATGACGACAAATAACGCCCCAAGCGGGTCAATCAGAATACCTTCCCAACGCAGAATATTTGCCAGCTTGCTGTTTGGTCTCACGGTTCTTAGCAGCGGAACAATCACGGTAGGCCCCGTGACAACGGTTAAGCTACCGAACAGCATTGCCAGTTCCCATGAAAAACCCAAAAAATAATGTGTCGCCACACTCGTTACTGCCCAAGAGACAATCGCGCCAAAAGAGACAATACTCCATACTGAGCCGCTCACTCCGCGAATTTCTTTAAAGTTTAACGTTAAGCTTCCCTCAAACAGAATGACCGCCACGGCCAACGAAACCAAAGGAAAGAGTAAGTTTCCTAATATTTCATCCGGCTTTAGCCACTGCATTAATGGTCCAACAACAAGGCCAGCCAAAAGTAAAAACAGTATCGCTGGCAAACGCAGTCGCCAGGCCAGCCACTGACAACCTAAACCAATCACCCCAACCGCTGAAAGCACCAGCGCTTCATTACCAACTTGCATTTATCGTCACCTATTTTTATCGTTGTTTTCGCGTAAACACGCAAGAGACAATCTTATTCCTTGAAATTACTAATATAGTTGAGTTCACGTTTACTCCACCGTTCAACACACTAAAAATCACGATAAAGAGAAATATGAACCCCAAATCATCGCACAAGCATATGAATTAACGGCATTTTTCCCTACAGATACTTACCCACACAGATTCGACATGTAGAATGATCATTCAGTGTTTCTAAAAATTTCAGGCGGAACCTAACATCCCAACGCTCACAGGTATAGACCGTGAACTAAGCTTTAACTTGGGTGCTCAAAGTTAAGAATCCTCATGAAGCAGCTGAAAGACCAAGATAGGGAGAAAAGCACTTGTTGACTTCATTAGCGGTGATAATGGCGTTCTTTGCCTTGCTGATTACATTGAAAGCAGTAAAACGAATTTCAAACCTGGAAGACAAAATAACGCAGCTCCACAAAGAGCTGTCGGATTTCCGTTCACGATGGTTAGATCAACAGAGCCAACCAAATACAGGTGAAATGCCTTCCCCCGTGGCTTCTGAAATCACTACCGAGACTTCAAGCCAAACGGAGATTCACTACGCAGGACCGTCGCAATCTCAAGCAGAACTTGGTGATACCCTAGAGTCACCTGCAGAGCCGCTATTCGCGCAGCAGACAAATCAGGAAGATATTCAAATTGCGAGCTTAGCCTCTGACGACGCAAGTCAATGGGACAAACAAACCGGAAAACTACTCTCCAGTATTCAAGAAAACTGGCTAGTATGGGTAGGCGCTCTTGCTATGCTGATTGGTGGTGGATATCTGGTACAAGTCATTGGCAGCCACATCGAGTTTTCGCCCTTCATCCGTGTCGCTTTTGCTTTTACCCTGTCTTTTGCCATGATTGCTGCAGGCGAGTGGTTTCACCGAAAAGAACAGTGCAATCCAGAGCGAGCAAAACGAGCTCAAGGTTTTACTTATGTTCCAGCAGCCATCACGGGAACTGGCCTGACTGGCGTTTACTGTACGGTTATTTTTGCGTTTGTTGTCTATCAGATGCTGACACCAAGTATCTCATTATTGATCTTAGCCGCCGCTGCATTTTCCAGCCTAGCTTTGTCATTACGACAAGGACCATTAATGGCAGTTCTGGGATTAATCGGCGGCTACACAGCGCCGTTATGGATCAGCGGTACTGATCCCGATTATTTCCTGTTGGCGGGTTACATCAGCGCAATCTCCATTGCAGCCACTTTGCTTATGCAGAAGGTACGCAGAGCCTGGATCTCACCAGGTAGTTCCATACCACATACGCTGTGGATGCTCATTCTTATAGAGAGTATTCCGACAGAAAGTTTATTCTCCTGGAGTTATATTTACTTATCGCTCACGTTGTATCTGATTTATGCTGTGCCGAGGTTAGGTTGGACACTCAACCCTCGTTATCGCCATTGCCAGAATAAATGGACAAGCCCTCCCATCATTACGTCTCTGGCTATCGTATTACTGACCTTTTCTGCAATTACTAGAATGCCTGAGCTTAACGTCTTCCAAATGGCGTATTGCTACATCTTGCTTGTTGCGACTATCTGGCTGCCCGCCTTGCGTGAGGGTTGGTCAATGCGAGTTTTCCTGCCTTCGATACTGGTATCAACAACCGCTATCTTGGTTGTATCAATCGCTTTTGACACACTCTATATGTCACAGAGTGAGGCTAGTATTCTGCTAGCGTTAGCACTGAGTATTGTTTTTGTCGTGTTAAGAACCTACTTACAAGGGCTCAATGACCGTTCCCCGATGAGCAGTATATTGTTGCTTACCCTCGCGCCTTCGATGACGCTAATCGTCCTATTTTACGCACACGAGTTTATGCACAGTCACGCTTGGTACTGGACATTTTATACGGCTTTAATTGCGGTCTGCTATGTTCATTTTGGCCTGCGTTTAAGGCAACTCGCCTACGAATGTTCAGCGGTCATCCACGTCATCATCGCTGGTTGTTCTTTTGTATGGCTTAGTGATACGTGGCTAACTACTGCGATTTCGGCACAAGTGGCGTTGATGGCTTTGCAAATACAGGCTGGTTATTTTCGTCCTGCCAGTTGGGCGGTCAAAATAATGATGGGCGCTTTGGTTGTCCGCCTGACGCTACTGCCATTTATTCCTGAGTGGCAGCCTGTCGAAACGGGGCACTGGGCGTGGGTGCTACTCAGTTATCTACCTGCACTAGTTATCCTTGCTTATGCTCGCTCTGTGCTAACCAGAACAGACGTTGATCTCGCCAATTGGTTTGAAGGTGCATTTCTGCACGTCTTTTTAATGGCGCTTTTCACACAAACCAACTACTGGTTAACGGGCCAATATGGCTACCTAGGCCACATCGACTTTACCAGTACCATTGTCTTTGCGAACCAGGCTTTAGTCATGGGCTTTGTATACAGTTATCGCAGTCAGTTCGCCCAGCAACTCACTTACGTGTACCAGACTTACAGTTACTTACTCTGGAGCATATTTGCTTTGATGACCTTCTTGCTCAATACGATTGAATCGCCTTTAAACGTTGATAACGTCTCCGCTCAAGCAATTCCTGTTTTCAATATGTTGAGTTTAGGTTGGCTGCTTCCAGCATGCGTTCTTACCATCACAGTATCTAGGAAATGGAACACATTACGTATTCACCCTCATGTGATTTCAAGTATCGGGTTTACTCTTGCAGCATTATGGTTAGGCATGTCTATCCGACAGTTCTGGCAAACGAGCTCTATGACGTTGTATCAACCGACTAGTATGGCGGAACTGTTCAGTTATTCAGTGGCAGGGTTGCTTGTCGGAGGTTTACTGACATGGGCAGGTGTGATGCGCAAATCAATGAACTTGCAGCATATCGGTCTTATCATCCTAGCGTGTGTCGCTCTAAAAGTGTTCCTTTGGGATGTGCGTTCTCTGGATGGTTTCTGGCGCGCGATTAGCTTCCTCGGCTTGGGCGCATCTTTAATTGCACTTGGGTGGCTATTCCAGAAATTTAATCGCTCCGTCTCCGAGCCTTCGAAACCTTGAGTAAAATCCGAGATTCCTGACGAGCCAAATCCAGCCGTCCTGAATCTCTTTTATATTTTCCGATGAGGCGTTCAAATGCACTCATCGACTTTAGCCGACTTGCTCCATTGTTTAGCTTGGATGAGAAGTCATTCAACAAATAAATGTCAGGGTAAAGTTAAAAATATAAAAATCTTCGTTGCTAAATTAATAACTCGTGATCTCAATGCAAGCGTGTTAACCAAAGTTAAGGTATTGTATCTCAAAGATAAGAAAGAGCAGTGGTTTACTGATAGTTCTCCAGATTACACATGTAATTGGATGGATACACTTCTCATCAGTGATTAAAAAAAACCGTTAGACCAAATAACCATTTACACAACAAATATAAAACGGCTATTGTTCTATTAACGCGATAACAAATTCGAATACCGAGATGACGCTTCGCTTGCGCGTCTGGAATAGGTCCGGGTTCCGGGGGGGAGCTCGGACTTTTTTATTAGGCTAACGTTATGGAGTCGGCACTGCCATTACGCTGCGCAAACCTATGGATAGTTAAAGCAGCTCTTTGGCGATCAGTTGTAATAAAAAGGTTTCCCTCTCTATACTCATGCCTTTTTTCGTGCTCTCTGCGATAGTTTGCTCATTGTGTGTAATCGCTTCATAGATATTCATCCATACAGGACGCATACCGTTTTTGACCTCGTAATCTTCATACGCGGTCTCTCCTAACTCTCGGTCAATTCTACAGGTGTAGCAGTAAGAGATCATATGCATCACATCGGCGTCCTCTTTGTACCAAGGCCGAAACTCTTCAAAAAGACCAAATGGCTTAATGCCATGTATATTGTTTGCTCCAGTCTCTTCCTCTAACTCTCGAACCATTCCGGCAATGATATCCTCACCATCGTCAATGCCACCGCCAGGTAACGTGTAATCGTGGTAACGCTCCGTGTAGAGCAGTAATACATTTTCACCATCAAGAACGATGGCACGTGCAGCATTACGCTTAAAAATGATTTTATCGTCGAGATGGTTAATATCTGGATGAATCGTTGTTTTTAAGTGTCTCATTGAAGGTTCCGTAGTGAATACTTTTGCGCGAATACTACCTAAGTTGACTCACTTTCCCAAGTGACAATTCCTAACTTATTTCCCCCACGAATTTGATGCTCATATCAATTTTACTCAGTAGATGGTGAGGCCATTTTGGTGTTCGAACTTCTAGCTCCTTCATACTTTTCACATCGTTGAGATAATAACCTGTGAATGTTTCCTATAATCAATACAGTACTCTTCCATCCCATGCGGAGAATAATAATGAATAAGACAAGTTTAATGATGATTATGGCAGTAACGGCAGGTCTCGCTGGTTGTTCCACATACGATGGCGCGACTCGCTCAACTGAGTATACATCCGCAGCAAATCCGGCTTCCGTCTACTGTGTTCAACAAGGCGGAGAGCTTGAAACCGTCACAGAGAACGGTGAACGAGTAACCTATTGTGTCTTTTCAGATGATAAACGCGTTGAGCAATGGGGGTATTATCAGGAGAACCATCAACAAGATGAGGGCTACTGATCTTCCGCGAGTTAATTGTGAACGACATTAATCAGTGAGGATCCACAGGCGCCTTTTATTTGTGTAAATTATTGTATTTTGGCCACTTTGTACGAATCCTCTGACATTCTTGACATTTACATGACATAACTTTCCAGTTGGACAATAAAATTCGCGATATATATCACATAAATTCACGATTTTTCCACATTTCTGGAGTGGGTGGTCAATATGAAAACACAAACAGTTAAGAAGACCAAAACAGCACAAACAGTTAACAAGACCAAAACAGTACAAACCAACGTTATCACTGATGAATCAAAACACACCATTTATCGAGCCTGTTTGAGCGCGTTGATGATGGCTGCGATCAGCATTGTCGTCAATCTGAGTATTCGCCTTGATTACGTTATATTAGGTTCAAATCTGGGCGAGTTATCGGTAACGGAAACACTTCAGTTGGTCATGCTAGCAATCGCATCATGGTCATTTTTCAGCTTATCAAAACGTACACCTGAGCTGAAACACGCTGCAGTCCTGATTTCTGGCTTTTTTGTCGTACTCATGATTCGTGAAATGGATTACTGGATGGATATGATTCATCATGGTTCTTGGGTATACCCTGCGCTAGCCGTTACTGCTTTAGCCTGTGCTAGAGCATATCAAGGCGGTAAAGACACCGTGAATGAAATGGCGAGAATCCTACAAAATCCACATATGAAGCTATTAATCGGCTCAGTTGTACTACTGCTGGTTTTTTCACGCCTTTACGGAATGGGCAGTTTTTGGCGCCATGTTATGGATGAAAGCTACATCCGCGACGTTAAAAATATCTCTGAAGAAGGGATCGAGCTACTGTGTTACTGCTTGATTGCTCTGAGCGCATTTCGCACTAGTCATGAAATTAAAGCGCAGACTCAGGATCGATAGTTCGGTTCATCACGGTTAGGAGTGGGTGTAAAATATCTAAAGCCCGCTGAACCACATTCAAATTGTCATCTAAGGCTGTCATTGCGACAGCCTTTTTTATGGCCTCAATGTTCTTTAAGGATTCATGATCTAAAGGGAGCATCTCTAGTTTTTCTATCGCGGTTTGAGCAATATGCAAGGGCTTCGCTCTTACAGCAGCTAAGTCTTGGGTAAACACCCCGCGTATCACGCCTTCTAAATAAACTCGATAGGTAGTCAGCTCATCAAGCAGTAAAAACGCCTCGGAAGATACCCCATGATGAGGGTATGGAACGCTAATGTGCTTATCTATATCTAAAGGAATAGTAAGCACCAGTCCCATTGAAGCACACCGTGTTTTAAGCACGCTCAGTAAGCCCTGTTCATCCATTAACGTTTGAATATCTATAATTCGTTCCAGATGATAGTCGTTAGAAACAAGGGTCACTCTAATCGGGGATTGATAATGCTTGGCAGCTTGAAATAGGCCACTATTACACAATTCTGCCGCCGCATTATTCATGTTCTGCAAGGTATTCAAAGAACGATTTTCAATCAGAACCTGATTTTCTGGGAATGGCCGTAAGAGTGCATTATTGAGTGTCTGGAAATAACTGAACATCGCATCCGCCTCTGCAATGTCTTGCCCTTGAGTTTTGCCTCCACAAAATAAGAGTGCAGTGTTTTCCATAGACATTGAACCGAGTGCAGTCACTAGTGCTTTCACCCTTGAAATCCCTTCCGGGCTTAGTTTGTTCTTGACGAGCCGTTTACCAAGAACAATAACCACATTGTCTAATTTCATACTACGATCTCTATTGATCTCTTGGCCGCATAACGCCTAAGTTGGCAATAATATAAAAATCTTCTTTGCCAACCGCCTCCTAGGGATTAACATCCGCTTAACAGTCATACTCTAGAGACCTATGAAAGGTCCACTGCTAAAGGAAGTCAATAATGCTGTCGATTTTCGATATTTTTAAAGTTGGTGTCGGACCTTCAAGTTCCCACACTAACGGTCCAATGCTCGCCGGGTTCAACTTTACTCAGTTACTTCAAGACTCTATGGCGAAAGTGCATAGAGTTCAAGTCGACTTGTATGGTTCGTTATCACTCACTGGTAGAGGTCACCACACCGATAGAGCCACCGTGCTGGGCTTGATGGGTAATAAGCCCGATAACATCAAAATGACCAGTGCAAAAAGCGCACTTCAACATACCATTGAAACCAATACTTTATTGTTGGCCGGAACCCACGAAATTACCTTTAGCTACGATCATGACATCGTTTTTCATAGCGAAAACCTTCCTTTGCATGAAAACGGCATGACCATCACTGCTTTAGATGAATCTGGCGAACAACTTGCGTTTGAGATTTATTACTCTATTGGTGGTGGTTTTATTGCAACGGCAGATGAGCTGGAAAATGGTACACAACAAGCTGAGGTTGAAGTCCCTTTCCCATTCAAGTCAGCTGATGAAATGCTTGAAAAAGCTGAAGCACACGGCTTTAGTTTAGGTGGAATGATTCTACAAAATGAATTGGCGTTTCGTTCCGAAGAAGAGGTCAATCAAAGGGCAGAACAGATCTGGAAAGTCATGTCCCTTTGCATGCAGCGTGGCTTTGATACAGAAGGTATTCTGGAGGGCGGACTCAATGTCACTCGCCGAGCTCCGAACCTGTTGAAAAAACTGGAAGCAAACGCAGCGGTTGAAAATGATCCAATGGAGATCATGGACTGGATTAACTTGTTTGCTTTCGCTGTCAGTGAAGAAAATGCAGCCGGTGGGCAAGTCGTCACCTCTCCAACCAATGGCGCTGCTGGCGTTATTCCAGCAGTGTTGATGTATTACCACCGCTTTATTAAAGAGCTCGACATCAAACAGCTCAAAGACTTCCTGGCCGTGGCTGGTGCGATTGGTATTTTATACAAAACCAATGCTTCTATTTCTGGTGCTGAAGTTGGTTGTCAGGGTGAAGTAGGAGTCTCTTCGTCTATGGCCGCTGCTGGCTTGACGGCACTAAGAGGTGGCAGCAACGAGCAAATTTGTATCGCTGCAGAGATTGCAATGGAACACTCTCTCGGCATGACTTGCGATCCTATTGGTGGACTGGTGCAAGTACCTTGTATTGAACGAAATGCGATGGGAGCAATGAAAGCGATCAACGCATCCCGAATGGCATTAAAGAGAACAAGTAAGTGCCTAATTTCTTTAGATAAAGTTATCGAAACTATGTACCAAACAGGTAAGGATATGAACAAGAAATATCGCGAAACTTCTTTGGGTGGCTTAGCTGTAATCCATATGGCCCCGCCATGTGAATAAGCACCATACATACAGGATCAAAAAAGCCAGCGATTTACGCTGGCTTTAAAGAGACGTTTACTAAAGCAGCAAATTATTCTGCTTGTTCAGTTGTCTCGTATTTAAATTCTGGAACAACGACTTCTACACGACGGTTCATTTCACGACCAGGACGAGTATCGTTGCTAGCAACTGGGTTTGCTTCACCCATGCCTTTCACAGTCATACGCTCTGCTGTAATACCTTGAGCTTGGAACTCTTCAGCAACCGCTTTAGCACGTTTTTCTGTAAGCTGTTGGTTGTATTCAGCAGTACCTGTTGTATCACTGTAACCCGTAATCTCTACTTGAGCTTGTGGGTAAGTGTTCATTACATTGATTGTCTCAGATAATGCTGAAGTATCTTTCACTTCTGCACTTTCAAGACCAAATTGTACTGTTGTAGTTTGTGCTGGGTATACGTGCTCAACAATGTTTGTTGCCGGACGAGTTTCTACCACTTCTTCCTGAACCACTGGCTCAGAACCGAATTTGTAGTTAAAACCAATACCGTAGTAGTCTGCATCCATGTCATCAATGATGTCGTCAGACATATCTTGGTAACGTTGGTATTCAGCACGTAGGCTCCAGTTGTAGTTGATTTGGTACTCAGCACCTAGAGAGCCAGTAGGAACGAAGTCTTTTTCGTCACCAGCCATCATGTATGCAGCACCTACTTTCGCGAACAGATTCCAAGAATCCGTCAGCGGAAGGTTGAATTTAGGCGCTAGAGTCAATGCCCAAAGCTCGCCATCAACTGTATTTTTGCCTGCTTTGTTGAAGTTTGCTTTGAAATCACCAAGGTAATCAACACCGTATTCAGCATCGATGTAGTCATTGAAGCTGTAACCAAGGTGCATTGACGCAGCAAAGCTGTCATCGTCACAAGACGTATCTAGGTAACACGCATCATTCAGAGTGTTATAACCTAGCTTACCGCCAATGTAAGTGTCAGCAAGCGCAACGTTAGAGATAACACCACCAGCAAGTACAGTCGCCACTGCAAAAGCAATTTTTTTCATTCTTTTTTCCTATTTGTATACCAAGCCACACATCAAACGCGAAGGAGTGCGTTATCAATATGAAGCTGCAACTTTCTCTTTATTATTTGAGACAACCTAGCTAGATAACACCGGAAGAAAGTAAATGTGGTGTTCATCACCAATGCCAAAAAACATGTCATCATTCATATTCACGCATGTGTTCTAACCACTTGCATGAGCAAAAATAATGCATCTGCATTGATATAGCCATAATCAACTCAGTGCGCAGAATATCATATCTTTTCCTTAAATGTGTGACAAAATTCACATTAATTTGTAAATTTCTTATTATTAAGATTCTATTTATAAGGTATTGATCGGATGGAAATATTTACCAATTGACAAGTAGAACCAAACAAAAAAGCAGCTCATCTAGGATGAACTGCTTATGTGTTCGATTGATTTTAGGGAACTAAACCAATTAAATATTGTCCATAACCGCTAACGTTGCTGCCAACACATCTTGGCCAAATAGCACACTACGTTCAGGTGACCATCCATACAGCGGATCAGGGTGGTTATTGTTGTCTTTAAATGGCATCTCTATGGTGTAAGACAAACATTTAAATTGCTCTGCAACCCAGTTAGAACCAACCGTTAAGTTCGCTTTGCCAGGTTCGTCTTTATCGTAGCCTACTTTATCTTGAAACTCTGGCGTGATGGTCAACAGCGCTTGTTTAAATGCATGCTCCAGAGTAGCTAAGCTTTCATCATAAGATGGGATACCCTCAGATCCTGCAACAAAGTTGTATGGAAGCGCTTCATCACCATGAATATCTAGGAACATGTCTACACCCGTTTCCAGCATACGCTGACGAACCAAGAAAACTTCAGGGCTTTTTTCCATCGAAGGGGTTTGCCACTCACGGTTTAGGTTTACACCGACCGCATTAGTACGCAGATGCCCACGAATGCCGCCATCAGGGTTCATGTTTGGTACAACGTAGAGTACCGCCTTCTCAAGAAGAGCTCGCGCGACGGTATCGTTTTCATCCAACAAACGCTGAATCATACCTTCCATAAACCACTCTGCCATGGTTTCACCCGGGTGCTGACGTGCAATCATCCAGATTTTCTTTTTGCCTTCTTCTGGCTCGCCGAATGTCAGCAGGCTCATGTCATTACCATCAAGGGTATGACCTAGCGTTTCCAACTGACAATGGTGCGCGCTTTGTGCCATGTGTAGTAAATCAAGGTGGCGATCGTACGTATAAGGCGCGAAGTAAGCAAAGTAGATAGAACTGCGTTCAGGAATAACCGTAAATGTGAGCGAATCACCATCAAAGTCAGCGGGTATACGGAACCACTCTTCACGATCATAAGATGCCACAACATCATAGCCTTGCCATCCTTCTGGGTAAGCAGATTTAGCTAAGTCTAACAGCTTAATGGTATGTGACTGTTCAGCCTCAGTCTCTAAACGGAAGTGGAACCATTGGTAGAATTCCGACATATTATCGTTAGGAATTTTAAGTTGGATGTCGTTTTTATCATCCGCTTTAACTACGTGAATGCTACCGCTATCGAAGTTGCTGAATATTTTCATTCTATTACTCACTTTTTGAATCTGACCTTGAAAGAAAGAGGCTAACACAGGGCTAAAGTGCCCCCTATTACTTTCACTTCAAAATTTATCGTTTGTGGCTGAAGTCATCAGTTTAGTCGAGTTGATTAACAGGCATTCGCAAAGACTTCGGTAATGAATAAAGCGAACGTTAGTGATTAAGCTCTACCACCGACTCAATACTGATGGCGTCGTGGCGCCAGTACTCAATATCGCAACTAATCAACTCACCATGTTGGTTGTAGTTTGTACGCTCAACAACCATAGCTGGAGTACCTGACGTCGCTCTTAACGCTTGTGCAACTTCACCGAGAAGTGTGCTGGTAGAAATTCGATAACGCGTTTTTTGATACACCACTCCAAAGTGCTCACGATAAATGTCGGTAAGCGAATTGGTAAGGTCGAAACTCAATAAATTGGGAAAGATCTCGGGACGAATATAGTTAGTCACATACACCACTGGCCTGTCTTCCAAATATCGAACGCGGTCTACTCGATAGACATCCGAGAACGGCTGCAGTTGTAACAAACGCGCAGACTGTTTGTTGGCCAGAGTACCTTTTGCCGCGATCAGCTCCGTTTTTGGGACGCGACTCTGCGCTTTCGCCATGTTTGGGAAATTAAGTGTTTGGGTTGGATCGTAGCGAAGTGGCTCAGGTGAAATAAACCAGCCTCTGCGATCTTCACGATAGATTCGCCCTTCGGCTTCCAATAACGACAACGCTTCTCGTAACGTAACTCGTGTTGTGTCGAACGACTCCGCCAGCTTGCGTTCCGCAGGCAGTTTTTGACGAGGCGAAAGCATGCCCGCTTCAATCTGTTCAACAATCGAATCTTTAATTTTTACGTACTGCACGAGGTGTCCTTATCTTTTACGCCAAGCCTGTGTGCTATTTTCTAACAACTTACCCAACGTCATCTGCACGATCTTCGCGATTGCGGCTGACATAATGATCATCACCGCCATCGCGGCGGAAGCTCCTGTTTGACCCGCATCATCCCTATCCAGAATCGATGCCGAAGCAGGAATCGTATCGGTTGAGTATAGGAATACTACCGCAGAAGTGGTGGTCAATGCATTAACAAACAGGTAGCTAACAATGTCCAAAACGGCAGGCAAAACAACACTAGATGCTTAGATGCTGCCCGTGAGAAAGTGCGCGAAAAACTTATCAAGAGTTCACAAAATTACTTGATTGACACGATCGCTGATCTGCCAGAAGTGATTGCAGATATCGAGCGTCGTTTGGAAGCTGGTGAGCGTCCGTAATTAGTTTGTTCAACAGAAATAAAACGCCCCTCGTTTTAGAGGGGCATTTTCCTTATTGTGACAATAACTTTCTCGTTGGTTCTTGCTCGGAGTATTCAACCGATTCATGACCAGATAGCTTATCGACGTCCGCTTGTTCGCCGGTCACTACTAGTACCTGTTGCTTCACCAAAGCATCGACAACTGCAAGGTTATGCTGACGAAGAAGTGCTCTTACTTCGCTTTCTTTCCCTTTGTGATACTTTACAAAGTAACGTGCAGGTTGTTGCTCAGCTTGTTCAGAACGTTCATCCACGAGCGGAAATCCTTGATTGTTCGCCAAGCTGGCCGAGCTCAGTCCGAATGCCAATAGTGCGGTTGCACCCACCGCAGACAGAGAAAGTAAGGTCGACTTCTTCATGGCCACTCCTTATTGAAAAGTCAGAGTCCAGCTGTTGATTGTGCCTGTGTCTCTTCTGGCACTGTCCACGGCTTTTAGTTCCCAAGAACCTTGTGATTCAAAACCAGAGAAATCCGCTTGGAAAGTGGCTTTGATATCGTTAGCGCTTCCGCCTGTATTGTCATGCAGCACAACTTGTCCACCAGTTGGTGAAGTCAGCGTCACTCGCAGGTCGCCGATGTAAGTATGGCTAATATCAACGTCAATACTCACCGTGCCTGAATCACCAGTGCGATCGACATCAAGTGCGCTGATTGCACCTGATGCTTTGTTATCAGGAATCGCCACAGGATCCGTGTTTGAGTAGCTTGAATCAGAAGCGCTACCTCCGCCATCAGGGCCGTTACAGCCTGCATCCAGGAACTGCTTCGCCGCTTCTGCATTCACCAGCCCGTAACCAGTACGATTGTCTCGACCTGCCACATCGATATCTGTCGCAGTTTGAACGAGAGCATTACGCACTTGTGCCGCAGTACATGTTGGGTGGTAACTCCACACCAAACCCGCCACGCCAGTCACGTGAGGTGTCGCCATCGATGTACCATTGTAGTACTCGTAGTCTTCACCTGTCGTTGTGGACACAGTGATCTCTTGCCCTACGTAGCCAAGCAGCTCTTGACCAAATGCTCGATCAACGGTCACTGATACCATGCGATACGCATTATTTTGGTCAACTAAAAACGGATTTTGTAAACCAGGCAAGTCAGCATTACTGTACACAATTGCAGCACTAGCGCCGGCATTGTAACAAGCCTGCACAGCGTCCACTTCTGGGTAGTTACCTGAAGATTGGTTACCAATGCGCTCAGCCAGACAGATTTTTCCTGACATATCGCCGCAATTGAAGTTACCACCAGATACATCACAACTCTCTAAGGCAGCCGTCACAGCACCAGCCACTGGATCTGGTACATAAGACGTGCCGTTATTGATCAAACGATTGTGTGGGACGATACCGCGATCAAACTGGCTTACACCATTAAGAGTGATGTCCGACAGTTTACCCTCACCGACGGTAACGGTAGAAAGGATAGCAACACCCGGTCCGGCGACTTCAACCTGATCCGTCGCTTGTGAAAACGCCGCATGATCATTTTGATTATCCACGGCTGCAATCGACATGACCGAGTCGTAAGATGCCGGGTAACTGTGTGCCGTGTTGCCATCATTGCCCGCTGCGGCAATAAGAAGCACACCCTGGTCATAAATATCTTGCAGTGCATTTTGCTCGGTTCGGCTAGATTGGCTACCACCGAGGCTCATATTCACCACGTTTGCGCCATTATCCGCGCACGTTTGAATCGCTTTCACTAAACCGGAAGAGTAACCCCAGCCAGATTCGTTAAACACTTTCACAATGTGTAAATTAACGTTTTGATTTGGCATTACTCCCTTAATACCCTCGGTATTCGCAATCGCCGCAATAGTACCCGCAACGTGAGTGCCGTGAGCGTTATTATTCCCTGGATCACTCCATGAGCCCGTACCGCTGTCGTTTGTACCAGCTACGCGGTTGCCGCTAAGATCGTTATGTGAAAGATCGTATCCAGAGTCAATGATACACACGGTACGATTGCCTGCGTTAAAGTCATCCAACTGCTGAGCATTGACTGCGTTATAGCCCCATGGTGTCATTTCACTGAGCAAGTAACGCGGTGGATCGACTTCCACATATTCCACATCGCTGCGGTTGCGAAGTTGCGTGAGTTCATCAGCATCGATTTCCACGCTGTAGATAGCACGGTTACCCAGCTTCTCAACTTTTCGTGCTTTTACCTGTTTTAAAACAGATTCTTGTGCTATTCGCGGTCCCCAAAATGCGTTGCCTTGCATGGAAGAACCACCAGCCTCGTCCTCAGTAAACTTGACGATATATTTCTTCGGTAACTTGGATTCATCAAATCCCATCGGTGGAGCCGAGTACGCCGACAAAGAAGTCGTTAGCGCAACGGCCAAGGCAGACAATGATAACAAGCCCTGTTTTTTAGTTGTTGTGTAATGCATTTGCTCTATTCCTTATATGAGCTGATTTTTTATTCACTATATCCTCATGAAAAATCACCAAATCGGTGTTCACATGAGAGACTCAGCTATAGCTCATCACCTAAAAATGCCAAATAATTCGGTTCATGAATGTGATTTTTTGTACAAAAGATCATTCAATAAACATTTTCAGTTAGCATTAAAAACACAAACAAACAATTATAAAGCAAAGACTTATATAAACAAAAAGTGAATGTTAAATTAATGTTATCGAGTAATTATTCTATATTTTGGTTGCCTTTATCATTTCCATACTGAATGCGTTTTTTGACCATGGTGCCAAAAGGAAAATATTGAATATTCAGATGTTGACCATGTAGAGTTTTTACTCAAGGTTATACATTGTAGTGAGAGAAATTCTCATTTGATTACTTTTATAACCCGGTATTTTTCCAATTGCTTGGAACAATAACCAAAACGAGAAGAGTGAAAGATGAAACGAACAATCACACTGTTAACCGCGTTGCTCCCGCTTGCTTCTGCTGTCGCCGAACAACCAGCGTTATCACCAGAAATGATTTCAGCGTCCGAAGTGGTCAGCGCGCAAGAAAACCAAACCTACACGTACGTCCGCTGTTGGTATCGCACTAGTTATTCTAAAGATGATGTTGCCACTGATTGGGAATGGGCAAAAAATGAAGATGGGAGTTATTTCACTATTGACGGCTATTGGTGGAGTGCTGTTTCGTTTAAAAATATGTTTTATACCAACACGACTCAAAATGTCATCCGTCAACGATGTGAATCGACACTGGATTTAGCCAACGAAAACGCAGATATCACCTTCTTTGCTGCTAATAATCGCTTCTCGTTCAACCATACCATTTGGAGCAACGATGCGGCGATGCAGCCGGACCAAATCAATAAGGTGGTTGCTCTGGGGGATAGTTTATCTGACACCGGTAACATCTTTAATGCTTCACAATGGCGCTTTCCTAATCCAAACAGCTGGTTTCTGGGCCACTTTTCAAATGGCTTTGTATGGACGGAATACATCGCAAAAGCAAAAAACCTACCGCTCTACAACTGGGCTGTCGGTGGCGCTGCGGGTGAAAATCAGTACATCGCACTAACTGGTGTTGGCGAACAAGTCTCTTCTTACTTAACTTATGCAAAGCTAGCCAAAAACTACAAACCCGCCAATACCTTATTCACCCTTGAGTTTGGGCTGAATGATTTCATGAATTACGACCGCAGTGTGCCAGAAGTGAAATCGGACTATGCAGAAGCATTGATTCGTTTGACAGATGCAGGGGCGCAAAACTTTTTATTAATGACACTGCCAGATGCAACGAAAGCACCTCAGTTCAAATACTCTACGCAGGAAGAAATCGAAAAGATTCGCGCAAAAGTGTTAGAGATGAACGAGTTCATTAAAAAGCAGGAGATATATTACAAAGCTCAGGGTTACAACATCACACTGTTTGATACACATGGGCTATTTGAGGCCCTGACGTCAGTGCCCGCAGAGCATGGTTTTGTTAATGCAACAGAGCCTTGTTTGGACATCAATCGTTCCTCTTCAATGGATTACCTCTACTCACATGCTTTACGCTCCGAGTGTGCGAGCTCTGGCTCTGAGAAGTTTGTTTTCTGGGACGTCACTCACCCAACAACCGCTACACATCGCTATGTGGCGGAGAAAATGCTCGAGAGTAGCAACAACTTAGAACAACACCATTTCTAAGCTTTGATCAAAATGGCCACGCTAAAACGTGGCCATTTTATGTTTGTACTTTTACACGGGGATTTACAACGGCGCTATGTCCGTATCACCTAATGATTGATATAGCGTTACCTGGTTGTATCTTGAGATTCTTCACTCAAAAATCTAAATAGCCTAGCTAAATTAAATCGTTAGATTTTCATTCCTGAACTACACTAAGCGGTGGATTTATAAAAAGAAAACCGGCTTACTTCGCTCAAATTTAAAATTGGTACGTCTTGTTTTTAAGACAAAGCAAGTTTTTGACAGGAAGAGAGCACAGTGTCCATCGAATTGAATTAAAAAACGTCTAAGTTTATTGCGAGGAAAATATATGAAACTACTGAAAGCCATCTCACTCTGCCTTTTAGCGGCTTGTGCGTCATTTCAATCGGTCGCGAGTGATAGTGATTGGGACAAAATTGCAGAAAAAACCGTCAGCTTTAAATCGGAGACAGACACCGTAAAACCGCTATCCCCGTTTGCGAATGCTCACTTTAGCCACATAAAGATCAAATGTACGCAAGGTACGGTGAATCTGAAAAGCATTAAAGTAATCATGAAAGACGGCAAAGAAAAGACATTCGACAGCTTGGGAATTCTTACAAGTGGCATGTCATCTCGCAACCTGAGTCTGCCAACAAAAGATGACGCCAAGTTAGATAAAATCGAATTGAATTACGAGTCTGTCGGTAGCACAGCCTTACAAGTTACAGGCGTAACTAAAAAAGCACATGTGGAAATCTTAGGTAAAAAAGTCGACGATTAAGCGATAACTCACTGTTTATACAGCGGTACTATGCCGCTGTATTACATCAAAACAAAAAATAGTGTTTGTTTTAATTAAATCAATTTCTTAAGCTTCGCCAAACCATAAGCGGCAATGGTCACGCTGTCTTTTATCGTGCCATCGATCATCATTTGCTCAAACTCTTCTACCGGGAACGCTCGGGAAATAAGATCCTCTTCTTCGCTATCAAGCTGGTTACCAACTTCAGCAAGATCACTGGCAAAGTAAACATGGCAAGTCTGATTTAAAAAGCCGTAAGCAATAAACTGTGCGCCAACGTATTCCATCGTTCCAGCCAGCATGCCAGTTTCTTCCCGTAGTTCGCCTTTCGCCAGCTCTAAGGGATCGACATCAGGACTGGATTCCCAAGCACCTTGCGGGATCTCCCAACAGCGCTGCCCTACGGTATAACGAAACTGTTCCACTAAATGAATCTGACTATTGTCGATAGCTAGGATCGCGGCGCAGTCTGGTTTGTCGACGACACCATAGATGCCTTCCGCACCACTTGGACGCAAAATTTTATCTTCACGAACCGTCATCCATTTATTTTGATAGACAACTTTGCTGTCTAGTTGCTTGATATCTGACATGGTGATTCCTTAGTTCCAAAACCCTATTTAATGGCTATCTACGCAACCAAAATGTTCTTTAGCTCGCTCAACGATTCTACGGTATAACTTGGTGCGATACGGTCATCCACACTTGCGCCAGTTGTATTCAACCAACAGGTTTCAATACCAAAGTTATTACCACCTAAGATGTCTGAATGCAGGTTATCTCCCACCATTAAAACGCGTGTTTTACATGGCTGCCCCATTTGCTGCATTGCGTATTCGAAAATGCCTAAGTCCGGTTTTGCGACACCGACTTGCTCGGAAATCACGATTTGATCAAAGTAGTCGACCATCCCCGTACGTTCAAGGCGGATAGCTTGAAGTTCGGTAAAACCGTTGGTGATGATGCCCATTTTAGCTTTACCTTGCAGCGCTTCCATCAGCTCTTTCGCGCCAGGCAGCAAGCTACAAATGTCAGCCATGGCTTCTAAAAATGCGCTGTTTAACTCCGCGGTAGTGGTATTGAGCTTTTCTGCCCACTCGTTAAATCGTTTGTGTTTCAGCTCATCCGCTGTCACTTTTCCATCTTGATAATCAACCCACAATGGCTTATTTATCTTTTGGTAGTGAGTAAAATCTTGTGGAGTAAAATCTACGCCTTTGCGAGAAAACATCAGCTGCAAACCTTTGAAAGCGTCAAAGTGAAACAAGGTCTCGTCAGCATCAAACAGAATCCAATCATACTTCATTTTATTCATTCCCAAATCAAGGTCGTAATACTGGTGCATAGTCTAGATTGTTTTCTTCTTGAAGATAATCTCTATAATTGGAAATTAATTGTATCCATATAATCAACAGTTATACCCAATGCAAAGGAGATTGATGTGAACGCGATAGCCTCCCTGCCCGTATTTGTGGCAGTCGTTGAGTGCGGCAGCTTTTCGCTAGCGGCCAAACAACTTAATCTGACTAAATCTGCTATTAGCAAACGTATCAATCAGCTAGAAGATGACTTGGGTATCCGCCTGCTTAATCGAACCACCCGAAAACTAAGCCTGACTGAAGCGGGAAGACGCTATTTTGAATATGCGTCTCAAGCCGTTAATCTTGCCCAGCAAGGGGTCGATGCGGTATCTGAACTGCAAGGATCCCCACAAGGTAAGCTCAAAATTACCGTGCCGATGTCGTTTGGTGTGCTGCATATCGCGCCTTTAATCAGTGAGTTTCTTACGCGCTACCCTAAAGTAGAAGTGGATTTAAACCTCGAAGACAAAATGGTCGACTTGGTCAAAGAGAGCTTTGATTTAGGGATTCGTATTGGCGAATTAGCCTCATCCAACCTGGTCGCCAAACGTCTCGCACCGTGTAAAAGCGTCCTCTGTGCATCGCCTGATTACCTTGTTGAGTTTGGTACGCCACAAAAGCCTAGTGATTTGGTTGCACATAACTGCCTACGCTATTCCTATTTTCGTGGTGGTGTCGAATGGATGTTTATCAACAACAGCAGTGAGTACAAAGTGCTTCCTAGAGGAAACTTTGTGGTGAACAACAGCGAAGCGATTCGCCAATTGCTTTTACGAGGCTCAGGAATTGCTCAGCTACCCACTTTTATCGCATCAAGAGACATTGCGGCTGGTAGCCTAAAAGTGGTAATGGAAGACTACGCTCTACCAGAGCACGCCATTTACGCCGTTTTTCCAGAACGCAAACACATGCCGTTAAAAGTGAGAGTATTTATCGACTTTATCAGCGAGAAGCTCGGTACTGATTTACCCTACTGGGACCGCTACAGCAGTCTAGAAAATTAGTCCGGCAAGATAGAACTCCGTGAGTTTTTGTTCTAAGTGGAGACTAGACCAACATAAGATAAACATCAGCCACTTAGGTGCCCTCAGCAATAATAAAGGCCTGCGATGCGGCAGGCCTTTGCTTTAAGTTTCTGGCAATCGTTTATTCAAAGTCACTTGCTTCGGGTAAGCGATCTAGCATCTCATAGTATTTACCAGCGACAGCGCCGATATCACCACTCAGATACGCTTGAATCATATCCAGGTCTTTTAACCACAACTCTTTATGCGTATCAGAGGATGTGGTGTAGCCCGCATACACATTGTCGACAGCAGACATCATTTCTTGGGTGTACCCATTGAAGATCAAAAGCATCGCATCTGAGTAAGCCTCGAACGCTTTGAAGTCACTGTGCGCTTTGCCACCTTGGTAGCTCAATGTTTTCGCATTAGCGTCAAATACGAGATCTCCTGAAGCAATGTTTGCATTCACAAAGTTGATGAATGAGTCGCTAAACGTCAGCACACCTGCTGCTATATCGGCATCAATCGTCGCTTTCATTGCGTTGACCATTGGCGCATCAAGTAGCAGTACGGCATCATGAAATGCAGGAATAATTGACGTACGGAATGGTCCCCATGCGCTACTGATACCGGAGGCAACCGCGCTCAGCTCTTCTTGCTCATAGCCATCCAAGTAAGTTTTCAGGTCGTAGCCTTCCGACGTGACCAACTGGTTTGAATAGTCATAAGCCAGCTTGTTTGCTTTAGTAGCGACAAACTTTTTACCATCAATAACGAACTCGACTTTATCGCCTGCAATAATGTCATAACGATCTTGCTGCTTGGTGAAAGCATCAAACTGAGCTTTACCACGCGTCTTCACTTTGTAATCGTCAGACTGCATTTGACGCACACCCATTCTTAGCAGAACATCCCCGATACGCTCACGGCTTCGGCTATCAATATCTAAGAATTCAGCGATACCACGAGGCATTGGTGGCAAAGATTCCATCTGTTCGGTTAGATGAAGGTTCACCGTTACACCTTTGAGATCTAGGTATTCCTCTCCGTCTTTATCAATCAATGCGACTGGCGTGTTTAGGGCATTATTCACCAAAATGTTATTCATAATGTCTTCGTACTCTGACTGTACACCCGGAATATCAAGCAATGATGCAAAGCTCACTTCATCGGTATAACGGTTAGAGAATCGACGCGCCAAGAAATAACTTGCCAATGCTTTGTCCGGCCAGTGCCCCAAAACAGAGATGGAATTTGACCAAGGGTAATCTGGGTCAAAGCTACCAATGGAGTTTAAGAAGCGGCTATTTGCTGTTTCAGCCACTGCGGTATAACCACTTTCTGCATCTTCAATAAAGCCAGCAACCAGGTCATCAAAGCAGCTTGTGGTTTGAAGATCGTAGTCGGCAGGAATTAGGTAAGAGTTACTATCTAACAATTGACCAAAAGAAATAACTTTTTGATTGCCTGCTGCATTTTCAATCACACATTGGTGTTCAGGTGTACGCAACACATCAAGGAAGAATGCCGCCGATTTTTTCGCACCAAAGGCATAATCACAGAACCACTTATTGTCTGCGCTGTCTTCAGTACAGTGTTCAGGGTTTGATGCAAGGCGTAACAAGAAGTCACCCGGTTTGTCAGTGCTCGATGTTAACCCCAGATTCGTGTACAAGTTGTCAATGCGCTCTAGATCTTCCATCTTATCTCGAATGGCGCTCATTTCCCTGAAACGACGAACTAGGTAGCTTGGATAATCAGATAAGTACAGGCCGTTTGTACCGTACAAATCTAAGTTGCGACGATCATAACTATCAAGATAGCTTTGCCATTCATACGATACGATCTCTTCTAAGTCTGTGCCTTCATCAAAACGGTTACAGTCACTGTTTAGTGACACGTTACCATCGGTACAGAAGTCGTAAGGCTTGCGCTCAATCTCGTTCACCTTATCTAAGTAGTAAAGCACACCGTAACGAGTCTTAGCGTTCAACTCTCCATCATCAGACAACGCCGCCGCATCAAATCGGCTAAAGTCACAGTTGTACAATGACTTACCTTCATCATCGCCCGATAGCGCCTTAACTTCCGAGCACACCATGAGAGAATCGTTGTCTGGATTGTCACCGAACTTGTACGCAAAGCCCTGTTGGTATGCATTCAGCTCAGTAAGATAGCGCTCGTATGCTGATTTTTCTTCATCACTCGCACTGTCTGCTGGTTTTACAACTGGCACAGGAGCCGCACCTGACGAATCTTGAATAGTTTCGACTTTACGGCCATAAGCAAACTTGAATGCCGCAATATCATACAGACCCCAAGTTGGCGTTTCATCCAACATGCTTGGCGCGTAGTCCATTGTAGAGCTGTACGCTGGAATGTTATTTAAGCCAAGTTGATGTGCTTGCTCCAAAGTGTAGTAGTTCGCTTTATCATTCGAAGCCTTGAAGTTATGACGCAGACCCACGTTGTGACCAAGTTCATGAACAAGCGTATTGCTGTAAGTCGCCACCGTAATTGCATTGGCGGCTTCTACTTGTAAATCTTTTGGTAGGTACTTCCATCGCTTCAGATGACGAGACGTTTCATTACCCACATCATCAAGTTTGATCTCAAAATAGCGGTCATCATTGAGTTGCAAGTTATCGAGCATCGCTTTGTTGCTTGATGACACCCACGATGCTTCGATTGGATATACGTTGTTTTCTGCCCAGAAAGACAAACGGTTTTCTTCTGCCGCTACAACGTCCTCAAATGCCATATCATCATTGAAGTCAGCAAGCAGTTGCGTTGGGCTCTTAGTTGCCGCTTTACCAGAGACCATTTCCTCTTTCGAAACGAAGGGCGCATGAACATTCTCATCAACGTTCAGCTTTTCCATTGCCGCCATGGTCGAAAGTGCTGCAACTCTTTTCGAAACGTCTGTTTTTACCTCGCCCTCACTGGTTTGTAACGGCTCCAATCCATCCAAATCCAACTGGTTACGATTGTAGAATCGAGCCAAGTTATCCCAGTAGAAAGGCACACCCGTTCTGGCGACGCCAGCATATTGGTTAACGTGTGCTTTGATAATCTCGCCTGTCATCGGGTTAGAAACCGAAGGTCCATACCCCAATAAACCATTAGCGAGTGGTTCATCAATCAGGTTTATCACGTTGTAACGTAAATCACCAGGATGGATGCCCGCCGCTTGGGTTTTGTTTACAATCTCAATTTCTGGCTTGCTTGAATCTGAACCAAATACTCTTAACGTTTGATTCATTTTATCGATCGACTGAAGCGTAGCATCGAGAAATAGTTTGTTCTTCTCTTCGAAGAAATTGTCGCTCAAGTAGTATTTAATTGAGTCTTGATCTGGGTTGAAGCGGTTCAGGTAAACCACCTCTCTGTCGTACTTGTTCGTTATCGGATTCAGTTTTTTGGTCGCTGTGGTGAAAAAGCCAATGTCGTTCTCATCACCGACTGGGTACAGAATTGGCTGGTAGCCATCTGTCGCGATTTCACTTTCGTGTACCAAAGAGTAATAGAAACGAGATTTGAATGCGCCATCAACAAGAGCTTCTTCCAAGCTCGCTTTAGTCGCAAAGTTGATGTAATTCGATAACTTATCTAAATCAACACGGAACGTACGCTCTAATTCGAAGTTCAGTACGCCTTTCTCAGGGTCAAAGTCCCAAGAAATGAGTCGTGGCGTACCTTGTTCCGAGATACCGTCATTAACCCCATACAGATCTTCCTTATTGAACTCAGCAACCTCGAGTTCCTCTGGATTAGGAGTAAAGTGGGTTTTCTGCTTGTAGTCCAAGCTATCATCTTCATTGATTTCTTCTTGGTTGGTGCAGTCACCGTATGAGTCTTCGTCACAGCGATAGGCAGCAAAATCCCCCGGAATGGTTAACACCTGAGCAAAGTTTACATCGTCGTCATCTGCGACAAACTTCTCGTCACCACAGTAGTTGTTTACGTCTTTAGAAAGATTTGTATCAGGGTAATTTTTATCGTAACTACGAACTTCCAGGCCCTCTTTCGTAAAACACAATTCAACGTAACGAGGGGAGCCTTGTAAGAAAGGAAATTGGTTTAAAGCAAATCGTGGAGCTGCACCTGTTGTCGGCACATAGAACCAACGACCGTCTTTCAGATCCTTAACCGCAACCTCTTTTGCATCTCTTTCAACATAGTCATAAGCTTGATCGTCTGCTCCACAACCAACCAGCGCGGCTGTAATTGCTGACACCAGCGTCAATTTTTTAAACATTATTTGGATATCCTTAATATTCTTTTATTTTCCTAGAACGAATAACTTACTTCGGCGATGTAGGAGGTTTTCTCTTGGTTTAACAAATCAATGTTGCCCAATGTGCCTCGCTCCGCGTCTTGATAGAAACCTGTTGATGACGCAGCCAGTAGCAAAGACCAATCGTCATCAAACTTGTATGCGCCATATAAAGCACTTTCGTACTTCCAACTGGTTCTGCGAGTACCTTGATAACTAATGGTGTTTCCACCTAAAGCGGTCACCCCTAGAGAAAACGATTCCCACGACTTTTCCGCTAAAGTGAACACTGAATAACTCCACTCCGTCAGAGAGCGTCCCCCCATGGTTTTGTAGTCGTGAAAATTTTTTCTGACTCTCGGGGAAATGGAGAAGTCGATACTCCAAACAGAAAAGGAAATAGGCACTGCCAAACGAAATGCTGTTTTCAATTCATCTTTACGTGAGTTTTCTGAGGTAGGGATAGTGAACTGACCTGCAATTCCGACTTTTCCCGTATCACCGAAATGGTAGAGGTTCGAGTATTGCAAACCTAGCACTGAGTCCGTCGCATAAGTGCCGACTTCGTCCTCTAGTGCTCGATAACCACCCGTAGAAAAGTAGGCTTTTACATCGCGAGAAACGGAATAATTGAGAACGCCTCCCCAAGAGAAATTGCGGACGGAGCGATGATCGTCTCTATCGTAAATGTTTGTATCGTAAGATAGGTAAACAGACCCACTTAACTTGCAAACAAAACAGGACGTCTCTCCTTCATTGTGTGTAGATTTTGGCCCTCTGCTATCGAATACACTTATTTCCTCAGCTAGTGAAGACATTGAAAATAGCGTACCCAACAACATTGCTAGCGGCGTCATCATCCACTTTGTTGTGTGCTGCATGTTTTAGAACTTCCATGAAAATTAAGTTTGTTAGAATAAACTTAAATACAAACAGATTATTGGGATGAAATTCCATTAAAACACCCCAATAAGCCTATCAACCACAAGATTAATCTTATGGTTAAATCCTTAATTATTTTTAAATATTATTTATCTTGATTAAAAGATAACTATTTTTAGTATAAACCTAAACTTTATTGGTTAATTTATATGAATTTGGCACCTAAAAATCTAACACCAAAAAACACAAGCTTTTGTAATTAAAACAAAAACATCAAAACACAAAAAACCAATATAAATTTTAGATATAAACTCCAGTTATGACAATCACATGTTCATAAACACCCAACCAATAAGGGCGTTATATTAATACGTACCAACTATCTATTCTTAAATATAGTGAATGACGAATACAATAGACATCAACAATATCATTATTTATTAATTTAACAGTTGTTAATAATTAATTTCTCATTTAATACAAAAGATATAAATAAGATCAAATTCGATTTTTCTAATATATTGATATAACACTTCCCCTGTATGAATAGAAAATCATTCTTCTAAAGAATCAAACAAATTACATTTATTCACACCATGAATAGCTAATGGCAGCCTGATCGATTAGCAGACCGAATGTGCTGCATAATTTAGAATAAAAATTCATCCAGGACGTTTTTTTATAAATTAAAACAAAATGCGATTCAATTCACATGTAAGTAAAAAATCAACTATATTAATAATTTACAGAGAAAACAGAGAAATCACCACTGAGATCAAATCCGATTTTTAAACATTTCAAAAACGCAAAAATCGTCTTTATCGAACTCACAACCCTCTGATTGATTTTCAATGATTGAGTATTAGAAAACAGTAAGTTCGTCACCTAGGTATTGAAGGGTTTTGATGTGAGGGAGTTGTTAGCAGTAACAGAGAGGGTCGGGTACTTAGGACAGATTTTATTGCACTGCGCTTCTCTCTGCATGTGACGTGCCTAATGTTAGAAATAAGAAATATTCAAATTTACGTTTTTATGGCTAGCACCGCGCTGAAAGAGCAACAGTGCTAACCAAAGTATAAATACCCTTCCAACAATGAACACCTGGAGCTTTAGGCGGCTTTGTTGCGGAAATCGAATGAACTAAATCAAAATCTTACGATCAGATCAGGGACATTCATTCACTGACTTTGATTAGATGCCGAAGCCTCGCTACAAAACCACTAACTGGTGCAAGTACAATAA
>NZ_JAKKCM010000019.1 GCF_021728395.1 Vibrio sp. J1-1 | reverse complement strand
ATAATGAATTGACTGTGCCAAATAACCGAAGTTATTTGTATTGGTCACTCAGTTCATTGAAACCTAATTTGATACCGAGGTATCTAATTGGATTATCATCAACGAGTGCCCACACAGATTGATAGGTCTATATTGTTAAAGAGCTTTTCTGACTAACTTGCCGCTTTCGCGTCTCGCTGTCAGGGGTGCGTATCTTACGCTTCCCGATTTGAGAGTCAAGAATTTTTTCAAATTTCTTTTTCTTCTCTTTCCGACTCGCTGTGTGACTCTCGTCTCACTCCGTGTCGGTGGATGCGCAGTATAGGGAGTTGAGAAATTAGCACAAGCGTTTTTTTAAAAAAAAGATTTGATCGGTTAGTTATTAATCAAAACGGCGAAATTCGCATATTTCTTCGTCACATTTGAGACATATCACAGCAATTGGTTGGAAAAACACCAACCATATACGTAAGATTCATGTGTCTATTATGTTAATAGGCAAACAATCTCTTTATCACCTATGTGTAGTAATCAAAATGACGTCTAAAAAAAATCTGATTTTATGTGCCGGGTTCGCCGCCATTGGGGGAGTGATATTCTCTCAGTTCGCCGTTTCACCCGTACTGAGCTTTCTTATCGGTGTTGTCGCTACTGCTTTTCTGTTTTCATTTTCTAGCCAGACACCAATTGATCAATCAACCGACTCTGACCCATCAACGAAAACCTTGTATGTCGGAAACCTGCCTTATAAGGCAAATGAAAGTCATGTTCGCGATTTATTTGCGGAATATGGACAAGTCTATGCTGTTCGCTTAATGAAAGATAAACGTACAGGTAAAAGAAGAGGATTTGGATTTGTTGTGATGGCGGCTGCCGATGCTAAACCAGCCATCGCCAAGTTAAATGAAAAGCTCTATATGGATCGTACGCTTAAAGTGCGTATCGCTAACGATCCGAAACACCCTGAAGGCGATAAACCTGAACAGGACTAAAACCTAGCTTCGCCAAACACACATTCAGTGCATCTTCTTGCCAAGGAGATGCACTGGCAAAGATTCGCTTAGTCCCCTCTTCTGGGGTTCCCTGACACTGCTCACTAAATAACAACGTCTTTACTCGACGTGCTATCGCTTCACCAGAGTCAACTAAGATGACCTGGCCTCCCAATGCTTGGTGAATTTCTTCTTTAATCAGTGGAAAGTGGGTACAACCTAATACGGCAACATCCACTTTATTATGTAGCGGTTCCAGGATGCCTTTTAATTCTTCAATACAAGCATCTTTCCCACGCAGCTTTTCTTCCGCTATATCGACCAGGCGGGTGGAACCCAATAACTCTACTGGTTTTCCCTGAGCATAATCACGAATCAATTTGTGCGTGTATTGTCGAGTGACCGTAGCTGGAGTCGCAATCAGTCCCACTCCTTTAGAAGCAAGTAACGACGCTGGTTTAATAGCGGGAACAACGCCTACCACAGGAACCGACAGTTTTTCACGCAATGACGGAAGAACGATGGTACTCGCAGTGTTACACGCGATAACGACTATATCGACCTGATACTCATCCACTAACGTAGATACAAGTTGGTTCACGCGAGAAATGAGAACGCTTTGGGCAAGCTCCCCGTATGGGTATGCTTGATTGTCGAATAGATATAGGTAATTCATTTGCGGTAACAGACGATGGATTTCTTTAAATACAGAAAGCCCTCCGACACCAGAGTCAAACACCAGGACCTTTTTCTTATTCGCTACTCGCACGAGTCATACCTAAGCAATACAAACGCTGCGATCATACTGGTTAGATTTGTTTTGGCAATGATTTGGCGCAGTATCTTTGATGACTAAACCTTTCCCCTATCTCGACCTCTCGCTTAAGCAGTTCTAGATGACCTTGAAATGAAGGGGCAGATGTCACCAAGGTATGAAACTCGCCATTTTCTCCACACGGGTCAACATGGCGAGGTAGCGAATCAACCAACGATTTGTCATACCAACGCCCACACCAATCTGATGACAATGCTTCTCCATCAGTGGTGATCAGCATCGTTTTAATACCACGCTCGATAATTTCCAAAGCCAGACTCTTACTGCTCTCCCCTAATAGAGGGAATACACATTCCCAGCCAGCAGGCTCTATATAGCTGCGTCGATAATCAGCAATACCATTGCAGAACATGTCACCGAAAGCGACAGCTTGTATATTTAACTCACTCTCTGCCAATGCGGTGACAATCGTAGATTGGTAGATGTCATTACTTGGGAAAACGGCAGGCAACTCAATGGTGCTCAATGGAAGGCCAAGTAAGTCAGCCTGCATCTGCACAACTTCAAGAGGTGTTGCCTGAAATGGCACTTCTTTCCCTACGTAAGTGGTGTACAAACCAACTACCTGATAATCCGGGTTTTCGTTTAAGCGTTCCAGAGTCAATGTTGAGTCTTTACCACTCGACCAACTGATCACGACTCGTTTTGGTTTACTCATCATGTCTCCATACGATTCTTAAAAAGAAAAAACCGCCCGAAGGCGGTTTGCATTCATAACTACGATTTAGAATTGGTAACCAATGTTTATGTAGTAAGCACGCTCTGCCGCTGGATAACCCAACGCCATTTCATACTCTTCATCCAACAAGTTATCGATACGAGCACTAATCGTGGTTGACTCATTAGGGTAGTAAGTGACGGCAGTATCCACCAGTGAGTAAGAAGGCATGTACACGTCTTGAGATGGCCAAGAGTTGTAGTCAACATCTGGGCGCTTACCTACGTATAGATAGCTAATAGCCCAATCAACCTTGTCAAAGTTCACAATAGCGTTCCACTTGTACATCTCTTTGGCACGACGTTGCAGTTGATCGCCATTATCATCTTCTGCATCTTTGTAATCAGCGCTCAATTGATGCTGTACAATACCAGTTTCAAACTCGGCAACTAATTCGACACCTTGAATGTGTGTTTCACCGTCAACATTTAGATATTTGTATGTCGTCGGATGGTAGTCGATAAGATTGGTGATCTTGTAGTCGTAACCTGTCAGTGACCAGAAAACGCCCTGAACATCACCACTAAAGCTGATTTCCCATGCATCCGACTCTTCTGGCTTAAGATCTTTTTCACCGTAAGTTGGGTCGTATTGTTGATAAAGGTTCGGGGCTTTAAATGCAGTACCGAAAGAGGCTTTAGCGCCAAACTCAGGAATAAACTGATAACCCGCAGCCAGACTGTAAGTAAACTCACTGCCGTATTCTTCGTTATCATCGACACGGGCACTACCTTCCAGCATAGCGTTATCAATCGTTGCGGTTGCTATACCAAATAACGCACCATTGGTACGATCGAACGTTTTATTTGCGTTCTTATCAACGTAAGACTCGTCACGCCAATCAATACCACCAGCAAAAGTTGTATTGTTGTTTAGAAGGTAGCTGTGGGTCCACTGCACGTTTTTCTGTTCTAGCTCATCTTCTGTTCCTGAGTGCTTACCTGCCGACTGTTGGTAATTCCATGACTTCTGCTTTTGTGCCGTCACTTGTAACTCAGACATCAGATTGTCAGATTGGTATTTACCGCCAACCGTTGCTGAAAAGTCATCTTTCTCTGCTTCATAGTAGCCGCGACTGCCATAGCTGCTGTCGTACTGGTAAACATTCTCGTATGCACGGAAGTTACCAAATGCTGACCACTGCTTATCAAAATTATGCACGTAACCAATCAGACCATTCTTGGTTGCAAAGCCATGTCGATCACCATCGTTGATACCAGCAACCGGGCGAACGTTGTACCCGTCATCACTTTCAGTCCCCAACGCAAGATTCAACTGGCCGCTGTCACCGACTTTAATACCCGATGCGAGACTCAGCTCTTGATAGTCAAGGCTACCCAGACCTGCGCTCAACTTGGTGCTTTCAACTTCCGAGCGAGCCACGGTAATGATATTGATAACACCACCAATCGCTTCCGAGCCATACAGAGACGCACGAGCACCACGCACATACTCAATGCGCTGAACATAAGTCAGAGGGATCTGGTTGAAATCAACCGCGCCTTTTGCTGCTCGAGCAAAACGTACACCATCCACCAGCACCAAAACTTGGTCTGAACTCGTGCCACGCACAAATAGCGAAGCTAACTGACCACGGCCACCATTTTGCGTAACCTGAATACCAGTGAGTCGACGCAGTACGTCCGGTAGAGTCTTAGCTTGAATACGGTCGATATCTTCTCGGGTCACGACTTCCACGTCAGCAAGCGTATTGCTTTCGGCTTGTTCAAATCGGTTAGCGGTAACAACGAGGGTTTCGTCAGCGGAGGTTTCTTGGGCCTGTAAATAAGAGACAGGTGAAAGCAGCGATGCCAGAGTGATCGCCAATGCGGATTTTTTCATTGTATTGTCCTAAATCGCGTAATTCCTTCCGAGCCCTGCCATTTAAGGCGGACCAGTACTGTGGCTCAGTTGCTGGCAGGTATTCGGACTTAAGAGCCTGGCTTTTACCCCACCTACTCGCTCGACTTCCCACATCAACTAATGCAGTGTCATAATAAGCTTTCGTTCTCTTTTACCGCTGCGCGTCAGTTCCGGATTCACACCAGATTCCCATTTCAGCCATCTAGATTGCTAGATAGCACCAGCTTGAGGCAGATAGTATTCAGCTATTGATTATTTGTCCAGCCAATATTACCCCTATAATTTGTAAAGTTTTGATTATTTGTTCTTTATCCATCACCTGTACACGCTATCTTCAAATCAATTCCAGTACAAAACTGGACATACTGTTGAGATTGAATAAAATCTGCGCTCTTAAATTGAATGCACCATATAAAGGTAAGATCATGGCTACTCTTGATGTAAACCCACAACACTACCAAGAACAACTGGCGGAAAAAGTTGAACGTCTCACTGATATGTTCTCGCCATACAACGTGCCAGAGCTGGAAGTGTTTGAATCACCAGAGCAGCACTACCGTATGCGTGCTGAGTTCCGCGTATGGCATGAGGGTGAAGACCTTTACTACATCATGTTTAATCAAGAAACTCGTGAAAAATACCGCGTTGACCAGTTCCCTGCTGCAAGCCGTTTGATTAATGACTTGATGCCGCTACTGATTGAAGCGATGAAAGACAACGACTCTCTGCGTCGTAAATTATTCCAAGTGGACTTTCTCTCTACACTTAGCGGTGAGATTCTGGTTTCTCTGCTTTACCATCGCCAGTTGGATGATGAGTGGATTGAAAACGCGAAAGCGATGAAGCAGCGTCTGAATGATGAAGGTTTCAACCTCAACATCATCGGCCGAGCGCGCAAGATGAAAATCGTCCTTGATCAAGACTATGTCATCGAAAAGTTGGATGTGAACGGTCAGTCATACATCTACCAACAAGTAGAAAACAGCTTTACGCAACCAAACGGTAAAGTCGCAGAGAAGATGCTTGAATGGGCGGTAGACTGCACCCAAGACAGCACTGGTGATCTATTAGAGCTTTACTGCGGTAACGGTAATTTCTCTCTGGCATTGGCTCAAAACTTTGACTGCGTTTTGGCAACCGAACTGGCGAAGCCTTCTGTGGTATCTGCTCAATACAATATCGCAGCAAATGAGATTGATAACGTACAAATCCTGCGCCTTTCAGCAGAAGAGTTTACTCAGGCAATCGAAGGTAAACGTGAGTTCCGCCGCTTGCAAGATGCTGGCGTGGATCTGAAGAGCTACAACTGCAACACAATTTTTGTTGATCCGCCACGTTCAGGTATGGATGTGGACACCTGTAAGATGGTGCAAGGTTACGAGCGTATCATGTACATATCTTGTAATCCTGACACGCTGAAAGAGAACTTGGATATTTTGAGCGAAACACACAAAGTCACGCGTTTCGCTCTGTTCGATCAGTTCCCATACACCCACCATATGGAAGCGGGTGTATTTCTTGAACGTAAATAAAGATACAAAAAAGCGAGCTTAACAGCTCGCTTTTTCATTAAACCCTAAAAACTTATTCCGCAGAGGTTTTAGTTTTGCGTTCCATAAAGCCAAGTTTCTTACCGATCCACACTAGAAGAATCATAGAAACCAGAATGGCGAAGAAGTTTGAACCTGCTTCTGGGTATTGCGCTTTGATAAACGCAGAGTGGCCAAACGCTCCAACGAAGAAACATGCCAGACCAACCAGTGGGATATCTTCCGATACCGGGTTGCTCAAGTATTCTTGGTACAGCGCCTGTACTGCTAGTACAAGAGCAATCAACGGGAAGATTGAGAAAGAGACTTCGCTCATGGTCAACCATGACAACAAAGCATCACCACACACACCTGCAACCAACGCTAAAATCAGCGTTTTCTTTTCAGATTTATTTCCATTCGACATTATTCTATCCTGCCTTTTAATCGGTTACGTTCACGTTCTTTGCGATACCAATAAGCCCCTTTGGCTATCATTCGCAATTGCATAATCAATCGTTCCGCGAGCTCATCGCGCTCACGGCGATCTAAATCTAAAGCTTCAGCACCCGAGCTGAAGACCAAAGTAACCGACGCCTCTGCTTGAGTGTACGCCTCTTCTCTGGTCACGCCGGTGCTCATCAAGTACTCGGTTAATTCTGCCGCAAAATGCTGAATTTCTCGAGCAACAGCGGTACGGAATTCAGAAGAAGTTCCTGAACGTTCACGCAGCAACAAACGAAAGACGTTAGGGCTACTTTCAATGAATTCCATAAATGTTTCAACTGAAGTGCGAATCACACTCCCTTCTTTAACGATACGTTGACGCGCCTGACGCATCAATTGACGTAACAGTAACCCCCCCTCATCGACCATGGTTAAGCCTAGTTCATCCATGTCCTTAAAGTGGCGATAGAAAGAAGTGGGTGCAATTCCTGCCTCTCGGGCAACTTCTCGCAAGCTGAGACTGGAAAAGCTGCGATCCGCACTTAATTGACTAAATGCCGCGTCGATCAATGAACGACGTGTTTTCTCTTTTTGTTGCGCGCGGATGCCCATCGATTTCATTCTTAACTTGCTCTTTTTATGTAGGGTACAAGAGCTTCAATATAACGCAATTACCCCCTACGGAGAAAGATATGTTGCTTTTGCCAGCGTTAACCGCGCAAACGTTACTATTGGCTACAGTCTGATTGCAATATTCTCAATGCAATTTATAGACATCCAACATGCCAATTCGTTCTTTTAGTCTTTTCTGCGTGATCACTTCCACTCTCTCGCAGCCATTACGTGTACGTATAGAGCAAATGAGTTAAAATTGCGCTAAGGCAATGTTAAGCAAATATAACAAGGAAATACATCATGGCGCATGCAAATCACTTTGACGTGATCGTAATTGGTAGTGGCCCCGGCGGAGAAGGGGCTGCGATGGGGTTAACCAAAGCGGGACTAAATGTAGCCATCATTGAGAAAGAGAGCAGCGTTGGTGGCGGCTGTACGCATTGGGGAACCATACCATCGAAAGCACTGCGTCATGCGGTTAGCCGAATCATCGAATTTAATAGCAACCCGCTCTTCTGCCGCAATAGCACCAGTTTACATGCAACATTTTCTGACATTTTAGGCCATGCGAAGTCCGTCATTGACAAACAAACACGACTGCGTCAGGGGTTCTACGACCGCAACCAATGTACCCTGCTCTTCGGAACCGCGCGTTTTATCGATGATTACTCTGTCGCAGTCATGCAAAGTGATGGCACAGAAGAAGTCTACTCAGCAGATAAATTTGTCATTGCGACAGGCTCGCGCCCATACCAGCCAGATGATGTCGACTTCCTACACGAGCGCATTTACGACAGTGACTCCATCTTAAGCCTGAAGCATGACCCTCGTCATATCATTATCTACGGCGCAGGCGTCATTGGCTGTGAGTACGCCTCTATCTTCCGCGGGCTTGGGGTAAAAACTGACTTGATTAACACCCGTGACCGTTTGTTATCTTTCTTGGACAACGAAGTCTCTGATGCACTGTCATACCACTTCTGGAACAGTGGTGTCGTGATTCGCAATGACGAAACTTACGAGAAAATTGAAGGTACAGAGGATGGCGTCATTATCCACCTGAAATCCGGCAAGAAGATGCGCGCCGATTGCCTGCTGTACGCCAACGGCCGAACAGGTAATACCGATAAGCTTAATTTGGGTGTCGTGGGTCTGGAAGCCGACTCGCGCGGACAGTTGAAAGTGAATCGTAACTATCAAACCGTGGTCGAGCACATTTACGCAGTCGGTGATGTGATTGGTTACCCTAGCCTGGCAAGTGCCGCCTACGATCAAGGACGTTTTGTGGCGCAAGCCATCACCAAAGGGCAAGCAGATAACTATCTGATTGAAGATATCCCGACAGGCATCTACACCATTCCAGAAATCAGTTCCGTTGGCAGGACAGAGCAAGAACTGACAGCAGCGAAAGTGCCTTACGAGGTGGGTCGCTCTTCCTTCAAACATCTGGCGCGAGCACAGATCGCAGGAAAAGACATTGGCAGTTTGAAGATTTTGTTCCACCGCGAAACCAAAGAGATCCTTGGTATCCACTGTTTTGGTCAACGTGCTGCGGAAATCATCCACATCGGACAAGCCATCATGGAACAAAAAGGGGAAGCGAATACCATCGAGTACTTCGTTAACACAACGTTCAACTACCCAACCATGGCCGAAGCCTACCGCGTGGCAGCATTGAATGGTTTGAACCGACTTTTCTAATGAGGGCAGAACCCTAAAACGTAAAACAGCAGGCACTTAGCCTGCTGTTTTTGTTTCTGGCAACCGTTAAGCCAGAAACGTCCCTTTGCGCCATTGATAAAGAAAAATCACGCCAAGCCCGATGCCGCGCATCAGCATAAAACTGGTCATCGCCAGCCAAAGCGCGTGATTTTCCCATCCCGAAAATAAGTAAAAGACAACAAAGAAGCTGCTGGTCGCAACAAACATACTGTTGCGCATGTCTTTACCTTTAGTCGCTCCGACAAAAATTCCATCCAATAGAAAGCACCACATCGAAGCCAGTGGCATCACCACCAGCCATGGCAGATAAATCGCCGCCTGCTGCTGTACCTCTTCTATTGAAGTGATCATGGCGATCAGGGTCGATCCTGCTAAAACGAAGACTGCTGTTAAGCCTAAACAGATAACTAGGCTCCAAAAGAATGTCCCAATAAGCGATGCACTCAGTTGCTGCCTGTCTTTCGCTCCTATGGCTTTACCCACCATCGCTTCCATGGCATACGCAAAGCCATCCATGCCGTAAGAAATGATCATCAAAAAGCTCATCAGCACAGCATTCGCAGCCACAACATCATCACCAAAGCTCGCCCCCTGAAACGTCATAAAGCTAAACGCCGCCTGCAAACACAAAGAGCGTAAAAAGATATCGCGATTGAGTTTTATAAACCGCCCTATCCCATGCTGCGTGTCTACAAGGAGACGCTTAGGCGAAGGCAACTGCCGTTCTTGCCATATTTTCCACACACAAACTAAGCCAAATGCCATTCCCGAGTAGTCTGCGATCACTGAGGCCAATGCCGCCCCTTCGACTTTCCATCCTAAGCCAATGACAAACAGGATATCCAATGCGATATTAGTAAGGTTAGTAATGATCACCATCCACATCGGTGCCTTGGAGTTTTGAGTGCCAAGTAGCCAGCCCAACAACACGAAATTCATTAACGCCGCAGGCGCACTCCAGACACGGACAGAGAAATACTGCATACCATAGTGCTTCACTTCCTCACTGGCATCACTCCAGCTAAAGATAAGATCAGCAATAGAGCTGTGTGCAACTAAGAACAAAACTGCGAACAGTAACGCCATCAATGCGCCTTGCAGGAAAACTAAAGCCAGTTGCTTACGATCGTCACTTCCGTAAGATTGCGCCGCTAATCCGGTTGTCGACATACGTAAAAAGCCGAGCAACCAAAAGGTCACACTGATCATCGTGCTGCCCAAGGCGACACCGCCCAGATACCAAGCATGTTCAAGATGACCAATGACAGCGGCATCAACCAGGCCAAGCAGCGGAACGGTAATATTCGACAACACCATAGGAATAGCAAGTGCCAAGACCTGACGGTGCACTTGAGGATTGGATAAAGGAGAGAAAATAGAGTTTGTCACAAGCACCTCGTAATTTAGATCGACGAGTGTACCTGAGTGCTTAATGACTAGCCAATCACCACTTAATATGAACGAGGACGGGTGTCAGACGGTGTTTCAGCACAGGGATCTTATTGAGCCAGCGTTGCCAAACCTTCCAGCGAGGGCAAAAGCGATCAAATGGCGAAAAGACTTTTACCCACTCAGCCCAAGGCAGCCATTGCAGAAATTGTTCTGATGGTGCTTCAAAGCCATGCGCATAACAATCAGAGCCTAGCTTCTTTCCCCATTTACTTTCCGTGAGATCCCCAGCCAGAACCATACACACTTCAGCAGACACAAAGTGTCGTCCCAGAGTTTGAATAAAACGGGCGACCTTTGATTCTGAGCAATCCAAAAGTGCCATTTCACACACAACCAGAACTGGTGATTTGTCTGGAATATTCACAGAGTCTAACCATGACATCTCTTCGACACTACCAATATGATTTTTATAACGTTCGTTTTTATGGAAAAGCCGCTGGCGCCAAACCAGATTCTCCGTAACATCCAGCTCGATCCAATGACAGCGTCCGTTATCCAAACGGTAAAAACGCGTATCGAGACCTGCACCTACATTAATCACCCATGCATCAGGATGTTGCTGCAGGAATTGATTGACTTGCTGATCACACAACTGAGTTAACGTTACATGCAATAACTGCTTTTGCGCCACATCTCCGCCAAGACAATCAGGCGCCATTTGACAGTTTAAACAGGCTTTGGCTGCGATAGGGTCATACACTAAGCCATTGTCGACCATACTTTCACGACTGCGTAACAGCAAAGGTTTTAATAAATGGTTGGGGACTTGATGTTTAGACTGAGACATGGCATTTCCTGAGCCAATGAAAGTAATGGATACAGGAATAAATGATAATGAATATCAATTACATTATCAAGCATAGATGCATATCATTAGATAGGAAGTGTGAAATAAGAGACGTTGGAATATTAAAAGAATAATAAACAACAGCCCAGTGAAGCTGGACTGTTGTTACAAAGCTTGAGCTTACATCCAGTCAGTGTTGCGAATAATACCGACAGCCAGACCTTCAATCGTCAGGTGCTGAGAAGTCAGATCCACCTGGATAGGTGCAAACTCTTCATTCTCCGCATGCAGCAATACGGTAGAACCTTTACGCTCCAGACGCTTCACCGTCACATCGTCGTCAACACGAGCAACGACAACTTGACCGTCACGGACGTCTTGCGTTTTATGCACAGCAAGTAAGTCACCATCCATAATACCGATGTCTTTCATACTCTCGCCGTTTACGCGAAGTAAGAAATCCGCTTGCGGCTTAAACATCGCAGGATCAACTTGGTAGTGGGCTTCCACATGCTCTTGAGCCAAAATTGGCTCACCTGCTGCCACCTGACCAATCAAAGGCAAGCCCTGATCATCATTTGCAGCATCTTCAAGCAGGATGCGGATCCCGCGAGATGCACCCGGAATAATTTCAATAGCTTGCTTACGAGCAAGCGCTTTTAGGTGTTCCTCTGCAGCATTTGCAGAGCGGAAGCCAAGCTCACGCGCAATCTCTGCACGAGTTGGTGGCATTCCGGTGTCTTCGATTTTACTTTTAATCAAATCGAAAACTTGTTGTTGGCGTGGCGTTAACGGCTTCATGTCTCACCTGTCTTTTTATACAGTTAACTGTGAGTATATCCAGTAAATGGTTAAATGGAAACCCAATTGGTTGTTTTTTAATTTATTTGCTTGGCTTTCTGAAGTTAGCCACCATCCTTTCGTCATAAACGTTTAAAACAGCACGCTTAAAGTTAATAAAATAAAAGCAACAGCTCAGGTGTTTGGCTAATTCATGCTCAATAAAATTAAAAGGTTCGACCAGTTTCTGTTATCCTTGCTGCGCTTAAATTTTATCGCCTAGGCTTATTTCTATTGCCGTACTCATTTCTCTGAAGATGGCTATGCGGACGCAGAAATAAGCTAGGGCCTGTTTGAATACCTATCGAGGCTGTGAACTTTATGTCTTCTGGACAATCATTTTCACGTTCATTACTAAAACTACCTTTATCGGTACTGGTAAATGGCACCACAATCCCATCGAATCCTATTGACGATCTTGATATCGATCTGGCTAAGCCGATTGTGTATGCCTTGCCGTTTCGTTCGAACGTGGATTTGCTGACACTGCAAAAACAAGCCATGAGCCTTGGTCTACCAGACCCGCTCAGTCCATTGGAAATTAATGGCAAAACACTGAACCGTTATGTCTTTATTGCTGCTCGTCCAACCGTGATGGGAAGTGACAATGACGTACCGACAGAATCTGATTCTCTCTTTACTGAATTATTAGAGCTGCACAAACTGGACAGCGAACTTGATGTACAAATGATCCCAGCTACTGTGCTGTGGGGACGCAAACCAGGTAAAGAAGAGAATAATAAACCGTACCTTCAACCGATGAATGGTCCACAGAAAGCCAAAGCGGTTATGGCATCTGGTCGCGACTGTTTGGTGCGTTTTAGCCCAGTCGTATCGCTGCGCTACATGGCGGATTCCCATGGCACTGATAGTGCGATTGCACACAAACTCGCGCGAGTGGCTCGTATCCACTTCTCTCGCCAAAAGCTGGCAGCGTCGGGACCTAACCTACCCCAGCGTCAGGTATTGTTTGCACGTTTAATGAAGTCACCTGCGATTGAACTCGCCATTGCAGATGAAGCCAAGAGCAAAAACATCTCGATCGAAAAAGCACGCAAAGAAGCCCATGACATCATGGATGAAATCGCCGCGAACTTTTCTTACGGCCTAGTGAAAAGAGGTGACCGCATTCTCGGCTGGCTTTGGAATAAGCTGTATCAAGGTCTGCATATCAATAATGCCTCTACCGTACGCCGTTTAGCACAAGATGGTCACGAGATCGTATACGTTCCATGTCACCGCAGTCACATGGACTACCTTCTGCTTTCGTACGTTCTTTACAACGAGGGAATGGTGCCACCACACATTGCTGCTGGTATTAACCTGAATTTCTTTCCGGCTGGTCCTATTTTCCGCCGTGGTGGTGCATTCTTTATTCGTCGTAGCTTTAAAGGCAATAAACTCTACTCGACGATTTTCCGTGAGTATCTGGCCGAGCTTTTCGCTAAAGGTTACTCTGTCGAGTACTTCAGTGAAGGCGGTCGCTCACGAACTGGTCGTTTGCTGCAAGCCAAAACAGGTATGCTGGCGATGACAATTCAGGCCATGCTACGTGGTCTAAACCGTCCAGTAACTCTGGTACCAGTTTACATCGGTTACGAACATGTAATGGAAGTCAGTACTTACGCTAAAGAGCTGCGTGGGAAGCGTAAAGAGAAAGAGAATGCCAGTTTGGTGCTGCGTACTCTGCGTAAGCTGCGCAACTTTGGTTTGGGCTACGTCAACTTTGGTGAGCCAATTCAGCTTAACCAATATCTTAACGAGCATGCTCCTGAATGGACTAAAGACATCGACCCAATGGGTAGCCACAAGCCACAATGGATGAATCCGGTGGTGAATGGGCTGGCCAACAAGATGATGACGCACATTAACGATGCAGCGGCGGCTAACGCACTGACACTCTGTGCCACCGCCTTGCTCGCTTCCCGTCAGCGCGCCTTATCTCGTGATTCTCTAATCAGTCAGATTGAATGTTACTTGAAGCTACTCAAGAACAACCCGTACTCTAATACTTCAACCATTCCAAACGAAAGCGCAGAAGAGCTGGTTGATCACGCCATCTCACTCGATAAGTTTGTGATTGAAACAGACAGCATGGGCGATATTATTTCACTGGACCGTAACCAATCGATCCTGATGACTTACTACCGCAATAACATCATTCACTTGTTTGCGCTTCCGTCACTGATCGCTCAGATGATTATTCGTCAGCGCAACGTAACCGTGGAAACCGTTCAACAGAACGTGGCTCAAATCTATCCATTCCTGAAAAAAGAGCTTTTCTTAAGCTACCAGGAGGAGGATTTGAATCAACTGGTCGAGAAAATTCTTAATGAATTTGTCGAGCAGAAGATGATCTGTCTTGATGGCAATAATCTGGAAATCAATCAGTCCAACAACCAGTCATTGGTTCTGCTAGGTCGCACGATTACTGAAACACTGCAGCGCTACTCTATCGCGACGAACTTGTTGGTGGCGTACCCAGAGTTAGGTAAATCAGACTTAGAGCAGAAAAGTCAGGATATCGCTCAGCGTCTGGGTCGACTACATGGTATTAACGCACCGGAGTTCTTTGATAAAGGTGTATTTAGCGCGATGTTCAATACCTTGAAACAGCAAGCGTACCTAGACAATGATGGCAACTGCGATACGGAAAATACGAAGCAATTTGCCAAGCTGTTGTTTACCCTGCTTTATCCAGAGGTGAAACTGACGATAGAAGAAAGTATTCACCAGCTTCAGTCATAACAAAACGCACAAACAAAAAAGGCATCCAATCGGATGCCTTTTTCAATTTTCGAGTTCCTACCAAAACGCCACTAATAAACCGATGGCGATAACCATACCGACATAGTTATTGTTAAGAAATGCTCTAAAGCATAAGTCGCGTTCTCGGTGGCGAATCAAATGCTGCTGATAAACAAACAGTGAAGCGGCAATCAGAATTGTCCAGTAGTAGCTCTGCCCTAGCTGGTAAAACTGCCCTAGCCCAACCAGCATCGCTAAGGTTATTAGCTGCAAAATACCGATGATTAACTTGTCATGACGACCAAACAAAATCGCGGTCGATTTAATGCCGATTTTCAAATCATCATCACGATCAACCATTGCATATTGGGTGTCGTAAGCAATGGTCCACAGCGCATTAATCACAAAGATAAACCATACAATCAAAGGCAGTTCACCCGTTTGTGCTGCCCACGCCATAGGGATTGCCCAACTAAAAGCTAGCCCCAAAAACAATTGCGGAAGATGGGTGTAGCGCTTCATAAACGGGTAGATGAAAGCCAGAGCAACACCCGCAAACGACAATTGAATCGTCAGTGAATTCATGGTCAACACCAATAAAAATGAGCTCACGGCTAATACCAGAAACAGACCTATTGCTTCTTTCGCCGTAACTCTCCCCGACGGTAACGGGCGTTGTTTAGTACGCTTTACGTGCCCATCGACTTTACGATCTGCGAAGTCGTTGATCACACAACCTGCACTTCGCATAAGAAACACACCTAATACAAACACAAGCAATACATCCCAACTCGGCACACCCTGTGCTGCAATGACAAGTGCCCAAACGGTTGGCCACAGCAGTAGCAAAGACCCAATTGGTCGGTCCATTCGCGTCAGTTGCCAATATGCTTTGGCTTTTTCTGCGGACATTTACACTTTCTCCTTAGCGTAAATAGGTGAATGAGATAAGAATAACTCGGCGACTAACATCGGTTTATGATTCATCCACAACCTTGAACGTCTCGCTAAAAACCGGCCTTGAGGCAGGTTTGCCCACCCCATTTGCAGCGAGTCTCGCTCTACGTTATCCGCACTAAATACGGTCAGACCCAAAGGGATATCCCCTTGTTCAGCCAAATCGTATTGCTGATCGACAAGTGTCGTGCAAGGAATGAGCGTACGTCCAATAACCCAAGGACTTTCGTCACCACACAAAACCACCTCTCGTAACAGGCAATCTTGCTCAGACAATAACTGACTTTCATCCTGTTTCAGTGTCTTCGCTGTGACAATTTGATTTTGTAGCAATTCCACTGTCAGAGCCTGACAGTGCTGCTTTAAACGACGTGACAAAGACCCTTGCTCTTCAAGCCAATGCTTGGCAAATTCATTTGGAAATTCAAACTCTTCGGGCTTTTGCCACTCTACTTCCAATAAAGAAGCAAGATAGCGTGATATTGGCTGATTCATACTAGTATTCAATTAGAGGCTTTATGCGTAGAATAAAGCAACAACTTACCGTCTTACTGAAACCGTAAGTTCATTATTTGTTATAGACGGTCTATTGTACCAAGACTGAAGCGATTCGAATATCGCGATCCAGAGAAAGAAAAGTTAGAAATATGTACAAACGTTATATAGCCCAAACTATTTTTGCGTTAACCATGCTTATCTCCACACCAACCTGGGCTAAGACGGAACAAGCTGGACCTCAGTTAGCGTACTTCACTCTAGAGCCGGACTTAACCACCAACTTTTACACCAAAGGAAAAAAGTTAGGTTACGTTCAAGTGCGTATCGATATTATGGTCATGAGCCAGCAAGACCTGACCATAATTGAACATCACCAACCATTGATTCGCGACGCTATCATCGAACTGCTCGGCAAGCAGACCGAAGATACCATCAAGTCTCTCTCTGGTAGGGAAGATTTACGAAAGACCTTAGTAACAAGGTTAAACAAAACGCTCCTACCTGAAACCGGGAAAACGATTATTGCGGATTTGTTGTTTACCAAATATCTCTATCAGTAAACACAACATGCACAAAACTAAAAGACCGCTTCGCAGCGGTCTTTTTTATGCCTTAAGCTTTCTGTTGGTACTTCATTTTTCCCGAATCAAACAGCGCAATCGCCATTCCCGAAATCAACCCCACCAAATGTGCAGTATTGGCAATCGCCATAAACGGCTGGACAAAACCAAGCACTAGCCAAACCAACATAAATACAATGATGGGTTTTGGTAACGTCAATCCAAGATGCGGTAGGCGATAACCCAAGATCCACAGATAACCGAGCAGCGCGTACACGACGCCAGATAATCCGCCAAAATTCGCCCCTTCAACATAAAATTGCCCCGCGCCAGACAAGGCGGCAGAAACGACAAAAACTTGCAGTAGTTTTCCGGAACTGAGGCGACGTTCAATGTCACCACCCAGTTGCCACCACCACAGTAAGTTAAAGATGATATGGGTTGCAGAGAAGTGCAGCAGAGCATGACTCAGCCAACGCCACAACTGCCATTGTTGGCCTTCAAATGCCGGGAAATGCATCGCTGCAAACACGCCCCGACCAAAGCCGATCATCTGTAAACCGTAGATAACGACACACACTGCCATGATCAATAGTGTCACAGGGCCAGCTTTCGCTTTGACCATGCTCATGATGCTTGGGCTTGAGTAATGAAATTGACTCTTACGAGTCTCGGCAACGTTCCACGAAGCAGCGCTGTATTTGGAATCGGAAGGGTTAGCCAAGAAATGTTTCAGCTCGGCCTCTGCTTCGATTTCATGTTGGCTATCCGTCAGCCAAAGCGCAAACTGCCCCTGTCCTTCAGGCATCATCTGAATTTCAATATGACGAGAAGCCATATAATCGATGAAAGCTTGAGCCATGCGTGGGTTATTTAACGTTACCAATCTCTTCATTAATTTCTCACTATCGGTAGCTCGGCTCGTTGCCAGGCTTCAAAACCGCCATCCACACTGTACACTTGCTCAAAGCCTTGATTGACCAAGTATTGCGCCGCCCCCTGACTGCTAATGCCGTGGTAGCAGATGACAAGTACCGGTTGCTCAAACTCCACATCGTCCATGAAAGAGACGATCGAGTCGTTAGTTAGATGAAATGCCGACTCCGCATGTGCTACGGCAAACGATTGAGGGTCACGGATATCCACAAGCTTTGCTTCACCCTGCTCGAGCAGTGCTTGGGCACCTTGCACATCGATATGCTGAAACTGATCCATTTACTTTCTCATTGTCTTATTAATATACCCAAATAACCTAGTGACGTACGATTGAGCCAATATCACAAGATAGCCTAGATTCCGCGCCATGAAGTCACTTGGGTATATGCTGCCATTGTAACCTATCCAACGCTAAATTTAGACACAAGAATTATCCGGGAATTTAAAAGTGTACACATTACAACCGCATGTGGATAAAGCTGTGGATTGCGTTGATAAAGTATATTTTGATCTTTTGATCCACAATATGTAGTGATGATCTTGATCTAGCTGTGTGTATATTACTAACTATCCCCAAACTGAAAAACGTCTGAACGCCTTATTTTTCCCCGCTTTCGAACAGTTGATAAATAATTACTTCACAGAGTTATACACAGGTAGCACATAAAATTTGGATCGCAAACGTTATCGACTTTCGATCCAAAATAAAAAAGCCGAGATCGCATGATCTCGGCTTTCTATGAAAATTTGCTTTTGCTTAGAAGCTGGCGTTAGAACTCACCAACGGCCAGTTTGAGCTTCTTCATTGCATTCTTTTCCAGCTGACGAATACGCTCGGCAGAAACACCAAACTCATCGGCTAAATCCTGCAGTGTGGCTTTCTCATCGTCTAACCAACGAGAACGCACAATACGCTGACTACGCTCATCCAGGCTTGCAAGTGCGTGACCAAGACGATTATTGGTATGCATTTCCCAGTTTGCCGCTTCAACATTATCAGCAACATCTGATGATTTATCTTCTAGATAAAACATCGGTGCAGTGTAGTTGTTTGAGCTGTCGTCTTCGTCGGTTGGCATATCAAACGTAGAGTCCACCGCCGCCAGACGGGATTCCATCTCACGGACTTCTGAAGGCTCAACGCCCAACTCACGAGCAACCGTTTCTACTTCACCGTTATTGAACCAACCCAAACGCTTTTTCGACTTGCGCAGGTTAAAGAATAATTTACGCTGTGCTTTGGTCGTTGCGATCTTAACAATACGCCAGTTACGCAGCACGTATTCATGAATCTCTGCTTTAATCCAGTGGACCGCAAAAGACACCAAACGCACACCCACTTCTGGGTTAAAGCGCTTAACCGCTTTCATTAGGCCGATATTGCCCTCTTGCACTAAGTCTGCCATTGGCAAACCGTAGCCTGAGTAACCTCGAGCAACGTGAACAACGAATCTCAGGTGTGACAGGATCAGCCCTTTTGCGGCTTCAATCTCACCTTTGTAGTGTAATCGTTCTGCCAGCTCACGCTCTTCATCTACCGTCAGCATTGGGTAGCTGTTAACGGAGCGAATATAGCTATCAAGGCTATCTTGCGTGACTAGAGCCATCGGATACGCTTCTTTTGTCATTCAATTCCTCATCAATCTCTGATCTGGAGCATTACATTGCAATTTAGCTTCGATATCTTGAACTCAAAATGAACAAGTTTCAAGAAGGGCGAGCAATTATCCATAAACAAGTGTTCTATACAAGAGGTACAAATTAGCTTGTACTAATAAATTCCAAGTATAAGACCGTCATCACTTAAACTGGTTCAATTTCTTTTAGGTGACGCTGTGCAGAAATACGCGCAGCGATACAACCTATCAAGCTACCTGTGATAATAAGCAGCAGAGATTCATCCCAGTTTAGACCATTCAAACGGAACTGGCTGTCATACAATGCCGCTAAATCTTCCACTGCACTATTCATGACAAAGGTCATCACCGTCGTCGCTAACCAAGCAATGATTGCCCCCAATACACCAAACCACATGCCAGTGTATAAATAAGGGCGAAGAATAAAGCTGTCAGTTGCACCAATCAGCTTCATGGTTTGAATTTCTTCTTTATTCGCCAATACATTGAATCGTAATGTATTGCCGACAATTAAAAATACCGCACCGAGCATCAGCACCGTCAGTGTGATAACGATAATGCTGGCCAGTGTTTTGATAGCATCAAGTCGAGCCAGCCAATCTTCATCAAGCCGGACATCGGTAACATCTTGCTGCTTACGAACGTCCTGGGCTATCGACTGAATATCACTTTTAAGTTCAGAGTCCGGTGTAATCACCAGTACGCCTGGCAGTGCATAGCCACTTAACAAACTCAGCGCCTGATCGAAGCCCGCATATTGGCTTAGATCGGCCAACCCTTGCTGCGGAGAAATATATTCCACAGCTTTAACTAAAGGCCAGGTTTCGATTTCATCCTTGAGTACCATCACGCGCGCATCAGGCATACCTTCGACTAAATACGCACTCACTTGTGATGGTGATGCGACATCTTCTGCCGCACCTGCGACATTTTTCCCTAATAAGTACAGGCAGGCTGGCATCGCCAATGCGATTGAGACCACTGCCAGCGTTAAAATGTTACCTAGAGGTCGTTGCCACAGGGCAGAAAAAGACGCTTTTGCTTGCTTAACATGAACAGAGAAAAACCCATCGGTATTGGCTCGTTTAGCACTGCTGCGTTTACCTTTCTTTTGCGAGAGTTTTTTACCTGCCATAGTCTTGTACCTCGCTTAAGAAACCTTGATTCAATTCAAAATGACGATATTGTGGGCGAGTGTTCACTAACCCGATATCGTGCGTAGCAAGTAGGATGGTAACGCCAGCACGGTTAAACTCTTCAAACAGTCGCAGAACTCGGTTAGACAGCTCAGGGTCAAGGTTACCGGTAGGCTCATCCGCCACCAGCAAAGTTGGTCGATTCACCACGGCACGGGCAATCCCCACACGTTGCTGTTCACCGCCCGAAAGCTGACTTGGCAAACAACGCGCTTTGTCGAGCAGACCGGTTTTATCTAACGATGCAGAAACACGACGTTTGATTTCATTTTCAGATATCGATTCGATGCGCATCGGCAGTGCGACATTGTCGTACACACTGCGATCCATCAGTAAACGGTGATCCTGAAATACGATGCCGATATTGCGGCGTAGAAACGGGATATCTCGGTTCGAAATACGAGTGATGTCATGATCATTAAAATGAATGGTGCCATCCGTCGGACGTTCAATCGCACAGATTAATTTCAGCAAGGTACTTTTACCAGCGCCAGAATGCCCGCCTAAAAACGCCATCTCTCCACGCCTCAGGTGAAAGTCGACTTTTTGCAGTGCTTGTCGACCACCACGGTAAGCTTTACTCACTTGCTGAAATTTGATCACCCTTGATTCCCTCTAACTTAATTTACTCTTCGCGGCTGAATAGTGCGTCAATGAACTCTTGAGTTTCAAAAGGACGCAAATCTTCGATGCCTTCGCCTACACCAATGTAACGAATTGGAATACCAAACTGATCAGCAATAGCGAAAATCACGCCGCCTTTCGCTGTGCCATCCAGCTTAGTTAATGTAATCCCAGTGATAGGTGAAACGTCACTGAAAAGCTTCGCCTGACTGATCGCATTTTGACCAGTTCCGGCATCAAGTGTCAGCATGATCTCGTGTGGTGCAGAGTCATCAATCTTCTTCATCACACGAATGATCTTGCGTAACTCTTCCATCAGGTTCGCTTTGTTTTGCAGACGGCCTGCCGTATCAGCGATAACCACATCCACACCACGTGCTTTTGCCGCTTCAATCGCATCATAGATAACCGAAGCGCTGTCAGCACCAGTATGTTGAGCAATCACAGGAACGTTGTTACGTTCACCCCATACCTGAAGCTGCTCTACCGCGGCTGCACGGAACGTATCGCCGGCAGCTAACATCACTTTCTTACCCTGGTTCTGGAACTGCTTCGCCAATTTACCGATAGTGGTGGTTTTACCCACGCCGTTTACGCCAACCATCAAGATAACGTAAGGTGTTTTACTGGTATTGATTTCTAGTGGCTGTTCTACTTTAGATAGAATTTCTGCCATTTCTTCTTTCAATAAACCGTAAAGAGCTTCGCCATCTTTAAGATCGCCGCGAGATGCTTTTTCTGTCAGGTTATTGATGATTTTCGTTGTGGTATTCATGCCCACATCAGCGATAAGCAGTTGCTCTTCGAGCTCCTCAAACAGATCCTCATCGATTTTTTTACCGCTGAACAAGCCAAAGAAGCCAGCACCGATGTTTGCTTTGGTACGGCTTAAGCTACGCTTTAGACGTGCGAAGAAACTTTCCGTAGGCTTTTCCTGCTCCTGAACACGAGCCGCCACTGGCACTTCAGGCACTTCAGGCGCTTCTGCTTCTGCTTCTGCTTCTCCCGGGACAGGCTCAACCTTTTCAGGCTCTTCTTCAACTGTGTTTTTTTCTTCTGCTTGCAGAGCAGCCTCTTCAGTAGGTTGCTCTTCAGAAGCCGCTTCCACTGCTTCTTCTTTTACTGTTTCTTCAGTTTTTGGTTGTTGGCTTTGCTCTTCATCACCAAAACCTAGCCACGAAAGTAATCCGCGCTTCTTTTTTTCCGTCATCTGGGGCTATCCTAGATTATCTTTTTATCTATTAATGACTCTTTTTTGACAAGATTATTATCCGTCTAAAAAAGGCGAATGACAAAGATGTGAAAACTTTTCAATTAGGTGAATCTAATCTTATTAGTGTTACACTCTGTCATCTTGAATATTCTGGGCTGTATCCAAGCTCAATGCTTGGGCGATTGGATATAGTATCACTTTATTAGCGGTCAAAAAATCTATGGTAAGACGTCGCCAGCAAAACTCATCACAAAAAAAGCCAACAACGGGCTTCGTTCGTATTATTAGTGGCTTATGGAGAGGCCGAAAACTCCCAGTTCATGATGCTGAGGGCTTACGTCCAACCACCGATCGCGTAAAAGAGACGCTATTTAACTGGCTGGCGCAAGATGTGCCGCAAGCAAAGTGTCTCGACTTGTTTGCTGGTTCTGGCGGCTTAGGCTTTGAATCCGCCTCGCGTCAGGCAGAGCAAGTAACGATGGTTGAACTGAACCCACAAGCGTTTCAGCAGCTGAAGCAAAACGTAGCGTCTTTAAATGCAACCAACATTGAGGTGGTGAATACCGACGCCCTGAGCTTCCTAAAGCAGCCAGGAACGCCTCATCATGTGGTCTTTATTGATCCGCCATTTCGTAAAGGTTTACTGGATGAAACCGTGACCTTGCTAGAGCAAAACGGCTGGCTTGCTGAAGATGCGATGGTTTATATTGAAACTGAGAAAGAACTGAATATTATCGACCTACCGGAAAGCTGGCATCTGCATCGAGAAAAAACCGCTGGCCAGGTCAGTTACCGCCTGTACGAACGCACGTCCGTGTAGTGCCACAATTCAAAAGGATACCAAAATGAAAGCATTAATCATCTTAGCCAAAGCGGCCATCGCCTTTGTTTGGTTGGTATTGATCATTAACATTGTTACGCCGTTCCCAGGTAATGCAGCCATCGCGCTCTATATTATGACTGCGTTCCTGTTCATTATGCACGGTCTGCAAATGGCTATTTTCATCGGCGCATTTGGCGATAAGATAAAAATGAGCAGCTGGGAGAAATACTCTATTTTAATTTTTGGCATCTTTGCTCTGCTCGACATTCGTCGTAAACACATGATGTAAACACCAGATAATAAAACAGCCGCTCACGAGAGCGGCTGTTTTGTATTGGTCATCAGAGGCTATCTGAGAGCGTGTTGCCGTTTAGTGGTTGCAAATACGCGCCATATTAACCACAAACTTACCTTCTAGCTCTTGGATTTTTTCGCGTTGTTGCAAAAACGCCAGTAGCGCGTCTAAGTCTAGATCATTCAGTTTGCAGGTGTGAAAGCGTACTTCTAAGCCAAAATGCGCGGCAAGCTCTTCACGATTCATCGGGGTTTCACGAAGCAGGTTTAACAGGCTGTGGGCGTGAATATCACTCATCATCAACTCCAGTTATCAAATTGGATATGACCAGTTTACCCACATCCTCCCTTTCTGCTTTGATTTAGGTTAGTAAACGCGATTAGTAGACAATAGAAGCCACAATAAGTGCATGCGCCATGAAATAGCTTCCACTAACCCACACATAAGCTCGTTTCATAGGCTTACGATAACCATGTATTGCATAGGCTAGCGCAGAGTAAGTCATGACCAAGGTCCCACTAAATCCTATCGCATTCGCGTAAGTAGGCGACTGCAACCAAACTTCTCCTGCAGCCCAAGCCATCTGCACCAACATCATCCCCATAATCACCACAGGGAAAACCAAAGAATCTAGTTGTGGTAACAACAAAAAGAACGCCACGATGCTAGCCGCCAGCAATAACGCTAATAGCCACCAAATAATGTCTCCGTTCAACTGCATCCAGAACGACTTGCTATAGCAAACCTGTGCAACCAAATAACCGCAGAAATAAATCAGTTTACGCGACCGGAACGAATGTAACGTGTCAGCAATGATCGATACCCCCAAACCACCAGCAATCCAATAGGTATAAGCCGCTGGCGTACCTTGAGTTAATACCAGAACAAGAAGGAGCAACAGAGTAAAGATTTTGAATACGAGAGATTGCGTTGGATTGGCTTGCTTTGCCCCCAACACAGAATATACACCTGATAGCCCTATAGCCAGCCAACTCCACATGCTGTACATACCTTTTACTTAAACTCGCCGCTAGTCTAGGTAGACCGATGTTGATGTAAAGGCACAATCTACGAAAGTTGGATCTCGATAGCGATTCGGGACATTTGACCTTCTGTTTGGAGCCACGAAATGCGACGTAAAGTAACTCAATGCCCCAATAGAAAAATTGCTAACTATTCAACCAAGATGTCTACTCATCAGTCAATACGAGTAAAGAACAAACATAAAAAACAAAAGTGCCACGGTACGCCGTAAATTGCGCCATTAACCGTAGCACGGCCTATAGAAGCGCCTCGAATTATACTCATAAATAGATAATAATCCATCATAAGAACACATTAAGATTATGATATTAAAGAATATAAACCAGATTAAACCCACAAAACCAAGGTTCACTTTATCGTGGCTTGCTAAACCCTTTTGGGACTAAAATTTTCTTACCACTTAAGAAATTCCTCTTCGAGTTACCTACTCCTCATCTTCCATAGAAATAAAATCAATTGGGTTTTCTCATATTTCGAGAAACACAGACAACATCAAGCTCCAACCACCCACCTGATACAAAAAACAATATTTAAACAATATGTAATACCTTTCTTACAATTTAAAATCAGACACTTACAACAAAAAAGAGTAACAAAAGCACAAACCGAACACTTTAAGCACAACATAAAAAACACAGTTCAATTAGTCAAAACAAGGTAAAACAAGGTCAGTTAACTGTAAGTTTTAAAAACTTTTCATGAGATACGTTGATCAAACCTAAAAAAGGGTGCTATATTAAATGTATAACGTTCATCAAGATTAAGGGGTAGTGTTATGATTTCATCTTCTCAAAAACAAGGGCTGGTAATGATTGCAGTGGTTGTGGGTTTAATGACACTGCCAATGATGTACTAAGCTACTGATTAAAAATAAAAAAGGACGCGCTAGCGTCCTTTTTTATTTTCTCGTTATGACCCTACTGTATGTGCTCAGACAGTATGTCCCAATGCATGTAATAGAAACCAAGAGCTGCGAGCGTAATCAGCGCCATCAACAAAATTGCCGCCCTCCAGATAAAGCGCGAACTTCTTGGCGTGAGTTCTTTTTCACAATCATCACACACTGCCATAAAATTCTTTCGATCATCGAGCTGAAAATCTTCTTCGTGGACAATCTTATTACGCACCGTGGCGATATAACGTAGCTTGGCAATCACATCATGCGGTAACCGTTCTTCACAGCTATTGATGAGCTGATGCAACCCTTTTCCCTCTGCATGATATTGAGTACGCAAAAGTTTTTCGATCGTTCGGGTACGCATGACTACTTTTTCAATATCTGACATCGTAACCCTCCTCACAAGACGCTTTCTTTATTATTCATTTTACTTTTATAAATTTAGAGCTTTTTCGAGCAGTTAAGTACTACTTTCAATTCAAACTGTGTCCTTGTGCGCATATAAAATGTGAAGTGCGCCGAATAAAATCTCACCACATTTTGATGGATCACGAATCCTGTATCTTAACGCATCGTTTAAATGGGGAGTTCTGTAAAATAGGGGCTATCGAAATGCTGGAGATCATCATGCCAATTCCACTTATTTTGGCTCTTTTTGCCCTGATAGCGCTAGGAGCCTGGGTTTTCTTTCGCTTTTACAGCAAACACTATGTTGGTGAAGATGCCCCGGAGCAATGTGTCCAAGTGACCATTTTAGATAAACAGGCCATCGACATTCCTGATGCAGAGCAGGGAGAAGATGATCAAGAGTATTGGATTTACGTGCAGCGTGGCCCTATCGGTCCCAAGCGCGAGTTCCAAATTGGTGTCCACTATTACCATGCGCTCAATCCGGGCGACAAAGGCAAACTCACTTACCAAGGCGATAAGTTTCTCCACTTCGCCCTTAAGCAGTAATACTACGATTGGTATCCATTAAGGCAGTAGCCAGCGAGTCTTGGCCGAGCGAGAGAACAGATAACTCATCGCCAAGGCTCCAGCGCCGCTTAATATTATCCACACTGGTATCACCCACGCCGGATGCCCTTCATACCAGCCAAACTCCTTCATCGGCCACAAAAAGATAGGGTGCAGTAAATAGATACCTAAACTGTGCTGGCTTATAAAGCTCACGACTTTTTGTACCTTAGGCGATAGTCCTTCTCCAAAATAGCGTGCCAACATAAAAATCATCGACGCCGCTAGAATCACATTCAGCGTTTTGTATGACAGCCAGCGCCCTACTGTGTATTTCTCCGCTTCCAGACTGTTGGTCACTACCATCGTAAAGGTAACCGCCAATGCGGCTAGGCCCAAGCCAGTAAACAGAGTTACGTTCGAGCGCTTCAAAGGCAGCTTTTGGTACAACGCGTAACCCAGTGGTAAATAGCCCATATAGAGCCACAACTGATTGCTCCAAGGACCGTCTACCTTGAACAGGAATAAGGTACTGGTGAATAACCAGAATGCCAGGTAAGTATATAAAACGTTATCGTCGACATTGCGTACCATCCACTGAAACAGAGGAATCACAAAATAGAGCGGAATAAAGTAATAGAAAAAACCTAAGTGGTAATAGGTTTCATGGTGGACACTGTTACTTAATACCTCTTTGACCGTTTCAAAGTTAAATCCCTCGGCCGTCCATCCGGACAAGTATGCATAGAATACCGACCATAAAAGAAAAGGGACCAAAACCTTACCCAAGCGCCTTTTCAAATAATATTTACCATCAAATGGTCGAGTGTCTGTGAGCATTAATGCGCCTGTAATCAAGATGAAAACCGGCACCGCCCATCGGGTGACACTATTGACTCCCACAGCCGTAAGCCACTGGTCGAAAGGAATTACTCCTAATTCACTTCGATACGGCGCTAAGACGTGAATAGCAATCACAGCTACTGCCGCCATACAGCGCAATAAATCAAAAAACAGAACCCTTTCTCTCATACTTATTCCTAAACTGAGACACCTATCGCTTGTTTATAGCATAGGGTAATTTCCAGTTAGGGGAATGCTTAACAAACTGTTTTTGCTTATTTTTAACCCTTCAATGATCGATTAGGAGTATTTAACCTTATAGCGGCACTCAACATTGGTTGGAATGAACCTATAAGCAGCCAGCACTTTCTCGAATATGAAACAGATATAACTCATCGTTCCTTCTAAGATACGAAGCACATTACAAATAAGGTCTTGTTATGAAGAAAACATTATTGGCGTCACTTGTTTGCGTCGTGACTTTAGCTGGGTGTAACCCAAAGGAAGAGACCCAGGCACCAATGCAATCGCCACAGGAAGCGAGCCCTATCTGTAGCTTAGATAACTTAGCTGGTGGATGGTCACAAAGCGACATGACCAATGAAGCACGACCATTACTCAATGAAGTACTTACACAAATGAACGCCACAACAAAGTTCAAACAGATCCTCAGTGTACGCACTCAAATTGTGAGTGGAATAAATTACGCCATTGAATTTGAAATGGATAACGGCGAGATCTGGAAAGCAATTGTCTATCGCTCTTTAGACGGCGAAGTGAAGGTGACGCAACCTGCGCAGCTTGGTCGCTTCTGTTCTTAACTCGCAGATGCAAAAATGGCTCCGAATCGGAGCCATTTTGATGGGTCATGTTCAATACAGTGAACATAAGATCTTCTTTTAGGCCGTAGCCACTTTAGCTTTAGGCAACTTGACGGAAATCAGTGTGGTCAAAGCAAGGAAAGCAAATGAGACCCACAAACAAGCAGCTAACCCCGCTTCCTGATATATCCAACCTGACAGCACAGTACCGATCAAACGACCCATCGCGTTAGCCATATAATAGAAACCCACATCTAACGATACGCCATCCCCTTTGGCATAGCTAACAATCAGGTAGGAGTGAAGGGAAGAGTTAATCGCGAATACCGCGCCAAATATCATTAACCCAACCACAATCACAATTTCTGGTTGCCAGCCGACTTGCACTCCGTAGGCGATACCACCCGTAATCAAAGCTAATATGCCCGCCCATACAAGTGCGGCGCTGCCATCAGGTACGCGACCTTGAGCTTTCCCAGTAATGCGTGGCGCAAAACCTTGAACAAAGCCATACGCAATCACCCATGCGGCTAAGAAGCCACCGACCCATAAGTGATCCCAGCCAAAAACGCTGCCGAGGTAAACTGGCAGAGCAACCACAAACCAAACGTCACGTGCTCCAAACAGGAACATACGCGCGGCTGACAGTATATTCACTGATTCTGATTTAGAGAAAATATGGCGAAACTTGGGTTTGCTTTTCGCTTTGCCCATATCAGCTTCCAGCCAGATCATGCTACAAACAAACACCACTGCCAGAACGGCTGCCATAATGAACATGGAATTTTGGAAACCCACCCAAGACAGCAATAAGCCACCAATAAAGAATCCAGCGCCTTTCAGTGCATTCTTCGAACCAGTCAAAATGGCGACCCATTTATACAGAGCACCTTGTTGCTCGTCCGGCACTAACGTTTTAATCGCACTCTTCGCGCTCATCTTGTTCAGGTCTTTAGCAATCCCCGACAGTGCCTGTGCCGCCATCACCCAAGGAATCGTTAACCAAACATTTGGCACAGCAAGCATCAGCAAAGCAAAGACTTGCATCGCCAGCCCGATATTCATGGTTTTATTCAGGCCTAATCTCGCCCCTAACCAACCGCCAATCAGGTTGGTGACCACGCCAAAAAATTCATAGAAAAGGAAAAGCGACGCGATAGCCAGGGTTGAGTAACCCAAATCGTGAAAATAGAGCACCACCAGCATGCGTAGCGCGCCATCTGTCACGGTAAAATTCCAATAATTGAACGTCACCAACATGTACTGACGGATACTTTTGCTTAGTTGTGAAATCATTTTGACCTCAGATGTACAGCAATAAAAGTATTTGGATCATGATGTTCCAAATACTGTATAACCTGAACACCAATATTTTTCTGTTGATATTGGTGCAAAAGTGCAAATTCAATCAGCTTTAATCAAAAAACAAAAAAGAAATTAAAAATCAGATAGATAAATTAGATTTAAATTTTATTCATGCATAAAAATCATTAGTTAAGCTGACTGAATAGGGGCTTTTGGATCATGATGTTCCAAAAGCCCCATAAGCTGATCACTTACCTTGAGCAACGCGCTCGATGTACTCAACCTGCACAGGCTTGGTGAATGCACCAGGACGTAGAGCTTGCACCTCACGCACGATATCGTCTAGTGCCCACTCTTTCTCAAGCAGCAAGTGTGCAGCGAAAAGACCGGTACGGCCGGAGCCGCCCATACAGTGCATTGCAACCTTACCGCCCTCGACAAGAATAGCGTGTAGCTCAGGACTTGCGTGCTGCCATTTCGTCGCAAACGCATCATCTGGTGCACAATCGTCTTCTATCTCGATCTGAAACCATTTCATACCCAATTGCTGAGTAATTTCACCCAACGCTGATACATTTTTTGATTCCAGTTCTGCGTTATCCAGAGCGGTTACTACCGCTTGAACACCCTGTTCTTTTAACTGCTCAAGTGACGCCTGTAGCGCAACCCCTTTAGTACCCGGACACGGTGTTAATACCAATGCACCCGACTCCAACTCTAATTGCCATGTAGGATGAGACATATTTAAACCTCGTTATGCCAGACCAACGTTACGTACCAGCTCTGCTGTACGTGTTGCGTAACCCATTTCATTGTCATACCACGCGTAAATCTTCACCATGCGTGAGCCTACGACCATGGTTGATTGTGCATCGACGATGGTAGAGCGCTGATCGCCTTTGTAATCAATCGATACCAATGGGCGCTCTTCAAAACCAAGAATGCCTTTCAATTCACCTTCAGACGCTTCTTTCAGTAATGCATTCACTTCTTCTGCCGTGGTATCACGTTTAACATCGAAGATAATGTCGGTCAGTGACGCATTTGCTAAAGGAACTCGTACTGCGTGGCCGTTAATTTTGCCTTTCAGGTCTGGGAAAATTTCCACAATCGCCGTCGCACTGCCTGTCGTGGTAGGGATAAGGCTCATGCCACAAGCGCGGGCACGACGCAGGTCTTTATGTGGCGCATCCAGAATAGTCTGTGTATTAGTCAAATCATGAATCGTTGTGAAGGAAGACTGCTCGATTCCCAGTTTCTCATGAATCACTTTCACCACTGGTGCAATACAGTTGGTAGTACAAGATGCCGCGGTCACAATACGGTGTTTCTCAGGATCAAAGATATGGTCATTCACACCCACAACGATGTTAGCAATGCCTTCTTCCTTTACTGGCGCACTGACGACAACTCGCTTAACACCTTGGTCAAGGTACTGATCTAAGTAAGACGTTTTGCGATGTACGCCAGTTGCTTCAATCACAACATCACAGCCCGACCAATTAACGGCATCGATGTCTCGCTGCTGGGTAGTGACAATACGCTTACCATCAATGATAAGTTCGTTGCCTTCAACCTGAACTTCATAGTGCCAACGCCCCTGAACCGAATCGAATTCCAGTAAGTGCCCCAGCGTTGCCGCATCACCAGCAACATCATTAATCTGAACAAATTCCAATTCAGGCCAGTCAAACGCCGCACGCAATGCCAAACGGCCGATTCGGCCAAAGCCGTTAATTCCTACTTTAATCGTCATAATTTTCCCTTCAAATCTTCTACGTTGAAATATCTATCCGTTGTGTGCTGTTAGCAGCAGGCCTCACGATTTTTATCGTGCAGGCGCGAAATATCTTGCTGGTACTCTTGCTTCAAACAGTTCGATGCCACTAAATCGTCAATCACTTTTCTCATCCAGCCTGGTAGCTGTTGCGACAGCTGGTAAAACACCCACTGCCCTTGGCGCTTATCAACTAAGATGCCATTGGCTCTTAACTGGGCAAGATGACGAGAAACTTTCGGTTGGCTCTCTTGAAGTGCAAACGCTAAATCGCCCACACAAACCTCTCCTTCACGAGCCACCAGCATTAAACACCGTACGCGAGTCTCGTCAGATAAAAGTTTGAAAAACTGATGTGGAAGCATAGTAAACATACCTATATATGGATATGCGTATATACTTATTTAAAACCTCGACAGCGTCAAGCGCTCAGCACGTAACGTCACAAAAGTTTAATAATGGAAAGGCTAGGCGTTAGCGACACTCTGGCTCCAACGAACCGCTTCACCCAAAGAGGCCTGTACTTGCTTGAAACAAAGGCCCAACTGTTTAGAAAGTTTTTCCACTCCGGACCAGTCTGCACGTTCGTAGCATTCTTCCAGAGAAATAAGCGCACCGTATTCCCCTTTTCGATGCAGCAGCGCTTGTTGAACTGGTTCACTGAGCGGTAATTGCTTGATTAATGATTCAGTAGATAGATCAAACATGGCATCTAGAATCGACAATAAACCGACCATAAAACCTTGCTCGTTCAGATGAGAGAATGGCTGGTGACAAGACATCAATTGACAAAATTGCGCTCGTTGCAACGAGAGATTAAACAGTTCACGCGGTTTGTTAGTCGAGATATAAGACGCTACGACAAGTGAGACGAACTGCTTAAGATTATCCTGCCCAAGGTAAATCAGAGCCTGACGAAACGAACGGATTTCCACTTCCAGTTTGGTCGCCTGCATATTCACAAAACGCAGTAGTTTGTACGACAGCGCCACATCTTGCGTTATCAGGTCTTCTATACGCTGAAAATCTGGTTCTGGCACACACACTTCACGAAATAACTGCAGTGCTACAACCTGTTCTGGGCTCACATAATGGGTTTGAGAAACCAGAGGTTTACTGAAAAAGTAGCCCTGGAAAAATTTGAAACCGGCTTCTTTCGCCTGATTAAACTCTTCTTCAGTCTCCACCCGTTCAGCTAGAAAATGGTATTTGACTCGTTGCGCTAATTGCTTTTTAACCAATTCACAGGCCGCCTCTAGCCCCATCGCCATAATATCCAGCTTTACAATATGTGCGTAAGGCAAGAAACGTTGCCATTCTGGAGTTAGGGTGAAGTCATCCAATGCGATAAGGTAACCCTCTCGATAAAGCTCTCGAATCGCCTCAAATAACTCATCGGTGGGCTGACAAGTTTCGAGTACTTCTACGACGATTTTATGTTTCGGCAAGCTGCGCGGTAAACGACGCAGCAAACTCTGATGAGGGAAGTTGATAAAACATCGCGATGATGTAATCACCGGATTTAACCCGACGGATAGGAAGTTTTCGACAATCAGTCGGTATGTCGCTCGGTCTGCATCAATATGAGCAGGAAATACATTACGCTCCCCATCCCGAAACAACAGTTCGTAGCCAAGCGTTTGTCTTTTACGATTAAAGATAGGCTGGCGAGCGACATACGTGGTATTCATACTAAAAACAACCTAATAATTAGCGAGTTATGATTTTGCTGCTGCTAATAGTGCACCACATCCCATAAACATGGAACCAAAGACTTTATTTATGTTCGCCATAATTTTATCTGAGCGAATAAAACGGCCCATCTTTGATGCCAGTGAGGTGTAACCAAGCATCACAAATGAATCCACCGCGACAGTCGTCACACCCAGCACCAATAACTGAGTCAACTGGTCTTTAGCCGGATCAATAAACTGCGGAAACAACGCCACCAGAAAAACAATCGATTTAGGGTTTGTCAGGTTAATGAGGATCGCTTTATACATCAGTGAAATAGCTGACATCTCTTTTTGACTCTCTGCCGCCACCAAACCAGAAGTATCGCGCCACTTCTGAAAACCTAGCCAGACAAGATAAGCAGCACCAACCCATTTGATAACAGCGAACGCTGTCGCGGATTGTGCCACCAGCGCGCCAATACCAGCCCCCACCATAGCAATATGAATCGCTAAACCGATTTGCAAACCCATAATCGCACCAAGTGATTTACGTGTACCGTAGCTCAGACCATTACTGATCGAATTTACGGTACCAGAACCCGGAGCAAGACTAAAAACAATTGCAGTGACCAAATAGGCGAACCAAACATGGGTATCCATTGCATTTCCTCCCTAATTCTTCGATGATACATCGCGTCTACAACGTATCTTCAGGTAATCGACTAATGGCTACTCACCATTCCCCTACGACTTATACTCAAGAGCACTTATTTGAGCAAGCAATAGGTGGTCCGATCGCTGAACTCTGGCAAAACCGCCAAGAAGGCTTTGTGAAAGGGACAGAAAAAAAGAAAATCTACTGGTGCAAACTCACCAATCCTGAACACAAAAAAGCCGTGCTGGTTGTCAACGGACGAATCGAGTCTTCCTGGAAATACCAAGAGCTGTTTTATGACTGCTACCGCCAAGGTTACGACGTTTACTCGTTTGATCACCGAGGGCAAGGTTTATCAGATCGGCTGCTAGAAGACTCTGATATGGGTCACGTCTATGACTTTGCAGACTATATTGAAGATATGGACGTGGTGATCAAAAAACACGACCTCAACCACTACGAGCAATGTTTTATTGTCGCACATTCCATGGGTGGTGCCATCGCCACTCGTTATCTTCAAACTCACCCAAAGCATCATTTCACGGGGTTGATTTTAAGTGCACCAATGTTCGGGATTAACCTGCCGTGGTACCTATCTCCGATCGCCCTACCAGTGACACAAATTCTTTCAGCGGTATCAACGCTACCACGTTATGCGCCTGGTCATCAGCCGTACTTCCCCAAACCGTTTGAAAATAATCTCCTCAGCCAGAGTCATGATCGCTATCATTGGTTTCGTGGGCTCTACTCCGACATGCCAGAACTGCAAGTCGGTGGGCCAAGTACCCGCTGGGTATGGCAAGGGCTGATGGCCGCCAAACAATGCTTCTTATTAACACGTCAGGTAAAAATACCCGTGTTGCTTATTCAAGCAGGAGAAGATCGTATTGTTAGTAATTTGGCCCAAAAGCGTTTCATCGATAAACTGAGTAAAACCAACCCGAATACCGAGTTGCTTTCAGTAGAAGGTGCGCATCATGAAATTTTGTTCGAAACCGACAAATACCGCAATCAAGCGCTGGATGCCATTTTCCGTTTTATGAAACATCCTAAGTCTTCCTCGGCTTCACAAAAATAGTAAGCTGCCAGATAAGCGAGGCGTACTTTATACGTATCTATTCAGAGGACAATTAAAGAGGAAATGCAAGCTAAGCGATTTACCCTCTTTTTCCCCCCTATTTTAACGTACACTGATCAGGCTTGTTCAGCTTTCAACCAAGATGTAACCCCGAAAGGTGAATAGCACCTTTAGTTCCCCTAGCATTCGGAGCCGCATGATCTAGTCAGTCTGTAGTGCTCCGTTTGCACTCCACTTACTCGACACTATCCAAACCGTTTACGAGGACTTCATGAGCACATCGCTACCTAGCAAAGAGATCACTAAAATCGTTGCCTCAGATCTGGATGGCACGCTACTCGCGCCAAACCATCAACTTAGCGCTTACTCAAAAATGACGCTGCGAACGCTACATGAAATGGGCTACACCTTTGTCTTTGCAACAGGTCGTCACCACGTAGACGTCGCTGGCATTCGCTCTCAGGTAGGGATTCCGGCTTATATGATCACCTCGAACGGTGCGCGCGTGCATGATCAAAACGATAAACTGATGTATAGCGAAAACGTACCGCAGGAGCTTGTTCAAGGGGTGATCGACACGATCAAGCACGATTATGAAATACTCATCCACATGTATCAGAATGACGACTGGTTACTGAACAAAGATGATGAAACGCTGCGCGAATTCCATGAAGAGTTTACCTACAAACTGTTCAATGAAAATCAGGCCCCCACTGAAGGCATCGCAAAAATCTTCTTTACCCACGCAGACCAAGACCATGAACGCCTAGTCAGGTTCGAAACTAAGTTACGTGACCAGTTTGGCGATAAATTAAATATTGCCTTCTCAACACCTTGGTGTTTAGAAGTCATGAATGGCGAGGTTTCTAAAGGGCATGCTCTGCAAGCCATCGCGGAATCACTCGGTCTGAAACTGGAAAACTGCCTTGCATTCGGTGACGGCATGAATGACGTAGAAATGCTATCAATGGCGGGCAAAGGCTTAGTGATGGGCACAGCACACGAAAAAGTGATGAAGGCTCTGCCAAAGAATGAAGTGATTGGCAGTAACGCCGAAGATGCAGTGGCACGCTACCTGCAAAAACATTTGCTGCAAGACGAGCAATAAGCAAGCCTTCCAAAGGGCTGTATGATACAGCCCTTGCTCTTATCTAGTCTAACGCTGGCTGGGTAACTTCTCTCGGCCAAGAATCGCTTGCCACTCCTCCTTTGTCACTGGCATGATCGATAAACGATTGCCGCGTTTGACTAAGGGCATGTTCTCCAGCTCAGGCATCGCTTTCATCACTGACAACGGAATCACACGATCCGTTTTTCGTACAAACTCTACATCGACCATGATCCATCGTGGATTTTCCGGATCCGATTTCGGGTCGTAGTAATCGCTTTCTGGGTCGAACTGGAAGTGGTCCGGATACGCTTCGCGTACGACTTTGGCAATTCCTGCGACACCAACGTTTTTACACGAAGAGTGATAAATCAGAACTAAATCGCCCAATTTCACCTGATCACGCATCATGTTACGCGCCTGATAATTACGAACTCCCTCCCAACATGAAACCTTTTGGGTTCGAAGCGTGTCAATAGAAAAGGTATCTGGTTCAGTTTTAAATAACCAATATGCCATAATGCCATCCGATGCTGATTGAGTAACAATAATGAGGAAGATATAACATGAAGGCTTTGAAAAACCCAGTGGCCCTCGCCACTCTGCTGGTTCTGCAAGCATGTAGCTCTCAATTGCCAGAAAATGGCAACAAGGAGATAACCACCCCACCAGCATCATTAGATAAGCCTGACACCATTCAACCTCAAACGTTCATGCTGCGTGGTGAAGTCGTCATTGGCCACGAAAGTCAGTACATCATGCCTTGTGGCAGTGATAAACAATACTGGCTGCAACTGTCACCACAACAAGTTCAACGCGCAATATCGTTGAGTAACGAGCCTTATCAACCCATGTATGGGGAAATGATTGGCCACCTGAACCCTCCGGGTAGTGACGGCTTCTCTGCCGATTTCGACGCAAACTTCGTCGTTGAACAGGTTAACCTCCTCACTAGTGAGAACCCTGAACGTTGCAGTCAGCCAAGTAAACCGACCCGCGTATTTGGCAATGAGCCATTCTGGTCAGCAAGCTTTGAATCAGATGCACTGCAGTTTCAGCAACCGGGTAAACTGGCACAATCTATCACCATTGAAGCCAGACAGTTACAAGCACGTCAACGCACTTATCAGCTCGCTGATGGTGAACTGCGCATGACGGAAAACCTTTGTTCTGACACCATGAGTGATTCCATCTATGGTTGGACAGCGACGCTTAAACACGATGGTAAAACGTATCAGGGCTGTGGGATGGCATCGAATGTCGACTCAACACAGGGATGGGCAAACACTTATGTCGCAACGTCAACTCAATCACAAGGGTTTGAAGTACAGATGACCTTAAAACCGGATCACAGTGCAATAACCCAATACAGTTACTCCGACGGTCAAGCGCCACTGGTTGAACGTGGTTACTGGCAGCAGTTAAGTCCATCACAAGTTCAGGTCGTGATGACCCACCACCAGCAGCAACGTTTAAAGTCAGAGCGACTTTTCACACGGGAAGGTAATCAACTAAAAGCTACTCAAGAAAAAGTCGGTGAAATGGTTTATCCAATCGCAGATGGTGGCTTGGTGTTGTACCCGGCAATAGTGCGTCAATCAAGCACTCAAAAAGTAGCCCCAAAGCGAGCCAACAGCCCCATCGGCAGTGCCGAAATTCCGTCTAGTGCCGACTTCAACTCCAAGGTCGACGCTGCGGTGCGCAATTACTTCTTTATCAACCAAACCAACCCAAGCAACAACCAATACCGCTGGCTGACTTACGATCTGAATGGAGATGGAAACGAAGAGCTGTTAGTTCAGCTAGATTGGTGTGGTTCGGGCGGTTGTACGTTGCTCGTTTTTGAAAGCCATCAAAGTGAGTGGCGTTTTAACAGTCGTATCACTCTAGTGCAGAGCCCGATCATGCTAGGCCAGCAAACTTCGCACGGCTGGCGAGACCTCATATTTAATGTCAGTGGTGGTGGCGCAACACCTGCTCAGCACATCATGCAATACACTGGCGTTAGCTACCCAATCAATCCGAGCATGGCGCCAAAGGCAACGTCAACACAAGTAAGTGGTGTGCGCTTATTCTCGGATGGTATTAGCCCTGTCCGCGAAGGAGTTCGCTTGTAATGGCACAACCATGCCCAGCCTGCGGCTTTCAGTTCAACTGTATTTGCTCACTGCAGCCTAAGCTCAGCAGTGAGCACTGCATCATGCTATTGATGCACCCGAATGAACTTGCGCGTGATACCAATACGGGCAAACTACTGCAACAATGCAAACTTAATGTGAAGCAAGCCATTTGGGATCGCAAGCAGCCACCTAGTGAGTTGATTGCTCACCTTGAAGATTCAAGCCTGTACCCGGTGTTGCTGTTCCCACATGAGGATGCCCTGACACTCGAGCAAGTGGAAGAACGGAGCCAGCTACAAAGCCGAAAGCCTTTGTTTATTATTTTGGATGCGACCTGGCAAGAGGCGCGCAAGATGATCAATAAAAGTCGATGGCTGGAAGGCATTCCATTGATGGGGCTTACTACGCAAGGAGATTCGCACTACCAGCTGCGGCGCAATCAACAACAAGGAAATCTGTGTACATTTGAAGTTGCAGCACAGTTGTTGGGACAATTAGGTGAAGAAGCCAATCATCAACAGATGCAACACTTCTTCACTCAATACCTTTCTGTTTTTCAAGCAGAAAAAAGTAGTCACACACTCAAACAGTAGTGCGGAAGGTAACAATAGAAAAGCGCAGCCTAAGCTTAATGCTGATCGTTTTAAGTAATTGAACGATCCTCCCAAGGCATCATAATCGGTCTCAACATAGTTGAGACCGATTTTTTTATGTCCGAGTTTTCTAAAGAATTACACGTTACTGCGGAGTTCTG
>NZ_JAKKCM010000018.1 GCF_021728395.1 Vibrio sp. J1-1 | reverse complement strand
TCCGTACAACTGACGTAACTGGTGACATCACGCTACCAGAAGGCGTAGAAATGGTAATGCCAGGCGACAACGTACAGATGACTGTTGAGCTAATCGCACCAATCGCAATGGACGAAGGTCTACGTTTTGCGATCCGTGAAGGTGGCCGTACAGTAGGTGCTGGTGTTGTTGCTAAGATCTTCGACTAATTCTTAACGAATTAAGCGAAATCTCGCACGTTTCTTCATTTTGAAGAAAGCGCAGCAGAAAAAGGGAGGCTTAGGCTTCCCTTTTTCATGTCTACTGATCCATTCAGTTATAAGCCGATATAAAACGACCATACTTTTTATTTCTTTAAAACAGGGGGTTACTCTCCTATCCCTACCTTAATTTCATCACTTATCTCTAAGTTATTGATCCTTTCTTATTCTTCTAAGATTAATATAACCAAATGTTCTGAAATGACCGGTTAATACGACTGGTAACAAGAACCATTCTTGTTTATATTGTTTTTTCGATGGTTACTGTTATGGGTTTTGAGTATGTTTGTATGTCTTTGTCATGGTGTTTCTGACAAGAAAATTAGGAAGTTGGCAGTTGATGAAGGCATAACGGATATCAGGGGAATAAAGCGATGTACAGCCTTGGGTAGCCAATGCGGAAAGTGTATCCGACAAGCCAAAGAAATTTTAGCAGAACACTACACCGAACTAAAACAAGCTAGCTAATCACTATAATTGCTCTAGTGAAAGCGCTGAGCCTTTTGACACCTTCTCATTTGCTTCTACATTTAAATGAAGCCTAAATAGAGGAGGGGCCAGTCAATGAAAGGCGATCCAATCATAATCCAACATCTCAACAAAATACTCGGTAACGAGCTCGTCGCTATAAATCAGTATTTTCTTCATGCTCGAATGTATAAAGACTGGGGCTTAAAGCATTTAGCTGATAAGGAATATCACGAGTCTATTGATGAAATGAAACACGCTGATCATCTCATTGAACGTATTTTATTCTTAGAAGGTTTACCGAACCTGCAAGATCTCGGAAAGCTGATGATCGGTGAAGATACCAAAGAAATGCTTGAATGCGATCTTAAACTGGAAATGGCCGCTATACCCGATCTAAAAGATGCGATTGCTTACGCAGAAGATATTCGAGACTACGTTTCACGTGATTTGTTCCAGGATATTCTCGAAGATGAAGAAGAGCATGTCGACTGGCTTGAGACGCAGCTTGGTTTGATCGAGATGTCTGGCATCGAAAACTACCTACAAGCGCAGTATGTCGATGAGGATTAATCTCGGCTATCCTATAGTTATGTTTAAAATCTGACTCTTACACTAGTGCACCTGACTTAAAAGTTAGGTGCTTTTACTGATTATCTGGTCTAATCTCTTTTAATATCGATTTTTTAAGGATATCGCTCGCAATCTTACCTATGAAGATGGACTTCTATCCATTAGAATTTATTCCCCCTTACCTAAAAATAAAAAAGAGAAACACCCCCATGTCTGAAGACAAAGCAGTAACTCCCGAAGAAGAACAACGCCAACGAGCTCTTGACTACCATGCATACCCAACCCCTGGGAAGATTGCAGTTGAGCTAACAACACCTGCAGAAACAGCCGGTGATCTTGCTTTAGCCTACAGCCCTGGTGTGGCTGAGCCTGTACGTGAAATCGCGCAAAACCCTGACAATGTATATAAATACACCGCGAAAGGTAATATGGTAGCCGTTATTTCTAACGGTACCGCGATTCTTGGCTTGGGTAACTTAGGCCCTCTGGCTTCTAAGCCTGTTATGGAAGGTAAAGCACTACTGTTTAAGCGTTTTGCTGGACTTGATTCCATTGATATCGAAGTAAAGCACCGCACGATCGACGAGTTCGTTAATACCGTGGCAAGCATTGCTGATACTTTCGGTGGCATTAATCTGGAAGATATTAAGGCTCCAGACTGCTTTGAAATTGAAAAGCGTCTTATCGAGCGCTGTGATGTGCCTGTATTCCACGATGACCAGCACGGTACAGCAATCGTAACGGCAGCTGGCATGCTGAACGCGATTGAGCTGCAAGGTAAGAAACTTGAAGACTCTACGATCGTTTGTCTTGGTGCCGGTGCTGCTGCAGTCGCGTGTATGGAACTACTGATCAAATGTGGCGCGATGCGTGAAAAGATCTACATGTTGGATCGTAAAGGCGTGATTCATACTCGCCGTGATGATCTTAACGAGTACAAAGAGCTATTCGCGAATAACACCGATAAGCGTACTTTAGAAGATGTGATTGAAGGCGCGGATCTGTTCCTTGGGGTGTCTGGTCCCAACTTACTTCCACCAGAAGCATTAAAGCTGATGGCAGATAAGCCAATTGTTTTTGCATGTTCAAACCCTGATCCTGAAATTAAGCCAGAGCTTGCTCATGAAGTTCGTGATGACTTGATCATGGGTACTGGACGCAGTGATTATCCGAACCAGGTAAACAACGTGCTTTGTTTCCCATTCATTTTCCGTGGTGCGCTTGATGTGCGTGCAAGTGAAATTAATGATGAGATGAAACTTGCGGCGGTTGATGCTATTCGTCAATTGGCGAAAGAGCCAGTACCAGAAGCCGTACTGAAAGCTGCTGGTGTGGATAAGCTTGAGTTTGGTACTGACTACATTATTCCTAAGCCAATGGACGCTCGTCTGTTGCCTCGTGTTGCAAAAGCAGTGGCTCAAGCAGCAGTTGACTCTGGTGTTGCTCGTATTGAAATGCCTGAAAATTACATGGCAGAGTAAGACTAAGATTGAGAAGATGTACAAAAAATGGGACGCGATGGCGTCCCATTTTTTTATGTTATTTTTAGTATTCGGCGCTAAATAACCGCTTGGTGTATTCGGCGCGCTCTAAATTACTCTTCGTCAAATGACTCAAATTCAATGCCCATTTCGGTCATCAGAGCTTTTGCTTCAGTCGGAATATCGTCAGGGCGATCTTTACGAAGGTCCTCGTCCGTTGGAAGTGGCTGACCCGTATACGCATGTAGGAATGCTTCACATAGGAGTTCGCTGTTGGTTGCGTGGCGTAAGTTGTTGATCTGACGACGAGTACGTTCATCAGTTAGCACTTTTAAAACTTTCAGCGGGATAGATACAGTGATTTTTTTTACTTGTTCGCTTTTCTTTCCATGCTCAGCATATGGGCTAATGTATTCGCCATTCCAGTCAGCCATTGCGTACCTTCATATTTGTAATAGGTTAAAAACTAATTGAGGTGCTGATTTTAGCTGCATTTACTGCCATAAGCAAAGACATACGGACGTCTAGAAGTGTTGACGTCTCAATTTTTGACGAGTAAAGTGACAAGAACAGTAAGGGATGTGTGCAATCCATTGAATCTGACCATTTAGATATAGCGCATTCCCATTTAGAAGTCATCATCTGCGAAAGGATACACCCATGAGCACCCGTAAGCCTGCAACCATTGCTGTACGCACCGGTATTGAGTCTGACACTCAATACCATGCTGTCGTTCCACCAATTTACCTTTCGACGAACTACGGCTTTCCTGCGTTTGGGGAAGTGCCTAAGTACGATTATACGCGCTCAGGTAACCCAAACCGTGGATTATTAGAAAATGCGTTGTCTGAGTTGGAGTCGGGGGCTGGGGCTGTTATCACAAACTGTGGTACGGCAGCATTGAACTTATGGGTTTCTGCTTTTATTGGGCCTGATGACCTGATTGTTGCACCTCATGATTGCTATGGCGGTACTTACCGTCTGTTTAATACCCGTGCTAACAAGGGTGACTTCAAGGTGCTGTTTGTCGATCAAACTGATGAACAGGCGCTGGATGCTGCATTAGCACAGAAACCAAAGCTGGTTCTGTTAGAAACGCCATCGAACCCTCTGGTTCGTGTTGTGGATATTGCTATGGTATGTGAAAAAGCGAAGCAAGTTGGCGCATTGGTCGCGGTAGACAATACCTTTTTGACACCGGTGTACCAAAAGCCTTTAGAGCTAGGTGCTGACTTTGTGATTCACTCTACAACGAAATACATCAATGGACACTCAGATGTGATTGGTGGCGTGGTTATCACTAAAACACAAGAGCATGCCGAAGAGTTAGCATGGTGGGGCAACTGTATTGGTGCCACAGGCACGCCTTTTGATAGCTACATGACTTTAAGAGGTCTTCGTACTTTGGGTGCGCGTATGCGATTGCATGAAGAAAGCTCACAGCAGGTTCTGGCTTACCTGCAGAAGCAATCTTTGGTGGCTAAAATTTATCACCCAAGTCTACCGGAACATCCTGGCCACGAGATTGCTAAAAAACAACAGTCTGGTTTTGGCTCCATGTTGAGCTTTGAGTTTGCGGGCTCATTTGAGCAGCTTAAAGTCTTTGTTAAAGAACTGAAATTGTTCTCACTCGCTGAATCTTTGGGCGGGGTAGAAAGCTTGATTTGCCATCCTGCGTCTATGACGCATCGTGCAATGGGTGAAGAAGCGCTGGCCCAAGCAGGTGTATCGCATCAGTTGCTGCGCCTTTCAGTAGGGCTGGAAGATGCGCAAGACCTCATCGACGACCTAGAACAAGCTTTCACCAAATCTGCACAGTAATAGGAGACAGTAATGACTGTACAACGTCAGCTACACAAGTTTGGTGGTAGCAGCCTGGCCAATCCAGAGTGTTACTTACGTGTAGCGGGAATTCTCAAAGAATACTCTGCAGAAAATGACTTGGTGGTGGTCTCAGCAGCAGGTAAAACAACGAACCGCCTGATTGAGTTCCTTGAAGGTTTAGAAAAAGATGGTCGAATTGCGCACGAATCTTTGCAGAGCTTGAGACAGTTTCAAATCAGTCTCGTCGAAGAGTTATTAGAGGGAGAAGCTCAAGTGCAGCTACTGGCTTCTTTGCGAGATGAATTCAGCACACTGTCAGAGCTGACCTCCCCCCTGACAGAAGCACAAAAGGCTGCAGTATTAGGTCACGGAGAAGTCTGGTCTTCTCGATTATTGGCTGCTTTACTGACGCAACAGGAACTGCCTGCTGTAGCGCAAGACGCACGAGCGTTCCTGCGCGCGGAAGCGGGAACTCAACCAGAAGTTGATCGTGCTGGTTCATACCCGCTTATCAAAGAAGCACTGGCACAACATAGTCACAAACGTGTGATCATTACCGGCTTCATGGCACAAAATGATAATGGTGAAACTGTTCTGCTTGGCCGTAACGGGTCAGACTATTCTGCAACCGTGATTGGTGCGCTTGCTGAAGTTAGCACTGTAACGATTTGGAGTGATGTGGCTGGCGTTTATAGCGCTGACCCCCGTTTGGTATCAGATGCATGCTTATTACCACTATTAAGACTGGATGAAGCCAGTGAGCTTGCTCGTTTAGCTGCGCCTGTACTGCACAGCCGAACGTTGCAACCTGTAGCTCAAAGCACCATGGATCTGAGCCTTAAGTGCAGCTATCTTCCAGAGTCTGGTTCAACTCGCATTGAGCGAGTTCTGGCTTCCGGTCGTGGGGCGAAAATCATCACTTCACTGGATGACGTGCTATTGGCTCAGCTTTCATTTGCGCAAGGGCATGACTTTGACAAAACACAGAGTGATGTACTCGAATCTCTTAAACGTGCTCAGTTGGAGCCACTTGCTTTTGAAGCTCAGCCAGAGCAGAAAGTCTTGCGACTGGCGTACACTGCAGAAATTGCTGGTGGTGCGCTTAAGTACCTGCAGGAGTTTGATCTAGATGCGGAAATTCATCTCAGCGAAGGATACTCTCTGATAGCTGCTGTAGGCGCGGGTGTCACTACCAATGCGAATCACTGTTTTGGTTTTCAGCAAAAGCTTAAACATTCTCCGGTGGAATTTATTTCTGAGACGGAGTCTGGTTTAAGTCTGGTAGCAGTATTACGTCACACCGATACCGAAGAATTGGTACAGACGGTTCACAGTCAGTTATTTCAGGCACAAAAGCGCGTTGCCGTCGCATTATGCGGTAAAGGGAATATTGGTTCGAGCTGGCTGAATTTATTCGCTTCACAGAAAAGCGAACTCGAAAAACGTCATGGTATGAGCTTTGACTTAGTCTCGGTGGTTGATAGTCAAATGTATTGGTTTGATAGTCGAGGCATCGATGCGTCTAGTGTGGCAGTACGGTTCAACGACGAAAGTATTGAAAACGACGGCTCTTGGTTGTCTCGTCTTGGAGCGCTTCAGGACTACGATGAAGCGGTGGTCCTAGATGTTACCGCTAGTCAGGAATTAGCGAAACGTTACGTTGATATTGCACAGCAAGGCATTCACCTGATTTCGGCGAATAAAGTAGCGGGCTCAGCTGATAGTCAGTACTACCATCAGGTTCAGGATGCGTTTGCTAAAATTGGACGTCACTGGCTGTATAACGCCACGGTCGGTGCTGGGTTACCAATAAACCATACGGTGCGTGATCTTCGCGAGAGTGGAGACGAGATTATCGCACTATCTGGTATTTTCTCCGGTACGCTTTCATGGTTATTCCAACAGTTTGATGGCTCAGTCTCATTCAGCGAGTTAGTGGATTTAGCCTGGCAGCAAGGATTAACTGAACCTGACCCTCGCTCTGACTTAGATGGTTCTGATGTGATGCGTAAGCTTGTCATTCTGGCACGCGAATCCGGTCTGAATATTGAGCCGGGAAGCGTAAAGGTGGAGTCTTTGGTTCCTGAGGAACTGCGTACGCTGAGCTTAGATGAGTTCTTTGATAATTCAGCGCTGCTGAGCCAGATTCTGCAAGAGCGTTTGACCAAAGCGCAGAAAAACGATCAAGTACTGCGTTACGTTGCACGTTTAGAAAAAGACGGCAAAGCGACCGTTGGCATTGAAGCCTTGTCCCGTGAACATGCGCTGGCTAACTTACTGCCGTGTGACAATATTTTTGCAATTGAGAGCAAGTGGTACAAAGATAATCCTCTGGTTATTCGTGGCCCGGGCGCTGGACGCGAAGTCACAGCGGGGGCGATTCAGTCCGACCTCAACCGCCTCGCAGGACTGTTTTAAAAGCTTTTAATTCCCCCAAAACCCCGGAAGCCATCCGGGGTTTTTTATTCCTTCCTTGGTGCCATACTTAAACTCAGAACTGTTATTGGCAACCTATTTTCATGGATAAGTATTAGCTAATAATGAACTTGAACTATCCTCATCATTAACGTGAAAAAAATTCATAATCACAAGGTTGACATTAAATCGTATTCAATACATTCTGTAGACATATGGACGTCTAAACGTCGATTTGAGAATTTGATTTCGTGGCGGGTTGCCACAGGGAGAGTAAGATGGGTTACACGCACGCAGGCCATATCGATGCCTTGAATCAGAATATCGCTGAATTATCAGACAATATTAATGTTTCATTTGAGTTTTTTCCGCCAAGCAATGAAAAGATGGAAGAGACGCTATGGAACTCTGTGCACCGTCTAAAAGTGCTTAAGCCTAAGTTTGTTTCTGTTACTTATGGAGCGAACTCTGGTGAGCGTGACAGAACTCATTCCATCATTAAAGAAATCAAATCAGAAACCGGCTTAGTGGCAGCACCGCACCTGACTTGTATCGATGCGACTCGTGAAGAGTTGATTGGTATTGCGGATGATTATTGGAACAACGGTATCGAAAATATCGTCGCACTGCGTGGTGATATTCCACCAGGTGGCGGCGCTCCTGATATGTATGCCTCTGATCTGGTTGAACTGTTGAAGTCTCGTCATGATTTCGATATCTCAGTAGCGGCTTTCCCAGAAGTGCATCCTGAAGCAAAAAGCGCACAGGCTGATCTGCTAAACCTGAAGCGCAAGGTAGATGCTGGTGCGAACCGAGCGATTACTCAGTTTTTCTTCGATGTAGAGTCTTACCTGCGTTTTCGTGACCGCTGTGTTATCGCTGGTATCGACGTAGAAATCGTACCGGGTATTTTGCCAGTATCTAACTTTAAACAGGCGTCTCGCTTTGCTGCGCAGAATAACGTAAAAGTTCCAGGCTGGATGAGCAAACAATTTGAAGGTTTGGATGATGATCCGGTAACTCGTCAATTAGTCGGTGCGAGTCAGGCGATTGATATGGTGCGTGTACTGAGCCGCGAAGGTGTGAAAGATTTCCACTTTTACACACTAAACCGAGCTGAGATGACTTACGCGCTGTGCCACACCTTGGGTGTGCGTCCTAAAGTTGCAGTCTAAGACGTGGATAAAAAGAAAAGGCTTGCCAAATGGCAAGCCTTTTTGTTGCTAAGTTATGAGCTATTTATAGTGGATTAGCCGATAACTTCAAGTTCAGTTAGCACTTCTTCTGCCCACGTGATCCACGTTTCGCGCAGTAGTAAATTGCGGCGTAGTGTTAGGCGTTCCAGACGAGCTTGTTTATCCAGAGTAGACGGTGTCGCGTAGTAAGCTGCTTCGATTTCTTTATAGTGAGAAACCAGTTTACGTGACTCTTCAACCAATTCAGACAGTTGCTCACGGTAAGGTGCAGCAGGTTGCACAGCACAAGCCATCAGCTTCGCTGAAAACTCGTCACGAACGGTTGGGTGTGCAGTTGGTTGATCAAACCATTCACCTAGGGCGCTACGTCCAGCATCTGTGATGGAGTAAACTTTACGGTCTGGTTTGCCTTCTTGAGGCTCTAATACGCAAGTAACCAGTTCTTTCTCAGCCATTTTGTTTAGCTCACGGTAAACTTGCTGGTGGCTTGCTTTCCAGAAGTAACCAATGCTAGCTGAGAATTCTTTTGTGATATCGTAACCGGTTGCATCGCGAGTGCTAAGCACAGTTAAGATTACGTGTGGTAATGACATGTCTTCAATCCAAATGGTCAATAAACTTGTAAACAAGCTACTTATACTTTCAGTTGCGCTCTTAATGGCGTTTGAGTTTTTTACGCATAAGTAGCACCAACAAATGTTGGTCCTGTCACCTTAAAGCCGTTTATCACCTAGAAAGATGGGTGGTAACCATCGAGGCTGGAGCTGATATGGTTGGATTTATTCGCTCTCAGCAAGGCGAGTAGTATATAAATAATAAGCATGAAGTGGAATACTAGGAAAGAATAACACCAAAAAACTAACATAATACTCAGTAATGTATTTTTGTGGTTATTTATTCTGTTTTTCTGGTTCTTTTTGGGTTTTATTTGGGGTATTTATCTGGTTGATTGCTGTTCAATTTGATGGGTATAAGAAAGGCTGAGCGATTGCTCAGCCTTTTATATCATAATAAGTTACTGCTAACAGGCTATTTTAACCTGTGTTGCGCATGCCTGCCGCAATACCCGCAATAGTCACCATCAGCGCTTCTTCAAGGTCAGCTGACGCCTCCTCATTTTGACGCGTACGATACAGTAACTCTGCTTGAAGCATGTTCAATGGCTCAACGTAGATGTTACGTAAGCGGATGGACTCTAGACCCCACGGGTCATGTTGCATCAGGTTCTCATTGTTTTCTACATTCAGAACCGATTTGATGTCTTTCTGCAGCTGCTCTCGTAATCTTTCGCCTAATGGACGAAGTGATTCATCAACCAAGCGCAGGTCGTAGTAGCGAGAGATATCAATGTTACACTTCGAGTACACCATTTCTAACATGCCAAGGCGTGTTGAGAAGAATGGCCACTCACGACACATTTCTTCCAATAACGCTTGATGACCTTTGTCTACTGAGTATTGAATTGCTTCACCAGCACCTAACCATGCTGGTAGAACCAAGCGGTTTTGGCTCCATGAGAAGATCCATGGAATGGCACGTAAACTCTCTACGCCGCCTTTAGGGTTACGCTTCGCGGGACGAGATCCCAGTGGTAGTTTACCTAGCTCCAGTTCTGGTGTCGCCTGGCGGAAGTAAGGTACAAAATCTGGTTCGCCGCGCACAACGCTACGGTACGCTTCACAGCTCACTTGAGAGAGCACTTCCATCAGATCACGCCACTCTTGTTTTGGCTCTGGTGGTGGTAGCAGGTTCGCTTCCAGAATGGCACTGGCGTATAGGTTGAAGCTGTTTACAGCCACGTCTGGAAGACCTAGCTTAAAGCGAATCATCTCACCTTGTTCGGTTACACGCAGGCCGCCTTTAAGGCTCTTAGGTGGCTGAGACAGCAGAGCAGCGTGTGCAGGAGCACCGCCACGACCAACAGTACCACCACGACCGTGGAATAATGTCAGTTCCACGCCTTCCTCTTCAGCGACTTTAACCAGAGATTCCATTGCATGGTACTGAGCCCAGCCTGCTGACATAACACCTGCATCTTTTGCAGAGTCAGAGTAGCCAATCATGACCATTTGGTGGTTTTGGATAAAGCCACGGTATAGGTCAATATCCATCAGTTGTTTGATGACGGATTCTGCGTTATTCAAGTCGTCTAGGGTTTCAAACAGAGGGCAGACATCCATGCGGTAAGGACAGCCAGATTCTTGTAGCAGTAAGTGAACTGCCAGAACGTCTGACGCGGTACGTGCCATGGAGATGACGTAAGCACCGAATGCTTCACGAGATTGTGCAGCAATGATCTTACAGGTGTCTAAAACTTCCTGAACTGGTTCAGATGGTTCCCAGTCACGTGGTAGAAGAGGACGTTTGGAAGCCAGTTCGTTGGTCAGGAAGGCAAGCTTGTCTTGCTCGCTCCACTGCTGGTAGTCACCAATACCAAGATAGCGAGTCAACTCAGATAGTGCATCTGCGTGACGAGTACTTTCCTGACGAATATCCAGACGAACTAGGTGAACACCAAACGCCTTCACGCGGCGCAGAGTATCAAGCAGTGAGCCATCCGCGATAACACCCATGCCACACTCGTGCAGTGATTGGTAACACGCGTATAGAGGGTCCCAAAGCTGTTCTACTTTTTGTAGTGGTGCTTTGACTGCCAGTTTTTGGCCATGGATTTTCGCATCTAGAATATCTTTGGTTTCATTAAGCAGAGTGCGTAGCTGTTTGAGGATCGCACGATATGGTTCGTGTTGATCATCTCCTGCCAGTTCACGAACTTGATCGTTGCTGACGGTCATCGACAGTTCGCTGATCAGTTCGTTGATGTCATTTAGATAAAGATCCGCCGCCTTCCAGCGAGATAAAAGCAGAACTTCACGCGTGATGCTATGCGTTACAAATGGGTTGCCGTCACGGTCGCCGCCCATCCAAGAGGAGAAATGCACCGGACGTGCGTCGATTGGTAAACCCTCGCCAAGATAAGATTCCAGACGGTCGTTCATCTCGCGTAAAAACTCAGGTACGGCTTCCCATAGTGAGTTTTCCACGACAGCAAAGCCCCATTTCGCTTCATCAAGTGGTGTTGGGCGTTGTTGGCGGATCACGTCTGAATGCCAGCCTTGTGCGATCAGCTGTTCTAGTCGACGTTCAGTTTTCTTGCGCTCTTTCGATGAAAGGTCACTTAACTCAAGCTTTGATAAACACTCGTTGATTTTCACCAGTTTATTGATCATAGTGCGGCGAGTGATTTCAGTTGGATGAGCGGTCAGTACCAGTTCAATATTCAGGTCGCGTACAGCCTGAGCGGTATCAAGCTTGCTAACATCGTTTTGTACCAGTTTAGAAAATAGCGAGTTGATCGCGTCTGGTTCGCAGATGTGCTCTTCACAGTGACGTGAAATCGTGTGGTACTGCTCAGCAATATTCGTGAGGTTTAGAAATTGGTTAAACGCTCGGGTAACGGGGGTCAATTGCTCATCAGGAAGGTGTTTAATTTCTTCTATCAAGCTTTCTTTGTCTGCTTGATTTCCTGCTTGGGCTGATTTGGATAATTTACGAATGGTTTCCACTTTGTCGAAGATTTCTTCGCCATGGGCATCGTGAATAGTATTACCCAGTAAGTGGCCTAACATGCGCACATTGCTTTTGAGTGCGGCGTATTTCTCGTTCATTGTCGTCCTGCCTCGTAAAAAAACTACATCCATTGTCCTTGTTAAGACACCAATCTAGCGAAAAGCACCAGTTCTAGTCAAATAAAGCCTACTATGTTTGTAATTATTCCGCTTCTCTCCTGATTTAGAGCAAAGATACAGCGCTCATGACGTAATAAATGAAAATTAATTACAAAATAACAAGTTAAATAAGTGTTAACGGTCAATGAAGTGTGGTGAGAAACAACAGTCTGTACAGCTCATCGGAGCTGTACAGGTACATTGTATTTTTATTTCGCTAACAACAGTATTTGATCATTGCTTTAGACAGTACATCAATGGTCGGGTCAATAAAATCAAAAGCAAGAAACTCATCTGGCTGGTGGGCCTGATCGATAGATCCCGGTCCAAGTACCAACGTTGGACACAACTCTTGTAGAAATGGTGCTTCTGTACAGTAGTTCACGGTTTGCGAGCTTGTTTCACACAGTTCTTCTACGCCACCAATGAATGGGTGGTCATGAGGGCACTCGTAACCCGGAATGGATTCGTGTAGCGGTATTACCTCAATACGTCCCGGCCATTTGGCTTCCACTTCTTTTAAAGCACCGCGTAGCATGTTCTCTAGACCATCTAAGCTGATGCCAGGTAATGGGCGAACATCGTAATGCAGTTCACAGCAGCCACAAATACGGTTGGCACTGTCACCACCGTGAATATGACCCAAGTTCAATGTTGGGCTAGGAATAGCAAAACCCGGGTGGTGGTACTCTTTAATTAACTTATCGCGCAGCTTCATCATGGCAAACATAACTTCATACATGATCTCAATGGCGTTAACACCAAGTGCAGGATCTGATGAATGACCTGATTTACCAGTCACACGAATGGCGTTGGCGACATGACCTTTATGGCCACGAATGGGAACCAGGCTGGTTGGTTCGCCTATAATGCAGTAGTCCGGTTTAAAAGGAGCATTAGCGGTAAAGTGTCTAGCGCCTAGCATCGTGGTTTCTTCATCACAAGTCGCTAATACATACAGTGGCTTCTTCTGTTTACTCCAGTCGACTTTCTTTACGGCTTCATAGATGAAGGCAAAGAAGCCTTTCATGTCTGCCGTACCAAGACCGTAAAAGCGGTTGTCTTTTTCAGTCAGTTTATGCGGGTCGAAGTTCCAGCGTCCTTCATCAAATGGCACCGTGTCACTGTGACCAGCTAAAAGGAGGCCACCTTCGCCTTCGCCCATACGTGCGATCATATTGTGTTTGCCTGGTTCGACTTCGATCACCTCAACACTGAACCCTAGATCTTTGAACCAGGATGCGAGTTTCTCAATGACTTTCGCATTGCCTTGGTCCCATTTCGGGTCGGTGGAGCTGATTGAAGAGGTACTGATGAGTCCTTCATAGACCTCTAGAAACGTTGGTAATTGCATGGATTCTTCAAATCTCCTATTGACAGACAGAGCACAAAACTGTAAAACACATATTAAATCATATTTAATGAATAAAAAATCAAAATATAGCAAAAATTAAATATGAATAGTCACTTGGGCCTTTAAGTTTACGGATGTTATAGAATGCTAAAAACCACGATTATCGGAGCCAGCGGTTACACCGGCGCAGAGTTAGCTTTAATGGTTAACAAACACCCAGAACTCACGCTATCAGGTTTATACGTTTCCGCCAACAGTGTAGATGCAGGAAAAAGTATTGCCCAGCTGCACGGCAAGTTAGCCGGCGTTATTGATATGCCAGTGAATCCGTTAACCGATCCAAAGCAAGTGGCAGCAGAATCAGATGTGGTGTTTTTGGCAACAGCACATGAAGTGAGCCATGACCTCGCCCCAATTTTCCTTGACGCTGGATGTCAGGTTTTCGATTTATCTGGCGCGTTCCGTGTTCAGAACGAAGGCTTTTACGACACTTTCTATGGCTTCAAGCATCAATTTAACAACTGGCTAGATAAAGCGGTGTACGGCTTAGCGGAGTGGAACTTTGACGCAATTAAAAACACTCCTTTAGTTGCGGTAGCTGGCTGCTACCCAACAGCATCGCAATTGGCCATCAAGCCCCTTTTAGAAGGTGGTTTATTGGATACTCAACAATGGCCAGTGATTAACGCGACGAGTGGCGTATCTGGTGCGGGCAGAAAAGCGTCGATGACCAACAGCTTTTGCGAAGTGAGCCTGCAGCCTTACGGAGTGTTCAATCACCGTCACCAACCAGAGATCGCTCAACACCTAGGGTGTGATGTGATTTTTACGCCTCATCTGGGCAACTTTAAGCGTGGTATTCTTGCCACCATCACAATGAAGCTGTCCGCAGGTGTGACCGAAGAGCAAGTGACTCAGGCGTTTGAACAAGCGTATCAAGGCAAGCCAGCGGTACGTCTAAAAGGCGATGGTATTCCACGTATTCAGGATGTTGAAAATACACCTTTCTGCGATATCGGCTGGAAGGTTCAAGGCGAACACGTGATTGTGATTTCTGCCATCGACAACCTACTCAAAGGTGCATCAAGTCAAGCGATGCAATGTTTAAATATTCATTACGGTTACCCAGAACTGACAGCGTTGCTGTAGTCGTTGATAGAGGGAAAAGCAATGACGCAAACCAATCAAGCTCCATTAGTCATTAAGCTAGGCGGTGCAGCTTTATCTTGCACAAAAACCTTAAGCCAACTTTTTGGTGCCATCGCGGCCTACCAAAGTTCGGCGCAGCGACAAATCGCCATCGTTCATGGCGGTGGCTACCTGGTTGATGAGCTGATGACTAAATTGCAGCTTCAAACCGTGAAGAAGAACGGCTTACGAGTGACGCCTTACGATCAAATCCCAGTTATTGCGGGAGCACTAGCGGGGACAGCAAATAAGCTACTTCAAGGTCAGGCGATTGCAGACGGTCTTAACGCGGTGGGCATGAGCTTAGCGGATGGCGGTTTATGCCAGGTGGAAGAACTCGATCCGGAATTGGGCGCAGTAGGTAAAGCCTCTCCGGGTGATTCAACACTGATCCAAGCGATCTTAAACACTGGCGCACTGCCAATCATCAGTTCAATTGGCCTGACAAAAGAAGGTCAACTGATGAACGTCAACGCGGATCAAGCGGCAGTAGCGGTTGCTGGTGCACTGGATGCGGAGTTGGTTCTGCTTTCAGATGTGAGCGGTGTTTTGGATGGCAAAGGTCACTTGATCAAAAGCTTGTCTGAAAAAGAAGCCGATGCATTGATCGAAGGGCATGTGATCACTGACGGCATGATCGTCAAAGTTAAAGCCGCTTTGGAGGCAGCCAATGATCTTGGTCGTCCTATCGAAGTGGCAACCTGGCGTTACCCTGAGAAGCTGGAGCAGCTATTTGCTGGTCAGAGCATCGGTACCCAGTTTCTGCCTCAATAACGTCGCAGTAAAGAATTTAAAGAATTAAACATTAGGAAGTAGTTGGCACTGACCGCCGAGAGCAGAGCCAGTTAAATTTGGAGAAAAAAATGAGCAAAGTGAACGTAAATAAAGTAGTAGTCGCATACTCAGGCGGTCTAGATACTTCAGTAATCATCCCGTGGCTAAAAGAGAACTACAACTGTGAAGTTGTGGCGTTTGTCGCTGATGTAGGCCAAGGCGCAGAAGAGCTAGAAGGCATTGAAGAGAAAGCGAAAGCATCAGGTGCATCTGAGTGTTACATCGCTGACCTAAAAGAAGAGATGGTTGCAGAGTACGTCTACCCAACGCTAAAAACTGGCGCTTACTACGAAGGTAAATACCTGCTAGGTACTTCAATGGCGCGTCCAATCATCGCAAAAGCGCAGGTTGAAGTTGCTCGTAAAGTTGGCGCTGACGCATTATGTCACGGTTGTACTGGTAAAGGTAACGACCAAGTTCGTTTTGAAGGTGCGTTTGCAGCACTAGCACCAGATCTGCATGTTATCGCTCCTTGGCGTGAATGGGATCTAGTAAGCCGTGAGCAATGTCTGGATTACCTGGCTGAGCGTAACATTCCTTGTTCAGCGTCTCTGACTAAGATTTACTCACGTGACGCAAACGCATGGCACATCTCAACTGAAGGTGGTGTACTAGAAGATACTTGGAATGCACCAAACGAAGACTGCTGGGTATGGACAGTTGATCCAGAGCAGGCACCAAACGAAGCTGAATACGTGACGCTAAAAGTTGAGAAAGGTGCAGTGGTTGCAGTAGATGGCGAAGAAATGACGCCATACAATGCGCTAGTTTACCTAAACGAGAAAGGTGCGAAGCACGGTGTTGGTCGTATCGATATCGTAGAGAACCGTCTAGTTGGTATGAAGTCTCGTGGTTGTTACGAAACACCGGGAGGCACCATCATGATGGAAGCACTGCGTGCCGTTGAGCAGCTAGTGCTAGACAAATCATCATTCGAATTCCGTGAAGAGCTCGGTCTTAAAGCCTCTCATCTTGTGTACGATGGTCGTTGGTTCACACCGCTATGTAAGTCAATCCTAGCGGCTTCAGAAGAGCTTGCTCAAGATGTAAACGGCGAAGTGGTTGTTAAGCTATATAAAGGTCAGGCAACGGTTACTCAAAAACGTTCTGACAACAGCTTGTACTCAGAAGAGTTTGCAACCTTCGGCGAAGACGAGGTTTACGACCAAAGCCATGCTGGTGGTTTCATCCGTCTTTACTCGCTATCAAGCCGTATCCGCGCTCTGAACAGCCAGAAGAAATAAGCATATTTCACCACTGATTAAAAAGACCTGCCATTGATTGGCAGGTCTTTTTGTTTTCAACGCGTTTTTATGTGTATGAAACTAAATTTTCGTGAATAGATATGTAAAAATATTGAATTTATACTTTATTTTTTCTTCAAATTGCCGTAACGTTGGCCTATAAGAAAAAGTGAGCAAATGACCATCAATTTAGTCATCACTAATTAGAGTACTTTAGAGTTAGCAATAGTCATCAGGAGAGACGCAATGGCATTATGGGGCGGAAGATTTACCCAAGCAGCAGATACCAGATTCAAAGAATTCAACGATTCGTTGCGTTTCGACTACCGATTGGCTGAGCAAGACATTGTAGGCTCAATTGCATGGTCTAAGGCATTGCTGTCTGTCGATGTGCTGTCGGCAGAAGAACAACAGAAACTTGAACTCGCTTTAAACGAGCTGAAACTTGAAGTGATGGAAGATCCGCATCAGATCCTAGGCTCTGACGCAGAAGATATCCATTCTTGGGTTGAGCAGCAACTTATCGGCAAGGTGGGTGACTTAGGTAAAAAACTTCATACTGGCCGTTCACGTAACGATCAGGTAGCCACCGACCTTAAGCTTTGGTGTCGTCAACAAGGTCAGCAATTATTGATTGCTTTAGACCGTCTGCAATCGCAAATGGTCCACGTTGCTAAGCAACATCAAGGCACGGTATTGCCAGGTTACACTCACCTTCAACGTGCACAACCTGTGACCTTTGCTCACTGGTGTCTGGCTTACGTTGAAATGTTTGAGCGTGACCACTCTCGTTTGAGTGACGCACTACAGCGTTTAGACACTTGTCCACTGGGTTCTGGTGCATTAGCGGGTACTGCATATCCAATTAACCGTGAGCAACTGGCGCACAATCTTGGTTTCCACCGTGCAACGCGTAACTCTCTGGACTCGGTATCAGACCGTGACCACGTGATGGAGCTGATGTCTGTCGCTTCTATCTCAATGCTGCACCTTTCGCGTCTAGCTGAAGATATGATTTTCTACAACTCAGGTGAGTCGAACTTCATCGAGTTGGCTGACACGGTGACTTCTGGCTCATCATTGATGCCACAGAAGAAAAACCCAGATGCGCTTGAGTTAATCCGTGGCAAGACCGGTCGTGTTTACGGCGCGCTTTCTGCGATGATGATGACCGTTAAAGCACTGCCATTGGCTTACAACAAAGACATGCAGGAAGACAAAGAAGGCTTGTTCGACGCATTAGATACGTGGAACGACTGCATGGAAATGGCAGCGTTGTGTTTCGATGGTATCAAAGTCAATGGTGAAAGAACGCTGGAGGCGGCGAAGCAGGGTTATGCCAATGCTACTGAACTGGCTGATTACCTAGTTGCGAAAGGCATTCCATTCCGTGAAGCGCACCATATTGTTGGTGTTGCCGTTGTCGGTGCGATTGAGAAAGGCTGCGCGCTTGAAGAGTTGTCTCTGCAAGAGCTGAAAGTATTCTCTGACGTTATTGAAAATGATGTGTATGAGATTCTTACTATCGAATCTTGTCTTGAAAAACGTTGTGCGCTTGGAGGTGTGTCACCGCAGCAAGTGGCTTATGCCGTTGATCAGGCAGACAAGCGTTTAATTCAGCGTGATAATGCGGCAGTTAAAGTACGTCCTGCGCGTTTGACTGACATCGAGACGCTAGAAGGTATGGTGGCTTACTGGGCTAACCTAGGTGAAAACCTGCCACGCTCTCGTAATGAGTTGGTGCGCGATATTGGCTCATTCGCGGTCGCAGAGCATCATGGTGAAGTCACTGGTTGCGCTTCATTGTACGTTTATGACTCTGGGTTGGCAGAGGTTCGCTCTCTGGGCATTGAAGCTGGCTGGCAAGGTCAGGGGCAGGGTAGTGCGATTGTGAACTACCTAGTGGAAAAAGCCCGTCAAATGGCGATCAAAAAAGTCTTTGTACTCACGAGAACACCAGAGTTCTTTATGAAGCAGAACTTCGTACCGACTTCGAAATCTCTATTACCGGAGAAAGTACTGAAAGATTGTGAACAGTGCCCTCGTCAACATGCGTGTGATGAAGTCGCGCTGGAGATCAATTTGGTCGAGCAGTTGATCCAGAAAAGTTATGTAGCATAAATGGTTGATCATTTTAGCATTCAATAACATAACTTCGTGGCGATATCGTTACATAAGTATTTGCTAAAAAAATCGAAAAAAGATGGAACCTTTAAGAGAAAGCCGGGTCTATTAAAGTACCACTGCTTTTTCTTAGAAGAATCTAAGAGAGCCCCAGAATCGATATTGATTTTGGGGCTTTTTTCTATCTGTAATTTGAGTGATGAGGCTGTTTTAGCCTAAGTAGGTTTCTAGCTCTTCGCTACCGCCTATTAGTCTGCCGCCAATGAATACCTGAGGCACGGTAGTACGGCCAGAAATCGCGCGTAGGCTTACCGTCGTTGCATCTTTACCCAGGATCACTTCTTCATACTGAAGTCCTTTATCAATCAGGTTCTGCTTTGCTTTCACGCAGAATGGGCAACCTGGCTTGGTGAAGACCGTGATTGATTCTTGCGTCTTGTAGTCAGGAGCGATGTAGTTGAGCATCGTATCTGCATCTGACACTTTAAACGGGTCGCCTGGTTCATTGGGTTCAATAAACATTTTTTCAACAACACCATTTTTCACCAGCATGCTGTAACGCCAAGAGCGCTTACCAAAGCCAAGTTCACTTTTATCAACCAGCATCCCCATACCCTCGGTAAACTCACCATTGCCGTCTGGGATGAACGTAATGTTTTCCGCTTCTTGCTCTTGTTTCCATGCGTTCATCACAAACGCGTCATTCACCGACACACATAAAATTTCATCCACGCCGTGTTGTTTAAATACTGGAAACAGTTCGTTGTAGCGAGGTAAATGGCTTGAAGAACAAGTCGGAGTAAATGCGCCAGGTAAACCAAAGACGATAACCGTTTTGTTTTTGAAAATCTCATCAGTGGTGAGATTAACCCAATTGCCGTTTTGACGAGTTGGGAAAATGACTTGTGGTGTATTTTGACCTTCTTTAGAGATAAACATTGTATTCCTTAAAAATTCTTTTTAGTTTTGAGCGTTTAGCTCGTGTCTGTTCTGTTTGGTTAGGCCTATTATTATAAAAATCTTTTGATAGCTGTAATCGTTTGGTGTTATGGTTTTGATAGATGTTAACTATCAATAAATAAAAGCGAGTCGTGTGTTATGAATATTAGGGACTTTGAGTACCTCGTCGCGCTTGCGGAACATAAACACTTCCGTAAAGCGGCAGAAGCATGTTTTGTTAGCCAGCCGACCCTTAGCGGACAAATCCGTAAGTTAGAAGACGAGCTTGGTACGACGCTTTTAGAGCGCAGTAGCCGCCGTGTACTGTTTACCGACTCTGGTTTACAACTGGTGGATCAAGCAAAACGTATTTTAAGTGAAGTGAAAATGTTTAAGGACATGGCGAGCGGTCAAAATGGTGCGATGACTGGTCCATTGCATATTGGCTTTATTCCCACCGTTGGTCCTTACTTGTTACCTAAGATTATTCCCGAACTAAAAGTAGAATTTCCGGATCTGGAGTTATTCCTGCATGAAGCTCAGACTCATCAGTTGGTGCATCAACTGGAAGACGGAAAGCTGGATTGTCTGGTATTGGCCTCCGTGGCCGAAACCGAACCATTCAAAGAGATCGAAGTGTATAACGAACCGTTAAGTGTTGCCGTACCCTGCGATCATGAATGGGCATCGTTAGAGCAGGTCGACATGATGTCACTGAAGGGTAAAACGGTATTGGCTCTCGGAGATGGCCACTGCTTACGTGATCAGGCGTTAGGCTTCTGTTTTGCGGCAGGAGCAAAAGACGATGAGCGATTCAAAGCCACGAGTTTAGAGACGCTGCGTAATATGGTGGCTGCTGGTGCGGGGATCACCTTGCTACCTCAGCTATCACTACCACATGAGAAGCAAAAGGACGGTGTGAGTTATATTCCTGCGGTAAATCCGACTCCCACACGTAAAATTGTGCTGGTGTACCGTCCGGGATCACCACTTCGTGCACGCTTTGAAGCACTTGCTGAGAAAATCAAAGATATTCTGGCGAGTTGCCCATCATCGATTGCGGCTTAATAGAGATGAGTTGATATAAAACAGGGGAGCTATTGGCTCCCCTGTTTTGTTTGTTGTATTAGTATTAGAACAGCTCTTCTGTTGTTCCGCCACCGCTGGAGTAAATACTGTCTTCCAAGAAGCTACCTGAGTATTCGGTTGGCTCTGTACCTTTCTCGAAGTACTCCATCATAGAGCTACCATCTACGTTGTCGGTCAGCATGCCGCTGCTACGATCAATGCGTACTTGCACAACGTTGTCTGGAACTTGCTTACTCTGCTCTGGTGTGTTTTCAAGCGCCACACGCATAAAGTCGATCCAAGCTGGCTCGGCTGTTTTACCGCCAGCCTCTGCACCTGATACTTGTCCTTGACCGAGGTTACTGTTCACCGTAGCACGGCCAAGCGCTCTTGAGTGGTCGTCAAAGCCAACCCAAGCAACAGCTACAACACCTGGACCGTAACCATTATACCAAGCGTCTTTAGAGTCATTCGTTGTACCAGTCTTACCACCAATATCACGACGTTTCAGTGATTGTGCACGCCAACCAGTACCGTTCCAACCAGTGCCTTCTCGCCAGTCACCGCCACCCCAAATATTGCTGTACATCATTTCACGCATCAGGAATGCATTTTCTTGTGAAATAACTTGAGGAGCGTATTGTGGCTCATCACTTTCTAGCGCGTTATCTGTTGCTAACCCTTCAATCTCAACATCTTGCTCACCAAACTCATTCGCAAAGCGATCCTCGGTGTATTGTTCGATGACTTGTGGGCAGTTCTGCTTGCAAACGCTCTTAGGGTTCGCTTTAAACAGTACTTCCCCAAACGCATCTTCAATTCGGTCGACATAGAACGGTTCGACATAGTAACCGCCATTGGCAAATACTGAGTAACCTTGCGCGACCTTCATCGGTGTTAAGCTACCAGCACCAAGAGCAATCGTTTCTGAGCGCGGAACATCGTTAATATCAAAACCAAAACGCGTTAGGTATTGACGTGTTTCATCCAAACCCACTTCGCGTAGAGTACGAACAGCCATTACGTTCTTCGATTGAGCAAGGCCGATGCGAAGGCGAGTTGGGCCACCGTAAGTTGGCGGTGAATTTTTTGGTCGCCATGCTGAACCAGAGCCAGCATCCCATTTGTTGATCGGTGCATCGTTGACGAGAGTCGCCAGCGTCAGGCCTTTATCGATAGCGGCAGAATAAATGAACGGCTTGATACTTGAGCCCACCTGACGCACTGACATGGTCGCACGGTTAAACTTGCTATGGATAAAGTTAAAGCCACCCACCATAGACAAGATAGCGCCGTTTTCTGGATTCATTGCGACAAACGCGGTATTGGCATTCGGAACCTGACTCAGCTTCCAATTATGTACCGTATTACCTTCGTCATCGCTAGAGCTAATCTCACGAACCCAAATTTGCTCACCTTCAGAGAGAATATCCTGCGCTGATTTTGGTGCGGAACCCTGACGATTATCCGTAAGGTATTTACGTGCCCAGTTCATGCCTGACCAAGAGATCGTTTGCATCTGGTTGTTCTTTACCCATACCTGCGCCGTTTTCCCTTCTACTTTGGTTACCACTGCAGGAGAAAGGTCGCCGTAGGTAGGCTGCTTCTTAAGGTGCTGTTCAATTTGCTCTGTATCCCAAGCACTTTCACCGTTTTTCCAAAGCGCCTTTTCTGCACCACGATAACCATGACGTTCATCGTAGGCGAGCAAGTTGTTCACGGCAGCTGTATTCGCGGCATCCTGAAGTTTTGAATCTACAGTCATGTAGATATTCATACCTGATGTGTAGGCTTTTTCTTCACCGAACTCTTTTACTGCCCAAGCACGAGCTAACTCAGCAACATAAGGCGCTGATAACTCGATCTCCGCACTGTGATAGCGCGCGACGATAGGTTCGTTGCGTGCCTCATCGAACTGCTCTTGAGTAATGTAATTCTCATCCAGCATACGCATTAATACGACATTACGACGATTAGTTGCACGCTCCAATGAGTAAATTGGGTTCATGGTTGATGGCGCTTTTGGCATACCAGCTAACGTTGCGATTTCACTGAGTGTCAGTTCGTTTAGACTTTTACCAAAGTAAACCTGCGCAGCTGCGCCAAAACCATATGAGCGGTAACCAAGGAAGATCTTGTTAACGTAAAGTTCCATGATCTCTTGCTTACTTAGCAGCTGCTCAATGTGGATTGCGATGAAAATCTCTTTAATTTTACGCATCACCTTCTTCTCATTTGATAAGAAGAAATTACGTGCCAACTGCTGCGTAATGGTACTCGCCCCTTGCTTTGCTGAACCAGAAAGCGCAACGACTACTGCGGCACGAGTGATACCGATCGGGTCGATACCTGGATGCTCGTAAAAACGGCTGTCTTCTGTTGCGATTAATGCATGAATCAAGTCTTGAGGAATTTCATCATAAGTGACAGGAATGCGACGCTTTTCACCGAACTGTGCGATCAGCTTCCCGTCTTGACTAAACACCTGCATAGGTGTTTGTAATTCAACGTCTTTTAGAGTTGCAACATCTGGTAATTCAGGCTTCACGTACTGATAGAAGCCAAAAATAGTGGTGACTCCAAGAATTATGCAAATCAATGTTAATAAAAATAAACGCTTTATGAACTTCACCGGAGAATCCCTGATTGGTTGAGGCTGTGTAACTGCAAACCCTTGTACTCTTAGGTCAAAAATTTAGCACATAGAGATATTAACTCTTATTTGGGCGTTAATAACAACCTTTGCGCGAAGAAATTTCGGAGCGAGAGTAGAAGATGGATAAGCGAATCGTTACAGGCATCGATATAGGCCATAACAGCCTCAAAGCCGTCGTACTTAAACCCAATGGCGAGCAATTCGCCTTGTTGGGTTACAAAGAAATATTACTTAAGGATGGTATTGTCGCTGAAAATAACATCATAAATCATCAAGAAATTGTAAATACACTCAAACAGGTGAAAAAAGACCTGCCATTTGGGGCAAGAAAAGTGGCAATTTCAGTCCCTGATAATGCGGTTATCAGCAAAAAACTGCACATTGAACAAGACCTCGAAGAGAACGAAATAGAGTTCGCGGTCGTGCAGGCTTTTTCTCATCAATCTCCTTTCCCTGTTGAAGAGTTGAGTCTGGACTTTGTTCGTCTCAATACGGAAAAAGGTCAGCGAGGGCCTGATAGTTACCAAGTGTTTGCGACCCGTAAAGATGTCGTAGAGAGCCGAGTAGAAGCAATACGTAAGTCTGGCCTCAAACCTGTCCTGGTTGATGTTCATTCACAAAGCCTTGGGCAGATATGGAAACTGGCTGCAGAGCGTTTTCCTGACAAAAGTAAGTACGGTTTGCTCGATGTTGGTTCTCTATCAAGTTCATTCACGATGTTCACCGAGCAAGGCGAGTTGTTCTATAAAGAATTTGTCAGTGGAACAGGTTCTATTCAGGTCTCGGCTCCGGAAAGTCCTCTGTCCGAAGAGGAACAAGCCAAAACAAATCAATTCAATCGTCAGATGGTCGATCGTGTCAAACGTCAGATACAGCTTTATACGTCTATTAACGGGTCACAAAACATAAAAGGTATTTGGTTATCTGGTGAGGGAGCAACAACGCCAATGCTGGCTGAGGAGCTTTCTCATCAGTTGGCGATCGAGTGCGAGTTACTGAATCCGTTAGGCTTATTTGAAATGAACGTTGCTAAACGTAAGCGTCGAGCGGCGGACTGGCAGCACTTTTCAACCGCCGCTGGCTTGGCTGTAAGAGGTATTCAATGGTTAGGAGGCCGCCGTGCTATATCGAATTAACCTATTACCCTGGCGGGAAAACCAAAGAGAAGAGCATCGTCGTCGTTTTGTTGGAATGATCATTTTAGGATTGTTTTTTGCTGTTGGTATTCAATGGGGGATCGGTAAGTTTTATGAGTTCCAGCAAGATCAGCAGCAAAACCGACTCGACTACCTTACTCACTATATTGCAGAGCTCGATCAACGTATTAATGCGATGAAAATTGCAGAGCAAGAGCATGGAAAAATATTAGAACGCCTGAAGGTAGTCGAAGGCTTGCAAAATGGCCGCAACAAAACCACCGAATTCATGAATCTGATGCCTTCCGTTATTCCTGAAGGTGTGTATGTCGACAAGATCAAAATGAGTGATCTGGAAATCGAAATCGCCGGCATTTCTGATAGCACGCCTCGCTTGGCAACCATGCTCGATAACATGGAGCGTTCAGCAAAGCTATTGGACGTTGAAATGCACTCTATTGTTCATGGCAAAGAACGTTTCGGTAAAGAATTTCAGACCTTCAAAGTGTCATTCATGTTTAAAGCGGTAGAGCAGGAAGAAGGAGGTCAGCATGGTTAATTGGCAAGATCTTGAAATGGATGAGATCGCTGAGTGGCCTTTAATTCCTCAGTTGCTAGCCATTAGTTTGTTAATCCTGTTGCTCCAAGGTTTCGGTTATTGGTTTTACCTAGTGCCTAAGGAAGAGCGATTAAATGACCTTATCCAGCAGGAAGAAACACTCAAAGTTGCGTTACGAATTAAAGCCAACAAGGTGGCTGCATTACCGCAGCTCCAATCTCAGTTAGATGAGTTGACCATACGTTACGAGTTGTTGTTACAGCAATTACCCGCTCAGAAAGAGTTAGCCACTATGCTGGCAGCTGTCAATGAGCTCGGGATAGACAATAAACTGACGTTCACACGCATTGACTGGGGAGAAAAGCAGTCTGATCACTTTTTATATCAATTGCCACTTAACATCGAGTTAACCGGTGATTTTCATGACATCGGGCGTTTCTCACAAGCGATTGCAACTTTACCTCGCATCATCACTTTTCAAGATGTGACTTGGCAGCGCGTCAGTCAGGAGAGTGAAACACTGCACTTCCGTGTAAGAGCGAATACCTATCAGTTCAAACCAGAGGAAAAGAAAGATGAAAAATAAGTCTTTGCTGATGATTCTGATGGCGATGTTGCTGGTGGGGTGTCAGGCAAATGATGAATCGTTATCGGACTACTTTCGTGATGTAGAAAATCAGGCAAAGCGTGATGTTGAGAAGCTCAAGCCTGCGGATAAATACGTCGCGGTTATATACGACCCTCAAGTGCTGCGAGCTCCTTTTGAATTACCTCAAGAAGCAACCATAGCGACTCAACCTATTGCGAGAAAAGATTGTTGGCAGCCTCCCTCCAGAATGCGTTCTAGCAAGTTAGAAAAATTTCCGTTAAGTCAGCTGCGTCTGAAAGGCGTGATGGGGATGGGCAACGCGGTTTCCGGACTCGTACAGGCACCCAATGGGACGGTCTACAAAGTCGCCCCCGGTCAGTACCTCGGACGTAACAACGGTAAGGTCACCCAAATTACCCACACCTATTTATTGATCGATGAAACACTGCCTGATGGTTTGGGTTGCTGGCAGAAACGCAAAGTGAAGCTGGCTTTGAGGTAGGGTCTGTTGACCTTTCGAACAAAATTTAACCGCGAAAGGTAAACAGACCCTAAATATACCTGCAATTATTTTTGATATTGAGTGATGATAATGAGACAAGGACTTACACGTACACCAAGGATGCTCACTGGGCTCTTATCCTTTTGGTTAGTTTTACTTTTCGCCCCTTTTACTTTGGCTGATGGCGGGATGTCTAATGCGTTAAAGAGCATCGATTTTCGCACTAATAAGGACAAAGACGCGGTGATTGTGGTGGAACTGTCTTCACCTGCGGCGATTGTCGATATTCAGCGTGTTCAGGAAGGGCTAAGCATCGACTTACTTAATACGTCAGTGAAAGATGAGCAGTTATACCTCCTTGACGTAAAAGATTTTTCAACGGTAGTGGACAGTGTGGAAGTCTTTCGTGAAACCTCGATGGCCCGTTTAGTCGCGCATGTCAGTGATGATTACACCCACGATTACCGTTTGGCAGGGCGCTATCTGGAAGTTACGGTCAGTAAACTCAAGCCCGATGAAAAGGTACCTGATAAGAGTATCTTAGAGAAAGAAGGCAAACTGATATCGATTAACTTCCAGGATATTCCAGTACGTAACGTATTGCAGCTCATTGCCGACTATAACAAGTTTAACCTAGTGGTATCAGACTCCGTCGAAGGCAATCTGACACTGCGCCTTGATGGTGTGCCTTGGCAGCAGGTTTTGGACATTATTCTGCAGGTAAAAGGTTTAGATAAACGTGTTGATGGCAATGTCATTCTGGTTGCACCGACTGATGAGCTTGACCTTCGAGAGAAACAACAACTAGAGAAGCAACAACTTGAAGAGGAAATGGGCGAACTGTCCTCTGAAATCATTAAAGTGAACTTTGCTAAAGCGTCCGATATTGCTGAAATGATTAATGGTGAAGGCAATATCAGCATGCTCTCTGAGCGAGGCAGTATGACGATTGATGAGCGCACTAACTCGCTATTGGTCAGAGAGTTGCCGGAGAATATTTTGGTTATTCGTGACATTATCGAGTCACTCGATATTCCGGTTAAGCAGGTTCAGATCGAAGCGAGAATTGTCACCATCAGTGAAGGTAATATGGATGAGTTAGGCATTCGATGGGGATTCTCTTCCATCAACGGTAATAATACGGTTGGTGGTTCGATTGAAAATAACCTGGCAACCATTGGTCTTTATGAAGGTGACGGCGAAGAGGGTGAGGGCGGTAGTGTAGGTATTGATGATTTTCTTAACGTCAACCTAGCCGCTACTAACCCGAGTGCAACCAGTATTGCGTTTCAGATAGCCAAGTTGGGCTCTGACACTTTGCTCGATCTGGAACTGTCTGCGCTGCAGCAGGAATCGAAAGCTGAGATTATCTCGAGCCCTCGTTTGATTACGACCAACAAAAAGCCCGCCTACATAGAGCAAGGTACAGAAATACCGTACCTAGAATCATCCTCAAGTGGCGCCACAACCATTACTTTTAAAAAAGCCGTATTAAGTTTAAAAGTGACCCCACAAATTACACCAGACAACCGCTTAGTGCTGGATCTAAGTGTCACTCAGGACAGGCCTGGCCAAGTGGTAAAAACGGGTACTGGCGAAGCGGTCACGATAGATACTCAAAGAATAGGTACTCAAGTCTTAGTGAATAACGGTGAGACGGTTGTTCTTGGCGGTATTTTTCAACACAGTATTACTAACTCTGTCGATAAAGTGCCATTACTTGGTGATCTGCCGTTATTAGGTGCGCTTTTCCGCAGAAGTTATGAAAAAGTGGGCAAAAGTGAACTGCTGATTTTCGTTACACCTAAGGTTGTTATTCAATAGCCATAAGTGAGCAAAAAGAAGATTAGATCAAAAATAAAGTTGCATTAGTGGCACCATGCTTGGATAATTTCGGGTCTTATCACGAATTATCTGTGAGGAATTGGTGCCACAAGCCTTGTAGAACAGCGGCTTAGCTGTGTTTTCTTGTGGCGATCTTATTGAATCAATGTTGTAAATTACTGCTAAACATGGCTGAGAAACGTAATATTTTCCTTGTTGGTCCTATGGGCGCCGGCAAAAGTACAATTGGTAGACATCTAGCACAGCAGCTGCATATGGAGTTTGTAGACTCCGATACAGTGATCGAAGAACGCACTGGTGCAGACATCTCTTGGGTTTTTGATGTAGAAGGTGAAGAAGGCTTCCGTAAGCGTGAAGAATCGGTGCTTGAAGACCTGACACAAGAGCAAGGCATCGTGCTGGCAACTGGTGGTGGCTCTGTAAAGAGTAAAGAAAACCGTAACCGCCTTTCTGCTCGTGGTGTTGTTGTTTACCTAGAAACGACGATTGAAAAGCAACTTGCACGTACTAACCGTGACAAGAAGCGTCCGCTACTTCAAACGGATAGTCCGCGTGAAGTATTGGAGCAATTAGCTAAAGAACGTAACCCTCTATACGAAGAAGTAGCGGATTACACTGTTCGAACTGACGATCAGAGTGCAAAAGTGGTAGCCAACCAGATCGTAAAAATGCTAGAAGAGAGATAAGTATTTATCTTTTTTAAATTGGAGTACACCGATGGAACGGATTACGGTCAATCTAGCTGAGCGTAGCTACCCAATCTCTATAGGCGCCGGGTTGTTTGAGGACCCGGCGTACCTTTCTCACGTTCTCTCAAACAAAAATGCAAACCAAAAAGTGGTCGTGATCAGTAATGTCACGGTAGCCCCTTTGTATGCAGATAAAATTCTTAATCAACTCGAACAACTTGGATGCAGCGCATCGTTGCTAGAATTACCTGATGGCGAGAAGTACAAAAACCTAGATGTGTTTAATCAGGTTATGAACTTTCTGCTAGAAGGAAGTTATGCGCGTGATGTGGTTATTATCGCACTCGGTGGCGGTGTTATCGGTGATTTGGTTGGTTTTGCTTCTGCGTGTTACCAGCGTGGCGTGGATTTTATTCAGATTCCAACCACCTTGTTGTCTCAAGTGGATTCTTCGGTCGGTGGTAAAACAGCGGTCAACCACCCTCTGGGTAAGAACATGATTGGCGCATTTTACCAACCAAAAGCGGTAATCATTGACACCAATTGCTTGTTCACATTGCCTGAGCGTGAATTCGCAGCAGGTATTGCTGAAGTCATTAAATACGGCATCATTTATGACGCTGAATTCTTTGCTTGGCTGGAAGAAAACCTAGAGCGTCTGTATGCGTTGGATGAAGATGCACTCACTTACGCTATTGCTCGTTGTTGCCAAATTAAAGCGGAAGTTGTGGCTCAGGATGAAAAAGAGTCCGGTATTCGCGCTTTATTAAACTTAGGTCACACCTTTGGTCATGCGATTGAAGCTGAGCTTGGATATGGTAACTGGCTACATGGTGAAGCCGTGTCATCTGGCACAGTGATGGCTGCCAAAACTTCCCTATTGCGTGGCCTCATTTCTGAAGAGCAGTTTGAACGTATCGTGGCGATTTTGCGTCGAGCGAAACTGCCAGTGCATACTCCGGACAGCATGAGCTTTGATGATTTTATCAAACATATGATGCGAGATAAGAAAGTTCTTTCTGGTCAACTAAGGTTAGTCTTACCAACCGGGATTGGTACTGCCGAGGTAATCGCTGACACGACTCAAGAAGTACTTAAGCAAGCTATCGAATTTGGTCGGAATATTTAACCTTGTAATGGCGCCGTTGGGCGTCATTCTTTTGTGGATGTAAGGTTACTAGATGAGTTCTGCTCACGGTCTGGAATTAGATTCTCAAACTGAGCTTTTAGAGCGATTGAGGTTATTAACCCACTTCGGTTCCAATCTGATTGTGATAAATGGCGATGCTGGCTTTGGCAAATCTTGGTTGGCACAAAGATATCTTGAAGTGGGTGCCAGTAACAAAAACCAATGTTTGTTACTTTGTCATAGAAATCAAGATGATCTTCAGCATCGCATTGTCATATTGAGTCAACTACTATCAGACGCGTTATTCAACCAACAGGAGCCTTTGGTTGATACTCTTGAACGGGTATTAGGTGACGAGCGTTGTGATATCGTTATTGTCGTTGATGACGCACAGTTGTTGAGTGCAACCTTGATTTCAGAGTTATGGACACTCGTGTTGCAGGCGCAGGAAAAACCGAACTGGACAATCAATGTATTGCTGTTCACTCCACCGGGCCGATTAGAAGGTGTACTGTCGCGTATAAGCTATGGCTTGGAGATAAAACCGGTTGAGTTAGATATCGATATGCTGTCTGAAGTAGAAGCTCGTCGCTTTTTTGAGTTTTTAGTTGCACGGTATGTAGATGATCAATCAGAAAAACGTGTTCGGGATGCATTTAAGAGAGTGGCTCCGATCCCGGGTGACATCATGACATTAGGAGAGATGAAAGTGGAAAAAAGGATCATTATCCGCTCAATTGTCGCAAGCCCACTCAAGGTTACACTGGTAATTTTAGTGTTGCTATTACTTGTGGCTGGTGGTTATTGGTGGATGTTCAGTCAACCGAGTCCTGATGATAGAACACAGCAATTGACTGGGAATAGTGAACAAACGGCGATCCCAACCTTATCTGAGGCGGATAGTGGTAGATTGACTTCCGTGACGGGGGATTCTGCCAGTTCAGGTTCTCTTAGTGCGAGTGATGATTCTGATTCATTACCGCCAACAGTAACCGAAGAGGTGGCCAGTGTCGGTATTGATGATAAGCACCAACGTGTTGTGATTGAGTCTGATGTTGTAGATGCCCTGCTTGCAGGGAAGGAAGAACAACCTGCTGACTCTGATAACGAACAAGCGGAAGAAACCGCAACGCCGGCTCAAGGAGAGGCAAGCTCTTCTTTGATAAAAGTGGTGAAGCCAAATGATGCTTCGTCAGCGCAAAACCCTGAATCATCGGTGGCTGAGACTAAGCTCGTTGTTAAGTTTTCATTTGCTCGCGAAGAGCTTAATGCGTTGTCACCTCGTGCATACACCATACAACTTGCTGCGATGACCTCGATGGAAGATGTACAGGTATTCCTTGATAAGTATCAGCTGAATAACAAAGTGCGCATCTACCCAACAGTCCGTAATGAAACAGAATGGTTTATCATTACCTACCGAGATTATCAGACAATTCAACTGGCCCGAGATGCCGTGGAAGCGCTACCAGATTCACTTAAATCACTCAGCCCATGGGCAAAATCGTTAGGCCAAGTACAGCGCGAAATTGAGCGCGTGAAATAAACCTGAGCTTCGCTGAAAAATATGTTACATTCCGCAACCTTAATTTTGGGTCGATAGATAGAGCAGTAGATGAAAAAGCAACGAGCCTTTCTAAAGTGGGCAGGAGGAAAATACGGACTGGTTGAAGACATCCAACGTCATTTACCACCGGCTCGAAAGCTAGTTGAACCTTTTGTTGGCGCTGGCTCTGTTTTTTTGAATACAGATTACGATCACTACTTGCTGGCTGACATCAACCCAGATTTGATCAATCTGTATAATCTTATTAAAGCGCGTCCGGAGGAGTATATCTCTGAAGCGAAGCGTTGGTTTGTGGCCGAGAATAACCGTAAAGAAGCTTATCTGAGTATTCGCGCTGAGTTCAATAACACCGACGACGTGATGTATCGCTCACTTGCTTTTCTCTACATGAACCGTTTTGGTTTTAATGGCCTGTGCCGTTACAACAAAAAAGGCGGTTTCAATGTACCGTTTGGGTCATATAAGAAGCCGTATTTCCCAGAAGCTGAACTGGAATTCTTTGCAGAAAAAGCCAAGAAAGCCACGTTTGTTTGTGAAGGTTATCCTGAGACGTTTCGCCGTGCGCGCAAAGGCAGTGTTGTTTACTGTGATCCACCGTATGCACCACTTTCAAATACCGCAAACTTCACCTCTTATGCAGGTAATGGTTTTACGCTCGATGATCAGGCAGCACTGGCTGATATTGCGGAAAGAACCGCCACTGAACGCGGCATTCCGGTACTGATTTCAAACCACGATACAACATTAACGCGTCGCTTGTACCACGGAGCGGATTTGAGTGTGGTAAAAGTGAAGCGCACCATCAGCCGTAATGGTAGTGGTCGAAATAAAGTCGATGAACTGCTGGCACTTTTTAATACCCCTGATTCAGACAGCTCTGCTTCATAGTTCTCACACTATTTGCTCTAAATAGTGGATCTCCCCACTGGCTTCGGTAGAATTGCGCGCAAATTGGTTTGCTCGTCACTACTGAGGTCAGGTATGAAAGATTTTCTTATTGCTCCATCCATTTTATCCGCAGATTTTGCTCGTCTCGGTGAAGACGTAGAAAAAGTTCTCGCGGCGGGTGCAGATGTGGTGCATTTCGATGTTATGGATAACCACTATGTGCCAAACCTGACTTTTGGTGCTCCAGTGTGTAAAGCGCTACGCGATTACGGCATCACCGCACCAATCGATGTTCACCTAATGGTAAAGCCTGTTGACCGTATCATTCCTGACTTCGCGAAAGCCGGCGCATCGATGATCACCTTCCACGTTGAAGCGTCAGAACACGTTGATCGTACTCTGCAGCTAATCAAAGAGCACGGCTGTAAAGCGGGTGTGGTACTAAACCCAGCAACGCCGTTGGCGAGCCTTGAGTTTATTATGGATAAAGTAGATATGATCCTGCTGATGTCGGTAAACCCAGGCTTTGGTGGCCAATCTTTCATTCCTAATACGATGGATAAGCTACGCGCGGTACGTAAGATGATCGATGAGTCAGGTCGTGACATTCGTCTTGAAATAGATGGCGGTGTTAAAGTGGACAACATCCGCGAAATTGCAGAAGCGGGCGCAGACATGTTTGTGGCAGGGTCGGCGATTTTTGGTCAGCCAGATTACAAAGTCGTGATCGACCAAATGCGTGAAGAGCTTTCTCAGGTAAAATAAGCGATTTAACCTGCTGATTTGAAAGGCTGTCCAGTGAGTGGCAGCCTTTGTTGTTTCTGGTTTTAGCGAAAAGAAAATATCCATCGCGCTGAGCAAATAATCACTTGCCTATTTTGCGTCCTTTCTGTACTATTCGTGCTCCTTAAAACTCAGTCAATTATCTTTAGTTCCTTGCTTCCTCTGGACGACTGAGCCAATTGTGGAAGCTGAATAATCCGTAAGGAGCAACCAATGCGTCATTACGAAATCGTATTCATGGTGCACCCAGATCAAAGCGAGCAAGTTGCTGGCATGATCGAGCGTTACACTGGTTCTATCAATGAAGCTGGCGGTACTATCCACCGTCTAGAAGACTGGGGTCGTCGTCAACTGGCTTACCCAATCAACAAGCTTCACAAAGCTCACTACGTTCTAATGAACGTTGAAGCTGACCAAGCTGTAATTGATGAGCTAGAAACTGCTTTCCGTTTCAACGATGCAGTTCTACGTAACATGATCATGCGTACTAAAGCAGCGATCACTGAGCAATCTATCATGCTTAAGCAGAAAGAAGAGCGTGCTCCACGTCGTGAAGAGCGTTCTGAAGCTAAGCCTGAAGCTAAATCAGAAGCTGCTGAGTAAGATTTGTTATGACCAATCGAATGGAGCTGAGCGGCACTATTGCCAAACCGCCCATTCGTAGTAAAAGCCCTGGTGGGATTGAACACTGCCGGTTTTGGCTAGAGCATCGCTCTACTGTTATCGAGGCTGATTTACCGAGACAAGTTTATTGTCGTATGCCGGTAGTCGTCAGCGGGCTTGGGTCACAAGCAATAACTCAGAATTTAGTACAAGGTAGTAGCATTAAGGTAAGTGGTTTTGTCGCTTATCAGACCGGCCGAAATGGTGTGGGAAAATTAGTGCTTCATGCCGACAACATTACTCAAATTTAAGATCAGGAGATAGCCCATGGCTCGTTTCTTCCGTCGTCGTAAATTCTGCCGTTTCACTGCAGAAGGCGTACAAGAGATTGATTACAAAGACGTAGCAACTCTTAAAAACTACATCACTGAAGCTGGTAAAATCGTACCTAGCCGTATCACTGGTACAAGCGCTAAGTACCAGCGTCAACTAGCACGTGCTATCAAGCGTTCACGCTACCTAGCTCTACTACCGTACACTGACAAGCATCAGTAATCGGTTCCGTTTATTAAGAAAGAGGATTAAGCAATGCAAGTTATTCTACTTGATAAAATCGGTAACCTAGGTGGTCTTGGCGATACAGTAAACGTTAAATCTGGCTACGCTCGTAACTTCCTTATCCCTCAGGGTAAAGCAGTTATGGCGACTAAAGGCAACGTTGAAATGTTCGAAGCTCGTCGTGCTGAACTAGAAGCTAAAGTTGCTGAGCAACTAGCTGCTGCAGAAGCTCGCGCTGAGAAAGTTAACGCTCTAGAAGCGGTTGTTATCGCTTCTAAAGCTGGTGACGAAGGCAAACTATTCGGTTCTATCGGTACTCGTGACATCGCTGACGCTATCACAGCGGCAGGCGTTGAAGTTGTTAAGAGCGAAGTTCGCCTTCCTGAAGGTGCTCTACGTAACACTGGTGAGTTCGAGATCAGCGTTCAACTTCACTCTGAAGTTTTCGCGACAGTTAACCTACAAGTTGTTGCTGCTGAGTAATTTTCAGTATCAAGACGAAATACTAAAAAAGCACCTCTTCGGAGGTGCTTTTTTTATGTCAGATGTCTGGGTTGTAAATTGATATTAAAAAACAAAAAGCAAATTTACAGAGAAAATACTATCCGCTTTACTTAATCCCTCTGGCACTTTATCGTGATATTGACGAGAGTGAGTGAGCTTTAACGCAATGTCTTCAGTGATCGCATTCGTGGCACTGAGCTCGCTATCCAAGCTGGTATTACTGCTACCGGTTACTAACGTTAGATCCGCAGCGAAACTTAGGTTGTCTAATGCATGCCATGTTGCATTCAGGTTGCCACGAAAGATCCCTTCACGGACGATATCCGGAAATACAATATCGTCGTCATCTATTTCATCGAGATTAGGCTCCTGGTAACGATAACCCGGCCCCACCTCAACCTCTAATACGAGATCTTCCGTGTAGGCGAACTGGTAACCCAGACCACCAGAAAGCGTATAATCTTTAAAGTAAGCGCTGTAGCGTGAATCCACACCTTTGAAACTGCTATACAAATAGGTTTTAGGGCCGAGTTTGTAGTCGCTCTGCATTGAATAAGTGGAAGAGCGTTTATCTTCTTCACCGTCTTTATATAGGTTGTAGTATTTCCACTCCCCGTATGAACGATGTCGACCTGATATGTATTCAGCACTCAAACGAGCATTCAGGGAACGAGAGTCCGTGTTACCTGTGTGAGCTTGATAACCAAATTCAACTTCTGTTTGCAGTGGATCTGGCACATCAATATTTTGCTCTGGTTGTACTGATTCATCAGCGTACGATGCACCCACGCACAGTATGCTAACGCTTAGTAACCAGTATCGGGACACATAAACCTCGAACGCAATGAAAAGGAGGGGCATGATACTGATACAGATGCTCACTTTGGTCAATGGTAGGTTAAATATTATTAGACTTGGTTGGGCTAACTCAATTTTATCGAAGAGCAAAACTGCAGCATTATAGGAGCTAAAATATCCGAAAAAGTAGGCGCTTATCTTACGACTTTAAATCTTCTATGACCGGATTATAGAAATGTCCGTTAGTCGTACGTATTCCGATTCTTAACAAGTAATTTTCGCTTCAAGGGAGCATCTCTGTTGGGTTAAGGTTATAATCTTGGGTCATTAGTAGTTATCGAGCAAAATCATGGCGGAAAACAGAAATCGCAAACCTTCAGATAGTCAGGTCGACGCAATCAAAGTGCCACCTCACTCACTAGAAGCAGAGCAATCAGTGATTGGTGGTCTCTTACTGGACAATGAGCGTTGGGATACCGTTGCCGAGCGTGTTGTCAGCAGTGATTTCTATAGCCGTCCACACCGCCTTATTTTTGAAGGTGTAAAAACCATTCTTGAAGCTGGCAAACCACTCGACCTTATCACTTTGTCGGAATATCTCGAACGTCACGAGCAGTTAGATGATGTCGGTGGTTTTGCTTACTTAGCTGATTTAGCGAAAAACACACCAAGTGCAGCCAACATTAACGCGTATGCCGATATCGTTGCCGAGCGCGCAATTGTACGTGGCTTGATTGGTGTTGCTAACGATATTGCTGACGCAGGTTATGATCCGCAAGGTCGTAGTTCAGAAGATCTGATCGACCTAGCAGAGAGTAAAGTCTTCGCAATAGCAGAATCTCGCACCACTGAAAACGAAGGTCCGCAAAACGTAGACAACATCCTGGAAAAAACACTCGAGCGTATTGAGCTGTTATATAAAACACCACAGGATGGTGTGACAGGCGTTGACACCGGCTTTAATGACCTCAACAAGAAAACAGCTGGTCTACAGGGATCGGATTTAGTTATCGTAGCTGCACGTCCATCGATGGGTAAAACCACCTTTGCGATGAACTTGTGTGAAAATGCCGCGATGCAGCAAGATAAGCCAGTGCTCATTTTCTCGTTAGAGATGCCTGCTGAACAGTTGATGATGCGTATGCTGGCATCTCTTTCTCGCGTTGACCAAACCAAAATTCGTACCGGTCAGCTAGATGACGAGGATTGGGCACGTATTTCTTCTACCATGGGAATCCTGATGCAGAAGAAAAACATGTACATCGATGACAGCTCAGGTCTGACACCAACGGAAGTACGTTCTCGTGCTCGTCGTGTTGCCCGTGAACACGGTGGTTTATCTATGATCATGGTCGACTATCTGCAGCTGATGCGAGTGCCTTCGTTAACGGATAACCGTACGCTGGAAATCGCGGAGATCTCTCGCTCGCTTAAAGCGCTAGCTAAAGAATTGAATGTCCCTGTTGTGGCACTATCGCAGCTAAACCGTTCTTTGGAGCAACGAGCGGATAAACGTCCGGTAAACTCGGACTTGCGTGAATCAGGCTCTATCGAGCAGGATGCCGACTTAATCATGTTCATTTACCGTGATGAGGTGTATCACCCAGATAGCGCATACAAAGGCACTGCGGAAATTATTATTGGTAAGCAGCGTAACGGCCCAATCGGTTCAGTACGTCTCACCTTCCAAGGCCAACACTCACGCTTTGATAATTATGCGGGTCCAGCATTCGACATTGATGATGAGTAATGCCATGAGCTACATGAAAGCCGCGAAGGCATGTATTGATCTATCAGCGTTGCAACATAATTTACGCCGAGTTAAAGCTCAAGCACCAAACAGCAAAGTGATGGCAGTGGTCAAAGCCAACGGTTATGGTCATGGTTTGCGTCATGTTGCGAAGCATGCTGGTGAAGCCGATGCTTTTGGTGTTGCGCGGATTGAAGAGGCGTTACAGTTACGCGCTTGTGGCGTGGTAAAGCCTATTTTGTTATTAGAAGGTTTTTATTCGTCTGGTGATTTACCGGTATTAGTGACCAATAACATCCAAACCGTTGTGCATTGTGAAGAGCAATTGATTGCTCTTGAACAAGCCGAGCTAGAAACTCCGGTGGTGGTATGGCTCAAAATTGACAGCGGTATGCATCGTCTGGGTGTACGTCCTGAGCAGTTTGATGAGTTGGCTTCGCGACTTAAAGCGAGTCCTAATGTGGCCAAACCGCTGTGTTACATGAGCCACTTTGGTTGCGCTGACGAGTTAGGCAGTGAAATCACTTCAAAACAGATCGAACTGTTTAACTCATTGACGCAGGGCTGTCATGGAGAGCGTTCACTGGCTGCCTCGGCAGGGTTACTGGCGTGGCCACAAAGCCATCTTGATTGGGTTCGTCCGGGAATCATCATGTACGGTGTATCTCCGTTTGGAGATAAAACGGCACAAGATTTAGGTTATCAACCAGCAATGACTCTTAAATCTCACCTGATCGCAGTGCGTGAAGTGAAAAAAGGTGAGAGTGTTGGTTACGGCGGAGCCTGGACGAGTGAGCGAGATACCAAAGTGGGTGTGATTGCGGTTGGTTATGGCGACGGTTACCCAAGAGGCGCGCCGAATGGTACTCCGGTGTGGGTCAACGGGCGTAAAGTGCCTATCGCCGGCCGGGTGTCGATGGATATGCTGACCGTTGATCTTGGTCCGGATGCAACAGATAAAGTCAGTGATGAAGCGATCCTTTGGGGGAAAGAGTTACCCGTTGAGGAAGTGGCTAACCACATTGGCACCATTGCTTACGAGTTAGTGACCAAGCTAACGCCGCGTGTCGAAATGGAATATTCAAAGTAATCAACAACAACACCATTTTACTTAATTATTTAGAGTTATTCAGACCATAAGAGCAGGGGCTAACCAATGAGTTGGCCCCTGTTTTTTATTCACCATTGATCGTGGCAATAATTCGACGGCTGCCACCAAAGTCTCGGTGTTCACCTAAGTAAATTCCCTGCCATGTTCCTAACGCCAAGCGACCATTCTGAATTGGGATCGTCACACTACTGCCAAGTAGTGATGCTTTAATGTGCGCAGGCATGTCGTCATCACCCTCATAGGTATGCTGATAATAAGAGGCGCGTTCAGGAACATACTTATTGAAATGCGCTTCCATATCCATACGCACAGTGGGATCTGCATTCTCATTTAAGGTGAGACTGGCGGAGGTATGTTGAATAAATAGGTGTAACAAACCTACTGAAACTGAGCTGATTTGCGGTAATTGTTGTTCAATTTCATCAGTAATCAGGTGAAAACCACGACTTCTTGCTTTTAAATTTAGTGTTTTTTGCGTCCACATACGCGTTCCTTTGGACATTTTTAAATTGGCGTCTATTCTGATCCAATTAGAGCCTGTCATTACTTGATGATATTATTCTATACCTATGAATGAATTGTTCAAATTCAGGGCAGCTAACGTGACCTAACTCAATGTGAGGGTAAATGCTCTCAGTCATAATTGTTGCCTGAAAAAAAATTACAAAGACTTGTTTTGTGGCAAAACGCCCAAACATCTACATTTAAATTCTTTTTGCTAAATCGGGGATTCCACAGTTTTCGCTAGACTGTAAGGAATGGAACCTACTGTAACATCGGGATAAAGACCATGTTGAAAAATATCAATCCAACGCAAACACAAGCTTGGAAAGCGTTAACAGCGCACTTCGAATCTGCACAAGATATGGATCTAAAAGAGCTATTTGCTCAAGACGCGGATCGTTTTGACAAATACTCTGCACGTTTCGGCTCAGACATTCTTGTCGACTACTCAAAGAACCTCATCAATGAGGAAACTCTGAAGCACCTGTTCACTCTTGCTAAAGAGACTGAGCTTAAATCTGCAATCGAAGCGATGTTCAGTGGTGAAGCAATCAACCAAACAGAAGGTCGTGCTGTTCTTCACACTGCACTACGTAACCGCACTAACACGCCAGTAATGGTTGATGGTGAAGACGTAATGCCAGCTGTGAACGCCGTTCTGGAAAAAATTAAGTCTTTCACCGAGCGTGTGATTGGCGGTGAATGGAAAGGTTACACCGGCAAAGCCATTACTGATATCGTAAATATCGGTATCGGCGGTTCTGACCTTGGTCCTTACATGGTGACGGAAGCACTGGCACCGTACAAAAACCATCTAAACCTTCACTTTGTGTCCAACGTTGATGGTACGCACATCGTAGAAACACTGAAGAAAGTCGATCCTGAAACCACACTATTTCTGATCGCTTCTAAAACATTCACTACTCAAGAGACTATGACTAACGCGCATTCTGCTCGTGATTGGTTCCTTGAGACTGCTGGCGACCAAGCACACGTTGCTAAGCACTTCGCGGCACTTTCAACTAACGCGACAGCGGTTTCTGAGTTCGGTATCGACACAGACAACATGTTTGAGTTCTGGGACTGGGTTGGTGGTCGATACTCGCTATGGTCTGCAATCGGTCTTTCAATCGCATTAGCGGTTGGCTTTGACAACTTCGTTGAGCTTCTTGACGGTGCTCATGAGATGGATAAGCACTTTGTATCAACTGAGCTGGAAAGCAACATCCCTGTTATTCTTGCGCTTATCGGCATTTGGTACAACAACTTCCACGGCGCGGAGTCTGAAGCTATCCTGCCTTACGATCAGTACATGCATCGTTTTGCCGCGTACTTCCAGCAAGGTAACATGGAATCAAACGGTAAATACGTTGATCGTGACGGTAACGCAGTAACTTACCAAACAGGCCCAATCATCTGGGGCGAGCCAGGTACAAACGGTCAGCATGCGTTCTACCAGCTAATCCACCAAGGTACTAAGCTGATCCCGTGTGACTTCATTGCTCCTGCAATTAGCCACAACCCAGCAAGCGATCACCATCAGAAACTGATGTCGAACTTCTTCGCACAAACTGAAGCACTTGCGTTTGGTAAGAGTGAAGAGAGCGTAAAAGAAGAGTTGGTACTATCTGGTAAAAATGCAGAAGAAGTCGCGGAAATTGCACCGTTCAAAGTGTTTGAAGGTAACCGTCCAACAAACTCAATTCTGGTTAAGCAGATCACGCCTCGCACGCTAGGTAACCTAATCGCAATGTACGAGCACAAGATCTTCGTACAAGGTGTTATTTGGAACATCTTCAGCTTTGACCAATGGGGGGTTGAGCTGGGTAAACAGCTAGCGAACCAAATCCTACCAGAGCTAGCTGATGAGTCTGAAATCAGCACACACGATAGCTCTACAAATGGTCTGATCAACGCATTCAAAGCTTTCAAAGCGTAATGAATGATTAGATTAGAATAGAAAAGGTCAGCGATTGCTGACCTTTTTTGTATCTCTTGAGCCTAGCTGGTTACTGCAACTCAACTAACGGTGATGGTTATTCGAAGCAAATCTCGATAAAGGCATTTCCCCATTGCGAGGAGAAAGGCATGATAATAATCGAACCTTCACACTTGTGACGAATAGTATGGCCTCGGCCAGAGACCACAACCGGCGTTGCCATATCAAAATCAAATCCACTCTCAGCCAGAATTCGTTTTGCTCCGCCAGTCACCATGTTGGTGATCTCACCCACCATATCGGTCACTTCTTCATTGAGTCCGTTAGGGCGCTCACCAAGCATGTTTTGCATAATTTCCAGTGCTAACGCTTCATCGAAGGTAATCGACATTGAGCCACGAGTTTGCGGACCAATCATGCCAATCAAACCTGAAACATCACCTCGTGCAATTTCATCTTTTTTGATTCGAGGCTTTTGAGGCTTCAGATCCAGAGAAGCCATAGTTTTTAGCACATTCATTAAGGAAGCTAAAAACGGGTTTACAAATTCAGCGCGCATATCGGTCTTCTATACTTATTCTTTCGTTTCGGAGGCACAGGCCTGACATTCACCGTGTGTTTCAATGACCTGATTAGTTAGTTTGAATCCATGTTTTTCAGCATTCTTAGCTAACAAGGCGATCAAGTCCTCGTCTTCGAGTTCAACAACAGCCCCACATTTATCACAAATTAGTAATTGAAAAAAGTGCTGTTGCGTATTGAAAGAACAACAAGTTATAAAACTATTGGTCGATTCCACTCGATGGATAAAGCCTTGCTCGAGAAGAAACTCTAGGGCTCGGTACACCGTAGGTGGTTTCGCCTGAGGTTCACTCTCTTTTAGTTGCTCCAATAGCTCATACGCACTTGATGCACTGCGATTCGAACAAATGAGTTCAAACACACGTCGTCGCTGGGGAGTCAATCTTACTCCGCGCTCGGCGCAGATATTTTCAACTTGTTCAATGATTGTTGGGCTCAAACCTTTCACCATAACTATTGGAAGTGCTCTATTATAAATTGTTTCTATACAAAGTTCGTACAGAGATGTTTCATTTTACCTACTATCACTGCGAAAATCATGAATTAAAGCAAATCGCTCTTCGCACCGTGACGAAGTGGTCACAACAGAATGGCACGATGGTGTAGAAATTGTTTTCCTCGATTTTTTCTTTGACAGGTGGGCAATACTCACATCAGGTGCACAGTGGCTTTATACCCAAGATATTCTCGCGGAAACTAGCACCTTGAGGTGACTTGGGTATACAATACCCGACTTATTTTTTGGGCGTACTGCTGCGCTCGACCTTGGTAACATAAAAACGGGTGTTGAAATCATGACTCATTCTTGCAGGCTCTCCGTAGCACCAATGTTAGATTGGACCGATCGTCATTGTCGCTACTTCCATCGCTTAATGACCAAAGAAACCCTGTTGTACACTGAAATGGTGACCACAGGCGCGATCATTCATGGAAAAGGAGACTTTCTTGCTTACAACGAAGAGGAGCATCCGTTAGCCCTTCAATTGGGTGGATCTAACCCAGAAGATCTGGCTAAGTGTGCCAAACTTGCTCAAGAGCGTGGTTATGATGAGATCAATCTGAATGTGGGTTGTCCATCTGATCGTGTGCAAAACGGCCGCTTTGGTGCTTGTTTGATGGCGGAGCCTCAGTTGGTTGCAGACTGTGTGGCTGCGATGAAAGAGGTGGTTGATGTACCTGTAACGGTGAAAACGCGTATCGGTATTGATGATCAAGACTCGTACGAATTTCTGACTGATTTTGTTTCTCTCGTGGCTGAGAAGGGTGGGTGTGAGCAGTTTACCATTCACGCGCGTAAAGCTTGGTTAAGTGGTCTTAGTCCGAAAGAAAACCGCGAGATCCCACCGCTGGATTACCCACGAGCATACCAATTGAAGAAAGACTTCTCTCATCTAACTATCGCTATCAATGGTGGCGTAAAATCGTTAGAAGAAGCGAAAGCACATCTACAACATCTTGATGGCGTGATGATTGGCCGTGAAGCTTATCAAAGTCCGTATATACTCGCCTCGGTAGATCAAGAGCTATTTGGTTCAAGTGCGCCAGTGAAAAAGCGTAGTGAAATTGTGGAAGAGATGTACCCGTATATTGAGGCGCAACTCGCAAAAGGTGCGTACCTTGGTCATATCACTCGCCATATGTTGGGCTTATTCCAGAGTATGCCGGGTGCTCGTCAGTGGCGTCGTCACATCAGTGAAAATGCGCATAAACCTGGCTCAGGGTTAGAAGTTCTGCAAGATGCGCTTGCGAAGATCCCAAAAGAGCTGAATGTGTAAAATTCACCAGTGGTTGGTTAAAATCACCAATTGAAGAATGAGCAAGCCAGAGCGTAGAAATGCCTCTGGCTTTGTTTTTCTTTATGTATCAGTGTATTAGGTTGTCTTCAGGAAGTTGGCATGTTAACTGCTCTATTACTTGAAAAATGTATGGAGAATTAATTATGTTGGAGCTGATCTTTATTTTAGTTTTTGCGGCGACCTTGTTAGTCACAGGTATCACGATGGTGACGGTGTTCGCGGCAACGGGTATTGCTCTGGTTGTGATGTTCTTACTGGGTATGATTGGTGCCGTACTAAAACTATTACCTTGGCTAATTGTCATCGCACTCGGTATTTGGTTTTTTAAAAACGTTGTGGCTCAACCTCGTTGTAAATAGAAGGCTATGGCGATTTAGTTGATAGAGGAGCATGGGATTATGGTATATTTTCTCTCATGTTCTTATTGTTGAATATCAGCTATCTCGGAGTACAAACTACATGACAAATAAAGCGACCATCGCTTTAACGGCATTATCGTTGGCAGCCACTTTTCCTGTTTTCGCTGAGTCTTCTGTTTCGACTAAAGTTGGCATGGATGTCTGGGCGGCAGATACAAAAGTTAACGAAGTCAGAAGAGATAGTAGTACGACTGGCGCGCTCTATGCCGCAATCGAACACGACGTAAAATACGTTCCAAACGCACGCCTGCGATATACCAGTATTGATGCTGATTACATGGGCTTTGATAAAGTAGATGTGACGCTTTATTACCAAGTGTTAGAGCATGATTTATTACACTTTGATGCTGGCGTTACTTTCAGTAATTTAAGTAATACTAAGTACATTGATGCACGCACCTCTCCTCGTACTGAAGATTTTGATGACCTCATTTGGGCTTGGTATGGCTACGCGGAAATAACCGTTCCAAATACCCATTTTGATGTGATTGGAGAAATGAACTTTGGTGACAGTAAAGGAATTAAAAGCACTGACCTAATGGCAGGCATTCAATACAAATTGCCTTTACAAGAAAACCAACTGGCATTTCGTGGTGGCTATCGAGTAATAGACTTAGAGTCGGAACAGTTTCTTTCCAGCTTAGGTAAAGAGTTTATTTTCGCTGATGGTTTTTTCTTGAGTGCTGAATACACCTTCTAAGTCGATTAACAGCAATTACTTTAAATGCTTTAAAACGTCGCTTTATAAGTGGCGTTTTTTTATACCTCTTCGTTATATGTAATCGAATTTTTCTGCCTATTTTCTCCAGTTAGACCATGCTTATCTAGGATCAATGTGAAAAGTTGGAGCAGGGATAGCGATGACAATAAATGAACTAAGACATCTATTTCGTGAAAACCAGCTTGTGGAAGCCATTATTGAACCGTCGATCCAAGAGGGTGGTTGGGTCGTAGAGTTCAGGCATGCACGAGGTGGGTTCGTGTTTCTGACAGACAATCATGGTGAAGAATGTCTTTATGAAGATTTGGATGCTGCATCAAAATCAGCGATGGCGGTAGGGTTTCAACAAGTCCGTATTGAAGACCGATGAGCAAAAACCAAGCCGTTCTTACTTCCAAAAAGTTATAAAACATTCACTTCTATTCTTTCTTGTTATTAAGGAGAGTGGGTACTCTATCGTCACGCAATGAATAGGGATGTCGTGATAATGTCTTTTCAAAAGAATGAGTATTCACACAATAATAATGTGTCTGATGATAATAACGGGCAAGGGGGAGTACCTCCAATCGCAAGCCCGCTGAATGACCAACAATTTAATTCACTCCAACACACTGTCTCTGGGTTGTCTTCACAGCAACTTGCTTGGGTCAGTGGATACTTCTGGGGTTTGGCTCAAAATCAACCAAGTGCAGCTGCTACACCAATTACGCAAGCTGCCGCCGCTGTCTCAGCAAAACCAGCAGGTAAACTGAGTATTATTTTTGCTTCTCAAACCGGTAACGCCAAAGGTGTTGCTGAAGCATTAGAGCAAGAAGCAAAAGCAGAAGGTATTGCCGTTGAACTGTTTGATGCCAGCGATTACAAAGGTAAAAACTTAGCCAAAGAAACACACGTTATCTTCGTCGCGTCTACCAATGGTGAAGGCGAAGCGCCAGATAACGCGATTGAACTGCATGAGTTTTTGCAATCCAAGAAAGCGCCTAAACTGCCTAACCTTCAGTACGGTGTAATTGCGCTTGGTGACTCTAGCTATGAGTTCTTTTGTCAAACAGGTAAAGACTTCGATACCTATCTATCAAAACTAGGTGCTAAGTCTTTCATCGACCGTATCGACTGTGATGTTGACTATGAAGCGTCTGCTGCTGAATGGCGTAAGAGTGCGCTGGATAAAGTGAAAGAAACACTTTCATTTGGTAACGAAGCAGAAGTTGTGCAACTTCCTGTTGGACAAGCTGCGGCAACGCATTCTCAATACAACAAGCAGAACCCATACACAGCAACGTTGTTGACCAGCCAAAAGATCACTGGCCGTGACTCAGGTAAAGACGTTCGCCATATCGAAATCGATCTGGAAGATTCTGGTCTTACTTACCAACCCGGTGATGCGTTAGGTGTGTGGTATGAAAACAGCCCAGAACTTGCAAATGCAATTCTTGGTAAAGTCGGTCTGTCAGGCGTTGAAACCGTAGAAGTCGATGGCGAGAGCCTGTCGATTCACAGCGCTTTAGTAAGCAAGTTCGAAATCACGACGTCTAACCCTCAACTTGTCACCAAGTTTGCCGAGCTATCTGGTAGCAAGAAGCTGCAAAAGCTGGTTGAAGATAAAGACAAGCTACGTGAGTACTCTGCAAACACGCAAATCGTTGATGTGCTGGGAGAGAAGAAGACTAAGCTAACCGCTGATGAACTGGTTGGTTTACTACGTCGTCTAACTCCTCGTCTTTACTCTATTGCTTCAAGCCAGGCTGAAGTAGATGAAGAAGTACACTTGACGGTTGGTTTGGTTGAATATGACCACAACGAGGAAAAGCGTTACGGTGGTGCTTCTAGCTTCTTAGCTCAGCGCTTGGAAGAAGGCGGTGAAGTAAAAGTGTTTATTGAACACAACAACAACTTCAAACTGCCAGAAGACGACAATACGCCAATCATCATGGTAGGCCCGGGTACTGGTATTGCTCCATTCCGTAGCTTTATTCAAGAGCGCGAAAACCGTGATGCAGAGGGCAAAAACTGGTTGTTCTTCGGTGACCGCACATTCACACAAGATTTTTTGTACCAAGTTGAATGGCAAAAATACCTTAAGTCAGGTGCACTAAGTCGCCTAGATGTGGCGTTTAGCCGTGACCAAGTAGAAAAGGTTTATGTACAACATCGTATTCTAGAAAACGCTGAGCAAGTTTGGCAGTGGATTCAAGAAGGCGCTTACATCTATGTATGTGGCGATGCCACTCGCATGGCAAAAGATGTTCATGACGCACTTGTCATTGTTGCTGAGCAAGAAGGTAAACTGGCTCGCGATGAAGCAGAACAATTTATTAATGACTTACGTAAAGCGAAACGTTATCAGAGGGATGTGTACTAATGACTTTTTCGACTGAGAATAATAAGCAGGTTGTATTAGGCGAAGAGCTAGGACCACTATCTGATAACGAGCGCCTGAAAAGAGAAAGTAACTTATTACGTGGCACCATTGAGCAAGACCTACAGGATCGTATTACTGGCGGCTTTACCGCAGATAACTTCCAGTTAATTCGTTTCCACGGTATGTATCAGCAAGACGACCGCGATATCCGTAACGAGCGTACTAAGCAAAAGCTTGAGCCTCTGCATAACGTGATGCTTCGTGCTCGTATGCCTGGCGGTATCATTACCCCAACGCAGTGGTTAGCGATTGATAAGTTTGCAACAGAGCACTCGCTATATGGAAGCATTCGTCTGACTACGCGTCAAACGTTCCAGTTCCACGGTGTGCTTAAACCAAACATCAAGTTGATGCACCAAACGTTGAACAGTATTGGTATTGATTCAATTGCAACGGCAGGTGATGTTAACCGTAACGTACTGTGTACCACCAACCCGGTAGAGTCTGAGCTGCATCAAGAAGCGTACGAGTGGGCGAAGAAGATCAGTGAGCATCTTCTACCAAAAACGCGCGCTTATGCTGAAATTTGGCTGGACGGTGAGAAAGTCGAATCTACAGAAGAAGACGAGCCGATTCTGGGTAAAACATACTTACCACGTAAGTTCAAAACGACCGTTGTGATCCCACCGCAAAATGATGTGGATGTACACGCGAACGACCTGAACTTTGTTGCGATTGCAGATAACGGCAAACTGGTTGGTTTCAACGTGCTTGTTGGTGGTGGCCTGGCGATGACGCATGGCGATACATCAACCTACGCTCGCCGTGCAGACGACTTTGGTTTTGTTCCATTAGAAAAGACTCTCGATGTTGCAGCTGCAGTCGTAACAACTCAGCGTGACTGGGGTAACCGTTCAAACCGTAAGAACGCCAAAACTAAGTACACACTAGATCGTGTTGGTATTGATGTCTTTAAAGCGGAAGTAGAAAAACGTGCGGGCATTCAGTTCGAAGAAAGCCGCCCATACGAGTTTACTGAACGCGGCGATCGCGTTGGTTGGGTCGAAGGCATTGATGGTAAGCACCACTTAGCGCTATTTATCGAGAATGGTCGTTTATTGGATTACCCAGGTAAGCCACTAAAAACGGGTGTCGCTGAAATCGCGAAAATTCACCAAGGTGATTTCCGCATGACAGCGAACCAAAACCTGATTGTTGCGGGCGTACCGGCTGATCAAAAAGAGTTAATCGAGAAGATCGCTCGTGAGCATGGCCTAGTTGACGATAGCGTCAGTGAACAGCGTAAAAACTCAATGGCGTGTGTGGCATTCCCGACTTGTCCGCTTGCAATGGCAGAAGCAGAACGTTTCCTACCTCAGTTTGTTACTGATGTAGAAGGTATCCTGGAAAAACACGGTTTACCTGAAGAAGACAACATCATCCTGCGCGTTACGGGTTGTCCTAACGGTTGTGGCCGCGCAATGCTGGCTGAAATTGGTTTAGTCGGTAAAGCGCCGGGTCGTTACAACCTTCACCTAGGTGGTAACCGAGCGGGCACACGTATTCCGAAGATGTATAAAGAAAACATCACTGACAAACAGATACTAGAAGAGATTGATCAGCTCGTAGGTCGTTGGGCCACAGAGCGTGAGACTGGCGAAGGATTTGGTGATTTTGCAATCCGTGCTGGCATCATTCAAGAAGTCAAAGTATCTAAGAGGGACTTGCATGCTTGATTCTGTAGCTTCCAAACCGGAGCTGGCAGAGTTGCTGACATTAACGAAGACGGATCAAATCCTCCGTCTTGCTCAAATCAATGTCGAACTCGAACAGCTTTCGGCACAAGAGCGAGTTAAATGGGCTTTGGAAAATCTAGATGGAGAGTTTGCTGTCTCATCTAGTTTTGGTATCCAAGCTGCAGTTATGCTCCATCTTGTGACTCAAGAAAAACCTGATACCCCAATAATCCTGACGGATACCGGGTATTTGTTTGCAGAAACCTATCGCTTCATTGATGAGTTAACAGAACAACTTAATCTCAACCTGAAAGTTTACCGAGCAGTAGAAAGTGCTCAATGGCAAGAAGCTCGTTATGGCAAACTGTGGGAACAGGGTGTTGAAGGGATCGAGAAGTACAACAAACTTAATAAAGTTGAACCAATGCGTCGTGCATTGAAAGAGCTGAATGTTGGAACTTGGTTTTCTGGCCTACGTAGAGAACAAAGTAAATCTCGAGCGGGTTTACCAATACTATCAATTCAAAATGGCGTATTTAAGTTTTTGCCTGTAATCGATTGGACAAATAAAGATGTCCATTATTACTTAGAGCAACACGGACTGAAATACCATCCTCTTTGGGATGAAGGCTACCTCTCTGTAGGTGATACGCATACAACGCAGAAATGGGTACCGGGAATGTCAGAGGAGGAAACTCGATTCTTTGGTTTGAAGCGTGAATGTGGTCTTCATGAAGATGATGGCTCTGAACAAGATGGGTCGGGTATATAATAGAGTTAGGAATTGGTTTCCTTATATAAAGAGAGCTGCTGTTTAGCAGCTCTCTTTATTTATAGAAGTAAAAAGCAGGAGTCAAAAACAGGCATTTAAGGATAACTCTTTGGATAACCTGTTTGGTTGTTAGGGGTAAAGTTGGATAAATAAGACTTTGAGTGAAAAGTCATCGTTTAACCGTTATTTTTGCAAATTTTGCAAAATAACGCTTGCCAACGTGAGCGCGATCTCTATAATGCCACCTCGTCGACAGGGCAAGCACTCATAAGGGTTCAAGCAAAGTCGACAAGGTCAAAAAGAAAAGCGAAATAGTTAATTGCCTTTACTTTTAAAAAGTAAAATAAAAAGCAAAAAGTGTTTGACACAGAAAATTATCTCGCTAGAATGGCCGCCTCTTCCGAAGTGATGTAAATCGCAAAGAAGAGTAGCTCTTTAAAAATAAGAACCTATCAATCTGTGTGGGCACTCGTTGATGATAATCCAATTAGATACCTCGGTATCAAATTAGGTTTCAATGAACTGAGTGACCAATCGAGATTAAGTTTACTTAGTCTTGGCACAGTCAATTCATTATCGTTCTGTTGGAACGATAATAGCTTTAAAATTACTTCTTACTTTCGAGTAAGAGCAGTTTTGAAGTCAGTATTCATTGAGCCGAACAAAATCTTAAATTGAAGAGTTTGATCATGGCTCAGATTGAACGCTGGCGGCAGGCCTAACACATGCAAGTCGAGCG
>NZ_JAKKCM010000017.1 GCF_021728395.1 Vibrio sp. J1-1 | reverse complement strand
TACGTTTTTTTCGAATTTTCTATCATTCGAGTAAAATGCCATCAAAAGCTCTCAAAAGAGCACGTTATTTCTACAGTTCTTTAAACTTATCCGCAAAAAGAGTCACTTTTTCCCAGTTGGTGTATTCCACTTCTTTAGAAGTATCGGTCTCTCCACCGGTCATCGACATGATGAACTTAATCATCATTTTGTCGAACCATCCGTAGCGCGGATAATAAAGCGCACCCGCAAACACACCTATCAACTCTGGTTTCCAAGGTGATTTCATCAAGAACTTACGAATATACGCACTGCCTTCTGGCGTATCTTTACCTTGGTCTTCTTTGCGCGCCGTTAAGTTCACGCAGAAGAAGGCAACCTTATGCTTTTCCAATTGCGTAAGATGGCGTTCTATAAATTGGTACAACTTCTTATTCAAATGCCCATAACGAATAGAAGCACCAACCAACACTTTGTCATAAGGTTCGAAGTCAATAGTGTCTACATTATGTAGATCCACTAAATCACAATCGAAGTCCGTTAGCTTCTCATCTATATAGTGGAAGATTTTTTTTGTTTGCCCTTCGCGAGAAGAGTATAAGAACAATGCTTTTGCCACAATATCCCCTTAGCTACGCCAAAACGTTGGCGTGAGTAGAATAAGTAAGGTAAAGATTTCTAGACGACCAAACAACATAGAGACAATCAGAACCCACTTTGCTTTGTCATTCACATCACCAAAATGCAGCGCCACTTCCCCAAGACCTGGGCCAAGGTTATTCAAGGTGGCGGCGACGGCAGAGAATGCACTCAGTTCATCCATTCCAGTCGCGATCAGTCCTAACATACACACAACGAACACCAACGCATACGCTGAGAAGAACCCCCAAACGGCATCGACAACTCGTTGTGGTAGCGCGCTACCACCGACTTTAATGGTGTAAACCGCACGAGGGTGCACCAGACGTTTCAGCTCACGAGCACCTTGTAAGGTAAGCAGCAAAATACGAATTACTTTCATACCACCACCTGTCGAGCCAGCACATCCACCAATAAAAGATGAAAACAACAACAGTACGGGTAAGAACAATGGCCAATCCGCAAAGCCAGTTGTGGTAAAACCAGCCGTCGTTGAGATAGAGACTGTTTGGAAAAGCGCTTGGTCGAAAGCATCGTACGTCGACGTGTATGAGTGGTGCTTCAGTAGTAATAAGAAGCAAACAACAAATAGTATCACCTGTATAAAGATGAATGCGCGAAACTCGGGATCTTTCCAGTAGTATTTAGGATGTACCCCACCGGACGAGAATGCTGCAAAGTGCAAAGTATAGTTACATGCTGATATCAAGAGAAATACGACGGTGATAAGGTTGATGGCGTAACTGTCGAAATACCCCATGCTCGCGTCATGAGTTGAGAACCCGCCAATCGCGATGGTAGAGAAACTATGGCTGATGGCATCAAACGGTGTCATCCCAGCCAACCAAAATGCTGTCGCACATGCAATCGTCAGGCTTAAGTAGATATACCAAAGCGCTTTGGCTGTTTCGGCAATTCTTGGGGTCATTTTGGTGTCTTTTACCGGCCCCGGGATTTCAGCACGATACAACTGCATACCACCGATACCTAGCACAGGCAAAATAGCCACCGCCAATACGATGATCCCCATCCCACCAAACCACTGGAGTAACTGGCGATAGAACAAGATCGCTTTAGGTAACTCATCTAGGCCAACAATGACAGTTGCACCAGTCGTCGTCAAAGCAGAAAATGACTCAAAAAAGGCGTCAGTTACCGATACATTCGGGTTATCAGCGATCAAAAACGGAATGGACCCCGCACTGCCTAGTACCGTCCAGAATAAGACCACTATAAGGAATCCGTCACGCGCTTTTAGCTCATGCTTATGCCTACGGTTCGGAAACCAGCAAACTGCCCCGCAAAACAGCAGAACAAAAAAGGTCGTGACAAAAGGCACACCAGCGCCATCTCGGTAAGTCAGCGCGACGAGTGCAGGTGCGAGCATTGTGACACTAAAAAGCGCGAGCAATAGCCCGACGATACGAATAATTGAACGAAATTGCATGGATTGATTGACTAGCGAAGCTGTCCCTGTCGCTTAATATTTTTCATTATTTTCCGTCTAGTGGGGTAACAATTGCCTTAGCCCCACTTTTATTAATGATAGCTTGGGTAAATCCGCTCACTTCACGAAGCTCAATTTCTACCACCAGCACGACCTGATCGCTGTACTCAGCATCAACTTCAACCGCCCCAAACTGAGGCATAATAGACTGTGCGATAGGCATAAACCCATAGTCTAACGCTAGTCTGAGCTTTGTGGTTATTTTTTTCTCAATAGTTTGAAGCTGCTTGAGTGCTTGTTGTACACCGCCACCATAAGCCTTCACCAAGCCTCCCGTCCCTAATTTGATACCGCCAGAGTAACGGGTCACAACTGCCGTAATTTCCCCAACCCCTGAACCAGAGAGCTGCGCGAGAATAGGTTTACCTGCCGTTCCAGATGGTTCGCCGTCATCGCTAAAGCCCCATTTCATCGAGTCTTCCGGCCTTCCAGCGACAAATCCCCAGCAATTATGTCTCGCATCCGCGTGCTTTGTTTTTACTTGCTCCACAAATGCTTTCGCAGCATCAACACTTGGCGTATGGGCAAGATAAGTAATAAACACACTCTTTTTGATCTCTTCTTCAAATTGAGCTGGTTGTGCAGGAATCAAATAAGGCTGGTCATTCATAGGATTAGGTCGCTTGTCTCTTTGCCTGAAGTCTACCATGAGTGTGATTTACAAGTCGCATAAGATCTGGCCCAGCGCACAATGTTAAACACTTGTTTGAAAAATGTATTGAAATTAAACATCCCACGATCAAAACTAACATCAATGGTCAAACCAGAATTAGAATAAAACACTTCCTCGCTACCTATTTATCCGAGGCTATTTATACGAGGAAGGGCACCATTTAAATAGGTATACAGACAATCCCAGATTGTATGTCATGGAGATAGACAATGATTTACCAAGCCGAAACCCTACAGGTAAAGGAAATACAGGATGGTATTGCAGAGCTGAGTTTCTGCTCGCCAAAATCCGTAAATAAACTCGATTTAGCGACGCTTGAGTCACTAGACAAAGCCCTTGATGCACTTATCGCACACCAAGATCTGAAAGGCTTAATGCTGACTTCAGATAAAGATACGTTCATTGTAGGTGCAGACATTACTGAATTCTTAGGCCTGTTCGCTAAGACTGATGCCGAGCTGGATCAATGGCTACAGTTCGCCAACAGCATCTTCAACAAACTTGAAGACCTTCCAGTACCAACCATCTCCGTCATCAAGGGCCATGCTCTAGGTGGTGGTTGTGAGTGTGTATTGGCCACAGACATGCGCATCGGTGACAAAACCACCAGCATCGGTCTGCCAGAAACGAAACTTGGCATCATGCCAGGCTTTGGGGGTTGTGTACGTCTACCTCGTGTTATCGGTGCTGATAACGCGATGGAAATCATTACACAAGGTAAAGCGCTCCGTGCTGATGAAGCACTAAAACTTGGCCTGTTAGATGCCGTTGTCGATTCAGACTCTCTACATGCATCCGCTCTGCAAACACTGACATCAGCAATCAACGAAAAACTTGATTGGCAAGCTCGCCGCAAACAAAAGACATCACCACTAACGCTAAGCAAGCTAGAGTCGATGATGAGCTTCACTATGGCAAAAGGCCTAGTGGCACAAAAAGCGGGCCCGCACTATCCAGCACCAATGACATCAGTCCTTACTATTGAAGAAGGTGCTCAACTTGCACGTAATGAAGCACTTGCTGTAGAACGTAAGCACTTTGTTAAGCTGGCAAAATCAGAAGAAGCGAAATCACTGGTCGGTCTGTTCCTTAATGATCAGTACATTAAAGGCATCGCTAAAAAAGCGGCAAAATCAGCAAACATAGACACTAAGCGTGCAGCGGTTCTAGGTGCAGGTATCATGGGTGGCGGTATCGCTTACCAATCTGCGCTAAAAGGTGTGCCTGTACTAATGAAAGACATCGCTCAGGCATCTCTTGACTTAGGCATGAACGAAGCGTCGAAGCTGCTGAATAAACGTCTTGCGACGGGTCGTCTCGATGGCTTTAAGATGGCGGGCATCCTCGCGTCTATTACTCCAAGCTTACACTACGCTGGTATCGAAAACTCAGATGTGATTGTCGAAGCAGTTGTTGAAAACCCGAAAGTAAAAGCAGCCGTACTTAGCGAAGTCGAGCAAAACGTTGGCGAAGATACGGTTATCACGTCGAACACATCGACCATTCCAATCAACGTACTGGCTCAATCACTACAACGCCCAGAAAACTTCTGTGGTATGCACTTCTTTAACCCTGTGCATCGCATGCCGTTGGTTGAGATCATCCGCGGCGAGAAAACGTCTGATGAAACCATCAACCGTGTTGTGGCTTACGCAGCGAAAATGGGTAAATCACCAATCGTCGTCAATGACTGCCCTGGATTTTTCGTAAACCGTGTACTGTTCCCATACTTTGGTGGTTTCAGCATGCTACTTCGTGACGGCGCTGACTTCACGCAAATCGACAAAATCATGGAACGCAAGTTTGGTTGGCCAATGGGTCCAGCATACCTGCTTGACGTTGTAGGTATCGATACCGCTCACCACGCACAAGCCGTCATGGCTGAAGGCTTCCCAGAGCGTATGGGCAAACAAGGTCGTGATGCGATTGATGCATTATTCGAAGCCAATAAGTTTGGTCAGAAAAATGGCAGCGGTTTCTACAGCTACTCAGTTGATAAGAAAGGCAAACCGAAGAAGACCTTCTCTGAAGAGATCTTGCCACTACTGGCAGACGTATGTGCAGATAAACGTGACTTCGACGAGCAAACCATCATCCAACGTATGATGATTCCGATGATCAACGAAGTGGTACTGTGTCTACAGGAAGGCATTATCGCGACGCCACAAGAAGCGGATATGGCTCTGGTTTACGGCCTAGGCTTCCCTCCATTCCGCGGCGGTGTATTCCGCTACCTAGACAGTGTTGGTATTGCTGAATACATCGAAACAGCAAAACAACACGCTGAATTAGGCGCGATGTACCAAGTACCGCAAATGCTGATTGATATGGCAGCCAAGGGAGAGACCTTCTACGGCGCACAACAGCAAGGTTCTATCTAAGGAGGGATTCCCAAAATGACTAATCAAACAAGAAATGTTGTCGTAGTAGATTGTCTACGTACCCCAATGGGTCGCTCTAAAGGTGGCGCTTTTCGTAATACTCGTGCTGAAGACCTTTCTGCACACCTGATGAAAGGCATTCTGGCGCGTAACCCACAAGTTAACCCAAGTGAGATCGAAGACATCTACTGGGGCTGTGTCCAACAAACGCTGGAACAAGGCTTTAACGTTGCCCGTAACGCAGCGCTGCTGGCTGGTCTACCAATTGAAATTGGTGCGGTTACCGTAAACCGTTTGTGTGGTTCATCTATGCAAGCACTTCATGATGGTACGCGCGCAATTATGACTGGCGATGCCGAGATCTGTCTGATTGGTGGTGTTGAACACATGGGTCACGTACCAATGAACCACGGTGTGGATTTCCACCCGGGCATGGCGAAGAACGTAGCAAAAGCTGCAGGTATGATGGGCTTAACGGCCGAAATGTTAGGCAAACTACACGGAATTAGCCGTGAGCAACAAGATGAGTTTGCCGCGCGCTCTCATGCTCGCGCTCATGCAGCGACGGTAGAAGGTCGCTTTAAGAACGAAATCTTACCTATCGAAGGTCACGCTGCAGACGGCACACTATTTACTCTGGATTACGATGAAGTTATCCGTCCAGAAACGTCAGTCGAAGGCCTATCTCAACTTCGTCCGGTATTCGATCCAGCAAATGGTACCGTAACGGCAGGTACGTCTTCTGCACTATCGGATGGCGCTTCAGCAATGCTGATTATGAGTGAAGAAAAAGCCAACGAGCTTGGCCTGAAGATTCGTGCGCGTATCAAGGGTATGGCGGTTGCAGGCTGCGATCCTTCAATCATGGGTTATGGTCCGGTACCAGCAACACAGAAAGCACTAAAACGTGCAGGGCTGTCTATCGAAGATATGGACGTAGTCGAGCTAAACGAAGCGTTCGCGGCACAATCGCTACCATGTGCTAAAGATCTAGGTCTACTTGATGTGATGGACGAAAAAGTAAACCTGAATGGCGGCGCAATCGCTCTGGGTCACCCACTAGGCTGTTCTGGTTCTCGTATCTCTACGACGCTGATCAACCTAATGGAAGCAAAAGACGCGAAGTACGGCCTTGCGACCATGTGTATCGGCCTTGGTCAGGGTATTGCGACTGTTTTTGAAAGACCTTAGGCATTTGAACAACATAGTGATCCACTCGGCATCCTGATGAAATGCACCGATGCTAAAGCCATTTAGTATTAGACTTAAGGGCGACATCCTAATGTCGCCCTTTTATTTTTTCAAAGTTGTCACTCGTAATAAATGCACACAACGCATAGATTAAATGATGAACTTTCATTTTATTCATAACCAAACAAGACATACACTTAGAGGCAGTTAATATCTTGCTGCTGTGGCACCTTAGTCACACTACCGCACACTCGGAGAACCTCATGTTTAATGCTCTAGTTCTAAACCAAGAAGACAAACGTACTATCGCCAACATCGAACAAATTGATGAAACCCAACTCCCAGAAGGTGACGTCCTGATTGACGTTGACTACTCTTCGTTAAACTACAAAGACGGTTTGGCGATTACGGGCAAAGGTAAAATCATCCGTAACTTCCCAATGGTTCCTGGTATTGACCTCGCTGGTACCGTGGTGAGCTCTGAAGATGGACGCTACCAGGCTGGCGACAAAGTGGTACTGACAGGCTGGGGCGTGGGTGAAAATCACTGGGGTGGCATGGCGCAACGTGCTCGCCTGAAAGCCGATTGGTTAGTACCGCTGCCAAAAGGCTTAGACAGCAAAAAAGCAATGATGGTTGGTACCGCTGGTTTTACCGCAATGCTGTGCGTTCAAGCGCTGCTTGATGCAGACATCAAACCAGAAGCAGGTGAAATCCTGGTCACTGGCGCAAGTGGTGGCGTGGGCTCAGTCGCAGTAGCATTGCTGGCTCAACTGGGTTACAAAGTCGCTGCCGTTACTGGTCGCGTAGAACAAAATGGCCCACTGTTAGAAAAACTGGGCGCGAGTCGCATCATCGACCGTGTTGAGTTTGAAGAGCCAGCTCGCCCGCTTGAGAAACAAATCTGGGCAGGTGCAGTAGATACGGTCGGCAGCAAAGTGCTGGCAAAAGTATTGGCACAAATGGATTACAACAGCGCAGTCGCGGCATGTGGCCTAGCGGGTGGTTTTGATCTACCAACAACAGTGATGCCATTTATCCTACGTAATGTACGCCTGCAAGGTGTCGACTCAGTAATGTGCCCAACAGAAAAACGTATCGCCGCATGGGAAAAGCTGGTTGATCTATTACCTGATAGCTACTTTGAGCAAGCTTGTACTGAAGTGGATTTGGCAGAAGCTCCAAAATACGCTGAAGACATCACCAACGGCCAAGTCACTGGGCGCGTAGTTATCAAGCTTTAAGATCTACAATCACAAATTAGACAGACTAAGAGCCGGCATTGCTGGCTCTTTTTGATCAGCCTAATCCCATATCTTCGATGCGCTTGGCAATCAACCGCCCGCACTCTTCTTTGACTATCCCTCTCAACCACTCCTGTGCAGGTGAATGCTCACAGCGCGCATGCCAGATCATCGAGTAGTCAAATGGGGTGAACTCAAACGGCAGAGGTTTCACCATCAGGTCATAACGCTCCGCCACCAAATACGCTAAGTCTGCCGGAACGGTGATAATGATCGGCAAGGTATCAACAATCGCCAGTGCCGCTTCCAGGTGGTAAGCACGCAGCACCATTTTACGCTGTGGTTTATCGATCAGAGCTTGCTCGATCAGCGCATTCACCCCATCACTAATGGCGATCATTGCATGCGGATGCCCCAAATAATCATCGATATTCATCTCTTTATCTGCCAGCGGGTGTCGTTTCGACAATAAACACAGCACACCAACCCGGCCTAGTACTTCACTACGCAGAGGGTCGATGGGGCCAGTTGGGCGACAAATAGCGAGATCGGCACCTTCATAGGTCAGCTGATCAGACAGTCTGTCGTGCTGCAAAGGCAAGAAGTTAAACGACACATTGGGTGCTTCCTGATAAATACGCGGCAAGGCAAAAGGCAATATGGTCTGCATGGCGTAGTCTGTTGTGGCGATAGTGAAGGTCTGGTCGCATTGCAGCGGATCGAATTCAATTGGCGAAAGCAATTGTCGCAGCGACTCCAGCGGCTCTCCCAGGGAACGATCAATTTCCAGCGCCTTTTGAGTGGGAATTAAATGCTGCCCCTGACGCGTAAAAAGAGGATCGCCTAATAAATCACGCAGTCGCCCTAGCACTCGACTCATCGCCGACTGGCTTAAATTCAGTCGAGTTGCCGCCTTACTAACACTGCTTTCTTCGATCAGAACACGCAATGCGACTAGTAAATTCAGATCTCGACGATAAATGTCTTCTAATTCCACAATGACCATATATTATGAATGCGTTTAGATAAATTGTACTCTTCAGGCAAAAAAAATCCCGCCTTTCAGCGGGGAAGCCCAAGAAAAAATGGGGATAGTGTCGGAATGAAGTGTTGGTAAAAAGAAGATGGCAAAATCGATGTATCTTGGTTGAGTTAAGCAATACTAATTTTCTTGCTCGGATGCATCTGACCATTTATGCATCTCAATCCAAATACCTAAAATCGTTGCAATCACGCCTACCAAAGGCATTAGTGAGGTTTCAGCTGGGGTTCTGAGCACCAACGCACAGAACGAAATAAAGCACAGCACAGAATATATCGTTAGTCTGTCTAAAGCTGTCAGCATCGCCTCTCCTTACTACTTGTTACCAGTTTGTTAATTTAAGGTAAAACAAAAATAACACTTTGCCAAGTGGTTATTGAATATTTTTTCCACGAACGTAAAATTCATCGCTAAGTTAGCTACGAGAATCACACTATGAGCTTTAATCCGGAACTGGCAACCAAGACGTTAGAAGCAGAGGGACTGCGCTGTCCAGAGCCAGTGATGATGGTCAGGAAGACAATTCGCAACATGCAAGATGGTGAAATTTTGCTGGTCAAAGCGGACGATCCATCGACGACTAGAGATATTCCGAGTTTCTGCCGATTTATGGATCATCAATTGATAGCGGCACAAACAGAGCAGTTGCCCTATCAATACCTGATAAAGAAAGGTTTGGAATAATCAAAAACGGCAGCCTATTAGGCTGCCGTTTACTTATTCGTCGTATTCTAATGTGCGTATTTCTGACTGTAGCTTATTGAGTTGTTTCTTCATCGCCCGCATTTCTTCATGCATCGGTATGATGTGCGCAACCCGAATCCATGCTTCTACCGTTAACCCGGTGAGTATGAAAGTTCCCGCTACAATCGGTAACCACATATCGGTTAGCACCAATGCCAACAAGCACAGCGCCAAACCAAAAGTGAATAAATAACTCTGACTCTTTGGGGTCATCCCCATGTAACGTGTAAGCATAAACTTGCCCTCTCGCTATCATTCACAGCACTAAACTATCATGACAAGTATGACACTAATATGCCACTCGTCACGTCTTGAACGAATTTATGCCAGAGTTTGAAATAAGCCACGAGTTCACTAGTTATTGATCATTCGCTCCATTTTCAACGACGTTTCGGGGCAAAGTAACGCTAAGCCGTTAGCTTTACCCACATTGGTCAAATTAGAAGAATGCCGCACCAATCGCCAATAAGACGAACAAAAAGGCGGTCACTTTACGAATAATATCCAATGGCATTTTATCCGCCGACAACTTACCGATCAGAACCACAGGCACATTCGCCAGTAACATACCTATCGTCGTACCTAAAACAACCCAACTCAAGGCATCGGCATACTGCGCGCCCAGAATTGAGGTTGCTATTTGAGTTTTGTCTCCAATCTCAGCAACAAAAAAGGCAATAAAACTGGCAATGAACGGGCCGCGGTTGGAGATCTCTTCATCGTCATCGAGTTTATCTGGAATCAGGATCCAAGCTCCCATGGCAACAAAACTGACCACCAGCACCCATTTTAAGACTTCAGGAGACAGATAATCGGCCACAACGACCCCTAACCATGCAGCTAAAGCGTGGTTAGCAATGGTAGCTAAAAAGATGGCTGCAATAATAGGAACCGGTTTACGGTATCGACTGGCAAGTAACAACGATAGCAATTGGGTCTTATCGCCAATTTCTGCTAACGCGACAGTAGTAATTGAAATAGCTAAAACGCTCACGACATGCTCTTTTGGGGCAGGGATTATTATATTCAACCATAGACAAACCTCACGCCCCACCCCGGTTCGTGATGATTTGTCTAAGGTCTTGCTAAACTCGAAAGGCTTCGAGTCTCGAGCGCCATGGTGATTTTGCACCAATTATGTTGACGAACGAACCGGATGAAATAGAAACTCCATCGGGTAAGCTACTCCCCAAAGACAGGCGCAATTCTAGCCAACCTTGTAGCGCATCTCAAGCACCAAATCAGACGAAAACTCCCTTTTAAGAAAAATACGGTAGATAACTCGGTAAAAATCCATTAAAGGAGAAAATTGCCCACGAATTAATCAAGATTAGCTCTACTCCCATGCTCAATATCTGGGTATACTAGATTGTTAATTTATTCAACCGTAATTACTCCTTATCGCCCTTGTTAGAGTTGTAAAACTCGGCATAGACGGCGAATTTGCGAGTAACAAGAGAATCGCGCGAACCTGACTTATGCAAAAATACGATATCAAAACCTTCCAGGGAATGATCCTCGCGCTGCAGGATTATTGGGCTCAAAATGGTTGTACGATTGTTCAACCACTCGATATGGAAGTTGGTGCGGGTACCTCTCACCCAATGACCTGTCTACGAGCAATTGGCCCAGAGCCAATGTCGACAGCTTATGTACAACCTTCACGTCGTCCTACTGATGGCCGTTATGGTGAAAACCCTAACCGTCTTCAGCACTACTACCAATTCCAAGTAGCGCTAAAACCATCGCCAGACAATATCCAAGAGTTGTACCTTGGTTCCCTTGAAGTTCTTGGTATTGACCCACTTGTACACGACATCCGTTTCGTAGAAGACAACTGGGAAAACCCAACACTAGGCGCATGGGGCTTAGGCTGGGAAGTATGGCTAAATGGTATGGAAGTGACACAGTTTACTTACTTCCAGCAAGTTGGAGGCCTTGAGTGTAAACCTGTTACTGGTGAAATCACTTACGGTATCGAGCGTCTTGCTATGTACATCCAAGAAGTAGATTCAGTTTACGACTTGGTTTGGAACATTGCGCCAGACGGCAATAAAGTCACTTATGGTGATATCTTCCACCAAAATGAAGTTGAGCAATCAACTTATAACTTCGAGCACGCTGACGTTGATTTCCTATTCGGCTTCTTTGAACAGTGTGAGAAAGAGTGTCAAGAGCTCGTTGCACTTGAAAAGCCTCTTCCACTTCCTGCTTACGAACGCATCCTGAAAGCTGGCCACGCGTTCAACCTGCTAGATGCACGCAAGGCGATCTCAGTAACTGAGCGTCAACGCTACATCCTACGCATCCGTAACCTGACTAAGTCAGTAGCAGAAGCATACTACGCATCACGTGAAGCGCTTGGCTTCCCAATGTGTAAAAAAGAAGATAACGCGTAAGGGGTCGATCTAACATGGCAAAAGAATTTCTAATCGAGCTGGGCACAGAAGAGCTACCACCAACGCAACTTCGTACTCTGGCTGAAGCATTCGCAGCAAACTTCGAAGCAGAACTAAAAAGCGCAGAGCTTGCTCACGAAGGCGTAAAATGGTTCGCGGCTCCTCGTCGTCTTGCACTTAAAGTTGCGGCATTGGCAGAAAGCCAATCAGATAAAGTCGTTGAAAAGCGTGGCCCTGCGGTTTCAGCAGCATTCGACGCAGAAGGTAACCCAACCAAAGCAGCTCAAGGCTGGGCTCGCGGTTGTGGCATCACCGTTGACCAAGCGGATCGCATGGTAACAGACAAAGGTGAATGGTTACTGTTCAAACAAGAAGTAAAAGGTCAGCCAGCATCTGAGATCGTAGTTGAGCTAGCAGCAAAAGCTCTGGCAAACCTACCTATCGCAAAACCAATGCGTTGGGGTAACAAAACGACTCAATTTATCCGCCCAGTTAAGACACTAACCATGCTAATGGGCAGCGACCTAATCGAAGGTGAAATCCTTGGCATCGCTTCTGGCCGTACTATCCGTGGCCACCGCTTCATGGGCGAGCAAGAGTTCACTATCGATTCTGCTGAGCAATACCCTGCGATTCTTGAAGAACGCGGTAAAGTCATGGCAGATTACGAAGCTCGTAAAGCCATCATCCTAGCGGACGCACAAAAGGCGGCAGCGGCGGTTGGCGGTATCGCCGATCTAGAAGATGACCTAGTAGAAGAAGTCACCTCTCTGGTTGAATGGCCAGTAGTACTTACCGCGAAGTTTGAAGAAGAGTTCCTAAAAGTACCTTCTGAAGCCTTGGTTTACACCATGAAAGGTGACCAGAAGTATTTCCCTGTCTACTCTGAAGACAAGAAACTACTGCCTAACTTCATCTTCGTATCAAACATTGAGTCGAAAGAACCTCGACACGTTATCGAAGGTAACGAGAAAGTGGTTCGTCCGCGGCTTGCCGATGCAGAGTTCTTCTTCAATACTGACCGCAAGCGTCCACTGATTGACCGCCTTCCAGAGCTGGAAAACGCGATTTTCCAGAAGCAACTGGGCACAATCAAAGACAAAACCGATCGTATCACTGCACTTGCAGGCTACATCGCGAAACAAATTGGTGCGGATGTCGAGAAATCAACTCGTGCAGGTTTGTTGGCGAAGTGTGACCTAATGACCTCAATGGTATTCGAGTTTACGGATACTCAAGGTGTCATGGGTATGCATTACGCAACTCATGATGGTGAAGATGAGCAAGTAGCACTAGCACTGTATGAGCAGTACATGCCGCGTTTCGCTGGTGATGTTCTGCCAAGCACCTCGATTTCTTCAGCCGTTGCAATGGCTGACAAGCTGGACACTATTGTTGGTATCTTCGGTATTGGTCAAGCACCGAAAGGCAGCGACCCATTTGCACTTCGTCGTGCTTCTCTGGGCGTACTACGTATCATCGTTGAAAACGGCTACAACCTAGACCTAATAGACCTTATCCGTGAAGCAAAAGTACAGTTTGGCTCTAAGCTGACTAACGACAACGTTGAGCAAGATGTCATTGAGTTCATGCTTGGTCGTTTCAATGCATGGTATAAAGATGAAGGCTTCAGTGTCGATATCATTCAAGCTGTACTGGCACGTCGCCCGACTAAACCAGCTGATTTCGACCAACGCGTGAAAGCGGTATCTCACTTCCGTGAGCTAGAAGCAGCAGAATCTTTGGCAGCAGCGAACAAACGTGTAGGTAACATCCTAGCGAAATTCGATGGCGAGCTAGCAGAAGAGATTGACTTGTCTCTTCTACAAGAAGATGCAGAAAAAGCGTTAGCAGAAAGCGTTGAAGTGATGACTGAAGCACTTGAGCCAGCCTTTGCGACAGGTAACTACCAAGAAGCCCTAAGCAAACTTGCTGACCTGCGTGAGCCAGTGGATGCGTTCTTCGACAACGTAATGGTAATGGCAGACGACGAAGCACTTAAAAAGAACCGTCTGACCCTACTGAACAATCTGCGTAACCTGTTCCTACAGATCGCAGACATCTCTCTTCTTCAAAAATAAGTAACCGAAACAGAGTTACTGACGGAAAAAGAAGTCACAAAATAACCAAAAGGGAAGCATCTGCTTCCCTTTTTTGTTGGCCAAAAGAAAAGGTTGGAGGGAATTATTACTCATTTTGTGAACAAGACAAAAATTTGTAGGGTGAGAGAGGGTTAACTTGTTGGTGCACCGCTCGGATTGTAGAGGCTTCTTTTTGTTATAAAAGATCTGTTTATTCGGGGGAAGGACACAATGAAAAAAACAATTCTCGCACTCTCTATTGGTCTACTTAGTGCCTGCAGCCAAATTCCAGATAATGCCATCATATTAAGCGTCGGTGATGACAAAGCCATGTTCGAACAAAACGATCAAGGATTACTCGTCGCAGAGCAGAAACTGGATAAAGGCAATTACACTTTCACGATTGCCGACAACAAACAAAGCTGTGGCAGTAGCTTCGCTTTGGCAGAAGAAAGCCGCATCAAATTCAACACACCATTAAAAATGGATAACTGTGCAACGGATGCCAATATGCCGCTGCGCATTTTCAAAGCCAATACCTACCAATTTACGCTCAACCCAACGACCAATGAGCTGACGGTTAAGCTCAAACCAAAGCAGTCTCAGGTAACCAGCTTCTCTTGCCCTGTCGCAACCGATACGGCTAAAACCATCAATGTCACGGAAACCTTTAGTGATGGAACCTTAGTCCGAGATGCACTGACTGGACAAGAGGCAACCGTAACCAACGGTGCTGTCAGCCTAAAGCCAGGCCCAATGAGTCAGGGACTGCTACTGCTGGAAAAAGTTGAACAGCAAGCGGCCAAATCATTCAGCTGGGATAACGCCACGGTTTATTTCGTCATGACCGACCGTTTTTACAATGGTAATTCAAACAACGATAACAGCTATGGCCGCAGCAAAGACGGTAAATACGAGATTGGCACCTTCCATGGTGGTGACTTAGCGGGTCTGACCAAAAAGCTCGACTACATTGAATCTCTAGGTGTTAACGCGATTTGGATAACCTCACCGCTAGAGCAAATTCACGGCTGGGTTGGTGGCGGTGACAAAGGCGATTTCAAGCACTACGGCTATCACGGCTACTACCATCAAGATTGGACCAAACTCGATGCTAATATGGGTACCGAAGATGAGCTGCAAACGTTCATCGATACCGCTCATAAAAAAGGTATTCGCATCATTTGGGATGTAGTGATGAATCACACAGGCTACGCAACACTAGCCGACATGCAGGAGTTTGGCTTTGGTCAACTTTACCTTGATGACCAGGAAGCGAAAGAAGTGCTGGGTGAAAAGTGGACCGACTGGCAGCCAAAATCTGGCCAGAGTTGGCATAGCTTCAACGACTACGTTAAATACAGCGATAACGAAGCGTGGGAAAAATGGTGGGGGAAAGCGTGGATTCGTACCGACATCGGTAATTACGATGCACCGGGGTACAACGACATCAGCATGTCTCTGAACTACTTACCGGATCAGAAAACCGAGTCGACTCAGAAAACCGGTTTGCCAAACTTCTTCCATAACAAAGATACCAGTGCTCGTGATGAGCAAAAGACGCCGCGCGAACATCTCATAGCTTGGCTATCCGATTGGGTCCGTGATTATGGCGTTGATGGCTTTCGTGTCGATACCGCCAAACATGTAGAAATGGATGCGTGGTCAGAATTAAAAGCCAGTACCACACAAGCTCTTGCCGAATGGAAACAAAACAACCCAGATAAAGCGCTGGACGATTTACCATTCTGGATGACGGGCGAAGTCTGGGCGCACAGCGTGGTGAAGAGCCCTTACTTCGATAACGGATTCGACTCGATCATCAATTTCGAATTCCAGTCAGATGTCGCACCAAAAGCGCTGAAATGTTTTGCCAATTTGGATAACGATTACCGACGCTATGCAGAGCAAATCAATAATGACCCAGAGTTCAATGTGTTGAGTTACCTTTCTTCTCACGACACGCAACTGTTCTGGTCTGCTCGCAGCCGTAGCTTCAATGATCAGGCCCGCGCCGCAAATGCGTTAATGTTGGCTCCGGGAGCGGTGCAAATCTATTACGGCGACGAGATTGCCCGTGACTTTGGTCATACCGGTTCAGACACTCACCAGGGAACCCGTTCTGACATGCCATGGGATAAGATTCATGGCGAGCGTGAAGACTTACTACAACACTGGCAAAAACTGGGCGAATTCCGTAAGCGTCACCCTGCGATTGCTCAAGGTAAGCACATTACACGTAACCAGGAAGGATACTACGCGTTCGAGCGCCAGTATCAGGATGATAAAGTGCTTGTTGTCTACACTGGCGAATAGCACATCCGTCTCTCCACCAGCAAGGGAAGCGTAGGCTTCCCTTTTTAATCCTCTTTTCGCTTTATAATCCATTCATCTGGTCTGAACAGACACTTTTTTCTTCTTCGAGTGAATTCACACTTTGCGTCGTAATAACATTAGGGTAAGGTCAAGTATTACACTATAAGCTGAAGCTCAGTCAGCAAATTTACACAAAGCAATCACAATGAATTAGGTATAAGTAAACATGCAGTACTCAAAGTTTGGTGAAAAATTTAATCAGTATTCCGGTATCACGCAGTTAATGGATGATTTAAATGATGGTCTGCGTACACCAGGTGCCATCATGCTCGGTGGAGGTAATCCCGCCGCCATTCCTGCCATGCTCGATTACTTTCACCAAGCCAGTGAGGAAATGCTCGCCAGTGGGGAACTCATCGCCGCACTGACCAACTATGATGGCCCTCAAGGTAAAAATGCGTTTATAAAAGCGCTAGCAAAACTGTTTCGTGAAACCTACGGTTGGAACATCAGCGAGAAGAACATCAGTCTGACCAATGGCAGCCAAAGCGGTTTCTTCTACCTATTTAATTTACTCGCAGGCCAACAGCCTGACGGTTCACACAAAAAAGTGCTTTTGCCGATCGCACCAGAGTACATTGGCTACGGCGATGCCGGTATTGATGAAGATATTTTCGTCTCTTACCACCCGGAGATCGAGTTGCTCGACAATGGTTTGTTTAAATACCACGTTGATTTTGAAAAGTTAAAAGTCGATGACTCCGTCGCCGCTATCTGTGCATCTCGTCCAACTAACCCGACGGGTAACGTACTAACGGATGAAGAAGTTCGTAAACTAGACAAGCTTGCACGAGAAAACAACATTCCGTTGATCATAGATAACGCTTACGGTTTGCCGTTCCCGAACATCATTTTTGAAGACGTTGAACCATTTTGGAATGACAATACGATTCTGTGTATGAGCTTGTCCAAACTAGGCTTACCAGGCGTGCGCTGCGGCATCGTGATCGCCAATGAAGCCATCACCCAAGCTCTAACTAATATGAATGGCATTATCAGCTTGGCGCCGGGGAGTGTCGGACCTGCGCTGGCAAACCATATCATTGGTAATGGCGACCTGCTGAGATTGAGTTCGGATGTAATTAAGCCTTACTACAAACAGAAGTCCCAACGTGCGGTAGAACTGCTGCAGCAAGCGATTACGGACGAGCGTTTTCGTATCCATAAACCTGAAGGTGCAATCTTCTTGTGGCTATGGTTTGACGAACTACCAATCAACACAATGGAACTGTACCAACGTCTGAAAGCTCGTGGAGTGTTGATTGTTCCTGGTGAGTACTTCTTTATCGGTCAGGAAGATGAATGGGATCACGCGCATCAATGTCTGCGTATGAACTACGTTCAGGATGACGAGATGATGCAGGAAGGTATCGCGATTATCGCGGAAGAAGTTGAAAAGGCTTACCGAGAAGGTAAATAGAAAAACAAACTAAAAGAGCGCCAACTGGCGCTCTTTCTCACTCTATGTGCAAGCTACTTGCTGATTAGCTGTTTTCTAGCAAGTTATTGCCGCCGATAGCAATTTTACGTGGTTGCATCGCTTCTGGAATTTCACGCACCAAATCAATGTGTAGCAGGCCGTTTTCCATTGATGCGCCAATTACTTTTACGTAGTCAGCAAGCTGGAACTTACGTTCAAAGTCGCGCTCTGCAATACCTTGGTAAACGTAGTTTTTACCTTCTTCCGCTTTACGCTCGCCCTTTACGATCAGCATGTTTTCGTTTTGGGTCAGATCAAGCTGTTCTTCAGCAAAACCCGCAACCGCCATTGTAATACGGTAGTTATGCTCATCTTTTTGTTCGATATTGTATGGAGGGTAACCGTTGGAAGAGTTCTTCGCAGAGCCCGCTTCCATTAGGTTCAGCAGACGGTCGAAGCCAATAGCATTACGGTATAGTGGTGAGAAATCTACATTACGCATAAAATCTATCCTCTTAATCAAGCAATAGTCTTAGCTCAGATGATACTCATCTAATTGGCGTGTTTATGCAAAAACCAGCGCCGAGCTAAGGAATCCGGATCATTCCGCTAGTGAAAACGCTTTTCACCGAGACATGACAGGAATCATTAAGTTAAGTTGTGTGCCAAAACAAAGCATCCTCTTTTGAGCGATCTTGTTTTAGCGGTTGCAGAGGGCTGTTCTTCTAGTCTCTAGCAAGCTAACCTCTTCAATTCTAGATATAAGGTCTGAAAATACGCTTTCAAGGGATAATAAGAAAAAAATTTAGGGTATTAAAACAACACCCTTAAGTTCTTAGTGCTTGGCTTAGGCAAGACTCACTTATTTCTTATTTGGCGTAGTTGTCGAAGCTAAAGTTTCTCTTTCGCTTTTTTTTCCTAACATATCCGGACTTACACCTTGTTTATCAATGCATTCTTGTTTTGTCATCCACCCTATAAAGACATCTTTATCGTGTGCTAGACATGGAACCTTTGCTTCAAAACCACTCGCATTTGAGTATGTGGATAGAAGCAATGAAATTAAAAGAGGTAAAGCTCTAAACACTCTATTTTTAACCTAGTTAGTGATGAAGTCATGCAACTAAGCGTGACTTGAAGAGATAGCAAAATTCATTGTTCAATTGCGCTCCGTAATTTACGGATAATGATTTTTATTGTTGGAATAGTTTTTTAGTGATACTGGTTCATACTTTCACAGATAAAACTAACTGATAAGTAAGATAATTCTGACATTCGACGAGGTTCTTATTCTTGATGTTTTTTCTAATAAAAAGAAACAAACCACGTTAGCGTCGAGTCGCGAAGAGCCAGTCTTTAAAGCGACTAGAGTTGAATGATTGATGATCTGCGGTTGAGAGTCGGTCTGATGGAAAGGAAGAGATAAACAGACTGGTTTAAAGATCGATGAGCCGGATAGTACAGCTAGGATAATTGGGTTACAGCAACGGTAAAGTTAGCTGAAACTAAAAAGACCTGATTCCGATATATTACCGAAATCAGGTCTTAATAAACGCTTATTTAGAAACGCTTTCGACTACACGTCTAGGTTAGCAACCTTCAGTGCGTTCTCTTCAATGAAGTTACGACGCGGTTCAACCTGATCACCCATCAACGTTGTGAACAACTGGTCTGCACCAACGGCATCTTCAATGGTTACTTGCATCATACGGCGAGTCTCTGGGTCCATTGTGGTTTCCCAAAGCTGATCTGGGTTCATCTCACCCAAACCTTTATAGCGCTGACGGCTTAGACCACGCATGGACTCTTTAACCAGCCATGCTAATGCTTCCTCAAAGCTTGAAACTACTAGAGTACGCTCACCACGTTTGATGTAAGCACCTTCTTCGATCAGGCCATCTAGCTCTTCAGATAGATCCGCCAACTTGCTGTATTCTTTCGAATTCAGGAAATCGATGCTTAGTGCATGCTCATGTGTCACACCATGGGTACGTACGATGATCTTAGGTAAGCTCAGACCAAGCTCTGCGTGCTGTTCTACCTCAAAGCTGTATTGGCTCGCACCCACTTCTTTTGCGTTGAGCTGATCAATAAGCTGCTTAGTCCACGCTTCAACGGCTGCTGCATCATGACATTGTTCAGGTGTTAGACGCGGCGTGTAAATCAGCTCATGCATCAACGCGCTTGGGTAACGACGGCTCATACGATCGGCAAGCTTAATGCCAGCATTGTACTGCTGAACTAGTTTCTCTAACGATTCACCCGCAAGAGCAGGCGCATCTGCGTTAACGTGCAGTGATGCGTTATCCAGTGCCAGTGATACCTGGTATTGGTTCATCGCTTCTTCATCTTTGATGTATTGTTCTTGTTTGCCTTTCTTCACTTTGTATAGTGGTGGCTGCGCGATGTATATGTAGCCACGCTCAATCAGCTCTGGCATTTGACGGTAGAAGAAGGTCAACAGTAGCGTACGGATATGCGAACCATCGACATCGGCATCGGTCATGATGATGATGTTGTGGTAACGCAGTTTGTCTGGGTTATATTCATCACGACCGATACCACAGCCTAGTGCTGTGATAAGCGTCGCTACTTCTTGTGAAGAAAGCATCTTGTCGAAGCGCGCTTTCTCTACGTTCAGAATCTTACCTTTCAGCGGCAGGATAGCCTGGTTTTTACGGTTACGACCCTGCTTAGCACTACCGCCCGCAGAGTCACCCTCCACAATGTATAGTTCAGAGAGTGCCGGATCTTTTTCCTGACAGTCTGCGAGTTTGCCCGGCAGACCAGCCAGGTCTAGCGCGCCTTTACGACGAGTCATTTCACGAGCTTTGCGCGCTGCTTCGCGAGCACGTGCTGCATCGATGATTTTCGAACAAACCATCTTCGCTTCACTTGGGTTTTCCACTAAGAATTCTGAAAGCTTTTCACCCATCGCCGACTCTACCGCTGATTTCACTTCTGATGAAACCAGTTTGTCTTTGGTTTGGCTTGAGAATTTTGGATCAGGCACTTTAACAGAAACGACCGCAGTCAGACCTTCACGTGCGTCATCACCTGACGTTGCTGTTTTCGCTTTCTTAGAGAAACCTTCTTTATCCATAAAGGTGTTCAGTGTACGCGTCAACGCGGCACGGAAACCAGCTAGGTGAGTACCACCATCACGCTGTGGAATGTTGTTGGTAAAACAGAAGATGTTCTCTTGGAAACCGTCGTTCCATTGCATTGCAACTTCTACAGCAATGCCGTCTTCACGCTCAAAGTTGAAGTGGAAGATTTTCTCGATGATTGGTGTTTTGTTGGTATTTAAGTGTTCAACAAATGCCTTAATACCACCTTCATACATGAAGTGGTCATGCTTATCTTCTTCACGCTCATCAGACAGCTTGATAGAAACGCCAGAGTTCAGGAACGATAGCTCACGCAGACGTTTTGCGAGGATATCGTAATGGAATTCAGTATTAGTGAACGTCTCACTGCTTGGCCAGAAACGAATTTTCGTACCCGTTTTATCCGTATCACCCACAACCGCTAGTGGTGCCTGAGGCTCGCCGTGACGGTAAGTCTGAGTATGGATATGACCGCCACGGTGAATGGTCAGTTCAACCTTCTCAGACAGCGCGTTTACTACTGAGACACCTACACCGTGCAGGCCGCCCGATACTTTGTATGAATTATCATCGAACTTACCACCAGCGTGAAGTACCGTCATGATTACTTCGGCTGCTGATACTTTTTCTTCTGAGTGCATTTCTGTTGGAATGCCACGACCATCGTCGCTAACGGAAACCGAGTTATCCTCATGAATTGTCACAACGATGTCTTTACAGTGACCTGCCAACGCTTCATCAATTGAGTTATCCACCACCTCGAAAACCATGTGGTGCAGGCCGGTCCCGTCGTCCGTATCGCCGATGTACATACCTGGACGCTTACGTACCGCATCCAGACCCTTCAGTACCTTAATACTCGATGAATCGTAATTTTCAGACATGAGTTTCTCTCTTCTAGTTTGACTCTATCCTGCCATGTTCCACATGAAACAATTTTCCATTCTCGTCCAACATGTCGGCGATTTGGTTTTCAGTGATAGAGCTTACAAATACTTGTGCGCCCGTCTCTTTCAAGCAATCAGCAAGACGCTTGCGACGTTGGCTATCTAATTCCGACGCAAAGTCGTCAATTAGGTAAATGCATTGTTTACCGGTCATCTCTGTCAGGTGCTGCCCTTGCGCCACTCGCAATGCACACACCATGAGTTTTAATTGACCGCGTGAAAGAACATCCTCAACGGGCGTTCCGTTCACTTTAATGCGCAAATCAGCTTTATTCGGGCCACTAACGGTGTATCCCAATGCCTGATCACGCTCGAAATTCTTTTCCAGTATATCTTGGTACGGTGTGTCTTTATCCCAACCTCGATAATACTTTAATTGGATCTCAAATTCTGGCAAAAATGTCTGACAGATACTTTCGGCTACGGTTTTCATCTGTTCGATGTACAGTGCTCGCCACTCGCTGATGTTTTCCGCCAAACGTGCCATTTCCTGATCCCAGTAGCTGAGCTCTCGATAACTGGTGGCAGTTTTGAGTAACGCGTTTCTCTGCTTGTTGAGACGCTTAAAGCGACCCCACGCATCATAAAAAGCCGGTTCAGTATGGAACACACCCCAATCGATAAATGCGCGCCGATGTTTAGGGCCATCAGTAAGTAAATCAAACCCTTCCGTATGTATCAACTGCAGAGGTAATACTTGTGCCAACTGCGCGAGTTTTTGCCCAGATTGACCGCCTATTTTAACCTCTGTTGAACCATCGCGCTGCTTATTAATGCCGATTGGTAGCTCAAATTGATCAGGGTTCAAAAAACGCCCATGAACAAACAGTTCATCACACTCATTTTGAATCACTCGGCCAGTCAGAGCGCTTTTGAACGAGCGACCATGTCCAAGTAAATAGACCGCTTCCAAAACACTGGTTTTACCGCTGCCATTAGGCCCAATAAGAAAGTTAAAGCCTACTGATAACTGAATATCACAGGCTTTAATGTTTCGAAACTGCTGAATAATAAGGCGAGAAAGAGGCATCTGTTCGCTTATAGACGGATTGGCATCACCACATACATGGCACTGTCATCGTCGGCATTTTCAATCAGTGCACTCGCATTCGCGTCCGACATCGACACACGCACATTTTCACAACGTAGCGTATTCAGCACATCCAATACGTAGCTGACGTTGAAGCCGATTTCGATTGGTTCACCATCAAAGCTAACGTCCAGCATCTCTTCAGCTTCTTCTTGCTCTGGGTTGTTGGCAGTAATGCGCATTTCCGTATCCGCGAGATTAACTCGTACGCCACGGAACTTTTCATTGGATAAAATCGCAGCACGTGAAAATGCCTGGCGCAACTCGTCACAGCTCGCGATTAAAGTTTTGTTGGTATTCTGCGGCAATACACGGCGATAATCTGGGAAACGGCCGTCCACAAGCTTAGAAGTGAAGATAAAGTTGTTCACTTCAGCACGAACATTAGAGTTACCAATTTGCAATACAACTGGTTGCTCCGGTGCATCCATTAACTTAACTAATTCCTGAACACCTTTACGTGGCACAATGATTTGCTTTTGTGCAAAGTCCGCGCCCAATTCTGTTTGTGATACCGCCATACGGTGGCCATCAGTTGCTACGCTACGCAGTGTCGTACCATCAATTTCAAACAACATACCGTTGAGGTAGTAACGAACGTCCTGATTGGCCATTGAGAACTGGGTTTTTTCGACCAGCGTGCGCAGCTCAGCCTGGTTCAGTGAGACTTCTACTTCACTTTGCCAGTCTTCAATGTTTGGAAAATCGTTCGCTGGTAGCGTCGCCAATGAGAAACGACTGCGGCCAGAGCGAACTTGTACGCGATCGCCTTCTAATACAAAGGTGATGATCGCATCGTCAGGTAAACCGCGGCAGATGTCGAGAAACTTACGCGAAGGAACGGTAATACTGCCCGCTTCAAAATCCCCTTCCAGAGTCACTTTGCTTACCAATTCCACTTCCAAATCGGTCGCAGTCATCGATAGCACGTTCTCTTCTACTTTAAGTAGTAAGTTACCCAGAATAGGTAGGGTTGGTCGGCCACCTAACGCACCCGAAACCTGTTGTAGCGGTTTGATTAAATGACTACGTTCAATAGTAAATTTCATGCTTGGCTCTTTACGCTGTCAGCTCAATAAATGATTTGCTTAGAATACTGTTATTCTAACCGATTAAGAGGACAGGGTGCGAATCAAGTTAGAGTAATCTTCCTTAATATCGTGGCTCTCTTCACGCAGCTGCTCAATCTTGCGACATGCGTGCAGTACCGTGGTGTGGTCACGACCACCAAACGCATCGCCAATTTCTGGCAAGCTGTGGTTAGTCAGTTCTTTCGCTAATGCCATCGCCAGCTGACGAGGACGCGCGACCGAACGAGAACGACGCTTAGACAGCAGATCCGCGACTTTAATTTTGTAGTATTCCGCAACTGTCTTTTGAATGTTGTCGATCGTAACCAGCTTTTCTTGCAGCGCCAGCAAGTCGCGCAGCGCTTCACGTACGAAATCAATTGTGATTGGACGCCCGGTGAAGTTAGCATTAGCGATTACGCGGTTCAGTGCGCCTTCCAGCTCACGAACGTTGGAACGCAGACGCTTAGCAATAAAGAACGCCACTTCATCCGCCAGATGAATTTGGTGATCTTCGGCCTTCTTCATCAAAATCGCCACGCGCGTTTCCAGTTCAGGCGGCTCGATCGCGACCGTCAGACCCCAACCGAAGCGAGATTTCAAGCGATCTTCTACCCCACTGATCTCTTTCGGATAACGATCAGAAGTCAAGATGATCTGTTGATTGCCTTCCAATAACGCATTGAAGGTATGGAAGAACTCTTCCTGTGAGCGCTCTTTATTGGCAAAGAACTGGATATCATCGATAAGAAGCGCATCAACGCTGCGGTAGTAGCGTTTGAACTCTTCAATCGCGTTATTTTGCAGCGCTTTTACCATGTCTTGTACGAAACGCTCAGAGTGCATGTACACCACTTTCGCGTTCGGATTGTTATCCACAATCGCATTGCCCACCGCGTGAAGCAAGTGAGTTTTACCTAGGCCTGTACCACCATAAAGAAATAATGGGTTGTACGCTGCGCCCGGGTTATCCGATACCTGACGTGCCGCCGCCAAACCCAGCTGGTTCGATTTACCTTCTACGAAGTTATTGAACTTATGCTTTGGGTTCACATTAGAACGGTGATTGATGTCTGCGATCGCTTGTGCGTCATCATCCCAGGTTTTATGAACCGGTTTACGAGCCTGTAACTGTGCTGGCGCTGAAGATTCAGCAGCAACATCAGCGGGCGTACGTTTTGGTACAGGCTTAGGTGCTGAAACAGGACGACTACCCACTTCAAAACGTAAGTTCGGGATATCGTTACCGCAATATTGCTGCAGTAAACGGGTAATACTGTTCAGATACTTATCACGTACCCAATCCAACACAAAACGGTTTGGTGCGAATAGAGTGAGCGTATTGTCATTGAGCTCCGCTTGTAGCGGACGAACCCACATACTGAATTCTGTTGCTGGTAGCTCTTCTTGAAGCTGCTGCAAACATTGCAGCCAAAGCGAAGATGACACGGCGCCCCCACGGAGTAATTGAATTATCGGAAAAGACTGGCAATTTTACCTGTTGATAACCAAGATCGCCAGCAATTGATCGACGATCCAGTGAATAAGATCGAAGTTATTCACAATTATTTCGTCAAACATAGTGAGATCAACACACCTTGCCCCAACGTTGCCCACATAACGATCCACAATTGGGCAAAAACTTCCTGATCATATGATTGGTGATAACTCTGTGTATTATTTTATTTCCACCCGTGATTTTTCGATCCCCATTCATTGGTGAGATCGTTTTTATTAATACTTTGTAAAATTACATTTATGATTGAGTAGATAGAGAGCTTATTACACTAAGATCTAGATTATCGCACTTGGTTATATTTAATTATGTTAATTAACAGTAGTATAACTAACCATAAAATTGTGGAGATTTATGATGAAAAACTGGATTAAGGTTGCCGTGGCAGCTATTGCACTATCAGCAGCGACGGTTCAAGCAGCAACTGAAGTAAAAGTCGGCATGTCAGGCCGCTACTTCCCATTCACTTTTGTTAAGCAAGATAAGCTTCAAGGCTTTGAAGTGGATATGTGGGACGAAATTGGTAAGCGTAACGATTACAAGATCGAATACGTCACTGCAAACTTTTCTGGTTTGTTTGGTCTGTTAGAAACGGGGCGTATTGATACGATCTCAAACCAGATCACCATGACAGAAGAACGTAAAGCAAAATACCTGTTTGCAGACCCATACGTGATTGACGGTGCACAAATCACGGTACGTAAAGGCAATGACAGCATCAAAGGCATCGATGATCTTGCTGGCAAAACGGTTGCAGTTAACCTAGGTTCTAACTTTGAGCAGCTTCTTCGTCAATACGATAAAGACGGCAAAATCAACATCAAGACATACGACACTGGTATCGAGCACGATGTTGCATTGGGTCGCTCGGACGCTTTCGTAATGGACCGTCTATCAGCGTTGGAACTGATCAAGAAAACAGGCCTTCCACTGGAACTAGCTGGCGAACCGTTTGAAACCATTCAAAACGCTTGGCCTTTCGTAAACAATGAAAAAGGTCAGAAGCTACAAGCAGAAGTAAATAAAGCACTTGCAGAAATGCGTGCAGACGGTACCGTTGAGAAAATTTCCGTGAAGTGGTTTGGTGCTGACATTAGTAAATAAAACACTTTGAAATATAAGGTGCGGAGATATACCCTCCTCACCTCTATAAATTTATGTGAAGGTGGAACATTGTTTTCCACCTTTTCTTTTCTCTAGCGTTCAGGTAAGCCGAATGGGATTTGATTTTAATTACATGTTGGAATTGTTGCCGATATTGCTCAAATATCTTGGCACAACCATGGAAATGGCAACATGGGGATTGGTGTTCTCACTGATTCTTTCCATCATTTTAGCCAATATCCGCGTTTTTAAGGTTCCAGTACTCGATCAGTTGAGCCAACTGTACATCAGCTTTTTCCGAGGAACCCCACTTTTAGTGCAGCTGTTCCTGCTTTATTACGGCTTACCGCAAATCTTCCCATTTATGGTTGGTCTCGACGCTTTCTCAGCGGCCGTGATCGGTTTAACGCTCCATTTTGCCGCATACATGGCGGAGAGTATTCGAGCGGCAATCATCGGTATTGATCGCAGTCAGATGGAAGCGAGCTTATCCGTAGGCATGACGACTACGCAAGCAATGCGTCGTGTGATCTTGCCACAAGCAACTCGTGTCGCGTTGCCATCCCTGATGAACTACTTCATCGATATGATTAAGTCTACCTCCCTCGCCTTTACGCTCGGCGTGGCAGAAATCATGGCTAAAGCGCAGATGGAAGCATCCTCTAGCTTCCGATTCTTTGAAGCCTTCCTAGCCGTCGCACTAATTTATTGGGGCGTGGTAGTGATTCTGACCCGCGTTCAAACTTGGGCTGAAGCGAAACTGAATAAGGCGTACGTTCGATGATTAAATTAGAGAATATTCATAAGCGCTTTGGTGATACCGAGGTACTCAAAGGCATCGATATCGACATCAAACAAGGTGAAATCATCGTTATCATTGGCTCCAGTGGTACCGGTAAATCCACCTTATTACGCACAGTTAACTTTTTAGAACTAGCTGACGAAGGGCGCATCACGATTGATGATGTGTCGGTAGATGTCAATAAACACACCAAAGCGGAAGTGCTGGCTTTACGCCGCCGCACAGGGTTTGTGTTCCAGAACTACGCGCTATTTGCTCATATGACCGCTCGCCAGAATATTGCCGAAGGTTTGATTACCGTGCGTGGCTGGAAGAAACAGGAAGCACTGACTCGTGCTCAGCAGATTCTGGATGATATTGGCCTTGGTGAGAAAGGCGACAGCTACCCTGCAGCTCTATCTGGTGGCCAACAGCAGCGTGTGGGTATTGGCCGAGCCATGGCACTACAACCTGAGCTTTTGCTCTTCGATGAACCAACTTCCGCTCTGGATCCGGAGTGGGTTGGCGAAGTGTTGTCATTAATGAAGAAGTTAGCCAATCAGCACCAAACCATGCTGGTGGTGACACACGAAATGCAATTTGCCAAAGAAGTCGCCGACCGGGTGATCTTCATGGCGGAAGGCAATATTGTTGAACAAGGTTCTCCACAGGATATATTCGATAATCCACAAGATCCTCGTTTGAAAAAATTCCTTAACCAAGTAGGAATAGAGTAACGATCAAGGTATAGGATCGATTGATCCTTGAGATTTTACTCACACTACGTATAATCGCCCGGCCGGAATTTCATACGCATTGAGTCATTGACACATAATGTGAGTGTGATTACAATTCCGCCTCTTTGTTGAGAGGCGTCGGTTGCCTTCTCTATGTAAAGAGCTTCTTTATATAAGAAAGCATGTACCCACGCCGGGTTTAACAAGAACCTAAAACTACTGATCAGTAAAGGTAATTATCATGAAACGCACTTTTCAACCTACAGTTCTAAAGCGCAAGCGTACTCACGGCTTCCGTGCTCGCATGGCAACTAAGAACGGTCGTAAAGTTATCAACGCACGTCGTGCAAAAGGCCGTGCGCGCCTATCAAAATAATCGCTAGTTTATTTTGAACACGTACGCGTTTAATCGGGAGTTACGTTTGTTAACTCCCGAGCATTATCAAAACGTCTTCCAGCAAGCTCATCGTGCTGGCTCGCCTCATTTCACCATCATTGCTCGCAATAACACTCTTTCTCATCCACGATTAGGTCTAGCCGTTCCGAAAAAGCAGATAAAAACTGCCGTCGGTCGTAACCGATTTAAGCGCCTGGCTCGTGAAAGCTTTCGTAATAAACAACATCAACTTCCAAACAAAGATTTTGTTGTGATCGCGAAGAAAAGCGCGCAAGATTTAAGCAATGAGGAATTATTTAAATTGTTTGATAAGCTATGGCAACGCCTGTCTCGCCCTTCACGTGGATAGCCATTGGGCTCGTTTATCTGTATCGCTGGTTTATCAGCCCTTTGATTGGTCCTCGTTGCCGGTTCACACCAACTTGTTCCACTTACGCGCTAGAAGCTTTGAGAGCTCACGGTTTTGTAAAAGGATGTTGGTTATCAGGCAAACGTCTATTAAAATGCCACCCTTTGAATGAAGGGGGGTATGACCCCGTTCCACCAGTCCAAAAACAAGACAGAGATAACTAACGATGGATTCTCAACGTAATATCCTGCTCATCGGTTTGGCTCTGGTTTCTTTCTTGCTGTTTCAACAATGGCAAGTAGCGAAGAATCCAGAACCTCAAGCAGTTGAACAGGCTCAATCAAACAGCAGTCTACCTGCACCATCTTTTGCTGATGATCTAGACCCAGCTCCGGGACACCAGCAAGCTTCTGCAAAAACTATCACAGTAACGACTGATGTTTTAACTCTGTCGATCGACACCGTTGGTGGCGATGTGGTACATGCCGACCTAAATGAATATTCTGCTGAACTTGATTCTGCTGACCCGTTTGTTCTGCTAAAAGACACTCAAGGTCACCAGTTCATCGCGCAAAGCGGCCTTGTGGGTCCACAGGGTATCGACCTTAGCAGCACTAACCGCCCTCACTACAATGTAAGTGCAGACAGCTTTACGCTTACAGATGGTCAAGACGAACTACGCGTTCCAATGACTTTCACAGCAAATGGTATTGAGTACACTAAGACTTACATCTTTAAGCGCGGCAGCTACGCACTTAATGTTGAGTACGATGTCGTCAACAACTCAGGTAACAACGCAACATTTGGTATGTACGCTCATTTGCGTCAAAACCTAATGGACGATGGCGGCAGCATCACTATGCCGACATACCGCGGCGGTGCTTTCTCAACAGAAGATACTCGTTACAAAAAATACAGCTTTGATGATATGCAGGATCGTAACCTGTCTATCAATCTAGTAGACGGCCAAGGTTGGGCAGCAATGATCCAACACTACTTCGCCGCTGCTTGGATTCCACGTAACGAACCAGGAACAAATCTTTACACTCGTGTGATCGGTAACCTAGGCGATATCGGTGTTCGTATGCCGAACAAGACAATTGCAAATGGCGATCAAGCGAAGTTTGAAGCAACGCTATGGGTAGGCCCTAAACTTCAGGACCAAATGGAAGCGGTTGCGCCTAACCTAGACCTTGTTGTGGATTACGGCTGGCTATGGTTCATCGCGAAGCCACTACACTGGCTACTATCTATGATTCACGGCTTAGTGTCTAACTGGGGTGTGGCAATCATCCTGTTGACCTTCGTGGTTCGTGGTGCAATGTACCCACTAACAAAAGCTCAGTACACGTCTATGGCGAAAATGCGTATGCTACAGCCTAAGCTGCAAGCAATGCGTGAACGCATCGGCGATGATCGTCAGCGTATGAGCCAAGAGATGATGGAACTGTACAAGAAAGAGAAAGTAAACCCACTTGGTGGCTGTCTACCTCTTATCCTACAGATGCCAATCTTCATCTCACTATACTGGGCACTGATGGAATCGGTTGAGCTACGTCACTCTCCATTCTTCGGTTGGATTCATGACCTTTCAGCGCAGGACCCATACTACATCCTGCCACTACTGATGGGTGCTTCAATGTTCATGATCCAGAAGATGAGCCCGACAACAGTAACGGATCCGATGCAACAGAAGATCATGACCTTTATGCCGGTTATGTTTACTTTCTTCTTCCTGTTCTTCCCATCAGGTCTCGTTCTTTACTGGTTGGTTTCGAACATCGTTACGCTTATCCAGCAAACTCTGATCTATAAAGGATTAGAGAAAAAAGGCTTACACACTAAGTAATCCTTTAGGAAATGATTGAGAAAGGCGGCCAAAAGGTCGCCTTTTTGTTTTTGGCTGATTACAATTCAGCTAACAAATGATGGCTCCCTAGGGTCAACATACCTTATAGCCCAGCTCAAAAGGCAAGATTATGACTACAGATACGATTGTCGCTCAAGCGACCGCACCTGGTCGTGGCGGTGTCGGCATTATTCGTGTTTCCGGCCCGAAGGCCAATTTGGTGGCAGAGGAAGTGACAGGTAAAACACTCAAGCCTCGCTACGCAGAATATCTGCCATTTCAGGCAGAGAATGGGACAGTGCTTGACCAGGGCATCGCTCTGTACTTCCCTAACCCACATTCGTTTACAGGCGAAGATGTACTTGAACTGCAAGGCCACGGCGGCCCTGTCGTCATGGACATGCTGATTAAACGTATCCTGGGCATTGAAGGCGTGCGTGCTGCGCGTCCGGGGGAATTCTCTGAACGTGCATTCCTCAACGATAAAATGGACCTGACTCAAGCAGAGGCGATTGCCGACCTAATTGACGCCAGTTCTGAAGAAGCGGCGAAATCTGCCCTACAGTCACTGCAAGGTCAGTTCTCTCAACGCATTCAAACGCTGGTGGAATCACTGATTCACCTACGCATCTATGTCGAAGCCGCAATTGATTTCCCAGAAGAAGAAATTGATTTTCTTGCCGACGGTAAAGTGGCTGGGGATCTGCAAGCAATTATCGATAACCTTGATGCCGTGCGTCGTGAAGCCAATCAGGGCGCAATTATGCGTGAGGGTATGAAGGTTGTTATCGCGGGTCGCCCTAACGCGGGTAAATCCAGTCTGTTGAATGCACTCTCGGGTAAAGAGTCCGCCATCGTGACTGATATCGCGGGTACCACTCGTGACGTTCTGCGTGAACACATCCATATTGATGGAATGCCGTTACACATCATCGATACCGCAGGCTTACGTGACGCCTCCGATGAAGTAGAAAAAATTGGTATCGAACGCGCTTGGGATGAAATAGCACAAGCAGACCGAGTGCTGTTTATGGTCGATGGCACCACAACCGATGCGACCGATCCTAAAGACATCTGGCCTGACTTTGTTGATCGCCTACCTGACAGCATTGGTATGACAGTGATCCGCAACAAAGCGGATCAAACCGGTGAAGAAATGGGTATCTGTCATGTCAACAACCCTACTCTGATCCGCCTGTCGGCAAAAACAGGGACCGGTGTTGACGCCTTGCGTGCACATTTAAAAGAGTGCATGGGCTTCTCAGGCAACACCGAGGGTGGCTTTATGGCTCGTCGCCGTCATCTGGATGCATTAGAACGCGCTGCACAGCACCTACAAATTGGTCAGGAGCAGCTTGAAGGTTATATGGCTGGTGAGATACTCGCAGAAGAGCTGCGCATCACTCAGCAACATCTGAATGAGATTACCGGGGAGTTCAGTTCAGACGATCTGCTCGGTCGTATTTTCTCTTCATTCTGTATCGGCAAATAATATAACGCGCGGTGTTAAGCTTAGGTTTACCACCGCGTTTCTTTTTGTACACTCGCTCATCTGTACGAGCGCAGGTATGGCTTATAAGGAAGATAAATGATCCATATTATTACAGGCAGTACCCTGGGTGGCACTGAATACGTGGGGGATCACCTGAGTGATCTACTCATCGAGAACGGATTTGAAACCACGATCCACAACCAGCCAGAATTGGCCTCTATTGACAATCAAGGTACCTGGCTGGTGATCACCTCTACCCATGGTGCCGGTGAGTATCCAGACAATATTCAGCCGTTCATTGCTGCGTTGCAAAATACCCCACCGAAAATGGCGAATGTGAAGTTTGCCGTGATTGCAATTGGTGACTCTAGCTATGATACGTTCTGTGCCGCTGGCCAGCATGCGTATGATTTACTGGAAGACATTGGTGCCACACCAATTACAGACTGCTTCAAGATTGATGTCCTTAGCCACGAAGTGCCAGAAGACGCCGCAGAAGAATGGCTAAAAGAGCACATCGAACAATTTTAACTGCCACTTTCTCCTACTTAACAGAGTCGCATTGCGGCTCTGTCACCCTCAATGTGAATAACTTTCTCTCTAAACAGCCAATCAGTTGATTAAAAAACGAGCACTTGAGCTGTGGATAAGCATGCTAATATCCAGTTATTTTCCTTTAGTTATCCAAAGAACAACTTTGATCATTTTACCCCCCTGTGTATAACTACCCATTTTGATCCCAGGTAATACTCGATCTGATCCAAGCAAGATCACAAGATATGATCCAAACAAGATCCATGATCTTGTTGATCATTTCTCGGTTATCCACAGAAACGGTCGATCCTAATAATAGATCTAATAAAAGATCATATATATAGATCTTATATATATAACTCTTGGAGCTTAAAATGGATAAAGCGAGAAAACGATTTTCTCTGTGGCATAAAGCAGGTAAAATGCTGCTCCTTTATCTGTCCAATAAATCCTTTGAATACCTGAGGTCGGTTCATGCTTTATCACGAAAATTTTGACGTCATTGTTGTTGGTGGCGGACATGCTGGAACGGAAGCCGCACTCGCATCTGCACGTACAGGACAAAAAACGCTTCTCCTTACCCATAACATCGATACATTAGGCCAGATGTCTTGTAATCCGGCGATTGGTGGTATTGGCAAAGGTCATTTAGTCAAAGAAGTGGATGCAATGGGCGGTTTGATGGCGCAAGCTATTGATCATGCAGGTATTCAATTTCGAACGCTCAATGCCTCTAAAGGTCCAGCGGTACGAGCAACTCGTGCTCAAGCCGATCGTGCCCTTTACAAAGCCTACGTTCGCAGTGCATTAGAAAATGCACCCAACCTAACTCTTTTCCAACAATCGGTTGATGATCTGATTGTTGAACAGGATCATGTGATTGGCGTTGTGACTCAAATGGGTCTTAAATTCCACGCCAAATCGGTTGTGTTGACGGTTGGTACGTTCCTAGGCGGTAAGATCCATATCGGTATGGAAAGTTCTTCAGGTGGCCGTGCAGGTGATCCACCATCGATCGCACTTGCTGATCGTCTGCGTGAGCTGCCATTCCGCGTGGATCGTCTCAAAACAGGGACACCACCACGTATTGATGCACGTACTGTTGATTTCTCCGTACTGGAAGAGCAACACGGTGATAATCCGACCCCGGTATTTTCATTCCTCGGCAAGCGTGAGCAACATCCGCGTCAAATACCGTGTTTCATTACGCACACCAACGAAAGCACACACGATGTGATCCGTGCTAACCTTGATCGCAGTCCAATGTATGCTGGCGTTATTGAAGGCATTGGTCCTCGTTACTGTCCGTCTATCGAAGACAAAGTGATGCGTTTCGCTGACAAAAACAGTCACCAGATTTTTATTGAGCCAGAAGGCCTGACAACCAACGAGCTGTACCCGAATGGTATTTCGACCAGCTTACCGTTTGATGTGCAGGTGCAAATTGTTCGTTCAATGAAAGGTTTTGAGAATGCACACATTGTTCGTCCGGGTTACGCGATTGAGTACGATTTCTTTGATCCACGAGACTTGAAGCAGACGTACGAAACGAAATTTATCCATGGTTTGTTTTTTGCTGGCCAAATTAACGGTACAACCGGGTACGAAGAAGCGGCAGCTCAGGGTTTGATGGCAGGTTTGAACGCCAGTTTGTACAGCCAGGACAAAGAGGGCTGGAACCCACGTCGCGATCAGGCTTACATGGGCGTATTGATTGATGACTTATCCACCATGGGCACCAAAGAACCGTACCGCATGTTCACGTCTCGCGCGGAATACCGCCTTTTGCTTCGTGAAGACAATGCTGATTTGCGCTTAACCGAAAAAGCGCGTGAACTTGGGCTGGTTGATGATGTGCGTTGGGCACGATTCAATGAAAAAATCGACAACATGGAAACGGAGCGTCAACGCCTGAAGTCAACTTGGATGAATCCAAAATCGGCGGGTATCGATGAGCTGAACAAACTGTTGAAAACGCCAATGGCGCGTGAAGCCAGTGGTGAGGATCTGTTACGTCGTCCAGAGATCTCATATTCTCAGTTGACTCAATTAGACGCATTTGCACCAGCTTTGGACGATCAACAGGCTGCTGAGCAGGTTGAAATCCAGGTGAAATACGATGGCTACATCAAGCGTCAGCAAGACGAGATCGAGAAGTCGCTCCGCCACGAACACACTAAGTTACCGGTTGATCTGGATTACAAACAAGTGAAAGGTCTATCGAACGAGGTGGTAGCAAAATTAAGCGAAGCGAAACCTGAAAGTATTGGTATCGCTTCTCGTATTTCAGGGATTACACCGGCGGCGATTTCGATTCTACTGGTTCACCTGAAGAAGCATGGCTTACTGAAAAAAGGTGAGGATGAGTAATGAGTGTACTTCGAACCAAACTGGATGCATTGATTGCTCAAACCGACCTAGAAGTATCAGAGAAGCAACGTGAACAGCTTGTCGGTTATGTTGAACTGCTCGATAAATGGAACAAAGCGTACAATTTAACTTCAGTACGTGATCCACTTGAGATGTTAGTGAAACATATTCTTGATAGTATAGTGGTTAGCGCTCACTTACCAGGTAAGCGCTTTATCGACGTTGGTACTGGCCCAGGATTACCGGGTATTCCATTGGCGATCATGAATCCGGAAAAAGAATTCTACCTGCTCGATAGTTTGGGTAAACGCATTCGTTTTCTAAAACAGGTTGTACATGCATTAGGTCTTAAGAATGTAACTCCGGTCCAAAGCCGTGTAGAAGAGTTCCAACCTGAAGAAAAATTCGATGGTGTTTTAAGCCGTGCTTTTGCTTCAATGACCGATATGGTGGAATGGTGTCACCATCTACCGAAACAGGAAAATGGATTGTTTTTTGCATTGAAAGGACAGCACCCTAAAGATGAAATAGATCTGCTTCCTGAGTGGTGTTATGTGACCGATGTCGTATCTTTGACTGTTCCTGAGTTGGAAGGGGATCGTCATCTAGTAATCTTATCGCGCAAGGAAAATTAGCGAGGTAGTCGTGTGGGTAAAATTGTAGCAATCGCCAACCAGAAAGGTGGGGTCGGCAAAACAACAACGTGCATTAACTTAGCGGCTTCGATGGCGGCAACAAAGCGCAAAGTTTTGGTTATCGATCTTGATCCTCAAGGTAATGCTACGATGGCTAGTGGTGTTGATAAGTACATGGTGGATGCCACTGCATACGATCTTTTGGTGGAAGACACGCCATTTGAGCAAGTGGTGTGTTCTGAAACAACCGGAAAGTATGATCTCATCGCTGCAAACGGTGATGTTACCGCAGCAGAAATCAAACTGATGGAAGTATTCGCGCGCGAAGTTCGCCTTAAAAATGCGTTAGCGTCAGTTCGCGATAACTATGATTTCATCTTTATCGATTGTCCCCCTTCTCTAAACCTTCTTACAATCAACGCTATGGCTGCAGCTGATTCAGTGTTGGTGCCAATGCAATGTGAATACTTTGCGTTAGAAGGTTTAACTGCTCTTATGGATACGATTAGCAAACTAGCAGCGGTAGTGAATGAAAATCTGAAAATTGAAGGTTTGTTACGCACGATGTACGATCCGCGTAACCGCTTATCGAATGAAGTATCCGATCAACTTAAAAAGCACTTTGGTACGAAAGTTTATCGCACAGTGATTCCACGTAATGTTCGTCTGGCCGAAGCGCCTAGCCATGGTAAACCTGCCATGTATTACGATAAGTACTCTGCTGGTGCCAAAGCGTATCTTGCCTTAGCGGGTGAGATGCTTCGCCGCGAAGAAATCCCAGTTTAACTCTAACCTAAGGAATTCAAACCCATGTCTAAGCGTGGTTTAGGAAAAGGACTGGACGCGTTGTTGTCGACCAGTTCATTTGCTCGTGAGAAACAGCATATTGCATCGCAAAGCCAAGCCTTATCAGCAGACGGTGAGTTAATTGAACTCGCGATTAGTCAATTGCAGCCGGGTGTCTACCAACCGCGTAAAGATATGGCACCAGAAGCGCTGGAAGAATTGGCCGCTTCAATTCAATCACAAGGCATCATTCAGCCGATTGTGGTCCGTCAGGTAGATAGTGGCCAATACGAGATCATTGCAGGTGAGCGACGTTGGCGTGCCGCTAAGCAAGCGGGATTGAAGCGTGTTCCGTGCTTGGTGAAAAAGGTAGAAGACCGTGCTGCGATTGCGATGGCGTTGATTGAGAACATTCAACGTGAAGACCTCAATGTCATCGAAGAGTCACAAGCTCTAGAGCGTTTGCAGGACGAGTTTACCTTGACTCACCAGCAGGTTGCTGACGTGATTGGTAAATCAAGAACGACGGTCAGTAACTTACTGCGTTTGAATCAACTTGAGCTTGAAGTAAAGCGCCTAGTTGCAGATAAAAAACTTGAGATGGGCCATGCCCGTGCGCTGTTGGCTCTTGAAGGTGAGCAGCAGATTGAAGTTGCTCTGCAGGTTGCAAATAAACAAATGAACGTTCGTCAAACCGAACAGTTAGTAAAAAAGTGTTTAGCACCACAAAATGAGCAAAAAGCGCAACAAGAAGATACCGAAGCTATGCAAATGTCGCATAAATTAAGCCAGAAGCTTGACGCAAAAGTTTCTTTGGTTCGTTCTGCAAGTGGAAAAGCGAAACTGACGATAAGTCTTGATGAACCTCACAAATTAGAGCAAGTTATTGCCAAGCTTGAGGCCTAAGTGAGATAATTGATTTAGGTCAATTAAATGAATAATTCGAATTTTGTGCGAAAGTTGTCGTTTTGTAAACAAAACTGTAAGTTTTTGATGCAATTTAATTGCATTCGGTTGGACTGAACGTATAATTTTCGCCAATTTCACTGCACAGTGAGTTTAGTGCGAAGTGGATATTACTAGAGGTACGAATACATGGTAGCTGCGTTAGCTAGACCAGGACGAGAGCTTGCAAGGCAATTGTTAATGATCCAGTCTGGCGCGGTTATTTTTGTGGCAGCAGGAATGGCGGTAGCCGTAAATCCTGATTGGGGACTTTCCGCGTTGATTGGTGGGGGCATTTTTGTCATTGCCAATGCAGTGTTCGCGCTATGTGCTTTTATGTTTAGTGGGGCTCGCGCTGCCAAGCGCATCGCGGCTTCTTTCTATACGGGCGAAGTACTGAAAATTCTCATCACGGTTGCACTGTTCTATGTTGCCTACATGTATATGCAGGTGGAACTTGTTCCCCTCAAACTAACCTATTTGCTGGTACTAGGTATTAATATCTTTGCACCAGTGCTATTCATTAACAACAAAAAATAGGATGAGTTATGGCTGCGCCAGGTGAAGCGCTAACATCGTCCGGATACATTGCCCACCACCTTACCAACTTATCATTAGCTAAGTTAGGTCTAGTGGAAGAAGCAAGTTTCTGGAACGTACATATCGATAGCCTGTTTTTTTCTTGGTTTACTGGTTTAATTTTCCTCGGAATCTTTTACAAAGTAGCGAAGAGAACAACAGCGGGTGTACCGGGTAAGCTTCAGTGTGCTGTAGAAATGATCGTAGAATTTGTCGCTGATAACGTCAAAGATACGTTCCATGGACGCAACCCACTGATCGCGCCTTTAGCACTGACTATCTTTTGTTGGGTATTTTTGATGAACGTGATGGACTTAGTCCCGATCGACTTCTTACCATACCCAGCAGAGCATTGGCTTGGTATTCCTTACCTTAAGGTCGTACCGTCTGCTGATGTGAATATCACCATGGCTATGGCTCTAGGCGTTTTTGCATTGATGATTTTCTACAGCATCAAAGTAAAAGGTCTAGGTGGATTCGCAAAAGAACTTGCACTACATCCATTCAATCACCCACTGATGATTCCGTTTAACCTACTGATTGAAGTGGTATCGCTACTTGCGAAACCTCTATCACTTGGTATGCGTCTATTCGGTAACATGTTCGCGGGTGAGGTTGTATTCATTCTTTGTGCGGCAATGCTACCATGGTACTTACAATGGATGGGTTCACTACCGTGGGCAATCTTCCATATCTTGGTTATTACGATTCAAGCCTTCGTGTTTATGATGTTGACAATTGTTTACCTGTCAATGGCACACGAAGATCCTGATCATTAATTTTTTTAGCTTTTTATTTGGGCACTAAGCCAACAACTATAAATTGGAGATAGTAATGGAAACTTTACTGAGCTTTTCTGCAATCGCCGTAGGTATTATCGTCGGTCTTGCTTCTCTTGGTACAGCGATTGGTTTCGCACTACTAGGTGGTAAATTCCTAGAAGGTGCAGCACGTCAACCAGAAATGGCTCCTATGCTACAAGTTAAGATGTTCATCATCGCAGGTCTACTTGATGCGGTTCCAATGATCGGTATCGTAATCGCGCTACTATTCACTTTCGCAAACCCATTCGTTGGTCAACTAGGTTAATCACCTTTAACTCGGGACGAGCCTTGGCTTGTCACTGATTAACACTAAGTCCAAATAGAGGGGTAGCTGTTGTGAACATAAACGCAACTCTGCTAGGTCAAGCAATCTCGTTCGCACTATTTGTGTGGTTCTGCATGAAGTATGTATGGCCACCATTGATGCAAGCGATTGAAGAACGTCAGAAGAAAATCGCTGACGGCCTTCAAGCAGCAGAACGTGCTGCAAAAGACTTGGATCTAGCACAAGCCAACGCTTCTGATCAATTGAAAGAAGCGAAGCGCACAGCAACTGAGATCATCGAGCAAGCGAATAAGCGTAAGTCTCAAATTTTAGAAGAAGCTCGCGAGGAAGCTCAGGCAGAACGCCAGAAAATCCTAGTGCAAGCGGAAGCTGAACTTGAAGCCGAGCGCAATCGTGCACGCGATGAGCTGCGCAAACAAGTTGCTACTCTGGCTGTAGCTGGTGCTGAGAAAATCCTTGAGCGTACTATCGATAAAGATGCGCAAAAAGATATTCTCGACAACATTACTGCAAAACTTTAAGTCTGGGGGCGCATATGTCTGATTTGACTACAATCGCACGCCCCTATGCTAAAGCAGCCTTCGACTTTTCGGTAGAAAAAGGCCAACTAGACCAATGGGGTCAAATGTTGTCTTTTGCTGCTGAAGTTGCCAAAAACGAACAAATAAGTGAACTACTAACCAGTTCATTCTCTGCCGAAAAAATGGCAGAAATATTTGTTGCTGTTTGTGGTGACCAAGTTGATGCACACGGTCAAAACCTTTTAAAGGTAATGGCTGAGAATGGTCGTTTGACGACCCTTCCCGATGTTTGTGAGCAATTCTTCATTTTGAAGAAAGAGCATGAGAAAGAAATCGATGTTGAAGTTATTTCAGCATCAGAACTTTCTGATGAACAGCTTGCAAATATCGGCAGCAAACTTGAAGCGCGTCTTGAACGCAAAGTGAAGCTGAATTGCAGTGTAGATGAGACCCTACTTGGTGGGGTTATTATTCGAGCCGGAGACCTAGTCATCGATGACTCAGCGCGTGGTCGTTTGAACCGCCTGAGCGATGCATTGCAGTCTTAATGGGGATTGGAGCATGCAACTTAATTCCACGGAAATTAGCGATCTGATCAAACAACGTATCGAATCTTTCGAAGTTGTTAGTGAAGCTCGTAACGAGGGTACTATCGTATCGGTAAGCGATGGTATCATCCGCATCCACGGCCTAGCGGACGTGATGCAAGGTGAAATGATTGAATTACCGGGTGGCCGTTTTGCACTGGCACTTAACCTAGAGCGTGACTCGGTTGGTGCGGTTGTAATGGGCCCATATGCTGACCTTAGGGAAGGCATGAAAGTTACAGGTACTGGCCGCATTCTTGAAGTGCCAGTTGGTCCAGAACTACTAGGCCGCGTAGTAAACACGCTGGGTGAGCCTATCGATGGTAAAGGTCCAATCGAAGCGAAAATGACTTCACCTGTAGAAGTGATCGCACCAGGTGTAATCGACCGTAAATCGGTAGACCAACCTGTGCAAACTGGTTATAAGTCAGTTGACTCAATGATCCCAATCGGTCGTGGTCAGCGTGAGCTTATCATCGGTGACCGTCAGATTGGTAAAACAGCACTGGCGATCGATGCGATCATCAACCAGAAAGACTCTGGTATTTTCTCAATCTACGTAGCAATTGGTCAGAAAGCATCGACTATTGCTAACGTGGTTCGCAAACTAGAAGAGCACGGCGCACTACAAAACACTATCGTTGTAGTTGCATCAGCTTCTGAATCTGCAGCGCTACAATACCTAGCGCCTTACGCAGGTTGTGCGATGGGTGAATACTTCCGCGATCGCGGCGAAGATGCACTGATTGTTTACGATGATCTATCTAAGCAAGCAGTAGCTTACCGTCAGATCTCTCTACTACTTAAACGTCCACCAGGCCGTGAGGCATTCCCAGGTGACGTATTCTACTTACACTCTCGTCTACTAGAGCGTGCAGCTCGTGTAAGCGAAGAGTACGTAGAGCGTTTCACTAACGGTGAAGTGAAAGGTAAGACTGGTTCTTTGACTGCTCTTCCTATCATCGAAACTCAAGCAGGTGACGTTTCAGCATTCGTACCGACTAACGTAATCTCGATTACCGATGGTCAGATCTTCCTACAAACTGAGCTATTCAACGCAGGTGTACGCCCGGCTGTTGACCCAGGTATCTCAGTATCTCGTGTAGGTGGTTCAGCTCAGACGAAAATCATCAAGAAACTATCAGGTGGTATCCGTACAGCACTAGCTGCATACCGCGAACTAGCCGCATTTGCTCAGTTCTCTTCTGACCTTGATGAAGCAACGAAGAAACAGCTAGACCATGGTCAAAAAGTTACAGAACTAATGAAGCAGAAGCAGTACGCTCCAATGTCTGTATTTGACCAAGCGCTAACTATCTTCGCGGCAGAGCGCGGTTACCTTGATGATATAGAACTAAGTAAAGTTCTAGATTTTGAGGCGGCTCTACTATCGTACGCTCGCGGTCAATACGCTGAACTAGCAGCTGAGATCGACAAGTCTGGTGCTTACAACGATGAAATCGAAGCTCAGTTGAAGAAACTGACTGACGACTTCAAAGCAACCCAAACTTGGTAATTAGGTCGGTGGCAGTTTCTGCCACCAACTAACGGAGAGTAACGATGGCCGGCGCAAAAGAGATACGTAATAAAATCGGTAGTGTTAAAAGCACGCAGAAAATTACGAAAGCGATGGAAATGGTAGCAGCTTCAAAAATGCGTCGCTCTCAAGATGCAATGGAAGCTTCTCGTCCATACGCTGAAACAATGCGTAAAGTGATCGGTCATGTGGCAAACGCAAATCTAGAGTACCGTCATCCGTACCTAGAAGAGCGTGAAGCTAAACGTGTTGGTTACATCATCGTTTCGACAGACCGTGGTCTGTGTGGTGGTTTGAACATTAACGTGTTCAAGAAAGCCGTTACAGACATGCAAGCATGGAAAGAAAAAGGTGCTGAAGTTGAGCTAGCTGTTATTGGCTCAAAAGCGACCGGTTTCTTTAAACATGGTGGCGCAAAAGTTGCGGCACAGGTTTCTGGCCTTGGCGATAACCCAAGCCTGGAAGACCTAATCGGTTCTGTTGGCGTAATGCTTAAGAAATACGATGAAGGTGAACTGGACCGTCTATACGTAGTGTTCAACAAGTTTGTAAACACTATGGTTCAGCAACCAACGATCGATCAATTGCTACCTTTGCCTAAATCGGACAGCAAAGAGATGCAGCGTGAGCACTCATGGGACTACATCTATGAGCCTGAGCCAAAACCTCTACTGGATACGCTACTAGTGCGTTATGTAGAGTCTCAGGTATACCAAGGTGTGGTAGAGAACCTTGCTTGTGAGCAAGCGGCTCGAATGATTGCGATGAAGGCTGCAACGGATAACGCAACCAACTTGATTGATGATTTGGAACTTGTGTACAACAAAGCCCGTCAGGCTGCGATCACACAAGAACTGTCGGAAATCGTTGGTGGTGCATCTGCGGTTTAAGCTTAGGTTAAACGAAATAGTTTAGAGGATTAACGATGGCTACAGGTAAGATCGTACAGATCATCGGTGCGGTAGTCGACGTAGAGTTCCCACAGAGCGATGTACCTAGTGTATATGACGCTCTAAACGTAACGGACTCAAAAGAGCGTCTAGTTCTTGAAGTTCAACAACAGCTAGGCGGTGGCGTAGTTCGTTGTATCGTAATGGGTAGCTCTGATGGTTTACGTCGTGGAGTAGAAGTGGTTAACACTGGCTCTCCAATTTCAGTACCAGTAGGTACTAAAACTCTAGGTCGTATCATGAACGTCCTAGGTGACCCGATTGATGAGCGCGGTGAAGTCGGTGCGGAAGAGGTTTACTCTATCCACCGTGCAGCACCAAGCTACGAAGAGCAATCAAACGAAACAGCACTTCTAGAAACGGGTGTTAAAGTAATCGACCTAATTTGTCCATTCGCTAAGGGTGGTAAAATCGGTCTATTCGGTGGTGCAGGTGTAGGTAAGACCGTTAACATGATGGAACTTATCAACAACATCGCACTTCAGCACTCTGGTCTATCAGTATTTGCTGGTGTTGGTGAACGTACTCGTGAAGGTAACGATTTCTACTACGAGATGCAGGAAGCGGGCGTTGTAAACGTTGAGAAGCCTGAAGAATCTAAAGTAGCAATGGTTTACGGTCAGATGAACGAGCCACCAGGTAACCGTCTACGTGTTGCACTGACTGGTCTAACAATGGCAGAGCGCTTCCGTGATGAAGGCCGTGATGTACTGCTGTTTATCGATAACATCTATCGTTACACGCTTGCGGGTACAGAGGTATCAGCACTTCTAGGTCGTATGCCATCAGCGGTAGGTTACCAGCCTACACTTGCTGAAGAAATGGGTGTTCTTCAGGAACGTATCACGTCAACTAAAACGGGTTCTATCACGTCTGTACAGGCGGTATACGTACCTGCGGATGACTTGACTGACCCATCTCCGGCAACAACGTTCGCGCACTTGGATGCAACCGTTGTACTTAACCGTAACATCGCAGCTATGGGTCTATACCCAGCGATTGACCCACTAGATTCAACATCTCGTATGCTTGATCCGTTGGTTGTTGGTCAAGAGCATTACGATGTTGCGCGTGGTGTTCAGCAAACGCTTCAGCGCTATAAAGAGCTGAAAGATATCATTGCGATTCTTGGTATGGACGAGCTTTCTGAAGACGATAAGCAAGTTGTATCTCGTGCACGTAAGATTGAGCGTTTCCTTACTCAGCCTTACCACGTAGCGGAAGTATTTACAGGTGACCCTGGCGTTTACGTATCTCTTAAAGAGACTCTACGTGGCTTTAAAGGTCTACTAGCTGGTGAATACGATGACATTCCTGAGCAGGCATTTATGTACTGCGGTAGCATCGATGATGCTATTGAGAATGCTAAGAAGCTATAAGGCTAACTAGGAGGCGATATGGCACCAATAACCTTTCACCTAGACGTAGTAAGCGCTGAGAAACGCATTTTCTCTGGTCGTGTAGAGACGTTTCAGGTGACCGGTAGCGAAGGTGAGCTTGGTATTTTCCATGGCCATACTCCGCTTCTGACCGCTATTCAGCCTGGTATGGTGCGTATTGTGAAACAGCACGGCCACGAAGAGTTCATTTATGTCTCTGGTGGTATGGTCGAAGTTCAGCCGGGTACTGCTACAGTACTGGCTGATACAGCGATTCGTGGTGAAGATCTAGACGCAGCGAAGGCAGAAGAAGCTAAGCGTCGTGCTGAGGAGAATATCCAGAACCAGCATGGCGATATGGACTTCGCACAAGCGGCCAGTGAACTGGCTAAAGCCATTGCTCAGCTACGAGTTATCGAGCTGACCAAAAAGCGTCGCTAAGCTCAATTAGCAACGTTGCATGAAAAAGGCGGCCAAATGGTCGCCTTTTTGATTAATTTTCATTAGAAATTGACCTTTCACCATTAACTTATTCCTTCAAGCTGTCTAAAATATCCGCCAATTAAATAAAGAACGTCAATAGGTTGTCAATGAAATTCAGTGCTGTAATTCTTGCTGCGGGTAAAGGTACCCGTATGTATTCAAACATGCCTAAAGTGCTTCACACTTTGGCAGGGAAGCCAATGGCAAAACATGTAATTGATACATGTACAGGTCTTGGTGCTCAAAATATTCATCTGGTTTATGGTCATGGCGGTGATCAAATGAAACAGGTGCTAGCGGAAGAACCAGTAAACTGGGTACTTCAGGCGGAGCAGTTAGGTACTGGTCATGCGGTGGATCAGGCCTCAGCGCAATTCGAAGATGATGAAAAAATCCTTGTCTCGTATGGGGATGTTCCACTGATTTCGGCGGAAACTATTGAGAGCCTGCTTGACGCTCAACCAACGGGGGGTATCGCGTTACTGACCGTTGTTCTGGATAACCCAACAGGCTACGGACGCATTGTGCGTAAGAACGGTCCTGTGGTCGCTATCGTCGAGCAGAAAGATGCCACCGAAGAACAAAAACAGATTAAAGAAATCAACACCGGTGTGATGGTGGCGACGGGTGGTGATCTGAAGCGCTGGTTGTCAGGCTTAAACAACAATAATGCGCAAGGTGAGTACTACCTTACTGATGTGATAGCTGCTGCTCACGATGAAGGTCGTGCTGTAGAGGCGGTACATCCTGTTAACGCGATTGAAGTTGAAGGGGTTAATGACCGTGCTCAACTTGCTCGTTTAGAGCGTGCGTTCCAATCGATGCAAGCGCAAAAGCTTCTGGAGCAGGGCGTCATGTTGCGTGATCCGGCTCGCTTTGACTTACGTGGTGAGCTTCAATGTGGCATGGACTGCGAAATTGATGTCAACGTGATCATCGAAGGCAGTGTATCGCTTGGTGATAACGTCGTTATCGGTGCTGGCTGTGTGTTGAAAGATTGTGAGATTGATGACAATACGATCGTCCGTCCATATAGCGTGATTGAAGGTGCGACTGTTGGAGAGGACTGTACTGTTGGTCCGTTTACTCGCTTGCGTCCTGGTGCGGATATGCGTAACGACTCTCACGTAGGTAACTTTGTCGAAGTGAAGAATGCGCGCATTGGTGAAGGCTCTAAAGCCAACCACCTGACTTACCTGGGCGATGCAGAAATCGGCCAGCGTACCAATATCGGTGCAGGTACGATTACGTGTAATTACGATGGTGCGAACAAGTTCAAAACCATCATTGGTGATGATGTTTTCGTTGGCTCGGATAGCCAGTTAGTGGCTCCAGTTGCTATTGCTGATGGTGCGACTATTGGCGCTGGCACGACTTTGACGAAAGACGTAGCTGAAGGTGAGTTAGTGATTACTCGTGCTAAAGAGCGCAGAATCACTGGCTGGCAGCGTCCGGTAAAGAAGAAGTAACGCACTCCAGCGTGAATATTTAGCTAAGACAAATTTAAATCAAGGCCGCTCAAATTGAGCGGCTTTGTTGTTTTTATTTCCTGGGTACAGATGTTTGGACTAGTAGCTTGGAATTGCGATGCGTTTCTCCAGCCAGCGCACTGCCTGAGAGACACAGAGTATCAATAATAAGTACTCCAGTACTAAGAAGGTGTATATCTCTAATGGTAAGTACTCATTGACCACCAACTCGTTAGCCCGACGTGTGAGATCACTCAATCCAATGACACTGACCAGGGAACTCATTTTGAGGATATAGACAAACTGATTACCCAGCGGCGGTAATATTTGTCTGAACGCCTGAGGTAAAATAACCAAGCGCATCTTTTGCCAGTAATTCAAACCTATCGACTCCGCAGCTTCATGCTGACCACGACTGATTGCCTGAATCCCACCACGAAACACCTCAGCCATAAATGCACTCTCGGCAATGGTCAACGCGATCACGCCAGCCCAATAATGATTGAGTGAAACCGAGAGCAAAGTAGGCATGCCGTAATACACCCACAGCAGCAAGACTAGGACTGGGATCGCGCGAATCACTTCTACATAAATACGGTTTATCCATTTAAGAGCCGGAGAAGTTGATAGGGCGGGTAAGGCGATGAGTAAGCCCAGAGTCATGGCAAATAACATGCTCAGAAGTGATACTTGAATCGTGTCATTAAATCCAGACACTAAGAATCGAAGATTCGTAAGCCCTTGTTCTGTTGAAGGATCGAGCACGTACCAACCCCATTGATAATCAGAGCAGCCAGTAATTAACAGTATTGAAGTGGTCAGCCATAGATAACGATAGTTCACGTTGATTTCCTAAATTAACGAAATATTTCCATTGTTACTGCTATGTTTTTCAATGGGGTTTTAATAAAGGTTAATCAGTAACCTGTATAAGGTCATTAATGTTCAAGGAATAAACATGAAAAAGATTTTGCTCGCTTTAGGTATATGTTTACTCACCATGACTCAAGTTGCGTACGCCCAGAGTCGTCTTCAAGATATTTTGGACAAAGGGATATTGAGAGTTGGTACTACTGGTGATTGGAATCCGATGACAATGAAAGATCCAGCGACGAACAGCTACCGAGGATTTGATATTGATGTGATGACAGAGCTGGCCAAAGATCTTGGGGTGAAAGTGGAATACGTTGCCACAGACTGGAAGACGCTGGTCAATGGAATTACGGCCAATAAGTATGACATCACCGGAAGTGCATCTTTAAATATGTCACGTGCCAAAGTTGCGGGATATAGCCGGCCTTATTTTTATCTTGCGTTTGTGCCAGTCGTACAGAAGAGCGACCTCGGAAAATATACCGAATGGGCCGATTTTGATAACCCAGAGGTGAAAGTCGCGGCGACATTAGGGACGGTACAAGAAAAGATGGTGAAAGAGTTTTTTCCTTCTGCGCAGCATATTGTGATAGAAGCGCCTGCACGAGATTTTCAGGAGCTGCTTGCCCGCCGAGCCGATGTGTCAGTGACATCGAATGTGGAAGCGGCCACGCTGGTGGAGAAATTTAATCAACTGGCTATCGTTCCAGTTGAAACACCGCGTCGGCCAACACCGATAGCCATGCTACTGCCACAAGATGACCAAGTCTGGATTAACTATATCAATCACTGGGTGAAGCTTAAAGAAACTCAAGGTTTCTTTAAGCAAGTTGCTGAAAAGTGGGGATTAAAAAGTCTATAAAATACAAAGAGCCGTGTCGTACGGCTCTTGTTATGACTAGGTTGTAATCGATCTCTGATTTAGCGTTCTTCTTCGCTGACCACGCGAGCGTTGTCTGGTGCTGAGAAGTGTTTTATCAGTTCTCGGTTTGACAGAATGTAGCCGATCCACAAACCGCCCATACAAATCACAATTGCGATACCTGTGACCGATTGAGCCTGGCTGGCCATCGCGGCAACAAATGCGCTGGCGAGACTACTGACACAGATCTGTAAGCTGTTTTGCAAACCCGCTGCGGTTGCTGGGCTCTGCTGAGCACTCGCCAGAGCTCGGTTTACAACGATAGGGTACATCGCACCGTTTGCGACTGCGATCAGACAGAAAGGCGTCAGAATTGGCCAGATGGAGGTTAACGTCCATTGTGAGGCAACGAATACCATCAGTGCAGCGACACTAAATAACCCGATCAGTTGGCGTAAAACATTCTTATCGCCATATTTGCGTACACCCACTTTGCCTAAATAGCCACCAGCCATAAAAGCAATGGTTTGTGGAATAAAGCTCAGACCAATGTCTTTGGCTTCATAACCCAGTTGCGCCATGATTTCCGGCATACCGGTCAGGTAAGCAAAAAAGGCAGCGGAAGCGGTGGCAAACATGATGACGTTGCCAAGATAAGTCTTAGAGCCGAGTAGTGCTTTAATATCTGACGAGATACTGGTCTGTTTTACTTCCGCTTTTTGGTCTTTTTGCATCATGGTTGCCGCGACAAGCAATACACCAACCAGTGTTAAAGCGATAAAAATACTGTGCCAGCCAAAACTATCTGCCAGTAACACACCAAGTTGTGGTGCCAATGCTGGCGACAATGCCACCAGAGGCATAATGGTGGCGAAAATCTGCTGGCTGCTACTTGAGTAACGTTTAATTACCATGGCTTGCCAGATAACGGCTGGTGCGCAGACGCCGATAGCCTGCACAAATCGTAGAGTGAGCAGTTGCCATACCTGGTCACAGAACGCCAGTCCGAATGAAGCAAGGGTAAATACGATTAAACCAGCGGCCAGTGTATTGCGGTGGCCAAATTTATCGGAGGCCAGGCCCCACATCAGCTGACCAAATGCCATCCCGCCGAGAAAAACGGTGAGAGACAGAGCGATTTGCTCCGGACCGGTCGCAAAGTCGATTTCCATCGCTTTAAATGCCGGAAGATACATATCCGTGGCAATAAAGCCCAGCATCGACAGTGCTGCCAGGTAAACGAGTTGTAGTTTTGATATTTTCATTATTAACCAATCAAATTATTTAATTACTTTTTAACCAATATCAGTCGGCGCCAACCCTGATTTATTTGTTCTTTCATTCTATTTTTCGATTTACTAAAAATAAAACGCTAAAATTGTTAGTTATCAATCAAAAAATTTGAAAGGTACTTCGCGATGTTTTCCAAATCCTCATTAGAAATGCTTGATACCGTCGCCCGGTTGGGGAGCTTTACCGCGGCTGCAGAGGTGTTGCACAAAGTGCCTTCGGCAATCAGTTATGGTGTTCGCCAGGTAGAGCAGGATTTGGATGTTGTATTGTTTCGACGTTTGCCAAGAAAGGTAGAACTGACTCCTGCGGGAGAATTGTTTATCTCAGAGGCGCGTGTTTTGTTACGTCAAATGGAAGAGGTTAAAGCTCAGACCCGTCGAGCGGCACATGGCTGGCAGACGACACTCAAACTGACTTTGGATAACGTGGTAAAACTGGAAAAGCTGAAACCGCTAATTGAAGATTTTTATCGTGAATTTGAGTTTGCTGAGCTGCAAATCAATATGGAAGTATTTAACGGCTCCTGGGAGGCGATTGCACAGGGGCGGGCGGATATTGTCATTGGCGCAACCAGTGCTATCCCTGTTGGTGGAGACTTTGAAGTGAGAGACATGGGAATGCTGGACTGGGCATTTGTCATGTCACCGGCGCACCCCTGTGTACGCCAGCAGGCGTTAACGGAAGCGTTTGTTAGCCAGTTTCCAGCTATTTGTCTGGACGACACATCGAATGTATTACCTAAGCGACACACTGGTCACTATCCTCATCAGCGCCGTTTATTGCTGCCAAATTGGTATGCGGCGATCGAGTGTCTGAAAAATGGGGTTGGGGTTGGGTTTATGCCACGTCATATCGCGATGCCATTAATTAATGATGGTGTGCTGGTGGAGAAGGTCCTACCGGACGACAAACCTGTAAGCCATTGTTGTTTGGTATGGCGTAAAGATGAAAACCATAAGTTGATCCAATGGATGGTGGATTACTTAGGATCATCCAGTCAGTTACATCAGGATTGGCTGCAGGCTTAAATAAAAACACCTCACTTTAGCGAGGTGTTTTTAGAGCCGTTTATGATAAGAAGAACTTATAGGATGGGTTATCCGTTTCGTCTTTACACTGATAGCCAAGTTCGCGTAAATGTGCCGAAAACTGGGCTAAATCGCTATCATCTAGCTCGAAACCACAAAGAACACGACCGTAATCGGCACCGTGATTGCGGTAGTTAAACAGGCTGATATTCCAGTGGGTACCCAGTGTGCTTAAGAACTTCAGCAGCGCGCCTGGATATTCCGGAAACTCGAAGCTATACAAACGCTCTTTGAGCTTTTTGGATGGCTTGCCACCGATCATATAGCGAATGTGTAGCTTCGCCATTTCATCGTCAGAAAGATCCACGACCGGATAACCACCTTCGCGTAGATCGCGAATAATATGCGCTAACTCTTCCTGGCCTCCCTGAAGGCGTACACCAACAAAGATGTTTGCTAGCTCATCGTCGTTGTAACGGTAGTTGAACTCAGTCACAGCTCGACCACCAATCAAGTTACAAAACTCAAAGAAAGCGCCTTGTCGTTCTGGGATAGTGACAGCAAGCAAGCCTTCGCGTTTTTCACCAAGTTCACAACGTTCAGAGACATAACGTAAGCCATGGAAGTTGGTGTTGGCACCGGATAACACCGTACCGAGGTTTTTGTCTTTGAGTTTGTTCTGCTCTGCAAACTTCTTCAAACCTGCCAGAGCCAGGGCTCCTGAAGGTTCTGCTATCGCTCGTGTATCTTCAAAGATATCTTTCACGGCTGCGCAGATTTCGTCGCTTGATACCGCAATATGTCCATCGATGTACTTCTGGCACAAACGGAATGTCTCTTCACCGATGCGTTTTACCGCCACACCATCGGCAAACATACTTACTTGATCAAGTACGACAGGCTCTCCGGCATCTAAGGCTGCTTTCAAACAGGAAGAATCTTCTGGTTCGACAGCAATCACTTTGATTTCCGGCATCAGCTGTTTAACCAATACCGCAACACCTGCCGCCAGACCACCACCGCCTACCGGAACAAAGATGTAGTCCAGGTGACCATTTTGTTGCAGCATTTCCATACCAATGGTGCCTTGACCAGCAATCACCAATGGGTGATCAAAGGGTGGCACAAAGGTGTAGCCATATTCTTCTGAAAGGCGTTCTGCTTCAGCTTTTGCTTCATCAAAGTTGCTGCCATGCAGTACAACGTTACCACCAAAGCTACGCACCGCATCAACCTTGATGTCTGGTGTGGTTTTTGGCATTACTATCGTGGTCTTGATGCCTAGCTTAGTGCCAGATAACGCCATCCCTTGAGCATGGTTGCCTGCCGAAGCCGCAATGACACCGGCAGCTTTTTGTTCTTCAGACAGGCTTGCAACCATGTTGTAAGCGCCACGCAGCTTGAAAGAGTGCACTGGCTGGCGATCTTCACGCTTTATTTGCACGTTATTGCCAATACGTGCCGACAGGCGAGGCATATCTTGCAATGGCGTAACCGTTGCAACTTCATAAACTGGTGCGCGCAGGATTTGGCGCAGATAGTCTGCGCCAGTTTGATTTACTTTCTTTGCGGGTTGAGATTCCATCACTGCTAGCCCTCTAGCTTAGATTTGTCTCGTACTGCACCTTTGTCAGCACTGGTTGCCATGCTGGCGTACGCTTTAAGTGCAAAAGAAACTTCACGTTGACGATCGGCAGGTTTCCAACCGAGTTCGTCTTGTTTTGCACGACGTGCTGCCAGCTCATCTTCTGCTACATCGAGCGTGATAGAGCGACTTGGGATATCAATGGTGATGATGTCACCATCTTGAACCAAGCCAATCGTACCGCCACTGGCAGCTTCTGGGGATGCATGACCAATTGACAGACCCGATGTTCCACCAGAGAAGCGACCATCCGTTAGCAAGGCACAAGATTTTCCTAAGCCCATCGATTTTAGGTAAGTGGTTGGGTAGAGCATTTCTTGCATACCCGGACCGCCTTTGGGGCCTTCATAACGAATAACAACGACTTCACCCGCTTTAACTTTACCACCTAAGATGCCATCAACCGCTGAATCTTGGCTTTCAAATACAATCGCAGGACCTTGGAACTTAAGGTTTTCCTCATCAACACCAGCCGTTTTTACTATACAGCCATCAACCGCAATGTTACCTGAGAGAACGGCTAGGCCACCTTCTTGACTGAATGCGTTCTCTTTTGAACGGATACAGCCACCGGTACGGTCATCGTCTAGACGATCCCAGCGGCAGTCTTGTGAGAATGCTTTGGTGGTGCGAATACCCGCAGGGCCTGCTCGGAAGAACTTAAGTACTTCTTCGTTTTCTGTTTGCATGATGTCGTACTCGGCAAGCTGCTGCTGCAAAGTCATGCCTAATACCGTACTCGTGCTACCGTTTAGCAAACCGGCACGGTCTAGCTCACCTAAAATAGCCATTACGCCACCCGCACGGTGTACATCTTCCATGTGGTATTTCTGTGTCGATGGCGCCACTTTACATAAGTGTGGTACGCGACGAGACATTTCATCGATATCGTTCATATCGAAGTCTATTTCACCTTCTTGCGCAGCGGCTAAAAGGTGCAAAACGGTGTTGCTTGAGCCACCCATTGCGATGTCCAGCGCCATTGCGTTTTCAAAGGCGTCGCGGTTAGCAATGTTGCGTGGTAGGGCGGATTCGTCATCTTGCTCGTAGTAACGTCGAGTCAGTTCAACGATACGTTTACCAGCGTTAATAAACAATTGTTCACGGTCGGCGTGTGTTGCCAGCATCGAGCCATTGCCTGGTTGAGATAAGCCTAGAGCTTCTGTGAGGCAGTTCATTGAGTTGGCGGTAAACATGCCTGAGCACGAGCCACAGGTTGGACAAGCCGAGCGTTCGACCTGTTCGCTTTGCTCATCCGACACGGTTGGATCCGCGCCCTGGATCATCGCATCAACCAAATCGAGTTTGATAATTTGATCAGAAAGCTTGGTTTTACCTGCTTCCATTGGGCCGCCAGAAACAAAGATAACCGGAATGTTTAGGCGCATAGCGGCCATCATCATTCCCGGAGTGATTTTGTCACAGTTAGAGATACATACCATGGCATCGGCACAGTGTGCATTTACCATGTACTCTACAGAGTCGGCAATCAATTCACGTGAAGGCAGTGAGTAAAGCATACCGCCGTGACCCATTGCGATACCGTCGTCGACAGCAATGGTATTGAATTCTTTTGCGATGCCACCTGCTTTTTCGATTTCACCGGCAACCAATTGACCCATATCTTTCAGGTGTACGTGTCCAGGTACAAATTGAGTAAACGAGTTCACCACAGCGATGATTGGCTTACCAAAGTCTTCATCTTTTACACCAGTTGCACGCCAAAGCGCGCGGGCGCCAGCCATGTTACGACCATGTGTGGTGGTTGCTGATCTATATTTTGGCATTTCCTAATTCCTTCTTACTTCTGCTCTGGGTACACACAGTCTAATCAGCCCACTTCTCTTCCGTGGTGCTGTTAAATAGGCCATCGTAGGCCTCTTGCAGTAGTTTATTGACTGGACAACGCTTGGCGCTGTCCATTTCCATTTTTTCGATTGTTACCACAGGTATAGCTTTCGTCATTAAACCGAATAAAATCGGTAGTCAGCGTTGCTATCCTTACGCATTTACGTGTTGTTGTAAGTTGTGATTTGGCAGTTCATCGTTGCGGATTTTTAGTACCTCAACTTTGCGAATATCCCACAGTTTTTCAATTTGATTGATCAAAAATGAGATTGGTCGATCGCTGTCGACGATGATCTCTACACTGGCTACTTTACTTTCGTGGTTTTGAGTCGCCGCCACTTGTTTGATCACGAAGCCTCGGTGACGAATCACACGTAAAACGCGCTCTAACAATACCGGTTTGTCATCGGCTTTGATGTCGAGTAAATATCTGTCCATGTGATCGTCTCCTAGGTGTTTTCCAACATATCACTGTTTGATGCGCCAGGTGGCACCAAAGGCCACACGTTTTCTTCTTCGTCGATTAACACGTGAAGCATGTAAGAAGTTTTGCTTTCCAGCATCTCTTTGAGAGCCGGTGCCACTTCTTCTTTTTTGGTGATGGTTTTGCCCGGTATGTCGAATGCTTTTGCCAGCATCACGAAATCAGGGTTGTCATCAAGGATAGTTTCACTATGTCGGCCATCAAAGAATAATGACTGCCACTGGCGTACCATGCCAAGACGTTGGTTGTTAAGAAGAACAATTTTCACCGGAATCTGGCGGCGTTTTAGCGTACCTAATTCCTGCACATTCATCATGAATGAACCGTCACCAGTAATAAGAATAGACTGATCATCCGGGCGAGCAACAGCAGCGCCCATTGCGGCTGGCAAGCCAAAGCCCATGGTGCCCAAACCGGCGGAAGTGATGAAGTTTTGCGGATCACGTGGCTGGATATGCTGCGCTGCCCACATTTGGTGTTGGCCTACGTCTGTTGAAACGATAGAGCTATCCGGCATCATGTCAGACAACTGCTTAAGCAGCAGTGGCGCGTAGATAAGTTCACCCGGATGGTCGTAGCGCCACTTGAATCCACTACGTAAGCTTTCACTGTGGTGAACCCATGGCGTGATGTCTTGGGTCAGTTCGAGCTGAGGAAGAATGGTATTAATATCGCCACGTAGTGGTGCGTTGGCGTGGCGTAACTTATGGATTTCTGCGGCATCGATGTCGATATGAATTACTTTTGCATGTGGCGCAAAAGTATCAAGCTTACCAGTCACACGGTCATCAAATCGCGCACCGACTACAATCAGTAGGTCTGCTTCCTGTACTACTAGGTTCGCTGCTTTGGTGCCATGCATGCCTAGCATACCTAAGTAATGAGGGTCATGACGTTCAATGGTGCCTAAGCCTTTTAGAGTGCTTACCGCTGGCATTGGATTCAGACGTAAGAACTCTCGTACCACATCGGTCGCTTTCGCTAACTGAACACCGCCACCGACGTATAATACAGGGCGAGTAGAAGCGGCTAACACCTCTTGTGCGCGTTTTATGTCTTCGGTAGGGACATCTTCGATTGCTGGTGCAACATATGGCGTAAGCAAATCTGTTGGTGCTTGAGCAAGCTGAACGTCTTTAGCGATATCAACAATGACTGGGCCTGGACGACCGGTTTTCGCTACTTCAAACGCCTCGGCTAGCGTAGGAGCGAGATCTTCAATTTCAGTAACTAGGTAGCTGTGCTTCGTACAAGCTAAAGACATACCAATCACATCCATTTCTTGGAAGGCATCGGTACCGATGTGAGAACTGGCAACCTGACCTGTAATGGCAACCAGTGGAACGGAATCAAGGAAAGCGTCGGCCAGGCCGGTAACGAGGTTTGTGGCTCCAGGGCCGGAAGTTGCCATACAAACGGCAACATCTTGAGTGGATCGAGCCATACCAATAGCGGCCATGGCTGCGCCTTGCTCATGACGGCATAAGATGTGCTCGACACCTCCGTCATACAAAGCATCGTAGATTGGCATGATGGCCCCACCGGGGTAACCAAACACGGTCTGGATGCCTTGCTGTCTTAAAGCGGCTACGACAAGTTGTGCACCGGTCATCGTAAACCTCCTTTGCTACGTTGTGGCTCGTAGCTATCGCCATGTGTTTTGCACTTCATGTGCACTCCCATTCTTCCCGTTAAACTGTCCAAGGGTTAGACAGATGACAACTTGTAGTTGTAAAAAAACCCCCGGACCTTTCAGTGCGGGGGTTTTTTATAATTTGTGGTTATCTTTCGCCCACAACACCCCGCGCGGTTCCAATAATGACCACGATAATCAGGGCTAGCAGTGAGTTAATGTAAGCGAATAGATTCATCTGTCTGTCGTTCTGTTTTCGTTAAATTTTGTTGTGTAATGTTCTACGAAATTGTTTGCGTCATTAGTGGTATCACACAATTCCTCTGCATGACAAGCAAAAAGTCATTCTTTTTTCACATTAACTCCTAATTTAGACGCGGTATATAACATAACCACATAGAAAAGTACTTGTTTATAAAGCAATCAATAACTCGTTGGGGAGCGTATGGGGCTGGCAATCATTTATAGTCGGGCAAGTGTCGGTGTGCAGGCACCATCAGTAAGTGTAGAAGTACACATTAGTAACGGTATGCCGGGCTTTACGTTGGTCGGGCTGCCAGAAACCACGGTAAAAGAATCGAAAGATAGGGTACGCAGTGCCATCATCAATTCCAATTTTCAATTTCCCGCCAAGCGTATCACGGTCAACTTAGCTCCTGCGGATCTGCCCAAAGAGGGAGGACGCTTTGACTTACCTATTGCATTGGGGATTTTGGCTGCTTCAGAGCAAATCGCGACAGATAAGCTCAAAAACTACGAGTTTGTTGGCGAGTTAGCGTTGTCTGGAGGCTTAAGACCTGTGAAAGGCGTGCTTCCTGCTGCGCTCGCTGCGAGCAAGGTCCAGCGTCATTTGGTGGTGCCGCATGTGAACGGTGATCAGGCTGCGCTGGTGGCTAAAGAGCAGCATAAGTCTGCTCAGTCGTTGCTTGAGGTATGCGCTGAATTGTGCGGTCAGCATCGGCTCAGTTTGCATCAAGCACCTAAGCGAATTGTGTCAGAAAACCATAACCGAGATCTGCAAGACATTATCGGCCAGCAGCAGGGAAAGCGGGCTCTGGAGATCGCGGCGGCAGGTAACCATAACCTGTTATTTTTGGGACCGCCTGGCACAGGAAAAACCATGTTAGCATCGCGCTTATGCGATTTGTTACCCGAAATGAGTGATGAAGAAGCGATGGAAACTGCGTCCGTCGCGTCACTGACCCAAAGTGAAATCAATGAACATAACTGGAAGCGACGACCGTTTCGTTCTCCACACCACTCCAGCTCTATGGCGGCATTAGTTGGAGGAGGCTCAGTGCCGAGGCCAGGTGAGATTTCTTTGGCGCACAATGGCTTATTGTTTCTCGATGAAATGCCAGAGTTTGATCGTAAGGCTTTGGACTCGCTGAGAGAGCCGCTGGAATCGGGAGAAATTATCATCTCTCGGGCTCAGGGCAAAACCCGTTTTCCCGCTCGATTTCAGCTGGTGGGTGCACTCAACCCCAGTCCGACGGGTTATTATGAAGGCAATCAGGCTCGTACCAATCCACAAGCGATTTTGCGCTATTTAGGTCGCTTATCAGGACCGTTACTTGATCGATTTGATATGTCGTTAGAAATCCCAGCGTTGCCAAAGGGCACATTATCGGAGGGAGGTGACCGAGGTGAGACTACAGCGGTAGTTAAAGCGCGAGTTAATGATGCTCGTCAGAACATGTTAAGCCGCAGCGGCAAGGTGAATGCTTTGCTGGGGAGTCGCGAGATAGAAACGTTTTGTCCACTGCAAAAAAGTGATGCTGAGTTTCTGGAGACTGTCTTACACAGGCTGGGGTTGTCCATTCGCGCGTATCATCGCATCATTAAAGTTGCTCGTACTATTGCCGATTTGGATGGGGAAGAGCAGATTGAGCGCTCCCATTTGGCAGAAGCGCTTGGATATCGTGCTATGGATCGGTTACTGAAACAGATTACTGCTCAGGCCGTGTGAGATATGCGAGCTAAGATAACCATCCTTGATAGCAGGGGCAGACAGCCAGTTAAAAGCGATAGCTGAAGCCTAACGAGAATAGGTATTCCTTCTCGTCATAGAAGGTGATGTTTGAGTCTGTTTGGCTATAGCCTGCGAACGAAATGAAAGACCAGTCTTGCCAGTCAAACACATTTTGGTATTCGTAAGCGGCAAACAGGCTCAACGTGTCGTCACTGCGTGTCTTGGTGAAGGTTGCGCTTTTAGATTGGTAGTCCTGAAGCGTATATCCGCCGGTAAGTGCTAAGCGGTGACGATTGATGAATTTAAACCAGCTAAGCTCAAAGCCATATGAATCAAAGGATTCTGCTTTACCATCGGCATCTTGGTTAATGTACGTAAACGCGGGTTGCAGTATTGATGTGCGATCCAATGAAATTCGATAGTCACCTTTGATGTAGTAAATATCAGCATCACGAGCTAGGGAGTGATCCGTCACTTCCTCTTTATCAATTTCTTTGTCGGCATAAGCAAGATCCAGGTTGAAGCTTTTATCAATCAGCCCTTTGACCTGAAAGCGATAAGCGTTGCCGCCTTCATCGGTTGTGCGTCGAGCGACACCGATCTGATAAGGATTACGCCAGGTTTCCCCTTTCAACACGGTTGGTAGGTACGATACATCGAGTACCGTGCCTGAAGGCAATTTATATTGATACCCTAACTGGAATGCCAGTGTACCGATGGCCACATCTGAACGAGTGGTACCAGCGTATACTTGCTGGTTAAGTTGTTTACCGAAGGTATAGGCGATTTTTCCTAGAGGGGCTGCGACTACCGAGCTATCGCTGTCAGCACGGTGATTGAGTGAATCGATGGTCCTGCTGTTATTGGTATTAAAGTTAGATTCTGACGCAATAAAGGCAGCGTTCAGTGAAATCTCGCCGCTGAATCCGGAGGTTTCTGCGAGCTGTGCCTGAGCTGAACTGGCGATAAAGGCCAAGGTCAGGACCGTTAATCTTGGTTTCATTCATGATCTCCCTATTTGTGAATGAATGGTTTAAGCAATGATTGAGTGTTTTTTACAGTTGAGAGTTGCTAAATTGCTTTTCCTAATACGAAAATATATTCCCTATGTTTCGTATTGTGCAAGGCGATTACTTCAACGATAAACCATACAAGCGTTAGCTTCAGCAGTGGTTGGATGGTGTCTGGCAAGAGAAAGACCAGCTACTGCAAGACATGCACGGGTAAAAACAGACAAAACAAAAGGGAGCCGAAGCTCCCCTTTGCGCAATCTAGAATGGGTTACTTAAGTTCTAATAAATAGTTTACCAGAGCAAAATACTCATCCATGGTTTTGATGCTTTGCGCTTGTACCAGGTATTTGTTGTTTACAATCACCGCAGGAACACCTGTCAGGCCACTGTCTTCAAACTGTTTGTCCATACGACGAACCATAGAGTCGACAGCAAATCCTTTGAATGCGGAGTCAAACTTCTTCTCATCCACACCTTCATCTAAGAAGATTTGACGCAGTTCTGCATCGTCGCGCGGCGCTTTACGCAAATTGTGGATGCGGTTAAACATCACAGGTACCATTTTATCTTCAACCTTAAGTGCAACCATGGTTGCGAATGCTTTGCTCATTGAAGGGCCCATGCTGCCACCCATAAAGGATACGTGGTTCTTTTGTAGTTTCACGCCTTCAGGTAACTGCTTTTTAAGTTGCTGAATAATCGGCTCAAACGAATTACAGTGCGGGCAGTAGAATGAGAAGAATTCAGTCACTACAGGCTTCTTAGACGCCTCTAGATCTAATACTTTATAGTGTTCACCTTGGTTGAATTGTGCGGCTTGTGCTGAGAGGCTCAGCATCAACATAGAAAACAGTACGAACAACTTTTTCATTTATATATCTCCATTTTGAATGAGTTGGCTGACTTACCATTGAGGCATTAAAGAAAGGGGTGCTTCTTGTAAGTTGGCAATCTGCTCTTTAAAGCCAAGAACCTGACCTTCCCAGTATTTTGGCTCATTAAACCATGGAAAAGCCAACGGAAATGCAGGGTCATGCCAACGTTTTGCTAACCATGCCATGTAATGCACCATTCGTAGACCGCGAAGTGGCTCAATTAGTTTCAATTCTGCGGAGTTAAAATCACAAAACTCTTGATAAGCTTCCAGAACGATATCCAGCTGCATCAGCTTATCTTGTCGATCCCCATTCAAAAGCATCCACAAGTCTTGTACTGCGGGTCCGTTTCGGGAATCATCTAGGTCGACGAACATCGGTCCATCCCGCCAAAGAATGTTACCCGGGTGACAGTCACCATGTAGGCGAATGCTGTTAAAGCTGTCCTGCCAGTGGGCTTCGATGGCTTTGATCAGGACATCCAGATCGTTAAAGAAACTGTTCTCCAGATGCATGGGAATCATGTTCGAGTTTTGCAGAATCTCTCTAGGCTGGTAGAGATATTCTTGTAAGCCGATACTTGGTCTGTGTTGAAAGGTCTTTTTACCGCCAACCTTATGGATTCGACCTAAAAATCGACCGACGCCCTCCAGTTGATTCAGATTGTCCACTTCAAACTGGCGTCCGCCAACACTTTCAAACAGCGCGAAACCGTAGCCTTGGTAGTGATGTAACGTTTGGCCGTTAAGAATGACGGGTGGCGCGACAGGGATTTCGTTTTCGATTAGCTCCAAAGTGAAATCGTGCTCTTCCTGAATTTGTTCGTTGCTCCAACGTTCAGGGCGATAGAACTTCACCACATAGCGGCGACGCTCCTCATCGGTAAACTGATAAACGCGGTTTTCATAACTGTTGAGAGGAAGAAAGCCAGATTCCGCGCGAATACCAATGCTTTCTAACGCATACCACATAAAATCTGGTGTGAGGGCGTTAAAGTTAAACGTACCTTGGGACATATAAATAAAAAGGCTCATTGCTGAGCCTTTTTCCGTTAGTCATCGAATTTGAAATCAGAGTTTCTTGATAAACCGGCTTTCCACTTCGATGGTGAATTCATTGCTCTTATCGGTGAGTATAAACTGAATTGTGGTTATCGCAGAGTTTAGCTTGTCAGGATCGGCGCCAAGACTCATTGGTAAGTTCAATACTTCACCAGGCTGTACCTGAATGGTCTGCTTTCCATACCAGCTCACATCGCTCAAGCCTGTCACATCCAGTTGGTATTCTTGCACTTGCTGGGTCTTGTTGATCACTTTGAGCGTATAAGTATTCTCGACTTCTCCCGAGCTATTAACGCGGAACAGTTGGTTGCGGTCTCTAAGCACACTCATACCAGCTGGGTCAACGGACGCAACCTGAGCGAAGAATAAGCCGATCATAATCAGGAATACCGCACCATAGCCGAGCAGTTTCGGACGCATTACCTTTGTATGTTTACCAGATAAGCGGTGCTCCGTGGTGTAGCTGATTAACCCTTTCTCATAACCCATGCGATCCATGGTTTTGTCACATGCATCAATACAGGCGCCACAGTTGATGCACTCATATTGCAAGCCGTCGCGAATATCGATGCCTGTAGGGCAGACCTGCACACACAAATCACAGTCGATACAGTCGCCCAAGCCAAGTTGTTTTGGATCAGCCTTACGTGAGCGCGGCCCTCGTTTTTCACCGCGTTTGGTATCGTAGCCGACAATGAAGGTGTCTTTGTCGAACATAGCAGACTGGAAGCGCGCGTAAGGACACATGTGAATACACATGATAGATCGCATCCAACCAGCGTTACCGTACGTACAGATTGCAAAGAACATCACCCAGAAAACAGGCCAGAAGCTGGAGTTAAAAGTGAAGAAGTCGATCACCAGTTGCTTCATTGGCACAAAGTAACCGACAAAGGTGAATCCAGTAATCAGTGCTATCGAAAACCAGGCAACATGCTTGAGCGTTTTACGCATGGCTAAGTTGGCGGTTAGCGTGTTGGCGTCTTGTTTACGACGCTTATTCGCGCTGCCTTCAAGCTTTTCTTCAAACCAAATGTACATAAATGTCCAGACGGTTTGTGGGCACAGATAACCACACCAGACCCTACCTAAAAAGGTGGTGATGAAGAACAGACCAAACGCCCCGATAACAAACAGCAGTGCAAGTAGAGTAAGATCTTGCGGATAGAGTGTGGTACCAAAAAAGTTGAACTGTTGATTACCGATATCTAATAAAATCGCTTGACGATCTCCGTACGGAATCCAAGGGGTCAAAGCAAACAGTAGCAGTAAAAACCAGCCGCCGTAGCGTCTTAGTTTTTGATAGGTTCCTTTACTTTCACGTACATAGATGCGGTTGCTTGGGTTAAAACGGTCCCCGTTACCTTTGTGGGTTTTGGGGTTAAAAGTTTTCGGAGTCACATCTTTAATGTCGATCTTATCCTGACTCATGTACTCATCCTTCTTAGGCTTTTTATAATGTTCGGCGTCATTTCTGATGATGTCGCTCTATGACATTGCAATTCGTTAACTATTTTAGTTAATGCTGATAAACGGTGATTATACAACCAATAACATTTTCTTTTCTTTAACGTAGTCAATGTTTAACAACAAAAGTCAGCACAGTTAATCTGATAATTGGCTGAACAGTTCTAACTTCCTGTTATCTATTACGTTCGGTTGTAAAAAGCGACTCACTTGAGTCGCTTGGATTCTTGTAGGTATATGGTTTATTTGATGATGCCGCGCGCGCGTAATAGAGCCGTTTTGAAATCATCTTCCTGGTCTTTTTTCAAACCGGGGATCATTTCATCTTTAGTGCTGTTACGCATTTTCAAATGGTAGATCAGAACATCGTCGGTGAGGTCTTCCAGTTTACCCTCATAACCCGCTTCTGAAGACAGTTTTACAATAAACTGCATCAGGTTCATGTCTTGGTCTTTTTGCCACTCTGGCTCCAATAGCTCAATCAGCTCTTCAATACGATGACACTTCATTTCTTTCTCCACAAATTTTATAGGTATTTTGTTTAAGGTATCAAATTGCATTGATAAGACAAATAGGTGTCCGTGCACAAACTGATCGTTTGAGAGTTTTCTGAAGTTCTAGATAGGGAAAAGAAAAGCGCAGCTGATGCCGCGCTTTTTATTAAGCTGCTTTGATAACTTTGGACGGAGCTTTCGACGTTACCGCTTTTTTCTCAACCAATGTCATAGCTGGCGCAACTTGGCTTGCCTTTGGTGCAGCAGCAAAGCCACTGCGGCGACGCATTGCACTATTATTGGTGTGTGCGAACCTGACTGTTGTTGGGCGCATTTAATTACCTAACTGTCAGGCATATCCATTGCCGTTCTAATGCCCTGAATCACTATGAGCTAATCTTGAACTGCTTAAAGCTTCGCTCTTTTGGCTCACGCCAGTCCGGTTAGTGAGTCAGGAATAACGATATGCATGCATATCAAATAATAGGTTAGCACTCTTGTTATAATTGGTCGATACTTGAGCAATCGAATTCTTTCTATTTTGTCATTTTAAACGGAAAATGAGTGCAAAAATTTGTTTTGATCCCCTGATCAGCGGTAGTAGTATGAGATCTCTACAAAGGAGGTGCATATGTCATTTATAAAGAAGACACTTGCGAGTTTTGGTATCGGCAGTGCTAAGGTCGATTCGATCCTCAATCAGGATGTGATATATCCCGGTCAGAGTGTGGATGTGTCTATCCATGTTTATGGTGGAGCGACAGAACAAAAGATCGATAACATCGATATGAAGCTTTGTTGTCGCTACATTGCAGAGGCACCTGATGATCGAGGTTCTCGAGAAGGGCATAACATGCGTCGAGTACCGCAGACTCATGTCTTGGCTGAATGGAGCCTCCCTTACTCGTTCACCATTCATTCCGCAGAAGAGCGTACCTTTGATGTGAAGATCGACGTTCCTTGGAATACCCCAGTTACGATTGGCGATGCGAAAGTGTGGCTTGAAACAGGACTGGACGTTGCCACCTCGCTTGACCCCACCGATAAAGACACACTTACCATTCGACCCGATCCTCTTATGGACGCCATTTTATCAGCGTTTGAAGCTCAAGGGTTACGTATTCGTCAAGTGGAATGTGAAGAGGTTAATGGCTTTGACCTGCCATTTGTTCAGGAATTTGAAATGGTGCCAACCGATGGGCCGTACCATGGCGTTTGGCGTGAATTGGAATTTGTTGCCCATCGCAGTGAGGACGAGTTGAAACTATGGTTTGAAGTTGACCGAACGCGAAGTGGTGCTGGAGGGATGCTGGCGAGCCTACTCGGGAGTGGTAAACTTAACCGAGAACTGACGATTCCAGTGACGACCAGCCCTGAAGACGTGGGAGAGATCGTACTTAATTATCTCGACCAAACCACGGCCACCCATGACCCTGAATTTTAGCTTACACGTGTACGCCTAATGTGCCATACTAGAGTGAAATCACACGCTCTAGTATAGGTGCTCCGATGTCATCACCACAGAAACCTGAATACAGTCAGAGTGAAGAATTTGCCAATTCTCTCACCCATGGCCTTGGGATGGTTTTAGGTATTGTAGGGCTGATTCTGCTGTTGATCAGAGCATTGGATCAGCAAGCGGATACCTTGACCATAACCAGCATGGCTATCTATGGTTCGAGTATTATTGTGCTGTTTCTTGCATCAACACTGTACCATTCAATTCCGCATCCGAAAGCCAAACGCTGGCTGAAAACGTTTGACCATTGCGCGATCTATTTACTGATAGCGGGTAGTTACACGCCATTTTTATTGGTGAGTTTGCGTACGCCTTTGGCAATTGGTTTGATGATCGTAATATGGAGCATTGCCTTAATAGGCATCATCATGAAAGTGGCATTTATTCATCGCTTTAAGCATCTGTCACTGACGAGCTATCTGGTGATGGGTTGGCTATCGCTGATTGTTATTTATGAGTTGGCGATCACTTTGGATGTTGGTGGTCTAACTCTGCTAGCGGTGGGTGGCTTGATTTATTCTCTTGGGGTTATTTTTTACGTGGCTAAGCGCATTCCATTTAATCATGCGATTTGGCATGGCTTTGTTCTGGCGGGTTGCGTGTGTCACTTCTTCGCTATCTACTATTTTGTCGAGCCGATCTAAGTTAGCTTACTTTAGCCGACCCGACTGTCGTACGTATTAACGAGTTTGTACTTCAACCACTGTTGCTGAAAACTGGTATTGCTGCGATTGTGGCACTGCCAGTTTGATAATTTTACCTTGCTCAGCCTGTTGTGGACGAAGATAGGTATCAGCCATGCGTTTGATCGACTGCCAAACAATGACCTTTTCTTTTGCCAGCGCCTTTCCGGACATATCGAACACCTGAACTTCGACTTCAATCTGAACGACTGACTGCGAGCTTTGATTAGTGATCGAAGTAGGAAAGATCAGTTCGCCACCTGCGTAGCTTGCAGAGCCAATCAATATATCCACACCAGAATCAGACAGCTGCATGGTTGGCTTTTTCGCATTGACGGTAACCGTCGTGCCTACGGTTTTTGAGACAGCAGGAATTGTCGCTATTACTGGAGTAGCAACAGGTTCAGTAGCCGCTGTTACCGTTTTGGTTGCGGAGACTGTAGTCGCTTTTGGTGTTGTGTTCTCAACCACATACTCCCAAGTAAAGTCATCATTTAACTTTACGTTTCTTCCATCGGCTAACGTTACTACCTCGGCAGCATAAACCGATGGAGTGGCCAGCAGAGTAGCCAAAGTAATCCAAGTTTTCATTGTTGTCCCTTTTATTTTATTGCCGTTAACGACGCCAGAAGGCTGGAAAGAACAATACAAGAATAGTCAGAATTTCCAGACGGCCCATTAACATGCCAAAACTTAATAACCATTTCGCGGAGTCGGGTAATGGAGCAAAGTTACCAGTGGGACCAATCACCGAACCCATACCCGGACCGACGTTAGCAACTGCCGTAATCGAGCCAGATATGCTGGTGATTGGGTCTAAACCGAGTGCACTCAGGCAGCCAGCAATAAAGATGATGGTGATAAAGAACATCAACACAAAAGCGACAACGGAACGCACAATATCGTCGTTCACCGGGCGTTGGTTATAGCGCTGGACAAAAACACCAGAAGGGTGCACCAGTTTCATCATCTGCTTGTTCAGTAGGGTCATTGCAACCTGAAAGCGGAATATTTTTATCCCACCAGATGTTGAACCTGAGCAGGCTCCAGCAATCATTAGGAAGGCAAACAGTGTGGTTGGTAATGCTCCCCACGCAGTGAAGTCTTCCAGTCCAAATCCGGTCGTCGTCACGACTGAGACGATATTGAACATCGACACACGCAAAGCATCGAGTATGGTGTAACCATCGCGAATAACCAGCCAGCATGAAATAACTAGACTTGAGAAGAGGAACAGGTAAGCAAAACCACGTACCTGGGCATCGTTAAGTAGGATATCAATACGACGTTTTCTCAGTGCCGCAACGAATAGCAAGAAAGGTAATCCACCCAGAAACATAAAGGTTGTCGCTACCCAGTGCGCTCCGTTAGAGAAATGGTTCATTGAGCCATCAGATGTCGAGTAACCACCAGTCGACAGGGTGGTAAACGCGTGGTTGATTGCCTCGAAGACACTCATGCCTGTCAGTATATAACCGCCAATACACAGCCCGGTTAAGATCAGGTAAACCAGCACTATGTTTTTAGCGACCGTTTTGGCCCTTGGGCTACTTTTATCCGACCAATCAGAAGATTCCGTTTGGAACAGCTTCATACCACCGACGTTAAGCATAGGCAAAACGGCTACCGCCATCACGATAAAGCCCACGCCACCAAGCCATTGCAGGATTGAACGCCACAATAAGATGCTTGGTGCCATGTCATCCAGGCCGCTTAGAACCGTTGAACCAGTGGTGGTGATCCCCGACATGGTTTCGAAATAGGCATCGGTAAAACTGATGTGGTTAATAAAAACAAACGGCAACGCCGCGAAAGCACTCGCTATGGTCCAGACTAAGCTGGTTATGAGGAACATGTCGCGCACACTGAGTTTGAATTTAGCGGTTCGGCCGATACTCAGGCAGATAAACGCAGCCAGGTGTGTAATCACCACAGCTTGGGCGAAGTCGAGAAACCCGCCGGTACCAGTAAAGAAAGCGACCAAAGTAGGCACGTACATAAAAAGGGCCAGTTTGGATAAAACCAGCCCGATAACAAACAGTACGGGACGTAAATTGACCATAAGAGAGTCCTAGAGGAAAAATGGGCTCGGCTGGAACAGAGCTTCGACGTCTGGAACGTACTTTTTGTCGACTAGGAACATCACAACATGGTCATCTTGCTCGATGATAGTACGGTCGTGAGCGATAAGTACTTCTTCACCACGCACAATGGCACCAATGGTGGTGCCGGGTGGAAGTTTAATGTCACCAATGGCGCGACCAACCACTTTCGATGTTGTTTCATCACCATGGGCAACAGCTTCGATCGCTTCGGCGGCACCGCGGCGTAGAGAAGATACGTTCACAATATCGGCACGGCGAACATGAGTTAAAAGAGCAGAAATAGTGGCTTGCTGAGGTGATATTGCGACATCAATTACCCCTCCTTGCACAAGGTCGACATAGGCACCGCGCTGAATCAGTACCATTACCTTTTTAGCCCCCATACGTTTGGCAAGCATCGCAGACATGATGTTGGTTTCATCTTCGTTTGTCAGCGCAATGAATACGTCGACCTGATCGATGTTTTCTTCGGCTAATAGCTCTTGGTCTGCAGCATCACCACAGAAGACGATGGTGTTTTCGAGTTGCTCAGAAAGACTTTCTGCTCGTTGGTAGTTCCGCTCGATTAACTTCACACTGTAGGTTTGTTCTAGACGTCTGGCTAAGCTTGCACCGATGTTACCGCCACCAACAATCATAATGCGGCGGTAAGGCTTCTCAAGTCGCTGTAGTTCACTCATTACTGAGCGAATATGATTACTTGCCGCGACAAAGAAAACCTCATCGTCAGCTTCGATGATAGTCGTGCCTTGTGGACGAATTGGGCGACCTTGACGAAAAATTGCCGCCACACGGGTATCAATGTGTGGCATGTGCTCTCTCAGCGCAGAGAGTGCGTTACCCACTAACGGACCGCCATAGTAGGCTTTTACGGCGACCAGACTGACTTTCTGTTCAGCGAAGCTGACTACCTGTAGCGCGCCAGGGTATTGAATTAGACGCTCAATATAGCTGGTTACCAGTTCTTCAGGTGCAATAAGGTGATCGACAGGTATCGCACCAGACTTAAATAGGGCTTCTTTTTCTGCCAGATACTCTGGCGAACGGATACGTGCAACACGGTTAGGCGTGTTAAACAGAGTGAAGGCTACCTGACATGCCGCCATATTGGTTTCGTCAGTGTTGGTAACCGCAACCAGCATGTCGGCATCTTGTGCGCCGGCTTCGTGTAGTACATCTGGATGGCTTGCATGGCCATTGACCACACGCAGGTCATATTTGTCCTGTAGTTCACGCAGTCGGTCAGAGTTGTTGTCGACGATGGTGATGTCGTTGTTCTCACCAACCAAGTTTTCTGCCAGTGTGCCGCCAACCTGACCAGCACCAAGAATAATGATCTTCATACTCTTTCTCGTTATCTGAAAAAGGCGATTGAATGCCTCCAATCGCCCTATTTAGCCAGCTGTTACGCGTGTGTTTTAGTCAGCACGGCGTAGTAGAATCCATCCATATCTTCTTCACCTGGCAAAATTTGACGACCAGGTTGCTCGGGATCAGAATCCAGCAATTTCGCATCAGCGGTGCGAGCCAGGAATGCTTTCACTTGCTCCGCATTTTCTTGCGGAGTGATTGAACAAGTTGCATAAACCATTGTGCCGCCAGGTTTGAGCTGTGTCCACATCGCATCGAAAATTTCGCTTTGCAGTGCTGCTAAAGCTGCAATGTCGTCGGCACGGCGCAGCCATTTGATATCGGGATGACGGCGAATGACACCCGTCGCAGAACATGGCGCATCCAGCAAGATGCGGTCAAATTGTTCGCCTTGCCACCATTCTTGAGGATTACGTGCGTCACCGCAAACCACTTTTGCCTGAAGATTGAGACGCTTCAGGTTTTCATGCACGCGTTTCAGGCGAGTGTCGTCACAGTCAATCGCGACAACTTCACTACCATAGGTACGCTCAAGAATATGAGCGGTTTTGCCACCTGGTGCTGCGCAGCAATCCAGAATCAGCTCACCATCTTTTGGTTTTAGGTAGTTAATTGAAAGTTGAGCCGCAGCATCTTGTACGGATACCCAACCTTTCTCAAACCCTGGCAACTTGGTCACATCGCATGGTGCTGCCAATTTTAGAGCATCCATTGCTTCGGTATGTGGCGTGCTATCAATGTTTTCATTTTTGAGTAGCGCTAGATACTCATCACGCGTGTGGTGCTGGTGGTTAACTCGCAGCCACATTGGCGCTTTCTGATTATTGGCTTCGACAATGCTTTCCCAGTGTTGCGGGTAAGCGTCCTGTAGTAGTTTTAGTAACCAACTCGGGTGGCCATATTTGCCAGCGTTATGGCTAACAGCAATCTCATCCAACTCTTCCTGATTACGTTGGTAATTACGCAATACCGCATTAATCAGACCGCGCAAGCGAGGACCTTTCAAATCTTTTGTGCCTTCAACGGTTTCACCAACCGCTGCGTGCGCAGGAATGCGCATAAAGCTAAGTTGATAAATGCCGACTAGGATCAGGTGATGAAAAACACGCTGTTTACCTTTCAAAGGCTGATCCATTAGCTGGCTTGAAATGGTTTCTAGACGAGGTAAGTAGCGAAGTGCTCCGTAACAGATCTCTTGTAAAAGCGCGTGATCACGAGGTCGGATGGTTTGTTGAGCCGCTGGAAGAGCGCTAGAAAGAGAGTGGCCCTTGTCGACGACAAGATACAAGACGTTGGCAGCCGCAGCGCGAACATTCATGATGAGTACCTTAAAGTAAAGGAGGGCATCTCTGCCCTCTAAAAGTTCGTATTATTAGGGGGAATAACTCACCCTAGTATGGCTTAAATCAGCTGGGTGCCGACTTCAAACCAAGATGCGCGCGAGTTCAAAATATCTTGAACTGACATGGCTTTTTTACCCGGAACCTGCAACTGCTCCAGAACTAATACGCCATTGCCTGTCGCTACATAGATACCGGTTTTGTCTGCCTGCACAATCGTGCCAGCTGGCTTCTCGCTGGTTTGTTCCGCTACTCGGCTTTGCCATACTTTGATGCTGTTTTCGGCAGCGATAAAGTGGCTCATTGGCCATGGGTTGAATGCGCGTACGCAACGCTCGATGTGCGCGGCATCGTCGCTCCAGTTGATGCGAGCTTCTTCTTTGCTGAGCTTTTTCGCGTAGTTTGCGAGCTCATCGTCTTGCTTAACAGGCACTGCTTTATCTGCAGCGATATCTGCCAGACAATCGATCAGGGCTTGCGGACCAAGCTCAGCCAGCTTTTCATACATAGACGCGCTGGTATCTGTCGCTTCGATTGGTAGCGTCGCGATTTTCAGCATATCACCCGTATCCAAGCCAATATCCATCTGCATGATGGTTACGCCAGTTTCTGCATCACCAGCCCAGATTGAACGTTGGATTGGTGCCGCACCACGCCAGCGAGGCAGGATAGAACCGTGAACGTTAATACAACCGAGCTTAGGCGTGTCTAATACCGCCTGTGGTAGCAGAAGACCATAAGCCACAACGATCATGATATCGGCGTTCAGATCAGCCAGCTCTTGCTTCGCTTCATCTGACTTGAAGTTCTCAGGCTGATAAACCGGGATGTCGTGTTCCAGCGCGATATTTTTAACCGGGCTTGCAGTCAACTTTTTACCGCGACCCGCAGGGCGGTCTGGTTGAGTGTAAACGGCAATTACTTCGTGCTCCGAAGACAACAACGCCGCCAAGTGACGGGCGGCGAAATCCGGAGTACCTGCAAAGACAATACGTAAAGACTGACTCAAGGTAGACTTCCTTCTAAAATGGTATCGTTCGTGATTAAGCGCTTAGCTGCTTCTCGTTATAGCGTTTGATCTTCGCTAATTTGTCCTGAATGCGCTTGCGCTTTAGCGGCGATAGATAATCAACAAACAATTTACCTTGTAGGTGATCCAGTTCGTGCTGAACACAAATCGCTAGCAGATCATCAGCGTCAAAGGTAAATTCTTTGCCGTCGCGATCCAATGCTTTAACGGTAACTTCAGCCGCACGAGGTACCAATGCGCGAGCACCCGGTACCGATAGACAGCCTTCTTCAATGCCATCTTCGCCACGCTTTTCCAGAATCTCAGGGTTGATAAGCACCATTGGCTCGTCACGAGTTTCTGAAATATCAATCACTACGATACGCTGATGGATATCCACCTGCGTTGCAGCGAGACCAATACCTTCTTCGTCGTACATGGTTTCGATCATGTCATCGACGATTTTTTGAATTTCAGGTGTCACCTCTTCAACAGGCTTCGCGACCGTGCGCAGGCGATCATCTGGAAATGTTAATACTTGTAATACAGACATATTCACTCGAAATATTGAACTGTGCCGAAACAGCACAAACCTTGTTGGCTCAATTCTAGACATTTTATGACCTAAATGACAGCATCCTTGCATTAATTTCCATACCAAGTATTGCTTATTAGACCAAGGATGAGGGTCATGAATCGCATTTTCCGCAACGTTTCCAGCATGATGTTGCCGTTATTATTCTCCTTCACTGCAGCAGCAAATGCGGACTCTAAACCACTCGCAGTCAAACCTGATGCTCCACAAACCTATGTGGTCGTGAAAGGCGATACCCTATGGGACATTTCGGCGATGTATTTGGAGAGTCCTTGGCTGTGGCCTCGCTTATGGCAAATAAACCCAGAGATAGATAATCCACATTTGATTTATCCCGGTGATAAGTTGTCCCTGGTTTGGATTAACGGTCAACCAGTTCTGAGCCTAAAGCCAGTAAAAAAACTGAGTCCACAGGCTCGCATTACCGAAAAGAAGCCTGTGCCGACGGTTGCGGAAGGCTTAGTGATGCCTTATCTCAGTTCTGACCGATTGGTAGATGCAGAGACGCTCGACAATGCAGCCAAAGTGATTGGCAGCGCCAAAGGCAGTCAGTATCTGACCACAGAAGATGTGCTGTATATCAGCGGTGAGCAAACAGCGACTAAATGGGCAGTTTACCGTCCTGTCGAGACCTTCTCTCGTGATGAACTCTCAAAGGAAATTACCGCATTACGCTTGATAGCAAAAGGGGATTTAGTGGAGGCGTATGAAGAGTTTTCAGGATTAAAAATCACCGCTCAGTTGCAGGAAGTTCTTCGTAACGACATCGCCTTACCAAGCCAGATGATAGAGAGCAGGGAGCTTTCAACGACGTTCTACCCACTTCCTGCGCCACAAGGCAGCTCAGCAAAGCTGTTGGGAAATATCGAAGGTATCCGCTTCAGTTCAACCAATCAGGTTGTGGTGATTGATAAAGGAACAGCGGATAAGCTGAAACAAGGCAGCGTTTTTGATCTTAAAGAAAATGCTTATCCGGTCTATCAAGATGGTGATGGTTTCAAAAAAGAGGTGGGTTTATTCGATAAGGCTATTACCCTGCCACAAAGTAAAGTCGGTGAGTTGTTGGTGATTCGTCCTTATGAATACTTCAGCTTAGCTTTGATCACTAAGAGTACTAAACCGATCAATAATGAGGTAACGGTCGTTTCGCCTCTTTCTGAAGTGCCTGCCTTAGATGAAACAACTCAATGATAATGACCTCGTTGCCTGGCTAAAGCTGAGTTGCTTGCCAGGCATAGGTGGGGTCAAACTGAATCAGTTACTTGCTAAAGATACTCCTCGAAACATCATCAACTCCTCTCATGAATACCTACAGCGCCTTGGTTTAAGTCAAAAGCAACTTCAGGCTTGGACGTCGGTCGATAAAGAGGTTGAAGCTTGTCTTGCCTGGAAAGCGCTCGCTTCGAATCACCATATTTTGACCTTAGATGATCCGCTTTATCCTCCACTGCTAAAACAGATTGGCGCACCGCCACCCTTGCTGTTTGTTGAAGGAGATCCTGCGTGTTTATCTCAGCCTCAGATTGCCATGGTAGGAAGTCGTAATGCCAGTGTTGACGGATTACAGTATGCTCGACACTTTGCTGCAGACTTCGTTGGTAATGATCTCGTTGTGACCAGTGGATTAGCATTGGGAATTGATGGCCATGCACATGATGGTGCGCTACAAGCGGGTGGTAAGACAATTGCAGTGCTTGGCTCCGGCTTGGCACATATATATCCAGCCCGACATCGTGGACTTGCACATCGGGTCACAGAGAATGGTGCACTGATTTCAGAATTTCGTCCCAATGCAAAGCCGAGAGCGGAGCACTTTCCACGTCGCAACCGAATTATTAGTGGGTTGTCTCTGGGGGTGTTAGTTGTCGAAGCGGCAGAGAAAAGCGGTTCTCTGATTACGGCGCGTTATGCGCTTGAGCAAGGACGAGAAGTGTTTGCTTTGCCTGCTTCTATTAATGCGAAGAATGCCTGTGGTGGGAATCATTTGATTCGTAATGGTGCTTGCCTCGTAGAAAAGACTAAAGATGTGCTCGATGAAATACAATCATTACTTGACTGGTCTGTTAATCAGAGCAGAGATTTATTTTCTGCGTTAAATGATGAAGAAGAATTGCCATTTCCTCTGCTGTTAGCTAACGTAGGAAATGAAGCTACACCGGTTGATATTCTTGCAAACAGGACCAATATACCTGTCCAGGAAGTCATGATGCAGCTCTTAGAGCTTGAGCTCTCAGGGCATGTTGTTGCAGTTTCAGGTGGCTATATTCGAAAGGGGAGGGGCTAGCTATGATGATGGATATACTGATGTATCTATTCGAAACCTACATCCATAGCGATGCAGAGTTACAGGTCGAACAAGACGAGTTGGAAGATGAGTTGCTTCGTGCAGGCTTCCAACAAAAAGATATCTACAAAGCCCTTGTCTGGTTAGAAGAGCTTGCCGCACTGCAGCAAAGTGAAACATCTTCTGCGATATCGGCTTGTAGTGCATCGTCGTCGACTCGTATCTACACATCGAAAGAGATGCAGCGTTTGGATCTCGAATGCCGAGGCTTTTTGTTATTCCTTGAGCAAATTAATGTCCTGACTACAGAGACTCGTGAGATGGTGATTGATCGAGTGATGGGGCTGGAAACCAACGAATTTGAGCTTGAAGACCTCAAATGGATCATTCTGATGGTGCTGTTTAATGTACCGGGTAATGAAAACGCTTATACGCTGATGGAAGAGTTGTTATATACCAAGGAACAAGGGATCCTTCACTAAGCCTAATCCCGGTAAGTTCGAGTTCCGTTGGATGTGAACTCGAACCTACCTATTTGGTATATGTTTCAAGTAAACGGTAAGTATGAGTAGTAAAATCGACAACAGCCTTTTCTCTGCCCATGAACATGCGCTCGAACATGAGCCGTGTCCAAAGTGCGGCGCTGAGCTGATCCTTAAACACGGTAAACACGGCCCCTTTCTCGGTTGTAGTCAGTATCCAAGCTGTGATTACATCAAAGCGCTGCACAGTAATGATGGACACATCGTCAAAGAGCTTGGCGTGCCTTGTCCTGACTGTGGTAATGAGCTGGTATTGCGCCAGGGACGTTATGGTATGTTTGTCGGATGCAGCCATTATCCGGCTTGTCATCATATTGAGTCTATTAACCAGCCAGAGCCGGAAAAGCAACCACAAGAGCAGCATGCTTGTCCTGAGTGTGGCAAAGGCCATTTAGTCGAGCGTAAGACACGCTTCGGTAAAACATTTTATGCGTGTGATAACTACCCGAAATGTAAGTTTGCCGTGAACCTGCCACCGGTCAAAGGCCGCTGTGAAGAGTGCGGCTTTACTTTACTGGTTGAAAAGAAGCTCGCCAGTGGGGTTAAGTTGCAGTGTGCCAACCGCAAGTGTCAGCATACGCAAGCTCAGTAAACAGAACTACAAATTAAAAAGGGTCGCATAATGCGACCCTTTGTTGTTTTTCTGCTGGATTCTAACGCTGAGATTGCTTGGCAAAGTCATGCACGGCAGGAAACGCTTGTGCATCCAGTACATTAGCTAATGCACATACTCTGCGATGCAGTTCGCCAGGGTAGTCTCCACACACATTAATGTGGCCCATTTTACGTCCTGCACGTTTCTCTTTGCCATACCAGTGAATATGGCAACCATCCATCGCTAATAGCGCTTCTGGTAACGTGTCTTCACCGAGAATATTAATCATTGAAGTTTCACGAACCAGTTTCGTGCTGCCCAGCGGCATACCACAAACCGCACGCAAATGGTTTTCAAACTGACAGGTTTCCGCACCTTGCTGTGTCCAGTGACCTGAGTTATGAACACGTGGAGCGATTTCATTCACTAATAAAGAGCCATCAACATTGAAGAATTCTAAAGCCAATACACCAACATAATCTAGGCTGTCTGCAACCGCAGTAAACATCTGCTTGGCTTGCGTTTGAAGTTCAGGTTCATCAATGGCGGTAGAAAGGCTCAGTACACCATCAGTGTGCACGTTCTCTGCCAGTGGATAAACTTCAACGCTGCCATCTTTACCACGAGCACCAACTAAAGATACTTCACAGTTAAATGGAACAAACTCTTCAGCTACTATAGCTTGGGTTGGTGTTGCTGCGATGCACTCGGCCATTTCCACCCAGATAGCGTCTACCTGAGAAGCTTCTTTCAAGCGCCATTGACCCTTACCATCGTAACCGCCTAATGCACTTTTAAGTACCATCGGCATACCAACGTGTTCAATCGCACGGTCAAAATCTTCACGTGTTTCAATCACGTAGTATTTCGCATTACGCACGCCAGCTTTATCGAGTAGGGCTTTTTCAAGACGACGGTCACCGCCTGCCTTGATCGCTTCTGTACTCGGAAGGAACTTTCCACTCTCTTCACAGATGTCGAGCACATCATGAGGGATATGTTCGAATTCTGCTGTGATGACATCGACTTGCTCAATGGCATTTTCCAGACCATGACCAAGCACATGTTGAGTAAGAGGGTGAACGATATCGCCGCTACCCACATCGTAAGCAGAGATTTGAATATTCAGTGGCGCACCAGCCAGAGACATCATACGAGCCAACTGACCAGCTCCTAGAACCAGTACGTGCATCCGATTAATCCTCAGCTGGGTTTGGGTTAGCAAGTACCGTTTCCGTCTGCTCGTTGCGGAATGCTTCCACTTTCGCCATGATGATTTCATCGTGAGTACCCAGAATCTGTGCTGCTAGGATTCCAGCGTTTGCTGCACCTGCTTCACCAATCGCTAACGTACCGACTGCGATACCTTTTGGCATTTGTACAATAGACAGTAGAGAGTCAATTCCTTTCAGTGCTCGTGACTGAACAGGAACGCCAAGTACTGGCAAGCTGGTGAATGCCGCAGCCATACCTGGTAGGTGAGCAGCGCCGCCCGCACCTGCGATGATTACTTTGATGCCGCGCTCTTTCGCACTGCTTGCGTAATCAGCCAATAGTTGAGGAGTACGGTGAGCTGACACCACTTTTGTTTCGTAAGACACGCCAAATTGATCCAGCATGTCCGCTGCTAGTTTCATGGTTGGCCAATCTGATTTAGAACCCATGATGATACCGACTTTCATCTCAAACTCCTTCAAGCTGCAAAATTAGGTGAGCTGATAAATTTGTGCGCATTATACGGGGATTTTTATCTCAAGCAAACGTTTGCGCGCCTTGGTGAATGCTATTGATACATTTTATAAAAAAATTGCTTTAGTCTCTGAGAATGAATCTTTGTACACTTAGGTACAGAGAAAATAATACTGTCAGACAATCAGGAAGTAATCGGTGGATAACTTTGAACAGGTGCTCAATGCACTACAGCAAGGCGAAGTGATTGCCTATCCAACAGAAGGTGTTTTTGGTGTTGGGTGTGATCCAGATAACCCAGAAGCAATCCAAAAATTGCTGGAACTGAAGCAGCGTCCGGTGGAGAAGGGACTTATCCTTATCGCCGCCAGCTACGAGCAGTTATTACCTTATATCGACGAATCTCAGCTGACTCAAGAGCAGTTAGATAACGTTCATGCAACTTGGCCTGGCCCATACACTTGGATCATGCCAGCGAGCGATAAAGTATCTAATTGGGTTTCAGGGCAGTTTGATTCAATTGCAGTTCGTGTAACGGATCATCCTTTGGTGCAAAAGATGTGTAATGCATTTGGAAAGCCGTTAACCTCTACCAGCGCGAACCTTTCAGGCTTGCCGCCGTGCATGACGACGGAAGAAGTAGAGCTACAGTTGGGTGATCAGCTGGTGGCTATTCTTCGCGGTGAAACCAGTGGTCGTGATAAGCCAAGTGAAATTCGTGACGCCAAAACCTCGCAAATATTAAGACAGGGCTAAACCTGCCTACCAGCCTTCAAATAGGTACCAGATAATAGGTAATAACGTATGTCAGCAATCGATAAGCATGCCGTAAAGCAGTTCCTGATGTCACTTCAGGATTCCATTTGTCAGCAGTTAGAACAAGAAGATGGAAAGGCCGTCTTTGTCGAAGATGCGTGGCATCGTGAGCCGCGAGAGCGCCTTGGTGGCGGTGGTCGTTCACGTGTTTTGCGTGATGGCCACGTTTTTGAGCAGGGTGGCGTGAACTTCTCTCATGTAGAAGGGAAAGAAATGCCTGCGTCAGCGACAGCTCATCGTCCTGAGTTAGCGGGTCGCCGCTTTGAGGCGATGGGGGTCTCTTTGGTTATTCACCCTAAAAACCCTTATGTCCCGACTTCTCACGCCAATGTACGTTTCTTTATTGCAGAAAAAGATGGAGAAGACCCGATTTGGTGGTTCGGTGGTGGCTTCGACTTAACGCCGTTCTATCCTTTCGAAGAAGATTGCCAGTCTTGGCACGATACCGCGAAGACTATCTGCGCACCGTTTGGTGATGAAGTTTATGCCGAGCACAAAGCGTGGTGCGATAAATATTTCTTCCTCCCACACCGAAACGAGACTCGTGGTGTTGGTGGCTTGTTCTTTGATGATTTGAACCACTGGGAGTTCGACAAGTGTTTCGATTACATCAAGGCAGTGGGTGAAGGCTTCTGTCTGGCGTATCTACCTATCGTTGAGCGACGCAAAGATATTGAGTTTGGAGAGCGAGAGCGAGAGTTTCAGCTGTACCGTCGTGGCCGCTATGTTGAGTTTAACTTAGTATACGACCGTGGCACTTTGTTTGGTTTGCAAAGTGGCGGACGTACCGAGTCAATTCTTATGTCGATGCCGCCATTAGCACGCTGGGAGTACAGCTATCAACCTGAAGCAGGAACCCCTGAAGCTGAGCTTTACGAGCGATACCTAAAACCACGTGACTGGTAAGCGCGGAATCTCCTTTTCTATATAGAAAGATAGTGATAGGGTCATCTGTAATCAGATGGCCCTGTTTTTCTCTATATTAAGGTAAGGAATAAAGGTAAGGAAATGACTCAGCAAGTTGATCGCTATGCCGTGTTTGGTAATCCCATCGGGCACAGTAAGTCGCCATTTATTCACACACTCTTTGCTCGCCAAACGAATCAATCACTGACTTACACAGCCGAAAGCGCCCCAGTTGACGGGTTTATTGACGCCGTGAACGAGTTTTTTGCTGAAGGTGGCAAAGGATGTAATGTTACTTTGCCTTTTAAAGAGCAGGCGTATCAATTTGCTACTCGTTTGACTGAGCGTGCCCAGCTTGCCGGAGCAGTAAATACACTTAAGAAGCTTGATGATGGTGATATCATCGGTGACAACACGGACGGTGCCGGTCTAGTACAAGATTTACTTCAGCATCAAGTGGTTTTAGAAGGCGCTCGTATCCTTATCATCGGAGCCGGTGGCGCTTCTCGTGGCGTAATCCTTCCGTTACTCGATCAAAAACCTGCTTCTTTGACTATTACCAACCGTACATTTTCTAAAGCTGAAGAATTGGCGGAGTTGTTTTCGGCTTATGGACCAGTGACTGCGAAAGAGATGAATAGAGTGACTCAAGAATACGATGTCATTATCAACTCAACTTCTGCCTCGCTGAGTGGAGCACTTCCTGAAATATCGTCAGCAATATTTGCGCCTAACAGTACTAGTTATGACATGATGTATGGCTGCGGTGATACTAAGTTTAACCAATGGGCTAAAGAGCATGGTGCTGTTCATTCCTACGACGGACTGGGAATGTTGGTAGGTCAAGCGTCTGAAAGCTTTATGTTATGGCGAGGCTTGCGTCCTAGCGCCAAACAGATTTTACGTGAGCTTAGAAAAAACCTTGAAGGTCAGTAATCGATGAATCAGTCCATTTTATTTCCAGATATCCAGTCCTGGAATGAGTCATTACAATCAGTCAACTTTCCTGCGCAGCAGTCAGGCGCACTGATCGAATGCTATGTAACAAAGCAGAAGTTAGCAAAAATGAGCGGTTCGGACGTAGAAGGTGAACAACAAGCGGTAGAGGCATTTATAGCCTTACGGTTTGACCTGGAGGAAATTGCCGAAGAACTCATAGAAGATGAAGCCTTCGATGAAGAAGGCCACATTGTTATTGAATGATTAGGTTATCGAATCACTAACGAATGATTTCGACTTCATTTAAGTAGTCGTTTTTGTTCTGTACGTAGTTATCTGAAGACTTTTGTAAAAAGGCGCGCTCTTTTTCTGACAGAGGGCGTGCTTGTTTTACCGGGCTGCCAACATAGAGATAACCGCTTTCTAATACTTTCCCTGGTGGTACCAAGCTGCCAGCGCCAATCATCACTTCAGATTGAATTATCGCGCCATCAAGAACTATTGCTCCCATTCCCACCAATACGCGATCGTGAATCTCACATCCATGCAGCATGACTTTGTGACCTACAGTGACATCATTACCAATAATCAAAGGATAGCCGTTTGGGTTTTCCTGATTTTTGTGTGTAACGTGCAGCACGCTACCATCTTGGATATTTGTTCGCTCACCGATGTGGATATGATTGACATCTCCGCGCGCAGCAACCAATGGCCAAACGCTAGAGTCGTGCCCAATGATGATGTCTCCGACTAAAACAGATGTTGAATCGACGTAAACTCGCTCACCAAGCTGAGGCTTCATACCTTTATAACTTCTTATTGAACTCATCTTTTCTCCTTATTGTGGGCGATTAAAGGGTATCTAGGGGTAGAAGAGTAGTAAAAACTCGCCTTTTAGAATAAAAAACACTCAAACGATAAATAAATCAAAAAAAACCTG
>NZ_JAKKCM010000016.1 GCF_021728395.1 Vibrio sp. J1-1 | reverse complement strand
GGCTTTAAATTTTGGACACTTGCTTAAGCGAGTGATACCACTGCGGAGTGGTAGTTCAGTTGGTTAGAATACCGGCCTGTCACGCCGGGGGTCGCGGGTTCGAGTCCCGTCCACTCCGCCACTTATTCGAGAGTCGTCTCATAAAATACGAACCACAGGGGTGTAGCTCCAATTGGCAGAGCAGCGGATTCCAAATCCGCGTGTTGGGAGTTCGAATCTCTCCACCCCTGCCATATTTAAGAAGCCTCAGTCGAAAGACTGAGGCTTTTTTACATCTGTAATTTAGGATTTGTAGTAGCTTTAACTGGCAGTTCAGCGGATTCCGCCAATATTGAAAGATCTGCGCATGTTGGGAGCTTGGGGGCAAGCCCCATCGAATCTCTGGATCGCCAGTCTGGCCCACTCCAGCCATTATTAAGAGCCTCGTTCGAAATAGCGGGGCTTTTTTGCGTCTGTAGTTTGGGGATTGTAGAGTCGTTTTCTAGGATGTCTAATATTCCTATTGTCAGAGCAGCTTATTTCCCGACTAGCGTAACCTGTTCTTATCGACAGTGAACGAGTGGTTTAATCTCTACCTTTCTCTTTTTGTTCTGCTCTATTCGAACGATACCACCGGTACTTTCATTTCCCCTTTATTTAAATAGTTCTAAACTTAGTTTGTTCCTTGCTCTAGTTGGAGTTTGGATTAGACCATAGTGTGCGCCGGGTGATAAAAAACGAACTTCTTGTTATGATCGCGGCTTAATTCTAATAATGGAAAGTTCGTTTATGCCACATTTTCGATTCCGGGCTGTAGAGCCTCAAACGGTTCAGGCTTTATCAAAACCTCTCACTGATGAACTGCAACCTCTGATGGAATGTCCACGTGAGGACTTTACTTTTGAATACATCTATACGACGTTTTTTAGTGAAGGTGAAGTTTTCGCGGCATACCCTTTTGTAGAAGTGCTTTGGTTTGATCGTGGCCAGAATGTTCAGGATAAAGTTGCTAAAACCATTACTCAGCAAGTCAGAGGTATAGTGGGTGAAGATATTGATGTCGCAGTGATATTCACATCACTCTCTCCTAAATCCTACTATGATAATGGTGAGCATTATTAAGGAGTGATTTCTATGAAGCTGAGAGTATTTCCCTATTTGAGTTTTATTTTCTCAGCATCTCTTTGTGCAACTCCGTGGGAGCAAGTATCAACTCCCACTCACAATTCCTCTTCTTCTATAGGCAGCTATGCTAATGGCTGTTTGGATGGCGCCTACCCCTTACCTTTAGAGGGAACTGGTTATCAAGTCCTACGAAGTAGATCGCTCCGCTACTATGGTCACCCAAACACGATCTCATTTATTGAAAGCCTTGCCTTGAAAGCGAATAAAGAGTTAAGTACCAATTTGTTGATTGGTGATTTATCGTTGCCTCGAGGTGGTCGTTTCTCTTCTGGTCACTCTAGTCATCAAACTGGTTTAGATATTGATATATGGCTTCGCTTAGCTGACCAACCGCTTTCCTACAATGAGTTACAACTCCCTAAACCAATGAGTGTGGTAGATCTTAAAGGGTACTCAATACTTGATCATCGCTGGGATGACAGACATTTTAAACTTATTCGTTATGCTGCTCAGAGTGAAGGTGTCGCTCGTATCTTTGTTCACCCTGTCATTAAAGAGCAGCTATGTTCACAGGAAGAAGAAGGTAAAGATCGTTCTTGGCTGAGTAAAGTTCGTCCCTGGTGGGGGCACCACTATCACTTTCATGTCAGATTATCTTGCCCGGATTCCAGCCGAAATTGCGTTGATCAAGCTCCTCCTCCGGCTGGAGATGGTTGTGGTTATGAGTTAGCGAGCTGGAAACCTAAAGCGGTAGTGCCTTCAAAACCTTCGGCTAAAAATGTGGTGGCAAAGCCAAAACGTGAGAAAGTGATTCCACCGCAATGTCAGCCACTTATTCGCACTAATTAAAAACTCTGTTGAGCTTCTTATAGCCTTTTAGCGAATCTCCGTTATGAAACTGGAGAAACATCATACTTTTGTCTACAGTGAATATTACCAATACAAAAATTAACCTAATTAGTTTGGATGGCATGTTATAGGAATCTCAAATAAACAAAGGGCTATGTTTTTTACATTAATACCTCTGTTTTTTTAGTTCTTTTTGTCGCGATACTCTGATTTCTGTTCAATATGTCTGTCGCTTGGTAAAACGAGAAATAGCAACGCAGACAATTGCATTGAGGTGGGTTTGAGTGGTGTTTCCCGCCAATAGAGTTAATCAAGGATAAAACCATGACTATGATTTGTGCAAAAGAGTTTGCAGAGTGGTTAAGACACAGATTTAGCAGTGAGACCAAGGGAGTCTTCTTGACTCGAGAAGATTTGAATCATCTGACAGGGCGTCAGCGTCTTGACCCGGGGTTTGTTAATGATGTGCATTACGAGCTGATGCAATACGGGATGGCTTTCGTTACTGATACAAGCCGGGAGAATTTCTATTTAGTTCCTGTGTCTCAATCGGAGAACTGGCGAGAGAGACTAGAGTATCATTTTGAGAAAGAGTTATTCTGCAATATCTATCCCATCGAAAAATCGGGTTAAAAAAAAGGTTCAACTTTACGTACAAAGTTGAACCTTATCTAACTACGCCAATCCTTGGATAATCACGAACTTTTCTAGCAACTGCTCTTCCGTTTCGACATGATTAGGATCGGTGATAATGCATTTCGTAATAGGACAAACGGACTGACAGGTCGGCTTATCATAATGACCCTTGCACTCGGTGCACAAATCCGGGTCGATTTCGAAAATACTGTCGCCCATGCTGATTGCGCCGTTAGGGCATTCTGGATCACACATGTCACAGTTAATGCATTTATCGGTAATGAGTAATGCCATGATTACTTACCAGTTGGGTTACGAGTGTCCTGACCAGAGTTTAGGTTGCGCATTAACAGACCGTACTCTAAGTCCATATCTTCTGGCACTGGGATAAATACAAAATGGCCGTTACCTTTTGCATCTTCGATTGATTGTGATTTACGGTTTTCCATTGCTTCCAGGGTGAAAACAACGTTACCTTTTGGTGTCATTAGCTCAAGGCTATCACCTACAAGGAACTTGTTCTTCACTTCTACTTCAGCCATGTCGCCACGACGTTTACCTGTAAATTCACCAACGAACTGTTGAGCATCAGACACTGAGTATCCATAGTCGTAGTTCTGGTATGTGTCATGAGTATGGCGGCGTAGGAAGCCTTCTGTGTAGCCACGGTGAGCCAGACTTTCTAGTGTGCTCATTAGGCTTTCATCGAATGGTTTTCCTGCTACAGCATCATCAATGGCTTTACGGTAAACCTGAGCGGTACGAGCACAGTAGTAGAACGATTTAGTACGGCCTTCAATTTTAAGTGAGTGAACACCCATCTTAGTAAGACGCTCAACGTGCTGGATAGCACGAAGGTCTTTAGAGTTCATGATGTAAGTGCCGTGTTCATCCTCGTAAGCTGCCATTTTTTCTTCTGGACGGTGAGCTTCAGAAAGGAGAACCACTTCATCAGTTGGTTTACCACGACCTATAGTCGTTTCAGGGCGCTCATCTTGCACTTCGACAGGCTGTGCTTCAGATGGATCAAATTTCTCAACGATATCGCCAGCGTCGTTTTCTTTGCCTTCTTCAACTTTGTATTCCCAACGACATGCGTTAGTACAAGTGCCTTGGTTAGGGTCACGCTTGTTGATGTAACCAGATAGCAGACAGCGGCCAGAGTAAGCCATACATAGGGCACCGTGTACGAACACTTCTAGTTCTGTTTCAGGACAATGCTCACGAATTTCTTCGATTTCTTCCAAAGAAAGCTCACGAGATACGATTACGCGCTCAACGCCGTTTGCAGCCCAAAACTTAACCGTTGCCCAGTTAACTGCGTTAGCTTGAACAGAAAGGTGAATTGGCATTTCTGGGAAAGCTTCACGAACCATCATAATTAGACCAGGATCAGACATGATTAGTGCATCTGGGCCCATTTCTACGACTGGTTTTAGGTCGCGAATGAAAGTTTTTAGCTTTGAGTTGTGTGGCTGAATGTTACATACCACGTAAAGCTTTTTGCCTAGGGCATGCGCTTCATCAATACCGATTTTTAGGTTATCGTGGTTAAACTCGTTATTACGTACACGAAGGCTGTAGCGAGGTTGGCCTGCGTATACTGCATCAGCGCCGTAGGCGAATGCGTAACGCATGTTTTTAAGGCTGCCCGCAGGAGACAGTAGCTCAGGTACGAATGCTTTCTCAGTTGTCATTGCTCAATTCTCTTATATCTGATCACAAGTCAGGCCAATTCCACCTTATGGAAATGGGGCGCAAATTTTACGTCAAAATGTGAACTGTGACTAGGAGAATTGTGCTTTTGGTGAACAAACGCCCCATAAAAAGTAGGGGCGTAGCTAGTAGAAAGTAGGGTTATTTTAGTCGTTCGGGTTTGGCAGCCCGCCTAGCGCTTCGTATAGATTTGGTAGGAATGCACTGAACTCACCGCACATGAGTGAAAAGTCGGCATCGAAACGAGCGGCTTGATCTTCACGTGGGATATCATCATTTTGGTCTTTCAATTCGTCAGAGAACTTCAGGCGTTTGATGCCTGAATCTTCTGCCATGATGAACTCGATCCGATCTTGCCAGTTAAGTGCAAGTTTAGTGACAACTTTATCTGCTGCGATGTGATTGCGGATTTCATCCGTGGTTAGCTCTTGTTTCTTACAGCGGATCACTCCACCTTCTTCCAGTACGGATTTCAGCTCGGCTTCGTCCATCATTGTGATGCCTTGTGGCGTGTCACCGGTTTTCACCCATTCAGTCAATGTTGTTTCAATGGCTACTTCAGGGATAGCTGGGACAACAGGTAAGCTGCCCATGGTTTTACGCAGTAGTGCTAGTACATCTTCCGCTTTTTTATAGCTGCTAGCATCAACAAGAATGAAGCCTTCCTTTGGCATGATTAACACATGAGTGTGGCTGCTACGGCTGAATGCACGAGGCAGCAAATCCATCACGATGTCATCCTTTAGGTTGTCTTTCTCTTTTTTCTTTAGCGGGCGACCTTCTTGAGCTTCCATCGCCTCCACTTTTGCATTTAGAGAGTCTTTGATCACGGATGCTGGCAGCATCTTTTCTTCTTTTTTAGCGCAAATCAGAATGCGATTCTCTGATACGTGAGTCATCATGTCGCCATGTCTACCCATTGCGCTGACCCAGCCAAATTTCTGTTTATCTTGACTGCCACAAGGGGTGAATTGAAACTCAGCAAGTTGAGTTTCTAGTTGATCTGCATTGAAGTTAATCTCGCGGTTAACGCGGTATACCAGACAGTTTTTAAACCACATAAATCTTCTCTAGGCTTGATGACAAGGGACTAATCATAGGGAATTTTTTTGCTGATGTCTTAATAGAAATGAAAAATATCAGGATGAACCCCAAAAGAAAGTTATGTGAAAATTTGTTTTCAAAGGTCACAAAAGTGTCATAATTGGTAGTGATAATGCTTATGCATCGAGGGGCGCTTTGTCTCTTAAATTTATTAGCTCAACAAACATAAGGTTATTCAATTATGTCTAGAAGGATTCTGGTTGTTGAAGACGAAGCTCCGATTCGTGAAATGCTCTGCTTCGTACTTGAACAGAAAGGTTACCAAGCGGTGGAAGCAGAAGATTACGACACTGCCGTAACCAAACTGGCTGAACCCTTCCCTGATTTAGTTTTACTGGATTGGATGTTACCAGGTGGTAGTGGTATTAACTTCATCAAGCATATGAAGCGTGAAGAGCTGACACGCAATATTCCTGTTGTCATGCTGACGGCGCGTGGTGAAGAAGAAGACAAGGTTCGTGGTTTAGAAGTGGGTGCAGATGATTACATCACCAAGCCTTTCTCACCGAAAGAGCTGGTTGCTCGTCTGAAAGCCGTTATCCGCCGTGTCACTCCAACTGCACTAGAAGACGTCATTGATGTACAAGGCCTGAAGCTTGATCCTGTATCACATCGTGTTACTGCTAACGACGGCGCCGTTGATATGGGCCCTACGGAATTCAAGATGTTGCACTTTTTCATGACGCACCAAGAGCGTGTTTACAGCCGTGAACAACTACTGAACAACGTATGGGGTACTAACGTGTATGTTGAAGATCGTACCGTTGATGTACACATCCGTCGTCTACGTAAAGCTTTAGAATCAGCAGGCCATGATAAATTGATCCAAACGGTGCGTGGTGCGGGTTACCGTTTCTCGACTAAGGCATAAGTTAGTAGCCAGCTGATCGGTCCCATTTTTGGAGTAATGAGTGGTTGAAAGATTAACGTGGAAAAAGCTGGCCTGGGAGCTGGCTTTTTTTTACACACCCTGGGTGATAATAGGTTGGATATTCGGTTATATGCCGTGGTTGCTATTAGCAGCGACGGCGTTGCAACTTGCGTGGCATTTGCATAATCAAGTTCGATTGTCCTCTTGGTTATGGGACGAAAAGCGTCTTACTCCTCCTTCTGGCAGTGGCAACTGGGAGTCTCTCTTTAACGGCCTATACCGCTTGCAACAACGTCAACGCCGTAAGCGTAAAGAGCTTACTAATCTCATTCGTCGTTTTAGAAATGGCGCAGAATCTTTGCCGGATGCTGTGGTTGTATTCCGAGCGGAAGGCAATATTGTCTGGTGTAATAAACTTGCTCAGCATCTTTTGGGTTTTCACTGGCCAGAAGATTCGGGTCAACCGATTTCAAACCTGATTCGCACGCCTGATTTCATTAAATACCTCAATAAGCAAGATTTCTCTGAGCCGCTAGAAATGCGTTCACCTATCAATGTGGAGCGTATGCTAGAGTTGCGTATCGTTCCTTATACTGAAGGCGAGCACTTGATGGTCGTGCGTGATGTCAGCCAGTTGAAACAACTGGAAGGCATGCGCCGTAACTTTTTTGCCAATGTTTCTCATGAACTGCGAACGCCGATGACGGTCCTGCAAGGCTACCTGGAGATGACGGAAGATCCAGATATGATTGTAGGCCCTATGTGGACCAAGGCTCATGGCGTTATGACCGAGCAGCTTAATCGCATGAACGCATTGGTTAATCAATTGCTCACGTTATCCAAGATAGAAGCTGCACCGATGCATGAACTAGAAGATATCGTCAATGTTCCTGCAATGCTCGAAGTGCTGGAAAAAGAAGCGGCAAGCTTGAGTGGCGACGATCATCATAAACTGAAGTTCGATGTAGACGAAAGCCTACGCGTGTACGGGGATGACGACCAGCTTCGTAGTGCAATTTCTAATTTAGTGTATAACGCCGTGAAATATACCCCTCCAGGCGCCAATATTAATGTGCGCTGGTATCAGAATGCACAAGGAGCCTGTTTGGAAGTTGAAGACAGTGGCGATGGTATAGAGCCGCAACACTTACACCGACTGACGGAACGTTTTTATCGCGTAGACAAGGCTAGATCGCGTGATACGGGGGGCAGTGGTCTGGGCCTTGCGATTGTGAAGCACGCGCTCAGCCATCATGACTCTCATCTAGAAATCCAGAGTGAGGTCGGAGTAGGGAGCAGGTTCTCTTTTGTGCTCCCAGGCCGTTTGGTGGCGAAATAATGGTGTCTAGAGTGATAAAGTCCGGGCTGGTGACTCTGATTACATTGACGTTGTCAGGTGTGTCTTTAGCAAAAGGTAAGCCTTTGCCTAGCTATCAAAAAACAACAGGTATCGTTGGCAATTTGCTGTCAGTTGGATCCGATACATTAGCGGGCATGACGACGTTATGGGTCGAAGAGTTTAAGTCCATTTATCCAAACATTAATGCCCAGGTTCAAGCCTCAGGATCGTCAACAGCGCCTCCTGCTTTAGCAGAACAAACCGCCCAGTTCGGACCTATGAGTCGTCCTATGCGCCTGAGAGAAATCGAAGCTTTTGAGAGTGGACACGGGTACAAGCCGACGGCCTTGCGTGTTGCGATTGATGCTATCGGTATCTTTGTTCATCAGGATAATCCAATATCGGGGCTTAACTTTAAGCAACTGGATGCGATATTTTCAGCAACGTTGCGTTGTGGTGAAAGCCAGTTCATCACTAATTGGCAACAGCTCGGAGTACAAGCCGAATGGGCCAAACGTAATGTGCAACTATTTGGTCGTAACTCGGTGTCGGGTACTTATGGCTATTTTAAAAGTAATGCCTTGTGTGGTGGTGACTTTAAAACCCGTGTCAATGAGCAGCCAGGCTCTGCTTCAGTGGTGCAGTCTGTGGCATCTACAATAAGTGGTGTCGGTTATTCTGGGGTTGGCTACCGAGTATCGGGAGTACGTCTGATACCTATCGCTAAAACTGGCACAGATTACATAAGTCCAACTCGGGATAACATCGTGACGGGTAAGTACCCACTTTCGCGCTTTCTCTATGTCTACGTAAATAAGCATCCGGATTTTCCGCTCTCACCTCTCGAAGCAGAATTCATCCGATTTATTTTCTCTGCTCAAGGACAGGCGTTGGTTGAGAAAGATGGTTACGTACCAATCACAGCTGACTTCGCAGCAGAAGAACTAAAAAAAGTCGGCTTATAAGCCGACTTTATCATGATGATCTTTACCTTATTTTAGAAGGTGAGTACCCACTTCGCGTTTTCCCAACGCAGCTGTTCTTCCTGTAAGTCTGCATGAAGCAACTTATTGTTCTCCAACCACTCTTCATCCTTACAGGTTAACGTCCAAACATCATCTTTGATCGACAAAGTGATGTCGGGTAGTGGCTCGTCGTTGCGTTGGCCATTTAGTACGATCGAAATCCGCAGAATTTTAATCAAGCTAAGCACATCACTTTGTTTGTAAAGGTTAAACTCTGGCAATTCATTGAGCTTTAAAGCTTTGCGCTGAAAGCGAGCCAGCGTTGCTAACACCAGTTGCTGCTCTCGGTTAAAGCCCTGCAGCGTAGAGTGCAAGAGAATATAGAATGAGTGGCGATGAAAACTGCGTAAGTTAATGCTTAGGCCAACTTCATGTAACAGTGCAGCCCACTCTAATAAGTCAAACAGATCGCTTTTCTTCTTAATACCCAGTTCGGAATGAACGTGTTCTAACATTTCTCTGGCGTGGCCTTTAACACGAGCTGCGTGTTCAAGATCGACACGATGTTTCTGAGCTAAGTTTTCAGTGGTGCGCATGCGAATGTCAGAACGTGCAAAGCGTTCTTCCATTTCATACAACAAGCCTTCTCTGAGTGCGCCATCGGAAAAGAACATCTGTTCTATTTTTAATGCCTGGAAAATCGCGGTAAGAATCGCGACACCGGCTGCAAAGACTGGCTTACGCTCGTCGGTTAACCCACTGAGTTCAATATCGTCAATGGAGTCAAAAGCACATAAAGCCTCAATAAGCTTATTGAGACGTTTTAACGTAATTAGGCCATCTTCATAGCCCAGTCCGATTAATACTTCTTGAATGGCTTTAATCGTACCTGATGAACCGAGCGCAATGTCCCAACCTTTTTTACGATACTTACTCGCGATAGATTCCAGCTTTTGCTCAGCGGCCAGCATGGCTTTGGTAAAGTTTTTCCCAGATAGCTTGCCATTTTTGAAAAACTGTTCGGTAAAGCTTACGCAGCCCATTTGTTTGCTGTTAAGAAGCTCTGGTTCAAACCCCTGACCGATGATCATCTCGGTACTGCCGCCGCCGATATCAATAACGAGTTTAGAATTTGACTCTACCTGAGTATGTGCCACGCCTAAATAAATCAGGCGTGCTTCTTCTTCACCCGGGATGATTTCAATCGGGAAAGGCATTACTTCTCTGGCACGGTTAATAAACAAGTGCGCGTTTTTGGCTCTTCTAAGCGTGTGCGTCGCGGCAATGCGCACGTTAGACTCGTCAAAGCCTTGCAGGCGTTCGGAAAACATAGCCAGGCACTCAAGAGCGCGCTCCATCGATGCATGACTTAAGTTCAGTTCACTATCCAGGCCTGAAGCCATACGAACTCGTTGTTTATGACGGCTGATTAATTGCAGGTCATTACCGACAACTTTTGCCACCACCATGTGAAAGCTGTTGGAGCCGAGATCAATCGCGGCAATATAACGTTCATCTAGTTCAAGTATCTGAGACATTTGGCCTTTGTCTTCTGGTTTGCTTTTCTATATTTTTAAGATAGTCATAGATGGCAACTTGTGAGCGAACTTTTTTGCGGTTACCGCGAGGTACGTAGCTATTGCTCATCTCTTTATCTATCAAGCGTGCCTTTACGGTATCGGTAAAGTGAATGCTGATTATATCAATAATTCTCTGTTTCAAACGAGGATCGCGTATAGGAGTCGTGACCTCGATGCGGTGATCGATGTTACGAGTCATCCAGTCTGCCGACGAGATGTAAACCTGAGGATCGCCGTCATTGTGGGCGATGATCACCCTTGGGTGTTCCAAAAAGCGGTCCACGATACTGATGATACGGATATTCTCACTTACTCCTTCGAGGCCCGGCACAAGAGAACACATGCCTCGAATGATCATGTTCACTTTTACGCCCGCATTACTTGCCGCGTAAAGTCTGGTGACGATGCCTTTGTCGACCAAGTTGTTAATCTTGATCGTCAGGCTGGCTTTCTTCCCTGCTTTTGCGCTGGCGATTTCGCCATCAATGAGGCGATAGATTTGTGAACGGGAATTTCGAGGAGATACCATCAGGTGATTGAATTTTACCGGGCGGTAAGGATTCTCGATATAGCCGAATACATTGCGAACTTCTGTAGTGAGTTCTTGATCTGCGGTAAGTAGAGCGAAGTCGGTATAAATTCGCGCCGTTTTTTCGTGGAAGTTACCCGTACCAATATGAGCATAGCGAACAATGTCGTCATCTTCACGACGGCTGATGAGCAGCAACTTGGAGTGAATCTTCAGACCTGGAGCACCAAAAATAACGTGCACGCCAGCTTCTGTCAGTACTTTAGACCATTCAATATTCGCTTCTTCGTCAAATCGAGCTTGTAATTCAACGACAACAGTAACGTTCTTTCCGTTGTGAACGGCGTCAATCAATGAATTCATTAATCGTGAATCTTTGGCGACACGATACACATTGATTTTTATACCAATGACTTTCGGATCAAATGAGGCCTGACGAACCAGTTCCGTGATGTGGTCAAAAGTATGATAAGGGTAGTAAAGCAGAATATCCTTGGCTTTAATTGCCTCGAAACTGTTGGGATAACCTTCGAAATCAGCACACTTCATTGGCGGCATAGGCTTGTTTTCTAAGTAGTCACGACCAACGTTAGGGAAGGATATAAAGTCTTTGAAGTTCTGGTAGCGACTGCCGGGAATAAGGTTGTCGTAGCTCGAAATTTTCATCTTACTACACAAAAAGTCGAGCATATTCTGGGGCATTTCCCGCTCATAGACAAAGCGTACAGGCATAGCGGTTAGGCGCTGGTTTACACCTTCTGACATCTGTTCCAGCAAGCTGTATTCGATCTCATTACGTAAGTCATATTCCGCGTCTCGTGTCATCTTCATGGCATAACCACTTAACTCGTCATAGTCGAAGAAGCCCTTAAACAGCTCGTCTAAGCAGTAGCGAATAATGTTATCGAGTAAAATGATAGTCTTACGGCGCTTGCCTTTTTGCTCAGGAACCATCACGAAACGAGGTAAGTGGTCGGTTGGAATTTCGATCAGCGCGTACTGCGAGTGTTGCTCTTTGCGTAACTCTACTGCGATATAAGCGTATTCGTCTTTGAGGAATTGAAGGACGTCGATTTCGTCTTTCATCAGTAGCGGTGTAATATGTGCCATAACTTCGTTGCGGAAGTATTTGGTTATCCACTTTTGTTGTACTTCATCTAGTTGTTGCTCATTCACCAAGAAAATGCGACGTCGAGCCATTTCTCGTATTAATTCACTGTATAGTTCATCGAATTTTTCGTTAAGCTTGAACGCTTTCGCTTGCATCCTTGACAGTAGGCGTTTGGAGCTGTCATTTCCTCCCCGCTCTTGATTGATTAGGATTCTGCGTTTTACGTCTGCAAAACGTACTTTATAGAATTCATCAAGGTTGTTGGAAAAGATCCCCAGAAATCGAATTCTCTCGATCAATGGAACGGTTTTATCTGCGGCTTCTTGCAATACTCGTTCATTAAAAGACAACCAACTAAGCTCTTTTTCTACATATAGTTTTTCAGTGCTCATTATCTTACCTAGCCAAAAGGTGAAATTTGCATATTCATCATGGAAAATATAGTTGAGTGAGAACATTATGAGATTTTTGTTGCAGTTTTATTTCAGAGTGTTTATTGGGTTCCAGAGTTGTTTTCTTTTCAGTCGGTTAATGTGATCTGTAATATAATTGTCATCTAAAAGACATATTCTGGTAGTGAGTAAAAAAAGGTAGAGAGATAAATGGCACAAGCCGAATTTTCATTGCAGGAAAAAGATAAGAAGCGACTGATTAAAGATCGATTGGTCAGGCTTGCAGTGACTACGGGTGGTGTGGGCGTACTGGCTGCGCTGATTTTGATTTTTGTTTATCTCGCTATGGTTATTATTCCTCTGTTTTCGGATGCGAAAATGGAGACGAATCAAGCCTCTAGAGGCGTTCAGGTAGGTAAGCCGTTAGCGATTTCTGTTGACGATTATGCTCAGTTGGCTTTTGTTCTTACCGATGATGGTGTGGCTCAATTCCTCTCGATGGATGAGACTTCATCGTCTCCAGTGTACTCACAAAAACTCGTTACTCACCCTAATTCTTTTTCTCAATCAGCACCGGGCCGGGGATGGTACGGTCTAGTTGATGGGGAAGGGCAAGCGCATATTTTTAAGCCTGAGTTTAATGCAACGCGAAAAGATAATGCACGTCCACCAGAGATCATTACGTTCCACACTAGTATGGATCTGGCCCTTACCGATGCGTCCGATCCAGTGGTTCAGTTTGCTTTCAGTGCTTCCGAACAATCGCCAACGATGGTTTGGCAAACTCAAAGTGGCCAGGTTCACGCTCGTTGGCAGTTCTCATCTTCTTTGTTGGGTGACGAGCCAAGTACGATTGACTTTACCTTTTCTGCTGGTTTTAACTCTCCCGATCAAATCTTGCTAACGCCGGGTGGAGAGACGTTGTATCTGCGAGATGGTTCAGAACTGATCATTTTGAAGAAAGATAAGTTCACCTTTGTAGTACGTGAGGTCATTGATCTGACACAGGGTGATAGCAAGCATTCGGTGCGCAATATTGATTTATTGTCTGGCGCGTATTCTCTGCTCGTCACCCATAATGATGGCACGGTTTCTCAATGGTTCGATACGCTTCAGGATGACAAGCGAACCCTAACTTACATCCGTAGTTTTAAATTGGCGTCAGAGCTCAAGTACTTGTTACCAGACTCTCACCGTAAAGGCTTCTATAGCTTTTACACCAATGGCACCGTGCAAAGCCATTACACCACCAGTGAAAAATTGGTTTTATTTAAGCGCGCCTATCAGCAAGCACCCGCTTTAGCGGCGATGTCGAGTAATGAGCGTTACTTAATTACTTGGCAAGATGACGAGCTTAATATTGCCGTAGTGGACAACCCATATCCGGAAGTGTCGCTCTCCTCTCTATGGCAGGAGGTCTGGTATGAAGGGTATCCCGAACCGGAATTTGTCTGGCAATCGACCTCGGCAAGTGATGATTTTGAAGCTAAGTTCAGTTTAGTGCCTATCGCGTTTGGTACAATTAAAGCAGCGATGTTTGCCATGTTGTTCTCAGTACCGCTGGCGGTATTAGGGGCAATTTATACCGCTTATTTTATGTCACCGCGCATGCGAAGAGTGGTTAAGCCTTCGATAGAACTAATGGAAGCTCTACCGACCGTGATCATTGGTTTCCTTGCCGGACTTTGGTTTGCCCCAATTGTCGAAGATCATTTGATTACGGTAGTGGTGATGCTCTTTATATTACCGCTGAGTACTATGCTCATGGGGGGGCTTTGGGCGCTACTTCCGCAGTCGTTACTCAATAGGCTGCCAAATGGTTTGCATGCTCTGGTACTGATGCCTGTACTGTTACTGCTTATTGCATTGGGGGTATGGCTATCCCCTACTATCGAACAGAGTTTTTTCGGTGGTGATATTCGCTTGTTCTTGACTGAACATGGTATTGGTTTTGATCAGCGCAATGCATTGGTTGTAGGACTTGCGATGGGGTTCGCTGTAATACCAACGATTTTCACTATTGCTGAGGATGCGATTTTCTCGGTGCCAAAGCACTTGTCGGATGGATCTTTAGCTTTGGGAGCGACACCATGGCAGACCTTAATTTACGTTGTACTGCTGACAGCGAGTCCCGGTATTTTCTCAGCCATTATGATGGGATTGGGGCGCGCTGTAGGTGAAACGATGATCGTGCTAATGGCAACGGGTAACACACCGATTATGGATTGGAATATCTTAGAGGGCATGCGCAGTCTATCGGCAACGATAGCGGTTGAGTTACCAGAGTCCGAAGTAGGGAGTACGCATTTCCGATTACTGTTCCTTGCCGCATTAATATTGTTTTTATTTACTTTTGCGGTGAATGCGCTTGCCGAATTTGTACGCCAAAGGTTGAGAGATAAGTACCGTGCGTTGTAATAGTAACTTGAGTAAAGAGCGAGTAATCACGTGTTAAATTGGATTCGTTCTGGCGCACCTTGGATATGGCTAACGGGTGGAGCGGTGAGTATCTGTTTGCTCTCCGTTTTAGGTTTGCTTTTGCTTATAGGCTGGAAAGGGCTAACCTTTTTCTGGCCTGCACCTTTGTATCAATGGAATGTAGCGGCGCTGACACCTGTGCAAGGCGAAGTACTGCAAGAAAACAGTAAACTGATCGGTCAGGTTTACGAGCGGAGCTTTGTTCCTAAGAGTTACTTACCAAAAGAAGCTGCGCAGAAACTCGACGAAGATGAGGATTTTGCTACTCGTCTGAGTATTAAAATTGCCAACCGAGAACTTTATCCAGCGGATTTCATCTCAGTTTTACAAATGCAGTTGGAGGAACCAACTACACCTGAAGAGTTAGCTGTTATTGAGCGCAGCAGCGGGGGGGATTTCTTTGGCAAGATGCTCGCATTCCAGGATGGGGGCAAGCGGTATGACAAAGATATTAGGGTGATACTTGACGAAAAGATAGATGACGCGGAGACACTGCGCCATGAGATTGATTCGCTGGTGGTCAATCAACTACAGGATCTCGGCTGGCAGTTGGAGCAATTACGACTGGATAAGCGTAAACATGAGCTCAACAACACCATTACAGATGCGTTTTTAGCGGATAACCAGAAGCGAAAAGAACAAATTGAGCAAGAGCTGGCGAGTCTGGACTTACAGCTTGAAGGCCTTCGTTTACAGTTATTAGGCTACGCTTTGATTGTCGAAGATATGACAGGTGAACAGGTCTCGATTCCACTCGAAGATATCTTGGATTACTGGTACCCAAATCAAATGTCACTGCCAGGAAAAGTAGCGCACTGGGGTAAACAGGTCTGGAAGTTTTTATCGGACGATCCGCGCGAGTCTAATTCGGAAGGCGGCGTTTTCCCTGCCATTTTTGGCACGGTATTTTTAGTCCTCATTATGTCGATCATTGTAATGCCGTTGGGCGTTATTGCTGCGATCTACCTGCATGAATACGCCAAGAACAACGCACTGACACGAGTGATTCGGATTGCGGTTATTAACCTGGCAGGTGTTCCGTCGATTGTTTATGGTGTCTTTGGTTTAGGTTTTTTCGTCTACACCATTGGTGGTTCGATCGATAACCTGTTCTATAGTGAGAAGTTACCAGCACCGACATTCGGTACTCCGGGTTTGTTATGGTCCGCGTTGACCTTAGCCGTGTTAACGCTTCCTGTCGTGATCGTGACGACAGAAGAAGGACTAACTCGGATTCCAAACTCAGTTCGTCATGGCTCATTAGCGCTTGGGGCAACCCAATTTGAAACGCTTTGGCGTGTGATTTTACCGATGGCGACGCCAGCGATTATTACCGGACTAATACTGGCAATCGCTCGGGCAGCGGGTGAGGTGGCACCACTGATGCTGGTGGGTGTCGTGAAGTTAGCGTCGAGCTTACCCGTTGATGGGCAGTTTCCATACGTACACTTAGACAGAAAGTTCATGCATTTGGGCTTCCACATTTATGATGTCGGCTTCCAGACCTCCAATATTGAAGCTGCGCGTCCGCTGGTGTACGCCACCTCTTTCCTGCTCATTACTGTGATTGTCGGACTAAACTTAACAGCAATCAGTATTCGTAATGACTTGCGCGAAAAATACAGAACGTTAGGACAAGATTAAGTATGTTTAATTTTGATAATACATTGGGTTATGAGCCTCCATTAGACGTTGATAACCTGACGGATGAACAAACGGCCATCTCAATTGAGAACCTTAATCTTTTCTACGGGCAGACTCAGGCGTTACATAACATTTCGATGCGAATTCCTAAGGGACGAGTAACGGCATTTATTGGCCCATCAGGCTGCGGTAAATCGACCCTGTTGCGTTGTATTAACCGCATGAACGATTTAGTCGAAGGTTGTAAGGTCACTGGAGAAGTACGTCTGCATGGCAAGAACGTCTATCATCCCAATGTTGATGTAGCAACGCTCAGACGCCGTGTTGGTATGGTATTTCAGCGACCAAATCCATTCCCTAAATCGATCTACGAAAATGTGGTTTATGGACTTCGCTTACAAGGGGTGAAGAATAGCCGCTCTTTGGACGACGCGGTTGAACGTTCATTGCGATCAGCGGCATTGTGGGATGAAGTGAAAGACCGTTTGCATGAGAACGCATTTGGTTTGTCAGGCGGTCAGCAGCAACGTTTGGTCATCGCTCGTGCGATCGCGATTGAACCAGAAGTTCTTTTACTTGATGAACCTACCTCAGCACTTGATCCAATCTCCACTTTGACTATTGAGGAGCTTATCAATGAGCTAAAAACTCAATATACTGTGGTTATTGTTACCCACAACATGCAGCAAGCGGCGCGAGTTAGCGACCATACGGCATTCATTCACATGGGTAAGCTAATAGAGTATTCCGATGCCGACTCAATCTTCACGTCACCGGTCAAGACTCAGACTGAAGATTACATCACCGGTCGTTACGGCTAAGGCCTGCGGCAAGATTAAACAGAAGGACAATTATGCACTTTGGACGTCATATTTCAGGACAATTTAACGTAGAGCTAGAATCGATTCGTACTCATGTTTTAACTATGGGTGGCTTGGTTGAACAGCAGTTGTCGTATGCTATTCAAGCCTTAAATAAAGAAGATATCGAGCTTGCGCGAAAGGTTGTGCGTGATGACCACAAAGTGAATGCGATGGAAGTGTCTATCGATGATGCGTGTACTCGTATTATCGCCAAACGTCAGCCGACAGCGAAAGACCTGCGCTTAATCATGGCCATCATCAAAACGATCACCGATTTAGAGAGAATTGGGGATGTGGCTACGCGCATTGCTTATGTCGCAATAGAAAGCCCTTCGTCTAAAGAACGTCAATTCCAGGTGTCGTTAGAGCCACTTTGCCGTCAGGCGATTCAAATGCTGCATCAGGTACTTGATGCATTTGCGCGTATGGATGTGGAAGCCGCTGCCGAAGTACACAAGCAGGATGATAAACTCGACGCGGAATATGAAGCGGTCATCCGTCAGTTAATGACTTATATGATGGAAGACCCAAAAAATATCCCACATATTCTTCAAGTGATGTGGTCGGCACGTGCCATTGAGCGAGTGGGAGACCGCTGTCAGAACATCTGTGAATACATCATTTACTTTGTGAAAGGTAAAGATGTGCGACACCTTGGTGATCAGAGTATTGATGATGTGTTGAAGTAAATGAAATCGAATCAACAAAAAGACCAGCATAGAGCTGGTCTTTTTTATCTTAACTGAAAGACTAATACTTATCTGGCACAAAGGTCTGATCGTCGATTGGCGCTCTGACGTAACCTTCTTTGTTGAGCTCAGGAAGCTCAACGGGTGGATATTCAAGTGATTTGTAATCAATCTGACTCAAAAGATGGCTGATGCAATTTAGCCGAGCTTTCTTTTTAGAATCAGAAGGCACAACCCACCAAGGACAGTTTTTGGTGTCGGTATAGGCAAACATCTTATCTTTCGCTTCTGAGTATTCGGCCCAGCGGTGTCGGGATTCTAGATCCATAGGACTGAACTTCCAGCGTTTTATCGGTGTATTAATGCGGCCAAGGAATCGCTTCTCCTGCTCTTCATCTGAGACGGAGAACCAGTATTTGATCAAGATGATGCCTGAGCGCTGCAGCATACGCTCAAATTCAGGACAAGAACGCAGGAATTCTTCGTATTCATCCGCAGTGCAAAAGCCCATGACCTTTTCAACGCCAGCGCGGTTATACCAACTGCGGTCAAATAAGACGATCTCTCCAGCTGAAGGCAAATGCGTGACATAACGTTGAAAATACCACTGAGTCTTTTCTTTCTCTGTCGGTGCGGGTAGGGCGACGACGCGACATACACGCGGGTTGAGCTTCTCTGTAATTCGCTTGATGACCCCACCTTTTCCCGCGGCATCTCTACCTTCGAACAGCACAACCACTTTTAATCCTTTGTGTTTGACCCATTCTTGGAGCTTCACCAGTTCTATTTGCAGCTTTTTGAGCTCTTTCTCATATTCCTTGTTTTTGAGCTTAGACATATATCATTCCTCAATCCTTGATTATCAATATGTTAGCATTCAAATTCGGGGGGCGGAGTATCTAGACTTTTATTTGAGAGCTGAGACCACGTTGGCAATGGCTGTTGTGCTAGTGATAGGAATCGCAAAGTCATCGACATCGGATGCCCCCATCTTGCTCTGATTGGCGATAAAGTTCATCTCACTTGCGCGAGTGCCCTTGCCTGACAGGTGCACTTCTTGCACATGCGTTTTCTCTACTAAGGCGCGTACGTTATCAGCATTAATGCCAGCTCCTGCCATGATATGAATGCGTCCATTCGCTTGTTCTACGAGTGATTTAATTACTTCGCTGCCCACAGGAGCTGATGGTGCCAGCCCTGATGTCAGTACACGCTCACAACCTAAGCTTATGACATCTTCTAAGGCTTGCTCTGCGTGACGGCACTGATCAAAAGCGCGGTGGAATGTAACGCCTAATCCGAGTGTCAGAGCAAATTCACACAAAGTTGTCGCATGCTGCATATGAATATCACCGTCTTGAGTAAGTACGCCGAGAACCACCCCGTTTAAGCCCGCTTGGTATGCCGCTTCAATATCCCAACGCATCATTTCGATTTCTTGTTGGTTATAGAGGAAATCTCCCTGACGCGGACGAATCATGGCGTAGACGGGAACAGTGGAAAGTCTTGCGGCTTGCTGCATAAAACCATAACTCGGAGTTAGTCCTCCTAATACAAGTGAGGAGCAAAGTTCAATACGTGTCGCACCACCAGAAATGGCATGGTGAAGAGATTCAATGTTGTCGATGCAGACTTCTAATTGAGTAATCATGTGGTTGTCCCGAAAGCATATTCTCGATAAATAGTAACAAGGACAAGAGCGAGAATCTGTAAAGGAGCCTCGGGAAATAGAGGTAAACTTAGCACCAGGGCATTACCTCGTTTGTGGTTTTAGAGTGAAAAAAGAAAGCCCAGAGCAGATGCCCTGGGCTTTATTGAGACTTTACTTAGACTGATTGGCGTTTGCGGTTATTCCGCTACAGCTTTTGCTTTATATATACATCCAACCAATTCACCCGTTGAGCTTGGGTGAGGTCTAGTTTATTACGCTAGGTCAGCTGCGTTCTCAGATAGGAATGCTGCAACACCTTGTGGAGATGCATCCATACCTGCTTTGCCTTCTTCCCATTGTGCAGGACATACTTCGCCGTGCTTCTGGTGGAAGTTAAGCGCGTCAACCATACGTAGCATTTCGTCGATGTTACGTCCTAGTGGTAGGTCGTTAACAACTTGGTGACGTACAAGGCCTTCTTCGTCGATTAGGAAAGAACCACGGAAAGCAACGCCTGCTTCTGGGTGCTCAACATCGTAAGCTTTACAGATTTCGTGCTTAACGTCAGCAACTAGAGGGTACTTAACTTGACCGATACCGCCATCTGCGATAGCAGTGTTACGCCATGCGTTGTGAGAGAACTGAGAATCGATAGAAACGCCGATTACTTCAACGCCTTTAGCTTGGAAATCAGCTAGACGGTTGTCGAATGCGATTAGCTCAGATGGGCAAACGAAAGTGAAATCTAGTGGGTAGAAGAACACAACGGCTTTCTTACCTTTAGTGAATTCTGCAAAGTTGAAGTTATCAACGATCTCACCGTTACCTAGAACAGCTGCAGCAGTAAAATCAGGGGCTTGACGACCTACTAGTACCATTTTTTTGCTCCTAAAAAGTATGGTTTGTTCCAAGACGAATAAAGTTATGCCGTCTTGGTCCGTATTAAATCGAGACAAACTATAGTACAGATTGTAGTATTGAAAAAAGCGAATTAAATAGATTGAGTTAATCGAAAAAAGCGATAACCACAAAACTCTTAACTTGATCACTTAAGTAGTGGTAGGTAGTAATAAAATTATGAATAAGTGGCCTAGTTTAAAGCAGCTATATTATCTGGTGACACTACATGAAACACGTCATTTTAGCGATGCGGCAGTACGTTGTTTTGTCAGTCAGTCAACCCTAAGTAAAGGCATCCAGAATCTAGAAGAGTTGATTGGCTGTCCTTTATATGAAAAGAAAGACAAAAAAAGCCCGTTGGTTTTCACTCAAACGGGTGAAATGGTCGTGAAGCAAGGTCGTGAACTGCTAGCCAAAGGGCAGGACTTAGTTGAATTAGGCCGGATGTGCCAAGGCGATGAGATGCAGGGGCAGCTAAAAGTCGGTTGCATCCCGACCATTGCTCCTTTTTTGCTGAGTGATCTGGTTCAGGAAGTTAATTATCGTTTCCCACAACTCAATATGTTGCTTAGAGAAGACACGACACACAATCTATTGCAGGCTCTTAGGCACGGAGATTTGGATGTGTTGATACTGGCGCTCCCCGTAGAAATTGACGGAATGGAAAGCCGAGTGGTAGGCAAAGACCCATTCCGAATGGTGATCAGTGCAAGCCAAGCGTCTTCAGTATCAGTACCTATTCGTTATGCGGATCTGCCAGATGAATCGGTATTTCTTCTAGAGAAAGAACACTGTCTGACGGAACACGCGGTCTCTGCCTGTAAGTTAACTGACAAAGAAAAAATCAATCCATTTACCGCAACAAGTTTGCATACCTTGGTACAAATGGTGGCCAATGGCTTAGGGACGACTTTTATTCCTCAGATGGCCATTGATCACGGACTGCTACATAACCAAAATTTAGTGGTTATCGACCCACCTGGCACACAAGCATATCGAGAAATTGGTTTGGTTTGGCGTCCAAGTTCGTCACGTACTAATACCTTCAACCAGCTTGCAGATGTCGTTTCTGAACTGCTTTAGCTATTAGTATTAGCCTAATCTGTCCTGATATCCTTCCAAAAGCACACTGTAAATGGTGTGCTTTTTAGCATTTTGTTCTGTTCGTAAACTTTAACTTGTAAAATTTTACAGCTTTTCTTTGATGAAGATTTCATAAAATAGTGAAATTTTACAATGTTAATTTTACACATCTGCTTATGCATAGTGTTTAGTCTTTGTTTGAATTCTTTGCTCTCCCCCTTGTGAATACAAGGGTCTTCCCCCTACCAATCTATTAATACACCTGTTTTAAATGATATTTACATCAAAAAAATCATGTAATTTAATTACGTAATAACTTACAAAATGGTATCGAAAATCAACCGTTTGTTTCGCGCCGAATAAAACTTCGAATTTCAACTTTTATTTACCTTGGGGGTTCCTCTAACCCCTTTGTTGATATAGCTTATTTAACGGCCGGTAAGACTTATGTCTAGATTGCAAAAGCACACTTTTTTATGCAATCTCTAGTCAGGGCCACAAGAAATGAACACAAATATTCAGGATGTAATTTGTTGTTCGTAACTTACAAATGTAGCTTTTCGCTGACTGCCCAAGATTGATAAAGCACGTTAAGGATGAATGATTATGCTTGCTCAGACAGAACAAAAAACACAACCAACGAAGCAGACCCAAGGCATGCTTGAGGTTACTGGTGCACTTGCTCCGGAACATCAGGCAATTTTCCCTTCAGAGGCCCAAACCTTCTTATCACTGCTTTGTGAAAAATATGCCGGACGTGTAGAACAACTGCTGCAAGCTCGAGAAGAAAAACAAGCGCGCATTGATGCTGGTGAACTACCTGACTTTTTGCCAGAAACGCAAGACATCCGCGAAGGAAGCTGGAAGATCTTGGGGATTCCACAAGATCTGCAAGATCGCCGAGTTGAAATCACTGGTCCAACGGATCGTAAAATGGTGATTAACGCTCTGAATGCGAATGTAAAAGTGTTTATGGCGGACTTCGAAGACTCGATGTCACCTGCTTGGACCAAGGTATTGGATGGTCAGGTGAACTTGCGTGATGCGGTCAATGGTACCATCAGTTACACCAATCCTGGCAACGGTAAGCATTATCAGCTGGCAGACGACCCAGCGGTGTTGATCTGCCGTGTACGCGGCCTTCATTTAAAAGAAAAACACGTTACGTGGCACGGTCAGATCATTCCAGGGGCGTTATTTGATTTCGCGCTGTATTTCTACAATAACTACAAAACGTTACTGCAAAAAGGCAGCGGTCCTTACTTCTATATTCCGAAGCTACAATCTCACCACGAAGCGAAGTGGTGGAGTGAAGTGTTCCATTTCACAGAAGAGTACTTTGGTCTTGATACTGGCACGATCAAAGCAACGGTACTTATCGAGACACTGTCTGCTGTGTTCGAAATGGACGAGATTTTGTTCTCGCTTAAAGAGCATATCGTAGGTCTTAACTGTGGTCGCTGGGATTACATCTTTAGCTACATCAAAACACTGAAAAACCACCCAGATCGCGTATTACCAGACCGTCAGGTTGTGACCATGGATAAGCCATTTCTAAATGCTTACTCACGACTACTGGTACGTACTTGTCATAAACGTGGTGCATTTGCGATGGGTGGCATGGCCGCTTTCATTCCTGCAAAAGACCAAGAAGAAAACCAGAAGGTTCTGGATAAGATTCACAACGATAAGTCTTTGGAAGCGAACAATGGTCACGACGGAACTTGGGTCGCGCACCCTGGTCTGGCGGATACCGCAATGGAAGTATTCAGCAATATTCTTGGAGATCGTTCAAACCAGTTGGAAGTTAGCCGTTCTGAAGATGCACCCATCACCGCAACAGAATTGCTTGAACCGTGTGAAGGTGAGCGTACAGAACAAGGTATGCGTCATAACATCCGTGTTGCGCTGCAATACATCGAAGCTTGGATTTCTGGCAACGGTTGTGTGCCAATCTACGGCCTAATGGAAGATGCTGCTACCGCAGAGATTTCTCGCGCTTCGATCTGGCAATGGATTCAACATGGTAAGTCGCTGGATAACGGCCAAAAAGTCACAAAAGAACTGTTTGAATCCTACTTGAAAGAAGAAGTAGAAGTCGTGAAACAAGAAATCGGAGAAGAGCGTTATCAAGCCGGTCGCTTTGAGGAGGCTGCGCAACTTATGGCGAAGCTGACAACCAGCGATGAGCTAACGAACTTCTTGACCATTCCAGGTTATGACTACTTGGATTAAGAATACGAATACCAAAAAACAACACAAAACCAATAACGTGAAGAACTTTGATGGCAGATAAGGATGTACTGCCTGAGAACGGGAACTCAACGCACATACCAAAAGTGCAAATTATAAAGAGGGATAGACCAATGACATTAACTCGCCGCCAACAAATTGAAGCTTTAGAAAAAGACTGGGCAACGAATCCACGCTGGAAAAATGTGAAGCGTACTTACACTGCTGAAGAAGTTGTGGAACTTCGTGGCTCTATGGTTCCTGCAAACACAATTGCACAGCGTGGTGCAGACAAATTGTGGTCACTGGTCAACGGTAGCGCGAAAAAGGGTTACGTTAACTGTCTGGGCGCGCTGACTGGCGGCCAAGCGGTACAACAAGCGAAAGCGGGTATCGAAGCGATTTACCTATCAGGTTGGCAGGTTGCTGCAGATAACAATACTGCCTCAACAATGTACCCAGACCAATCGCTATACCCTGTAGACTCAGTACCTTCTGTTGTTAAGCGTATCAATAACTCTTTCCGCCGTGCTGACCAAATCCAGTGGGCGGGCGGCAAGTCTCCAGAAGATGAAGGTGGTATCGATTACTTCCTACCTATCGTAGCGGATGCAGAAGCGGGCTTTGGTGGCGTACTAAACGCTTACGAACTGATGAAATCTATGATTGAAGCAGGTGCGGCGGGCGTTCACTTCGAAGACCAACTTGCTTCAGTTAAGAAGTGTGGTCACATGGGCGGTAAAGTACTGGTTCCGACTCAAGAAGCGGTACAAAAACTGGTTGCAGCTCGTCTGGCTGCAGACGTAGCGGGTACAACAACGCTGGTTATCGCACGTACTGATGCGAACGCGGCTGACCTTCTAACATCTGATTGCGACCCATATGATAAAGACTTTATTGACGGCGAGCGTACAGCTGAAGGTTTCTACCGTGTGCGTGCTGGTATCGACCAGGCAATCTCTCGTGGTCTGGCTTACGCACCATACGCAGATTTGATCTGGTGTGAAACGGCAACACCGTGTCTTGAAGAAGCGCGTAAGTTTGCAGAAGCAATTCACGCTGAGTACCCAGATCAGCTGCTTGCATACAACTGTTCTCCATCGTTCAACTGGGAGAAAAACCTGGATGCTGAGACTATTGCTAAATTCCAGCAAGAGCTTGCAAACATGGGCTACAAGTACCAGTTCATCACTCTAGCGGGTATCCATAACATGTGGTTTAACATGTTTGAACTGGCACATGCTTATGCTCAAGGTGAAGGTATGCGTCATTACGTTGAGAAAGTACAGCGCCCAGAGTTCCAAGCTGCAGAAAAAGGTTACACATTCGTAGCTCACCAGCAAGAAGTAGGTACAGGTTACTTCGACAGAATGACCAATACGATTCAAGGTGGTAACTCATCGGTTACGGCACTAACGGGTTCGACTGAAGAAGACCAATTCTAATTAGTTAGGCAAAGTTTCGATTTCCCAAAACGACGCCAGTAGTGGCATATTGAGCGGCATTATTGCCGCTCTTTTTTATTTTGTAGACGGATAGACTCTCAGCTCCAGCCAACTCAGACACAATGCAGGTGTTATTGTGTTTCTTCGTCTGGCTCGATCTCTTCTGGTTCGACTTCTTCTTGGAGTTCGAGCAAGTTAATCGCAATGGTCACAAAATCACTGTCTGTAATAATGCCGACTAATTGCCCTTTATTAACGACAGGTAAACAGCCAACTTTGTGCTTTTGCATATAGATGGCACTCTCTTTTAAACCAGCGCGCGGTTCTGCTGTCATGATGTTGGTGTGCATCATTTTTTCGAGAGGAGTGTCGATGGTAAAAGATTGCTCAGCCTGATCTGGGTGTAAACTAGATTCTTGAGCCGCAAGAATATCGCGTTGAGTCACCAAGCCTTGTAAATGTTTATTGGCGTCAATAACCGGAATGTGTCGAATATCAAGCGCTTCCATCATCTCTTTTGCGTCACGCAAGGTATGCGCTTTTGACAGGGTATGAGGGTGGCGAGTCATCATGTCTTCAACCTTGATCATAGAAACCTCCAGCAGCATTGTCCTTATTTAAATATAGAGAATATTTTTCCGTATATCTGAGAGCCACCCCGTTTTTTATCAATAAAATAGAACGATGAAATAAAATCAGATTTTGGCTATTCAATGGGCTGAGTATCTATAAATTTGTCACTTTGGGTTGGTTGACTTCTGTGCGACCGAGTTTGCATTTCTCTCTGATATTGAAAGTGCTTAAAAAGTAATCCAATGAATTGAATCGCACATTTGTATTTGTCTGATGTTCCCTGTTTGCCCTGTCGAAGAAGATAAGCTCAGGCTTACTAAACTGAAGACGACTATGTACAAAAAACTATTTGCGATAGTGGCTATAGCGCTAAGTGTGCAATCAGCGCAGGCGATTGTGCTAGGAGAAGAAGAAACCAACCCAGCAGATCGTGTGTCTATTCGAGCCAGTAATATGGCCGAGTTTCCGATTTGCGGTGGCACAATGCTGACCAACCAGTGGGTAATGACAGCCGCACACTGCGTGGTGATGGGGGAGGGAGCCAACGAAGCGAGCTACTATGTCACTCAACCAGGAGAACTCGCAGTTACCGCGAAGGTCCATAATCTAAACGACACCAGTATCGATAATTATTACTCTGTTTCTCATGTAGTCGTGCATCCCAAGTACACTCCGTTTGCTAAAGCAAAACCAGAAAGTGATGGTAGCGTTACCCCAATTCAAACCGCTCTGGATAGCGATATAGCGTTACTTTATCTCGATCGTCCGGTCACTAATGTCAGTACTGCTGATCTGGCAACGAAAGAAGAAATGATCGATATTGAAGCTCGGCTTGCCTCTGACTGGGATGAAAACTATCAGACCAATCAACGCTCAGCCAATGTTCAAGTATTTGGCTGGGGAGTAACAAAGCCAACTTCGGATGAAACATCAACGACATTAAAGACTACCACTATTGCTTTTTTGCCGATTGATAAATGTTATGAACGTCTGGAAAGTGGCAGTATGTTTCCTGTCGCCATTAACTCGCCTACAAACACCACAAAAATTTGTACCCTGCCAACCATTAATGATGTTTTAGAAGAGGAGGACAGTACCCAGTATGGTAATTCCGCCTGTAACGGAGATAGCGGCGGACCGCTGGTTGATATCTCGACCGGTAAACAGATTGGTATCGTAAGTGGTGGGCCCATAATTACACCCGATTGTGGCTCCCTGACCATTCCGATTTACTATACCAAAGTCAGTCAGTATTATGACTGGGTGCAGTCATACATTACGGGGGATGGCCCTCCAAGCAGTTACATTATTGCTCCTGAGTTTCTTACTGACATCGAAGACGGTGATACCGATGAGTGTCACGACGGTATTGCAACCAACAACTGTAACTTCAGAGACACGAGCGACGGTGGTGGCAGTCTAAACCTTGGTCTCTTATCCCTGTTGGGATTGCTAGCATGGCGTAGAGCACAAAACACCTAAGGCTTGTTAATCAAACCTAAATTCGAAAAGCAGCGAAGGTCGCTGCTTTTTTATTGCCTGCAAACATGCCAATTTAACTGTTTATTACACTCTTTATGGCAGCTTTTACAGCGATATTCTGGGGATTAACTTGCTATTGCAGCATCTAAACATATACTAGTCTGCTGCGAAAAACTCGTCGCAATTTTATCGTCGTCTTAGACGTGATTTGACCAATATATAAGACAAGTAACATGCAAGTATCAGATTTCCATTTCGACCTTCCAGATGAACTTATCGCTCGCTACCCTCAGCCGGAGCGTACAGCTAGCCGACTACTGCAAATGGACGGCAATACTGGTGAGATTGTTGATGGCACATTTACCGATGTGCTGGAGCAAGTTCAACCAGGCGACCTAGTGGTTTTCAATAATACACGTGTTATTCCTGCACGTATGTTTGGCCGCAAAGAGTCTGGCGGCAAGCTAGAGGTGCTGGTGGAGCGTATGCTGGATGAAAAGAGCATCTTAGCGCATGTTCGCTGCTCAAAGTCACCGAAACCAGGCACAACCATTATTGTCGGCGAGAACGATGAATACGCCGCTGAAATGGTGGCTCGACATGACGCACTGTTTGAGCTGAAATTTAACTCTGATAAGACGGTTCTGGAGATTCTGGAAGAAATCGGTCATATGCCACTTCCACCGTACATCGACCGCCCAGATGAAGACGCAGATAAAGAACGCTACCAAACAGTATACAACCAAAAACCGGGTGCAGTAGCTGCCCCGACTGCTGGCCTTCACTTTGATGATGTTCTACTAGAGAATATCAAAGCAAAAGGCGCGGAGTTTGCGTATGTGACACTGCACGTTGGTGCGGGCACGTTCCAGCCAGTTAAAGTCGACAATATCAATGATCACCACATGCATGCTGAGTATGTAGAAGTACCGCAAGAAGTGGTGGATGCTATTCATGCAACTAAGGCTCGTGGCGGCCGCATCATCGCAGTGGGGACAACTTCAGTTCGCTCGCTAGAGAGTGCGGCGCAAGATGCACTGAAGAAGGGGACGGAACTGGTTCCGTTCTTTGGTGATACTGAGATCTTTATCTACCCAGGTTACGAATACCAGCTGGTGGATTGTCTGATCACTAACTTCCACCTGCCAGAATCAACGTTGATCATGTTGGTGAGTGCATTTGCAGGCTATGACAACACCATGAATGCCTATCATCATGCGGTAGAAAACAAATACCGTTTTTTCTCATACGGTGACTCAATGTTCATCAAGAAGAAAACTGCATAGTTTTTAATAGAGACTCCAGATTTTTACGCCCTTAAGTGAGCAAAGAGCGTCTTGGGGAGTCTCTTGCAATGAAGAAGATAACGCAATTTACGAGTGCTAGCAGTAAGCTAGGAAATAAAACAGAATGTCTGCTTTATCTCTCGCAAGGAAAGGCGACCGCTCCTTAATGGGGATTAACCCGAAAATATCGTCAGACTGTTTCTCTGACACCCGGAGGCATCGTGAAATTAAAATTCGATCTTAAGAAGAAAAACGGCACTGCACGTCGTGGTCAATTGACTTTCGAACGTGGCACTGTGCAAACTCCAGCGTTTATGCCAGTAGGTACCTACGGTACTGTTAAAGGTATGACACCGGAAGAAGTAAAAGGTACGGGCGCAGAAATCCTGCTAGGTAACACATTCCACCTGTGGCTACGTCCTGGTCAAGAAGTGATGAAAATGCATGGTGACTTGCACGACTTCATGAACTGGCATGGTCCTATTCTTACCGATTCAGGCGGTTTCCAGGTTTTCAGCCTAGGTAAAATGCGTACCATCACTGAGCAAGGCGTGCATTTCCGCAATCCAGTGAACGGTGACAAGATTTTCATGGACGCTGAAAAGTCGATGGAAATCCAAAAAGACCTAGGTTCTGACATCGTTATGATCTTCGATGAGTGTACGCCATACCCAGCAACACACGATGAAGCGAAGAAATCGATGGAAATGTCGCTACGTTGGGCACAACGCTCTCGTGACCACTTCGATAAGCTAGAAAACCCGAACAACCTATTTGGTATCGTTCAGGGTGGTGTTTACGAAGACCTGCGTGATGTGTCAGTTAAAGGCCTAACAGAGATCGGTTTTGACGGTTACGCGGTTGGTGGTCTTGCAGTAGGTGAGCCTAAAGAAGACATGCATCGTATTCTTGAGCATACGTGCCCACAACTGCCAGAAGACAAACCTCGTTACTTAATGGGTGTTGGCAAACCAGAAGATTTAGTAGAAGGTGTACGCCGCGGTATCGACATGTTTGACTGTGTAATGCCAACGCGTAATGCGCGTAATGGTCACCTATTTGTGACTGGTGGTGTGATCAAGATCCGTAATGCGAAACATAAAACGGATACAACACCGCTGGATCCGCACTGTGACTGTTACACTTGTCAAAATTACAGCAAGTCGTATCTTCACCACCTAGAGCGTTGTAATGAAATTCTGGGTGCACGTCTGAATACCATTCACAACCTGCGCTACTACCAGCGCTTGATGGAAAGTATTCGTAAGGCGATTGACGAAGATCGTTTCGATGAGTTCGTTGAAGAATTTTACGCTCGTCGTGACCGTGAAGTTCCACCACTAAGCAAAGCTTAAAAGAATTAAAGCCTTTGGCATGTTGCCAGAGGCTTTTGCTAATAAAGTAGGCTAACGCACGTTATTTTTGAGAGAGTGATCTCTATTAGTCACTTTCAGACTTGAATCTTAACTGCGAAAGCCCAATTTGTTGGATTATCAATATAATATAATGAGGATGTTTTAATGTTTATTTCTCAGGCTCACGCAGCAGCAGAAGGCGCACCAGCAGGCGGCGGTTTTGAAATGCTAATCATGCTTGGCATGTTCGCAGTGATCTTTTACTTCATGATTTACCGCCCACAAAGTAAGCGCGTAAAAGAGCACAAGAACCTAATGGCTTCAATGGGCAAAGGTGACGAAGTCCTAACAAGCGGTGGTCTAGTAGGTAAAATTACTAAGATCGCTGAAGACAATGATTTCATTTCAATCGAGCTTAATGCGAACAATGAAGTTGTAATCAAAAAAGACTTCGTAACTGCAGTGTTGCCTAAAGGTACGCTTAAGTCTCTATAAAACAGCTAAAGGGTCCTCGCTGTGCTAAACCGTTACCCATTATGGAAGTACTTAATGGTGCTTTTTGCGATCATCGCAGCCGCACTATACGCACTTCCAAATATCTACGGTGAAGATCCGGCTATTCAAGTTACAGGGGCGCGTGGCGCCTCTGTAGATATGTCAACGCTGGATGCTGTCACTACTGCTCTTGATAAAGAGCAACTTTCTCATAAATCCATTGCTCTAGAGAATGGATCAATTCTTGTCCGTTTTACCGACACTGATACTCAGATTAGTGCCCGCGATATTATTAACGAAGCTTTAGGTCGCGACACTATCGTTGCGTTGAACCTAGCACCTTCTACCCCTGACTGGCTTGAGTCTATTGGCGCAACGCCAATGAAACTTGGTCTTGATCTACGTGGTGGTGTTCACTTCTTGATGGAAGTGGATATGGATGCAGCCATGGAAAAGCTGGTTGGTCAGCAAGAAGAAGCTTTCCGAAGCGAACTTCGTGATGCCAAGATCCGCTACCGCGCTATTCGCCCTTCTGGTAAAGAAGCGGTGGAAGTACTACTTCGTAATGAAGAGCAATTGGCTGAAGCGAAAAGTACATTAGAAAAGAATCACCCAGACATGAATTTTGTCGATTCTGATTCTAATGGTCGCTTTGCACTTGTTGCTAGGTTCACTGAACAACGCCTACAAGAGATTCGTAACTACGCAGTAGAACAAAACATTACTATTCTACGTAACCGTGTAAACGAACTCGGTGTTGCGGAGCCACTTGTTCAACGTCAAGGTGCAAGCCGTATCGTGGTTGAGCTTCCTGGTGTTCAGGATACCGCTCGTGCGAAAGAAATCCTGGGTGCGACAGCAACACTGGAATTCCGCGAAGTTGATGATAAAGCGGATCTATCGGCGGCAGCGAATGGTCGTGCACCTGCTGGCAGCGAAATCAAGCAAGATCGCGACGGTCGTCCTGTTGTATTGAAAAAGCGCGTTATCTTAGGTGGCTCAAGCATCACGGATGCAAGCTCAAGTGTTGATGAATATGGTCGTCCTCAAGTTAACATCTCGCTAGACAGTGAAGGTGGTAACAAGATGTCTGCGTTCTCGAAGAAGAACATCGGTAAGCTGATGGCTACCGTGTTTGCTGAGTACAAAGACAGCGGTCGTAAGACGCCGGAAGGCAAAGTTATCCTGACTAAGCACGAAGAAGTGATTAACCAGGCGACGATTCAGTCTGCCCTTGGTCGTAACTTCCGTATTACCGGTATCGACTCTGCTGCAGAAGCTCACAACCTTGCGCTACTACTCCGTGCTGGTGCTCTAATTGCACCTATTTCTATCGTTGAAGAGCGTACCATTGGTCCATCAATGGGTCAGCAAAACATCGATATGGGTATTCAGGCGTGTATTTGGGGTATGGTCGCAGTAATGCTCTTTACTCTGCTTTACTACCGTGGTTTTGGTCTGATTGCTAACATTGCACTGATGGCAAACTTGGTGCTGATTATCGGTGTAATGTCGATGATTCCGGGTGCAACCATGACGCTGCCGGGTATCGCCGGTATCGTGTTAACCGTTGGTATGGCCGTTGATGCGAACGTACTGATCTTTGAACGTATCCGGGAAGAAATTCGCGATGGCCGCAATCCGCAGCAAGCGATTCACCAAGGTTACGCGAACGCGTTCAGTACAATTGCCGATGCGAATATCACGACACTTATTACTGCGATCATCTTGTTTGCAGTCGGTACAGGTGCAGTGAAAGGTTTCGCGGTAACGCTATCTATCGGTATCTTAACTTCAATGTTCACCGCTATCATTGGTACACGTTGTATCGTGAACCTTCTGTATGGTGGCAAACGCGTTGATAAACTGTCGATCTAAGGCTGGGAATTAATATGTTTCAAATTCTAAAAGCAGAGAAGACGATCGGCTTTATGCGTTGGTCGAAAGTAGCCTTCATTTTCTCAATCTTTATGATTGCTGCTTCTATCTTCACGTTGTCAACCAAATGGCTGAACTGGGGTCTGGACTTCACAGGCGGTACGTTGATTGAAGTTGGTTTTGAAAAGCCAGCTAATCTGGAAAAAATCCGTACGGCTCTGGATGCTCAAGGCTTCGGCGACGCGACGGTACAGAACTTTGGTAGCGCACGCGATGTGATGGTTCGTCTTCGTCCTCGTGATGATGTATCTGGTGAAACGCTGGGTAACCAAATCATTGGTGCAATCAAAGATGGTACGGGTGAAAGCGTAGAGATGCGCCGAATTGAGTTCGTAGGTCCAAACGTTGGTGATGAGCTAACAGAGGCTGGTGGTCTAGCGATACTTGTGTCGTTGATCTGTATTCTGCTCTACGTATCAATGCGATTTGAATGGCGTCTAGCAGCGGGTGCAGTATTAGCACTGGCGCACGACATCATTATTACGCTTGGTGTGTTCTCGTTCATGCAGATTGAAGTTGACCTGACTATCGTTGCAGCACTACTCACGGTTGTCGGTTACTCGCTCAACGATACCATCGTTGTATTTGACCGTATCCGTGAGAACTTCCGCAAAATGCGTAAAGGTGAACCCGCAGACATCATGGACGCTTCAATTACTCAGACGTTGAGCCGTACATTGATTACTTCGGGTACGACGTTATTCGTAGTCATTGCGCTGTTTGCTCAGGGTGGTGCTATGATTCACGGCTTCGCAACCGCATTGCTACTTGGTATCACGGTAGGTACTTACTCTTCTATCTACGTTGCATCAGCACTAGCGCTAAAACTGGGTATCCAGAAAGAGCACTTAATGCCACCTCAAGTAGAAAAAGAAGGTGCAGAGTTCGACGAGATGCCATAAAGCAGATTGAGAACCTAATACGAAAAACCGCTGAGTGTTCAGCGGTTTTTTTGTGCCTAAAAAAACTACCGAGGAGGTTTTTAGATACTCAATCCTAGCTAGTGATATTCAGATATAAAAAAGCCCCACTCAGAGAGTAGGGCTATTAAAAAGGGCTAGAATGACTTTAAAATCTGTTACTTAAGGATCGCGCTGTTACCGTTTTCGCGAATGTGCTTAAGGATAGATTTTACGCCACGAGCGCTAGAAGCAACAATGTTGCCAGACTTCATGTAGTCAGTACCGCCAGAGAAGTCTGTTAGGATAGCACCAGCTTCACGAGCAATAAGCTCACCAGCCGCCATATCCCAAGGTTTTAGACCTAGCTCAAAGTAACCATCAACACGGCCTGCAGCCATGTAACATAGGTCAAGCGCAGCAGAGCCACTACGACGGAAGTCAGCACACTCAGTGAATAGAGAGCCAACGATCTTGATGAAAGACTCAGAGTGTTGCTTCTGCTTGAATGGGAAACCAGTTGCTAAAACAGTACCTTGAAGGTCTTTAAGCGGAGTAACACGGATACGTGCGCTGTTAAGCTGTGCACCAGCACCACGTTGAGCAGTGAATAGCTCGTTTTGCATTGGATCGTATACACAAGCAACTTCAGTTTTGCCTTTGATACGAACTGCAATAGAAACAGCGAAGTGTGGGTAACCTTTTACAAAGTTATTAGTGCCATCCAGTGGGTCGATGATCCATTGTACGTCTTTATCTTTACCTTCGATAAGACCTTGTTCTTCAGCAACGATACAGTGCTCTGGGTAAGACTGCTTGATAGTATCGATGATGATGTATTCTGCTTCTTTGTCTACGTTAGTGACAAAGTCATTATTGCCTTTAAGTGTAGATTCTACTTTATCTGTGTTTTCTAATGATTTAGCAATATGATTGCCTGCCTTTCGCGCAGCGCGAATAGCAATGTTTAGCATTGGATGCATACGAATTTCCCAACGGATGTTAAAGAACGAATAAAAGCGGCGGCGAGTATACCAAAGATAAACGAAAAAGGAAGTGGTTATTTTTTACTCTAAAAAGTAGAGGAGGGAAGACTGGTTATTGTTTGGTATACGACATCAATTAACGAGAATGCGAATAGGGCACGGCTTCGCCCTAGGGTGTGTTAAAAAATTATGTTAATATCCTGCGGTTTTTAATTAGGTAGCAAACATAGATGTTGGATCAAGTAAAAATCGTACTCGTAGGTACCTCTCATTCAGGCAATATTGGCTCTGCAGCCCGTGCAATGAAAGTCATGGGGTTAAGCCAACTTGTATTGGTTGATCCACAGTGTGAAGTGGATGAACAGGCGTTGGCGTTAGCGGCCGGAGCAGGTGATATTGCTCAAAATGCTACGATTGTTAGCTCGCTGGATGACGCCGTTCTGGATTGTGGACTGGTCGTTGGTTCAAGTGCTCGTTCACGTACTCTAGAGTGGCCAATGCTGGAGCCGCGTGAGTGTGGTGAGAAGTTCGCTGTTGAAGGTCAAAAGCACCCAGTAGCGCTGGTATTTGGGCGTGAGAGAACTGGCTTGACCAACGAAGAGTTACAGAAATGTCACTATCATGTTTGCATTCCCGCTAATCCGGAATACAGCTCCTTGAACTTAGCAATGGCAGTGCAAACCCTCGGCTATGAAGTTCGTGTTGCTCACCTTAACCTGGAAAAAAGTCAGTTTTCAGCAGCTGAGCAAGAGGAATACCCACGTCATAAAGAATTAGAAATGTTCTTTGAGCACCTTGAAAAGGTCATCGTGGAAACCCAGTTTATTAGTAAAGAACAGCCGGGGCAGGTGATGAATAAACTGCGTCGTTTGTTCACTCGAGCTCGACCTGAAGCTCAAGAGCTTAATATTCTTCGAGGCATTTTGACCTCGATAGAGAAGAAACGCTAAGTAAAAAATAGCCACCTTTAATGTGAGGATAAATACCTGAGTAAATTGGTCAGATAAATACTTGACTAAAATACTCGGGTATGGAAAAATCATAATCATTACAAACCATGTGGATACGGTGTGGTATGAAACTTACATCTAAAGGAAGATATGCGGTGACAGCCATGCTGGATGTGGCACTGCATTCGCAACAAAACCCAGTACCTCTTGCTGATATTTCAGAACGTCAGGGGATCTCGCTGTCGTACTTAGAGCAGCTGTTTTCGAAATTGCGTAAAGCGGGCCTTGTTGCCAGTGTTCGCGGTCCTGGTGGTGGTTATCGACTTGGTACCGACGCTAATGACATCGCAATTGGTACTGTGATTGCGGCTGTGGATGAGTCAGTCGATGCAACGAAATGCCAAGGTAAAGGAGACTGCCAAGGCGGTACTCGTTGCTTAACTCATACCCTTTGGCGTGACTTAAGCTCTCGTATCAGCGACTTCTTGAATAACATCACCCTCGGTGAGTTGATGAAAGACAACGAAGTACTAGAAATTTCTGATCGTCAGGACATTGATCTGGCGGTGACTAATGGGCTTACCAACAAAAATACAACCACCGCGCCCATCGGTATCAACGTCCGCTCTTAGCGGTCAGCTTTTTACATTGGAGTAGAGAATGAAACTGCCGATTTATCTTGATTATTCCGCTACATGTCCAGTTGATCCACGTGTTGCTGAAAAAATGGTTCAGTACATGACTATGGATGGCACATTTGGCAACCCAGCGTCTCGCTCGCACCGTTACGGCTGGCAGGCAGAAGAAGCAGTGGATACTGCTCGTGAGCAAATTGCTGACCTTCTAAATGCAGATCCACGCGAAATCGTATTCACATCAGGTGCGACTGAGTCTGACAACCTTGCAATCAAAGGTGCAGCTCACTTTTACTCTAAAAAGGGTAAGCACGTAATCACTTGTAAAACAGAGCACAAAGCGGTGCTTGACCCATGTCGCCAACTAGAGCGAGAAGGGTTTGAAGTGACTTACCTAGAGCCAGAATCAAACGGCCTGATCGATCTAGAAAAACTTAAAGCAGCAATGCGTGATGACACTGTGCTTGTTTCTATCATGCACGTGAACAACGAAATCGGCGTGATTCAAGACATTGCAACCATTGGTGAGCTATGTCGTGAGCGCAAAATCGTATTCCACGTAGATGCGGCCCAATCTGCTGGTAAGGTGACAATCGACGTTCAAGAAATGAAGGTTGATTTGATTTCACTATCGGCACACAAAATTTACGGCCCTAAAGGTATTGGTGCGCTTTACGTACGTCGTAAGCCACGTATTCGCCTTGAAGCGCAAATGCACGGTGGTGGTCACGAGCGTGGTTTCCGCTCTGGTACACTAGCGACCCATCAAATTGTTGGTATGGGTGAAGCTTTCCGCATCGCAAAAGAAGAGATGCAGAAAGACTATGATCACGCTCTTGCGCTTCGCAACCGTCTTTACAATGGTGTGAAAGACCTTGAGGCAGTAACGGTTAACGGTGATTTTGAGCAACGCGTACCACACAACCTAAACATCAGTTTTGCTTTCGTAGAAGGTGAATCACTACTGATGTCGCTGAAAGATCTAGCGGTATCTTCTGGTAGTGCTTGTACTTCTGCGAGTCTAGAGCCTTCTTACGTTCTACGTGCCCTAGGCATGGATGACGAATTGGCTCACAGCTCGGTTCGTTTCTCATTCGGTCGTTTCACGACGGAAGAAGAAGTTGATTACGCAATTGAACAGATCCGCGTTGCAGTGACTAAGCTACGCGACATGTCTCCTCTATGGGATATGTACAAAGAAGGGATTGATCTGAGCACTGTTGAATGGGCTCACCATTAATCTCAGGGATAGATAGAGGATTCGAGGTAATTTATCATGGCATACAGCGAAAAAGTAATTGATCACTACGAGAACCCACGTAACGTCGGTTCATTTGACAAAGAAGACCCATCAGTAGGTAGCGGCATGGTTGGCGCTCCAGCTTGTGGTGATGTGATGAAGCTGCAAATCAAAGTGACACCAGAAGGTATCATTGAAGATGCGAAGTTCAAAACATACGGTTGTGGTAGTGCAATCGCATCAAGCTCACTCGTAACTGAATGGGTTAAAGGTAAGTCTGTTGATGAAGCAGCAGCAATCAAAAACTCTGAGATTGCAGAAGAGCTAGAACTTCCACCAGTGAAAGTTCACTGTTCAATTCTTGCTGAAGATGCAATCAAAGCAGCGGTTGCAGACTACAAGAAAAAACACCAAGAATAATTATTCCGTAATATAATGGGAGTCTTTAACGCTCCCATTCCAATCGTAATTTAGACAGACTAAGGTGCAGTATGGCCATCACAATGACAGAAACAGCGGCAAGTCGCGTAAAAGCATTCTTGGATAACCGAGGCAAAGGTATCGGTTTACGTCTTGGAGTGAAGACGACTGGTTGTTCCGGTATGGCGTACGTGCTTGAGTTTGTTGACGAGCTTAATGATCAAGAAGATGAAGTATTTGACCTGTCAGGGGTGAAAATCATCATCGACAAAAAAAGCTTAGTGTACTTAGATGGCACCGAATTGGATTACGTGAAAGAAGGGTTGAATGAAGGTTTTGAGTTCAACAACCCTAACGCGAAAAGTGAATGTGGTTGTGGTGAAAGCTTCAACGTCTAATTGATTGTCCTTCTGGGCAAACGAGTCCGGAAGGCTTTACTAGGACCCGAACTTAATGAATCACTTTGAATTATTTGGGCTACCAAGTCAGTTTAAGCTGGATGGTAGCCTTCTTTCTTCTCAGTTCCGAGAACTACAAAAACGTTTCCACCCGGATAACTTTGCCATTGCGTCTGAGCGTGATCGCTTGATGGCAGTGCAAAAAGCCGCGCAAATTAACGATGCGTATCAAATCCTGAAAAACCCAATCTCCCGAGCGGAGTACATTTTGGCCGAGCAGGGTATTGAAATTCGTGGTGAACAACAAACCATGCAAGATCCTATGTTCTTAATGGAGCAAATGGAACTGCGTGAAGAACTGGAAGACATTGCTGGCAGCTCTGATCCAGAATCGGCGCTTTTTGACTTCGATTCTAAGGTCAGCAAAATGTACAAACAGCATTTGGCAAGCGTTGAGCAAGAGCTTAATGACGGTCTTTGGGCAGAAGCCGCAGACCGAGTTCGCAAACTGAAATTCGTTGCCAAACTAAAGAACGAAATTGAGCTGGCTGAAGAGCGACTCCTCAGCTAGTTAGTGTGACAAGGATCTATAATGGCACTACTTCAAATCGCAGAACCGGGCCAAAGCTCGGCACCTCATGAGCATAAGTTAGCAGCAGGTATCGACTTAGGCACGACCAACTCATTAGTTGCTACCGTGCGCAGTGGCGATACCACGACTTTACAAGATAAACAGGGTCGTAGCATTCTGCCATCGGTGGTGAACTACTCGGCAGAAGCAACCGTCGTGGGTGATGATGCAAAAGAAAAAGCAGAGTTCGAACCTGAAAATACCATTATCTCAGTAAAACGTTTAATCGGTCGTTCTCTGAAAGACATCCAATCTCGTTACCCATCGTTACCTTACCAGTTTAAAGAGAGCGATAACGGTCTACCAGTTTTACAAACTGCTCAAGGTGATAAAAACCCGATTGAAGTCTCTGCTGATATTCTAAAAGTGCTGGGTCAACGTGCTGAAGAATCATTAGGCGGTGAGCTGGCTGGCGTGGTGATCACAGTGCCAGCATACTTTGACGATGCGCAGCGCGCGGGTACAAAAGATGCAGCGAAGTTAGCGGGGTTGCATGTACTTCGTCTTCTTAACGAACCAACTGCAGCGGCAATTGCTTATGGTCTGGACTCACGTCAGGAAGGCGTGATTGCAGTGTACGACTTAGGTGGCGGTACATTTGATATCTCTATCCTGCGCCTTTCTAAAGGCGTATTTGAAGTACTGGCAACCGGCGGTGATTCAGCGCTAGGTGGTGATGACTTTGACCATTTGTTTGCCGACTTTCTGATGGAACAAGCGGGTCTTGAAGCCCCTCTTTCTGCAGAGAAAAACCGCACATTATTGAACATCGCAACCGCAACGAAAATTGCATTTTCCGAGCAAGACAGCGTAGACGTTGACGTATTCGGTTGGAAAGGCACTGTAACGCGTGAGCAGTTTGAAGAGTTAATCCGTCCTCTTGTGAAGAAAACACTGATGTCTTGCCGCCGTGCGTTAAAAGACGCAGATGTAGGCGCGGAAGAAGTGCTTGAAGTAGTGATGGTTGGCGGCTCAACACGTACTCTGTTAGTGCGTGAAATGGTTGGTGAATTCTTCGGTCGCACACCGTTGACAAGCATTAACCCAGATGAAGTCGTCGCAATTGGCGCAGGTATCCAAGCGGATATTTTGGCCGGTAATAAGCCAGATTCTGAAATGTTGCTGCTGGACGTCATTCCTCTGTCGCTGGGCATTGAAACCATGGGTGGCTTGGTGGAAAAAATCATTCCTCGCAACACCACAATTCCTGTTGCTCGTGCGCAAGAATTTACCACGTTCAAAGATGGTCAAACGGCCATGAGCGTGCATATTGTGCAAGGTGAACGTGAAATGGTGGATGACTGCCGTTCTCTGGCTCGTTTCTCGCTCAAAGGTATTCCACCAATGGCGGCAGGCGCGGCACACATTCGTGTAACCTACCAAGTGGATGCGGATGGCTTGCTTTCTGTTACAGCGATGGAAAAGAGCACAGGCGTGCAATCTGAAATTCAAGTGAAGCCTTCATACGGTTTGAGTGATACTGAAGTGGCCAACATGTTGCGAGACTCAATGAGTCATGCGAAAGAAGACATGCAAGCCCGTGCCTTAGCAGAACAGCGCGTAGAAGCAGACCGAGTCATTGAAGGTTTGATCGCTGCAATGCAAGCTGATGGTGATGAACTACTATCAGAGCAAGAGAAACAAGATCTAGTAAACGCCATTGAAGCACTGATTGAGCTGCGCAATGGTGAGAATGCTGATGCCATTGAGCAGGGCATTAAAGATACCGATAAAGCGAGCCAAAACTTTGCATCGCGTCGTATGGATAAATCGATTCGAGCTGCGTTGTCAGGTCAATCAGTAGACGATATATAAGAGATAAGTAGTTATGCCTAAGATTATTGTATTACCACACGAAGATTTGTGCCCAGAAGGCGCCGTGCTGGAAGCTGATACTGGTGAAACTGTTCTGGACGTAGCGTTGAAGAATGGTATCGGTATTGAACACGCATGTGAAAAATCCTGTGCTTGTACCACTTGCCACGTGATCATTCGTGAAGGTTTTGATTCTCTTGAAGAGAGCGAGGAGCTAGAAGATGACATGCTAGATAAAGCATGGGGTCTTGAGCCTGAGTCTCGCCTTGGTTGTCAGGCGAGAATCGCGGATGAAGATTTGGTTGTTGAGATTCCGAAATACACGCTAAACCACGCGTCAGAAGATCACTAAAACTATCCCCCAAGTACAAGGGAAAGAAAAAGGAAAATGAGCATGAAATGGACAGATTCTCGCGATATCGCGATTGAGCTTTGTGACAAGTTTCCAGATGTTGATCCACAAACCGTACGTTTTACCGATCTTCATCAATGGATCATGGAGTTGGATGAGTTTGAGGATGACCCAAACCATTGCAACGAAAAAATCCTCGAAGCCGTTATTATGTGCTGGATGGATGAAGCGGACTAATGCTCAATTCGGCGGTAAAACGCAGCCGAGTTAACAATTTTTACTAAAAAAAGCGGACCGTTAGGTCCGTTTTTTTATCATTTTGACATTTTTGCCCTACATAATGCTAACATCCGTGAGTTACTAAAAATAAGCGGCGTAGGCAACGCCGTTATAAGACAAGGAGAAACCATGTCTACACAGATGTCTGTATTTTTAAGCCAAGATTCTGCAGCCCCACATTGGGGTGAAAAGGCCCTGCTCTCATTTGCCGAGGCTGGAGCAACCATACACTTGGGTGAAGGTCATGATCTTGGTGCAATTCAGCGCGCAGCTCGTCAGCTAGATGGCCAGGGAATTCATTCCATACTACTTTCTGGTGACAATTGGGATCTAGAGAGTATCTGGGCTTTCCATCAAGGCTACCGTAACCCGAAAAAACACGGTTCTCTTGAGTGGGTTGCTCTATCAGAAGAAGATCAATCTGAGCTTCAGGCGCGTATTACCGCTACCAACTTCACACGCGATATCATCAACAAAACGGCAGAAGAGGTTGCGCCTCGTCAACTTGCAACGATGGCAGCGGAATTCATCAAATCTGTTGCACCTGAAGGCACAGTAACCGCACGTATTGTTAAAGATAAAGATCTGCTGTCGGAAGGCTGGGAGGGTATCTACGCTGTCGGTCGTGGCTCCGAGCGCACATCAGCAATGCTGCAATTGGACTACAACCCAACCGGTGATGAGAATGCACCTGTATTCGCGTGTTTGGTCGGTAAAGGCATTACTTTTGATTCAGGCGGCTATAGCCTAAAGCCTTCTGCATTTATGAGCGCAATGAAAGCGGACATGGGTGGCTCCGGTACGATCACTGGCGGTTTGGGCTTAGCTATTCAGCGTGGTTTGAATAAACGTGTCAAACTGATCCTTTGCTGTGCGGAAAACATGGTGTCAGGTCGTGCGCTTAAACTGGGTGACATCATTACCTACAAAAACGGTAAAACCGTTGAGATCATGAATACTGATGCCGAAGGTCGTTTGGTGTTGGCTGACGGTCTAATCTACGCCAGTGAACAGAAGCCTGAGCTTATTATTGACTGTGCAACATTGACTGGCGCAGCGAAAAACGCACTGGGCAACGATTACCACGCGCTAATGAGTTTCGATGATGAGCTTTCTCATCAAGCTCTGACAGCGGCAAACCAAGAGAAAGAAGGCTTATGGCCACTGCCTCTTGCTGATTTCCACCGTGGCATGTTGCCATCAAACTTTGCGGATCTATCAAACATTAGCTCCGGTGATTACTCTCCAGGCGCAAGTACAGCCGCTGCATTCTTGTCTTACTTTGTTGAAGATTACAAGAAAGGCTGGTTACACTTTGACTGTGCGGGTACGTACCGCAAATCAGCTTCTGAAAAATGGGCTGCAGGTGCAACTGGTATGGGGGTTCGCACTCTTGCTCGCTTTCTTAACGAGCAAGCCGACAAGTAATTAAAGTGCGGCATTTGGCTTCCTGATGCCGCATTAATCAGTCACTTTGATATAAAACTATTATTACAAGTACAAAAAGGAAACTTTATGGCTCTAGAAAGAACGTTTTCAATTGTTAAGCCTGATGCTGTGGAACGAAATCTAATCGGTGAAATCTACAATCGCATTGAAAAAGCAGGTCTGCGTATTGTGGCGGCAAAAATGGTTCACCTGACTGAAGAGCAGGCGAGCGGTTTTTACGCAGAACACGAAGGCAAAGAGTTTTTCCCTCCTCTAAAAGAGTTTATGACCTCTGGTCCTATTATGGTTCAGGTCCTAGAAGGCGAGAATGCGATTGCACGTTACCGTGAACTGATGGGGAAAACCAACCCAGAAGAAGCGGCAGCAGGTACACTTCGTTGTGATTACGCACTAAGCATGCGCCACAATTCAGTACATGGCTCTGATAGCCCAGAGTCAGCGGCTCGTGAGATTGAGTTCTTCTTCCCTGAGTCAGAGATCTGCCCGCGTTAATCTTGAATTAACATGTGCTCGTAACGATAGTAAGCCTCGGAAAAGTCCGAGGCTTTTTAGTTTGTCAAAGCCGGTCTACCGTCATGAGAGGGTTGTCTAAAATTTAATCAGAGTGATTTTAATGCCTTAGCAAAGTCAGGGTTTTAGACCCCTTGTTGTAGCTGCATAAAGGCTGTACAATTCGCGCCCTTATTCTTGTTTCAGTCATTGAGAGGCAACATGACTACTGAAAAAATTAATCTACTCGACTTTGATCGCAAAGGCATGCGTCAATTTTTCGCGGAAGAACTAGGCGAGAAAGCGTTTCGTGCTGATCAGGTTATGAAGTGGATCTACCATTTCGGTGTTGATGACTTCGACAACATGACGAACATCAACAAGAAACTACGTGAAAAACTGCAGCACAAGTGTGAAATCAAAGCACCAACTGTAGCTGAAGCGCAACACTCTTCTGATGGCACGATTAAATGGGCTATGAAGGTTGGCGATCAGGACGTAGAAACGGTTTACATCCCTGAAGACGATCGCGCAACATTGTGTGTGTCTTCTCAGGTTGGTTGTGCACTAGAATGTAAGTTCTGTTCAACGGCTCAACAAGGCTTTAACCGTAACCTTAAAGTGTCTGAAATCATTGGTCAGGTGTGGCGTGCTGCGCGTGAAGTCGGCCTTGAGAAGGAAACTGGACGTCGCCCAATTACCAACGTGGTAATGATGGGCATGGGCGAGCCTCTTCTGAACATGAAGAACCTAATCCCTGCGTTGGAGATCATGCTGGATGACTTAGGCTTTGGTTTATCTAAGCGCCGTGTGACGGTATCAACTTCGGGTGTTGTGTCTGGTCTTGATCAGATGACAGGTAAAATTGATGTTGCATTGGCAATCTCTCTTCATGCACCGAACGATAAGTTGCGCAGTGAAATTATGCCAATCAACGATCGTTGGGATATTCAAGATTTCTTAGCATCTGTGCGTCGTTACATTGCTTCATCTAACGCGAACCGTGGCAAAGTGACGGTAGAATACGTGTTGCTTGATCATGTCAATGACGACATGGACCACGCGCGTGAGCTAGCTGAACTGATGAAAGACACGCCATGTAAGATCAACTTGATTCCGTTTAACCCGTACCCAGGTTCACCGTATAAGAAGCCAAGCAACTCTCGTATTGACCGCTTCCAAAAGACTCTGATGCAGTATGAGCATACAGTTACTATTCGTAAGACTCGTGGTGACGATATCGATGCGGCATGTGGTCAGCTTGTTGGTGATGTTATTGACCGCACCAAGCGTACCGCTGCGTTAAAAGCGGCACGTGGCGCGGATACAATTGAAGTCAAAGCTGTATAAGCTGTGTGAATTTTAAAATAGCCAGAGCCTCTTGCTCTGGCTATTTTGTTTAGAGAGATTGCTATAAGCAAATGGCTGTCATGTCAGGTGATGCATATTTTATCACCTGTATTGGCGACGTAAAAATCACGATGCTGAGGCGGTTAATGAAGGTTGTTTCGCATCATAACCCTGAGCTTAGAGTGGAATTGCGTATAATTTCCAATTACAGTGTCAAAGTTTGGACAAAAGCTTGAGCAATCTGTTAGTTTGAGTGGAAAGAGTTTTTGTCTTTGTTATACATTGTCTTATCATGTTGTATAACATTTATGACAGCATCGGGAAATCTCAGCTTGTTCTCTCATACGTTTCGCTGATATCTGCGAGACGAGTATTCACCTTCAAAGCTCAGAGAATTTCTTAAAATTATTACTTTGGTTAACACGATTAGCCTAGCTTTCTTTAAGTGGGTCTTAAGAAAAACAACGAAAATCAATAACCGTGTTAGCCACTAAAACAGACTAAAAACCATCATTATGACAGAACACGAAAACACGAATGAAGTACCGCTTTCTATTGAAGCGGGCACACTATTGAAAAACAAACGCGAATCTTTAGGAATGACACAAAAGCAAGTTGCTGATCGCCTGAGACTTCGCGTTTCTGTTATTGAAGATATTGAGAATAATCGATTTGAATCCCAACAAGTGGCGACGTTTACTCGTGGTTACTTGCGCTCGTATGCCAAAGTGGTTGGTCTTGATGAAAAAGTGGTGTTAACGGCATTAGAGCAAACCACCGATATCCAACCGAAAGATCAAGAAATCGAAATGCAGAGCTTTTCTCGCAAAACAAAGCATGAAAAGCACAACAGCCGTATTATGTTTCTGACCTGGGTTATCGCGATAGTGATTACCGGGATCTCTGCTGCCTGGTGGTGGCAAAACCAACAGGATAATAGTCTGACTCAGGTTGTGACAGATTCCAGTGTTGAAGCGCCAGTACCGAGCGCAAAAGAGTTAGCTGATATTGACCAAATGAGTGCCGACGAGTTAATCGCAAGCGAGCCAGTAGATATAACCGCTTCAACAGAGCAGTCTGTAGCACCAGACGAAGCGCTAAGCACTGTAGAATCAACAGAGGCACTCGCAACGATTAGTGAAGAGCTAGCAAACACAGACGTCGCAGAGCCGGTTCCAGTGATTGAAGAAGCTTCGGTTGTTGAAGAGCCAGCGATCACCGTGCCGGAAGGGATGACCCTTCTCACTATGACATTCAAAGCAGATTGCTGGATTCAGGTGAAAGATACTAACGGCAAAACGTTGGTAAGTGGCACCCATAAACCAGGCCAGGATGTAGAACTTACCGGAAAAGCACCATTTAAAGTGATATTGGGCGCGCCGGAAGGGGTTACAATGACATTTGCGAGTGAACCTGTCGACCTTTCTGGGTATACTTCAGGCAAAGTCGCTAGATTCACTTTACCGTTATAAAAAATTATGCAACACGAATCTCCAATTATACGTCGTAAATCGACGCGTATTTATGTGGGTGATGTGCCAATTGGTGATGGTGCGCCAATTGCTGTACAGTCAATGACCAACACTCGCACGACTGACGTAGAAGCGACAGTCGCACAAATCCGAGCACTAGAAAAAGTGGGCGCAGACATCGTACGTGTTTCTGTACCTACGATGGATGCTGCTGAAGCCTTTAAACTGATCAAACAGCAAGTCTCTGTTCCGTTGGTCGCCGATATTCACTTTGATTATCGTATTGCGCTTAAAGTGGCAGAGTACGGTGTTGACTGTCTGCGTATTAACCCAGGCAACATCGGCAACGAGGAGCGTATTCGCTCGGTAGTTGACTGTGCCCGTGACAAAAACATTCCAATCCGTATTGGCGTTAACGGCGGTTCTTTAGAAAAAGATCTGCAATTGAAGTACGGTGAACCAACCCCAGAAGCGTTGGTTGAGTCGGCAATGCGTCATGTGGATCACCTTGATCGCCTTAACTTTGATCAATTCAAAGTGAGCGTGAAAGCCTCTGATGTTTTCCTTGCGGTAGATTCATACCGTCTTTTAGCGAAGAAAATTGACCAGCCCCTACACTTGGGTATTACCGAAGCGGGTGGAGCGCGTGCTGGTGCAGTGAAGTCTTCTGTAGGCTTGGGCATGCTTCTGGCTGAAGGTATCGGTGATACTTTGCGTATCTCTCTTGCTGCAGATCCCGTTGAAGAGATCAAAGTTGGTTTCGATATTCTGAAGTCCCTACGCATTCGTTCACGCGGAATTAACTTCATTGCGTGTCCAAGCTGTTCTCGTCAGGAATTTGATGTTATCGGGACCGTCAATGCACTTGAAGAGCGTTTGGAAGACATCATCACCCCGATGGATGTATCGATTATCGGTTGTGTAGTCAATGGTCCGGGTGAAGCAGAAGTTTCTCATTTAGGCTTGGCTGGTAGTAACAAGAAGAGTGCGTTCTATGAAGATGGTAAACGCCAGAAAGAGCGCTTTGATAACAACGACCTTGTGGATCAGCTAGAAGCTAAGATTCGTGCGAAAGCGTCTATGATGGACAGCAATAGTCGCATCGAAGTAAAAGTACAAGATTAATCTCAACGAGAATTACGGTAAGTATTGTGGCAAAAACAATTCAAGCAATTCGAGGCATGAACGACTGCCTCCCAACTCAATCACCACTGTGGCAAAAGTTAGAAAGCACAGTGAAAAGTGTAATTAGCGCATACGGCTATAACGAAATGCGCATGCCAATCGTTGAGATGACACATTTATTTAGTCGCGCAATTGGTGAAGTGACTGACGTCGTTGAAAAAGAAATGTACACGTTTGAAGATCGTAACGGCGATAGCCTGACGCTTCGTCCGGAAGGTACTGCAGGTTGTGTACGTGCAGGGATCGAAAACGGTCTACTGTACAACCAAGAACAACGCGTTTGGTACATGGGCCCAATGTTCCGTCACGAGCGTCCTCAAAAAGGTCGTTACCGTCAATTCCACCAATGTGGCGTGGAAGTATTTGGCTTAAATGGCCCTGACGTTGATGCAGAACTTATCATGATGACGGCGCGTCTATGGCGTGAACTGGGTATCGATAAGCACGTTCGCCTTGAGCTAAACTCAATTGGTTCACTAGAAGCGCGTGCTAACTACCGTGAAGCTCTGATTGCCTTCCTAGAACAGCATATGGATGTTTTGGATGAAGACTGTAAGCGTCGTATGCACACTAACCCTCTGCGTGTTCTTGACACTAAAAACCCTGATGTTCAGGCTATTTTAGGTGACGCTCCTCGTCTTTCTGAACACTTAGACGAAGAATCTAAGCAACATTTTGCAGGTCTGTGTGAACTTCTTGATGCTGCAGGCATCGAATACACAGTTAACGAACGTCTTGTTCGTGGTCTGGACTACTACAACCGTACTGTTTTCGAGTGGATTACTGAAAGCTTAGGTGCACAAGGTACAGTATGTGGTGGGGGTCGTTATGACGGTCTAGTTGAACAGCTAGGCGGTAAAGCAACACCAGCAGTTGGTTTTGCTATGGGCCTTGAGCGTCTAGTACTTATGCTGGAAACGCTAGAGTTAACTGAAGTACGTCGTAGCGTTGACGTATACGTTGTGACCGCGGGCGAAGGTACTATGATGGCAGGGATGAAACTTGCCGAGCAGCTTCGTGAAGAGGTACCTGGCGTACGTGTGATGAGTCACTTTGGTGGCGGTAACTTCAAGAAACAGTTTAAACGCGCAGATAAAGTCGGTGCTGTTGTAGCATTGGTTCTGGGTGAGAACGAAGTTGCGGATAACACCGTAGTATTGAAAGACTTGGCTGGTGGTGAGCAACACACTTACAACCAAGCAGAAGTTGCTGAAAAGATCGCAGCACTGATTTAAGTCTTTTAGTAAGCTAGTAATTTTATCCTGGTTCGTTCTTTGAGGCTCCCAAATGTGGAGCCTTTAAACGAGATGGGAACAATGGCATCTTTGCTGCCATTTACATGTTTTAAGAGGACAGGAAGTGGAACTTTACGATACTGAAGAACAACAAGTTGAAGCAATTAAAGACTGGTGGAAAGAGAACGGCAAAGCCGTCATCATCGGTGCAGTTGTTGGTCTAGGTGGTTTATTTGGTTGGCGTTACTACCAGGATTCAGTGATTCAGGCGAGTGAAGCAGCTTCACAGAACTACACGACAGCGATTAATGCATTACAGGAAAAAGGTGTTGATGCACAGACTGAAGTTCAAGCTTTCATCGATTCAAGCAAAGTAAAAGAATATTCAGTATTAGCCGCTCTGCAACTCGCGAAATCACAAGTGGAAGCACAAGATCTTTCTGCTGCACTTGAGCAACTAAAATGGGCTCAAAGCAGCACTAAAGATGCAGCATTGTCACCACTTATCAGTTACCGCATCGCTCGTATTGAAGCGGAACTGGGTAACTTTGATGCAGCAACGTCTGAACTAAGCAAAGTAACCGATGCCGCATGGAATGGTCGTATCGCGGAGCTTCGTGGTGATATCGCTCTTCGTCAAGGCGACAAAGATGCCGCGTATGCTGCTTACACCGAAGCACAGCAGGCGACGGATGTAAGCCCAACGCTACAAATGAAATTGGACGATCTGGCGAAGTAAGGACCGCATTGGATGAAAAGAGTCTTTAAAAAAGCCTTGTTAGGGGCGTTAACGATGGGAATCCTCGCGGGTTGTGCGAGCGAAGAAGATACCATTGTTATGGCGCCGCTACCTCAAGTCGATAGTGAGTTTACGACTCATACTGAGTGGAGCACCTCAGTCGGTGATGGCGTCGGTCATTACTTCTCTAAACTGTCTCCAGTTTATGCCAACGGTACTCTATTTGTTGCAAGTCGTGACGGTGTTGTCAAAGCGCTGAATCCAGAAAACGGCAAGCCGTTATGGGAAGTTGATCTAGAAGAGAGTGTTGTTGCTCGTCTATCTGGAGGTATCACAGCTGCTTACGGAAGCCTATACATAGGTTCTGACAACGGTGATGTCATTGCACTTTCCCAAGAAACTGGCGAAGTAAACTGGCGTGTTAAGGTTGGCGGAGAAGTACTGGCGAAGCCGGTTGCTGACTCTGGTTTGATCATCATTAATACCAGCCGAGGCATGCTTGTTGCTCTCAACGAAAGCACTGGTGAGCAACGCTGGGCATTGAGCACTGAAGTTCCTAACCTGACTTTACGCGGTGATAGCACACCAGTGGCTATTGGTGGCGGTGTTTTCTGGGGTACGGCAAATGGCCGACTGGCAGCGGCGATTGTTGAACGTGGTCAGCTTATTTGGCAACAACCAGTTGGTACGCCAAAAGGTGCAACGGAAATCGACCGTTTGGTTGACGTTGACGCGTCGCCAATTGTACTTGGTGGCACTCTTTTCACCATCGGTTTTAATGGTCAGCTAATTGCGGTTGACTTGCGCTCTGCTAACCCGATTTGGAAGCGTAACTACTCATCGGCGAATGATATGGCAACGGATGGTAGCCGTCTGTTTGTCATCACTGAAAAAGATCATGTTTTCGCCGTTGATGCACGAAGTGGCACTGAGTTGTGGGAAAACAGCTTGCTAGAGCACCGTCAACTGACGGCTCCAATTGTGATAGGCAACTATCTGGTTGTAGGTGACACATTGGGTTACCTGCATTGGATGGATCGCTCAACCGGTGAATTCGTAGCGCAGCAATATATTGATGACAGTGGTTTTGCTGTTGGTCCAACATTGCTGTCTGATGGTTATGTCCTTACTACTCGCAACGGCGATGTAAAGAAACTAACCATTAACGAATAATATCGTGATATAATTCACATTCGGCTCCTGGCTGGTGACAGTTAGGAGCCGTTTTGTTGTTTGAAATTATTATTTATTAACAGTTATTCTTGACGTGGTTATAGGTAAAACCTGGTTTGATTTGGCATTGGGCAAGTCGTTACCTATAACTACAGAAGAAAGATTATTGTAGAGGTTGTTATGGTACCTGTTGTGGCCCTAGTAGGGCGTCCGAATGTAGGTAAATCTACACTATTTAACCGATTGACACGCACTCGTGACGCTTTGGTTGCGGACTTTCCTGGCCTGACGCGAGACCGTAAATATGGCCAAGCTAAACTTGATGAAGAGCATGATTTTATCGTCATTGATACCGGTGGTATTGATGGTACGGAAGAAGGCGTTGAAACAAAGATGGCCGAGCAGTCGTTAGCGGCCATTGATGAAGCTGACGTAGTGCTATTCCTTGTTGACGGTCGTGCTGGTCTTACGTCTTCTGATGAAGCGATTGCGGCGCACCTACGTAAAATTGAAAAGCCAGCAATGCTGGTAGTAAACAAAATTGACGGTATTGATGCCGATGCTGCTTGTGCCGATTTCTGGCAGTTGGGTGTCGATGACATGTACCAGATTGCTGCTGCTCATGGCCGTGGCGTGACTGCACTTCTTGAGCGTGCTCTGGCGCCATTCTTTGATGACTTGCTGACCAGTGAGTCTGAAGAAGGTGAGATTGAAGATCTGACTGAATTTGAAGATGCGGAGATCCTCGAAGAAGAGTACAGCGAAGAAGAAGCGGAACAAGAGTTTCAACGTTTGCAAGAGCAGCCAATCAAACTTGCAATCATTGGCCGTCCAAACGTTGGTAAATCAACGTTGACCAACCGTATTCTGGGTGAAGAGCGTGTCGTTGTTTACGATATGCCTGGTACCACACGTGATTCTATCTACATCCCAATGGAACGTGATGGTCGTGAGTACGTACTTATTGATACAGCAGGCGTACGTCGCCGTGGCCGTATCAATGAAACTGTTGAGAAATTCTCAGTGGTTAAAACGTTGAAGGCTGTAGAAGATGCAAACGTGGTTCTACTCGTTATCGATGCTCGTGAGAACATTTCTGATCAAGACTTGAGTCTGCTCGGTTTTGCTCTGAACGCTGGTCGCTCTATCGTACTTGCTGTAAACAAGTGGGATGGTCTGGATAACGATGTGAAAGAGAACGTGAAGAAAGAGCTAGACCGTCGTCTGGGCTTTGTCGACTTCGCTCGAATTCACTTTATCTCAGCATTGCATGGTACCGGAGTTGGCCACTTGTTTGAGTCAATTCAGGAAGCATACAAGTCTGCAACGACACGTGTAGGTACTTCAGTGCTCACTCGTATCATGAAGATGGCCGTTGATGATCACCAACCACCTATGGTTCGTGGTCGCCGAATTAAGCTGAAATACGCACACGCAGGTGGTTATAACCCACCAATCGTCGTCATTCACGGTAATATGGTTCGTGAGCTACCAGATTCGTACAAGCGCTATCTAATGAACTATTTCCGCAAGTCTCTGGAAATCATGGGTACACCAATCCGTATTAACTTCCAGAACAGTGAGAACCCGTTTGAGAACCGTACCAACAAACTTACGATTTCTCAGGAACGTAAGCGAAAGCGCATGATGTCTGCGGTTAAAAACCGTAATAAATAATCGAGTTCAAAAATACCCAAGTTTTACTTGGGTATTTTTTTATCTTCAAAACACAGAACAACACATATGACGATTACTGCGACTAAAATTCGCTTCTGTCATCAGACATGGCAGCTAGAATCCCCTGTACAACTCATCGAACATAACGGTGATGTGAGTTATCTGGTGACCGAGACCACCCCTTTTCATCCCGTTAGCCACATTTGGCCAGATCACCCTGCTGATAAAGGCTCGATTGAAATAAACGGAGCGTTGTTCACGGTTCTTGACTGTCAGGTTGGTGCGATAGAGCAAGCCACAAACACACTATATGTTGGAACTGCAATTCCAGTAAAACGAGATACAGCAGGCTGGATGTTTGTTGTCGTGCATGTGCTACCAAGAGTAGAGTTACTTGAACCGGGTATGATGGTCTCGTTGCAAGTGGATAAACCCTATCAACTCTCTCTTAGTCGTGGTCATAGCGCCGGACATCTCGCTTACTTAGCATTAAATAAAGTTCTGGCCGATGGTTATTGGCGTAAAGACGCCGACCGTAAAGACCCTCATGGTCATTATGACTTTAACAGCTATGCTCAGGAGACAAGCTTTGTTACGCCGGACAAGTGCGTGGATACGTATCGTTTAGGTAAAACACTCCGAAAAAGAGGGTTAAACAGCGCAGATATGCTGTTGGACCTTAGTGACATAGAACATAAAGTCAATGTTCAGTTGTCTGAATGGCTCCAGCGCGCAGCGACGATCATTATTGAGTGTCATGGTGATAATCTTACCGATTCTCGCTATTGGAAGTGCGATCTGGGAGAGGGTGAAATCGCTGTGATCCCTTGTGGTGGCACGCATGCTGAACACTTAAATGAGTTTGGTTCAATACAAGTAACCTTAATAGAATGTGGCCCACAAACCATTGAAATGCACACCGAAGTAAAAGTGTTTTAAGATAATTAGATCTTTTTATAAAATCCTGATAAGTTGTTTTTTAAACTTTTCCGTTGGAGTTTATGTCTGATTTAAATTGAAATGCAGAATATGTAACTTATGCTTTCGGTGTGTGGTTATATAAATATTCTTTTAGGGGGTGATCGCTGATCAAATGGGTAATATCCGATGATCAGAGTAAGATCTTTATATGTCCGAACGAATGACGCATCAATCTGATTTCTCAAAAGCAGTGACGGCGATCAATGTTTAGCGTGGCAATTTTTGAATAATGGAATCAAGAAATGAGTAAGGTAAAAGCTTATGCAGCAGAACATTTGTCCGACTTGTGACGTTGAATTAGAGTGGACGGGTCAGTATCACTGTAACCAGTGTGACTCAGATTTCAAAAAGGTAGGGTTTTGTCCCGAATGTGACGCTGAACTGGAAAAACTTCAGGCTTGTGGGGCGGCGAATTACTTCTGTAATACCTGTAATGAACTCAAATCAAAATCTCGAGTTCGATTTGAGTTTCAAAAGATTGACTAACGTTAGACTGGGTTAGTTTACGGTCGAGCGAATCTCACCATTTGCTAAACGGGTGACTAGGCGGTCGCCCGTTTTCACATCTTCAGCTTGTGTAATTACCTTACCTTGCTCTGTCTGCGTAATTGAATAGCCACGTTTAAGAGTTGCAAGCGGGCTAACAGCCTCCAGCTTTTCTGCTGCCATTGCCAGTTGATGACGCACAGTCAGTAATTTGCGATCCATGGCATCCAATAGCTTTTGCTCGACACGCTCTAGTCTCGATTTTTGCTGAGCTAAGTGTCTGACAGGAGAGTTCAATTGTAGACGGTGGTGTTTACGTTCAATCGCTTGTTGACGAGTATCGATGAAGCGTTGCATTGCTCTGCGTAGACGCAAATCTAACTCATCCAGTTGCTGAGACTGACGCTGCAATTGATAGCTAGGGTGTTGACGCTCTAAACGGTGTAGCAGTTGCGCTGCTTGTTGTTTTTGTTGAGCCAAATAGTAACGCAGTGCGCTCGCCAATTTATGTTGACGAGTGACAAGGGCTTGATCTTTATGACTATTATCGCGGCTTACCAGCTCCGCGGCTGCCGAAGGCGTTGGTGCTCGTACGTCGGCGACAAAGTCAGCAATCGTTACATCTACTTCGTGACCAACTGCACTAATGATTGGGATTTGGCTTGCCGAGATCGTACGTGCAAGGATCTCGTTGTTAAAGCACCATAAATCTTCTAATGAACCACCACCACGGCCAACAATAAGCACATCACATTCATTACGACTATTTGCACGACCAATTGCTTGTGCGATTTGGATAGCGGCTTCCTCTCCCTGAACCATGGTTGGATAAATCACAATCGGAAGAGAGGGATCTCGGCGTTTTAATACATCGAGGATATCGTAAAGTGCAGCACCGGTTTTTGAGGTGATCACACCCACACGTTTTGGGTGCTCTGGCAAAATCTGTTTGTTCGTTTGGGCAAACAACCCTTCTGCTGCCAGTTTCATCTTGAGTGCTTCAAACTCTTGCTGCAGTCGACCATCGCCTTCTGGCTGCATACTTTCGATGATAAGTTGGTAGTCGCCGCGAGGCTCATACAGAGAGAGGCGTGCTTTTACCAATACTTGGTTACCGTTTGCAGGCTTGAAAGTCACACGACGATTGTTGCCACGAAACATAGCGCATTTCACTTGAGCGCGAGAGTCTTTAAGCGTTAGGTACCAGTGTCCAGAGACGGGAGCTGAGAAGTTTGAAATCTCTCCGACAAGCCAGACGATCCCCATTTCATTTTCCAACAGTAGGCGAACCTCTGCATTAAGACGGGAAACGGTGAAAATGTTTTGATTGGTCTGGGAGAGCACAGCTAATCTCGTAGACGTGAGTATGGAAATTAGCGGAAATATAATACATAGCAAGGGGGCGATTGCAAGAAAAAAATTAAAGAAACTTGTAGTCAATCGATTGTGTTGAACGTATAATCCCTCCGCAATATCTAATCCAAATGTAACTCGTTGACCAAAACGGTTACCCTCATTATGCGAAACGATGAGACTTTGGATTGTTTTTTTTTACTCCTCTAATTGTGAGATATTGCAAATGCTAAGAATTGCCAAAGAAGCGCTGACATTCGACGACGTACTGCTAGTGCCAGCACACTCCACCGTTCTCCCAAACACAGCTGATCTTCGCACTCAGCTAACGAAAAATATTGCTCTGAATATTCCAATGATTTCTGCGTCGATGGATACCGTGACGGAAGCTCGTCTCGCTATTGCACTTGCGCAGGAAGGTGGCATTGGCTTTATCCACAAAAATATGTCTATTGAGCAGCAGGCTGCCGAAGTTCGTAAAGTTAAAAAATTCGAATCAGGTGTTGTTACAGACCCTGTAACAGTCAACCCTGATGCAACCATCGCTGACGTAGTCGCACTGACTGAAAAACACGGTTTTGCTGGCTTCCCTGTTGTAACTGAGCACAATGAACTTGTTGGTATCATCACTGGCCGTGACGTTCGCTTTGTTACTGACCTTTCTAAGAAAGTATCTTCAGTTATGACGCCAAAAGAAAAACTGGCGGCAGTAGAAGAAGGTGCAACACGTGAAGAAGTGCAAGAAAAAATGCACGAAGCACGTGTAGAGAAAGTACTGGTTGTAAATGACGATTTCAAACTGACCGGTATGATCACAGCAAAAGACTTCCATAAAGCAGAACGTAAACCAAACGCATGTAAAGATGGGCGTGGTCGTCTACGCGTTGGTGCAGCAGTTGGTGCTGGTGCAGGTAACGAAGAACGTGTTGCTGCTCTAGTTGAAGCTGGCGTTGACGTACTGTTAATTGACTCGTCTCACGGTCACTCTGAAGGTGTTCTAAGCCGTATCCGTGAAACTCGCGCAGCGTACCCAGATCTAGACATCATCGGCGGTAACGTAGCAACAGGTGCTGGTGCTAAAGCACTTATCGAAGCTGGCGTAAGCGCAGTGAAAGTTGGTATCGGCCCTGGTTCTATCTGTACGACTCGTATCGTAACAGGCGTTGGTGTTCCTCAAATCACAGCAATCGCAGATGCGGCTGAAGTGGCGAATGAGTACGGTGTTCCTGTTATCGCAGATGGCGGTATCCGTTTCTCTGGTGATATCTGTAAAGCAATCGTTGCTGGTGCATCCTGTGTGATGGTTGGTTCTATGTTTGCTGGTACGGAAGAAGCTCCGGGCGAAGTGATTCTTTACAACGGCCGTTCTTACAAAGCTTACCGTGGTATGGGTTCTCTAGGCGCGATGTCTCAAGGTTCTTCGGACCGTTACTTCCAGTCTGACAACGCAGCAGACAAGCTTGTACCTGAAGGTATCGAAGGTCGTATCGCATACAAAGGTCGCCTAAAAGAGATCGTACACCAGCAAATGGGCGGTCTACGTTCAAGCATGGGCCTAACGGGTTCTGCAACTATCGAAGATATGCGTACTAAAGCTGAATTTGTACGTATCTCTGGCGCAGGTATGCAAGAGTCTCATGTACATGACGTTCAGATTACTAAGGAAGCGCCGAACTACCGTCTAGGTAACTAATAGCCTAACGTAAACGTTTGCTTTTTCCTTGAAGCATTAAGAAGAGGCGAGTACACTCGCCTCGGTTTTAATCACTTAGCCTAAAAAAGACTGCTCAAAATGACTAAAAATATCCATGACCAACGTATTCTGATCTTGGACTTCGGTTCTCAGTACACTCAATTAGTTGCTCGTCGCGTACGTGAAATCGGCGTTTACTGTGAACTATGGAGCTGGGACGTAGAAGAAGCGGATATTCGCGAATTTAACCCAGATGGCATCATCCTATCTGGTGGCCCTGAAAGCGTAACAGAAGAGAACTCTCCACGCGCACCTCAATACGTATTTGACTCAGGTGTTCCTGTTTTTGGTGTATGCTACGGCATGCAGACTATGGCAGAGCAGCTAGGTGGTAAAGTCGCAGGCTCAAACGAGCGTGAGTTTGGCTACGCACAAGTTAAAGTTTCTGGCGAATCTGCACTATTCAAAGATCTTGAAGCAACTCAAGACGTATGGATGAGCCACGGTGACAAAGTAGTAGAAATCCCAGCAGACTTCGTAAAAGTAGGTGAGACAGACACGTGTCCTTACGCTGCGATGGCGAATGAAGAGAAAAAATACTACGGCGTTCAGTTCCACCCAGAAGTAACGCACACAAAACAAGGCCTGCAAATGCTAGAGAACTTTGTTCTTGGCGTATGTGGTTGTGAGCGTCTATGGACATCTGAATCTATCATCGAAGACGCAGTCGCTCGTATCAAAGAGCAAGTGGGTGACGATGAAGTTATCCTAGGTCTATCTGGTGGTGTGGATTCATCAGTTGTTGCTATGTTGGTTCACCGCGCGATTGGCGATAAGCTAACGTGTGTATTCGTTGATAACGGTCTGCTTCGTCTAAACGAAGGTCAGCAAGTAATGGATATGTTTGGCGACAAGTTCGGCCTAAACATCATCAAAGTTGACGCAGAAGATCGTTTCCTTGACGCGCTAAAAGGTAAGTCTGATCCAGAAGACAAGCGTAAGACTATCGGCCATGTGTTCGTAGACGTTTTCGATGAAGAGTCTAAGAAACTAGCTAACGCAAAATGGCTAGCTCAGGGCACCATCTACCCAGATGTTATCGAGTCTGCAGCTTCTAAGACTGGTAAAGCGCACGTGATCAAATCACACCACAACGTGGGCGGTTTGCCAGACGATATGGAAATGGGTCTAGTTGAGCCACTACGTGAGCTATTTAAAGATGAAGTTCGTAAGATCGGTCTAGAGCTAGGTCTTCCTTACAACATGCTTTACCGCCACCCATTCCCTGGTCCTGGTCTAGGTGTTCGCGTTCTTGGCGAGATCAAGAAAGAGTACTGTGACTTGTTACGTCGTGCTGACGCTATCTTCATTGAAGAGCTTCACGCAGCAGACCTTTACAACAAAGTGTCTCAAGCGTTCACGGTATTCCTACCAGTTCGCTCTGTCGGTGTAATGGGCGATGGTCGTAAGTATGACTGGGTTGTATCGCTGCGTGCAGTAGAAACCATCGACTTTATGACAGCGCATTGGGCACACCTACCGTACGACTTCCTAGGTAAAGTATCTAACCGCATTATCAATGAAGTTGACGGCATTTCACGTGTTGTTTACGACATTTCTGGTAAGCCACCAGCGACAATCGAGTGGGAATAATTTTCCAACTGGAAACGTCTGGCACTAACAGGCACTAAATCATACTTAAGTCCGCGTAATTGCGGACTTTTTTTGTTCTTGGCTTGGTCATTTTGGGCAATGTCTGGCAACACCAAGCACGGTTTGACCGTGGTATTTTAATGGGTGTGATTCATCGGTAATGCCATGGATTACGCCCGATACCATGCTGAGTGTTTTTGATGGGGCATGGTACAGATAAAGGTATTGAGAACAAGTGCGATTATAACTAACTGTTAGTTAGGTGTTTTTCTTTCTCATTGATATTCGGTGGAGAGTGACTGGTACTGGTCGGCAATGTATAGCTCTGGCTGGGATTTCGGCTGAGAGTTTGCACTGGATACAAAAAAGCGTTGCTCTGGCCTTTACCAGAGCAACGGGTATTGTGCCGTTGTTATTCAGGAAGAGGAATAAACTCCTGCTCGTCGCCGGGAACCTTGGCAAAGCGGCCCGCCTTCCAGTCAGCTTTGGCCTGTTCAATCAGCGACTTGTCGCTGGCGACAAAATTCCATTCCATATAGCGTTTGCCCACTGGCGCACCGCCGACCACCGTCAGTATGGTATCGCTTTGGGCAGTTACAGTGATGTCGGATTCATCGCCAAAGATCGCCATGCAGTGTTCGTCCAAAGTGATCTCACGCAAGGCCACTGAACCTTTGACAATATACAGGGCTCTTTCCTCTGCCTCGGGCAATACGAGCGTTTGCCCGGCTTTCAGGCGCGCCTCGATGTACAGAGTTTTAGAGAAGGTTTTTACCGGCGAGGTGACCCCATAAGCGCAGCCCATCATGACCCGTACTGGTACGTCGTTTCGTTCTACCTCGGGAATTTCAGCCTTGTCATAATGGAAGAAGCCCGGCTCGGATTGCTCCAGATCAGTGGGCAGTGCAAGCCATAGTTGCAAGCCGTGAACATCCTGGGGACCCGCTTTAATCTCTTCGCGCTGGCGTTCTGAGTGCACAATGCCTCGACCGGCCACCATCAAATTTATATCACCAGGCAATACCCGCGCTTCAGTACCGAGTGAATCACGGTGCAGCATTTCACCTTCAAACAGGTAAGTGACTGTTGCAAGGCCAATATGGGGGTGAGGTCGCACGTCGATGCCCTGATCTTTTTCAAAGTGAGCAGGGCCCATATGATCAAAAAACACCCAAGGGCCGACGCTGTGACACCCCTTGGTGGGCAGAGTACGGCGCACACAAAAGCCACCCAGATCTTTATCCTTGGGTCTGAGCACCAATTTTAACGCGTTGCAGCCACTGATAACGCTGCAATCCTGAACTAGTTCGGATGCGAGATTACTCATAATCAATTCCTGTGAAAAAAGGGAGCACGGCTCCCTTTAGTTTTACATGAAAACTCAGTCTTTGCTGGTTAATGTGGTATAGCTGGTGATCAGGTTCTTATAGTCGGGAATGTGGTTGGCGAACAATGCGCCCAATCCTTCGATGTCGTTCCGCCAGTCACGATGCAGTTCACAGGCAGTACCGAACCAGGTCATCAGCTGCGCACCAGCTTGTGACATGCGATCCCAGGCTGCGTCACGGGTTATGGGGTTAAAGGTACCGGAAGCATCGGTAACCACAAAAACCTCGTAACCTTCTTCCAGTGCGGACAGAACAGGGAAGGCCACACACACTTCAGTCACAACGCCTGCCACAATCAGCTGCTTCTTACCCGTAGCCTTAACTGCGGCCAGGAATTCTTCATTATCCCAGGCGTTAATCTGGCCGGGACGAGCAATATAGGGCGCGTCAGGGAAGATTTCTTTCAGCTCAGGCACCAAAGGACCATTAGGGCCAGTTTCAAAGCTGGTGGTTAAAATGGTGGGTAAATTGAAGTACTTGGCTAAATCAGCCAGCGCCAGTACATTGTTTTTAAATTTGTCCGGTTCAATATCACGTACCAGAGACAGAAGGCCGGCCTGATGATCGACCAATAGTACCGCAGCGTTATCTTTGTCGAGTCGGTTGTATTTAAAGCTCATCATTTCCTCCGGGAAATAGTAGTTGGTAGTTTAGATAAGGAGCCGTATACCGGCTCCGGTTTTCACAGGCGTCCGAATTGACCGCGTTGCAGGTCTTCGAAAGCGTGTAAAATTTCTTCCTTGGTGTTCATAACAAAGGGACCGTGACCTACGATAGGCTCGTTAATGGGCTCGCCACTGAGCAGCAGTACTAAACTGTTCTGTGACGTATGCAGCTTAACGCCACTGTTCTGGCGGCTGAGCAATACCATATTACCGTCGCTGACTGGATCGGAGCTGTTGACACAGACTTCGCCTTCCAGCACCACCACGGCGGTGGTCCAGCCCTGGGGGAGATCAAACTGGGTTTGTCCGCCTGTCTTGAGACGTAAGTCCCAAACGTGCATAGGACTGAAGGTATTGGCCGGGCCCTGATGACCGTCAAAGTGACCGGCGATAGGCCGCAGAGTGCCAGCGTTGTTGGCCAATGGCACTTCGGGAATGTCGGCCTTGGTAATAGCCTGATAACCGGGAGGCGTCATCTTGTCCGCTTTGGGCAGATTGACCCAAAGCTGGACCATCTGCAGATCACCACCGTTTTGGCTGAATGTACTGGAATGGAATTCTTCATGCATAATGCCAGCGCCTGCGGTCATCCATTGCACATCTCCGGATCCAATTATGCCGCCCTTGCCAGTGGAATCTCGATGTTCTACCTCGCCTCTGTAGACAATGGTGACCGTTTCGAAACCACGATGGGGGTGCTCTCCTACGCCTCGCTTCACACCATCGGCGGGAAAGCGCATCGGCCCAGCGTAATCCAGCAGTAGGAAGGGACTCATCTGAGCGGCCTGGTTGTGATAAGAAAACAGCGAGCGAACCGGGAAGCCATTACCCACCCAATGGGGGGAGGGATCTTTAATAATGCCGTAGATAGATTTCATAAGAGTCTCCTTAAATTTCACTTGTTGTGATCATATAGGTGGTACAGTGATTGAGTAGACTGCTAAAATGCATCTCACTGTTGCACTGGTGGAACGATGAAGATGCAGGATCTCAATGATCTCTATTATTTTGTGAAAGCGGTGGAATACGGCGGCTTCGCTCCGGCCAGTAGAGCGTTGTGTATTCCCAAGTCCAAGCTCAGTCGCCGGATTGCAGCGCTGGAAGCACGGTTGGATACTAAGCTGATTTATCGCTCCACTCGCAGTTTTCATCTCACTGAAGTGGGGCTGACTTATTTTCAGCACTGCAAGGCGATGCTGGAGGAAGCAGAGTCTGCGCAGGACGCCATCGACTCGTTAAAATCTGAACCCAGAGGCACCATCCGCCTGACCTGTCCCATCGCATTGCTGCACGCTCACATCGGCTGTATGCTGGCTGAGTTTATGACAGAGTACCCGCAAATAAATATTCAACTTGAAGCGTCTAATCGTCGTGTGGACCTGATATCTGAAGGTGTAGATGTGGCTATTAGAGTGCGGCCGCCCCCACTTGAAGATAGTGAGCTCGTTATGCGAGTGTTATCTGAGCGTAGTTTGAGTTTGGTTGCCAGCCCGGCTCTTGTAGACAGTTATGCGTTGCCAAATCACCTGACTGACCTATGTAACTGGCCTTCTCTGGGATTGGGACAACCTCAATACCAATTTGTCTGGAGCTGGTACGCGCCTGACAATAAACTCATAGAAGTGCCTTTTAAGCCACGCTTTGTGACTACTGATATGGTTGCGCTGCGTAATGCAGCAGTAGCAGGAGTGGGGGTAGTACAATTGCCGACCTTGATGGTTACGCAGCAGATGAAAGATGGAAGTTTAATTAAGCTCCTTGATGGCTGGACAGCGCCAAAAGAAATTATCCATGTGGTATTTCCTTCTCGTCGAGGTCTGTTGCCTTCAGTTAGAGCATTGATTGATTTCCTAGCTGATCGCTATGCCCGCTTTGATGAAGAGTAGAATGGCAGTTTTTTATTGCTACCAACAGATGCCCATCTCTGGTTATTTCATAGTGTCTGTTCTAGTTGATTAAATGTGCAAATTGAAGAATTTCTACTGACGGATAGAGATTCAACCTTCGAGCAACACTCATATTGATAAGATAGGTATATTGGCTAACTGAGCGTACAGGAATAGTCCCAGGTATCTTGCCTTCTTTAAGGATTAGCAATGCTTGTTCGGCCGCTAACTGGCCAATATCTTCGTACTTGGCTGCAACAGAAAGCAATGCATGAGAGTTGGTGACTGTATTGTGATATGGGCTTAGAACTGGCATCCCTCGGTTCATCGCTGATAGAGTAAATAGATTTTGGTGACTGCGTAAGAATGAGCTCGACCCCATATATATAAAATCTACACCTTGAGACTTTAGTTCTTCCATTTTGACTGCAATGTCATCTTTACGTGGCTTGCCCTCTATATTGAGAGCTAGAGGAAGTGAGATCACTTCAAAATTCATGCTTTTCGCCAGAACTTTAATCTGTTTTGCTTTTTGCTCTGAATTTGGCTCATTGCTATTGTAAAGCATGCCAAGTTTATTAAACCTCGGAAGATAGGAGCGAATCGCATTGATATAAACGATGTCATCAGGTCTGTTTCGAGTTCCCGTGATATTATCTCGACCAGTTTGTGCATAACTTTGGATAATGCGCGAACCAATCGGATCTGAAACGATCATAAATACCAGCGGAATTTTGCTGATGAAGGCATCGTTGTCTTTCTCGCCGATTCTACCCGCCATACCCAATGTCGCGCTCGTTCCCCAAGTGACGATAAGATCAGCATTGAGTTCTCTTGCTTCTTTGACCCACTTGGGGAAGTGAGACTTATCGCCTTTAGCGTCTCTCTGAATAATTTTGGTTTTTAAGTCATTGCTTTTTAGAGACTCTATGAACGAGTTACATGCTTCTTCACAGCCTCTCCAAAGTACCATATAGATCAGTTTTCTATCTTCATCGGTAGCCCTCTTTTCTTGAGCCGATAAAGGAAAGCATGCACTGATCATAATGAGTAGCAAAAGACAAAGTTGAGAACGAGGCATCTAATCACCATTGTGTATTGGTTTTTCAATAAGATGTGTCAATGAAAACAGTAAGACACCGCACAGTGACAAAGTGCCTAACAGGATTATAGTACGTGGGTAACCCACTGCACCTGAAAGCCATGCTGCAACCAGTAAACCGAAGATGCTTCCACCGCGCTCAATAGTTCGTGTCGCGCCTAAGACTACATATTGGCTGATCTTAGCCAATGAGGATTCGGTAAGTTGAACTAACACGGGCAGCTGATGACTGCGAACTAAGCCGTGACCTAAGCCGACTCCTAATACTGCAAGAAGAAATTCTTGCTGAGTCGTTGCGATGCCCGCAAGCAAGAGTGCGATACCCGTGACCGTCGCACCAATAATGGTGATGTTAGTGGGGGATACCTTATGTTCAGAGTACTTTGTCGAAACTGGGGCAACAAAGTAAGTCATGAGAAAGTAGCCCATCAGCGTGCGACCTGTTTCCGCCGTGGAAGCACCTAGCTGATTCATATACAAAGCGACGATAAAGGCGACGAAAGCTTGCATGATAACGTTGCAAGGCATTGCAATCCCTACCACGAAAGAGAAGAATCTTTTATTGGTTAATAGACGAACAATTGAAGAGAGTTTGAACTCCTGATGTTGTCTGTTCACTGTGGATGCGGTATTGGCGGGGAGTAGGAGTGTTATTAACAGGCAGGCGAGCGCCACAAGTACCGAGCTGATTAGAAACACTGAATGTTGCCCTAATCTGTCAGCTAAGATTGCCCCAGTCGCCGTGCCACAAAAAATGCCACCGACTAACACAGCGGTAAAGTTGCCTAGTGACTGAGTTCTGCGTTGTGGGGAGATCATATCGATCACGTAATCTTGATACGTTAAGGTGGCAATGGCATAGCCAAACCCAGACAGTGTTCTAAAGAAAATTATCTCTGTAACGCTCGTAGAAAAGTATAAACCGATTTGGATAAACACCGCTGGTACCATGGCCCATAATAAGAGCTTCCTGTGCCCTAGCATTAACGTTAAGCGTTTGGAAATCGGGGAGCAGATGAATATGGCGATCAAGTACCCGACTAATGGCAGACTAATGATGATGCTTTGATCTAACCAGTCCCAAGGATTTTCTGCCGCTCTGGTAAACAACGGGAAAAAAGACAGGGGGAGTTCATCGGCTGCAATGAACAGAAACAGAGGCCAGCGGATATCATTAAGGTGCGAGAACGTGAGTAACTGTGGTTTAGTCTGCTCTGTGTGGTACTGGTTTTGACCGTGATGTAGTGTTGATAAATGGTATCGGTTTGCTGGTGGAGGCGAAACCGCTCTCTGTCGTGACAGGCGGTATAGCTCAAACGAACGTTGAGACAATACATCCATAATGTGCCCAAAGCTGTTGTTGCTTTTGCTGATCACAAATTTGGAAAAATCGCCCATAGCTTGCTGAGAGGCCAAAGTATGCAACTTCATAATAGGAGAAGTGACTGTTCGCCAGATCATGACTACCATCGACTCAAAAGTGATCATTGTGGTAACGATGATAATGACAATGATATCGAGGTAAACTTCATTAAATTGCTTACGAATAAAGTCAGAGTCGATATCGATGATGATCTTTCCCACACTTCTATCAGCGGAATTGATAATGTATTGAAGGTCATTTTGTGAAATGTTCGTCGTGGAGAAAGAAGAGCTTTCTTTATTACCCGACTCGATTGCGTTCCCGTTACTAAAAATACCAATATAAGAAACTTCCTTGAAGTCCTGAATTAGAGCTGACAGATACTCCTCGGCTCCGGTTATTTTGCTTATGGGGATGCCCGCATTGACGGCCCGCTGTATATCACTGTTGACGATTTTTCCAATTAACTGAGTTCGATTGACAATTTCTGGTTCGATGAATTGACTCATATAGCGAACAGAAAGCGTACCTAATAATGCAACGGCAAGTATTAGCAGAAGTGCTATTAGAGGGAGCAACTTTTTAGCGAATGTCTCGCTGAGGTTACTGTCATCAACGACAGGATCGCCTTCTTTCTGAGGAAAAACACAGCTGACACTACGGAATGGTTGAGCGTTTTTACGAGTCTGTTTATGTGCGGTTAACGCGATCTTAGTTGAATTAAAGTGTGCATTCGCACGTTCTATCTGGTCATCCAAACTGGAAATAATGGGAGCCAACAGCCCAAAGTTTTCTTTTTTATGATTTACATATCTGCGGCTGAAAGGTCGGCGGCTTCGGTCTGAATGCAATATTTTAGAAATAGTATCTAAATATCTCATCCCTTTGATAGCTTTGGATAATATCAGCTTGAAAATAACAAATGAAACGATTGCGAAGCTACAAAATATCAATATTGAAGTGAATAAAACGAAGATAATTAATTGTTGGTTGTTGGTATTAAAATTGTGTTTGGGGTAGTCAATGACAATGCCTCCAACCAATTGATCATGACGGTTATAAATTGAAGATCCGCTGAAAATTGTATTTTGAGTTTCCAGTCTCCATTCTTGATGATCCGCATGGCGTAGTGTCTGTAATACATGCTCGTTGATTACTGCATTAGTCGGTTGGGTGGTCGAGTAAATAATTTTGCCTGATGGAGTAAAGGCGTGAATGTCTCGGATTGTGTCATCATTCTCTTGCGCATGATTTAAGATGGCTTGGGCGTTCTTCATCATCTCCAGCGGTAGGCCAAGATCGGTAACTGACTTAAATGTTGTTGCCGTAGTGTGAGCGATTACCGACAGTCGGTGTGCAATGAGTTCAGATAAGGTCGAGTTGAATTGAAGACAGAACAGAAGAGAGAAAGTAGACAGAATGACAGCAAGGATAGTGACAAACGCGAACCAGCTTCGCCATAATATAGTCATCTCCTCCCTCCGCAATTCAATGCAATTGTACGGTATAACCCCTATCTAATGATTAAGTATTGAATCATAAATCTTCAAAATCAATTTACGGCCAACAGTTATGCTCAGGCAGAGTTTTGACTTTATTTGTGAAATCTAAGTTTCCAGTAACGGCTTTTCTCTTTTGTGACTACCTCCATTAAAATTTGCGCGCATTTTTTATCAATTTTTTTTAAAGGTATTTGTACATGTCGACAAAACTGGCTAACCCAGCACCGCTAGGTCTAATGGGTTTCGGTATGACCACGATTCTGCTAAACATTCATAATGCAGGATTTTTCCCACTGGACTCAATGATTCTAGCGATGGGCATCTTTTATGGTGGCCTTAGCCAAGTTATTGTTGGCATTATGTGCTTTAAGCGTGGTGACACGTTCGGTACTACAGCGTTTACTTCGTACGGCTTATTCTGGCTGACGTTAGTCGGTCTGATTGTTATGCCTCACATGGGGCTACCAGCAAGCCCAGCGAGCTTTATGGGTTGGTACTTGGCATTATGGGGTATCTTTACAGGCTTTATGTTCATTGGCTCTCTTTGCTATCCAACAGCAAAACAGGTTGTGTTTGGTTCTCTGACTATTCTGTTCTTCTTGCTTGCCGCGCGCGATTTCACTGGTAGCGAGTTGATCGGTGCAATTGCTGGCTTTGAAGGTATTTTCTGTGGTGCTAGCGCGATTTACTTTGCTATGGCTCAAGTGCTGAACAATGAGTTTGGTCGTGAAGTACTGCCTGTTGGTAAAGCTAAAATTGCTCGTAAAGTTGAAGCTGTTGCAATGGCTTAAACGCTAAATTTTTGAGATTTCAAAAGCGGACCTCAAGGTCCGCTTTTTTATTATCTGAAGTCAGTTGTTCCAAGAGGGAATTATCTGATTTATAAATTGTTGTGGCATTCCACGAGCTTTTTCTTATCTGTATAAGGTTTAGTTAATCTGTTTGGCTTTGGTTTTTACCCTGTAGCCCGATGACTTTTCGGCGCTGTTTTTTAATGGGCCTCTTGAACTGGACTATATTAAAAACGAGTTAACGGTAGTGCCACTGCTGGACAATATCCCAGACAGTGTCATTTCTGTGGTTCGCCCGAAGCGTGAAATCATGAGGCAAAGTGCTACCGCACTGTTTGATGGCATCTTGCAGGATATGCGAGATATCTGCCCTGATTATTAAAATATCGAATAGTACAAATAATAAAAGGGCCAGCGAATCGCTGGCCCTTGTTGTTGTGTATTGCTGTATTTATTTTTGTAATCTTACAGAGAAGTTTCTTCTGCTGTTGTTTGTGTCGCTTCGACACCGGCGGTGTGAGCTGATTTACCAGTCTTACGCTTGTATTTCCCTTCCCAGTAATCAGCACCTTTAATGCCTAGCGCTACTGGGTTGAACGTATACTCAGTCACGCCTTCTTTCTGTTGTCTTTCGTAATCGCTCAACGCTTTAAGTGCTGGCTTAGACATGAAGAAGATGATCAGAATACCGACAATGTTTAACCAAGCCATCAAGCCTACACCTACGTCACCCATTGCCCATGCAAGGTTAGCGGTTTTTACTGTACCGTAGAACACCGCTGATAGAATGACCAGTTTCAGGATAAACATCAGACCGTTGACTTTAAACGTACGACGGATGTATGCGATGTTTGTTTCTGCGATGTAGTAGTAAGCCAGAATAGTCGTAAATGCGAAGAAGAACAGAGCAATTGCAATAAATGGTTTGCCCACGCCTGGAAGCGCACTTTCGATAGCCATCTGAGTAAATACTGGACCGTTAGCACCAATGTCCGCTGGCAGGTTCTGTACCAGGAACGCGCCTTCTACTGCACCATGTACGTTGTAAGCACCAGTGATAAGAATCATAAACGCTGTTGCTGAACAAACAAGCAGTGTATCGATGTAGATAGAGAACGATTGTACAAGACCTTGTTGCGCAGGGTGGTCAACACTTGCTGCTGCCGCTGCGTGAGGACCTGTACCTTGACCAGCTTCGTTAGAGTAAACACCACGTTTTACACCCCAACCAATCGCTGCGCCGATACCCGCCATTGGTGTGAACGCATCACCAATGATCATACCGAAGATGCGTGGAACCTCACCGATGTTAAGCAGAATGATAACAAATGCTGTCACGATATAAGCCAAAGCCATAAATGGAACAACAATTTGAGTGAAGCTTGCAATACGTTTTACGCCACCAAAAATGATGAAAGCAAGAATGACACAGACAACCGTACCAGTGAAAATTTTAGCAAAACTGATGGTACCGATAGCGGTTTCGATCATGTCACCTGAGCCGAATGCGGCTTCTACTGCGTTACCAATACTGTTCGATTGAACGCCTGGGAGTAGTACACCACACGCAAAGATAGTCGAGATAGCAAAGATCCAAGCGTACCATTTTTGACCCATCGCTTTTTCAATGTAGTAAGCTGGACCACCACGGAATTCGCCTTCGTCTTCTTCTTTATAGATTTGCGCAAGTGTTGATTCTGCGTAAGCCGTTGCAGCACCAAAGAATGCTACGACCCACATCCAGAAAACGGCACCTGGACCACCGAAACCGATAGCGGCTGCTACACCAGCAATGTTACCTGTACCTACACGGCCAGATAGCGATACGGCAAGTGCCTGAAATGATGAAATCCCCTTTGTTGAGCTCTTTCCTGATAGCAATAGACGCCACATTTCAAAGAAATGACGAATTTGAACGAATCGAGTCATGATTGAATAGAATAAGCCAGCACCAAGGCACAAGTAGATCAGTACTGGGCTCCAGATAATTCCATTCAGAAAATCAACTAATGACTGCATGAGTATTTTCCCTGTTAGTTGTGTTTGCGGTTATTTTTGCAACAACACATTACCTTTTTTTGTAACGCAATTGTTAACCTTTTTAGCTTAAAATGCTTGATAGCGTGACGGTGAACACAGAATGACTAACTCTCGTTAATGCCTGGTTACTGTTGCTTATTCGATGGTTTTTTAAGCTAAGATTCCTTGTTTGATTAAGTATGCAGAATATTGTTATTAAAATGTACTAAAAAATGCACAAGCTTAATATGCTAATGTAGGTGCATATTATGGTTTTATTGGCTGTTTATTAATCAGGCGTAACGGAATAAGTTAAGCTCTGATTGCTCAATGACTTTGGTGTTTTCCTTCGTCATGATGCTTGCTAATAGCTGGCCTGAGCCACACGCCATCGTCCAGCCTAACGTTCCATGTCCTGTATTGGTGAACAGGTTCTCGTAAGGTGTTGCCCCAATGATTGGTGTGCCATCTGGAGTCATCGGTCTGAAGCCAGTCCAGAACTCCGCTTGACTAAAGTCTCCGCTACGAGGGAATAGATCGCGAATGACCATTTCAATGGTGTTCTTTCTTTTGGTCGGGATAGAGCCATCAAATCCGGCGAGTTCTGCAGTGCCCGCAACACGAATTCTGTCGTCAAAACGTGTCATGGCAACTTTGTACGTCTCATCCATCACCGTAGAGCGAGGCGCGTATTGCTCGTTTTCAATTGGAACCGTCAGTGAGTAGCCTTTGACTGGATAAACTGGAATATTAACCTCAAGCTGTTTGAGTAAGGCTGTTGAATAGCTTCCTGAAGCGACTACAAATTGGTCCGCTTTGAACAGACCACGGTTCGTTTGGACACCTGTGATCTTTTTGCCTGTAGTAACCCAATTGCTCACTTCAGTATTAAATTCAAATCTGACACCATGTGCTTTTGCCAGCTCAGTGAGTTGTTGGCAGAACTGGAAGCAATCACCCGTTTCATCATCTGGAAGGTACAAACCACCCACGATTTTCTGTTGGACTAAAGCAAGCCCTGGCTCTTGTTTGATGCACTGTTCAACGTCCATCAACTCAAAACGTGTACCGCTTTGCTCAAGCAGTTTGAGGTCTTTTTCGATCGCTTTTAGCTGCTGTTCTGTACGAAATACTTGCAGGGTACCGAATTGTCGCCCTTGATACTCAATTGCATGATCTTTGCGTAGCTGCTCTAGGCATACGCGGCTGTGATTCGCGATAGAAAGCATACGCGCTTTGTTTACTTGGTAACGCGGCAACGTACAGTTCGCGACCATTTTCGATGCCCAGCTGATCATATCCGAGTTTAGCGTCGGCTTTATTTTGAGAGGAGCATGCTCTTCCATGAGCCATTTGATGGCTTTAATAGGAATACCCGGCGCGGCCCAAGGCGAAGAATAGCCATAAGAAATTTGGCCTGCATTAGCAAAGCTGGTTTCCATTGCACTGCTTGGTTGGCGGTCAATGACCGTTACCTGGTAGCCTGCCTGAGATAAATACCAAGCCGATGTTAAACCGATAACGCCACTACCTAATACGATGACTTCCATTTTGCACTCCACACACAATAATTATTTGTGGCTAGTTTCTTTTGCTTACCTTTTTTTAACAATCGATATAAATTACACATAGAGTTTAGAAAAACTATAGGCTGAGGTATGAGAGGTAATCTAGTAAATGGTTTGTGGTTATTTAGTCAAGTTGCTGAACATAGCAGTTTTACTGGTGCTGCGAAGTCTTTGCACCTGACGACGGGGGCAATTAGTCAACAAATTATTCACTTAGAAGAAGCATTAGGGTTTAATCTTTTTGAACGCCACTCCCGTGGCATCCGCTTAACGACAAAGGGCGTTCAACTTCAACAAGCTGCCCAGTTTCACTTTTCTGAACTGGGAAAATTGCTCGATGAGTTGAAGGTCGATAAGCAAAACAATGAAATTAAATTGAAGCTGACGCCGTCGTTTGCCTTCAAATGGCTGGTGCCAAAGCTAGAGAGCTTCCATCTGGAACATCCAGATATACAAGTGCAAATCTTTGCCGAAGTGGCGTTGGTTAACAGCGATTTGAAAGACTACGATGTCGCTATCGATTACGGGCTACACCCTTACCGATATAAAGACGCTGAACTGCTTTTAGATGAACAGTTGTTGCCAGTCATGAGCCCTAAATATCTCGAGGATCATGCATTTCTGAAAGCATCGCTAAATAAAAATGATGCTTTAGCTTCAATCGCTCAGTGGAAAGATGCGACGCTATTACATGATGCGCTACCTTGGGACAAAGCCACCCGTGACTACGAATGGCTATATTGGGCATCTTCTATGGGGCTGGATATTAAAACTGATGTCGGACACTTTTTTAATCGCACTGACATGGCCATGTCTGCGGCTGAAGCGGGCGTGGGCATTGCAATGGCAAGGATGGCGTTGATCGAAGATGAACTTGTTACCCAACGCTTAGTTTCCCCTTTTAATCCGATACCGGCTAACGCGGGTTATTATTTGATCATGAATACCAAAAGTGACTCGACAGAAAAGTTTCGTAGTTGGTTATTACAGCAAGTCTCCACTGAATAAGCGATGTGCAGAGACTACATCCGAGGTATTGAAAATAGGTTCAATCCGTAGTGCTTTGTTTCTATTGGCCAATTGAAAGATCTTACCCATTACCATATCAGCGACAGGTTTAATGGTATGCATTGTGACCTATAGCGAGGTTCTTTGAACGAAAAATAGGCATGATGAATACGGCTATTTTTAGAGATAAAGCGCAAGGAAGAACATGAAAGACGAAACGCTATCGATCCATTTTGGTTATGAAACGGACCCTACCACTAAATCCGTGGCGACCCCTATTTACCAGACCGTTGCTTATGAATTTGATGACGCTCAGCATGGTGCAGATTTATTTAACCTAGCAGTACCGGGCAATATTTACACGCGCATTATGAACCCAACCAATGATGTTCTGGAAAAGCGTATGGCCGCTTTGGAAGGTGGTATTGCTGGTTTGGTTGTGAGCGCAGGCAGTGCAGCCATTAACTATGCGATTCTGACCTTGGCACAGGCTGGCGATAACATCGTATCCACTCCACAGCTCTACGGTGGCACCTACACCTTGTTTGCCCACATGTTGCCTAATCAGGGCATCCAAGTGAAGTTTGCCAAGGATGACAAACCGGAAAGCCTGGCGGAACTTATTGATGAAAATACCAAAGCAGTGTACTGCGAGAGCATTGGTAACCCTGCTGGTAATATCATCGATCTAGAGCGTGTTGCCGATCTTGCTCACGCACAAGGTGTGCCGGTGATCGTGGATAACACCGTTGCAACGCCTGTGTTGTGTAAGCCCATCGAATTTGGTGCCGATATTGTGGTGCACTCTCTGACGAAATATGTCGGTGGTCATGGTACGACTTTGGGCGGAGTCATTGTCGATTCGGGTAAGTTTCCTTGGGCACTGCACAGCAAGCGTTTCCCGGTGTTTAATCAACCTGAGCCGTCCTATCATGGCGTGGTGTATACCGAAGCATTTGGTGATGCGGCCTTTATTGGTCGCGCGAGAACCGTACCGTTACGCAATACGGGCTCGGCACTTTCGCCTATGAATGCATTTATGTTGATGCAGGGATTAGAAACCCTATCGTTACGCATGGAGCGCCACACCGAGAACGCACTGAAAGTGGCGGAATATCTCAACCAGCATGAGAAAGTCAGTTGGGTAAGCTACGCAGGTTTGCCAGAATCAGAACATCATGAACTAGCGCAAAAATATATGAAAGGTAAGCCTTCAGCGATTTTGTCGTTCGGCTTGAAAGACGGTTATGAAGCGGGTGTTCGTTTTTATGATGCGCTGAAAATATTTAAGCGCTTGGTAAATATCGGTGATGCTAAATCACTGGCTTGTCATCCGGCATCTACTACTCACCGCCAATTAAGTGAAGCAGAACAAAAGCAAGCGGGAGTGTCGCCGGAGATGATTCGCTTGTCTGTTGGTATTGAACATATTGATGATATCTTAGCCGACTTAGAGCAGGCACTAAACGCCTAAACGCTTACTTGAATAGAGCTTTTAGTCACCTATAGGCCAGCCTTTAATAAGGCTGGCCTTTTTTATTTTTATTTCTTTATTTTCAATTAATCATTTGTTTTTGGTTTCCTGTATTCCAAAAGCTCATACAGGTCGAATTTTATTCCCTTGTGAGAATGGCGTTTGTTCAAGATGATGTAGCGACAGGGCATTTACTTTAAGGAAATTACATGTCTAATGTTTTTCATCGGCATTGCCATAACACGTTGCCAGTAATCGACCGCGGAGAAGCGGTATATCTGTTTGACCAACAAGGTAAACAATATTTAGATGCGTGTGGTGGCGCTGCGGTGTCGAACCTTGGTCATAGCCATCAAGCAGTTAAACAAGCGATGCTGGCGCAGATAGAGCGAGTTCCTTTTGCTCATACTGGATTTTTTACCAGCGAGAGCAGCGAGCAATTGGCTGAGTTGATTTGCCAGCATATGTCGGAACAATTTAATCATGTTTATCTTGTCAGTGGTGGTTCGGAAGCGGTGGAATCGGCGCTTAAAATGACGCGTCAGTATTTTGTGGAGTCCGGTAAACTAGATAAAAAATATTTCATCGCCCGTCAGCAGAGTTACCACGGAAATACCCTCGGGGCGTTAGCGGTTGGTGGCAATGAGTGGCGACGCGAACCTTTCAGGCCGATTCTTAATGCTGGCCAGCATATAGCTCCTTGTTATGCTTATCGTTATCAGAAAATTGATGAATCAGAGCTGGAATATTCACTGCGCGCTGCGAATGAGCTGGAAGCCAAAATTCTTGAATTGGGCGCGGAAAATGTCATGGCGTTTATTGCCGAGCCTATAGTGGGTGCGACAGCGGGCGCAGTTCCTGCAACTATTGGTTACTTCAAACGCATTCGAGAAATCTGCGACCAATACGATGTGTTGTTGATCATGGATGAAGTGATGTGCGGTGTTGGTCGCAGCGGTAGCTTTTTCGCTTTTGAACAAGAGGAAGCCGAGCCTGATTTAGTCTGCATGGCAAAAGGGCTAGGTGCGGGTTATCAACCGATTGGTGCGGTGGTGGCTAACGACAAAGTGTATCGAGCGATTGAATCGGGTAGCGGTTTTTTCCAGCATGGTCATACCTTTATGGCCCATCCCGTTGCTTGTGCGGCAGCAGTTGCAACGATCAATGCGATATTCGAGGAAGAGCTACTAACTGCCGTGAATCGACAAGGTACGTTGTTGCGTAATGAACTAACGTTCGCTTTGTCTGATTTGCCGTATGTCGGTGACATCCGAGGTAAAGGGCTATTCTTAGGGATTGAGCTGGTGGCGGATAAAGAGAGTAAAGTACCTTTAAACAAAACCACTTTGGCGGATAAGCGTATTAAGCAGCGCGCGATGGAAAATGGCTTAATGTGTTATCCAATGGGCGGCACTATCGATGGAGTAAACGGGCATCATATTTTACTCGCACCTCCTTTCATTTTTCAGCCAAGTCACGTGGATGAATTGGTAGAAAAACTGACTCGTACACTGCGTGAGGTTTCAACAACATGGCAATAAATTCAGCATCCCATCGAGAGCCCGTCGCTATCATCGTCGCACCGAATGGCGCGAGAAAGACCAAGCAGGATCACTCCAGCTTGCCCATGACCACTGAGGAATTGGTTGCTGAAGCCTTAGCCTGTCAGTCGGCGGGGGCGGCCATGATCCATTTGCATGCGCGCGATGTGAACGGTCAACATTCGCTAGAAATTGAGGATAATCATCCCATCTATCATGCAGTGAAAGAAGCGGTTGGCGAGAAGATGATCGTTCAGTTAACGACAGAAGCCGTCGGTCAGTATTCCCCACAGCAGCAGATAGCGTTAATTAAAGCGGTAAGGCCAGAAGCGGCTTCATTTGCGTTAAGAGAATTAATTCCTAATGACAGCAGTGAAAAAGAGGCGAGGGATTTTTTCCACTGGGTTGCTGAAAATAATATTCTCAGTCAAATGATTCTCTACGATGAGGCGGATATTGAACGTTATTTCCAGTATCGCAGAAGTGGTGTGCTACCTAACCATAATCAGCATGCGCTTGTGGTACTGGGTCGCTACCATAAACAGCAACAGTCTTCGCCGTGGGATTTGCGAGGCTTGAATTTAGAGCGATTTAAACAAGAAGACATTCGTTGCGCCGTTTGTGCGTTTGGGGCAAAAGAGTTGGACTGTTTGACGTCTGCGATGTTGCTTGGGGTGGACGTCCGGGTTGGTTTCGAGAATAACCATCTCGATGCTAGTGGAAGGTTAGCCAAGAGTAATGCCACACAAGTTCAAGCGCTAAGCGATATAAGCCGACACTTCAATATTCTCCTGGACGATGCTCGAAGTTTTAGATCTTCTATCTACCGCTAAGCAAAGGTATTCTGTCAGAATGAAAAAAAGGCTCCAGTTGGAGCCTTTTCTTTACTTGTCTTTATTGTTCGGTTTGCACTTCCGGCTGCCGTGCTTTGTGCTTAACAAATACGGCAGCAATGGCGGCAATGGCCAGTGCAAAACAGTAGTAAGAATTTGCAACCACCTCCAGCGGTGACAAATTAAATACGGAACCGAGTAACAGCACCTGCGCACCGTATGGTAGGACGCCTTGTACAACGCAAGAGAAGATATCCAACAAGCTTGCAGAACGACGAGGAGACACATTGTTCTCTTCAGCTAGTTGACGTGCAACGCTACCCGATACAATGATTGCCACCGTGTTGTTCGCAGTACAGCCGTTGACCATAGAAACTAGGCCAGCGATACCCAACTCACTTGCACGACTGTTTGCATGCTTAGAGTGGCTTGAACCGAAAGTTTTGATCATACCGCTTACCAGGTTAGTCAAGAAAGCGAGGCCACCTTGACGACGCATCAGTTCACTCAGACCACCAATGAGCATCGACAACAGGAAGATCTCCTGCATATTGCCGAAGCCAGTGTAAACATCTTGCGCCATATTCGTCAGGCCATAACCATCGATAGAAGCAAGACCAACGCCGCCCGCAAGCAGAATACCGATAGTCAGAACCACAAATACATTCAGACCAGAGACTGCTAACACCAAAATAGTTACGTATGGCAGGACTTTCAGCCACTCAATCGGGCCAGCTTCTGGCACTTGTGTCGCTGTGCTGTTGTAAGCAAAAATCGCAATCGCAACCAGTGCGGCTGGTAGGGCAATACGGATGTTCTCTCTGAACTTATCTTTCATTTCACAGCCTTGAGAGCGCGTTGCTGCGATGGTGGTATCAGAGATGATCGACAAGTTGTCACCAAACATCGCGCCACTGAGTACCACACCTGCCGTTAATGGCAAGCTCATACCTGCCGATTCTGCAATACCTAACGCGACTGGAGCCACTGCCGCAATCGTCCCCATAGAGGTCCCCATTGAGGTTGCGATGAATGCTGAGATCAGGAACAGACCCGGTAAGATCATGCTGGTCGGAATCGCTGACAAGCCTAGATTCACCGTTGCATCAACACCACCAGAGGCTTTGGCTACGGCTGCAAATGCGCCTGCAAGCAGGTAGATCATGCACATAGCAATGATGTCTTGGTGACCCACGCCACGCATAAAGTGCTCTATAGAGCGATTGAGCTTATCTTTACTTAACAAAAAGGCAATGATGATCGCTGGCAAAACAGCGATTGGCGCTGGTAGCTGGTAGAACGCAAATTCTACCCCTTGTAGCGATAGGTAGGTACCTACACCAATAAATAGTGCAAGAAAGACAATAAGTGGAATCAGTGCGACCGCAGAAGGTGCAACTGCTTTAATAGTGTGCTGAGAACCGGACATGTAAACGACAAATCTTAAAACGAGAAAGACGTGAAGACTAATCTCACAGCGAAAAGAAGTCAACGTCTAGACGTCTAAATGGCTGGTTGATTGTAAAGTCCAAGAGAGTAAAAATGGCGTTATTTATTTTATCTTATTGATACTGTTGGTTTTAATTTTAAGTCTATTTATTCAGCAGTTTTTGATTTTTTTCGTTTGATAATCCAAAGCACCATCCATACAAATAAAGCGGCAGTTATTACCCAGACAAAGTACTTGTATTGAGTATACAGATGGCTAAGTGAACTCATATGCTCAAACGCAAAGTGCGCAAGCAAGCTGAATACCATTACCCAAATGGTTGCCGCGAGTGCATTGCCAAGCAAAAACTCTTTACGGGGCATTTTGGCAATACCACAAGCCAACGGCATAAATTGTTTCATACCTTCAATAAACCGGCTGACGACCAGACACGCGGGCCCGTATTTTTGAATAGTCACTTGCAATTTAGTCATTTTAGGACCGGAGATGTAGCCTTTCTCATCTAGCCAACCTTCAAAGTAGTAGCCAATTAGATAGCCGCAGGTATTGCCGAAAAAACAGCTCAGCCAGGATACCGACATCACCAGAGTGAGGTTCATAACTTGTTCGGAAGAGAGAATCGAAGCCGCAACCATGAGAGACTGGCCGGGCATAGGGATTCCGATACCTTCGAGGAAAATACTGACAGAAAGCGCTAAGTAACCATACTGCTCAAGCAGAGGCTTCATAGAGATGAGTAGTTCGTTAATCTGTTCCAAAAGCTTTCCCGTACTTTCTCGGAATAAAGGCAAAGGCAGCGTAGCCTTAGTGTCTGGTTATCATATTACGTTGGCATCGCTTATCGAGAGTGGATGATACTCCTCTCGAATACAGGCCGATAAAGTTTGCAGAAAACATCCGCCAGCCACCTTAAATAAAAGAAGCTGGCGTGAGTTTGTCATTGACCTTATGCTTTTGTAAAGCCACCGTACAAATCCAGTCGGCGATGACGTAAGTTGGTCACTGAGCCTTCCGTATTGAGTTGTTTCAGCTTAGTTAAGTCTACATCCGCGAAAATAATCATTTCAGTATTCGCGCTGGCTTCCGTCAAGGTCGCATCGTGTGGGAAGTAAATGTCGGAAGGTGAGAACACCGCTGATTGTGCATACTGAATGTCCACGTTATCCACGCGAGGCAGGTTGCCCACACTGCCGCCAATGGCCACATAACACTCGTTTTCGATAGCACGAGACTGAGAACAAATTCGCACGCGCTGGTAACCGTTTTTGGTATCCGTCCAAAATGGCACAAAGACAATTTGCGCGCCTTGCTCAGCCAGCATTCGGCCCAACTCAGGGAACTCACTGTCGTAACAAATCAGAATGCCAACTTTACCTGCATCCGTTTCAAATACCTGAACGTTGTCACCACCGTCAATGACCCAGTCTCGTTGCTCGTGTGGTGTGATATGAATTTTGTACTGTGCGTTGATCTCGCCATCACGCTGGAGCAAGTAGGCAACATTGTAGAGTTTACCGTCCTCTTCAATCACAGGCATGCTTCCCGCAATGATGTTGATGTTGTAGGTTACCGCCATTTGTGAGAAGCGGTTTTTAATTTCTTCAGTGAAGCCTGCGAGGAACCGGATGGCTTCCACAGAGTTTTGATCGTTTTGCAGACCCATCAGCGGGGCGTTAAAGAACTCAGGGAACAGAGCGAAATCGGCTTTGTAGTTCGCCAGTGAAGAAATAAAGAACTCAGCTTGATCCAGCAGATCTTCTAAATCGTTCATCGCGCGCATTTGCCATTGTACGACACCAATACGGATCAGCGTTTTTTCGACATCGTGGACAGACTGAATATCCTCTTCGTAGAAAAAATTGTCCCATTCAAGTAGTGTCGCGTAGCCCATGGACGCATCGTCCTCCGGTAGATAACCACGCATAATACGCTTTACATCAAAATCGTTGGCCAGTTGGAATGACAGAATCGGATCGTGAAGTTCACGTCGCTTAACTTTATCGATGTATTCGGCAACGCTTAATTCATCCGCGTATTTATGGTAATTAGGAATACGTCCACCAGCTAATATCGCCTTAAAGTTTTTACTGCGACACAACTCTTTACGCGCATCATACAGACGACGTCCTAAACGCAATCCGCGATAATCTGGGTGTACAAAGACATCAAGCCCGTACATGGCATCGCCAGTGACTTTGTTTTGAATTACGTTGTTTTCAGTGATGATGTCGCTGTAAAGGTGAGGGAGTGAGATTCGATTGTAATCGACCTTCATAGTCAGCGCAGCACCGACAATCTTACCGTTATCTTCAATACAAATTTGGCCATCCGGAAACTGATGAATAAGATCCATGATGGTCAGACGCGGCCATGAGCCTCCAACATCCGGAAATACCAGGTCCATCAATTCCGCGAGCTCTGGGTAGTCCGTAGGCTCAATGGTACGTAAAGAGAGTTTGGGAGAGTTGCTGTCCATATACTACTATCCATTTATCCTTTTCAAACAGTATGGATGAGAATGCCATATTTTTAACCATACATACACCGACCATGGTTAAGGTTATGTAACCAGAACCTTCCTTCTTACGTATTGTGCGTCAATTTACTCTTCAGCCAAGCGTAAAACAGCGACACTTTTCTGGTGTTTAAACGGTAGCTAGGAATCACCACATAATAGCCGTACCCGCTTTGCAACGTCATGTTCTGTATATGCTGAATGTCGCCGCGCTGAATAGAAAATTGCGCCATAAAATCAGGCAACAGGGCCAAGCCTTTTTCCATTCTTACGGCTTCGCAAGCTAAATAGAAATGCTCAAATCCGACTGAGTGATAGGTAATCGGGTTTTCTAGTGCGTGTTCAATCTTGAATTGTTCCCAAAGCTGAGGGCGAGTGGTTTGGGGGATAAACGGATAATCACTCGCGGCTTGTTTGTTTTCCAACGGTGGAATATTGGTACTACCAACCAGCAGTAAAGTCTCTTCACACAATAAGTAGCTGTAGTCATAGTGCGTTGAAAGAGGTAGGCACCTAAGGCTGAGATCGTTGTCATTGTTGATGTTCGTGATGGCACCGTCACCAGTGCGAATTTTGACTCTTATATTCGGGTATTGCTGGTGGAAGTCGTCAATATTGGGCACTAACCATAAACTGGCAAAAGAAGGTGTGACATCAACCGTCAACAACTCCTGTTCAGTATTGAACTGAATAAGGCTCGCAGTGGCATGCTGGATGATCTCTAGTGCTTCCGTTATCTGTGGTAAGTAGCGTTTACCTTCTGCGGTCAGTTCCACACCACTCTGACCACGCTTGATCAATGGTAATCCCACGAGCTGCTCTAAAGAGGCGATTTGTTTGCTGACCGCACCTTGCGTTAAACACAATTCATCAGCGGCTTTGGAAAAGCTCAGGTGGTTAGCAACGGCAATAAAAGATCTTAATGCTCGGATGGAAGGGTACTCACGGCCTTTTAACATTCCTTCAGTTCCATTGAATGGTGATTATTCTCAGAGTAGAAGATTTGTCTGTTGAAGCAAAGCAATTGAATCAGACATCGAGATAGGCGCAAGTGCAATATTCCGGCAATTAGCTTTTTTATCCTAGCCTCTAAGTGTTTAGAGCTTAATTAGCGGAGCGAAAACTAAGTTATTGAGCTGATGAAAAAAGACCACCCAAAGGCGGTCTTTGTTTTTTATTACTCAAATGACACACTCGATGGATTTGAGCAGTTACCGCTTGATTGGTCACAGACTTGGTATGTGAACATACCATATGCGTCGCTCGTTAGCGTATCTGTATAAGCACCGTCGTTGTTCGTTGTAGAAACGATTACGCCGTTACGATATACGTCTACTTTACGTGCTGTTGCATTTGACCAAGCTAAGTCGACTTTTTGCCCCTGTTTTGCGGTGTAAGTTGACGTAGCCAGTTCAATGTACGCTGCTGCTTGTTGATCACAACCATTAGCTAACAAGTATTCGTTGGCATCTGCAACTTTCACAATACCATAACCGAAGTAGTTATCTCGGCCTGACGCTCCTGCATCAAATGCTGTTTGTTTTAGTGCATCACGAATTTGAGTACCATTACATTCTTGGTGATTTGACCACAATAACGCAGCCATACCCGCGACGCCTGGTGTCGCCATTGACGTACCGCTCATAAAACCGTAGTCAGAGCTGCCGATCTCGACACTAATGGTTGTCGATGCATGAAGTAGTTCGCGATCTTTTAAGTCAGTACCGACCGCAGGAATCGTGGTTGCCGTTGTTTCACCAAGGGTGCCATTCAACATACCATCAACGTTGTTTACAATAACGGCACCGATACCACCTGAGGTCTCACAATTTAGGACTTTTTCATCAAAGGTGATTTCGCCACGATCCATCAAACAGATCTTGCCGCTGGCATTGGTATCTACTTGTTTACCTAACCCCATGTAATGTACTTCGCCTGAAACATCACCCTGAGCCGAATAAGTAAACCCAGATGATGCGATGACTTGTTCTCCGGCGGCTAATACTGAAGTCGCAGCCATGTCAGCAGGGTAGGTTGATAGGGTATTTACGCCGCCAGCGGTGACTTCAACACACGTTGAATCAATGATTTCTTGGCTATTTTTGCCTTTCTTGCCGTTATACACGATTGTACATTCAGGGAACTGAGAAAAGGCTGCGATTTGGTCATTAGCGTCATTCGCACCGATCATCATTACCGATTGGTATCCTGCCGGGTATGAAAGGACATCATTACCAGAGTTACCTGCTGCTGCTAGTACTAAACCACCGTCATTAGTGAAGGCTTTGAACGCATTCTCTTCTGCCGTCGTCGGAGCACCACCACCTAAGCTCATATTGATGATGTTAGCACCTGCATCCGCACATTTTTCTGCTGCGTACGCTAAGTCTGAAGAGTATCCCCAACCATCGGCGTTAAATACTTTAACGATGTGCATTGGTACGCCCGGTGCCATGCCGATAATACCGAAGCCGTTGTCTGCCGCACCAATCGTACCCGCTACGTGCGTGCCGTGTGGACCGCCGTTCTCATCCCAATTACCCGTTCCAGAGTCGTTATCGCCTGTAATGCTTGTCCAGTCAAAGTCATTGTTTGAGCGGTCTAAGCCCGAGTCAATAACACAGACCTTAATAAAATTATTTGGCTGTAAAGTGAGTTGATCAGCTTGTGATTGGTATACGGCATAAGGTGTTAACTGAGTTTCACGTGCATCACCGATGTCGTCGCTGTAACTAAGTAGCTTACGCTTAGCGTCTTCTTCGATAAGTTGAATATGTGGATTGTTTAGAAGTCCTTTAACGGTTGTTAAGTCCTTACCTGTGAAGGTCGCGGCAAAAAACTCTTCACCTTCGACATTAATATCTGCACCAAGTTTTTTGGCCAGGTTTTTAACTACGCCTTTGTTGGCGCTGTCCACCTGAATGATGTAACGGTCATCAGCCGCATGTGCGCTAAAAGACAAACAAATGCCCATTGCAATTAGCGATTTATTTAGTATTTTCATAATCATCCCTAAAAATAGTAACGTCCAGTAATCCGCTGAATACTCAATGAAAGCGGTTTGGTGTGTTTCTTTTCTTAAATATCCTGTTCTGGAAAGATATTAAGGTGTCAGTCGAAATTAATTCTTTTGAAAAAGGTGGCTATCAATACAGTAGCCACCTGATTTAGTTTCATTAAAAATTAATCAGTCAGGTGTTCACAGCGGCCAAATTCAGCGCCGGATTCGATTTTATTAACTAATCCGTTCGGGAACCCCGTTTTCACAGAAGCACCGTTTTCACAAACGTAAACATGTGACATGTCTATATGGAAGGCCACAGAGTAACCGGTAAGACCACCCACCATCTTCGTACCAGCACCAGATACAGAGATAGGGTTATCCATGTAGGAATTTTGTGCTTCTAAGACACCTTGCTTAGTATAGAACTCATCTAGAGTCATCCAGCCCAGGCCTTTGATGTAAAGAGCACCAGTAAAGCCAGTACGAATGTCACCACCACGGCCGACAATCACATCACCGTTGTCGCTCATATCAAAAGGTGTCAACCCTGCATATTTGCCAATCGCAGCATGAACCCAGTCCGCGCCTCTGCTTTCACAGAAATCCGTACCTAGCATTACAAGTGGTATATCGTTACACCACTCCAAACCACCAATATCTGTAAACGCGGCATCACCTTCTTTAGTGTGATCCCATAGTAGAACGTTGTTTTTATTGGTAGCCAGTGCCACTTGTTTACCGTCATGTGATACTGCGTATGCATTGGTTGCCCCAACGGAATCGTAAAGGTTAATCATCTCGCCTTCGTTGACCCATGCCACAGCTTTCCAGCCACCTAGAGTACCTAGCGCTACTTCGCCGTTACCAGAAATCGCATGTGCACGAGTCCAGCTCGTCTTAGACCAATCTACGTTGCTGGTATCAAGCTCATGCATACCTTGTTTAGGCGTCCAGATGAACGGTACAACATCGCCGGTATAGTACGAGGTACAACTTCCGTTTCCATCTGCATCTTTATACGCTAAACCAACAACCGTATTGCCCGAGGCATCGATATCTAAACCAGAAGCGGAAGATTTACCTATTTGACTCGCACCACCACAAGCGTTAGCCGTAAGGTCACCTAGCGGCATCACGCCATTTGCTTCAGTCCAGATTGCCGGCGCAAGTACACCGTTTCTATCGTGATCAGAGTTAACGAGCAGTTTGCTGCCATTTGCATTCATTTTGGCGGCGTTGACGCCGATATAGTCAGGAAGAACATTAAAGCCTTTCGTCTCATTCCATACAAAGCCTCGGTTGCCTGCTACCCCCATTGAAGACTTACCATTTTTGGCTAGGTCGGTTAAATGTGCGAAGACGACTTGCTTGAATTCCACACCATCTCGGTAACCGTTAAATACAAAGTTTGCTTGTTTTGTTTGCCCTGCCTCCGCAACAATTGGTGTTGCGTCACACGGATCATCTGAAACCGGGTTACTGCTTTCGCTATCATTCCAATACTCTGCAACTGAAAGGATTCGGGAAGGCTGCGTAGGATAGCCACCGGCATTGATCTGCTCTGTATACAAAACGTAGCTTTGACCAGGAGTTAATCCATTGAGCTTAAAGTAGCCATCAGGGCCGACTTTACCTTGAGTCAAACTACCAGATTGAGTTGATACCGCGTCAAATAGAGGGTCATCAATATTACGCGCGATAATGTTTACGCCGCTGTACTCTGTTGAGCCATCTTTTAAGCGCAGCGTACCTTCGATAGAGCCAAACTGGTTCAAGTACTCTTGGGTTGGGTAAAGGTTAGAAATTGCAACACGGTCGTCCGTTACGTTAACGGTACTTTGTGCTACCGCGCCTGCACCATGGTGACCAATGAATGGGTACATAGTCTCAATAATTTCAGGGTCGGCGCGGTTAACTTCGCCCAAATACCAATTACCTGTATCATGAGCATGAACAGCTTCGACATCACACCCTTTTACACCAGGGAATATTGGCGTAGACGGGTTACTTTTGTAACCGATATGGCCATTAGTTTGAGAGTGAGATAGGTTGATTGCGTGTCCAATTTCGTGAGTGAACACGCCAGCAATTTGAAGGGCTGCATTGTCATTGGCGTATACGTTCCAACCGTTGATAACCGCAGTTGCTTCGATAATCACGTTGTTATCGTCTGCAATCTCAGGGAAGGCGATACCTAGTACCGCTGTTTTAGGAACACCAAATACGTTCTCAAGGATGCTCCCATCAGTATCGTAAAGCATCCAGAAGCCGTAACCATTCTGTTGCGTATAAAACTGAAGCGCGTTAGAGCCATTTACGTCAGCAATGCCAGTTTGCTGTTCAATTGTGCCCGCGACATCTGCTCTGAATGTTGACGTATTCACATTATTCCACTGACTAAACGCAAATTGAGTGACTTGCTGCGCTCGTTCGATCGATAAAAATACAGAGCCATCGTAGTCATAAGTGAAGGCTTCGCCGCCGTCAACATAGACTGGAATCGAGCCGTTAGAGGTATCCCATAGGAAAGGAGTCGGGTTACCATCTTCTGTCGTATATAGTGGACCACCCGCTTGTACGGCACCTGCAGAGAGTAGAGCGGCAATCGCAATTGTTAATGTACTGTGTTTCATTATTTCATCTTCCCATTGCTGATCCATTGCTCTGACACGGCTTTACCTAGCAGGCTCATGAAAGCAACTGCGTTGTATGCGCCTTCCGTATTCACCATTTTCTGTTCAGATGGAGCAAGCGCACCGTCTGCAAACTCTAGGTTTTCAAAGATGCCTTGGTTATCAAACTCGTTTACCACTTTGCCACCTTGGATAACGAACTTACCGTGAGCCATGCCAGCCGTTGTGCGAAGACCAGTAAGTGACGCTGCTTTATGCATAAACACGACAACGACTTCCTCTTGATTCCAACGTGGGAAACCCTCTGGCGCTACAGCTAGCATTTGGTTGCCATTTGGCAGAGTGCGAGGTTTGAGCAAGCCAAATTGACGAAACGTGTATTCAGAACCTTCGGCATGTTTACCTAATGCTGCGTCGCTAACTTTGATGGTAACTTCTGTGTACGGTAAGCCTTGCTCAGAAATGCCATCAGTGACGGTTTGAACCTGACCTGAAATAATGCTTTCAGATTCGGCAATGAGTTGCTTGAGGTTTTGTGATTGGAGTTGGGCTGCTTGTGCGATAGGTGCAAACAGCGTAAGCGCTGATAGCAGCACAGCCATCTTTGATCTGAGTTTCATTAGTTATCCTTGACTATATTTTTTAGCAATTTACTCAGGTAGATCCTCTACCATCGAATAAAAATAACGAATGGTATTAAATTTCGATATCAGGGATTCCCTGATTTTTAGAAACTACAAAACCAGGATAGCGTTATTTACAGTGAGTCTACTGAAGGATGGGTGGAATATTATGAGCTATATATGTGCTGTTATTCGATATATGTTTGTTTTTGAAAGGGATAACCGTTATGGTGAGTTTTCCTCTCTTGATTATCTGCTTTTTTAGGCTAGAGCTCTTACTCAATTGTCACTCTACGCAAGTGTTGACCTTGCTTCCATAAAATAGCGATTACCATTAGAAGTTTGATTGTTACAAATGTCTGCTTTTCTTCCTCTAATTAGTTGAAATTATCAGATATTATTTATTTTAGGGAACAGTAGTTCGATAAAAATAGATTTATCACTACATATTGCTGTGACAATGATGGTTCTTCTTCTATTTATTTAAGTTGATGTAAAAAAACAATAGTGTTATTAAAATGTTAACTAATGCATTAAAGGATTAATGCATCACTCTTTAGATACATATAATTAGTAATCGTACTAGCACACTAGTTTAGTGGGGTGTTGGTTTTTTTGCTAGTAAAATGGTTCTATGACTCGGGGTAAGAGCCACATGGATGGTGTAAATTTTGAAGATCCAGATAGGTGGATACGTTTTCTTAATCAAAAATTGCAAAACAGTAAGGAGGAAGAAAGAGCAAGTATATCCAGGGAACTGCATGATGATCTTGGGCAGATATTAACTGCTATTCAAATCAACTTACAATTACACAGAAAAGAGTGTTGTCATAGCAGCGAGCGAGTTGATGACTCGATAGAGTTACTTGAAGACATGATAGAAAAAGTTCGCCTTAAGTCTGCCGAGCTTCGGCCGGGAGTTATTAGTGAACTGTGTTTTATTGATGTAATAAAACGACTTCTTGAAAAAATGTCGTCGTCACAAGCCTACAAAATAGACTTTTTATCTAAGGACAACTTCCCAAATATAAATCAACAATTAAAAATTGATTTATTCAGAATAATCCAAGAAGCCGTAAATAACGCCATCCGCCACGCAAATGCGAGCACTATCTTCGTTAATCTAGATTTTAATAAAGAAAAAATAACAGTATCTATCTCTGATAATGGTAGTGGTTTTGAAATAACTAACATAAAACGCAAAGTAAATACCAATCTACACCTAGGGTTACTAGGTATAGAGGAGAGAGCGATGCGTCATAACGGAAAAATCCATATCCAATCAGAGCTAAAAACTGGAACAAGAATATTGGCGGAATTGAAATATGATCTATAAGAGTAGAGTATTCATTGTTGATGACCATGATATAGTCAGAGCGGGTATATGCAGTATTTTAAACACATTACCAAGTGTTGAAGTAGTTGGTGAAAGTGGGACTGGTCTCAACTTGATCCCTAATCTGAAAAAGTCTAAACCAGACTTACTTATCCTGGATATCTCAATCAAAGGGATTAATGGAATAGAGCTAATTAGCATGATCCGAAAGCATAAGATACCAATTAACATCCTGATGCTATCGATGCATAAAAATATTGAGTATGTTGTAAGATGCTTAAGAAATGGTGCACAAGGTTATTTACTCAAAGACTCTGCGGTGGAAGAGTTGGAATTGGCGGTTGCTTCAGTGATGAGCGGTGGAAGCTATATAAGTCAAAAAATAGATAAGGCTATGCTCAAGGACCTACTAGGTAAAAAGAAAGATGCGGTACCTTTGGACTTACTAACCAGTAGACAGAGGCAAATTCTTCAGCTCATCGTCGAAGGTTATTCCACAAATAAAATAGCTGACGATACATGCATTAGTATCAAAACCGTTGAAACACACAGATCAAATATCATGAATAAGTTGAATATTAAAGATATTCCCAATCTGGTTAGGTTTGCCATTGAGAACAAACTCTTGGTTCCAACGAGCTGAGATTATTTAGTTTTGATAATTCCCCCTAAATCTCAGACAAAAAGATTCGACTTCGAATCGTGTTTGGTTAAAGTCGCCATTACAAACCTTTGAACATTTAGCGCCATGCTCTCGACCGCTCAACGCCGAAACGAAATTTTGCAATACATCCACACCCACCAAAGAGGTGAAGTGTCCTATTTTGCTGATCAATATGGCGTATCAGAAGTGACCATCCGCAGTGATCTTAACCAATTAGAGCGACAAGGGTGCGTTACGCGTTGCTATGGTGGCGCGCTTCTGAACGCTCAGTTTGCTTTCGAAAAGCCGCTTAACGACAAGAAACAACTCAACAGCGATATTAAAGCTAGGTTGGGTCAATACGCCGCCTCTTTGATCCAGAATGGCGATAAGATCTTCCTTGATTCTGGCTCAACCACTGAGCAAATTGTCTACCACCTGAAAGGTAAAAGCAACATTACCGTGATGACCAACGGAATCAACATCGCTTATCACCTTGCTAATCAAGCCAATGTTGAGGTGATGGTTACGGGTGGTGTAATGAGAAAAAACTCTTATTCGTTGTACGGTTCTGGCGGCGAAGCGTTCCTCTCTGGTTTTCGTTTCAACAAACTGTTTTTAGGCGTTGATGGCTTCGATAAACTCGCAGGCGTAACCACGCCGCACCAAGGTGAAGCGGATATTAACCGCCAAATGATTGAAGCCGCACAAAATATCATTGCGATTACCGATTCATCCAAGTTTGACCGACAAAGTTTTTGCTTAATAGCTCGCCCGGAGCAACTCAGAATACTGATTACCGATAGCGGAATTCCCCAAGATTATGTGGAAGAACTCTCTTCTCTCGGCGTAGAAGTACATATTGTTGAATAGGTTGGAGTGACAACCTATTCATTTATTTACCCTATGCTGACTTTCTCAATGATCTATTCAGTAGGTGAATTTTTAACCCTAATGTAAAAACTGTGAAATCACGCAGTTTTCATTTCGAAACCCTTTCTTTTTCAACTGCTTGTTTGCAACTTTCACTGTGAAATATCGACAGCCTTTATTTACCTCTATTTCGGCACAGGGTATTAGTTTTTGAGAGAAAGTTTTACCTTTCACTTCCTTCCAAACGAAAGACTTTTTTCGCTTAAACCGAAAGGCAAGCGAATGTGAACTCGCTTTAAACTTCACTTTCTGACACCTGTTTTAATACCAATTAAAAGAAATCGAAACATTTCACCCTACAACCGAAATGTCGCGAAATAGGAGTCGGTAATGATAAGTGCAGAACGAAGAAAACACATCATTGCGGTGACCGACTCGAGTAAGTTCGGCCGCAAAAGCTTTTGCATGATCCGTCCAGCGAGCCAAATCGACGTTCTGGTGACCGATAGCAATATCCCCCATGCAACCCATCAGGCTCTGCTTGATATGGGTGTCGAAGTCATTCTTGCTGACCAAACCATTAACTAGGAATTCCCATGAAATCGTTACTTTCGCTTATCGAACAACACAAACAAGGACACACCAAGGGGATTTACTCCGTTTGCTCTGCGCACCCGCTCGTGCTTGAAGCGGCGATCCAACAAGCAGCAAATGACAACCAGTTGGTATTGATTGAAGCGACGTCTAATCAGGTCAACCAATTTGGCGGCTACACCGGCATGACACCGCAAGACTTTGCTAGCTACGTTTTCCAGCTCGCGAACAGCCTCAACTTTCCAGTCGACAACATCGTGTTAGGCGGTGACCACTTAGGCCCAAACTGCTGGCAACATCTTAACGTGAAGCAAGCGATGGAATATTCCGCCCAGATGATTCACGACTATGTCTCTGCTGGCTTTAAGAAAATCCACCTTGATTGCTCTATGCCTTGCGCCGATGACCAACTGCCGTTGAGCGAAACCATCATGGCGGAACGCGCAGCGCAGCTTTGTCTAGTGGCAGAAAACGCTTGGCAAAGTATTGGCGGAGAAGCGCCTGTTTATGTCATCGGTACCGAAGTACCAACGCCTGGCGGTGCGCTGGAATCGTTAGAAGACGAAGGTATTGAAGTCACCAAACCAGAAGAAGCGCTTGTAACGTTAAACGCCCATCACCAAGCATTCAGCGATATCGGTATCGCTAACGTCTGGTCGCGCGTGATCGGTTTGGTTGTTCAACCCGGCGTCGAGTTTGACCACCATAACGTTCACCACTACGACAGTGCCAAAGCTCAGGCTTTAAGTCAGCTTATTGAACACCAGCCAAACATTGTGTTTGAAGCACACTCCACCGATTACCAAAATCCACCCGCTTATCACCAGCTAGTGCGTGACCACTTTGCGATTCTAAAAGTCGGTCCGGCTTTAACCTTTGCCTTGCGCGAAGCCCTTTACGGCTTAGACCGAGCGGAAAAAGAGTGGCTCGGCACGCATCACGCCTCTCACCTACGCGAAACCATCGAACAGGTTATGCATGAACAGCCTAACTACTGGCGCTCACACTACTCGAGCAAAGGACACCAACAATTTTTAGATTGCAGCTACAGCTTGAGCGACCGGATTCGCTACTACTGGACACATCCAGAAGTGAAAGCGGCGCAACAGGCTCTGTTTGACAATCTGCTAGCAAAACCGCTGCCCGTGACTCTCCTTAGCCAATATTTGCCAAATCAAGCTAAGGCTATCTCTCAACATAAAATTCAAAATCTGCCCGCTGAAATTGTGATGCACAAGATCATGGAAGTCACCGAAGTGTACTCCAAAGCCTGTTATTCCAACGCAGTGGCGCAAAAGGAGACTATTCAATGACTGCTTTTTTAGGCTACGAACGCTCTTGGTTAGAGCAGCACAATGGTATTCACACCGCGCAAGAAATCAGCCATCAACCTCGTTTATGGCGTGCTCTCGCGACGATTCTCGAACAAAGCTACGATCAGTTAAGCGCATTCATTGACCCATTACTCGCTCGCGAAGATCTGCGCATCATCCTAACCGGCGCAGGTACATCCGCTTTTGTCGGAGACGCCGCTGCACCTTTCATCCAAGCGGGATTACGCTTCCAAGTAGAGTCGATTCCGACCACCGATTTGGTATCGAATCCAGAGCAATATTTAGATCCGAGCCGCCCGACGCTTTTAGTCTCCTACGCTCGTTCGGGTAACAGCCCAGAGAGTGTTGCCGCTGTCGCACTGGCCGATCAATTGGTCGAAGATTGCTACCACCTCTTTTTGACCTGTAATGGCGACGGTGAACTCTCTCGCTATGCAGAAAACGCCAAGAATGCGTGCTGTCTGCTGATGCCGGAAGGCTCAAACGACAAAAGCTTTGCCATGACCTCAAGCTTCAGTTGCATGTTGATGTCGACGTTGACGCTGCTTGGTGGTGGAACTACGCAGCAATGGCAACACCAAATCAACGCCACCGCCACATTATGTGAAGCCAAAATTGAACAGTGGCAAGCGAGCATCAAATCCCTTGCGGCTCTGCCTTACCAACGTTTGGTGGTTCTAGGCAGCGGTGGGTTTGCCGGACTTGCCCGTGAAGCCTCTCTGAAATCTTTGGAATTGAGCGCAGGCAAAGTGATGACAACCTTCGACTCTTCTTTGGGTTTCCGCCATGGACCTAAGTTCTCCATCAATGAACAGGCACTCGTGATTCAACTGCTTTCCAGTGACAGCTACACCCGTCAGTACGATTTGGATCTGTTTCATGAGATTCGTCGTGACAACCAAACGCTCACCCACGTGGCGATCAGCGAATTCGCCATGAGTGAAAGCGATGTGTTTGAACTCGGCCAGCTTGGCTTGGGCGACCAATGGCTCTGCTTCCCATTCATCCTGTTCTGCCAAATGTTGGCGTTTGAAAAGTCGCTCCAATTGGGATTAGGGCCGGATAACCCGTGCCCAACAGGTGAAGTTAACCGTGTGGTGCAAGGTGTCACCATCTACCCATTCAGTTACTCATTTTAAAAGGAATAAACCATGCCAAATATCGTTTTAAGTCGCATTGATGAGCGCCTTGTTCACGGACAAGTAGGTGTGCAATGGGTAGGTTTTGCCAACGCCAACATTATCGTCGTTGTTAACGACGAGGTGGCTGAAGATTCCATCCAGCAAAACCTGATGGAAATGGTGCTCGCCGACGGTATCGCAATCCGCTTTTGGACGGTGCAGAAAACCATCGACACCATTCATAAAGCCGCTGATCGCCAACGCATTCTGTTGGTATGCCGAACGCCAAAAGACTTCCGTCAATTGGTGGAAGGTGGCGTACCAATTAGCAATATCAACGTAGGTAACATGCACTACGTGGAAGGAAAAAAACAAATCTCCAAAACGGTTTCAGTTGACTCTGAAGACCTGGCGGAATTTGCACAATTAAAAGCGCGAGGAGTGACCTGCACGATCCAAGGTGTGCCCACTGAAAGCGCAACAGACCTCTTTACTCTTATCTAAATATTAAGGACACCAATCATGGAAATAGGACTATTTCAGGCGTTGATGCTCGGCATTTTAGCCTTCTTCGCCGGCCTAGATTTATTTAACGGTCTCACCCACTTCCACCGTCCAGTTGTACTCGGTCCACTTGTCGGTCTCATTTTAGGCGACTTACAAACCGGTATTTTGGTCGGCGGTACTCTAGAGCTGATCTGGATGGGTCTTGCTCCTCTAGCAGGTGCGCAACCGCCAAATGTAATCATCGGTACGATCGTCGGCACAGCCTTCGCTATCACAACCAAAGTAGAGCCAAATGTCGCGGTTGGTGTCGCGGTGCCATTCGCTGTCGCGGTTCAGATGGGTATCACCCTACTCTTCTCAGCGATGTCTGCGGTGATGTCTAAGTGTGATGAATATGCGCAAGCCGCCGACACCGACGGTATCGAACGTGTCAACTACATGGCTCTTGCAGTACTAGGGACGTTTTACTTCTTATGCGCATTTTTACCTGTCTACCTTGGTGCAGAGCACGCCGGCAAAATCGTTGAAGTTCTGCCAAAAGACCTCATCGACGGCTTAGGCGTTGCTGGTGGCATCATGCCAGCGATTGGTTTTGCGGTACTGATGAAAATCATGATGAAGAACGCTTACATCCCATACTTCATCCTCGGCTTTGTTGCAGCGGCGTGGCTACAACTACCAATCCTAGCGATTGCTGCCGCAGCGACTGCGATGGCGATTATCGACTTTATGCGTAAATCAGAACCTACCCCAGCAACAACAGCATCAGCAGAGGACTTTGAAGATGGAATCTAATGTAAGTAATGAACTCGACCTACGTCGTCAGAGCGCTGATGTGCAACCTGCACCTGGAGTGTCTCCTGACGAGTACGAGAATAAAGAGATTGGTGCTGAGTTAACCAAAGCCGACATCAATCGTATGGCTTGGCGCTCACTCCTATTACAAGCGTCTTTCAACTACGAGCGTATGCAGGCATCGGGTTGGCTATACGGCCTGATCCCAGCATTGAAAAAGATCCACACCAACAAAGCGGACCTATCCAAAGCGATGCAAGGCCATATGGGTTTCTTCAACACTCACCCATTTTTGGTGACATTCGTCATGGGCATCGTACTGGCGATGGAGCGTTCAAAACAGAACATCAACAGTATTCAAAGCACCAAGATTGCCGTAGGTGCACCAATGGGCGGTATCGGTGACGCGATGTTCTGGCTCACGTTATTGCCGATTTGTGGTGGTATCGGCGCGGACTTAGCGTTGCAAGGCTCCATCATGGGCGCGGTGTTCTTCTTCGTGTTGTTTAACGTGGTGCACTTTGGTTTGCGCTTTGGTCTTGCTCACTATGCCTACCGTATGGGTGTTGCAGCGATTCCGGTCATCAAAGCCAATACCAAGAAAGTCGGACACGCGGCTTCTATGGTCGGTATGACGGTGATTGGTGCACTGGTTGCAACTTACGTACGCCTATCTACAACCGCTGAAATCACCGCTGGTGACGCCGTGGTGAAACTGCAGGGCGATGTTATCGACAAGTTGATGCCAGCGTTTTTGCCACTGGTGTACACCCTTGCGATGTATGCCCTTGTTAAACGCGGTTGGAGCCCTCTCAAGCTTATCGGTATCACGGTTGCTCTTGGTGTCGTTGGTCGTTTTATGGGCTTCCTATAACTCTTATTTCCACACGCAGTATTGGGGCTGTTAAGTCAGCCCCTGTAAGGATAGAAACATGATTGCAGTTATTCTTTCTGGTCACGGTGGGTTTGCATCAGGCATTGAGAAAGCAATTCACCAAGTGATTGGCGAACAGCAACAATTTATCGCATTGGACTTTCCTGAAGAGTCCACCACGCAGCAACTTGAAGCGCAGATGCGCCAAGCGATCCAAGAGATCGACTCAGGCGAAGGGATTGTTTTTCTCACTGACTTACTCGGCGGCACGCCTTTTCGTACCGCATCGCTACTCAGCCAAGAGCGCGACGATATTCAAGTCGTGACAGGCACCAATCTACAAATGGCGGCCGAGATGCTGCTAGAGCGCGACGAACTCAAGCTTATCGAATTTCGTGACCAAGCGATTGAATGTGGTCATCGCGGCATTACCTCACTCGCGGCTGAAATGGCGTTGAAAGACAAAACAACCACAGCGGAAGAACATGATGGTATCTGATACTCACCGCTACCGAGCCCAAAGAGTGTTGCACGGCGAGCATTGGCTAGACGACGCCGTGGTCACCGTTATTGATGGCATCATTGACGCCATTGAACCTTTTGACCAGCAGCGACACGACAACACTACCGATTTAGGCCAAATCAGCCTGATGCCGGGCTTAATCGATACCCATGTGCATGGCGCAAAAGGCTGTGATGTGATGGATGCAGAGCACAGCAGCTTAGACACCATGTCTCGCTTTTTTTCCAGCCAAGGAGTCACCGCTTTTGTTGCAACAACCGTGACAGCTCCGGTCAGTAAAATTCGCGCAGCGTTACAGCAAGTCGCCAAGAGCAAACAGCGCGGCGTGCAAGGTGCTGAAATTCTTGGTGCGTATTTGGAAGGCCCTTATTTCACCAAGAAAAATCGCGGTGCTCATCCAACCGAATGGTTTAGAGAACTGTCTGTTGAAGAGTTGGAACAGTGGATTTCATACAGCGATAGCCAGCTGGTCACATTCGCACTTGCACCTGAAAAACAGGGCGCTTTAGACGCGATTCGCTACTTAAAAAAGCAAGGCATCAAAGTCATGTTAGGGCATACCGATGCCAGCTATGACCAAGTTCAGCAGGCACTCGATGCAGGCGCGAGTGGCATCGTGCATTGCTATAACGGCATGCGTGGACTCCACCACCGAGATCCGGGCGTAGTGGGCGCTGGGTTGTGTCATCCCAACAGCTACGTCGAAATGATCGCCGACGGCCATCATGTGCACCCTTGCGCGATTGATATTGCCCATCGCTGCTGTGGCTCGCGCATGACCTTGATTACTGATGCGATGTGCGCCGCAGGTATGCCGGATGGTCAATATACCCTTGGTGAGTACACCGTAGAAATGAAAGGCGGCGTGGTCACTACCGATACTGGTAGCCTAGCGGGCAGCACTCTGACTTTGCTCAACGCCGTCGCCAATATTCAGAACTGGCTCAATTTACCGCTTGAGCAAGCGTGGTTGATGGCTTCTTTGACTCCCGCGCAATCACTCAATTTACAACATCAACTCGGCACTCTGGAAGTGGGCAAACATGCTTCTATGGTGGCGATTCACTCAGATTTCTCAATTGCAAAGACTTGGGTTAACGGACGTCTAGTATTCGACCGCGACGCAGTATCCAGTCAGGAGGCTTTATGTATCTAATTTCTTCTCGTGAAATGCTTAAACGTGCTCAACAAGGCGGCTACGCTGTACCGGCATTTAATGTTCATAACCTTGAGACAGTGCAAGTCATCGTCGAAACCGCCTCTGAATTAGGTTCACCCGTTATCTTGGCTGGCACACCGGGAACGTACGACTATGCTGGTATCGACTACCTAGTCAGCATCTGTAAAGAAGCGGCGCACAAACACTCAATTCCATTAGTACTGCACCTTGACCACCATGAAGACTTGCAAGACATTCGCAATAAAGTCGAACACGGTATCCGCTCAGTGATGATTGATGGCTCTCACCATGCGTTCGAGCAGAACATCGAAATTGTTCGCTCTGTGGTCGAATACTGCAGCCGATACGACGCCAGCGTTGAAGCCGAGCTTGGTCGCCTTGGTGGTCAGGAAGATGATCTGATCGTCGATAGCGAAGATGCCTTGATGACAGACCCAGCCTCTGCGGCTGAATTCGTTCGCCGCACTGGTATCGATTCGCTAGCAGTCGCAATTGGTACCGCGCACGGCCTTTACAAAGCAGAACCTAGACTGGATTTTGCTCGCCTAGAGCAGATCCGCGCAGTAGTCGATATTCCATTAGTACTGCACGGAGCGTCAGGCGTACCGGATGAGATGGTACGTCGTTGTATTGAGCTAGGTGTATGCAAAGTGAATGTGGCGACAGAGCTGAAAATCGCGTTTTCGAATGCCGTCAAACAGCATTTCTCTGAAAACCCAGATGCTAACGATCCACGTAAATACATCACGCCGGGCAAAGCGGCAATGAAACAAGTCGTGATGGATAAGATTTATATGTGTGGCAGTGAAGGAAAGTTATGATAACTTGAAGTTTATTAAAGGCGCTTTTTGGCTGTCATTCTAACTACACGTATTGCTATTTATTTACCTATTTGAGTCTCCAAAAATACCCTAACTTCAATTATAGGGTAAATCATTGGGTACTAAAAACGTGAGCAGATATGAGACACGATGAGAAAGAATAAGACAGAGAGGTAAGTTAACTATCTGAATTCTAAGGCTTTTAGATGCAAAAAAAAGGCTGCCCGAAGGTTAACGCCACTCGCTTAAGAGCGAGTGGCGTTTTTATTCCTTGAACGCGAACGCGTGGGATATTTAGCGGCTTTCTTAAGTACTGCTCTTGGATACGCTTTACGCTTCCTCTTCTCTGGCAGTATTA
>NZ_JAKKCM010000015.1 GCF_021728395.1 Vibrio sp. J1-1 | reverse complement strand
ACGCCGTTATCGTTCCCCGAAGGTTCAGACAACTCGTTTCCGCTCGACTTGCATGTGTTAGGCCTGCCGCCAGCGTTCAATCTGAGCCATGATCAAACTCTTCAATTTAAGATTTTGTTCGGCTCAACGAATACTGACTTCAAAACTGCTCTTACTCGAAAGTAAGAAGTAATTTTAAAGCTATTATCGTTCCAACAGAACGATAATGAATTGACTGTGCCAAATAACCGAAGTTATTTGTATTGGTCACTCAGTTCATTGAAACCTAATTTGATACCGAGGTATCGAATTGGATTATCATCAACGAGTGCCCACACAGATTGATAGGTCTATATTGTTAAAGAGCTTGCTTTGCGAGAAGTTTTTCTCTCAAAGCGGAGGTGCATTCTAGCGATTTGGTTGTTAGTGTCAAACACTTTTTTCAACTTATTTTCGTAGAAGCTTTTTACCTCTCCGACCCTGCTGAAGCCTTATCGCGTCTGCCGTGTCGGTGGATGCGCATTATAGGGAGAAGAATTTCTTTGGCAATACTAAAAATGCATTTATTTCAAAAAAACATGCCAAATGGACATTTTCCATCCAACCCTAAAACTACCCCACAATAACACCCAGCATTTCTACAGATTACCCACAAAACCCTGTGGATAACTAACCGTCGGTATCAAAGAAGTATGAAATTCGTGAACGAGGATTAAGGTACTCTTTTATCTTCTCTGGCAACTTAGACGGATGGATCGCATTTACTATCTTTAAATCCTTCGACGCCAAATCAAGTATTGGTGCTTGAGTCCTCGGTACCGATGGGTCATAAACCAAAACATTCGGGAATAATAAATTCGAACCATTTACTGAGATAACCAACCCAACCATATTATTAGATAGCTGCACGACTGTACCTGGAGGGAAAACACCCATAAACTTGATTAGGATATTCAGGTTTTCTTCTTTATATAGGTGTTTGCAGTTTTTATATAAATGAGAAAGTGCTGTATATGGAATTTTCTGTTCAGAAGCTATCGGTGTATGGCACAAGTTATCAAATGCATTCGCCACTATGACGATTTGAGTAAATTCGTCAATTTCATCCCCTTTGAGCCCTTCTGGGTAGCCGGAGCCATCTCTTAATTCGTGATGCTGGGCAATCACGACTTTTGCTGGTTCAGGAAAGCCTTCGATTTGATTCGCGAGATCCAAACCATATTTGATGTGTAACTTTAAATAGTTGGTTTCCGGCTCAGTTAACGGTACTTGCTTTCTTAATATAGTGGTAGGGATTTTGATCTTGCCCATATCATGAAACAGAGCAGCAAAAGCGAGCACTTTTAGTTGCTTGGCAGAATACCCTTTCGCACGGCCAATCATCATTGTGATAACGGCTACGTTTAGAGAGTGGAAATAGATATCTTCAAATTCGTTTTTGCCATTCATTAGATGAAGCGTGACGTTATCATCACACATCAACTTCTCAACGATGTCTTCTATTAATAGTCGAGCTTCATCAACAGCAGCGGTTGGCCGGTTGCGAATTTTCGTCATCACCGATCGCATTCGCGCAAGAGAGCGCTCAAACTCTTTCTCGCATTGAATCACTCGTCGACGATACGCACTGAGCTTTTCAATACGTTTCTGTTTATCTTGCCACAGTTTCTGCGTTTCTAACCCCAACGATTCATCGTTTGTCGTTCTGTCAGTTTGAATTTGATTGACAGGCAATGGTGCGGTGTCGCTTTGTTCGGGATTAAAGTAAACAAACTTCACACCGAGATGACGAATCATCTCGATCTGTTCTTGGTCTTTAATCTTAAAGCTATTGAGTAGGAAGGGGTGATCGTTCCACTTTAGCGGAAGTCGGATATGTAATCCTGGCTGAATACGATCCACTGTAAGTTTAATTGCTGCCACTTTTTCACTACTATTAAGTTTTCACGATAAACCAAGAATAGTAGTAGATCCTATAAACAAATTCATCAATAAGAGTTAACAAATGCGAGTCATTCGCGTTAAGAGACTGTATATTGTTCATAATTTGAATCAAGTTCATACCTCAATACTAATCAGAGACTTACTTTAATACCCGATCCGCATTGCGTAGCTTTAACTTGGCTTCGAAGACAGGTTTTCCTCTACGTTCCTGTGCTTTTACTAACCCCATTAATGTTTGTACAGCCGCGCGTGCCATATCACTAATAGGAAAATGTACCGCGGAGACCGTCGGATAGAGGCTCTCACACAAGTCCACACTGTCAAAACTGGTCAATGAAATTTGCTCCGGCACCGCGATTTTATGCTCATGAAGGTAATGCATCGCGCCTACCGTCATTTCCTCACTACATGAGAATACTGCGGTTACCTCCGGGTGACGTTTTAAAATTGAGGCCATCGCATCGTAGCCACTTTGTCTGCCGTAATTCCCTTCTTCACACCAGCTTTCATCAATGTCGATGCCCGCTGTTTTCATCGCATCAACATAGCCAAGCTTTCTCAGTAAGCTATTGTGACGTAGGGACGGTCCAGTAATACACGCAATATGTTTATGACCACCAGCTAATAAATGCTCGACGGCGATACGACTGGCATGGTGATGATCAAAAGTAATGCAGCGCTCTTCAATCCCTTCGACAGAGCGATCGAGAAGCACAAAAGGCGTCGGGAGTTGGGCTAACTCACGCAAATCGTCGTCGGATAGATAGCGACTATGAAGAACATAACCATCGCAGCGAAGATCATTAAAGCGCTGAATCGCCTCTTTCTCACCTGCTGCAGAATGATGACCTTGGGCAGTGATGAGAAACTTCTTGTGAATATCTAATTCTGTTTGCACTTGCTCCATCATTTCACCGAAGAAACCACCGGTATAGTAAGTCACCAACAAACCGACCATATTACTTGACGAAGTCGCAAGAGAACGGGCTATCGCACTTGGACGGTAATTCAATTGCGCCATGGCTTGTTCTACTTTTTTTCTGGTTTCTTCGCGAAACTTTCCTTCGCCATTAATGATACGAGAAACGGTAGAGCGATTTACACCGGCGAGTTCGGCGACATCTTTAATCCTTGCCATAATGCTAATGAATCCAACTGCTAATAAATAATGAATGTTTCTATTCGAAAAACGGCTGCCAGCAATTCGTAAGGTGACTATAGGGGGCGAATCTGGCAGCCTTAATCATACACCTACTACTTGGCTGGTAGAAACGAGCTCGGAGTAATCCGTGACGGTTATACCATGCTGTACCAGTTGTTCTTTTAGAATCGGCGATGTGAGCACTTGTAGCTCTAGCTCTCTTTGTAATGCATAACCACTTTTCTTAATAAGAGGTTGATCGGCAAAAGCTGGATGACACATCACCTCGACCACATCGTAATGCTCTTTTAAGCTCAGAAGGTGTTGCATTAATCCATCTAAGCTTACCTTTTGATCATAAAACTCATCGGTAAAGAAATAGCATTTAGTCATTGGTTGATGACATATGCCACTTCCTCGAAGCGGCACTCGATACTCTTTTGCGAGTTTCTGAGTGATAGGAAGAATCTGAGGATGCGTGTGTGCATGATGATGACTATCAAGGTGACTGAGGGTTAGCCCGAGTGATAAAAAATGCTCAACTTGAGCTTTTGCCTCATCGTAAACCACTTGAGCATCATAATCTTGCTTGCTCCACAATTCACTGTACTTAACGAAATGTGCTCTACCATTGGTTAAGTTTGGGTGCTCTGTGAGTGGAGCCCCCGCAGTAAACCGAAGATGTACGCCAATTTTTAAGTCAGGATTTTGATGGGCCAACGCGATTGCATGCTGCTCGGCATCCATTCCTACCATCATAGTTGTCGACTTCACTACACCTGCTTGGTGGGATTTCACAATGCCGTTATTAACACCTTGAGTTAGACCAAAATCGTCCGCATTAAAAATGACTTTCATTGACGCTCTTCCTTAGTATTACAACACTGTCAGTTTAAATTGAGGTAAATAAGGTGCATTAATCGCTAAGAGATCATCCAATATCGCCTTAGCTCGGCCAATATCAGGCACCAAAGGATTATTCGTTAACGCCATTAACGCTTTGTCGTAGCTGCCTTCAACAGCGGCTTCTATCGTTAACTGCTCATAAGCTTTAACTTGATACAGTAGCCCTTTGATGTTGTTTGATAGCTCACCGACAGCAAGTGGTTTTGCTCCCCAACTACCAATCACTGCACTGCACTCAATCACTGCATCATCCGGTAGACCATTAATTGCGCCGTTATTTAAGACGTTGACGACATGAATACTGTTGCGATTGTTATAAATAGAGTCCACTAGGTTGAGGGACGCATCTGAGTAATACGCGCCGCCTCTCTCTTCCAACTCTTTCGGTTTGTGGTCTAAGTTAGGATCTTGATAGAGCTTAAACAACGCATGTTCAGTTTCCATGACTTGCTCAGCACGAGTCCCCTTCTCGCTGGCACTCTGCTTTTCTTCCGCTAACATGGCATCAGTCTGATAGAAGTATCGATGGTAAGGACATGGAATAGCACCAAGTGCTTTTAGAAACGCAGGGTCCCACGGTTCTTCCCAAATGTTCTTCATACTGAAGTTGGCACCATCACCGACTTTCTCTAAAACCGTTTGAGTGATGTCTTCGCCTTTGAGCCATGCTTTGTGTACCCAAACCAAATGATTTAGGCCTGCAAATTCAAGTTGTAGTTCTTTAGGTTCACAATCCATCATCTCCGCAATCATCATTTCCATTGAGACTGGTACGTTGCATAACCCGATACTTTTTACTTTGGTATGCTTACTGACCGCTTCTGACACTAAACCTGCCGGGTTCGTAAAGTTGAGCATCCAAGCGTTTGGAGCCAGCTCTTCGATGTCTTTACAGATATCAAGAATAACGGGAATGGTTCTTAAGGCTTTGGCAAATCCGCCAGGCCCCGTGGTTTCTTGTCCAATCACATCGTATTTGATGGGAATTCTTTCATCATTCGCTCGAGCAGCAAGCCCGCCAACACGGAATTGCGTCATAACAAAGTCCGCACCTTTGATGGCGGCGCGACGATCAAAATCAGCTTTGATTTCAATATCCGCGCCCACTTTGTCGACCATTCTCTGTGCTAGGCCTTTAATTATTTCTAACTTTTCCGCGCCTGACTCTATGTCCACAAAGTGAATCTGTTTAACAGGCAAGTAATCCAAGCGTTTGATTACCCCTTCAACCAACTCCGGCGTGTAACTGCTACCACCACCAATAATGGCGAGCTTTAAGCTATCTCTAGACATCCGTAGTTACCCCGCAAGCTGTTTGTGTAGAGCGACCATTTCTGTCGCCAATTCATGAGCTAAAATAGTTGTCATAAGGTGATCCTGAGCGTGGACCATCACTAAAGTCATGGGTATCTTCCCTTCTCCTTGGTCTGCTTCAATGAGTTGAGTTTGCATTAGGTGCGCTTTGTTCAAGCATTCTTTGGCCTGTACCAGTGTGCTTTCTGCACTTGCAAACTCTTGCTTACGCGAAAGCGCTAATGCTTCAAAACACAGGCTTCTTGCCTCTCCTGCATTGCAAATGATCTCCATGACCGTCATCTCTTGATCCATACTTCTCTCCAAAACTGTCAATTATTGACTGCCTACACGGCAGCCAAATCTAAGGTTTAAGCGGTAGCACTAACACCACTTGCGCTTGTTTCTATCTGTGATTCTTCTTGCGGTTGCTCTTGAGCTAAAAGTTCACGTTCATACATTTTAAAGAATGGGTAGTAGAGCAAGATATCCATGATGAATAGCAGAACCACCATAACAACAGGCATAAATGTCCATCCCGCACCCCATGAAGCACCAATAATCGCAGGTGTCGTCCATGGCAGTGTTGCGATGCTCATGCCAACAAAACCCGAATGAACCGCTATGTAAGCCACAACAGCATTAATCATTGGCACAAAAACAAATGGCAAGAAAAGCGTTGGATTCATTACGATTGGACTACCAAAGATAACGGGTTCGTTTATTTGGAACATGCCTGGAATAGCACTCATACGGCCTAGGCTTTTTAGATGAGCAGAACGGCTAAATGCCATAAGTGCAACTAGGCCTAAAGTGGCACCTGAGCCACCAATCAAGATGTAGTAATCCCAGAATGCTTGCGTAAAGATATTAGTGACTGGTTCACCTGCCATAAAAGCTTCGATATTGGCTGTCACATTGGTAAGGAAGATCGGTGTCACTAGACCCACAACAATTGCACCACCGTGTATGCCCGCAAACCAAAGCAATTGGCAAAGTAAAATGGCACCGAGGATCGCAGGTAATGTGTTGGATGCACTGACTAGAGGTTTAAACGCTTCTAAGATAGCTTCAGGAATAAGCATGCCATGAGTAGCTTGAAGCCATACACTGACTGGGTAGATGGTAACAAATATCGCAACAACCGGCAGAAGTACTTCAAACGAACGCTGGATTGCAGGCGGTACTTGCTCAGGCATTTTTATCGTGATGTTGTACTTTTTCATCAAACGATATAGCTCAACTGAAAAAAAACCAGACAGCACCGCGGTAAATACTCCTGTACCTCCCATGTATGCCATAGATAAGGCGTCATCCGCTGCTGGAGAAGCAACAAGGAAGAAAGTCATCAGAGACAGTGCAGCACTGGTAATCCCATCCATGTTGTAAGATTTCGCCAAACTATAGGCTACACCCATCGAAACAAAGATCCCCATGATCGCCATTGACATAAAGTGAGGCATCATAATCATATCGAAGTTCGCTGCAGCAAAATCCAACCAGCCTCGAGCGAAACCATTTGTCGTATCTTGATCAAAAGGTGGGAAAGCTAAAATCAGTACAAAACTACCAACAATAATAAATGGCATAGCAACGATAAATCCGTCACGCATTGCCCGAACATGACGTTGACTACCGACCTTAGCAGCCAATGGCGCTACATACTTTTCGACGCCCGAAATTATTGCATCATATATTTTCATGGTGTTAATCCTTTATTTTAAGCATGCAAAACCCCGCCCCACCATTATTTAAATGGCAGGGTTAAGCATTATTTTCGTAAAATTTTTTAAATTACTTAATTAATGAAAGGGCTTGTTTTAAAACCTCATCTCCTTTCATCATTCCATAAGTCTGAGGAGGTATCGCTGCGATATTGATTCCAATCTCATCAGTCACTTTTTTCATCTCTTCTAACTGAAAACGGACCTGTGGTCCCAATAGGCAAACATCGTATTCTCTTATCGCACTTTCAAAAGAGCTCACTGATAAAGCGTCAATTTTGCATTCAATCCCCTGTTCTACAGCGGCTTGTTCCATTTTCTTAACTAACATACTGGTAGACATCCCTGCGCTACAGCATAAAAGGATCTTTTTCATAGCCTTACTCCCGTTGTGTAAATTTCAACCTGCAAAAACTGTAGCAAAAATAACCAGAACAAAAAAGCGCAACCGGTTGCGTTATCCGTGAACCGAATCTCAATTTAGAAAACAAGGCCTATTTTTAATAATTATTTAGGTCGAAGGTAAAGTCAGACAATTAAGGAAGATTAATAATTTAAAGTTACAACTATCAATATATGACTACTGACAACGTCATTATTGCTTCCGAAGATAAATCAGCTATGAAATTAAATAAACTGGCTATCGTGATGCTTGTAAGTTCGGTTCTAAGCTCATAAATCCAAAAACAACATAGCCCCGACTTTCGTCGAGGATCTGTCTTAGAATATGGTATCGGTGGGCGAACTTTAACCGCCACACCCGAAGATTTTCTCATAAAATCATCACCGTATAACTACGAGAAAATATGACCGAGAGCTAAACTAACTATTTTCAAATTAAGGCTTATACTTAAAGTAGCTCCGCCAATTTGAGTTATCTTTTCATTGTAAAACAAGTCTCCTATCACAGTAATTTTCGACCACTTTCGTTTAGCTTCTGCGACAGACCTCTTGGTAGATTAAGGCATAACTCTAGTTAGCAGAGCCTTGTCTTGTACTACTAGTAGAGGTATGTATGTCTGACAGAATGACTGGGGCAGTAAAATGGTTCAACGAAACTAAAGGCTTTGGTTTCATCACCAAAGATTCCGATAGCCAGGATATCTTTGTCCATTTCCGTGCCATCTCTTCTGATGGGTTTAAGACCCTGTTGGAAGGACAAAGAGTGAGTTTTGAAGTTGAACCTGGTGATAAAGGCCCGCAAGCTACAAAGGTGACTCTCATTTGAGCACAGTTGAAGGCTTAGCGATCATAAGTTATGCCTTCCTTATAGTAATGAGTCTAGTTCTTGTTTAATGGCAAAAAATCCATTCCAACTTCTTCCTTCTTTTAGAATTTCAACTCTGATCCTTTCAGGTTATAGATTTTCAGCTGATTTAAGCTATTTGGATATGGGAAATATAAAAATGTCCCAGAAAACATCTCTATGACAAGGAGGTTCCTTTTACCAAGGTCAACCATCATTGAAAGGAAACAAATCATGCTACCTACCAACGAAAAAACATGGTGCCAAACATATCAAAAGTCACTGAATGTAAAAGGCACTGAATATAGATACTGGTCATTAAAAAAACTTGCCCAAGATTATCAAATAAGCCTGTCCAAAGTTCCCTTTACTAAGCGTCTGCTTCTTGAAAATGTAATGCGACAACTCTCTGATTTAAAAGAGTCATCTCGGATTATTGAAGCATTGTTCTTTAAAAACACGACACTTGACTCAGATAGCAACGATAACTCATCAGAATTTAGTTTCTATCCTAGCAGAGTGCTGATGCAGGACTATACCGGGATACCTGCTTTGGTCGATCTAGCCGCTATTAGAGATGCGATTGCACAATCTGGCGGGGATCCAAGCTATGTAACACCTAAGTGCCCGGTAGATCTTGTCATAGACCATTCGTTAATCGTTGATAAATCAGGTTCAGAATCCTCTATAGATACAAATCGTGAACATGAAATGGAACGAAATAGAGAGCGTTATACATTCCTAAAATGGGCACAAAAAAATTTCCGCAACTTGACCGTTATACCGCCCGGTAAAGGCATATGCCATCAAGTGAATCTGGAGTATCTATCACACGTCGTTCGTGAAGACGAAAATGGAGTGTTAACACCAGATACCGTTATAGGAACCGACAGCCACACTACTATGGTAAACGGTTTAGGCGTATTAGGTTGGGGAGTGGGCGGCATAGAAGCCGAAGCTGCAATGCTAGGTCAACCGCTCAATATCGCTGTCCCACGTGTTGTCGGAGTGCGTCTTGATGGACAATTACGTCCCGGTGTTACAGCGACGGATCTGGTTTTGACAATTACAGAAAAGTTAAGGTCACACGGAGTGGTCGGTAAATTTGTTGAGTACTATGGTTGTGGCTTAGCGCATTTATCTGTGGCCGACCGTGCGACCCTTGCCAATATGGCCCCAGAGTATGGTGCCACATGCGGTTTTTTCCCTATTGACGAAAACACTATTGCCTATTTAACGCTTACAAACCGCCCCGCTTCACTCGTTGAAAGAGTTCGTGCTTATGCTCAAGAACAAGAACTATGGTGGGATACAAACAGCCCTTCACCTGAGTATGATGAAAATGTTGTGGTGGATTTATCTGCTGTCGTCACTTCAATAGCAGGCCCCAAACGACCGCAAGATAGACTTAATATCAGTGCAATTAAGCAAGCGACCCTTGACCAATGTTCTATTGAAGGTGCCTCAACTCATCAACCAGAACGCTCAGACTCACCTAAGCACTTAAACCATGGTGATGTCGTCATTGCAGCCATCACCTCATGCACCAACACATCGAACCCTGCCGTTATGTTGACTGCGGGTTTGGTCGCTATGGCAGCAGTCAAAAAAGGGCTGTCCGTTCCTAGCTACGTCAAAACTTCTCTCGCCCCCGGGTCATTAGCTGTCGCTCGATACCTTAATGATACTGGGTTGCAACACTACCTCGACCTATTGGGATTTCATCGAGTTGGATACGGCTGCACAACATGCATTGGTAACTCTGGCCCACTGAAAAACAATCTTGAAACCGAGATCTTGGAAAACAGCCTGAACGTATCGGCAGTATTATCAGGTAATCGCAACTTTGAAGGCAGAATACACCCCTCTGTTAGCCTAAACTGGCTTGCCTCTCCGCCACTCGTTGTCGCTTTTGCGTTAGCGGGTACGACCTGTATTGACTTAGAAAACGACCCAATTGCTATCAATAGTAACAGTGAGCCTGTATATCTAAGAGATATTTGGCCAAGCCAAACCATGCTGAATGAAATGCTGGATCAAGTACATGAGAGCCATTTCAGACTGAGCTACAACGACATTACTGAAGGGGATGAAGAGTGGGAGCAATTGTCGATGAAAGACAGTCCCTGCTATCCGTGGGACCAAGACTCCACTTACATACAACGCCCTCCGTTTTTGGAAATGGCACCACCAGCATTTCCTATCGAGTCAGCGCGTGTATTAGCAATTTTAGGAGATTCAATTACGACCGACCATATTTCTCCAGCAGGCCTCATTTCAAAAACTAGTCCGGCAGGTCAATATTTGCTTGCAAAAAATATCGCCCCAGAAGAGTTCAATAGCTATGGTTCGCGCCGAGGAAATCATCACATCATGGTTCGCGGGACTTTTTCGAATGTACGTTTGGAAAACAAGATCGTCTCCCCGACTATAGGCGGCGTCACGCGATGTTACGGTGATACCAAACTGGATGACTGCAATATGTCGACCACTGAAAAAGCGCCTCCAGTCATTCCTATTTTCGACGCGAGCAGGAGGTCAATCGAACTTCAAGTTCCGTTGGTTATCTTTGCTGGCAAAGACTATGGCTCAGGTTCTAGTCGTGATTGGGCGGCAAAAGGGTGTTTGCTATTGAATGTAAAAGCGGTAATCGCGGAATCGTTTGAAAGGATTCATCGTAGTAATTTAGTCGGTATGGGCGTATTGCCTCTTCAACTGATACGACCAGATGAATTAAATTCACTGACTCTAGAGGGTAATGAGACTGTTTTTATCGCCCCCAATGAGCCTCTTAAACCCTTATTAGAGCTGAATATTATCGTTGTAACCGCTCAAGGTTCGGAACTCACCATTCCTGTTATTGCACGTATCGACAACCCGAAAGAGCTAGAATATTTCAACTCGGGAGGCATTCTTCAGTATGTTCTGAAGCAACTGAAAGCGAGCATACCTAAAATACCTTAATGAGACCTCGTTACAAAGCAACGAACTGGAAGCAGTACAACAAAGCTCTAATTAACCGTGGCTCTGACATTTTCTGGATTGAAGAAGAAGTCATTCGCGAGCAGAAGCAAGGGCACCCTCGCAATTTAGCTGTGGGACGGCTCCAACAAGAAGTGGAAAAGCGGTTTGGTTATCAATCTGAAACTGCCATGTATCGATTGAAGCAGTTGCTAGATGGGAAATTAAGTCTGAGAAGCGACAATGCTCAGGTTGGTGAAACCTACGCCATGATTAAAGCGTTGAAGTTGAATATTCTCAAATGCCCAAAACGACGAAAGGTCGCTATAAAGCGACCTTTCTATGTATGGTACCGGTGGGCGACTTGACTGGGATTGCATCCAAGCCGCCACGCTGGATTTGAATTCACAAACACCAGATACAACAAAGCCCCGACTTTCGTCGAGGCTCTGTCTTAAAATATGGTACCGGTGGGCGGACTTGAACCGCCACGCCCGAAGGCAACGGATTTTGAATCCGTCGTGTATACCAATTTCACCACACCGGCATCTCTGGGCTATTGCCCTTTGATGATTGGCATTATACGTAAGCTTTTTGCCTTCGCAAGCAGAAAAACCTTTAATAACTATCGTTTGCTGATAATTTCGCCACAAACTGTGACAAATGAGAGCTTTAGCCCCCAACCTTGTCAATGCCCACTTAGTCTGCAGCTATCTTCCCAATATCCATAGCGTTTATAAACGGTTAACCGTAATATCAGAAACGTAGCCATTACCAATGCTCAACACCGCATCATGAATCATTTGTGCAGCCTCTTCAGCTTTCATAAAGCTACTGAGATCTAATGACTTGCCACTGGTCTCCCAAAATTCCGTCGCCATACCTCCAGGATAAACCGCAACAATTTTCATCGGCTTGCCCTTTAGTTCTAAACGAACAGATTCAATCAGACCTTTTACCGCCCACTTAACTGCACAGTATGTAGACTCCTGTGCTTTTGGCTGTTGCGATGCAGTGGACATAATCACGATCACATTTACAGGGTGTTCTTTGTAACGCCTAACCAATTCTCGCAAGACATTAATGGCAGAATTAAGGTTGTTGTTAATTAACTTTTGAATCTGTTCCGGCTCTTGTTCTTCCAACAGCCCAAAATAACCACTTCCCGCACTATGAACCACTGTCTTAGGAGGCTGCTCTAATTGCTCAAATAATTGTTCTACATCCTTATATGAAGAAAGGTCACAGGATTGATAGCCAATGTTGTTAGGCAACCTGGCTGTGATTGCCGAAAGCTTGCTCTCGCTTCTTCCTGTAAGGTATGTGGGCTTACCATCGGAATCGTAAAGTTTAGCCAGCTCTGCACCAAGTCCGCTACTTGCACCTGTAATTAGAATCATTTTCTACCTCTTTACTTCACATACTATCTGCACGTTTGAAAATCCCCTGATATACGTACCTTTACCATTATGGCGAATCAAACACTAATTTGACTTCAGAAAATTTAACCTATGCTTTAACAATACTAACGTTTTGAATTTTATATCCACTTTCGAATTATTGCTCGATAGGAGTCAGAGAATGACAGGATCTAAATGGCAGTGGTTGTTAAAACAGATAACTCGAAAGCTATGGGTTCGGACATCATTGTTCGCCTTACTTGCGGTCGCTACAGCGTTGATGTCGATTGTTTTGAACGAATTCGTCGTCCTGCCTCCCGCTATCAACGTCAGCAGAGAATTACTGAATAACATACTAAATATTCTTGCGACCTCAATGTTGGCGGTGACTACCTTTTCGCTCAATATTATGGTCTCAGCATACACCGCCGCCAGCGCGGGAGTAACCCCAAGAGCCACTAAGTTATTGATGGAAGACAGTACAACGCAAAATGCACTGGCAACGTTTCTTGGTTCGTTCTTATTTAGTCTGGTGGGGATAATCGCGCTTGGTGTCGGTGCCTATCACGAACAGGCACGTATTTACCTTTTCATCGTTACTATGGTTGTCATTGTTATGATCATATTCACCCTACTGCGCTGGATTCAGCACCTATCAGTACTTGGGAGAGTTTCAGAAACAACGTCAAAGGTCGAACAAGCTCTGTTAAGTGCGATTCGTAAACGTGGTAATGAGCCTTGGCTTGGTGCTCGTCCCTGGAGTCACCCTGAACATAAACCTCGGGGAAGCAAACCTATTTACAGTCGAGAAATCGGTTACTTACAGCATATTGATATGCACCACCTTGACAGCATTGCCGAAGAGAACGAATGCACCATCTACATAGCACGCCAGCCGGGTAACTTTGTTTACTTAGGCCAACCAATCGCTTGGTTATGTGGGGAACTAGAGGAAGAAAGCGAAGTTATCGCAGCTTTCACCATTAGTACTGAACGGTCATTCGACCAAGACCCTCGTTTTGGCTTGGTCGTACTGGCAGAAATAGCTTCAAGAGCGCTTTCTCCTGCGGTAAATGATAACGGCACCGCCATTGATGTGCTAGGACGCTCTATCAGGGCACTGTCACTTTGGGGAGAACTACTAAAACAGAGACCTATAAAAACGCGCTTTCCTCGGTTGTTTGTTCCCTCATTAAGCTGCCAAGATTTATTTGATGATGTGTTCTTGCCAATAGCACATGATGGCGCAGCCCAACTCCAAGTTCAGATTCGCCTGCAAAAATCATTGTTTGCAATATCAAGCATACATCCCAAACTATTTGCCTCTCCGGCCAAAAAGCTTTCAGAAAAAGCACTGGAACTCGCACTGTCTCAACATTATACCGAAGATGAAAAACATCAGCTCTCGCAGCTTTCACATCAGGTAACAGATCAGGACTCCACGACTGAAAACACAACCGATTCGAACTGATTTGAAGAGAATTCTCTATGTATTTTCTCTTGCATCCTTAGCAATCAACGACAAGTGTGGTAGTAAAAAGGAGGGATTTCGTCACAATTAGAGAGTCTGTGCGTTGGCTCTCTTTTCACATGAGAAGGGAATCTATATTCTGACGCACAATTTGTTAAGGTAAGTGATGGAATTATGACTACTTCTACAACTCTTCCAACAGCAGGACTCTTTCGTCGATTAGCTGCTCTGGTCTATGACTCGTTGATTGTCCTTGCTATAGAAATGATGGCAGCTGGTGTGGTTATGGCCATTGTCTTTGCACTCAATGCTGCCGGGTTATTGAGCTATGGGGAATACGTGGATGCTGCGGATATGTTATCGAAGCACCCTGTAATAAGCCCGATCTTTACGCTGTATTTAGCGGTAGTTTGGATCTATTTCTTTGTTTTCTTTTGGACTCGTGCAGGCCAAACTCTGGGTATGCGTGCCTGGAAACTTCAAGTACGTAACGCCGCTGATGGTGCGCCAATCACAGTCACTCAAGCACTGATTCGCTTAGCAACGTCAGGGTTCGGTTTAGCAAACCTAACGGTACCCATCGATCCGCAAAAGCGTGGTTTCCACGATATGTGGGCGAAGACACAAGTGGTGGTTTTACCGAAAGCACAATAAAACCACCATCCTAAATACAAAGGAAGGCAAATGCCTTCCTTTGTTGTTTTTACAGTTTTCTTCTCAGTAGCGAGACCGCGATAGCGAGGAACACCAAGCTTGGTGCCAGTGCGCCGAACACGGGCGGTATACCATAGACGAGTGTTAAAGGTCCGAAAAACTCACTGGAGATATAGAAAGTAAAGCCAGCAACAACCCCGGATAACACCCTTGCTCCCATCGTCACACTACGCAACGGACCAAATACAAACGACAAAGCCATCAACATCATGACCGCAATGGAGAGTGGTTGAGTCAGTTTACGCCAAAACGCAAGCTCGTAACGTGAAGCATCCTGTTCTGATGCTTTCAAGTACGTCACGTAGTCATACAAGCCGCTAAGAGACAGCTCTTCTGGCTTGACTGTCACAACGGCAAGCTTATCTGGCGCCAGTGACGTTTGCCATTCCATTTGGTCGACATTTTGCTTGGAGATAACGGTCTCACCTTGCATATCGGTGATTTGTACGTCCTTCATGACCCAGTTGTTACCTTGCTCATAATCCACCTCTTCAGCAAAAATCACTTTCTGGAGGTTCTTATCCTCATCGAAGCGCCACATATTAAGCGCATATAACTTGTCGTCTTCGACTTTGCCTATAAAGATAAAGTCGTTCGCATCACGGGCCCAAACCCCGGCTCGTACGGACACAATACTACCGCCAGATATCGCAAAGGAACGTAGGTCACGAGCCATCTTTTGTGCTTCTGGCGCGCCCCACTGGCCGAGCATCATGACAATAAGCATCAGAGGAACAGCGGTTTTCAGCACAGACAAACCGATATCCAATTTGGAAAAGCCTGCAGCCTGCATGACCACCAGCTCTGAGCTTGATGCCAGCATCCCTAAGCCAATCAAAGCACCCAGTAGAGCCGCCATTGGGAAAAACATTTCAATATCACGAGGAATACTCAACAGGACAAAGTAAAGTGCATGCATTAGGTCATACACACCTCGACCAACTTTACGTAACTGTTCTACGTATTTGATGATGCCAGACAAGCCAACAAAGGTTGCCAAAACCAAGGCTGTGGTCGAAATGATGGTTCTACCGATATAAAGGTCTAAGATTTTGAACACGGCTTACGCTAGCCTCTTCTTGCGGAATTTTTCTTTCATACGTCGAGCTGGAACGCTGTCCATCAAGTTAGCCAAAATAGCGACGAGCAATAACATCGCATTGATTGGCCACATTCCGACGGTCGTCGGTATTGAGCCATCTTCCAGTGCAGATTTCGTCGCGCTGATCGCCAGGAAGTAAGCCAAATAGATCAGAATCGCCGGACCCATTTTTGCAAATCGCCCCTGACGCGGGTTAACCGCAGACAACGGAATAACTAACATCGTGAGTAATGGAATACACACAAACAATGAAATTCGCCATTGTAGTTCCGCTTGCGCTTCAGGATCTGGGTGACCAATCAAATCAGCAGTTGGGTAAGCTTCCCAGTCTCTGCCTTTCTTTTTCACTTCACGCTGACCAATCACGCCTTCGTACTCATCGAACTTGGTGATCATATACTCCACGCGAGTAGGAACACCTTCATACCGCGTTCCTTCTTTCATCGTAATGATCTGCCGACCATCCGATAACTCTTTTACTTCGCCAGAAGAAGAAAACATTACGCTAGGTAGAACAGAGTCTCGAGGACGCATTTGGGCCACAAACACATTGCTCAGCGTGTTGTCTTTAATATCATCAATGAACACCACAGAAGAGCCATCTGGGGTACCTTGGAACTGACCTTTCTGTAGGAGGTCAACACTATTTTCAGCCGCCACCTGCTCATAGAGCTGTTCCACTCTTTCTTGCGACCATGGCGACAACCAAAGAGCATTAAATGCCGCCACAGCAGAAGTAATCAGAGCCAAGTAAAGTGCAGCTTGCACCAAAAACTTGTTTCCGATCCCCGTCGCATTCATGACAACAATTTCACTTTCTGCATACAGACGACCAAAAGTGATCAATATGCCGATATACAAACTCAACGGCAGCATCAATAAGCCCATTGCTGGCATATTCAAACCAACAATCGAGAAGATCAATCCAGCTGGAATATCCCCGTCAGAAGCGTCTGCGAGAACACTGATGAACTTTTGGCTCAGAAACACCAAAAAAAGTACGAAAAAGATCGCAAATTGACTCTTGAGTGTTTCGCGGATCAAATATCTAACAATAATCACGCTGAAATTACCTATACAAAACTTGTTTTTTTGGTCGAATCACTATAGTTTCCCGTTGAACCATTTATTTTTTGAAAAATTATAAACTAAATGTTAGTCGCTTAATTAGCTCTGCATGTAAGCCTGGAGCTAAAATTCAACAAGTAAGCGATCATTATCTAACATTTAGAGCAATTTGTCTTCAGGATGTAGGAGTACGCATGGAGTTCAGTGTAAAAAGTGGCAGTCCAGAGAAACAACGTAGCGCATGTATCGTTGTTGGTGTGTTTGAACCACGTCGCCTTTCTCCAGTAGCCGAACAACTTGATAAAATCAGTGACGGTTACATCAGTTCATTACTTCGCCGTGGTGATCTAGAGGGTAAGCCTGGCCAGATGCTACTACTGCATCAAGTACCAGGAGTGTTGTCAGAACGCGTTTTACTTGTCGGTTGTGGTAAAGAACGTGAGCTTGGCGAGCGCCAGTACAAGGAAATCATTCAAAAGACTATCAGCACACTTAATGAAACTGGCTCTATGGAAGCCGTATGTTTTCTGACTGAGCTGCACGTTAAAGGCCGTGATACTTACTGGAAAGTTCGTCAGGCAGTTGAAGCAACTAAAGATGGTCTGTACACATTTAACCAGTTCAAGAGCGTTAAGCCAGAAACTCGCCGCCCACTGCGTAAGCTTGTTTTCAACGTACCGACACGTCGTGAATTGAACTTGGGTGAAAAAGCGATCACTCATGGTCTTGCTATTGCTTCTGGCGTAAAAGCGTCCAAAGACCTAGGCAACATGCCACCAAACGTAGCAAACCCAGCATACCTTGCTTCACAGGCTCGTCGTCTAGCTGATGATTACGAAACCGTGACCACCAAAATCATTGGTGAGCAAGAGATGGAAAAACTGGGCATGACATCATACCTAGCGGTAGGTCGTGGTTCGAAAAACGAATCTATGATGTCAGTCATCGAGTACAAGGGTAACCCTGACTCAGATGCAAAACCGATTGTACTGGTTGGTAAAGGTCTAACATTCGATTCAGGCGGTATCTCACTAAAACCAGGTGAAGGTATGGATGAGATGAAGTACGACATGTGTGGTGCTGCATCTGTATTCGGTACAATGAAAGCGTTAGCGAAACTAAACCTGCCAATTAACGTGATTGGTGTTCTGGCTGGCTGTGAAAACATGCCGGGTAGCAACGCTTACCGTCCAGGTGATATTTTAACGACGATGTCTGGTCAAACCGTCGAAGTACTCAATACTGATGCGGAAGGCCGTTTGGTACTGTGTGACGCACTAACGTATGTAGAGCGTTTCGAACCAGATTGTGTGGTAGACGTTGCAACGCTAACGGGTGCTTGTGTTATCGCACTTGGCCACCACATCAGCGGCGTTATCTCAAACCACAACCCACTATCTCACGAGCTGGTTAATGCTTCTGAACAAGCAAGTGACCGCGCTTGGCGTCTACCAATGGCAGACGAGTATCACGAGCAACTGAAGAGCCCGTTTGCTGATATGCAAAACATCGGTGGTCGTCCAGCTGGTACTATCACTGCTGGGTGTTTCTTGTCAAAATTTACCAAGAAGTACAACTGGGCGCACTTAGACATCGCAGGTACTGCTTGGAAATCAGGTGCAGCGAAAGGCTCAACAGGCCGTCCGGTCTCAATGCTAGTCCAATTCCTTTTGAACCGCAGCGGCCAAGAGACAGAAGAATAATTTCTGAACTAAATCGAAAAGGGCCGCAAGGCCCTTTTTTATTATCACCATATTCTCTATAACAAGAGTGGTAAGGTGAGAGCAGAACTAAGCGAGAGAATGATGCAAACCGCAACTTTCTACATCATTAAAGAAGATAGCCCACAAGCGCAGCCCACTGGCTTTGACGAGTATGTCGTATTTTTAGCTCAGCACTTTGCCCGCCAAGGCGCTAAAGTATATCTGAACTGCAACGACAAAATGCATGCCGAGCAGCTCGCTGAAGCTTTCTGGCAAATTGATGCAGATAAGTTCATGGCACATAATCTCGTAGGTGAAGGACCGAAATACGCCACCAACATTGAAATTGGGCATCATGGTGTAAAACCGTCTTGGAATCGCCAATTAGTAATTAATTTGGCGGAAAATGAGACAACCTTTGCGAACAAGTTTGCTCAAGTGGTAGACTTCGTGCCCTGCGAAGAAAAAGCTAAACAACTCGCAAGAGAAAGATATAAAATTTACCGACAAGCAGGCTACCAACTGCAGACGATCGAAATTCAATATCCTTAACGGTCAATCCTTATAGTTAAGCTCTCTCTTTAGAGAGTTCACTTATAGAGATTGACTAAGATTTACCATTAACCAGAATCAAACCTCTAAATAGTTGGGCTTAGAGCAAGGCAGTTAACGCCGCTATCAGACCAAATATGACGAGGAAAAATGAGCGCTATGGAAAAGACATATAACCCAACTTCAATCGAACAAGCTCTGTATCAGACTTGGGAAGAGAAAGGCTACTTCAAGCCACACGGTGACACTACTAAAGAATCATACAGCATCATGATCCCGCCACCGAACGTCACTGGTAGCCTACACATGGGCCACGCGTTCCAAGATACGATCATGGATACGCTTATCCGCTGTGAACGTATGAAGGGTAAAAACACCCTTTGGCAAGTAGGTACTGACCACGCAGGTATCGCAACTCAGATGGTTGTTGAGCGCAAGATCGCGGCAGAAGAAGGCAAAACCAAAAACGATTACGGTCGTGAAGCTTTCATTGACAAAATCTGGGAATGGAAAGGTGAATCTGGTGGCACCATCACTAAACAGCTACGTCGTCTTGGCGCGTCTGTAGACTGGGATCGTGAACGCTTTACGATGGATGATGGCCTGTCTAATGCTGTACAGGAAGTTTTTGTTCGTCTGTACGAAGATGACTTAATCTACCGTGGTAAGCGTCTGGTTAACTGGGATCCAAAGCTGCACACAGCAATCTCAGATCTAGAAGTAGAGAACAAAGACACTAAAGGCAACATGTGGCATTTCCGCTACCCACTAGCGGATGGTGTAAAAACGGCAGACGGTAAAGATTACATCGTCGTTGCTACCACTCGTCCAGAAACCGTACTTGGTGATACCGGTGTTGCTGTAAACCCAGAAGATCCACGTTACAAAGATCTTATCGGTAAAGAAATCATTCTTCCTATCGTTGACCGTCGCATCCCAATCGTGGGCGATGAGCACGCCGATATGGAAAAAGGTACTGGCTGTGTGAAAATCACACCTGCGCACGACTTCAATGACTACGAAGTTGGTAAGCGCCACCAGCTGCCAATGATCAACATTCTGACTTTTGACGCGAACATCCGTGACGCGGCTGAAGTATTCAACACCAACGGCGAAGCAAGCGACGCATACAGCACAGAACTTCCAGCTAAATACCACGGCATGGAGCGTTTTGCTGCGCGTAAAGCTGTCGTTGCTGAATTCGATGAGCTAGGCCTACTTGAAGAAGTGAAAGATCACGATCTACAAGTTCCTTACGGCGACCGTGGTGGCGTGGTTATCGAACCAATGCTGACTGACCAATGGTACGTACGTACTGCGCCTCTAGCGAAAACCGCAGTTGAAGCAGTTGAAAACGGCGACATCCAATTCGTGCCTAAGCAATACGAAAACATGTACTTCTCTTGGATGCGTGACGTTCAAGACTGGTGTATCTCTCGTCAGCTATGGTGGGGTCACCGCATTCCAGCGTGGTACGATAACCAAGGCAATGTTTACGTAGGCCGCACTGAAGAAGAAGTTCGTAGCAACAACAACCTAGAATCAGTGATTGAACTGCACCAAGACGAAGACGTACTGGATACCTGGTTCTCTTCTGCTCTATGGACGTTCGGCACTCAAGGTTGGCCAGAGCAAACTGACGATCTGAAAGTATTCCACCCTTCAGACGTACTAGTAACGGGTTTCGACATCATCTTCTTCTGGGTTGCGCGCATGATCATGATGACCATGCACTTCGTAAAAGACGAAGACGGCAAGCCACAAGTACCATTCAAAACCGTTTACGTGACAGGTCTAATCCGTGACGAAAACGGCGACAAGATGTCTAAGTCGAAAGGTAACGTGCTTGACCCAATCGACATGATCGATGGTATTGATCTTGAGTCTTTGGTTGAGAAGCGTACTGGCAACATGATGCAGCCTCAGCTAGCGAAGAAGATCGAGAAGAACACTCGTAAGACGTTTGAAAACGGTATCGAAGCATACGGTACAGACGCACTGCGTTTCACACTTGCAGCAATGGCATCAACAGGCCGCGATATCAACTGGGATATGAAGCGTCTTGAAGGTTACCGTAACTTCTGTAACAAACTATGGAACGCTAGCCGTTACGTAATGATGAACACAGAAGAGCAAGATTGTGGCTTCAACGGTGGTGACATTGAATACTCACTAGCGGACAAGTGGATCGAGTCTCAGTTTGAACTAGCAGCGAAAGCGTTCAACAACCATATCGACAACTTCCGTCTGGATATGGCGTCGAACACGCTTTACGAATTCATCTGGAACCAATTCTGTGACTGGTACCTAGAGCTAACGAAACCTGTTCTATGGAAAGGGTCTGAAGCGCAGCAACGTGGTACTCGTCGTACGCTAATCACGGTTCTTGAGAAGACACTACGTCTGGCTCACCCAGTGATTCCTTACATCACAGAAACTATCTGGCAAAGCATCAAGCCACTAGTCGACGGTGTTGAAGGTGAGACAATCATGCTTCAAGCTCTACCTCAATTCGACGAAGCGAACTTCCATCAAGAAGCGCTAGACGACATCGAGTGGGTTAAAGCGTTCATCACTAGCATCCGTAACCTACGTGCTGAGTACGACATCAACCCGGGTAAACCGATTGATGTAATGCTAAAAGCAGCAAGCGAAGAAGATGCGACTCGTCTAGAAGCGAACAAGCAAGTACTGATGTCTCTGGCGAAGCTAGAAGCGGTACGCGTTCTTGAAGCTGGCGAAGAAACACCAGCGTGTGCAACAGCATTGGTTGGTAAGTCTGAGCTGATGATCCCAATGGCGGGTCTGATCGACAAAGACGCAGAACTTGCGCGTCTTGATGGCGAAATCAAGAAAACGCACGGCGAGATCAAGCGTATTGAAGGCAAACTTGGTAACGAAGGCTTCGTAGCGAAAGCACCTGAAGCGGTTGTTGCTAAAGAGCGTGAGAAGCTTGAAGGCTACAAAGAGACACTGACTAAGCTAGAAGAGCAAAAAACCACAATTGCAGCTCTTTAATCGCTAAAGCAAAACAGAAGCCAAACGCTTCGATGCTTGAATCAAAAAGGTTGGTCATCAAGGCCAACCTTTTTTGTATCTTCCCTTCGCAACGCACTCATTGATAGCTTTCCCCTATTGAATTAATACTCACCACCCATTGGCGACAATGAGAATTATTATCGATAATAACTCTATCGAAATAACACGATGAGTAATTATCATGAAAAAGACACTAACTTTCGCTGCATTACATTTTACTATCGCATTTAGTGTCGCTTACGTACTTACTGGCGACATCATAATTGGTAGTTTAATTGCCATGATCGAGCCATCAGTAAACACGGTCGCTTTCTACTTTCATGAAAAAGCATGGACAAGCATTCCGGCTCTTAAGGCTCGTCAGTCAATAACAAAATTAAAAACCGCCAGCTTCGCAACCGTGCACTTCAGCGTCGCTTTTACCGTAGTTTATCTACTTACTGGTGATGCGTTTATCGGTGGCGTAATGGCGATACTAGAACCATCGCTGAATACTGTAGCCTACTACTTCCATGAGAAAGTGTGGTTGCGTAAATCTGCAAGCCAAACCCCTGCACCTCACTTTGGTTTGCATCGACATGCCTAACCGCAATATATTGAGCCCTTAAGAGCTCATTTTTGTAGGCAAAGTATGGAAAAAATCGCACACTTCACTCTCCGCTCTCTCACACCAGAAGATAATCCAAACATAGCCAGCGTCATTCGCCAGGTTTCCGCTGAATATGGTCTAACCGCAGACAAAGGCTATGGTGTGGCAGACCCAACGCTTGATAACATGTATTCTTTCTACAACCAACAAGGCGCAGCGTATTGGGTGATTGAGCACAATGGGAAAATCGTAGGTGGCGGCGGATTTGCGCCACTGGCTGGAGAACCGAGTGTTTGTGAACTGCAAAAAATGTATTTTCTTCCGCAAACTAGAGGACACGGCCTGGCCAAACGTATTGTGGCTCTGAGTCTGCAATTAGCAAAGCAATTTGGCTATCAGAAGTGCTATTTAGAAACCACTGAGTGCTTAAAAGAAGCGATAGGTTTGTATGAGAAGTTAGGCTTTGAGCATTTAGATGCCCCGCTTGGACAAACAGGGCATGATGCGTGTGAAGTCGTGATGCTCAAATCCCTGTAAGAATTTAAGCACGACAAATTTTAAAGCACTAGGTGGGTAACACAAAGCTCCTGACTTAATGCCACTGAAAAATCTTGGCGTTGCCCGTCTAACTCTACTGATAACTCATAGAGATCGCTTGGATCAGGGTTGTTGAGATCCGCATACTTAGGTGCTTCAATCTGAAACAGCGCACTGGCTTGCTCAGCACGCACATCAATTGGAATATGGTAAGTCATGCCGTTGAATTTAACCGATGCAGAAACCAGCCCTGGCGCGAACGTCTGATAATAAAGATCAACCCTAAACTCACAACCACCACCATGGTGCCAGATCTGTTCTGTCGCCACACGCTCTAGTCGAACATTGCGAATAAACTGCAGGTACGGCTCTTGCCATACACCGATTCGGTTATCGCTTTTCTTGTATTCATGCTCAGCAAGAGAACACATTTCAGGCTGATCTTCTTCTAAAAGTAGATCTTCTTCTTCTTCTAAGAATAATATTTCAAAGCGATTACGCCCCATCTGCATGAATGGGCGAATGTCTTTCTTATACACGCCCTGGGTACCATCACAGTCAAACAGTGCGACTCCGTTTAAGCGCACTTCAGCATGGTAGTCGACACCACCAAGTACCATATCGACAGCGGGGAATGTAAGCATCGACTCATCCACTTCAATATCATGCATTAAGTGCCATTCTTGCTGACAGATTGCTTCTTCAGACAACTCGTCGGGAAGTACCTGGCTTAATGGAGCAGGAAAAGTGATGTCATCCTGAGGGATAGATAGGTCCGTAAGTGGAGAGACTTGCCATAAACCGGCGAGTGACAGTTGCATAAACACCTTGAGCTAGATCAATTTTTACGCATTATGGTAAAAAAACCACACAAGCTCAATGTGAATTAGTTTCATACCTTACAGTTATCAATTGTTAGACATAAAAAAACCAGCGAAATACGCTGGTTTTTTCAATCAAGGAGAGACTATTCTTCGTCTTCATCATCTTCGTCAGAGTATAGAGCGTCCTCGCCCTCGTAATAGGTACCCCAACCGTCATAAATAATGTCGTACTTTTCAGCAAGGTGAACTAGCTTCTCAACTTGAGCATCAATTGCTTCTGCATCAAGTGCAGATTCCATCGTCGCATCACAGCAAAGTAGTTTTTTGCCGTCTTCGTCTTCTGTCTCTTCAGCTTCAAGTACTTCAAAGCCCATCTTAAATGCTTCAACTACCGCTTTTTCTAGCGTAGTGAAATCTTCTGCAAATAGGTGGTGCTCAATTTCGTATAGCGAATCTGGATCGCTGCCATCTTCTAGCAATGCTGCAATGATATCGCGAGTATCTTCCTTTTGAATCTCGATTAATTCTTCTACTGACAGATATTCATCTTCGTGAGACATGTTTTGGCTCCAGATTAGTTACTTGGTGGAAACGATCCGGTGAAATATGGCACGGATTGCGACGAAAAGCCACTAACAAACACCAAACCACAGTAATTGTTGTCAATTATTCCTTGATAAATATTAAACCCCACTCACAAGCTCACAAAAAGTTAACAAGAAATGCAGTTTTGTAATATTCAGAAGATCCTAATTGGCATAATTAGGGTGCAAACCTGCTTTCAATGCGTGTTTATGGTCCTATATTGAATACAGAAACGCCTTAAATTCTCAACTCAGCGAATAAAGAGAACCCAAAAGTGCATAATTTAGAATACATATGCACCTTTTATGCACTAAGCATGTAATATACTCTAGTCGGACCAAAAGAATAAAAACGCACTTTACCCAAAAGTATAAAAACAATAGAAAAAACCAGTTTTAATTTACAATACCGATACCAGTGGAACTTTAATTTAAAATTAAAACATTTAACAAAATATTATCAAAGTTAACCAACTTGCATCTTGTCCATAAGGTTGTCATAAATAGCGGCTGGTAAATCTGTAAGGATACAAAATGAGTAAGCTGTACGTTGGATCAGAAGTTGGTCAATTAAGACGAGTTCTATTAAATCGCCCTGAGCGCGCCCTAACCCACTTAACGCCATCTAACTGTCATGAGTTATTGTTTGATGATGTTCTTGCGGTAGAAGCGGCAGGCGAAGAGCACGATGCTTTCGCTCGTACTTTACGCGACCAAGATGTAGAAGTCCTTCTACTTCACGATTTACTAGTTGAAACCCTCGCGGTTCCAGAAGCGAAAAAGTGGCTATTGGATACTCAGATCTCTGATTTCCGCTACGGCCCGACCTTTGCCCGAGATCTACGTGTCTACTTTGCAGAAATGGACAATGAACACCTTGCTTCAGTATTACTAGGTGGATTGGCCTACTCTGAACTGCCTATCAAATCATCTTCTATGCTACCGAAGATGAGACGCCCTCTAGACTTCGTTATTGAACCACTGCCAAACCACCTATTTACCCGCGATACATCGTGTTGGGTATACGGCGGTGTTTCTCTAAACCCAATGATGATGCCTGCGCGTCAACGCGAAACAAACCATTTACGTGCAATTTATCGCTGGCACCCAATCTTTGCTGGTCAAGATTTCATTAAATACTTTGGCGATGAAGACCTACACTACGATAACGCCAACGTTGAAGGCGGTGACGTTCTAGTTATAGGTAAAGGCGCAGTACTAGTAGGTATGTCTGAACGTACCACAGCGCAAGGGGTAGAGAATCTGGCAGCAAACCTATTTAAAGCGGGTCAGGCGACAGAAGTTATTGCTATCGATCTTCCTAAGCACCGTTCATGTATGCACCTGGATACCGTAATGACGCACATGGACGTAGATACCTTCTCCGTTTACCCAGAGATCATGCGCAAAGATCTGGATACATGGCGCCTGACTCCGAAAGGCACTGACGGTGAAATGAATGTTGAAGCATCGCACAACTACCTGCATGCGATTGAATCTGCACTTGGCTTGGATCAGCTGAAAATCATCACAACAGGTGGTGACAGCTATGAAGCAGAGCGTGAACAGTGGAATGATGCAAACAACGTACTAACCGTGAAACCAGGTGTGGTAATTGGTTACGAACGTAACGTCTACACCAATGAGAAGTACGATAAAGCTGGCATTCAAGTACTGACTGTACCGGGTAACGAGTTAGGTCGTGGCCGCGGTGGTGCTCGCTGTATGAGCTGTCCGATTGAGCGAGACGATATCTAATCTCTTTCCGAACCAGTGAATAAAAACTAAGGTTGATGTGAATGCATCAACCTTTTTTAGTTTTTAATTAAAATAATCATTCACAATAAAAGCATTTATATGTTTTAATGCAGTGATTCAAAATCAATCACACGTACAAAGGGACGAGCTATGGCTTTCAATTTACGAAATCGCAACTTTTTGAAGCTATTAGATTTCTCAACCAAAGAAATCCAGTTCTTGCTCGAACTGTCTGCAGAGCTAAAAAAAGCAAAATATGCAGGAACAGAGCAGAAGACACTCCAAGGTAAAAACATTGCACTCATCTTTGAGAAATCTTCTACTCGAACCCGATGTGCGTTCGAAGTTGCAGCTTTTGATCAGGGCGCTCAGGTCTCATATATTGGCCCTTCAGGCTCACAAATCGGCCACAAAGAGTCGATGAAAGATACCGCGCGAGTATTAGGGCGTATGTATGATGGTATCGAATACCGTGGTTTTGGTCAGGCAATCGTGGAAGATCTAGGCGCTTACGCAGGGGTTCCCGTTTGGAATGGTCTGACTGATGAGTTCCACCCAACTCAAATCCTTGCTGATTTTCTCACAATGCAGGAGCATGGAAGAGGCAAACAGCTGCATGAAATGACCTTTGCCTACTTGGGTGACGCTCGTAATAATATGGGTAACTCACTGATGGTGGGCGCTGCTAAAATGGGCATGGATATTCGCCTGATCGCACCAAAAGCGTTCTGGCCTGAAGAAGGTTTAGTTCAGACTTGTCAGGAAATCGCGCAACAAACTGGTGCCAAGATCACTTTGACGGAAAGCGTTGAAGAAGGTGTTAAGGGTTGTGACTTCTTGTATACCGATGTTTGGGTATCAATGGGTGAATCTGCGGAAGCTTGGGACGAACGTGTTGCCCTGATGAAGCCTTACCAAATCAATATGGATGTGATTAAGAAAACCAATAATCCACATGTGAAGTTTATGCACTGTCTACCCGCTTTCCACAATGATGAAACCACCGTCGGCAAAGAAGTGGCTGAGAAATACGGCATGAAAGGTTTGGAAGTGACTGAAGACGTATTTGAGTCTGAATATTCTATCGTCTTCGATGAAGCAGAAAACCGCATGCACACGATCAAAGCAGTGATGGTGGCAACGTTGGGAAGTTAACGGTTTTTAGTAACAAAAACCCTAATGTAATCGCTTGCACTAGTGAAAGTTCAGCGTATAATGCACGGCAATTTGTCTGAGGATTAAGAAATGACCACGCCGATTGCTGCCGTAACAACGCGATTTGCTCAAACTAAGCGACTACGCTTACGTGGTGTTATTTTCGTTAATTCTATCGATTTTTAAACCTCCCTATTTGGGAGGTTTTTTTATGTCCAAAATTCCTCAAGGTTTATTTTGGAGATAGTCATCACTGTTATAGGGAAGAAGATCATGGCGAACTCGCTTTACCAGAAGCACATCATCTCTATTCCAGAGCTTTCACGTGAAGAGCTGGAACTTATTGTCGCAACCGCAGGCAGTCTGAAAAAAGAGCCTCAACCAGAACTGATTAAAAATAAAGTCGTTGCGAGCTGTTTTTTTGAGCCATCAACACGAACTCGCCTGTCGTTTGAGACGGCAATTCAACGCGTGGGCGGCGACGTGATTGGTTTTGATAACGATGGAAACACTTCTCTGGCTAAGAAAGGCGAAACGCTTTCTGATTCTGTACAAGTCATCTCTTCGTATGTAGACGCTTTCGTGATGCGTCACCCTCAGGAAGGTGCTGCACGTCTGGCTTCTGAGTTTTCAAACGGCGTACCGGTGATTAACGCCGGTGACGGTGCAAACCAGCATCCAACTCAAACGCTGCTAGACCTTTACACCATCGCAGAAACGCAAGGCCGCTTAGATAACCTTAATGTGGCATTCGTTGGTGACTTAAAATACGGTCGCACCGTTCACTCACTGACTCAAGCTCTGGCGAAGTTCAATAACATCCGCTTCTTCTTTGTTGCTCCAGAAGCATTGGCGATGCCTGACTACATCTGTGAAGAGCTGGATGAAGCGGGTATTGAGTACAGCCTGCACACTGATATGGAAACCGTGATTCCTGAGCTTGATATTCTCTACATGACCCGCGTGCAGAAAGAGCGTTTTGATGAGTCAGAATACGCACACATCAAATCCGCTTACATTCTGACAGCGGCAATGCTAGAAGGTGCGCGTGAAAATCTAAAAGTCCTACACCCTCTACCACGTGTGGATGAAATCACGACGGATGTTGATCAAACACCACACGCTTACTATTTCCAGCAGGCTCAAAACGGCGTCTACGCCCGTCAGGCTTTGTTGGCGCTCGTTCTTAACGAAACACTGTAATCGAGGAGAATACACATGGCTAAAGAAACTCAATTGCAGGTAGAAGCAATCAAAAACGGTACTGTCATCGATCACATCCCGGCACAAATCGGCATCAAAGTGCTGAAGTTGTTCGATATGCACAACTCGTCTCAGCGAGTGACTATCGGCCTTAATTTACCGTCGTCAGCACTAGGTCATAAAGATCTGCTGAAAATTGAAAATGTCTTCATTAACGAAGAGCAGGCGAGTAAGTTGGCACTATATGCACCGCACGCTACCGTGAACCAAATCGAAAATTACGAAGTAGTGAAAAAGCTCGCGCTAGAGCTTCCGGAAAGAATCAACGACGTCTTTGAATGTCCGAACTCAAACTGTATTTCTCACAACGAGCCAGTAGAGAGTAGCTTCAAGGTATTTGAGAAGAAAGAAGAGATTCGCCTGAAGTGTAAATACTGTGAGAAAGTATTCTCAAGAGAGATCGTTACCGAGCGATAATCCAGTAAACATTTCAGACCTCTAATAAGTTCAAATGCCCTGTATTTACAGGGCATTTTGCTCTTTACCTGTCATAGATTTAGAGGCAAACTGAAAATCTTTATTCGCTAAAACAGATGGAACAAATAAAATGACAAAAGTACTTCACACGGAATCAGCACCAGCAGCAATCGGCCCTTACGTACAAGGCGTAGATCTTGGCAACATGGTTCTTACTTCTGGCCAAATCCCAGTAAACCCTGCAACAGGTGAAGTATCTGCTGATATCGCAGAACAAGCGCGTCAGTCTCTAGACAACGTAAAAGCAGTTGTAGAAGCGTCTGGCCTTAAAGTGACGGATATCGTGAAAATGACGGTTTTCGTTAAAGACCTGAACGACTTCGCCACCGTTAACGACGTGTACGGCAAATTCTTCGACGAGCACCAAGTAGCAAACTACCCTGCACGCTCTTGTGTTGAAGTTGCTCGCCTACCTAAAGATGTTGGTATCGAAATCGAAGCTATCGCAGTTCGTAAATAAGAAAACGCGTTAGTTCATTTGAATTAAAAATGGGTAGCCTGAGCTACCCATTTTTATATGCTTGTATTTGGAAGATTAAGCGGCGTTACGCTGTTTCACTTCTTCATCCAACTCTTTAAGCTTCTCTTTCATCTGCTCACGACAAGTATTCGCTAACTCACGAATACCTTCTTTGGTATAACCTTCTGTGCTTACGGGTGGCATCATTTCCACAATAACGTGACCGTTGTTCCAGCGGTTCAGTTTGAGCTTATCGGTTGAACTACAAACTATAGGTATAATTGGTACTCCTGCACCAATCGCGGCATGAAAGGCACCCGTTTTAAATGGCAGTAAACCACGACCACGAGAACGCGTACCTTCTGGGAACATCCAAACCGACACATCACTTTCTTTGATACTGTTAACGACTTGATCAATCGTACCTTTCGCTTTTGAGCGGTTAGCACGGTCAATCAGAATGTTACCCGTTAGCCAGTAAAGTTGGCCGAATAGTGGCATCCACGCGAGACTTTTTTTACCAACCGTAACGACTTTTGGTGTTACCGCTGCAGACACAGTAAATATGTCCCAGTTGTTTTGGTGGTTAGCAATGTAAATATGCTGACCACGGGAGTATGCGTCTTCGGGAATTCGAAGTTCAAGTTTAACCCCCAAAACACGTGACATCTTGGCAAACAGACGACCAAAGGTGAATACATGCTTAGGATTTCTCGGACTTAGCAGGCAGTAACCACAACCACCAATAAACATCACAATAGCGAAAATTGCGATAGCAAATACACGTAACAGTGCAATCATTCTTGTTCTCCAGAAACCGGCTTCTGCCAGATACAGCTATTAATTTCTCTCATTTCATGCAGATTTACTAAAGCAAAGAGAGTGATATAAAAAAGCCGAAACCTGAGTTTCGGCTCTTCATATCCAAATCATCTGTCGTGCAGTTTAACTTGTCACGCTCACGCGCTCAATATTTGCGCCAAGTGCAGCCAGTTTATTTTCAATTTTGTCGTAACCACGATCGATGTGATAGATGCGATCGACGATAGTTTCGCCTTTCGCAATGCAACCAGCAATAACCAGACTTGCAGAAGCACGTAAGTCTGTCGCCATTACTTGTGCAGCGCTTAAAGATTCAACGTCACCACAGATAACCGTGTTGCCTTCGATCTCAGCTTTAGCGCCCATACGCATCAGTTCAGGAACGTGCATAAAGCGGTTTTCAAAAATGGTTTCCGTGATTACGCCGCCGCCTTTCGCCATCATGTTCAATAGCGTGAATTGCGCTTGCATGTCTGTTGGGAAACCTGGGTGCGGAGCAGTACGGACAGTGACGGCTTTTAGCTCACGGCCTGTCATATCAACAGAAATCCAGTCTTCGCCAGTCTCAACCAATGCGCCCGCTTCTTCTAGCTTCGCTAGAACAGCTTCAAGCAAGTGACCGTTGGTATTACGACATACCACTTTGCCGCCAGATACTGCTGCTGCAACAAGGAATGTTCCCGTTTCGATACGGTCGGCAACAACACTGTGCTTACAACCGCCAAGACGCTCAACACCTTCAATCGTGATCGTGTCCGTGCCCGCGCCCGTGATTTTCGCACCCAGCTTGTTAAGGAACTCAGCAGTGTCCACAATCTCAGGTTCACGCGCGGCGTTGTCTAGTGTTGTTTGACCTTCAGCAAGAGTCGCTGCACACATAATAGTAATGGTTGCGCCTACGCTCACTTTATCCATGACGATATGCGCGCCTTTCAAGCGACCATCTACTTCTGCTTTCACGTAACCATCTTCAAGTGTGATGGTCGCACCAAGCTGTTCGAGACCTGTAATATGCAGATCAACTGGACGAGCGCCGATAGCACAACCACCAGGTAAAGAAACCTGTCCTTGGCCAAAACGCGCAACTAGAGGACCTAAAGCCCAGATTGATGCACGCATGGTTTTCACCAAATCGTATGGTGCACAGTATTCATTGATGCTGCTTGGATCGACGTGAACCGAACCGTTTCGCTCTACTTTAGCGCCTAGACGACTCAGCAATTCCATGGTTGTATCAATATCACGAAGGTGTGGTACGTTCGCCACTTCTACTGGCTCTTCAGCCAAAATAGACGCAAATAAAATCGGCAGTGCTGCGTTTTTTGCACCTGAAATGGTCACTTCACCGACTAACGGTTTGTCTGACCCAATAACTCGAAACTTTTCCATCAATAAACCTTAAAGCGACATTAGTTTCTTATCACGAGCCCACTCTTCTGGTGTGAACGCTTTAATTGATAATGCATGAATGTCATTACGCTGGATGTATTCCATCAGAGGAGCATAAATTAATTGTTGCTTCTTGACGCGGCTCATTCCATCAAAGCAAGCATCAACAGCAACCACTTCATAGTGGCTACCTTCACCTTTTACATGCACTTCTTGAAGGTTTAGTGCTTCTTCTAATAACTGTTGTACTTTTGCGCTGTCCACAATTTACCCCTGATAATTCTGTATGTGTTTGTCCACTAACGATTCAACGTTACTCAGTTGAAACAGAGTGCGCAGTTGCGCGGGCACGAAACTGAGCATTATATGACAGTTTTGCTTTTTTGCATGCTCTAATAAGTGAATTAACATCACCATTCCTGCAGAGTCGACTCGCACTACGTCTTCTAGAGAACACTCAAATTCAGCTTGAGAAGGCTGCCACTGCAGAGCGTGCGCCCATAGTGACGGCACTGAATCTCTGTCCAGCGCGCCTGAAAGCTTCAGATTATGACTGGTTAAATTCCACTGAGCGTGAGACTGCGCCATTACTTTTTCGCCTCAAAACGAATCGGTTCCGCTGCCAACTTCTCAAGATCTTTCGATACCGACAAAATACCATCTTGGCGAATTTTCGAGTTCCACTCCGACTGTTTGCTTGATAGTAGGCTTATGCCTTCAGCAATCATATCGAACGCTTCCCATTCACCTGTTTTATTATCTTTGCGCAGTTTAAACTCTAACTTGATGTTAGGGCGTGGCGCGTCAATGATATCGACTTTAACGTTGGTAATTCGATCAGATTGATCAAGTTTTGGCTCTGGGCCAAACTCAATTTTCTGATCGCTGTACTGAGTCAGAACCTGAGCATAAGACGCTATCAAATAACCATGAAAAGCATCAATAAACTCAAGCACATCTTCACGTTTTGCCCCTTTCAGGTTTGAGCCTAACAATTTTAACGCGGCGTAGCGGTAGTTGACGTAAGGCATCAACTCTTCTTCCACAACCACTTTAAGATGGTTGGGATCTTGTTTGATTTTTGGCTGCTCCGCTTTTAAGCGATCGAACGTGACTTCTGACACCTGCTTCATCATTTGATAAGGCTGCGTTTTATCAACTTGTGCCGCATTCAAATTAAAAGCGGCAAAAACCGCAACAACCGAAATTAGTAATCTCGCTAACATAGTTATTCCTTACTTGAATCGTCTGAGCCGCCCACGCTGTAAAGCACCTGACCAATTAAGTCTTCAAGTACCAAAGCTGATTTAGTGTCTTCGATGGTATCCCCATCGACCAGCATCACTTCGTCATCAAAGACGAAACCAGGTACTAAGCCAATGTATTGTTCGCCAATCAGACCTGATGTCAGAATCTGTACACTCGATGTTTCAGGGAACTGATTGTATTGGCTACTAATCGATAAGCTGACTTCTGGCACTAGGTTATCTGGGTTGAGTGTAATATTACTTACTCGACCGATAACGACACCACCGACCTTAACTGGGGAGCGGACTTTCAAACTACCAATATTATCAAACTCGGCTTTGAGGGTGTAAGTATCACCAGAGCCCATACTTTTTACGTCAGCAACTTGAAAAATCATCACAAGAATCGCGCAAATTCCCGCTAATACAAAGCTGCCAACCCATAATTCTGTTTTACGTGTTTGTTGCATGATTAATTCCCAAACATCAATGCTGTCAGTACAAAGTCTAACCCCAGTACTGCTAAAGAAGAATGCACAACAGTGCGTGTAGTTGCTCGGCTGATTCCTTCCGAAGTAGGAGTCGCATCGTAGCCATTAAACAGAGCGATCCAAGTAACGGTAATCGCAAACGCAAAGCATTTGATCATACTGTTGCCAATGTCCTGCCCTAACTCGACTGAAGACTGCATAGCCGACCAAAAGCTGCCATGGTCAACACCTTTCCAGTCCACACCAACAAGCTGAGCTCCCCAAATGCCAACCGCCATGAAGATCATTGCAAGCAGAGGCATGGAGATAGCGCCGGCCCAAAAGCGCGGTGCAATGACTCGCTTCAGTGGATCGACCGCCATCATCTCTAAGCTCGACAACTGCTCAGTTGCTTTCATCAAACCGATTTCTGCGGTTAAGGCAGACCCAGCACGACCAGCAAACAGCAGAGCTGTTACCACAGGCCCGAGTTCACGAAGCAAAGAAAGTGCAACCATCTGGCCAAGGCTACCTTCTGCGCCGTAATCCACCAAAACAACATAGCCTTGCAGACTCAATACCATACCGATAAATAAGCCGGATACGACAATAATGGCAAGAGACTGAACACCTACGGAGTAAAGCTGTTTGATGAGTAAAGGGAACCCTTTACTCGGTTGAGGCTTGGTTAACAGTGCCCCCAACAACATTAACGTTGCACGGCCAAAAGCTTCACAAATAGCTAATGTGCGTTTACCTAATGACGCGACAAAATGAATAAAGTTATCGACCATCAAATAAATCCTTTTCGATACTTTGAGAAGGGAAGCGAAATGGCACCGGGCCATCCGCATCGCCTTGTAAAAACTGCTGCACACGAGGATCAGAGTTCTGTTTTAGGTCTTCAGGTGTACCAAAAGCGATGATTTTTCCATCCGCCATAAGATAAACCCAATCGGCAATACTCATCACTTCCGGCACATCGTGAGAAACGACAATAGAGGTTAAGCCCAATGCCTGATTTAAATTGCTGATGAGCTCAACCAAGACGCCCATGGTGATAGGGTCTTGTCCAACAAATGGCTCGTCATACATGATCAAGTCTGGGTCGAGCGCAATCGCTCTGGCCAATGCTGCACGACGTGCCATACCGCCAGAGAGTTCACTTGGCATTAACTGGGCCGCACCGCGCAGGCCAACCGCCTCCAGCTTGAGCAGTACCATTGTACGAATCAACTCTTCCGAAAGATTGGTATGTTCACGGAGAGGAAAAGCAACGTTATCAAATACATTCAAATCTGTGAATAAAGCGCCAGACTGGAACAACATGCTCATCTTCTTACGAGCATGATAAAGTTTTTTGCGTGACAGGGTTGGAATGTTATCACCATCGAACCAGATCTCGCCTTGTTCGGGATACAACTGACCACCGATCAAGCGTAACAGCGTGGTCTTACCGATTCCCGACGGCCCCATAATTGCGGTCACTTTACCTTCAGGAACGTGCAGATCGATACCATCAAAGATCGTGCGATTTCCGCGTGAAAAAGTGAGATTGTTAACGGTGACTAAATCGTTGTTCGACATATCATCCCTTCTACTATCGGAGCGTTGGAACTCGCTGTATCATCAAGCCAACTCACGTCCGAATGTTTTTAATTTGTAACCATAGTGCTCTCACAACGTTAAGGCGTATGATTGACAACCTTCGTACACAAGAGTGTTGGTTAAAAAGCAAAAAGCGGCTTCGGTTCATTTATTAGGCTGCAATCATAAGCACATTAGCAGCGAATTAAAAGCACTGTTCGATTAAATAAAGTCACTCAAATTCAATCAATTCTTGATCAACAATGACAGAGTTATGGCTCTATATTTAAACCTTAATGCAGAATCACTGCTTTAACAGTAGCGGTTAGATGAAAGAAAATTAAACACAATTTCGTCACTAACCTTTAATTTATTCGTTGTTTATCTTCCATTTTCCGCTGCAAAAGGTCAAAATTAGCGGTTACTCATCACTCTCATTTAATAGTTAGGAATTATCATGCTCGAAGCCGTAGCGTTGCTTATTGTCGGTCTTGTTTTACTTGTCTGGAGTGCAGATAAACTTGTTTTTGGTTCTGCAGCCATAGCCCGCAACGTTGGCATTTCACCTCTTGTGATTGGTATGACAATCCTGGCTATGGGCTCCTCAGCCCCTGAAATGATGGTGTCCGCCACCGCTGCACTGGATGGAAAGACCGACACCGCTGTCGGTAACGTCCTGGGTTCTAACATTGCCAATATTGCATTAATTCTGGGGATCACCGCGTTAATTAAGCCCCTGTCGATCAGCTCTGGGGTTATTCGTCGCGAACTGCCTTTGATGATAGCAGTCACTTTGCTCGCAGGTCTGATACTTTGGAATAATCACCTCGGCTTTTACGAAGGTGCCCTTCTATTCGTGCTATTCGGTGCATTTTTATTTGTGATGTTGCAGATCAGCCGAAAAGAGAAAAAATCAGGTGACGCTTTCCTCGATGATCAGGAATCTGAAATCCCTGAAGGAGTCAGCAACTCAAAAGCCGCGATATGGGTAGTGCTTGGTTTAGTATTACTACCTGTGTCAGCGAACATTTTGGTTGATAACGCGGTTATCATTGCTAAACATTTTGGTATGAGCGATCTCGTGATCGGCTTAACCATCATCGCTATTGGTACTAGTCTGCCAGAACTTGCCGCTTCTCTTGCTGGAGTACTAAAAGGCGAGGACGACATGGCAGTGGGCAACATTATTGGTTCGAACGTATTCAATATTCTCGCGGTAATGGGCATTCCTGGCATCATCAATCCATCAATGTTAAGTGAGTACGCAATGGGTCGTGACTTCTGGGTCATGCTGGGCGTCTCTTTATTGCTGGTTGCAATGTGTTTGGGGAGATCACGCAGCATTAACCGTGTGGAAGGTGCCGTTCTTTTTACTTGCTTCATTGGCTACCAAGTTTATTTGTTCGCGAACATGGCCGCTTAATAACACTATCTTTTCGTAGACATAAATTGGAGCTCTGATATGTCCCGTCAATTTGATTTTCGCGCTGCTGCAAAGCAAGTTCTTGATATTGAAGTTGCCGCTCTGCAAGAGCTGGATAAATACTTTGATGACCAATTCGAACAAGCTTGCGAAATGATACTTTCCAATAGCGGAAAAGTTGTCATCATGGGCATGGGTAAATCAGGCCATATTGGAAATAAGATTGCTGCAACGTTAGCCAGCACCGGGACATCGGCGTTTTTTGTTCATCCAGGAGAAGCTTCGCACGGTGACTTGGGTATGATCAGCGCTGGAGACATTGTGATTGCCATTTCAAACTCTGGCGAGTCTCATGAGATCTTGTCTCTGTTTCCTGTATTGAAACGATTGAACATCAAGATCATCAGCATGACAGGTAAGCCAGAATCGAACATGGCGCAACTTTCAGATTTGCACTTACAGATCACGGTTCCACAAGAAGCCTGCCCGCTTGGTTTAGCACCAACCAGTAGTACAACGGCAACGTTAGTCATGGGGGATGCCTTAGCGGTCGCGCTGCTTCAGGCTCGTGGGTTTTCTGCGGAAGACTTTGCGCTTTCACACCCTGGTGGCGCATTAGGAAGAAAACTGCTTCTTAAATTGTCTGATATCATGCATTTTGGTAATGCTCTGCCGAAAGTCTCTCCTGACTCGCTGATTCGCGACGCACTTCTGGAGATTTCTGAAAAAGGACTGGGTATGACCGCCATTGTAGATGAGCACGATGCTATGCTTGGTATATTCACTGACGGTGACTTACGTAGAACTTTAGATAAACGTATTGATATTCATACGACCGCCATTGGCGAGGTGATGACACAAAGCCCAACAACAGCACATCCAGACATGCTGGCGGTTGAAGGATTAAATCTCATGCAAAACAAAAATATCAACGCGCTGATTTTATGTAATAACGGTAAAGTTGTTGGTGCACTGAACATGCATGATTTACTAAAAGCGGGTGTGATGTAAACTCATCGCAACCACTTATCACACAGGTTAAGGCAATAGTCAGGGACGTACTGAGCTAGAAGATAGGCCTCTAATTTATGAGTTTTACTCGCCTTATTTATTTGCTCTTGATTTTCGTTATTGCATGGTGTGCTTACTATATAGTGACACCAAAAAGCACAGATACGATTCAAGTCGCACCAGATACTGAACTGCCCATGTTCAGTGGCACTGGACTGGAAAATATCACCTATGGTGAAAATGGTGTTCGCAGTTACATCATTCGCTCCTCTGACTTAGATTATTATGCTAAGAGTGGAGAAACAATTTTTAACAACCCGACATTAATGGTTTACCGTGAAGGTAGTGTCGTTGAGTGGAAGGTAACAGCTACAAGAGCTGTGTTAGATGAAAACCAAACGCTGACCTTATATGACAAAGTATTAATGCAAAACCTATTAGAAGGGGCAAGTTTTGATACCATGGCAACAGATAAGCTGGTGATTAACCTAACTAATCGTGATTTTAAAGCTGACCAACAAGTGATGTTGGTTGGACCACAATTTGAAACTATAGGAGGCGCAATGCAAGGGAACCTGAAACAGCATACTGCGACTCTGACAGATAACGTTCAAGGTCGATATGAAACCGTTACACCTTAGCCTACTAGCCCTGATTTTGGCAGCGCCTCATGCGCTGGCACTTAAGTCGGATACTCAGCAGCCGGTTTACATAAACTCTGACACCCAACAGGTGGACATGAAGAGTAACCAGGTAATTTTCAGTGGTGATGTATCTCTTAAGCAAGGTAGCATCAATATCGATGCTGATAAGATCGTAGTGACTCGCGATCCTAAAACAGAAACGATTAATCAAATTCAGGCATTTGGCCAACCAGCGACGTTCTCACAGCTGATGGACGACGGTAAAACATTGAGTGGTCAAGCGACAGAGCTGGATTACCGCATATCGACTGACGAATTAACCATGAAAGGTCACGCTCAGCTAGCCCAAGACGGTAACACCATAAAGGGCTCCACTATCCGTTACCAAATCGGTCAACAAAAACTGGTGGCAGACAGCTCTGAAAACGAGCGCGTCACGACTATTTTGCAACCTAATCAGCTAGAGAAATAATATGGCGGTACTGAGTGCGAAGAACCTGGCGAAAAGCTACAAAAAGCGCAAGGTTGTTACCGATGTCAGCTTAGAAGTGGAATCTGGTCAGATTGTCGGCCTACTAGGTCCTAACGGTGCAGGAAAAACGACATCCTTCTATATGATTGTCGGATTAGTACCTCGTGATGAGGGCGTCATCACCATCGATAACCAAGACATCAGCATCTTGCCAATGCACAGTCGTTCTCGTCTTGGTATTGGCTATCTTCCACAGGAAGCATCCATTTTTCGCAAGCTGTCTGTTGAAGACAACATTATGGCTGTTCTGGAAACCCGTCAGGAAATGACCAGAGAAGAACGCCAGGATAAGTTAGAAGATTTGTTGGAAGAATTCCACATACAACACATCCGAGCCAGTGCGGGCATGGCACTATCGGGTGGTGAACGTCGTAGGGTTGAAATTGCACGCGCTTTAGCAGCAAATCCGCAGTTTATTTTATTGGACGAACCTTTTGCTGGTGTTGACCCTATTTCGGTTGGCGATATCAAAAAAATTATTGAACACCTGCGCGATAGAGGTCTTGGTGTACTTATCACCGACCATAACGTACGCGAAACACTAGACGTATGTGAAAAAGCCTATATCGTAAGCCAAGGACACCTAATTGCATCGGGAACTCCGGATGAAGTTCTCAACAATGAACAGGTGAAACAAGTTTATCTCGGCGAACAATTCCGTCTATGATTATATTAGGAACGGTAAGATTCTGAGCATTACAAGGTAAGTAACACTGAATGAAACCTTCATTACAATTAAAGCTAGGTCAGCAGTTAGCCATGACACCTCAGCTGCAACAAGCGATACGTTTATTGCAGTTGTCGACCCTCGACCTTCAACAAGAAATTCAGGAAGCTTTGGATTCAAACCCATTACTGGAAGTTGAAGATGGCCAAGATGAGCCTCTAGCTAACGGTGAAGATAAATCAGATCTGGATGCATCTGAAAATAGCAACAGCGCTAACGAACCTACAGAAATTGACGTTCCAGACAGTTCCGATGTAATTGAAAAGTCTGAAATCAGCTCAGAGCTTGAAATCGACACCACTTGGGATGATGTTTACAGTGCGAATACTGGCAGTACAGGGCTTGCTCTGGATGATGATATGCCGGTATATCAAGGTGAAACCACCGAGTCACTGTACGACTACCTGATGTGGCAGTTGGATTTAACGCCTTTTAGCGAAACCGACCGCACCATCGCGATGGCCATTATTGATGCCGTTGACGAATACGGTTACTTAACCCTCTCTCCAGAAGAGATTCATGAAAGCTTCGATAACGAAGATATTGAGCTTGATGAAGTAGAAGCGGTACGTAAGCGTGTTCAACAGTTCGATCCTCTAGGTGTTGCATCGCGAAATCTACAAGAGTGCCTGTTACTTCAGCTAGTGACCTTCCCTGAAGATACGCCATGGCTTGAAGAAGCCAGAATGATTCTGACCGATCACATCGATCATCTCGGTAATCGTGATTACAAACTGGTTATCAAAGAGACCAAACTAAAAGAAGCGGATCTGCGTGAAGTTCTGAAGCTCATTCAGCAACTGGATCCTCGCCCGGGAAGCCGGATCACCCCTGATGACACCGAATACGTTATTCCTGACGTATCCGTATTTAAAGATAATGGGAAATGGATGGTCTCCATTAACCCAGATAGCATTCCAAAACTAAAAGTAAATCAACAGTACGCCCAACTCGGAAAAGGCAATAGTGCAGATAGCCAGTACATTCGTAGCAATTTGCAAGAGGCAAAGTGGCTAATTAAGAGCTTAGAGAGTAGAAACGAGACGCTACTCAAAGTTGCAAGATGTATTGTTGAACATCAGCAAGATTTCTTCGAGTATGGTGAAGAAGCCATGAAGCCGATGGTATTAAATGATGTAGCCTTGGCGGTCGAAATGCATGAATCCACAATTTCTCGTGTTACAACACAAAAATTCATGCATACACCACGTGGTATTTTTGAATTGAAGTACTTCTTCTCCAGCCATGTTAGTACAGATAATGGTGGAGAATGTTCGTCAACGGCAATTCGTGCACTCATTAAGAAACTGGTCGCGGCAGAGAATACTGCAAAACCGCTTAGTGACAGTAAGATTGCTACTCTTCTGGCTGACCAAGGGATTCAGGTCGCGAGACGTACGATAGCAAAATATCGAGAATCCTTGGGTATCGCCCCTTCAAGTCAGCGTAAACGCCTACTTTAGGCACTAACTGAAAAGGAAAGTCTATGCAAATCAATATTCAAGGCCATCACGTTGATCTTACCGATTCAATGCAAGACTATGTTCAAACTAAGTTTCAGAAGCTCGAAAGATTCTTCGACCATATAAATCAGGTCCACGTTGTACTAAAAGTTGAAAAATTAACTCAAATCGCGGAAGCTACGCTCCACGTAAATCAAGGTGAAATCCATGCGTCATCTGATGACGAGAATATGTATGCCGCGATCGATTCGCTGGTAGATAAACTGGTTCGCCAACTTAACAAGCACAAAGAAAAACTACACAGTCATTAATCATGCAACTGAGCGAAATACTGTCATTGGACTGCACGAAAAGTGCAGTCCACTGTACAAGTAAAAAACGAGCCCTTGAGATGATCAGCCGTATTGTAGCCGATCATACCGGCCAAGATTCTACCGAGCTGTTCGAGTGCATGCTCAACAGAGAGAAAATGGGCAGTACTGGTATCGGAAACGGTATTGCTATCCCGCACGCAAGAATGCAATCAAGCGATAAAGCCGTTGCTGTGCTTCTACAATGTGATGAAGCGATTGAATTTGATGCGATTGATAATCGTCCTGTCGATTTACTTTTTGCACTCCTTGTACCAGAAGAACAGTGCAAAGAGCACCTCAAGACCCTATCCTCTATGGCAGAGCGTCTGAGCGACAAGCAAGTACTCAAATTATTGCGTAATGCTCAAAGTGATCAAGAACTCTACGACATCATGATTCACCAATAAGCAGGACAACTAACCATGCGACTAATCGTTGTTAGCGGGCATTCAGGTGCAGGAAAGAGTATTGCACTGCGTGTACTGGAAGATTCAGGTTATTACTGTGTTGATAACTTGCCAGTCAGTTTGCTTGACGCATTTGTTCAGTCCGTTGCTGATAGCAAACAGAACGTTGCGGTGAGTATCGATATTCGCAACATTCCTAAAAAGATCAAAGAATTCACCAGAACACTGGAAAGGCTCAAACAAGAGTTAGACGTGACCATGCTATTCTTAGATGCCGATAAGGAAACATTACTTAAGCGCTACAGCGAAACCCGTCGTATCCATCCCCTGTCACTTGGCAGTGAATCTCTCTCGCTTGATCAAGCCATCGAACGAGAAAAGGAGATTTTGAGGCCACTCAAAACCCATTCAGATTTGGTTCTTAACAGTAGTGGACAGTCGCTTCATGATTTGAGTGAAACGGTTCGAATGCGAGTTGTCGCGCGCGAAAGTAAAGGACTGGTGATGGTATTTGAATCATTTGGTTTCAAATACGGCCTACCTTCCGATGCCGACTATGTCTTTGATGTGCGATTTTTACCTAATCCACACTGGGAGCCAGGATTGCGCCCATTTACGGGACTAGATGCTCCTGTTGCCGTGTTTTTAGAACAGCACCAATCCGTTATCGAACTGAAGCTGCAAATTGAAAACTTTATCGAGAACTGGCTCCCGATGCTCGAGAAAAACAACCGTAGCTACCTCACTGTAGCCATAGGTTGTACTGGCGGTAAACACCGCTCGGTGTACCTGACACAAAAAATAGGTGAGTACTTCGCTAAGAAGGGACACAAAGTACAGATTCGTCATACCTCACTAGAAAAAAGTGCTAAGGAGTAACGGTGGAATTAAGTCGCAAAGTATTGATCCAAAATCGTCTCGGCCTACATGCGCGTGCTGCAGTAAAATTAGTGGAGCTGGCACAAAGTTTTGAAGCCGTCATCACCATTGATAACGAAGAAGACATTACCGCCACAGCTGATAGTGTGATGGGACTTCTTATGCTTGAGTCGGCTCAAGGTCAATACGTCACAATTCATGCTGCTGGAGACCAAGCAGAACAAGCGCTTGATGCGGTGTGTCTGCTCATTGAAGATAAATTTGATGAAGGTGAGTGATTCACTTTTTTATGCAATATAATCAATAACTTTAAGCTAACTCCTTCCAACTCCATAACCCTGAACTAAGCAAACAACTTTGCGTTTTTCTTTAGTTTTGGTCATATATCCCTCCGTTATTTTGCTGAGTTGCTTTCTTTTAGCAAATAATTTTGTTTAGTTTCACAAGTTGTTATTAAAAGGCGCCTAGAATTAAGTTATTATTCAACGCATTGTAAACATCAGGAATTGGGAGGAACGAATGGCAGAGCAAATAGAATTCGACCAAGCTCACCAAGCCCTCCAAGAAGTCACAGAAGCGTTGGAAAACGGACGCTTCGTCCATGTTCGCCGTCAACTACAGGACATGGAACCTGAGGATATCGCTCACCTATTAGAAGCGGCTCCACGTAAAAGCCGTGACGTGCTTTGGCAGCTGACCGACCCTGAAGACTACGGTGAGATTCTTGATGAACTCAACGAAGACGTCAAAGACAACCTTGTATCCAAAATGGCGCCTGAAGCGCTTGCAGAAGCGACAGAAGGCATGGATACCGATGACGTTGCTTACGTACTCCGTAGTTTGCCAGATGATCTATCACGCGAAGTCCTATCCCAAATGGACTCAGCAGATCGTCTTCGCGTTGAAACAGCCCTGTCCTACCCCGAAGATACCGCTGGTGGACTAATGAACACCGACGTTATCACCATTCGTGGTGACGTAGACGTCGATGTAGTCTTACGCTATCTACGCATGAAAGGCGAACTGCCAGAAGCGACAGATGCTTTGTATGTCATTGATGAAGAAAGCAAACTGATAGGTGAACTACCAATCACAACGCTGATCACGACCCAACCTGACGTCAAAATTATCGATGTTATGGAAGATGCGGACGAAGCGATCATGGTGGACACCAGTGATTCTGATGTCGCGAGCCTGTTTGAACGTCGTAATTGGGTGTCTGCTCCGGTCGTGGATGAAAATCAACACCTGGTTGGTCGTATCACTATCGATGACGTGGTTGACGTTATTCGTGAAGACGCTGAACACTCGATGATGAGTATGGCGGGTATGGACGATGATGAAGATACCTTCGCACCTGTCGTAAAATCTGCGCGTAAACGTAGTATTTGGTTAGGTGCCAATGTCCTAGCAGCGCTAGCTGCAGCTTCAGTTTCTAACATGTTTGAAGCCACTCTGGACCAAATGGCGGCGATTGCGGTCTTGATGACCATCGTACCATCTATGGGTGGTGTTGCTGGCAACCAGACAGTAGCACTTGTCATTCGAGGCCTTGCCCTTGGTCACATCGGTGACTCGAATAAACGCGAACTGCTGATAAAAGAAGCGGCGATTGGTTTGCTTAACGGCATCATGTGGGCGCTGATCATCGGTGGTATTGTCGTAGCCTGGAAGGGCAACTGGATGCTAGGTGGCATTATCTCTGCAGCAATGCTAACCAATTTACTCGTTGCCGGTATTGCAGGGGTGAGCATTCCAATTCTGCTGAAAAAGATGAACATCGATCCGGCTTTGGCTGGTGGTATGGCGCTGACAACCGTCACGGATGTTATTGGTCTATCGGTATTCCTCGGGCTCGCAACCATCATGATCTAAAGTTGTCGCTCACGAATAATAAAAAAGCCTGATGCATACATCAGGCTTTTTTGTATTTGGTTAGATTACTCGCCAGCAACCTTCATTGTATCCAGCAAGATAGAACCCGTCTGAATCTGAGAGCGTGTTTCCACATCACTGCCTACGGCAACGATTTTGTTGAACATTTCTTTTAAATTACCCGCAATGGTAATTTCAGACACTGGATACTGAATTTCACCGTTTTCGACCCAGAAACCAGCCGCGCCACGAGAGTAATCCCCCGTTACGACATTCACACCTTGCCCCATCACTTCAGTTACCAGCAGGCCAGTACCAAGCTCTTTCAGCATCTGCTCAAAGTTTTGTCCAGTCGATTTCACGTACCAGTTATGAATACCACCAGCATGACCAGTAGGATCCATTTTCATTTTACGCGCCGCATAACTGGTCAATAAATAAGTAGCCAGTACACCATCGGTGATGATTTCACGATCTTGAGTGTAGACCCCTTCACTGTCAAACGGGCTAGATGCCAAACCGCGTAATACGTGCGGGCACTCTGAAATATTGAACCACTCTGGCAGAATTTGCTTACCAAGATGATCAAGAAGGAAGGACGATTGACGGTAAAGGTTGCCACCACTTATCGCCATAACCAAATGACCAATCAGACCTGTCGCAACATCTGCGGCAAACATAATTGGGTATTGTCCCGTTTTTAGTCGCTGTGCATCCAAACGGTTTACGGTGTTTTCAGCGGCTTTACGCCCTACCGTTTCTGGTGTCCAGAGGTCATCACGATGACGTGCAACCGTGTAGCTGTAATCACGCTCCATTTCTCCGTTCTTACCGACACCAATCACACAACAACTGGTGCTATGACGGCTCGAAGCGTAGCTTGCAAGTAGGCCGTGACTATTACCGTAGACTTTCACGCCATAGTGGCTATCGTAGCTCGCACCATCACTTTGTTTAATGGCGCTGTCGTAGCTTAGCGCTTCTTTTTCTGCCGCTATCGCCACTTTTGCAGCGTAATCCGGATCAGGAGAATCTGGATGGAACAAGTCCAAATCTGGTATAGAGTCAACCATGTACTCTTTTGCTGCTGGCCCTGCGAACGGGTCTTCGGATGTGTAATGAGCAATATCCAGCGCCGCGATAACGGTTTGTTCAATCGCAGCCTCACTCAGATCGGACGTAGACGCACTGCCCTTACGTTGACCTCGGTAAACGGTAATGCCGAGTGCACCATCGCTATTGAATTCGACATTTTCTACGTCCCCCATACGGGTAGAAACACTTAAACCAGTGCTTTTAGTAATTGCGACTTCTGCGGCATCAGACTTAGCCGATGCAAGCTTTAGTGCTCTTGCGACGGCCTGTTCTAGCTCGGTACGTTGCTCAGCAACCTGCTGTTTAATATCCATTGTCTTTCACATCTTGTATTTGATGTTCAATAGAATAACAAGAATTTCGCTTTCTCCCCACGATTCTTGTTAAAATAGTCATAATATTAATCAAAACACAGGCAACTGAAATGGCACGTAAGAATCAAAAAGCGCCATGGGAACCAGAAGAAGAGATCATCTGGGTAAGTAAATCCGAGATGAAGCGAGACATGGAAGAACTGCAAAAGCTAGGCGAAGAGCTTGTAGGCCTAAAGCCTGCCGTTCTAGAAAAGTTTCCATTGAGCGAAGACCTGCGAGAAGCAATTGCTGATGCACAACGCTTTAAAAACGAAGCGCGTCGTCGCCAATTGCAACGTATCGGTAAGTTGATGCGTCATGAAGATCCAGAACCAATCCAAGCAGCACTGGATAAAGTTCGTAACAAGCACTCTCAATTGACGGCAGTCTTTCACAAGCTGGAAGCATTGCGTGATCGTGTGGTTGAAGAAGGCGATAAAGCCATTGATGACGTAATGGAACTGTACCCAGAAGCCGATCGTCAACGTCTACGTCAACTTGCTCGTCAAGCAGCAAAAGAGAAAAAATCTGGTAAGCCAGCGAAAGCGTACCGAGAAATTTTCCAAATACTGAAAGGACTCAACGAAGAAGAGTTCTGATTCTCAGAAAAATAAACCGATAAAAGCAGACGACATCGTCTGCTTTTTTTTATTGAGGCAATAGTGCTTATACAACGCGGTTGACTCTTTCTCCGCGTTCAAACGCATTAATATTTTCAATTAAGATGTCAGCTAAACGCTGAATAGAAGAGTCACTGCCCCATGCAACATGAGGGGTCAGCAGCAAGTTTGGCATCGCCATGTTTGCGATCAAAGGATTGCTTTCATCAGCCGGCTCTTGAGTAAACACATCAAAACCCGCCGCCGAAATTTCACCACTTTTCAGTGCATCCACCGCAGCCTGTTCGTCAACCAACCCACCGCGTCCGGTATTAATCAAGATAGCAGTGGGCTTCATTTGCTTTAACTCCGCGTCAGCAATTAGATTACGCGTGTGTTCATTCAATGGGCAATGCAGTGTAATTGCATCCGATTGCTTGAGAACGTCTTCGAACGGTACATAGCCTTGTCGGCATTCAGCCACACCTTTTCGTTCAGAAAACAGTACTTTCATCCCTAAAGCTTGCGCTAATTTTGCTGTTGCCTGTCCCAATGCACCACTACCTATGATGCCTAATGTACTTCCACCAATATCACCAATAGGGTGAGTGAAAAAGCAAAACTGCTTGTTTCGCTGCCACTCGCCTGCTGCAATATCTTGATGATAACCGAAGAGATTGCGGCGTAGCGCGAACAACATAGCAATCACATGTTCCGGAACGGTTTGGATCGCATAGCCTTGAACATTCGCAACAGCAATATTTTGGTTTGCGCAGTATTCAACATCAACGTTATTAAAACCAGTCGCAGCAACCGCCACCATACGTAGCTTAGGCAATTGATTCAGCACTTGCTGATCAAGAATGACTTTGTTGCTGATGACAATCTCTGCATCAGCAAGTCGCTCGACCACTTGATCTGGTGAAGTAAGACCATACTCAACCCACTCATGCTCAAAGCTAGGGCGCGGTACTTGAACATGGGCAGGGATAGTCGCCCGGTCAAGAAAGACAACTTTTGGCAGTAACATAACGGCTCCTTGTTCACTGCCTTAGAATGAGTTTATGGACGTGGCAGTGTTTTGTAATCTGGTAATTTACGCTCTGGGTCGAAATAGTCAAAGATCATCGCTTCAGCTTCCGGGTAAAAATCACACGGAACAAAAATACGACTCAGTAACTCCGTTTGGGGATGGTAAAAGCTCAGCTCAGCAGCGTGCAGCTCTAAACGCTCAGAAAATGCCAATGCCTCTTCGGTTGCGTAAAACTCATCGCCAACAATGGGATGCCCTATCGCTTGCATGTGGACACGGAGTTGATGAGACCGGCCTGTAATAGGCAGTAGACGTACAATTGTCGTCTTCACACCATTTTCGTGCTCTTCGAGTTTAGCAACCTGGAATTGTGTTTTGGATGGTTTACCATCTTCAAAGCAGACTTTCTGCAATGGACGATTCGGCCAATCACAGATCAACGGCAAGTCAACCTCACCCTCTTTCTGTTCAAGATGCCCCCAAACACGGGCGTAGTAAATTTTGTGCGTTAAACGATACTGAAACTGTTTCTTTAGCGCACTTTCCGCCGGTTTATTTTTCGCTAATACCATTAACCCCGAAGTGGACATGTCCAAACGATGTACAACTTGAATGTCCGGATACTGCTCATTTAGCCGACTCCACATACTATCGTAATGCTCAGCAAGTCTTCCGGGAACCGACAATAGCCCCGAAGGCTTATTAACCGCCAGAATCTCATCATCTTCAAAAACAATATCAATCCAAGGATCGGTTGGAGGCGTGTATTCAAGCATGGCCATCAGTGGAATCTCTGCAAAATAAAAACGCCGCGATTATAGCGAGGACATATCAAAAACGCATTTTATTTGAAACCATAACCTTACAAAACAAAAGGAAATGTAATGTCAACCGTTGCATCGAAAACACAAAAATCGGGAATGTAAATATAGTTTGACAAGGTGAGTAATAACTTTATAGAGTGCTAGAGAAAGCCTGCTATTCATGAGACTTCATATCCTTGAAGCTTCAAATTAGACATACAAAAAATACATTCAGGTTCAAACACATTATTAAAACATTACCACTGTGCTTAACGTCATTAATTCTCCGTTCACCCGAATTTATGCTGTGATGCGCTCGCCCAAGCTCACTTGGGAACAAATAAAATAACAAGGACACGAAGCATGGACTCCGCTATAACACCACCCCAATCCAAAATATCCTTATTCTTTCGCTCGCTAGGCCCAGGGATCCTTATGGCTTCTGCGGCCGTCGGAGGCTCTCACCTCGTCGCATCCACCAAAGCTGGTGCTATCTATGGCTGGCAACTCGCCGCGCTTATTCTGCTGGTAAACTTTTTTAAATACCCTTTTTTCCGCGCAGGCGTGCAGTACACCATGGGTACAGGTAAAACATTGGTTGAAGGCTACGCGAAAATGGGCCGCCCTTACCTATGGGCATTTCTATTCTTAAGCGCCGTTTCTGCCGTGATTAATACCGCAGCCTTGTTAATGTTCAGTGCGAGCTTGTTGGGCTATTTTATTCCATTTTCGTTATCCATGGCCTCACTGAGCATCATTGTGATCGCGACGTGTCTGATCATTCTTTTTGCTGGACACTACAAAGCGCTGGACACGCTATCTAAAGTCATCATGTCAGTTCTGGCCATTACGACACTGCTTGCCGTCGCGATTGCATTTGGCAACCCTGTTGAGCAAGTGGCGAACTTCGAGCCGCCTTCACCTTGGTCCATTGCAGCGATTGGCTTTATTGTTGTGACGATGGGTTGGATGCCTGCTCCTATCGAGATTTCGTGTTTAACCTCGGCATGGTTAAAACGCCAGTCCAGTGAGCAAGAAGTGACTGCTCGATCTGCTCTGTTCGACTTTAACGTCGGTTATATTGGTACTGCGATTCTTGCGATTGTCTTTTTATCATTGGGCTCACTGATGTTGCATGGCTCTGGTGTTGAGCTGAAAAGTTCTGGGGTCGGCTTCTCCCACCAGCTTGTCGGTTTGTATGCCTCAACGATCGGCGAGTGGTCTCGTTACCTAATCGCGGTAATTGCGTTCTTTTGTATTTTCGGCAGTACAATCACGGTTATTGATGGCTACTCGCGCGTTATTTCAGACTCTCAGCGTCTATTGCGCTCGCAACCAGACACAAACCCGAAAGCTACCTCCGCGATCATGCTGGTCGTTTCTTTACTTGCACTGGGTATCGTGATCTTTTGGGCTTCAGCGCTATTGCCAATGTTGAACTTTGCGATGATTCTGGCGTTTATGACGACACCATTCTTTGCGCTATTAAACTACACCCTTGTGAGTAAAACAGACTTGCCTAAGGAACTGGCCGTGGGCCGTAAACTGAAATGGTTGTCGATTGCCGGTTTGATTTACCTGTTCGGCTTCCTAGCGGTGTTTATCTGGTGGAAGTGGCTAATGTAATAGGCTGCTAAGCAGCTAAAAAGTACGCATCTAAAAAGAAAAAGGCCTTCAATTGAAGGCCTTTAATATTTGGTTTGCGTCTTTAAGCTTAGTTGTGACTAACCACAATTAAACGTAACGAATCCAGCTGGACCTGAGCTTGGTTAATGTAGCCTGTCAGCTCTTTAATCTGTTCTTCAATCGTTTCAATTTCTTCATCACGAATGTTCGGATTGACCGCTTTCAGTGCCTGCAAACGCTCAAGCTCTGCGTTCAAACTATGCTGCATATCTTGCTGAGCCTGCTTGCGCACTTCTTCGACTTTCTGCTCAACCAGTTCCTCACCCGCTTCTATCAAACGATGCACATCTTTTTGCACGGACGTCACCAGCTTACTGCTAAGGTGGCGGTTTACCGGGCTAAGCTGACGGTTGAAGCTTTCAAACTCAACTTGCGCAGACAAGTCGTTACCGCGAGCATCCATCATTAGGCGAATCGGCGTTTTCGGCAAGAAGCGAGCAATCCCACTGCGTTTCGGAGCTTGGGCATCCACAGCGTAAATCAATTCAAGCAGAATCGTGCCGACTGGTAGGGCTTTATTCTTCAGCAAAGAAACTGCAGACGTACCCACGCCTTCGCTCATCAGAAGATCGATACCACCTTGGATCATTGGGTGCTCCCAGCTGATAAAGTGCATATCTTCACGAGACAGAGCGGTTTCACGATCGAAAGTGATGGTCGCACCTTCATAAGGCAGGCCTGGGTAGCTCGGTACCATCATGTGTTCAGATGGCGTCACAACCAGTGCGTTTTCACCCTTGTCGTCCTGGTTCAGACCAATCGTGTCGAACAGTGATAGAGCAAAGGTCACCAGATTAGTATCGCCGTCCGTTGAGGAGATTTTCTCAACGATTTGTTGCGCTTTCTCGCCGCCGTTAGAGTGCATTTCTAGCAAACGGTCACGACCTTGTTCCAATTGAGACTTCAGCTGTTTGTTCATTTTCGCTGATTCTTCGATGATGTCGTCCAGCTCACTAATATCGCCAGATGCCAGAATCTCAATCAAAGCATCCGAGTACTTATCGTAAACAGCGCGGCCAGTCGGACAGGTTTCAGCAAAAGCATTCAAACCTTCATCGAACCAACGAGCCAGGATCGCCTGAGATGTACCTTTCAGGTAAGGAACGTGAATATCAATATCGCGGTTTTGCCCGATACGATCTAAACGACCGATACGCTGTTCAAGCAAGTCTGGGTTAAACGGCAGATCAAACATCACTAACTGGTTAGCAAACTGGAAGTTACGACCTTCTGAGCCAATTTCACTACAGATAAGAACCTGAGCTCCGCCCTCTTCTTGAGCAAAGTAAGCCGCGGCTTTGTCGCGTTCTAGAATAGACATGCCTTCGTGGAATACTGTCGCGCGGATGCCTTCACGTTCACGTAACGCCTGCTCTAACTGCAAAGCCGTGCTTGCACGAGAAGCGATAACCAAGATCTTCTCGCTGCGTTTTTCTGTTACTTTTTCCAGTAGCCAGTTCACACGTGAGTCAAACTGCCACCAGCTTGATTCGTCACCTTCAAACTCCTGGAAAATTTCTTCAGGGTAAAGGTTTTTCATCGCACGAGCTTCAGAGCTCATCTTGCCGCCAATCATGCCAGCGACACGCATTGAGGTCGTGTATTGCTGTGGAATATCCATTGGCATCAAGTGCACATTACGCGCTGGGAATCCTTTGATTGCCGCACGCGTGTTTCGGAATAGAACACGGCCCGTACCGTGACGGTCCATCAGGTTGTCGATCAATTCCTGACGGGCGGACGCTTTGTCCTCTTCATCACTGTTGCTTTCAATAATCCGGAAAAGCGGTTCAACATCCTGCTCAGACAGCAATTCAGTGATTTGGTTTTTGGCGTCGTTCGGCAGCTTTTCACCAGTAAACAGAGAAGTAATCGCGTCAGCGACTGGGGCATATTGCTCTTCTTCCTCAACGAACGCCTCGTAATCGTAAAAACGATCAGGGTCAAGCAAGCGCAGACGAGCAAAGTGACTTTCACGACCTAATTGCTCTGGTGTTGCGGTCAGTAGTAATACGCCCGGTGTGCGTTCAGCCAAACCTTCAACAACTTGGTATTCACGGCTTGGTTTGTCCTGACTCCACTCTAGGTGATGCGCCTCATCGACGACCAGTAGATCCCATTCGCCTTCCAGAGCTTGCTCAAAACGCTTACGGCTCTTGCGTAGGAAGTCCAGTGAACACAACACGTATTGTTGGGTATCAAATGGGTTTTCTGCATCCGCGAACGCTTCAACACAGCGCTCTTCATCAAAGATTGAGAAATGCAGATTGAAACGACGCATCATCTCTACCAGCCATTGATGTTGCAGTGTTTCAGGCACCACGATCAAAATGCGCTCAGCGCGGCCAGACAAGACTTGCTGATGAATGATCATACCCGCTTCGATGGTTTTACCTAAACCAACTTCATCAGCCAGTAAAACACGAGGAGCATGACGGCGACCGACTTCATGCGCAATGTAAAGCTGATGGGGGATCAGACCAGCACGCATACCGCAAAGGCCACGCATTGGGCTCTTATGTTGTTCAAACTGATTGGTTAGTGCACGGTAACGCAGAACGAAGTTGTCCATGCGGTCAATCTGACCCGCATACAACTTATCTTGAGGCTTGTTGAAGCGAATTTGGTTGCTCAGAAAAATCTCACGCAGTACGACCGCCGTTTCCTGTGTGTCTTCTCGAGTACCGAAGTAGGTGTACAGACCTTCATCTTCCAGCACTTCTTCAACTTTCAGAGACCAACCTTCCTGGCAATCGATAACATCACCAACGTTAAACGTCACTCGGGTAACAGGTGCATCATTGCGTGCGTAAACTCGGTTTTCCTCTGATGCTGCAAACATCAACGTCACAGTACGGGCATCCATCGCAACTACCGTACCTAAACCTAAATCGCTTTCCGTATCGCTAATCCAGCGCTGCCCCAAAGCAAATGTCATGAATTGACTACCTCGTTATTAATTCTTGATTCGTATTTGTTGTCGGTCTACTCATGCCCTCAGGCATGGATAATAGTTTAGATCTGATTCTGGCTTCTGCTACGCCGATCGCACTTGTCATGCCACTTGTGGCTGAGCAATATTCAGTCAGCTCAACATGATAAATTGCCCGTAGCCTGAACGCAGAAAAAGGCCGCTAATATTACTTTAAGCTGTGATTTAGGTCACGCCGAAACCGCACTAAGAGGAAACTTTTTTTCCCAAATCACAAGTGCAATCAAATTGTAAAAAAACCATGTCAATTATTACATTGTTGCAAGCAAATATTACGTATACTTTGATTAGGAGCGCTTAAATTCATTGCATATATCATCGCATGTAAATTAAGCGTATAGGTACACGATTAGGCTCAACACGGGTTTGCATACGTTGTCTTGCTACTCAGTTGCACACTAACCGATGATAGCCCGACAACCTCTATTGCAAGCAATCAGAGTTAAGTCACTTCACCCTTTAAGTGACTTAACAACTCGCAAGCACAGCCGTATTTAGGCAAGGAGACGCTATGGGCGATACCGATCGGAAACTTTTTGTACTTGATACCAATATTCTTCTTCACGAGCCCTTCGCTATATTCTCTTTCAAAGAACACGATGTCGTCATACCCATGACCGTTTTGGAAGAACTCGACCGAATTAAAGACAGCAAACGCGATGTTGCACGAGATGCTCGTGTTGCGATTCGCGCTTTGGAAGACATGTTTAAAGATGCCACACCAGATGAAATTTCAGAAGGCATTCCAGTATCCAAAGACAATCCAGATCAAGGAGCTATTTCCATTTTGGCGGACTTCGAATTACAAGAAACCGTCAAAGCCTTCGCCGACAAAGCCGGTGACAACCGCATCCTCAACGCGGTGCTTTATCTGCAAAACAAACGAGCACCTCGTGAAGTGGTGTTAGTAACAAAAGACATCAACATGCGTCTTCGAGCCAAGGGAGCTGGTGTACGCTTTGTTGAAGACTACCGAACCGACCAACTGATTGACGACGTTCAATACCTCACCAAAGGCTTTCAGCTACGTGAAGGCGATTTCTGGAGTGGTATTGACGAGGTCGAAAGCTACGCTCTGGGCGGAAAAACCTACCACAAACTCAGCCGTGAGCCTTTTGATCCAACATTCATAAACCAATATGTCATTGATGAAGACAGCGATTTTGCTGGCCGCGTTGAAACCCTCAATGAAGACAAACTCACCCTGCTCGATCTTAGTCGCGAACGCATGATGCATCGCCGCGTCTGGGATATTACACCGAAGAACATCTACCAAGCGATGGCGTTAGATGCACTCGTCGATCCGGACATTGATTTGGTGATCCTCACTGGTGCTGCGGGTAGTGGTAAAACTCTGTTAGCCATGGCGGCAGCCCTTGAACAAACCATCGAGAAAAAGATGTTCGATAAGATCATCGTAACCCGTAACACACCAGATATCGGCGAATCGATCGGCTTCCTGCCAGGCTCGGAAGAGGAAAAAATGATGCCGTGGTTGGCTGCGGTGACCGATACATTAGAAGCGCTGCATAAGCACGACCACTGCACCGAAGGATCTCTGAAATACATTTGCGATAAAGCCAACATTCAGTTTAAGTCGATAAACTTTATGCGCGGCCGTTCGATTCAAAATGCGTTCGTACTCCTTGATGAGTGCCAAAACTTAACCGCCTCACAAATCAAAACCATCATCACCCGTTGTGGTGAAGGCACCAAGATCGTCTGTTCTGGTAACCTAGCCCAGATTGACTCTCACTATCTAACACCAGTGACTTCAGGCCTAACTTACATGGTTGAGCGCTTCAAGAACTTTGAAGGCAGTGCAAATATCCACCTCAATGGTGTGGTTCGTAGCCGTCTGGCAGAGTTTGCTGAAGAGAACCTATAAATCGATATATGTTTATTAAAAAGTAAAAGAGCGCTCCATTGAGCGCTCTTTTTATGATTTTCTACGTTAGCGTTACTCGGTACCACCAACGGTCAGCGAGTCCAGCTTCAACGTAGGCTGGCCGACACCCACAGGAACACTTTGCCCTGCTTTACCACACACACCCACACCTTTGTCGATGCTCAGATCATTACCGACCATCGAAACCTGCTGCATGGCCTCAATGCCGGAGCCAATCAGTGTCGCTCCTTTGACCGGACGAGTGATTTTTCCGTTTTCAATTAAGTACGCTTCAGAAGCAGAGAACACAAACTTACCGGAAGTAATATCGACCTGACCGCCACCAAAGTTTGGCGCGTACAGACCTTTCTCCACGGTCGAGATTATCTCTTCCGGTGTGTGCTCACCCGGCAGCATGTAAGTATTGGTCATGCGCGGCATCGGCAAGTGTGCGTAGGACTCACGACGGCCGTTACCGGTTGGGTTAACACCCATCAGGCGCGCGTTAAGCTTATCTTGCATGTAGCCTTTCAATACGCCATTTTCAATCAGTGTATTGTACTGACCATTGACACCTTCATCATCGACATTCAACGAACCACGCAGATCTTTCAGTGTGCCATCGTCGACAATCGTACAAAGAGAAGACGTCACTTGCTGGCCCATTTTACCGGAGAAAACCGATGACTCTTTGCGGTTAAAATCACCTTCTAAACCGTGGCCTACCGCTTCGTGTAGCAATACGCCAGGCCAGCCAGAGCCAAGTACCACTGGCATCATACCAGCAGGTGCAGCTTCGGCCTCCAAGTTAACCAAAGCCATACGAATCGCTTCGTCGGCATAATGGAAAGCTTGCTTCACACCATCCGTTTCAGAAAGGAAGAAGTCATAACCAAAACGACCGCCACCGCCTGCGCTACCACGCTCACGGCGTTCACCTTTTTGAGCTAATACGCTGATAGACAGACGCACTAACGGGCGAATATCCCCTGCGAAAGTCCCGTCTGTTGCGGCCACTAACATTTGTTCATGTACGCCACTGATGCTAATCGACACTTCTTTGATCAACGGCTCTTTCGTGCGGATGTATGCATCAAGCGATTTTAGCAGTTCGGTTTTTTGCTGCTTTTCCCAACCAGCCAAAGGATTAACCGCTTCATAGTAAGCTTGGTTATCGGTGCGTTTAAATGCATGCACCTTGCCATTCTGACCTTGCTGGGCAATGCCTCGCGCCGCAATAGCACTTTGTTTGAGGCCTTCCGGATTAATTTGGTCTGAGTAAGCGAAACCTGTTTTCTCACCAGTGACCGCACGAACACCGACACCACAATCAATATTAAAAGAGCCATCTTTGATGATGCTGTCTTCTAGAACCAGAGACTCATGCCAGCTGGACTGAAAGTAAATGTCCGCATAATCGATCTGACGTGTCGCAATGCTGGCTAGTGTGTCAGCAATATCTTGCTCTGTCAGACCATTTGGGGCGATGAGTGCCTGTTCTATTTGGTTTGTGCTCATAGTTAGCTCTTTTATTTCCGTCTCAATTCATTTTGAAAGCGACTGTGTTGAGTCAGCGGCATATTCTGCCTTACTTGCTGGGCTTGTGACAAATCTATCTCTGCCACCAACAAACCGACCTGATCTTGAAACTGTTTGTGTATTCGGCCCCAAGGGTCAATAACCATGGAGTGACCCCACGTTTTTCGTCCGCAAGGATGGGTACCAGTTTGATTGCTGGCAAGAATCCAGCACTGAGTTTCTATCGCTCTGGCACGTAATAGTATCTCCCAGTGCGCTTCGCCTGTCACAGCGGTAAATGCAGCAGGGACGACTATCATGTCCGCGCCAGCTAAACGCAGCTCTTTGTATAATTCAGGAAAACGCAAGTCATAGCAAATACTCAATCCAACACTACCAAGATCCGTTTCTGCGACAACGATTTGATTGCCTGCCGTGAAAGTATCGGATTCACGGTAGCTACCATGACCGTCTGCGACTTCGACGTCAAACATGTGCAGTTTTTCATAATGGGCAATGCACTTACCATGTGGCGGAAGGACGATACTTGTCGTCGTCACACCTCTGGCAGTTTGAATAGGCATACTACCGACGATCAAAGTCAGTTGGTTATGTTTAGCAATATCAGCCAAACGTTGCTGTATCACACCACTCCCGAGCGGCTCTGCATGTTGATGGTACTCTTCACGGCTGGCAAACAATACTGAATTCTCGGGGGTAAGAACAAGCTTAATGCCCTGATTAGCAGCTAATTCACACTGCTTTTCGATAAACGCCAGATTCGCTTCGATATCTGGACCAGAAGTCATTTGAATGATGCCAACACGTTCCATGTGTTTTTCCTTCCTTAAATTCCTTTGAAAACTGAGGTGGTTTATTGTGCCTGCTCACGCAGCTTTTCTGGCAGCTTATATTCACCCTGACTACGCGATATCTCTTTAACCGTCGGTGATTCGAGCGGCCCTTTGACTTCATAGTTTACTTGAGTAAACACCTCAACTACTGGAGAAATCACCGTCGAGATAGCCAATACGTATAAAGCAGTTTGTGGCGCGACGGCGAAGGCAGTCAACATTGGTAAGCCAGACGTGATATCAGGCGTAAACTTCACCTCAGCATCCACTAATCTTTTCGTTACGTCAGCCATGCCACGAATCTGCATTTCCCCAGCAAGCGCATCCATGACGATATCATTGGTGACAAATACGCCATCCTGAATCTTGCCTGAGCCAGTAATCGAATTAAACGCCATTCCGTTATCAAATACATCGGTAAAATCGAGCTGCATCTTACGAATGATAGAATCAAGACTGAACAAGCCAAGCAGACGTGCCGCTCCACTTACTTCACTAATGACCCCCTTGCCAAATTCCGTCGATACATCACCTTGTAGTGTTTGGGTTTTCATCGCCCAAGGCGCGCCATCCCACTCCATATTGGCATTCAGTTCAAATGGAGCTTGCTGAATCCCTGAAGTGATGCCGAAGCGTTCCATAAGATCGGTATTGTTGTCGCCCTTAACCTTCATGCTCAAATTGGAGTGACTGCGCTCGTCAGTCAGTTCCCACCAACCACTCATATCAATGCTGTTTTTGCCACTACTGAAGTTAAGCTTTTTCCACTCCAGACGATCAACACTGCGTTGCAAGTCAACATTCACCTTGCCCACTTTATACCCTTGCAACCAAAAATCATTAATATTCAGTTTTAAGTTTGGCATTTCACCATGAAATTGGCGGTCAAATTTGGTGATTAACGGCGCACTTTGATCCTCATTGGTAAAGATGGAACTTCGCTCTTTCTCGATTTCATCAAAACCTGGTATGTACAAATGCAGGTGATCTAACGATACCGTCAAGTCATTCGGTTTCAGGTAGTCCGCTGTACCTTTCACCTCCTGACTATTAACCTGCATTTGCCAACTTGAGTTCTTTTTACTGGCATTAACGTCCACATCATGAAATTCAAGCTTGCCGAGCTTTACGCTCTGAGCCTCAATATCTACCCGGGTTGGTAACGGGATTGTTGGCGTCTTCATAGCGGAGAGTACTGAGGGGACACTACTCGAGGGTATATTCAGCAGTTCTAACCACTTATCTACATCAAGCTCATCAAGACGTATTGAGGCATCATGTCCGATAACTGGCGTCGTCTTAAAACCACCTTGCCCAATCATCAAATTGGTCGCAGTGAGGAGCGGTACCTCACCAGAAATGTCTATCTCCGTCTGGTATTTTGCGTTAGGAATCCCCAGACGAGCAGAAATATTTTCTTGGTTCCCTGATGCCTGTAACTTCGCCTGTCCTGACTCTCCCGCCTTTTTCGCCAGTGGATACGGATACTCACTGACGACTCGATTGAGTTGCGCTAATACATCAACTTGATAGGTAAAACCCACATCATTAAGCTGTAAGTCAATATCCATTTGCCATGGTGCGTGACCAGAAACTAAGTTCAGCCATCGCTCCCCAACATACGGTTTTAGCGGTTCTACGTCCCAGTCGCCCAGCGTATTAATGGTTACATCGTAGCCTTGGTCAGCACTTTCGCCGCGGAAATCGACTGAAATTGGCTGCGTAAGTAATTCTGCGGCAAGACCAGAAGTAGTAACGACATCGTTATCAAAATGAATACGTCCAGTCGCCCTTTCTAAGGTCATTGGCGGCGCGTCAATATCGACGCGATTGTCTTTGAGATCCGCAAAGCCCCAAGCTCTTGGTTTATTCTCTTTATTAAAAGGAATATTGAGCTGGAACTCAGAGTAAACAGGGCCACTGACTTGCAACGCAGTCAACGCGGCACCAACCGAATCCACCAAAGGCGTAGCCATCATGTAGTCACGAACTTCGTTTCCCGGTGCGCTGGCTTTAGCTTCAATTTCAATATGTCCGCCAGGTGCCAGTCTCGGAATACGGCCAGTAATGCGCTCAGCAGCAACACCATTGAGTGTCGCCGATTTTGAATCCAAGTACATGGCATCATTTTCGAATAACAAGTTCAGCTGCAATTCAGTAATGGATGGCCAAGCAGTATCAAAGCTGAATTTTGCGTCTTTAAGACCTACCCAAGCCTGAAACATACCGTTGTGTTGTTTATAGGGGAAATCGCCAAGCTCACCGTACCAGAGCAACTTGGCGGTATTGACTTTACCGCCTTGAATAGCGATAGAGAGGTAGTCCGTCAGAGCTTGCCCAAGAGCTAAGGTCGGTAAATAACGCCAAGTTTCACCAGCATTGTACAGATCCGCCTCGGCGTAGAATGATAGGAACGGACTTTGATCTTTCGGAAAATCTAAACGGAATGCCCCCAAAACCTGTAAATCGGGGGTAGCAGCAGTGACTTTATCAGCCCATAAACGCCAGCCTTTTTCATCTTGCTGCCAGACAATATCGACTTCGCCTTGCTTAATGTTCAACGGGGCCTGAAATACGTCACCATAAGGAAAGACATCATCAATCACCGTCACATTAGCTTTGGCTTGATTAATATTACCAGACACCCTTCCCTGAACGTGTTGAAAGCCCGGTAATAACGCCCACTGTGTTAGCCCCAATTCATCCAGCTCTGCGGAATAGCGTAACGTCTCCAATCCACCATTCATTGATAGTCGGATATCTTCCAGCCGTCCTTTGGGCGCTATTTGACGGATAAATTCGCTGGTCGACTCAGATTTTGGTGCGAGCTTTATCAATGGTGTAACGGATTCAATGTCGATTTCAGAGAGGTTAAGCACCCACCCGGAAGGCTGCCAGTCAAACGCAACGTCTAACTCTGGCCATTGTTTTTCATCGGTGCGAACTTGAAGTGAGTGACCATTTACTTTCCAGCCATTTTTATCCGGCAGTAACTTAAAGATGCCTGATTCAATAAACAGCTCATGACGGCCATTTTCATTCCAGATTAACTCAGACGGCTGCAGTTCTACATAAGCATAATTAGGCTGACTGTGTTTCAGAGTCAGCCAGGTATTGAGGCTCACTTTACCGGACTCTACGCCAGATTCTGCTTGAATATAGGTCGTCAGCCAAGGCGCAACCGAGACATCTTGCGCGCTGATATAAAACTCGCCCGACACATCACGCAACGAACCATGATCTTTAAAGTTAGCACTTACCAACAGGGAGTTAATCTTGGCGTCGGCGATACTTACCGTCCCTTCTGCCAGATGGTTCTTACCCTGATTGCTCCAACGGAGTCTCTCGATATCCAGCCGTCTCGTTTCACCAGAAACGGATTTATACCAGATACGCGAATCCGTGATAGTGAAGTCTTCAAACTGACGCAGCAAAAGTGAATCTAATTGGTCGATTAGCTTCACTTCACTTTTCTCGGAGGTCGCCACGGGCATTTGGCTTTCAGCGTTCGGGAGAATACTGACGCTGCGAATATCCAGCGCTAAATTGTGGATAGTGAGATCCGCTACGACCGGTTTGAACTGGATAAGCGACTGGATCAAATCAAATTCAATCTGAAGCTCATCAACCGCAAAGCGTGCTTCCTGGTTGTTCGGCAGGTTAGCTTCTAAACCAAGTAACGCGATTGAGGGGTGGCTGTTTCGCCAGGAGCCTGCAACGCTGGAGATAGAAAAGTCAAAACCTGTGCCTTGTTTGACCCAGGTTTTGATCTCATCTTGAAAGTGGTCGAGCTGTGGTAACGTGACACGCAGTGTCGTCACGACAATCGCGAGTAAAACCAAAACGGTGGCTAAACTCCACGCACAAAATCGCCCCAAACGGTTAAAACCAAAATTCACAAATGTCCCAATTACATCATCACAACGTCAAACTGCTCCTGAATGTACAGGGGCTCAGCCTGAATTCGCACTTGCTTACCAATAAAGACTTCGAGTTCTGCCAGAGCGTGTGACTCATCACCGAGCAGCGCTTCTGCGACGAACGGGGACGCGTAAACAACAAAGTTGTCAGCATCGTACGCTCGATTCACTCGGGTGATTTCGCGCAGAATCTCGAAACACACAGTCTCGACCGTTTTCACTGTGCCGCGACCTTCACAAGTAGGACAACCAGAACAAAGAATATGTTCAATACTTTCGCGCGTACGCTTACGAGTCATTTCAACCAGACCCAGTTGAGTAAAGCCGTTAATGTTGGTTTTTACTCGGTCTTTCGACAGTGCTGCTTCAAGAGAAGTAATAACGCGTTGACGATGCTCTTCAGACGCCATGTCGATAAAATCGATAATTATGATGCCACCAAGGTTACGTAAGCGTAGCTGACGAGCTATCGCCTGAGTGGCTTCAATATTGGTATTGAAAATCGTCTCTTCTAAGTTACGACGACCGACAAACGCACCGGTATTAATATCTATGGTCGTCATCGCTTCAGTTTGATCGATGATCAGGTAACCGCCGGATTTCAGTTCCACCTTGCGCTCTAAAGAACGTTGGATCTCGTTCTCCGTGTCGTACATATCGAAGATTGGCTTATCACCTTCATAAAGCTCAAGTTTGTCGGTCAACTCAGGGACATATTCCGAGGTGAACTCTTGAAGATTGTCATACTCCAAGCGCGAATCGACCAGAATCTTATCCAGCTCTGTGCCAACAAAGTCGCGCAGAATACGCTGTGCCAGACCCAGCTCACCGTAAAGTGTCGAGCGCGTTTTATATTTAGAACGGCGCTCCATGACTTTAAGCCATAAGCGTTTTAAAAACGCGGCGTCCTGAGAAAGCTCTTTTTCATCCGCCCCCTCGGCTGCAGTTCGGATAATGAATCCACCGTGTTCATCACAGTATTGGTTGACGACTTTCTTCAAACGCTCACGTTCGCCTTCGCTTTCAATACGTTGTGATACACCTACGTGGCTTGCGCCCGGCATGAAAACCAGATAACGGGAAGGAAGTGTAATGTCGGTAGTTAAACGCGCACCTTTGGTACCAAGCGGATCTTTAACCACTTGCACCACGATATCCTGCCCCTGGCGAACCAACTCTGAAATATCACGAACCTGAAACTGTTGTTTTTCGTTTTCTGCCACACACTCTGTATGCGGTACGATATCAGACGCATGCAAAAACGCAGCTTTATCTAAACCAATATCAACGAAAGCCGCCTGCATACCGGGTAGTACTCGGCTGACTTTGCCTTTGTAGATATTACCTACGATACCGCGACGAGATTCGCGCTCGATATGAATTTCTTGTAGCACTCCACCTTCAATCATGGCCACACGAGTTTCACTCGGGGTCACGTTTAGCAGCAATTCTGCACTCATGTGCACACCTCAAAATAATTATAAAAATTCTTGGATTAGCTGATCGGTTTCGAACAAAGGTAAGCCTACTACTGCGTGATAACTGCCTTCGATTCGGGTGACAAAACGCCCTCCGAGTCCCTGAATACCATAACTTCCAGCTTTATCGCATGGTTCACCTGACTGCCAATATTGTTCGATTTCTTCGTGAGTCAAAGGCTTGAACCAGACATCAGTGATGACGACCACTGAATGTTGTTGTTGCGATGAAACGACACTCACTGCGGTCATCACTTGGTGCTGACGCCCAGATAAGCGAGTAAGCATACGCTTCGCATCTTCGAAATTTGTGGGCTTCTCCAACACCTGGTCATCACATACCACCACAGTGTCAGAGCCCAATACAACGGAATCAGGCTTAGCTAATGCTAAGCCTGCCTGAGCTTTTTCCAGAGAAAGACGCAGCACATAATCGTGTGCCTGCTCATGAGCCTGTTTGGCTTCCTCAATATCAGGTAATACGATATCAAAATCGTAACCCAGTTGAGCAAGTAACTCCTTTCTTCTGGGAGAGCCTGAAGCGAGAACGAGTGATAAGCTTTTTTTCACACTTTTACCTAACGTGCCATGCTCGACGCACTCGTCGCATTAATAAAAACATCCATGGCCAAAGTATACAGTTTATTGCCGCCGTCCACAGGGATAATGGGTTAAATACTACGTCCTGGTTCAAATATTCCCCACTGAATATCAAAAGTTCCAGTAACACAGTAAAAAAGGCAATTAAAATCGATTGTTGCCACAATGCCATATTACGGATTAACAAGAAATTTAGCGCAACCAAATAGATGATGATAGACATCATCATGCCCCGAATTCCCAGAGTCGAACCAACCAATATGTCCCATATAAGACCCAGAATTAACGCGCTACCCACATTAACCCGGTTCGGCAGCGCCAAGACCCAGTAACAGGTGACTAAAAACAGCCATGACGGACGGAACAGTTCCAGATCGCCCGGCCACGGGATAGTTTGTAAAACCAGCGCAACAAAGAAGCTAACGCCAATAACCATTCGGCTTCGAAATACATTACTGGCCATCAGTTACCTCTTGTTCTGCTTGCTCTACATCTTCATCGACATTGGATTGCATGACTTTGTGTTGACGATCTTCATTTGGCCAAATGAGTAGCAGGTATCGCAGACGCTCAAACTCAACCACTGGCTCCGCTTTAATGGATGCAAACTCCTGACGAGTATCGTGCTCGACGACTGTGACATTCGCTACCGGATAACCTTCTGGGTAAATACCTCCCAGTCCGGATGTCACCAACAAGTCGCCGACCTGAATGTCGGTACTGGTTGGAATATGTTCGAGTTGGATTTCATCCATTTCACCATTGCCGGATGCAATCACTCTGATGTCATTACGAATTACTTGAACAGGAATTGCGTTCTTCGCATCAGTCAGCAGCAAAACTCGAGCGTTATGCGCAGCAACAAACGTTACCTGACCCACAATCCCTTTTTCGTTGATAACCGGCTGACCCACGTATACACCGTCGATCTGGCCTTTATCTATCACGACCTGATGACGATAAGGTGATGTGTCGACCGCCATGACTTCCGTCACGACTTTCTTTTCATCACGGACAAATGATGACCCCAACAGTTTTCGTAAGCGTTGGTTTTCTTCTCTATATTGATCAAGCAAGATCAGCTCGCTTTTCAGACGTAGCACTTCTCGCTTTAAATTACGATTGCCTTCAACGAGCGTCTGACGCGTATTGAAACGCTCAAAGACACCATCGAACATACTACGAGGTAAGTTAGCGGCATACTGAATTGGCGCAACCGCACTGTTCAGTAAATATCGAACGTTAGAGAACGTATCCAGACGACTATCCGCCAGCATTAAGCTCGCCGACATGATGACAGCAAAAAACAGACGTAATTGCAGAGATGGTCCTCTGCCAAAGATCGGATTCATCTTGTTTTTGACCTGATTGCTTCCATAGCTATTGAGCCTTAATTGGCAACCTGAAATCTTGCATTAAATACGTTCAGGTATGGAGCATATTTGAATTACAGAGAGAGCAGAAATGAAGGTGAAGCTCACTTTGAGCTCCACCTAAACTTTTATTCTTCAGAAAATAGATCGCCACCGTGCATGTCGATCATTTCTAGAGCTTTACCGCCACCACGAGCTACACAAGTCAGCGGATCTTCAGCGATAACAACTGGAATCCCAGTTTCTTCCATCAGTAGACGGTCTAGATCTTTCAGTAGTGCACCACCACCAGTCAGAACCATGCCGTTTTCAGAGATATCTGATGCAAGCTCTGGTGGACACTGTTCTAGTGCAACCATCACTGCCGATACAATACCAGAAAGCGGCTCTTGCAGCGCTTCAAGGATTTCATTTGAGTTCAGGCTAAAGCTACGCGGTACACCTTCTGCAAGGTTACGGCCACGAACTTCAATCTCTAGGACTTCATCGCCAGGGTAAGCTGAGCCGATTTCGTGTTTGATCTTTTCTGCTGTTGCTTCACCAATCAAGCTGCCGTAGTTACGACGAACGTAATTGATAACAGCTTCATCAAAGCGGTCACCACCAATACGAACAGAAGACGAGTAAACCACACCGTTTAGCGAGATAACTGCAACTTCAGTTGTACCACCACCGATATCTACCACCATTGAACCAGTCGGCTCAGATACACGCAGGCCAGCACCGATTGCTGCCGCCATAGGCTCATCGATTAGGTATACTTCACGAGCGCCAGCACCTAGTGCCGATTCGCGAATCGCTCGGCGCTCAACTTGAGTCGAACCACAAGGAACACAAACCAAAACGCGTGGGCTAGGTTTCAGAATGCTGTTGTCATGAACCTGCTTAATGAAGTGTTGCAGCATTTTTTCCGTCACGTAGAAGTCAGCAATCACGCCATCTTTCATCGGACGAATAGCAGAAATGTTACCTGGTGTACGACCAAGCATTTGCTTTGCTGCGTGACCGACTGCAGCAACGCTTTTTGCAGAACCTACACGATCTTGACGAATAGCAACTACAGAAGGTTCATCAAGGACAATACCTTGCCCCTTTACGTAAATTAGAGTGTTGGCTGTACCTAAGTCGATCGATAAATCGTTAGAAAACATGCCACGAAGTTTCTTAAACATACTCTTCGTTCATCCTGCAAAAATATTAAAGACAAAAATTGTCCTAAATGTACCAATGCCTCGCTGTCACAGCAAGGTATTGGTACACAAACATGGGTGGAAAGCACCAATTTCTTGCAGTTTCCTAACTTAAGTGCAAAAACCGAAGTTTGTTACTGGGCAGTTAACCCCGGCTCGCCACGGTAAATCACTCGATCGTTACCACGGTGGATTCCAAAGGTAACGACAGAGGATGGGTTTTCTTCCTCACCATCATTGTCCCAATCGTATTTTAGCCAAGGGAGGTTGTTAGAACCGCCTTTAAGCTGCAACCAAAGTCGAGATTGTTGACGTCCCACTAGGTTACATGTATTCGGATCTTGCCTAGCTGATAGCTCTCGCGTCACACCTTCTGTAACTGTGTCATGTCCTTCTAGCAAAATCGAACAATCGCTTTTGTCGTCAGACCAAATTGTCTTTGGATATCCATCAAGATCTGAATAAATAACCGTTCCGTCATCATCTACATTTTGCACAAAGCGACTACCGCTCCAGTATTCAACACGTAGTGGGATGCGTAAGGTGTCACCTTGGTGTCCACCGACATCATCAAGGTTAACACGACCAAACCTTACAGGAGGTTGATTCGTTAATACCTGTGTAAGTAGTGTTTCGCTGTCATCACTACTGTAAAACTTGACAGGATCTTCACCCGAAATAGTTAAACCAAACTTTGAATCTTCCGAGTTGTTATCATCAGTATTAAATGGACCATTCGGTGAAACTAGTTTAGTGACATAGGCAGAGTCATCACTTAAAGACCATTGTGAATGTGAAGCGCTTTCACCCCACTGACCAAGCGCTGTATCAAGTATGAGTTGGTTATCAATATCTTTATCCTTCGCCACACCAAAGGCAGCAACTAGTGAAGAATCAAATGAATGATAGTTTTTCAGGGCAGTATTCCATCCTTTTGCATAAGGTGAAATATAAATTTCAGCGAGCGTAAAAGGCTGTCCCATATAGTTGATATCATTTTGATCATCCACAGCAGACCAACTGTTTGAATCCAATTTAAAATGATGAGGGTAGAAGCGACCAATATCTCGGTAGCCCAGATTGACATTCATTCCCAGGTAATCAGCTTGTGTATCAGCATTGACTCGTAACACACCAACTTCACTCCAGGAAAGTTCACTGAAAGATAAATAGCTGTTGTTTTGACCTTCCGTATTACTATGTACAAGTGTTCCAGAAAGAGAGCCATCGGCGCCACCACTCGGTTGAGCAACTTGGTGAGTCAGTTCGACATTAGTAGCTAAACTATTAGCTGAACTGAAGAAATTTTGAGTAACGGCAGAGTTGCAATACGCAGAGGTTTCAATATCCTGTCGACCACCAACAGGATCACTATCGTGACCACCATCTACCCACCGTAATGGGCGAACATAAAGTTCAAAAGCGTTACCAGCAGAAGTAAAAGCACTAGTTGCTGAGTCGGTGATGTTTCCATCCATTGAGCGGGTATCAGCAGCACAAATAGCAAACGTCCAGGGACGAGAATAAACCGTAAATTGCCCTTTTAATATTCCACTACCTTCAATTGGACAATCATCTAAACCGCTACAATCAAAGCTATCATCTTCTAGAGTTACAGTGGCTTTGCCAGAATCTTCTAGTACCAAAGCATTGGTAGAGCTCCCATCGCTCAGAGAAGGCGAAAAATCTAATTTACCAACCCCACGGCTCGGAGCTACCCACTGAAAACTCACATTAGGCTGCCCGTTGTAACCAACATCCACTCGTTTCCCGCTAATACAAGCCAAAGCTGAGACGGTCGTTTTTTTCTCTTTACTTGCTATAACATATTGATCTTCAACATTAAACTTAAACGGCACAAATTTATATTCTCCATATACGAGCGTACTATCTTTCTCACTCGCTATATAAGCGTTGACAGAGACCACTTTACTAGCCCCTCCGCTCTCAATTGTAAATTGATTAATAGGGCCAGAATAACGTTGTTCAACACCATCGACAGAAACGACTACCGTACCGTTAAAATCTGATGCTAGCTTACCATCGGATACGACGGACACCGTCGGACTTATATCCTCACAAATCAGTGAAAATGCAGATTCAGGGGTAAGCTCAAGAGAATAATCACCCTCATTAGGTACGATTGAGCTACAAGAGTAATCGGGTTTACTTACTTTAGAGGATCCTCGCATATCTAACCAAAGACTCGTGATCGCACCGTACATATGTTCACTGGTATCAAGAACTATACTCTTAGCAAGAATAAAGCCTTTGAATACCTGTCCTGAATTAGTCTTGAAATGAAAGCTCGCTTTCGGACCATAAATTACAGGTAAAGTGAGCTCTTTTTGATAAGTTCGATAATCAAAATAGGCACCTTCTAAAGCAAAGTCTGCATTCTTATTGAGGTAAGAGCCTGGTGGTTGGTCTGTACCCACGACATTAACGGTAACATTACTACCAAAAATAAGTTTTGGATTGGAACCGGTATTTATAAACGTTTTTACCGTTAGTTCTGCATTGTCACTGAAGTAAAGGGACAGATCATTGCCTGAATCATAAGAAAACCTTTCGATCACTCGTTTCCCGTCCAACTGAAGCTCTACCGTCTTATTAGTGTTGTAACCTTTAATATCTAGGCTCTTCAGGTCGCGCTTCAGGCGAATCACAACCTTTCCCCCAGACTCAGTGAACGAGCAAGCATCAGATTCCGACAAACACACTTTGCCATAGAAGTTCGCGTCAGTTTCTTTCATGCGAATCACTAGAACGCGACCGGAATTAAAAGCAGCAGCAAGAGGCGTTGGTGTCTGTGCTTTGCGACTTTCAACTAAACCATCGTTGCCTGCCAAACTGCCATCCCCTGCGACACCATCTCCAGGGAGACAGCCCATAGCATCGTTACAAACCTTTGAATCTGGGTTTTGATAAAGTTGCCAAGCTTGCCCCCCTTTATCAAAACCTATACGCAGAGTGGACCATTCACTTCCGTTCTCCCAGTCCTGCTTATAGGTATAGTAGTTTTGACTATCTGCCAAATATTCATCTGACCAGCCTGTAATCCTTACTTCCTTGTTAGTAACCACAAGCTTACTTTGACTCTGTTTCCAGCCTTGAATCGGTTCAGGAAACGATTCACAAACATTGTCAGGTACTGAAAATTCTGGCTCTGGATTAGGTTCTGGTCTCGATGAAGGTCTACAGTTTAAATCGAATAAGTCTTCATCTTGTTCGAAAAACACATCAGAGCTGTTCGACAGATCATCAAACTCAACTCTACTTTCGAATCCTGTTCTAAGAAGTGTTGTTCCATCATATAAAAAGTAAGACAAGTTTACGGTATAACTATTCCCGCTCTTTTCGATATCATTAAATTCAATACGAATGGTATAAACTGTATCCCCATCTAAATGGTCTTCGTCTTCATTAAAAATACCATCGACATCGTCATTGGCAGACCATAAACGGTATAAAACACTTTTACTATTGCCATTAACATTACCTTCTTTTTTTAGATAAATAACATCCTCTTTCAGTTCTATTGTGTTGTCTTTTTTCCCTCGAACATAAAATTTGATGTCATCAGTATCGCAGTCATCGCAATACTTAGCTTCAATAGCAAATGAATCTTTGAGTTTTACACGACACGACTCAGTCTCATCCCAATCGTCAGCATGAGAAAAAAACGGCATAGTTATCAAAGCAAACATTAAGACTATCTTGTTCATTGTTCTACTCCCTAACCCAAACTTCTTGCTGACGCTGTACTTGAGACAGCCCAGAACCACAAATGGCGGTTGCTTGCACTCTAAATAAAGACTGTGCTTCTGAAGTCCCTTCATTCAGAACCCCCAACTTCAAACAACTCATCTTATTAATCCTACATGCCGTATTTTGTATAACATTAGGGGTTGCACCACTGACCTCATTCAAACAAATATCTGCGATATCAGGGTCATCATCGTTAAGCGGGTACAACTGTGTCAGTGCCCACTCATTGGCCGATTGAGCAACAAACCAAGCTTTTGTTCCTAAAAACTCTCGGGTTAGCCCACTTTGATTTGACCAACTTATTCTCATAAGAGAGGCGGCTAAATACCCCATCACAATAATGACAAAAAGCACCACGATGAGAATATTACCTTGCTGATTTCGTTTACGGAACATTGAGCACCTGCACGTCTTGCTGATACACACTACGCTCCCCATCCTGTAAAAACTCTAAGTTAATGTGCACTAGCCCACCACGTTGTAGAGTAGGCTCAACATAACGCATGTAACTCGCTGATGTATCAATACTATCCGTGACAATGACATTATTACGAAGTACTCGGCCGTTATCGAAGCAGTAACGGACTTCAGAACTGGGTTGGTAGATGTAATGGCGACCCGAAACCGATGTCGCACCTATCGTACTGGCAGCACCACTGACGACAAATGCCTCTTTCGTTTTGGTTAAACCACTAATATTAATACTTTGGGAAGATGACTGAAGGTCCTCATAACGGCTAGGGTTAATCACCATCCGATTCTTCTCTGGAATGGACTCAAGATCAGGATCATTACCGACTAAAAATTCAATATCGTTCGCCGTAAATACATAAAAGCCAGAATATTCAATGGGTACAAATTCCAAACAATTGCTTGTCCCAGATGGCTCGTGAAAACTATTTGGCACAGCATGGCGAATTTCACGGGACATTTTCTCGATCACAAACTGTGCTTCTGTCTGTACTCGCTGACGGTCAATGCTGTCTGCGTAACCTTTCATCCCTAGTTTAATATAACCGGCAATACCCAACATTATGATACTACCAATAACTATCGTAATGACCATTTCAATTAAAGTGAAACCACGCTCTTTCATTAGTAGTTCCCTTTTAAAGCCGTTAAAGTCAGGGGTTGAGTCGTGCCCGCAAAGATAGTCAATGTCACTTTTTTATACTTAGGTAGAGCACTTGTCTCCGAGCCACCTAAATCATCATAGGCAACTTGGACTTCTACCCTAAAATTTTTATATTGTTCTGCACTATCTTCTCCAACGTTCGCCAAAACATCGGCAATATTTCCTCGAGATACACTATTACATTGTGAGAGAGTATTGGGTGTACTCCAGCAACCGATAAAGTCATCAACATCATTAAAATCTGCAGGAAGTAACTCCCCAGTTTCAGCGCCAAGATCTTCAGACGGAGTGCAGTTGACGGACTTCTCACCACAACGTACCCAGCCACCATCAAAGTTACTGTTGTCGTCAAAACCACGAGCAAGGATTTGCGACATAAAACTTTGTGCTAAAGCTGAAGCACGAGTTTGGTATTGGGGATTGGCAGAATCACGAAGCTGAGGGACAAGAAAAGATGTAAACGCCACCATCGCTATGCCCATCAAGACGATAGCGATGATCATTTCAATTAAAGTCATGCCGCGAACTGTTTTCATGAGCACGCTCCTTTTGAAACATAGCCTTGGCTGTTGATATCAACTTCACAACGACTGCCACCATTCTTATTCTCGATGAGTATAGAGACACCGCTACTCGCTGAATTCAGCGGATTTCCAAGTAAGCTAAAATCAATGGGTCTTTCGACATCACCTTTAATGGAGAACTGAGCCGAATCATCAGCGACAAAATCGCTGCGTGAATCTCGCTGACTATTACTGAGCGCACAGGCAGCTACTGAGCCAATACATGAACTTGAAACTTGCAAACGAAAATTGTCATCCGTGCCATCAATATTCGACTGCATTCGATTAACTTGTACCTGACGAATCACAGAGATGACTTGTTCCTGAAGTGCAAATGCAGAAAAGCTGCTCTTGCCGATAAAACGGCTAGCCGCAAAGAGAGAAAGGATGGAGAGAAGAACGATCACTAGGATCAATTCCGTTAATGTAAACCCTAATGTAGAGCTGCGAATTTTCATTACCCAACCTCAGGCTTAAATTTAGGACAAGTGATTTAAGTATACGATGATTTTGTATTAATTATGATAGGGTTATACGTTTTCAATTCGAAGTGCGAGCAAGTGTACAAATAATCAACACAGGTTATTTATCTGTTTTTGAACGTCCTAATTCTTGTTCAATTCTATCGTAGGTTTCTTTATTACTTAGCGTCTCAGAAACGTGCTCAGCGGTTTGCTTAGTTTGTTCCCATTTCGCTTCATATGTCTCTGGTTCAAAACTGATAAATCTTGGTAATACCACATAGCCGATTACACCTAAGATAATGAGCACAACCACAAATTCGATTGCACTAAAGCCCGATGATTGACGCATATTAGGTATTCCGAGATTAATCAAGAGATAAAGGCCAGACTAGCTGGCCTTTAAGTAATAACTTATTAACAGCCAGTATCAACAACTGTTGTGGTAGGCTCAGTTGTTGATGTCGCTTCTGTGTATCTCACAAAGCAGTTACTACTAGTGATAGCAGTAACTGTATTCTTAGCATCATCAAAACCAGCTTTCAAATCACCACTAACAAACGTTGCAACCAACGTGTCAGGATTAGTACCTTCGTTCACAAGTGCCCAATCAGCACTTAAGCCATTAACAGCATTATCTAGACCGTTAGTAGCAGCAACTGGATAACCGAAGCCTACAAGTATATCGTCAACTAGAACTGTATCGCCTGGTGCTGTTTTCTCAATGCCGTCAATCGCTGCTTTACCATAGGTAATACCAGCTGCACCTTCGATTGCACCTTTAAGCCCTTGAAGCGAAGAAGCGCGAGCATCAGATTGCAAGTTTAAAAAACGTGGTGCCGCAGTTACCGCTAGAATACCTAGGATTACAATTACCACTACTAGTTCGATAAGGGTGAAACCACCTTGTCTTTTCATTATTAACTCTCTCTATGTAAGTATGCAGTCTGACTGCAAAAGATAAATTAGGTCGCCCCATTTGTGATAGAGTCACAATGGTGCTGGGCTGTAAAGTTCACTAAGTCAAATAGCGAAATGGAAGCGGAACTGCCCCTGTTCAGGAGTAACAGTTCACTATTATTTAGTTACAAGTGCAATGAATCGAATATGTGCTAACTTGCTTAACATTACAACTATTTAGTAATTTTAATGCGAGTATTATATCTATTTTATGTGCTTGTTTATAGTAATAAAACGTCAAAAAAATCACTCCGACAATATTTCGACACTTATTAGGTTATTCGTGTTAGCGGTAACTATCACCTTGTAAGATTTTTTGTATGTATAGTTGCATATATAAAGGTCATTTTTTATCGTCCCGTCTATTGCGGATGGTTCAATGGTCATGATCTTACGCTGAGGGTAATGCACCGCTAACCAATAGGCACAATCTAAGTCGCCTTGTTCGCTAAATGGAGAGACTAGCCCTCGTTCAGTCATTGTTAGATGAAAACCGTCCATCTCCAATTGTTTTGGCTCACCTTGCAGTAGCCAGGCTTCTTTATATCTCTGGACGCTATCGAGCATCCAGACCTTAGCCAATCTTGCCCCCGTCACCCGTGCTTCTTCTGCAACTAACTGGAATTTAAACACTAATCCAACAAAAATAATAGCGACCAGACCGCAGAGTACCAGCGTGGCTCGGTTTTGATTTTCAACCACGCATTAACCGCCTTTGATGATGTCCAGCATCCCCCACATTGGCAGGAATATACCGAGTGCGAGCACCATTACCATACCAGCCACGATCACCAAGAGTAATGGTTCTATCCGAGCGGTCAGCGTTTTTAGATCGTAATCCACTTCACGATCGTAGTACTCAGACACTTCGAGTAATAGTTCATCAATGCGGCCCGTTTCTTCCCCCACGGCGATCATCTGGATCACCAATGGGGTAAATATCTTACTGTTGATGGCCGTGACCGAAATCGTACTGCCCGCTTCAATGGCAGACTTCATCTCTAAAATACGGTTCTCTAAAAAGCGGTTACCTAACGCTTCAGCAGAAAGTGCCAGCGACTGGTTAAGCGGCACGCCAGACTTCAACATCAAAGCGAAGGTGCGAGAAAAGCGTGATAATTGAGCGCGGTTGACAATATCACCAACTATGGGCAAGCGCAGACAGAATCGGTCAAACGCTTCCCGGCCAGCTGCAGTCGCAACCCAAGACTTAAAAATAATAAATGCCGCAATCATCAAAGCGATAAGCAGTACCCAATAGTTTACAAAGAAGTTAGAGGTCCCAATCAATATGCGAGTTGGTAATGGCAGATCGACGCCAAAGCGCGTGAACATAGAAGCGAACTCAGGAATCACCAAGATATTCAGAATAAACATAGCGATGGTAATAAAGACAATGACAAACGTTGGATAACGCATCGCGGCTTTAATTCGCTTACGGGTTTCCAGCTCCTGCTCATAATAATTTGCCAGTTGTAACAACGCCTGATCCAGTCGACCCGTGTTCTCGCCCACGTTAATCATCGACACAAACAGTGGGCTAAAAACTCTACTATGCTGCTGCATCGAAGATGACAAACTGCGGCCATTACTCAGCTCAGAAACCACTTCTTCTAGGGCTTCTTTAAGCTGTTTGTTTTCACAGTTTTGCAGTAATCCCCGCATTGAACGCAGCAGTGGCACCCCAGCTTTGGTCAAACTGAACAGCTGACGCGAGAACAGAATAACCACTTCTAACGGAATAGCCGGAACCAGCAACTTCGACAAGCTAAACTGGTTTTTCATTCTCTCTTTTTCTAAACGCAGATTTAATGGGATCACTCCCTTGTTCATCAACGCTTCCGCAGCAGATTCAGAGTTAACCGCTTCAATTTTGCCACTGGCTGACGAACCGTCTAGAGTACGACCTTGATAACGAAAAGTTGGCATTCACTTACCTATAGAAAAATTGGATCAGTTTTACCAGAAGCATCCCCTTCCCCAAGGGCCATGACTTCATCCAAACTTACAGTGCCTTGCAACGCGAGCTCCATCGCTGATGCCAACAGAGGTTTATATTTCTCAGATAGACGTGCGGCCTGGGCAAAACCGACCGTATCATTAGCACGCAGTTTATCCATCATTTCGTTTTCTAACTCGAGCATTTCGAACACACCGATTCGACCACGGTACCCTGTCAGGTTACAGTTTTGGCAACCGCTTCCTTTGTAGAAAGTCACACCGACTTGATTAGGAAAACGCTCAGCTAACCACTGGCGGCGTGATTCATCCAAAGAATCTTCTGTTTTACAGTCTGGGCAGACTCGGCGAACAAGGCGCTGGGCAACAACCGCACGCACAGCACTCGCCACGAGGTAACCAGGCGCGCCCATATCAATCATTCGCAAGGCACTGTCGATAGCATCATTCGTGTGCAGTGTACTCAGGACCAAGTGACCAGTCAGGGCTGCACGCAAACCTATCTCTACAGTTTCTTGATCACGCATCTCACCAACCAGAATGATATCTGGATCCTGACGCAGGAACGTGCGCAGCACGCGGGAGAAGGTTAGATCGATGCGACTGTTGATTTGAACCTGCGTAATACGCGGCAATCGATACTCAACAGGATCTTCTGCGGTGATGATTTTCTTTTCTGGTTCATTTAGCTCACTCAGAGCGCCATAAAGTGTGGTCGTTTTACCGGAACCAGTCGGCCCGGTGACCAAAATCATCCCATGCGGACGTGACAATTGACGTCGCAAGCGCGCAAGTAGCTCAGGAGGTAAACCCGACTCTTCCAACGGACGTAAACCCGTAGACTGGTTAAGCAGACGCATAACCACTGACTCACCATATTGGGTCGGCATGGTCGACATACGAATATCAATCGATTGTCCGCGCACTTTGATATTAAAACGGCCATCTTGCGGCAGACGTTTTTCAGAAATATCCAGCTGAGCCATTAACTTCAGACGAAGAACCAGCGCGGATGCAATGTTGACTTCATTTAACAGCGTTTCATGTAACACACCATCAATACGCTGACGAAGACGGAGCACTTTATCATCAGGCTCAATATGAATATCTGACGCGCCTACCTGAACCGCATCTTCAAACATGGAGTTAACCAGTTTTACAACCGTCACTTCTTCGCTGTCAGTTTCGTCGATCCCATAATCAAAGCTCTGTACATCTTGATGCTCCGCCTGCAACTGCTCTGCAAATGAAGCGATCTCTTTAGTACGACGATAGTAACGATCGAAACTGTCGATTAGCTGGCGTTCCGACGCAATGATAAATTCCAGACTGTATTCACCAAGCAGGTTCATCAGAGACTCTTGCGTGAATAGATCCGCCGGATCACTCATCGCAACACGCAACGTTTGGCCATTACGAGCAACCACCATCGCGCGCAGTCGACGAGCATGAACTTCCGGTAAGATTTGCACGGCTTCAGGATCGACCGGAGCGCGGCCAAGATCAATCAACGGCAACCCTAGCTGCTGCGCTAAGAAATTGAGCATCTGCTTCTCGGTGATAAAACCAAGGTCAATTAACGCGTCACCCAATTTTTGACCCGTGCTGCGTTGTGCCGTAAGCGCTTGTTGAATCTGCTCTTCGGATACAATCGCTTCATCAACTAGAAGGTCACCCAAGCGTTTTCTTAACTGAATTTTCATTGCGCATTCTCCAACTGCTTAAGAACGGTCAATCGATCGCGAATAAAGGCTTGTGACTGGTTCGATATCCCCACTTTCCCCAACGCTTTATTGTATGAGTTAATGGCCGAAGTGAACTGCTGTGCTCGCTCCTGCTGTATACCTAACCCCATCCACCAGCGCGCATTTTCTGGATCGCGCTGAGTCAGTAATTGATAGCTCTCCAATGCAATTTCATCCTGCTTTTGCTTTTGTGCCAACACCGCACGCATCGCCAAATAATCACGATTTGGCATTGGCGGCATATGAACCAACGGGCTAAGCGCCGCTTGAGGCTGCTTGGCTTTGACCAACAGCTTGGATAAAGCCAGTCGCAATGTTTGATTGTTTGTGTCTAGACTGATGCCTTCCTGAATGATTTCATACGCTTTTCGCGTGTCACCTTTTCCAAAATAAAGGGCTGCGAGTTTTTGGCGTGTATCCACATTGGTTGGTTGATAACGCAAGGATTCTTGGTAAGCAGAAAGTGCGGTTTGCATATCATTGGCATCCAAAGCTTTCTCTGCACGACCTAACGCTTTGAGTGCCAATTGATGATGCGTCAGCTCAACTTGTTCAATATTCATCGAACTTTCAGTAATAGAGCCCGACTTTTCACTTGGAAAACTGGCAACTTGAGCAAGTAAGACTGGCGCTTGCGCAACCGATCTCACTTCTTGTCTTGGCGTAAACGAGTCCACTTCAGGTTTAGGCGTACCTGACACTGGTGCATTGGGTACTGCCGTTTCTATAACTTGCTGTTGTTGCACCGGCTTGGTGTAAACCTGGCGACTTGTCTCAGGCGTCATTTTACTGGTTGGTGAATAAGCAGGTTCATCCAGCGTGGATTTTACCTGCTGGGCTTCCCCTGATTGATATTGTGCGAACTCATCCGATGCAACCGGACCTTGAGATACCGCCCAGCCGCCTACAGCAAGGCTCAACGAAAAGCCCGCCACCAGCCATAACCAATGCTTGCTACGAGAAACATGAGGAATCTCTGCTCTGGTTAATTTAGAAGATGATGCTTTCTCTGTGATTTCTGATAATGCTTTATTGATGGCACTCAACGTTGACTCCATCCCCAGAATACGGGTGTTTTAAATTTGGGTTTACGGGCATCAAATGTGTCGTGTATTGCTAAATAAACGTGCTGATTTTTCAGTAAAGTACAACCTTCATTAAACGCAGCTAGCAGAGCTTTGTGACAAATTTGATTGATCAGTCTTGGTATGCCCATCGCTGAACGCCAAATCGCTTTTTTCTGCTCGACTGAAAAGATCTGCGCTCCATTTCCCGCAATATCTAAACGATTGTTGATGTAGGCTACTCCCTCATCGAGCGAGAGCGGACGTAACTCACAACTGAACGTAATGCGCTGGCGAAACTGTCTAAGATCATGAGTAGCAAGGCGCTCATCAAGTTCTGGCTGACCAAATAAAACGATCTGAATCAGCTTATCATGTTCAGTTTCTAAGTTGCCAAGCAAGCGTAATGCCTCTAGTGCCTGAGGAGAAAGTGCCTGCGCTTCATCCACAATCAGTAGCGTTGTCTTGGCTGATGAATGAACGCGAATCAAATGTTCCTGAATGAGTGACACAATAAGCAAAGGATCGTTATTCTCTATCCCTAACTCTCTGGCAACTGCAAACTGTAACTGCTCACCATTTAAGACTGGGTTTGGCAAGTAAACCAACTCTACTTGTGAGTCCAACTGCTCAATCAGTTTACGGCACACCATGGTTTTTCCGGTGCCGACTTCTCCGGTCACCTTAATAACCCCTTCCCCCATTTGAACTGCGGCCAGAATGGTCTGAATTGCTTCATAATGAGGGACTAACCCCAAAAACATTTCTGTATTTGGGGTGAGTGAAAACGGCTGAACTCGAAATCCAAAATGTGACAAGTACATACTCGAATCACAAACTCATCGAAATACAGGACACTTCCCAGCGCTTATTGCGCATCTGGGAACCACTCTTGTAACAAGTCACGCGAGCGTTCTAGCTCTTTTTGCCAAGAGTTCACACCAACCACAGTCGGTTTCAACAAGATGACCAGTTCTGTTTTCTCGGTAATGTTGTTCACGTTACGGAATAAGTGCCCCAACGCTGGCACATCCCCTAGGAATGGAACTTTAGAAACCATTTCACGATTTTGCTGCTTCATCAAACCGCCGATAACGACAACATCGCCATCTTTTGCACGAATAACTGAGTCAGATTCTCGGATGGAACTTTTCGCCAATGGCAATTGGATATTTTGAAAGTCACCACCAAGGTTCAGTTGCTTCAATTCTTCTGATACTTCAATAACAGCAGGGTGAACATGCAAGAACACATTACCTTTGTTATCGATTTGCGGAGTGACATCAAGGGAGATACCTGAGAAGAACGGTGTTAACTCCACTTCTGGTACTGCATTTGAGTTTTCACCATTGCCTGCATTGCTCGAAAGCTCGGTAACAAAGTATTCATCAGTACCAACTTTGATGACTGACTTTTGGTTATTCGCTGCGGTAATGCGAGGGCTCGAAAGTACGTTCAAGTCACCCTGAGTCGACATAAAGCTCAACACGGTCTCGAAGTTACCATCAGAAATAGTGACGTTTGTTTGGCCACCAAGTAAGGTGCTAATTGCATCCAAGGTCGGTAGTGCAGAACCTGGACGCTCGACAACAATACCTCCAGAGCCAATAGACGCTGATAAATTAGACCAGTTAATGCCTTGCTGATAACCGTCACTCAACGTCACTTCAAGGATTTTTGCTTCGAGAATCACTTGGCGCTGCATACGCTCTTGCGATACACCCAAGAACTCGCGAACTTCACGAATATCATCCGGGAAAGCACGAACGGTAATGACACCAGCTTGCGGCGTCACAACAACACTTTGTCCCCTGTCTGAGCCAATTAAGTTAGCAACGGCTTGCTGTAACATTGGCCAAAAGTCGCTTTCTGTCACCGTTTCGATGCGTGTGCCGCCTGTTGAGGTGGTCGAGCTATCGTTGCTGTTATTATCACTGTTGGAATTTGACGAATCAGAGCTGTCTGAGCTGCCCCCAGAGTTAGAAGTTCCGGCGGATGTTACTGAGCCCGTTACAATACTCGTTAGTGAGCGGCCAGTGCGTTTGAATTGTAGATAATCGACAGGAATGGTCACGGTACGCATACCAGCCGGGTACACCTGAATGACTTTACCAGACTTCATCACATCATAGCCGTACATGTTCTGTACCACATTAAGGACTTCATCCAATGTAACGTCTGACAAATTGACTGTGATGTTACCTTGTACAGCAGGATGAATCGCCACACTGTACTCAGTACCTTTCACTAGTGAGGCAAAAAAGCTTCTTGCGGCGACTTCATTTGCTTGGATACGAAAACGCTTCGATGTGCCTTGTTCTGAAGACACATTCGAGTCTAAATTTGGCATCAGGTCCGCCTCAACAGAAGAGGGGATTTCTTCTAACGTGCGGCTATTGGCTTGATTGATAGATTCATTGAGCGCTTCTTTGACTTCCACCGGGTCACGATGACCCATTGAACATCCCATTAAAGAAGCAATCGCTATTCCTACAACTAATTTGCGCATATCTGATCAGGCTCTGGTTATTATTTTTTTACGTTTAAACCAAAAAGCTCTAGGTTCCACTGACGGTTACCACGCTTTAAAGTTACAAATTCACTATTAATGCTCGTCACGCGATAACCTTTGAACAGTTCACCCTGCTCTACAATGCGGTTATCCATGATGGCGCTACATTGGCTGCCAACGTTACAAACAATGCTATTTAACGTCGGTACTCTGTACCGTTTTTCTGTTGGCTTAGTGTTTAATTCGGTGATCGGCTTCTGCCAGTCTAGTGGAGCGGTAGGGTCTTGGCTTGCCCATACTCCTCCCGTCATTGCCGTTAAGGCTATTGAGATAATGATGTTCTTAACCACCGATAAACGCCTCTCTAGAGCCTAATGTGTACACTTCCAACACTAATGTTGCTTCAGGATATTCATCCACCTTGTAATGAAAGCTGCGCCAGTAATAACTTGCAGGCAACTTTTCCAACTTGCTCAGGTAATTCGCAATAGAGAAGTAATCTCCCGTCACTTCCATACGCACAGGATGTACGTAGTATCCTGAATATTGAGATACTTCTTTATCGTCAGAGATCGGCTCTGAAGGCAACGTTTGCAAAGAGACTAAGTGAATTCCCGTTTGTTGCTCCAAAACTTGCTCAAGTAACCCCGCCATCTGCGAAGGGGTGATAAGGTGTTCAATAATCTCTGAAAGCTGCTGCGACAGGCGCTGGCTTTCAGCTAGCAGGCCTGAAACCTCCAAATCAATTTCCGAATTTGGATCTTTCTTTAGCTGCGCTTGTATACGCAAAATATCAATCTCAGTTTTTTGATTAGTCTGCTTTAAGCTACTCAGCTGTTTTTCATTGTTATTTATTTGGTTGAGTTTGGGCTCGAGTACGAGCGTAAATAGCAGCATCACCACTGTCACCAACCCGCACAAGGCGATCAGTACTTTTTCTCGGGCACTCATTTCACCAAAACGTTCTTCCAGAGAAAGCCAGAACTCGCTCATTTCTTTTTATCCTCCCCGGCTTTCAATTCAAACGTAACAATACCTTTTTCATTACGACCAATATTCACGTCATCGAAAGTACGACCAACAAGGTTAATCTCATCTTTAAATCGGTTCACCCAGCTAGGCACTGAGCTTGGGACCTTAGCCAATCCCTTCAAATTCAACGTATTATTGTTAATTCTAATTTCTGATAAAGAAATCTCGCGATTGCCTAACTTAGCAAGAGACTGCATCACACCGGAGTACCCTGTCAGTTGCGAATCGTCATATTTCCCGACCGCTTTTAGTGAGTCTCGCTTAGCCTTCACGGTACGCTCAAGACGCTCTTTCGCTGCTAACTTACTGGTGTCAGGCTGATGCTTGCGTAACTTGACCTGAGCCCTCTCCAGCTCAGATTTCATGATCTCGCCTTTGCTCTTCACAATGGCAATTTCATCTTCTAATCCTTCACTCTGCCAAGTAACGTAGCCATAAGACAGCAAAATAGCGGCTGCCGCGACACCCCAAGAAATCACCACATTTCTTAAAGTCAGAAGCTCTTTTTTCGGCTTTAAGTAGTCAGGGTATAAGTTAATGTGTAGCGCGTTGGCTGCTGTCGCAGTATTAGCCAGCACATGTCCCGATAATTCATGCTCTTCATGTATTAACGGAGAAACTTTCGTGCTCAGACGGTAATTAAGAGACTGAACCAGCTCGTGCTCATCTTCTTCATCACAGCACACTTTCATCTGATGCAGTTGCACATGGCGAAGCTGTGAAGACAAGTAGTCAATCGAGCGCTGAAGCTCCAATGACAGACTGTCCATTTGCAGCTCAGTAGAAGGCACACCAGTCAACGGCGGCGTCACGCTGCGAATGGAACGATGAAATGCAATCGTACGTTCGACAAATGCACTGATGCGAAAGTGCCCTCGAACACTGCGTTGCAGCAAAATGAAATTACCCAGCTCTCCGGCAGTATGGCCCCATACACAGTCTTCAGGGACAATAGCGTCTAACGATAGCTGAGCGTGATTCGCGATCTGAACAAGCTTATCAAGTGTTTTTCTTGATAACACATACGCCTGAAGCTTACTTGAGTTCGGCAGTTCTACAGCATCCGCAACAATATCTATTGCACGTTCGGAGATCAGCTCTTTGAGCAAAAACGGCAATGCAGCAGGCCACTCATGACGAGGCATTGCTGGTTTATCGATTTGGTACATCTGATAGTAGTTGTGAGACAGCACTACCTTTAATGAATCATAAGAACTGGCTGCGACACTGAGTGCCTGTTCAAGCGCTCTTTCCCATTTTGACTCAGAGACTTCAAACCGGGTCGGTCGAGTACTTTTCTGTGATGACGATAAATAGATTGCGTCTGGCTGAATAACTACAAAACAAGCGCGACCACTACCTGACGATCGCACAAACTTGTCTACTACTGCTTTAAGATCCATGAATATTATCTTTATTTTTTACGCCAGCGATTTCGTCTCCCTGGCTTAACTTGGGGTTCTGACCGAGTGGGCTGCATCTTTTGCGGACGGGGAAGAAATTGTCGTTCTGTCGAGAAATAGCGACCTTGACCACCGTATACACCTAACTCAAGTAAAGTATTTAATTCATTTCGGTTCTCAATACCCACTGCCACAATTTTAGTTTTACTGTTTGCGGCAGCACCTAACATACTGCGAATAAAAAGCTGGTTTTCATGCCGCTGATCTATCTTGGTCACTAAGCTACGATGCAGCTTGAGATAACGAATGTCGACCTCTTTCAAATAATGGCTACTGACGATAGTTCGCCCAGCTTGCCCAATCATCAGCTGGCACCCTAAACCTGCCAGCATTTTAGCTACTGGCCGCATAAAGTCTAAGTGTCTTACAAATTGTGCTTCCACAAACTCAAAATTGAGACACTTTCTTTGCTCACGTGACAACTGTAGCAATTCATCACGAAACCATTTGAAATATTCTCGATTAGCAAATGGGATTACAGTCAAACTCAGCGCATATGATTTTGAATGGTCAAAATTGTCCTTAAAACTTCTTAGGAATTTATTAACCACAGCCTTATCCATTTGAGCTTCGTAACCCACCTGCCTAACTGCAGCAATAAACCTGGACGCTTTCACAATACCGTTTTCCGGGTCTTGAATCCGGCAGGTTAACGCTTCATACAGCGGTGTCTTATGCGATGAATCATTCATCACATAAACAGGTTGTGCATACAGTAGTACATTGTCAGGAGTCAGCGCTTTATCAAACAAAGTGCGCCATCTAACACTTCCCCGAACTTCCTCATCATGATTCCATTTTTTAAAGCGACTCCAATTATTGTTATTTTGTAGCTGTGCGCTGCGTAATGCAGTTTCTGCTTCATCAATAATCTGGCTATGACGCTCACCTTCTTTAAACATTGTGATACCGATGTGACACCAGTTATCAGGTTCCAAAGGCTCTGGTGGCGTCAATTTCTCAAGCTGACGAATACATTGTGAGGCAAGGTTTGCTACCCCTTTTGCATCTTGGAGAGGCAAAAACAACGCAAAGTCAGAATCGTAATAGCGCGAAAAAACCACGTCAGGGTAACGCTGAACTAGGTTAGATAGCAGACTGCCAACTTCAACAATAAAATCATCGGTAACTTGCTTATCTTGCTCCTCTTCAGCTAACTTCCAATCGTGGATACGTATAAGCATCACCGCGCCACGTGCGCCACTTTCGAGTAAAGAAGATTCCAATTTACTGTCGAACAGCACTCGGTTCGCCGTTCCCGTTAATTTGTCTAAAAATGTTTGCGTTCGGATAAAAGTATCGAATCTACTGCGCTCCTGGCGAGCATCTTGTAGCTCTTCAATGAGTACATCAAGCGCTTCACTGGCGGTGTAAGGCCACTCCGATTTATCACCTTTTGCGTATTGCTCAACACGGCCGGCCAAAATCATTCGGCCACGCTCTTCCAGCATTTCGGACCCAGCTAACTGCTCTTTCAACCAAGCGACGCCACGCATCAGACAGAAAATGATCAAAATCACCGCCAAAGTGATCGACCACAGTGCTTGCATCGAGTAGCCGTAACCTAAGTACGGAGGTATCGCCTTAAAATGGATCACATAATCTTGGTTGTGAGTAAGTGGATACTCCTTTTTAAACAAGACCGACGCGTCTATCTTATGGGACGTGTCTTTAAACCGATATACGACAGCGTCATTGGTCGTCAACGTCATTTCAACAATGTTGCTGGCCTGCAGCATTTTGGGCATCCAACGCTGCATGGAATATGCCGCATCCGGATCTTCCATCTCCTTGTCGACCACCTCTACGATCCCTTCTAAATAATGGGTAAGATATTCTTGCCCAAGCCGTTTAAAAGAGAGAGTGCCGCCGACAAACAAGATAAACATTGCGCATATCACGATCATGGTAACAAAAGCCACCAGCCGCGTGCTTAGTTTTAGAGTTGGGGTATACCTCATGAACACCGAATTCCTTTTCTATTCACCATATACCTTATTGAAATACTTATACTTGATCGATATTTAATAAACAATCGGATAAGTTTGATTGTGAGAGGCATACTGTTTTTACCGCTATAGTCTAGTTAGCGGCAAACAATGTAATCACTTGAGAATATCTAATATTATTCAGTCTGGGACACAGATAATAAAAAAGCCGCGATATTCGCGGCCTTTAAGGTTCCAGTGCAATCGGGATCAGAACGGAATATCGTCGTCAAAATCCATTGGTGGCTCATTGTACTGCTGCTGAGGCTGTTGTTGTGGAGCCGATTGCTTTGGAGCCTGCTGCTGAGGCGCATTGTATTGCGATTGCGCTGGTTGCTGAGGCTGTCCCCAACCACCTTGCTGCGGTGCCTGGCCACCCATAGCTGGTGCTCCACCTTGAGCGCGGCCACCCAGCATTTGCATTACGCCATTGAAGCCCTGAACAACGACTTCAGTTGAGTAACGATCTTGACCACTTTGGTCTTGCCATTTACGCGTTTGAAGTTGTCCTTCAACGTACACTTGTGAGCCTTTGCGTAGGTATTCGCCAGCAACTTCCGCAAGTTTGCCAAACAGCACAACTCGGTGCCACTCAGTTTTTTCGCGCTGTTCGCCAGTCGCTTTATCACGCCATGAATCAGAAGTTGCAATAGTAATGTTTGCTACTGCACTACCGTTCGGCATGTAACGAATTTCAGGGTCGTTGCCTAGATTCCCCACCAAAATAACTTTGTTAATTCCACGGCTGGCCATGATGTGCTCCGTTTCACTCTGGATATTTAAAATTTTAGCGCATTAGAATAGCACGCTTTAATGACTTGATTAAAGTCTAATACCATTGTGTTCTATCTGGCTCTTATCTAGAACCAAAAACTCTATTCAACGATTACATGTAGCATTTTTAATTCACGTTGCAGACATCGCAACATGAACCTTTGAATCTGAACGCATTTATTCACCAAGCATATAGCTCTAACGCTTCTTTGATGCCAACGTACCACCTTCACTGAAGATTGGGAGATTTGACATCATGAAAAAGTCAGCATACGCCAGAAAGCTATTTCTGATCAGTATCGAAGATAATGCCCCCCAAAAGGTAGCGGCACTGGAAAAGTACATCGAGATTGATATCCCGGTGATCTCGACGGATGCATTAATGGAAGCGAAGCCGAAACATCGTAATAAAATCTTGCTCATCGATTTCAGTGAACATAAATCGCTTGTTCAGTCGATTAAGAATTTACCACTCATGTGGAAAAATTTTGAAACGGTTATTTTTAATGTCCCGAAACGCCTGACTACTGATGAATTACTCTCTTTCGGCCAGCTAAAAGGTGTATTCTACGCCGAGGAATCTCTTGAACGAGTCGGTGAAGGATTAAAAGGCATCATTAATGGCCAAAACTGGTTACCACGAAATGTGGCCAGTCAACTTCTTCACTACTATCGCAATGTCATCAACACTCACACGGCACCTGCGACTGTGGACCTTACCATTCGGGAACTACAAGTATTGCGCTGCCTTCAAAATGGGGCGTCAAATAGCCGAATGGCAGAAGAGTTGTTTGTGAGCGAGTTTACGATTAAGTCTCACCTGTACCAAATTTTTAAAAAGCTCTCGGTGAAGAACCGCGTACAAGCCATTGCTTGGGCGGACCAGAATCTGATGTCGTAATTAACGTAACCTTCAGTTAACTAAGTTACTGCGGTTCTAACACTTAGTTCGATCCGCTCATTCTTTTTCCGGCCAGTGCCTCACATTTTTTCCTACTTTATTCATGATTAAGACACATCTCTCGTGTTAAAGTTATGCGCAAATTCTTGAAGATAATGACGAGAAAGGAAATTCCCCCAATGATTAAAAAATGTCTGTTCCCTGCTGCAGGCTATGGTACGCGCTTCTTACCTGCGACCAAGTCAATGCCAAAAGAGATGATGCCAGTAGTGAACAAGCCATTGATTGAATATGGCGTTGAAGAAGCGATCCAAGCCGGTATGAACGGCATGTGCATTGTGACTGGTCGTGGCAAACACTCAATCATGGATCACTTTGATAAGAACTACGAACTCGAGCATCAAATCAGCGGAACAAACAAAGAAGAGCTGTTGGTGGACATTCGCGAAATCATTGAGTCAGCTAACTTTACCTATATCCGTCAAAGAGAGATGAAAGGCCTCGGGCACGCTATCCTTACTGGTCGTGAGCTGGTTGGCGATGAACCGTTTGCAGTCGTGTTGGCGGATGACCTGTGTGTCAATGAAGACGAAGGCGTTCTCTCTCAAATGGTCGCTCTGTTTAAACAGTTCCGTTGTTCTATCGTCGCAGTACAGGAAGTTCCGGTAGAAGAAACCCATAAATACGGCGTTATCTCAGGCGAAATGATCAAAGATGATATCTTCCGTGTGGATGACATGGTTGAAAAACCTGAGAAAGGCACAGCGCCAAGCAACCTTGCAATCATCGGCCGTTACATCCTGACTCCTGACATTTTCGAGTTAATTGAAAACACAGAGCCAGGGAAAGGTGGTGAAATTCAGATTACGGATGCCCTGTTAAAGCAAGCCAAAGCTGGCTGTGTACTTGCGTACAAATTTAAAGGCAAGCGATTTGACTGCGGTAGCGTAGAAGGTTACATCGAAGCAACGAATTACTGTTTCGAAAACCTATACCTAAAAGATGAAAAAAAATCTGAGTTAGGTAAGCACGCAACTCAACGAGAAGCATAAGCTTTTCAAACTTATCACTTATTCTTAAGTTATTAAGCTCAGCTCAATGCTGGGCTTTTGTTTACTGTTTTTTTGTCCAGTATTCCTTTGCACATTTCTCACACTATGTAATACTTGCCCAACTTGGTTATACATAGAGCAAAAACGATGGATAAAATAGAAGTTCGCGGTGCCCGAACCCATAACCTTAAAAATATCAACCTAACTATCCCTCGCGATAAACTGACGGTTATTACTGGATTAAGTGGCTCCGGTAAGTCTTCCCTCGCTTTCGACACTTTATACGCGGAAGGTCAACGACGCTATGTTGAGTCTCTTTCTGCTTATGCGCGTCAGTTTTTGTCTCTTATGGAAAAACCCGATGTCGATCATATTGAGGGATTATCACCTGCTATTTCCATAGAACAAAAGTCGACGTCTCATAACCCACGCTCAACCGTAGGTACAATTACCGAAGTCTACGACTATCTGCGTCTGCTTTACGCACGTGTAGGTGAACCTCGCTGTCCGACCCACCATGCACCTCTTGCCGCACAAACCATCAGCCAAATGGTAGACAAGGTATTGGAATTGCCTGAAGGCAGTAAGATGATGCTACTGGCCCCAATCGTTAAGGAACGTAAAGGCGAGCACGTAAAGACCTTAGAAAATTTGGCTGCACAAGGCTTTATCCGTGCCCGAATTGATGGTGAAACTTGCGATCTTTCAGATCCACCAACGCTCGAGTTACACAAAAAACACACTATTGAAGTTGTCGTCGATCGTTTTAAAGTTCGTCCGGATCTGCAACAACGTTTAGCGGAATCTTTCGAGACCACACTGGAGTTGTCGGGCGGCATTGCAGTCGTCGCGCCAATGGATGGTGACGGTGAAGAAATTATCTTCTCGGCAAACTTTGCTTGTCCTAAATGTGGCTACAGCATGCAGGAACTGGAACCTCGACTGTTCTCATTCAATAACCCTGCGGGGGCGTGCGGCACTTGCGACGGACTGGGTGTACAACAATATTTTGATCCAAGCCGAGTGATACAAGATGATTCACTAAGTCTGGCACAAGGTGCTATCCGTGGTTGGGATCAAAAGAACTATTACTACTTTCAGATGCTTACATCGATCGCTGATCACTACGGTTTTGATCTGCATGCTCCGTTTAATTCTCTGCCAAAGAAGACACAAGAGATCATATTAAAAGGATCTGGCCGTACGGAAATTGAGTTCAAGTACATCAATGATCGTGGTGATATTCGTGTAAAACGCCATCCATTTGAAGGTATTTTGAATACCCTCGAGCGTCGTTATCGTGACACAGAATCTAACTCTGTACGTGAAGAGTTAGCCAAATATATCTCAACGAAGTCTTGTTCTAGTTGTGGTGGTACCCGTCTGCGCCTTGAAGCACGTAATGTGTTTATTGCTGACACCACCTTGCCTGAAATCGTAGAACTGAGTATTGCGGATGCCCTAGCCTTCTTCCAAACCCTTAAACTGGAAGGTCAACGTGCACAAATTGCCGAAAAGGTCATGAAAGAGATCAATGACCGCCTGCAATTTTTAGTTAATGTGGGGCTAAATTACCTCAATCTGTCTCGCAGTGCTGAAACCTTATCTGGTGGTGAGGCGCAACGTATTCGCTTAGCAAGCCAAATTGGTGCTGGCCTCGTTGGGGTGATGTATGTACTTGATGAGCCTTCTATTGGCCTCCACCAGCGGGATAATGAACGTCTGCTGAAAACCCTGACTCACCTGCGTGATCTGGGTAATACCGTATTAGTTGTAGAACACGATGAAGATGCCATTCGCAGTGCTGACCATGTGATCGATATTGGTCCCGGCGCTGGTGTTCATGGCGGCAACGTCGTAGCAGAAGGTACAATGGCAGAGATTATTGCTAACCCTGATTCTCTCACAGGGCAATATTTAAGTGGAGCCAAAGAGATTGCGGTGCCAAAAGAGCGCACACCTCGCGATCCTAAGAAAACCGTCGAGCTTATCGGTGCAACTGGTAATAACCTGAAAAACGTCAATTTGTCAGTGCCAGTTGGTTTGTTTAGCTGTATTACTGGCGTTTCTGGTTCAGGTAAGTCGACTCTGATCAATGACACTTTCTTCAAGATTGCTCATACGCAACTGAATGGAGCCACAACCGCACACCCATCACCTTATAAGTCGATAAAAGGCCTAGAACACTTTGATAAAGTCATCGACATCGATCAAAGCCCAATTGGTCGCACACCTCGCTCTAACCCTGCAACATACACAGGCATTTTTACTCCGATTCGTGAACTGTTTGCTGGCACGCAAGAGTCGCGTTCACGCGGATACAAGCCAGGTCGTTTTAGTTTTAACGTACGAGGCGGTCGTTGTGAGGCGTGTCAGGGCGATGGCGTAATCAAAGTAGAAATGCACTTCCTGCCGGATGTCTATGTTCCTTGTGATGTGTGTAAGGGTAAGCGATACAACCGTGAAACATTAGAAGTTCGATACAAAGGCAAAACAATTGATGAAGTTTTAGAGATGACGGTGGAAGACGCTCGCGAGTTTTTTGAACCAGTACCAGTCATTGCTCGTAAATTACAAACATTAATGGATGTTGGCTTGTCGTATATTCGCCTTGGTCAAGCTGCCACAACCCTATCAGGCGGTGAAGCACAACGAGTAAAATTGGCCAGAGAGCTATCAAAGCGCGATACAGGTAAAACGCTCTACATTCTGGATGAGCCAACTACAGGTCTGCACTTCCATGACATCCAGCAATTATTGTCGGTACTGCATCGTCTGCGAGATCACGGCAACACGGTAGTGGTCATCGAGCACAACCTGGACGTAATCAAAACAGCCGACTGGGTTATCGATCTGGGTCCAGAAGGCGGCCAAGGCGGCGGTGAGATCATTGCTCAAGGTACACCTGAAGATGTGTCCTTGATCGAAGGTTCACACACGGCTCGCTTCCTTAGTCCTATGTTGAAATAGAAAAAACAGGTAAAGTACAAAGACCAGCTATTGCTGGTCTTTTTCATTCAAAACAACGCAATGTCTATGGTAACTATACATGTAAGTGGAACAAGGCTTTCACCGCCAAAAGCTCAGGTTCCTCTCAATCGCAAGTTTCTCCTCGCTTTGGCAGTACTGTTTGTGCTGGCAATGCACTTTTTTATGCCAAATCCAGGTGGCTCAGGATTGGCTTTATCCTTCAATGCGACATCTTGGATAGCCTTTAGCTTTGCGTTAGGGATTGGCTGTTATCAGATTGCCCGTAATCAGGCATTAAGATATTCAAAATTAACCATCGGCTTGTTTATCAGTGTCATCATTATGACCATTCCGATTTTTTACCCAAATGCAAACAGCAACTTAGCCGCGAACAAACTCATTGGCCTGTGGAGTGGGTTGCTGTTTTTCGTTGTCCTGCAACAATTCCATTTCAGTAACAAGCATCGTCAACGTATCTTGTGGTTTATCGTGTTGGCCGTTGTGATCGAAGCCATTTTTGGTCTGACGCAATATCTCTATTTAAAACCCGGTAACCCTTTCGGCTACGACACCATCGCCAACCGTCCATATGGCATATTTCAGCAACCCAATGTCATGGCAAGTTTTCTCGCAACTGGCTTAGTCATTGCCAGTTACTTACTGGCACGTCAGCCATACAAGTACGATCGTAAGCTCAGTGATGTCTACTTACTTTATGCGGTACCCGTTTTAACTATACCTTTGATCGTTGCTCTTGCTTCAAGAACAGGTTGGTTGGCTTCTCTGTTTGCAGTCCTTCTGATTATCCCGTACATGTACCGTTATAATTCCAAGAGACGCTTTTCTCATTGGGTGATTTCTCTCGTAGCCGGGCTGCTGTTATCAGTAGTGGTAATGCACATTGCTTTCCCGCAAGGCAACGGCTTAGCAGCAGAGAAAGTCAACATGGAGTCGCCTCGCGCTTATACTTTCCCGCAAACCGTAGATATGGTGATTGAAAAACCGTTCACCGGCTATGGCTACGGAAAGTTTGAGTCAGAGTACATGATTTATACCGCTCGCCAACATGCGTTAAACGAGAAATATCCTGCCGGATTGCCCGCAATGGATCACCCGCACAATGAATTATTGTATTGGGCCGTAGAAGGTGGGTTACTGCCTATTTTAGGTTTGTTCTTGGCCATGACACTAGTGCTATACCGAATATATCAGGCCAAGCGTGGGACACGTTTAGCCTTATTAGCTTTGTTCATACCCATTGTTCTGCACTCACAGCTTGAATACCCGTTTTATCACTCGTTAGTGCATTGGGTAATCTTTCTCGTTCTAATATATTGGGTGGATAAGAGAGTGGCGCGTTATCGCCAAGTCGGTTTCACCAAAATCACGAAAAGTTTGCTGCGCATCGTAAGCTTAGCTCTACCTGCCGTGTTTGCGTTCTACATGGTGAGTGCCTTACATACCAACTACATACTAACTAAATTTGAAACAACACGTCCGACGACCACAGATATTCTTCGTCAAGTCAGCAACCCTGTGGTCTGGAAAGATCGATTCGACTGGGATGTGTACAGCACATTCCTCAATATAGGTTTACATCAACAGGATCCAAGCTTGATTCAGCCTTACATTGACTGGTCACTGAACATCATAAAAGATAAACCACGCCCGACTTTCTATAACAATTTGATCCTAGCTTATCAGGGACTAGACGATAGCAGTAAAGCCGAGCAAATTCGTGCAGAGGCTCAGTACTTATTTCCTCGGGTAGATTTCAGTCACGTGAATTACCAACCACCATCACAAGCCCAATCCGCTTCACCTGTGCAGTCTGGTGAGCAGTAAATAAACGAAAAAAGCGAAGGCTAACGCTAACCTTCGCTTTTTTACTTCAGCTATCGCTACTCTGTCAGCGACTCTTCCAACGCTTTCAAACATAGCGCAACGTTTTCTGGACGAGCACCGTAGCCCATCAAGCCAATACGCCACGCTTTGCCTGCCAACGCGCCAAGACCAGCACCTATTTCCAGATTATAGGTTTCCAGTAGGTGAGCTCGAACCTTCGCCTCATCAATGCCTTCCGGTACGTAAACGGCATTTAATTGAGGTAAGCGATGCGCTTCTTCTACAACAAATTCAAAACCGAGCTTTTGTAGGCCGTCTTTTAGTTTTTCATGCATCAATTGGTGACGGGCCCAAGCATTTTCCAAGCCTTCATTTTTCAGCATCAATAACGCTTCATGCAAAGCATACAGGCTATTCACTGGTGCGGTATGATGGTAGCTACGTTTACCCTCTCCGCTCCAGTAACCAAGCACGAGACTTTGATCTAGGAACCAGCTTTGTACAGGGGTTGTTCTCGATTGAATCTTATCAATTGCGGCCTGAGAAAATGTCACCGGAGACAAGCCCGGTACACATGACAAACACTTTTGGCTACCTGAGTACACCGCATCCAATTGCCATTCATCTACTTTTAACGGCACACCGCCCAATGAAGTCACCGCATCCACAATAGATAGCGCATTGTGCTGCTTAGCTAATTGTCCCAAAGCTTGAGCATCGCTGACCGCACCTGTCGAGGTTTCCGCATGAACAAACGCTAAAATTTTTGTATCCGGATGCTGTTGCAGAGCTTGTTCAACTTTGTCGACAGAAACTGGCGTGCCCCATTCATCATCAACCACAACCACTTCACCACCAGCACGAATGACGTTTTCACGCATGCGCTCACCAAAAACACCATTTCGGCATACGATGACTTTATCGCCTTTTTCAATCAGGTTAACGAAGCACGCTTCCATACCAGCACTACCTGGTGCAGAGACGGCAATAGTGAACTCGTTTTCTGTCTGGAAAGCATATTTCAGCAGTTGTTTCAGCTCATCCATCATTGCAATAAATAGAGGGTCCAGATGACCAACCGTTGGGCGGCTTAGCGCTTGTAATACTTGCGGGTAAATATCAGAAGGACCAGGTCCCATTAGGACACGATGAGGGGGGATAAAGCTTTGGATTGGCATGTGAGCTCCTTGTTTGACGTTACTTGACCCGAGTGAGGACAATTGTTTTTTAGTATTTTGATTAAGTCTCGGGCATCAAAGAACTCACACTAATGGATTTTATAGGACTCGGCAATTAGCCTTATGTATTGAGTTCACACCACTGTCACAATTTCGCTAGTAAAAAATTGCAGGATCGTTGAAATTTTCATTGACTTTACCACGCCAAAACCGTTCAATGTTTGAGCTTTATGTAGAAGAGGAGCACTACCCAGGTAGATGATTTGTGGAACCGCAATTCCAATACCAATCATTCAGGGGGAGTAGTGCCGAGGTAAGTCAAAATTGCAGGGTTTGACTTGTCGGTTGACGTGGGTTGAGTCCCATCAACTGTCATCAGCATTGTCTGATGAAGAGCTTCTGAGGGTAAATATTTCAAATCTCATTCTAAATACCTCTCTTTTTGCTCTGTTCCTTTCCTCACTAAATATCGGATATGTATTACTTTTAGGAAGTCGTGGGAGAACGCAGTGAGCGCATTTAACGTAGCAAAATTCGGTGGAACCAGTGTTGCCAATTTCGAGGCAATGAGTCGTTGTGCCACCATTATTGAAAACAATCCAAATACTCGCCTTGTCGTGAGCAGCGCTTGCTCTGGTGTAACTAATCTACTAGTAGAGCTTGCTAACGGTGTTCAGGATCAGGAGCAGCGTGCCGAGTTGCTGCGCAAGCTAGCAGAAATTCATGATGGCATCCTCTATCAATTGAGAGATGCGTCTGAAGCAAGCGCAGAGGTGTACGCAATCCTTGATACAGTAACAAGCCTTGCTGAAGCAGCTTCTATCCAAGCAAGTGCTAAACTGACCGATCACTTAGTTGCGTGTGGTGAGCTAATGTCAACGCACATTCTGGCTCAGCTAATGAGAGAACGTGGTATCAATGCGGTACGTTTTGATATTCGTGATGTGTTAAGAACCGACGATAACTTCGGACGCGCCGAGCCAAATGTCGAAGCAATTTCTCTGCTCGTACAAGAGAAGCTAGTACCACTCTGTCAGGAATCAGTGGTCATCACTCAAGGCTTCATCGGCTCAGACGAAGAAGGTAATACAACCACATTAGGTCGTGGTGGCAGTGACTATAGTGCTGCGCTTATCGCTGAAGGAGTGAAAGCTGCAGGCTTAGAAATTTGGACAGATGTTCCGGGCATCTACACAACGGATCCTCGTATTGCACCAAAAGCGTCACCAATCCCAGAAATCAGCTTTAGCGAAGCGTCAGAAATGGCAAACTTCGGCGCCAAGATCCTTCACCCTTCTACGCTCGTTCCTGCTCTGCGCCACGATATTCCGGTGTTCGTGGGATCTTCTAAAGATCCAGAAGCAGGTGGTACCTGGATTCGTCATCAAGTGGAAAGCTCACCGCTGTACCGAGCGCTTGCATTGCGTTGCAACCAAACTATGGTCACTTTACGTAGTGCAAGCATGTTCCATGCATACGGCTTTCTGGCTAAAGTGTTCGAAATTCTGGCAAAACACAAAATCTCAGTAGACTTGATTACCACTTCAGAAATCAGTGTTTCATTAACACTAGATCAAACAGATACCTCTGGTGGTGCACCACAGCTACCGCAAGCCGTAAGAGAAGAGCTAGAAGAACTGTGTAAAGTAGAAGTTGAGCATGACCTATGTTTGGTGGCACTGATCGGAAACAACATGAGTGGCACCAAAGGGTACGCAAAACAAGTCTTCGGCACACTAGAAGACTTTAACTTACGTATGATTTGTTACGGTGCCAGCCCGCATAACTTGTGCTTCCTGCTTCATAAGTCAGAGTCACAACAAGCGATTCAAAAGCTGCATGCCGAGCTATTTGAAAAATAAACTCCGTTTGTTCAACCATATAAAAAGGGCTGCTTAATAGCAGCCCTTTCTCTTTCCGATGAGTTAGCCGTTAATATTCGGACCTAACCATTTTTCTGCTTCAAGCCTGTCCCAGCCTTTACGTTCAGCGTAGCTTTCTAGCTGATCTTCCTGGATCTGCGCGATCGCAAAGTAGCGAGAGTCCGGATGAGAGAAGTACCAACCAGACACCGAGGCTCCAGGGTACATAGCATAGCTAGAAGTCAGAGACATGCCGATATTCTCTTCTACATTCAGAAGCTCCCATATCGGCCCTTTTTCCGTATGTTCTGGACATGCAGGATAGCCAGGCGCAGGTCGAATACCTTGGTATTTTTCTCGGATTAGATCATCATTCGATAAATTCTCATCTTCAGCATAACCCCAGATTTCTTTACGAACACGTTCATGAAGGTATTCCGCAAAAGCTTCTGCCAGGCGATCGGCCACCGCTTGGATCATAATCGCATTATAGTCATCGCCCTTAGCCTTATATTCATCGGCCAGTTCACGCTCGCCAATACCACCAGTTACCGCAAACGCGCCAATCCAGTCATGCTTACCAGAGTCTTTTGGTGCGACATAATCAGACAAGCAGTAATTAAAGCCTTTTGGTTTCTCTGTTTGCTGACGAAGGTTGCACAGGACTTTCGCTACTTCGGTACGCGATTCATCAGTGTACACTTCAATATCATCACCTACGCTTGCCGCAGGGAACAAACCACACATACCTCGTGCTTTCATCAGGCCTTCGCTTTCAACACGATCAAGCAGTTCATTCGCATCATGGAACAAACGCTTCGCTTCTTCGCCAACTTCTTCGTGCTTGAAAATCGTTGGGTATTTTCCAACCAGTGACCAAGTCATAAAGAACGGGGTCCAGTCGATGTACTCACGTAAGGTCGCCACATCAAAGTCATCAAATATATGAATGCCCGACTGTTTTGGTGCTGGCGGGGTATACGCCTCCCAGTCAATTGCAACTCTGTTTGCGCGAGCTTCTTCCAGTGTTACTGGCTTGGTTCGTGGCTTTTTCCGGTTGTGCTGATCGCGAACACGCTCATAATCGGCCTTCAATTTTTCCACGAAATCAGGACGACGTTCATCAGAAAGTAGTGACGAACAGACACCTACTGCTCGTGATGCATTGTTGACGTATACAACCGGATGCTTGTAGTTCTGCTCAATTTTAACTGCAGTGTGCGCTTTAGACGTTGTCGCGCCCCCAATCAGCAATGGAAGATCAAAATCAAGACGTTCCATCTCTTTCGCCACATGAACCATCTCATCTAATGATGGCGTAATCAGCCCTGACAGACCGATAATGTCGACGTTCTCTTCTTTGGCGACTTTTAGGATCTTTTCACACGGCACCATAACGCCAAGGTCGATGATCTCGTAGTTGTTACATTGCAGTACGACACCGACGATATTTTTACCGATATCGTGTACATCGCCTTTCACCGTAGCGAGTAAGATCTTACCGTTGGTCTGACCGACCTGCTTCTCTGCGTCGATAAATGGCTCTAAATGAGCGACCGCCTGTTTCATTACACGCGCCGACTTTACTACCTGAGGAAGGAACATCTTACCTTCACCAAACAAGTCGCCGACCACGTTCATACCATCCATCAACGGACCTTCAATAACCTCTAGCGGTTTAGAAGCGTTAATACGAGCTTCTTCGGTATCTTCAACAATGAACTCGGTAATCCCTTTTACCAAAGCGTGTTCTAAACGCTTTTCAACAGGCCAAGTTCGCCATTCAAGTGCAGAAGCATCCTCTTCTTTGCCAACACCTTTGTTTGCATATTCCGCAGCTATATCCAGTAGCCTTTCGGTAGCATCATCACGACGGTTAAGAACGACGTCTTCTACTGCTTCGCGCAGTTTTTCAGGTACGTTATCGTAGATTTCCAGCTGACCAGCATTAACGATGCCCATATCCATACCGTTTTTAAAACAGTGGTAGAGGAATACCGCATGAATCGCTTCACGAACGTAGTTATTACCACGGAAAGAGAAAGAAACGTTAGAAACACCACCGGAGATCATCGCATGTGGTAAGTCACGTTTGATATCGCCTACCGCTTCGATAAAATCAACGGCATAGTTGTTATGCTCATCGATACCAGTAGCAACAGCAAAAATATTTGGGTCAAAAATAATATCTTCTGGTGGAAAACCAACTTCATCAACCAAAATACGGTAAGCATTGGTACAAATTTCAATTTTTCGCTCACGTGTATCGGCCTGACCGACTTCGTCAAATGCCATCACGATAACAGCGGCACCATAACGGCGAATCAGTTTGGCTTGAGCAATAAATTTCTCTTTACCTTCTTTTAGAGAAATCGAGTTCACGATGCCTTTGCCCTGAATACACTTCAGGCCAGCTTCGATGACTTCCCACTTGGAAGAGTCAACCATGATAGGCACTTTGGAGATTTCAGGCTCAGAAGCACAAAGGTTCAAGAAGCGAACCATACATGCCTCTGCATCCAGCATGCCTTCATCCATATTGATATCGATGATTTGAGCGCCGTTTTCAACTTGCTGACGAGCAACATCTAACGCTTCATCATATAACTCTTCTTTGATTAAGCGCTTAAAGCGAGCCGAACCTGTTACGTTAGTGCGTTCACCAACGTTAACAAACAAGGATTCTTTTTCGATAGTCAGCGGCTCGAGGCCAGATAAGCGACACGCGACCGGAAGATCAGGCAGGCTGCGAGGAGCGACTTCATTAACAGCTTCTGCCATTTGGCGGATATGCTCAGGCGTTGTACCACAACAGCCGCCAATCAAGTTCAAGAATCCACTTTCAGCCCATTCTTTAACATGCTTCGCCATATCTTCAGGAGACAAATCATATTCGCCAAATGCATTTGGCAGTCCCGCATTAGGGTGAGCAGACACAAAAGATTCAGATATGCGTGAAAGTTCTTCGACGTATGGGCGCAGTTCATCAGGGCCAAGCGCACAATTTAAGCCAAATGAGATAGGCTTCACATGACGTAATGAATTGTAAAAGGCTTCCGTCGTTTGACCTGACAAGGTTCGGCCAGACGCATCGGTAATGGTGCCAGAGATCATCACCGGAAGCTCAATACCAAGCTCTTCAAAAACTGAATCGACCGCGAACGCACACGCTTTAGCATTCAAGGTATCAAATATTGTCTCGATAAGAATTAGGTCTGAACCACCTTTGATCAACGCACGAGTAGACTCAGAGTAAGCCTCAACCAATTCCTCAAAACTCACATTTCGGTAACCAGGATCGTTTACATCTGGAGAGATAGAACACGTACGGTTTGTTGGGCCCAGAACACCTGCAACATAACGCGGTTTTTCCGGTGTTTTCGCCGTCCACTCATCAGCCGTTTCACGGGCTAATTTAGCGGCTGTAAAGTTGATTTCTTCACTCAGGCTTTCCATATCATAGTCAGCCATCGCGATAGTGGTCGCATTAAAGGTGTTGGTTTCTAAGATATCAGCGCCAGCTTCGAGGTAAGCGCTGTGTATTTCCTTGATCAATTGAGGCTGACTAAGTACCAACAAGTCGTTGTTACCCTTTAGATCACTGTGCCAATCAGCAAAGCGTTCTCCTCGATAATCTTGCTCTTCAAGTTTATATCCCTGAATCATGGTACCCATGCCACCATCAATCAGAAGAATACGTTGCTTCAATTGAGCTTCAATCTGTTGTCTTACATTACTTCCCACAGTACAGCCTCATTCCTTTCGTTATGCTGTCATCCTATCACACAAACTTCAGGAGTCTAGACGTCTAAATGTAGAATTCATGATTATTTTATCGACATCTTAACTTATAAAATAATCACGAAAAAATGTTTGCTATTTAAGCAGCATCAGCCGAGAATTCCATTCACAAAATGTTACAAACAGAGTGTTCTAATGTCGGTCTATCATACTTTATGTTTTCTCTCCGCAGCTGCGATGCTAATCGCCTTTGTAAACAGCAAAATAGGAAAGATGCAAACCACTATTGCCATTACTGCAGGTTCAATGGTTCTTTCCCTCCTCATCTTAATTGCTGGTCAAAATAACTGGTTTCATCTAACAGAGATAGCGACAGAGACAGTAACCAGAATCAACTTCGAAGACTTCTTGCTCAAAGGTATCCTTGGATTTTTGCTCTTTGCAGGCGGCTTAGGTATTAAATTACCTAACCTAAAGGATCAGAAGTGGGAGATAACAGTATTAGCGCTTGCGGCCACTCTGTTTTCAACTTTCTTCATCGGCTTTGTCCTCTATGGAGCCTGCACACTGATCGGAATTCAGTTTGATTTGATTTACTGCTTACTGTTCGGTGCTCTGATTTCTCCAACCGACCCGATTGCTGTTTTGGCTATTGTAAAAAAGTTGGATGCTCCAAAACGAATCTCTACACAAATCGAAGGCGAATCATTGTTTAATGATGGCTTTGGTCTGGTTATTTTTGTCACCTTATTTACAATCGCATTTGGAACCGAAGCGCCAACTCTCGGTAGCGTAACAATGCTCTTTATCCAAGAAGCGATTGGGGGCATTTTTTACGGTTTCCTACTTGGCTTGCTCTTCCACTACTTAATTAGTGCGACAAATGACCACTCAATGGAGCTCCTACTGACCATTGGTGTACCTACTGCAGGTTATGCTTTCGCAGAGTACCTTCACGTATCAGGGCCATTAGCAATGGTTGTATCGGGCATTATGATTGGTAACTGGACACGCTTTATTGGTTTCTCTAAAGAGAGTGAAGATCACCTCGACCACTTCTGGGAATTGGTTGATGAGTTTCTAAATGGCGTTCTGTTCCTATTGATAGGCATGTCGATGCTACTGTTCAAATTCCACCAAGAAGACTGGATCATGATGGCCATTGCAGTACCTCTCGTTCTGGCATCACGTTACCTCAGTGTCTTTCTTTCTTACATTGGTTTTAAGCGGTACAGAAAATATAACCGTTGGTCAGTCAAAATCCTGACTTGGGGAGGCCTTCGTGGTGGCCTCGCTCTTGCGATGGCACTTTCAATCCCATCAGGAATCTGGGTTGTACAAGACAAGCTGATCGATGTAAAAGAGATCATCTTGGTAATGACTTACGCTGTTGTTGTGTTCTCTATTTTGATTCAAGGCTCAACCATTACACCAATGATCGAGAAAGCCAAAGAAGAAGAAAAGAAGCTCGAGGAAGAACGTGCCGCTTTGGCCGCCTACGAAACAAGAGAGCATACTGCACCGCACGAACAGAAAGAACAGCTTGAGTCCTAACGCTTAGTTACTGTTAAAAAAGCAGCCATCTGGCTGCTTTTTTTATGTGTGTATATTCTTTACTCTTACACTTCACGAAGTAACGCTTATCTCTAAGAAATGAGCATCAATCGCCTTAGATTAACGAGAATAGACTTTAACGATTAGTACGGAACTTAGGAAGCCTTTCAAAGCTTCTAGACAACTGCTTTCAAATAAATGAGTAGGAACAAAAAATACTTACGAAAGCGTGGTTATACCAATTACACGTTCGGCGTAGTTTGCATCAATATAGGAGATACGGAAGGCTCTGTTTCACCTTTTAGTAATATGGAAACGACGACAGAGCATTTAAATCTCATCTTTGATGCTACGCCAATAGTAAGCGGGAGTTAGGTGCTACAAAAAGATGCTTAGGTAGCTATGAATACATTGCTGATAGCGGTTGTGGTGCTTGAAATCTCTTTACAGAGAATAAAAGCAAAGTTATCTCACGCTACTTTAAAGACTAAACAAGGCTAACCACTTATTAGTTAATGCAATTGGTATAACGAAGTAACTAGAGTCGCACACGAGCAGTCCTCACCTACCCAAAATGGAAACCATGATGCATAAACGAAAAAAGCCTAGTCTTTCGACTAGGCTTCTTAATAAGTGGCGGAGTGGACGGGACTCGAACCCGCGACCCCCGGCGTGACAGGCCGGTATTCTAACCAACTGAACTACCACTCCGCAGTGGTATCACTCGCTTAAGCAAGTGTCCAAAATTTAAAGCCTGGCGATGTCCTACTCTCACATGGGGAAACCCCACACTACCATCGGCGCTATTTCGTTTCACTTCTGAGTTCGGCATGGAAGTCAGGTGGGTCCAAAACGCTATGGTCGCCAAGCAA
>NZ_JAKKCM010000014.1 GCF_021728395.1 Vibrio sp. J1-1 | reverse complement strand
CGTGGCGACTTGTCTATCCTTTTTATAGACAAACGCCCTAAGCCTAATAGGCCTAGGGCGGTAAAAATATCAAAGACCCGATATCCTGTTAATCGCAAGGCAGCTCCGCTTAAGTGAACTACGTTGCATCGTAGGATGAGGCTTTTGTCAGGGAGCAAAGCTAATTACAACTTTTCCTGGATTCGTTCTGCGTACCAGTTGACGAAATCAATGACACCAAACTCAAAGGTTTCAGAGTAAGGCCCTGGTTCGTAGCTTAGCGAGTTGATACCACGTTGGTTCTCTTCACCAAGTCGACGGTCCTGCTCGTTTGTTGCATCCCAAACACGACGTAGGTTTTCTGGATCGTAATCCACACCTTCAATCGCGTCTTTGTGAACAAACCACTTGGTCGTTACCATCGATTCTTGCGCTGAGATTGGCAGAACGCGGAAAACGATGAAGTGATCGCTTTGCATGTGGTTCCACGAGTTAGGTAGATGCAAAATACGCAAAGAACCCAACTTGTCATTCTTGATACGGCCTAGCAGTTTTTGTGAACTGGCCGAGCCATCGATGGTCATTACAGACGTACCTTCTTTCAAAGGCATGCGCACCAAACGGTTTCTTCGACCGTATTTTTTATGCTCGTGCGGGATCGATTCTGCATCCCATTCCGCAGCCATACGCTCGTAGTAATCTAAGAACTCTTTTGGAGCACGTGGATCGTTCGTGTCATCCCACTCCAGAAGCGTGTTCAGTAGTTCTGGGTGGCTACCTGAACAGTGGTAACATTCACGGTTGTTTTCTAGAACAAGTTTCCAGTTCGCTTTTTCATACATGTTCGACTCAACGGCAAGCTTGGTATTCTCAACGTCGTACGGTTCCATGTATTCTTCAAGTGTTGCTAGGAACTCATCAAAATCTGATTCTGGTGGCTGTTCACCAAGGCAGATAAAGATAAAGCCACCCGCCGTTTTGCAGTGAACAGGTTTAAGTTTGTGCTTCTGCATATCAAACTCATCGCCCATCTCAGTGCCAGCGAATAGCAAGTTACCTTTCGTATCGTATGTCCACTGGTGATATGGACAAACTAAATTGGCCACTTTCCCTCTGTGCTCTAAGCAAATACGAGAACCACGGTGACGACACGTATTGTGGAACGCGTTAACTTGTCCATCAGCGTCACGGACGATAAGGACAGGGCTTTGCGCGATCTCTACAGTAAAGTAGTCGCCTTTTGACGGTATTTCACTCGTCATGCCAACGAATAACCACTCCTTCTGAAAGATCTCTTCTACATCAATTTTGAATAGAAGTGGATCGTTATATAACGGACGCGGTAGTGAATAATTAATACGACGCTCTTCGAGCATTTTTTTCATTTCTGCTCGTGCTACTTCTAAGCTCGAGTAACTGATGTTGAGAATATCGTTTTGTGTCATTGTCTATCTTCTTCTAGAAAATGTGGACGATACGCCCTACTAGGGGGCTTCCATGCGTTTTTGGCCAACAGCCTTACTAATAGTGGGTAAATGTTTGGCTCGCAGATATCCTGCCATTATTGGCATGTTAAGAAGTGGTCTAAATGCGACATTGAGTGAGCCTATTTAAGACACGCAATAAACTATTTTCCCTTACGTGACCGTTTTGGATAACTCCGTGTCGTTAATGGATAACTCGAATAGTCAATAATAACCAAAATAAGCACAACCCATGGAGGGAATCCACCAAATACACCGTTGCGGAGAAGCCGGATATGAATACCCCAATGAACTCACTAGCCACCAGTGGCTCTTTTATACCTGTTGAAACTCAAATTTGGGATAACGGTCGTCACGCAGTTCGTTGCGTTAAAACCATTCAAGAAACTTGGGACACCAAAACATTCTGTTTTATGGCTGAACAGCCGATCATGTTTTTCTTTAAGCCTGGTCAGTTTGTCACGCTTGAGCTTGAGATAGAAGGGGAGCAAGTTTTCCGCTCTTACACCATTTCGAGTTCACCGTCGGTCCCTTATAGCTTTTCGATCACGGTAAAGCGTGTTCCGGGTGGATTTGTTTCTAACTGGATCCATGACAATCTCGAAGAAGGCTCTGAATTAGCTGTCCATGGACCGGTTGGGGCATTTAACAGCATTGACTTCCCTGCAGAGAAAGTACTTCTACTATCTGGTGGGGTAGGTGTAACGCCGCTAATGTCTATGGCTCGCTGGATATACGATACCAATAGCGACGTCGATGTTACTTTCGTGCACAGTGCTCGAACGCCACGAGACATCATCTTCCATCGTGAGCTTGAATTTATGTCATCTCGCATCTCTAACTTCCACCTGCATCTAATTTGTGAGCGTTTGGAGTCAGGGCAAAACTGGTCGGGATACCGTGGGTATTTAGATGACATCAAGCTATTGATGATCACGCCAGATTTGCATGAACGCGAGATTTTCTGTTGTGGTCCGACGCCATACATGCGCGCGGTAAAATCTATCCTTGTCAAATTAGGTTTCAACATGGAGCACTACCATGAAGAAGCATTTGGTGAGGCTCCTGCGGGCGTAGAAGAACAAGCGGTTCAAGATGCTGAAATTGCAGCAGAAGAAGCGGAACTATTGACTGAAAGCGATCTAATCGAAGTCATGTTTACTGAAAGCGACAAGCAAGTTCAGGTCGCGCCGGGTGAAACAGTCCATGCTGCCGCGGCCAAAGCAGGACTTACCATTCCAAAAGCTTGTGGTATGGGTATTTGCGGTACATGTAAGGTTAAGAAAGTCAGTGGTGATGTAGAAATGAGCCACAACGGCGGTATTACCGATGACGATGTCGCAGATGGCTACATTCTTTCTTGCTGTAGTGTTCCTAACGGAAACGTTGTTATCGAATGCTAATCAAATAGTAAAAACTCACAACCTTAACTTCAGTACTTAATTCAAAGAATAAGTGTCAATAAATGAAATTATAACGCTCATTTATTTGAATTAAGAACTGAATTGTTGTGCTCTAAAAATCATTGTTAATAAATGTATTAATAATGATTTTTGGGATGTAGACAAGGAGGTGTATATAACAAGACTTATTGATTTCTATCGGGATTTTGGCAGAGCGCAAGCTCTGCTTTTTTTATTTAAAAATAAATTAAATCATGTCGCAAATCCGCAGATTTTGTCGTATTTACGCAAGCGCTATATTACGAATTAATTACTATTGAGTTGTCGATTAGGTTTTCATTGTAACGATTTTGAATTCAATGTCGTGCGGCAAACCTGATGCCTAAACAGGGAAGCGAGATTCCAGTATCAAGGAGAAGATATGTTTAACACTACTCAAAACATCGAAGCGTACGACAGTGAACTATGGTCGGCGATTGTAAAAGAAGAACAGAGACAAGAAGACCACATCGAGCTGATTGCTTCTGAAAACTACACCAGCCCACGAGTGATGCAAGCTCAAGGTAGTAAACTAACCAATAAATACGCTGAGGGTTACCCGGCAAAAAGATACTACGGTGGCTGTAAGTATGTTGATGAAGTAGAAGAATTGGCAATCGAACGTGCAAAGCAACTGTTCGGTGCAGAATACGCGAACGTACAACCACACTCAGGGTCACAAGCAAACGCTGCCGTGTACATGGCTCTTTGTGAACCAGGTGACACAGTATTGGGCATGAGCCTTGCTCACGGTGGTCACTTGACTCACGGTTCACACGTTAACTTTTCAGGCAAAATTTATAACGCTGTTCAATACGGTCTAAACGCTGAAACCGGCGAAATCGACTACGAACAAGTTGAGCAACTTGCTCTTGAGCACAAGCCTAAAATGATCGTTGCTGGGTTCTCAGCATACTCACGCGTCGTTGATTGGCAACGCTTCCGTGATATCGCGGACAAAGTTGGCGCTTACCTATTCGTTGATATGGCTCACGTAGCGGGATTGGTTGCAGCCGGTGTTTATCCAAACCCTGTTCCTTTCGCTGATGTCGTAACAACCACAACGCACAAAACTCTGCGTGGTCCACGTGGTGGTTTGATTGTCTCTCGCGATGCTGAGCTAGAGAAAAAGATCAACTCTGCAGTTTTCCCAGGTGGTCAAGGTGGCCCGCTAATGCACGTTATTGCTGCAAAAGCAGTGGCGTTTAAAGAGGCGTTAGAACCAGAGTTTGTTGAATACCAAAAACAAGTTGTCGCTAACGCACAAGTGATGGCGAAAGTATTTATCGAACGCGGTTTCGACGTTGTCTCTGGCGGCACAGATAACCACCTGTTCCTATTGAGCCTAATCCGTCAGAAACTGACAGGTAAAGCGGCAGACGCGGCGCTAGGTTTGGCGGGTATTACCGTAAACAAAAATGCTGTACCGGACGATCCACAGTCTCCGTTCGTTACTTCAGGCCTGCGCATTGGTACACCAGTCATCACAACACGTGGCTTCAAAGAATCTGAGTGTGAACTGCTGGCAGGTTGGATCTCAGACATTCTAGATGTACTTGATGACCCGCAAGCGCTTGCAAGTACGATTGAAGTGGTAGGAAGCAAAGTTCAGTCACTATGTCGTGATTTCCCAGCATACCAATAGATATCAAAACGGTAATTGACTTTAGCTGAAATGAAGGAACAGACAAATGCAGCATTATTCTGGTTTTGGTCTACTTAAACACTCGCTTTCCCATCACGAAAATTGGCAAAGTGTATGGCGCAATCCGACGCCAAAGAAAAAGTATGACGTAATTATTATTGGTGGCGGTGGCCATGGTCTAGCGACCGCTTACTACTTGGCAAAGCAACATGGTATTACTAATGTTGCTGTCATTGAAAAAGGTTATTTAGGTGGCGGTAATACAGCACGTAATACAACCATCGTTCGTTCTAACTATTTGTGGGATGAAGCTGCATTTCTATATGAACATTCACTGAAACTGTGGGACGGCTTGTCACAAGACCTGAACTATAACGTGATGTTCTCTCGTCGTGGCTGTCTCAACCTAGGGCACACGCTGCAAGACATGCGCGACATCGAACGTCGTGTTGCAGCAAACCGCCTGAACGGTATCCAGGGTGAAGTTCTTGATACGCAACAGGTTAAAGAGCTTGTACCTCACATGGATTGCTCTGCGAACACTCGTTACCCAATCCTTGGTGCGTCATGGCAGGCTAACGCTGGCGTAGCTCGTCACGATGCGGTTGCATGGGGCTTTGCTCGTGGTGCAGACAGCATGGGTGTTGACCTAATTCAGCAAACTGAAGTGATCGACATGATCATTGAAGATGGCGCGATTGTTGGTGTGAAAACGAACCGTTACGGCAACATCATGGCTGACAAAGTTGGTTGTGTGGTAGCAGGTAACTCAGGCGTGCTAGCGAAAATGGCTGGTTTCGAAATGCCTATAGAATCTCATCCATTGCAGGCACTAGTATCAGAACCGATCAAACCAATTCTGGATACAGTAGTGATGTCTAACCACGTACACGGTTACGTCAGCCAATCAGATAAAGGCGACTTGGTTATCGGTGCAGGTATCGATGGCTACAACGGTTATGGTCAGCGCGGTTCTTACTCAACCATCGAACACACTGTTCAAGCGATTGTTGAAATGTTCCCAATCTTCTCCCGTGTGCGCATGAATCGTCAGTGGGGCGGCATTGTTGATACCACAGCGGACGCTTGTCCAATCATCACGAAAACACCGGTTGAAAACCTATTCTTCAACTGTGGTTGGGGTACGGGTGGATTTAAAGCAACACCTGGGTCAGGCAATGTATTTGCAGCCAGCTTGGCGAAAGGCGAAATGCATGAACTTGCTGAACCTTTCTCAATGTTCCGCTTCAACAATGGTGCATTGATCGACGAACACGGTGCTGCGGGCGTAGCGCACTAACAGGAGAAGAATTATGTTTCTGATTTATTGCCCTCACTGCTGTGAGTATCGCGAAGAAGAAGAGTTCCACCCAAAAGGTCAGGCTCACATTACACGTCCAGTCGATGCGGACAGCTGCACAGATGAAGAGTGGGGCCAATACCTATTCTTCCGTAAGAATCCAAGAGGACTTCACCACGAAATGTGGGTGCACTCAGCGGGGTGTCGCAAGTTTTTCAACATGACACGCGACACGCAGACTTATGAAATTAAAGAAGTCTACAAGATTGGTGAGCAACCTTCACTGGCTGCAGAGTAAGGAGTGTTAAGGATGACACAAGTAAATCGTATTTCATCACAAAGTCGAGTTGACCAGTCCAAGTCAGTGACTTTTGAATTCAATGGTAAGTCATACCCAGGTTATGCTGGTGACACATTGGCTTCAGCACTATTAGCAAATGGTGTTGATGTTGTAGGTCGTAGTTTTAAATACAGTCGTCCTCGCGGCATCATCGCGGCAGGTGCAGAAGAGCCAAATGCAATCTTCCAACTTGGTGCGACAGAAGCCACACAGGTTCCAAACATCCGTGCAACACAGCAAGAGCTTTACGATGGTCTTGTTTGTCAGTCAACCAATGGCTGGCCGAATGTTGATAAAGATGTAATGGGCGTTTTAGGTAAAGTCGGCGGTGGCATGATGCCTCCAGGCTTTTACTACAAAACATTCATGTACCCAAAATCAATGTGGGAAACCTACGAAAAATACATTCGTAGCGCTGCGGGACTAGGTCGTTCACCATTAGAGAACGATCCTGACCGTTACGAAAACATCAACCAACACTGCGACGTTTTAGTCGTTGGTGCAGGCCCTGCAGGATTAATGGCGGCATTAACAGCAGCACGCAGCGGTGCTCGCGTTATTCTGGCTGATGAACAAAGTGAGATGGGCGGCAACCTGCTTAACACTAAAGAGCAAGTAGATGGCCGACCAGCGACCCAGTGGGTGCAAGAGGTTCTGGCGGAGCTGGAAGCTTGCCCAGAAGTGAAGTTACTACCGCGTTCAACGGTGAACGGCTACCATGACCATAACTTCTTAACTATCCACGAGCGTTGTACAGATCACCTGACTGATTTAGCGCCTAAGCATACTGCTCGTCAGCGTTTGCATCGTGTTCGCGCGAAATGGGTAGTGTTGGCATCAGGTTCGCACGAGCGTCCACTTGTATTTGGTAACAACGATCTACCAGGCAGCATGCTTTGTAGCGCTGTATCTACATACATCAACCGCTACTCAGTGGTACCAGGTCAAAGCCTTGTCGTTATGACGACGAATGACAGTGGTTACCAGACAGCATTGGATTGGCATGGCGCGGGTCGTAAGGTCAGTGCCGTTGTTGATACCCGAGCGAATGCGGATAGTGCAATAATCCAGAGCGTGATTAAAGCGGGTATTCGTGTTATCAAAGGTTCTGCGGTTGTTGAAGCTCTAGGAAGCAAGCGCGTAACTGGAGTTCGTATTAACAAACTCGACGCGAGCGGTAAGAAAGTTGAAAGCTCAAGCGAGACGATACAAGTTGATACGATTGCTACATCTGGTGGCTATAGCCCGGCAGTACACCTTTCTTGTCATACAGGCAGCCGTCCTGTGTGGAACGAAGAGGTTATCGGTTTTGTTCCTGGTGAAACTAAGCAGAAGCAACTGATTGCAGGTGCGATCAACGGTAACTTTACCACTAAAGGCGCAATGCAAGAAGGTATTGACGCTGGGAATAAAGCAATCCAAGAGTTAGGCCTGAGTGCAGTGGATGTTGCGCTACCAAAAACCAATGAGTTACCGGTAGCGAAACCAATGGCATTGTTCCATATCCCGCATCCGAAAAAGACATCGAAAGCGCCGAAACAGTTTGTGGATTTCCAAAATGACGTAACAGCGGCTGGTATTGAACTGGCATGTCGTGAAGGCTTTGAGTCAATCGAGCACGTTAAACGTTATACAGCGATGGGCTTTGGTACCGACCAAGGTAAGCTAGGTAACATTAATGGTATGGCTATCGCCGCTAACGCGTTGAACAAGTCAATTCCAGAAACAGGTACGACGATTTTCCGTCCAAACTACACGCCGGTTACCTTTGGTGCGATTGCGGGACGTAACTGTAAAGAGCTGTTTGATCCTAAGCGTTACACCGCAATGCATCAGTGGCACTTAGACAATGGCGCTTTGTTTGAAGATGTTGGTCACTGGAAACGCCCATGGTATTTCCCAAAACCAGCAGAGACGATGCAACAAGCTCTTGACCGTGAGTGTCTGGCAGTACGTAACTCAGTCGGTATTCTGGACGCATCAACACTTGGTAAGATCGACATTCAAGGTAAAGATGCGCGTGAATTCTTAGGCCGTATTTACAGTAATGCATGGGCAAAACTGCCAATTGGTAAGTGTCGCTACGGCTTAATGTGTGGCGAAGACGGTATGGTGTTTGACGATGGTGTTACGTCATGTCTTGGTGAAAACCACTTCTTGATGACGACGACGACTGGTGGTGCAGCACACGTACTTGAGTGGTTAGAGCTATACCATCAAACAGAATGGCCAGAACTTGAAGTGTACTTTACTTCGGTTACTGATCACTGGGCGACGGCGACGATTTCAGGTCCAAACAGCCGCAAACTGCTGCAAGAGTTAACTGACTGTGACCTAAGCAAAGAAAACTTTGCGTTCATGGACTGGAAACAAGCAACGGTTGCCGGTGTACCAGCGCGTATCTTCCGCATCTCTTTCACTGGTGAACTGTCATTCGAAATCAACGTACAGGCGAACTACGGCCTACACGTTTGGAAGAAGTTGATGGAACACGGTGCGAAATACGACATCACGCCTTACGGTACTGAAACAATGCACATTCTACGTGCAGAGAAAGGTTTCATTATCGCAGGTCAGGATACAGACGGAAGCGTTCACCCTTACGATTTAGGCATGGGGTGGTGTGTGGCTAACAGCAAGCCATTCAGCTTTATCGGTAAACGAGGCATGGCACGTGAAGACTGTGTAAGAAAAAACCGTAAGCAACTGGTTGGCTTGAAAACCATCGACCCGAATGTGGTTATTCCTGAAGGTTCACAAGGTGTGCTTGATCCAAATGCGCCGATTCCTGTTCCAATGGTTGGGCATATTACCTCTAGCTACTGGAGTGCAAACCTGAACCGCAGTATCGCGATGGGCTTTGTAAAAGGTGGTCTGGACCGCATGGGCGAAAAGGTTTACTACCCACAAGTAGACGGTAGCGTGATTGAAGCTGAAATCTGCAGCACTGTATTTTTGGATCCAAAGGGAGAGCGCCAAAATGTCTGATACAACATTGATTGAACAAGAAAACAAACAACCATTGTTTGACTTAATGAACCAGGTTCCTGGTGGAGAAATTTTCGGTGAATCTCCTTTGCATCACGCAGAGTTCGATAAATTGGCAAGTATGCCGCCAGACCGACAAGGTGTGGTTCTTAAAGAAGTGAAGTTGATGGGGCATCTAACGTTACGATGCAACCCAGAAAATGAAGAAATGCTAAAAACAGTGTCTTCAATTCTTGGCTTCTCATTACCACTTGAGCCGTTGACATCCACGTCGAAAGGCGATTTTACCGCTCGTTGGTTAGCGCCGGATGAATGGTTGATAACGGTTCCTGGACTGACAGCATTTGATGTGGAATCTGCGTTTCGTGAGCAGATGAAAGGTCACTACTCGCTGGTTAACGGTAGCGGCGGTTCAACGATTCTTGAGCTTTCTGGTACTCATGCTGTTGATGTTCTAAAAAAATCGACGCCGATTGATATTCACTTGAAGGAATTCCCAGTTGGCAAAGTTGTGTCAACGGTATTTGCGAAAAGTGGCGCTATTATTCGTCGCCTTGAAGAAGATAAGTTCGAGTTGGTTGTTCGCCGTAGCTTCTCTGACTACCTATGGTTGTGGATTCAAGATGCAAGCCTAGAGTTTGGTCTGTCGATCGCTAAGTAAAGAGCTAGCTAAGTCGTAATCAAGCCGGTACGGGATGTACCGGCTATACCATGAGTAGAGGGAACTATGGAAAATTCAACACAAACTTGGATTCTTACCGCACATTGCCCAAGTGTAAGTGGCACTGTTGACGTCGTTACGCGTTACTTGGCGAGCGTTGGACATTACATCAATGAAATCCAGTCTTTTGATGACAGGGCTACAGGGCAGTTTTTTATTCGTATTGAGTTTATTCCAGCAGAACCAGATTTTGATCCGCAGCAGTTTGACTCAGAGTTTAGTGTAAGAGCGAAAGATTTCTCGATGGAGTGGAATCTTACCGCGTCTGGCCATCGCATGCGCATGGCTATCCTGGTCTCAAAATATGATCACTGTCTAAACGATTTGCTTTATCGCTACCGTACCGGTCAGTTGAACGTTGAAGTACCAGTTATCATCTCTAACCATCCTGATTTGGAAAACCTAGCCAAGTGGCACGGTATTCCTTACCACCATTTGCCTATTACCCCAGAAACCAAGCCAGAGCAGGAAGCTGAAATTGTTCGCTTGTTAGATGAATACGACATCGAACTGGTTGTACTGGCGCGCTACATGCAAATTCTCTCTCCTTGGCTATGTGAACGCTTAAACGGACGCGCAATCAATATCCATCACTCCCTGTTACCAGGCTTTAAAGGCGCACGTCCGTACCATCAGGCATGGGAAAAAGGCGTGAAGATGGTTGGCGCAACGGCTCACTACGTAAACAACGACTTGGACGAAGGTCCAATCATCTCTCAAGGCCTTCAGGAAGTAGGGCACGCTCACTACCCAGAAGACTTGATTGCTAAAGGTCAGGATGTTGAACGAATCACTTTGTTTAATGCCGTAAAACATCATGTTGAAAAGCGGGTATTTTTATCCGGTTCTCGCACTATTATTTTAAGCCATTGATAGGAGTAGCAAGGGATGTCTATCAGTGTTTTTGATTTGTTTAAAATTGGCGTTGGACCATCAAGCTCCCATACCGTTGGACCCATGGTCGCCGCCAATCGATTTGCCAATGAGTTAGATGAATTAAATTTCTTAGAAGCGACTCAGCGAATTGTGGTTAAGTTAATGGGTTCTTTGAGTGCGACTGGTGTTGGCCATGGCACGGATTCCGCCATCGTCGTTGGCCTGATGGGTGAACTGCCGGATACCGTTGATACGGCAACGATCCCCGTCATCACACAGGAGCTAAAGCAAGGCGGAGACTTATGGCTAAAGCGTAAAAAGTTAGTCCCTTTTGACTGGCCAAACGACATGAAGTTCTTAAGTGAAGTGCACCCTTACCACCCGAACGCAATGGAAATCATAGCCATCGACCAATCTGGTCATACATTGTACCAAAACGTCTATTTTTCAGTGGGCGGTGGCTTCATTTTAGATAAGAAAGAAGCGCTGTCTGAGACTTCTGCAACGGATTCTGTCGCGCTTCCTTATGATTTTAATAGCGGTGAAGAACTCCTAAAGCTATGCCAAAAACACAAACTCAGTATCAGTGAACTGATGCTGGAAAATGAAAAAGTTTGGCGCTCAGAGCAGGAGATTCGAGACGGTTTGCTCAGCCTCTGGTACGCGATGAAATCTTGTATTTCTAACGGCCTTAGTGCTGAAGGCGTGTTACCTGGCGGGCTAAATGTTAAACGCCGTGCAAAGAAACTATTTGATGCGCTGGTCTATTGCGAGAACCCGAATGTTATCAGCTCCACACTAAGCGGTATGGATTGGGTAAATTTATACGCGTTAGCGGTTAACGAAGAAAACGCAGCAGGTGGTCGAATGGTGACGGCACCGACAAACGGTGCGGCGGGTATCATTCCAGCAGTATTAATGTACTTCAAAGAGTTCACGCCGAACTGTTCAGACGAGCAAGTGGTCGATTTTCTTTTAACTGCAGCAGCGATAGGTATTCTATGTAAGAAGAATGCGTCTATCTCTGGCGCGGAAGTGGGTTGCCAAGGTGAAGTTGGCTCTGCTTGTGCGATGGCCGCTGCGGGTGTTTGTGCCGTTCTAGGGGGAACGCCACTACAAATTGAAAACGCAGCAGAAATCGGATTAGAGCATAACTTAGGACTGACTTGTGACCCGGTGGGTGGACTCGTTCAGGTTCCGTGTATCGAGCGTAACGCGATTGCTGCAATGAAAGCGATTAACGCTGCACAAATGGCGCTGCGCGGTGATGGAGAGCATTTTGTCTCTCTGGATAAAGTCATCAAAACGATGCGCGATACTGGTCTGGATATGCAGGACAAATATAAAGAAACATCAACAGGTGGCTTAGCTGTTAATGTGATTGAGTGTTAATATTTTCTATCTCTCGTCCTTGGTGTTGACACTCACTTACTAAGCCAAAGAAGACACAGCGGGCTCTGTGTCTTCTTTTTTATTGCACCACCTATTTTTATTGGAACTTGGCTTGTTAGCGTGTCGAATGCGTTGAGTTTTTGTTCTTCATGTTTTGACGAAGTTGAGTCGGTGTGTAACCAAAGAAGTCTTTAAAACAGTTGCTGAAGTGACTGCTGCTAACAAATCCACAGCTTAAGCCGATTTGAATGATCGGTTCTTTATTCTTCTCCAGCTCTTTATGAGCCGCCAACAGACGTAGCTTCAGATAATACCTCGATGGCGAGATATCTAGATGAGTTTGAAATAGCCGTTCTAACTGTCTTCGTGACATCGATAAAAATCGCGCGAGCTCGTCTGGCGTCAAAGGTTCCTCAATGTTTGATTCCATCAGGGCTATCGCGTCTTGCAGTGCGTCTGGGCGGGCAAGGGTATCTACTGACGGCTTATTCGCTTGGCTGTGTAATATTGCCTGCCTTCCTTCGGATGCTTGATCGCAGCTTAAGATCTCTCGCACAGCACGCACTAACGTTTTATCAAACTTCACCTCTATGATACTCAGCATCATCTCCATCGCACTGTTTGGCCCTGCACAACTCGCAGTCTTAGGCGTGACTTCATAAGTATGAGGAGATAATTCCAGAGCTGGGAAAGTCGTATGAATAAACTGATGGCTATTGGGATGCACCGCTGAAGCGGTATTTTCTTCAATAGTATTCGCATGTGCTAACGCAATGGTCCCATTCCAAATGCTTCCCAGATTGATCTTTTGATTGTTGGCGGAAGTCAGGCATTCCGTAAGGGGCAGTGATGCTTGCGTACTGCAACGGTAACCTCCACAAACAAACAGCCAATCTAGTGAGCCTCTTTTGTGTAGGTTTAACGACTCAACTGTTGCATCTGTTGCTATATCGATCCCAATATCACTCAATACCTTACGTGAGTCGATACCAAAGGTTTGGATTTGAAATAGCTCTGTTTCATGCACAAGATTCGCTGTAATCAGTGCATCCATCGCAGCAGTAAACGCCATAAGAGAAAAATGCGGTTGGAGAATAAAACCGATTCTGATGGGATCAGGACAAGTATTACGCTGATTCGATTGCGGGGTTTTTACCTGCATTACTTCTCACTTACTTTTAAATTGGGGCATCTCATTTAATCTAAATCCATTAAACAACTATCGAGCAAGGATAAAAGGCTATCGGGCAAGAACTGTGATCTCTAAATGTATAAGGTGTATATATTAGCAATAGAGAATAAACGAAATTAACGACGCCTTTAAGCAATCAGCTGTTCGCGATTTAGCGCATCGCTTTGTTATCGATATGTCTTCTCTAGCTTAGTTATACAATGAGCTGAAAGTATACATAATTGCGTTTGTCGTCAAAGTTATCTGACTCGCTTGTTCATGCCGATCTTTTTCTATTTCTCGTGCGCTGATGAGTTATTACTCATTCAAAGAGAACTGCATTTTAGTGGTAACGATTACACTTGTTGGCGTATTTTCCGAATTTAAGTCAGTTAAATTTGTGACTACCTCCGAGTTGAGACTTGTCGAACATTTATGAATGCTTATATAGGCTAGTTATCACCCATCCTCTGTAATACTAAACAGTTATCTTTTAGAAATTAGTGGAAACGTTTACACTAATTTGAGTTTGATCACGGATCTGAATCGGTATTGATTGATAGACTTTTAAACAGCTAAGAAATGGGCGTATCGATCGGATGTGATTAAAACTGGTTCAGTGAGCATCGGACCCGATATCGAGCAGGAGGCAGTAACAGTGGAGAAGCAAAAGTGAAAGTTCTTGTCACAGGTGGTATGGGTTACATCGGTAGTCACACATGCGTTCAGATGATTGAGGCTGGTATGGAGCCCATCATTGTCGATAACTTGTGTAATGCCAAAACAGAAGTATTGAGCCGTATTGAAGCGCTAACTGGAAAACAGCCAGCGTTCTACCAAGGCGATATTCGTGATGAAGTATTTTTGGACTCAGTATTCGCTAAGCATGACATTCAAGCGGTGATCCACTTTGCTGGCCTGAAAGCGGTAGGTGAGTCAGTCGTCAAGCCATTGGAATATTACGATAACAACGTCAATGGTTCATTGGTGTTGGCGCGCAGTATGCGTAAAGCGGGTGTGAAGAGCATCGTATTCAGCTCTTCTGCAACCGTCTACGGCGATCCAGAAATCGTTCCGATTACAGAAAACTCACCAACAGGCGCAACCACAAACCCATATGGGCGCAGTAAATACATGGTGGAAGAGTGTTTGAGTGATTTGTTCAATGCAGAAAGGGATTGGAGCATCACTTTGCTGCGTTACTTCAATCCTGTTGGCGCGCATCCATCGGGCACAATGGGCGAAGACCCACAAGGTATTCCAAACAACTTGATGCCGTTCATCGCACAAGTCGCGGTTGGCCGTCGTGAAAAACTCTCGGTATTTGGTAACGACTACCAAACGCCAGACGGTACAGGGGTGCGTGATTACGTCCACGTAATGGACTTGGCTGATGGTCATATTGCGGCATTGAAATCAGTGGGTGAGAAAGAGGGGTTGCACATTTACAACCTAGGTACAGGTAAAGGCTCTAGCGTAATTGAAATGCTGGAAGCTTTCGGTGCTGCTTGCGGTAAACCTGTACCTTACGAGCTATGCCCACGTCGTCCGGGTGATATTGCGGAATGTTGGGCGAGCACAGATAAGGCAGAGCGAGAGCTGGGTTGGAAAGCAATTCGCAGCATTTCTGAAATGACTGCCGATACTTGGAGTTGGCAATCTAAGAACCCACAAGGTTACTAATTTAAATCCGGTGCAGCGCGTCGGACTAGCAAGAATATTAAGTTGAGTAAGTAAAATGTCGAACGTTGAATTTAACCCAGTGGATCATCCACACCGTCGTTACAACCCACTAACGGGTCAATGGATTTTAGTTTCACCACATCGTGCAAAACGTCCTTGGAGTGGCGCGGATGAGAAAGCTGCGATCGATGAGCTACCAAGCTACGATGAGAACTGCTTCCTGTGCCCGACAAATGAGCGTATTTCTGGCGATGTTAACCCAGATTATCAAGGTACGTACGTGTTCAATAATGATTTTGCTGCTCTGATGGTGGATTCACCAGATGCGCCAGAATCAGAAAGCTCACTATTTAAAACCCAAGGTGTGCGCGGTTTGAGCCGAGTGATTTGTTTCTCTCCAGACCACAGCAAAACCCTACCTGAACTACCCGTGGACAAAATCCGTGGTGTGATTGACACGTGGAACGAGCAAATTGAAGAGCTAGGCAAAGAGTACGTTTGGGTTCAAGCATTTGAGAACAAGGGTGAAACTATGGGCTGTTCTCAACCGCATCCACACGGTCAAATTTGGGCGAACAGCTTCTTACCAAACGAGATTGAACGCAAAGAGCAGAACCTAAAAGCTTACTACCAAGAAAATGGCACTAACCTGCTGGTGGATTATGTGCAGGAAGAGATGAAAGACGGCTCCCGCATCGTGGTAGAAACCGAACATTGGGTTGCGGTTGTCCCTTATTGGGCGGCGTGGCCATTCGAAACCATGCTATTACCAAAAACACACATCCGCCGTATGAGCGAGTTAAGTAATGAGCAGCGTGACGATCTTGCTGTTGCTATCAAAAAGCTGACCAGCCGTTATGACAATCTATTCCAATGTTCTTTCCCTTACTCAATGGGCTGGCACTACGCGCCGTTCTTTGAACAAGGCACAAACATCGACCATTGGCAGCTTCACGCACTGTTCTACCCGCCACTACTACGTAGCGCGACAGTTCGTAAGTTTATGGTGGGCTACGAAATGCTGGCTGAAAGTCAACGTGACTTAACCGCAGAGCAAGCGGCACAGCGTCTGCGTGATCTAAGTGACTTGCACTACAAAGAACAGTAAGCCTTCAAGTTAGGCTGATAACGAATAATGGGATAGCGCGACTTTACAAATAAAAGTTAGGCTCAAAGCGCTATCCCAACATTAATTTCAAAATTTAAGAGAACGCCCCTATGTCTGATTTAATCCAAAATGTGAAAGCGTCTTTTGAGAAAGTGCTGGGCTATGCTCCAAGCCACATTATCCAAGCGCCTGGTCGTGTAAACCTGATTGGTGAACACACCGACTACAACGATGGCTTTGTACTGCCATGCGCGATCAACTATCAAACGGTTGTTGCGGCAGCAAAACGTGAAGACAACTTAGTACGCGTGATATCGGTTGACTATGGCAACGCGGTCGATGAATTCGATATCACTCAAGAAATCACATTCCAAGAAGACAAGATGTGGGCGAATTACATTCGTGGTGTCGTGAAGTGTCTACTTGCGCGTGGTTACCAGTTTTCAGGTGCTGATATCTCTGTGAGCGGCAATGTCCCTCAAGGTGCAGGGTTGAGCTCCTCAGCGGCACTTGAAGTCGTGATTGGTCAAACGTTTAAGGTACTATTCAACCTAGAAATCAGCCAACCGGAAGTCGCACTAAATGGCCAGCAAGCAGAAAACGAATTCGTTGGTTGTAACTGCGGCATCATGGATCAAATGATTTCGGCAGAAGGTCGTGAAAATCACGCCATGTTATTGGACTGTCGTAGCCTGGAAACAGAAGCGGTGTCTATGCCTGAGGACATGGCAGTAGTGATCATCAACTCGAACAAAAAACGTGGCTTGGTAGACAGCGAATACAACACTCGTCGCGCACAGTGCGAAGAAGCGGCGCGCATCTTTGGCGTTAAAGCGCTGCGCGATGTAACTATTGAGCAGTTCAACGAGAAAGTTTCTGAGCTGGATGAAATGGTGGCAAAACGAGCTCGTCACGTGATCACTGAAAACGAACGCACAGTTGAAGCAGCAAAAGCGCTACGTTCGCATGATATTAAACGTATGAGTGAGCTGATGGCTCAGTCACATGCATCAATGCGTGATGATTTCGAAATTACCGTCAAAGAGATCGACATCCTAGTTGAGATGGTGAAAGAAGTGATTGATGGTCAAGGTGGCGTGCGCATGACTGGTGGCGGCTTCGGTGGTTGTATTGTCGCTCTTGTTCCACCTGCATTGGTAGATGAAGTGAAAGCGACGGTAGAAGCAAAATACCAAGCAGCGACAGGTTTAAAAGAGTCGATTTATGTTTGCAAAGCCAAAGATGGCGCTGGTCTGGTCGAAGTGTTGTAAAGGCAAGTGATGAAGGCATATTTTGAACAACTAGAACATGCGATGATGCAAACGCCATCGTTTGACGGTCAAGTCGCGAAATTGATCCACCTTACTAATGCGAGTGGTATGACAGCATCGTTCATGGATATTGGCGCGACGTGGTTGAGTTGCACACTGCCGTTAGATGATGAACAAAGAGAAGTGCTATTGCACTCACCCAATATGGCTGAGCACATGAAGCAAGACGCTTACTTTGGTGCCATAGTCGGTCGTTTTGCCAACCGCATTGCAAAAGGTCAATTTGAGATCGATGGAGAGCATTATCAACTTAGCGTTAATAACGGTGAAAACTCGCTCCACGGAGGCTTGGATGGGTACGATAAACGCCGTTGGAAGATTGTCGAGCAAAGCACTCAAGAAGTCACCCTTACACTCCACTCGCCTGATGGTGACCAAGGTTATCCAGGCAATCTAGATGTCAGAGTTACATACACGCTAACCGACGAGAATGAGCTCGTTATTTCCTATGAAGCGAATACCGATAAAACAACGCCGGTGAACTTAACCAACCACGCTTACTTTAATTTAGCGGGTGAGGCGAGTAACGTGAACAGTATGGATCATACCTTGCAGCTTATTGCAGAGCATTACTTGCCAACGGATACGGGGTTAATTCCTACGGGCGAACAAAAGCCTGTCTTAGGTACCAGTTTTGATTTCACTGAGCCAAAACCTATTGGCCAAGCATTTCTTACCGAGCAGGATCAGAAAACCGCTGGTGGCTATGATCACGCCTTTGTACTCAAGCCTGAAGTGTCTGATGGAGTGTCTGTCGCTGCGGTTCTGACTGCACCGAAAGAAGATGTGGTGATGAAGGTCAAAACCACTAAACCAGCTATCCAGTTCTATTCAGGAAATTTTTTAGCAGGCGTGCCGGGTGCCAGCAAAACCTACGCGCTTTATGACGGCCTTGCATTGGAAACCCAATACTTTCCTGATGGACCAAACAAACCAGAATGGGGACTCAACAAAAGGGGGTTGAGTTTTGGGGGTTGCTATCAGCATCGAACCGTGTATCAGTTCGAATTTTAGATAGCGTTTTTGGTGGGCTACATGCCCACCTTTTTTGTTTTTACCGAAGAGCAACATACAATTTTTCGTTCCCGGTGACGAATCAAACATTTCGTTGCTATGAGGTTACCAAGAGCAATACTACGTTCGGCCAATTCAGGAATATGGCGATTGATCAGCAATTCTGAGGCTTAGCGTTCATCTTCAGGACGTGACATAGAAGCGAAAAAGGCCGCTAATTTCTTAGCGGCCTTTTTACTAAATGTAGCGGAGTGCCGGGGGTTACGTTCAACTAGGGATTTAGAAATCCCGTTAAATTTCCCCTATGCTAAAACGACGAAAGCCCGTTGATTTCTCAACAGGCTTTCTAAATGTGGCGGAGAGATAGGGATTTGAACCCTAGATACGCTATTAACGTATGCCGGTTTTCAAGACCGGTGCTTTCAACCACTCAGCCATCTCTCCGTGTGGGTCGTATAATAGTGACAGTGAGAAAGCTTGTAAAGCGTTGAACTAACGAAAAAGAACTGTTTGGTCGTTTTGTAATCATAGATCTATGCTGTGATAGGTCGTGATATAGAAATATCTATTTAAGTAGGGCATTTTATAGAGCTTTTACTTTATCTTGTGGCTTATCAATAAAATGGTGTTTTATTGATATCGTTATGAAAATAAAGAGATAATCACCTTTGAGTATACATGTGTTCGCCCGAAAGTGTTTGCATCAATTTGTGAACTAATTCAAAATTAACTGGTATAGCCAGTTGTGCTTAAATTTCTAAGGGTGTTTATGAAGGTCACAAATCTATTTAAAGACAAAGTTGATGCGATTTCTGCACATCAATCCGAGTTTATGAATTGGATGTCTCCAACGCTACGCGACTATTGGAGTGACTTTTTGGATAAAGCTCAGCATAGTTTCCTATTCTCAAAAGTGCGCGATCACCAGCAACCTGCGATTAACGAAGAAGTTGCGCCTCAGCCAGAACCAATCGTCATGGCACCGGAAGCTCAAAAGGTGTACCAAGAGCTCGGTGGGAAAATTGGTGAAGTCATTCACGTTGGTGATTGGGTTCACGTGTCTCAAGATCGCATTAATCAGTTCGGTGCAGTAACTGAAGATATGCAGTGGATTCATACTGATCCTGAACGTGCATCAGCAGAGTCACCGTTTAAGACGACCATCGCTCATGGGTTCCTAACTTTGGCGTTATTACCAAAGCTGACAGATTCGGTTGATCCCGACAAGCCATTGTTCCCGACGGCGAAGTTAGTTGTCAATCTAGGGCTGAACCAAGTTCGTTTCCCTTATCCAGTAAAAGCGGGCAACAACGTTCGCGCTGTGAGTACGCTGACTAAAGTTACTCCAATCAAGAAAGGTCTTGAGATTGAGCGTGAGATCAAAGTCGAAATTGAAGGTATACGTCGCCCAGGGGCCGTTGTCGTTTCAGTTATCCAACTGCATTTCTAAACGACGGAAAGAACAAAAAAAGAGAGCATCGATATGCTCTCTTTTTATTTATTGGTCAAACTTTTTCACTGGCGTGTAGCCGTATTCAGCCACGGCTTGTTGGCCTTGATCTGATTTCAGAAATGCTACGAAGTCTTTACCTGCCTTGTCCAGTGCGTCCACTTTATACAGAACTAAAAAAGGTCGTGCCAATGTGTATTTGTGGTTCGCTATATTTTCAGAGGTAGGCTCAACTCCTTCAAACAGGATAGGTTTTACAGAGCGGTCAACTGAGCCCACAGAGATAAAACCAATAGCACGTGTGTTATGGTTTACGATCGTTTTCACCATGCTGTTGCTGTTTACTACCAGGTTATTTGGGCTGATATCAGAGACCAAACGGTCATTGACGATTTTGGTAAGACCCAAAAGACTTTCAAAACTGAAACGTGAGCCTGATGACGCTTCACGAGTCACAACAGCGATAGGTTGATCGTCACCACCGACTTCTTTCCAGTTTTTAACTTTGCCTTTATAAATATCAAATAGTTGCTGCTGAGAGAGGTTTTCTATAGAGTTTGCACGGTTTACCACGATTGCCAAACCATCATAAGCGATTGGTACAACGTTTAGGTCTTCTCCTTTTTCGCTTTCTGTCAGGTATCGGGAGCTCATCCCAATTTTAACCACACCTTTGTTCACCATGGTAATGCCTGCACTCGAGCCAATGCCTTGGACTGCGATATAGTTATCAGGGTGCGTTTTATTATATTTCTCGGCAAGAACATCCATAATACGTGCAACGGAAGTAGAACCAGAGATATTCACCTCTTTCGCCATTGCGGAAGGAAGAGCGATGGCCATGGCTAGCAGAGTCACCACAGTAAAACGTAACATATTAAACTCCAAAAAATGGTATCAAGCAGCGCATATGATATTTCGTTGAAGTTACATTTTTGTGAATTGACCAGTCCAAAAGGAGGGAAATACCTTCTTTTAAGTCAGATTTATTTTTGCGAACATCACTCGCAAGTGAACAAACAAATGGGCTAAGAGTGCCTCTTTTCGCTGGGGTAAGGTGTATACTAAGAACTACCTATCAGGAGATCTTTCATGTCAGTGTCGCAAATGGCAACCAGCCGTTTATACAAGTTAGTTCATTCACTCTGTTCTGCTCGTAATGCGAATTTACCCGTAGAGCAAGGCAAGTGCTTGTATGAGCCTATAGAAAATGGCGTGGAGCTTCATCGTGCACATTTCCTGCTAGATTCACAGCATAGTGAATATACGTCTCCAGTAGCAAAGATTTTGTTTGATGTAAAAACGCAACTTTGGCGTTTTTATGTGCCGAGCTATCGAACTGGTGATTTGAAGTGGGTCCCTTATGAAACTTTGCCATACAGCCAGTCCCTCGAGGTGTTACTGGGTGAACTAGAAAGCGACCCTCAGGCGTGTTTCTGGGAGTAGAGTTTTAAAGTTGAACAATAAAAAGGCGCTTTGAGAGCGCCTTTATCGTTTCGGTTTATTCAGTTTTATTCACTAACCGTCTGTTCTATCTGTACCTTTTTCGGCTCAGCAAACACCTGCGTTGGTTTAGCAACTAAACTGCGGTTTTCCTGGTTCACATCGGCCAAGACAACTTCTAGCGTATCGCCTAGTTTGTACACAACTTCTTTATCGATAGAGATAGTACCGTTGTCACCGCTGCACTCAATGCGTTCTTTATTGTCAACAATCAGTGAGCCAGGAATAAACGCTGCTGCGCCGTTTTCAATCAGGCGAACACGCGCACCAGCACGATTAATATCGAAAATCTCACCGGTGTAACGAGTTTGCTTGCTTGGCTCCTCAGCAAGAGTACGAGCGTAAAGCCAATCTGATACATTGCGTTCCGCGATCTTGTGGTGCTTACGGTGCAATGCCAGTTCTTCACCAACTTGGTCATCAGGCTTTTGAACCGGCTCTTTGTCCAGAATCACCGCTTTTAGCATACGGTGGTTGATCATATCGCCGTATTTACGAATTGGTGATGTCCAAGTTGCGTAAATATCTAGACCCATAGCATAGTGAGGAAGTGGCTGATTACCAACTTCACTGTACGCTTGGAACTTGCGAATGCGGTTATCCAAGTATGAAGTTTCCTGAGTAGATAACCAACGACGCAATGCTGCAAAGCCTTCTAGTGTTGCTATTGAGTCTGCCGTAAAGCCATGTACACCTTCAGGGTCAATGAGTTGAACCACTTCTTCAATCTTTTCAGCTTTTAAGCCAGAGTGAGTATTAAACACACCAGTTTCAAACTTATCGCGTAGAGTGCGACCAGCACAGATATTCGCTGTGATCATCGACTCTTCTACAAGACGGTTTGCACTGCGGCGCATATCTGCATGAATGGCGATAACGTCATTGTCTTCGCTCAGTTCGAAACGGTAGTCCGGACGATCTGGGAATACCACAGCATTCTTTTCACGCCAGTCGGCACGAGCAAGAGAGAAGTCGTAAAGATTTCGTACGATAGTTGCGATATCTTCTGATGGTTGCCATTTATCTGAGCTGCCATTTTCTAGCCAATCAGATACGTGGTCATACGCGAGACGAGCGTGAGATTTTATGTTAGCGGCAAAGAAGTTGATGTCGTCACCAATCACACCTTCTTTGCTCACGCTTACGGTACAGCAAAGAGCAGGGCGAGTTTCACCTTCAATCAGAGAACATAGGTCATCAGCAAGATCGCGAGGTAACATTGGGATGTTACGGCCAGGCAAGTAGATGGTGTAGCCACGCTCACGAGCCACTTTGTCCATTTCATCTTCTGGAGTAATGTACGCGGTAGGGTCGGCAATTGCGATGGTCAGTTCAAAATCACCAGACTCAGTTTTCTTCGCGTGCAGCGCATCGTCCATATCTTTGGTGGATTCGCCATCGATAGTCACGAAAGGTACGTGAGTTAAATCAACGCGGTTTAATTCTGCGTCGTCTTTTAATTCCCAGTTCTCAATACCAGCAGGCTCAGAGTTTGGAAGATCGTTTTGTGCCAAGGTTACCCACCATGGTGCGATCTTATCGTCGGCATCCGTGATTTTTTCAGAGATTTCCACGAAGAAGGTATTGTCCCCTTTAAGAGGATGGCGAATTAGGTGAGCGACAACCCAATCACCTTCATTGAAGTTATCTGGCTTTAGGCCTTTCTTTAGTTTGGCTTTCAGAGACAGCTTTTTTAGTTGTGGGTGGTCAGGGACAACATTTAGCTTACCTTTGAACATTTTTACGCGGCCAATAAAGCGCGTAAGTGACTGTTCTAGCAGCTCTTGTGGTTCTGCCACTTCACGTTCATTCTCTGTGCGAATAATAGCGACCACTTTGTCGCCGTGAATGCACTTTTTCATGTACGCAGGTGGAATGAAGAAACTGGTTTTGCTGTCCACTTCAAGGAAACCAAAGCCTTTATCGGTTGCTTTGATTGAACCTTCTTTTTTAGGAAGGTTTTCTTGGATTTGCTGCTTAAGTTGGGCTAATAGCGGGTTATCTTGAAACATCTTGATTTTCTATCTGATTGCTTTTAATAAACTTATTGGATGTTTCGGCCCTTTTTAAAACTCTTACTTTTAATGAGAGTGAACGTAAAAAGGTGCGCAGTGAAAGCAATAAATTTACCGAAATAGTTACTGAGACACATGTTACTTGGCATAGGAATGATTGTATAGTGATCATTGTATTCATCACGATATTGAACCGCGCTTTTCTGGCTGAGAAATTCAAGCTAAACCTTATTATCTAAATCTGCTTCACAGTTTGTTCTTTCTTCTAAAAAAGTAACACATGGAAAACAAGCCTGTACTAGGTTCAACGATGTAGTGAGTGTTTAAATTTACTCGCCGTTACAATCGTTAACTAGAAAAAAAACTTTTATTGGTTAAGATTTAATCAATAAAGGAGGCGTGTATGAAACGGTTTGAGAATATACTTTTTGCGACTCAAGGACTTCCTGGGCATAGTGACGCGTTGGGGCAAGCTATTAGAATCGCATCCCATGATCACGTTCAAGTGTCTGGTCTTATTGCTTGTCCGGACTTTCCTAGCCACTTGGTTCAATATCAACAAAGGTATGAGCAGTCTCTGTATGATTCTCTACTGGAACGTGTAGAAGCCTTGCGCGTTGAGTACGACGTGTCTAAAGAGCAAGTGCCATTTCCCCTTTCAGTTAAAAGCAGCGATCAGCCAGCTGTTTGTATTATTAAAGAAGCGATAGCACACGAGAATGACTTGATCATTAAAGAAGCCGAGCCAATTGATGAAGGGTCAGAAGGCTTTAAAGCGCTTGATATGACGCTACTACGAAAATGTCCGTGTGCGGTTTGGTTACACCGACCAATCAACAAGCCAAGGAATAAACGGCGCATTGCGGTCGCAATTGATCCGATGAAGACGAGTGACGAGCAACACGAGATGTCACTACGATTATTAGAACTCTCGCGTTCGATCGCTGACACCTGTGACAGTCGTCTGCATATTATCTCTTGCTGGGAATACTATTTGGAAAGCTATTTAGAAAATAATGCTTGGATCCAAGTTGATGACGCTGAACTTGCCGATGAAGTGTCTCAAGCTAAAGTGAAACATAAGCAAGCGTTGCAAAGCCTTGTTGAGGAATCTGGTATTTCCGGTGAAATGGTGTACCACCTTCTTCACGGCAAAGCTGATGACCAGATTCCGGATAGTGTTGATGAACTAGAAATCGATGTGCTTGTCATGGGGACGCTTGCCAGAACTGGTATATCTGGGTTCGTCATTGGTAATACTGCAGAAAATATCCTGCAATCCATTAGTTGCTCGTTAGTCGCGATGAAACCCGAAGGATTTGTTTCACCGATTGAGTAACTCAATATTCATTGAAACGTCAAGGAGAATCACTAACGTCTACGTTGTTACCACGAAGCTTTAAGTGCTTAAAGGAGGATGATATGAAAGCTTTTTGTCCCATTTGCCGTACTGAAATGGTTGAACGTGCGCACGTTCTTGTATGTCCGAGAAATGATATTGGGGATTGTTGTTATGATCCGCTCAACATACCGCAGGACGACTTTACAGCAGCGCTAAATCATACGAATACATTCAGCGATACGCGTGGTTATGTTGTCCCCGATACTAAGTAGCTAGAATTAATAGGAAATTAAGTCTACTTTTGAAGTAGACAGTTGTAATTTGATGCTCATGAGTTCTGTTCATCGCTTAGTACAATATAGTCCGTTCACCTGCATTGCTCGGACTGTATTCTATCCTCAAACGGTTGGCTTTTTAGAGGTCGAGAGCGCTTTTATGTCGTGAGTATTCAATCAACTGGATTGTGTTGAACACATTGAAGGTATGGATGGCGACATTGAACGACGTTAACGATAGAAGTCAGACTCACAAGTCAAAAAAGTGCACGCCGCTTTTGATGATCTTTCCTTTGATACCGATAATTATCTTGTTCTTTGTTTTGAGTTGGTACCGCCCTGAAGGGGTGAGTTGGCAGGGGAGCTGGGTTCCGGGTCTTGATGTCAATTTAAGCTTTCGTCTCGATGGTTTGTCATTCCTATTTGTGTGTTTGATTTGTGGTATCGGGGCTCTGATTCATTTCTATTCGCTTGCCTATATGCGCAGCCATGCGGCGCGTTTTTCCTTCCATGTCTACCTGACGTTGTTCATGCTTTCTATGTTAGGCATTGTCACGAGCGACAACGTTCTGCTGCTGTTTGTTTTTTGGGAACTCACGACCATCACCTCCTATTTGCTGATTGGTTTTAGCCACGAAAAAGAGGAGTCGCGTGAAAAAGCGATACAGGCGCTTTTGGTTACTGGCGCTGGAGGGTTAGCCCTATTAGCGGGTTTGATTTTTTTAGGACAAATAGCCGGAAGTTATGAACTGAGTGTTATTGTCCAACAATCAACGCAAATTACCTCACACAAATGGTTTTTGCCTTCTCTTATATTGATTTTCCTCGGTGTTTTTACCAAGTCAGCACAGTTTCCATTTCACTTCTGGTTGCCAAATGCTATGGCGGCACCTACACCGGTGAGCGCTTATCTGCACTCCGCTACCATGGTAAAAGCGGGCGTCTATCTTCTGGCGCGGTTGTCTCCTGTTTACGCGCACAGCGACATTTGGTTTTACACTCTAAGCATTGCAGGAGGGTTTACGGCCATCTGGTGTGGATTATTGGCATTAAAGCAGACGGATTTAAAGTTAATGCTTGCCTACAGTACCAATGTTGCGCTGGGTAAGCTCGTTCTGTTAATTGGAATGGGAACGGAGCTTGCTCTGACCGCGGCACTTTTGTTCATACTGGCGCATTCGTTTTATAAAGCGGCCCTGTTTATGGTGGTCGGAAATATTGATAAATCAACAGGCACGAGAGACATAACAAAGCTGAATGGTCTGAAAGCTGTGCTTTCTTTAAGTTTAGTAGCAGCGACGTTAGCGGCGTTATCAAAAGCAGGTATACCACCATTACTCGGTTTCTTGAGCAAAGAATATATGTATAAGTCAGGACTGGAGATTAGCAGTGTAGTGATTGGTTTGTTGCTCGTTGTCAATGTCATTATGGTGGCAGTAACGATTGCATTTATCTATAAACCGTTCTTTGCTCATGCTTACCGTGAGCCAACCCCCGCGAAAGGCATCGAGTCACAAAGAGGCTTATGGATTCCACCGCTGCTACTGTCAATCGGGGGATTGATTGTACCGGTGTTGGGGCTGGGTTGGGTTAATCATCATGTCATTATTCCCGGGGTCTTAACGAGCCTTCCAGCATCAAATCCGGAGGCCACTAAGTTATGGCATGGAGTCAACTTTCCATTGTTATTGAGCGTAGTGACCTTGGCGCTGGGGTGGGCGGTTTACGCTCTGTACACGCAGAGGTTTGCCAAGTGGTATAAAAGCGCATTTATAGTCCCTACTGCGGAGCTGGTGTTTAATCACCTTGTCAATGGTGTCATACGTTTTGCCACGTGGCAGACACAATGGATACAGCAAAAACGGTTGAGCAATTATGTGCTTATGTTTAGTCTCGTTCTGGCAATCGTTTTGCTTAGCCGTCCGTTAGATATTTCAGCAGCGCGTTTTACCGAGCTGTTTGCGATTAATTTCTACGAAGTAACGATTGCTTTGTTACTCGTGGCAGCAGTGTCGGTGTGCACGTTCTCTAACTCTCGCTTGTTATCGGTGTCAGCCCTGAGTGTGATTGGCTTTATGACAACACTCGTGTTTATGTTGTACAGCGCGCCCGATGTCGCAAAGACCTTGTTGTTAGTAGAAACACTGATGGTGGTATTTTTAGTCTTACTGATGCGCCATATGCCGAAATTAACCACTGTGCGTAATCACTCTAAACAGCGTCGCTTATTACACGCTGTTATCGCCGGGATAGTTGGATTGTCTGTGAGCGTTGCGCTCATCAACATCACCTCTCAACCGTTCGACCCGATGTTGTCCGACTTTTTTGTCCACAATAGTCTATCAGAAGGACACGGGCGAAATATTGTCAATGTCATCTTGGTGGACTTTCGTGCCATCGATACGTTAGGTGAGGTGATCGTGGTCGTGATGGCGGGTATTGCTGCGACAAGTTTATTTACCACCCCAAATCACAAGCATCCTCCTGTCCATTCACTGATCTTTTCTACTACTGCCCACATTGTATTTACATTGATGTTGATGTTTTCTCTGTATTTACTACTGCGCGGGCACAACGAACCGGGAGGTGGGTTTATCGGAGCACTTATTGCGGTAATAGGATTCGCGCTAATGATGTATGCAGAGTCGCCCAAGTACGTAAGAGACCGTTTGTATTATTCGCCATTAAGTATTGCGATGTTCGGTATCTCGCTCAGTGTTATGGCAGGGCTAATAGGCTTGGCACTCAACCTCCCTTTCCTGACCGGATTATGGTGGAAGGATATTCTGCCACTTGGGACACCGCTGCTATTCGATCTCGGCATTTACTTTGCGGTCATTGGTGGCGTTATGGGCGTGATGTTACATGTGAATGAGGTGCTCGACTGATGGAAGTACTGTGGAGTTTGGTCGTCGGCGTGTTTGTTACTGCAGGTATTTATCTGTTACTCGAACGGCATATATTGAGAATACTGTTTGGGCTGATTTTATTAAGCAGCGCTGTGAATCTTGCCATATTGACGGCCGGGCGTTTAACCTTAGGTATTCCCGCGCTTATTGAGTCAAACGCACAACTCCCACCAGATGGTGCTGCCAATCCTTTACCTCAGGCATTGATCTTGACCGCGATCGTGATTGGTTTTGGTTTGTTAGTTTTCGCTCTGCTGTTGTTCTATCGGGCTTATTCAGAAACAGGCTCAGCAGACGTTGATGATATGCGACGCTCAGAAGAGGAGGAGGAATGACGACCATTTGGCTAACTCTACCTATCGTGATTTCACTCCTGACGGCTGTCGCTGTGTTTGTCGCTAAACGTAATCTGTATCTTGCTGAACGCGTCAGCTGTGCGAGCGCTTTTTCTACGCTGTGTGTTGCCGCTTTTCTTACACACGACGTGGTGCAGCATGGGCCAGTTGCGGTGGCTTTTGGGCAATGGCTCGCACCTTTCGGCGTTGTGTTTGTGGCAGATTTGCTCACGGTAGCCATGGTCATGGTAACGGCGGTGATTGGTCTCGTCTGTGTGTTCTATGCCGTTGGCGATCTCCGAAACAAACCTTCATACGCGACGTACCATGCGCTGATACATGTTTTGCTTGCGGGCGTTTACGGCGCATTTCTGACTGGTGATATCTTCAATCTCTATGTCTGGTTTGAAGTGATGCTTATTGCTTCCTTCGGTCTGATGGTGTTGGACGCTAACAAGTATCAGATTGATGGCGCAGTGAAATACGTGTTATTGAACCTGATTTCGACGTTGTTTTTTCTGCTAGCGATAGGTCTGTTGTACGGCGTGACCGGGACACTAAATCTAGCGGACCTTCATGCTAAAGCGGCTTTGATACCATCCGACACGAAAACCTTGCTCGCTGGTCTGTTCTTATTCGCTTTTTCCATCAAAGCAGCACTGTTTCCCTTGTTTGTTTGGCTTCCAGCTTCTTACCACACGTTACCGAGTGCCGTGGTTGCTCTGTTTGCTGCTTTACTGACTAAAGTAGGCGTCTACACACTAATACGTGTATTTACGCTGGTTTTTCCGTTGGCAGAAAGTGGCTGGCAATCGACGTTGATGTGGATTGCTGGCTTGACGATGTTGACGGGGGTATTAGGGGCGGCAAGTCACTACGACATAAAGAAAATCCTTTCATTTCATATCATCAGTCAGATTGGTTACATGATCATGGGACTCGCCATCTATACGCCCTTGGCGGTGGCTGGGGCTATTTTCTATATCGTTCATCATATTTTGGTGAAGGCGAACCTGTTCTTAATTGGCGGCTTCGTAGAGCGTAAATACGGAACCAGTCAGCTTAAGCAATTAGGTGGTGTATATAAAGCCATGCCTTGGCTGGCCTTTTTGTTTTTCATTACTGCATTTTCTTTAGCTGGTTTTCCACCACTATCCGGCTTTTGGGGTAAGTTCTTAGTGATTAAAGCGAGTTTACAAACAGAGGGATATTGGCTCGCGGGGACGGCTTTGCTGGTGGGGTTGCTGACGGTTTTTTCCATGAGCAAAATTTGGAATGCCGTGTTTTGGAAAAAACAGGAAAGTGATACTGAAGTACAAATAATGACTAAGTCGACGACGTACTTGTATTGTATTCCTATTGTTACCTTGACAGCGATGAGTGTGATCATCGGCCTGGTTGCAGAGCCATTTTATCAATTTGCGATGCAGGCTGCGGTCCAGCTGTTGGAACCTAAAGAATATATTCAGGCCGTATTGAGAGGTGGACAATGATTTACTTTTTTCTCAACCTCTTCCTCGCATTGGCATGGCTGCTTTTAAACGGAACATACACCAGCCTCAACTTTGTATTTGGCTTTATTGCTGGATTCTTTGTATTGAAGCTAACTCAGCCATTTGGAACGAAAAGCCGTTACTTTCAAGTTTTTCTCTCACTTGTGGGCTTAGTGAGCTATTTCTGTTTCGAGTTGATAATGTCTGCCGCTCAAGTGATGTGGGATGTGTTAACGCCAACACATTTAAGTGAACCGGATATCATTTACGTCCCACTCGATGCTAAGTCCGATATAGAAATCACGCTGCTTGCGAATATGGTTTCGCTAACGCCAGGCACGTTAAGTTTGGATATTACCCCTGACAAAAAGCATCTGATCGTGCATGCCATGTTCGCGCCGGAACACGATAAAGTGATTCAAGACATCAAAGGTGGCTTAGAGAGACGGATATTGGAGGTGACGCGTGGATAACTGGCTAGAGTTCAGTATTTTCTTTGCTTACAGTGGATTGTTGCTAAGCGTCGTAATGGCAATGGTACGCTTGGTATTAGGGCCAACGTTAGCAGACCGAGTCGTCTCACTTGATCTTATCTCGTTTGTCACGATTGGGTTCATCGCCGTTTATACCTTGGATAGCGGACAACAAACGCTGTTAGATATCGCTATCACGCTTGGCTTAGTGGCGTTTCTCGGAACGATTGCATTTGCTCGAATGATAGCGAAGAGAAAAGGAGAGGAGTGATGGAACTGATCATTGGTATTTTGTTGTGCATTGGCACCTTGTTTTTTCTGATCGCCAGCTTGGGCGTGGTTAGAATGCCAGATCTTTACACTCGCATGCACGCCGCAACAAAAGCGGGAACGGTTGGAGTGGCGTCTTTGCTTCTGTCGGTAGCTATAGCCATTCCTGATGCCACGGTGATTTCTCGCGCTTTGGGTACCATGTTGTTTATTTTCCTCACTGCACCTGTTGCCGCGCACTTATTAGGTAAAGCCATGCGGAAAAGTGGTTATCGAATGTGGCGAAACCCAAAATAAAGAAGCTAAATCTGCATTATTGTCTAAGTTCAGAGAAAAGATAAATTATCCCCGCCTCTGGGCGGGATAAGCGGTTCAGAACGTAACTTCTTGATTTATTTCCATCGTTCTAAGCAACAAAGCCTACGTTTGCTACTCTTAAAGTTAGAAAACCTTTTCTGAGTCATTCTAACCAGAACATTGAGAAGCAATTATGAGAATAGCTTTTATCGGATTGTGTTTTGCCATGTCATTTTCCTCCACAATCTCATCTGTGGCATCTGCAGCTGATGACTATAGTCCGCTAGACTACACAATTCATAACTTGACTCATTTTATAAGCAATGCACGCGCTGGCTGGTTAACTTATTCAGGTGATGTTGAACCATTGTTAAAAATAGAGGCTCTTTCGAGCATTTTTATTACTACAGTTGTTTTGTTGCTGGCCTTCTTCTACAAACGCTATGCGAATAACGATTCTTCTCAAGCTTTGAATTCGCAAAAAATGCGTGCTTTTGGCTTAGTGTCATCGTCACTGTTTTTAGTTATGGTCTGCTTTGCAGCCTATTTGGTGGTTGATCATGTAAAACACAAAACAGAGCAAAATGTGAAAGATAGCTTGATCTTTGCACGAGACTCTGCTCACAACATGATTAATTTCTGGGTACAACAGAAAATCAATAATACGGTAAGTCATGTACGCTCTTCCGCTTTTATTGAGTTAGCGAGGCCACTAATAAACGGCGAGCTTGATGGGGCAGCATTAGAAAGTGCACGGGGACAATTACGTCAGTACTTTAACCAAACGGAGCGAAATAGCGCATTTGCGTATGAACTCATCTCTCCAGATTACATCACCATCTCATCCAGTGATAACTCAGCCGTTGGTAAACTTAGCCATATCGCTATAAGTAATTCCGATTATCTGCTTCGAGTTTTTTCAGGACGTTCAACATTTATTCCGTCGATAGCAATCAGAGTTGAGGAGGTCGACAAGACATTGCCCATATCTCATGTTGCCAGCCCGGTACTGGACGCCAATGGTGATGTTGTTGCGGCTCTTATTGTAGAAGATGACTTAAGTAAAATATTTTATCGGTTTCTTAGTCTAGGCCAACAAATGGGTAAAAGTGGAGATACCTACGCATTCGATGCAGATGGCTGGATGTTGACTGAAAGTCGCTTTTTACCAAGCCTTAAAAGAATGGGGTTACTCGATGGTGCAAATACGTCAATTCGAAACATAAAGTTAGTCGATCCTCAACATAATTTAACCCTAAAGCCTGCAGGTGACTTCTCGCCTGAAAATTATCCGCTAACGCTTATGGCGAGTCATGCGCTGCAGGGTGGAACAGGTTTTAATGTTCAAGGTTATCGAGACTATCGTGGTGTCGAGGTGGTCGGTGCTTGGGTTTGGGATGATGCTCTAGGGCTAGGCATAGTATCAGAAATCGACGTGGAAGAAGCATTCAGTGATTACTTTGAAATAAGAAATGTGTTACTGATGGTCTTAACCATCACAGTATTCATAGCCTCAATTCTGGCGAGTATATCCCTTTGGATGGCCAAAGTAGCGAACGATAGTCTTCGTTCATCTAAGAAAATATTAGAGCGCAAAGTAGAAGAAAGAACGAGCGATATTAAAAGAGCTCAAGAACGTGTACAGCTTCTCTTGGATTCGACAATTGAAGGCGTTTTTGAGGTTGATGTAAAAGGCGAGATCGTATTTTGCAATAGAGCGGGAAGCAAAATGCTAGGTTATCCGGCAAATGAGATTATCGGCTGGAATATCCATGAGAGTTTCCACCATTCTGACGAAAACGGAAACCCATATCCAATCAATATAAGCCCGATAACAGAAGCATACCGTTTCGGAAAAACAAGTCGGGTGAGTGACGAAGTGCTATGGAAAAAGGATAAGACGTGTTTCTTCGTTGAGTATTCCGCCACACCCGTATTCATAGAAGACGTTTTAAGCGGGGCTGTTGTTGTATTCAATGATATCAGTCAGCGGAAAGAGAGCCTGAAACAACTTGAATCAAGTGAGAAACAGTTCCGAACGTTACTAGAATCTTCGCCAGATCCATTAATAATCATCAACGATCTTGGGGAGATCGTGATAACTAACCATCAGTTCGAGTCTGTTTTTGGTTACCTTCGCATGGAGTGCATAGGTCAGTCGGTAGGGTTGATGTTTCCAGAGGAGGATAGGACGAAGTATAAAGCTGAACTCAATCAATACCTGTCTGCAATAAAGTCTGGAGCTTCAAAAGAGAGAATCGGTGAGGCTTTGGAAATTGTCGCATCTAAAAAAACAGGTGAACACTTTCCTGCAGACATCAAACTGAGCCCTATTGAAACTGAAGCTGGCCTGCTAATCGTCTGCAGCGTACGTGATATAACGAATCATAAACGCTCGGAAAAAGCCATCCAAGACGCTGCCGAAAAATTTAGATTTTCGCTGGCTGCGTTAGGTGCGTATTACTGGACTGGTGATTTAGAGTCAAAGGTGATGACGTATGACTCTCCGAAGTTTCTTATCCAGTATGGATACCATGAAAATGAAATACCAACGAGCGTAGAGGAGTATGTCGCGTTGGTTCATCCAGATGACCGTCCACGACTTACAGAGAGTTTCCTAAAACACGTTCAAGGAATTGAGCCCATTCAAAAGGCAGACCTGCGCATCAAAAGGAAAAATGGTACTTGGGCGTGGATTTCTATGGTCTCACGTGCCGTCGAGTGGAATGAGCTGGGTAAAGCAATAAAAATGGCCGGGCTGTCGGTTGATATCAGTGAGCAAAAAAGCGTGGAAGAGAAGTTAGAAAAATTCCACAAAGCGGTAGAGTACAGTCCCGCAACCGTCGTCATTACTGATAGCGGCGGTATGATTGAGTATGTTAATCCGGAATTTACGCGTGTTACGGGGTATACCTATGAAGAGGCAATAGGTGAAACCCCAAGTATTCTGAAGTCAGGAAAAATGTCGACAGATATTTATGATGATCTGTGGAAGACGATTTTAGAGGGCAATGTTTGGAAAGGAGAAATGGTTAACAAGATTAAAAATGGAGACTTAATTTGGGAAACCATTTCTATCGCCCCGATCGTGGAAGAAAACGGAAACATCACACACTTTGTTGCCGTTAAAGAGGACATTACAGAGAAGCGTAAAGCGTTGGATGAACTGGAGCAGCGTAAAACGCTATTAAGGAGCATTATCGATAATGTTCCAAATATAGTCATTCTTAAGGATCGGGATGGACGCCACCTTGTTGTGAATAAATATCATCTTCTGGCGACTGGCTGTCAGTCTGAACAAGTGCTGGGAAAAACCGACGCAGAGTTTTTTGATGCCGAAACTGCGTCCAGGATTATGGCTGACGATCTGGAGATTATGACAGCTCGTCAACCTAAAACATTCGAAGAGTCGGTGCCACATCCTGATGGTACTTTACATAATTATCTCACTTCGAAAGTGCCACTATTAGATGAACATGGTGAGGCTTATGCACTGGTCTGTATCGCAACGGATATTACAGAACAAAAAGATCTCGAAAATGCCATTGCTGAAGAAAGGGAGCAGTTGCAGACCATACTCGATACTAGCCCGATTGGCGTTGCTTTTACCGTAGATGGGGTATTTAAATTTGTAAACCCTAAAGTACTTGAAATGGTAGATGCCCAAATTGATCAACCCGCAATGAACATTTACGTCCGCCCGGAAGAAAGAGAAAAAATGGTTAATCAACTAGAGAATCATGGGCATGTAAACAATTTTGAAATCCAGATGTACTCTCCGGATCACGAAATTCGAGACGTTTTTGCGAGCTTCATGCCGATACGATTATTTGGCAAAGAGGGGATTCTTGGTTGGTTTCTTGATATTACCGAACGCAAGCAAAGCGAACGGAAACTAAAAACCAGTGAAAGTAAGTTCCGGACGATTTACGAGGCGACGGGCGATGCGGTTATGCTTTTTGATTCAGAGCATTTTATTGATTGTAATCCTGCGGCACTAGAAATGTTTGGGTGTGATAGCGTTGAAGAATTTACTAAGTATCACCCGGCGGATGTTTCGTCAGAATTTCAACCTGATGGGCGGCCTTCAAGGGAGTTGGCGGAGCAGAAAGTGGCGGAAGTATTAAAAAATGGCAGTCTTCGCTTCCAGTGGTTACATCGACGCCTAAATGGTGAAGAGTTTACGGCCGACATATTATTAAATTTGATTGAAATCAATGACAAGCCGGTCATTGAAGCGGTTGCTCGCGATATAACCCAATTAAAACAAGTAGAGCAGGAGCTAACGCTCGCGAAAGAACTGGCTGTAGATGCAGCTCAGGCGAAAAGTGACTTTCTTGCTCGGATTAGCCATGAGATACGTACACCAATGAACGCGATTATGGGCATGAGCTACTTAGCTTTGGAAACGGAGCTTTCTCCACTCCAAAGGGATTATATTCGTAAGGTCAGTCGCTCAGCGCACTCTCTGCTTGGTATCATTAACGATATTCTCGACTTTTCTAAGATCGAAGCTGGGAAAATGGATATTGAAAAGGTTGCCTTTAATCTGGATGAGGTTATGAATGATCTTTCCACTATTTTCAGTCTTAGATGTGAAGAGAAGGCGCTCATCCTTCGCTTTAATATATCACCCGATGTCCCTCGTTACTTAATTGGCGATCCATTGCGCCTAGGCCAAGTGCTTATCAATCTTGTTGGCAATGCTGTGAAATTCACACATAAAGGGGAAATTACCATTTGTGCTGAGTTGACGAGAAAAGATGCGCAGCAAGTTGCTTTGAAATTCTTGGTGAAAGACACAGGGATCGGCCTTACTGAGAAACAGATGGAATCTCTATTTGAACCTTTTGTCCAGGCAGATGGTTCTACAACCAGAAAGTATGGTGGTACTGGTTTAGGCTTGTCAATTTGTCGCAAACTGGTTGAGTTGATGGGCGGAGAAATCAATGTTGAGAGCGAATTTGGTAAGGGAAGTACATTCTATTTCACTTCGCGTTTTGGCATTGCAGATGAAAAAGCTAGTATCCGAACAGTACCTAAATTAGATACGAGATCATTGAAGAAAATATCAGGGGCCAAAGTGCTGTTGGTAGAAGATAATGATATTAATCAGCAGGTTGCTGTGAATCTTCTGAAGAAGTGTAAACTCAATGTGGGAACGGCAGATAATGGAGCAGAAGCATTAGAGAAAATGCAAACGAACAAATTTGACGTGATATTAATGGATATTCAGATGCCAGTTATGGATGGTTTTACGGCAACTCGTCAGATTCGTCAGATTGATAAGACCGTGCCGATTATCGCGATGACGGCTCACGCTATGGAAGAAGATAAAAAGAGAAGTGAGCTGGTTGGAATGAATGACTACGTTACTAAGCCCATCAACCCTGAAGAGTTATATCAAGCGCTTGTTAAGTGGACTCCCGAACAAATCAATCAGCCAAATAGCGAGGAAATCGTTAGCTACCAAGTTGATGATGTGTCTCTCGAGAATATTCCTGGGCTAAACGTTCAAGATGCCCTTGCGCGACTGAACGGCAATCGCAAGTTATACAGAAGACTGCTCAAAACATTTCTCGCCGAGCATGTGAATGTGGTGAGTGATATACGTTCCACATTACACAAGGAAGATTTGGATACCGCGGCAAGACTCGCACACACTATAAAGGGAGTTGCAGGAAACTTAGGCGCCATCGAGCTAGCTCGATGTGCGGCCAGTACAGAACGAGCACTCCTAGACAAGTCTCTCGATAATTTAGATGTATTGCTCGATGAGTTTCAAGACGTTCTAAAAGAGGTTATGCAGTCCGTTAACCAAGTGATTCTTGAGAGCAGCGAACAGGTTCGTTCGGATGATCTAGAGGCTGGCAAAAATATGGATCCGGAGGAGATTAAAGCCCTCCTCACCGAACTTAACCGCGTTTTGGAAGACGATTTGTCTGAAGCAATTCACATTGCCGATGTATTAGAGAATAAGTTGCAAGGTACATCGGTAGAGGGACTAACCAAGGAGCTCGTCGCCAGTTTAGATACATTCGATGTCGACTTAGCTGCTCAACTTGTCAAGCGAATGATGAATTCGCTCAATAGATAACTCAAGGAAGGGAATATTGATGGAATTGAAACAAAAGAAAATTCTCATCGTTGATGATGCACCAGAAAATATACAGGTGTTGATGCAGCTGCTAAAAAAAGATTACAAAATCATCGCAGCCACAAATGGTTCTAAGGCGATAGAGCTGGCTCAAAAAGATCCCCAACCTGATTTGATATTATTAGACATTAAGATGCCAGACATGGACGGGTATGAAGTTTGTGAACAGCTTAAGGGCATGCCACAGACGGAAAGCATACCAATCATATTTGTTAGCGCTTTGTCTGACGAAAAAGATGAATATAAGGGGCTTTCTCTGGGAGCCGAAGACTACATAACCAAGCCTTTTTCGCCAGCGTTGGTTAAGACAAGAGTACGAAATCAACTCATTGTTAAGCAGAATAAAGAGGATCTGGAAAGAATGGTTGTCGAACGGACTCAGGAGCTACAGCTTACTCAGGCTGTAATGATCGAAAGCCTGGGTACCTTAGCGGAATACCGGGACCCTGAAACGGGTGGACACATCAAGCGAACCCAAAATTATGTTAAAGCCTTGGCAAAGCATTTACAAAAGCAAGGTAAGTTCAGTGATATTCTCACGGATGACTATATTCAGCTACTTTATATTTCTTCACCACTTCATGATGTCGGTAAGGTTGGTGTTCCGGATCATATCTTACAAAAACCGGGCAAGTTGACCGAAGAAGAATATGAGGAAATGAAACGGCATACCATTTACGGTTATAATACCTTGAAAAGAGCAGAGTTACGTTTAGGTGAAAATGCCTTTATTCATATCGCTAAAGAAATTGCATATACACATCAAGAAAAATGGAACGGAAAAGGCTACCCACAAGGCTTAAAAGGCGAGGAAATACCACTTTCAGGACGACTCATGGCCATGGCTGATGTTTATGATGCGTTAATCAGTAAACGCGTGTACAAGCCACCTTTTACCCATGAAAAGGCCGTCGAGATTATCACCAAAGGTGACAACCGTACCTCGCCCGATGATTTTGACCCGACTATATTGCAAGCGTTTATCGAAATTCAAGACGAGTTCAAACGCATCGCATTAATGCATGCTGACTTTGATGAGGAAAAGAAACTCTTAAGCGGTAACTAAGATAAGTGATCGTTGAGCATTCCGAAGCTCGGTTTATAAAGGTGTTTTCTTAAGAACAAACAGCTAAACCTCAACGGTCAGCCTACATTCAACCAAACTTTCAATACAAAAGGTAAACAGGCTATGACCAATGCGAGCTATTATTACCGATAGAGCGTATTTCGCTGAGAGCCTTCTATAAAACATGGGCTGATAAACAGCGGCGTAGTGATTTGGATTTGGTGAAGAATTCATCAATTTTCATGGCGCGCTTTTTTTTAAATGGTGGGCTGGTGGTATTTTATGCGGAAAATGCCATTGTTGAGAATAAATTGTGATGGAATTCAATTTTTTCTGGCTTTTTTTATGCTTTTAAGGAATAATCCGCCTCCCTTAGTCGTCCCTAATGGCTTATCGCGGTTGTGTACTGTGCTAATTCCTATCTGAATGGATTTAGTATCTGGATAATTCAGTATTGAATTGGAAGAGCATATGGGACTGTTTTTTAGTTTAATTAAGTAGGATCCCAATGCAAGATTCTGTTATTCAATTCAGTGATTTATCTCTGAATGATTCTATCCTTTCTGCTCTAGACGGAATGGGTTTCGTGTCACCAACTCCAATTCAGGCTGCGGCAATCCCTCACCTGTTGGAAGGTGCTGACGCGCTGGGCAAGGCACAAACGGGTACAGGTAAAACGGCAGCATTCTCTCTGCCTCTTCTAAACAAACTAGATCTTAATCAACGTAAACCACAAGCAATCGTACTTGCTCCAACTCGTGAGCTAGCGATTCAGGTTGCCGCTGAAATGAAGAACCTTGGTAAAAATATCAAGGGCTTGAAAGTTCTAGAAATCTACGGTGGTGCGTCTATCGTCGATCAAATGCGTGCGCTTAAGAACGGTGCGCATGTCATTGTTGGTACGCCTGGCCGTGTTCAAGACCTTATCAACCGTGAGCGCTTACACCTAGATGAAGTTAGTACCTTCGTTCTAGATGAAGCGGACGAAATGCTAAACATGGGTTTCGTTGACGACGTAACTGCAATTATGGAGCACGCTCCTGAATCAGCACAACGCGTTCTATTCTCTGCAACAATGCCTCCAATGCTGAAAAAAATTGTTGAGCGCTTCCTTCGTGACCCTGTAATGGTAGACGTTGCTGGTAAGAACCACACTGTAGACAAAGTTCAACAGCAGTTCTGGGTAGTGAAGGGTGTAGAGAAAGATGAAGCGATGTCTCGTCTTCTTGAAACTGAAGAAACGGATGCGTCAATCGTATTCGTACGTACTCGTCAAGATACCGAGCGTTTAGCTGATTGGCTGTCAGCTCGTGGCTTTAAAGCTGCTGCTCTACATGGTGATATTCCTCAGTCTCTACGTGAGCGTACTGTTGACCACATCAAACAGGGTGTTATCGATATCCTTGTTGCAACTGACGTTGTTGCACGTGGCCTTGACGTTCCACGTATTACTCACGTATTTAACTACGACATCCCGTTCGACGTAGAGTCATACATTCACCGTATCGGCCGTACTGGTCGTGCTGGACGTAAAGGTAAAGCGATCCTTCTAGTTCGCACTAACCAAATCCGCATGCTTCGTACTATCGAGCGTGTAACTAAGTCATTAATGGAAGAGATCCAACTTCCTCTACGTGACCAGGTTGCTGAAGCTCGTCTAGCTCAACTAGGTGCGGAGCTAGAAGCTGAGAAAGAACACAAATCACTAGATAAGTTTGCTGAGTTGGTTGAGAAACTACAAGCTTCTCTGGAAATCGATCCAGCGATGCTTGCTGCGATGCTTCTTAAGCGTCAGCAAGGCAAGCGTCCGTTGTTCTACATTGGTGAAGATCCAATGGTTGAAGCTATTGAGCGCGACAAGCAGCGTCGTAAAGATCGTCGTGAAGATCGTGACAATGGCGGTCGTAATTTCAACAACCAAGATTGGGATACTTACCAGCTACAAGTTGGTCGTGAGCAGGGTGTTCAAGTTAAAGACATCGTTGGTGCTCTGGCGAACGAACTTGGCCTAGGTAAAGGTTCTATCGGCGCGATTAAGCTAGCGCAAGGTCATACATTCGTACAGTTACCAAAAGCAATGACTTCTGAAGCGGCGAGCAAGTTAAGCAAACTACGTATTCGTCAACAAGATGTTGGTGCTGTAGTATGTGATTTCGATGATTTCCGTGAGTCTCGTGGTGGTCGTCGTGACGGCGGACGTCGTGATGGTGGTTACCGTGGTAATCGTGACGGTGCTCGTCGCGAAGGTGGTGGCCGTCGTGAGGGTGGCTTCCGTGGCAACCGCGAAGGCAGCCGTGATGGCAACCGAGAAGGTGGTGAGCGTCGTTTCGACCGTAACCGTGGTGGAGATCACCGTGGTAACTACCGTGGTGAACGTGGTCACGGCCGTGGCCGTCGTACACCAGAAGCATAAATCGATTTAGGTTACTTCATATAACCTGATTTAGATAAAAGCTAATTGCAAAAGCCGAGCATAGTTAACATGCTCGGCTTTTTTATGCGGGAAGGAAACTGTCGAGCTTCTCGTCGTGTTCTGTCACCCAATTGATCACTTCTTCAAGTGGGAGAGCAGGGCAGAATAAGTAGCCTTGGATAATGTCACAGCCGCGATTGCGTAGAAAGTGCAGGGTATCCATATCTTGTACGCCCTCTGCTACTACGGAGTAACCGAGCCCATGCGCAAGGGCAATGGTGTTTTCAACAATCGAGCGGTTGCCTTCAGTTCGGTTCGCGGTGGATAAGAATGAACGGTCGATTTTAATTTGATCTACTGGCAGGTCTCTTAATAGCGAGAGTGAAGAATAGCCCGTACCAAAGTCATCCAGGCTGATCTTGATCCCAAGTTCTTTTATTTCTTGTATCAATGGGTTAAGTTCCTTAACTTTGTCAATCGCCATTGTCTCTGTTATCTCTAAACTGAGAAGATTGGTAAATTCGGGAGAATGTTCGATTAACGTTTTTAGGCGACTAAGTAATACGTTTGAAGATAGGTCTTTGGCTGATAAGTTGACATGAATTGGAAGCTTGATGCCTCTTCGGATAAAGGTTTTCAGATCTTTTTCAACTTGCCCTAGCACCCACATGGTTATGTTGTTGACCTGATTACTTCGTTCGGCAATTGGAATAAAGTCATTCGGCGAAATGTTATTGCCTTTCTCGTCTCGCCAACGAATAACTGCTTCAAAGCCAACCACAACGCTGGTACGAGCATCAATTAATGGTTGGTAATACAAACGAAACTCTTCCTTATCTAGCGCAAACTGAATGCGTGATGAAATTTCCAGCTGATATTTCGCCCCAATATTCATGTCGTCATTATAAAATGCGAAAAGGGTCCCGTTACGTTTGGCGTTATACATTGCAATATCAGCATGTTTTATCAGCAACTCATTGGATTCCGCATCTTGTGGGTACGTGCTTATACCAAACACTACACCTACTGAAACGTGGAACTCGTCGAGGTTAAAGCGAGCAGACAACGCGGTGCTGAGAGTATCGATGAGCTTTTTACCATCTTGCTCAGTCGCAGACGCTGTGATTATCACAAATTCATCACCGCCGACACGAAAGATCTTGTCATTATCTTCAAGGGTATCTTTCAGTCTTCGGCCAATTTGAACCAGTAATTGGTCGCCACAGAAATGGCCCATCGCATCGTTCACTTGCTTGAAATTCACGACATCAAAGACAATTACCGAAAAAGGAAGATCTGCTTGAATGCGATCGCTGATCACCTCAAAACAGTATTTTCGGTTAGGGAGTCCGGTTAATGCATCATGAAAGGCATTTTTGTTTTCGCGTTTCGCAAGGAGATGCAATTCGACGATGGAGTCTTTACTAAACTTTATAACGAAAATGACAAAAACACTTCCGGTAAACAAGAGTAAAGAAATCCCTGTTTCAAGTGTTGAAGCTTCGGGATTTTGCACAATGGTGTATAAATAGGCTGCGTAAGCAATGATGAAATAGCTGATCAAGACTAGCAGCCAAGTCCACCCAACAACATCTGTTTTCGAGCGGATATTTCTGGTCATTTGCCATCCGAAGCAGAGCAATATTAAGCCTAAACTGACAAGCCAAAGCGTTATTTTGGGCACGGTATTCCCCGATTTATTGAAATGTTTATTGTTTTTATTTGTCTAGCAAATAAATTAGCTCATTATTTAGACTATGCATAAGGTGGCTAAATCACAAATCTATCATCTAACTAGATATATTTTTCGCATCGAATAAAATCAAAAAGTGTTCTAGATCAATAAAAAATGTTCGATCAGACTGTGTTCTTTAAAAGATTGTTGAAAGATTAAAAAATTATTGAATAATAGAAGGCAATAAATAAGTAGTTCGCAGCGTGAAAGCGCAATGACAACCTCTGCTCCACAACAGGATAACTATTTCATGTCTAATTCGTTTGTACTAGTGATCAACTCAGGAAGCTCGTCACTAAAGTTCGCCGTCATCGATTCAAATTCAGGTGATGCCGTTCTAAGTGGTTTGGGTGAATGTTTTGGTCTTCCAGAATCTCGTATGAGCTGGAAATTCAACGGTGAAAAAAAGGAAATTTCTATCGAAGGTGACGATAGCCATCATAAAATCGCTATCGGAAAACTAGTAGGCTTAACTGACGAATTAGGTTTAGCGAAAGACATCGTTGCGGTTGGTCATCGTATCGTTCATGGCGGTGAAAAATTTACAGCGACGGTTCGTATTACAGATGAAGTGACACAAGAAATCGAACAGCTTTCCGATCTTGCTCCATTACATAACCCGGCAGGTGCTATCGGTATTCGTGCTGCGATTGAAGCGTTTCCAAGCCTCCCTCAATTTGCGGTCTTCGATACTGCCTTCCACCAAACGATGCCTCAAAAGGCATTTACTGGCGCTATTTCACATGAGCTGTACGAGCAGTATGGCATCCGTCGCTACGGTTTCCACGGCACAAGTCATTACTTTGTAAGTCGTGAAGCTGCAAAAATGCTTAACAAGCCAGTAGAACAGTCTAGCTTCATTACGGTACATCTTGGCAATGGCGCTTCTGTATGTGCGATCAAAGATGGCCAATCGGTTGATACTTCGATGGGCTTCACTCCGCTGGCTGGCTTAATGATGGGGACACGTTCTGGTGATCTAGACCCAGGCATTATTGAGTTCCTATTGAAGAAAGGGTGGACTCAGGAGCAAGTCTTCGAAACGCTAAACAAGAAATCAGGCTTCTTGGGAGTATCTGGAGTGACTTCCGATGCTCGAGGCATTCTGCAAGCGATGGAAGAAGGTCACGAAGGTGCGAAGTTGGCGTTTGAGGTGTTTACCTATCGTGTCGCGAAATACATCGGTTCTTACTTGATCCCTCTTGATCGCCTAGATGCGGTTATTTTTACTGGTGGTATCGGCGAAAACTCTCTGGATATTCGCCGTGAAGTACTGAAGAACCTTAGCCTGCTTGGCTTCGTTGAAGATGAGAAAGGGAATGAAGATGCCCGATTTGGTAATTCGGGTGAGATTGGTAAATCTGAATTACTTGATGCGAAAGTACTGGTTATTCCTACCAATGAAGAGTGGGTAATAGTTTCGCAGTCGATGGAGCTGCTTAATCAGTAAAAATGTCCCTGCCACGGTTTAAAAAACGTATGTTGGCTGACTGATATAACCTCCTAATCAATACTGGATGAGGTAAGTACGCTTAACGAGACTTATCTCCTCCACTTGCGATAAGATAGTGCGCTATTCGACATAAGCCAAAAGAGTGCGCACTGTTAGTATCAATCCTTATAAAAGGCTATTCATTAATATCTAATGTTCAATTTTCCGAACATAACTTTTGCCCACATTCGAGTTAGTGATGTCTCCGACTAATTTATGCCCCGTCTCAAGTTACGCATCTAAATCTAAATTTAAATAAAGATGAAAAGGTAACATTGATATCAAAAAATAATGAGTGGTAAAAGCCAACACCTGACTACGTATCTCTCCAATGTGTTATACGCCGTTAACACGCAAGATTTATGGCTGATAACTTAATCAGCTGGCGGGGCTCAGTTAGTTAAGGTTTCTTACCTTCGACGGGATGGTCATATGAGATAGGGTTAATTATTTGTTGTGATTGATTTCTATATCTACAATTAACTATAAAAAATCATAATGATTAATTGCCTATGAAATCCACAATATACAAATTACTTTTGCTGTTTTTTACTTGCACTTTATCGCCATTGGTATCTGGACAAACGATAGTCAGTAGTTTTAGCGCAGGGGTTGGATACTCGCTGGATGAGGAGGTATTGGTGCGCGTTGGTCTTCAACATTACTTCGATTCCGCATGGTGGCTCAGTGATACAGGAGCGCTTTCAGCGTATCTGGATGTTTCGTACAGCCATTTGTTTTTATCTGAGGCCCATGACCTCACTATCTACGCTTTATCACCGGTATTCTATTACGAGTTTCATCAAAGCATATATCAAGCTAAACCTAGAATAGAGTTTGGCATCGGCGCGAGCTATATCAGTGCAAAAGAAATCATCGACCGTAATATGGGGGGGCATTTCCAATTTGAAGACAGAATTGGAGCCGGGTTGAAATGGGATCGGGTCTATTTATCATTACTCTACCTCCATTACTCCAATGGTGGGATGTATTCAGCGAATGCGGGGTATAACACCTTACAACTCAACCTACAGATAGACCTTTAGTTAATACACTGAGTGCTCTCAGGTTGTTGCAAGACAATATATTTTCGGCTCCAATAAAGTCTGCTCATTTACAATAAAGGACTTTACCTCTCCGCTTATCGCAAACTTGCTTTGCCCCATTTCAATTTAGATCGAAAGCTAAATCAAACCTTGTTAACGAACTTTTACCCTACAAAAAGTTTTCCGAAGACATAAGCGTTGTTTTCTAAAAGGCTATTTGCAAACTCAATAACCATATACAAAGATTGCCATTGAAGAACGAGAAATGATGTTTAAGTCATTATCTAAGCTTTTCAATACCTTAGTGGATTTAGTTCATAGTACTGTAGACAAGGACCTTTTAAGGTTACTTCAATGCTAATATTAAAACCTTGATTTGCCGAAAGATACTGAATACACCTTCCTTCATTACATTATTTTTAAATTCGGGTTCCGCGCTTGTTGAGCGAATTTATGATGCTAATACTATAATATTCATTTGATTGCATTTGTTTATATAAGGAAAATAATGTGTTGGCTACTGGACGAATTGCATTATTAAGTGTTATTTCCGCTTTTTTTCTAGTGGGGTGTGATAGTCATAAGGGTACAGTTGTATCTGACGAACTTTCTGCTCCGATCACCATGACCACGGAGAGAGGTTCAACAGAAGGCGTTTATCTCACATGGCCAAGTGTTCCGATGGCGTCAAGCTATGCTTTGTATCGATGTGAAGTTCCTGAAAGTGTAAGTCAGGATCTTATCTCTTCTGCACCAGTAGAAAACTGTGGCGAACCGATTGGATATACCACCGAAACTCATTATACCGACCATCCTCCTTACACCGCCCTGCAAGCGTATGTTTACCATCTACAAGCGTGCGCAGCTATCGAAGGTCAATATTGTGGTTCGGTTATTGCGTCTTTAGCAGCAGCACAAGCGCCTGCCGAAGAACTACCGCAGATGACAACGAATATTGGTGATAATGGCCGCCAAGTCATTTCTGGTTTGAAAACCACATTACATGCATTTGCCCAAAATGCTACTGGTGAAATTGTGTGGAACTGGTCACAAGAGAGTGGTCCAAAAGTTATATTGACGGATACCGACAGCGCAGAGCTCACTCTTGTCGCGCCAGATGTAACGGAGAACACTCTATTATCATTTGTGCTGAGAACTCACGACGATAACGGGCCTGGTCGACCTTCGAAGGTCGCTGTCACAGTAATACCTGCAAATAATGTTAGCGTTAAAGTGGGTGCTCCATCTCGTGTTGCCAGTTCAGGCGACGAAGTGTCTCTGCATGCTAGTGGAAGCCATGAAAATTTGGTTCACACGTGGCGACAAATATTACCGGCCTCTCCAGAAACTCCAGAAGTCACTCTCATAGATCCCGATACAGCAAATCCGAGCTTTAAGGTTCCGGAGATGCCTCAAGGAGGCGCTTTACATTTTGAAGTTACGGTAAGTGATCCGCTTACTGGGAAAAGCGCAAGCGCACGTACATCGGTGGGCGTACAATACGAAGTGCCGACACCAATGCCGATTCAGGAGCCATCACAAACACCAGAACAGGTACCTATGCCTGTCCCTTTAGCAGCACCTTTGCTTAGCCCACTACAAATAGCCCAACCACTTAATCTGCCACAAACTCAACAATTGGTGCCTGTGCCAAATCCGGTATTGGTGCCACCAAAGATCCCTCCTCAGGCATTAGTGCTTACGGCGCAACCTCCGGAGTTTGCGACAGGGGGAACAGACGTTTTTCTAAGTGCGACGGCCAGTGGTGGTCGAGAGCCATATCAGTGGGAATGGGAACAAACGAGTGGACCAGATGCGATTATTACAAACAACACGCTTGCTGTGACAAGAGTTACCGTACCTACGGTGACGACTGCGCAGACTCTTACCTTCCGAGCGACGGTGACCGATGTGGAGGGGAAAGTACGTACGGCTGAGGCAGTCATTCAGGCTCTCTTACCACCTGCAGCTTCCGGGGGCGATACCCCGGTACCGATAACACCATTGGAGCCTCGTATGGTTGTGGTGAATGAAACCGTTCCGGTAATGTATACACAATTAAAGAATTTAACGGTAACGCAACTAGCTGGTCCACAGCTGCAGATTACTCAACAGCCTGACATTGCTGGCTCAGGTACTCAGGTAATGGTCAAGGCCCCGCAGCTGAAAGAGCACTCGGCATATGCCACCATCGATGTTGTTGGCTATGACAAGTTAGGTTTACCTGTGCGTAATATTATCCCAGTATTGATCATGAGACCTTCACAACAAACGCCAGCAATAGAAGCACCAGTCCAGGTGCTACCGCCGCAAGAGGTGCCGAAACAAGATGACCCACTCGTTATCGTGGGGGGTACCTCTGGGGTGATAATTAGTGAAGGGGCTACGCAAGCGTTAGGTGTAGTGGCTCAGGGAGGCAAAGGGAGTGCTGCTTATCGTTACAAGTGGACTTATCAGCAGGAAAGTGGTGATCCAGATATTGACTATTCAGGTGAAGATTCATCCCGATTAGAGCTAATCGCGCCAGCAGTAGACAGACCTCAGCTATTACGTTTTCATGTAGAAGTGACGGATGGAGTGCAGACTTCTGACCGGGATGTGTTGGTTCAGGTTAATGACGTGGCAGACAGTTTTGTCGTTGGAGTGATGGCACCAATGACGGTCGCAAGTGGCGATAAGGTCAAGCTCAATGCACCGCAGCCGATAGGTGGTGTCGTGTTTTCCACGTCGGAGCGATACCGCTACTCGATAGTGCAAGTCAGCGGATCGCCAACTGTGACATTAAGCCCTCTTGGTGATGCAACAGGCGATCAGATTAGAAATTGGCACTTTAGTGCACCCATACTGACACCTGGAGCAGATGATGCAGTGTTGAGGTTTGAATTTACCAGTTATGACAGGGTGGATAATATGGTAAAAACGACGCAAGATATCATCGTAAAAGCGCCACCTTTGAGTCCATTAGTACCGAATATTTCATCGCCTACCAGTTTTGCCTTGGGAACTTCGCTGAGTCTGCAAGGGGATGCTACGGGAGGCATACCACCCTATAGTTATGAATGGGAGATAGTACCTGAAGTACAAGCGATTGCGGGTAAGATGGCTTTTAGCTTACCGACCTTAAGCGAGAGCGGTCAAAACCCGACCATTACACCTGTTGACGTCGCTGAACGCCGCGTCGATGTGGCTAGTTATCGTCTGGAAGTTAAACTGACAGTGACTGATTCTGCCCAGCGAACAGCAGAAACCACGAGCGAGATTGTTGCGCTGGTGGAACCTGGTCGAAAAGGTACAGAGGCACTGGTTTGTGGTCATATTAATGACCGGGAGCCGTGTACGGACTTAGACTTAGTATTGGGTATGACACAGAAATGTCCTGACAATAAGCCGTATGCACTGAATACAATTACAGGAAGACACGGCCCCGATGAGTATGGGAGACTTGCCTATATAGTTGAAGAGTATCGTGACTGTGCTGATGCATCGACTGTATATAATTTGTTTATCTTGAGTGGAGATAAAGATAAACCATTGTGCAGAAACCTCGACCTTGCATTACATGACACATTACAAGCGACAGATTTTACTTGCCATTTCGCATGTTACGGTAATGGCTGCAATATCGATACAATACCGCCAAATGCGACACTCATTGGTCCGGTAGGAAGCGATGGATATTTAACGATAGGTCTGCCTCCTTTACGGAGTTCTCAATAACGAAGCGTACCGAACAAGGGGGCTTGCTTGAACGGCAAGGCCCTTTTATGTTGACAGGTATTCTTAAAACAAGATTGTTATTCCTAACATAATACAAAACCATAGTACTCAGTGCTGCTAGAAGAGATGATTTCACTTTAGTTTAAACTTAAGCATCAGGTTTAGTAATAACTGTCAGGCGAATGGAAGAGGCCAAGCACGGCAAAGAGTAGCACAGAATTTGGCGTTTCAATTTCAGAACGACAAGGTCGGAATTCGTTGCTTCGAGTTAGGAAACGAGGTCATTAAATCATAAGAAACCTAATGGATAAATTGATCTTTTTATGCGAATGCCAATTCTTTTTTGTATCAATAAATATATTTTGGGTAAATATTACGCCTAATCATAAAAATAATTGGTTATGGATGTGTATACCACATTAAAGAAATACATTTCATATATTTAATAGTTCGATGCATTTAGATTATGTCAGCATTCAAAAGTAATACTAACCTTGAATAACGTTTATCTTACTACTACAGTGATCATTGATTCGATATTTTAAACGGCAATAGTAGTTGCTTACAAAAAATTAATTTTTTGATTATTAGTGTCTTTTAATGTCTGATTCTGTTCAGGAATTTTAATGAATTAATACTTTATGTCGAGGGAGTTAATTATGGGTATGAAAGAAGCTTATGAAAAAAAACTACAGGCCCAACTAGATGAGTGGGGGGCAGAGATAGATAAGCTAAAAGCTAAGGCTGATAATGCAGAAGCTGATGCTCAGCTTGAATATTATAAGCAAATAGAAGAGTTACGTTCCATGCAGGAAGATGCAAATAACAAACTAGCTGAATTGAGGGAGTCTAGTGACGATGCTTGGGAGGATCTTAAAGCTGGCGCTGATAGTGCGTGGGATTCACTATCAATTGCAGTTAGAAATGCCATATCACGATTTAAGTGAGCATTGTATTGATTTTCAGATATCAATGGTCAAGAGGTTAGATGTGAATAAAAACTGGGATAAAATGAACGAAGCAACCCGTAAAGCCGTAAAGAAGCGCGCGAAAACCTTAGGGCCGTTCGGCAACAGAAAAATGAGTGGCCCGAATAGTATGGCAGCATGAAAACTAGTTCTTCTGATGCGGGGATGAACAGCATAAATGGCTTTGCTAAATAATCGCGTTACTACTGGTTCAAACACATCATGAAATCTTTAAATAGACTAAAGTGAGGAATAATCACATAGATCTAATTCAGGAGATTATATGAGGCATAATAAAACTGCTGAACTATATCGAATTGTGATGGATAGTCACGTATGCCCATACGGAATCAAAGCAAAATATCTACTAAGACATAAAGGGTATCATGTAGATGATAAATGGCTAACGAGCAGAAAAGAAGTAGATAACTTCAAGCAAAAACACGATGTAAAGACAACCCCTCAGATTTTTATTGATAACAAACGAGTTGGTGGTTGGGATGAGCTTCGACGTTATTTTGGGATAGCAGTGCAAGATCCATCAGCAACAACATACCGACCAGTTGTCGCTTTGTTTATAATGATGCTGCTAATGTCATTAGCAGTAAATTTTTCGTTCAATGGCAATCCATTTACTGTTAAGGCATTGGAACTATTCATTGCTTTTAGTATGGCGATATTGGCACTGTTAAAACTCCAAGATGTAGAAAGTTTTTCGTCGATGTTTCTTAATTATGATTTGCTCGCTCGACGGTGGGTTCCATATTCATACCTATATCCATTTGCTGAAGGCTTAGCTGGTATTCTCATGATATCAGGGGTCTTCTATTGGTTATCTGTGCCGTTGGCCTTTACCATAGGTGCTATTGGTGCCATTTCCGTTTTTAAGGCAGTTTATATCGATAAACGTGAATTAAAATGCGCATGTGTAGGTGGAGCTAGCAATGTGCCTTTAGGGTTTATCTCGCTTACCGAAAATATAATGATGATGATAATGGCTATATGGATGGCATCCGTACATTTAATATCATGAGGTTGCTTTAAATTACCCTCTATGTAACGTTCAACGTATATTACTCATTCGTTTACAGTTTAAGGAACTTCGTTTAAACAATGATGGCCTAGTTGGTAAATAGGAGAATATGACTCGCAACATCAAATCTAGACAGTGTTTATACGATTTCTCAATACCTGAAGTTAGTCATGATTTGCTAAATTAATAGATTAACTGACACTCTTTTGTCTAAGGACGTTTTAGCGTTTTTGAGGCTAGCTGTTTGATCACCAAGCGACTCTGGTTACAGCCAGGGTACTATTTCATGTTTACCCCCTCAGCTAGATACAGTGGTGGCAGTCGATGGTTGTATGATTCATAGGGTTTCCTAGACTTAATAATCATAGAACCTGAACTTTCTCACCTTAAAGGTGTGGACGGTTTGAAGGAGGCCTACGATGAGAGAGCTAACTCTACGAGAACTTGAAACAACTGCTGAAGCTTATGAAAAACGACTTGCACCCGTTATGTTTAAAAATTGGGCATATCGCTTAGCCGACATAGCAGAAATTAAAGAGGGTCAAGATGCCCTGGATGTTGCATGTGGAACTGGAATTCTAACGAGGGTCATCGCGGATCGAGTTGGAAGTACAGGTTTAGTCGTGGGAGTGGATGCTAATCCAGGAATGTTAGCGGTTGGAAAGCGAATAACCCCAGAAGTTGACTGGCGTGAAGGTTATGCGGAGTCATTACCATGCGAGGATAATAGCTTCGATGCTGTTTTATGCCAGTTCGGATTGATGCTTTTTTCTTCACCCAAAGTGGCTCTTCAAGAAATGAGTCGAGTCTTAAGACCTGATGGTAAATTAGTGGTAGCTGTTTTTGGCTCTCTAGACAATTTACCTGCCTATAAAGCGATCGCTGATGTATATGAGCACGTGGTAAACGAGTCCGTAGGTAATGCTCTACGTATGCCATTTTCGATGGGTGATAAGGATACACTTACGTCTCTGTTTAATAGTGCTGGAATTAGAGCGGCACGAACGACGACGGAGTCAGAAGTGGTTTGCTTTTCAAGCATAAGGGAGATGGTTCTATCTGACGTTAAAGGATGGTTCCCCTTTGCCGGGATTGACTTAGATGAGGACACTATTAATGCTGTTACCAAAGAAGCTGAAATCGCATTGAAGGCATTTCAATCTTCAGAGGGTAATGTAAAGTTTGAGGTGCCGGTACAGATTGTGGTGGCAGATCTTGCCTAATGGCATGTCATTTCTAGGGCTCTTAATTATACTGCCTAAAATTGTATTGAACTGAGTATCATCACTCAGTTCAATACGATGCCAATATTGACAGTGCTGGCCGTAAATCTTACTGCCGGAAGAACGTTTGTAGCTTCTGACTCAGTTAAGTTTGTACCAGTGAACCAGTCATTGCTTTTTAGTTGTCATATATGTTTATTGGGTTTGCACTTCTCTTAAAAGAGGGAATGCCTGATTAACGTTGTCCTTAGTCACAATAAAACCAGTCATACGTTGCTCCTGATCATAAGCTTTAGCGAGCACCCCCCGTTCAGAGAAACTGACCTGCCAACTGGAGTCAGAGTTATGGTGTCCTCCCAGCTGGATAGGGTAGTTTGGCGTTTTCACTTTTACCATCATGGCTGGTATTTTCAGTGTTGAACTGTCAGACAGTATTGTACTTGCCAGTGTGTTTGCACTCAGGATAATCGGCTGCAAATAGGACATTACCTTACCATCTATTTCGGCACAGTCTCCCAGAGCATAGACATCTTCTAATGAGGTTCTTAACTGCTTATTAACCACTATACCTCTATTGACTGCTGCTCCGGATTCTTGGGCCAGTTTGGTATTGGGAGTTAACCCTGCGGCGGATATTACGCAGTCTGTCTGGTGCCGTGAGCCTGTATTTGTCGCGATAATCAGGCCATTCTCACTGTGCTCAACGGAGGTGACATAGTTCCGACACTCAACTTGAACGCCGTCGTTGCGCAGTTGTTTTTCCAAAGCTGTGGCGACAAAGTCGGGCAGCAGGTTTGCCATAAGGTGAGCACCCGGTTCAATAATTGTGACTTGTTTACCGCTGGCAGCGAGATCCATTGCGAGTTCAGTACCTATAAGCCCGCCACCCATGATAGAAATGTGTTTGGCATGAGCTATACGCTGTTCAGAAGTACGGTATTCTTCCAAGCTATTTAGTGTAATAACCTCTTCGGTCGCATCACCATTTAATGTAGGAACAAATGTTTTTGCACCCGTTGCCAGAACAAGTTTTGAATAGCGATAATTTGAGCCATTGGCAGAAATCGTACGGGTTTCCGTGTCTATCTTATCAACTCTGGTATTGGCAAAAAGCTTGATTTGATGTTGTGCAGCAAACTCTTCTCCCGTTACAGAAACAAGATCGTCAGCCCGATTTTTGCGAGTAAATACATGGCTGAGATCCGGTTTGTTGTACTCGTCCCCGTTATCTGCAGTAAATAACTGGATAGTGATATCGCTGTTTTTACGACGTAGTGTTTTTACCAGTTGGTAAGCGGCAAAGCCGCTACCAATTATAATCAGAGGGGCGTTCATCAAGCGGCCTCCTGACTTTCTTTTGCGTGTTCAACGAAGACTTCTTTACCCAAGTTGCATTCTGGGCAAAGGAAGTAGTCCGGAACCTCGTCCCAAACTGTGCCTGGTTCTACGCCTTGGTTTTGTTCACCGATAGCAGGGTCGTAAACCCAGTTACACACTGTGCAGATCATGCACTGACAATCTGATGGATGAGCATTGTTGGCAGAAGCCCCTGTAATTTCAGCGGGAGCAGGCTCTACTTTTACTTGTCTTTCGCTGTTGAGTGTCCACAGTTTAGCAATTTGGCGACCATGCTCTCGACACTCTCGCATTGCTTTACCATCCGGACGCCACTTGGCTTTCAGGCTTAATGCTGTTTCAAATCCTGCGTCGGTTAATCGAGCGTGAATACGATCAACGGCTCCACCATTCCAGCCATAGCTGCCAAATGCCGCCGCTTTTTTATTTTTGAACCTTAGACCGGTGATCTCTTCAAGCATACCAGCGACCTTTGGCATCATTACATTATTCATTGTTGATGAGCCTACAAATATGCCTTTAGAACGGAATACATTCGCCAGAATTTCATTTTTATCGTGTTTAGAAACGTTGAATACTTTAACGGCTACCTTCGGGTCAACATCATGAAACCCCTGAGCAATGGCATCGGCCATCATGCGCGTGTTATTAGACATGGAATCGTATAAAATAGTGATTCGGTCTTCTTGGTAGTTATCTGCCCACTCAAGGTATTGGTGCACAATCTGCGTTGGATTATCACGCCATACAATGCCGTGAGAGGTTGCGATCATATCTACTGGAACGTTAAAGCTGAGAACCTCTTTAATCTTAGCTATGACTAAACTGCTGAAGGGCGTCAGGATATTGGAGTAGTAACGAAGACACTGATCCATCAACTCGTTTTGATCGACTTCGTCGTTAAACAAATGTTCGTCGCAATAGTGTTGACCAAAAGCATCATTACTGAACAGAACCGCATCACCTGTCAGATACGTCATCATACTATCAGGCCAGTGTAGCATTGGGGCTTCAATAAAAATAAGTTGCTTATCATTACCGATATCTATGCTATCGCCGGTTTTAACGGTTCTGAAATTCCACTCAGGATGGTGATGGTGACCAACAATAGAGTCGATAGCCGCTTCGGTACAATAGATTGGTGTGCCGGGAATTTTATCCATGAGGGCAGACAGAGCGCCAGAGTGATCTTCTTCAGCATGGTTTACAACGATAAAATCGATATCGTTCAAATCTATTTCCATCTCCAGATTCTGAAGAAATTGATGACTGAAACGGTGGTCTACTGTATCGATCAATACCGTTTTCTCTTCACGGATAAGGTAACTGTTGTAGCTAGTCCCTTTTGTCATTTTGTATTCTGTACCGTGGAAGTCCTGAACTTCCCAGTCACGTTGGCCAACCCAGTGAATATTATTTTTTACATGAATAGTCATTTTTACTCTTACCTTCAAATAGTAGTATTACTTTCTCTTATAAGAGCATGTTGCGTGCCATGTTTTTTATTTATTAATTATCAATAACATATATTAACTTGTTCTTTTTTGTTGTCATTTTGACAAGGAAATAGTTTTGTCTTTATGATAAGTTCATTGTCATATTGATAAAGATTGGGGTTAGACGCATGGTTATGGATCAGGTTGGAAAAGAGTGGATACAGGTGGCGTTGGATATTACCTCTGGTATTTCCGATCAGGACAGGTTTGACAGATTACTTTCGACTATCAGACACACACTAAGATGCGATGCATCAGCTTTATTACTTTTTCGTAATCAGCAGTTTGTTCCTCTCGCGATTAATGGGCTAAGTGAAGATGTACTGGGTCGTAGGTTTGATGTTCAAAAGCATCCTCGTCTTGAGGCCATTGCAAGAGCGGGAGATATCGTGCGTTTTCCTTCGAACAGTGATCTTCCCGATCCCTATGATGGCCTGATCCCAAACCATGAAGAAGAGCTCAAGGTTCATTCCTGTATAGGGCTGCCATTGATGCTGGATGATCGTCTGATAGGAGCGGTCACGATAGATGCATTTGATCCGACTCAATTTGAAAATTTCAAAAATGATGACTTGCGGGTTGTCAGTGCGTTGGCTGCCAGCAGTCTGAACACGGCCTTGCTAATGGAGCAATTAGAAAGAACGGCGGGGGTTGAAGCTCACTCCCCACGACGTTCTCGTAAATTGAGTCAACAGGGAGAAATAATTGGGCAGTCGCCGCCAATGTTAGAGCTAAAATCACAGATTGATGCTGTGGCAAATACCGATCTTTCCGTGCTTGTTATGGGTGAAACAGGGGTAGGTAAAGAGTTGGTAGCAAATGCGCTTCATAGCCAGTCTAGTCGCTCTGAAAACGCTCTGGTTTACTTGAACTGTGCCGCGCTTCCAGAGTCTGTCGCTGAGAGTGAGTTGTTTGGGCATGTAAAAGGGGCTTTTACTGGTGCAATTAGCAATCGAAAAGGTAAGTTTGAGTTAGCGGATAATGGTACCTTGTTTTTGGATGAAATCGGTGAGCTGTCCCTTCCTCTTCAGGCAAAACTGCTGCGTGCACTTCAGTATGGGGATATACAGCGGGTAGGTGATGATAGAAACATTAAGGTTAATGTACGTATTATTGCTGCCACGAACCGAGTAATGCATGACGAGGTTAAGCAAGGTAATTTTAGGGCAGATCTATATCATCGACTGAGTGTTTTCCCGGTATTTGTTCCTCCCTTGCGTGAGCGTGATAAAGATATTGTATTGCTTGCTGGCTTTTTTGCTGAGCGATGTGCTCATAAGTTGGGTGTGGCGAATATCAGCTTGGATGCTGCAACCCTTAGCGTTATCCAAAGCTATTCTTGGCCCGGTAATGTCCGTGAACTTGAGCATGCAATAAATAGGGCGTCAGTGATAGCAAAGTCGGATACTTCGTCTGAGCAGATAACGCTGCTTCCTCAACATTTTAACTTTTCCTCAGAGGTGGCTGGCATACAGGCTGCTGAATACAAGCCAGAAGATGGCGCTATGTCAGAAAATGTTGTGGCTGAATATAAACATCAGGGTTTAAAAGAGGCTATTGATCTATTTCAGGCTCAGTTTGTACAGAGTGCCTATCTGGAAAATGATAAGAACCTGAGTGTTACCGCTAAGCAGTTGAAAGTTAATCCGAGTAATCTACACCGGCTAATGAAACGTCTCGGCTTAAAATAATTGTTTAGTGTATCACTTTCCAAAAACTGGTCGCTGGAAAGAGGAGTTTTCCTTACCAATTTTAATCCGAGAAATACTAAATTAGTAAAAATCTTGACATGGTTGAGATGATGTCATTCGAATAACAAATCAAAGGCTTTATCGGGAATGTGTACGAAAGAGTGTGAAATTTAAGCAAGGAAGCTTGGAGCGGGCAGCGGGAATCGAACCCGCATCATCAGCTTGGAAGGCTGAGGTAATAGCCATTATACGATGCCCGCGCATCGAAAGGACTCATCTAATATGCCACATTAATTCGAAAAGAAAAGTCTTTTCTCTTCAATTGTTTGTCGATTGCGTAAATATCACTCAATATGATGCAAGGACACTCAATTCGGGTGCTGGTGGGCAATTCTATCAATAAGATCAGCACTAAATTGGCTAAGGCTTTGCTAAACAAGCCCCAGATATTGAACACTTGGCATTCTTAGGTAAGACTCAATAATGTCTACCTAGTTAATTTTTAGATGCGTGCTTCAACGAAAGTGAGGTGGCTTACGAGTTAGAAAATGCTCTGAATCAGTCATCTTGTAGTAGCACAATGATTCATTTTTGTTTATAGCCGTATAAATGAAATAAAGAGGACGACGCTGATACTGTCGATAAATCAGAGGAGAATATCTATGTGGAAAGGGTTTATGTTAGGAGTCATGGGGCTGTTTATGGTCGCATGCACTACAGTAACAACGGATGTCGACAAGCAGGCAGACTTTTCATCGTATAAAACATTCGACTTCGGAGAGCTGAATGGTGCGCCAGCAAGCATCGATGCGAGGCGTATTGAGCAGAGTATTGCCTCTCAATTACTAGCAAATGGTCTTACACAAGTCTCGAGTGGTGGTGATATTTATGCCCATCATGATATTGTCGAGAACACGGAATTTGTCTCTTCTGGATCGAATGTGAGCTTCGGTTACGGATGGAATCGATTTGGTGTTGTTACTTCCAGCCCGGAGCGATACAGAGAGCGTAAATATGGTAATTTAGTTATCGAATTAGTGGACATCAAAGCAAACCAAGTCATTTGGAAAGGGGTATCCAGCCGTAAATTAACGGCGTCAATGGATAGTGAGAAAAGAGAGCAGTTAATTGCAGAAGAGATCGCGAAGATGTTTGAAAACTTCCCTTATGGCGCTAAGTAGTGAGATTTATGGTTGATACTGAAAAAGGCGCAATGTGTGCGCCTTTTTCATTTGTCGTAGGACGTTAACTCGAATCAGTACCCAATGCTGTAGAGATGTTCACCAAGCTCCCGGCACTGGCTCTGATACACTACCAACACATCTGTCGTGTTTTTGTTCTTTGCTTTAAACTCCAGTTCTGCGGAAGAAAGCTTGCTAAAACTATAATTTCGCACGGACATTAAATAGTTTCTAAAAGAGGCTCGATGTTCTGGCACGGCACTCTGAACGTTCGAAACATTGGCGCATTCCAAAAGGGCTTCGTTGCTCATTTGTTCAATATTTACGTCGGCGTAAACGACATTAGAGAATGCAGTAAGTAATAAAGTTAAGCTAGTTGGAATTACGAATCTGGTCATAATCTGGGCCTCGAATGGATTCAGGTAAATATAAGAGTATCCATGTCACTTGTTGACACGCTTTCTTGATTTCTTTGTTTTTCTTTCGTCAAGTATTCACGGCCATGTTTAAATACATAGAGTAAGTTCGCTTCCTTTCTTCCAAGAAGATGATAAAGCAAGCGTTGGTTTCTAAGTTTACCGTAAGTATCTCGAGGTAATGGGGTTGTCAACTGAGCGAGAGAAATCAAAGGCGGCGATAAAAAAGCGATGAGTAATTGATAGTCGGGTTCGAAGCGTAAACTTTGTAGATCATCATGCAGAGAAGTGCGACGGCATGAGACGAGTGCCAATAAGTCTCTTTTGTGGTGCTGAGAGTAATCATGGGAAACCGAAGATGTATCATCTTCTAAAGAGAGTTGGGGTAAAGCAAAATCTGGTGTTAAAAGTGACTGTTGAGTCCATTTCGCTAAATGATCTGACGTACTGCTTTTTTGGTTATTGTCATATTCATGCGCGTAGGCAGATAGCATGCAATCTGGGATCAGAGACAAAGCAATTAGCCAAAACGTACAAAGTAGATAACGCAAAAATTAACCCTAATACATCAATGATTTGTTGTCGATTCTACACACCAATTCATCACCGGTGAGTTCCTTACCTCGCGGCTTTCAACCTTAGTATCTGAAAGACTTCGTATAGTAACGAGAGGAAAGATGGATGAACAGGCTTTTCTCACGGAGTAACTGGAATTTCAAGCTTGAATTGTTTCAAAATACAACCCAAGGTGAAGAAATAGAAGGAATGACGACAGTAAAGAAATAGGGTTGATAGTGCTAACTAGAAAGATAAAAGGGAGCCACAGCTCCCTTTCGTTTATTATGCGCTTGCGTAGATAACACTGCCGCCTTTAATCGTGTCGATGATTTCTCGAGACAGGTCGTCTGGTAGTGCCGGACAACCCCAACTGCGTCCTAAATACCCGTTCTTTTTAATAAAAGAAGGATTCGCATATTTGGCACCGTGCACGACGATGTAGCGTTCACGTGCTTTGTCGTTCAGTCCAGAAGTCAGGCCATCTAAGCGAAGAGAATAACCATTAGACCCGTAATAGGTGGTATCGGTTAAAAAAGTACCCAAAGAAGTTTTCCTAGAATCCACAATATTTGAAAACTTCGTTGCGGTTTTCTTTCCACTATTTACACCGTGTGAAACATAGGTATTGTAGATCAGCTTCTTCTTGTTTAAATCAACAACATAAAATCGCTTATCCGTTGAAGGTTTGCTGTAGTCGATGATTGTAAGTACTGGCTTCTTTCTCTTCTTGGTCTTCTTGTAAGCTAAATAGGCGTCGTTAAATAGCTTAAAGTCGATAATGCCTTCTAGTTTGGCGTCTTTATATGCTTTTCTAACTTGTTGTTGAGAAATCTGATTCTCTAATTGAGCTTTACCGTCCGAATCTTTGGCGAAAGCAAAAGGAGAAACAGAGAAAAATGTCCATATAAACAATAAAAATGATTTTTTCATTTTGATCAAATAAAACTCTAGGTGTTACAAATTTGCCGAATGCTTCATGCGTTCAGTAATACTACATGCACATCAATTATATTTCCCCAATATTAACCTTTATGCATTAAGCACTTACGTTTTGGGGTGTTATTAATATCTAGCTTTAAATGCTAACTTTTTGATATTTAGAGCTTTTCCTTAAACTAAGAGAAACTCTAGATTTAATAATAACTTAAATTGATAATTAATAAAATGGTGAGTAGCAACGTTTATCAAATTCTTCTGATTTAAAACAATGTATAATTATTAATGTTTTTAAAAAATTTCTTGAAATTTCAATGTGTTTATTTCTAGTTATCGACTGCTAATAAAAATCTAACTCTGTGATCCGAGTCGTAACAAAACATTGGGTTTAATCTTGAATGAAAACACTTGCACAGTATAGATTGGAATAGAGTGTCGATGAGCATGAGGTTAGGATGATAGTACACGAATGCGTTTCCTTTATATTAGTAAAAGACTCACAAATACTGTTGGAAACAAGAGCAAAAGATAAAGAAACAGATCCTGGAGTTATTGCTATTCCAGGAGGGCATATGGATTCAACTGAGAGCCAGAAGCAAACATTATTCAGAGAACTTAAAGAAGAGTTGAATGTCACTCCAAGATCATTTGTATATCTATGTTCTCTTTACCATCCCACGATCGAATTACAGCTAATACATTATTATATCGTTACTGAGTGGGAAGGGGATTTAGAGTGTTATGAAGCGGAATCTATTGATTGGTATACGGCTAATAACTCTCCGGTAGCAACAGAGGTTGATAGAATCGCGTTGAAAGAGTTTAGACGAATGAAAGATACATTTAGTTCATTTTAAATCTGAGTAAATTAGATTTAATTAAAAATTTACTATTAATTAATCAACGAAAGCTGACTCATACTAAAGCGTGTATTTTAAAAATTAAGCGATGAATATAAACGTTGTGAAATATCAAGTTTTCCAGCTATATTTTTTATGAACTGATTATCCTATCCAATTTTCCTAGCAAATGGAGAGCATAGAGAAATGTTTAGTCACGATCGTCAATACATTAGGGTTTGCTAGATGGCGAATGAAATGATGAATAAATGTGGTCAATGTCGGCAATTTACTCGAGAGAAGGCAAACAATAAAGATATATGTGGCGCTTGGGGGCAGCCAACCATAGCGACGAGGTATGCCTGTGAATTTTTTATGCCTGCTGTTTCGTCAAAAAGCCGCGTTGGTAAGGCGCTAAATACAAAACAAAGTTAATTCAATACCGCTTTACTTGGCTATTTTGGAAAGCCCTCCTGCAAAATTCTGAGTATGCTTCTGTCGATTGAAGATCATGTGATTGGATGATTCCCACCATGTTTCCAATTCCTCGATACTCATTGGCTTACCAAAAAGATAGCCTTGCATAAAATCGCATTGATATTCTGATAGCCATTGGCGCATCACTTCGTGCTCAATACCTTCTGCGGTGACGGTTTTATTCTGGGCGTGGCACAGGTCAATAATGGGCTTGATTACATGCCCATTATTGGTTCTCATCAGTGTGAGCAGAAACTCGCGGTCAAATTTAATTTTTTGCACAGGGAATTGAACAAGCTGGGTAAGGGACGTATAACCTGAACCAAAGTCGTCTATTGCCAATCGATAACCAAGTTTAGAAAGTTCGTCTAGCAGCGCTGTTCCGCGTTGGTCAGAGGCAAAAGTCTCTGTGATTTCAAGTTCAATAAATTTGGGTTCAACGTCGTACTTCGTTGTATATGCATGGATATACTCCGCCATTTCCAGAGAATTGAGTTCTGCGGAGGATAGGTTGATCGATAAAATAATGTCTTTATCAAAAATTTCTCTCAATTGGTGATATTGCGCTGCGGCAGTGGAGAACACCCAACGGTCAACCTTATCAAACAGACCTGTTTGCTCAGCGATAGGGATAAACTCAGTGGGAGGTATTGGCCCTATACCTTCCGCATCCCAACGTAGTAATACTTCTAAGCCTTCAATTTCATTGTCGTAACGGCTCAAGTAGGGTTGAAAGACTAATCGGAACTCTTGTTCTACATCGGCCTTTCTTAACGCTCGTTCAATTTGGCACCGTCTTTGTGACTCTATATTCAACTCGGCAGAGTAATAGGTGTATTGGTTTTTACCAGCGCGTTTAGCTTGGTACATTGCGGCATCTGCATTGGACAGAAGTTTTGTAATGTCTGCACCGTCTTCTGGGTAACGTGCAATGCCTACACTGGCAGTGACAGGGAAGGTATTTGGCCACGAATGGCTTAGAGTATTGATAGGTTTTAGCAATTCTGTTGCGAGTAAGTCAGGAAGATTTTCCACGTATTCGTTGGAGCTAAGCAGAATGGCGAATTCATCTCCGGAAAGACGCGCACCAAAACAAGGGCTGTTATATTGATTAGAGAACTTTTGACACACGTTCTTGATGTGGGTTGAAAACACTTTTAATAACGAATCCCCCAAATCATGCCCATACTTGTCATTTACATATTTAAAGTTATCTAAGTCAACATAAATGACCCATAAATACTCAGAAGCTGAGGCGAGTTCTTGAGTAACCAGTTGATTGAATCGGCGACGGTTTGCGAGTTGCGTTAACTGGTCTGTCTCTGCTAGACGTTTTGTTTTTTTGTAGATGGTACTTAGCTCTTCATACATATCGAAGAAGCGTGAAGAAAGCCTTCCTATCTCGTCATTAGTATCCAACTTTTCAATATTCTCTCTCTTATTTGCTTCGAGTTCTTTGAGTTGTCTGTCGAGTCGAGCTACAGGGCGTAATACATTTTGATATAGAACCAGTACGATCAGTGTAATTGTACAAAACGCAGCAATCCCAAATGAAAGTGCCAACTCCAGCCACACTTTGTCGACTTTATTCCACATCAAATATTCTGCTGGAGAGAGTATGGCAAAAAAGTTTGGCAGCAGCTCTATCGTTTGAGCAAGAGGAACGTCGAGATATATCGGCTTATCAGAGAAAGTAATGACGCTATGGGTGTCAAATTCGATCTCGTGTTTAATATCACTAAATGCTTCCAGAGAGACGGTCACAATAACAAAAAACACATTGCTAGGATCAAAGCTTAACGGGTGTTCTCCCGTGCGTTTATCGATCAAATCGTATTGAAGAAGAATGCTTTGACCACTGGAGTTATAAATAAAACCCGTACGGCTATAATCGCCGTGTTTTGAAAAGCTGTCTGAAATGTACTCCCTTACTTTGGGATCAATAGACCCTGAAGATTCAAAAAAATTATTTTCTGTGTAATAGAGTAGTTTTTTATTGCCATTGAGGATAGCCATGTTGGTATCGCCATGATAACCGTGGCTTAATACATTAGCTGTTTCTTCTAAGCGGTTAAACAACACTCGCGCATGGTAGGGGTTATTGTGATTAATTAAATAATCGTTTAGAACGTTACTTTTACCCAACGTATAAGCGTAGCTATGAAGGAAAATATTAGCTTGTCGGAATTGTCCCGCAAGTTTCTCCATTTGCAATTGAATATAGCTATCTTCCCGCTTGATGAGGGTGACTTTTTGGATGCTGTAGATAATGTAACTCGATACCACCGCACCTAATAAGATCACAGGTGTTACAAGCAAAATTACTCTGCTGCTTAATTTCATTCTGTTTCTTCAGTTCCGTTTGTGTCCTTACAAACGTTATATACCTACTCGGTAGTTAACGGATGACGTATGTTGTCAAAGTGTAACTAGATTTTGAGTTTACCGATGTTGAAAATCAGTTGGCTCTCTGAGAACTGTGAAGTTGCATATGGTTTTTAACTGGCCTAATTGGGTTGATTCTCAATAATTAGACGTGTTTGTTATTAGTGTCTGACTCTATATGCCGATAGGTAATGAGTAAAAGTCTTATCTATCGAAACGTTTCGATGGGTAGGTTGTGATGTAAGTTGTATTTTTATGTATGTTGAAGCTTCAATTGCAGATCATTCTCACACCTTATAAATCGCTCTCTTTTCAAATTTTTCCTTCGAACTATTATTCAATCGAAACGTTTCGATGAGCTTTCTGTAAATAACCAAAACATCCTAATGCAGACACTTATTGTTTTATGAACGTGTAACCGAAAGGTCTATGAGATGAAAAAAAGTACCCTTATAAACTCAGATATTTCTTACTTGGTGGCGACGTTGGGTCATACCGATGAAATCACCATTTGTGATGCTGGCTTGCCAATTCCTGATCATGTGCAACGAATCGACTTAGCGCTCACTCATGGGGTACCAAGCTTTATTGATACTGTTCGAGTGATGTTGTCTGAATCACAGATTGAAGGGGCCATCCTTGCAGAAGAGTTTTGCGACGTTAACCCAGAGCTGCATAAAGCATTAATCGAAGAGTTAAACCAAGAAAGCAAGCGAACAGGCAAGCCTGTTGAAATTAGTTATGTATCGCATGAAGCGTTTAAAGCTCGCACGGAACAAAGCCGAGCAGTGATTCGCACGGGTGAATGTACACCGTATGCGAACGTTATCTTCCAAGCTGGCGTGGTTTTTTAAGCCAGGGAATGTGAGGACAGAATATGACTCAAGCCATTCTACAACTGAGTGAAATTGAAAAAGCGTTTCCGGGCGTTAAGGCACTAGATAAAGCGAGCCTACACGTTTATCCAGGGCGAGTAATGGCGCTTATGGGTGAAAATGGAGCAGGTAAGTCAACCTTGATGAAAGTGCTAACCGGCATTTATCACATGGATTCAGGTACCATTCAGTACCAAGGTCAACCTGCTGCATTTAAAGGCCCAAGAGATTCTCAAGAAGCTGGTATTAGCATTATTCACCAAGAGCTGAATTTGATCCCTGAGTTGACCATTGCGGAGAACATCTATCTAGGGCGTGAGTTTACTGGTGCGATGGGACGTATTCAGTGGAGCAAAATGTATGATGAAGCGGACAAGCTTTTACAGCGACTGAATGTAAAACACAGCTCAAATACCTTGCTTGGTGACTTAAGTCTTGGTGAGCAACAGATGGTAGAGATTGCCAAAGCGCTCTCTTTTGAATCCAAAGTCATCATCATGGATGAGCCAACTGATGCGCTAACGGATACCGAAACCGAATCGCTATTTAAAGTGATCAATGAGCTTCGTGCTCAAGGGTGCGGCATTGTTTACATCTCTCATCGTTTGAAAGAGATCTTCGAAATTTGTGATGATATTACGGTTCTTCGTGACGGTAAGTTCATTGGCGAATGTCAGGTTTCTGATACCGACGAAGATGGCCTTATCGAAATGATGGTAGGTCGCAAGCTTGAAGAACAATATCCACGGATTGATGTGAAACACGGTGAGACCTGTCTTGAAGTGATCGGCTTAACGGGCTCAGGTGTTCACGACGTTAGCTTCACGCTTCTGCGTGGTGAAATTCTTGGTATTTCAGGGTTGATGGGGGCTGGTCGTACTGAATTGATGAAGGTGATTTATGGAGCGCTTCCGAGTGAGCATGGAGTCATCAACCTGGACAACAAGACCATTAACCCGGTCAGCCCACAAGATGGTTTAGCCAACGGTATCGCTTATATTTCTGAAGACCGAAAAGGCGACGGTTTAGTTCTCGGCTTATCCGTTAAAGAGAACATGTCTTTGTGTTCTTTGGATAAATTGACAAAAGGTGTCCAAATCCAGCACGGCGACGAAGTGATCGCGGTGGAAGACTTCATCAAACTGTTCAATATCAAAACGCCTACGCGAGATCAAATTATTGGCAACCTTTCTGGTGGTAACCAACAGAAGGTGGCTATCGCGAAAGGATTGATGACCAAACCTAAAGTTCTGATTCTGGACGAACCAACACGCGGCGTTGATGTTGGCGCCAAGAAAGAGATTTATCAGCTAATCAATAAATTCAAAGCCGAAGGCATGAGCATCATCTTAGTCTCTTCTGAGATGCCAGAAGTGCTGGGCATGAGTGACCGCATTCTTGTTATGCATGAAGGTCGTATTACTGGCGAATTCGATGCGAAAGACGCCGATCAAGAAACATTACTCGCCTGTGCCGTGGGCAAAAAGATCAATGAGGAAGCAGCATGAGTACCAATACCATGAGCAAACCGAATGCAACTAGCAGCAAAAAATTGTTCACTAAAGAATGGCTGATTGAACAAAAATCACTGATTGCACTGATATTTTTGATTGTTGTCGTTTCATTCTTGAACCCGAACTTCTTTACGGTAGACAACATTCTGAACATCCTACGTCAAACCTCGGTTAATGCGATCATCGCTGTAGGTATGACACTTGTTATCTTGACCGCAGGTATCGATCTGAGTGTGGGCTCTGTACTGGCTTTATGTGGTGCATTCGCTGCAAGCCTGATTGCGATGGAAGTACCTGTACTGGTTGCAGTGCCCACTGCTCTTCTTGCAGGTGCTGCACTGGGCGCGATCAGCGGCATTATTATCGCGAAGGGTAAGGTTCAAGCCTTTATTGCCACACTGGTTACCATGACGTTATTGCGTGGTGTAACCATGGTTTATACCGATGGTCGACCAATTTCGACTGGCTTTACGGATACAGCTGATGCCTTTGCATGGTTTGGTACAGGTTATGCTATGGGTATTCCCGTTCCTGTATGGATAATGGTAATTGTGTTTGCTGCCGCGTGGTACTTACTAAACCACACTCGCTTTGGTCGCTATGTTTACGCGCTTGGTGGTAACGAATCTGCTACTCGCCTATCAGGCATCAATGTTGATCGTGTCAAGATGGGTGTTTATGCAATCTGCGGTATGTTAGCGGCACTTGCTGGCATCATCGTGACGTCTCGGCTGTCTTCCGCGCAACCTACAGCAGGTATGGGCTACGAGCTAGATGCCATCGCAGCGGTAGTGTTGGGCGGTACCAGTTTGATGGGTGGTAAAGGCCGCATTATGGGGACACTCATTGGTGCGCTTATCATCGGTTTCTTGAATAACGCACTGAACCTACTCGATGTTTCCTCTTACTACCAAATGATTGCAAAAGCAGTGGTTATTTTGGCCGCAGTACTGGTAGATAACAAAAACAAGTAATTCATAACAATCCAAAAATATGTGAATAAAACCGAGCTGGTATACGTGTGCTGGCTCCCCCTACACAAAGGACTAGAACGATGAAAAAACTCGCAACTCTTATTTCTGCTGCACTTCTTTCTTCTACAGTATCGGTAGCTGCACAAGCTCAAGATACAATGGCGATTGTGGTTTCAACGCTGAATAACCCTTTCTTCGTAACGATGAAAGACGGCGCTGAAGCGAAAGCGAAAGAACTGGGATACGACTTGATTGTCCTCGATTCGCAAAACGATCCGAGTAAAGAACTATCAAACATCGAAGATCTGACTGTACGCGGTGTTAAAGCGATTCTGATCAACCCAACAGACTCCGATGCAGTGTCCAATGCGATTCGTATGGCGAACCGTTCTAATATCCCTGTACTGACGCTAGACCGTGGTGCAAGCCGTGGTGATGTTGTTAGCCACATTGCTTCAGATAACGTGATCGGCGGTGAAATGGCTGGTAAATACATCATGGAGAAAGTGGGTGAGAAAGCGAAAGTCATCCAACTCGAAGGTATTGCGGGTACATCCGCAGCGCGTGAGCGTGGTGAAGGCTTCATGACTTCTGTTAAGAGCAGCAGCATGGAACTTCTTGCCAGCCAACCAGCAGACTTTGACCGTACTAAAGGTCTGAACGTTATGGAAAACTTACTGGCAGCAAACCCTGATGTACAAGCGGTATTTGCACAAAACGATGAAATGGCACTTGGTGCGCTACGTGCGGTACAGGCATCAGGAAAAGATGTAGTTATCGTCGGCTTTGATGGCACAGAAGACGGTATCGCAGCGGTAAATCGTGGCAAGCTTGCAGCAACCATCGCACAGCAACCAGACCTTATTGGCGCACTTGGTGTCGAAACAGCGGACAAAGTACTGAAAGGCGACAAAGTAGAAGCTTACATCCCTGTTCCTCTAAAAGTAGTCACTAAGTAATTACGACTTGGGATAAAGTATCCTAGTTTCTTAGCTCTCTCCTCCGTTTTTATCTGTCGTTAGGGGGAGAGGGCAAGAATAGATGCCTTTGACTTTTTAAGGCGACTCAAATGAGAAGTTAAAGTCATCTAATGTATTTTCCAGAAAACAGTTTTTCAAAAAGGGTTCATTCAGAACCGAGGATAACCGTATGAATAAGTTAGTAGTGTTAGGTAGTGTAAACGCTGACCATGTTCTTCAAGTGCCTTCTTTTCCTCGCCCAGGCGAGACGCTTCATGGTCGCAACTACCAAGTTATCCCTGGCGGTAAAGGGGCGAACCAAGCCGTTGCCGCAGCACGCCTGAATTCTGATATTGGTTTTATTGCTTGTGTTGGTGATGATTCATTCGGGATCAATATTCGTGAGAATTTTAAGATGGATGGCATCGACATTACCGCGGTGAAGATGCAGCCAAACTGTCCAACAGGCATCGCGATGATTCAGGTAGCAGATAGTGGCGAGAACAGTATTTGTATTTCGGCAGAAGCGAACGCTAAGCTCACTGCTGATGCTATTGAGCCTGATTTGGAGCGCATACGCTGCGCTGAATACTTGCTAATGCAACTTGAGACTCCGATATGTGCGATCGAGAAAGCGGCACGTGTAGCAAAAGATGCAAAAACGAACGTAATTCTTAACCCCGCTCCTGCGCGTGAATTGTCTGACGAGTTATTAGCGTGCATTGATGTCATCACTCCGAACGAAACCGAAGCAGAAGTGCTGACAGGCGTGACAGTGACGGATAACGATAGTGCTCAGGAAGCGGCCAACATCCTGCATAGCAAAGGCATTGAAATCGTGATGATTACCCTCGGTGCGAAAGGCGTTTGGTTAAGTCAGAATGGTCGTGGCGAGATTATTCCTGGTTTCCGTGTCGACGCCACCGATACCACAGCAGCGGGTGACACCTTTAATGGGGCATTCGTCACTGGTTTATTGGAAGGTTTGTCTTTAGAATCAGCAATTAAGTTTGCACACGCAGCGGCAGCAATTTCAGTTACGCGCTTTGGTGCACAGACGTCTATCCCAACTCGTGAAGAGGTGGACGCATTCTTAGCTGAAAACCAATAAGTAAGGAATTAATAACATGGCAACGATGAAAGACATCGCAAAACTGGCAGGGGTTTCCACTTCTACGGTGAGCCATGTTATTAACAAAACTCGCTTTGTTAGTGAAGAGATTTCAGAGCGAGTTAATAACGCAGCAAAAGAGCTCAATTATTATGCTCCATCAGCGTTAGCGCGCAGCCTCAAGGTCAATCGAACTCAAACTATTGGTATGTTGGTAACAACCTCTACCAACCCGTTCTTCGGTGAAGTCGTAAAGGGGGTTGAGCGCAGTTGTTACCAAAAAGGTTATAGCCTTATTCTGTGTAACACGGAAGGAGACAACGAACGTATGCGTCAATCTATTAGTACGCTGCTTCAAAAGCGTGTTGATGGTTTAATTCTGATGTGTGATTCATTGGAAGGAGAGCGTATTGATGTGTTCGAGCGATACCCTGATATCCCGGTCGTGGTGATGGACTGGGGACCAATGCTTTTTACCAGCGATAAGATTCAAGATAACTCGCTACGTGGCGGATACCTTGCAGTGAAGCACCTGATAGATTGTGGGCATAAGCAGGTTGGCTGCATCACCGGCCCTCTGATCAAGCATCAAGCTCAGATGCGATATGAAGGTTACAAACGTGCGATGCTTGAAGCCGGCTTGACGTTTAATCCAAACTGGATCATCGAATCGGATTTTGAATGTGAAGGTGGCTATCAGGCACTGAAAAAGATATCTGAAAGGGGAGAGCTACCGACTGCTATCTTCGTCTCCAACGACATGATGGCGATGGGGGTGATCAATGCGGCTAACGAGCTTGGCATCAACGTGCCAGAGGATCTTTCTCTCATTGGTTACGATGACATACATATCGCTAAATTTATGTCGCCATCACTGACAACCATTCACCAGCCTAAGTATCGATTGGGGCAGGCTGCAGTTGAAACCTTGCTAAGACGGCTAAACGACAAAGCAGCGGAAGCAGAAGTTGTCCAATTAGAGCCTGCGTTAGTTGAGCGCAATAGCGTAAAAATGCTCTTTTAGCGCCATTTTTACTAACTGTTTATGTTGGTTTTTTATATCTTTGATATATATCAATTTTTAAGTTGCGTGGGTTAATTTTGTACGCTAAGTGACTATTTTTATAATAAATGTGACTTTTTACCAGGAAATGAATACACACATTTTCATAAGTTAATAAAATATCTATGATTACCGCCAATAAATAATAAAATTGTAATTAATGAGGTAGTTGGATGGGGTTTGCTCTAGTTCAAAAATACGCTCAGTATTCTGTAAAACGGCCATGGTGTCATCGTGTTAGTGTAGCACTCGTCTTTTTTGTCTTTTTGTTTAGTAGTTACGGTCTTCTAGCTCATGAGGAATTATCATACATGCTAGGGATTTTTGTCACTTTTGCCGCGACTGGGCTGTTTGCATCCGCATCGGCATTTAAGAAAAGATACCCAATTTCAAAATCGTAGCGTAAGTGCACTACTAGTTTGAATTGTTAAAGGAGGGCTTGTGTCCTCCTTTCAATTTATATGGGCAAATGAACTTACTTGGTTAGTTCGTCAATGATAGGACAACGACTTTTAGCATCACCAGGGCAGGAAGATACCCAACTTTCTAGCTGTTGCTTCATCTCTAGCAGGTGCGCTATTTTCTCTTCCACTTCTTTTAATTTATCCATGGTGCGAGCTTTAACTTCACTGCTTTTTCGATTAGGGTTGTGCGCGAGTTGGACAAATTCTTTACACTCTTGCAGCGAGAATCCTGCATTTTTCGCGCGTGAAACTAGGTTAAGCTCTTGGACATGGTTGTCAGAATATTCTCTATATCCAGAGTCAGTGCGAGCTGGTGGTGTAATGATTCCTTTATCTTCATACAGACGGATAGACTTAGAGGAAAGACCAGTCAGTTTGGCTACAGCACCAATATTCATATTTTACCTCTTCATTCAAGACAGCGCTTAACGCGATTATATACCCAAATAGCTTCAATATGCACCAGGAGTTAGAGTGAGGTTTTTTGGGAAAGTTCCGGTAAAATAATTAGTTATCTCAAGCTTTTCGAAAGAGCCCCATGCTTGATAAGCAGTTTATCCTTTCGCGACTTCATGAAGTGGCACACCAAACGCCTTTTTAAACACGTTCGTTCGATTGGACGGATGGTGATAACCAGCTTCATACGCTGCCTCGGTTTGTGCTCATTATTTCTCGTGATTAATTGACGTTCGACATGATGGAGGTTATGTATCTGCTGAAAGATGTTAGAAACCATCTTTGTCTGGAGATCAATGTTTGTACTTGAAGAAGACGATGGATGAAGTGATAGAGGCAAAAAAGCCCGCTAACCGAAGTTAGCGGGCTTTTTAAATACCGTATTTTTAAGACATTGGTGTCTATTGTGCTTTTTCAGGTTCTAAGTTGTTCTTTTCCTGATGCATTTTAGCGAGGAAGTACACGTTAACACATGCAATAAAGCCGTTGGTTAGCACAACTGGCCATGAATCAATCATAAGGCCGTAAGCGGTGAATAGACCACAACCGATAAAGTTAAGAACACGAAGTTTAACGATGTCTTTCATAGTAAGCGAGATAGCAACCATGATAGAAGCCGCATAACCTAGAATTTCAACCATATTCATTTCCATTTTTTGACCCTCTTTAAATCTGCCGAATATGTCGGTACCAATTCTTCTCTTCTTGAGATTATTGAGGAAGCTCCGTGCCTCGAATGGTCTTTATGATGGGCGTACTATAACAACGTACATAACGTGATAAAAGCCTCAAAATTAGGGAAAGTGAAGGTTAGCGATTACGCAAACGTTTAATAAGAAAATTATTGGTAGCGTCATCCATTTGTTAGATTGATTATGGTGATAGAATTAATAGCTAAAACGTATTTGAAGATGTTTGAATGGTTTACTAAAATAGAAAATGATAATCATTTTCATTCTTACTGTTATGTTAAACCTTATTGTTAGCCTTATACTTTCTTTTGCATTGATCCGTAGAACGAACCCAAGCTCTTGGAGTGCGGAGTTGCATATTTTTTCGCATCTGCTTTGCGCGTTGTTTCTGCAACCGATCTACATTATTCCTTATCTTATGGTTACGTTTTACTCATCCCCTTTGCTGATTAAACTGTCTAAGCGCACGAGTTTCTACAGCGTTATATTTGGGCTTTTGCCACTATTGGTCGCATCGGGAAGTTTTGTTTTCACCTGAAGTAAGCGTGTCTATAAGGTTGCCTCAAAAAATACACAAAGTTTCAACACAGTTTTTGGTGACTGATTGAGTTCGTTAGTTTAATAAACTAGTAAGGCTTAACGAGTATTTATTTGAAGAGGGGGGAGTTAACGGAGGGTCAGGCTCGCACTCTGATCTGAGTATTAAAAGACGTTACTTTGTACGTGCTACAGAGAGGGGAGAGCGCGGCAGAATAATACGCGAATTGACTTCGTGATCGGTGAGTTTAAGAAAACAGTTGTGAAATCATCTCACGCTCTTCCGAAGAAAGCAGTGGCGAACGTTTTTTGTCCAGGGTCTTGCTGATTTCACCCTGAAGAGATTTAAGCTGGCTATCAGTTAAATCACTCAATTTTTGTTTTAGCTCGTTAAATTGCTGTTTGTTCATATCACATTCCTCGTTGTACACAGGTTTATCCTTCAATACCTATTTTTAGGGCCGCCATGGCCATACAACAAACTTATTCACACAAGGCTAGATTAGAACTCAATCGCATTATTTTTGTCCGAATATTGTCAAGGTGTGTCAAGTGAAGAGTCAAAATGTGACGAAATTGTAAGATGAAAAAACTTATCTTGTAGGAAGGTGCGTAAATATGTAGGAATGTACACCGACATGAATTGAGCGCATGTTGAATTCAAGAACGCTCGCTTTGATTGATGTATCTAGGCGAGAAAAGGGAAGCTAACAAGCTTCCCGAGTTAATGAGCGGATCAGTGAGTCGCGAATACGATCAGTTCACGCGGACAGCGAATTTACTTGCCAGAGAATGTAGCTCCGGCAACATGCGGTAAATAAGGTGGAGTTGTTGCAATACCATCCGAGCAGAACTGTCATCTTCGTCCCGCCATTCATTTAAACGTTGTTCCAGACCTGCGTCTTCAATTTCTGAAAGATCACATGTTTCACAGTGCTGGTGAAGCTGCTGATGAAGTACATCCAAATGCTGATGAATACAACGGTGTGCGTCTAACACTAATTTATGAATTGAGTTATCGTCGATACGTGTACGATGCGCACCTAGTGCAGAAATATAGTTCAGCATAGCGTGATTGAGAGTGAGAAAACGGAAACTCTCATCAACTGCTGTTCTGTATTTCCCTGGCTCTGCAAGCATGGTACTGATAGCTGAGGTAAGCGTGGCGTCATTATTGTGTGCCTGACGACGTGCGATACGATAACTTAAACTGTCTTTTTTACCGACTCGGTATTGACCAATGATTTGTCCAAGATACTGCTTGTTTGCATCAATCGCATCTGACATGACTTTATGAAGTCGTCGAGATTGCCAGTCAGGAAGAATAAACATGACCGCCCCTACTGCCAGCATACAACCAATAATTGTATCGGCCAATCGAGGTAGTACAACTGCGTAGCCTTCTCCTAGCTGGTTGAAAAGGAACAATACGAGCAGAGTGATAAAGCCAGTCGCAAAACCATAATTGTTCATTCTGAAGGCGAAAAACATCACTCCGGAGACAACAACGAACACCAATTGGCTTTCTTGAGAAGGGAAAGCGGTAAGCAGCATTACGCCAACTAATAGACCAGCTAACGTCCCAATCACTCGGGCAGTAAGCTTCTGTCGCGTTGCACTGTAGTTGGGCTGACACACAAACAGCGTCGTTAAAAGGATCCAATATCCACGGTCAAAATCAAACGCCTGAATAATTCCATAACCAAGCGTTAATGTAATCGACATACGTAATGCATGGCGAAATAGCATCGAATCTTGGTGTAGGTTTGCGGAAATTCGCTGCCACATGGCTTTTAAAGTATGTGGATTGGTGTCATCCAGCATATCTTCTTCAAGCCTATCCGCATCGGGGTTATTAATATTACTCAGCTGTTTTTCGACGGTAGCTAAATTATTGAATAGATACGTAAGTTGACCTAATAATCGCTTCCAGTGACTCTGCTTTTGTTCTTCGAGATAGTTGAGAGAGTTTTGAACTTCAGCTAACGCGAGAATCGATTCATTGGTGTGAGTGTACTCGTTGCCAAGTCGAATAGCCTGAGCAATATCTCGGCATGCTCGCGCTTGAGATTCCAGCAGATACTTAAAACGAAATAAAACATCCGAGCGTTCAAACTCAGTAGCCAGATCTTGATAACGATAATGACTAGAACTTACGCGTTCGTGAATGTCTTGGGCGATAAAGTAGATATTTAAAAATCGGTCACTTGGACCATCGATATGGCCACGTTTCGAGCGGTTAAGCAGCGTCGCTTTACAAGCGTTTAACGCCGTAACTGTCGCTGCGTTAAGGCGTGCCGCTTCAATCCGCATAGGCTGCGGTGCTAGGTCAATCACTGGATGGAACAGTTTTGCTTTAGCGTCCAGGTAGTTTGCCATTTGGAAAAATACGTTCGCCAAGTTTTGTTGAACGGGCTGTAACGGCCAAAAAATCTGCCATATCATCGACATGAAGTAATACCATGCCGCCCCGGTTAAAAGTAGTAGTGGCTGGAACCATAGATTTGGGCTTTCATGGGCTCCAAGCATGGTATAGATGGCGATAAGCAATGACCCAAACGCAATACTGGCGTATTTGGGGCCGATTGCACCAAGCATGATGAACCCGAACGTGGATATAAATAGCCCGATAGCAAACAACCATGGAGTATTGAACAGAACTTCAATTGAAAATGCGGCAACAGCAAAACAGATAAACGTTAGGATTAGCGCTTTCATCCGTCCGGTAAAGCTGTCATCACTTTCCGCCAGAGCTGCGGCGATAATTCCCAATATTAGTGGCGTAATCAATGTATTTTGACCGAAATACCAGGCAGGTATGACAACACCTAATAAGGTTATCAGGATAAGAATACTGTAGTTAACGGTTTTGTTAGCCCAATAGAGGCGAAATTTAGAAGTTGCTTGCACGATGCGCCTTAGATTTCCGATAAAAAACGGGCAGTTATACCCGTATATCTCGAGGTTGTTTGGATATCATACCAACCCCACTATAGCGTTTTTATGATTTAATTTAAGAAAAAAGATAGCTTGCTTATGAAATAATCAGAAAGAGTCTAGATATTGGCGTGACAAGATAAAAGCTCAATCTTACTGACTGTCTGAGCTGGTAAGTTCTTCATGCAAGAACGATGATTTTAGGCTGATTAGTGTTAGTAGTGTTCACAAAATCAGCAGTAATGTGAAATTTATTTAAGAATGTAAACTGGATGCTTATTTCAGTGCGTGTCATTGCTACAATTAAATGTTCTAAAATGATATAAATCGAAAACTTATCACTTGAAAAGGCACACATTTCATGCAGCTTACTGCCACCAGCAAAGCACAGTTTTTTATTCAAAATGAGTATTATCATGTCGAAATAAAAGAAAACAGTGTTTTATTAAGTTCCATAGGCAGTGAAGAGCATATTCCGTTTACGGTTTGGAATGGTAAAGTCAGTGTCAAGCGCGGGTTGCTTTGGAGCTCGCTACAATTCTTTTCTCATGAGCAAGGTGGCAAGCAGAGAAGTTGGTTGGTTCAGGGTTTACCATGGCCACAATGCAGAAAATTTGCGTTTGATGCTGTGCGTCAGTATCAGGATTGGCATAACAATCAGTGTAAAAAGCTAGCCGAATACCTTCCTGTGTGGGAAGAAGAACTCTATAAGTTAAAACATCTCCCTGCTTACCTGTCTCACTCGCAAGTTCAGTCTTGGGTAGAGCGTTTAAACCAAGAACTCGTGGAAATTAAAACGAGTCTGGAAGAAGCAAAGTTACGAATGCCGAACCGTATGGCAGAAATTGAACCTTGGCTTGTCTATACCTCTGAGACGTTAGAAGAGCGAAACCGCGAATGGTTGGAGAGTGAGCGTCCAAATTGGGAGGTTCTGTTCAGTGGTATTGAATCTTCGCCGCTGAACTTATCGCAGCAATATGCCGTACTGCTCAACGATGATCACAACCTAGTGCTCGCTGGTGCCGGTTCTGGTAAAACTAGCGTCCTTACCGCACGTGTCGCTTATTTACTTCAAAGCCATCAGGCACAAGCTGAAGAACTGCTGATGCTTGCTTTTGGGCGTGATGCTGCGACAGAAATGAAAGAACGCTTAGTTGATAAAGTAGGCATGGCGGCAGAGGGCACTCGGGTAAACACCTTCCATCAATTAGGGTTATACATACTCAATCAGGTCGAGCCACAGCCCGTGGAGATAAGCCCGTTAGCATTGGACGACAACCAGCGTACGGCGTGGTGTATTGATTGGCTTAAAAAGCATTGGATGACACCAACTAACTTCAAGCGCTGGCAAAAGCACTTGGACAAGTGGCCGATTGCTTATTTGAAAGGGGATGACGAGCTTGGCAGTCATTCTGAAAACCCTAAACTGATTGCGTGGTTAGACTCGCAGTTATCACATCTGGCTGCGATTGGGTTAACCAAAAAGCAGGTTCAAGAAAAACTGGTCGATCATCAAGAGTACACTCGATTAAATAGTGAACTCGCACTGTGTTGGCCGTGTTTTACTGCCTGGCAAAAAATGCTCAAAGAGACGAATCAGGTTGACTTCCCAACCATGATAAGTCGGGCGACCGATTATGTGAAAAAAGGCAAGTTTGTCTCTCCATGGCGCTTTGTTATGGTCGATGAGTATCAAGATATCTCTCCAGATCGTTTAGCGTTAATAGAAGCACTGTGTGGCTCAAGTGAGAAACAAGCGGGTGCAACATTGTTTGCTGTAGGGGATGATTGGCAATCTATTTACCAGTTTGCCGGGGCTGATGTCGATCTGATTACAGGCTTTAAAGACAGATTTGCTTACTCGACCGTTCATCACCTTGATACTACTTATCGTTTTAATAATCAGATTGGTAATGTGGCAAATGCGTTTGTGCAGCAAAATCCGGCGCAGTTACCTAAGACCCTAAATAGCCATAAACAACGTAAGCAGAAAAGTGTCCATACAGCGCCAAGCAACCAAGTTGAGAAAATTCTCGATCAGTTAAACCAACAGGCAAAGCAAACCAAATCAGTGCTGCTGCTTGGGCGTAACCATTATCATAAACCTGATTTGTATGATGACTGGCTGCGACGATTCCCAAACCTTGATATTCGCTTTATGACATGTCACGCGAGTAAAGGGCGTGAAGCGGACTTCGTGATTATCCTTTCTGTAGATGAAGGTCAGTTCCCGGCGAAGAAAAAGCAAGTGCATATTGATGGTGCGCTGACGGAATCTAACGATAAGTTTCCGCATGCCGAAGAGCGCCGATTATTCTATGTCGCGATTACCCGGGCGAAAGAGAAAGTCTGGATTACCCATACAGGTGCTGGGTCGGCATTCATTCAGGAGCTGGTTGCTGGGGATTATCCTGTGATTACGTCTCGATAAAATAGACATGGCTTGAAATAATAAAGGCGATACTGTGTATCGCCTTTGTTTTATCTAAAATGATCAGCTCAGGTTATGTGCGTTCGTTTATATAAGCTTCGTAGTCTGGCACTTCGATATCGACTTCTTGTTCGATAAGAGGAGAGTTAAAAAGAAATTTAGCCGTTGCACGGTTGGTTGCAACAGGAATGTTCCAGACACTGGCGATACGCAGAAGCGCTTTTACATCTGGATCATGTGGTACGGCATTTAATGGATCCCAGAAAAATACCAGTACGTCGATTTTACCTTCCGAAATCAAGGCGCCAATCTGTTGGTCACCCCCCATAGGGCCGCTGATCATATTTTTAATCGCTAAGCCTGTTTCTTTGCTTAGCATATGACCAGTTGTACCTGTCGCATACAGGAAATGGCGCTGGAGTTTTTCTTTGTTCTCTTGTACCCAGCGAAGCAGTTCAGGTTTGCAGTTATCGTGGGCTACTAAAGCCACGTGCTTGTGTGCAGGCATGGTACGAGTCGTATTTTGCATCAAGTTATTTCCGATTCAAGATTATAAAGTTATTTGAGGTATATCCTTTAATAGAACACTTTTTTAATCGATCAATCAATAGGCTTTACGCTGAATGTTGGCCTATATTCGGACGGGGATAACGATTCCTGAATTGTATCTTGATCAAGTGTTGCAGGTGTCAGTGGTATGATGTTCGGTGACGCATACTTTTTATACGGCAAACCTCTCAAGTAACGTGTTGCCTGTATAACGGATAGTCGACCTTGCTCGACCATTTTGTCTGTCGCGGCAAAGAGCACCTTATTGCGCAGTAAGCCACGATAAACACCGTGACTTAAATAGACGGAAACTAAGCCAATCTCACTTGCTTTACTGGCGCTGCGTAGTTCACTTATCGCTGCTTCTATTGCCACTGCGCTTCCCACGATGTAGTCAATATTGCCTTTGTCAATCACGCGTTGCACTAGGTTACGCTGTAACTCTTTGTCGTTGTCCGCCCATAAAGTAGTGACAACGTGGATGTCGCTGTCTTTTATTGCGTCGTAAAAGCCAGCCGCTACCGGCTTTGTTCCGCCACGTGTACGCGGACCAAGTAACAAAGCGATATTGGTATTGCCAGAACCTTTGGGATGGTGCTGAGCTAAATACTTTCCTGCTTCATGACCCATCCAATACCAATCCACTCCGACTTCACCTTTTAACAGGGGACTCTGTTTTTTATCTAGAATCAGCTGGTTGACTGTTGCAAATACCGGTATGTCATCTACAAGTGTGGTCAAGTTGTGTTCATATGCGTGAGGGTCTACTGTGCCCAAAATGATGGCGTCTGCACCCCATTGATGGCATAGCTTGAGTTGTTGTTCTTGGCGATTTTTGACTGGGTACCCACCCGCTTCCAATACACGAAGGTGAACGCCTTGTTTTTCTGCTTCGGAAACCATTCCATAGTTTACAGATAACCAATACGAATCTTTTAAATGTGGGTAAATGGCACAAATTTTTTCTTCACCAAACGACGGTAAGGATGCGAATAAAGTGCCGGCTAGGACGAAGTGTTTGATAATTGAGCGAAACAAGCGTTGATTGATAACCATGGATGAAGTTCGTTGGCTTAGATTGAGTGAACAATTCAAAATATAACGTATTATACCCAAATATCCTCAGGATATTTATTTTAGCGATATCACTGTGAAGCTTTCATCTTGAATTCATTTGAGTATATTTCGCCAAACACGAATAGTAAGGTCATTAAAATATGCTGCTAGCAACCGCAAGCATCGGTCGTAAGCTTTTGCTCTCTTTTATTGCGATGGCAATGTTGGTCATGTTATCTGCATTGATCGGCATGTCTGGCTTTTCGATGGTGTCGAAAACGGAAAGGAACGTGGTTGATTCTGCGATCCCTGCCATGATAGAAGCCCGACAGGTCTCTGAATTAAGTTCTCGTATTATTTCTTCTGTTCAGATGTTGTCTAACGCTAAAAATGAGTTCGAGCGACAAGCCGCTGGACGAGCACTCTTCGACCAGCTAGAAGTGTTGCTTTCTCATATCAAAAAGCTTGGAAGAGACGCATTTGATTCCCAGTTACTCGATAAGTTAGAAAGCCATGTTCAGCAGGTTATTAATAACCTGGGTGATTTGGGGATATCGGTTGAAAGGAAGCTCTACCTCTCCAAAGAGGTAGAAACTCGGGTTGAAGAAATGCGTTTACTTAGTGAGGAATTAGAGCAACTGACCCGCACCCAAGTGCAAAACACCAGCACTGTCGCTGTCGCGAATGTGACCCACATTTATGGCCTGGTGGAAGCAAATAAAAAAGAACAAGCTTATCAAGCATTAGATGCCTTGGTTGAAGTCGATTTGGATCTGACCGAACGGTTGCATGAGTTTCATCTGCTTGCGTTTCAGGTTCTCAATCAAATTGAAGAAGCGCGTACACTGACTAACTTAGATCGTATCCAACAAGTACAAGCGGACTTCGCTAATAACCTTCGAATTATGAAGCGACGCGTACAGGCGGTGGAAGATCCGACTTTATCGACGCGAATGGGACAACTGCTCACGGAGCTTGGTGAACGTCAGGTCGTGTTCAGCATTTTAATGCATCAATATGAAAATAATGAGCAGTCTCAACAATTGATGCAAAGAACACTGGAGCTGTTCGCTGAACTGAATAGTACCGTTAATAAGTTGGTTGACGACTCCAACACAGCCACTTCTGTCGCGATAGATGAAATGACCAGTTCACTTACATTTGCACAATGGTCATTGGCGATTATTTCGGTGGTTGGCCTCATAGTGGCTATTTTAATTGTTTGGCGTGTTGTTTATTTGTCAGTCCTCAAGCGACTTGGGGAGTATTCGTCAGCGTTGTTGTCGGTGGCGCAAGGTAACTTAGCGGTGGACTTGGAAGTCAAAGGAAAAGATGAACTCGCGCATATGGGGCGAGCTATTATTACCGCAAGAGATACCGCTCAGGCTTTAAAAGTCGTCGCAGAAGGTGAGGCGAAGGCGAAGAGAGAACTCGAAGATCACAAAGAACACCTAGAAGAATTGGTAGAGCAACGTACGTCTCAGCTAAAGCAAGCTAATTACCGCTTGAATGAAGAGGTATTAAACCACGCTAAAGCACGTAAGCAGGCAGAACAAGCGAGCCGAGCTAAGTCCGCCTTCCTTTCTACAATGAGCCACGAAATACGTACACCTTTGAATGGGGTGTTAGGAACGGCGCGCTTGCTCATTGATTCAGGGTTAAATCCACAACAAAAGCGATATGCAGACATCATTAATCGAAGTGGTAAAACGTTACTTGCCATAATTAATGACGTGCTGGATTACTCAAAAATTGAGGCTGGCCATCTCGAAATACGTCATTTAAACTTCGACTTGCATCAAATGGTGCAAGACACCTACCAGCTAATGGAAAGTCGTGCTAAAGAGAAGAACTTGTTGTTCTCTTATCATATTGAAAGCGATGTGAGTGAGTACTGGAAAGGTGACGTAACACGTATCAGTCAGGTACTGAATAACCTGGTTGGTAATGCGATAAAATTCACCCAAGCAGGGGAAATTGATATCTATGTGAGCCTCAATCCGGAAGACGAAACGCAAGTCCTGTTCGAGATCTCCGATACTGGCATTGGCATAGCGGACAAAGAGCAAACATCGCTGTTTGATGCCTTTACTCAGGCTGAAGGTGGATTAAGTCAAACCGGTGGAACGGGACTTGGCCTCGCGATTAGTAAACGCATTATTGAGGCAATGGAAGGCACATTGGCGTTTGATTCAAAAAAAGGCCAGGGCAGTCGTTTTTGGTTCTCGTTGCCGCTAGAAGAGAGTAACGAAGTGGAAACGAGTACGGTTCTAAGTACGCCTTGTGAAGTGAAAGCCAAAGTATTACTGGTTGAAGACAACGAAGTAAATCGAGTGGTTGCGAAAGGTTTCCTGCAAAGCATGGGACACCAAGTAGTGATGGCTGAAAATGGACTTGAGGCAGAAAAAATAATAGAAAAGCAGGATTTTGATATAGCGTTAGTCGACATCAATTTACCTGATAGCAACGGCGTAGACTTAATTCAGCGATTAAAGTGTATTGAACAGAATAAGCCTCAACAACGAGAGAACTCACCAACCCCAATGATTGCGGTTTCTGCTCATGTGTTTGAAGAGGAGGTTGAGCGCTATCTAGAGGCAGGGTTTGATGGTTACTTACCAAAGCCGTTAGTGAAAGAATCTCTTGAAGTAATGATTCAAGAGCAGTTAGACGGTAAGCCATTATTGTTAAGCCAAAAAGAGCTCAGTATCCCGCAAATAGAATCCGTTTCCATAGACGCCGTTGCTAAGCCTGTAGACAACAACATACTGCCTTTTAATGGCATGATTTCGCCACAAGTTGTTCTGTCTGATATGAAGATTTTGGGCAGAGAAAAAATGCTGCACATTATTGATTTATTCCGAACCAGCAGCCTTGATGTTATCAATCAATTGGAGATAGCGGCAGAGAAAAGCGACACGAATAAAGTGAAGTCCTTAGCGCATAAGCTAAAAGGAAGTTCAGGCAGTTTAGGCTTAACGACGCTCATGAGTACGCTACAGAGCATCGAAGCCGCTGCCGATCCGCTAGAGGTATACAAGCAAAACAAAAGTGTGCTTACTGATCAAATCACAGCATCGATAAGCGCGCTTGATGAACTTATCGCTGATTAATGACTATGACAAAAACAAAAACCTCCGGAACTTGCCGGAGGTTTTTTCTATTCGGTCATATCATCTTCCCACTCGAACCGAGTGTCTAGAGCATAAGGATCATCGTCAAAAGGATGTTCCACTTTGCCTCGCAAGTATTCGAGTTGATGCTCAAGCATATTGACCGTATCGTAGTCTCCCTCTGAACAGGCAACGTAAATCTGTTGTTCCAGAGCGGCAATGTTATCTCGGATACCCATGAGAACCCCCTTAAGTCATCATCGATTCTCAAAACGATTATAGTCAAGTAATCCAAATTCGATCGGTTGATTTGTACGATACCAATGATGAAGTCGATCGCTAAATGGCCAGAACTTTTGTGAGCTACGACGAATCGCAAAACGATCCAATAACTTAACGTAATCTTCTTCGTTTTGAATATTGCTGAATTGATCGACAAAATCTTTTACTTGAGCTTCTTCTATCGAAAAAAACGCAGCGGGATAACTTCCTACCACACCATGTACGATGGTCATATCATCTTCTGAGAAGTTGCGATTGCTTTCTTCATCGAACAAACTGGAGATATTCGTATGCGCATTATTATGAAGCAGGGTAAAAAGCTCATCTTTGCCAGTCTTGCTGCGCACCATCAACATTGTTATTTGAGGTACTGGCTTCAACCCTTCGCCACGTACCTGACCGATACGTTTTATTTGCTGTTCATTATCATCTGAGAGAGCCGTGTTCGTTATCTCATATCGAGGAAGCAGAATCGGAGACAGATCGTCTTTCAGCTTATTAAGCAATTCAGACTTAGGATCTTCCGTTTGGTAGACAATGCTCGTCGGTTGATTGAAGGGCTTAACATTTCTCAATAAGAAATTCGATAACTGAGGGCTTTGGTCCTGATACCAGCTCGATTGTAACTGATGGCGCATATCTGCTGGTAACAGTGAGATAAAGTTACTTTCACCTTCCATACGAAGAAAGTCCATGAACATACGTGTAATCAGTTGGTGGCCGAAGTTACCGTAGACATCAAACCCGGCTACAAGCAGATAGTGGATCCGTTCAAGTAGGGCATAATCCATGATCCAGACCGTTTTAGGTTGATCTCCCACTAAGCCTTGTACAACCGAAGCACTGTCAAAATGGCGGAAAACGGTTAAAGCGGCGTTTGAATTGGTACCATCGCCATCCCAGATAATGTCCGAAGACAGGTGCTCGCCATGTTTGAACCATTGGTTAGCAAACTCAGACTTAGCTTCAAGATAGCGAGCTTGCTGGCGTGAGTATTTCACCCAGTTAGCAACAGGCAGTGTGTTACTTTCTAACTCGCTTGGTAGTTTTAAGTTTTCTGCTTGCGAGCGATAAAACTCGTTTACTTCAGGAATATCGCTTTTATCGGGATCAAGGAAGAATACCCAGAAACGATCATTGATGACGTTGAGTGCCAACTGACCGCGGCAAACCGGCCCTTTGATGAAGGCCATAATTGTATTTTGTGCATTATCCAGCATGAACTTAAAACGAGACTTCACTGGAAGATCAGTAAATGAGGTCATCGGATTCGCAGCAACTTTTGGTTCATAACTAGGCAGTTCATTAACCGCATACTCAGGAAGAATGAACCACTTCTTCCAATTGTCGATGCGTTTCTGATTTAGCGCATAGGGCATATGTGTTTTGTCAACAATAGTGCCTTGCTCAGGAATGACTCGGTAGTAAACACGTTCAGTGTTCGGGTCATCATATGGTCGACGAGTCGAAATACGTTCTACAGGCTGTCCCGGAGGGGTCGAGGAGCGGACTAACGAAAAAAAGCGAGGTGTTGTCTTATCGTTTAGTTCAGAGAAGTACAAATGAGATAAGAAAAGGTGCTCATAGATGTAGCGCGCCATGAGTTGGTTCTTTAAATCATCCTGATTTAGTAGTGTTTCGTATTTAGTAATCTCTGCTTGTTCATGACTGGTAATAGGGTTGTGACTATTCATGACTGCGCCGTTTTCCAGCCAGGTCATCAAGGTAAGGTATTCAGAGTCTGCCAGGTTTGGCATACCAAAAGGCATCCCCCAAGTTGGGTTATCTTTTTCGTACTTCTCATACTCTTCGATTGTCGGGCACGTTTGTTCTCTATCTATCGAAAAATCAAAACCTTCCAACTGAACTTGATCGGGTAAAGGGTGGCGCTCTTTTTGTACGAGGAGCCGTGCAATTAAGCCAGCATCTAAATTCGCTGCCATGCTCTGCTCTCGTTCGTTTAACACCGGGTGAAAGCCAGCATCGCGCCACTCTTGGGTCGTATCCGCATCTTCGAAAAGACGTGTGGGTGCGACTGCGGTGAGACGTGTGCCTTCGTAAACCTTTGCTTTAGTCGCACCTCTATCAATTCCCTCCACCGATGAGAGCTTCAATTGACACGGAGCGTCGTAGCATGCGTGACAAACCACGCAACGATTATCCACGATCGGCTTAACTTCGTTTTGGAAAAAGTTTGCATGCTGTGTTGTAGCACTCGCGGTACGTTCTCGCACCAGTTGCGGGCCAAAAAGTAGGTCGTAATTAAGACCAGCATAAGTGGCACAACCCGCAAAAATACTAACAATGCATAGTAAGAAAATGAGGCGTAAATTCATCGAGTTACTTGAGGTGAATGGCATTTACGCTAATTAAAGCAAAATAAGAGGTGAAATACCAAAGATTAAAGCAAGGTGTTTAGAGTAAAGATCCTAAGATTAACCAAAAGATAAACAGCTCCTTGTTTCACAAACTATAAGATGCCCTATATGCCATTTATCGCAAATGCCTAATTTGTTTGTTGAAAATGGCTGATTTGTATATTATAAAATTTGTTGCATTAGGTTTGGTTTGTCAGGCGTTTATTGATGCACGGTCTGTACCTTAGTAGGTGCCGATACAAGCATTTTGAAAAGTTGTAGCAACTGACAAAACCCAAAGATCGGCTATTTTAGTTGGATAATGCTTTCTATTACATGAACGGTTCGTCATGTACGGCGACAAGCAGCTCTTTAATTTTTTGGCGCAGGGCAAGGTGAGTAGGGTTGCCAACCTCACGTTTGTGATAGACAAACTTGTAAGGGATGGGGTGAATCGGAATAGGGCAAGGGAGCACTTGCAGGTTTAGCGCCTTACTCCATTTCTTTGCAAACGATTGGGAGACAACACCTAAGCAATCTCGGTCGGCAACATAGAGAGCCATGCCTGCTAGCGAGGATGTCACTAAATCGACTTTTCGTTCCTGTATCTTTTCTTTAGCAAGTTGTTCGAACCCTGTCACGTTGTCCCATTTTCCAGAAAATAGACAGTGAGCTTCTTCATAGAACTGTTGTTTTGAAAGTGCGCCATGGACTCTGGGATGGTCTTTTCGGCAAATGACAACCGCTTCTTCGGAGTATGCATCTTCAATAACAAATGCGGAGTCTTTTGTTATGACTGTATCGATAGCTAAGTCGACTTTTTGTTGCCTTATAAGTTCAAACAGAAGGTATTTTTCAGGTGGAGATTCATAGAACACCACGTTTTCAATAGGAGGCATGCTATGAAGCATAATTTCTGAGCAGCATATTTCAAAATGGTTTTTATCAGATATTGCACTATCAATGATACTTACCGCTTGCTGAAATTGAGGAAGCAATTGATGTGCGGTAGAAGTAAGAGCTATTCCGCGGCCTTTTTTAACGAATAATTGCTTATCTACGACTTGTTCTAAACGCTTTATCGCCGCGCTTACTGCAGGTTGCGTCAGGCCAAGTTGTTCCGCAGCTTTTGTGTAGGATTGGAACTCAGCGACGACCAGAAAAGTTTGGATAAGGTTTAAGTCCATAATGCCACTCATAAATTGAATTTATAGGTTAACTAGTTTTGACTGTATTTATCGTCTGAAATTAGTGCTTTATCTTATATCAGCAATGGTGTTGAAAAGCGAATGCCATTTTAATGCATCAGCAAACTTTTGGAGAAAATATGAAAAATGCGACCAAAACGAGCAGTAAAAAACTCGTGCTTAACGCATGTACTCTAGCGCTAGGGGCTGCTTCGGCAACCGCATACGCAGCTGACAAGCCAAACATCCTCGTTATCTTTGGTGACGATGTGGGTTATTGGAACCTTAGTACCTACAACCAAGGGATGATGGCATACAACACGCCAAACATTGACACGATTGCTCAAGAAGGCGCGAAGTTTACTAACTTCTACGCGCAGCAGAGTTCAACGGCAGGTCGTTCAGCGTTTATTACTGGTCAGATGCCAAAACGCACAGGTTTGTCTAAAGTAGGTCTGCCTGGAGCCCCTGAAGGTATTTCTAAAGAGGACCCAACGATAGCAACCATGCTTAAAGAGCTTGGTTATGCCACCGGTCAGTTTGGTAAAAACCATTTGGGTGACCGCGACGAGCACCTTCCAACAAACCACGGTTTTGATGAGTTCTTCGGCAACCTTTACCACTTAAATGCGGAAGAAGAGCCTGAGAATGTTGATTACCCCCAAGACCCTGAGTTCAAGAAAAAGTTTGGCCCTCGTGGCGTGATTCACTCATATGCTGACGGAAAGATTGAAGATACAGGTCCACTGACCCGTAAACGCATGGAAACCGTTGATGGTGAATTCCTTGATGCGGCAGAAAGTTTCATCGAGAAACAAGTAAAAGCGGATAAACCATTCTTTACTTGGTTCAACACTACGCGTATGCACAACTTCACTCACGTTCCAGAGGAATATCAGGGCAAAACAGGCGCTGGTTTCTACGCAGATGGTGTGAAGCAGCATGATGATCAAATCGGTCACCTACTTAGTAAGATTAAAGAGCTAGGCGTTGATGACAACACTATCATCGTTTACACCACAGATAACGGCCCGATGATCAACTTGTGGCCAGATGCCGGCATGACCCCATTCCGTTCAGAGAAAAATACTGGTTGGGAAGGTGCTTTCCGTGTCCCTATGTTAATTAAGTGGCCAGGGCAAATCGAAGCAGGTAAGACGTTTAACGGTATGATGTCACTGGAAGACTTCTTCCCGACATTGGTTGCCGCGGCAGGTAACGATAAAGTGACTGATGAGTTGCTTAAGGGTAAGAAAGTTGGTGATATGAACTACAAGGTTCATCTAGATGGTTACAACCAACTGCCTTACCTTACTGGTAAATCAGACAAATCTGCACGTAACGAGTTTGTTTACTGGAGTGACGATGGTGATCTACTTGCACTACGTCAAGGTAAGTACAAGTTCCATTTCTTGATTCAAGAAAACGAAACTGGTTTGGATATTTGGAAGAAACCATTTACTAAACTCCGTGTTCCACAATTCTATGACCTAAGCATCGATCCATTCGAACGTGGTGACACTGGTATGGGTTACGACCGTTGGATGTATGAACGTACGTTCCTAGTTATGCCAGCAATTGAAAAAGTGAAAGAGGTGAAGGATACGTTTAAAGATTTCCCTCCTCGAATGGAAGCCGCTTCATTTGTTCCTAAATAACGTTGCACTTACGCAAAGACTAGAATAAATATAAATGGCGCTCTTAGGAGCGCCATACTTAAAAAAGAAAAGTAAAAAGCCAAAATCAAAAGAGAGGCTGCATGAGCAAAACTTCACCACGTCATTCTACAGTTATGCCAATTGTTCCAATGAAAACGGCATTCAAATCCGAACAGGGTAATGAACGCCGTTTTCACGTTATGGCTAAACCCGGCGGCGCAAAATGCAACATTGACTGCCAATATTGCTTTTACTTACACAAAGAAAACCTGCTTCATCAACCAAAACAACCAAAGATGGATGATGAAACATTAGAAGCGTTTGTTAAGAGTTATATTGAGAGTCAAGATGGCGAAGAAGTCGTGTTCTCTTGGCAAGGCGGAGAACCGACGTTACTCGGGTTAGACTACTTCCGTAAAGTGGTTGAACTGCAAAAGAAACACAAACCTAACGGCACTCGTATTGAAAATGACTTACAAACTAACGGTATTCTACTTAACGATGAATGGTGTGAGTTTTTACTGAAGAATAACTTCTTAGTAGGCTTATCAATAGATGGCCCGGAAGAGCTCCACGATAAATACCGCAAAACCCGCAGCGGTAAGCCGACTTTTCATTTGGTCATGAAGGCGGTAGAAAAACTTCAGCAGCATGGGGTGCGATTTAATGCTCTAGTGACGGTTAATCGCCACAATGTTAAGTATCCGTTGGAGATATATCGATTTCTTACCCAAGAGCTGGGTGTGACTTATATTCAGCTTGCGCCTGTGGTTGAAGCTAATGATTTTCACACTACCGCGCCTCAGTTTTGGAACGAACAAATGATCCCGGTCATGGGGAGCGAGCTAGCCAAGCCTGGGCATCCAATGTCAGTGGTGACGGATTGGTCTGTGGACCCTGATGATTGGGGTAAGTTCCTCAGTGAAATGTTTGTCGAATGGGTGAACAACGATTTAGGCCGCGTGTTGGTGAACCTGTTTGAAACTGCGGTAGCTCAGGTGATGGGTAAGCCTGCACAGCTTTGTATTACCTCTGAATTCTGTGGAAAGGGGTTAGCGATAGAGCACAACGGCGATGTGTACAGTTGTGACCATTACGTTTATCCAGAATACAAACTTTCAAATATTCACGAACACTCGTTGAACGAAATGGCGTTCTCGACGCGTCAGTTTAGCTTCGGTATGGCAAAACGAGACTCATTGCCGGATTACTGTAAGAAATGTCCTTACCTTAAATACTGTTGGGGTGAATGTCCTAAAAATCGCCTTATTAAAACACCAGATGGTGAAGAAGGGCTGAATTACCTTTGTTCTGGTATTCGCCGTTTCTTTGATGACACATTACCTATGCTGGTGGGTCTATCTCAGATTTTACAACAACAGAATTCTAAGTAAGGAATACTCATGAACAACGCGCAGCAAGCGATAAATCAACTGATTGAACAGACCGAGAAAAGCGTCATTGGTCAAAGCCACGTTGTACAGGCCTTAGTGATAGGTTTACTGACCAATGGACATATTCTGTTGGAAGGCTTACCAGGTACAGCAAAGACTCGTTCGGTAAAATCACTAGCCAATCTTCTAAACACCAGTTTCGGTCGCATTCAGTTTACGCCCGATCTTTTACCTTCGGATGTGACCGGAACCGAGGTTTATCAGGAGTTAGACGGTAAGCCTCAGTTGCGTTTTCAGCCTGGACCAATTTTCAACAGCATCGTCCTTGCAGATGAGGTCAACCGTGCTCCTGCCAAAGTACAGGCAGCGCTACTTGAGGCAATGGCTGAAGGTACAATTACCGTTGGCGATAAAACGCATGTCTTACCCGATCTATTCATGGTCCTCGCAACGCAAAACCCGATCGAGCAAGAAGGGACTTACCCTCTGCCAGAAGCGCAAATGGACCGCTTTATTATGAAGGTCACGGTGGACTATCCGGAAGATGTCGCAGAGCGAGAGATTATTCGTTTGGTTCGTAGTGAAGAGCTCGGCGCGGAAACCAGTTCCGAGTTGGTTACGCCACAGCATATTGAACCCGACTTGGTTTTAGAAGCACGCCGCCAACTACCAGATATCGCGGTCTCTGAATTAGTTGAAGACTATATTGTTGCGTTGGTGATGGCGACTCGTAAACCTGAGCGCTATGCAGACTCGCAATTATCCAAATGGATTGAAATTGGCTCAAGTCCTCGCGCTTCAATTGCGCTGGATAAGTGTGCTCGTGCCTATGCATGGCTCCAGGGACGTGACCATGTCACCCCCGATGACGTTCGTGCTATGGTCCCATCAGTATTAGGGCACCGTTTCTCACTGACCTACGACGCCTTAGCGGATGGCGTGGATCATCAACGAGTCGTTGAGGAATTGCTCGATTACGTTGAAATCGGATAAGTGGTGGCATTATGGCAAAGCCGACGCTTGCTCCCAAACCTGAAGGGATAGATCATCGTTTATATTGTGATTACGCAAGGCTTGTGCGTTTACAATCGCAAGCTGAGTCGTTTAGTTTACTCCCTCATCTGAACGCTGGTAGTGTGCTATCTGGACGACACAATTCTCTTTTTCGCGGTCGCGGACTGAATTTTGAAGAGTTACGTCATTACCAATTAGGGGATGATATTCGTAATCTCGATTGGAAGGTGACGATGCGTACGGGTAAACCTCATGTGCGCAGTTATACCGAAGAAAAAGACCGCAATGTTATCGTCTGTGTTGATCAACGCAGTGCGATGTTTTTTGCTTCCACACAAGTGATGAAGTCCGTGGTTGTTGCGGAAGTTGCGGCTATGTGTGGTTGGCGAGTATTAAAAGATGGTGACCGAGTAGGGTTTGTCATTGCTTCCCATCAAGCCTTGTTTCATTCAAAGCCACAGCGTTCGCAAAACGATCTTTTAACGCAGCTTAAACACTTATCGCGGGCAAACCAATCTCTCAGTGTTGATTCGATCGATTCCGAAAAAGTCACCTTTAGTCGATGGATTGAGTTGATAAAACGAATGAAGCTCAAGCAAGCTACGCTGATTTTGATTAGTGATTGGAGTGACTGTGAAGAGCAGCATCTCGACCACTTGAAACAGCTTCAACAGCACAATGACATTCTTGCCGTGATGGTCAGTGATCCGCTCGAACAAACACTGCCTGACGATTTGGCACAATCAAAATGGGTGGTCGGTGATGGTCAATATCAGCTCAATTTGGATAGCAAAGCGAAAGTGGAAGCCGCAAGCGCAAAACTGGAAGCGAAAACAGACGTGCAGCGTCAATCCCTAGCGCAACTGATGGCAATTAAGCATCTGCCCTACATTGAGCTTGATACGACTGGTGAGCATGTCAAAGAGTTCCAAAAACTGGTAGGAGGGCGGTAAATGAGTGAGCTTCCGAAGCCTCCTGGCTCTTACATTCTGAGTGAGCTTCATGACGTAACCGTACCACCCAGTATCAGCTGGTATCCTCAAACTATTGGTTGGAAAATTCTAGCTGCCGTATTTGTGCTGGCTTTAGCGTACATCGCTTACCGCTTTCTAAGAAAATGGTGGGTTAACCGCTATCGCAAAGAGGCACTGGATATGATCAGCCAGATTAATCCAAGCGACAGTGACATGCCGAAAACGCTATTTTCGATTCTAAAAATTGTTTTGATTCATATAGACAGTTGTAATGCCAGACTGTTTGATGGTGCTTTTCTCCGTAAACTTGACGAGCTGGAACCAAAAAAACAAGCTTTTAGTGATGAAACGTCAACGTTATGGCTTAAAAGCATTATTAACCCAAACGTTGAGCTGACCAACGCACAGCGAGTACTTCTCATCGAGAAAGCTAATTATTGGGTTAGAGAGCATTTGCAAATGCCCGCTGCAACTCATTCAACGCCAAGAACAAAGATGAAGCAAGGAGCTCAGGATGAATGATCTTCTCTCTTCTATCGGGTTGTCAGGCTTTGAGTTTGGCTATCCTTTATGGCTGATTCTCTTACCTTTGCCACTGGTAGTGTATTACTTGGTTCCGGCTTACCGTACCAAACAAATGGCAATTAAAGTGCCGTTCTTTACTCAATTGGTCGAAGCCATCGGCGAAACGCCATCTGAAGGGGCGAGCCAGCTAACACCAAGCTGGTGGCAGCGCGCGACGTTGATCCTCTCTTGGGTATTGGTTGTCTGCGCGATAGCGAAGCCCACTGTTTTGGGTGAACCTCAAGTGCGCGAAAGTTTTGGCAGAGATGTGATGGTGGTGGTCGATCTGTCTGGTTCTATGGCGGAGCCTGATTTTACCTCCCGTACGGGCGAGAAGGTATCTCGTCTGGATGCCGCCAAAGAAGTATTGGCAGATTTCGTGCAGTCACGCAAAGGTGATCGACTTGGTTTGGTGTTGTTTGGTGACGCAGCATTTGTGCAAACACCGTTTACCGCCGATCAAAGTGTGTGGTTAGAACTGCTAAATCAAACTGACGTTGCTATGGCAGGGCAGAGTACGCACCTTGGAGATGCGATTGGGTTAGCGATTAAAGTGTTTGAGCAGAGTGATAAGACTCGCAGTGAGTTAACGCAAGCTACAGAGCGTGAAAAAGTTGCGATTGTATTAACCGATGGCAACGACACTGGCAGTTTTGTTGAACCGATAGACGCGGCAAAAGTGGCGAAAGCGAAGGGGGTTCGCGTGCATGTCATTGCGATGGGCGATCCCCAAACCATTGGTGAAACGGCGCTTGATATGGACACGATTACGCGAATCGCGGCAGAATCAGGAGGCGAGGCATTTGAAGCGCTCAATCGAGATGAGTTGTCAAAGGCCTATGAAGAAATCAGCCAGCTTGAGCCAGAGTTGTATGAAAGCACGACATATCGGCCGAAACAAAGTTTACACCATTACTTGATGGCTTTGGTGGTATTGATGCATTTGCTCGCGTTCAGTGTTGCGACACTGAGAAGAAGAGCCAAAGCGCGCTTTGCAACAAGGAAACTATCGGTAGGAGAACGCGATGTTTGATTCTCTCAGCTTAACGCAATTTTTTACTCAGTTTCATTTCATTCGCCCTCAGTGGTTATTGGCGCTGATCCCGATGTTTTTTCTGGTTTGGCTACGCTGGCACGAGGAGAGCAAACCAAGCTGGAAAGACATCCTGCCCGATCATTTGCGTGAGGTACTGACGATAGGCGAGCATGGCTGGCGGAAACAATTGCCACTAAAACTCCTGATGGTCAATGTATTCATCGCCATTTTGATTTGTGCAGGACCGAGTTGGCAGCGAGAAGCGTCACCATTTGGTGAGGATAAAGCGTCGATGCTGGTGGTTTTGGATAATAGTGACTCTATGTTGCAAAAAGATCTGCCGCCAAGCCGCTTAGAGCGTTCTAAACAAAAAATTCGTGATCTACTCGCTGCAAGAAAAGGTGGTAAAACGGGGTTGGTGGTGTTTGCGGGGACCGCACACGTTGCTATGCCGATCACGCAAGACAGCGCCGTTTTTGACCCATTCCTCGCGGCAATTGATCCTGAAATCATGCCCGTTAAAGGCAAGCTCGCGGAGCAGGCATTACCTCTGATTGACCAGCAATTACAAGAATTAGCCGGCTCTACGGTTCTATTAGTGACGGATGGCGTCAATCCCGCCACCATCAGTAAGTATGAAGATTATTTTGCCGATAAACCCTATCAGTTGTTGATATTGGCAGCTGGCAACCCGGATATTGTCAGTAATAACCCGATTGATCTCGATTCGCTGCAAACACTTGCCAGTAAAACTAGTGGAAGACTTGTTGAAGTGAGTGTTGATAACACAGACATCCAGCAGTTGAGTCGGTATGTAGAACGTAATATGCAGCTGAATGGTGAGTCTTCAATGCCATGGAAAGACATGGGGTATGCGCTTTTATTTCCTATTGCACTGATTATGCTGATTTGGTTCCGAAAGGGCTGGTTAGTTCAGTGGTGTTTAATTGCAATGGTATCTGGAAGTTTGGTGATGCCCAGCGAGGTAATGGCTGAAAATGTATCGCTAAAAGCCGAAGAACCTCAAGTTGTACAAAAAGTGACTACGTTCGACAAAGCTGCCCAATGGTGGTGGGACTTGTGGTTGACACCTGATCAACAAGGACAGGGGTTGTTTAACAAACAAGAATATTTGGATGCGGCAAAGCATTTCTCGGATCCTCTACACAAAGGGACGGCTTATTACTATGCCAGTGAATTTGAACTCGCCCACAGCGCGTTTTTAGAAATGCAAAATGATCCCTCGGAAGAAGTCAGAGACTTTGGTTTATACAACGCGGCGAGCGCACTGGCCCGTCAACGTGAATACTTGGCAGCGCGAGACCTGCTTCAATCATTGGCGAACAAACCAACACTGAGCCAAGCGTTACGCCCTGATGTAGAGCACAACTTGAACGTCATCGGAGGCATTGTTGAAGAAATCAATCAGATGAGTGAAAGTCAGGCAGGGACAGAACAAGAGATGTCGACTGAGCTTGGTGATAACCCTCAAACGGCAGAAGGGGCGGATGAGCAAACTTCGCAAGAAATGATGATCAAAGAGACACTGAGTGCCGCTGACATACTGGGTAATCAAGAGATGGCTGATAAGTGGCTAAAACGTGTCGAGTCTGATCCAAGGGACTTTCTACGTGCGAAGTTTCAAATTCAACTAAACTCGACGCCAGTGGGTGGGACTGCTTCTGATACTGGTAATGATAACGAGGGGATAACGCAATGATGGCATTATTTCGACGCGTTATGAGCGGCTATCTGGCTTGTATCTTCATAGTGTTGGCAAGTTTCTGTACAAGCGGTCTGGCATTCGCGCAAGATATTAATGACTTACAGCGCAATAATGATGTGGAGATAAAAGCGTGGGTTGGTAAAGCGACAAGTAACGAAGACAATCGAAACTCACCCAACTTCAGTGTTAATGAGCAAGTCATTTTGACTATTGAGGTGGCGACTCCGCGTTGGTTTACTGGCGGCACGCGAGTTGGCTCGGTGGAAATCCCGGATGTGATTGCGAAACAGCGTAACCAACTGGCAACCAACTTCACTGAAAGAAAGGGGGGACAAACTTGGTCGCGTCAACGTTGGGAGGTGACGTTGTATCCTCAGGTATCGGGTGATTTTGTAGTGCCTCCCATTGCGGTGGGGGTTCAGGTTTCAGTGCCTGATGGAAAAAACGTCGCAGGAACCCTTTACACTCAGCCAATTAGGTTTTCAGCATCGCTGCCATCTGGCTTATTGAGCGATAATACCCCGTGGTTTGCCGCGACACATGTCGACGTAAAGCAAGAGTGGGCAACGTCTTCTGAACCGTTAAAAGTGGGAGATGCGATCACTCGACAAATTACAATAACCGCACAGGATAGTTTATCGGTATTATTACCTGACTTGCTAAAAGGTGAGTCAAACGATCGTTATCAAACTTACTTGCAGCCTCACCAGCTTACCGATACACAAACGCGTGGAGACTATCAATCTACCCGAACTGAACAAAGCGTATATGTGATTCAGCAAGGCGGTGAACTCACGTTACCTGCTCATGAGTTCCAGTGGTGGAACAGCGAAACGCAGCAGTTAGAAAGCATTGTGATTGAAGGGAAGTCATTTCAAGCAAAACATACGTTAAAGTCGTTCGTTAAAGCTTATTTTGTCTGGATTATAGGTCTCATTACCACCTTGGTATTGGGTATTATTTTATTTTTAGCCATCAAGCGCTATTACCGTTCAAGGCCAGTTCCCCCTTGGCTTAGCTTGCATCGATTACTCAAAGAAAATCGCTGGGGAGAGGCGAGAGCCATCCTTTACCGACAATTGCGAGTGAATACTTCTGAATTGGAGATGCGCAATGCAGATTCTAGTGATTCATGGCAGAAAAGCTCAACTCGAATGCAAAGTGGAGAGCACAGTTCTAGTCTGATCAAGTCGATGTGGCGGAAAATTCAAACGAAGCAAAATCATCTCAAACTTCGTATACCTAAGGCTTTACCTCAATTGGATAAGTTAAAGCAAAGAGATGGTATTGAATAAAGCTGAGCGCTACTATAGCCCCTTGTTTTTCATTAAAGAATAGATGTTCTATGAGCCAAGAATATATGCGCCGTGCGTTAGAGATTTCGCGAAACGCACTACCAGCGTGTCAACCTAATCCGCCAGTAGGCTGTGTTTTAGTTAAAGATAATCAGATAGTCTCCGAGGGTTACACTCAGGCTATCGGTGGAAATCATGCCGAAGTGGAAGCGTTGAATGGATACAAGGGAACGTTAGAGCAGGTCACCGCTTATGTGACACTTGAGCCTTGTTCGTTTGTCGGAAGAACGCCTGCCTGTGCCGTGACGTTAGTAAATTCCGGGATAAAAAAGGTTGTCGTTGCCATGCTCGACCCAGATCCACGCAACAGCGGCCGTGGTATCGCTATCTTAGAGCAAGCTGGTGTTGAAGTAGAAGTCGGGGTTTGCGCTGATGAAGTGAGTGCGTTTTTAACGCCGTATTTAGGTAAATCTTAATTATTTATCAATCAGAGCACTTTGACCGTTATAACTATGGAGTTTTTGTCTACACTCTCGAAAGTACTGAGCAGTAAGAAACTAGATTAAGCCACAGAGACGGATTTCAATGAAAACAATACGAGCGATACTAAATGGCAAAAAGGCTGGTATACCCGAGTTAAGAAGCGCAATCATGGAGACGCGAGAGCAAGGCGTCGATGTACAGGTTCGTGTGACTTGGGAGTCTCAAGACATGATGCGTTTAGTTAAGGAAGCCGTAAAAGAGGGTGTTAAACGTATTGTTGTTGCTGGTGGCGATGGGACCGTCAATGAAGTTGTTTCGGCGATTGCCCAAATTGATGAAGACCAGCGACCTGAACTTGCGATAATTCCACTTGGTACCGCCAATGATTTTGCCACTGCCAACCGTATACCTGTTTCTATTCCTGACGCTCTTTCTTTGGCGGTGAATGGGCAACCCGTTTCTGTCGATTGTGTAAAAGCGAATGACCGTTATTTTATCAATGTCGCTACGGCAGGATTTGGTGCCGAAATTACCACTGAAACCCCTGTCGAGTTGAAGAACTTTCTGGGTGGGGGAGCTTATACCCTGACTGGGGTCGTAAAAGCTCTAGGCTTTAAACCGTATGATGGAACCATCACCGTAGATGACGGAAGCTACGAAGGCGGGATATTACTCGGGGCATTCTGTAATGGCCGTTTGGCTGGAGGTGGTCAGTCATTAGCTCCCAACGCTATGATTGATGACGGATTAATGGATTTAACGCTGGTTTGCCCATTCTTACCTCAAGACTTGCCTAAAGTGATCGAGGAGATCAATAACCCAAGGATTACCGGTGATTTTGTCAAACATACGCGCACCAGTTGGTTGGAGATCGATTTTCCGAACCCTCTTCCACTCAATTTAGATGGAGAACCTTACAGTTCGCGTAAAATACGTTTTGAAGTGTTACCTAAAAGCATTCAGTTAGTACTACCGAGTGACAGCCCCTGTGTTGGAGCATCTGGCTAAATCTCTTATTATCCTAATTATGCGTCTATTTTAGCGGTCACGTAGCAGACTGAAAACGGTACCTTAAGACGGTTAAACTCTTTAATCCAGCGCCATTGGTTGTCCTGCAGTTTATCGCCAGGACCTTTCACTTCGATCCATTCAAATTGCTCTCCCTTAAATGCAATTAAATCTGGCATACCGTTACGGTAGAGCTTGAGGTCACGGAGTTGGACGTTTAATAGATCCACCAACATTGAAGTCGGAATGGTTCTGAGTGCGTGTTCGATTAGCTCTTTACTTACCGCGCCCCAATGAACGAACGGGTTGCTGATCCCAAACTTGGCATCGTATTTTTCTATTAACGTTCCTGTATTACCAGCTTCGAGGTTCTTGAACGCGGATGTGATTAACTGTTCGCGTTTAGAGGCAAAGCCACTGTGATACAAATCAAGTGGGCGATGTTGATACGCGTTTATAAAAGCGCCTTCGACGGGAGCAAAAATGGCGTCCCAGAAGGTTAAACCAAACAGTGCATTGAGCAACGTATTCTCTGCATAAAATACTTGCCAACCCAATTGCTCAAAGTGTTCTTTAGTGACAAGCTCGACACGTTGTTGTGATAAATCGAGTTCAAGATGCAGTTCATCGCACTTTGGCTTTGGAGCTCTTGGCACCTTTTGCCCAAGCTTGCGCTTTACGCGTTGTTTTAGCTTTTGTGCCACTTCAAGTTCGGAGGCGTTGATCGGCGTTTCTACCATGTTTGTGACAATGTCACTAAATAGTGTGTCGTGCTCCAGTTTATCGTAAATGCGCGCGCGGCGTTCTCTACTCGGCGGGAGATGGGTTTGTTCAAAAAGTGCAAGCGCGATTTCAAATTCATTGATACGCTCGTAGTCTCTGGCAATGTCATTCAGCATGTGTTCACGCTTTCTATCCACGTAGTCATGCTTGACGGGGTCTGGCATTGCATCGATGAGCAGGTCGAGGTTGGTCTTATCTTTCCGATCAAATTGCCAATAAAGATTAGAGAGCTGGCTGAGTTCAATCAATCTATCAATTTGCTCTCGCGAATCAAAAAATCGGCGCTCTTTGCTTAATTGATAGCGTTCGAACTGATGCAAGCCAAGATCATCGAGTACGAATTGGCTTAAATCTTGGTGAGTATTGGCGAAAAACAACGTCAGCAATACATCAATCATATGAGCGGCATTCAGTCGGATAATAGTAAATTCCAGTAAATCAAACTGGTCGAACTCCGTATTGCTCAAACACTCAACGAGATTGTCTTTTTTTAATGACTTAGGTAGGTCAGGGTAAAGCGCAGAGATTTCTGACTTCGTCAGTAAGTGAGCCGCTAACTCTTGGTGAGAAAGCGTAGGGGAGAGCTCAATAAGTTCAGATTGATTTAACTCTGACAGAGCTTCGTGAATAGACGCTATTTCCTGATAATTGAGTTTATCACTGCGAAACCAACACCCTTTACGACTGTACAATCGCACTAATAGACATTGTGATGGTTTGCTCAGTTGCTTGAATGCTGTGAGCCAATGGTGCTCTTCCTCTAGTAATAAGTCGCTATACCAATGCGTAGCATGTTGGGTTAGCTTGAGGAAGTTATCTAAATAGTAATCTGGTGCAAGTTCGACAAGTTTTTGCATAATTCGACAGGGTTTTATTACCGATAAAAAAAGGCTTAACCAATAGGTTAAGCCTTTTCATCATCAAATCAATTCACAATTATGCGTTTTTGAGCTGTGCAACTTTCGTTTCAGTTAGTGGCTTAGTGATGAACGCTAATACGATACATACTGCCATCATTGCTGCAGAGACTGTGTAAGCCAGTGTGTAACCTTCGCCGTTAGTCATTGAGTAACCAACTACTGCTGCACCGATGGCACCACCAATACCCCATGCTGTGTATAGCACACCATAGTTTGTACCGTAGTTTTTCAGACCGTAGAACTCTGCGGTAAGGGTAGGGAATACAGCCAGAAGTGTGCCATAACCTACTGCCGCAATAGCGGTACCAATGATGAGAGTAAACTCTGAGTCGAACGTTGCGAACAACGCCATGTTGACGCCTTGCAGAATGAACGCAAGTAGAAGTGTACGAACGCCGCCAATTTTGTCTGCAAGCATACCAGCTGCAACACGGCCGCCTGAGTTGAATACCGCAAGAATAGAAGCCAGGTAAACTGCGTTTGGCAGGTTAGCTTGAACACTTGCAATCGTCGTGATGTTACCGATGATCATAAGGCCAACAGAAGCCGCGAACGCGTACATGATCCACAGTGAGTAGAACTGTGGTGTTTTCAACATCGCTTTCCAGGTTAAATCGTCAGACTTTTTAAGCGCTTTAGGCGCTTGGCCTTCTTTTACTTTAGGCTCAGCTGGCATGTAATCTGCTGGTGGGTTGTTAATCGTTGCTGCAAGTGGAACGGCAATCGCAAGGATACCAACACCAAGAACCATAAAGCTGGTTTGAATGCCCATGCTATCGATTAGCGCAGAAGTCACTGGCGCTAGGTAAATAGCCGCGAGACCGAAACCTGCAGCGATTAGACCGTTAACCATACCTTTCTTAGAGGCGTGGAACCATTTCATTGCAGAAGGTGACAAACATGCGTAACCAAAACCGATACCAGCACCTGTGATCACACCAAACGTGATGTTAAGCATAAGTGGAGTGTCAACAAAGCCAGATGCAATCATGCCCAAGCCTGTTAGAACTGTACCAAGAATAAGGATCAAACGTGGACCCATACGGTCTTGTAAGATGCCTGCAACAAGAAGACAGATAGAGAAAGTGATGGTTGCAGTCGCGTACGGCGCAGAAGCTTCTGCAGCAGTCCAGCCGGATTCAGTTACCAGTGCCTTATTGAATACACTCCAGGCATACAGGATGCCAAGACAAAGGTTGATGCAGAAACCTGCTAGCAGGATGCGCATCGCTTTATCAATCTTACTCATTTTTTCTCTCGGTTAACTCTCTGGCAGGGGCCTACAACCAATCACTGATAGACAGTCTTTGGAATGGCTTATTGCACCAACATTAGAGAGTGGTGGGTTTAAAGATGTTTTTTATAAAAATAAGTTTGCGTTTTTCAACATTTGACGCAATTGGCGCGGATTATAACCAATAAATATGTGATTGGAATCTCTTTTTGATGTTAGATTTAAAAATTATTTGAATCTATAAAACCATGTGTACATTTATGGCGTATATGTAAATAAATCGTTAATGGCCGCGAGTGGTGCAGGAAAATAGTGTGAACGTGTTGAACATATCTATTTGGTTCACATTTTCAGACAAAAGTTACGAAATATTTCCGTGTTAATACTTTGTGACAAAAGTGCCTAAAATGAGCGCTTCTATGGCTAAGTATTTGATACAAAGGATTTGTGAAAAGTTAGTTGTTAACCTTTTGTAATAAGGTTGTTTGATGCAGCAGGTCGTACACAAAGCGAGCAAAAAATGTGCTTGTAATAGCATGCAAAATGAGCAGAATATAATGAAAAATGAGTTTTCATTTATGAAGGGATGCTTTTTTCGATTTATTGTGAGGTAACTTATGAAACTGTTCCTAATGCTTATCGCTTCTGTTTCTGCAGGTGTGGCATCGGCAGAGCATTTCCATTCATTTATGTTAGGTCTTTCTATCGCTTCCTTGGCTGTTGGTAGCTGCTACTTTTTCGCTTTTCGTAGCTCTCGCTTCCCGCACCTCGCGCTATTTTTGTTGATTTGTGGCATGCTATCTAAATTGGCAATCACAGTTACGGGTGTTATGTGGGGTATGTCTGCGGAACTGATTACCTCGCCAATAGTGTTTGCTTTGTCTTATTTCTACTTCTCTGTTGCAGTAACGTATCTGTGGTTTAGTTACCGCCAAAGCATTACTCGAGTTCCAGAGCGCTTCAAAGCAGCGTAAAAAGATAATTGTAAAAACGCCAGCGATAATTCGCTGGCGTTTTGCTTTTTATATAAAAGACTAAATAAAAAGAAGTAGTCTGCGCACTACAAGTTTCTAGTCAGATATCGTTAGTGGTGGCTCTGGTACTTCAAGGAAGCAAGCCACAACGCGATAGAGCTCTCCTTCAGCGACAGTAATTACACCATCAGATTCAATTGCGAGTCGGCATGCCTTAACAAACATTTCCCGTTCTCTCGGCTTTAACTGCAGTAGCAGTTCTAACGTAGCACGACTCAAACTCCAGTTGTTATTCGCTTTTTCCAAATCATGTTCAGGAAAACCCAAATAAGCGAGCGCAGAGTTGAAAGCGTGTTGTGCATGATCCTGTTGAGAGTGGCTAACCCAGGCCAGCTCCCTAAGCAACCAAAACACACTTTCTTTAAGCTGTTTTAGTGATTTTTTCTGCTTAGTATGGCCAAAGGAAGCAAGTAATTGTTTTTCAACCAAGTTGATTACGCACCATTCTGCGAGTGAGTAATCATTATCAGTTTGAGAAAGATCACGCAGCACCTCACAAAGTCGATTTCTCTGACCTTCGCTGAGGGATTTGAGTGCCGGTATTGCTAATTCAAGCAGCGGAAAGCGAAGATGAAGCGGTATATCGTAATCGAGCCAAGGGAGAAGTTTTGTTTGAGAGGAAGGAGGGACGTGACATTTTATCCTCTCTCGTTGAATGTCACTGCCGTCGAAGATGATGATGAAGGTAACGAAGCGTGCACTGTAAGGCTCACGTGCAAGGTCAACAAGTTCTGAAGGTAGTTGTTCTATTAAGCGCTGGCCTGCATCATTGAACAGCGTTGACGTTGAATCTGACTTGTTGGCAGTAAAGGGTGCGTTTTCCGCAAATCCGCTTATTTGTTCACTAGCAAAAGTGGCAGTTTTATTTTTAGTTCGGTGCGAATAGTTTCCATCCCAACTAGGTTCAATGCGGCGAATTCTTTCATCAAGAGGTGGGTGAGTCGCAAACAAACCAGAAAACCCAGAGAGTTTACTTTGTCCAAACATCATATGACTCATTTCGTCACTTGCTTTGGTGTCCAATGTTGAGCCGTTAGAACTGCTGCCTATTTTCTTGAGTGCGCCAGCTATCCCCTGATCGTTGCGAGTAAACTGTACTGCACTCGCGTCTGCTAAAAACTCACGCTGACGGGAAATCGCAGCTTTTATCATAGAACCAAACAGCGTACCCAACCATCCAAGTACCAGACAGACGATAGCGATTAGTAGAATGGCGGCATAACCTTTGCTGGAATCTGAAGAGCGACGAGAAAGTCCTCGAGTTGTATGGCGTGAATTGTCCAATACCAAGTGGCCAAAATGAGCGATACAAGTGATGCCGAATAAGACACCTATCAGTCGAGTGTTGAGGCGCATGTCTCCATTCAGGATATGGCTAAATTCATGAGCGATGACGCCCTGAAGTTCATCGCGATTGAAGCTATCAAGGGCACCTTGTGTAACACCAATGACGGCATCATCGATGCTCATTCCTGCGGCGAAAGCGTTAATTCCACGCTCTTCTGTCATCAAGTAGACAGGAGGAACTGGTATGCCTGACGCAATTGCCATCTCTTCAACGACATTAAGTAATTGCCTGTGCTTCGAATCTACTGTATCTGGAGAAATAAGTTTGCCACCAATACTTTCTGCTACTCCGCGCCCACCATTTGAGCTAAGGTCTGTAAGTCGAATCAATGAGCTAATCGACACAACCAAGATGACACCAACAAAACTTAACAGACTGTAGTTTATGACGCTTTGAGTATCGAAAGGCTTACCAGTGACGGCAAAATAGATACCAATCGATGTCACGCTAACCAGACTGGTGATCGCTAAAACTGCCAACACAAACAGTATTACTAGAAGCCCAGTTCGCTGACGTGCAGTATCTTGATAGTGAAAAAAGTCCATTAAAACTCAACCTTCGGCGCTTCTTGGATGGCTTCGCTATCAGCAAATTCGAGCAATTTACCGTCCTGGAACCCAAACATGTTGGCAAAAATGACGGGCGGGAAAGTTTGCTTGTAGATGTTATAGCTTGTTACCGCATCATTAAATGCCTGGCGTGCAAACGCGACTTTGTTTTCCGTACTGGTTAACTCTTCCTGGAGTTGGCTCATCGTCTCGTTGGCTTTTAGCTCTGGGTAAGCTTCAACGACAACATTAAGTTTACCTAATGCGTTTTGTAACATGCCTTCAGCTTGACTAAGTTGGCTTATCGCAGCATTGCTGTCGGGCGCTTCACTTGCTGCCTTAAGACCAGATAATGCTTGGTTTCTAGCTTGGATTACACGTTCAAATGTCTCTTTCTCATGCTCCATGTAGCCTTTCGCGGTGTTGACCAAATTTGGAATCAGGTCGTATCGGCGTTTGAGTTGAACTTCAATTTGAGCAAAGCTGTTTTTGAATCGGTTTCGCAGAGTCACAAGTTTGTTGTAGATGCTGATGGCGTATGCCGCGATAAGTAGAACAATAACAATAAAGACAATCAGTGCAGTCATAATCAGTTCCAGATTTCGAGTGAGTTAAGTTTTTATATAAGCTGTTGTCATAGTAAGCAAACTCTAACGTTAATACCGTTCCACATACGCGAAATATGTCACGTGTTGAGTAGTGTCAATAAGCAACGAGAGTGATTGAAAAGATAGGAAGAGGCAGTGATAGAAGATGCGATCTAACACTGGCGTCAACAAAAAGACCCAACTTTACAGCGGGTCTTTGTCATTGTTGAAACTAGATATTTTTAGTAAACATATTAAGCACTCATTGGTACCAGAACCATTGTTCCTATAATGACGGTTACTAACCCTGCTAGTACAGGTACAGAGGTGCGTTTAACCACCTCGAACGGGCTTATTTTCGCCATGCCGGATGTTGCTACGATGACACCTGAAACCGGAGAAATAGTGCGACCTAGGTTCGATGCTTGCAGCATCGGGATGATTAGGAATGCAGGGTTTAGGCCCATTTTTGCTGCCAGTGAAGGAGCGAGCTCAACGAAGGCATAGAATGGTGCGTTACCAGAGCCTGTAGCGATTGCTGCTGCAACGGTTAGAACTGTCAAAATAAGCATAAGAGCAACGCCGCCAGCACCAGCCTGATCTGCTAGGTGAAGCAGGTTATCTATTGCGCCAATAGACATCAAACCTTGTGCAAATACACCAGCTGCAACTAACAGCATTACCACGCCTTTAAATGCGTCAGCCATACCTTCGTAACAAGAATCCAAATCTTCCAGCGACTTTTTGCCATCAAACTTGTTCACGACGTAATGAATAAGAGCTCCAAGGAAAATGGAAGCAACAACGATAGTGTAGATATCTAGGCTTAATCCAGGGATTGTACGCCCGTTGAAGAGAAATACACCGATGATTGGCAAAAATGGCAGTGCTGCGTAAAACGCGGGTGCATCCGCTTTGATTTCTGATACGTCAATCTTTTCCATTGGCGTGTTTTCCTTCTTATCCAGATACTTGTTCCAGAAGAAGGCAGCCGCAGCCATGACGATGATGGCACAAATCGATACAGGCAGAACGGTTTGCACAGCGAAAACGTCCAGAGCAAGTCCTGACTTTTCTGCGGCAATAACAACATCACCGGAGGTTGGAGAAAGAATGATTGCTGCTGGAGAGGCGCAGACTGCAACCGCCGCTGGGCGTGAGATACCCATCGCTACCATCATAGGGAATAGAGTCGCCATCAAAAGTACACCTAAACCCGTTGCCGAGCTTACGGCTAAAGACATTAAGCAGGCGACAATGTATGCCGCAACTAAAAGGACATAAGGAGACTTAATAACTGAAAGCGGTTTAGAGAACTGTTTTACTACGACGTTGTTAGCACCAATGTGTGTCATGTAAGACGCAAATCCACAAAGCAACATAATCTGCATGCCCAAGCCACCACCACGGTACTGAAGCATATATTTAACGTATTCTAATGAGTCCGTTACCATATTACCGGTCGAGGTAATGCTTGATGGTAATACTTGGTGGCCTAACACGCCAGTTAAGAGAAGCAAACTAATACCTGCGGTTAAAAGCACGCCAGCCGCTTTATAGCCTTTGACAATGAAATAGCCCACGGCAATGGTCACTATTAAGCCAATTAAGAGCTCTAGCATAAGGGTCTCCAGATGTATTGAAAATAAGGATGAAACTGTTTCAAATTATGACAAGAAATGTACAGAATTCTTGTCTGTGGCACGAGTTGAATCTGGGACTTGCATGATCTAAAACAAATAATATTTTAATAAGTAAACGCGATGTATTATTTTGTTTAAATATGGTTGTGTGAGTGATATATGCCAATTTATATAAGTTTTAATGAAATATAATACTGGTCGATAACTGGTGCATTAACACAGGAGGTGGGCGGAAAGTAATCTAAATGGGTGGTTGTAACCTGATTTTGAGTTAATGAATGTCTGAAGAAAAAAAGCCCCGATGAGTCGGAGCTTTGAAGTGGTGGTAGGGATAAGGTTACGCGTATTGACGAACCATTAGATTCCAACTGTGTTGTTGCCTTTCAAACTCTGCTTTTATCTGCTGATACTTCAACTTACAGACTGAGTACTCATACTTCTTCACTACGTCTGCTGTTTTTTTACTAATCAGCTCTTTTCGAACCTCATAATACTCCTGCATATGATGAACGAGAGAATCAAACTCTTGCTGAAGTTGGTCGAGAATAGGCTGGGTATTCGGTCTCGATTCTAGCTTCTCTTTGGTCGTCTTTAACAGTTGGGTCGCACGGGCTTTTTCTATTCTGAAAGTTGGGGTTGTACGTAATTTCCATGTTAACCCCAGCCACGAGCATGATTTAATCAGCCATTTGGTTGGATCGTAATGCCACCAATATACTCCGTTACGGTAGTCATTCTCAAAGATGTGATGAAAATTATGGTAGCCCTCACCAAACGTAAAAAAGGCCAAAATTCCATTATCACGCGCTGTATTTTTGTCGGTAAACGTCTGCTTACCCCAAATATGAGCCAATGAATTGATAAAGAAGGTGGTATGGTGACTCATAAAAAGACGAACCGCGCCCACCACTAATAGCATGCCCCAGACATCACCATAAATAAGTCCTAAGGCAACCGGAAAGCCGATATTGGTCACGAGCGCCAGTAGAACATAGTAGTCGTGTTGCCACATTACTATCTTGTCACGTTTAAGGTCACGACAGTTGGTGTAGTCGTTCTCTCTTGATTTGTTGTAATCACGCAACATCCAGCCTAAATGCGAGTACCAGAAGCCACGCTTAGCTGAATAGGGGTCTTTATCGTTGTTATCCACGTGTTTATGGTGTACGCGATGATCGGAAGACCAGTGTAATGCACTATTTTGTAGGGAAAATGCGCCGCCAAGAGCGAATATGCCACGTAACATTGGATGAGCTTCGTAGGTTTTATGGCTCCAAAGACGATGATAACCCGCTGTAATTGATAGATTGGTAAAACTGAACGCGACAATGCCCCATATTAAGTGCTCCCACCCTAACCCAAAGTGGTAGGCATACCAAGGAGTAACAATGAAGGCAAGTACGAAGCTGGTAGAAAATATTACTATATTCAACCAGATAAGAGGTGGTTTGTTTTGAGTCACAATGTTTTCCTGACTTTGAGCTAACAACTGTACGCTAGATTATCAGCGTACACGTGTAAGTCAAACTTAAGTTACACAATTGTGATGATTCTTATAGTATATAGCTAATAAATCTGTCGGCATATTTTGCTTTTAATTAAATAATGAGTAGTATTAAAAAATGAACTTTAGCTTAGGCTATGTGAAATCTACCGGTAAGTCAGGATTATTATGGTAGAAAATGCTAAGGTTATTTGGAAGAGCAGCATATATAAGAATATAGGAATACGTAATGGATTTACGACTAGCGGAATATAAGGACTACGAGCGTATCGCGCATCTGCATGCAGAGAGTTGGAAACGTCACTATCAAGGCATCCTTAGTAACAGTTATTTAGACAAAGATGCTCTGGATGATAAATTGCTGATTTGGCAGACCCGTCTTACCAACCCTCCATTTAACCAGCACATCGTACTGGCAGAAGAGGGGGGGCTTTTAATTGGCTTTGTTTGCATCTTTGGTAACCATGATTTTGAGCGTGGGACTTTTATTGATGCATTGCATGTAGATGACGCGTTTCGTAGCCGTGGTATTGGAAAACAACTATTACTTGCCGCCGCAGAATGGCAGCAGCAGTACTTCAAAGATAGTGGCTTATATCTGGAAGTCGTTTCGCAAAATACTTCAGCAATTGAATTTTATCGCCACATTGGTGGCCGAGAGTGCCAAGAGCGTATTTGGCGCGCGCCGGGGGGCACGGAAGTGATGGAAAAAGTGTTCAGTTGGCCGAGTGCACAAGCGTTGGTAGACGGCATTGAAGACCACGTTGTCTATTCTTAGCCTTCACAACTGTGTATGAAGTTGTAAACATAAAGAGCAGCAAAACGCTGCTCTTTTTTGTTATTAAAGCGCAATGTTGTTTAGTATTTATACCATTCCATGCTGTTTATCGCTGGTGAGTTATATAACCACCAACCCAAAAAGATAATAGCAATGATAATTAAATGACTGGTATTGGTATAAAAAAGCTCAGTATGGCACTTAATGCTGATCGTTTTAAGTAATTGAACGATCCTCCCAAGGCATCATAATCGGTCTCAACATAGTTGAGACCGATTTTTTTATGTCCGAGTTTTCTAAAGAATTACACGTTACTGCGGAGTTCTGTCAAGAACACCATATCAATGCCTTTGCTAAACACATTCCCTTAGATTGGGTTGAAGAAGCGGTTAAACAAACCGGTAAAGCGTCTGTGCGTAAACGAAGATTCCCTGCCGAGCAAGCGGTCTGGTTAGTCC
>NZ_JAKKCM010000013.1:68924-114535 GCF_021728395.1 Vibrio sp. J1-1 | reverse complement strand
TTTTAACGTAGTCAGCGTGTCCTGGACAGTCAACGTGTGCGTAGTGACGAGTTGGAGTGTCGTACTCAACGTGAGAAGTTGCGATTGTGATACCGCGCTCACGCTCTTCTGGAGCGTTATCGATAGAAGCAAAGTCTTTTGCAACACCGCCGTACACTTTAGCTAGAGTAGTACAGATTGCAGCAGTTAGAGTTGTTTTACCGTGGTCAACGTGGCCGATAGTACCAACGTTAACGTGCGGTTTCGTACGTTCAAATTTTTCTTTAGACACGATCGTGTTCCTTCCTAGTTATGATTCGCCGCGATCATTATTGATCGACGACGCGCCAGAAATTGTTATTTTATGCGCCAACGCCCGTTAGCGCAATATTTGGACGGCTTGATCTGGCAAAAAGTCGTAAACTTTTTGCCGCTCAGTCGTCAATTAGTAACCACGCTCTGCAATAATTTTATCTGCGAAGTTTTTCGGCACTTCAGCGTACTCGTGAAACTCCATAGAGTAAGACGCACGGCCTTGAGTTGCAGAACGTAGGTCTGTTGCGTAACCAAACATCTCAGATAGTGGCACTTGAGCACGGATGATCTTCAGACCAGCCACACCTTCGTCCATACCTTCGATAATACCGCGACGACGGTTTAGGTCACCAACAACGTCACCCATCCAATCTTCCGGAGTGGTTACTTCGACATTCATCATTGGTTCTAGAATCACAGGCTGCGCTTCTAGTGCACCTTTCTTGAATGCCATTGAGCCAGCGATCTTAAACGCCATCTCACTTGAGTCTACATCGTGGTAAGAACCATCAAATAGTGTAGCTTTAATATCTAGTACAGGGTAACCCGCTAGAACACCACTATTCATTTGTTCCTCGATACCTTTCGATACCGAGTTGATGTATTCCTTAGGAACCGCACCACCCACGATTTCGTCTACGAATACGAAACCTTCACCAGGCTCTGAAGGCTCAAGTTTGATCCAAACATGACCGTATTGACCACGACCACCTGATTGACGAACAAACTTACCTTCCACTTCCGCTTTACCACGAATGGTTTCACGGTAAGCAACCTGAGGTTTACCAACGTTACAATCAACGCTGAATTCACGCTTCATACGGTCAACGATGATATCTAGGTGAAGCTCACCCATACCTGAGATCAGAGTCTGACCTGTTTCGTCGTCCGTTTCCACGCGGAATGATGGATCTTCCGCAGCCAGTTTACCTAGCGCGATACCCATTTTTTCTTGGTCTGCCTTAGAACGAGGTTCTACAGCAATCTGAATAACTGGCTCAGGGAATTCCATGCGTTCCAGAATCACTTTGTGGTTCTGGTCACACAGAGTGTCACCTGTGGTTACGTCTTTCAGACCAATAGCAGCAGCGATATCACCAGCGCGAACTTCTTTTACTTCTTCACGCTTATTGGCATGCATCTGAACGATACGACCAAAACGCTCTTTCTTCTCTTTAACAGAGTTGTAGACACCATCACCTGAGTTTACTACACCAGAGTAAACACGCATGAAAGTAAGCGTACCCACAAATGGGTCAGTCGCGATCTTAAACGCTAGCGCAGAGAACGGTTCGTTGTCGTCAGCGTGACGCTCAACTTCATTCTCTTTTTCATCGACACCTTTAATTGCAGGTACATCGACTGGTGATGGCAAGAACTCGATCACTGCATCTAGTACCGCTTGAACACCTTTGTTCTTAAACGCACTACCACAAGTGGCCAGTACGATTTCGTTATTTAGTGTACGAGTACGTAACGCTTGTTTGATCTCAGCTTCAGTCAGCTCACCTTCTTCAAGGTACTTGTCCATCAGCTCTTCGCTAGCTTCAGCAGCGGTTTCAACCATATGGTTGCGCCATTCTTCAGCAAGCTCAACCATGTCAGCTGGAATGTCTTCGTAGCTAAACGAAGTACCTTGGTCGGCTTCATTCCAGTTGATCATTTTCATCTTGATAAGGTCGATGACACCTTTAAAGTCCTCTTCTGCACCAACGTTAAGCTGGATTGGAACAGGGTTTGCACCAAGACGATTTTTAATTTGGTCCACAACGCGTAGGAAGTCTGCGCCTGCACGGTCCATCTTGTTAACAAATACCATACGTGGAACGTGGTATTTGTCCGCTTGACGCCATACAGTTTCAGACTGAGGTTCAACACCAGATGAGCCACAGAACACAACCACAGCACCATCAAGTACACGAAGAGAACGCTCTACTTCGATAGTAAAGTCAACGTGTCCAGGGGTATCAATGATGTTTACGCGATGCTCTGGGAATTGTGCTTCCATACCACGCCAGAAAGTAGTAGTCGCAGCTGAAGTGATAGTAATACCACGTTCCTGCTCCTGCTCCATCCAGTCCATGGTTGCCGCACCATCGTGAACTTCGCCGATTTTGTGAGAAAGGCCAGTGTAGAACAGAATACGCTCAGTTGTGGTTGTTTTTCCTGCATCTACGTGAGCACAGATACCGATATTGCGGTAGCGCTCAATAGGAGTTTTACGAGCCACGATTGTATCCTCTTACTAAGGTGTACCTTAGAGTATAGAAAAGTGCTGCGAGAGAACCTCGCAGCACAGAAGGTATTACCAGCGGTAATGAGCGAACGCTTTGTTCGCGTCTGCCATACGGTGAACGTCTTCACGTTTCTTAACAGCAGTACCTTTGTTCTCAGACGCGTCTAGCATTTCAGCAGCTAGGCGTTGAGCCATAGATTTTTCACCACGCTTGCGCGCAGCTTCAACCAACCAACGCATAGCAAGTGCGTTACGGCGAACCGGACGTACTTCTACAGGTACTTGGTAAGTTGAACCACCAACACGGCGAGATTTAACCTCTACCGCAGGGCGTACGTTTTCAAGAGCTTCTTCAAAAATAGCTAAGTGGTCTTTACCAGACTTTTCAGCCATAGCATCTAGTGCAGTGTAAACGATTTTCTCTGCAGTAGATTTTTTACCGTCAACCATTAGGATGTTAACGAATTTTGCCAGCAATTCAGATTTGAATTTTGGATCTGGAAGGATCTTACGCTGACCAATGACGCGACGACGTGGCATGGATTTTCTCCGTTGTCTTCTTCAGGTTTTATCCAAAACTTTTCAGTTTTTTCAAAAAATTAAAAATAATTTAGTGTTTGGCCTTACTTAACGGAATCCATTAAGACTTAGGACGCTTCACACCGTACTTAGAACGACCTTGTTTACGGTCATTTACGCCAGCACAGTCTAGTGCGCCGCGAACAGTGTGGTAACGCACACCTGGAAGGTCTTTAACACGACCACCACGGATTAGAACAACTGAGTGCTCTTGAAGGTTGTGACCTTCACCGCCGATGTACGAAGTAACTTCGAAACCGTTTGTCAGACGAACACGACAAACTTTACGAAGTGCTGAGTTAGGTTTTTTAGGTGTAGTAGTGTAAACACGAGTACATACACCACGTTTTTGTGGGCACGCTTCTAGTGCAGGCACGTTGCTTTTAACAACCTGCTTTGCACGAGGCTTACGTACCAACTGGTTAATAGTTGCCATTAACTAGCTCCTGATTTACTTGAAAGTAAGCTTTGTGAAAAATCTAGCCCTAATTACCATTAGGCATTTAGGGACGCAAAATTCTATGCAGCAGTGAGAGGTGTGTCAAGAAATATACGAATCTTTTTTGTTCAATTGGGGCAATTCATCCGTAAAGCTTTATCGACAGTAAACCACGTTTAATCCCAAGTTAGGGATTTATCTTGTTTTACGGTCAGTTCAACAAAGCCAGAATAGCTCACAACAACAACGGAAGGGCTGATACGATTACCCATGCCTCGAGCTTGAATATCGCTCTCCAGCGCAAACACAGCAGCACTTTTGACGTGATGGAACGCTGGATGCTGTGGGTTAGCAGCGTACACGGCATCTTCAATGAGCAAAATGTCGTCTTGCTCACTAAACATAGCCACGGCATCTTCTAAGGCAGAGACGGTTTTGATGATATGTAACATGACGTTCTCAGAATGACAGCAGTTTGCCTGCTTGTTGCAGTTTCTCTTTTACTTGCTCAAGCGTTAACGCCTGTGCATCGATGACTAGGTCGGCTTGCGCTAACCCTCGCTGCGCAAGTGAATCAGAGCAAACGAATACTTGTTCGATATCATAAAGATCGAACAACTTAAGCATAGGTGCATAATCTTTGCTTAGAATCGCAGATGGGTCTTGTCCTAGCAAAAGCTGGTAAACACCATCTCCGATAAATATCACGCTGATGTCTTCGCAATAGGCGGAAGCGGCAAGCAGCGCATCAACACCCTCGCGTCCGGAAGACTGCCCATGAGGCGCACTACGAAATAAATAAGTTAACTGGCTCAAAACTGCACCACTCGCTCCTGGGTTAGCATCGCTTCGGCTAAACTGCCCAATCCTGCTTGAGTAAACCCTTGCGCTAAATTGTTTTGAGTTAAGCCATGCTGGTTGGCTTCCTCTTCACTCACAATCCCACGACGCAACGCCGCTGCCACGCAAGTTTCAAGGCGCACGCTGTGTTCCTCAGCGAAGACTTGCCATGCTTTATTCAAATCGAATTCATCGTTGGCGGGTAAACTAAGTGCACTACCATTGCTGACGCCCTCTTGGTAGAAGAACACACTCACTACAGTATGCCCTTGCTCAACAACAGCCTTGGCAAATTGATAAGCGCTTCGAGCAGACTGGCTACCGTAAACCGGGCCATGTACAAGCAAAGTGTAAGTTAATCCACTCACTCTGATTCGTCCTCAGTTTTACGCTGACGAATGTACAAATAGACCGTGTGCTTTGAGATATTCAGCCGATCAGCTACGCGGTTAATTGCATCTTTGATATCAAAAATACCCTTGTCGTACAATTCCATTACGATCTGACGGTTCTTGGTATTGTTTGATACAGACTTGTCCGCATTGATCTCTTCAATCGTGCGCTCAACCGTCTGGTCCACCAGCTCTTCAACGTCACTTGCGAAGTTCACCGATGATGCAGCCTCTTCGGCCTCTTGTGTCGGCATAAAAGATTGCAACACTTGCGAGAATGGCGCATCCAGATTGACGTTAATACATAGCAAGCCAATAACACGGTTCTCCCCATTACGGATCGCCACCGTGATCGACTTCATCAACACACCGCCTTTCGCACGTGTAAAGTACGAACGAGAGAAATTACGCTCAGATCCTTCGATGTCTTTAAGCATTTTCAGTGCTAAATCTGTGATCGGTGAACCGACCTGACGCCCTGTATTTTCACCATTAGCTATTTTAATCGCAGAGGTATTAAGATCTTCCAGAGAGTGAAGAACGATTTCACAGAACGGGCCGATCAGACTGGCAATACCATCAACGACCGCCTCGTAAGATCTCAAGATGATTTTATCGTGCTCAGTGAATGGCATCACGTTGACGGATTCCATTTCGAGCAACATCTCCGCATTAATTGTTTCTGTAGTTGTCATAAGCCTTCGAGCGAAAAATCAACAAATTGGTGTAAGTTTATCAGAAAATTTGAAAGTCAACCTAGCAAACTCTCCAACTAGTGACCTAGAACAAAAAAGGCCCGTTAAACGGACCTTTTTCAATAACTTAGCTTGAGTCGTTCTGATTACTCAGCTTTATCATTCTCTACTTTTAGCAGCTCAACTTCGAATACGAGCGTTGAATTAGCAGGAATGCTTGGGGTGTCTTGGTCACCGTAAGCTAGCTCTGGCGGGATAACGAACTTGAATTTAGAACCCACTGGCATTAGCTGCACGCCTTCCGTCCAACCTGGAATTACTCGGTTTAGAGGGAATGTTGCTGGCTCGCCACGATCGTACGAGCTATCGAACTGAGTACCATCCGTCAGTGTACCTTTGTAGTGAACCTGTACTGTGTCAGTATCTTTTGGCTTCTCACCTTCTGCTGGTGTGATCACTTGGTAAAGAAGACCAGATTCTGTTTTAACAACGCCTTCTTGCTTCTCAAACTCAGCGCGGAAGTCATCGCCAGCTTTTTTAGCTGCTGCCGCTTTCTCAGCCGCTTGCGCTTGCATCTTATCCGCTACGCGCTTATCTAGAGATTCCAGCGCCGCGCGAGTTTCATCTTCATTTAGTTCGGCGTTGCCTTTGAATACATCTTCAATACCTTTAAGAACAAGGTCTTTGTTTAGATCAATGCCGATTTCGCTCGGTTTTTCAATGCTGGTACTTAGGTAGTTAGCAAATGAAACACCAATTGCGTACGCCGCTTTGTCATCGTCGGTTTTAAAGTGAACTGCTTTGCCGGTTTCTGCTTGAACTTGCTCAGCTTGAGGTGCAGCTTCTTCTGCTTTTGTTTCTTCTTTCTGACAGCCTACCGCTAGCATTACTGTTGCAGCAAGTAGCGACACTTTTAAAACTGATTTCATTAAATTCTCCCAATAATGGCTTCGCCATTGGTTGTTGTGCACAATTCTTCTATGAGACTAGTGAAGACAATCGTTATACCAATATACTAGCTATATGTCTTAAGACACAAACCGGATTATTAGATGTGATGCAAAGAATTTCTCATTTATTCCTATATTTAATTGTCATCACCACGTTAAATGGTTGCTTTTTTACCGAGCATGAAGTGCAACGTTGGCCCCTTGAACCACAAGGGTCGACCAGTTTTGCTCTTAGCCGAGATGGCCGATTCGCCCTACTCTACTCTCAAGTCGATCACTTAGTATTATGGGATCTTGAGCAAAATGAACAATTAGCGAAGCTGGGTGAACTCGATCCTGATGCCAATGTCGTATCCCATATTCGCATCTCAGACAACGGTCGTTATGCAGTGACCGCAGGTCAGATGAACTTTGCGGTCTGGGATCTAGGCTGGACACAAGCCAAAGGCCTATGGTCGATTTCAGACGCTTTGATTCGCGACGTTGCTATCACAAGTAACGGCGAGCAAGTGTTGCTTGGCCTTTCAAACGGTAAAGCGATTTATGTCAACTTAGTCACCGGGCGTCGTCTTGAGTTCCTTGCTCATCAAGAAAAAGTCAACACAGTTGCCATATCCCCCAATGGCCGCTTTGCGCTAACGGGTGGTAATGACTATAAAGCCTTTCTCTGGGATACCGAGTCCGGTCAGGTTCTGCGAACTTTTGAGCATGAACAACGAGTGGTTCGGGTTGCTTTGCAACGAGATGGGAAACTGGCGATGAGCTCTGATGGCGGCAACCAAGCCATTATCTGGAATTTAGAGACAGGAGAAAAAGTGTCGGAGTTGAGCAGTTGGTCTCGTCAACTGATATTCTCCAGCGCAAGGTTCTCTGATGACGGCTCGCAGCTGGTTACTGGAAGCCCATCTGGCCGCGTGTCCGTATGGGATACTCAAAGCGGCAAGCGAGTCGATGGATTTGAAGTGGAGCCGAAAAAAGATACTCGCCCTCCTCGTGCGGTCGTGTATGATGCAGCCTTTGATTCCAAACAACGTGTAATTACTGCCACTTCTGCAGGTATCGCCCAAGCTTGGCAGTTAGAGAACGGATCATGACAGAAAAACTTATTCAGCAACTGGAAGCGCGCATTAATGACCTTGAGTGTCAGGCTGCGTTCCAAGAACAGACGATTGAAGATCTGAACCAAGCTTTATCTCAGCAACAATTGCTGATTACTAAAATGCAAGATCAGATGAAATACGTGGTGGGCAAAGTGAAAAATATGGATTCCTCGAACGTGGAAGATCCAGCCAATGAGCCACCACCACCACACTACTAATGTGTGGTTCGAAAGAAGAAACAAAGCCCGGCAATAAGCTGGGCTTTGTTTTTGTACTCTATTTCAGAAGCTATTCATCCGCATAGATTTTTACACTCAACTCGCCTTGAGTGTTGATGCCCGCGCGGTACATGCCGGAGCTATTCATCGCAAAATGCAGCTCTCCCTCCGCATCGACAGCAATCAAACCACCTTCCCCGCCCATGGCTTTCAGATCGCCTTGAATCACTGCTTCACACGCGGTATGTACATCTTCTTTGAGATAGCGTATCCGAGCCGCCACATCTTCTGCGACGCGTTTACGGATAAAGAACTCGCCCATGCCCGTCGTAGAAACGGCAACCACACCGTTTTCAGCCACAGTTCCACAACCGATCAAAGCTGAATCACCAATCCGTCCGTAATTTTTGTTCGTCACTCCACCAGTGCTGGTCGCCGCGGCTAAGTTACCATGCTGATCCAAAGCAACCGCACCTACCGTCCCGTGTTTACGATCATCCGGATAACGAGACTCAGAAAGCGCAAACTCCCCTTTCTCTCGCATCGAGATCAGCTGTTCGTAACGTCGATCAGTAAAGAAATAATCTTGTTCGGTATATGGGTGTCCATTTTCAAAGGCGAAGGTTTCTGCCCCTTCGCCAACCAGCAAAACATGATCGCTCTTTTGCATCACATCTCGCGCCAGCTCAATAGGGTTTTTTATATGCCTTACTCCCGCCACTGCACCAGCAGCCAGATTGCTGCCATCCATGATCGAAGCGTCCATCTCAACCATTTCATTGTGTGTTAACACGGATCCTTTACCAGCATTAAAGTGAGGGGAGTCTTCCAGCACCTTTACTGCTGCAACAACCGCATCAAGTGACGCTCCGCCGTTCGCCAAAACCTGATAACCCGCTTTTGCCGCCGCTTCTAAATCCGTCGAAATAGCCTGGTGCAGTGAATCACTCATTTGTTCACGCAATATTGTGCCAGCGCCACCGTGAATGGCGATGGAGAATGGTTTGTTCATAACGTTACCAACAACTGAATTAACTATTCAGCACTAAACCTCAGATAAACAAAAAGCGCAAGTTGAGGTTCAACTTGCGCTTTTAAATTCAGAATCTAGAAAGTGTTAACTGCGATTAGTTAGAACCGCAGCTACCGCCACCACAACAACCACCTTCATGATCGTGATCGTGGTCGTGACCGTGATCATGACCACAGCTGCCACCTTCTTGGTGAATGTGACCGTGTTCGATCTCATCTGCAGTTGCTTCACGAGTTGCTACTACTTCAACTTCAAACGTCAGTGTTTGACCAGCAAGCATGTGGTTACCATCAACAACCACTTCTTCACCGTCTACTTCTGTTACTTCTACAGGGATTGGACCTTGATCAGTATCCGCTAGGAAACGCATACCCACTTCGATTTGGTCAACACCCTGGAACACTTCTGCAGGAACGCGTTGAACAAGCGCGTCGTTGTGCTCGCCGTAAGCATCTTCAGGAGCTACAGTTGCAGAGAACTTGTCGCCTGCCACTTTGCCTTCAAGTTCTTTTTCAAGACCTGTGATTAGGTTGTTGTGACCGTGAAGGTAATCAAGAGGTGCTTCAGTTGTTGATTGATCAACAACAACACCGTCTTCCAACATTACTTTGTATGCAAGGCTTGCAACAACGTTCTTTTCGATTTTCATGCTAACTCCAGAGAGATTAATTGACTTAACCTGAACGGGGTTAAGTACTGAGTTGATAAAGTGTATTATGGGGATCTATATTTGAGTTTCAATTATTCCGGCTTAAAAATCCCGATCATTTCCTGCTCTGAGTGTTTATTTTTCTCTACAGATTGCGGTTTACGCTGCTCTGTATAATCACACTCAACGCACTCTACCAATTCAATGTTGTTCTCTATCCACCAGCGTAGGGTATCTTGCTGGCTGCACTGTGGACAATTTGCACCGGCAATAAAACGTTTTTTAATTTTCACGCTATTTCCTTATCTTGAACCTAAGTTCAAGTACTACTTCCAATGGTTAGGCGACTGATGATCGCTTTCCATTTCACGACCAAATATTTCTTCCAGCTCTTTTCGAGCCTCTTTCGCTCTTTGAGCGAGTTTCTTATCTTCACTGTGTTGAGGCAGCAAGTCTTTAAGCATAGCATTATCTAACTTACGAAAATGTGCTTCTGCCCGCTTTGCTTGATATGGATGCATACCGAGCTCTACAAGCGTCTGACGACCAAGATCAAGTGCACCTAAGAAGGTTTCACGCGAGTAGTTTTGTACGCCATGACTCATCAGTTGGTAAGCTTCAACTCGGCTACGGGCTCGCGCGAGTAATTTAAGCTTAGGAAAATGTTCCCGGCAGATATCAACTATTGCCATGACTTCGTCTGGCGAATCAGTACAGATTACCAATGCTTCCGCTTTATCAGCTCCCGCCGCGCGCAATAAATCGATCTGAGTTGCATCACCATAAAACACTTTGTAGCCATATTTACGCAACAAGTGAATCTGGCTTGCATCACTTTCTAATACCGTCAATTTAATTTTGTTGGCATACATCAAGCGCCCGACTACCTGACCAAAGCGACCAAATCCTGCGATGATAACCCGTGGGCGGCGATCAACCACGTTACTGGTGACGCTCTCCTCTTCTTGGTTAAGCGTATGCGCAAACCACTTCTTTTGTCCCATCAACAATAGAGGCGTTGTCACCATTGATAAGCTGACCACGACCAACAAAAAAGCAACCTGATCTTGGGTTAAGATGCCTTCTTGGCTCGCAGCAGTGAAAATGACGAATGCAAACTCACCGCCTTGGCTTAGGATTGCAGCCATACGACTACGCGCTTTTGGCCGAACACGAGCAGCTCGCGCCAATACATAAAGCACCAGCCCCTTGGCCGTAACCAATGCCACAACGGTAGCCAGAATTTCTAGTGGTAGCAGAACTAACAAACCAAGGTTCACGGACATGCCTACGGCGATAAAAAACAGCCCTAAAAGCAATCCTTTAAACGGCTCGATAGCGATTTCTAACTCATGACGGTACTCACTTTCCGCAAGCAGTACTCCCGCTAGAAAGGTACCAAGTGCCATGGATAACCCCAGATTCTGCATCACAACCGCAATCCCCAGAACCACCAACAAAGAAGCAACGGTAAATAACTCGCGCCCCCCATTCATAACGACAAAGCGAAACAGAGGACGTAGCAAGAAGTGACCACCTATCAGTAACGCAATGACACTGCCGAGAACCGTTAATACATCCAACCAATTCCCACCGGTTTGTCCACCCGCTAACAGCGGTAATACGGCCAGCATTGGTATCACAGCAATATCCTGAAACAGAAGTACCGCAAAGCCTGACTGCCCGGTTTCAGTGCCGTTCAGTCCCTGCTCTTCAATCACTCTCAGAGCAATAGCGGTTGAAGACAACGCCAGTCCCATACCAATAACCAGACTCACTTGCATACTCAGCCCGAACAAACTGACAATGCTGCCAATCACGAACGTGCTTACCACAACCTGAGCGCCACCCAGACCTAAAATCGGCCCTCGCATCTGCCACAACTTTTTGGGGTTCAACTCGAGGCCTATCAAGAAGAGTAAGAGTACGACCCCTAGCTCTGCAAAATGCAAAATTGCATCCACATCGCTTATCAGCCCCAGCCCCCATGGACCAATCAAAACGCCTGCTAATAGGTAGCCCAGTACCGCTCCCAACCCAAATCGCTGAGCGAGTGGTACGGCGATAACAGCAGCGGAAAGGAACACCACACTGCTTTGAAGAAACTCACTGGTGACTGCCATGCTGAACTCCCTGTTCGTTTGCTGCGTTCCAGTTTTTCAAAGGATCGACCAACCATCGACGATACTGCTCCGCATGCTCATAACGCTCTATATCAGAGACATTCCGAGACCAGTATAGAACCATTGGTTCCAGCCAATGCATTTGACACAGTGCCGCAGTTAATTCAAATGGCTGAAGAATCTGCTCTAATGGGTATTTGTTGTAACCCTTGGTACTGAACGCAGCTTCTTTGCCTCCAGTAGTGATCACACTACGCCAATGTTTCCCTTTTAGAGCGCAGCCATCGCCGAACGCGAAACCTTTACCAAGCACACGATCCAACCACTCTTTTAACAGAGCAGGACAAGAGTACATATAGAGAGGATGATGGAATACGATCACATCATGCGCCATCAGCAGCTCATGTTCGTGGCTAATATCAATAAAGAAATCTGGATAAGCTCCATACAGATCGTGCACAGTTACATGATCAAGTGATTGAATTCTCTTTATCATCACTTGATTGGCAATGGAGTTATAGGGTTCTGGGTGAGCATAGATAACCAGAACCTTGGGGGGAATAGACGGTGTTACAGCCAAATGGTCGTCCTTGTGTTCATTTTTATCCGTTATCAAATTGTTATACGTTTTTGTGCAGCAGAATGCAATTCGTGCTCAGAGATCGACTTTTAGCGCCAATACCCCTACTATTCACCGCTAGATAACTACCTTAGTGACAAAGCAACGCGCACGGCGCAAAGTGAATGACAACTCTATGATTACCTTTTCTGATATTCAGTTACTGCGTGGCGGTAAACCTCTTTTAGATCAAGCTTCTGCGACTATCCATCCCGGAGATAAAGTAGGCTTAGTTGGCAAAAACGGCTGTGGTAAGTCCACCTTGTTTGCTTTGCTAAAAGACGAACTGTCCATTGATGCTGGCTCATTCAGCCAACCACAGCACTGGGAACTGGCATGGGTAGCACAAGAAACCCCCGCACTGGAACGTAGTGCATTAGAGTATGTCATTGATGGTGACCGTGAATTTCGTGGTCTTGAAAAGCAACTCGCAGCGGCTGAAGAACAAGACAACGGGACTCTGGTCGCTGAAATTCACGGTAAAATCGAAACCATTGGTGGTTACAGCATTCGCGCCCGTGCAGCAGAGTTGCTTGATGGCTTAGGGTTCAGCCAGAAACAGATGAGCTGGAGTTTGACTCAATTTTCCGGTGGTTGGCGTATGCGCCTTAACCTGGCTCAAGCGCTGCTTTGTCGCTCAGACTTACTGTTGCTTGATGAGCCAACCAACCACTTAGATTTGGATGCGGTAATGTGGCTGGAGCGCTGGCTACAAAACTACCCGGGCACACTGATTCTGATCTCGCACGACCGTGATTTCCTTGATCCGATCGTTGGCCGCATCATTCATATCGAAAACCAGCAGCTAAATGAATACACGGGGAACTACTCCTCATTCGAAAATCAGCGTGCGCAAAAAATGCTCCTGCAGCAAGCGATGTTCGAGAAGCAGAAAAAGCAGATGTCGCACATGCAAAGCTACATCGATCGCTTCCGCTACAAAGCATCTAAAGCGCGTCAGGCGCAAAGCCGTATTAAAGCACTGGAACGCATGGAGAAAGTGTTGCCGGCACAGTTTGATAACCCATTCAGCTTTGAATTCCGTCAACCTGCCGCCTTGCCGAATCCAATCATGATGATGGATGACGTCTCGGCTGGCTACGATGACAACTTGATTCTGGAGAAAATCCGCCTAAACCTCGTTCCCGGTAGCCGCATAGGTTTGCTCGGTCGTAACGGCGCGGGTAAATCAACACTGATCAAACTGCTTTCTGGCGAGCTCGAAGCGCAAGGCGGCGACCTGACCTACTCACAAGGTGTGAAAATTGGCTACTTCGCTCAGCACCAGCTTGAAACTCTGCACCCTGAAGAAACGCCACTACAGCACATGATGCAAATTGCACAGGACCAAACCGAGCAACAGCTGCGTGATTACCTAGGTAGTTTTGGCTTCCAAGGCGATAAAGCACTGGAGAAAGTGGCGCCGTTCTCTGGTGGTGAAAAAGCACGTTTGGTTTTGGCATTGATTGTTTGGCAGAAACCAAACCTATTACTACTCGATGAGCCAACCAACCACCTAGATTTAGACATGCGTCAAGCATTAACGATGGCGTTGCAAACGTTCGAAGGCGCGATGGTGATAGTTTCGCACGACCGCTACCTATTACGTGCAACAACAGATGACTTATATCTTGTTCATGACCGCCAAGTGGCGCCATTTGATGGTGACTTAAATGACTACTACAAATGGCTAACAGAGCAACAAAGAGTTGAACGTAAAGAGGCGCAGGCATCGCAACCAGAAAAAGACACCGCCAACAGTGCCGCAGCGAAAAAAGAGCAGAAACGCCGCGACGCCGAATTTCGTAAACAAACGGCACCAATTCGCAAAACCCTGACACAATTAGAAAATAAAATGGATAAGTTGGGAGCAGCACTAGCAAAAGCAGAAGAGCAATTGGCGGATAACACACTGTATGAAGCCGAAAATAAGGCTAAACTAAATGAAGTGTTGGCGCTTCAATCATCGAGCAAATCCGAGCTAGAAGAAGTTGAGATGGAATGGATGTCTGCTCAAGAAGAGTTAGAGCAGATGGAGCTAGAGTTTAATCAATGACAAATAAGCACGCAGAATACACCCTCACCTTAGAGCACCTATGGCAATTCAGTTTGCAGTTTTACGGTGTGCGGGAAGTAAAAGAAGCGTGCTTGTCATTACAAAACAATTATCACGGCAACGTAAATCTACTACTGCTGCTCCGATGGCTCGACGAGCAGCAGCTCATTTTTCAAGAAAAAGACTGGCATTTAGTTCAAAGCTGTCTAGGTCGAAGTGAGACCTTGCTACACTCTTTTCGCGACCTGCGACGCCACCTCAAATCTCAAGTCAACGACTCATTATATCGTGAAACTCTGCAATTTGAGCTGCAGCTAGAAAAACAGCAACAATCCGATTTAGTCGACTGCATCAACGCGCTCAGCCTAATAAAAAACGACGGTGATCCTCTCACGCTCAGATATTGCCGTCAGTTAGGCGGGGAGCATTTACAACAAGCTTTTGCCATCCCGGTGCCAAATATTCACCCACCCAAGCAACCATAAATCGCGATAAGTAACTTCGACCACTGGCTATTCCCCTAGGCGACTTTCCTTTAACTTGCGCCAGTGAGAACACTCTGAATCCTGCATCTTGAAGTCATTTGGGTATAAAATACCTATAATATTTATAAAGGATTATATTAATAAGTTCTCCTATGGATGTGGAGGACGTATAAGAGCAGTTAGGTATGACACAATTTTTAGCAGCCGCTGGGATGAAAAACCCACACCTTCAGACCCTTCTACCACGCTTTATTCGTAAAAAAGCGCTGTTTGCCCCTGTCTGGCAAACGCTGGATACCACGGATGGGGATTTCCTTGATCTCGCCTGGAGTGAAGACCCAAATAAAGAAGCCGCTCAGCACAAGCCTATTTTTATCCTGTTTCACGGTTTGGAAGGCTGCTTCTACAGTCCTTATGCCAACGGGCTAATGAACGCATTTGCTAAATCTGGCTGGCTTTCGGTGATGATGCATTTTCGTGGCTGTAGCGGTAAACCGAACAAGAAAGCCCGCGCTTACCACTCAGGGGAAGTGACCGACGCTCGCTTTTTCCTTGAGAATCTTGAGAGACAATTCCCGGATAACCCTAAAGTTGCCATTGGCATTTCCTTAGGGGGAAATATGCTGGCAAACTACTTAGCGCAATACCAAGATAACCCGATACTTAAAGCGGCAACCATTGTGTCCGCGCCTCTTGATTTAGCCGCTTGCGCTAACCGCATTGAACAGGGGTTTTCCAAAGTCTATCGACGTTATTTACTGTCATCACTCAAACGCAACGCCTTACAAAAGCACTCTTTACTCCATGGTGAACTGGCGCTCTCTTACAATTCGATCAAGCGCGTCACTCGCTTACAAGAGTTTGACGATTTGATAACGGCACCACTGCACGGGTTTAAAGACGCGCAAGACTATTACACGCAATGCTCTGGGTTGAGTAAGTTGCAACAAATCAAATTACCGACCCTGATCATTCACGCCAAGGATGATCCATTTATGACCGATGAGGTTATCCCTAAATTTGTCCTGCCAGCTAATATCGACTATCGCTTGTATGAACATGGCGGCCATGTTGGTTTTATCTCTGGCTCGGCATTAAATCCGAAGTTTTGGCTGGAAGAGGTGCTGCCATCCTATTACGAGAGTATCGCTGCGGATCATCTTTCTGCTGTATCGAAACGTAAGAGACAGTAGACTAGGAGAGGTTGACCTTTCGCGCTAATTTTTTGCAACGAAGGTCAATGCAGTCTATCCACTCGTCATAAAATTTTGAGGTATTTATGATTATTCCTTGGCAAGGCATTGCGCCAGAGACACTGGAAAACCTGATTCGTGAGTTTGTTTTGCGTGAAGGGACAGATTACGGCACGGTAGAGGTATCTCTGCAAGATAAAATCGATCAGGTGAAATCACTGTTAGAGAAAGGCGAAGCCGTTATCGTGTATTCCGAACTGCATGAAACTGTGGATATTCAATTACAAGCAAAGTATTAAGCCTTTTCCCCAAGCCCTTCACATTTTACCGAACCCCACCCGATGACAAGCAGTTGTTACGTGCTATAGTGGGTTATCACTCGTGCAGTAGACGCCTACTGCATCTTAAAGGAAAGTAATTTTCGACAAGGTTTGTCATGTCAGCTAAACACCCAATTATTGCAGTTACCGGCTCATCCGGAGCCGGCACGACCACTACATCTGAAGCCTTCCGTAAGATGTTCAATATGATGAACGTCAAACCAGCCTGGGTTGAAGGTGACAGCTTCCATCGCTTTACCCGCCCGGAAATGGATATCGAAATTCGTAAAGCGCGCGAGCAAGGCAGACACATTAGTTACTTTGGTCCGCAGGCCAATGACTTTCCTGGTTTGGAGAAGTTTTTTCGTCAGTATGGCGAAAATGGTACTGGCAGCATTCGCCGCTATCTGCACACCTTTGATGAAGCAGTACCCTATAACCAGATGCCAGGCACTTTCACACCGTGGCAAGATCTCCCAGAGAACAGCGATGTACTCTTCTATGAAGGGCTGCATGGCGGCGTGGTCGATGGTGAAGTGAATGTGTCGCAACACGTCGATTTTCTGATAGGCATGGTGCCGATTGTAAACTTGGAGTGGATCCAAAAATTCGTCCGAGATACGCGTGACCGTGGCCATTCACGAGAAGCCGTTATGGACTCCATCGTACGCTCGATGGATGATTATCTGAATTTTATTACTCCCCAGTTTTCGCGCACTCATATCAACTTTCAGCGCGTACCGACCGTGGATACATCGAACCCACTCAACGCGAAAGGCATCCCTAGCCTAGATGAAAGCTTTGTGGTCATCCGACTACGTGGGATCAAGAATGTCGACTTCCCTTACCTATTGGCCATGATTGACGGCTCATTTATGTCACGCCACAACACCATCGTCGTGCCAGGCGGTAAAATGAGTTTTGCGATGGAGCTTATTGTGAGGCCTATCCTACAACAACTCATAGAAACAGGAAAAATTGGCTAAAAATCTCGCTTTCGGAGTGTTTACTTTTCATACCGTGATCATGTGCACAGTTTTGCGTACAAAATAGCAACCATGGCACGATTAAAATCAAGAAATCATCCTAGAAAAAGGATACTATTTCTTACCGAAACACAAGATAGCTTGCAGCATATAAAAAGTGCTCTTATTCTAGTAACCCTGATTCAGGCTTAGCTAAAATATGGATAGCGCAAGCGTACCCTGCAGAGGAAGTGAGATATTATGGTTCTAGGTAAACCTCAAACCGACCCGACATTAGAGTGGTTTCTTTCACACTGTCACATTCATAAGTACCCTTCAAAGAGCACGCTGATTCACGCTGGTGAAAAAGCTGAAACCTTGTACTACATCGTTAAAGGTTCTGTTGCGGTTCTTATCAAAGACGAAGAAGGTAAGGAAATGATTCTTTCTTACCTAAACCAAGGAGACTTTATTGGTGAACTTGGTCTATTCGAGGAAGACCAAGAGCGTACAGCTTGGGTTCGAGCTAAATCTCCTTGCGAAGTTGCTGAGATTTCTTTCAAGAAATTCCGTCAGCTTATCCAAGTAAACCCAGACATCCTAATGCGTCTTTCTGCGCAGATGGCTCGTCGCCTTCAAGTAACCAGCCAAAAAGTGGGTGACCTAGCGTTCCTAGACGTAACTGGTCGTATCGCTCAGACGCTTCTGAACCTTGCAAAACAACCAGACGCGATGACTCACCCAGATGGCATGCAGATCAAGATCACTCGTCAAGAAATCGGTCAAATCGTTGGCTGTTCTCGTGAGACAGTTGGTCGTATCTTGAAGATGCTAGAAGAGCAGAATCTAATCTCTGCGCACGGTAAAACTATCGTAGTTTACGGTACTCGTTAATCTCTGATTCGAGTAACGCAAATAAAATAATAAAGCCACCAATAGCAATATTGGTGGCTTTTTCTTTAGGTACAGAAAATGTGTTATTAGGCGTAATGGCCTTAACCGTTGGTGCTTTCAAAGATTTTATCGGCCGAAGCGGCAACAAAACCCGGATATAACTCACCATTTTCCATTGAGTAGCGTTTAGCGAACTCGTAGAAACCACCAGGGATAATCTCAGAGCCCTCGGAAAAGTAAACCGGCACTTTATCCGCCATGGTTGAAGACTGTTCCAACAGGACTTCAGGAGAGCCTTTAACTTCACCACCCGACTCGTTAATCACAAATCCAGATTGGCGTAAGTAATCATTCACTTGCTTCACTTCATCATATTGGTTCAGTTGATTTACGCTGACCGTGAAGTGGTTAGCGCCATATCCATGAGCCGCCAACCAGGACGCATATTCACTCTCTTTCGCCAATGTCTGGTAATCTGCAAAATTGAGATCCCATAAGCGACCGCCATGTAAAAATGCGCTATCTGCGAGCTTATCCGCATCCACTTGCGCCGCCAGCTTAGCGACTATCGCTTGTAGCTCTGGCGAACATTCTTCTACTTTTAGCTCACTGATGAACACTTTAGGCTGTTTTGGATCTGGGTGCTCGTAGTGCTTAGCAACCAACTTTTTGCTTTCAAATACATAGTCACCACACGCCTTATAGCCAATCGCTAAAAATGGCTTAGCTAACGTCTCAATGCCAAGAGGCTCAACATTGAATGTGCGTAAAGCAATATGGTCGTTTATCAAAGGCTCATCTTCTTGAAGAAGTTGATGAACTTTAGCTGCAGAGGGGCAAAGACGTTGAATATAGTCTTGCCATAAAGATTCAAATAACACATCAGGGGTCATAACGGCTCCTTGTTACGAGATGTAGGGTGAGAATGTTGGCGGCTCGTTCACAGCTATAACACTGTCCAGAATAATGAACGAGCAGCCTAACCTGTGACGAGATATCAGTCCGTCGCACACGCATTTTTAATTGTTCGCATGCCGACCTCATTAAGACTCCATACTTTAATGATGCGTCGGCAAAGCGAGCCACGATGCACCGTCGTGGCTCTATTGTTGAAACTTAAAGCGTTACACCTGGGCTCAATGTCGCAGGAAGTAGTGTCTCGCCACCTTCCATTGATGCCATCGGGTAAGCACAGTAGTCAGCCGCGTAGTATGCGCTTGGACGAAGGTTACCTGATGCACCAGGGCCACCAAACGGCGCATCACCACTTGCACCGGTCAATTGACGGTTGCGGTTTACAATACCTGCACGAATGTGGTCAACGAAGTATTCCCACTCTTGGTCATCCGTTGAAACCAAACCAGCAGACAAACCAAAACGTGTATCGTTTGCCAGTTCCACGGCTTTTTCCAAACCTTCATAGCGCACAACTTGCAGTAGTGGACCAAAGTATTCTTCATCTGGCAGCTCAGCGATATTAGTCACATCAATGATGCCCGGAGAAACAAACGCAGCTTCACCCGCTTTCGCTTCGACAAGGCTCTCGCCACCTAAAGACTGAAGGTTTGCTTGCGCATCTAAAATAAACTTCGCCGCTGCCACAGAAATTTGTGGTCCCATAAACGGTGCTGGCTCAGCAAATGGTTGGTCTACGCGAATCTTGTTTGTCGCTTCAACCAACTTAGTAATCAATGCATCACCTTTTTCACCAAATGGTACGTATAGGCGACGAGCACAGGTACAACGCTGACCGGCACTGATGAAAGCAGATTGAATGATAGTGTAAACCGTTGCGTCTAGATCACCGTAGTTATCAGAGATAACCATTGGGTTGTTACCGCCCATTTCTAGCGCTAACATTTTGCCAGGTTGACCTGCAAATTGGCGGTGCAGAATGTGGCCTGTGTTTGCACTACCGGTAAATAGGACACCGTCGATGCCTTTCGCATCCGCTAGGGCAATACCCGTCTCTTTCGCACCTTGAACTAGGTTAATCACACCTTTTGGCAGACCTGCTTCTTCCCATAGTTTCATCGCCAGCTCACCCGTCCAAGGCGTTTGCTCTGATGGCTTGAATACCACAGTATTACCAGCTAAAAGAGCAGGAACAATGTGACCATTTGGTAGATGACCAGGGAAGTTGTAAGGGCCAAATACAGCCATGATACCTAAAGGACGATGACGCAGAACAATTTGGTTACCCGCAGCTTCACGCGTTGCTTCACCGGTACGCTCATGGTAAGCGCGGATTGAAATTGCGATTTTACCTGCCATTGCCGCCGCTTCTGTTCGGGTTTCCCAAATTGGCTTACCCGTTTCTTTCGCGATCACTTCAGCAATTTTTTCGCTGTTTTCTTTCACTTTATCTGCAAAAGCCAGCACGATGGCTTCGCGCTCTGCAAATGGACGATTTTTCCAGTCAACAAAAGCAGCGCGAGCCCCTGCTACGGCTTGATTTACTTGCTCAGCAGTCGCACCTTTACCGTGCCAAATCACTTCCTGGTTGTATGGAGACAGTGATGTAAACTCTTCACCCTGACCTTGTACCCATTCACCTGCAATCCAATGTGTCATTGTTACTATCCTTAAAATCTGTCGTCTGTTACTGCGGTAGAAGGCGAACGAAGTCCCCTTCCTCGACTAAAAGTGCATCGGCAAGTTCTGGTGCTAGCACAACACTCTGTGTTTCAGGGTCATACGCTGCTTTTGCTGCTGCGGCACGGAAGTTCTCGAATGATGCGTTACACATCAGGAAGTCTTGCGTGCTGTTATGCGCTGCGATTTTTACGCGAGCACGGAACGAGTGGCGCACAGATTCCACATTACGCAGGTCACACTCTACCGTTGGGCCTGCATCAAAAATATCGACGTAACCACGGTTCGTAAAACCTTCACGCTCCAGTAACTTCAGTGCCGGACGCGTGTTGTCATGTACCTGACCAATAACCGCTTGTGCTTCTGGGCTGAGTAAGTTGATATAGATTGGCAGCTTAGGCATTAAGTCTGCGATAAAGCCTTTCTTGCCAATACCAGTCAGGTAATCTGCAAGAGTGAAATCAATCGAGAAGAAGTGCTCTTGCAACCATTGCCAGAATGGTGAATTACCATTTGCGTCAGAGACTCCACGCATCTCAGCAAAAATAGTTTCCGAGAAGCGCTCTGGATGCTCTGCCATCATTAAGAAACGGCATTTAGACATTAGGCGACCATTCAGGCCCTGGCGGAATTTCTCACGCAAGAAAAGAGTACAGATTTCGCTGTTACCCGTGTAGTTATTACCAAATGTCAGCAACTTCACTACATTATTTACGCCTAATTTAGGCGATGAGTGAACCACTTTACTGATGTGGTAAGAGTAGAAAGGTACATCCCAACCAATAGATGCTTCGATTCCGGTCGTACCTGCAACTTCACCCGTTTCAGAGTCAAAGCCGACCATTAGGTAGCCTTCATCACCCGGCTCATTAACGTCCGGTTTGCTAAAGCTGTACTCTGAATGTTTAATTCGATTGGTTAACAGTTCTTCGTTAACCGGTAGAGATGTAAATCCGTGACCAGATTCAACGGCACAAGTGTGCAGCGAATCATAATCCGACATCGCGATAGGGCGAACTACTAGCATCAATACTCCCTCCAGATGCAAGAGAATCCTAACTATATTTTAGGAAAAATTCCCCCGTCAGAAATCCTTAACGGGGGTAAATACGTTGACATTTATTCTGTTGTATCGCTTACACTAAAGTCGCGATCGCTTTATCCAGTTTCGCCAAACCTTCTTCAATTTCTTGTGGTGTAATCACCAGTGATGGTGTGAAACGAACAACGTTCGCGCCTGCAATCAGTACTAGCAGGCCTTCTTTACCCGCAGCAACCAATACATCACGTGCTCGGCCCTTCCACTCGTCATTCAGTGCCGCACCCAGTAATAGACCCTTACCACGCACTTCTGAGAAGATGTTGTATTTTGCGTTGATCGCTTCCAAACCTTCACGGAACATTGCTTCACGCTCAAGAACGCCAGCCAACGTTTCAGGCTTAGTTACTTCGTTTACCACCGCTTCGGCTACTGCACATGCCAGTGGGTTACCACCGTAAGTTGAACCGTGAGTACCAACTTTAAGGTGCTCAGCCAGTTTTGCCGTTGTTAGCATTGCGCCAATAGGGAAACCGCCACCTAGTGATTTCGCTGTGCTTAGAATATCTGGTGTGATGCCAAGGCCTTGGTACGCGTAGAAGTGACCTGTACGGCCGTTACCTGTTTGAACTTCATCAAAAATCAATAGTGCGTTGTGCTTGTCACACAGCTCACGTACTGCTTGAGCGAATTCTGGCGTTGGTGGCACGATACCGCCTTCACCTTGTAGTGGTTCCATCATCACTGCACAGGTACGGTCTGAAATGTGCGCCTGAAGTGCTTCAATGTCGTTGTATGGTAGGTGTGTTACGTCACCTGGCTTAGGACCAAAACCATCAGAGTAAGCTTCTTGACCGCCAACCGTTACCGTAAAGAACGTACGGCCGTGGAAGCCTTGTTTGAATGCGATGATTTCTGATTTTTCAGGACCATGTACATCCGCAGCGTAGCGACGAGCCAGTTTTAATGCTGCTTCGTTCGCTTCTGCACCAGAGTTAGCAAAGAAAACACGCTCAGCAAAGCTCAATTCTGTCAGCGTCTTCGCCAGACGAAGAGCAGGCTCGTTAGTCATCACGTTACTTAGATGCCAAAGCTTATTGCCTTGTTCAGTCAACGCTTCCACCATCGCAGGGTGACAATGACCCAGACAGCTCACCGCAATACCACCAGCAAAGTCGATGTATTCATTACCTTTCTGATCCCAGATACGTGAACCTTTACCTTTCACCGGGATTATTTCCATTGGGTTATAACAAGGTACCATCACCTCATCGAATAAACCGCGCTCTACTTTAATTTCCGTTGTCATCGCACATTCCTTCTTAATACCGCATGCTTAGCAGATAAGCGAACTTAATCGGTTCCCTTTACCAGCAAATAATGTTTTGCATTTAAGCTATCGCGGCATTGTATTTACATTCAATTAACCATTTCAATAGTGATTTATTCTTTTTACATTGACTCAAAACTGCCAATAATCACTACTCGTGATTATTTATGCATGAAGAAACAAAAATAGCGAAGATTTTTTTTATAAAAGGCAGGTAATACAGGCGGTATAAGGTAAAAAAAGAAATGAATAAGATGAGGCAGAATAGTAAAACGCATAGTTTTGCAATCCACTCACGCCGCCTGAAAGATGAATTATTTGTTAAGAAAAGTGATCAAGATCAGATCATCTCACGCGCAAGAAAGTTTGCCAGCAGTTCATGACCCTGCTCTGTTTTGATAGATTCTGGATGAAATTGCACCGCATCAATGGGCAAAGTCTTATGTTGGTAACCCATTATTTCATCCATACTGCCGTCCGCCAGTTCTGTCCAAGCGGTTAGTTCAAACACATCCGGCAGTGTCCCATTCTCCACAACAAGGGAATGGTAGCGTGTCACGGTAAGAGGATTATTGAGGTTTTTAAACACACTGCGGCCATTGTGGCGTATTGGAGAGGTTTTACCATGCATGACTTGTCGCGCGCGTACCACGTTACCACCAAATGCCTGAGCAATCGCTTGGTGTCCCAAACACACGCCGAGAATAGGTAGCTTACCCGCAAAGTGTGTAATCGCCTGTAACGAAATGCCCGCTTCGTTTGGCGTACAAGGACCTGGAGAGATGACTAAGTGAGTCGGATTAAGTGCTTCAATTCCCTGAAGATCGATTTCGTCATTGCGCACCACCTTTACCTCTGCACCAAGTTCGCAAAAATACTGATAAAGGTTATAAGTGAAAGAGTCGTAGTTATCGATGATCAACAACATAAGGTGTCGCTTGCTCCCAATCCGTTTGGCATTACCGTCTCAACCACACTTTTGTGATAATGGAGGGCGGTATTTTGCAACACCAAACCAGAAAGGCAAGTTTTTACTGAATAAAAAGCCCGTATAAACTGATGCGCGAAAACTATTCACGGCTAAAAGATAGAAAAAAGCTCCGTATGACGGAGCTTTTTAACATACTTAATGCGTATCTCGATGGTTATGGGCGAGTCACAAAACCTACCGCTGCGTAAGCTTTCTTCAGCGTTTCTGCTGCGCGAGCCGATGCTTTTTCTGCGCCTTGCTTCATCACTTCGTCCATATAAGTGCGATCGGCACGAATGCGGTGGTACTCAGCCTGAATTGGCTCAAGCATAGCAACAACCGCTTCACCTACGTCTTTCTTGAACGGACCGTACATTTCTACGCCTTTGTACTTCGCTTCGATTTCTTCAAAGCTCATGCCCGTCGCCGCTGAGTACAAGCCCATTAGGTTTGCGATACCCGCTTTATTCTCAATGTCATGACGGATGCTCGGTGGCGTTTCAGTATCCGTTTGAGCCTTATTGATCTTCTTAATGATCGATTTAGGCTCTTCAAGCAGAGTGATAACGTTCTTGCGGTTATCGTCTGACTTAGACATCTTCTTCGTCGCATCCTGAAGGCTCATTACACGCGCGTTAACGGTTGGAATATAAGGCTCAGGAACGGTGAAGATTGGGCTCTCTGGCGAGTAGATGTTATTGAAACGCGTTGCAATATCACGCGCAAGTTCCAGGTGCTGCTTCTGATCACTACCTACAGGCACTTGATGCGCACCGTAAAGCAGGATATCTGCCGCCATCAATACTGGGTAATCAAATAGGCCGACGTTTACGTCATTTGCATAACGAGCCGATTTGTCTTTAAACTGAGTCATACGGCTCAGCTCACCCATCTGAGTGTAACAGTTAAGAAGCCAACCAAGTTGAGCGTGCTCTGGTACGTGTGACTGAACGAATAGCGTGCTCTTCTTAGGGTCAACACCCACTGCCAGACAGATTGCCAGTGCATCCAGAGTTGCTTCATGTAGCGCTTTCGGGTCCTGACGAACCGTAATCGCATGAAGGTCTACCACACAATATTGGCAATCATAATCGTCTTGCATCTGGTGCCATTGACGTAGAGCACCCAAGTAGTTACCGATACTTAGTTCACCTGAAGGTTGAACACCACTCAATACAATGGGTTTGCTCATTAGAATGATTCCTTTGACTTCTTAATCTAATTAAATGAAAAACCGCGCACTTTTTTGATGCACGGTTAGCTCAGTGTACTCATTAACAAGTATTTTGGAAGATTTTTTGTCACGCTTATGCAGAAACGGCGACAACTTCCAATATTTCCGACAGCTTGTCTGCGACAAAGTCCGGATTTGATGCCGAAATTGGCTCACCATGGTTATAACCGTAAGTTAAACCAAATGATGTACAGCCTGCGTTTTTCGCCGCAAGGATATCGTTTTTCGAGTCCCCGACCATCAACATTTCACCCGGTTGAACCTGATGTTTTTCCATTAACCAGTTCAGTGCCACTGGGTTTGGTTTTTTCTCAGGGAAAGCATCACCGCCTAACACATCGACAAAGTATTGGGCAATGCCGTGTTGTTCCAGGATATGCGGTACGAACTTAGAAGGTTTGTTTGTTACAACAGCAAGGGTAAAGCCTGCTTGATGTAACTCTGCCAGCGTCTCTTTTACTGTTGGGTAAAGGTGGCTCAGCTTATGACCGCTCTGCTCATAAAAATCATCGAACAGCTCTCGCGCTTCTGCGCGCAACTCATCACTCAGGTCTGGATTGATGGTCAGACTTTGACTCAGTGAGCGACCAATTAGCACATCTGCGCCATTCCCGACATAGTCACGAACTTGCTCTATTGATACCGATGGGTAACCGAGTGCCTGTACGGCTTGATCAGCCGCAATGGCCAAATCAGGTACACTATCAAGCAAAGTGCCATCCAGATCAAAGGCGATGAATTTTATAGATTGTTGAGTCATAACTTTCCTACGCATGAGCTAAAAACAACAAAGGATGGTTGCCCATCCTGAGTTTTGGTCATTGTCACTGACCTTTAAAGTTGGTACTGCGCCTATTTTGAGGCTAGTCGCTGACGGACCGCTTCAAACAAACAGATACCTGACGCTACCGACACATTCAGGCTTGATACACTACCTGCCATTGGGATTTTAATCAAATCATCGCAGGTTTCACGTGTCAAGCGGCGCATACCATCGCCTTCTGCGCCCATGACAATCGCCAGAGGTCCTGTCAGTTTCGCTTGGTAAATATCGTGTGTCGCTTCACCAGCAGTACCAACAAACCAGATGCCTTGCTCTTGCAGCGTACGCATCGTGCGAGCTAGGTTGGTCACTCGGATCAATGGCACCACTTCAGCAGCTCCACACGCGACCTTGCTTACCGTTGCGTTCATTGGTGCCGAGCGATCTTTTGGCACAATAATAGCCGCAACGCCAGCCGCATCCGCATTACGCAGACACGCGCCAAGATTGTGTGGATCAGTGACACCATCCAACACTAATAAAAGCGGTGATTCATGTTTAGCTAAAATCGCATCAATGTCATTTTCATTCAGCTGCTTCGCGGCTTTTACGCGTGCGATGATGCCTTGGTGGTTCGCACCTTGCGCTTTATCATCCAAGGTCTTACGTGTCATTTGCTGAATGGAAACGCCACATACCTGTAAATCGTTCAGGATTGGCAGTAAACGATCATCTTGACGCCCTTTCAGCACGTACGCTTCGATAAATCGTTCTGGTTCACGTTCCAATACCGCTTTCACGGCATGAATACCGTAAATAAAATCGTTACTCATTATTTAACCTGTTGTTCTGATGACACCAATCGGAATCAATCTCATAAGTTGGTATCAATGCCTTAGCCAGTCCAGCAACCACCAGACTGGCTATTCAGCCTACGACTCGTCTTGTTTCGAGCGTTTGGTTTTCTTTGGCTTACTGTGTGGCTTTTTCTTGCTAGCTTTTCTTACTTTAGGCTTCTTTTTGCCTTCCGTTTCGCCATTCCGAGCACCGCGCTTTGGAGCGTTGCGCTGGCCTCCTGCTTCACTTTCTTCCGGACGTTTGGTCGGTTCAATCGCAGGAACGGCACGCACCGCACCACCTTCTTTCGATGAAGAACGTGTTGCTGCGCGTTTTTTCTCTTTAGCTTTGCGTTTCGCTTCTGCCGCTCGTTTCTTAGCGGTCTTACCTTCGCCGCGTAGCTTACGACTTGTTTCGACCAATTCAAAGTCAATTTGTTTGTCATTTAAGTTCACGGCCAACACTTTGACTTTCACCGCGTCACCTAAGCGATAAATATTACCGAAGCTTTCTCCGATAAGTCTTTGACCAATCGGATCAAACTGGTAATAGTCATTCGCTAACGTCGAAATATGCACCAAACCGTCAATGTGCAGTTCGGTTAAACGAACAAAGAAACCAAAGCTGGTCACGTTGGCGATCACACCCTCTAACTCATCCCCAACATGGTCTTGCATGTACTCACATTTTAACCAGTCAGCGACATCGCGAGTTGCATCATCCGCTCGACGCTCAGTCATGGAACATTGTTCGCCATAGAAGTCCATGTCATCAAACGAGTAATGGTACCCACCTGTTGGTGTCCAACGATCTTGGTTTCGGCCTTCTTGTTTAGCAATCAAATATTTAATAGCTCGGTGCAGCAGCAAATCCGGGTAACGACGAATTGGCGAGGTGAAGTGAGCGTATCGCTGCAGAGCCAGTCCAAAGTGACCAGCATTGTCAGCGTTATAAACCGCTTGTTTCATCGAGCGCAGCAACATGGTTTGAATCAGCTCTTGATCTGGGCGATCGCCTACCTGACTCATCAGATGCGCGTAATCGGTTGGTGACGGCTCCAGACCACCGCCTAGCTCCAGACCCAGCTCAGCAAGGAAGTCACGGAAGCCCATCAGGCGTTCTTCCCCTGGCGTTTCATGGATACGGTATAGCGCAGGCTCTTTGGCTTTTTCCACCAGCGACGCCGACGCAATGTTCGCCATGATCATGCACTCTTCGATCAGTTTGTGTGCGTCGTTACGCTCCACTGGTTCAATGCTCTCAATCTTGCGCTCAGCATTGAAGATGAATTTGGTTTCGACGGTTTCGAATTCAATCGCACCACGCTGCTCTCGCGCGCCTTTCAGAACCTTATACATTCGGTGCAGTTCTTCCAGATGCGGAACCAGCTCTTTGTAACGATCTCGTAGCTCTTCGTCCCCTTCCAAAATGTGATGCACTTTGGTGTAAGTCAGACGGGCGTGTGAGTTCATCACCGCTTCGTAGTGCTTGTAACCGGACAGCTTACCCGTTTCTGAGATGGTCATCTCGCACACCATACACAAGCGGTCTACTTGTGGGTTCAGAGAACAGAGACCATTAGAAAGTACTTCCGGTAACATTGGTACAACCTGAGATGGGAAGTAGACTGAGTTACCGCGGTTAATCGCTTCTTTGTCCAAAGCTGAATCCGGGCGTACGTAATAACTGACGTCCGCAATAGCAACCCAAAGTCGCCAACCACCGCTTTTCTTTTTCTCACAGAAAACCGCATCATCAAAGTCTCGTGCGTCTTCTCCATCAATCGTAACCAATGGTAATTTACGCAGATCAACACGACCCTCTTTGGCTTCTTCCGGAACCTCTTCCCCAAAGTTAGCGACTTGCTGATTGACACCTTCTGGCCATTCATGAGGAATCTGATGGGTGCGAATCGCAATTTGAGTTTCCATGCCCGGCGCCATGTTTTCGCCAAGTACTTCAACCACTTTGCCCATCATGCCGCGCGATCGTGAACCTCGATCGGTGATTTCAATCACCACGACGTTCCCCATACGAGCACCTGATTTGTGTTCATTCGGGATCAGAATATCCTGGCTGATGCGTGAATCATCAGGCACAACATACGAGTAACCATATTCGAGGAAAAAGCGTCCAACGATTTGATCATTGCGCTCTTCAAGCACACGCACTAAGCGGCCTTCACGGCGACCACGTTTACTGTTATCCGTCGGCTGAACCAGGACATAATCACCATGAATAATGTTTTTCATCTGATGGTGCGGAAGTACAATATCATTATCCTTGCCGACGCTGCCTTCTGGACGCACCCAGCCGTGACCGTCTTTGTGACCGATCACGTAACCTTTCACCATTTCAAGTTTTTCAGGCAATGCGTAGCACTGACGACGGGTGAACACCAGTTGGCCATCTCGCTCCATCGCACGTAAACGACGACGCAACCCTTCGTATTGCTCTTCGCCTTCTAGCTTTAGCGCTTCAAACAGGTCATTGCGATTCATTGGAACGCCTGCTTGGGTTAAGAATTCGATAATGAACTCTCGGCTTGGGATTGGATTTTCGTAATTCTGGGATTCACGATCTGCGAATGGATCGTTTGGAATATTGTCTGACATAGGCACGCCTATCTAGCAAGGAAGGTATAGAGCTAGTATATCCGAGTCTCTCGATAAGCTACAGAATTGCTTTGAAAAAAGAACGATCGAGATCGGCACTAAACAGACAAGATAGTTTATGGGCGCTCTAATAAGATCAAAAGTTCAGAATTATCTTTGAGTAACTCTTCAATCGTGCAGCCATCCAACTCCGCTAAGAAAGCGCGTTTGGCTTTCGCTAACTTGTCTTTGAGTCGACAGGCTGGAGTGATATGGCAAAAATCTACGCTGCAGTTCACCAAATCTAATGGTTCCAAATCGCGGACAACACCACCAACAGTGATCTCAGCGGCAGGCTTCATCAGTCGGATACCACCGTTTTTACCACGTACCGTCTGTACATAACCCAATTGCCCTAGTCGGTTAATCACCTTAACCATATGGTTACGTGATACACCAAACAAATCAGTCACTTCAGTGATATTTGTCAACTCATCCTTTGGCAATGAAGCCAAATAGATCAGGGTTCTCAGCGCGTAATCGGTGAAGCTGGTTAACTGCATATTGCTATCCTCTCTAATAGGAAAAGTGTAAATCTTTTCTTGATTGAAAGATACATTTGAGATACAACTTTAAACATGCATTATAAATACAACTTAAATTAGGAAGCCCCATGCTCAGCAATCAGACCATTGAAATCGTAAAAGCAACCGCACCACTTATCGCCGAAACCGGACCAAAACTGACCGCACATTTTTATGATCGCATGTTTACTCAGAACCCTGAGTTAAAAGACATTTTCAACATGAGCAACCAACGCAATGGCGATCAACGTGAAGCGCTATTCAACGCCATCTGTGCATACGCGGCGAATATTGAGAATTTGCCGGCTTTACTTGGGGCGGTAGAAAAAATTGCTCATAAACACACCAGCTTTTTGATCACAGCAGACCAATATCAAATCGTCGGTCAACACCTATTGGCGACCATTGACGAATTGTTCAATCCAGGTCAGGAAGTGTTGGATGCATGGGCAGAAGCTTATGGCGTGCTAGCTAATGTATTCATTCAAAGAGAAGAGCAAATTTATCAGGCTAATGAAGCATTGGAAGGCGGCTGGCGCGGATTGCGTGAGTTCGAACTTGTCGCGAAACAAGCAGAAAGTGAGCACATCTGCAGTTTTGTATTTAAGCCAACAGATGGCCACAACGTCGTAGCCTATAAGCCTGGGCAATATGTGGGTATCTACATCAACAGCGACAAGTTTGATAACCAAGAGATCCGCCAATACAGCCTCTCTTCTGCGGCACAAGAGAACACGTACCGCATCTCGGTAAAACGTGAACAAGACGGTAAAGTATCCAACTATCTACACGATGAGCTAAGCGTTGGCGATAAAGTAAAACTGGTCGCGCCTGCCGGCGACTTCTTTATGGACGTAGAATCTGACACACCAGTGGTGCTTATCTCTGCTGGCGTTGGCTTAACACCAACACTTGCTATGCTGGAGAGCTTGTCTGATCATCAAGCGCCTGTGACTTGGGTACACGCGACGGAAAATGGTCAACAGCATGCCTTTAAGCAGCATGTGAACCAAATTGTCAGTTCACAAGATAACGTCAATGCGCTTGTCTGGTATAACCAACCGACAACCGAAGATAAACTTGGTGAAGATTACCACTTCACTGGTTTCGTCAACCTTAAAGAAATTGAAGCAGCGCTGAAGCAAACCAATGTTCAGGTTTACTTCTGTGGCCCCGTTGGGTTTATGCAGCATGTCGCCAAGCAGCTTCTCGATCTGGGTGTTCCACAAGAGCAGTTCCACTACGAGTGCTTTGGTCCACATAAAGTCATTTAAAGCCAAAAGCCGAATAGTTAAAAACAACAAAGCCCACATCGGTGGGCTTTATTGTATGAACTCAATCGTTAGCAATTTTACCAGAAGGTATCTCGCCGCTTCGCACGGGCGATAATATTTTCGGGCATACGCTGCTCAAGACCATTTCGTAAAATAGTAATACGTTTGTGCTGGCGTTTATCTGCCGTTACCGAGTTATATAACCAGCGGTAAGCGTCTTCATAGTCCAGAGGACTGCCGTAATCACGCAGGAGTAGCTCAGCCAGTTGAATGCGCGCATTAAGATTCCCCATGGATGCAGCTTCGCGCAGATAAGGGATCGCACGTTCTTTGTCCTGCTGGACCAAAGTGCCCAGAGAATAGTAGCGCCCAATTTGTTCCAGCGCAGCTGGCAATCCCTGCTGAGCAGCGTTCTCCATGTAGTAGAGCCCGAGTTCCACATCTTGCTCAACACAGACACCCCAGGCCAGCATGTCACCATACAGAAATTCATACGCTGGCAGGCTAATCCGAGTCGCACGAGCAACAATGTCTTCCACCAACTGGCAGTTGTCAGCGCGTACACGTTGTAAGTGCTTATTCTGCTCAATAAGCGTTATCAGTTCTGCTTCGGTATAAATAGGCACAGGCGCTCCGACATCTGCGGCACTCGCCCTTGCGGCAGTCGTTGCCAGCATCAGTAACAGTGAAGCAGCCACTGTTCGTAACTTCATAAACGTACTCTTCAAGGTGTCTGAGAAACAAAAGATCGCCGAAGGATCTGCCCTGCTTGATAAGATTATCGGCAAATCTACTCTGAGCTTTAGACAATTTTTGCCTCTTACTGAAGAGAGACGGCAACAAGTTGCCACATTGAGACGCGAGTTCCACAAGCGTAGATTTTCATCAGACACAAAAAAGCCGACCTTAAGGTCGGCTTTCGCAATCTCTAACGAGTTTTCATTAAGATTCGAATGGATGAACCTTGATGATAGTTTCGTTACGGTCTGGACCAGTTGAGACGATATCTACTGGCACACCAGTCAGCTCTTCGATACGCTTGATGTAGTCTAGAGCCGCTTTTGGTAGGTCTTCTAGTGACTTAGCACCAAATGTGTTTTCAGACCAGCCCGGCATTGTTTCATAGATTGGCGTCGCTTCTTCAAATGCTTCAGCAGCCATCGGGGAAACTTCTAGCACAGAGCCATCTTTCATCTTGTAACCAGTACAGATTTTTAGCTCTTCTAGACCATCTAGCACGTCTAGTTTTGTCAGACAGAAACCAGAGATAGAGTTGATTTGGATAGCGCGACGCATTGCAACAGCATCAAACCAACCAGTACGACGTAGACGACCAGTTGTTGCACCAAACTCATGACCGACAGTACCTAGGTGCTTACCGATTGGGTCTTGCTTGTCTAGACCGTCGTACAATTCTGTTGGGAATGGACCAGAACCCACACGAGTACAGTACGCTTTCGCGATACCAAGAATGTAACCGATATGACGAGGGCCAAAACCAGAACCAGCAGCAACACCACCAGCAGTCGTGTTAGAAGATGTTACGTATGGGTAAGTACCGTGGTCGATATCAAGTAGCGTACCTTGCGCACCTTCGAACATGATCTTGTCGCCGCGCTTACGAGCAGAATCTAGCTCGTCAGTTACGTCGATAACCATTGAAGTTAGCAGCTCAGCGTAGCCTTTCGCTTCTTCCAGTACCGCTTCGTAGCTTACTGGTTCCGCTTTGTAGAAGTTCACTAGCTGGAAGTTGTGGTATTCCATAACTTCTTTTAGCTTCTCAGCAAATGCTTCCATATCGAATAGATCGCCAACGCGTAAACCGCGACGAGCAACTTTATCTTCGTATGCTGGACCGATACCACGACCTGTTGTACCGATAGCTTTTTTACCGCGAGCGATTTCGCGAGCTTGGTCCATTGCAATATGGTATGGAAGAATTAGAGGACATGCTTCAGAAATGAAAAGACGCTCGCGTACTGGAATACCACGCTCTTCAAGAGGTTTCATTTCTTTAAGTAGAGCTTCAGGTGATAGAACTACACCGTTACCGATAACACATTTTACGTTATCGCGAAGGATACCTGATGGAATTAAGTGAAGAACGGTTTTTTCACCGTCAATTACGAGAGTGTGGCCTGCATTGTGACCGCCTTGGTAGCGTACCACGTACTTTGCATCTTCAGTTAAAAGGTCTACGATTTTACCTTTACCTTCGTCACCCCATTGGGTGCCTAGAACGACTACGTTATTTCCCATCTTTCCAAGTCTGATTGCTAGTTAAAAATGGATTCTAGCACCGAATCGGACTTCTTGCAGTCATTTTTTGTTCACAGACTTAGAGCCTCAATGCAATCGAGCATTTCAGAAGCAACATATCACTGGTAATATTTAGCTTTATAAATTGGTTTAGGAAGCTTTATGTCTGAGTCGATATGGCTGGCTGTAGGGCTAGTATTAATTGTTGAAGGAATTGGTCCGCTGGTCGCACCGAATGGCTGGCGAAATATGGTGGCCCAACTGAGTGAGCAACCCAATAATCAGCTACGCCGTATTGGTGGCTGCCTAGTCGTTTCTGGCACTGTCATCGCTATCATGATGAGTTAACGACATACCTACTAGATACAAAAAAGGCTCCTGATGGAGCCTTTTGCATACTAGAGGGAAGCTTTACTCAGCTTTTAGACCTTTAGAATTCTTCATGTACTGGAAGAAGTCACTCTTAGGATCCAGAACAAGGATATCGCTCTTAGAGCTGAACGACTTCTCGTAGGCTCTTAGTGAACGTAGGAAGCTGAAGAACTCAGGATCCTTGTTGTAAGCATTAGAGTAAATCTTCGCAGCTTCTGCATCCGCTCCACCTCGTGTTACACGAGCTGTTTTGTCTGCTTCAGCCAGAATTGTCGCAACTTCAAGTTCAGCTTGCGCGCGAATAACTTCCGCTTTTTCACGACCTTGAGAACGGTGTTTACGAGCTACCGACTCACGCTCAGCGCGCATACGACGGTAGATAGATTCACTGATCTCATCCGGCAGATTGATTTTCTTCATCCGGAAATCAACCACACGCACACCTAAATCTTTCATCGCGCTTTCACGTGTATCTGTCAGCACGTTAGTCATGATTAGGTCACGCTCGCCATCGATTTCAAGTGCTTCACGAGCAGCTTCAGTGGTTACTTCATCACTGCTTGCATCCTCTGGTAGTACATCATTGTTACGTGGACCAGAAACGATTTGCTTGATTTCACGAGCACCGATTTCAGAGCGAAGCACGTCAGTCACTTTACGCTCAAGAAGAGCTTCTGCCGTAAGCGAGTTACCGCCGCCTGTTGCCAAGTAGTAACGACCAAAATCTTCAATACGCCACTTCACGTAGGTATCAATGATGACGTCTTTTTTCTCTGACGTTACGAAACGGTCAGCACGGCCATCCATTGTTTGGATACGTGCATCAAGTTGTTTCACACGGTCAAACAAAGGCATCTTGAAATGCAAACCAGGCTCATAAATTCGAGTGATATCGTTGTTGTCTTTCAAGACACGACCGAATCGAACTACGATACCGCGCTCACCTTCAGGAATCACAAACAGAGACATCAACATCAATGCCAGGGCGATTACCAATACAGGGATCATTAACTTACGCATTCTTAGTATCTCCCTTGACGTGAACCAGTTGATCGAGACTGAGTATTCGAAGTGTCTTCTTGTTGTGTACGCTCAGACTCAAGTTGAATATGATCGTAGCTTGAAGAAGACTTCGATTTACGTTTAGTGTCAGTTTGACCTTCTTGTCCCGCCAATTTATCAATTGGTAGGTAAAGCAGGTTACCGCTTGATTCAGAGTCAATCAGCACTTTAGAAGTGCTTGTGTAAACTTCTTCCATCGCATCGATGTACAGGCGGTCACGAGTTACGCCCGGAGCAGCATGGTATTCTGGTAGAAGCTGTTCAAACTGTGCTACCTGACCAAGCGCTTCATTGGTGATACGTTCGCTGTAACCTTGCGCTTCTTTCTTCAAACGCTCGGCACGACCCGTTGCTTTCGGCAAAATCTCGTTTTTATATGCTTCTGCTTCACGGATGAAACGTTCTTCATCCTCACGTGCTGCAATTGCATCATCAAACGCATCTTTCACTTGCTCAGGTGGACGTGCAGACTGGAAGTTCACGTCAACAAGTACAAGACCCATATCATAGCTATCGATGATTTGGTTCAGAGTTTCTTGGGTAGTTTGACGAATTTGCTGACGACCACTGGTTAGGATGCTATCCATCAGTGAGTCACCAATAACTGCACGTAGAGCAGAGTCCGTTGCCTGACGTAAACTGTCGTCTGCATTGGTTACTCGGTATAGGTATTTGTATGGGTCAGTAACGCGATACTGAACATCCATCCCCACCGTTACAACGTTTTCATCTTTAGTCAGCATTAGACCAGATGCACGAAGTGAACGAATCGCCTGTACGTTAACCGCTTCATATTCATCAATAAAGCGAGGTCGCCAGTTTAGACCAGGATCTACGATACGATCGTATTTGCCTAAACGTAGTACAACACCACGCTCTGCTTCACCGATGGTGTAAAAACCAGCGAAGAACCAAACGGCAACAGCAATCAGTGCAATCACACCAAATCCAATTGCGCTGCCACCACCGCCGCCGAGTGGAGAACCACCGCCGCCTTTTTTACCAAATTTGCCGCCCAGCTTCTGACTCAGTTTATTGAACACTTCATCTAAATCTGGCGGACCTTGATCTCGGCCACCAGGACGCTGGCCACCACGATTATTATTACCCCAAGGGTCGTTATCGCGGCCATCATTGCCGTTGTTATTTCCAGGCTCATTCCACGCCATTAGAAAGCTCCATCATTTGATATGACGTTATACTGTAGCAGTCCTTTAAGTGACTATAAAGCCAGTCAAAACTGCCCCTTCTCTTTTTTCAAGTCTAGACCAATCTACTTGCTGCATTCGAATATCGATCAACAAGTTACCTTCCTGGTCGTATTCTTCACGTTGAATACAATTCATTTGGAAGAATGTACTACGGAACCGTCCTTGATACTGTGGAGGAATACACAACTGATGCTCAACCATTTGTGACGCCAGACGTTCCGTCAGCGCTTCAAACAGGAGCTCGATGCCTACCCCTTCCATTGCAGAAATCCAGACCGAACGAGGTACGCCTTCCTCATCGCGCTCTATACGTGGATTCTGCGACTCTAGATTGTCAATTTTGTTCATGACAACCAGACTAGGCACTTCGTGTGCGTCGATCTCTTCTAGTACTTCATGAACAGCTTGAATATTCTCACGAAAACGCTCATCACTGGCATCAACAACATGTAACAAAATGTCAGCTTCTTGCGTTTCTTGCAAGGTTGCTTTGAAGGCTGCAACTAAATCGTGAGGCAAATGTCGTATAAAACCAACTGTATCTGCAAGTATGGCAGATCCCACATCCGCTAACTCTATCTTACGCAATGTAGGATCCAAAGTAGCAAATAACTGGTCTGCGGCATACACGCCTGCTTCGGTAATACGGTTAAAAAGTGTCGACTTACCCGCATTGGTATAGCCCACGAGTGAAATCGTTGGGATTTCAGCTCGACTTCGGGCGCGACGCCCTTGTTCACGTTGCTTGGCCACTTTTTCTAAGCGGCGCAGAATAGCTTTAATTCTATCACGCAATAATCGACGGTCGGTTTCCAACTGGGTTTCACCAGGCCCCCGTAAACCGATACCACCTTTCTGCCTTTCAAGGTGCGTCCAACCACGAATCAAACGAGTAGAGATATGACGAAGCTGAGCAAGTTCTACCTGTAGCTTACCTTCATGTGTTCGCGCTCGTTGAGCAAATATATCGAGGATGAGACCAGTGCGGTCGAGAACTCGACATTGGCACAGTGTTTCGAGGTTACGTTCTTGGGCAGGAGAGAGGGAGTGATTAAAAATCACAATTTCAGCACCAGTTAATTGTACCGCAGCAGCAATTTCCTGGGCCTTGCCCTCTCCGACATAGTATTTCGGGTGTGGGGATTGACGACTACCAGTTACCACTTGTAGCGCCTCTACCCCAGCAGAAGAAACCAGCATTTCGAACTCAGCCAGATCTTCCCATTCACCTTCTTGCGTGAAGTTGATATGAACAAGTACGGCTCGCTCACCGGATTCATAACGGTCAAACAAGCAATCAACTCCTTACTTTATAACTATTTAATGAAGAATTAATCTTCAGATTTCTCTTGTGGACGATCACCTTGGCTACGTTCACCGCTGTGGTGGCTCACTGGACGAGCCGGCACAACTGTTGAGATCGCGTGCTTGTACACCATTTGGTTAACAGTATTTTTCAAAAGGATCACGAACTGATCGAATGACTCGATCTGACCTTGTAGTTTAATACCGTTTACAAGGTAGATAGATACTGGGATACGCTCGCGGCGTAGCGCGTTTAGAAATGGGTCTTGTAGAGATTGCCCCTTAGCCATTTTTATTTTCCTTATTTAATTTGTAGTTGTAATTATTTAGCTAGTGGTGCAATGCAAAAAAGTACTGCTTTTGCATCTGAGCTAAACGAATCAAAAATGCACTCTAAGTAATTAGCAGCATAGTCTAAAAACCGCCAACCACTGTTCCTTTCAGAGCGCGTTCACGCAAAAACGATCACATTATACACAGCTATCTCAATCAGATGCTATTGCTTCCGAAATGGTTTCGAGAGCCTGTTCAATGTTATCACTATCTAACCAAGTTAAGTCATCCCAGCTGCGTAACCAGGTGATTTGACGCTTGGCCAATTGACGAGTCGCACATACTCCACGAAAAACGGCTTCTTCGCGAGTACACTCCCCATCTAAATACTCCCACATCTGTCTGTAACCGACACAACGGATAGATGGAAGATCCGGGTGAAGATCCTGACGCGCATATAACGCTTTCATTTCATCTTCGAAGCCCGCTTCCATCATTTTTTCGAAGCGCAGTTCAATGCGACGGTGAAGTTCTGCCCTATCCTTGGGAGCTATTGCAAACTGCTTGACTCGGTACGGCAGGCGTTCACCTTTCGTTTGAGTCAACTCAGTTAGAGTTTTACCTGAAATTCGAAAAACTTCCAATGCCCGAGATAAACGTTGGGGATCATTGGGATGAATTCGCTCCGCAGAGACAGGATCAATCTCTTTCAGTTCATCGTGCAACACCGACCAACCTTTAGTCAATGCTTCTTGTTCAATTTGCTGACGAATTTCAGGATTTGCAGCAGGAAGAGGTGATAAACCTTCAAGTAATGCTTTGTAATAGAGCATTGTACCGCCAACAAGTAACGGAATTTTTCCTTCTGTAACAATGTCATCCATAGCCTGTAACGCGTCGCGACGGAAATCCGCTGCGGAGTAAGACTCGCTAGGATCCAAAATATCAATCAGTCGGTGAGGTGCTAAGCTCAACTCTCGCTCATCAGGCTTAGCAGTCCCGACATCCATTCCTTTGTAGATCAAAGCCGAATCGACGCTGATGATCTCAACCGGAAACTTCTGACGAAGTCTAATCGCGAGTTCTGTTTTACCTGATGCAGTTGGTCCCATTAAAAATAGAGCCAACGGTAGTTTTTCTGTCATGGTGTTAATTTGGCTATCGTGGCAGAGAAATCAACAGCAGATACAAACTGTGTATCTTCTAATGGCAATTGACCGTGCCTTAGCTGTTCAAGTTCCGCAATAATTTGAATGGCTTCGGAGAGAGTATAATTGCTTTTTACTGTCGTTACCCGCAAAGCAAGCCAATCGATCAGTGCAGAAAGCATTTGTGTGGCAGTCTTCTCACCCTTTACCCACGTTTGCGCGTAAGATAACAGATCTGGTACCAAGTTTTGTAAGTTTTGTTGGCGTAATGGCGCTGGTACGCCCATAACCATCAATGCTTTGTCATTTCTGGCTTTCAGCTGTATGCCGAGCTGGGCGAAATCTTGTTGATAATCCAGAGCTAACTTGACTAACTCCGCATCCAACTTTATCGACAAAGGTACGAGCAAAGGTTGTGCTTTTAATGCGCCTTCACTTGGCGTTAGCTGCCCTTTGACTCGATAGAATTCCGCTCGTGGTAATGAAACCAATGCCACGCCACTATCACTGCTCATCAGAATAAATTGCTCATCCACCACAGCTAGCGCTTTACTTAATGCCGTCACTTGAGGCAAGTGTGCTTGCTCGGTCGATGTATCAACGACTTGACTCGCGATCGGTTTAGGTTCGAAGTCGGGCGTTTTCAATAGCTCATGATAAGCACGAACTTCTTGTTTACTCGGAGCCGGTTCCACATGACGCTCTTTGCTCTGAGTCGGCTTTGGAGCTGGCTTAGATTCGGTCCAATCCGAACGAGGATAAGAATCTGACTGGCGGGCTTCTCGCACTGAAGACTCTGAAGAGGAGCGATCACGTGGCTTCGCCTCATAGTCGCTTCGCCCGGGATAAGCCGGTGTTTTGTCGATCGCCTGATAAACTCGTTCGGGAACGGGAGAAGAGATCTTGTCTTCTTTAATCGAGGCTTCTGAAATCGAGGGGTCTGAGTCAACATCGCTTTCCTGAATCAGGGAAGACGGCTCAGCGTGATGAAACGCAGATTCATTCACATGTGGCTTTTCAATGACCGCACTTTGCACCAATGCATCCGCCAATGCCTGATAGATAAAGTCATGCACTAGCCTGGCCTGATGGAAACGCACTTCATGTTTGGCGGGGTGGACATTCACGTCTACCTGATGCGGATCAAGCTCGATAAACAACACGTATGCCGCAAACTGATCCGGCTTTAAGCTCATTTCATAGCTCTGACGGATCGCATGGTTAATCAGTTTGTCACGCATCATGCGGCCATTCACATAGCAATATTGCAAATCACTTTGCTGTCGAGCACCATCTGGTGTTGTGATCCAACCATGCAGTTTTAAACCTTGATGCTCCAGTTCGATACGGAGCATATTACGGACAAACGTATTACCACATACTGCTGCAATGCGTTTTTCAGTTTGTAGCTGATTCTTTGCTGCGCGATATTGGCGGATGATTTTTCCGTTATGGCGAACAGTAATCGACACGTCAAAACGGCTCAGTGCGATACGCTTTAACAGCTCATCGATATGGGAAAATTCGGTTTTCTCGGTGCGAAGAAATTTACGACGTGCGGGGGTATTAAAGAAAAGATCCAGCACTTCTACCGTGGTGCCAATAGGGTGTGCGGCAGGTTGCAGTTTGACCTGCATTTCACGGCCTTCGGAATACGCACTCCACGCTTCTTCTTGCGCAGCAGGACGCGAGGTTAAGGTCAAACGTGAGACTGAACTGATACTCGCTAAGGCCTCACCACGAAACCCCAAGCTCATGATCGCTTCTAAGTCATCCAAACTATGAATTTTGGACGTGGCATGACGACTTAATGCCAAACCTAACTCATCTTTCGCGATCCCTTTACCGTTATCACGAACACGGATGAGCTTAGCGCCCCCTTTCTCGATATCGATATCGATGCGAGTAGCGCCGGAGTCGAGGCTGTTCTCTACCAACTCTTTGATGACAGAGGCAGGTCTTTCGACCACCTCTCCTGCCGCTATCTGGTTGGCGAGCCTGGCTGGTAGTATTTTAATCGTCATAACGCGTTAAAGCTCACTTATTTATTTGGGATGATCAGCACTTGTCCTACGGCCAGTTCATCTGAACGTAAGTTATTCGCTTCACGAATACTCTGCACACTCACGTCGTACTTCGATGCGATCTTACCAAGGTACTCACCTCGTGAGACTTTATGTTTACGGATCGGCTTGTCCTTCACCGCAACCGTCACCTTCAGTTTCTGACCTACCCACAGCGTATCCGATTTTAGATTGTTTTCGCGTCGAATATCAGAAACCTTTACTTTATAGTGGCTGGCAATCTTGCCTAAGAATTCACCAGATTTCACGGTGTGAGTGATGGTTTCTGTCTCAACCGTGATCGGTTTACTTGGCACGTTGATGCTTCCTGAAGACGGAATTCGCAGCTTCTGGCCTATACCTAATCCGGTTGATTTCAAGTTGTTTTCAGACATTATCGCTTTCGAGCTTGTCCCGTATTTATTCGCAATCACCGATAAAGATTCGCCGCGCTTAACAATATGCACCATCGGTTTCGATGAAGGTGAGAATACGGTACCTTCTGGCGGGTTATCCTTCAGGTATTTGACCACAGCTTTAGATATCGACTGAGCCAACTTATCTTGGTGTGCGCGCTGGAACAATAACTTCTCTTCGGTTGGGTTTGAAATAAAGCCAGTTTCGACCAATACCGATGGAATCTGCGGAGAGCGCAACACGGCCAAGCTAGTATTAATAGGTTTCGAATTGTGCAAGTGAGCGACACGCCCCATTTCGCCAAGAATTTCTGTCGCTAACTTGTAGCCTTCCTTCTGCGAGTGACTAAATTGCAGGTCGAGCAACGTTTGGTTGACATTACGATCTTTGGTTTTACTCACAAAAGCATTACCAGAGCCGCCTAAAAGCTCAGACTGCCTTTCGTGATTCTCTACCCAACGGGAAATTTCCGTATTCGCACGACGCGTGTTAAGCACAAATACCGAACCACCACGAGGTCGTGGAGACGTAAACGCATCTGCGTGAATTGAAATCAGCAAATGAGCATCATTCTCGCGGGCAATCGCGACACGTCGGTTCAGGTTAACAAAGTAGTCCCCAGAACGAGTCAGTCGAGCTTTAATACCCGGAGTCGCATTCAACTGGGCAGCAATCTTACGAGAAATACTCAATACCGCGTCTTTTTCATACTTACGACGAGAAGGTCCAATTGATCCCGGATCTTCACCACCATGACCCGGATCGATCACAATCAGCACTTCTTGAGCACGCTGCACTGAGCTCATGTCTTTACTGGTTGTCGTGTTTTCTTCTGACTTCGTTGCGGTTGTCGACGTTTTCGTACCATGCGGAAGATCAATGACCAAACGGTGACCATATTGCCCACCGGGGGTCGGGCTTAATTTGAAAAGCTCAGCTTGAACGCTTTTTTTCAGCTCAAAGACGAGGCGATAAGTACCCGTTTCCGGAGGTGAGCTTTTTCGTACTCGCGTCAAAACTGGGCTATCAGAGACGGTCACCGGCAATTTGGCTTGCATGGTGGCGTCTTTCAAATCCACAACCAGTCTATCCGGTCCCGACAATGAGAAATAGGAGTAATCCGCTTCCGAGCCTAAATCGATGACAACACGAGTCTCATCTGGAGAAGGCCAAACTCGAAAGCTTTTAACGACGTTAGCAAATGCTAAACTGGGGATGATAAGGAGAAAAGTGGCGACAAACGTCGCCACTGCTCTAAAATTTGAAAAACTCAACATAGCTCCAATCGACTGAGTAACTGCACACCATAATCATTATTCGCGGTTAGTTCGGCGATACGCCCTTCACCTTGATATCGGATGTTCACATCAAGATCTGGCTCAGGCAATAAGCCTTGCCCCTTTTCTGGCCACTCAACCAAACAAATTGCATCATCAGTGAAATAATCTCGAATTCCCATGAATTCTAACTCTTCAGGATCCGCAAGACGATATAGGTCAAAATGGTAAACTTGCCACTTATCCAACTGGTATGGTTCAACCAAGGTATAAGTTGGACTTTTTACATTTCCTTGATGCCCAAGAGCACGGACAAAGCCACGACTAAAGGTTGTTTTACCTGCGCCTAAATCACCATGCAGATAAATTGTCGTTTGTTGAGAACAAAGCTGAGCCAGAGCGGTGCCAAGTGCTACCGTTTCATGCTCATCTTTTAAATTAAATTGTTTCGTGCTCATTGATGCTTCTCTAACTTATGATCGATGACTATATAAAAATCAAAAGAACAGGAATAGTAAACTGTGTTGGTTTTGAGAGACAAGCTTTCAAATGTCATATGTGCGAAAAAAGTAGCCGCAAAACGGTATCTTATTTGTCACCGCTCGACTTCAAGCAATATGAGTTTAGCTCTCCAATATAAGAAAGCAGCAGATTACAAAAGGTTCCATTATAAATATCACTAATTAGCATATTTTTATAAGTTCGACTTTACGCTAGAACCAATACGATAGATCCGTTAAGATCCGCCCCCCATTTATCTCGGTGGTAACCATGAACTACGAACAACTCGCACAGCAAATCAAAATTTGGGGAAAAGAACTCGGCTTTCAAAAAGTGGGGATCTGCGACGTTGACCTAAGTGAACATGAAACTGCACTGCAACAATGGCTTGATGCTGGCTACCATGGTTCTATGGACTGGATGGCCCGACACGGCATGATGCGCGCGAGACCACATGAATTACTACCGGGCACCGTACGTGTTATCAGTGCACGTATGGATTACCTACCACCAGAAGCGCAATTCGCTTCTAACCTTGCAAATAAAAACCACGCCTATATCAGTCGCTATGCCCTAGGACGTGATTATCACAAACTAGTAAGAAAGCAGCTAAATAAACTCGGTAAGCTAATCGAAGAAGAAGTCGGTAAATTGGGCTACCGCCCTTTTGTTGATTCCGCCCCGATATTAGAACGCCCATTAGCGCAAAAAGCCGGGCTAGGTTGGACAGGGAAACACTCACTGATTTTAGATAAAGACTGTGGGTCATGGTTCTTTCTGGGCGAATTATTGATTGATTTACCACTACCAGTAGATCAGCCCAGTACCGACCAGTGCGAAAAATGTAAGGCGTGTATTACCTCCTGTCCAACTCAAGCGATTGTAGAAGACAAAGTGGTGGATGCGCGTCGTTGCATCTCATACCTGACAATCGAGTTCGATGGCATCATTCCAGAAGAGTTCCGCAAACCAATGGGTAACCGAATTTACGGCTGTGATGATTGCCAACTGGTGTGCCCATGGAATCGATATGCAGATATCACCGAACAAGACGATTTTCACCGCCGTGATAGTTTTCAACAGCCGGATTTAGTCGATATGTTTGGCTGGGATGAGGCTACATTCCTAAAGAACATGGAAGGTTCCGCGATTCGGCGAATTGGTCACTTACAATGGTTGCGTAATATTGCTGTTGCACTTGGCAATGCAGAATACAGTCAGCGAGTCCTAGATGCGCTTACCTCACGTCAGGGAGAAAGTGAATTACTCGATGAACATATCAACTGGGCATTGGAGCAGCACCTAAACCAAACTCCGATCGGTGAGACCGAGTCAATTGAAACGAAGAGAAAGCGTTTAATCAGGATTGTAGAGAAAGGCTTACCGAGAGATGCATAGGCGTAGTCTATATGCAAAAGATTGAAACACTTTTTGCATACGTAATTCATGACGCCGTTCTCAATTTCGCAATGTGGAAAAAAATTTGAGATTAGGTAAAAAAGAGGTTGGGAAAAAAAGTTAAACACAATCCCAGTAAATGACTAGGATCAAAAAAACACAATGTAATGATCGTATTTTAACAACCAAGATCTATACAATCTGGCATTTTTTCTTTATTTAACAGTAAGTTAAATAAAAAACCAACCACAATTCAGATACTTTAAAAATAAAAGATCTTCGTTTACTAACAAACAATGTCAAGCTAAAAACACTTTATCAACCAAGTTATCCACAGAACGCCGTATGTGGATAAGTCTGTTGATGGAAGGTGGTAAAACCCTCCGTATACCAGAGTGCTCTTGTGTCTGCCGATTCATATTATGTTTTCAATACAAACAAAAACGTCCGACATCATATAATGCGGATTAAAATTTGTTTTAGGGGAATTATGCTTCACAGCATGATGTAAAGAGCGGTGTGAATTGGTTGCGAGGCCAGGACTTGATCTGGTAGTGCATCCGTCGACAACCTGAGGGTTATTATAAAACAACAAGCAGACTGTCTTAAATTTGGTTGCGGGGGCCGGATTTGAACCGACGACCTTCGGGTTATGAGCCCGACGAGCTACCAAGCTGCTCCACCCCGCGTCCGTATTTCGTCATCGTTAAGCACGATGAGGGCTATCAATTGGAGCGACACACGAGGTTCGAACTCGTGACCTCAACCTTGGCAAGGTTGCGCTCTACCAACTGAGCTAGTGTCGCATTTTATCACCGTTAAGCACGATGAAGGCTATCAATTGGAGCGACACACGAGGTTCGAACTCGTGACCTCAACCTTGGCAAGGTTGCGCTCTACCAACTGAGCTAGTGTCGCATATCAACAGCAAGCGCTATTGATTGAATTTGGTTGCGGGGCTGGATTTGATCCGGGCGGCGCATCCGTCAACGGCCTGAGGGTTATGAAAAATAACAATCAAACTG
>NZ_JAKKCM010000013.1:0-68824 GCF_021728395.1 Vibrio sp. J1-1 | reverse complement strand
TCTTAAATTTGGTTGCGGGGGCTGGATTTGAACCAACGACCTTCGGGTTATGAGCCCGACGAGCTACCAAGCTGCTCCACCCCGCGTCCGTATTTCATCATTTAAAGCATGATGAGCGCTTATACTGCCCACTTAGAAAGAAAGTGGAGCGACACACGAGGTTCGAACTCGTGACCTCAACCTTGGCAAGGTTGCGCTCTACCAACTGAGCTAGTGTCGCATATCAACAGCAAGTGCTATTGATTGAATTTGGTTGCGGGGCTGGGATTTGATCCGGGCGGCGCATCCGTCAACGGCCTGAGGGTTATGAAAAATAACAATCAAACTGTCTTAAATTTGGTTGCGGGGGCTGGATTTGAACCAACGACCTTCGGGTTATGAGCCCGACGAGCTACCAAGCTGCTCCACCCCGCGTCCGTATTTCATCATTTAAAGCATGATGAGCGCTTATACTGTCCACTTAGAAAGAAAGTGGAGCGACACACGAGGTTCGAACTCGTGACCTCAACCTTGGCAAGGTTGCGCTCTACCAACTGAGCTAGTGTCGCATCTGCAACGTTTCCGTTGTTCAGGGCTGCGAATTATAAGAGCATTTTTTTGTGATGCAAGTCCTTCCTTCAAAAAAACTTTAATTTTTTACTGAACGATGAAAAAGCAAGCAAAACAATCATGAATGACAACTATTTAAATCGCAGCCGTAACTACTAAATCTTAAAGATCGTCTCGCGATAGTATTTCAGTTCAGCAATAGACTCACGTATATCGTCTAGAGCCAAGTGTGTGCCCTGTTTTGAAAAACCATCTAACACTTCTGGTTTCCATCGACGAGTGAGCTCTTTAAGTGTGCTGACATCCAAATAACGGTAGTGGAAGTATTCTTCCAGCTCAGGCATGTGCTTGTACAGGAAACGACGATCTTGACCAATGCTGTTACCACAAATTGGCGAAGCGCCCTTCGGTACCCACTGCTCTAGGAAAGCAATAGTTTGAGCAACAGCATCTTGTTCAGAAATTTTGCTGTTACGAACACGCTCAACCAAACCACTTGCAGTATGGGTATTGGTGCACCAGTCATCCATTTTAGCCAGTTCATCTTCCGGTTGATGAACAGCAAGTACCGGCCCTTCAGCCAGAATATTTAATTCGCTATCGGTGACAATAGAAGCAATTTCTATGATTTTGTGCGTTTCAGGATCGAGCCCTGTCATCTCTAAATCAACCCATATCAGGTTTTGATCGCTAAAGGACATGGTTACGCCGCCTATTTGTTTATCGATAAAAAAGGTACTATACCTCAAAATACTTGAAACACGATACTCACTAACTTGAGCCGAGAGCGAGCTCAATAGCTTGAGTTCACTCATATTAAGTACAAAATTGTGGCTAAAAAGAAAAAGTTAACCAAAGGTCAGGTACGACGCGTTCGTAACAACCAACAGAAACGTTTGAAGAAACAAGAAGAGTCCATCCAATGGGATGAGACCATGCTAGGCGCGAGTAAACAGGGCTTAGTGATCACCCGTTTTGGCCAACATGCTGATATTGAAGATTTAGAAACAGGGCAAGTTCAACGCTGTAATCTGCGTCGCGGTATAGAATCTCTTGTTTCTGGAGACCGGGTATTGTGGCGCGAAGGCCTTGAATCAATGGCCGGAATCTCTGGTGTGGTGGAAGCCGTTGAACCCCGGACTTCAATGCTGACTCGCCCGGACTACTACGATGGACTAAAACCAGTTGCGGCGAACATTGAGCAAATGGTGATTGTTTCTTCCGTATTGCCCGAGCTTTCGCTCAATATCATCGACCGTTACTTGGTTGCTGCCGAGACACTCAGCATTGCGCCTTTACTCGTTCTGAACAAAGTCGATCTACTCGAAGCTGACGATCGTACGATGTATGAAGAGTGGCTGAAAGAATATGAGAAAATCGGCTATAAGGTGCTGTTTGTCAGTAAGAAATCTGGTGAGGGCATTGAGGAATTAGAAACACAGTTACGTGATCGTATCAATATCTTCGTCGGCCAGTCTGGTGTGGGCAAATCCAGCCTCGTCAACGCACTAATGCCAGAATTAGAGCAAGAAGTGGAAGAAGGTGAAGTTTCTGAAAACTCAGGATTAGGTCAACACACGACAACGGCAGCACGTCTGTACCACATCCCAACAGGTGGCGATTTGATTGACTCTCCAGGGGTTCGTGAGTTTGGCCTGTGGCACTTAGAAGCTGAAGAAGTTACCAAAGCGTTCATTGAGTTCCGTCCATATCTTGGTGGATGCAAATTCCGAGACTGTAAACACAATGATGACCCTGGCTGTATTCTTCGTGAAGCCGTGGAGAAAGGTGAAGTCAGTGAAGTTCGATTTGAGAACTACCATCGTATTCTCGAAAGCATGGGTGAAAATAAGGCAAACCGTCAATATTCACGCAATAAGAAAGCGGATCTGTAATCGGACTGTCGCCGCAACTGTGTAATAATTCTTCACCGGATACTGACAAGTAAATTAAATTTCAGTAACATCACGCGCCCTAACGCGTGTATCTAACAGAAGTATCGGAATTAAAGATGGACAAGATTAAAGTTGGACTGCAGTACTGGATCCCACAACATGGCTTAACCCGCCTGATGGGTAAACTGGCTTCAGCAAAAGCTGGCGGTTTGACAACAGCAGTCATTCGCTGGTTTATCAAACAGTACAATGTCAATATGGACGAGGCGAAGCACTCCGACCCTAAGCACTTTAAAACGTTCAACGAGTTTTTTGTTCGTGAGCTTAAAGAAGGCGCACGTCCGATTACTGAAGGCAAAGCGGTGATCACTCACCCTGCAGACGCTTGTGTCAGTCAATTTGGTCCGATAGAAGACGGTCAATTGATTCAGGCGAAAGGCCACAACTTCTCAGCACAAGAACTGCTTGGCGGTGACGCAAAGCTGGCAGAAGAGTTTCAAGATGGCTCATTTGCAACACTTTACTTATCACCTCGTGATTACCACCGTGTGCACATGCCTTGCGATGGCACGCTGCGTCAAATGATTTACGTACCGGGTGATCTGTTCTCAGTAAACCCACTGACAGCAGAAAACGTACCAAACCTATTTGCACGTAACGAGCGCGTCGTTTGTATTTTTGATACCGAGTTTGGCCCAATGGCTCAGGTGTTGGTTGGCGCAACCATCGTAGGCAGCATCGAACAAGTTTGGGCGGGTACCATTACACCTCCTCGCGGTAATACCGTTTACAAATGGGACTACCCAGCGGAAGGTAACAAAGCGGTAATCCTGAAAAAAGGCGAAGAGATGGGTCGTTTTAAGCTGGGCTCAACCGTTATCAACCTGTTCGCGAAAGATGCCATCACATTTGATGAATCGATGGGAAATGGTGAGACAACGGTAATGGGGACGCCTTACGCTCACAAGCAGTAAGTTTTCCTGTAAAAAAGCTGATTTCAAAGCCTCCAAATGCGGAGGCTTTTTTATTGATAAAAAACAAAAGTCTGTTCGAAATTTAGCCTAACATTTTCAAACTCATACCTGCCTCTAAGTACTTAAAAGAGCAATCAATTATTCTGTGCAATCGAGTGACTATTTAAAGGGGCTACCAATGCCAAAGATGAGTGCGAGTACGTTGGTCAAATTGCTGGTGTGTTTTTTGATTCCACTTGGCGTCCTAATGATGCCGATCGACGCCATTCCTATTGATAACCTAACTTTAATTCAACATCGTCTACTGGCTATTTTTCTTCTTGCAGCTTTGCTTTGGGTACTGGAACCCGTTCCTGTTTTCGCCACCTCAATTCTGATCATAGCCCTTGAACTGATCATGATTTCGGATAAAGGATTACACCTCTTTCGCGATCCACCAGCTGGTCACGATCTCGGTGACCTAATAGCCTACACCGACATTTTTTCCGCTTTCTCATCCCCGATCATCATTCTCTTCATGGGTGGGTTTGCCCTTGCCATTGCTGCCTCAAAGTACGATCTCGACAATAATCTAGCACGTGTCCTGCTCAAACCATTTGGTACACAACCAAAATTCATTATGCTTGGTCTAATGCTGATCACCGCCGTATTCTCTATGTTTATGTCCAATACTGCGACAACCGTGATGATGCTGGCTCTGTTAGGTCCAATTGTGGCTTCTGCCCCTAAGGGCGATCTAGGAATTAAAGCGCTAGTACTATGCATCCCTATCGCCGCAAACACTGGTGGTATCGCAACACCTATCGGTACGCCACCCAATGCGATTGCTCTGCAATATCTAACTGGTGAAAACACCATCGATTTTCTGAGCTGGATGATGATGGGTTTACCGTTTGTTTTAATACAACTAACCATTGCCTGGTTCTTACTACAAAAGCTTTTCCCCTCTAGTGAGGCAGAGATGAAACTGAAGCTAGATGGAACGTTTAAAAGGAGCTGGCGGGCCTATGTAGTCTACATTACGTTTGCTCTTACTATCCTATTGTGGATGACAACCAAAGCCCACGGTATGAACACCTACGTCGTAGCGATTATCCCGTTGGCGATCTTCACCTTAACGGGCATCATGGGTAAAGAAGAACTGAAATTGATTAACTGGGATGTGCTTTGGCTCGTTGCTGGTGGTATTGCTATTGGTATCGCACTGGATAAAACGGGCTTAGCTGAAGCCTTGGCCCACGCGATTGACTACGAAGCACTCTCTCCGTTTGCGGTTGTGATCGCTCTATCGATTGTCTGTTGGCTGATGGCAAACTTTATGTCTAATACCGCGACAGCGAACTTATTGATGCCAATTGCTGCGGCGATTGGTGTATCCATGCCAAGTTTAACTTCTATCGGTGGACTCCAGGGTTTGCTGGTAGTGGTCGCCTTCTCTGCGTCACTCGGCATGATTTTACCCGTATCTACACCACCAAACTCACTGGCTTACTCGACAGGCCTAATCGAAAGTAAAGACATGGCGAAAGTCGGCCTTATCCTCGGCTTAGTCGGTTTGTTCATTGTCTATGGCGCAGTGCTTATCCTATTTTAGGTATCGAGCTCTGTATCACTGATGCATTTTACAGAGCCAACACTGACAATAAACAAAAAGCAGCATATTCAGCTGCTTTTTTATTGCCTATAACTTACTCTTTTACATCGATAAAATTTCATGCATATTGGAACCTTCCTCTCGAACCAACAGGACCTTATTCAATCATGGGTTATGAATGGCTGGCACTGTGTGCCGCTTTTTTGTGGGCGATCTCTAGCCTGATTTCCGTCATTCCGGCGCAGCACCTTGGCGCATTCTCCTACAGCCGTTGGCGTATGGGGTGTACGGCTGTGATCCTTACAACCATGGCATGGATAACTGGCGGTTGGTTAAGTGTGTCGATGGAACACATCACACCAATGATGGCATCTGGATTAATCGGCATTTTCATTGGTGATACCGCTCTATTTGCCTGTATGAATCGTATGGGCCCAAGGCAAGCGGGCTTACTGTTCTCCTGTCATGCCGTATTCTCAACCGTCCTAGGTTACTTCCTGTTTAGTGAAAGCATGACCACGATGGAATTGCTCGGCGCAGCACTGGTGTTCAGTGGCGTCGTGATGGCTATTTTCTTTGGTCGGCGCGGGCAAACCAACAATGTTTTGGAAGAAGTCAAAGGCAACATTTGGATAGGCTTAGGATTAGGCCTCACGGCGGCTTTATGTCAGGCGCTTGGTGGCATCATCGCTAAGCCAGTGATGCAAACTAGCGTCGACCCCGTTGCAGCCTCCGCGATTCGCATGATCAGCGCATTTATTGCACACTGCTTGTTGCTGGTTATCGGAGTGAAAGTCGCCAGACCCACACAGCATATTACGTGGCGTGTTTTTGGCATTACCGCTTTGAACGGTTTTCTCGCCATGGCGGTGGGAATGACATTAATTCTCTACGCACTTCGTGAAGGGAATGTCGGCATGGTCGCACTCCTGTCCTCCACTACACCAATCATGCTACTACCACTACTCTGGATTTATACCAAACGCAGGCCAAATAGATTTGCGTGGCTAGGCGCCGCTCTCGCGGTGATAGGCGCTGGAATTCTGGTTCAGTAATACCAACAAAAAAATACCGATACAAAAAAGCCCGAGATTAACTCGGGCTTTTATCATTCAGTATTTCAGTTAATTACTTAACCAGAATATCACCAGACATTTCTGCAGGGATTTCTAGACCAGCCAGAGAAAGCATGGTTGGCGCTAGATCAGACAGTTTACCGCCTTCTTTAAACTCAACCGCTTTGTCGCCCACGTAGATTAGAGGTACTGGTAGGCTTGTGTGTGCAGTGTGAGTACCGCCAGTTTCTGGGTCAACCATCATTTCTGCGTTACCGTGGTCAGCAGTGATAAGTAGCTGGCCGCCCGCTTCCTTGATAGCTTCAACCACTTTGCCCACACTTTCGTCTAGTGCTTCGATCGCTTTTTCAGCGGCTTCGTAAACGCCAGTGTGACCAACCATATCTGCGTTCGGGTAGTTACAGATGATAGTGTCGTACTTACCAGACTTGATAGCCGCTACCAGCTTCTCAGTTAGCTCTGGAGAGCTCATTTCTGGTTGAAGATCGTAAGTTGCTACTTTTGGAGAAGCCACTAGTTGACGCTCTTCACCGTCGAATTCGCTTTCAACACCACCGTTGAAGAAGAAAGTAACGTGCGCGTATTTCTCTGTTTCAGAGATACGCAGCTGAGTTTGACCTTGCTTAGACAACCACTCACCGTAGGTGTTCTCTAGAGACGCAGGTGGGAATGCGATTGCTAGAGGGATATCCGCTGCGTATTGAGTCAGCATGACGAAGTTGATTGTTGGGAACGCAGCACGCTCAAAACCGTCAAATTCAGGCACGAATGCACGCGTGATTTGACGTGCACGGTCAGCACGGTAGTTCATGAAGATAACCGCATCGCCATCTTGCATTATTGCGTCTTCTTGACCTTCCGCTTTGATTGCTGTTGCTTTTACAAACTCGTCGTTTTCTTCACGAGCGTAAGCCGCTTCCAGACCTGCTACCGCAGTTTCTGATGTGAATTCTGCTTTCGCTTGAGTAAGAAGATCGTAAGCAACCTGAACACGTTCCCAGTTGTTGTCACGGTCCATTGCGTAGTAACGGCCCACTAGAGAAGCAACGCGACCTTTGCCTAGTTTCGCAAATAGGTCTTGGAAACGTTGTAGAGATTTTTCTGCACTGCGAGGTGGCGTGTCACGGCCATCTAGGAAGCAGTGCAGGTAGATTTTCTCTGCGCCACGAGCAGCAGCCATTTCAACCGCTGCATAGATATGGTCTTCGTGAGAGTGTACACCACCCGGAGACATCAGACCCATGATGTGTACTGCTTTCTCAGCTTTCACAGCCGCATCGATAACTTCAACCAAAGCTGCCGTTTCTTCGAACTCGCCGTCAGCGATTGACTTAGTGATGCGAGTCAGATCTTGGTACACAACGCGACCTGCGCCAATGTTGGTGTGACCAACTTCTGAGTTACCCATTTGACCATCAGGAAGGCCGACATCCATACCTGAAGCAGAGATTAGAGTATTTGGGTTGTTCGCAATCAGTGCATCCATTACTGGAGTTTTCGCATTCGCAATTGCGTTACTTGCTGTGTCTTCACGGTAACCGTAACCGTCAAGGATAACTAGAGCCAATGGCTTCTTAGCTGACATAGTGATGACCTCATCAAATTTAGTAACTTTTGGCGTAGGGCTTCGCTGCCCCATCTAACCTTGAAACAAAACTAGCGTAATTTTACTACACTTTTTAACCAGAACTGTAGGCTAAGATCAAATATTGTTTGCGATTTATTGTTGCTATCTTACAAGATTAGCGAGCAACGTGCCTCTGTCAGCAAACCTGTCCAACAAGCATAGTCACTCCCATTATGCTTTGTACACCCAGTCAGTATTCGATTTTCATGTCATATTTTGGCTGTGAGTTCTCTATATTTGTTGTGCATCAGAGATGTTTTCGTCGCAGTAAAAGATTAAACCTATGGCTTATTATTGTCCTTTCCCTGTAAAACAGAAATCACTTAGACCGATAACGACAATAGGAAGACTTGATGAATTGCCATGTAGCCAATCGCAAGATAATTCAGGCCTCATGAGTTTGTAGAGATCTCAATTATTCGTTAGAAAATTTTAACCCTCTCGCCTAACAGGACTAACCTCGCTATACTCCTGCTTTAATTTTTCGCCAACAGTGCAAGAGCTCAAGACATGCAAGAGTATATTGATTTTTTCCAACAGAACATGATTCTATCTTTGGTTTGGGTAGGTCTTCTTATCGCATTTATCCTGAATATCGTGAAGTCAGCGACAGCAGCATATAAAGAAATCAACGTAAACCAACTGACTCACCTAATTAACCGTGAAAACGGTGTTGTGGTGGACATTCGTACTAAAGATGAATACAAAAAAGGCCATATCACTGACTCACTTCACATTTTGCCGTCAGATATCAAATCGGGTAGCTTTGGTAGCCTTGAAAACCACAAATCAGACCCAATCATTTTAGTATGCAAGACGGGCCAAACCGCTCAGGAGAGCGCAAACCTACTAGCAAAAGCAGGCTTTACAAACGTAAGCCTACTTAAGAATGGTTTGATTGCGTGGAACGAAGCGAATCTTCCTTTAGTACGCGGTAAAAAATAGTACAAAGGTCGCATTCATCGCGATTGAGAGCCTAGTGGATAATAAACTGAGCAAATAGAAAGCAGTTGAAGTCTCAAGTTGTGACGCTTTGCACGTAATACACGCTTCATCTAGTCAACGTAAACTTGCTCAGTTAGTCTCAGGACAAACCAGTTTTCTGGGTTTAGGCGTTCTAAACCCAACAAATGTTTATTAAGGATTTAAAAATGGCAGAAGCTACACCACAAGACGCACAACAAAACTTCGCAATTCAACGCATCTTCCTAAAAGACGTTTCTTTCGAAGCGCCTAACTCTCCAGTAATCTTCCAGAAAGAGTGGAACCCAGACGTTAAACTAGACCTAGACACTCAAAGCCGAGAGCTTGGTGAAGGCGTTTACGAAGTCGTTCTACGTCTAACAGTGACTGTTAAGAACGAAGAAGAAACAGCGTTCCTATGTGAAGTTCAGCAAGGTGGTATCTTCACGGCTGAGCAAATGGAAGCTGGTCAACTAGCACATTGCCTAGGTGCATTCTGCCCTAATATCCTATTCCCATACGCTCGCGAAACAATCTCAAGCCTAGTAGTTAAAGGTACGTTCCCTCAACTGAACCTAGCGCCAGTTAACTTTGACGCGCTGTTCATGAACTACCTGCAGCAACAAGCTCAACAAGGTGAAAGCGAAGCTGAAGCGTAATTCACGTTTTGTAAGTGACGTCTCTGGTTAATACAATCGAATACGTCACATACCTAAGAAAATGCACAAAGCGTCCATCAAGTGATGCAATGTGCATTTTTTATTTCTGATAAGTTACTAAGGTTAACAAACCCTAGTTCCTAGCCTCTATAGAGCGTAAAATCTGGCAATAATGAACTAGATTCGACTAGTAGAATAACGATTAGGCGGTAGCATGACACAAGCTAATACCAACAATGCTTACGGAAAAGACATCGCAATGACGGTGATTGGCGCAGGTTCGTACGGTACCTCGCTGGCAATTTCTCTTGCTCGCAATGGTGCAAACGTCATCCTTTGGGGGCACGAGCCAAAGCACATGGCACGTCTTGAAGCAGATCGTGCTAACCACGAATTCTTACCTGGCATCGATTTTCCAGAAAGCTTGATTATTGAATCGGATTTGGAAAAGGCCGTTCAGGCAAGCCGCGACTTGTTGGTTGTCGTTCCGAGCCATGTATTTGGTATCGTTCTGAAAAGCTGCAAACCTTTCTTGCGTAAAGACACTCGTATCTGCTGGGCGACCAAAGGTCTTGAGCCAGAAACTGGCCGCCTACTCAAAGATGTTGCCTTTGACATCATCGGGGAAAACTACTCGCTGGCAGTATTGTCAGGCCCAACTTTCGCAAAAGAGCTTGCTATGGGGCTGCCAACTGCGATTTCCGTTGCCTCACCAGACGCAGAGTTTGTTGCAGATCTGCAAGAGAAGATCCACTGTAGTAAAACGTTCCGCGTATACGCCAACAGTGATTTCATTGGTATGCAGCTTGGTGGCGCAGTGAAGAACGTCATTGCAATCGGCGCTGGCATGTCAGACGGTATCGGATTTGGCGCAAACGCGCGTACTGCACTCATCACACGAGGTTTAGCAGAAATGTGTCGTTTAGGTGCGGCTCTGGGTGCGAAACCAGAAACCTTTATGGGTATGGCTGGTTTGGGTGATCTTGTCCTCACCTGTACCGATAACCAATCACGTAACCGTCGTTTTGGTTTGGCGTTAGGTCAAGGCAAAGACGTCGATACCGCACAGGAAGAAATTGGTCAGGTTGTGGAAGGTTATCGCAACACCAAAGAGGTGTGGATGCTCTCTCAGCGTATGGGTGTTGAGATGCCAATTGTTGACCAAATTTATCAAGTATTGTATCAAGGGAAAGACGCGCGCCTCGCAGCGCAAGATTTACTCGCTCGTGACAAAAAGTCTGAAGGCAAATAACACCCTCACACCTTATCTGAGAATAATAGAGGTTGTCGGGTCACGGAAGAAGAGCCACTCAGGATATTGAGAATGAAACACTGTGAAAAACAAAAAGTCTGGAACAAAATAGTTTCAGAAGCCCGCGAAATGTCAGAGCAGGAGCCAATGCTGGCCAGCTTTTACCACGCGACAATCATCAAGCATGAAAGTCTCGGCGCAGCCCTGAGCTACATTTTGGCCAATAAATTAGACACAGCATCGATGCCAGCCATGGCAGTGAGGGAAGTGATTGAAGAAGCTTTTATCTCCGATCCAAACATTACCGACTGTGCGGCCTGCGATATTTGTGCCACAGTGAATCGTGATCCTGCGGTTTCTATGTACTCTATGCCCTTACTGTATTTAAAAGGCTACCACGCTCTGCAAGGATACCGAGTAGCAAACTGGTTGTGGTCACAGGGCCGTCATGCACTAGCGACCTACCTACAAAATCAGATTTCTGTCGCGTGTCAGGTAGATATTCACCCAGCTGCGCGTATTGGCTGTGGAATCATGCTCGACCACGCTACTGGTATCGTAATTGGTGAAACCGCCGTTGTGGAAGATGACGTATCTATCCTACAGGATGTGACTTTAGGTGGTACGGGTAAAGAGTGTGGTGATCGTCACCCGAAAATCCGTGAAGGCGTGATGATCGGTGCTGGTGCTAAAATTCTCGGTAATATCGAAGTCGGTGAAGGTGCCAAAATTGGCTCTTGCTCCGTGGTATTACAACCAGTACCACCACACACTACCGTTGCAGGGGTACCAGCAAAAATAGTTGGCCGTCCAAAAACGGATAAGCCATCGCTCGATATGGATCAAGGCTTTAATGGCAAATCTCAAAGCTTTATCCATGGAGATGGCATATAACCTCAACTCGGGATAATGTAAGCCAGTCAGCGTAGCGCTCTTAGCGTCTCACTGCGTTAAAATCACCGTGCTGACTCATAAATTGGACTAAATATTTGAAAGTTTGGGTTATTTTGACTTTCTTATCCCGAGCATAGGTTATTTAATTACTCACTCTTAGATAACAACAATGTGGTAGGTAACTCTCAAGTGCGAAAACAAAGTCATCCAGTGCTCCGCTCGGCTATTTTATTAACTTGTGCTTTATCTGCCACGTTCCCCCTCACCTCTTCGGCTGTTAGTCAGCAAGAATTGAAAGGGGTTTCCAGCGAAATCAATCGTCAGAAGAAAGCCCTCACCTCTCAAGAAAAGCAGCTGAATGAACTGCAAAAATCTCTGAAAGACCAAGAACTAGGGATCTCAGCCTTAGAACGAGAGATCAAACAAACGAAAGCAGACCTCACTCAAGCCGATAAAAATATCAATAACTTAGAAGAAAAGATCGCCTTACAAGAGGGTCAGCGACAAGCTCAAGAAGAAGAGCTAAAACAGCTTCTGCAAACCTATTACGTGACAGAGCGTGCTAAAGCCAATGGACACTTGCTCAATCAGGGCGTCGAAGAAGATCGTATCAGCCAGTACTTTCAGCACTTGGCAAAAGCGCGCTCCGAAATAATTGACGCTATTACCCAAACCACTCAAAAGCTGGAACATAATAAGAACCAACTTGAGCTGGAAAAAGAGCAGATTGAAACCCTGCTAAAACAGCAATCCGAGAAGCGTACGGCGCTGGCAAGTACACAATCAAAACGTAAACAAACACTGAGCAAAATTCAGGGCAGTATAAAAAACGATAAACGCTATCTGGCAGAGTTGCAGCGTAATGAAACTCGCCTTAAAGCAGAAATCGCTAAAGCCGCTAAACGCAATGCTGTACCGATGGATGGTTTAGGTAAGCAGCGCGGTAAACTGCCATGGCCGATAGAAGGCAGTGTTCTGCATAACTTCGGTACTCGTCAGACTGGCCAGGTTAATTGGAAAGGCATGGTGCTATCAGCCAACTATGGCCAGCAAGTCAAAGCGGTTTATCCCGGCACTGTCGTATTTGCCGAGTACTTACGTGGTTATGGATTGGTGGTACTCCTTGACCACGGTAAAGGAGACATGACCCTGTACGGATACAATCAGGCACTAACAAAGAAAGAAGGCGATAGAGTTACTGCTGGTGAAGTCATTGCTCTTGCGGGTGATACCGGGGGCCAAGACAGAGCTTCCCTTTACTTTGAGATTCGTCGTAACAGTGAAGCACAAAATCCAAAGTCTTGGTTAAAGCGCCTGTGAGTAAAAAACCAGCCTAAAAAGAAAAAGGAGCCTATGGCTCCTTTTCACACAAAAGAATTACTCTAATTCGTTACGCATAATACGTTTCAACCGCATCAATAAATGCGCTCACATCGTCTTTGCTCAAAGCATTGATTCCCGCAGCAGCCTCTCGACCACCTCCAGTCGGGAACTGTCCACAAACCGCGACTGCGCCCTGCTTATTATTCAATGGAGCGCGCAGTGATACTGTATAAGTACCATCTACGTTTTCGGTTAAAACAGCATGAGCTGAATCTGGATTTTGGTTCGCCAACCAGTTGCCATAAACCCCACTGATACGGCGTGATGCTGCATTATCTGGCAATTCAAACAACTTCAGTTTTTCGCTTTCATGGGTCGCAGGGATCGACTGTGCGGCATCCATATCTTGCTGATAAGCAGCTTGAAGTTGGTAGAATGGAGAAGACGTATCTGCAATTACATCAAATGGCGAGGAATATTTAAGCAACGCTTGATACAAATCCGCCGGATGAAAATGCAAATCGTCAACCTTCGAACCATAGCCGTTGTAATTGATCAGAGTGCCCAACTCTTTTAGTTGCACTTTCTGCTCCTCCGACAAACCAGCAAGGTCAGCCAGTTCGTCAGCTTTAGCAATAAGGTTGTCGCCATAAGCTGCCGTTATCGCCCAGGTATGGAAACGCCCCTGCAACAGTTTATCGACAATCAAAGCCGTACACATATTGGCATCGAGATCGATGTGCGCATCTAAGTTGTCATGCTGTGGAATCTCGCCGGCTTGATGATGATCGGCGTAAAAAACATGAGCGCCCTGAGCCAAAGCATGCTCCAGACCTACCATGTTCTTTTCCATCGAAACATCTAACACGGTCAGTTCATCACTCGCTTGTGCAACCACGGTCTCCAGCAGTTTAATATCGCGTTTTACACCCGTAACCAATTTGGCTTCGAGAGGATCAGCTAAGCGCAGTTGCAGCAGAGCGATGATGCCATCTGCATCACCATTAAAAATATCGTAATTCATTGAAAGATAATTCCTTTATCGAGATAACTTTACCTAGAAATAACTTGAGGTTTGCCCCTATTGTGCGCGGCGCATGCCACAAGTCAACTCAAGGTACGACTCGAAATTAAGCTTAAAATGATGCGCAATTAGCCCTGCATGGCACTAACACCATCTTCCAACAGCAATAACTGCTCTAGACCTTGCTCAGTTGCAACTGGTTTTACAACATTGATCATCTGGAGCATGCCTTGTCGCACCATTTGCTCAGTAATGTTGGATTTGGATAGCATCGCAGATTGATAAGACAACCAACTGCAAGCAATTAAATGCAACGTGCATACCAGCGATGTTAACTGCTTCTGATCAACGTCAAGCAACTTGAGGGCAACGAATTCCTGCATAATCGCAATCAGATTGGCTTGCAGTTTGTCCTGCACTCCGATGTACTGCTCGTGGAGTTGTTCATCACGCGACAAAATCTCGGGTAAATTCGCGTAGAAAAAACGGTACTTCCACATCAGCGTAAAGGTCGAATCTAGGTAGCTCTTCAGCATAGTCAGACTCTCTTGAGAGCCTTTAAGAGGGGTAAATCTTTCTAAAAGTTCTGCTGAATAGAGCGCAAAGATTTCGCGGACGATTTCTTGCTTGTTGCGAAAGTGGTAATAAAGATTACCTGGACTGATTTCGATGTGATCGGCAATGTGATTGGTGGTGATATTGCGCTCACCATGTTGGTTAAACAACTCCAGTGCCGCGTAGACTATTTTGTCGCGCGTTTTCATTATTATCGTATTCCCTTCTCTTCAACGAATCGAGTATAGCGACTTCACCAACCTAGGTCGATAGAGGCTCCAAATACGGTAACATAGCAGACCAGTCAGAATCCCCGTGCCATTCGCAACAAGGTCTAACCAAGAGGGTTCTCTACCGACATAACCTTGCAGCCATTCAATTACCGCGCTAAACAATAGGATACTCACTGCCACCGTCCAACGTTGACGCCAAAGACGAACACAACAACAGGCTACAAAAGAGAAACTGGTGTACGCCATTAAATGTTGTAGCTTGTCGAGGTAAGTAAAAGTCCCCCACTTTTGTAGCTCTCCTGAGCTTAGCGATAAATACGCGATCACAACAGCGCACCCGAAAATAATCAAACACCCGACCATTCGGTTCATTGGATATCCTTATGCAATAGGAAACGGGAATGCTGTTACCTGATCAATATGATCACAGCCTAATGCCAACATGATGAGTCGATCAACGCCTAACGCTACGCCTGCGCAATCTGGTAATCCTGCTTCAAGTGCGGCGATAAGATGATAATCAATCGGCTGAGGCTTTAAGCCCATCTCCAACCGTTTCACATTGTCTTGCTCAAAACGTGCAAGTTGCTCTTTAGGGTTGTCTAACTCGTGGAAACCATTCGCGAGTTCAATCCCTTTAAAATACACCTCAAAGCGATCGGCAACACGACTATCTTGAGGGTTTATTTTCGCCAATGCTGCTTGCGATGCAGGAAAGTCATAAACAAACGCAGGTGCATCCTGACCAATCTTGCTTTCAACACCAAGACTAAACAGTAGCTGCAGTAACGTATCGCGGTCATCTTCCGGCTCAGCAATATCGCTAAGGCCTAGCTTTCCAGCGACGACTTTAAGCTCTGACATCGAGCCTTCAAGTGGGCACACGCCAAGAACATCAAGAAACGCCTGCTGATAGGTCATGCGGTGAGCCACGCCACAATTCAGCACTTGTTGTAGCAAGTCATCCATCTCATCCATTAACTGATGATGATTAAAGCCGACTCGATACCATTCCAACATGGTAAATTCTGGATTGTGATGACGACCATTTTCTTCGTTGCGAAACGCTTTGTTGATCTGGTAAATACAGCTACTGCCCGCCGCCAACAGACGTTTCATGTGGAACTCAGGGCTAGTCATGAAGAACAGCTTGCTGCCATCTGCATAACCAGGACCGACAAACTCGGTTTGAAAGGTATGCAAATGAATATCAGTAACCGTTGCATGGCTCATAGCAGGTGTATCCACTTCCATCACCTGTCGCTCGGCAAAGAATTGGCGAATAGTGGCGATTAATTTCGCACGTTGACGAAGTTGTTCAATGGAAGCAGTCGGTTGCCAGTTGGTTTGCATAACAATTTTCTCACAGCTAGCGGCTAAAGCGGACATTCTACATGCTTTTTTCTTTTCGACGAGAAACGATTTTTACATTGTAATAACGGAACTTGAAGCCGGCATTTTTCGTACTACAAAGCAAAGGCAACATTCACTACAACACCTCTTATCAACACCACCAACAACAATCAACACTCCGTTAACAGTCAATAAATTGAGGTAGAGATTACAAATATTCTCGCCGTGATTGTAATCACATAACCTGTAATTTCTATGCTCTTAAGTGCATTACCAAAGAAAAAACCTAAATACATCAATATTTATCTCCTATAGCTCCACTACACTGAATTTCTACTACTTTTGGGGAGCTCCTCTTCGAGCTCCCCTCACAATCACAATAACAAGCGGATTTCCGCAATCACTCACTGGAGGATAACTGTGCAAACTATCACCACAGATATCGCAGTCATCGGCGCTGGCGGCGCTGGTCTTCGTACAGCTATTGCAGCGGCAGAGGCAAACCCGGATTTAGAAGTTGCACTGATTTCTAAAGTTTACCCAATGCGCTCACACACGGTCGCAGCGGAGGGTGGCTCGGCGGCAGTTATCAAGGATGAAGATAGCTTAGACAACCACTTCAACGATACCGTTGGCGGTGGCGACTGGCTATGTGAACAGGACGTTGTTGAATATTTTGTAGAAAACGCAACCCGCGAAATGATCCAAATGGAGCAATGGGGCTGCCCTTGGAGCCGTAAAGAAAACGGGGAAGTTAACGTTCGCCGCTTTGGCGGTATGAAGGTTGAACGAACTTGGTTTGCAGCGGATAAAACCGGCTTCCATATGCTTCACACCTTATTCCAAACGTCAATGAAGTACAGCAACATCAAACGTTTTGATGAGTACTTTGTATTGGATCTGCTTGTTGATGATGGTGAAGTACAAGGTCTGATTGCAATCCACATGTCTGAAGGTGAGCTGGTTACCATCAAAGCGAAGTCCGTGGTACTGGCAACGGGTGGCGCGGGACGTGTCTACCACTGCAACACCAACGGCGGTATCGTAACAGGCGATGGCATGGCGATGGCCTACCGTCACGGTGTACCACTACGTGATATGGAATTTGTTCAATACCACCCAACTGGTCTACCAGGCACGGGTATCCTGATGACGGAAGGTTGTCGTGGTGAAGGCGGTATCATCGTCAACAAGAACGGCTACCGTTACCTACAAGATTACGGCATGGGTCCTGAAACTCCAGTGGGTCAGCCAAAGAACAAATACATGGAACTGGGTCCACGTGACAAAGTTTCTCAAGCTTTCTGGCACGAACAGCAGAAAGGCAACACCATCAAGCACCCTCTTGGTGATGTGGTACACCTTGACCTTCGCCACTTGGGTGAAGAATACCTCCAAGAACGTCTACCGTTCATATGTGAACTGGCAAAAGCGTACGTCAACGTTGACCCAGCGAAAGAGCCAATTCCAATCCGTCCTACGGTTCACTACACCATGGGTGGCATCGAAACCGACCAACAATGTGAAACTCGCATTAAAGGTCTGTTCGCGGTTGGTGAATGTGCTTCTGTTGGTCTGCACGGTGCAAACCGTCTTGGTTCTAACTCACTAGCAGAGTTCGTTGTGTTTGGTCGCGTTGCAGGTGAACAAGCGGTTCAGCGTGCAGCGGAATTCAAAGGCTGGAACGAAACGGCTATCGAAGTTCAAGTGACAGCGGTAGAAGAACGCATTAAAGCGCTAATGAACCAAGAAGGCGATGAGAACTGGGCCGACATCCGTACTGAAATGGGTCACACCATGGAAGCGGGCTGTGGTATCTACCGCCAAGAAGATCTGATGCAAGCAACCATCGATAAGATCACTGAGCTTAAACAACGTTACAAACGCATTAGCATCAAAGATAAAGGCAAAGTGTTCAACACTGACCTTCTATACGCAATCGAAGTCGGTTACGGCCTAGAAGTGGCGGAAGCGATGGTCCACTCTGCGATCCTACGTAAAGAATCTCGCGGTGCGCACCAACGTCTAGACGACGGCTGCACAGAGCGTGACGACGTGAACTTCCTGAAACACTCACTTGCTTTCTATCAGCCAGACTCAGCGCCTAGCATCGACTACAGCAATGTAACGATTACTAAGTCTCAGCCTAAAGCGCGTCTATACGGTGAAGCTGCAGAAAAAGCCGCAGCAGAAGAAGCAGCGAAGAACGCAGAGGAGCAAGCATAATGTCAGCAAACCGCATCCAGAAAGTAGACATTCTGCGTTATGACCCAGAAAAAGACGCAGAACCGCACTTACAAGCCTTCGAAGTGCCATTCGATGAAACCATGTCTGTGCTTGACGCGATTGGTTACATCAAAGATAACCTAGATAAAGACCTGTCTTACCGCTGGTCTTGTCGTATGGCGATCTGTGGCTCGTGCGGCATCATGGTCAATGGCGTGCCTAAGCTCGCGTGTAAGAGCTTCTTACGTGACTACCCAAATGGTCTGAAAATAGAACCATTAGCGAACTTCCCGATCGAAAAAGACTTGATCGTTGATATGACGCCGTTTATCGAGCGTCTTGAAGCCATCAAACCTTACATCATCGGTAACGACCGCAAACCAGAAGACGGCACTAACCTACAAACCCCTGAGCAAATGGCGAAGTACAAGCAGTTTGCTGGTTGTATCAACTGCGGTCTTTGTTACGCAGCGTGTCCGCAATTCGGTTTAAACCCTGAGTTTATTGGCCCTGCGGCGCTAACACTGGCACACCGCTACAACCTAGACAGCCGTGACAACGGTAAAGCAGAACGTATGAAGCTGATTAACGGCGACAACGGCGCTTGGGGTTGTACTTTCGTCGGTTACTGTTCTGAAGTTTGTCCGAAGAGCGTAGACCCAGCAGCAGCGGTTAACCAAGGTAAAGTTGAGTCTTCAATGGACTTCGTGATTGCGATGCTGAAGCCTGATGGCAAACCAGTAAAAGAGGAGGCATAAGGATGAGTAATCGTAAACCTTACGTTCGTGAAGTAAAACGCACTTGGTGGAAAGATCATCCGTTCTACCGCTTCTACATGGTTCGAGAAGCGACCGTTCTGCCGCTGGTTCTATTTACTATCTTCCTGACTTTCGGTCTGGGCTCGTTGGTTAAAGGCCCTGAAGCTTGGCAAGGTTGGTTAGAATTTATGGCAAACCCAATCGTAGTGGCAATCAACATCGTTGCTCTACTTGGGAGCCTATTCCACGCACAAACCTTCTTCAGCATGATGCCACAGGTAATGCCAATTCGCCTGAAAGGAAAACCTGTAGATAAGAAGATCATCGTATTGACTCAGTGGGCAGCCGTCGCGTTCATCTCACTGATTGTTCTCATCGTGGTGTAAGGAGCTGAACAATGAAACCAAATTATAGTGTAAACACAGCGCCAAAACGTTCAGATGAGCCAATCTGGTGGGGCCTGTTTGGTGCTGGCGGTACTTGGTTTGCGATGATCACACCAATCACCGTACTTGTGTTGGGTATCCTTGTACCACTCGGCGTGATTGATGCAGAAGCAATGAGTTACGAGCGAGTATCTGAGTTCGCGACCAGCATCATTGGTGCACTGTTTATCATCGGCACACTGGCCCTGCCAATGTGGCATGCAATGCACCGTGTTCACCACGGTATGCACGACCTTAAGTTCCATACTGGAGTGGTGGGCAAAGTCGCATGCTATGCGTTCGCTGGCCTTATCAGTGCACTATCAGTCATCTTTATCTTCATGATTTAAAGCACTGTTATAGATATAAAAAGCTGGCTTTACGCCAGCTTTTTTTGTTTTTGGACACCCATGATCTTTTTGCTTTTTAAGCTTTGGGTCACCTATGATCTATTTACTAATAGAGCTGTACCCTCCATTATTTCTATCGCCCTACAAGCCGATAAATTACAGGCAATAAAAAAGGCCGCCGAAGCGACCTTTTTACTAGATACGTTTAGATGAATTACTTCACACGGCCTACGTATTCACCAGTACGAGTGTCAACTTTGATCACTTCGCCGATTGCGATGAATAGTGGAACACGTACAACAGCGCCAGTAGATAGCGTAGCTGGTTTACCACCAGTACCTTGAGTATCACCTTTCAGACCAGGATCGGTGTCAGTAACTTCTAGTTCAACGAAGTTTGGTGGAGTTACTGAGATTGGGTTACCGTTCCACAGAGTGATCATACAAGTGTTGTTTTCTACCAACCATTTAGCGTTCTCGCCAACTGCTTTTGCATCTGCGGCGATCTGTTCGAACGTTTCATTGTTCATAAAGTGGTAGAATTCGCCGTCTGAATATAGATAATCTAGGTCGATATCCATTACGTCTGCCACTTCACAAGTGTCACCAGACTTGAATGTTTTCTCTAGCACTTTACCAGAAAGAAGTTTACGAATTTTCACGCGGTTGAACGCTTGGCCTTTACCTGGTTTAACGTATTCGTTTTCCAGGATTACGCAAGGCTCGTTATCAAGCATTAACTTAAGACCGCCTTTAAATTCATTGGTGCTAACTGTAGCCATTTTTTCCTCTTACATTCTTAGAGCTAAATTCAATGCCGCACATAATAACCCGAAAAGTCGATTCTGTTGAGCAAAACTGGCTCAAACAGTTGGCGAATGGGATCTCTGATCCTGCAAAATTGCTCGAAAAACTGGAAATAGATCCCTCACCGTGGCAAGACGGGTTTGCTGCACGCAAGCTGTTTGCACAGCGTGTACCGCAAAGTTTTGTCGATAGGATGGAAAAAGGCAATCCCAAAGACCCTCTTTTACGTCAGGTTTTACCGTTAAGTGAAGAGTTTGAAGTACATGAAGGCTACTCCAGCGATCCACTTGAAGAGCAAGACAACGAGATTCCCGGCTTGCTGCACAAATATCGTAATCGTGCGCTGATGATTGTTAAAGGAGGATGCGCGGTGAATTGTCGCTACTGCTTCCGCCGACATTTCCCATATCAGGATAACAAGAGCGGCAAACAAGCTTGGGCTCAATCTTTGGATTACATGGCTCAAAAACCAGAGCTGAACGAAGTCATTTTGTCTGGCGGCGACCCGCTAATGGCGAAAGATGATGAACTTCAGTGGCTGATAGAGCGTATTGCGCAAATTCCGCACATCAAGCGTCTTCGTATTCATAGCCGCTTACCTGTAGTCATCCCAGCGCGAATCACCGATGAGCTATGCCAAGTGCTTCGCGATTCTCGCCTGCAGGTTATTTTAGTCACACACATCAACCATGCGAACGAAATCAATGCCGAGCTCGCCACACAACTATTCAAACTCAAACAAGCTGGCGTGACGCTCCTCAATCAGAGTGTGCTGCTCAAAGGTGTCAATGACTCAGTGGATGATCAGGTCAACTTGAGCGAAGCCTTATTTGATGCGGGTATTTTGCCTTATTACTTACATGTTCTAGACAAGGTTCAGGGAGCAGCCCACTTCTTTGTCTCAGATGAAGAGGCTAAGGAGATGATGCGTGGAGTCGTTACACGTGTATCTGGGTATTTAGTACCAAAGCTTACGAGAGAAATTGGTGGCCGACCAAGCAAAACACCGTTGGATTTGCATTTAGAGTGAGCGACAAAGCCAAATTTAGTTTATCGTAACGAACGTTTATTTTTGTTCGCTTTGAGGGGCAAGTCTATGCATACTCCGCGGCTTTGGAGGTCAAGATGCATACAACATTCGAACAAATTTTCGATCTTGGCCCATTTAGTTGGCCTGCCCTGATCTGCTGTGCCATCAATGGGTTAATGATTGGCATAGAACGTCAAACCCGTGGTAAGCCGGTTGGCATTCGCACTGCAATACTTATTATTTCAGGCACCTATCTTTTTATGTCGATGGCGGTATCTTTATCGCCTAACACGCTTGATCAAGCACGTGTACTGGGCCAAATCATTACTGGTGTCGGGTTTCTTGGTGCAGGTGTAATGATGACACTCGATGGCAAAATCCACGGCGTTACGTCTGCGGCTGTCATCTGGGTATTAGCCGGATTAGGCTTAATGATAGGTCTCGGTTACTTATCTCAATCTGTCGTCATCACGGTGCTGACTTTAACCGTGTTACTGGGCGTCGATGAAGCAGAGCAACACATCAAATCACTACGTCGCGGTGTTCACCAACGAATACAGCGAAGAAAGTCGTCTCGCTTAATCAAATAAGCAACAAAGCAAATATAAAAAGACCCCAACATCGGTTCGGGGTCTTTTTGTTTAAATCTTCTTACTATAGATTCAGATTATTTCGCGAAGTTAATCAGTGGGAAACACTTCAGGAAACCGTTATCCGCACAGTTAAGCAGACCAATTTGAATACCGTCGATTTGGTCTGTCATGTTGAAGAAACCTAGCTGGAAGTTAGACTTTTTCGAGATACTTGCCAGACCAACATCCGCCATTGTATAGCCCTGAGAGTAGTTTACCGCACTCCAGTTAAGGCCTTTTACGTTGTTAGTAATGTTAACCGCACCTAGGTTTAAACCTGTTGTTTGACCGCGGTTCCAGTTAACAAGACCAAGTGAAGCACCTTTCATTTCTTGGTTTACTTTCGCCGCACCGAAGAACAGACCAAAGTTAATACCTGTTGTACGCTCAGTTTCTGACATACCAAGTAGTGAGAAATCCACCCCTTTCACTTCGTTAACCTGACCGTGTAGGACGGCTAGACGAACACCACCCACTTCCGAGCGAGACGGCGCATTAATGTGATCGATTGTAGAAAACATCACAGGAGTACTGTCAGCAAGCGCAACCGGTGATGCAACAGCGGCTACCACTGCCAAAGACGTCAAAAGCTTTTTCATTCTAATCTCCGTTATATTAAGCATTATTTACAACATAGCGTATGTGTTCTCATTTTCTAGTATTCGAGCTAAAAAGTGTTACTCGCATGTCATATTTAACAAGTTGACTATAATAGAAAAAATCTACAACGACCATATTTCATTATTTTCGCAAGTATTTCTTGTACCAGCCCCTCACAATGTCGATGTTTTGTTCAGCCACGCTTTTGATAAACAAACGCGATTCAACGTTTAAAACCGCACTCCATCACACTTCCTAAAATACGACCAGATTCGCTATGACGCATCGACAACATTAATACTCAAAACGCCAAGCACAAAAAAACCGAGGTAAAAACCTCGGCTTCTTCTTGGTTTGGTCAGTTATCTTAATGCTATAAGGCCTTACAGCGACAAGATAAGCAGCATATTACATCATGCCGCCCATACCACCCATACCGCCCATGCCGCCCATATCAGGCATGCCTGCGCCGTCTTTCTGTGGTAGGTCAGTAACCATTGCTTCAGTTGTGATCATTAGGCCAGCAACTGATGCTGCAAATTGTAGTGCGCTACGAGTTACTTTAGTCGGGTCTAGGATACCCATCTCTAGCATATCGCCGTACTCACCTGTTGCTGCGTTGTAACCGTAGCTACCGTCGCCCGCTTTCACGTTGTTCGCAACAACTGACTCTTCAGCACCCGCGTTCTTCGTGATTTGACGGATTGGCGATTCCATTGCACGTAGTGCAACGCGGATACCAACGTTTTGCTCTTCGTTGTCGCCTTGTAGGTCAACAATCTTAGATGCTGCACGGATTAGAGCAACACCACCGCCTGCGACTACACCTTCTTCAACCGCTGCGCGAGTTGCGTGTAGCGCGTCTTCTACGCGGTCTTTTTTCTCTTTCATTTCAACTTCAGTTGCTGCACCAACTTTGATTACTGCAACACCGCCAGCTAGCTTAGCTACGCGCTCTTGTAGTTTCTCTTTATCGTAGTCTGAAGTTGACTCTTCGATTTGCTGACGAATTTGAGCAACACGGCCATGAATCATCGTTTCTTCACCGATACCATCGATGATGGTTGTGTTTTCTTTAGTGATAGCTACGCGTTTAGCTTGACCTAGGTCTTCTAGAGTTACTTTTTCAAGCTCTAGACCTACTTCTTCAGAAATCACTGTACCGCCAGTTAGAACAGCGATGTCTTGTAGCATTGCTTTACGACGGTCACCAAAACCTGGTGCTTTTACTGCCGCAACTTTCACGATGCCACGCATGTTGTTCACAACTAGTGTTGCTAGCGCTTCACCTTCTACGTCTTCTGCGATGATTAGCAGCGGACGAGATGCTTTAGCAACCGCTTCTAGTGTTGGAAGCAGTTCACGGATGTTTGAGATCTTCTTATCAACCAGAAGGATGAATGGGTTTTCTAGATCAACAGAACCTGCTTCTTGGTTGTTGATGAAGTAAGGAGATAGGTAACCACGGTCGAACTGCATACCTTCTACTACGTCTAGCTCATCTTGTAGCGCCTGACCTTCTTCAACAGTAATAACACCGTCGCGGCCAACACGTTCCATTGCTTCAGCAATGATGTTACCTACGCTTACGTCTGAGTTCGCAGAGATAGTACCTACCTGTGCAATAGCTTTGGTGTCTGCACATGGAACAGAAAGCTCTTTTAGTTGCTCAACCGCTGCTACCACTGCTTTATCGATACCACGCTTAAGATCCATTGGGTTCATACCCGCAGCAACCGCTTTAAGGCCTTCGTTTACGATAGATTGTGCCAATACCGTTGCTGTTGTTGTACCGTCACCCGCTGCATCGTTCGCTTGAGATGCAACTTCTTTAACCATTTGTGCGCCCATGTTCTGGAACTTGTCTTCCAGTTCAATTTCACGCGCTACAGATACACCATCTTTAGTGATTGTTGGTGCACCGAAAGATTTATCTAGAACTACGTTACGGCCTTTAGGACCTAATGTCACTTTTACCGCATCAGCCAGAACGTTTACACCTTCCAGCATTTTAACTCGTGCGTCATTACCAAATTTAACGTCTTTAGCAGCCATCTTTGATTTCCTTTCTAAAATTCTTTGTGTTCGATTTCGTTTTTGAATCTGAGCAAAAAGTTACTCAATGATTGCTATTATTCAACGATTGCCATGATGTCGTTTTCAGACATCACTAGTACTTCTTTACCGTCGATTTTTTCAGTTTTAGTGCCGTAACCTTCAGCGAAGATAACAGTATCACCAACTTTAACGTCCAGCGGTAGCACTGTGCCGTTTTCTAGAATGCGGCCTTTGCCTACAGCTAGAACAACACCGCGAGTTGATTTTTCCGCAGCGGAACCAGTCAGAACGATTCCACCAGCTGACTTAGATTCAACTTCTTTACGTTCAACGATAACTCGGTCGTGTAATGGACGAATGTTCATTGGTCGTCTCTCCTGAAAATTTCCATGTTTATTTGATAATTGCCCTTCTGGGACACGTGATCACTATATAAGGGGTCGAACGAGCGATCCCAAGGGGCGAGCATGATTTTTTTGTGACTTAGTTAAAAGATCGCAACGGTTTGCGTGAGAAATGCGCACTCGCTCACCTTCCTGCTTTCTTGTATCCTTGCAGTTTCTCCACCAGATAGACGTTAAACATGCTGGAAAATAACAAGCCGGAACACCAAGCAACAGATAAACATGGTTTGTTGAGTGCGCCCATTCCCGAAACTCTGCGGAAGATGACCGTACCGATGACGATAGGCATGATCGCAATTCTGATGTTTAATCTGGTCGATACATTTTTTATCTCTCTACTCGGAACGCAAGCATTAGCGGCGATCAGCTATACCTTCCCGGTTACCTTTGCCGTCAACTGCATTACGATGGGGATCGGTATGGGTCTCTCGACCAATATTGGTCGACTACTTGGTCAGGGGTATTCAACACAAGCCGCGCGTTTTACCACTCATGGCCTACTGTTAGCGGTAATGCTAGTTGCCATCGCCTCATCAATCGGTTTTATAACTATCCGACCACTGTTTGGTTTTCTAGGGGCGACTGACGATCTGCTGCCACTCATCGAACAATACATGCACGTTTGGTATCTCACCATTCCTTTACTGGTGATTCCAATGGCTGGTAACAGTGCGATACGCGCAACCGGTGATACCAAAACACCTGCTAAAATCATGATGCTTGCGGGTTTGATCAACGGAATGCTGGATCCACTACTTATCTTCGGTCTGGGCCCTTTTCCTGAGCTTGGGATACAAGGCGCTGCTATTGCGAGTGCTTTCAGCTGGTTGGGGGCTTTGTTGGGCTCTTTCTATTTGCTTATAAAACGCGAACAGTTACTCGCTCAACCACAGTGGAGACTGCTCAAACAAGATTGGCAGCAAACATTAAAAATTGGCACACCAGCTGCGTTGTCTACAGCAATGAATCCTCTTTCTGGTGCTATTTTGATGATGCTGCTGTCAAGCCACGGAACCGCTGCTGTTGCCGCTTATGGAGCCGCTCAGCGAATTGAATCGATACTGATTCTGGTATTGATGTCACTGACGTCGGCTTTAACACCATTCATGGCACAAAATCTTGGCGCTAATAATCCGCAGCGCGCGTTTGCCGGGATGTTCCTTAGTATGCGTTTTGCAGTGGTGTTTCAGGGACTGATTTTTCTGGCGATGGTACCGTTGAGTATTCCGCTCGCTGCCCTGTTCTCGCAAGAAGAGAACGTTAAAAATATACTGTGGCATTACCTGCTAGTTGTGCCATTCAGCTACGGTTTTCAGGGGGTAGTGATGATCTTGGTGAGCGGACTAAATGCGATGCATAAACCCTTACTTGCTTTCAAATGGAGCTTCATGCGCTTATTCGTATTCACCTTGCCAGCGGCTTGGTTCGGCAGCTATCTGTACGATGTGGAAGGGCTGTTTATCGGTATTGCCGTAGGAAATATATTAGGTGGGTTGCTTGGTTATATGTTTGCGCTTCGCGAGCGAAAGTTAATGCTGCCTGAATACGGCACCTCCTCTTCATGAACACAATTGCTATTTAGCCGAGTAAGCGCAGAAAGACACTTACAAAAAAACCGCGTATCAACGCGGTTTTTTTATTCATGCTTAGAGCAGCTCTACTTAGAACAGCTCTTCTGCAACCTTGTACAGGTCATTACGTACTGGACGCTTCATGTTTTCAATCGCATCAATGATGTCGTGATGTACAAGCTCTTCTTTTTGGATACCAACACAACGACCACCATGACCTTCCATTAGAAGGTGAACCGCGTAGTTACCCATACGAGAAGCAAGAACACGGTCAAATGCAGTAGGACGACCACCACGTTGGATGTGACCCAGCACTGTAGCACGAGTTTCACGGCCCGTTGCTGTTTCGATATCACGTGCAAGTTCGTTTGCATCCATCATCAGCTCAGTAAGTGCAATGATTGCGTGTTTCTTACCTTTTGCAATACCGTCTTGGATATTGCTGATTAGCTTCTCTTTATCAAGACCCGTTTCTGGTGTGATGATGTATTCACAACCACCAGCAATAGCAGACATCAGAGTCAGGTCACCACAGTGACGGCCCATGATTTCTACAATTGAAATACGTTGGTGAGATGAAGAAGTGTCACGCAGACGGTCGATTGCATCAATAACAGTGTTTAGTGCAGTTAGGTAACCAATAGTGTAATCCGTACCCGCAATGTCGTTATCGATTGTGCCAGGTAGACCGATACATGGGTAACCCATTTCAGTCAGTTTTTTTGCACCCATGTAAGAACCGTCACCACCAATCACTACCAGTGCGTCGATACCGTGTTTCTTCAGGTTCTCAATAGCTTTTTCGCGTACTGCCACTTCCTTGAACTCAGGGAAACGTGCAGAACCCAGGAACGTACCACCTTTATTAATAACATCAGAAACACTAGAACGATCTAGCTTCTCGATGCGGCCTTCATAAAGACCTAGGTAGCCATCGTACACACCAAACACTTCTAATCCCTCAGAAAGTGCTGTGCGTACCACGCCGCGTACTGCAGCGTTCATACCAGGTGCGTCACCGCCACTTGTTAAAACACCGATCTTCTTAATCATGCTCACCCTCGATCTTTGGCAATCAATTTATTTAATTTTCTTCTAGGCCCCTTGTCACCAAGCAACCTGCATAATCCAGAACTGTGCGTTATGTTACATTTCCTATACCGGATTACCAATGAAAACACACATTTTTATGTAACTTTTCTACTTATGTAAGAGTATTACAGCTTCTCTAAGCAACTTCGTTGATTCACATCAGTATCAGGATTCTTTAAGCGTATTGATGGAAAGATAGACAATAAGCGCCTATTTGTCGTCAGACGCTTTTGTATTTTTCGAGCTCTACCAATCTTGCTCTTTCTGCTCTTTCTCTGGTCCATAAATCACAGATATCGGATCTTGGTGGATCAAGACATCCGCTTCAGGAAAGGCAGACAATAGATTTTCTTCTACTTTATCAGCGATATAGTGGGCTTCAATTAAACGTAAGTCATCATCTAACTCTAGATGCAACTGAATAAAACGCGTCGGACCGGACATCCGTGTTCGCAACTGATGAACGCCCCTCACCCCTTTAACGCTCAAGCACTGAGTGCGGATTTCCTCTAACTCTGTATCAGGCAGCTTTCTGTCCAATAAGGTTTGAGTCGCTTCATTCACCATTTTGAAAGCACTGTAAAGAATGAACAACCCAATACCAATCGCAAACACTGCATCCGCTTGTGTGACGCCAAAATAACTTAACCCGAGCGCAACCATAATGGCCGCATTCATATAAAGGTCAGTTTGATAGTGAAGAGAATCGGCGGCAATCGCTTGGCTGCCTGTCACCCGCACAACATGTTTCTGAAACGTCACCAAACCAAGCGTGACTACGATAGCAAACAACGAGACATAAACCCCCAGCTCGGGAGCATGCAAAGCATGAGGACGGAAGAAACGATCAACCCCGTTGAGGATCAAAAATACTGCAGAGCCGGAAATAAACATCGCTTGCGCTAGGGCAGCTAATGACTCTGCCTTACCGTGACCGAAAGTATGTTCCCTGTCGGCAGGCTGCAAGGCATAACGGATCACAACTAAATTCACCACTGATGCAGCGATGTCCAACATAGAGTCAATAAGAGAGGCCAATAAGCTGACCGATCCCGTCACCCACCAAGTGACGACCTTAACCAATAATAGAAGCGTTGCCGTGATTGTCGCAGTCCATGCGGCAGTCGTTACTAAACGTGAATATTGATGTTTCATAATCAAAGAGTTAACTCAAACCATATCCAGAGTATACCTTGATAATTATTGAATGAGTATGAAATAGCCAGATCAAAAAGAGGCGACCATTGGCAGCCTCTTCAGATTATTTCGTTGTGGCGGTTAGTTACTATTTTGTTTAATCATGCGTTTTTGCATTCTGTTGTCACACTGTTGCATACGTTCATTTTGCAACTTCACAAACTCTGCTTTTTGCTCAGGAGTCAGTACACTCAACATCTGGTGTTTTCTCTCCAGCATTTCTACACGACGCTCAGTTTGTTTTTCTACCATTTCTTTAGCTAACGCCGTTGCTTGCGCTTCATCAAAGTTATCCGCCAGCACGAGAGCCTGCATTTTTGCATGGTAAGCTTGTCGCTCTGCTCTTCGAGTATCACGATCGGCTGAGTTTTTGCCTCTCATCTCAGCGCGGTTGGCATCGCGAAAAGATTGTAATTGGTCTTTTTGTGCATCTGTCAGGTTCATCTGACGCATGATACCTCGATCCATTCCCGGGCCACATTCATCACGAGGACCTTTTTGCTGGTCTTTACCACCATAGGCAAAGGCACCAGCAGCACCAAGGGTAAGTGGTAGAACAACAGCAGCTAACACCATTTTTTTTGCAGATTTCATAATGGGATTCCTCATACATCTGATTGATTCTTCTGGGCTGTTCTCCCAGCGCTTGAGTATAGAATAGGATGCGCTAGGTAAAGTGACGTATAGGGAGCGTAAAGATTCGTAAAGAGTGATTTTTATACTCATCGTCCCCCCTCATTCCAATGTAGTATTAAAGCATCTGGTAATTGATGGTAGATCCCTAAATGGCAAATATTCTTTTGATTGATGACGATATAGAGCTAACTAGCCTGTTAAAAGAAGTGCTCAGTTTCGAAGGTTTTGAAGTCAGTGAAGCGAATGACGGAGAGGCGGGTTTAGCCGCAGTAACGAGTGAAACTGATTTGATTTTACTCGATGTCATGATGCCTAAACTCAACGGCATGGAGACATTAAAGCGTTTACGTGACAACTGGGAAACCCCCGTACTAATGCTGACGGCCAAAGGCGAAGAAATTGACCGAGTGATTGGCTTAGAACTTGGAGCTGACGATTACTTACCGAAACCCTTTAGTGATAGAGAACTTCTCGCTCGCATTCGCGCTATTTTACGTCGTACCAGTGCGTCACAAAAAGACAGCAAAAGCAGCGACTGCATCGAATATCAAGAACTTTGTCTTTACCCAGGCAAACAAGAAGCTTATTGCGATCAGCTACTGCTTGATTTAACCGCAACAGAATTTGCTTTGCTCACACACTTTGTACAACACCCTGGGCAAGTGCTTACTAAAGAAACCTTGAGCTTAGATGTGCTTGGCAAGCGACTCGCCGCTTTTGACCGTGCGATTGATATGCATGTATCCAACTTACGCAAAAAACTGCCCGACCAAAGTAATGGCAAACCACGTATAAAAACGTTGCGTGGCCGAGGCTATATGTTGCTTGAGGAAGATTAATGAGCCGACTATCACGCATCAAACTACCGAATATTAACAGCTTGTATGGACGCATATTTGCCATCTTTTGGTTCACCATGCTGTTGGTGTTAATCGCTGTGCTATCACTACCGCATCTGGATCCACGTAAACCTCGTGATATTCCCAATGCGCCCTATCAGCGCATGCTAGAAGTGCGTGATGACATTCAGAACCAATACAGTAAAGAAACTGACCTTGGCCGAATCCTGTTTAGTATCGAGGGTCGTCGTCAAAATAAAAATGACCCACGACCACGGATGTTCTTTTCTGACTATAGCGGCAAAATATTAACCACGGACCACCGCAACAACTTCCAGATGCGGGCCATGCAAAACTTTGTTTCCATCATCGAAGACAATAACCGACCGAAACAAAAGCTCTATGGCCGATACATGATCGCAGGACCAGTGCCAATTACATTAGCGGGTTCAGACCTTTTGATGTACGTCGGTTTTAAGTGGAATGAACCGCCACCACTGCTGCTGAGACTGTTTGACCACCCACTTCAGTTATTACTGGCGGTGATGCTGGTGAGTACACCTTTGCTACTTTGGCTGGCATGGGCATTGAGTCAGCCTGCTCGAAGACTAGAAGCCGCCGCGCAACGTGTAGCCAAAGGGGAATTTGTCACTGATCCGAATCTGGAGAAAGGTACTTCAGAGTTCCGTCAGGCAGGCAGCAGTTTCAACCAGATGGTCGAAGCAGTAAATCAGATGATATCCGGCCAGCAACGTCTGCTCTCCGATATCTCTCATGAGCTGCGTTCACCACTGACTCGCCTGAGAATGGCCAATGCGTTAGCGACACGCAAACAGGGCGAAAGCCCAGAGCTCACACGAATTGATACTGAGGCTCAAAGACTTGAGCAAATGATCAGTGAGTTATTGGAACTGTCTCGCATGCAGGCGAATAGCCACATGACACGAGAAACTCAACCGATTCAAAGTTTGTGGGAAGAGATCATTAAAGACGCTCAGTTTGAAGCCGAGCAAATGGGTAAACAATTGCGTTATTCGCCACTGCCTAAAGGCAGTATTTCTGGAAACCCTAAATTGCTGATGAGTGCGGTGGAGAACATCATACGTAACGCGATTTACTACGGGAAAGATCACGTTGAAATTAATGTAGAAACACTAGGTAATACCCTGCACATCACCGTAGATGATAACGGTGAAGGTATACCGGATGAAGAGTTAGAAGCCATTTTTCGTCCGTTTTATCGTGTTTCGACTGCACGTGATCGTCACTCAGGCGGAACAGGATTAGGGCTGACTATCACCGAAAGTGCCATTCGTCAGCACAGCGGGACGATTGTCGCCAGTCGCAGCCCTCTGGGTGGATTGCGTATGACCATTACGTTGCCTTTAAGTCAATAAGCAAAGCTTATGTTAACCCACTATGCCTGACTCAACTCGCCCCCTGACTCTGGAAGTCATTTGGGTATATACTGCGTCTTACTTTTGACTAACTCTATTTCTATACCATGTTTGATATCGCTTTATACGAACCTGAAATTGCGCCGAATACTGGTAACATTATTCGACTGTGTGCCAACTGTGGTGCGAACCTGCATCTGATTGAACCACTAGGCTTCGATCTGGAAGAAAAGAAAGTACGCCGTGCGGGCTTGGACTATCATGACTTGGCTCGAGTGACACGTCATAAAAATTATCAAGCATTCTTAGACTATTTAGAGGAAGAAAAGCAAGGCAACTACCGCCTGTTCGCTTGTACGACCAAAACAACAGGTCATCACGTAGATGCTCAGTATCAGGCCGGTGACGTGCTGCTATTCGGTCCGGAAACCCGTGGTTTACCTGCAGAAGTGATTGAGAGTTTACCAATGGAACAACGTATTCGTATTCCGATGATGCCAGATGCCCGCAGCCTGAACTTGTCGAATGCCGTCGCCATTATTGCCTTTGAAGCATGGCGTCAGATGGGCTTTGCAGGCGCTCAATAATCGCTTAGATAAAGAGACAAAAAAGGGCGCTAGATGCGCCCTTTTGTTTTCTGCTGGAACTGATTATTGATCAGTTGAGCTTATTTCGGTCATTACGATCATCATCGTCGTCTTTGCGCTCGTATTCACCTTCGAAGGTATTCCCATGATCCGAGCGAGAATCGAATGGACCTCGACGGGATGGATCGTCGTCAAACGGCCCCTGCTGTCCAGAGAAACCACCGTGGAAACCACCGTGAACCGTTTTTACAACCATTTTGCTCATCAGGTATTTGGCAATCGCAGCTCTAGGCGCAGGCAACAATACCAACATACCCAGTGCATCCGTCATGAAACCCGGAGTTAAAAGCAGCACGCCAGCTACCGCTAACATGACGCCTTCGAAAATCTGCTGAGCAGGAATTTCACCTTGCTCAAGACGCCCCTGCACCGACATCAGAGTTTGAATCCCTTGGCTTCGCACCAAAGACGCACCAACAAACGCGGTGATGATCACCAACGCAATGGTCGGCCATAGGCCTAAAAACCCGCCCACCTGAATAAACAAGCCGATTTCGATGATCGGAACAAAAATAAACGCCAATAATAAGATAGGAAACACACGCCCTCCTTTGTTTAATTCAGTGTAATGGTAAAAGCTAACCAAGCTCAAACAAATCGTTGTAAAAAAGCGTGTTCAGTCCTTGCAGATGAGTTCAATGAAGCCTTTCTGTTGGCACAATGTAGCTAGCCACAATCAGCAAATATGAATAGTAAAAACACGAGCCTCAAACGTAAGACTATAACCTGTTCATGCTATGAAAACTATTGACGCATTAAAAACCCAAAAGGTGATCTAGTTACTATTTTTATGCGCTAAGTGCAGTATTATGTGCGACATAAGTCAGGACGGATTTTCCAGCCCAAAATTCTGATGAATGGATTCTAGATTGCAGAATAGGCTAATACTCAACCATATTATTAGAATTATTATCTAAGGATCCTGTTATGGCTACTCTATCTGATGCTCAAAAAACAGTTAACTCAGCCACCCGCATTGAAGAAGATCTATTAGGTCAACGTCATGTCCCTGCAGATGCGTACTACGGTATTCACACCCTACGTGCCATCGAAAACTTCAACATTTCTAACGTAACCATCTCTGACGTACCAGAATTCGTACGTGGTATGGTGATGACTAAGAAAGCCGCCGCGCTGGCAAACAAAGAACTTGGTGCGATTCCAAAAGATGTAGCTAACTACATCATCGAAGCATGTGATTTGATCCTGGAAACAGGCAAGTGTATGGATCAATTCCCTTCAGACGTATTCCAGGGTGGTGCGGGCACTTCTGTCAACATGAACACCAACGAAGTGATCGCGAACGTTGCTCTTGAAATCATGGGCAAAGAGAAAGGCCAATACCAATTCGTCAACCCGAATGATCACGTTAACAAAAGTCAGTCTACCAACTGTGCTTACCCTACCGGATTCCGTATTGCGGTTTACAACAGCGTACACAAGCTGATGGAAGCCATTGAGTACCTGAAAGGCGCATTCGAACTTAAAGCGATTGAGTTCAAAGATGTGCTTAAAATGGGTCGTACTCAGTTACAAGACGCAGTGCCAATGACGGTTGGTCAAGAGTTCCACGCTTGGGCGGTAACATTAAACGAAGAAATTCGTGCTTTGGACTACACGTCAAAACTACTGCTAGAAATTAACTTGGGCGCGACCGCAATCGGTACGGGCCTGAACACGCCAACTGGTTACCAAGCTCTGTCGGTAAAACACCTGGCTGAAGTGACAGGTCTGGACGTGGTTCCTGCGGAAGACCTTATCGAAGCAACTTCAGACTGTGGTGCTTACGTGATGACGCACAGTGCACTAAAACGCTTGGCAGTGAAACTGTCTAAGATTTGTAACGACCTGCGTCTGCTTTCTTCAGGCCCACGTGCTGGTCTGAATGAACTTAACCTTCCTGAGATGCAAGCCGGCTCATCTATCATGCCTGCGAAAGTGAACCCTGTTATCCCTGAAGTTGTCAACCAAGTGTGCTTTAAAGTACTGGGTAACGACAACACGGTATCTTTCGCTGCTGAAGGCGGCCAGCTGCAGCTAAACGTAATGGAACCAGTGATCGCGCAAAGCATGTTTGAGTCCATCTCACTGCTACAAAATGCCTGCATCAATCTGCGTGACAAATGTATCGATGGCATCACAGTAAACAAAGAAGTCTGTGAAAACTACGTTTACAACTCCATCGGTATCGTAACCTACCTGAACCCATACATCGGTCACCATGAAGGCGACATCGTCGGTAAGGTTTGTGCCGAAACAGGTAAGAGTGTTCGTGAAGTCGTGCTAGAGCGCGGTCTGTTAACAGAAGAAGAACTTGACGAAATCTTATCCGTTGAAAACTTCATGCATCCAACTTACAAAGCGAAACGCTACGAGTAAGTCATCTTCCATAGGGGCCTATAAGGCCCCTTTTTAGGGCTCCATACGGTTAACCGCACTTTTTATAAGACTTTTAATGCCGTAGCTCTTCGGTTCTGATTCTCTGAACATTTACTCCTGTCCCTGAGTGTTCAAAAAATCAGAATCTATACAAACTAAAGAGGTATCTATAATGGTCATGGTCGAACTCTTCGTGGTTCTGCTCTTTATCTATTTGGGAGCGAGAATCGGCGGCATCGGTATCGGTTTTGCCGGTGGTGCGGGTGTCATTGCATTGTCGTTAATCCTAGGCGTTCCAACTAGCCAGGCTTACATCCCTGTTGATGTAATTTTGATCATCATGTCAGTGATTACCGCTATTGCAGCAATGCAAGTCGCAGGTGGTCTGGACTGGATGGTGCAAGTTGCAGAAAACTTTTTGCGTAAACACCCTGAACGCATCACCTTCTATGCGCCAATCGTTACATTCCTAATGACACTAATGGCGGGAACGGGTCACACCGCTTTCTCTACTCTGCCTGTCATAGCAGAAGTGGCTAAAGGTCAGGGCGTTCGTCCTTCTCGTCCTCTGTCTATCGCCGTTGTCGCATCGCAAATCGCCATCACAGCGTCTCCAATCTCTGCGGCTGTGGTCGCTTTCGCGGCCATGCTTGCTCCATTTGGCGTCGATTACCTCACTCTACTCGCTGTGTGCATCCCAACCACATTCATCGCTTGTATGATCGGTGCGTTCATTGCGAACTTCATGGGTAGTGAGCTAAAAGATGATCCAGAATATCAACATCGTCTGGAAAATGGCCTCATCAAACTGAACACTGAAGCAAAACGTGAAATTCTACCTACAGCGAAGAAAGCAACGTTTATCTTCCTTGGCGCTATCGCATTCGTCGTTTGCTACGCAGCGGCAATCTCTGGTTCTGTAGGTCTCATCGAGAACCCGGCTCTAGGCCGTAACGAAGCGATCATGACAGTCATGCTAGCGTCAGCAGCAGTCATCGTAATGAGCTGTAAGATCGACGCGAGCAAAATCCCAGCGGCGGCAACATTCCGTTCTGGTATGACAGCATGTGTGTGTGTACTTGGTGTTGCATGGTTAGGCTCTACATTCGTGAACTCACACGTTGATGGTATTAAGGAAGTGGCAGGTGCACTACTGGCAGACTACCCATGGATGCTTGCACTGGTACTCTTCTTTGCCTCTATGCTGCTTTACTCTCAAGGTGCAACGACTGTTGCGCTGATGCCTGCAGCATTGGCTATCGGTGTGGCACCACTGACTGCTGTTGCATCTTTCGCGGCAGTAAGTGCACTGTTCGTACTACCAACTTATCCAACGTTACTTGCCGCGGTTGAGATGGACGACACAGGCTCTACACGTATTGGTAAGTACGTGTTCAACCACCCGTTCTTCCTACCGGGGGTCGCAACCATCGCTTCAGCGGTAACACTAGGCTTCGTCTTCGGCGGCCTGCTGATCTAGCAGAAACAGAGTCTTACTTGGGGAGCTTCGGCTCCCTTTTTTCTTTTACATTCCTCCAAGCTCTGATTAACAAATCTTCACTCTGATGAAACTTATGGGTTAGTCAGCAGGTCTGATTGAGTTACACTTACGACAATTATCTAAGACGAATTGAACATTTTATGCGTGCATTACTTTCCGTATTACTCTTAGGGTTGATGACCTTTTCTGCACCGTCTGTTGCTCTGTTTGACAAAGACCCGTTTAGCAATAATCAGAACAACAACTTCGGTAGCAATGGTGATACCTTTGTACCAGTCGATCAGGCTTTTCCGTTTAACTTCTATCAGCAAGACAACAAGTTGATGCTCGACTGGCAGGTACGTGATGGTTACTACCTGTATCAAGAACGTCTGTCAGTATCCGGAGAGAACGTCACTCTCGGCGAATTAGACATGGAGCAAGGCACACCATACAACGATGAGTTCTTTGGTGACGTCCATATCTACACCATGCCGCTATTTGTCAATGTACCGCTTTCAGATTGGCAAGAAGGCGCTCGTGTCATCGTTCAATATCAGGGCTGTGCGAAAGCTGGGTTCTGTTACCCACCCGAAACGCGTGTTATTCCAATCAACGTATTTGCGTCACCAACAGATGACGCAGTAACCACAGCACCTCAAGAGCCGACCAAAAAACAAACCGCACAATCTGCGCCCAAAGTAATAAGCACAGCGCCAACAGCTCCAGCCACACAGCAAGACAGCCTAGCTGCAACCCTTGCTGACAGTTGGTGGACGCCACTGCTGTTCTTAGCCTTAGGTGCTGGCCTTGCTTTTACTCCCTGCGTATTGCCTATGTACCCTATCCTAACCAGCATTGTGCTTGGTAGTGGGAAGCTAAGCCAACGACGTGCGCTTGGCCTTTCGTTTATTTACGTACAAGGTATGGCGCTAACGTATACCCTACTCGGCCTAGTCGTTGCGTCAGCTGGTATGCAATTCCAAGCGGCAATGCAACACCCTTATGTACTCATTGGTCTGAGTGCCTTATTCATCGCGTTAGCGATGTCGATGTTTGGCTTGTATTCGCTGCAACTGCCAAGCAGTGTTCAAACTTGGCTAAATAACCTAAGTAACAAACAGCAAGGAGGCAGCGGTGCTGGCGTGTTTGTAATGGGTGCCATTTCCGGTTTGGTATGCTCACCGTGCACCACCGCTCCACTCTCCGGAGCCCTGCTTTACGTCGCGCAAAGCGGCGACCTGCTAACAGGTGGTGTTGCTCTATACGCACTCGCTATGGGGATGGGGATCCCGCTGATTCTAGTGGCGGTTTTCGGCAATAAACTCCTGCCTAAGGCGGGTAACTGGATGGGTCGCGTTAAAACGCTGTTCGGGTTCATTCTGCTCGCCGCACCTATCTTCCTGCTTGAACGTCTATTACCTGAAATATGGTCGACGTTACTTTGGTCTGCACTTGGTGTGACAGCTTTTGGCTGGCTATATCATGTAAAAAATAATCTGGAGTTTGGCGGCTGGAAACAGAGTGCTGTTGGTATTATTGCTGTGCTTGGATTACTTGCTTCCGCACAACCTGCGCTGAACTACTGGTTTGGCCACAACGAAACCCATGCTCAGCAAGCCAGCATCAGTTTCACTCGGATTGCGAATGTAGCAGAGCTAGAAGAACAACTTGCACTAGCAAAAGAGGCAGGCAAACCCGTTATGCTCGACTTTTATGCGGACTGGTGTGTGGCATGCAAAGAGTTTGAGAAGTACACCTTCCATGCGCCAAAAGTCGAAGAAAAATTGCGCGATTTTGTTCTGCTGCAAGCCGATGTGACCAAAAATCAGGTTCAAGATATTGAATTACTCAAGCATATGAACGTCCTTGGCTTGCCAACGATCGAGTTTTGGAACGATAAAGGAGAGCACGTTTCTAACGCTCGTTTAACCGGTTTTATACAGGCAGAGCCTTTCTTAGAACACATCAATCAGTTCTGATCAGAAGAATTCAAACGCCAGTAATTTTCTACTGGCGTTTTTATCGCACAAAATAAACAAATAAAATGATGCTTATATGCATTTTCTCTAATAAAAGTCGATTTGGTTCAGACTTTTAGCGAATAAATATTGTCCACACTCTCAAAGCTGGACAATAATAAATTTAACCAAATAGTCAAAAGTGTTTAACGTCATGGATTCGACCTACACCATCATCATTGCCGATGATCACCCTCTCTTCCGTAATGCTTTGTTCCAATCGGTTCATATGGCGGTGAGTGGTGCCAATCTTCTCGAAGCTGACTCGCTCGATGCCTTGCTTGCGTTATTGGAAAGGGAAGAAGAGCCAGACTTAGTGCTGTTGGATCTCAAGATGCCTGGTGCAAATGGTATGTCAGGACTGATTCATCTGCGTGCCGAGTACCCTGACTTACCCGTTGTCGTTGTTTCAGCCAGTGAAGAGCCAGCTATCGTGACTCAGGTAAAAAGTCACGGCGCTTTCGGCTTCATTCCTAAATCAAGTGATATGCGTGAGCTCGTTAATGCCATTAACCAGGTGCTCAACGGCGACCCATACTTCCCTGAAGGCCTGATCACCAATAATGCCGCATGTAGCGACTTAGCGGAGAAAATTGCGACGCTGACACCACAGCAATACAAAGTGTTGGGGATGTTGTCAGATGGCTTACTGAACAAACAAATCGCTTATGAGCTGAATGTATCAGAAGCCACCATCAAAGCGCACATGACGGCGATTTTTCGCAAGTTGGGCGTGAAGAATCGCACTCAAGCAGTGATCATGTTAACGGAGATGAACCACTAAGCTACTCTTCTTCCGTCATTTCATCTTGCTCACTAGGCAAGCGTAAACCTACTTTGGTGACTTGCTGATCGACCACATCAGCAATAATCCAATGTAGCCCTTGCCATTCAAATTGGTCACCCAGTACCGGGGCAGCTCCCAAGTGTTCTTCCACCAACATTTTCAATGTGATATCCAGTGATTCATCACCAAGGTCCAAACCATACATCATGGCTACATCAGACAGTCTGGCTTCAATATCCAAAAAGAAATCACCAAAGAAACGGGTCATTGAGGCTTTTTCTGGAGCTTCACTGAACAGCAGGCTCAGAGCATCCAAGTCCTTCTCTTGAGCAAACACACACAAGGTGTCGTCTTCTTCGAGCCGGGTGCTGCCTGATGGGTGCATCAGCTCCTGATGTCGGAAGACAGCCGCGATACGCGTCCCTTCAGGCATAGATAAACTCCGTAGAGGTTCGCCGATACACCATTTGTCTGCCTTGAGCTTGTAAACAAACAACTCCCACTCACTTGTTGGGTAGACCTCGACACCAATTCGCGAAATCGGCTCTGGTTTTGAGGGTAACTCTACTTTGGCTAGCGTCATCGCTTTGGTCAGCGTACCGCCCTGAACAATTAGCGAGACCATCACAACGAAGAACGCGAGATTAAAGTAGAGTTGTGCATCAGGAAGACCTGCCATCATCGGGAATACCGCCAAAATGATAGGCACGGCACCACGTAAACCAACCCAAGAGACAAACCACTTTTCGCGTGGCGTAAAACTTTTGAATGGCAATAAGCCAATCCACACTGAAATTGGCCGCGCAAACAAAATCATACCGAAGGCAAGCGCTAAGCCTGGTAAGGCAATGGATAGTAAATCGGATGGCGTCACCAGTAAACCAAGTACGATGAACATGCCAATTTGCGCTAACCAAGTCATACCATCTAAAACATGCAGAATAGAGTGGCGGCTGCGCGTTGGGCGATTACCAAGCAGCAGACCCACCAAGTAAATGGACAGAATGCCGCTACCACCGAAGGTATTCGATAAGGCAAAAATCAGCAGGCCACCACTGACAGTCAAAATTGAGTACAGGCCATCAGGTAGTTGATTACGGTTAATGATCTTCCACAGTACCCAACCACCAGCGAAACCAAGCAAAGCCCCAATACCAAACTGCTTAACAAAACTCAGTGCTAAAAAGCCAACACTTAACTCCGCCTCAGAGCTCGATAAAATGGCAATTAAGGTAACGGTCAGAAAGACGGCCATTGGATCGTTGGTACCGGATTCGATTTCCAGCGTCGATCCCACACGTTCATTTAGACTGCGCCCTTTAAGCAAAGAAAATACCGCAGCAGCATCCGTAGACCCCACAATGGCTCCAACAAGGATGCCTTGCAGTAAATCCAGATCAAATAACCAGGTAGCCATCAATCCGGTTAGGAGCGTCGTCATTGCCACACCCAACGTGGCCAGTGAGACCGATGGCCATAAAGCCACCCGGAAACTCGCAACTCTTGTTCTCATACCACCATCTAGCAGTATGATGGCTAAGGCTAAGTTACTAACTAAGTAAGCAATCGAGAAGTTATCAAACAGTATACCGCCTAAGCCGTCTTCCCCCGCCAACATACCAACGGCAAGAAATACAAGGAGGATGGGAATACCCAGCTTAGAAGAGACCGGGCTAAGAAGAACGCTAAGTGCAATCAGCAATGCACCGACAAGAAAAAAACTGTTAATGGCGTTTGCGTCCATTCCCCCTCCCAAATATAAAGTTTATGACCAACGTAAGTCACACCATTAGTCTACCGCTATATTGTGTCCCAACGCTCTAGTTAAAACGAAAGCTTTATGTAAACAAATAACTTGTGGTCATCACCATAGATTTCACGAAATCAATGAAGAAAAGATAACGCCAGAAAAAATAAATTGTGAATAGTGTCATTTCGCATTAGACCTTAGGCTAATTTAACACCTGATTAACATGGTTAAATTCTCTTACAATCGCTTTAAGCGCCCATTCTACGGGCGTTTTTTGTTTTTTACGCCCCGACTAAAGTTGAAAAGAGTTCTTGCCAACACCTTGCTAATGTACATGGTGAAACATTTTTTTAACAACAATACCAATCGTAAGGAGACGGCAATGGCGTTTGAAAGTGAAGAAAGAGCCAAAGCCTATTGGGACAAAAACGTGAAACTCATGATTGGCCTAATGGTCATCTGGTTCGTTGTGTCTTTCGGCTGCGGCATTTTATTTGTCGATGTACTAAATCAATTTCAACTAGGTGGATACAAACTTGGTTTCTGGTTTGCTCAACAAGGCTCCATCTACGCCTTCCTGGGTATTATTTTCTACTACGCATGGAAGATGCGCAAAATCGACCGTGAATTCGGCGTAGATGAGTAAGGAGTCACTCAGATGGATTTGAAAACTATTACCTACCTGGTTGTTGGTGCAACCTTCATTCTGTACATTGGTATTGCGATTTGGGCGCGCGCTGGTTCGACCAAAGAGTTCTATGTTGCGGGTGGCGGTGTAAACCCAATCGCGAACGGTATGGCGACAGCAGCAGACTGGATGTCAGCGGCGTCGTTTATTTCGATGGCAGGTCTGATTGCCTTCATGGGATACGGTGGTTCTGTATTTCTCATGGGCTGGACTGGCGGTTACGTGCTGCTTGCACTGCTATTGGCTCCTTACCTACGTAAGTTCGGTAAATTTACCGTGCCTGAGTTTGTTGGTGAGCGCTTCTACTCAAACACTGCACGTGTCGTAGCGGTTATTTGTCTGATCATTGCATCGGTAACGTACGTTATCGGTCAGATGAAAGGCGTTGGCGTTGCATTCGGTCGTTTCCTAGAAGTAGATTACTCAACAGGCCTACTGATTGGTATGTGTATCGTATTCATGTACGCTGTACTTGGCGGCATGAAAGGCATCACTTACACGCAGATTGCTCAGTATTGCGTACTCATTCTTGCTTACACTATCCCTGCAATCTTTATCTCTCTGCAACTAACTGGTAACCCAATTCCACAAATTGGACTTGGTAGCACCATGGCAGGCACAGATGTCTATCTACTGGATCGGCTCGATCAGGTGGTGACCGAACTCGGGTTTAGTGAATACACCACGCAAGTCCGTGGCGACACACTAAACATGTTCGTTTACACCATGTCACTGATGATCGGTACAGCGGGTCTGCCACACGTAATCATCCGTTTCTTTACGGTACCTAAGGTTCGTGACGCACGTACATCTGCAGGTTGGGCACTAATTTTCATTGCTATTCTTTACACTACAGCTCCAGCAGTATCAGCAATGGCACGTCTGAACCTTATGAATACGGTAAACCCAGCACCTGGTGAGCACCTTGCTTATGACGAGCGTCCAGCTTGGTTCAAAAACTGGGAAACTACTGGTTTACTTGGCTTTGACGATAAGAACGGTGACGGCAACATCAACTACACATCGGATGCGACAACTAACGAACTACGTGTAGATAACGATATCATGGTACTGGCAAACCCAGAGATTGCTAAACTACCAAACTGGGTAATCGCATTGGTTGCTGCTGGTGGCTTAGCGGCTGCACTATCAACCGCTGCAGGTCTGTTGTTGGCTATCTCGTCCGCAATATCCCATGACTTAATAAAAGGCATTATCAATCCGAATATATCCGAGAAGAAAGAGTTACTCGCCAGCCGAATCTCTATGGCGGTGGCTATCGCAGCAGCAGGTTACTTGGGGCTTCACCCACCGGGCTTCGCCGCAGGTACAGTAGCACTGGCCTTTGGTCTCGCAGCATCCTCTATCTTCCCTGCGTTGATGATGGGCATCTTCAGCAAGTCCATCAATAAGGAAGGTGCTATCGCAGGTATGATCGCGGGTATCGGTATTACACTCTTCTACGTATTCCAACACAAAGGCGTTCTGTTTGTTGCTGATTGGACATACCTAGAAAGCTGGGGTAGTAACTGGTTCCTAGGCATTGAACCAAATGCGTTCGGCGCAATCGGTGCACTATTTAACTTCATCGTGGCATTTGCAGTATCGAGAGTAACTGCTGAAACACCACAGGAAGTAAAAGATCTGGTTGAACACGTACGTGTACCAGTTGGTGCAGGCGAAGCTGTCGATCACTAATTATAATTACAACCTTCAAGCCCCGTCTGGAAATACCTGTCCGGGGCTTTTTTATTCTAAGTTTTCAGTTACTATTTCGAAGTCTGTTGTTGCAAGGAAGCCAAGATGTTCAAAAACAAGCACTTAATTATCGCCCTGTTGATCGCTCCGGTCCTATCGTTAATTGCCTACTTCGGTACCGATATGGCATTAAGTGAAAAGCCACATGCCGCGAAAGAAGGTGAAAGTTATAAATTGGCCAGTAAATCCAATTGCCGCTATACCAGTGGTCTGTGTGATATGGAAAATGGCGATTTTAAAGTGAAGTTTCGCTCAGAGAAGCTAACGAAAGACCGTTTAGAACTGTCTCTGAATGCCGCTTATCCACTGGAAGGCATAAAAATTTCTGTCGTAGAAAATCAGGAAAAAAATGCTCAACCAGTGGACATGAAGCCCGCCGATCAAGCAGGTAAAAACTGGTATATCACCCTGCCTAAACCAAAATCAGCAGAAAGTTGGTTAAGAGTGGTGATTCAATCAGAAGGAACACTCTACTACGGCGAGACTCAAACGGCTTTCGTGAAATACGAGACACTGTTTACCGAATAACTGAAATAAAGAACAAAATAGAAAGCTGGGCTTAATTGTAGGGATATAGCTCACTTGCTCCAAGCCGATGCGTGAATTCATGCATCGGCTTTTTTGTCATCAAAATCCTCGTAAATCACCTATGGTTGATAAGAGACTTAGGATTGAGAATAAAGGAGCAAGTCATGACCAGAGACTTTCGTATTGAAACCGACAGCATGGGTGAGGTGAAAGTCCCTTCTGATGCTCTCTATCAGGCTCAAACACAACGTGCCGTAGACAATTTTTCAATCAGCAGACATACCATGCCAAAAGGCTTCATCCTTGCTTTGGCACATATCAAACAAACTGCTGCACTGACTAACGCTCAATTAGGCTTATTAGACGGTAAGATCGCCGATGCGATAGCGAATGCAGCGCAATCTATCATCGATGGGCAACATCTGGAGCAATTTCCGATTGATGTCTTCCAAACCGGATCAGGAACTAGCTCAAATATGAATGCCAATGAGGTGATCGCGACTCTGGCTGCCGAGACCCTTGGTAATAGCGTAAGCCCAAATGATCACGTCAATATGGGGCAAAGCAGTAACGATGTGGTACCAACGGCGATTCAGGTTAGCGCAGCGTTGGCGATCGAAAGGCAACTGATTCCCGCTCTGAGTCACCTTAGCCAAACGCTCAGTAATAAACAGAAAACATTAAAAGATGTGGTCAAAACGGGACGTACTCACCTTATGGATGCCATGCCGATCACCCTTGCTCAAGAACTAGGAGGATGGCAGTACCAAATCGAGCACGCCAAACATGCGATTGAACACACCTTACCAGCCGTAAAAGCACTGGCGCAAGGTGGCACCGCCGTAGGCACTGGGATCAATGCCGATCCACGTTTCGCCCCACTTTTCGCAGACAACCTCTCGCAATCAACAAACGTAGCGTTTTGTTCTAGTCCAAATTTCTTTTTTAACCTCAGCAGTCAGGACGCGATCGTTGCCCTATCCGGACAGCTCAAAACGGCAGCAGTTGCGATCTTAAAGATCGCAAACGATCTTCGCTGGATGAATTCCGGACCGTTGGCTGGGTTGGGAGAGATTGAATTAAAAGGACTTCAACCGGGTTCTTCCATCATGCCGGGGAAAGTCAATCCTGTGATTCCAGAGGCCGTTGCAATGGCCTGCGTCCAAGTAATGGGTAATGACACCACCATTACTATTGCGGGTCAGTCTGGCAACTTTCAGCTCAACGTGATGCTGCCTGTCATTGCTCATAATGTATTAGAAAGCATCGAACTATTATCCAACAGTGCAACAGCACTGGCAGACAAAGCAGTCGCAACGTTTGAAGTTAGGCAAGATAACCTTGATGTAGCGTTAGCCAAGAATCCTATTCTGGTCACCGCTCTTAACCCGGTTATCGGTTACCTGAAAGCCGCCGAAATCGCTAAAAAGGCTTATAAACAAGGACGGGCGATCATTGATGTTGCTGAAGAGGAAACCGACTTAGATCGCGCAACACTGGAGAAACTACTGAATCCAACCAAATTAACGCAAGGCGGAGTGGCTGAGTAATTCGTCCAGCCTCAAGCATAAAGACCTCCAACTGGAGGTCTTCATCTAACCAAACTACGCGACCCGATTTAATACCGAACGCAGCTTCAATGGTTTAACAGGCTTGGCGATAAAACTAAATCCATTCGCTTTGATGCCATCGAGCATATCGTCAGTTCGGTCCGCACTGATAATGACCCCTTCAAAGCGATTACCCAAGCGAAGACGACACTGTTGCAACACTTCTAACCCTGTGCGTCCGTTATCTAGCCGGTAATCAGAAAAAATCACATCAGGTACCCAGCCATCATCCAGCGCTTTTAGGCTTTCTACTAAATCGGCGGCCAGTCGCGTATCACAGCCCCAACGCGACAACAGGTTATCCATTCCCACTAAAATATCTGGTTCATTGTCGACACAAAGAATTTTCAGGTGACATAGCTCAGACTGAGCACTGTTTGGCATCTGCACTGTGCTCAGGACCTGCACGCTTTCGGCTCTGTCGAGCGTGATAGAGAAGACACTGCCTTTGCCATGCCAGGAGCGCATCGAAATTTCATGCCCCAGCACTTGCGCTATCCCTTTCGAGATCGCCAGCCCCAAACCTAAGCCCTGATCTGAGCGAACTTGAGAGCCTCGGTTAAACTCTTCAAAGATCTCCTGTTGTTTCTCTTCTTCGATGCCCATCCCATTATCCCAGACATCAATACGAACGCGTCCCTTAACCCGACGTACGCCCAACGCGACTTTCCCTTTTGGGCTGTAGCGGAACGCATTCGTCAGAAAGTTTTGCACGACTCTGCGCAGAAGTTTGGGATCTGAATTGACCGTCAGTGAGGAGGGGATCATCGTGAACTCAATACCCTGTTGTTTCGCCAACGCACTGAACTCAGCATTTAAATTTGCCAGCACATCATTAACTGCAAAACCACATATATGAACTTCAAGCTTGCCCGATTCCAGACGAGAAATATCCAGCAAGTCGCCAATTAAATCTTCTGCTGCACCCAAAGCACTTTCAATATGAGCAGAAAGCTTTTTGGTCTCATCGTCTTTGGCTACTTCGGAGAGTGAAGACGCAAATAGCCGTGCAGCATTAAGAGGCTGCATCAAATCGTGGCTAACCGCCGCTAAAAAGCGTGATTTCGACTTAGACTCTAAATCTGAACGTTGTGTCGCCGCCACCAGCTGTTTGTTGAGCTTCTCAAGCTCTCGGGTACGAAGTCTCACACGCTCCTCGAGCGTCTCGTTCGCCTCTTTTAGTGCCTGTTCGGCATCGCGGAAGACGGTGATGTCAGTAAAACTCATCACAAAGCCACCACCCGGCATCGGATTCCCCTGCACTTCAATCACTCGTCCGTCAGGGCGGACACGAGAAGAGGTATGTCGCGTCCCTTGCTCAAGATGGTAAACCCGGCGACGGACATGGTCATCTGGATCACCCGGGCCACATAGCCCTTGTTCCGCATTGTGTCGAATCACATCCGCGATCGGACGACCCACCTGAATTAACCCTGGAGGAAATTCAAATAATTCGAGATAACGTTGGTTCCATGCTACCAGCCGCAATTGTTTATCAACCACAGCGATACCTTGCCCGATGTGCTCAATTGCCCCTTGCAGCAATCCTCGGCTGAAATCGTACAGTTCAGAAGCTTCATCAACGATGGTCGCTACTTCTTCGAGCTGCATATTTCTGCCTTGCAAAGCAGAAGTAAGTACTAACTTAGCAGAAGATGCCCCGAAAACACCCGCGAGCACACGTTCTGTGTGTCGTATCAGTGAAGACGGTGCTTGCTGATTCGGCATCAGCTCTTCACGTTGCTGGCTCCAATAGGCCTGAAACGCGACCTTGACGCGTGATCGTCCAACAAAACGAGAAGCGAGCATTTCCAGTTCAGCCACGGTCACGCGGCTCTGATAAAGGCTCATATTTTCGCTTTCTGGCAACGGTGTACCAACAAAAGAAGCCGATTGTAAGCGCTCACTTAGGCTTGGACGAGTGATCAAAGAAACCACGACAAAACAGGCTGTATTGGCCGCGACACTGAGAATCATTCCCCAGTCAGAGATTGCAATATCAAATTGGGTTAACATCTCTGGGGGCGTAATAAGCCAAATCAAAAAGTTACTGCTGGCGTTACCCGCTAGCATGTCGGTTTGACTCATTAGGGTGATCAGCCAAATAGTAAAACCAACCGCAAGACCGACATAAACGCCCTTCTTGTTTCCCTGACGCCAGTACATCCCGCCAATCAGTGCTGGCGCAAATTGGGTAATGGCAGCAAATGACAGAAAGCCAATCGCAGAGAGTGAGTGGATACTATCAAGTGCTTGGTAAAAGCCCCATGCACCAATCAAAAGAATCAGGATAAGGGCACGACGAATGCGCAGCAGCAACTGAGAAAAGTGCTGATGATTACGTTGCGAAAGACGCATGCGACGTAAAAGCAGTGGCATCGCCAGATCATTCGATACCATGATGGCTAACGCGATAGTCGAGACAATCACCATACCACTTGCAGCAGAAGTGCCGCCAAGGAATGCCAGCAATGCAATCTCGCTCGCCCCAACCGCCATCGGCACGCTGATAACATAGGTATCGGGCGACGCATCACTCAGCAGTCCTTGCCCTACCCATGCGATCGGCAAGACAAAAATACCCATTAAAATCAGATACAGTGGGAACAACCAACGGGCGACATGCAGATCCTGAGCGCGCTCGTTTTCCACCACCATGGTATGAAACTGACGCGGTAAACAGACGATCGCCAGCATGGTGAGCACGGTATGAATCAGCAAGGTCGGAATATTTGGCGGCTGATAGGTTTCCGTAGCTACGTCTATCAGACTAAAGCTTTCGGTACTCATCGCCAACCAGACAATAAACACGCCAACGACTAAAAACGCCATCAGTTTAATGATCGATTCAAACGCGATCGCCATCATCATGCCGCGGTGGTGTTCGGTATTATCGATATGGCGCGTACCAAACAATATGGTAAAAATGGCCAGTGCCATCACCACAAACCAAGAGACACTGTCGTTCTGATAACCAAAGTCAGACGCTAACTCAGGTGCAATGATTTCCAGCCCCATGGTGATGCCACGTAGCTGCAAAGCGATATAAGGCAGGATCCCAGCAACAGCAATCAGCGTCACCGCAACCGCCAGCCCTTGCGATTTCCCGTAACGTGCACCAATAAAGTCAGCAATCGAAGTAATGTGTTCGCGTTTGGCGATCAGGATAAGTCGGGCTAGTACCCGCCAACCAAGGGTAAAGACCAGAATTGGAGCAATGTAGATAGGCAGAAAAGACCAAGGATTGCTGCTCGCTTGGCCCACAGTACCGTAGAAAGTCCAAGAGGTACAATACACAGCAATGGACAAACTGTAGATCCAAGGTCGCCACCTAGCTAGCCACCTTCTCTGATTGTCTCCGTACCACGCGATTATAAATAGGGCTCCCAAATACGCCAAAGAAACGGGAACCACCAGCCATCCTTGCATCCGATATCCTTTCTGACCTTGCTGACAAAAAAACAAAAACCTCTCCGTGAGGGAGAGGTTTCATTTAACACTGCTTTCACAACAGAGACAAAGCTTAGTTTTTAACCTTTGTCACAGAAGTCTAATTCTGTGTTTCAAGTGCTTTTTCCGACAAGTCAACAACATGCGTTGCAGGCTCTTGTGGATCCAGCTTAATGAACAGCGCAAATAAGCCCATTGCAGCCATCCCCCAAAACACAAGTGAGCCCCAATGCTCATAAGCCCAGCCGCTAAGCACAGTCATAAGCGCAATAAATGCCCCCAATGGAATAGCATTGTACAGCGCCTGCAATGCGACCATTTTATTCTCTTCTGAATTCTGAATGTATTGAATTGCAGCAATGTGCGCTGCCGCGAACGTCACGCCATGCAGCAACTGAACAACAACTAAAGCAAAAATTGATGTGGTGCCTGCCGTGATCCCCCAACGCATCATCACGCCGCAAGCAGCAATAACAAACAGGGTACGCAAAGACTGACCAGCGAATATTCGCTTACTTAGTGCAAACACGGCCACCTCCGCCGCCACTCCTAAACTCCAAAGGTAGCCAATCACATCTTCAGAGTGGCCTGCTGCTTTCCAGTGAATAGCACTAAAGCCGTAATAGGCCGCATGGCTGCCCTGAATCAGAGACACAAGCACTAAAAATTTCAGGACGGACTTTTCTGTTAATAGTGCCGACAATTTAGGGCGCTCAGCATGCTGAGCGCTCAGAGTGACGGGCATAGGATTAGTATTCCGCATCGCAAACAACAGAGAAAGCAATACACCAGCCATCGCTGTGTAGAGAATCATATCCGAACCAAACCCTGCCACTAAGTAACCGACCACAGTAGAACCGCCGATAAACGCAACCGAGCCCCATAAACGCGTGCGGCCGTAGTCCAGCATATTCAAACGAGCGTAGTAGTTAGCCATCGCATCTGACAGTGGCACCACAGGCCCACAACATAAGTTAAACAGGACGGTTGCTAACGCCATTAACCAAAAATTGCCGCCCGTAAAAAAATGGAATCCCACAAAGATAAGAGCTGCCAAACTTAACCAGCGCAAAGTTGGCATCAAACGCTCAACTTTATGAATCCGAGGGGTAATCACTAGGTTCGCGACACAACGAGTCGCCAAGCCTAAACCAACAAGTAAACCAATGTCTGTCGAAGAGACACCCTGCTCTTTAAACCACAATGACCAAAATGGCAGATAGACACCATAAGCAAAAAAGAATCCGACAAAGTACTGAGATATCCAGCCATACGGAGAAGGTTTTAGCATTATTATTTTCCTAAAATGGGAACACCAACGTTTATGAGCGTGGATTATGGATCGCTAAACGCAGCAGAAAAAGGGAAGAATCGGCAACTTACCGTTTCCTCGATGGGATACAAACTTTTAAAAATCAAAAAAGCTTGGGTTTCAACGCTCTGGATTTAGACCAAAGTCGTCTGGCTTATAGAAAGAAATTTGTCAGACTTAGAATGTGTTCCTTTCAATTTTTGGGTTCCTTATGCCTGATAAATTCAATATGCAATCTCCACCATTCGACCGCCTGACCAGCAAACAACAAGCGCGGCTGCGTTCATCACTTGACGTTGCATATTATCGAACTCGAGATGTGATTTTATCTTGTGGGCAATCGAATCCTCATTTGCATATTTTGATCAAAGGTGCAGTGGAAGAGCGCTCCAAAGACCAGAGCGAAGTATTCGCCCACTATGCTAACGACGATATGTTCGACGTACGCTCTCTATTTGAAGAAAGCGTTCGGCATCAGTATGTCGCACTTGAAGACACTCTGTCCTATTTGCTACCAAAAGAGGTGTTTCTCGAACTCTATAACGAGAATGGACAATTCGCGGCGTACTTCGATAACAACCTGTCAAAACGACAGGCGCTGATAGAAGCGGCACAGCAACAGCAAAATCTGGCTGAGTTTATTCTGACCAAAGTCGATAAGGGCATTTACCACCCACCGATGATCCTGTCCCCCGAGACGCCTATCAATAAGGTGACAAGAACCTTAAAAGAAAACGGCATAGATGCTGCGTTAGTGAAGCTGAACGCAGACGATGCGCGCCTTGAAAAATGGCCATCTGCGCACCCGTACGCCATTGTCACTCGTACCAATATGCTTCACTCGGTGATGTTAGATGATCGCGCCGTCGATACACCTGTTGGCGAAATAGCCACCTTCCCGGTTTATCATGTCGATGAAGGCGACTTCCTGTTTAACGCCATGATTACTATGACGCGTAACCGGATGAAACGCCTAATGGTATGCGATGGCAATCAAGCCATAGGCATGCTGGATATGACGCAAATCCTCAGTGCTTTCTCTACCCACTCGCACGTACTCACGCTGAGTATCGCCAGAGCCAGCAGCGTGGAAGAGCTTGCCCTTGCATCCAACCGACAACGTCAGTTGGTAGAAAGCCTTGTGAGAAACGGCATTCGCACCCGCTTCATCATGGAGCTCATTTCAGCCGTCAACGAGCAAATCATAGAGAAGGCTTTCGAGTTGGTTGTCCCACCCGCGCTCCACGACCACTGCTGTCTCATTGTTTTAGGCTCGGAAGGACGAGGAGAACAAATTCTCAAAACCGATCAGGATAATGCGTTGATCATTAAAGACGGTTTGGAGTGGTCACAATGCGTTCAGGTGATGCAATCATTCACCCACACCCTGCAGCAACTGGGTTACCCGCTTTGCCCTGGAAAAGTGATGGTCAACAACCCTAAGTGGGTCAACTCTCAATCAGAGTGGATTCGAACCCTTGATAATTGGATTTCAAAGGCGCAGCCAGAACAAATCATGGATTTAGCCATCTTCAGTGATGCTCAAGCCGTAGCGGGCAATCGAGAATTACTCACTCCCGTCGCTAATCACCTCAGGGACAAGATGAAAGACCGCATGCTGATCTTGTCTGACTTTACCCGGCCAGCGCTGCAATTTTCTGTGCCACTAACGCTATTTGGCAACGTCAAAAGTGCCAAAGATGGCTTAGATATCAAACGAGGCGGTATTTTCCCTATTGTGCACGGCATCCGAACGCTGTCTCTTGAATATGCCATTGAAGAAAAAAATACCTTTGCCCGCATAGAAGCCTTGAGGAACAAGCGAATTTTAGAGCCTGAAACGGCCGACAACTTAAACGAAGCACTTAAATTGTTCTTAAAGCTTCGTCTCAATCAGCAATTGAATCAACAAGAAGCGCTGAATAATATCGACATCAAACAACTCGACAGAACCGAGCGAGACTTACTGCGACATAGCCTGCATGTCGTGAAAAAGTTTCAGCAGTTTTTAGGTTTCCACTATCAGATACGTGATTAAGTCCGGCAAGTTGTATAAGAGGTATCGTGGATGAATTGGCTACAACGAAAATATTGGCACTATAAGCTAAAAGGCTCGCCTTATCAGTCGCTCTTTTGTGCGCCAAATAAAACAGAGCTGGTTTCTCTCGACTGTGAAACCACCAGCTTAGATCCCAACCGAGCGGAACTTGTTACCATCGCAGCCACTAAGATCATTGATAATCGTATTATCACCAGCCAGCCATTTGAAGTGCACCTACGTGCACCACAGTCGCTTGATTCTGGCTCGGTGAAAATCCATAAAATTCGCCACCAGGATTTAGTGGACGGCATCAGCGAAAAGGATGCATTACTAAAGCTAATCGACTTTATCGGCAATCGTCCGTTAGTCGGCTACCACATTCGCTATGACAAAAAAATATTGGATCTCGCCTGTCAAAAACAACTGGGCTTCCCTCTGCCCAACCCTTTGATTGAAGTGAGCCAGATTTACCACGACAAATTGGAACGACATTTACCTAATGCCTATTTCGACTTAAGTCTGGAGGCTATTTGCAAGCACCTTGAACTGCCCATGCAAGACAAGCATGACGCATTGCAAGATGCCATCTCCGCCGCACTGGTCTTTGTTCGTTTAACCAAAGGCGATTTACCTAGTCTAAACGTGCCATACAAATAATTCCTGTTGACCTGGCTCCCATAATTACTTTTATTTCAAACCTTTTTCGGTAGTTCCCTCTCTATCATCCTAAAGTCTAATTGTGGAAATACGCGCTGTGACTGACAGTTATAAGCACAAGGTCGTTCTTGCAACGGCTGACTGTTTAAAACAAATACCCGTTCGATTCATTCTGTTGTCAGAAAATCAGAGTATTAATGAACGAGTAACAGCAACAGCCCTACAAAGTAAAAATTCAAAGTCTTATGTAGATTGGTGTAAGGCCGAAAAATAAAGGCACAAGGAGAGAAGCCATGAGCGAAGCCCACGTTTATCCGGTAAAAGAAAACATTAAAACTCATACACACGCGGATAATGAAACCTACCTAGCCATGTATCAGCAGTCGGTAACCGATCCAGAGGGCTTCTGGGACGAGCACGGCAAAATCGTTGATTGGATTAAACCTTTCACCAAAGTAAAAAGCACCTCTTTCGATACCGGTCATGTCGACATCCGCTGGTTTGAAGACGGCACACTTAATGTCTCAGCAAACTGTATTGACCGCCATTTGGCAGAGCACGGTGACGACGTAGCAATCATTTGGGAAGGCGATGACCCAGCTGACGATAAAACACTTACCTTTAACGAACTGCATAAAGAAGTATGTAAATTCTCTAACGCACTAAAAGAACAAGGTGTGCGCAAAGGCGACGTAGTTTGTCTCTACATGCCAATGGTACCTGAAGCTGCAATCGCAATGCTGGCATGTACCCGCATCGGCGCAGTCCACACTGTGGTATTCGGCGGTTTCTCACCAGAAGCACTTTCTGGCCGTATCATTGACTCAGACGCTAAAGTTGTCATCACCGCTGACGAAGGTGTTCGTGGCGGACGTGCTGTTCCACTTAAAAAGAATGTTGATGAAGCACTGACTAACCCAGACGTGAAAACCATCAGCAAAGTGTTGGTTCTTAAACGTACTGGTGGCGATGTTGAATGGCATGATCACCGTGATGTTTGGTGGCATGAAGCAACCGCAAGTGTTTCTGACGTTTGCCCACCAGAAGAGATGAAAGCCGAAGATCCACTTTTCATCCTTTACACCTCAGGCTCTACGGGTAAACCTAAAGGCGTACTGCATACCACTGGTGGCTACCTTGTTTATGCCGCAATGACATTTAAATACGTCTTCGACTACCAGCCAGGCGAAACCTTCTGGTGTACTGCTGACGTGGGTTGGATTACTGGTCACACGTACCTTATCTACGGTCCACTAGCGAACGGCGCTAAAACCATCTTGTTTGAAGGCGTGCCAAACTACCCAAGCACAAGCCGTATGAGCGAAGTGGTTGATAAACATCAAGTGAACATCCTTTACACTGCGCCAACTGCGATTCGTGCACTAATGGCAAAAGGTAATGAAGCGGTTGAAGGCACGTCTCGTTCAAGCCTTCGCATCATGGGTTCGGTAGGTGAGCCAATCAACCCTGAAGCATGGGAGTGGTACTACAAGACCATCGGTAATGAGAACTCTCCGATTGTCGATACTTGGTGGCAAACTGAAACAGGCGGCATCTTAATCGCCCCACTACCAGGCGCAACGGATCTAAAACCAGGTTCAGCGACCCGTCCATTCTTCGGCGTACAACCTGCGCTTGTTGATAACATGGGTAACATTCTTGAAGGTGCGACTGAAGGCAACCTTGTAATTCTTGATTCGTGGCCTGGTCAAATGCGTACGGTTTACGGTGACCACGAACGCTTCGAACAAACCTACTTCTCAACCTTCAAAGGCATGTACTTCACCAGCGATGGCGCTCGTCGTGACGAAGACGGTTACTACTGGATCACAGGCCGTGTGGATGACGTATTGAACGTTTCTGGACACCGCATGGGTACCGCAGAGATTGAATCTGCTCTAGTCGCGCATCATAAGATTGCAGAAGCGGCAATTGTAGGTATCCCGCACGACATCAAAGGTCAGGCTATCTATGCTTACATCACGCTAAATGACGGTGAATTCCCTTCAGCGGAACTGCATAAAGAAGTGAAAGACTGGGTGCGCAAAGAGATCGGTCCAATTGCAACACCAGATGTACTGCACTGGACGGATTCCCTACCTAAGACTCGCTCTGGTAAGATCATGCGTCGAATTCTGCGTAAGATTGCAACCGGCGATACGAGCAACCTGGGTGACACATCAACACTTGCAGACCCTAGCGTAGTAGACAAACTCATCGCAGAAAAAGCTGAGCTGGCGTAAGCTAACTCGCCATTTCTAAACACATAACAGAAAACCGCCACTTTGATGGCGGTTTTTTTGCTTTGGAACGTAGGTTAGCCACGCTCTTGATGTGGTCATTAGGTTATTTTTGTTAACTTGGTTGCAGAAAGAGGATGAGGTATTGGGAGATTAGACCAGTAAATTGCTGCTAATTGCTGTGAATTAGCTATAATCTTGGTCGATTTTTTAAATTTTGCTCGGTTTTAACAAAAAAATCGTGTTGAATTATCGTATATTTGGGAAAACAAACGTTCCACTCACGATAAAGGAAGATGGCAACATAATGTCTGCAAAGTCACGGATTCTTGTTCTAAACGGACCAAACCTTAACCTGTTAGGTCTGCGTGAACCGACACACTATGGTAACAACACCTTAGCACAGATTGTGAACACGCTAACAGAGCAAGCTCACAATGCAGGGGTGGAATTAGAACACCTACAATCAAATCGTGAGTACGAACTGATTGAAGCCATTCATGCCGCACATGGCAAGATTGATTTCATCATCATCAATCCAGCTGCTTTCACTCATACCAGTGTAGCACTGCGAGATGCATTACTTGGCGTCGCCATCCCATTTATCGAGGTGCACCTATCAAACGTGCATGCACGTGAGCCGTTTCGTCATCACTCATACCTGTCTGATAAGGCAGAAGGGGTGATTTGCGGTCTAGGCGCACAAGGTTATGAATTTGCTCTGTCTGCCGTTATTAACAAACTTCAGACAAAGTAACCCTTACACTCTGCAATCCTACGGGGTTGTCTTAATCACAAGATAAAAGAGAAAGAAAAGATGGATATTCGTAAAATCAAAAAGCTAATCGAGTTAGTTGAAGAGTCTGGCATTGCTGAGCTAGAAATTTCAGAAGGTGAAGAGTCAGTACGCATCAGTCGTCACGGCGCGGCAGCTGCTCCAGCACCTGTTCACTACGCAGCAGCTCCAGTAGCGGCACCTGCGCCAGCAGCAGCACCAGTAGCAGAAGCACCAGCGGCTGAAGCTCCAGCGGCAGCAGTACCTGCGGGTCACCAAGTTCTTTCTCCAATGGTTGGTACTTTCTACCGCTCTCCAAGCCCTGACGCGAAATCATTCATAGAAGTAGGCCAAAAAGTTAACGCTGGCGATACTCTATGTATCGTTGAAGCAATGAAGATGATGAACCAAATCGAAGCGGACAAATCTGGCGTTGTTACAGCAATCCTTGTTGAAGACGGCCAACCAGTTGAATTCGACCAACCTCTAGTTGTAATCGAATAAGCGAGGCTTGCCTTATGCTAGACAAAGTAGTCATCGCGAACCGAGGTGAAATCGCACTTCGTATTCTTCGCGCTTGTAAAGAGTTAGGTATTAAGACCGTAGCTGTTCACTCAACAGCTGACCGCGATCTTAAGCACGTACTGCTTGCAGATGAAACCGTATGTATCGGTCCTGCTCGTGGTATCGACAGCTACCTAAACATTCCACGCATCATTTCTGCGGCAGAAGTAACGGGTGCAGTAGCTATCCACCCAGGTTACGGCTTCTTGTCAGAAAACGCAGACTTCGCAGAGCAAGTTGAGCGCAGCGGCTTCATTTTCGTTGGTCCAAAAGCAGAAACTATCCGCTTGATGGGTGACAAAGTGTCAGCGATCAACGCAATGAAGAAAGCTGGCGTTCCTTGTGTACCAGGTTCTGACGGCCCACTGGACAATGATGAAGAGAAAAACAAAGCGTTTGCTAAACGCATTGGTTACCCAGTAATCATTAAAGCGTCAGGCGGCGGCGGTGGTCGTGGTATGCGCGTTGTGCGTTCTGAAAAAGAACTAGTACAAGCTATTGCTATGACACGTGCAGAAGCGAAAGCAGCGTTTAACAACGACATGGTTTACATGGAGAAATTCCTAGAAAACCCTCGTCACGTTGAAGTTCAAGTTATTGCTGACGGCCAAGGTGGCGCAATCCACCTAGGTGAGCGTGACTGTTCAATGCAGCGTCGTCACCAGAAAGTTGTGGAAGAAGCACCAGCACCAGGTATCACTGAAGAAATGCGTAAGTACATCGGTGAACGTTGTACTCGTGCATGTTTAGAGATTGGTTACCGTGGTGCAGGTACGTTTGAATTCCTGTACGAAAATGGTGAGTTCTACTTCATCGAGATGAACACTCGTATTCAGGTAGAGCACCCAGTAACAGAAATGGTAACGGGTATCGACCTAATCAAAGAGCAGCTACGTGTCGCTGCAGGCCAGCCTCTGTCATTCACTCAGGATGACATTAAGATCCGTGGCCATGCAATTGAGTGTCGTATCAACGCAGAAGACCCAGAGCGCTTCCTGCCATCACCAGGTAAGATTGAGCGCTTCCACTCTCCGGGCGGCATGGGCGTACGTTGGGAATCACACATCTACACTGGTTACTCAGTACCACCTCATTATGATTCAATGATTGGTAAACTGATCACTTACGGTGAGAACCGTGACGTGGCGATTGCACGTATGAAGAATGCACTTGGTGAGATGATCATCGAAGGCATCAAAACTAACGTGCCACTGCAAGTTTCAATTATGAATGATGAGAACTTCCAGCACGGTGGTGCCAACATTCATTACCTAGAGAAGAAACTAGGCCTGCAATAAGCCTTAGTTGAACTCCTGAAAAATGCCCACATCTGTGGGCATTTTTGTTTTGTATACTATCTGTACTCAAACAAATCGCAGAGTTCTGGTAAACTCTGCGCCACTTCATTTACTGTAAGAGCAAAAACCAATGCCTTGGATTCAAATCAAACTCAACGCGACCAATGAAAACGCTGAGCAAATCGGCGACATGCTAATGGAAGAGACTGGTGCGCTGTCTGTAACTTTCCTAGACGCGCAAGATACGCCTGTATTCGAACCTCTTCCTGGCGAAACTCGCTTATGGGGCGATACTGACATTCTGGCACTGTACGATGCAGAAGCCGATACCAACTTCATCATCGACCAAATCAAAGCAAGTAACATGCTTGCAGACAATTTTGCTTATAAAGTAGAACAGCTGGAAGACAAAGACTGGGAACGTGAGTGGATGGAAAACTTCCACCCAATGAAATTTGGTGAACGCCTATGGATTTGTCCTAGCTGGCGTGACGTTCCTGAGCCAGACGCAGTAAACGTTATGCTTGATCCTGGCCTCGCATTCGGTACGGGTACTCACCCAACGACAGCGCTTTGTCTGGAATGGCTAGAAGGTCTGGACCTGACGGGTAAGACAGTTATCGACTTCGGCTGTGGCTCTGGCATTCTGGCGATCGCCGCGATCAAACTAGGCGCAGAAAAGGTCATCGGGATCGACATTGATCCTCAAGCCCTACTAGCCTCTCGCGACAACGCAGAGCGTAACGGTGTTGCCGATCAACTTGAAGTTTACCTACCGCAAAATCAACCTGAAGGCCTGATCGCTGACGTGGTCGTTGCCAATATTCTTGCAGGTCCTTTGCGTGAACTTGCTCCTATCATTAAAGGCCTGGTAAAGCCAAATGGCGAACTTGCCATGTCTGGTGTTTTAGATACCCAAGCGGAAGATGTCGCGAACTACTACCGTGATGAGCTTCACATAGATCCTATCATTGAGCAAAAAGAGTGGTGTCGCATCTCTGGTCGTAAGCAAGGCTAGACAAGGATTTAACGGCTAATTGTTTGAAATTCATACAATTTACAAAAACAATTTGTAAATGCTCAAATATTAGTCTTTTCACGCAGTGAAAAAATGCGTAAAATGCGCGCCCTTGCTGGGACAGAACTGTGATGACGTTTTGAAGATCGGAAACTATCAACTTAAGAACAATCTAATCGTAGCCCCTATGGCTGGTGTAACGGATAGACCGTTTCGCGAGTTGTGTCTTCGTTATGGTGCGGGAATGGCCGTCAGTGAAATGATGTCTGCCAACCCAAAGCTATGGAAAACGTCGAAGTCGAAACAGCGCATGGTACATGAAGGCGAATCGGGCATTCGCTCTGTACAAATTGCCGGTTCCGATCCACAGCTGATGGCCGACGCTGCTCAGTTTAGTGTTGAGAACGGTGCGCAAATCATCGATATCAACATGGGCTGCCCGGCAAAGAAAGTGAATAAGAAGCTAGCGGGCTCTGCACTGCTTCAATACCCAAACATTATCGAAGAGATTTTGAAAGCGGTAGTGAATGCCGTTGACGTTCCTGTAACGTTAAAGACCCGAACTGGCTGGGATACAGAAAACAAAAACTGTCTCCAAATCGCTAAATTAGCCGAAGACTGCGGCATACAGGCACTTGCTCTGCATGGTAGAACAAAAGCGTGTATGTACAAAGGTGAGGCCGAATACGACAGCATTAAAGCAGTAAAAGCGGCGATTTCAATTCCGGTTATCGCGAACGGTGATATCGATAGCCCGGAGAAAGCCAAATTTGTACTGGAGTACACCGGTGCTGACGCTTTAATGATTGGACGCCCTGCCCAAGGTCGTCCTTGGATTTTCCAGGAAATCCATCACTATTTGGAAAACGGCACCACGATGGATGAGCTTCCAGCAGAGGAAGTGAAAACCATTATGCTTGGTCATGTGAATGCTCTGCATGAGTTTTACGGAGAGTACTTAGGACCACGTATCGCGCGTAAGCACGTTGGTTGGTATCTAAAAGAGCATGAACAAGCGAGTGAGTTTCGCCGTACCTTCAACGCTATCGATGCAGCTCCGCTGCAAATAGAGGCGTTAGAAGGTTATTTTGATAACGTTGCATCATAATTAAGAGAAGAGCTAGACCGAATATGTTCGAACAAAATCTGACTTCAGAAGCATTAACAGTAACTACAGTAACGTCACAAGACCAGATTACTCAAAAGCCTTTACGTGACTCTGTTAAAGCATCTCTTAAAAACTACCTTGCTCAACTAAACGGCCAGGAAGTAACAGAGCTATACGAATTAGTTCTAGCTGAAGTTGAACAGCCATTACTAGATACCATCATGCAGTACACTCGCGGTAACCAAACTCGCGCAGCAACTATGATGGGTATCAACCGCGGTACTCTTCGCAAGAAACTTAAAAAATACGGCATGAACTAAGACCGTAATTAAAAATTGTTATAGAACAAGCCGCTACCTTTTTAGGTCGCGGCTTTTCTTTATCTGCCAGATAGATACATTTCACATTAGCCTCTCAGGCGTGGATAGCCTCGACATACATAAGTACTCGATAACGAGCTCTTAAAAATGAATACTCAGCTCTTCCAAAGCCATCAAAGATAAAGCCAATGATACGCAAGGCGGTCGACTGACCGGTACTGACATCCATACTTATATCGTTAAAGAATTTGGCAAGCACTACCATCCTGACTTGATCTACTACCTGCTCGACCATATGGGCTTTCATGGATAACTTCCCGTTCAAAACAACCCGTTTATGGGCTGAAAAAGGAACACTTCCAAGAGCAGTTAAGCAACAGCAATTTGAGTGTATCTATTTGTTTGGTTCAGTCTGTCCCAGTAAAGGCACTGCACGTGCTATTCCAACTAGCCATTTAATGTACTGTTGTTCTCTACCCATCGAAGAGTAAATATTACGCTTTCCTAATAGAAGATAGCGTTGTAGGGAAACAGCCATAAGTTGCTTGGGATGGCAAGCTCAGAGAGAAGCTCTTGATTAACTGTTTATTTTAACCCCATCGCGTAATCCTACTCTAAGCTATTGATTAGTTTTACCTTCTTAATTAAACTCCCCTGCAATTATAAATATCAATAAGTTGTCTTCTAGGTATAAAGCGTGCGAATAAATGAGGCATACAATAATAAGCTTACAAGACAAGGCTGTCGGTCGAATACAGTTCAAACGCCATATACAAGCACAGCGATATCAAAGTTGTTAATTGTTGGCTGTTGTCTATTACTGGCTTCCTGCGCAACTAGTAAACCCACAAACACATCTGAGTACCGGGCTATTCAAGCACAAGTCGAAGAGTTGAGAGATCGTCTTGACCAACAAAATACGGAGTGGGAGCAATACCGTCCAGGCATTAACCGATTGGCCGCGTTGGAGTCGGATTTTAAAAATCTGATTGGCCAACTGGATAAAATGGCTTCCTCTTCTCCTAAGCCAGCGCCAAATAAGATCCTCCCAGAAGTAAAAGATCATAAGTTGATAGCAGTGGTCGATGTAGGCGATAAAGCAATCAAGGCTTCAGCTAATAAAGAGAAAAACGCTCAGCCTCAAACCCAACAATATGCATTACAAGTTGGCACCTATAGATGGCTTCAATATATCGAGTCAAATAAAAGGAAACTGGTGAAGAAGTCGCCTGAACTTCTGTCAGACAAACGTTTTTATCTAACACCTGTTTATATCGGGCCAAAAAAGGAGAGGCTTTATCGTCTACTTGCGGGCCCTGTTAAAGATAAGGTGACAGCACAAGCATTGTGTCGGCAACTTAAGACCGACGGACTCGACTGTATGGTGAGGCCGCTGACCGGCAAGCCTTTGTCCGATGAGCAGAATATCGCTTATATAAAGTAAATCAACTGGCGTAAGTATGTGCTGACAGTGAGGTGAAAGGATAGCCGATTGGTTAGCCCTGTCCCCTGCTTTTACTGGCCGTGCTTAAACGATACGCCCACGTCTATTGGTTTAGTAAGTTCTCTTTATTGAATAATCTAACGGTGGCACTTAGCCGCCCACTTATCTTGGAAACTAAAGGAGTTAACATTGAAAAATAACAAAAAACTGGCTTATGCAGCACTGGCAGTATTTGCCAGCTCTGCCTACGCAGAGGGCGTAGCACCTGAGTTTAACGGCAAGGGGACAGCATCGGTCGAGGTCAGAAATACCCTAGATATCGTTGAGACGGCTTCGCTTAACTTCGGCACCATAGCCGCCGTAGCTGGTAATGATACAACTATGGCCACACTGAAGTTGGACCCGGCCTCCGGTGAAGTAACTGCGGCGTCCGTTACCGCTGCAGAGGGCAAGAAAGCAGGCAGCATTACCCCAATTGATAAAACCAATGTATCGCCAGGTACCTTTACGGTGAGCAACGCAGCCAGATATACCGACCTGAATATCGATTTGACTCAAACTAAAGACGTTGAGTTGAAAATGGACAATGCGGCACCGGAATCGCTGTTTTTTACGCTAACCGATTTTGATGTTGTTGCAAATGAAAAACCCGTTACCTTGGCAAGTAACAAGGGCAAGGCAAAGACCGACGGCACTGGTATCCTATTGTTAAGAGTGGGTGCGACGCTAAATACCACAACAACGAAGAACACAGCTGGAACCGAACCTTATCTGGATGCTGAATACAAAGGCGAATACGCTGTGACCATCAGCTACTAGCAACACGGGTCGCAAGATACTCCCATAACTTTTACAGCAACACATATGCCGGAGTATCAATTACTAAAGCAAAGAGGCGGGCCGGCTTACCGGCTTGCCTCTGTTAAATTGTCCAGTACAAAAGTTTATGGAGAAGTCATGTGTAACCGCTTGTTATCGGCGCTGGCAATATGTCTGCTCGCCGGGGGAGCCTGGGCTGGGGAGATCACTCAGGTTAAGCCGCTTGATTTCGGGGTTATCGCATTGCGCAACAACGACAATATCTATAACTACCAGATTAACCCGGACGGCTCACGAAAGTATGACTCCAATATCGTGGTTATTGAGCAAGGTCACCCGGCCGAGTTTCTGCTCTCTGGTTTCCAGGCAGGTAGCTACCTACATATCTCTACCAGCCTGCCCGACGCCGCTAACAGCCTGAGCCACGGCGGCAATGCCGGCAGCCGCTTTACCATTAAGCAGTTAAACGTCAAACCCTGGGTAAGAACCAATGCTAAAGGCGAGGCCCGGGTATGGATTGGCGCCACCCTGGCTACCTCAGGCACAGGCAACTACCTGGACGCCAAATACATTAACCCCCACATAACTCTACATATCACCCATTAATAAAGTTTAGGAATTCCATGCTGTTGATAATAAGCAGAAAAACCCTGTCACTGCTCGCTACCTTTCTGCTGCCTGTTTTACTTGCCAGCAACGCCAGCGCCAGCCTTTTGATCTCGCCGACCCGAGTGACCTTTGCCGAGAGAGATCGTAGCACCAAGGTCTTTTTGATGAATACCAGCAGCGAGACCAAGACCTACCGACTGGAGTTTCAGCAGCAAAGGCAATTACCCGACGGCCGCTACCAGGAGCTGAACGAGGAAGAGTTAGACAGCTTTAATATTGCCAGCAGCATGCTCAGATTTAGCCCCAGACAGGTAACGCTCGGCCCAGGCGAACGCCAGCAGGTTCGCATCGCGGTGCGCCGCCCTAAGGATCTTGCACCCGGGGAGTATCGCTCCCACCTGCTGCTTGCCGCTCTGCCCGGTAGCAAGGATCGCAGTCAAACCGAGGGCGTGGGTATTCAGTTAAACCTACGGCTGAGCTTTTCCATTCCGGTGATCATACGTGCCGGCGGCCTTGACGCCAATGCGGAGTTTGGCCCGGTGGCGCTCTACCGGGAAACCGGTGATGCTAAGCCAGATGGGCTAACCTTTGCCATTAACCGCTCTGGACTGCACAGCACCTTCGGTAGTCTGAAAGCCTTCTGGCGCCCGCATGACGGCGGCGAAGAGCGCCAGGTGGCTACCCTTAACAACGTGGCGGTTTTCCATGAAAACAAACAACGCGTGATTAGTCTGCCCTTTCACGATCCCATTTCGCAGGACGGCATGCTGCGTCTGATTTATGAGGGAGACGACGAGTTCGAAGGCCGAGCTCTGACTGAGCAACAACTGACCATCAGCGACTACCAATTAGCACCTTAACTTTATGTCCCTGAACCATCCGTGTAAGTGGCTGCTGCTGGGCTTGCTTTGCCCTGTCTGCACGCCCGCAGTTGCCCAGTCAGAACTGTTTGAGTTGATCCGAACGATCAACCGCAAATATCAGGAACCAGATTTTGGTCTGATGCCTGCCGACGCTCCAACGACAGATGACGGCCGGGGCATCGCCGATGGTGAAGAGCTGATACTGGAGGTGCGCATCGACGATCTGGTGATCGGCGATCTGTTTGCCATCAAGCATAAAGATAGCGCCCTTATCGCCTTTGGCCAGTTTGTCGATCTTTTGGATTTCGCCATTGAGCTGGACAGCGAAACATCAGCGGCATCTGGCTGGTATATCAATGAGGGACAGAGCTTTAGCCTGAACCTGTCCGGAAAGGATAACGAGCAAGCTGCCGCCGACAGCCAGGCTAAAGCCGAAGCAAACGGGGTTGCCTACCATCTGCCGGCCTCACATTTTCAGATCCTGCCGGACGACCTCTATATTCATGCCGACGATCTCGGCCGCTGGTTTAATCTCAAAATGACATTTGATTTCGGCGCTATGACGTTGATGTTGAAACCAGAGCAACCCCTGCCGATCCAGGCAGCTCTGACGCGCAAACAGAGACAAAAAAGCAGGACAAAAACAACCAGCGCCAAGCCGGCTTTACCACTGCGCAAAAGCGATCACAAACTGTTGTCCGCGCCCCTGTTGGATATCAGCACCAACGCCACCTATTCAAGCGAAGAGGTCAACCTCGGCTATTCCGTCTTGGGTCGCCATGACCTGGGCTATTTCACCAGTCAATATTACCTTGGTGGTAGCTCGAACAATGAACTAGACACTGCACGCCTGACATTGGCAAAAACCTCCCCAGAGGGTAGTCTATTGGGTCCCGTAAACGCCACCCAATACCGCTTTGGCGATGTTGTACCAGTAGCCGGTGCCAGCGGCCAGGAACGGGGAATGAGCTTTAGCAACAGGCCACTGACGGGCAATACCGAGTTAGACACTTTGGATTTGCAGGGAGATATTCAGCCCGGCTGGGATGTGGAGCTTTACCGTAATGATGTACTGATAAGTGCGCTGACCGCCGGGCCAGATGGTCGCTATGTGTTTAACGATATCGATCTGCTCTACGGCAACAACACCCTTAGACTGGTCTTTTACGGCCCGCAAGGCCAGATCCGGGAAAAGACCAAGCAGGTGCTGGTAGACAGCCGCACAGTGCAAAAGCAACACTATTTCGATCTCTCCCTGACTCAGCCCGGCAGCCTGTTTCTCAACGAGCCCGCCGCCAATACTGCTGACTGGCATCTGACCGGCAAGTATAGCAAAAGCCTTAGCGACAAATTGTTGTTAGATGCAACCTTTGCCAAGATGGAAAGACATAACGCAGCTTACTCTTTAGACGCTAGTTTTTCCCTGTTTGACCGCCTGCTGATGCAGGCCGGAGTCGACCATAACGGTGCCTACCAGCTAGGGGGTAAAACCTTTTTGGGCAAACATGCACTGAATTTCTCTCATAATGCTGATGATGGTCAGTTTAATGACAATGTGACGCTGGCAGGCTCGCTTTTCCAGGGCCGGCAGACTGCGCTCAACTATGAGCAGGGGTTTAGCCGCCGCTATGGCGATATCGACCAACCGAGCTTTTCGCTACAAAACCGTCTCAGCCTCTACCGGCCGTCCTATTACCTGAGCAACAGCTTTACTTATCAAAGAACCGAGCCTGAGGTGGGTGAAGCAGAGGACTGGCAAATCGGCAGCGCTTTGCTGCGCAAGCGTTTTTCCAGCTTTATTTGGGAGTTGGGGGTTGATTACAGCTTATCGCCCGAGGCCGAGATTACACAGCTGGATACTGAGTTCAGCCACGCCCTCAGCTCGTCTCTAAACAGCGAATTTGGCATTAACTACTGGCCCCAAACCGAAAGGTATAAAGCGGATATGAGGTTGAACTGGAAAGCCGATACGTTTTATCTGAGCTCTACCCTCTCCTACGATGATCGCGGCGAATGGTTCCTGGGCCTGAACACCCTACTTAGCCTGGGCTGGGATCCTCAGGAAAGTGACCTTTATATAGACCGCCGCCGCTTGGCGCAAAACGGTGCCATCAGTGTGCGCGTATTTCAGGACTTGAACCTAAACGGCCGCTACGACCAAGATGAGCCACCAGTGGTGGGTGCCAAGGTAAAAGGCACCCAGGTATACCGCAGAGCTTCTACTAATGACAAGGGGATTGCTTTTTTGCGTGGCCTGCCCGCTTATCGCACCACGGATATTGAACTAGAGATAGGAAGTCTGGAGGACCCCTACTGGATGCCCAGTCGCCCCGGAATCTCGATTACGCCCAGACCGGGGTTGGTGGAGACCCTGGATATACCTGTGGTCACCACTGGTGAAATCGAAGGCATGGTCTACCTAGAGGATGGTCATGGCGGTGAAAAGCCGGCAGCCTATGTCCCCCTTGTCCTGCTGGACGAGCAGGGCAAAGTGGTGCAGAGGGGGGAGAGCGAATATGATGGCTTCTACCTCTTTATGAATGTGTTGCCGGGTAAATTCCGAGTGGATATTGATAAGCAGTACATCAAGGATAAGAAGCTGCACCCGCTGGAGGCCATCGAGATAACGATAGGGGGCGACGGCGATGTATTACGCGGTAATGATTTCAGCCTTGCCGCCCTGCGTTTCCGGCCGGCGTTTGTGGTTTCATTGGGCGAGTTTAGCTCAGAGTCAGTCATGAAGGCCTACTGGCACCTACTCTACCGCTCGCACGCCAATATATTGCCGCAGGCCTATTATTCTAGGGTGACCCGAGAAGGCGGCGTCCACCTCAGGTTACAGCTGGGCGCCTACCGGAACAGAGCCCAAGCGCAGTCTCAGTGCCGCCGTCTGCAGGAGCAAGGCATCAATTGCCGTGTTACTGCCACAGAGCTACTATTAGAAAAAAGCTCTTAGCATCGAACTTATACCAATCTAAGAAAAATATGACCTAATTGAGGCTATTCAACAACAGAACTTATTCGCTATGGATAGCCTCAATAATATCGACTTTAAAAAGCTCGCAAGCCAACAGAAATCTATTCAGATGAAAATGAGACTGCTGGCTCTTGCTCATTTCAAAGATGGACACTCTCGCACCCAAATCGCCAAGTTTCTTAAGGTAAGCCGAACCAGTGTTAATAAGTGGGTTCGAACTTTTCTTGAAGAAGGACTAGAAGGGCTGAAGGAAAAGCCAAGAACGGGAAGACCACCATTATTAACTTCTTAACAAAGAGAGCAGTTGAGCCAATACATCAAAGATAAAGCTCATCTTTCTCAAGGTGGACGACTTACCGGTGCCGATATCCATGCCTATATCGTGAAAGAATTTGGCAAGCATTATCATCCTAATTCTATCTATTACCTACTCGACCATATGGGTTTCTCGTGGATAACTTCCCTTTCAAAACACCCACAACAATCTCAAGTCATATAGGAAGATTTTAAAAAATTCAAATTCGAAACGATCCTTAAGAGCCCGGGTCATGTAGACTCTTACCAATCACAGTAAATAAGAGATCAGAAATCGCGTAGGCAAAATGCTTGAGAACAAGGCACAATTTTTCGATAAGTAGTTACTCTACAATCAAAAATTGTAACGCCGTTATCGAGTATTTTAACAAGCTAGAATGACCAGTTATTTACTACGATTGGTATTAGAGCATGTTGATATCTGGTTTCAGGATGAAGCGCGATTTGGGCAACAAAACACAACAACACGGTTATGGGCAGAAAGAGGAACACGTCCCAGAGCCGTGAAGCAACAACAATTCTACTATGCCGTATCTATTTGGTTCTGTCTGTCCTCAAAAAAGCATTGGTGAGGCAATCGTAGTCCCGTGGGTCAATAAAGACATCATGATCGAGCATTTAAAGCAAATATCGCGGTCACTGAAAAGGACGTCATGCCGTCATTATTATGGATGGCGCAGCATGGCACACAGAAGATATTGCCAATGACTTTCAGAACATCATTATCATCAAACTCTCACCCTATTCTCCAGAGCTAAACCCTATAGAACAAAAGTATGGAGTTGGTTGAGACAACACCATCTCGCCAATCAGTCTTTTGTGGATTACGAAGACATTGTTTCCAAAGTATGTAGGGCTTGGAATAGTTTTTTGGCATGTTCCATCAGAGTCACCAAGATGTGTTCGAGAAGATGGATAGACCTGGCCAGTTAGTTTTCCAGATTGGTATAACTTTGGCTGCTATGGCTCGCAGAGAACGTGCGAAATCGAATGGTTTATGAGGGCTAAGACATAAATATGGCCACCCCCTATTTTTCATATAAGCCAGAAACGAAAAAACCGCTGTAAGAACAGCGGTTTCTCTTTAAAAGTGGCGGAGAGATAGGGATTTGAACCCTAGATACGCTATTAACGTATGCCGGTTTTCAAGACCGGTGCTTTCAACCACTCAGCCATCTCTCCACAAATTGTCATCTTCAGATTAGTACACTGATGATGTTGTTACATGTTTACACAGGTAACGATATTTAAAGCCTGGCGATGTCCTACTCTCACATGGGGAAACCCCACACTACCATCGGCGCTATTTCGTTTCACTTCTGAGTTCGGCATGGAAGTCAGGTGGGTCCAAAACGCTATGGTCGCCAAGCAAAT
>NZ_JAKKCM010000012.1 GCF_021728395.1 Vibrio sp. J1-1 | reverse complement strand
AAATAAATTTGCAACAAGGAATGTTTTCTCTGAAAAATCTAGCCAATTCCAAGTAGCTAAGCCTTTGCAAATATCACTTGCATCGGGTGTCAATAAAAGCATAAATTCCTCTCTAAGCACATAACGCTTTCTATACGGCTTTTAGCCGCTTTTCATACTCCTATCATGCAGACTTTCCAATCGCAGTTCAATTGATAATCAATAGGTTAATGATAGGGTATGGATATTAGATTGCAAAATGGTGCATGATTTGGGAAAAGCTTACTTCTACATTCCCTCTGATAACTTTAGGTAGGGGAAGTTTTCATCCAAAAGAGGTTAATTAACTTCAGTGATAACAAACAATGGGGCGGAGGCAAGAAAGAAAAACCTGTCAGATCTGATTGTATAGTGATCTGAATGCTGACAGGTTAAGTCTAGGCTAATCCACTTTAGAACATTCAATTTCAAGTGTTTCTGGCCAGATAAAGTAGGGGCCGAATCGCTTACTGTACTTGAATTCACCGCCTTGCTCTTTTCCTGTATCAGTTAAGGTATGTTTTCCATCATCGAAAGAAAGGTAGCCTTTGGTAACACATAGCTGAAGGAAGTCTTCGGTCTTGAGTTTGTGCTTTTTAGCAAGTTTAGAAGAGGTAACTTTAGCTTGAACGTCATCAATATTTGATTGTTCACCGCTTACTATTTCAGTTGAATTGATGGAAACTTTCTCAAGAGAGATCCTAACTTCATCGCTTATGCGAATGATGCGTTGGGCTTCTTCATACGAGTCCTTGTAAAGCTGTGTATCTTCGTCACGATCGATAAAGACTCCCATCTCGTTGTTATTGACCTGGCTGAACTCGTAAAGGTTCAAGCTAGTTATGATACTCGAACTTTCATTCATGTAACATTTAGCGTGAAGATTCTTACAAAAGCTAGTGCGAACAAAAGCGAGCCCCTTAAGCCAGTTAATCTCATCTGGTTGTAACTCGCTTTTTCCGTAAACAATTCTGATATCTATTTTTAAGCGGTCTTTGTCTTCGAGAAGTTCTTTGATTCGATCGTTAAGTTTCAGAAAAGGGCTAATAAGAATCAGCCTCTCTGATGCATTTTTGATGAGATCTTCTAGATAGTAGTTTGTCGCACTTGTGTTTAAAAATTTAGCCATTTCATATCCTTGACATATAAAAATTAGCACATATTCGTTGAATTGAGTCGAGCTCCAGTTAGATACCTATTAGTCAAAAAACATGACCGCTACTAACTAAAGAGGCTCCAATTACCAATGGCAACGCTTCGAAATTTTTTATAACAAGTTTTTCTAAGATTTACTCACCTTATAGTTCGAACCTCGCCGCATAGTCCACAATTCATAATTGATGTTTATATTACTAATGACGCATGTGATTCCCTTTTTAAATTAAGGGGTTATATGACGAACTTTCGAAAGATGAGTAAGAATTACGTTTTTCGTGAATTTGTGTGTGATTTGAGTGTTGAAGACACAGCAACACTGTGTTTTAGAAGTGTAAGAGTTGTCAAATCATGGGATGAGGGTGAGCCGATACCTCCGGAGTGCAAGCGATTGATGAGAATGACAAGAGGGAGAGAACTGGCAGTTTATGAAGAATGGGAACACTTCAAAATGCATAAAGACAAACTCGAACTACCAACAGGCCAATTAGTTACCCCTCAACAAATACTTACTGGAATTGCTTTATTAGAAATAGGAGCTGAATCAGACCTAGTGATTGCATCTAAAATAATGAAATACGTTAGAGCGATACGACAGTTAAGAAAGTAGCTTTTAGACCCCACATGAGTGGGGTTTATTATTCTTTCGTACGAGATGAGCATGAGTTAGCACACTACATCAAATGCGAGATACCAGTTCCCTTGGCGCTTCATATTAATATGGGTTCCAGTCGGTTAACGCGCCTCTGTTGTGGATAGCCTCTGCAAGGCGGGGCTTAGCAGGGCGAGGGGCGGTTGCTCGTTAATTGGATTAAGGGAGCTAACCGCGCCGATCGATTACGAGGGATAATTGAGTCTAGTGGGCGGCTTGGTGCCTCGCTTGCACTTCGTGCATTGCTTATCCCTGCGGGGCGAGTACGTCATTTTTTGACATACCGAGTTCAAGTATGTCACCCATCCCTTGTTCTTCCTCCACATGAAGCAAAATGCTAAGCGTTCGGCTAGATACCTTTGCTGATTCAGAACGGAACAGGAGGCCAAGGAACGGAATATCGCCAAGAACCGGAACTTTGATTTCTACGTTCTGTGTTTCTTTGGAAGTCATGCCACCAAGTGCAATCGTATCACCCGATTTAACCGTCAGAACCGTATCGATTTGTCGTTTGCTCGTTACAATGTCACTTGCTTCTACAGACTTATCGACTCGGCTAAGCTCTTGACGTATCCGGAGTTTTATATTGCCATTCGCACCAATATGCGGCTGGACGAACAACGATAACCCTACGTCTTTACGCTCGATGGTTTGGAACGGTTTATCACTCGAATCTGACTCCGTGGTGTAGCTACCAGTGACAAAAGGGAGTTCTTGACCAACACTAATCAATCCATCTTGGCCGTGTAGGATGGTCAGCTCTGGACGGCTAAGAATCTCCGCGCTGTCATTGGATTCGATGTAGCGGATAAAGGCCGTGAAGTCGTCACTGGTAGAGGACAGGTTAGGAACACCATTCATGAATCCAGCCGCCGCACCAGAAAAGGCCGCACTGACCGCACCTGCACCCGCTTTCCAATCCACAGTTAAATCGGATAGGTTGCCGCGAAAGGTTTCAACGATAACGGCTCTTACTTTTATTTGGCGCATTGGCTTATCAATGTATCGAATGAATTCCTCGACTGATGGGTGCATGTTTTGCGGCGCTGTCACCATCAAAGCCGTTCCTGCAATGATGCTCGATACATGCGTGACGTCAGGAACGTCGAGAACGGAGGCTTGCACTCGAAGCGATTGCGCTAATGAGTCTTTCAAATCATCAGCGGCCATGTATTCGAGTCTGTAGGTTCGAGTGGTGATGAGGTTGCCCGCGTCCAGCTGGTTACGCGGCTGCACTCGAATCACGGTTTTCGATTCGATGTAAGTAAGGTTATGTGCTCGCATGACGCTAAACCAAACATCTCGAAAGTTGGCCGCACCGGAGGCTTGATAGATTTTCAAATCACCATTAATCGATGGGTCGGCAACAATCGTCTTTTGGAAGGTCTGACTCGCGATAATAAAGAACTCGTTCAGGGTCTTACCGGATAGGTTCGACTCGAAAGCGTTCGCCAGTGGTGAAATCAGCATGAGTACCAGTAAGAACCTAACCATTGTGAATGCCTCCTTTGTTTAGTCCATTAGATGTGTGGGTTTTTCGGTCGCGTCGGCTTCTTGTTTTTTCTTGTTGCTCAGCAAAAGGGTCAAAGTATCCGTAACGGGCGATGTTCGCGCAGTGGTTATCGTTGATGGCGTAGCGGGTCATTTGCTGAGTGAAGCAAGAACACGTTGAGTAATTAATGACGCAAGTCAGTTGTGGATACTGCAAAGCTTCGGAAGTTAAACGGTAATACGCGGGCGCTGAGAACGGCAGTGATTCTTCAGCAGGGAGCAAGCGAGTAATGTAGTTCTCACTTGTTTGTCCAGGCATTGAACCATTCGTTATCATTCCGCCAGTGACGGAAGCATGCGCCGTCTGTAAATCGTCTACGGGTGCTATCTCAGTCGCTTGAACCACTGAGTTTTGATAGAAGTAGTAAAACCCATACGCACAAATAGACATGCCCACCGCAGCAAAGCCAAGCATGGTTAAGCCTTTTTTGATTTGAGGGTCGAGCTTCGGCTTTTGGGTGTGTTTAATCGCACTGAGGTAAACGCCGTAAAAGTTGGAGTCACGACGAATCTTTTTCTTTTCGGCCTTGGCTAAATCGGCAGGGGTTTCAATACCTTCGATGTGCTCGTATCGATGCAGCGCATCACCACCAATAAACTCAAGGTGAATGTGTGCCTGAATACGGCGGCGGATGATTTGGTCAACGTCTCGGAAATCCTGAGAGACAAACACCAAATCCGAACCACCGTGACGGCTCTTTGTCATCCACTTGAGCGCATCCGTTGGTTTGGAGCTACCACCACGAGGCGGCCAAATGTTCTGAACCTCATCAACGAAGATAACCGAACCCGCCGGAAGTTTGTGGATCTCAAGCGGGTTATCAAAGCTTTGCCAAGACAGCCCCAACTCAACAATGTGCGAGGCTTCAAGCTCGGATTCATCAATTTCGAGTACGTCCAGCGCTTCTTGAAGGTGCGCGAGTCGTTTCTTTGAAGCGGTCTTTTTGTACCAGAACAACCATTGCTCGACAGGATTGTGCTTAGAGAATTGATAGGCCAGATACGGGAAGTCTTCGAGTTCAGCCAGTCGTCCCTCATCCTCGATGCGCAGTACCTTTTTTTCGAGTGCTTTGTTGTGATTGTTTGCAGGCCAGTGAATCCCATAGAACCAACCTTGAAAGCTGTCACACACGGAGTAATCCAAGAGAAGAACGCGCACGCCATGATAGAAAATAGGGCGCCCAATAAATTCGTCCTTCTCGATGAGTGTCTTGACGGCGTGGAGTGTTTTACCCGTTCCCACGCCACCACTAAAAGCGAAAAACATCAGTCAAACTCCTATTCTGGACTAACCGGTTTGCGCCATGAAGGACGATAACCGGTTGCCTTCATCAAACCGTTAAGCGTGAATGAAAAAACAAGGCAAGAAAGGATCACATTGATACAGGTATCGATGGCCCCAAGTGCCATAAGTTGCGCCAGTTTTGCAGGAACGCCTGATATATTGGCTTGGATGTAGTCGGCCAACATATCGAGAAACTGATTCACTCCGGTATAAGCGACCAGTCCAAAGCCTAGGGAAATCGCGACATACGTGGTGAGGGTTCGGAAGATAGACGGCAGCAATGGAAGCACAACCGCCGAAAGAAAAGAAATGAAGTAAGCCACTAGAACGCTCCTTGTGTTCTACCAATTAACAATAAGCCCGAAATCCAAGCTAAAATGACGTGGATAGGCGCAGCGATGCGCGCATAGTGACAAGCGGGTTCGTAAGAGATTTCAATTGTCGTGCTTCCAAAAAAGTGATTAATGGTATAACTCTCCGATGCAGGACAAGTTGCGCTACCAAATGAGACACCGTTAGACAGGTATTTCGAATCAATCTTTGAAAAGTCGAGAACATCTTTCTCTACGAGTTCACCAGTTCTGTCGGTAACGAAGAGCTTATCCATTTTGTCTTTGAGTTCGGCCAGCTGCTCTGTGGGACAACTTTCCTCATACTCAATTTTCAACAGTGCGCATTGAATGATGTCGCCCTTACATTCAAAAATGCTTTTCTCACAATCGGCTTTCGCGGTCGGCTTTTCTTTTCCTTCACCTTCACAGTTGTCATCAAGTTCGCATTTAATGCCGTCTAAGGTTTTACCGATACCGTCTAATTTGGCATTACCTTCAGCAGCCGCACCACCACCTCCGCCAGTAGGTTTGTTTTTTAAGGTCTCATGGGCTTTTTTTAATTCACCCAGTAAGTTAGCTTGGTACTTGAGCAATGTGTCGTTATCCAGTTTGGTGGTGTTCGTCAGGTCTTCAATCGTACTGTCGATATTTTCCAGCCACTGGTTAGCCTCGCTTAGTTCGCCCACGATAGCGTTATCACCTTTGCCTAAGTCGGGGTCTTCTGGGTCTGGTTTCGGGTCAGGGTTCGGCTTTTCTACAGGGTCATCCGGTTTTTCTTCACCTTCAGGGTCGTAAATTGGGACTTTACCGCCATCACCACCGCCACCTCCTGAATCGGGTAAGTCTGTAATGTCCGGAGCGTCTGGAGCAGGTTTTTCTACGGGTTTTTCTGGCCATTCATGTTCAGGTGGTTTAAGACCAGGCTTGCTTGAGTCATACGTGCATTGTTGGCCTGTGTAGAAAATATCCCACGCGCATTGAGAAGAACCATCATCTTCTGGGAAGCACACATGAAGATTTGCTTTTTGAATAGTAACGACGCAGTTGGAAGGTAAACAGGTACTAAATCCTGCAATGGCGTCACCACCCATTAGGCTCTTATAGAACGTACCAGCGTCAGGACATTCGTGGGGTTCGGGTTCGGGAGAACAATCAACAGCGGGGTATTGTGGAGTTGAACCACCAGTACAATTTTCGGGGAAATCACCCTCATAAACATAATATTCAATATGCCAGTGCTCTTTCCAAATGTCGCCATCCCACCTGCCTGCATAGGGCGTATGAACATCAAAATCATAACGGGGATTGGGATGAACTCTCCTCATTTTGTCTATTATATATTGGCCACACGCCGATTTTTCCTTAACCTCACAGTAATCAGAACTTTGATACCAGTTTCGCCAATGACCAGCATAAGAGCCAAACGAAACAAACAGAAATGAAATTAAAATAAATAACCTAGCCATAACTCACCCGAACAGAACAAACATGCCGATAAGGAAAAGAACCACAAGAAAAGTGTCATAAGTCATAATTTGCCCTTGGATCAAAAAAAGGGGCGAAGAACGCCCCCCTTGAGTCAGAAGAAAGAAGAAGAGGGTTATTAACCGCCGATTTTGCCCCACGCTTTTTTAGCGACAGTGATTAACACCATGGCACCACCAACCGCAGCCACGAACGCACCAAAGCCAGTAATGATGCCTGTCACTGATGACGCATCAGGGCCTGAGCCAGTTGCAAAAGCTGAAGCCGATGCAGTAAGAACGCCAGCCGCAACTAGCGCGCGAGTTTTGATATTTTTCATAGGTCTATTTCCTTATTTACTTAGAGATTTTTTTCCAACACCAACAGGTCGCCAGAAACAGTGTCGCCGCTGGCATAACCTCGATGAGTTGGGCGGTGGTCATATAGTTCGGCACAATGTCAGTGAGTAGCACCGAACTAAATCCAGAAGCACAACTGTTATTTACTATCGGTTGTTCGCAGATGAGCACGTACATACACAGCCCTTAATAAACACCAATTGCACACAACGAGTCCCGAAGCCGTTCCGAGACTCATCATTCATTTACTTGTCGCCAGCCTGAGGCAGGGCGTACAGGTGGAAGCCTTCAATCGCAACGTGCTTACCATCGTCATTGGCGAAGCTGAACTTCTTATGTTCAACGTCAAACATGATGCGTTTACCAATGGTGCGTTTAAGCAGTTCGCCCGCTTTGCCGTTGTCCCACAGTTCAGGAGACACACGGACTTCAATCGTGTCAGTCGGATTGGTGGTGATGAGGCGCAACTTGCCATTGGTCTTTTGTTCGCCGTTACGGTCTATCTTGGTTTCTTGAGTGATATCGGATTCATCCAGAATCAAACCTTCCATTCTCATAATCGTTTGCCCTTATTTTTACGTTTAGTTGTTGGTTTAAATGGGAAAAGACAGTTATTGACACAAGTCCAAGGGAAATCAGTGCCACCAATCTGGAGGGGCTTCGCCCTCCTTATTGGTTGGCATGATTTCCTCTGGTGCTGTGAGCAACAACGCTTCCATTTCTTCATACATCGCGAGGTGTTTCTCGTACTGGCTGTACAGGTCATCACACATGCGCTGGTACTCTTGTTCGCGCTCTAATGCGTCAAAGTAATCAACCACGTTGGACATGATCCCTTGTTGAGCACGTAAGAATTTCTCTTTGTTCTCGGTCTTCCAGTTACGGAAGCGAGTGGCGATAAACACCTTCTGAAACATCAGGCCGTTTAAGCGAGCCTGAGCCATATCGCCGTAGCGGGTAGGAGAGTATTCACCACCGGAAGCAATCAGCTTTTCAATCGCATTCGACACGGTGTATTCCGCTTTAACGGTCTGGTCATTCCTCTTTACGAACACTCCGCCCATGGCGTAACAGAAAGCTTTCCAGTCACCCTCATCGGCAGCGCGGCGAACGCTCTCTAGTAGAAAGTGTTCGTCTTGATTTAAGTCGGTGAACAAGGCGTCATCCTCTTTGAATTCTTCACGTAGACGACGCATCTCGCGCCAGACCGTGACAGATGGACCACCAATAAATTGGAATTGGCGTATCTGATTAACGCGAGCCCAAGTGACAACGCGCTCAGCCGCATCCGAACCCGTAAGAGACGAGCCCTTATCCGAGTCGATATGCTGACCATCAATATTCTTGCTTAGGTATTTCGCTACGTAGCCAACCGCCGAACCCTGAGACCAGTCAATCACCTCAGCCTTAAAGCGGAACTTTTTCGCGCCTTTTTCGTCTGGTGAATCGACCATGGCCAAGCGACGAAACTCGTTAATCACCAGTTTTCGGTGCGCCTTTTCCATAAACAGCAGCAGGTGGTGATGTGGTGTACCGTCCTGATGCGGCTCAACGATGCGCATCCCGTACACTTTGACTTTGTTCTTATCAAGGAACTTACGCAGCTTTGACCAAACGGACATTAGGTGGCCATGAGCCTGTTTGGCGTCTGGCTTGTCTGCGTTAATCCAGTTGTCGTTAATCCTTCCGTTCGATACGCAGTGGAAACGAGACGGCGCTGTCACGGTAAAGAACACCGCATCATGATTCGATTCTTGTGCGATTTCCTCAAAGCCACGCAGACGCACGAACATTTCAGAGCGGCGAACTTCGGGATTAGAAACCGACTTGGCCGATAGCTCACTTAACGTGAAATAGTTAGAAAGATCGTTTTCGTCGTAAGCAACGGTATTGTCTAACGCGATACGGTTGGAGCTATTGCGGTCACGTTGACGGTGTAGCGAGAAATCAGAGCAATAAACTTGCTTACGGCGTTGAACTAGTGCCAAATCACGGGCAACACATTCAACCTCGTAAGCACACTTGCGGCGAAGCTGGCGAACTAACCAGTGTTCATCCAGCGCACGGTTAACCAGTGCAAAGAGTTCACAGTTGGTAGTGGCATGGTTGATTGCGTCTTCAGAAAACGCCAAGCCTAATGAGTCGAGTAGCTGAACCACTTTATCGAAACGCGCTTGTGAGAATTCCTCAGGTATTGCGTTAATCACACGAGCAAAATCGCGAGACTTACGCTTGGCTAACGCACTGATTTCATCATCCGACATCGCATAGCTGTAACCGTGTGTCGTCAATCTCTCATGGGCCTCAGTCACTGCGCTCGCAGCCTGAATCGCATCGCGAGCCTTTAAGATATCGGTGTAAGCCCTTGTCATATGGGGCGCAAACGCTCCGTTACGATGTAACGTTTTAGGTAAGTCAAAACAAGGATTAGAAGTAGGGCGCGTAATAAATTCTGACTTATCGTGTGAGTAGATTTGCGCGTCCAGTGTCGACATAGCACGCGCTGCCATTGGGTAATCTGGGCGCGTGTGGTCGGCATAATCAAAACGGTGATTGAACAGGTTGTCTGCGATATGCTCAGTCGAGTTCCATGAATGAACCGGAACAAACTCGATGTATTCTTGTTTACCTGAGGCTAAGTCGACAACCAATTCACGCATGATTTATGCCTCGCTCAACTCAAAAAGCGCAGCATCAGACAAACCATGAAGCACATGATTTTTATCGTTATCTACGATTTCTTGCGCTTGGGAATCACAAGATGAGCAGCCGCAGAACTGGCCGCCACAGGAGCACAGTTCATCTTCGTTATGACGAGCATCGGAATAGATTGAGACTTTGAGGCAGTCTTGGCAGAGAACGAACTTTGAACGTGTCATGATTACGCCTCACACTCAAAAGCACGGATAACGTCATCGTTAACAGGCATTGAAAAGAGTTCGCAAACCGCCTTATAGGTGCGCTCACAGACGATAGTAAAGTAGATTCGATAATCATCAGTATCACGAAGAACAGCGTTAGCTTTACCGTCTGATTCACGTTCAATAGTGTGTTGTAATTGACAAGGTGAAATAGGTGTTTCTTGAGAAAAGTAAACACCACCAGAAAAGAACGAAACTCGAATTATGTAGTCACTGGAGGCTTCATAAGCGACTAGACGAAGATTTCCAAAATCAATGAACTTGATAGACGGATTTTTTGAATTGACTTCGATTAACTTTGACATAACAACCACCTTGACTAGTTGAGTGAGCGACCGCCAAAGCCAAGACGAACGCGTCAAGGGCAAACGCCCCAAGCCAAGGCGGTCTAAATTACGATTTTTCGTAAGTCTAATTACGAATTATCGTAATTGCCAGATGCGAATTTTCGTAATTAGTAAGCTAGAATCAAGGAAACGGAGGTGGCTTCATGTATCAAAGTGAACTGTTAGATGCCTACAAAAAGGCGAAAAACTACATACAAGACAAACAAATCGCGCACGATTTGAAAGTAAACGCATCAAGAATTAGTGAAATGCGCAAAGGAAGACGCTATATCTCTGATTCAGAAGCAGTTTTTCTAGCAGAGAATTCAGGAATAGACCCAGAGATTGCTTTGTTAGGTTGTCACGCTGATCGCAACGAAAATCCGCACATAAAAAGCATGTGGGAAAGCATCGCAAAAAAGTGTAACGGGCTTGGATTATCAGGGATATCAATGGCTGCGGCTGGTTTGGCGGTGGTGATTTCGAGTCCGGTGAGATCCTCGGTTCAGTGCGCATTATATGTGTTATGTTAAATGCATTGTAACGCTACGCAAAATCTTTGCTGGTTTAGCCTCCTATCCCTCCTTTATTTTAATTTCATCCAGGGTTTTGAGGCTTCCATTAAACATAACGGCTATTTACCATAAAATAGCTAATATATATCTATCAATCTTCGATTGATTGCTCTTCTATTAGCTTTCAATGAAATGCCGCAAAAAGTAAAATCTGCTCTAAACTCCCTGACGGTCATAACTTCTGTTAAGACGATAACGATTTGGCTCATAAACCAATATCTTAATTAAACTCAACTTCCTAAGCTTGTGCAAGACACTAGTTTTTTTTCTGTTCCGTATCCTTCATATGTACATCAATTTGAGGATAAGCGATTTCAACATTATTCTCTTTGAACAGTTGATTGATTTTTTTGTTTACCAAGTGAAGAGTCGGCAAACGATCATCAATTGAGTTGATATGGAGCCGAAGTTCGAACTCCAAGCTGCTGTCACCAAAGGTCAGGAAATAAACTTGTGGTGCCGGAATGCTTAAGACAAGTGGAGTGTCTTCGACAGCCCGATACAGTAAGTCTTCAACGAGGTCTATATCTGAGTCATAGGCTACGCCAACAGGAATTACCACCCTTGTGACTGAATCAGTTAAGGACCAGTTGATAAGCTTATCGGTGATAAACACTTTGTTAGGAACGACAATCTCTTTATTGTCCCAGTCGATTATGGTTGTTGAACGGGTTTGAATTTTGCTGACGGTTCCCGAAAGCTCATTAATCGTAACTGTATCCCCTATCCTTATTGGTCTCTCAAAGAGAAGTATTAAACCAGATATAAAGTTGGCGAAAATCTCCTGCAGACCAAAGCCTAAACCAACACCTATCGCTGCGACTAACCATTGCAATCGATCCCACTCAATACCGATAGTCGTAAACGAAATAACAATACCAAGCACCAAGATTATGTATCGCAGTAATGTGGTAATTGTATAGCCAGTTCCAGGTGATAAGTTCATCCTACGTAAAATCAACAACTCTAACAGGCCTGGAATATTACGAATACTCACAAAGGAAATGACTAAAGTGAGTACCGCATACATAAGAGATTTCAACGTGATATCAACCGCTTCTGCACCGCTACTTGCAGACGAAGTCGCTTGCCACAAGAGAATATTATCCATCCAGTTAGTTAGCTCCAACTGATTTGACCATATTGCGGAGAGCGTAATTACTAACAAGACCAAACAAAGTCCTTTCAATAGTGTCATTGACTGCTCGCTGATGGACTCCTTGTCTAAGCCCTGCTCTTCCACATCAAATGCTGGCGCCTCTTCCGATAGCCCTTCATTTTCGCGCGCGATCTTTTCTTCTCGCTTTGCAAGAAAGCGTTGATAGCTCAACTGCCTCTGCTCAAGTATCAACCAACGTTCACCGAGCTGATAAATCAAGAATATGCCGATTAGCGCGAATATATTCAGTTGTTGAAGTACGAGTATTTTCCATGATGCGACATACAACCCCAACATAGCCGTCATTATGACGACAAAAAAAGACCCGAGTACTGAATAATAAATAACAAAGAATCCGACACCGGATTGGAAATACGAGGGCAGATGAGCATTTACTTCCTCTATATTTAACGCACTTCGGTAAAGGATAAAAAGAAAAATGACCATCGTAAGATAGAGGATACGTAGGATTTCGGCATCCCCTTCCTGAGCGAATAAACGGCAAAAATGGAAGAAAACCAGGATCACAAGTAAAGGAAACATTATCACTCTTATTCGATGATGAATCGTATGGCACATTGCCTTTGACCATCTAAAATGCAACTCAAGCATCCCTTTCTTTCTGCTCAAATGATAAAGAAAACCCACACTCCACAAGAGGGCGAAACTCGCAATCATGGCTTCATCAAACAAAATCGATGGATGACGAGCCCAATTGAAATCGAGAAACCAAACACAAGTGAAGAAAAAGGCTGGAAGAATTGAAGACGCGACGAATGTAATCGTTAAGACTATGATGCTGTTAGAAAAACTGTCTTTTAACGGGTGGCCAAATACCTTTTCTTGACGTAATGAGACAAGATCAAGTTTTAACCTCGACCACCAATTTAAAAAGAGCAATATCAGTGAGAGCGCACCGAAATACACTGATGAAAGTCGAACCTTCGCTAAGTCTAGATTTTTTGAAATTGAACTGACCAAGGATGTGACACCAAATAACTTTTTGGTGTCGAGGTTAAAAATGTTTTCCCAAATCGGCGAGTTACTGTAGGTCCAGACTTGGCGCTCTTTGAGAAAAACCCTGGCTTCCTCTAGCGCAACAGAATAATCACCAGAAACAGAAATTAACGTGTTTATCTGAGTTAAGAGTGCCTTATATAAAGACATTAACTCCTCAAGTTTCTCTAAGTCCACTTTTTCCAATGAGGTCGAATTATCAGGGTTAAGTATACTCTCCGCCCTTTCGGCCTTGGCAATCTCGTAAATTCGAATGTTTACCTGTGAGCGATAGTCCTGAAGACTTGCAATGTTTATTCTTTGAGGTAACGCTTGCAACATTTCCCTCGTATACGAACTGAATGCCGTCGTTTTACTCAGCCAATCTAGGTTGCTTTTTATCACCTCCATTTCATCCACAAGTTGGGCGTATTCTAGACTCTGCCTCTCCAAATCCGATGACATTTTGACGATTTCTCGTTTTACATTATCAATTTCTAATCCAAGTTTATGAGCGTTTGAAAAGTTCTTTTGGTTATATACGATTTCCTTCTCTATAAAGCTGTTACTACTGAACACTCTGGAATATGCCGTGTCATCCTCGCTGGTGAGTAAATAGACGGTAATCGACGTGACGATCATTACCATAAATGCAATGATATACGAGTAGATTTCCTTTTTTCTAATCACAAACACCTCTCACCAGTACGCAGACTCAGAAGACTCCATCTATTACAAATAGATTTATATTCCTCTGTTTTATCCCTGACTGAGCTCCTCAGCCAACTCTTCAAAAATTTCGGTCAGCGCGACGCCCAATCCCTTAGCCAGCGCTTCAGGTGTTTTTTCTGATAACTCAACTTTGCTTAATATTTTCTTATCAAAGATGATGCTTGGCCGAACACTAGAACTGTCCACTAAAATAAATTGTATTTCCATGATGGCTGTGGGTGTCTGCTCTTTTCTGAAGTCGCCAAATAATTTGGTCACCACAGTTTTGAGGACAAAATTGCTTGCGACTCCAGCGCTGTAGGGAACGGTATTCCCAACCACGCCAGAGCGAGTAAGCGCGGTTGGTATTTGATTTTCAATGATAGCACTCGGCTCAGTGATATAGCGGTTGTAATAGTCGCTTTCGAAACTAACGTCAGACAGCCGGAATACCATTTGAGTATCATTAAAAGGGCTATCAATACGCACGGCATCGATGAGTAACGTTTCGTATTTTTTCGAATAAGTCTTAGCTGTAAAATCAGCTACAATGGCGTAGTTCTTTGGGGCTTCTACAGGCTGACTCATGCTACAGCCAAATAACACAAGAAGACTAAAAATCAGTAGAAGGTATTTATTTTTATTCATATCTGACCACACTTGAATTGGATTAGTGATATTCATTGCCTTAATTAATTTTTAACTTCTCAGGCTCAGAACTGAATATGATACTGGATGGTTGATTCTTCAGAGTCTCAGAAAAGCTTTTTAAGTTCTCGACAGTGACCCTCAAGTCTTTAATGACATAATTAACATCTGACTGGTTGTCCGCCATAATCACATCTAACCTCACAGCCGCTCGATCCAAGTCTTTTATTAACCTATTGATATCGCCTTCATCATTGAGTGACGTATTCAGGTTTTTAGTGATTTGTGCAACCGAAGAGATGATCGCTTTCACTTCAGGATCCGAGACGACACCATTCACGTTCTTAACCATCTGATTAGTGTTAATCAACAGCTCTATCAATTGCATATTTAGACTTTCAGCGTCGACCTGCTCTATCTTGCTGTTAAGAGTGCCAATCAGTGTATTGATGTTACTTACGAGTGTATTGATATCAGCCTCATCCAGACGGTCAATTAAGTCCTGTATCCCTGAAACGATTTTGCCTGTAGAGCTTTTTGTTGATGGCACATATGGGTATTCAGGGATCCAGTCGAAGCTAAGTCCTTCATCTGCGGTTGTGTAGTCAAAGGATAAGTACTGTTGCCCTGTAATACCGGCTAACTGTGTTGTCGCTCTAAGTCCTCGGTCAACCGAGATTTCAATACTTTTGTTCCACTCTTCGAGCGTCCTCTTTGACCCTGTAATCTCACTACGAACGACAACATAGGACTTCCTGTTTTCTCTTGGTACAGAGGATTCGTAAAAGACATCTGACAATTCTATTGAAACCACTTCACCTGCAGTGATTCCGCGATAGCGAACAGGAGCGCCAACCTCAAGACCGGACACTGACGCATCAAAATAGGTCTCAACGATCATCTTGGGTTCAAACAACGATCGCCCTCCCAAAATGAACAGAACGACAAATAATGAGACCAACGCTGAGACTACAAACAGCCCCAATTTATAACTGCTTTTTGAATCATCCATTACTTAGCTCACTCTCTTCTTTTAGTGCATCTGGCTGCCGGTTGAAAAACTGGCGAACTCTCATGTCTCTACTTTCATCTCGTAAATCTTTAGGGCGTCCCTCTGCAATAATGCTTTTAGATACCGGATCTAGCATGATTGCCCTATCGGCTATGGAGAAAATACTTTGTAACTCATGCGTCACTATGATGAATGTGTATCCCAGACTCTCTCTTAAATTTAATATGGTTTGGTCCAAGTTGGCGGCCGTGATCGGATCCAACCCGGCAGAAGGTTCATCCAAAATTAAAATATTTGCGCCTATAGCCATAGCTCTGGCAATGCCCGCTCGCTTTAACATGCCTCCAGATAACTGGCTCGGCATAAGTTCCGCTGAATGCCCCATCTCCAGAAGTTCCAATAATGTTCGGGAAATTTTATTTTTTTCTTCAAGTCCGAGATTCGTAAACTCATCCAATGGGAAACGAACATTTTCCAGTATGTTTAACGATCCAAACAAAGCGCCACTTTGATACATGACCCCTAGCTCGCGTTGTATTGATGCCTTCTCGGGTTCTCCTGCATGAACAATGCTCCTACCGTTAATTGAGATATCCCCGGAAATGGGCTCATAGAGACCGATAATGTGTTTCATCAAGCTGGATTTACCGCAACCTGAGCCACCTAAGATAACGAGGATTTCACCTCTGTTGACACTAAAGGATGCGTTCTCTAACAGGATATTTTCGCCATATCCCATTTTTAAGTTCCCCACTACTACCGCATCACCTTTTTGTTGGTTATTTAATTTCGAGTTCATCAGGCTTCCTTAAGTTAGCAACACGGTAAAAAAACCATCAATAACCACTATCCAAATGATGCTACTCACTACTGCGCTTGTTGCCGCTAAGCCTACTGAAGTAGAGCCTTGTCCAGTGGCCAGCCCTCTTTCACAGCCTATAACGGCGATAATGAACCCAAAAGTGGTGGCCTTAATCAAACCGAAAGCCAAATCCCAAACAGAAAGTGAGTTTAATAGTTGGTGATAATACTGAACAAAACTGATGTCGAACTTTAGCAAGACAAGAGCGCCCCCCAGAACACCGATAATATTGGCAAGTACCGTCAATAGTGGCAGGACGAGAACAGAAGCATAAATCCGGGGTATAACCAGAAACTCGACGGGACTGATCCCGAAGGTACGCAACGCGTTTATCTCTTCATTCACTTTCTGAGTGCCTATTTCAGCGGCAAACGCAGCGCCAGTTCGACCTGCAAAGACGATAGCTGTCATAAGTGGGCCGAGTTCCCTAAACATAGAGATACCTATCCCATCAGCCACAAACAGAACGGCTCCAAATTGTTGAGCAACTAAGCCAATTTCAAAGGCGATAATGACACCCATTAGGAAACCAATTAACAAAATGATTGGGACTGCATCCGCCCCTGCCCTTGTCGCTATATTCGTGACCGTCGCCCAGTTAATATTTTTCCTTCGGCTGATTCCTAATTTAAAAACCAGGACACACTCTTTGATAAACCGAGCCACAGAACCAACATAAACAAGCATTTCCTTTGTTGTGTGTCCCACACGCTCGAAAAAGCTGATTTCTCTGCCCATATTATTAGGCGCGGCCTCTACTGGTGCTGGCGGTATAAGTTCGGCCAAACTGGGCTTAAGACCAATGATTGTAATTTCAGCACCAGGAGTTCTAAATCGGGTTTGTAAATCTGATAAAAACGCGACGCCCGATATATCTATAAAGGTTAAGTTGCTTGCATTCACCACAATGGGTGAATCTGGGTAAGTTTCCAATATCTTGTTCGCTTTATCCCACAAGTCGCCAACAATTGCAGAAGTAATGCTTTCAGCTAACTCAATTTCCAAATTGCTTTGATCCATAGACTTCCACTCGCCACCAAATAAAATCTTACATACTCAAAGATTCAGAACCTTTTAAGGACAGTATCCCCATAGTCACCTCGATTAAGCTTAGTCAAAATTTAAAGTTTTCAAGCGTGAATATGAGGCTAATTTGTTAATTAATGTGGATAAATCATTATCTGTTGCTCTGTATCAACTTTATCCACTTTGACATCACCACTCACCCAAACAAGCGTGTATAGTTCACTCCCTTCAGAAACCTGATATGGTTTACCGGAAGAGAATACGGGAAGATGCCCGGCACAATTGGGGCCGACTCATCAATTGCAAACACTATTTTGTCGTAGCGTGTCTCAATTAAATCTGCCGCATGTTTTGCACCCTATGGACCACCTACTTATTTATCGTGACCAAAGCCAAATAGATTGGTGCGCTCTGGCTGAAAACCCTCTTTGATTTTCATTTCCGCCGCTTCAAGAATTGCATGGATTTGGTCATCATTATCGAAAAACGCTCCCTCGACCAATCGCTTATGTAGGACGCGCTCCTACAAAATGTTTCGTCGAATAGGGACAAGTCGGCCCAAAATAAAAGACTCGCTTGCAGTGACAGTGACTCCTACGTTTTCTATGGCTTCACTTCATCTTTATACGCTGGAGAATGGATAATACTTTTGGCAAAGATTCACGTCATTGTTGAATGTACTCAATTAATTAATATCCAAGGCTGCTCAATATCAACCTTTCTGACTGGGAAATATCCATGCACCATGGTATCTTGAAAATCTCACATTTCTCTGGTGTCTATCTTTATGAACTTTAGCTTAGAACAATTATTGGCTTTTATTGCTGTTTACAATGAGCTTTCATTCAGTAAAGCAGCAGTTAAACTCAATAAGCACAGAACAACGGTCGGTCAGGTAATTACAAATTTGGAAGACCAGTTAGCGGTGACGCTTTTTGAACGTGTTGGACGTTCTGTTAAGCCAACAGAAGAAGGCCAGTTGTTATACCACTATGCAAAGCAGACTGTTGAGCAAGCTCGGATCCTCGATAAGGTAGCACTTAGCCTTTCGTATGGCGGCCTAGAAAACATCACTATCGCGTACCCAAGTTTTATTCCACATAAAGTGTTGTCCGATCTCCGTGCCGAGCTAGCACAAGATTTTCCCTTGATGAGAGTGAACTTTATTGTTCGTAATAAGAATGAAATTAAGGATGGTATTGTTAGTGGAAGCATTCATTTCGGTATTGTCAATATTCACGAAAGCCAAGCAATTCATAGTTTAGATGCAACATTCCTAGGACATGTAGAGTTTGTCCCTTTTGTTAAAAAAGGAGGGAGGTTATCTAAAGTTAGCTCTCAAGAGGCTTATTCAGTATTAGCTAGGGAGCGTCAGTTTATATTACGGACTTTTGTTGAAGAAAACTTAAAAGAAAAAATTGTATTCAGCTCAGAGCACGAAGAAATAGACCAACTAGCACTCGCCATTAAGTTGGTTGGCGAAGATCTTGGCTGGGCTCTACTACCTAAAATTCTTTCTGAATCAGAGTATGCTACCGACCGTATAGAAGAACTCAAAATAGATCAAATATTAGAAGGACTCAAGTTTGGTGTTGCGTTGTGGTCCCCTCACTCTAAACAGGTCATGGACGTTAGGAAGTCAATTCTCACTGTACTTAATCGCTATGTGAATAAAATTAAAAATCAGTATAAGTGACTCATCAAATTGCGAGCCTGAATAAAGGCTAAAGGCTCGTACAATTCCATTTTTACCAAAATTGCAAAGAGTTAACCTACACACTCAAACATCAAACATCAAACACATGAGTTATACACTACCTTGACCGTGTTAGGTTCTCTGTTGATTCAAAAAATTTCTATTGAGTGATATTAAAAATTGCACTGGTCTAACTTAATGATGTCTTCAAACTAAATGATTTTCATCACCTTAGTAGAAGTTAAATGACCATGCATATCAAACGCCATTCATATGAAAATATCTTTTAATCAATCACTTAAGGAATTAAACCTACACTTAAAATCATTATCTAACTCTCCATTACACCCTTGGTGAGGATTTGATCATACATATGCGATTGTTCGTTAGTCCCATATTTAAATATTATGCCTTCAGACAACAAAAACACTCTCCCATTAACGGGGAATAGTATTTCTTTTTGGAGACATAATATGAAAAAATTCGCAGCAGCTTCAGCTATCATTCTTGCAACAATGGCCGCATCACCTGTATTCGCCGCTGACACCGACTGGTTCGCAGGTGTGGGTGTGGGTTACCAAAATGATCATCTATCTCATGACCAAAATGGTGAAGACGTAACGACTCAACTTCGTGGTGGTGCAATTATCAATAACCATCATCGTGTGATGGGGACTTATGGCTACATGGATAAATCTGAACAACACTCTTTTCTAGCTTCTTATGACTACATGGTTCCAGTATACAAAGACATCAGTGTTTTTGTGGGTGCGTCAGCCGGCGTAGCGAAGAACGATATTAACGACCATAGCTCAACAGATTTTGTTTATGGTGGACAAGTAGGTGCTACTTATAAAATCAATGAAAACTGGTCAACAGATTTAACTTATCGCTACCTAGAGCAAGACTACGACGAAAAAAATACAAAAGTGGATAACTCTCAACAAGTATTCCTAACAGTTGATTACCATTTTTAATTTACTGAATTACTCTGATATTAAGCCACCATTTAGGTGGCTTTTTTATTGCCTGCTATAAACCTTAAGTGAGCAGCTTGCCTAGCACAAAAGGATTTTATAATAAGGTGTTTATAAAATAGATATAAATCCCACATTCTATCGTTGTATTTAATAAATCTCGCCTTTCAAAACATATCGGTTAAAGCGACACCAATACCTATTCTTTGCTGACTATGATTATAATAAATTAAGATCTCACTATAACCATTTTAGTATTTGCATAGCCTTGCAGAAGTGACAAAAATGGCACTGTAATTCTAGTATACACATAGCCATAAGGATCAATTCCCTAACTCCCTCGCGACATAACAATGAAATAAGGGCTAAAATTGCCCGTAGAGTTTTCTGTGATGAGATTATCGGACTGTGTAACGTTAATGGTAAGGAAAGAATTTATACGCTTGATAGTCTAGATACGCACGAAGTTCAGCGAAAGGAGCCAGTTACGCAATCGTTCTATATTTAGAGAGTGTGAAGTTACTGCGGATATTAATGTCAGAGCATTACTAGGTATGAAAGGAAGAAATACGTCGGCGAACCGCTATTTTTGAGCTTTTGATTATGTGCATTCCAGTTGGTGATTTTTACTTCTGATGTACCCATCTGCTTTAGCCTATACTCTGCTCTCAAAGTAGCAGAGTATAGGCTATTAGGAGCTTCCATCAATTGAGTCAACACCACCCTATGTATTACTTATATTCTATAACTCTCGCTAAATAGTTAAATTGACCTGAGTTACCGTGATAATTTCTATAAACGTCAACACTAAAGTAGTTAGGCAACGTCACATCTAAGTGTTCGAGAATCCCCTCTTCTAATGAGTCAAGAGTATCTCCAGTATGCGAATAAACGAATTGTTTATTTACCACTTCTAAGTTCAGTACCTTTGAGTCCTTACGTGATACGTAGTTGTTTCTATCAACCCAAATCCCAAAAAATTCAACTATTTCATACCTTGAATCTTTATCTATCATAATAAAGGTTGCACCTTCTTCATATATATGTTGCAGTTGTCGCATATCACTATCTATTTTCTGTTGGTCAAGAGATACACCATTTTGCGCCATTACACCGGCAGAAGCAGTTAACAAGACTAGTGATAAAAATTTCTTATTCATTTATTTACCTACTTAAATTGATTTCGGGACTACTAAATCGATAGTAATAAATATTCTCACAGATGTTTCTATTCTACGAAACTCTCTGAACTAATCGAACTGCCAATATAATGGTTGCTCGAGAAATAGCATTACATATCAGATAGTATCTTAACTATAATATTTTCATTTCTATATGAAATTCTCAAAGCACTACATATCCAAAACTTAACTCACAATTTAATTAAAAATTTAAGAGTTTTATTTATTAGTGCAAAAGATGCAAGTGTTGCTCATAACCTAAATATATGGAAGTACTCTACTATCAAATATATTTAGGTATAAAAATGTTAAGCGATTTTGATCACGTTAAACTCATGCGTTGGCTCAACAAACTCGTATTGAGCACTGATTGTCTGAAGTTCCCATGTGTCGCAATCTTTAGTGACCTCTAAGACACCATAAACTGCGTTGTTTGTATGTTGAAATGCGGCTACTGGGGACATTCCTTTCATCAAGCACGCGGTGAAAACGGCTGAGATAAGATCTCCAACTCCGACAGGTTGCTTCGTGAACTCGATATTCGGCCTTTGCGTTAAATAACAAGCCTTCGGCGTCGCAAGTATCATTTGGAATTCATCAGAGGCCGGTGTATGAAGGTGCTTAACTAAAACGGCTTTTGGCCCCATTTCCAACGCTTTTTTGCATGCGGTCACCGCATCATACAGTGTATTTATTTCCACGCCGGTTATCGCTGTGAGTTCGTACTGGTTTGGAACAATCACATCAGCGACAGGCACCAAAGAGCGGATGATTTCCTCTTGAACACCAGCTTCAACAATACAGCCTTTATCTGGGTCCCCCATGACAGGGTCACAAACATAAATAGCATTGTGGTTACGCTCTTTGATCAACGTCACTGCATCCACGACGGCTTTGCACTGATTAGCACTGCTTTGATAACCAGAAAGAACCGCATTACACTCTTCTAACTTTCCAATGTTATCTATACCTTTAATAAGCGTGCGAATATCATCTGAGCTTAACTTTTGTCCAGTCCATCCCTGTTCGTATTGAGTGTGATTAGAAAATTGCACTGTATTAATGGGCCATACCTCTAACCCCATACGTTGGATTGGAAATACAGCAGAACTGTTACCTGCATGCCCATAAACAACATGACTTTGAATTGAAATAATACCGCTCATAATTACTTTTTGACCTACGTAAATCTAGTTAGGCCTATATTAATTATAATTTCAGAGTAACTGTTAATCGCATATGTAGGATCAAACTCTCTTTAAAGACCGTGTTCGAATTTGGGCAACTTACGTTAGTTCATGTCCGAATTGAGCTAAGTGTTATAACCAACTAAAAATGAAAGAAAAACGCCCCAAAAGCTGGCTTTCAGCGATTGGGGCGTTGTAAAAGGATTATAATGGGCTATTTCAAACACAGCACACAGTATGTGCCATTTTCTATTTCAGCCCCTTCTACTTCATGCTCAAAACCAGGGAATCGACTGTCCCACTCGCCCAGTTTAACTAGGTAGTCAATCTGAGGACTGTTTTGCACAACAAATTTCTCACCTGACATCATCATTGGAATGCCCGGTGGGTATGGCATTACCGCATTCGCAGCAATACGGCCATGTAGTTGATCCGCTGGTACAAGCTCTACCTCATCTTTTACAAGACGCTGGAACGTCTCGCGAGGCGTGAATACTGGCTCAGGGAGTGATGAGTACGCACGGTTTAGTGAAGTACCTGGATCTTCATTCTTGATAAAATCAAACATTTGGTCACCCAAGTCTTTCAAGCCGAGACCTGCGTATCGCTCTGGGTTTGCTTTCACCAATTTTGGAATGGCTTGCTCTAACGGCGTGTTCTCATCGTACATGCGTTTGAAATCCAGCATAGTGTTCACCAATGTCGCCCATTTACCACGCGTGACACCAATACTGAACAGGAACATCACCTGGAAGTCTGTGGTACGTGTTGGAACAATGCCAAACTGACCTGCATAAGCAGTAAACAGTTCCGCAGGAACCCCTGACTCTTGCAAGTTTCCATCTTCATCCATCCCTGGAGTCAGTAGGCTGACTTTAACCGGATCAAGCATCACCCAGTTATCTTCTAACTCTGTAAAGCCGTGCCACTTGTCTTCAGGGTTTAAACGCCAGCAACCCTGCTCTGTTGACAAGAGTTCGAGCGGCGCTTCTTCAAAGTTGAAGGTTTCACCGGTCGCAGGATCAGTCACTACCTCGGCGTTCCATGGTTTAAAGAACCAGTCGCCTTCAGCAGTATGCTTCTTATGCACACGACCAATCGCTTGACGGAAACCAATCGCTTCTTCAATCGCTTCATTGGTCAGTAACTTACCACCATTGCCGTCCATCATTGCTGAGGCAATGTCATTTGACGCAACAATCGAGTACAGAGGAGACGTCGTCGCATGCATCATGTATGACTGGTTGAAACGATCGTGTGGGATAGAATCACGACCTTCACGCATGTGGATGTATGATGCTTGCGATAGCGCCGCTAACAACTTGTGCGTTGAGTGGGTCGCAAATACGGTTGGCGCATTTTCATCACTTTTTGCATCGTCACGCATCGCAAAGTGCTTATCGTAAATCGGGTTGAAACGCGCATAGCCGTACCATGCCTCATCCATGTGTACACGTGGCGAGCTTTGACCAAGTAGGTGCTCTGCTTTTTCTGCGTTATAGCACAGGCCGTCGTAAGTACAGCTCGTTAATACAGAATAAACCGCGTCTTTGTTATCTAAGTCTTTGGTTAATGGGCTTGTATTGACTTTATGTTGAATACTGTCTGCCGACATATCGCTGGCCGGTACTGGGCCGATAATGCCGTACTGGTTACGGGTCGGAACTAGGTATACTGGGCGAGCACCTGTTAGCATAAGTCCTTGTTCAACCGATTTATGACAGTTTCGGTCACAGATCGCAACTTCATCTTCAACCATACACGCTTGCATAATGGTACGGTTTGATTCAGATGTACCACCTACCACGTTGTAAGACCGATCAGCGCCAAAGACTTTCGCTGCGTATTTTTCGCTCTCCGCGATAGGACCAGAGTGATCAAGCAGTGAACCCAACTCACCACGCTCGATCCCCATATCGGTACGGAACAGGTTTTCACCATAAAAATCAAAGAACGCACGACCAACCGGTAGCTTAGTGAAGGCGATACCACCTTGGTGACCGGGTGCAGACCAAGAGTGCTCTTTACGCTGTGAGTACTTCGCCAATGCAGCTGCAAATGGAGGAAGTAGCTGATCACGGTAACGTGTTACCGCTGCAATCATGCGGCCAGCGATGAAATCAGCAGTGTCTTGTAACATCCAAACGAACTCTGTGGTTTTCTTCATCACATCTTCGTTGATCGTTTTCACTTTATCGCTGTGCGTTGCCATCAGGAACACGGGAATATTGACATGACGATTAGACAGTTCATCTAGAATGAGCTTCGCCGCAGCGTGGTCATCAGCGCCATTTTGCAGTTCCCAGTTCAAAAAGACACCGTGAATAGAAGCATCTGAAGAAGCCGTAGCGATACCATCATCAAAAGACGTGGCATGTGTAACGATCACATCGCGCATGTTTAGCTCTTCAATCAGTGCAGAAACGTTACGAAACATACTTGTGTTGAAAGCACTATCATCAATAACTAGCACTTTACTTTTGACTGGTTTATAACCTGTAGAAATCATGTTTTTTCCTCTATGCGCTCCTAGATTACGGAGCGAATTAAAAATTTATATCGTTTAAGTACGGTGAGGCCGAAAGCCCCACCATCGAACTCTTATTTCAAACAGTACAGGCTGTAATAAGCCTCACCCTGCTCGTTAGTTTCAATTTCAACGCCGTGAGTATCATGCTCAAAGCCCGGGAATAAGGCGTCGAAGTCTTGCAGAGCGAGCAAATAATCGATGACTGCGGTATTACCCGCTTCAACTTTTTCACCAGGCATCATCAACGGTATACCTGGCGGGTAAGGAACAACCTGCACGGCCACGACACGACCAACCATTTCTTCTACAGGCACGCGCTCTACATTCCCTTTAACCAACTGTCCGTAAGTTTCACGAGGGCTTTTAACGACATCTGGAAGTTGCGTAAATGCACTGTCCATATGCGTTAACATACCAGTGCCCGATATAGCGTTATGCATTTGCTGAGCAAGGTCTTTAATCCCCATATCCGCATAGCGCTGTGGATGTTCTTCTACCAAGTTTGGCAATACGATACTGAGTGGTGTGTTGGCATCGTAGTGACGCTTGAACTCCACTAAACCAGAGATCAACGAGCCCCACTTTCCTTTGGTTGCACCAATAGAAAATAAAACTAAGAATGAATAAGGCTCGGTTTTCTCAACCACAATACCTCTGCTAGACAGGAACGATGACACTAACGTCGCCGGGATACCGGTCTCCTCTAGTTCACCGCCAATATTCATGCCAGGAGTCAGTACGGTGGCTTTAATCGGATCAAGCATGCAGTAATCATCGCCTAGGTCGTCAAAGCCATGCCATTGTTCGTTCGGCTTTAGATACCAACAGCTTGCATCTGTTTTTAACTTCTTATCATCCACTTGAACGAACGGGACACCTTCAACCGCATCGGGTTGCCACATGTCAAACCACCAGTCGCTCTCATCACGCTCAAGGATTTGATCTTTGATACTGACGATGGCTTTACGAAACGCGATGGCTTCGCTGATGCACTCATCTGTAAGATATTCACCGGAATCGTCCATCATTTTGGCCGACACATCGGTCGACGCGATAATGCTGTATTGTGGCGAGGTCGACGTGTGCATCATAAACGCTTCATTAAACAGCGCAGGATCTACAGGAACCTTGCCTGAACGTAAGTGGATCATTGAAGCCTGTGAGAGAGCCGCGAGTAACTTGTGTGTTGAATGCGTCACGGAGATCGTAGCGTCATCGGGATGACGTTCACCTCGGTGCATACCATAACGGCCTTCATAAAGCTCATTAAAACGAGCATACGCATACCACGCCTCATCGTAGTGGATACGAGGTACTGACTCACTTAATAGACGCGTTGTGGTTTCAACGTTGTAGCACAAACCGTCATAGGTCGAGTTGGTTAATGCAGCAAGTACTGGCAGTGTCTCTTTGTCTGTGACAATTGGGCTTTCATCCATTTTCTGTTTGATAGCATCTTGTGTCATTTGATTGGAAGGTACCGGGCCAATCACACCACGAGCATTACGCTTAGGCACCATATAAATTGGCATTGCCCCGGACATATTTAATGCATAGTTCAATGACTTATGGCAGTTTCGGTCAACCAAAACCGTATCGCCATCTGTGACGGCGGAATGTAGGATAATTTCATTACTTGATGAACTCCCACCCACAGAAAAGTATGTGTGGTCTGCGCCAAATACTCGAGCCGCATTTTTCTCCGCTTCTCCAACAGGACCGTTATGATCATTAAGGGAACCAAGCTCGCCGACCGATATAGAGAGGTCTGAACGCAGCATTTGCTCACCATAGAAATCAACAAAGGCTTTACCGACAGGCGTTTTCATGAAAGCCGTGCCACCTGTGTGCCCAGGGGTATGCCAAGAGTATTCATGCGAATCGTCAAAATTCACCATGGCACCAAAAAAAGGCGGTAGGATAGTGTCGAGATAACGCTTAGCGGCCGCCTTAATTCGGCCTGCTATAAACTTAGGGCTATCTTCAGGGACGTAGATAACACCATCCATAGCTTCAACAAATCTAAGTGGGATCGAAGATGAATGGTGTTTAGACATTCCAAGCAAAATGGGAATCCCCGAGCAACGCAAACGGATATTTTCAATGACTTGTAATGCTAGTTCTTGATCTGACTGACATAGGTGCCAACTAATAATCACCGCGCTGTATGCAGGACTTGAAGAAGCATAAGTTGCAAAATCATCTAATGTTTTGCACACTTCTATATTAATATTATCTTGTTTTAGATAATTAGTAATTGATTCGACACTTTTTGCATTTGCATTGTTGTCACTTAAATCAGCGACTAACAATACAGGAAACTGATTTGCCAAACGCTCTGGTAGGTTGTGGGAATTCTTATTCACAGATCCTCCTTAATAAGGATTAATTTAAGATTGTTGTTTCACATCAGGACGCCATTATGTTCGCTAACGCAAGGATATTTAAATCGCTTATGACGGATCAGATCATTCAAATAATCAATAAATAAAAACACTCATTAGATAATTGAACTTTTGTTTATCCTCTCATTAATTCCTAAGCATCCAAATTAGTACCCCCTCACTCCGAACAAAATTAAATCATTGATATTAAGACAATAAAACTCAACCCATGACCAAGCATCCCTTCCAAAACCGACTAAGCTTCAGGTTTTGACGGACGCAATCATCCAAATGCGATTATGACAGCCGTCTAATTACTACTAATATCCCTACTCGATTTAAATCAACTTCGTAGTTTTCATACTGTTTAATTTTTAATATCAGTAATCAATAAAACTAGTCGCAATTTTAATTTGTATTGATTTAATCATTTTTAATCTATAACCATTTTCCATTTTTTGTGAGTTAAAAATATAAATACGTGTAAATAAAAATACGCGAATTTCTATTTACACACAGAAAATAAATCTTTCAAAATTAAAACTTAACTCTAGGAGTTTAAAATGGCCGATTCTAATAACAAAAAGATGACGCTTACCGGGCTAACGACGTTAGTTGCGGTAAATATGATGGGCTCTGGCATTATCATGCTTCCATCATCTATGGCACAAATAGGAGCAATTTCACTCCTTTCGTGGATTGTTACCGCAATTGGCTCCATGGCAATCGCTTACTCATTTGCGCAACTCGGCGTATTTTGTAACCGCTCAGGTGGCATGTCTGCCTATTCTGAGGAAGCGCATGGGAAATCCAGCTTTTTCATGGCGTCATTTCTTTATTACCTTTCTCTAGCAATTGGTAACGTTGCGATTGCTATCTCAGCGGTGGGATACTTGACACCATTTTTCCCCTGGCTGGGTACCGGAGCAACGCCACTGTTTGTCGGCGTAGTAGGTTTAATTTGGCTGACCATTGTTGCTAACTTTGGCGGGGCACGTTTAACCGGTAAAATTGGTGCAATTACAGTTTGGGGCGTAATCATCCCTGTTGCTGGTTTGGGTATTATCGGTTGGTTCTGGTTCTCGGCAGATACTTTTGCTCAAGCGTGGAACCCACAAAACCTGAAAATGTCAGATGCAATCGCGCAAAGTATTCCACTAACACTATGGGCATTCCTCGGTATGGAGTCTGCTGCGCAAAACTCCGACGCAGTCGAAAACCCTAAGAAAAATGTACCACTTGCGTGTCTGTTAGGTACGCTGGGCGCTGCAGTTATCTATGTTCTATCTACTGCCGTCATTCAAGGTATTGTTCCTAATGCTGAGTTAGCTAACTCTAGTGCGCCTTTTGCTTACGTTTACGCTCAAATGTTTAACCCATTCGTGGGTAATATCATCATGGCTCTAGCGGTAATTGCTTGTGTAGGCTCTCTGCTAGGCTGGCAGTTCACGCTGGCAGAAACAGCGAAATTTACGGCTGATTTCCGTATGTTCCCTAAAGTGTTTGCAAAACTAAACAAAGCTGGCGCGCCTGTAATTGGTATGGTGATTGCTGGTGTGATTCAAACACTGTTCGCAGTAACCACTATGTCTCCTGACGCCGCGGCGCAGTTTGGTAAATTGGTTGACCTTGCAGCCGTAACAAACATTGTTCCTTACATCACCGCAATCTCTGCACTGGTTATTGTCATGAAGAAAGCAAACGTAACGGGTAAAGCATTTACGCTGAACATCATTTGCATGCTGGTTGCGATTCTTTACAGCGCTTACGCACTTTACGCTTCAGGAATGGAAGCGGTATTTGGCGGCATGGTCGTGATGATGCTTTCTTATCTTCTTTACGGCTTCATTGCTTACCGTTTTGATAAAAAAGACACAACTCAAGCATCAGCCGAATCAAATAACTAATCAGTGGCAACACACCACTCATATTGATTAAAGAATTAGGAACATAGATATGTTAAATAAAAAATCATTGGTACAGAGTGCATTAGCACTATCCGTACTACTTCCTGTGACAATGAACGTTGCCTTTGCCAACGAAAACAGCCTAACGTTTGGCTACCTTGCTGATGAAGCACCGTTCTCATCTTTAAGCCAGGTAACCGGCCAACCAGAGGGCTACGCGATTGATCTTTGTAAAGCGGTTGCCAATTCGATGGACGTAGAGAGCAATAATATTCAGTTTGTCCCTGTTACTCTAGACTCTGGATTACAAAAGCTTTCTAACAGCGAAATCGACATCTTATGTAGCGCGATCACACCAACGGCAGAGCGTCGTCAGCAGGCGAGCTTCTCGCTTCCCATCTTCCAAGGTGGCGTTAGCGCAGTGTTGAATCAAGATGCACAGCAAGACTTAAAACGTGTACTCGAAGGTAAACCTGCACACGAAGGTCCTAAATGGCGTGCCACTGTCAACCGTGGCCTTGCGAATCACACTTACGTCGTCCACAAGCAAACTGTGACAGAAGCCTGGGTTAAAGAGCAAGTTAAACGCCTTGGTGTTATTGCTAAGGTTGTCGCTGTTGATACTCACGAGCAAGGACTCGACATGGTTAACTCCGGTAAAGCAGACGCTTACTTCGCTGAAGTAGACTCTTTAAGCAGTGAAATGGCGAAAGGCGGTTTTGACAACCTAGAACTTTCAGGCCGTGTCTATGAGACAGCACTTCAATCACTAGCGGTTCCACGTAACAACGATGATTTTAGACTAAGCGTGGATAAGGCATTAAGTGCTGCATACCAAACTAACGAGTTCTCTGAACTGTTCCAACGTTACTTTGGTCAACAGCAAAGTCAGGACGTAATTCAATCTTACTCATTGAAGTAACTGACTCTGAACAATAAGCCCACTGTTGGAGATAACTTCCGGTGGGCTTGTTTACTCCCCTCCAATATTTGTTGAATTGACACACCAATGAAGGTTTATGATGACTGATAACACACCCGCCAAAACAAAGTCTTTAGGGTTTTGGACCTGTACGGCTTTGATCATTGGTAATATGATTGGCTCCGGTTTCTTCATAGCTCCTGCCGCACTCGCCCCTTACGGATCGGTTGCGATTATTGGTTGGGGCCTAATGGCAATGGCTGCGGTTTGTCTTGGCATTGTATTTGCCCGACTAGCACGAATTTCCCCATCAACAGGTGGACCCTATGCCTACACACGACTAGGTTTTGGCCGATTTACTGGCTTTTTAGTGGCCTGGGGTTACTGGATTTCCATTTGGGCCTCTTTACCCGCCATGGCTGCTGGTCTGGTTGGGTATCTCAATAATCTTTTCCCTTTCCTTCATGAGTTGAGAGGCGTTAACGTTCTTATTGGTCTCGGATCTATATGGTTAATTGCTGCGATTAATATCAAGGGTGTCAAAGAAGCCGGTATGTTTCAGGCTGTCACCGTGTACACCAAGCTGATCCCGTTTATTGGTATTAGTATCTTTGGGTTATTCTGGGTGGACTGGAGTCACTTTGCCGTATTAAACCCAAGTGACAAGCCGTTCTTTAGCGCTCTAGCGGCAACCGCTCCGTTAACGATGTTTGCTTTCTTGGGTATTGAATCAGCGACCGTGCCTGCTGGCGATGTAGAAAATGCCGATAAAACCATTCCACGCGCCACCATTGTCGGTACCTTGGTGTCTTCTCTAATTTATATTTTGGGGACAACCGTAGTACTGGGGGTACTGCCAAGAGAGTTTCTGATTCATTCCACTGCGCCGTTTGCCGATGCTGCTCACGTCATGTGGGGACCAACGGCGGCTACCATTATATCGATTGCCGCAGTTATTTCGTCCTTAGGTGCCATCAATGGCTGGACGTTACTCATGGGTCAGGTTCCTATGGCGGCAGCACGAGACGGCGCAATGCCCAAGGTGTTTGCCAAAGTTAACCGCGCTGGTTCTCCTAAGTACGGCATTTTAATCTCGGCTACCCTATCGAGCTTACTGTTAATCGTCGACGTTTCAGGCGGACAAGCAATGGCCACGTTTTACAATCTCATTGTCGACTTATCGACTGATGCGGCCATGATCCCTTATGTATTCTGTTGCGTGGTGGAAGGTATTTTATTTGTCAAAAAAGATAAGCTTTCTCGTGTGCTAAATATAAACGCTTATATTCCGATTGGCGCCATCGCATTCGTATTTTCTGTTGCGACTATTTACGGAAGTGGTCCTACTGCGGGGATGTGGAGCTTACTACTTCTGATGTGTGCAGTTCCGGTTTGGTTGATCATAGAAAAAGAAACACAAGATTCTAATAATGAGTAGTAACAGTACAAAAGACAAAAAACTTATCCAATTTTCCATCACGATGGGTTGTCTCTATACGACGACAGGAGTGGTATGGGGACTCCTCATACAATCGGGGATCATTCTTTTCGATGCGATATATTCTGGCGTGTCGATATTGCTCTCGATGATGACGATGTACGCACTGGTTATGATAAGTAAAGACAATAGCTTTGACTCAAGCCAATTCCATCAGAGCAGTTTTCATATGGGCAGAACCGCTGTTGAACCGTTAGTGAACCTGGTTAAATCGTTCGTCATTATTTCCATCTGCCTCTATGGGTTTGTGAGCGCCGTATTGGTTTTGCATAACGGAGGCGCAGAAAATAATGAAAGCTTCTCGGGCATTGCTTATGGTCTCATCACCGCATTGATTTGTTTAAGCAGTTGGGGCTACTTAAAGTACTGCAGTCAGGAGCAGAACGACCTCATACAAGCCGAGTGTGAACAATGGTTAGTCGATGCGATATTCAGTCTTCTGGTGGTCGTTTCTTTTGTCATTAGCCACCTGATGACAACAACTGATTCTCTGAAGCACCTTGCTTCTTACGTCGACCCAATATCCGTGATTCTTGCAACGCTCTATTTTATTAAGGTTCCTATCACAAGATTGGTTAAGAGCATCAAAGAACTACTTGTCATGGCACCCGATGAGTCGGTTCAACAGGAAATCGAGGACATATTGCGCCCACTTTCGTCACGCTATTCATTTGACGATCATGTCGCGCGTATCACAAAAACCGGTCGACAGCTCTTCGTCGATATAACCTTTATCGATACCACCCCTTCTCGAATGTTTGAGATACAGGAACTGGACAAAATCCGTGTTGATGTCGAGTCGTGCCTAAAGCCACTGAGTAACCATCTTTGGCTCACTATCTCGTTTACTCATGATCGCTATTGGGCTTAGTCCGCCTTTTCTACACATCACATAGAGGTTATAAAATGCAGAACAAAAAGATAGGTACTCTCTGGGATCCTGCCCAATTTTAGCTTTTGATGGATACTGTCATACAAAAGCGATTACCTCTTCTATTCTGATTGCCTTATCTTTTCATTCATCAAGAAAACAGAGATAAACGCAATGAGCATAATGCCACATGAACTTGTCTGGGGAGAGGTCTATTTCCCTCCGCTACTACTGGTTATCGCATTGGCTTACATACTAACGCTGTTAGTGGGATCGATAGCAACCAAACTGGGGCTTCATAAGTACATTGCCTTCCCAGCGTTAGCCGAGATAAGTCTGATAGTTATTTTTACAGGCCTCGTTGGTCAGTTCATCACCATATTTTAAGGCGATCCCCGTGATTAAACGTTATTTCATCACTCTACTATTACTTTGTACCGCTGGTACTGTGTTTTACAGCTACTACCAAACATACGAAAATAACCCTTGGACCCGAGATGGCCAAGTTAGCGCTTATATTGTCTCAATAACGCCTCGCGTAACCGGACAAGTCACCGATATTTACGTGACTGACAACTCAAAGGTTAAAAAAGGCGATCTATTGTTTGAGATTGATCCGAGTATTTATCAAGCGACCTACAACAAAGCGTTAGCAAGTCAGAAACAAGCAGTCGCACTGTTATCTAAAGCGAAAAATGAAGAGCAGCGTGCCTTAAAACTACAAAAGCGTACTCCCGGCGCAGTGCCAGTGCTGACTCTGAATAATTTAAGTAATGCGGTCGAAACGGCGATGGCGAATGTGGAGCTAGCAAAAGCCACGGTAGAAGAAGCGCATCTAAATCTCGATTTTACCAAAGTTTATGCACCTACCGATGGCTATATTACCAATCTAAACCTGCGCGTTGGTTCACAAGTAGTAGCTAACTCACCAGTGGTGGCTTTGATTGATGAAAATAGCTTTTGGATAGAGGGTTACTTCAAAGAGACAGATTTAGTTGGTGTCGACCCACAAGACAAAGCGTACGTCACCTTGCTCATGCACGATGACGTGGTATTAAAGGGTAAAATCAAGAGTATTGGATACGGCATCGCTAAGCAAGATGGCAGTACAGGTAACGATCTACTGCCTAACGTAAACCCTAATTTTCAATGGATACGTTTAGCTCAGCGCATTCCGATTAAAGTGACTCTAGACAAAATCCCCGAAAATCTACAGTTACGCGTGGGTATGACGGCTTCCGTTAAAATCATCAAAAACTAATTAGGTAGATTGCTATGTTTAATGCCTCGACGAAAGAAGCGATAAAAGCAGCACTCTCTATTGTTATCGCCATTTGCCTCGCCCTGTGGTTTCAATGGGAAAAACCATACTGGGCGGCGATTGCGGTTGCCGTCATGGCATTAAACGAGAGCTTCGCGCATTCACTGAACAAAGGCTACAACCGATTACTTGGGACTGTCGTAGGTATCGGATACGCTTTTTTTCTCATTGCTATGTTCTCTCAAGATCAGTTTTTGTTCTTAACCTTTTTTACCCTATTTCTTGGGGTATGTATTTTCATGTCAAGTGATGCCAAATATGGCTATGTATTTACGATGGGTTTTTCTGTGTGCTCCATCATCGCTTGTATGGGTGGATTTGATAACCAAGCAACATTCCACTTTGCGTTGTTACGGGTACAAGAAACCATATTAGGCGTGATCACTTTTTCTGTGGTTTATCGACTCGTATGGCCAGTTAACACTGAACAACACTTCCTCAAATGTTTTGAGGCCGTTCGCTCTACATTACTCGAATCGGTCACAAATCCAGGCTCAGTCTGCACTGAATCTTTGGAGTCGAATACAGCAAACATTGAAAAGCTGTACCAACTCTTAAATCTACCACTTACAGGCAGTTATCGTTTAAAACAACATAGGAAAGTTTGGCGCAATCGAGTAGATGAACTCGCTCATATTCAAGCAACCTTGGTTGAATGTTCCGAGTCCAATACAAAACATAACCTCGACGACGAAAAGCTGATAGAACGACTAAAGAACTTTGATGCAAACAAGCCACAATACTCACTAGTTGATAACCAGAACGATCTTGAGATTCAACACGTTCAGACATCTTGGGAGAAAGAAAAACGCAGTTTTCTCCAGCACCTTAATGAAGATGGTCGTAAAGTTCTCCAAGGTGTGACCATGTTTGTCACATCTACATTAATTTGGATATATCTACCGATACCTGGAGGCTTTATATTCCCGTTGCTAGCTGGGGTATTCTCGTGTGTTTTACCCACAATGCCACCTAGCGTTCTCAAAGACGGTTTTTTGGGCGTAATTGGGACCGGAACGGTCATTTTACTTCAATACGTATTTTTAATGCCGTTATTGACCGAGTTGTGGCAACTGGCATTATTCTATTTCATTAACGTCATCGTTATCTGGAACATCTTTTCAACGCCAAAACTGATGATACATCGAGTTCTGGGTATTAACCTGTTAGTCGTACTTACGTCTGGAGCTTTAAACCTAACGCCGGTATATAGAATAGAAACACCGCTTCTTATGCTGACAAATATCTTGCTCACTCTGATGATCGCCAAAGTATTCAGCGACTTATTCAGAATGCCTAGCAAAGCGTAAACATCCGAAATATCTGCCTCGTTAAATGCAATGTTTAATGAGGCTTTTATTTATTACAACGGTCCTTTCTATAGCCAATATTTCTCTAGCTTTCATCAGCAAACATAAAACACCCTCACTGTTCACTCACACTCGCTGTATTGTCAATAAAAACCCGCTTAAACCTCTCAAGCTCATATATTCACACATCTCTTTAGAAAACAAGTTAAACAGGAGAACATTGAACGCTAAACCTGCATCAATCTAGTATCCTTTTAAGAAAAATAAATTGTTAAAATAGTATTTTACACACTAAAAATGAAAACTTTAAAAAATCATCAACGATATTTTACTATAGATTTTGTCTATTTCGTCAAATTAAGACCAGTGTGAATTTCATAAGTCAATGATTTATAGGGGTTTAAATGTAATGAGCAAATCAGGTTATTTACTTCCAATTACCAGAGAGGATTGGATCATACATATGCGATTGTTCATTAGTCACATATTTAAATATTATGACCTCAGACAGCAAAAATAGCCTCCCGTTAGCGGGACAAAATATTCTTTTTGGAGACATAATATGAAAAAATTCGCAGCAGCTTCAGCTATCATTCTTGCAACAATGGCCGCATCACCTGTATTCGCCGCTGACACCGACTGGTTCGCAGGTGTGGGGGTGGGTTACCAAAATGATCACCTATCTCATGACCAAAATGGTGAAGACGTAACGACTCAACTTCGTGGTGGTGCAATCATCAATGACCATCATCGTGTGATGGGGACTTATGGCTACATGGATAAATCTGAACAGCACTCTTTTCTAGCTTCTTATGACTACATGGTTCCAGTATACAAAGACATCAGTGTTTTTGTGGGTGCGTCAGCAGGCGTAGCGAAGAACGATATTAACGACCATAGCTCAACAGATTTTGTTTATGGTGGACAAGTAGGTGCTACTTATAAAATCAATGAAAACTGGTCAACAGATTTAACTTATCGCTACCTAGAGCAAGACTACGACGAAAAAAACACAAAAGTGGATAACTCTCAACAAGTATTCCTAACAGTTGATTACCATTTTTAATTTACTGAATTACTCTGATATTAAGCCACCATTTAGGTGGCTTTTTTATTTTAAAGCTAGCGTTCGGAATACTGGAAAATAATAAACACATATTGTAATAAATCTATCAACCACACAAACTAATATATACCTATTACGTTTAGCTGCACAATTGAGAACAAATATCCAACAAATTGATAGTCTACTTGTTTTAATAGAAGCATTAGTAAACTTACTATCACTGGAACGCAAGACTTAAGCTTGTAATTAAACTTAACGCCTATCTACCATAGAATGGCTAATATCGAACCCTCAGCCTGCGATCACTCTGTCTTCAATTAGCCGTTAAAGAGTGCTGATTTCTATACATCGGAAAACAGATGTAAAAAAAGCGTCTGTATCGACGCTTTTATTCAATCTGCATTCTTAGCCACCAGCTAGCTTCACGGTCATGCCTTTCTTTTCTAGGTGCGCTTTGATCTTATCCCGGGCATCACCTTGAATTTCAATGTTGCCGTCTTTGACAGAACCACCACAACCACAAACTTTCTTGAGTTCTGCGGCGAGCAATTTTAGTGGTGCGTCATCGAGATCTAATCCAGTGACGATACAAACACCTTTACCTTTACGGCCTTTAGTTTGACGTTGAATACGCACGATACCGTCACCTATAGGACGAGCAATTTTCTCTTCTTCCGGTTTAATTCGGCCGGTTTCCGTTGAATATACTAAGGACATACTGTTATTTCTTTTGTTGAGTTTGCAACGCTTTTTGTTTCGCGACTAAATAAGCTTCGATGTGACGCTGAATCGCCACTTTGCCACCTTTAATCAGTTTACCATTAAACATGCAGTACCATGCGTTTGGTTCACCTGAGTCATTTCTTAAAGTATAGCCGTTAAACGTATCTGATCGTGATCCTGTCGTGCTTTGTCTCTCCGCTGCAAGAGCAGAAAACTCTTTCGGATCGATAATCGATGCAGTATCACACCACCAATCAATACTCTTTTTAACTGCGGTTAGACTGCCTTGTAAAACGTGGCTTTTGATCTTTACCTTCCAAAGTTTCCGATCCAAGCTAGATTTTATGTTAAAGCCTCTATACGTCGTAACTGCCATACCAATGACCCATCTGTTTCTAAAATCATCGTTCTTAGTGAGCAACGTTTAATGTTTAACTCGATGCTCTGGAAAACTACTTCTAACATAAACTCTTGTTAAGTAGCGTTAGTTACATTGCACTATTGATGCAATCTTCAAGAAACTCGTGGAATTTATGACCATTGTTTTGAAGCATTTTCGGGAACATAGATATTGGCGTCATGCCAGGGAACGTATTCACTTCGTTTAGGTAAATCTCACCATCTTCGGTTAGAAAGAAATCGATACGAGACAAATGACGAAGGTTCATCTGTTTAAATACGGTCTCAGATTCTTGCTGGATTGTCTCAATCTGTTCTGGTGTGAGGTTCTTTGCTTCAATTTCCGTTAACGAATGACTGGCACTGCTGTATTTTTCATCGTAGGAATAAAACGTGCCATCAGGTGCGATCACCTCGCCTGGCTTGGTGACATAGAGTTCACCATTCATTTCATAAGCGGCGACTTCCAACTCTCTAGGCTTAACCGATTTTTCTACTAGAACTTGGTCAGAGAAACCAAAAGCGGCGTTAACCGAATCTGCAAGAGCCTCTCTATCTGTGACACTGTAACAACCTACTGAAGAACCTTGCCTTGCGGCTTTGACAAACACTTTCCCCCACTTATCAAATGCTTGCTGCGCTTGAATGTGAGCCTGCTCATTATTCTTAGTTAAAAATAGGTATGGTGTGTTCGGTATACCTAACGCATCGTACCAAAGCTTTGATGTGATTTTGTTGAAACTGTTGCTGCTCGCTTCTGGTCCGCAGCCGAGATAAGGAATGCCTGAAAGTTCAAACAGGGATTGAATATCACCAGTTTCGCCAGGAAAACCATGAATGCACGGTACGATGAAGTCAATTGCCTGATTAGAATCATTAGAACATAAGCATTTGTTATTGAGATCCAAGTAAACCAATTCGCCTTGATCGGTCATCCAGCCTTCGTTTTTGATTTCTACGCGCGTAACCTTGATGTTCTCAATAAGATTCAGTTGCTGTTCAACAAAATTAGCTGACAGCAAGGAAATCTCGTGCTCTGAAGAGCCACCACCGCATAATAGAAGAATATTTTTAATCATGAATCAATCTTTCCGTGACCTACAAAAGATACTTGCTTTTATGATAACCCTTTGAGGAGTAACGTACAGTTATTTTACTGTGAGGCGTTTCGTTCGGGTACGATTTAAACAAAATAAAAAGGGAGCGGTATGCCCCCTACTTAACTTGATCAATTGAGCTTATTAAGCGTCGGATAAGCCGAGTTTTTAATCGTGTCAATGCTTTTAACAAATGGCTTTAACTGGCGAAATTGAGCCGGAAGAGATGAAATCGCCTGCTGCGCTTCTGCACTCGTTGCGTAATCACCGTACAAAATGGAATACCACTTGGTACCATTAACCACTTTGTGGTTTTCCCATATCGGTTGATCACTTTGCGGTAATTTATTGGCAAATTGAGCAACTTTTTCTTCGCTGCCAACAGCGGCTACTTGAATTGTGTATCCGAAACGCTGAGTCGATGACTTCTCAGCGCTTGGCGGTAAGATCTTAACTGGTTTTACCTGCTCATTTGGCGTCAGTTTGACTACCTTTTTCTGTGCAACTTGAGGGGTCATTTTAACTACTGTTGGTGTTACATCTTTCTCAACGACTGCATTTTCAGACGCCATAATTGGTTTTGATATGACATCTGAAGAATAGTCCTCGCGAAAACTCTCTGAGGTAACATCCGTAGTGTAGGTTTCAGATGCACAAGCGGAAAGAAGAAGGGTTAAGCCGATGATTGCGGTCTTTTTCATGAATAACAAACGCTCTGAACAAATATTACTATAAATCATGCCGATAGGAGGCTCGATTATCAAGCATCAAATACAATAAACTGCCTTTTTGATGTGATGAGTGACACAAACTCTTCAAGCTTCGTATAGATTTTCTTCGATGTTTATTGTTCGTATGTTTTCTCTATGACGTATTCGTTTATGATTGTTGATATCCATACAGTAAAGCTCCACGTAATATCGTGTTAAAGGCAAGGAATCTGCATGAATAAACTACATAAGCTTTTTAAACCTGACTCAGTCGCGGTAGTTGGCGCATCACCGAGAGAGTTACGCGCTGGGCACGTGGTCATGCGCAACCTCCTCCAAAGTGGCTTCGGTGGCGCGATTATGCCCGTGACGCCAAAACACAAAAGTGTCTTGGGCGTTATTGCTTACCCAGACATCGCTTCCCTACCCTTAACCCCTGATATCGCGATCCTTTGCACTAATGCTTCACGCAACGAAAGTCTTTTACAGGAGTTAGACGAGCGTGGAACTCAGTTTGCAATCGTGATCTCCGACGACGCTAAAATCATTGATGTTTCTTCATTGAATATTCGGGTATTAGGTCCGAACAGCCTGGGAATCATTCTCCCTTGGCACAACTTCAACTGTACATTTTCTCCTGTTGCCGCCAAACCCGGTAAGATTGCATTTATCTCTCAGTCCGCTGCTGTTTGTACTACCGTGTTAGATTGGGCGAACGATAAGAATATCGGCTTTTCTTCGTTTATTTCCATTGGGCGGGGTCAAGACATAGACTTTGCAGATCTGCTTGATCATTTGAGTATGGACGGACATACCGAGGCCATCTTGCTCTACGTTGACTCGATCAGTGATGCTCGCCGCTTTTTATCAGCGGCCAGAGCGGCGTCCCGAAATCGACGTATTCTTGTTTTAAAAGCAGGACGCTCAAAAGAGATGAACACGCTCGAGCAGCAAGATGGTGACACTTTAGACATCATTTATGATTCTGCGATCCGCAGAACAGGTATGTTGAGGGTTAGCAATACTCATGAGTTATTTGCAGCGGTAGAAACTCTAACTCACTCAGTGCCCCTGCGTGGAGAACGATTAGCGGTCATTACCAATGGCGGTGGGCCTGCAGTGATGGCCGTGGATACGCTTTTCGAACGTGGCGGTAATTTAGCGACGCTTGATGAAGCTTCAACCGAGCAATTGAGAGCCGTTCTGCCGCCAAACTGGCGAGAAGTGAACCCCATCGACCTCTCTGGTGATGCGACCAAAAAGCGCTACGTCGACACTATAAATGCCTTAATGAACAACGATTGTGCTGATGCAATTTTGATTATGCACAGCCCTTCTGCTGTTTCTGATCCACTAGATACGGCGTACGATGTGATTGAAGCGATTAAGTCCCATCCGAGGCATAAGCACTTTAACATCCTTACTAACTGGTCGGGAGAACAAACGTCTCGTGAGGCTCGTCTTGCTTTCACTCAAGCGGGAATACCGACTTATCGAACACCAGAAAGTGCTGTTGTCGCCTATATGCACCTTGTGGAATACCGCAGAAACCAAAAGCAACTGATGGAAACACCAACAACGGCAGAACCGTTGCACTCGGGAAGCATCAATTCTGCTATGGAATGGGTAAATGAACGACTACTGGATAAAAACACAGTATCGCTAGATACACACCAAACTAGCCCACTTTTTAAACTGTTTGGTTTCAATGTGCTGCCAACGTGGATCGCGTCCGATGCAATAGAGGCGGTACATATGGCGGAAAATATCGGCTATCCGGTCGCGGTAAAACTGCGCTCTCCTGATATTCCACACAAGTCAGACGTTCATGGTGTTGCCCTCAACCTGAGAAACAGTAATGAAGTCTCGAGTGCATCAAATTCGATTTTAGATGCTGTCAAACTTAGCTATCCATCTGCTAACGTCCACGGCCTTTTAGTACAAGGTATGGCTAAACTTGGCAGTGCTGAAGAAATACGAATCAGTATTGCTGTCGACAAAGTGTTCGGGCCCGTGATTCTGCTTGGTCAGGGCGGTTCTGAATGGAATATTGCTCAAGATGCCGTAGCCGCGTTACCGCCATTAAACATGACTCTGGCGCGTTATTTAGTGGTGGTTGCTTTGAAATCAGGCAAGATCCGCTTGCAAAAGCATAAAGATGCTTTCGATATTACCGAACTGTCGAAATTCTTGGTTCGTATTTCGCAGATGGCGGTTGAGTTACCAGAAATACACAGACTGGATATCCATCCAGTACTCGTATCTGGAAACGATTTGACGATCATTGATGCGGATTTGACGTTAACAAAATATGAAGGCGATGCTCAAACACGTCTTGCTATCCGCCCTTTCCCGGCAGAGTTTGTTGAAACGGTCACTCTGCGCGACGGTCAACCTGTCTTACTTCGCCCTATCTTGCCTGAAGATGAGCCTCTACATGCTCAATTCATCAATAATGTATCCAGAGAAGATCTTTACAAGCGATTTTTCTCCGAAGTTGGTGAGTTCAACCACGAGGCTTTGGCTAACTTTACTCAAATTGATTACGACAGAGAAATGGCATTTGTTGCCGTCGCATTTGATAAGAGCGGTCCGTCAATTATCGGCGTAGCACGAGCCCTGATAACTCCTGATAATAGCGACGCTGAGTTTGCTATTCTCATCCGCTCTGATCTAAAAGGAAAAGGCCTCGGTAAGGTATTGATGAAAAAGATTATTAGCTATTGCCAAATTAAAGGCACTAAGCAAATATCGGGAATGACAATGCCAACTAACCGTGGAATGCTGATGTTAGCCCAAAGCCTAGGGTTTGATATTGATGTTCAGTTTGAGGATGGTATTGCGGATATGATCTTAGCCTTAAATTAGAATGAAGGCCCAGCGCTGGACGTTTTCTAAATTGGTTAGAATCGTTTAACTGGGCTTTGTTATTCTCAAGAAACAAATCTTAGCGATGCAAAATTCAACATTTACGTGACAAAGTCACTTTAGTGTCCAATTTTTTTTCAGATATTGAATACACCAGGATTTAGCCTCTCCCATTGTGTTGCGGCGCCAAGCAAGAATGACGTCCATAGGTAATGGCTCCGTACCTTCGATCATCTTGAGCTCACCACTATCAATCAGTGGTTGGGCTATTTGGCTTGGTAGTGTTCCGATTCCTAAGCCTGCTCTAAGTGCATCAACCTTCGCTGTAAAATTGGTGACCGTTAGTCGAGGTTGCTTTTGTATTATATTTATTGAAAGTGCTGGTTGCTCTCGCGCAGTGTCTGCGATTGCAATAATGCGATACTTTTCTCTTGCTGCTTCATCGAAATCACCACTGCGTTTATGTACGTAGTGGTCTGCAGCAGCTACCCAAAGCATGGCCATCTTACCAATTTTTTCTGACTTCACTTCTTGTGGCAGCATGTCCAGTGATGGGCAAATCAATAGATCGGAACGGCCAGTGTTGAGCGATTCCCAACCGCCTGCCAAAATCTCTTCTTGTAATCTGACTCGAGTAGAACTGACTTCAGATAGCGCATCCACCATCGGAAAAAAGTTACAAACTGGGATAATGCCATCGAATGCAACGGTGATATCTAATTCCCACCCATTTGCCAATACCGTAGCGTCGTTTACCAGCTTTTCACTCGCTTTTAATATGTCTCGCCCACGTTCAAGGATGAGTTTACCAGCTTCGGTAAAATGAGCTTTATGCCCTGAGCGATCGAAAATAATGATATCTAAGTCTTGCTCAAGCTTTTGAATTTGGTAGCTAAGTGATGAAGGAGCTCTGTCTAACTCATTAGCGGCTGCAGCAAAACTGCCTCTTCGGTCGATTGCATCCAAAATATGGAGCGCTTCTAAAGTGATCGGACTGTGCACATTAACTTCCTTTACCTGATGCACACCATACTAGTGGTGCCTAATCAGACAGTTAATAAATCAAGAAACAACAATATAACACATTGATTAGTAATGACTAGAAATGCCTATTTTGCAACGTTTTCGTGAATATACGCTCGTCAGTTTCTGGTTAGACTTGTTTGAGTTAGTCACGAATTAAGGCAGTTGGGAGGTACTGGTAAATGAATAGAATCAGAAGGGAACTTAATAAAAAATGACAACTTTATCGCTAGATACAACAAAGCCAGCTAAATGCTGGCTTTTTATCAAATTTTCATTTCTAAAAGGTAAAGAAAAGTATGGAAAATGAAAATTTACTGCTGTGCCATCTCTTTTTTCACCATTACAGCTGCCGCTACGATGAAAGCGATGATTAGACCGAGTTCCATGAACTACCCCAGTGATTATGAGAAAGAAAAGACCAAAATTTTAAGTCGGGCATAGTTTAGCACGTCTGGGATTTGTTGCTAGCTTTTAACCTCAAATTTACGATTTTTACGATTAAAATCAAAAAAGGCGCAGAACTGCGCCTTTTAGGTTATTAACTTGTTAAAAGCATTAGTTCAAATCAGGATAACCTTGCGGATTTTGAGATTGCCATCTCCAAGTATCGCTCGTCATTTCTTCTAGCGTGCGGGATGCTTTCCAGCCTAATTCAGTGGCGGCTTTACATGGATCCGCCCAACATTCCGCGATATCACCAGGACGACGCTCAACCAGTTTGTAAGGTACTTCTTTTCCACTCGCGGCTTGGAAAGCATTGACCATTTCAAGAACGCTATAACCTTTGCCGGTACCTAAGTTATAAATATGCAATCCTGCTTTATGACCGACTTTCTCTAACGCTGCTACGTGACCATCAGATAGGTCCATAACATGAATATAGTCACGCACCCCAGTACCATCAGGGGTTGGATAGTCGTTTCCAAATACTGACAGGAATTCACGACGACCAACGGCAACTTGTGAGATAAATGGCATCAGGTTGTTTGGAATCCCCTGAGGATCTTCGCCAAGCTCACCTGTTGGATGAGAGCCAACGGGGTTGAAATAACGTAACAGAGTGATGCTCCAATCTGGGTTCGCTTTTTGAAAGTCTGCAAGACACTCTTCGACCATCAATTTACTGCGTCCGTAAGGGTTGGTTGCACTTGTTGGGAAGTCTTCTGTAATTGGTACTGAAGCAGGGTCGCCGTAAACCGTCGCTGAAGAACTAAATACTAATGATTTAACGCCAGCTTCTCGCATTGCATCAACCAATACCAATGTGCCGTTTACGTTATTATCATAATACTCTAATGGTTTAGCGACTGATTCACCGACGGCTTTTAAACCAGCGAAATGAATAACTGCTTCAATATCATTGCTCCGCAGCGCGTCAACCAACGCCGCTTTATCGCGAATATCAGCCTTAATGAATTTTGGGCTTACACCACAAACTTTTTCAATGCGGTGTAGTACGGCAGGATTACTATTGTATAGGTTGTCTAAAATCACTGGTGTCATACCAGCTTCAATCATTTGAATACAAGTGTGGCTTCCGATATAGCCCATACCGCCTGTAACAAGTACTTTCATTTTATGTTCCTTCTGACGCGAATAAGGATAGTCTAAAGCTTTAACGCTTGAATTTAAACTATCTCTTACCGCTCATATCCCATTAATATTACTCGCCCTTTTGCGACTTTTTACCTTGGTACATTTCTGCATTTGTCATTTCTACTTGATATGTGTAACGACAGGTCTAATTCTGACGTGGCGGATTTGCTTAGCTCATTCATCCAGAATTGATTTTAATTTTTTCTTGTCGTTTATGCTCAGCGTATCTTTAATTTAATGTGAAGCGATGGTTAATAAGTTCATCGCAAACAACTTTAAAAATAGATTGAAATTGAATGAATTAGGTGAAATTTCGAAACAATTCAAATAGTCTAAAGTTATTACTGTAACGAGATTAGCCTCGTTTAAATGTTGAAATAATGAACTTAATCACTGCAGCCAGGCGTATCTTCCTGCATCGTCAGTTGATTGCTTGAGTAAAATTGAACGTATGACATTGAATAAACAACAACTCACATTAAATTGCGATATGGGCGAAAGCTACGGTTCTTGGAAAATGGGAGCCGATGACGAGGTGATGCCTCATGTTGATATGGCCAATATCGCCTGTGGATTTCACGCATCCGATCCAAACGTAATGCATGAAACCATCACTCTTGCCAACATGAATGATGTCGAAATTGGTGCTCATCCAGGCTATCCGGATATACAGGGTTTTGGGCGTCGTTCATTGAGCATGACGGGTGATGAGATCACTAACATGGTTGTTTATCAGGTTGGCGCGTTACAAGCACTTTGCCGAGCTCAGTATACCGATATTGGTTATATCAAGCCCCATGGTGCTCTGTATAACGACATGATGAAAAACGATGCTGTTTTTCGGGCTGTCGTTAAGGCTGTCGCTTTGTTCAAAGTGCCTTTGATGATTCTTGCATCCCAAGAGAATGAAAAATATTTAGAAATTGCTGATGACTTTGATGTGCCATTGCTGTTCGAAGCATTTGCAGACCGGTTGTATCAAGACAATGGCATGCTTACGCCAAGGACGCAGCCAAATGCGGTCTTAAAAACAGAGCATGCCATACTCGAACAAGTACGCATTTTAGCGGAGTCAGGCCGTGTAAAAACCGCATCGGGTAAGTATATCCTTCTCGAAGCCGATACAATTTGTGTGCACGGAGATAACGAAGAGTCCATTGCTTTGATTAAAAAAATTCGTCAGAGCCTGTATTCTGGAGGGAATTAATGCAACAGGAAACGTTTAGTATTTCAGCTGTCTCGGAATCCAGTATCCTTGTAAGATTTGAGGAGCGTATTCTTGAGGAGCACATTGGAGAAGTTGCTCGCCAAATAAGGGAACATCTGGCAAGTGTTATCATGAATGTTATTCCTTCTTATAGAACCGTCCTAATTGACTACCTGCCCTTTAGAATCGATGAAAGCTCTCTGATTGATACAGTAAACCATATACTCCTTCAGTTCGATCCTGAAGTGCATGGCCGTCGACAGCCTAACCATATTTCGATCCCCGTTTATTACTCACAAGAAACCGCATTGGATTTAGGTCGATTTAACGATTGTGGGTTGTCTTTGCAAAACGTCATCGATTTACATACTCAAACGGATTACAGCGTTTCAGCTATCGGGTTTGCGCCAGGCTTTGCCTTTCTCTCAGATGTTTGTGACAAGCTCATCATGCCAAGACTCACCACCCCAAGAACGCTTGTTCCTGCTGGCAGCGTAGGGATCGCAGATAGTAAAACTGCGGTCTACCCATCTGATAGCCCGGGCGGGTGGAATATTATTGGTCGAAGTCCAATAGCTTTATTTTCAGATACTCCTCCTTTTATTCCGTTTGACGTAGGTGACAGGGTGACGTTTTCTGCGATTAATAAACAAGAGTTTATCGACTTAGGAGGCGTTTTATGAGTGATGCTGGATTGTTGGTAGAAAAACCAGGACCACTTTCATTGATTCAAGACTTTGGACGTTTTGGTTTAGCGCATATTGGTATAACCCAAGGCGGCCCTGTCGATGATTACGCGTTTAGCTGGGCAAACTATCTGCTCGGAAACCCGGTTAATTGCTCTACAGTCGAAATTACATTGGGAAACGCGACTTTTGTAGCGTTGCACAATTGCCATTTGGCTATCTGTGGTGGTGATTTAAATGCGAAAGTTGACGGCGTGCCAATTGCGAATTGGTCTGACTTTATATTAAAAAAAGGACAAAAACTTCATTTTGGTATGCCTAAAAATGGATTACGTGCTTATCTAGCAGTGAAAGGCGGATTCGATATTGAAGAACATCTTGGTAGTTCATCAACGGTTTGCAGAGAGTTACTTGGTGGCCTTGACGCTAAAGGCAGTGCACTCCAAGCTGGTGATGCATTGCCCTTTACCCCACATCGATTACCACAACATAAACCAAGGCAAATGACCTTTCGCTTTAAACCCGATTACAACCTACCCGTTAAGTTGAGAGTGATCGAAAGCTACCAATATGATGATTTTGATATCAAATCGTTAGATGCACTTTACTCAAGTGAGTTTACGATCTCTCCGGATTCAAATCGCATGGGTTACCGCCTCCAAGGCGACACAATTAATCCACCGTATGATGGAATACTGTCTGAAGGTATCGCACTTGGCGCGATACAGGTGCCAAATGATGGTAACCCGATAGTACTGTTGAACGATCATCAAACAATAGGTGGTTACCCTAAACTTGGGTGTGTGGCACGAATAGACTTACCAAGACTGGCGCAAGCAAAGCCTGGTCAAAAGGTGAGTTTTGTAAAGGGTGATAGATTGAGGTTGCAAGACTTGTGGTGTCAATGGGCTCAGTTTTTTGGCTACTGAGCCCTACTACTGCACAGAAAATAATTACATGCCGTAACGCTCAGCGAGCGACTTGGGATAATCACGTTCTTGAGTTAGCTGTATTGCATATTGCTCAACTTCTTGCTCGCTCCAATGAATGGCAACTGGGTGTTGTAACTCGACATCTTGTTGCGGTTCGATACCAAACCAATGATGCAGTATCTTTTGTGCGGCCAACAAAGTAGAAGACGCTTTTACGATTTCCACTCGCGCATAGTTGTTTTGCTCAAAAGTAACGTCCGCAGCTCTTAATACAGGGTCACTTCCCGGGATCTGCTGGGCACCAAATAGCGCTTTACCACCTTTCACTGCCGTGTGATATGCAGGGATAAACTGAGCCATGTGCTGGATGGCATTGTTGGTTCTCGCCTCTAGCGCCTCTTCTTTCCAACCCAGACGGATTTTTGACAGCAGAAGATTGGGTAGTTCAGGCTGAGCTGACGTGCTTGTGCTTGCAACCAACCCATCATCAAATAACGTTATGCCTTTTGTCATACCGTGCAATTGGAAAACACCATCCCCATAGGGCGTTAACTGTGCCATTCCTTTGTCAGTACCACGAGGGCCATGAAAAATGACTTCTGGCCATTGCTGATCACAGGCTTGCCATTGTGTGATGTAAGCGGCTTTAAACTCAACCAATCGGTCGCGTTTCACTCCGACAGCATTATCCACGGAACCCGTTTCAAACCCACAGGCATTCACTAGATAATCACAACTCAACTCACAGTCCGCCCCATTGTGCTGATAGTTCAACTGCCAGTGATCGCCCACCCACTCGGTTCGTGTAAGTTCAGCTTGAGTGAGCACTTGAGCATTAGGTAGCTGCTCTAAGGTAAGAGATGCGATTGCAGCAAGTCTGAACACGCTCCAACCATATTCTTGGACAGATACCACTGGGTATTTCAATGAATCTAAGTTGGCGTGTTGAGCGAACGGTATAGCCCAGTCATCAAAACTGACCGGCTCGGCTGGTTGAGTGCGCTTCGAAAGTTCGATTAACTCTTCTTTCGAGTACAGTTTGTAATATTCACTAGGTTTACCAAGCACGCGGTTACGTTCATCCTTATCCACCAATGTTTGATATGCGCTTTTAATTACCTCAAGGCGTGGGATAAGGGTGGAAGGATCACCACCATCAGAATGTGGAACTGCAATAATAGTTGGGCGGATATTCAGTGATAGTGGGTACAGCCGAATAGTATCAATCGATTGAGAAAGCAAGTCTAAACACTGTTGCTCAGAGATCTCTCGATACAAGTTACCGCCTGCGTGTAAATGACAGATTGGTGGACCATTCACTAAGGACACACCCTTTTCAATAACGGATACTTTAAACCCTAGCTCTGCAAAATGAATGGCTGCTGTAGATCCGGCTACTCCGCCACCAACAACAACGATGTGTTTTTCTTTATAACTTGGAAACTCAGACTTCATTGCTTCACTGAATATTTTATAAGGGAAATTCTTTACTAGTAGTTAATTCTACTCGTCTTTGAGAATGATTAAAATCACAAAAAGTTCATGGGTTTGCATAGACCTCAAAACGTGTTTTTAAAAAGGAAAAAAAGTGCGAAAAAGTGCTTGACTGCGTTCTCTGTAAAAGCAATTTTTAGGCTGATGTGAATAAGATATTTACCACAACACCCACGGCATAAAGCCTGTCGAAATACCCTACTTTTTGCACTCTTCAGTTATCCCAAAAGTTATCCACTGTTTTTGTGGATAACTACAATAAAAGTGTCATGGATGAGTTATCACTGTATTAGGGCTTGACCAATTAAGTGTTTATTGGTGTTAGCAATCTTTTCAGTAAACTCATGACAACCAATGCTAACGTCGCGAAGGTTGCTAGCGGTAAAGCTATCCACAATTCGGGGTGTATCTGAGCATTAAGTTCAAGTCCATACGTCATCACTGCAGCAACACAGAGTTCTGCCGCGCATACAGCTACACAGCTCGCAATTAACGCCATGATTCCATACTCTGCCCACAATGTGGTACTGATACGCTTTTTGCTTGACCCTAACGTCCGATATAAGCGAATTTCCTGCTGACGCTGCGAGAGACTCAAACGTAATAGTGTGAATATGAGTAACAGCCCCGCAACGACTCCCAGCAAGGCAAGAATAGTAATCGCAGTTACGATTTGTTGAATCAATGCTTGAATTTTTTCACCCATAGTACGGATATCTAAGACAGATACCGTGGGATGCGATCGAGACATCGATGTCAATAACGCTTGGTTATCCTCAGTAATTCGATAGCTTAAGAGATATGAACCTGGCAAACTCTCCATAACATCTGCAGAGAATATAAAATAGAAGTTTGGCTTCATATCTCTCCATTCAACGTGTCGTATCGTATCGACTGTCACGTCAAAGTTTTGGCTGTTGATAACAAAACGTAATTTGTCACCTAGCTCAAGGCCGAGTTCATCTGCCACGTCGGCTTCTACTGAAACGCTGGTCTTGTTCGTCCACCTCCCTGTAACTACTTCATTATATTCCGGCAGGCTGTCTCCCCAGGTTAGATTAAGCTCGCGACTGATTGCATCAGACTCTTCACCCTCATACTCTATGTCTTTTACGTTTTGACCATTAATTTCTGTCAAACGTCCTCGAATGATAGGGAAAGCTTGTGACCGGGTAACGCCATTTTTATCCAGAGTTTCCAGATAATCCGCGAGTTCATATTCAGCGATATTTAAAGCAAAAACATTGGGCGCATCGGCTGGTAGTGTCCGTTCCCAATCTGCGAGTATATCGCTGCGCACTAGCCAGATGATGGATAACAGCATGAGTGATAAAGCCAAAGCACCAAATTGCAGTCCACTGGTTACTGGTGTTCGGTTTATCCGGCTAAGCGCCAGTTTCATTGCTGGCTGTGTCGAGAACCTTGCAAATAACTTAGTTAGAGAGACGCTCACTAATGCCAGAACAACAAAGAGTACTGCGATACCAACAAGGACAATCCATACTAGCGTATTGTTTGCATATAACATTAACAAAGGGACAACTGGTACTAAAACAAGCAACATCCGCTTCCAGGAGCGTTGCGCTTTACCTTGCTGAAGCACTTCTAATGCAGGTGTTTTAATCAGCCCTAACAACGGGATGCCCAGCGCAGGAATGGTGATCAACACCGCTGAAATGAAAGAGACTAGAAATGGAGTGACGCCGTAACTAGGTAGTGGATCAGGTAACAAGTCTTTCAATGGAATACGTAACAGATACTCAAGGCCACTTCCTAAGATCAACCCAACCAAACTCGCACTGATGAGCAAAATCGCCACTTGAATAAATAGCCATTTTTCAATCCAACGTCGGCTAGCTCCTAGGCTCTTTAACATGGCGATAGTTTGAGTTCGGCTGTTAACATAATTCTGGCAGGTCAGAACTAGTGTCGTCGATGCCATGATGATTACAATCGCGACAGTGAGAGATAAATACTGCGTTGTCCTTTCGAAGATTTCATTACTACGACTAGCGCTGTCCTGAGTACGCCATCTATCACTAGGTGATAGTGGCGTGGTGTCTTGTAGTTTCTTAAGTGTGCTATTGTCTGCTTTGATAAACAAACGATATTGCACTCGACTTCCGACTTGTATCGCTCCTGTTTTAACTACATCACTTTGATGTATATACGCGGAAGGCATTTGTTGAAAAGGATTAAAGCTTAAACCCGGTTCCATCAGAACTGCGCCTGAAACGATAAACTCCGCATCGCCAATGGTGACAGCGTCACCTTTTTTAACATCCAACTGGGCCAAAATTCGTTCATCTAGCCATAACTCTCCTGCTTTAACACGGCCAGAAGGACGGTCAGTTAGAGCTAAGTCACCCATTAGTGGATATTGTTCATCGACCGCACGCACAGATATCAACTGCATACCGTTGTCACTAAATGCCATGGTTGGAAACCGCGTCATTTGGGAGGTTTCAAGCGACTCTGTCGCACTCAGAATGGATTCGGTTAAAGGATTAGCAGAAACAAATACCGCATCTGCGGTCAGCGCATCTTTGCCTTGTTTTACGATTACCTGCTCCATCCGTGACGCTAATGCAGAGAGTGCAAAAATGCTGGCGATAACGAGTACAAGCGCCACACTTATCGGCCAGAGGCTACCTTGTTTTATTTCCCCTAAGCTCCAACGAATTAAGCTTTTGGTTGAAGAGTGTTTCTGGGCTGCACCCTGCTCTGTGGAGCTCTGGTTACTTGAAGATAATGCAGACATTATATCGCCTCCTTAAGCTCACCCGCCTCCATGCGATATATACGATCACATCGATCAGCTAAATGACTATCGTGCGTAACCAAAATGAGTGTGGTGCCATGCTGCTCATTGAGATCGAATAACAGCTCAATCACTTTATCGGCGGTTTGGTGATCTAAGTTGCCTGTTGGTTCATCCGCAAATAGAAGTTCTGGCTGTGTCATGAATGCTCGTGCAAGCGCCACTCGCTGCTGTTCTCCACCAGAAAGCTGACTTGGTAAATGATCAAGACGTTTGTCTAATCCAACCGCTTTGAGTAATTCCGCTGCTCTAGATTCGTCTTCCGCGTCACCACGCAATAAACATGGCAGGGTCACGTTGCGTAGTGCCGTCAGACTCGGGATTAGCAAGAAACTTTGAAAAACAAAGCCCAATGAATCTGCCCGAATCTTCGCACGCTCTTCATCGTCTAGCTTTGAAAGTTTGTTACCGAGTAAGGTAATTTCTCCAGATGTTGGCGTATCAAGGCCAGCTAGAAGCGTCATTAACGTCGACTTACCCGCCCCCGAAGTGCCGACTATTGCAATTTTTTCTCCTTTTCTGATGTCAATATTTACATCTTTAAGGATTGTTAATCGTTCGTTATTAGTAGAGACTTGTTTAGAAACTAAATTCGCTTGAACAATAGGTGCTTTGAGTACAGGTGTTTGCATGATTCGATTACTTTCCTTAGTTCTCTTTTTTTGTTTTTCCGTTGCGGCGTTCGCTAACGAAAAACTGCTTGTTTTGGGTGACAGCCTGAGTGCTGGCTACAATATGCCGATTGAGAAGAGTTGGCCTAGCTTACTCCCTGACGTTTTGTTCGAACATGGACAAAATGTAACAGTTATTAATGGCAGCATCTCTGGCGATACCACAGGTAACGGCCTGGCACGCCTTCCGCAGCTTCTAGAACAACATTCACCCTCCATCGTTCTAATTGAACTGGGGGCAAATGACGGCCTAAGAGGTTTCCCGCCTAACCTTATTACGTCAAATCTCTCCAAAATGATTACTATGATCAAAGATTTTGGAGCGGAAGTCATCATGATGCAAATTCGTGTTCCACCGAATTACGGCAAACGTTACAGTGACATGTTTTACGATATATATCCAAAATTAGCAGAACATCAACAAGTAAAATTAATGCCGTTCTTTCTGGAGCAATTGGTTACAAAACCAGACTGGATCATGGATGACGGTCTGCACCCTAAACCGGAAGCGCAGCCATGGATCGCTGATTTCGTTGCTCAAGAATTGATTAAACATCTCTAGGGACTGTTTATCTTTCACGGTTGATTTTTGCTCTAAAGGTGAATAGACCCTACTTTTAATGGTCTAGCTCAATAAGTGTTACTTAACTTTAGGTTATTCTGAACAAGATTTCATTCACCGAGGTTAGATAACAACATGCGAATAGAACCTTTAATTCAAGGTGTTGTTGCTCGTTCTGCACATCCATACGGATGTCATGCATCAATCAAAGAGCAAATAAATTACGTAAAACAAGCACCGCAAATCAAAAACGGACCAAAACGAGTTTTGATTATTGGTGCCTCCTCTGGTTTCGGGCTTGCCGCTCGCATTGCCCTTACTTTTGGTGGTGCAGAAGCCGATACAATAGGCGTCTCGTTTGAACATGGCCCATCGGAGAAAGGCGTTGGTAGTGCTGGCTGGTACAACAATATCTTTTTTAAACAAGAAGCGAATAATGCTGGTCGTACGGCTATCAATATTGTCGGTGATGCATTTTCGGACACTGTACGTCACGATGTCATTGAGGCCATAGAAACCTATTTCGAAGGCGAAGTTGACTTAGTGATTTACAGCCTGGCGACGGGTATTCGTCCAAAACCAAACAGTGACGAGTTCTGGCGTAGTGTCATCAAGCCGATTGGTGAACCAGTCACCGGTGCTTCTATCATGCTGGAAAATGATCAGTGGGTAGAAACAACTTTACAGCCTGCAACCGAAGAAGAGGCAGAAGCTACCATTAAAGTGATGGGCGGCGAAGACTGGGAAAGCTGGATTGATATGTTAATCAATGCAGAGTCACTTGCTGAAAACTGCCAAACCATCGCATTCTCATATATGGGGCCGGAACTCACTCACCCTATTTATTTAGACGGTACATTAGGTCGTGCAAAAGTCGATCTACACCAGACCAGCCATGCGTTAAACCTCAAGCTGACGAACTTTGGAGGCGGAGCTTATGCGACCGTCTGTAAAGCTCTTGTTACCAAAGCGAGCGTGTTCATACCAACCATGTCCCCTTATTTACTGGCACTTTACCGTGTGATGAAAGAAAAAGGCATGCATGAGAGATGCATCGAGCAGATGCAACGCTTGTTCACCACCAAACTGTACCGTCACACGACCGTTCCGGTGGATGGCGAAAGGTTGATCAGAATCGACAACTTTGAGTTAGAGCCTCAAGTGCAACAAGAGGTAAAACAGCTTGTTGAGCAAATGAACGGTGATAACTTCATGCAGATTGGTGACTATCAGGGTTTCAAAGATGAATTCATGAAACTCAATGGCTTTAACTTTGCAGATGTCGATTACTCTCAAGACATTTCAATCGAAGACCTAGCATTACTTAAGCCTTGAGCGCCATTTAACACGTTTCAAACTTGAGACAATCATCAACTATTAAGAGTCCTGAATCATTTTCAGGACTTTTTTATATTTCGCGCTGACCCACCTCTATACTTAACACGTACAACACAACAAAAGCGAACGTCACAATTGGCTTCAATTCACAGGATGTGAAACTACAGTAAAGGACGATTATATGGGGAGAATTCAGACATTAGATTATAAAATCCCTGACTCCATGCAGAAAAGTTGGCAAGAGATTGTGAATCTGCTTGCGCAAATTGGTGAAGTGCCGACCACACTTGTTATGCGCGCTCACCAAGATTATCTTGAAGTGAATACCTCAAGTCACACACGAGGAAACCCCTACAAGCCCGGAGACAGAGAATCACTCGGCAATGGACTATATTGCGAATATGTGATTAATAACCAACAAGGGCTTATCGTCCCGAACGCACCAGAAGACGAAACTTGGAGCAACAATCCTGACTTAAAGCTCGGCATGATTTCCTATTCCGGCCTGCCTTTATTGTGGCCCAATGGTGAGGTCTTCGGCACCCTTTGCATGCTTGATTCTAAGCCTAATACGTTCAGTGAAACCTACCTTCAACTACTAAGTTCCTTCAAAGACTCTATTGAAGCTCAGCTCGCCGTTGTATTTCAGCAGCACAAGCTACTGCGGTTGAACCACGAGTTACAAAATCGCGTGGAGAATAGAACCACAGATCTTGCGCAACTCAGTTATTCACTGACTAAAGAAATTGATCGGCGTAAAGCGGCAGAGAAACAAGTTAGCTATCAAAAAACACATGATCAAGGAACTGGCTTTCTAAATCGATCCGCTTTGGAGAGTGTGGTTGAAAAATCACTTCAAGCGCTTGAAGACGATCAACAATCTCTCGTCGTCATCAATATCGGGTTTAGTAACGCGAGAAGTATACAAACCAGGTATGGCTTTGAAGCATTTGATGAAATACTCAAAGAATTTCACTCCCGCCTATCCAAACGTGTACAAAGCTTTGTTACAGGAAGACCTAGTTCCAATGACTTAGTGCTGTTAATCTCCGGAGATGATGTAGAGGAGAAGCTCCATCAATTACTTGAAGAAATTTCTAGTGTAAGCGTTGGCAACTTTTATAATAATAGGACCGAAGTCCACTTACACTCCTACATTGGCGTAGTAAAGGCTCAAAGAAATAGTAACGCCAAGCAACTGCTGCAAAATGCCTGTTATGCAATGTTGTTATGTAAAGAGTCTGGAGAAGCGTACCGATATTTTAGCGAAAGTCACTCAAACGACCTTAACAACCATAGCCAACTAGAAGGCTACTTATTACAAGCGGTACGTAATGATGACCTCATGCTCTATTTTCAGCCAAAGGTTAACCCCAACACTCACGAATGGGTTGGCGCTGAAGCATTATTGCGTTGGCGGCATCCGGTATTAGGTGATGTATCCAACGAAGCTTTGATCCGCATGGCAGAGCAGAATGGCCTAATATTTGAAGTCGGATTATTTGTACTTCGTACCGCAATAGCAAAAGCCAAACAATGGTCGGAGATGACAGACAACTTTAAAATTGCGGTTAATGTGTCTCCTATCCAATTACAAAACGTTAGTTTTGCCGATCAGGTTGAGCACCTTCTCGAAACATTTCACCTTCCACCCCAGTTTATCGAGTTGGAAGTTACTGAAAGTGCCCTAATCGCAGATGAAAAGCTTGCAGTCACAACCCTCAATAAAATACACCAGCTTGGTGTGACGTTGTCACTTGATGACTTTGGTACCGGATTCGCCTCCTTTAGTTATCTAAAGAAATACCCATTTGATGCCATAAAAGTGGATAAGAGCTTTGTCCAACAAATGGATAAGTCAGATAACGATCGAGCAATTATTCGCTCCATTATCCACATCGCAAAAAAACTAGATCTTCAAGTTGTAGTAGAAGGTGTGGAGTTAACAAGTCAGGAGCACTTTTTAATTAGAGAAGGCTGCGACATAGTACAAGGATTTCTCTACGGCAAACCCATGCCTTGTAATGAATTTGAACAAGGCTTACTCAGCCAGCGCCCCTTAGATGAGCGGCACACCTGTTCATCCGAGTTTGCGCCTAAATAAATTCGCTCTAGATTTTCCAGTTTAGCAGCCACTGTTACCTGTATATTGCCGTCAGTTCTGTATACTGCTTTACTCTATTGTCGGTGATTCCTATAATCGCCGCCCGCTTCTAATAAAAAGGCCAATATTTTCATGGATCAGTTAACTGCCGCGCTTAAGAAAATTGAAAAGCAGAACTACCGTGCTTACCAGCAAATCAAAGGTCAATATGACTTTACTGATTTCACTTTGTTTATCGACCATGTTCAAGGTGACCCTTATGCTTCTGCTTCTCGCCTGCGTGCAACTCGCGAGTGGTCTTTAACAGGTCTTGAGTGGTTGAGAAATGAATCAGCGGCTTTCCAACGAGCTGCACGAGATTTTATCGCACGCAGTTTTGACCTTTTTGCCAAGCAAGAGAACTCGGTTTCCATCGCTTTAAATGGCCAAACGGTACTCGACAGTACCGCCGTTTTATTTACTGAAGAAGGTATTGAACTGCGTTTTCGAGTAAATCTTCCGGCCGAAGGCCGCTCTGTACTTGGTAAAAAAGCCAACAACATTCTGACCTTCCACTTACCTAAGTTTATTCGACGCGCGACGCTCGAACGTGAGCTGGATAAGGATGCGCTGATGAAACACTGTCAGGTGGTGGAAGATCAAGAGGCGCTTAGAGATCAATTAGAAGCGCACAATTTAGTCGCGTTTGTTGCTAACGGAAGTGTTCTTCCGCGCGTGGCTGGTAACTGCGATTTGCCAATGAAAGATGCTGTTGAATTCAAAGCGCCAGAATCACTGCAAGTCACGTTACATGCGCCAAATAAAGGTTATGTTACGGGCTTAGGTATTCCTAAAGGCATCTCACTGATTGTAGGCGGCGGATTCCATGGTAAATCAACGTTGTTGAATGCTATCGAACGCTCTATTTACGATCACATTCCGGAAGATGGTCGTGAGTATGTTGTCACTGACAATAAATCAATGAAAATTCGCGCTGAGGATGGACGCTGTGTTCATCATTTGAACTTGTCGAATTACATTAACCATCTACCAATGGGTAAAGATACCGCAGACTTCGCCACTCAAGATGCATCAGGTTCGACTTCTCAGGCAGCATGGCTGCAAGAGTCCATTGAAGCGGGAGCAACTTCTCTGCTTATTGATGAAGATACATCGGCAACAAACTTTATGATTCGTGATGAGCGTATGCAAGCGTTGGTTGCAAAAGGCGACGAACCAATTACACCGCTTGTTGACCGTATCGGGCAACTCAGAGATGAGCTCGATATTTCCACGATCATCGTTATGGGTGGCTCTGGTGACTACCTTGATGTCGCTGATACTGTCATTCAAATGCATGACTACCAAGCTGTCGATGTGACTGAGAAAGCGAAGCAGGTCATCGCTCAGCACCCTACTCAGCGTCACAACGAATCGGAAGAAGCGTTAAAAACGTTCCGTCCACGAGCATTAAACCGTGTAGCGTTAATGAATATCCTTACTGATGGTAAGTTCCGCGTAAATGCCAAAGGCAAAGATTCACTTCGCTTTGGCAAAGAGTTTACCGATTTAAGTGCTCTAGAACAGTTGGAATCCGCTGACGAAGTGAATACGATTGGATGGCTTTGGTTCCAGCTGGCACAACTTCCAGGTTGGTGTAACAATCCAGCGAAAGAAATCGAAGAGATGCTATCAGCAGAATGGCATGCGACGCTACCAAAGCAAGGTGACTTAGCTAAGCCTCGTACACTGGATGTGATGGCCGCTTTAAACCGTATGCGTAAATCTCAATTCAAGCCGTCACACTAACCGACGACAACGCAAACATAAAGGTAGCCGATTTGCGCTGCCTTTATGGCTCCGCTCGAAGTACGTTCCACGCCTCACATAACGTTCTAAAACGTTCTGCGTCTCCACCTTTACAATCAGGATGCCAACGAAAAGCCAGTTTACGCCACCGTTTTCTAATATCAGTACGCGTTGCAGAGCCGTCTAACTCAAATAAATAAAGTGCCTTGGCTCTGTCCAACTCAGTGGCACAGTTTCCTCCAATATGTCTTTTATAGGCGAGCCAAAACTCGTTGAGTAGGCCGCGAACTTCGCGCTCACTGGCTTCATAGTGCTCCCAATCGAGATAGTATTCGCGCAACGGATCGCGATGATCCATGGCGGTAAATGATGAATCTACTTTCCCCGTCAGGGTAATATTCATCGCTTCGACACAAAGCCACTGCTCTGGACATAAATGCTCTTGAAGTTGATATAACGCGTTCATGATAAGAAAGTTCTTTTTAAATAAATCCTTATCCGCGGATGGGTCAAGCTGATGTATATATCCTTGTTCACTTAGCTGACTGGCTAAAGTGTGTACTTTCCATCCTGAAGGGCGCTTTCTAAGGAGCTCTAATATTGGCCACAACAACGGATTGTCCATCTCACCGTGTTGGAGCTTATCGCTTGGCAATGCCATCTTTCCTTCCTTAAAATAAAAACAAAAAAGGCCGATAGCAGAAAGCCACCAGCCTTAGTACTCAGCAGTAGGTTTTAAATTACGCCAAGTTCGCGTAAGCGTTCCATAAGGTAGCTATGCGCAGTGTAGCGTTCTGAAAGGACTACGTCTGGTTTCGGGTGTAAGAACAGCGGCAATGAAATACGCGACTTATCCTGACGTCCACCAGTTGGGTTAATGACGCGGTGTGTGGTTGATGGGAAATATCCACCTGAAGCTTCTTGAAGCATGTCACCAATATTGATGATCAAGTTACCGAAGTCGCAAGGAACGTCGATCCACTCACCTTCTCTGCTCTTTACTTGTAGACCCGGCTCGTTCGCAGCAGGCAATACAGTGAGTAAGTTAATATCTTCATGCGCGGCAGCTCGAATTGCCCCCGGTACTTCTTTGCCAGTCATCGGTGGGTAATGCAATACTCGAAGCAGAGTTTTTTCGCTGTTATTGATCATCTCTGACAATGCGATTGAAAACCTGTCCTGAACCTCTTTAGGTGCATACTGCTCAACCCAACCTAAAAGTTCTTGAGCAAAAGCATCCGCTCGCTGGTAGTACTCTAGAATCTCGGTTTTCAGCTGCTCTGGTATCTGCCCCCAAGGGTAAACATGAAAATATTCTTTAATATCTTTTACAGAGTGCCCTTTCGCGACTTCAGAAACGGAAGGTGGAAAATAACCATCTTGTGTATCAACGTTAAAGTGAAAATCATTTTTTTGTTCAGAGCTAAAAAATGCCTGCCAGTTATTATAAATTGATTCCACCAATTCTTGAGGGATTGGATGGTTCTTTAGTACACCAAACCCAGTTTCGCGCAGCGATGCAACAAACTGCTGAGCGGCATCATCAGCAAGGTAATCGACAGTTTCCAGTTTCATGACTTTACTTCTTTTTTATTTGGTTGAGTCACGGATTCTATGTACGGGCATGTTGTAAATCAAACTTTAATGAAATGTGCACGCGCAAACGCTTCAATGTTGCGCGGTCTATTCATTATCCAACAGTTATCGTTATCAATGTCAGCGGAAACAAAGAATTGCACAGCGTTCAATTAAATGTAATTATGAGATCGATAAGTTAAGCAATACTCACTTTGTTCGACTTGTCGTAAAAAGCCAAGTGAAGGATCGAATAAACTTATGAAAAGTATTTCTACATTGTTGGGACTAACGATTATCTATGCCGTCGTGTTTTTGTTTTCAGCACTGGAGCCCAACTCACGGGCCGTTTGGTTTGCTGAGATTTTTCCAGCGATCGGTATCTTGATAGCAATATGGGTTATATCTATTCGATATCAATTTAGTAACACTGCCTATGTTTTGATGTTTATCTGGCTGTGTCTGCATACTATCGGAGCAAAATATACGTTTGCTGAAGTCCCGTTTGACTGGTTTAACAATTTGATTGGTTCAGAAAGAAACCATTTTGATCGAGTCGCACATTTCTCGATTGGATTGTACGCCTACCCGATCGCAGAATATTTGATTTACAAAAAGAAGATCAATGTTAAGTTTTCTTGTTGGTTTGCCTTGTTTGCCATAATGTCTTTAGCGGCAGGCTACGAGATCATTGAGTGGTGGTATGCGGCTATTGCTGGTGGCGATGAAGGTATCGCCTTTCTGGGCTCACAAGGTGATATATGGGATGCCCAGAAAGACATTCTATGTGACACGTTGGGGGCTATCGTGGCGTTAATTTTAATGTCGGCTCAGCGTCGACTCACGAAGCCACTCTAAGTACGGATTAAAGCCATCAACAATAGGAACTTGTACGATTTGGGCCACTTCATATTCGTGCAAGTTCTCAATTTTTTCTTCAACTAGTTCGTATAATTCACGCCGAGTTTTAATCACCAACAGCCATTCAGTATCGTTACAAATTTCGCCTTCCCAGACGTAATGACTCTCGATTGGCATCGTTTGAATACATGCAGCCAACTTTGCTTCTAACAGACCTTTAATGATTTGATCACGGTTCTGCTCATTAGCTGTGGTACTTAGCACTATGCAGTAATCATGCTCTACGGTCATTACTTACTCCCTACTTCATTGTCACTTTGCCACCAATCATTTTATATGCTGGTGTGCCTCTTACCAATGTGTCTCTTGCAAATTCTTGTTGGCAACCTGGGCAAATACAAGGCGTTTGCGTAAAGTCCTCTACGATACGTTCTTTAAAACATTTCACCAACGCGCCTTTACCACCTTTGCGGTATTTAAACAGTTGGGTTTTACATTTTGAGCAATAAATCTCGACGGTTTTCGTCGGTTGCTTTTTATTCGGTTTTGCCATCGTTGTTTATCAGTTATTGGGGGATATCCGGTTTTACCCATACGTTACTAAAATCAAACCAACCTAAAGCGTTGCACTTCGCGTTTTGTAATGCCCCGCTATGGTCTTTATTCACACCCAGCCAGCAATGGAACATCGGAATAACCTGGTGGCTTTTGACTAACTGTCTACCGAGTTCACGCGCGGGAAACTCCGGATAAACACCAGCCCGCCATTGATCGACTAATGCTGACCAGCCGGAAAAGTCGTAACTTGAACTGAACGTCTCGATATCACTATAGTCCAGTAACCAACCCGCAAGCGCATCATCACGATTTGTTGCGATTCCCATCGCTTTAATCCAAATGTCAACACTGGACGGCTCTGGCGGCTGGCTATCATAACGAATGAACTCAACGTCGACACCATGAGGTTTTAAGAGGTTCTTAATGGCTTTAGCAATAACAGGAAACATCGGGTGTTTCTTCTGATACGCGACGGAAATAACTTTACCCTGCTGTGGCACAGTACCCGCTTGTGTTGGCCTCAAATCAATCCAGCCCGGCTTTATACCAAAGGCTTGTAAAACTCCAAGCTCTATGACTTTATCTTGTGGTACGTGAGCGTATATCTGATGGCTGTTCAACACCTGACTGAACAATTCTGCCCATCTTGGATCTTTCGCTATACCCGTATTTTTGTTCAGTAACAGAAATGTACAACCAGGATCTAACTCCACCTCATCGGTTGAAGCATGCTTGTCCATCTGAGGCTTTGACAAGCTCGGGTAAACCATGCTTGAGTAGGCTTCATCTATCACCCATACTTCAACCTGATCCAGTAAAGGCCGAAACCCGAAATAGCCATCAAACGCTGTTAGGATAAGGCGTTTATCATCGTTCACTTTGACCTGAAAGGGGCCGGTCCCTATTGGTTTTATATCAAATTCACCAGAACGCTGCGTCTTGGGCAATAAGACTTTAGCTTGAGACTCACTTAACGCTAGTGGTAAGTATCGGTCTGGGCGCATGAGCTCAATATCGATAGTCCAAGGTAGTGGTGACGATACTTTCGATATATGAGCAAATAGATTTAAGCCACTGAGCGCGCGAATACTTTCCAACACACAATCCGTTGTGAGAAGTTCGCCATTATGAAAGCGTACACCACGGCGCAAATAGAAACGCCAGTGTGTATCACTTAACGATTCCCAGGTATGAGCCAAATCGGGTTTAAGTTGTTCATTTTCATCAAGTCGGGTCAGGCCACTAAAAACTTGTCTTGCGATATGCTGTTCTGAACGACGCATTGGCTTTTGTGGGTTGAGCATGGCCAGAGGACGATAATACGGCAGACGGATAACCTGCTCGCCTTGACGGTTTTGCAGCCCCAAATAGCCTTGAATCACCTGAGTGAGCCTGGTCGCGTCGTTGTCTAAGGCATCCAGTGCCTGGCCAATTTTCCCTTCGTCGAGATAACGTCTTGCCAGGTTTTCACTGACATCACTGCGGTTGCGCTTAAACACCAACTTCGAAAGCTTTCCTCGACCAGCGGCAGGATGCCACTCAATCCAGCCCTCTTCTTCTAACTTATTGAGGACAATACGAGCATTACGTCGAGTACAAAAGAGAGTTTCAGTAATATCTTCGAGCTGAACTTCTGTATCGTTTCCAGAAAATTTTTCAAAAAGTGTTTCAAACTGAACACGTAAGCGCGGACTACTCATAAAGAGGAAATTCATATTTAGATATCAATACGACAAGTTTCCTCATTTTTATGAAAAAGTGCAAATTTAGATGGGTGATTTATTGAATATCCAAACCAATTTCATGTGAAAGCTCAGTTAATTGCGCTTCGTTATCCAACTTTATAGACCATTTACATTCCGCTCCGTGGCACAAGACCACATTGGCCCCTCTGCCGAGAAGTTGTATCGCATCGGTCTGAGCCTGTAATGTGACCATCGAAGCGCCAGTTAATTTAATGACGACTTCGCGCTGTGTCGCGATGATTTTACCCAATGAAAATTCAATGACCATCTTGGCTTATCTCACTTAGATTTTTGCTGCTTCACAGCGATAGTCAAGCGACTGGTGCAAACTAAACGATCGCGCTCGTCGGTAATATTGATTTGCCAAACCTGAGTTGATACGCCCAAATGCAACGGTTTTGCCGTACCAACGACATAACCACTGCGCATTGCTCTGACGTGGTTGGCATTAATGTCCAAACCCACGCAATAGCTCCCTTCGCTCACACAGAAATTTGCCGCAACGGAACCCAGTGTTTCAGCTAACACGACAGAGGCACCACCATGGAGCATCCCTAATGGTTGATGAGTAAAGCTGCACACTGGCATGGTTGCGCTAATAGAATCGTCTGTGAACTCGGTATATTCTATTTGTAGATGCTCCATCATGGTGTTTTTTGACGTTGCATTAAGTATCTCTACACTGATTGGCTTTTTCCAAATGCTCATTTTATGCTCTTATTTTTAAAGTGTTGGTAATTATGGATTAGGAGTTGCTTAGCATAGTCCTTATTACATCTCTACTTCAAGGCATAACTACAAGGGCAAGATGCTCTTTAATAAGCGATAATTACGTATATACTGTTGAACGAAATAGAAATAAATATGTGGAACCAAATATGAAGGTATGGATTAAAGCTTCTGCTCTTTTGGCCGTCGCAGGATTATCAGCTTGTAGCGCATCTCCTACTGGTCGTAACCAACTTTTAATGTTTTCTGATCAAGAGATGTCGTCTCTCGGAGCGAAATCTTTCGACCAAATGAAGAAAGACATCCCAATTAGCAAAGATAAAAAGGTGAATGCGTACGTTCAGTGTGTGGCTAAACACGTGACAGATGTCATTCCCTCACAACCAGGGTTCCAAGACTGGGAAGTCGTCGTGTTTGACAGTAAACAGGTCAACGCCTTTGCTTTACCTGGAGGAAAAATTGGCGTCTATACTGGGCTTCTTGGTGTCGCAAAAAACCAAGATCAACTCGCAACGGTGATTGGCCACGAAGTCGCACACGTTCTTGCAGACCACAGTAACGAGCGCCTGTCCCAAAGTCAGTTAGCAAACACAGGTCTATCACTTGCGAATATTGCTATTGGCGCTTCTGAATATAGCCAATATCAAGAGATGACCATGGCAGCATTAGGTGCTGGTGTGCAATACGGTGTGATTTTGCCATACGGCAGAACTCAAGAATCCGAAGCGGATATAGTTGGCCTCGATTACATGGCAAAAGCTGGTTTCGATCCGAACCAGAGTATAGATCTATGGAAAAACATGAGCGCGGCATCGGGTGGTGCTCAACCGCCTGAATTTTTCTCCACCCACCCTTCTCACAACACGCGTATTAAAGAGTTACAAGCGACGATAAGAAAGCTGCCTAGTTACAACGTTAAAGCGCCGAAGTGTGGTTAACGGTCACGAAGATAACAAGTCCTTACAGAAACATAAAAAAGCTCCATTTTTGGAGCTTTTTTAGCATTCGGAGGTAGGGGTTTAAGTCCCTAAAATCTGCATCGGTAAACTGAGTAAGCTATCTCCTAGGCTCGCGAAATACCAAATAATAGCCACGAACCCACCAACGGACGCAACATACCAAGCAAAAGAGAACAGTTGCCCGTAGCGCGTTAGCGGCAACAAGTGGCTGTGATGACGTGTCCGCCATTCCATCACCACTTCCAACATCCCCATAATCAATAAAAAGCCAAGTAGCGTTAAGCCAAGTGAATAACTCAGGACGATACCAAGTATCGCTGTAATTACACTCCCCACTAACCCAACCCAAGTGTTCATTGAGAACGTTATGCTCTTAAGGACGTGCCCGCCGTCTAAAGGCAAAATTGGTAATAAATTGAATAGGTTTAACAACGCATTAAACACGGCGAGACCAGCGAATGTAATCTCACCAGTGACCCAATACAAGATGGTAAATACAATACTTAACACCAAGCCAAAAAACGGTCCCATGATGGAGATAACCACGTCCTGCCAGCGAGTGTTGATTTTTTCATCACTTAACGCGAGTCCACCCAGAAATGGAATCAGGTAGATGCCTTTCGTCTTCATACCAAAGTACTTCATCGCTTTAATGTGCCCCCACTCGTGAAACACAAGACAGGCAATGAGCGCAAGGGCGAATTCGATTGAGAACAACCAAGAGTATGCGGCCAGACTAGCAGAGGCAAACGCCACTTTAATAACTTTTGCGCTTTTTAACGCTTTCATACCTAACGACACGATACCAATTAGGCTTAAGCGCTTTTCGCTTGGAGGTGCCACTTGTGGTGTCTGACGTTCGATATCTTTCTCATTGCGCGAACCACTTGTCACTAGAGTGTCATTCATTTTGACTTGATATGACAAACTGAAAGGCTGCCAATGCACTGCACAATCTAGCTCACACTTTAATACCTCTTCACCAGCCATAAGATTAAACTGATGTGCGCTTTGCTCAGACTCGTTTTCGTTGGCATCAATCTGAGAGACTAACTTGTTGTCCCAATACAACTGCTGCCACCCCGCCATTGACCCTTCCAATCTGAGTGATCGTCCTAAAAATTCAATATGTAGTAATTCCAACGTGCTCTAGCCTAATGACCGTAAAATTCAAAATACCAAGTTTATCAGAGGTTATATGGCTTTCATAAAGCCTAAATGTAAGCCTTTTGAGCGCTATTTATCCATTAGTGTTACGAAATAATTCTGGTCTAACCATTTGCTTAAAAAATATAAAGTCAATACATAGCCTTACCTTCCAACGTTTGACCCATGCATCAAATTTAAAAAACAAATCCACCTCAAGCTTTGACAATTAATTAAACATACGTTTAACATTGCATTTACATTGTGCATATATTCCATAACAAAACAATGGTTCTTACCACTACACAATAATTAAAAGGACTACGGTCTAGATAAAGACACCCTAGGAGGGTCAAGGATGAACAAGAAGCGCTGCTCTCTGCTTACAATTTCTATATTGTTTGCGTGTAATGCCCAATCAGCGGGTTTTCAGGTTGTTGAACATTCAGCATCTGGTCTTGGTCGAGCATTTTCAGGCGAAGCCGCTGTCGCAGACAATGCCAGTGTTCTGGCACGAAATCCGGCAGCCATGACACTTTTCGAACAAGCTCAATTTTCAGGCGCTATAAGCGTGGTTGACCCTGAAGTAAATATTTATGACACTTTTTATGATGAACACTCTGACGATATTGCACCTTTGGCTGCCGTACCCGCAGCCTATTATGTCAGCCCTATCAACGAAAAGTTTGCTTGGGGCATCGGCATGTTCACAACTTATGGTGTTTCAACGGAATACCCGGATGACATCTCTGCAGGCGATCTAGCTGGCGACACTTCGTTGATGTCGGTTAACGTAAACCCGAACCTTGCATACCGCATTAATGACTCATTTAGCGTCGCTGGCGGTCTTAGTCTGGTTTACGCAGAAGCTGAGTTAACACGCCATAAAGGTTCCTTAGCTCCATTGTTTGGACCAGGAAGCCAAAAATCTGACAAATTGATCAGCATGGAAGATGAGACATTTGCTTGGGGTTGGAACCTTGGTGCTCTCTATGAAGTGGATAAGAATAACCGCTTTGGTATTGGCTACCGTTCACAAATTGACCTTGATTTCGAAGAGGGTGAATTCCGTAGTTACGACTCAGGTATTGCAACCGCAGCCAAAGTTGACGGACGTATCAAGATCACCCTTCCTCCTATCTTCGAGCTATCGGGCTTTCACCAAGTCAATGATCAATGGGCGTTTCACTACAGTTGGATGTTAACCAACTGGAGTCAATTTACAGAGCTTCGTGCTACCAGTGACCAATGTAACAACGGCGTCTGTTTCTCTAAACAGGAAAAATACGATGATAATAACCGTTATTCAGTTGGTGCTACTTACACGTTAAACAATAACTGGGCATTCCGAGCGGGTGTGGCTTACGACGAGCAAGCAGGTAAGGCAACATTGAGTATCCCAGATACTGATCGCTATTGGTATAGCGCGGGTTTAACTTACGCGTGGAACGACAACCTGACTTTTGATGCTGGTTTCGCTTTGGTGCATTGTGACGATAGTTCTTTCACTGAAACTAACGCGTCTGGCCAAGAACTCACATTCGATTCTGACGGTGTGGCGTACATCAGTTCAGTACAAATGAATTACACCTTCAACTAGTCGGTCTAACGGAGTAAACCAATGAAACATACTTTTAAATTATCTCTGCTGTGTTCTGCAATCCTACTTGCTGGTTGTGGTGACGAATCGGCTAGTCGAGGCACATCGGAACAAATAGGATTTGAACCTGCGGTTCAGGCCTTACTCGATCGCCAAACATCAATTCAATTTACCCTTCAAGGCGCTAATGCCGTGGTTCCCGCTCCATCTTACCTACTGATGGATTCAACTGACGGCACTTTAGGGCTGCCAACTGAAGGCGATGAAGCACTAACCAACCCAAGAGCCTCTATGAACACCATGGATGGTTGGTCTACATCAATGCCTATCGTATTAAACTTCAATGGCGATGGTTTTTCTTCAGGCATGGTGACATCGGGTGTAAAAGTCATCAAAATCAATACGCGTCTGACAGATTGGGACGGCACCAGTAATCCGATCGAAGAAGTTCTTACACTCGGCACGGATTACGTTGCACAAACCAATGGTAACTCGCTCTACATCCAGTTTATGGATGCTCTGGACGAATCGAGTGAGTATATATTTGCCGTAACGCAAGACGTCACTGATATTAATGGCGACCCGATCGGTACGTCTTCGAACTACGCTATTGCGAAAAGTAAGGAAGTCGTGTACGAAACCGGCGACTTGGCTTCCGTTCAAGCGGTGACGAAGGCAGTCGAAGGTATTTTTGGCTTAGCGAGTGTTAACCCTGATGACATTGTTTATTCATCCTGGTTCAGCACGCAATCTGTGGGCGACACGCTAGCTGCTGTTAAAGGGGTGACGGCAACGGGCTTCTCTACTGGCACAAACACGCTTAATGACGTGTACAAAGCAGATTCAAATGACAACTCTGTTGATCTCGCGGCCGCTTATACGATGACGTTTGATACGACTCAGGATTTCGTAACGGCTCTGGATAATGACCAAGATTTCAATCAATACGTTAGTGATCTAGACGCAGCTAAGACCGCAATAAAAGGTCTCTATAATGCTTCTGGTGCTAGCGTGAATGTGACTCAAGGCTCGGTAAAACTGCCTTACTACCTTGATAAAGGTGCAGATTGGAACATGCAACCAATGGTTTCTGCAATGCCAAGTCTTGCAAAACTTAGCGCAGCGTTAGCCGACCCGAACGAGCAAGCGAATATGGTTCAGCAGCTTTCTACCGGCGTTTTCGCGGATAACCCTGTGGATGTGACTAAGTTGGCAAGTGATCCTACCGAACAGTTGAAACTGGTTGGCTCTACCCTGTATCTAAACGACGGCAGGCAGTTAGACAGTGAACGTATTATTACGCGTTATTCACCTGTACCTGCGGTCAAGTCTGTTGAAGATGTTGAGTTTCTTCTCTTCACGCCTCAGTCAGGTGTTGCTACAGACGTTGTGGTCTATCAGCACGGCATCGCGTCATCAAAAGAAACGGCTTATGCGTTTGCCTACAACATGGTGAAAGCCGGCGTAGCCGTTATTGCTATCGACTTGCCAATCCATGGAACACGCAGTCTTGACGCACAACGGTCTGCGAATGCAAACGTGCTTGCTTATTTGAACCTGTCGAACTTAGCGGTGGCGCGTGACAACTTACGTCAAAGTGTGCTGGATGTTTTAGGCCTTCGTGCGAGCTTGGTGGTATCTGCGCAAGGCGGTCTTTTAGCTAATGGGCCTCTTCAGGGATTCAACCCAATGGCTGGCTCACAGGTTAAAATGCTGGGTCATTCTCTTGGCGGTATCGTTGGGACATCAGCGGTTGCAGCAGCAAATAATTCGCTAGGTAGTCCAACGGCAGATGCACTCTATTCATTTAGTGCCGCCTCTATCCAAAACTCAGGTGGTCAAATTGGCAACTTGTTACTGGGCTCTGAGAAATTCGGCCCTCAGATAAAGCATAGCGTGGCATACTCTGCGTCGGCGGACTACATGTCATTTGCTGATGCACAATGTACCCAATTAGATGCAAAAGCCTGTTTTGAGAATTTTGAAGGTCTGGCTACTGCAGGACAACTTGCTGCACTAAGCTCTGGTTTCTCTCAGTTCATCTACGCTGCACAGACAACGCTCGATACTGTTGACCCATTCACCAACGCTAGTGATTTGATGTCTTCAGGCACACTATCGACGCCATTCTTTATGACAGAAACGAATGGTGACTCAGTGGTACCAAATAGCGTGTCTAACGCACCATTCGCAGGTACTGAACCATTAGCAGAGAAACTTGGCTTAACGACCGTAAACAGTTCAAACACAACCGTGTCACCGACTGCAAGCTTCGTTCAGTTCAACTCAACCGCGACACACAGTACGTTTGCTTCACCAAGTGGCACCTTGGCTGACCTCGATCACCACATCGAAATGCAAACAGAGAACACAAATTTCTTAATGGATAATATGTTATCGGGTGTAACTAACACATCAGTGTTGAAATAAACATCAGATAAAAAACCTCAGACTGAACACAAGTCTTATCCCCATGCCCTCAATAGTTGAGATTCAATTATTGGGGGCATTTGCACGGTTTAACCGCTGATAGATTCATATCTCTTTGTAGTTATGAGGAACTTTTATATCCCGACACCAATTCTATTACCAAATAATTTACATATTTACATTAATCAGGTTGCAATATTGTAAAAACCAAACCTAAATTTCCTAACACCCTTTTATTTATCAGGATAAAGTGGATAATACCGCCACAAAATAACATTACTAAGGTGAGTCCTTATGTCTATCGAAGCTACTTTGCTTGCACGCTGCGAGTCAAAATGTGAACTATGTTCTTCTGAATCTCCATTAACTGCTTACGCTGTTCCGCCACACGGTAACGTAACAGTTGATACCGCTATTATGGTTTGTGACAAATGCCTAAGCGAGATCGAAGAGCCTACTAAAGACATTAACCACTGGCGTTGCCTAAATGACAGCATGTGGAGCCAAGTTCCAGCAGTACAAGTGACTGCATGGCGCCAACTGACTCGCCTAAACAGTGAAAGCTGGGCTCAAGATGCTCTTGACATGATGTACATGGAAGAAGAGCAAATGAATTGGGCGATGAAGGGGATGTCTGCAGATGACAAAACTCTTGATTGTAACGGCACCGAACTTAAAAAAGGTGACGACGTAACTGTAATCAAAGATCTACCAGTTAAAGGGACAAACCAAGTGATTAAGCAAGGTACGGTTATCCGTGGTATCAGCCTTGGTGATGATCCAAAGTTAGTTTCAGGTAAGGCAAACGGTGGTCAGTCTATGTATGTGATCGCTGAGTACTGTCGTAAAAAGTAATAAGCATTACTTTTTCGTAAACAGGGTTCCAGTTGGAGCCCTGTTTTTGTTTCAGGCCACTTTAGCTATGGCTAGTTATATCATCTCGCGGTGGCCATCAAATAAATACAAAAAAGCCAGCTATTAAGCTGGCTTTGTTCATTTACTGTCTTCAGATTAACGATACATACCGATATCTTTCTGAATATGTGCTGACAAGTCTTCTGCGTAGTAACCACGTGGTGTTGAGTTATCTACAAAAAGAATGTCTAGTAAGTGTGCAATCAATCCTTTGAAGTTGACCGAGTAGGTCTTCTTATCCATAGAGGTTGGTAAAGCTACATTTGTCATTTGCATTGCTTGTGCCATGATTGCCTCTCTTTAAAGCAGTAATCTGTGTTGTTGGTTGTATAATAGTCACATCGTTTCACTTTAAAAAATGACAAAAATTACTCACTCGCATTAATTTTTCTAATGAAACAAACCCATTACAAACTCTAAAGATACTAATACTCACCTGGCGCATAACTATTCAAAAAAGCTTAAGATTGCTTGAATAACTTTAACTTACTCGATATTCCCAATAGATTTTCTCAACATTCTGTTAACCAAAATTTTTTCAATCTCATATTTTAATGCCTAGTACATCAATATTTTTGATTAGTAATATTAACCCTAGATACTGTATTTTCTTTGCTCTTATAAACCGAAGCGAAAGCGGCAGATATCATTACCGAGAAAGGTTCGCGTGTGACGGCAAAAATAATCGTGAAAACAAACAGATTATCAACACTGAGGAATTTCTTCTGTAGATAACCGGTAAGAATACTGGCAAATATTCAATGAATTAATATGAAAAATACAAGCCTGATATAAAAAAGGGAGCACAGCAGTGCTCCCTTCTTGCTAGTTGTTTGATCAGGTTAAGATACGATCACCGGCACAACATGTATTAGTACTGACCATGCTGCAACCCATGCAACAACAACCGCAACATAACTCCAGTCTTTATTCCACATCCTTACTACCTTCACCACATTTAACATAGAAAGATAAGCAAGATAGGCACCAAAAATGGCTAACGGCGCTGCTGAGAGTATAATTTGTGATTTTGGTTCAAACAGTTAGGATCGTCAGTAAGCAATTCTATGAAACAGTCTGCCATAGACAGGTTACTGACACTTCCCTCTCCTTCCATATCCAATAAGGCTTCGTAACCCTCTTTACCTTTCATTGTATATGCGGAAGACGTACCACGGTACCAAACGTCATCTTGAACCTCAATCCAACGATTCTTGTTGAATATTTCTAATACGGTAATACGTTTCCCTTTGGGAAGATGAGCTTTGTACTCAAAGCTCAGGTTGTATGTGTAAGGGTAACTGCCTGAACCGGTGCCTTCGACACCATTGTTCAACGCGTTATTAATTGCCCCTTCCAAAGCTCGGCGAATCACACTTCCCTGTACGTTATAAAAACCAATAGGAACGGCAAATGGCAATAAACGTCCGGCAACGTCGGCAACCGTAAGTTTACCCGGATTTAAGGACGTTCTGACGCCACCAGCGTTGTGAATAGCAAACTGAATTTCATGTCCACGCTGATTTAAGCTGTGCAAGAATGAATGTGCAACCGCGGAAGCAAGCTCGCTACCTCCCATTTCATCTGGGATACGAACGTGGCGCTTTTTGCTTTCGACATGAGCGATGACTTGTGATTGAAGTGCACGCACGCGCGGTATGTACTTATCCGTCAAAATAGCCTGAGTCTCCGGGTGTTTTTTACACACGACGACATTTGGTTGACCATGAATGAAGTCACAGGCTGTCTCAAATACGCCTTGGTCCAGCTGTTGATCTAGTGAGGAATCCCAGAATATGCGACGGCCAAGCAACAACTCATTTTGACCACTTAACATCGTCGCTTTACCCTCTTCATCAAACTCAAGTACACAATGCCCAATAGTCAGCGCATGAAAACCAGCTTGGACCACATAAGTACCGTTAATATTTACACCGTATTGGTCGTCTTTGCCTAAACCTATTGGTGAGAAATCACCTTGCAGACGATGGCTGTGGCCACCAACGATGATACCAATACCCTTAACTTGTTCCGCCAACTCTAAGTCACCTTCGTAACCTAGATGGCTAAGCAAAATAATGTTTTTTATCCCCGCTGCGTGGATTTGCTCCACCGTCGCTTTGGCTGTATCAATCGCTGCCACGAATGGAGTATCTGCGTCGGGGTTCGCAATATCACTCATTTTATCGATCGACAGACCAAAGATTGCCACTGGTACACCATCAAATTCTTTCACTATGTATTGAGCGCTTTGAGTTTGATGCTGATAACTCAATACATTGCCACAATCACTCACTCGATGCGATTTCGAGGCTAATTCGTTGGATAAATCCCAGTTGCCAGCAAGCAACGGAAAATTGGTACGCTGACAGAACTTCGCTACCGGTTCATTCCCCATGTCTAACTCATGGTTGCCTAATGCCATCGCGTCGATTTGTAACGCATTTAGAAGATCAGCATTGGCTTTGCCTTTAAACAAAGAAAAGTACAGCGTGCCTTGAAAGCAATCACCGGCATGTAGAAATAACATTCCGTGCCCTTGACGCTTAGCATCATCACGGAGTTGTTCAACGCGTGTTGCAATGCGCGAAAAGCCACCAGCACTTACGTAAGGCTCTAGCGTAACTTCTTTATTGATTTGTAATTTTAGCTGTAATGACGTTGGCTCAAAGTAGGAATGAGTGTCATTGATGTGTGCCAGTTTTATTCTTACTGGCTTATGATTTTTATTCATTCTCATCTTCTCTCTTTTCATTCCTTATAATAATAAGGAGTGGATCATGACAGAATCATGAATTTTATGAAACAGCGAATTTCTATTTCATATTTACGTGACCCTACATAGGTGAATACGCGCTTCACAAAAGTATCGATCCACTTCCTACATAGGCTCTCGTAAATTTGTGAGCTGAGCTTATAGCAACATCTTAGAATTCATATATTCTTATAGAAAGCAAGATAATTCTCTATAATTCAAATAATTGCGAGGAGGATTGAGATGAGACTAGAACGCATCGAAATCTCCGGGTTTAGAGGCATTAAACGCCTTTCACTCTCTTTTGACGAACTCACCACGCTTATCGGTGAGAATACATGGGGTAAGTCTTCATTGATCGATGCCCTGTCCATCGCATTACCACCAGATGGGAATCTATATGAGTTTGAACTGAAAGATTTTCACGTTGACTACTCTATCTCCCACCCCCAATCTCAACACATCGAGATTATCCTCTGCTTTAAAGCACAAGAAAAGCAAGAGGTAACAGCGGGCCGTTACCGTAGGATTAAGCCTGCCTGGTGCACCAAAGACAATGGTGAGCATGTCATCTATTATCGAATCAGTGGTTCTCGTGTCGAGAATGATATTACGACTCAATATACATTCCTTAATCATGAAGGAAAAACAATAAAGATCCATCATTCTGAGAAACTTGCTATTGAGTTAATGACTCTACATCCAGTCATTCGCTTAAGAGACTCTCGTCGCTTCCCTCACCCATCTCATGTCAACGGTGACAATAAAAACGCACGGATCGAAAAGCGAATTGATAACACATGTAGACGATTATTAGCCATGCCTGGTCAAGTCAATAAAGGGGAAATCCGCAGTAGCCTCTCTTCTATGCAAACGCTGATCGATCACTATTTCGCGTTCCGTAGTACCAGCAGAGGGAATCCAAGGAAGCCAAGAGACAGTCTGCTTTATAACAGCCACCCGTCAGATAAAGGCCTGAGCCAATACTTGAAGGAAACTAACGATAAACATAGTCGATTACTCCTCATGGGCTTGCTCAACACTTACCTACAAGCGAAAGGACCAACGGAGCTAAGGCGTTGTGCACGGCCAATCTTAATAATTGAAGATCCTGAAGGTCGCTTGCACCCTACTCATTTAGCGAGAGCCTGGTCCCTGCTTCAGCTATTACCGATGCAAAAAATTCTGACCACTAACAGTGGGAGTTTACTCGGCTCGGTTCCGCTCTATTCAATCCGACGTTTGTACCGTTTGTCTGATAGAACCATCGCTAAGAGCCTCAATCCATCCAAATTCGGACGAGATGAACTAAGGCGAATAGGTTTCCACATTCGCTTTCACCGAGCAGGTGCGCTTTTTGCCCGTTGCTGGCTGTTAGTTGAAGGTGAAACCGAAGTCTGGCTGTTTAACGAATTAGCACGTCAATGTGGTTATGATTTAGCGGCTGAGGGGGTTCAGATAGTAGAGTTTGCCCAATCAGGCTTGCGTTCAATTATAAAAGTAGCAAAAGAGTTTGGTATCGACTGGCACGTAGTAACCGACGGCGATGCGGCCGGTAAAAAATACGCTCATACGGTTCGTTCACAATTAGAAAATGATCAAGAGCGCCATCGCTTAACTGAATTACCTGATCGAGATATTGAGCATTTTCTTTACAACCATGGATTTGAAGTATTCTTTAAGGACATGATAAAGGTTCCTCACGATCATCAAATTCCCGCTAAAAAAGTGGTAAACCGAGTCTTAAAAAAACATGCGAAGCCAGACTTAGCCTTAGCAATTGTTTCGCATTGTGAAGAGAATGGCGTGGAATGCATTCCTGTGCTCCTGCGTTGGACACTAAAACGTATCGTTACTATGGCAAGCGGTAATACCTAAAACGGAAAATTAGTAAAAAAAGCACACTATTACAGTGTGCTTGTATCCAATATCAATAAGTTTGATTAACAGTATTGAGAAGAAGAATACTCAGTGGGGGGCCAATTCGCTCGGGGTACCTACCGCACTTGCTCAGCGAGCGAAGAAGGAGAAGTCGCATTTGATTTCGAGTGTAACCAAAGACCAGTGGCTTTCATTAGGTAACCAAATACACCACCTAGTATCAGAGATGGTACGACAAGTTGCCAGTTACCATCCGCTGCAAAGGTTGCACATGAGCCGATAAACGTACCAGGAATGTAAGATAACCAAGTTTGCTTAGCTTGAATACACATAAAGAAGGCCACAATAGCCGTTATTACGTAGCCGAGAATTTCTAGCCCTGCATAAGTTGAACCATAGATAATGACCATAGCCCAAAAAACGCCGGTTAAATTAGTAATAAGGCTGGTTGCCAATCCTTTCAGGCCACTTGTTGGGGAGGCAAAGTAACTAGTACAACCTAAAAATCCCGCCCAGGATAGAAGGCCTAAAGAGATAGCTATCCACCCCCAAACGCCGGACAAAATCCCAGTGGTAATAGAAATCGCTAGTAGTGTCGTCATGGTATTCGTACCTGCTTAGCTAGTATCAGACCCTTCTGGTTTGATAACTGGCTTCAAACATTGAAATCAAGAACCGATATTAGAAGTATTTTTACAGCTTATCGGTGACATTGATCACAATGGCGGCACCCAGGCTTTCATTTGTTACACAATTAATATGACGCAAACGATAAATCAACAGATTTAGTAAATAGGAAAACGCTATCGATCATGTAATATTGGCAAGTACTATAAAACTGTCGGTTTCCCTTTCATCATACGTAAGCCTTCACGTTTAATGCAGTCTACTAGCGGGTTTTCTGCCATATCAGCTCGCCAGATAAAGGAAAGCATACGCTCCATTTTGAGCTCTGGAACATCTAACGCAACTAGTAAACCGGCTTGGATATAACGCTCCACATCCAAATAAGGTAAACAGGTTAAATACTGCCCATTAGCAACAAGGCTACGAAGTACTGGTACATGTTCGTATTCACGCCAAACATCAAGGTCTTCTATTAGTTTATTGATTGAACTATCAAAGGTTTTACGTGTCCCTGAACCATCTTCACGCAATACCCACTTTGCTTGTTCTAACTGGGCTAGACTGACGATTTTATTTTTTGCAAAAGGGTGATGTGAAGCCGCGACAACAGTAAGATGATCACGACACCATACTGCTTGGTGTAATCGGTTGTCGTCACAACGGCCCTCAATAATGCCTAAGTCATACTTGTAATCTAATACTCCCTCGATCACACCTTTGGTGCTTTTCACATCCAAAGAAATGCGCATTTCAGGAAAGTCATTATCAATAATACTGATAAGGTCAGGGACTAGGTGTTCCGCTGGCGTTTGACTTGCGCAGAGACGAACCTCCCCGCTTAATAAATGTTGCTCGTAAAAGCCCATTTCAATCTGTAAAGCGTCTTGTAACAAACGTTTTGCTTTTGGCCTCAACCACATTCCCCAATGCGTTAACGCCATCTGTTTGCCCTGCCTTTCAAATAATGGCCGACCAAGCATTTTCTCTAGCTGCGAGAGTGACATACTTGTCGCCGATTGTGTCAGAGCCAGCTTGTCTGCTGCCTGGCTTACACTTCCAGAATCGGCAACTGCATTAAAAACCGCTAATTGCTTTAGTGAATAGCGCAATGTGTCCTCCTTTACGAGCGAGTATTCCCATACCCTCACCTGATTAAAAACATAAGCAACGGCGTTCATTTTACTCATCTTAGATTAGTTATCAATGTAATTGATGTGAAACTTAAATAATATCAATTTTCCCTATCGACGTTTTCCTATTAGCCTGATTGTGCGGTTCAGGAATACCGCAGTTCTAAATACAACAACAATAGTTTTGAGTTTATAAACCAAGGAGTTTTTATGGCATCAAAAACTAAGGAGTCAGTATGGCGGTGATCAACTCTGACAATCACCAGTATTTTTCTCCCAAAGAAATGATGGCTGAAGCAGAGAAGTTTGCACTGAGCAAAGCCCAAAAAACGAGCTCAATGACACTCAGTCTTGCCGCAATGGCTGGCGCATTTATCGGTTTAGCATTCTTGTTCTATATCACCGTAACAACGGGTAGCGCAGGTGCAGGTTGGGGATTGAGTCGTCTTGCAGGCGGGTTGGCTTTCAGTATGGGTCTGATCCTCATCGTTATCTGTGGGGGCGAACTGTTTACGAGCTCAGTGCTTTCAAGCATCTCCTGGGCGAACAAACAGATATCTTTTGGAAAAATGCTTTCAATTTGGGGCAAGGTCTATGTGGGTAACTTTATTGGAGCAATGTTGTTACTCACACTGGTTGCTACAGCAGGTTTATACCAGATGGACGACGGCCAATGGGGACTGAATGCGCTTAACATTGCACAGCACAAACTGCATCACACGTTAGTTCAGGCGTTTGCACTCGGTATTCTATGTAATCTTTTGGTCTGTCTCGCAATCTGGCTAACATTTAGCTCTGCTAATGCGATGACAAAAGCAGCGATGACGATTTTACCTGTCGCTATGTTCGTAAGCAGTGGCTTTGAGCACTGTGTCGCCAATATGTTCATGGTCCCGCTTGGCATTGTTATCGCTAATTTTGCTCCAGAGTCATTCTGGATCTCTATTGGCGTTCCAGCCTCCCAGTACGCAGACCTAAATGTGTTTCACTTTGTCACTGCAAACTTAATCCCAGTAACACTCGGAAATATAGTCGGTGGCGCTGTACTAGTTGGCTTATCAAACTGGTGTATTTTCCGTCGACCTGAGCTAAAAGCCGCCAACATTCAAACCATCACTAAAACAACACCACTCATGTCAGTTAAGGAATCCAACATGAAAAACAGCTCTTTTGTTAAGGACATAATGAATCCTGCACTAGTGACTATCAGCGCAGAAACCCCTGTAGTAACCGCACTTGATACTTTACTTGATAATCACTTAACCAGTGCCCCTGTCGTTGACGTACATAACCGCTTAGTGGGCTTTTTATCTGCGCACGATATCATGGTCGATCTTTGGTGTGAGGATTATATTCCAGTTAACGGTCAGAAAGTGGTTGATTTGATGAGCCGTGACATTGTCGCTATTGATGCTCACGACCGTTTAGTCGATGTGGTGGAGTTCATGTGCATCGACAAAGAAAAGCTGTTCCCAACAAGCAATATGGGTATTGCAACACGCTTAACTTCTCTTTCACTAGAAGAACGAGCCAAGAGTATGAACGTCAGTAAACCGCAAGTGCTTCCAGTATTAGAGAATGGAATCTTAGTCGGCGTAGTAACACGCGTCGAAATACTGAATGCGTTGCGCACCGTTTACGGTGAACGCTTGAATCTAGTAGAACAAGATGAATTAGAAACCGCATAACAATAAAACACTAACTTTAGTTAGTTGGCACTAAAAAGGCGCTCCTCGTTTGAAGAGCGCCTTACTAATATACAAGTAGCAATGGATTACTTCTTAACGCCTTCGATGTGAAGTTCCATATCAACATAGCTTGAAGAACCCATTACAGGGATATCAAAATCCGCAAGCTCTAGTCGGGTGTTACCCATGAAACCAGCACGCTCACCACCCCACGGATCATTACCAGCGCCAACAAACTCTGCTTCAATAGTGATAGGTTTTGTTACACCGTGAAGTGTCAAATCACCTGTTACATCAAGTTTGCCGTCGCCTTTATCCGTTACTTTTGTACTAGTAAACGTTGCTTGACCAAATTTACCTGCATCGATGAAATCACCGCTACGGATGTGTTTATCACGCTCTGCATGGTTTGAATCCAGACTTGTAGTATCAACAACAACATTCACTTTAGAATCAGCAACGTTGTTCTCATCAAAAGAAAAGTCACCAGAAAATGTATTAAAACGACCTTTGATAAAGCTGTAACCCAAGTGACTTACTTTGAAGTTAATAGAGGCGTGAGCGCCTTTCGTATCAATAACGTAGTCTGCTGCTTGCGCACCAAACGGAAGTGCCATAGCGATCGCTAATCCTGTAGCAAAGAGTGACTTTTTCATTTTGAAGCTCCTAACATTTTTTTTAATGTGTTGTCTTTATCGATAAAGTGATGTTTAAGTGCAGCAACGGCATGTAAACCAGCAATTAGGACGAGAGCCCAAGCTGCGTAAAAGTGGATTTCGCCTGCGAGGTCCGATTGATTTGGGAACAACTCACCAGCACTTGGTACGGTAAACCATTCAAATACTTCGATACCTCGACCGTCCGAGGTTGAAATGAGATAACCCGAGACAAAAATGGTGACAAGTAACAAGTACATCAAACTGTGCGCCAAATTAGCAGTTATGATTTCATGAGGTTTACCTTCTACCTTAGGTGTTGCACTCATGCGCTTCCAAACGATCCTGAATAAAGTGACGATCGCGAGCAAAATACCAACAGAGCGATGATAATGAGGTGCAGTTTGATACCACTCGCTGTAGTAACTTAAATCAACCATCCATAAACCAACCGCAAATAAGCCAATAATAAATATGGCTGATAGCCAGTGCATGACGCGGGTCAGAAGGTTGTAGTTTTTTACGGATGTATCCATCTCAATTCCCAAGAGTTTTCTGTGTTGATATTGAATAAGAAACAACACATTAACCGATTTACTTTATATGAAACAGATTATTTACCAATATTTACATCTAGCCAATTACAGCACATCTACCAACCCGTTCGAATTTCTTGAATAAGTTAAATGTAAGAATTCGTGAATTTTATAGTTTTACTTCCTGTTCTATCTCGTACAGTTCGTCGGAAACCTCTAGCATGCGGCGTTCAAACAAGGCTTTAGCATCTTCAACGCCTTTGTTGTAGTACACTGCCCCAAGCTTTTCAGTAATAAAGTCAATAAGAAATTCGCAATCAAACTGGCCAATGTCGATACTTAATTCATCTTCCATATAATCTTGAATCGCTGTTGCTAGGGTTTCTTTCTGCGCTCTGTCTAATTTAATCATTTACTGCCCTTTGAGTGTCATCGTCCAATTATCGAAATCTCGACAATTCGTTCTATCCAACAATCGTTCGTATTATCTAAGATATTGATGAATAGAATTCCTAATTTTGATGTTTAGATCAAGAAGTTGCGGACCCAACTTAGTCTATGCTAAAAAGACTATGCTAACTTTTTCTCATCGTTGTGATAACCGTTAAGGGATATTCTTTGCTACTCGACTTAGTAATACAAAGTGTTAATGATTTTCAGGAAGACTGCCTCAAGATCTGCGAAAAGCATTACCCTACGGTTCATAATCAAGGAATGAGTGAACATCATTTAGGCCTTGCATTTTCGAGACGAATGGACCATACACTGCGTCACTTTGGTCACAGTAGTGTCATTAAATCACTTGAAGTGCTTAATGCTCCCGATCTTCCCCACCATTACCGCATTACTTCAGAGATCGGCACAGTTTGGGTTTTGAGCTATCACATGGTCAGTGCTGGTAAGCCTTGTCGAGAAAAAATGCTATCCTCGATAACCGAATGGCAAAGTGAATATGGCTACGCCTTACAACCTAACGATTTACTTTTCCTTGTTTGTGACCATTGGATTAGTAGAAGTAAAACCAGCAGAGAGCTGCTACATTGGTGGATGGGAGCGTTGCCAGACCCAATAAATGAATATACTGAACAAGGTATTACTTTATACACCAGTGAGTCACAGCTCACGCAATCCCTCAATTCCCGGTTTGACATCAACCCATGCTATATAAAGTTTGGCCACCCATTGCGCCGTTCAAACAAACAGCAACTGGTTCGAAAATATCTGCAGTTGTACGCTGTATTGCAGTGGTAGCTGCAAATTGAAATGCGTACCTTATCAATCTATCTACAACATTTGTTTGATACAGCTCGATAAATCTTATTAACACAGACTAACGAGCTTGCCTCATTAGGCTGCGCGAGCTTAGATTCTTAATAATCAATGAAGTTAGATGTACGCGCATCAATGATAAGCATTAATTTAGGTTGTAATAATGATGAGTATCTCGCAGCTTACTCGCTGCATTTCTAGACAGGCAGATGGACAGTACATCGCAAAGTATGAAAATTTAACACTGAGAAGTGTATTTCAACCCATTTATAAAAAGGATCATTCTGTTGTTGGTCTGGAAGCACTAGTAAGAATCACCGATCTTGACGGTTCTATGATTCGGCCGGACTATTTCTTCCAATCAGATACCATTCCGGTGTCTGACCAATTTAATGTCGAACGTTTAAGTCGATTGATACATATAAAGAACTTTGGCCAATCTCGCTACAATCATAAGAAGCTGTTCCTCAATGTGCTTCCTAAAGCAGCCGAAATGATGTTAAAGAATGTTTCTTACTGTCAGTTGCTCAAGCAAGCCATCAGTCAGTCTCATTTAAAAGCAGAGCAAGTTGTATTGGAGTTTATTGAGTTGGATGCGAACGATGAATCTTATTTTTATCAATCAACGCAAGAACTCAGCAAGTGCGGCTTTAAGCTTGCAATAGACGATTATGGGGTTAATGCATCGACAATAAAGCGAGTTGAGTCTGTGCAACCATACATAATTAAGATAGATCGTTCGTTGCTGGTTAAATACGAAAAGGGGGACCTATCTGCACTGACGAGTGCGCTTTTACTGGCAAAAAAATTACGCGCGAAAACCGTTATCGAAGGAATAGAAACCGAGCGTCAACTTAACTTAATGAAGAAACTCGGATTCGATATGTACCAAGGCTACTTCCTTGCTCTCCCAGAATCATTAGCCGTTTATGATCAAGCAAAAACAGCCTAATTTATTTTAGGTCAAAGGCATGAATAGATTACTAGAGTTAATAAACAAACCTACGTTAGCGACGGTTTCTACCACGATTTTTATGGATGGCTAACTTGGCTTTAAGTTTACGTTTTTCAGCCGAGCGGCTTTTACGACCACCACCGTGACGTTCAGGCTCGACCTCTTCGATTAGACTTGGCTCAAAACCCGCTAACCATTCTTGTGGCAAACGCTGATCCAATAAGTTTTCAATCGCATGCAGCAGATACTCTTCGTCTCGGCTCATTAAGGATACGGCAAGTCCAGAGTTACCTGCTCGTCCTGTACGACCGATACGGTGTACATAATCTTCTGCTTTAAACGGCATATCAAAGTTAATTACTTGCTCAAGTTCCTGAATATCAAGCCCTCGGGCTGCAACATCAGTCGCAATCAAGGCACGAACTTTACCCTGTTTAAACTCATCTAATGCTCGTTGACGAGCGCCTTGAGATTTATCACCATTAATCGACACCGCTTTTATGCCATCAAGCTTTAACTCTTTCGCCAGTTCGTCACTACCCTGTTTTGTTTTGGTAAACACAAGTACTTGTTGCCAGTTTTTTGAACCAATTAAGTATGCGAGTAATTCACGTTTACGCTTCTTGTCGACGGGATAAACTATCTGTTTAACCGTTTCAGCGGTCGTATTTGGCGGGGTAACTTCAATTTCAATCGGAGAGTCCATCAGCTTATAAGCAATGGTTTTAATGCGCTTTTCAAAAGTTGCGGAAAATAGCATGATCTGTTTTTCATCTGGCAAACGGCGCAGGATTCGTTGCAAATCAGGCCAAAAGCCCATATCTAACATGCGATCGGCTTCATCGAGTACAAGCGTGTTCGTTTTTGAGATGTTTACGTTGCCGTTAAACAAATGATCCAATAGGCGCCCTGGGGTAGCAATCAGAATGTCAGCACCATCCTCCAGCTTTTTCTTCTGAACACCAATACTGGTACCACCGTATACACAGGCAATGCGTAATTCCGTTTGCGACGCATACTGAGACAAGCTTTCGAAGACTTGTTGAGCTAGTTCACGCGTAGGTACCAAAATTAGAGCTTTTGGCGTTCCGTTCCGTTTTTCTTGCTGTACGCTTTGAATAATAGGCAGTCCAAACGCTGCGGTTTTACCAGTACCCGTTTGTGCTGCCGCGAGCAAGTTTTTTCCTTTCAGAACATGGGGAATCGACTTTTCTTGCACCGGTGTCGGAGTCAAGATGTTTAACGTGCTTAGCGTTTCCACCAGTTTTTGTTCAATGCCAAGGTCAGCAAAATTAACGGACATGATAAACCTCATAATTTTTGGAGCGCAGAGTTTACCAGAGCACTCCTGACCATACTACCTTTACACTCTATGCATTGATTAATTGCTTGTGGAACTCAATTGCTTGTCGAAGCACATCGCTGTAGAGAGCTGGGAATTTTGCTTCTAAGGTCGCATATTCCTCATCTAACACTGCGAATGTGGTCGTAAGATCTGACATTCTTGGACTTCTTTGTGACATCCGATGCAGAGCAAATTCGATATTTTCTAAATCCTGATAAGACTGAAGCCATCCGCCACTCCACATTCTACTATGCAGCACAAGAAATCGCTCTGGCAGTTCATCACAAACGTCTCTTTCGACCCGTTGAAAGGCATCGTTTACAAATTGATCCAGCGAGTTGTGATGAAATGTAGACCACCGTTTTGCTAAACAGTGGTCCCAAAACATATCGAGAGCAATGGGAGCGAAACGTCGCGAAACACCAGTAAAGTGAGGCTTGCACGCTTCAACAATAGGATGATGATCTGTAATGCGGTCAACAAACCGATGGAGTCTGATGCCATTAGAAATATCAGTTTGATACTGTTTGCTTGGATCCCCTTTCACGAAGTCTCCAAGCAAGTTCCCCAACAAATGACTGTTGCAGTGATCTGCGATGTGTAGATGGGCAAGAAAGTTCATTAAACGCCATGTTGCCGTTAGGCTTGATGTAACATGAACTTAGTATAACGTCTTAAGCAATGCGTTGATAATTAAGTGGCACTCTACTCTGATTCGTTTTCTGAACCAAGGTAATCCGACAAGATGATGCCAATTTCCAGTGCATCTAATAGTTCTAGGCTCTCATCGTTTTGATATTGGTCGCTCATTCTGACCTCCTTTGTTTTATTTTGAAGCATACTTGCCTCTTCCTACTGATAATGTATATCAGTGAATCCTTTTTATATTCTTTATATGACACATTCATGACAGTGAAAAGTAAAGATTTCATTACCTAGGAGCAACATCAAAAGTAATCGTTTACATGTCGATAAGCACTCAGATCATCCTCTGTTTTTAACGGAGGAATATCCAAAGCCAATCGCTAGCTCACACCACAACATTTGACTTTCGTCACATTTAATTAATATTCCGTTATGAACATTACATATTTTAATGATTTAGATCTCATGTTTTTCTCAACACTGACGATAACAAGATGAAATACCTTATATCTCAAACGGAGTGTTAAATGAGAGAAGTTGAGTTTAGAACTATAGATCGACTCTTTATTAAGATGTCTATAAATGACAAAGTCTGGGTTATCTTCCTACTATTTCTGCTGGCTCTAACTTCGGTTGCAGGAAGTCGTTACTACAACGAAATCAACCAGTTTGAACATCAAACTATCGTTTCTGTACAGGCGAAACTTTCTGGGATCATCGACGCCAAACCAAGCAATATCTATCAAGTCGATGGCATTACAAAAGTAAATAGCCAGCAGCAGAGTCTATTTAAAGACGGAACCGTCACTGTTTACTCGCGCACTGACAACGGAGAAGTGATTAAGTTAACAGATGATCTGAGTACAGAATATCAGCAAGTTAAGTCTAATGCTCTAACCTCGCTGCTGCTTAGCTTTATTTGGGTTCTACCATTTGCTTTGTTTTGTTACTGGGTTGCCACTTTCATTGGAGGTGCACTTTGGGTGCTTTACACCACGACTCAAAAGATTGGTGAAGGTGACCTGACGTCTCGCCTAGGCTTTCATCCGGGACGAGACGAATTCGGTACCATTGGCTGTGCGCTCGACAAATCGATGGACACCCTGACGGAACTAGTCAATAGCGTTAAAAATAACGCCTACACGTTAAGTGAAACCTCTTCCGCTTTCGAAAAAGACATGCAATTGAGCGAAACTCAGATATCTCACCAATATCAAACTCTCGATTCTGTCGCGACAGCGATGGAGGAAATGACGGCCTCTGCAAAAGAAGTTTCGAGTATTTCACAACAAGCGACCACACAATCCGATCAGGACACGCATAAAATTGAGATAAGTCGTGGCCGCGTACAAAATGTCATTGGCGAGATAGAAACCTTATCTTCCTTCATTGAACAAGCGGCGAACTCTGTTACTCATTTAAATGAGAACACAACGCAAATTAATGACGTTATAACAACCATTAATGCGATTTCTGAACAAACTAATCTACTCGCGCTTAACGCCGCGATCGAAGCCGCTCGAGCAGGTGAACAAGGCCGTGGTTTTGCAGTCGTCGCGGATGAAGTTCGCACATTAGCAAGCCGTACGCAGCAAGCTACGGTAGAAATTCAGGCGATGATTGAAAAACTGCAAACGGAAAGCCAAAACATTGCATCTATCACCGAAAGCACAGTTAAACAGGCACAAACCAGTAGCCAGTTAATTGACGAAATTGGTCATGATATTTCTTCAATTGCTGACTCAGCTCGTTCATTAATGGATATGAGTATCCAAATCTCTACGTCAGCAGAAGAGCAAAGTGCTGTCGCCAACGACATTGCTTCGGAACTCACAGATATTCGCTCACAATCCAGCACGATCAGAGAAGTGGCGCAGCAATCAACTGTTGGGGTTGCGAATTTAACTAAAGCGTCTGTTGATTTAGGAGAGGTACTCCTTCGTTATCGTACCAAGTAACGTTTACTGGGCTCCTGAAAAGAGCCCAGTGAGTTTTTCTAGTTTAATTTTATTTCAATTCCGTTAACCCAATCTTTACAAACAGTAGACTTAATTGAAATATTTGAAGTGAATCGAAAGTTCAATTCGTACCTGATGAAAGAATGTTCATCAAGATTATGTTCCGCTATGCTTGAACTTGTAAATTCCATTTGCTGCTGGAAAAACAATATGAATAATTACAAAGATACGAAAAATAACGAAAACCTTAACTGTCCCCTATGCCAGTGCGATGAATATTTAATTTCTGCGGACGGCGAAAAGTTCACCTGCGCGGCTTGCGGTTTTCATACTAAAAGCTTTTCTTCAGTCCAATGTTTACATCAAACACCCTACCTACAATCTAAAGTTAAACACATCCATAGCTTAAGCCGTATGTGCCACTAACTGGTTTGAGAGCGATGTATGTCTTATATAGAGCAGCCTAACAACTGCTCTTTTAACTCATCAAAATGCTGAATTTTTATGACGCGTTCGTCGTCGACACGGTTGATGTCTTCACCATTAAATAGATGCACCGTTTTAATCCCGGCATTTATTCCAGCTTCTACCCCTTTGGGCGTGTCATCTATATACAGACAATCACTGGGTAAAAAACCCATATTCATTGCAGAGTACATAAGCAAGTCAGGCTCGGGCTTCCAGCTATTTGCATCGAACGCGGAAAACACCTTCCCCTTAAAAGAACCGAGTAGCCCTGTTAGCTCCAGAGCATATTCGATTTTGTCTTTCGGACCATTTGATGCGACACAATATTCAATGTTATGAGAATCAAAAAAGTTGAGCAGCCGTTTGGCACCATCCATCGGCTGTAAGTGGCGTACGAAAAGCTTTTGTAGTTCTTGACGATATTCGGGCTCGAGTACATCAATCGGTACATTAATGTTCATTAACGTTTTGGTATCTCTTAAAATATCGGCGAGTTTGCCACCTTTGAAGTGAGACACACACTCATCCATCGTGAGTTCAGCACCGTGCTGGTTGAATACATGAACTAAAGCCTGACAACATAAACGCTCACTATCGACCAGTGTACCATCACAATCAAAAATCACGCATTTAACATTATTAATTGCCATCACCTTTCCCCAAACACGTTAAAAATATTGCTGAGCTTATTTTGTTTTGTAGCTTAATAGTATTTGAGTTTAGGATTGATTAAACGATGAACACTGCATTTCGCAAAATTGAGTTCGAACAATTATCTGTTTTTAAATCAAGATCACCGATTTACAGATAATTACCATTAAAAATGTGAATTTTTCAATAAGATGCTCGTATAAGGGCAGCAATCAATCTAAGCATCAAGAAGAAAGGGGAAGAAGTCGCAGACGCAGCATCGCGCATAGTTTGAGTCCTGATACACTTGGTTGTAGAGTGCCATTGGCCTATCAGAGAGGTGGCGATTGCTGCTTTATAGGAGTGATATTGAAGGCGTTAACACTCGATAATTATCGTCTCACTTAGCTTTTCTTCGGTATCTAATCTTTTAGCAAGATCAGATTCGAATTGGCTTTTCGCTATTAGGTCAGAAACAGCGACGTCAGAGATGAGCGTGTTACCTTCAAATTGACTAACAATCGCCGCACCAACCGGGTTTCCGTCTTTAAAACCGACATACAGTTCAAAATCAGGCGTCAAAATGATTTGGGTCAGGTATTCAACTATCATCTCTTGATCATATTGCTTATCCCAGCGCTGCGATTGAAGGATTGAAAACATGATGGTCAGACGATGGAAATCTACCAAAAATAGTTCTTTGGTTTTACAATCCACCTCTCCGGCTAGCAACGCGTTTTTATCTACGACTTGGTATTGTTGCTGTTCTAGCATTTGAAAGTAGATATCGCGCCCTTTCAAGCTCTCAGGGGTGGGAAATTCGACTTCGACCAGATCATGCAGCCACGCGTTCTTGCGCTCAATGCTGGCTAACTGTATTTCATTCATTTACATACCTTAACAATCACAGGCTACAAAGTAGTAGCAAGTCAAAAACGAAAGCAAATTGCGTCTTGCATCGACACAACGAACCAGTGTGGAGTCGCTCTACATTTGAAAGAGGTATCGCGTAGCTTCGTTTTGAGGCCGTACCTTAGCATGAAGCCTATAACAAACCTAGCTAAAGTCCTGAGGTAACGCCAAATTTTGTTTTACTTGCTAACGTCTGATAGATTAAATCCACAAACTTTCCTCATGAAGGCTCAAATAATGAAAAAACGCATACTTGCTTTAAGCTTAATTACCCTGCTTGCTGGTTGTGGTAGTGATGAAGTCGGTGATGTATCACTAGGCATGTTTACCATGAAAGACATCAAACTCAATACGCTTGTCGATCCCGAAGTACCGGGTGTGACTTGCCACGTTGCCAGTATTGAAGCGGATTTCAGTCTTGCAGACCCAAGTGATAGCTCTATTTCTTGTCGTCAAACGGGTGAAATCACACCTGAAATGCTGGCTAGGATTGATAAGAGTAAATCTGGCGATGTCGTCTTTAAGAAGTCAAAGAGTATCTTTTTTAAGTCGATGAAGATTCGACGCATTTATGATCCAGAAAATCAAACACTGATGTACCTTTCATACTCTACGAAGGAGACGTCTGGGAGTTTCAAACACAGTCTATCAACTGTGCCACTCTGGGGAACAAAAGCTTACGTCGAGCCTACAGAAGCTAAAGCCAATTAATACCTCATCGTTTATCCTTCGAAAGCCCACCATAATGTGTTGGTGGGCAAGTTTTCTTGCAACAAAACCAGATTAATTTCATTTTTATGTGATACAATCCCGCCTCTTTTTTTTCTCACTCAAGAACAAGCATGAAGTTTCCTGGCCAGCGTAAATCTAAACACTACTTTCCAACTCACGCTCGAGATCCAATCGTTAACCAAATTCGACAAACACCCAAGTTATATCGTCCAACGATTGTCGGTGTAGGCCAAACCATCGTCGATATTGAAGCGCGTGTAGACGATGCGTTTTTAGAGAAGTACAGCTTAAGTAAAGGACACTCTCTCGTTCTTGAAGAGAGCAAAGCCGATGCACTGTACGAAGAGCTGGTTGAAAAAGGCCTGATTACTCACCAATATCCTGGAGATACCATCGGCAATACTCTGCATAACTACTCAGTACTTGCAGACAGTAAATCGGTGCTTTTAGGTGTCATGTCTAAGAACATTCAAGTAGGTTCATTTGCATACCGATACCTTTGTAAAACGTCTTCTCGTATGAACCTTAACCACCTACAAACCGTAGCTGGCCCTATTGGTCGTTGCTATACCCTTATTTCCCAAGATGGCGAGCGTACCTTTGCGATTAACGAAGGTCACATGAACCAACTTCTACCAGAAAGCATCCCGGAAGAAGTATTCAGCAAAGCATCAGCGTTGGTCGTGTCTTCTTATCTAATGCGTGGCAAAAAAGAAGATCCGATGCCACAAGCGGTACAGAAAGCGATCGATTTTGCTAAAAAGCATGATGTTCCAGTAGTCCTTACATTAGGTACGAAATACGTGATCGAAGGCAATGCCGAATGGTGGCAGGAATACATTCGTGAAAATGTATCTGTGGTTGCTATGAATGAAGAGGAAGGCGCGGCTCTAACAGGATTAACCGATCCACTTGCAGCGGCAGACAAAGCACTTGACTGGGTTGATCTAGTACTGTGCACCGCTGGCCCAAACGGCTTGTACATGGCGGGTTACACAGACGAGAAAGTGAAGCGTGAGACCACGCATGACATTTTGGAAAGCAACATTGGTGAGTTCAACCAATATGAGTTCAGCAGAGCAATGCGCAAATCTGACTGTCAAAATGCGATGAAAGTATATTCTCACATTGGTCCATACTTAGGTGGACCTCTGGAAATTAAGAATACAAATGGTGCTGGTGACGCAGCACTTTCCGCTCTTCTACATGATATGGCAGCAAACTCATTCCACCAAAAAGAAGTGCCAGGCTCAGAAAAGCATGAAGTACGCTGCTTAACTTACTCTTCTCTCTCCCAGATTTGTAAATACGCAAACCGAGTGAGTTATGAAGTATTAACGCAACACTCTCCTCGCCTATCTCGTGCACTTCCTGAGCGCGAAGACAGTTTAGAAGAAGCATACTGGGATCGCTAACAATCTATTTTTCAGAGTAAAATATACTTAGGCCGCCATTTGGTGGCCTTTTTGTTTTGATCTAGAGCAGTGTTTGGTTGTTTTTGCTAATATGCAGCACAAAGATTCGCATTAAATTCTTTACAGTTAGTTTTTTGCCAGTATTATTCTCGCGCAAACGATTGCGTAACAGCAATACCATCGCTTTATGCACTACGGTTTAGTCACTTTGGGAGCATCCATGCAATCTGACATTGAAATTTGCCGAAACACCCCTTTATCCTCAATCGATACTATTGCCGCTAATGCAGGCTTGCAGCCTTATGAATATGACACGCACGGCAAACACAAAGCCAAGGTTCATCCAAGGTGTTTAAACCGCCTGAAAGAAAACAAAGACGGTAAATTAGTATTGGTCACGGCCATAACACCAACGCCACTAGGCGAAGGTAAAACGGTCACAACGATTGGTCTTGCACAAGGGTTAGCAAAGTTAAATCAATCCGTGATGGCCTGTATCAGACAACCTTCTATGGGACCTGTATTCGGAATCAAAGGAGGGGCCGCTGGCGGTGGATACTCACAAGTCGCACCGATGGAAGAGTTAAACCTTCATTTAACGGGCGATATTCACGCGGTTACAGCCGCGCATAACCTCGCCTCAGCAGCGTTAGATGCACGTCTGTATCATGAACAACGTGAAGGCTATGAAGCATTTGAAGCTCGTACCGGTTTAAAGGCGTTGAAAATTGATGTCGACAGTATCACGTGGAAGCGCGTGATGGATCATAATGATCGTGCTCTACGCATGGTAAAAATTGGTTTAAACGAGCCAGGAAAAACCATTAATGGCACCGAAAGAAGCGAAGGTTTCGACATTTCTGCTGCCTCTGAGCTAATGGCAATCATAGCACTAGCCAAGGATTTAGCAGACCTGCGAAAACGGATAGGACGAATCGTTGTTGCTTATGATTTAGATGGCCAGCCAGTTACAACCGAAGATCTTCAGGTTGCAGGGGCTATGGCAGTAACATTAAAAGAAGCTATTGCGCCAACACTGATGCAGACTTTAGAAGGAGTCCCTACTCTTATTCACGCGGGCCCCTTTGCGAATATTGCTCACGGCAACTCTTCTATCATCGCTGATGAGATTGCACTAAAACTTTCTAGTTACACTGTAACTGAAGCCGGTTTTGGATCGGATATGGGGTTTGAGAAAGCGTGTAATATAAAAGCAGCAGCCTCAAACCACGCTCCAGATTGTGTTGTTATTGTTGCCACCTTACGTGGCCTAAAAGCGAATTCAGGGCATTATGACCTTCGTCCGGGAGTTGCTATTCCTGAAACGATATTTAACCCAGATAAACCAGCACTAGAAGCCGGATTTGAAAACCTGAAGTGGCATATAAATAACGTTAAGAAGTATGGCCTTCCTGCTGTTGTCGCAATTAACCAGTTTCCACAAGACTGCCAACAGGAACTCTCAATACTACGTCAGTGGGTTCGTGAGTATGACCCAAGTGTGAATGTGGCCATAAGTACTGCTTTTTCAAAAGGTGGCGAAGGTACCGTTGAGCTTGCTCAGTTTGTGGTAGAAGCATGTAATACTCAAACTGATTTCCGTCCGCTTTATACAAAAGAACAAAAGCTGGAAGAGAAATTAATGTCAGTTTGTGAGGCGGGGTATGGCGCGTCAACTGTGGAACTGAGTGAATTGAGTATTGAGCAGCTTAATCGATTCGAAGAATTAGGTTTTAATGACCTCTCAGTGTGTATTGCTAAAACGCCACTTTCTATCACCACCGACTCTAGCGTCAAAGGAGCGCCGCGTGGATTTACAGTTCCAATACGTGAATTACGTTTATGTGCTGGTGCGGGATTCATTTATGCGTTATCTGGCAGCGTGATGACTATGCCTGGACTTCCGGATAAACCTGCATTTATGAACTTGGATTTAGATGATGAAGGAAACATCATTGGTTTATCATAACGACTCATCGCCCTATCATTTAAGTTAAACTTCATTTAGGGAGCGTATATCGCTCTCTATCTTATTGTTTTAGTAATACTTTACATTGTAAATTTTACCTCCTTTTAATCAGTCTTCTATATGCATGAATATAGTGCATACTCTTTTTTCCTTTCCCTAAAATAGTGCATTAATTATCTGTATTTAAGTTGATCTCATTGATTTTTAAAAACTTAATCTATGGCCCGATTCTTGTACTAAAGTTGCAATAGAACATAAACACACTAATGCATGCCATTCAAAATGTCGTTTGCTTTGTACCACCTCTCCCCGGTTAAGCACTATTTTGGGTCATGTAATACAAGGGAAAGGGAACACTATGCAAGACGCACTCGCCGTAATTCTAGCTGGAGGTGTGGGCTCCAGACTTAGCCCACTTACTGATGACCGCGCCAAACCTGCTGTGCCATTTGGTGGCAAGTATCGCATCATCGACTTCACTCTAACTAACTGTCTTAATTCAGGTTTAAGAAAAATCTTAGTCCTAACACAATACAAGTCTCATTCGCTACAGAAGCACCTTCGTGATGGTTGGTCGATCTTTAATCCTGAGCTTGGTGAATACATCACCGCCGTTCCGCCTCAAATGCGCAAAGGTGGTGCATGGTATGAAGGTACCGCAGACGCCATCTATCACAACTTGTGGTTGTTGTCCCGAAATGATGCAAAATACGTTGTCGTATTATCTGGCGACCACATTTACCGAATGGACTATGCGGCAATGCTGGAGGAACACAAAGAGAAAGGCGCAAAACTTACCGTCGCTTGTATGGATGTCCCAGCTGAAGAAGCAAAAGCATTTGGTGTGATAGGAACAGCAGAAAACGGACTGGTGAAGTCCTTTATAGAAAAACCATCAAATCCGCCAACTCTGCCTGAAGATCCTTCGAAGAGTCTTGCTTCTATGGGGATCTACATTTTTGATATGGATGTACTTAAAGACGCGCTACGCGAAGATGCAAATAATGAAAACTCTAGTCATGACTTTGGTAAAGACATCATACCGAAATTGATTGATTCAGAATCTGTGTATGCTTACAAGTTTTGCGGTAGTAAAGGACGTGTTGATAAGGACTGCTACTGGCGAGATGTTGGTACGATTGACTCTTTCTTTGAAGCCAATATGGATTTACTTGAACCAGTTCCACCAATGAATTTATACCAGTCAAACTGGGCAATTCGTACTTATGAGCCACAATTTCCACCAGCACGAACCGTATCATCAGCAACAGGCAATGAAGGCATTTTCATCAACTCTATCATTGCCAATGGCGTGGTCAACTCTGGTGGCTCAGTGCAGCACTCAATCATTTCCTCCAACGTTCGTATAAAAGACAGTGCAACCGTAGTTGACAGCATTCTTTTTGATGATGTTGAAGTTGGTGAAGGTTGCCAGCTAGTCAACTGTATCATCGATAAGCATGTTCGCATCCCACCAAATACTCAAATTGGACTCAATAAAGTAGAAGACGCCAAAAGGTTCCGAATTTCAGAGAAAGGGATTGTCGTTGTTCCTGAAAGTTATACGTTTTAATTCTTCTACATTGCCTGGTTAAACAAAAAGCGCACGGTGTGAATCGTGCGCTTTTGTAATAACAATCACAGTGAATAAAACTTAGATTTTACATACTGTAGCCCAGCTATCATCACTACCGGGCATAGAAGCAGTCCACCAGTTTGCTTGGTATATCACGCCGTCGTAAATCACCTTATCACCTTGATTCGCATGGCTTGGGTTGCCTTCCCAATCCGTTTGAGGAAAATCTGGGTATGTTACCAAATCGGTGGTGTCACATGAGCCAGGTTCCGTAGTACCACCGTCTCCACCAGCGCCTGAGGTTAAATCACCGATTGGCAAATCTGGCTGCTCAAATTTAAATGCAAACTCTTTACCACCAGAAATAACGGAATAGTTCGCTGGCCCAGAAATCGGTAGGTAATAAACCATGTCCAACTCATAGGTTCCGCCAGCCGGAAGTTCTTTCCACGTAGGTAGTGAGAAAGAGACGCGGTGCATTACGCCATCCAAACCGCCAATGTTGTTTGCACGAGTATGACCAGACGCGATAACTTTTAAACCACCACCAGACTGATCTTTGGCGTTATCGGGCGCGGATACAGGAATATCGAACTGGAACTCTGTACCTCCAGGAATGGCGTGGCCAGTGTTGTTGGTAAAGGTAATTTTAGGGTTAATTGGGTAGTTTTGGTCACCGACTTTAAAGCCGCCCACACTCACCGTGATATCGACCGCTTCTGTCGGAATAGCACCCGTTGCGACTGTATTACCGTAAGGTGACGCGGACTTAAACTTGTCGTAAATGGCTTTAGTCATGGTGTTACCCATGTGGTATTCACCATTCCCCGCGGCACACGCTTGTTCGGTTGCATCGACAGAAGTTCGGTTACCGTTTTCATCAAGTACATAACAGTTGTAGTCACCTGCCAGTTCCCAGAACATAATGCCACCGATCTCTTTGTCGATAACGTAGTCTGCTTTGACTTCGATGGACGCTTTATCTTCCGTAGACAGGAACACACTCTTATCTGCGTTCCACAGCCAAGGGGCTACCGCTACATCATCATAATGGCGCGTATACGTACCAATGAGCTGATCAGAAGGATCATTCAAAGGATCAAGACCGTAGGCATCAGCGTAAGAACCCCAAATACCTTTTTCTAGATTTTTAGCATGCCACATCGGGTTAGAGCCGGCACCCATTTCGTTACCTGCTGGGTCTAGATCATGCCACATATTATCGATGCCCAATGCGCCATGACCACAGTTGTTGCTTTCGCCTTCACCCGTACCTGCTGCACATTCAGATTGATTAGGTAGCGCAGCTTGACCCCATAAGCCATTTTCACCTCCAGTGACGCCTTGCCAGCCACGAGTGTAGTACGGAACACCAATGTTGATACGACCTGCAGGCATAGAGCCACGGAAGTAATGGTAAGCCCAATCTGTATTCAGGTAACCGATTCCGCCATAAGCGGCCGTGCCATACACATTCCACTGAGCAAGTTCCGAATCTTTCCCTGTATCAAACAGTGCTGCGTTGTGGCCAACGTGATCGTTCCAAGCGCCGTGCAAGTCGTAAGACATAATGTTTACATAATCCAGATACTTAGTAACGTCGAACGTTTCCATGCCGCGTAGTAGATAACCGGATGACGGAGCCGCAATAGTCAACATGTAGTGAATCCCATCTTGAGCCGAAGCTGCGTCAAGCTTTTCACGCAACACTTTCATTAGTTCTTGGTAGGATGCCCATAAGTAAGCACGTCGAGGTTCCATAAAGTCCTTGTCATAAGGGTTGCCCGCGCCTGCCATCGATGTTGGGTATTCGTAGTCAATATCCAAACCATCGAACTTGTACTGACGCATCATCTCAACAGCAGACGCTGCAAACTTCTCAATTCCAGCATGATTAATAGAGCCGTCGGCATTGGTTGTCATGGTGTAGAAGCCACCGTCTGCAACACGTTCGCCATTTGTAGCAAAATGACCGCCAGTTTCAGCCCAACCACCAATTGAAATGAGCGTCTTAACATCATGTTTTTGCTTATAAGTTGCTAGTGCACCAAAATGACCTTGGAAACCTAAAGTAGGATCGACTTCTACACCAGGCCACGTCTTTCCGGTTGCTGGATTATTTGGATCATTTACATCGCCAACATTAACTTTGCCGTCAGAGCCAATACTCACAAATGCGTAGTTAATATGTGTTAACTGTTCCCATGGAATGTCTTTTACTAGATAAGTGGCCTGTGGATCGTCACCACTACGCCAACTTGTGAAGTAACCAATCACACGTCGAGGGTGATCAGCCCCCATCTTCTCACGACCTTCTTCGTCGTAAATCGTACAATAAGGGACGTCGACACCTGTAGTCTGATATAGACCATCAGGACGGCAGCTAGATGCTAGTGCGCCATCATTCACCGTCAGAGTCACTAACGCAGAATCTGTCGTTGCACCAGCGTCATCCGTCGCTTTTGCGTATACAGCCAACGAGCCCGCCTGTGAAGGAGTAACATCTAAAGTGTATGGCGTGCTTGTAGCGGTTCCTGCTAACGTACCTGCAATGTAAAAGTCGACTTTAACCACTGTACCGTCGGCATCGTCTGCATTGACGGTCAACGTTACACCACCGCCCAGTTCAATTGCAGATGTTGAAAGCGAGATATCAACCGTTGGTGCTTCGTTACTCGATTGAGAAGACTCAACAGTGAGTGTAACGCTACTTGCTGTGCTGACTCCACCAACATCATCATACGCCAATGTTGAAAATTGATGCTGACCTTCTATTGCACTCCAAGACGCAGAGAAAGGTGCTGAAGTAGCCTGAGCAACGACGACACCATCGACAAGGAATTCCACTTTACTGACTGTACCGTCTGAGTCTGCTGCATCGGCAGATAGAATCACAACCTCACCGGCGCTCACAGAGTCTGATGCAGAAGGTGACGTTAAGGTAACGGTTGGGAGGATATTTTGTGGAGGTTCAACCGGGTCAGTACTTGCGCAAGCTCCCAAATTTTCCCATTCTCCCCACTGGTCTGATTGCGCAGGGTTGTTGTTTTGTGTCCAGTGACGCGCTTTGTAGCCGTTACTTTCGTACTTAACCTGGTCACCACCTGTGTAAACTTTTGATGATTCCCAAACCTCTAAAGGGGCGCAATCAACGGCAGCATAACTGTTGAAGGCCATAAGACAAGACGCAGTCAGTGTACTTAGTGTGAAGACACTTTTTACTGCTTTCCCGTTTTTAAGGTGCATTTTACTTTTCCTTAAGTTATTGTTAAAAATAAAATAAACGCTTTTTAAGCACGCATTTACACTTTTATTTCGATGTAAAATAACTTAAGTACAGTTTTGAAAAATCACACCGTATAGTGATCTATTTTCAGTGGTACTTCTAATAATTCATTACAATATTGCAAATATTCGGCAACCTTTTGGCAGCAACTACTAACTTTATGCTTCAAATAAATAGGTCCGTCGCAAATTAATAAAATAGGCGAAAAAAGTCGCAACTTTTGACTCAAGATCACTAAGCCTTTGTTGATCTTGGCGTTTCATTAAAGTGTCGCTTGTACTCGCGACTGAACTGTGACGGGCTACTGTAACCAACTAATCGCGCAGCATCATTCACTCGGCGGCCTTCTAATTGGATCAAGTCGCGAGCTTTATTAAGCCGTACTTTTTTGATGTATTGCAGAGGGGATTCAAGCGTCACACTACGAAAGGCCTGATGAAATGCAGAAATACTCATATTGGCTTCGTCCGCAAGTGTCTGCACGCTCAGTTGTTCATGGTATGCCTGATGAACACGGGTTAACGCTTTTGCCACTCTTGCGTAAGAGCCCTCCTGATGAGCGAGCTCAAATAATACATACCCTTCCTTACTGACTAAGGTGCGATAAACGATTTCTTCTAGTAGAAGCTCCCCTAAAATCGCGACGTCAAGGTCATTGCAAAGCGCACTCATCAATCTTTTACACGCATCCAACATACTCGAGTTCATTTTGACTGATTTGAGCCCACATAGAGAGGTATCTGAGCAAGTATTACTGTAATTCTGCTCTTCAAGTTTTTTGATGAGTTTGTTTAATAATGCAGGTGTGATGTCAATTGAGATCCCTAGTAAAGGCTCATCGCTGGATGCAAACGCTTCGCACTCCAACGGCATCGGTACACCAACGACAAGATAGTCTTCAGGTCCGTATTGAACAGGAGTCGAGCCAATATGGATATTTTTATGTCCTTGCCCTAAAATAATGATTCCAGATTGATAAACAAACGGCTGTCGGTCGTTTCCTTTACTACTACGATAAAACCATACCCCTTCAATCGCCGTTTGTTTGATTCCTTCCAGCTCTTGTAATTCATGCAGATCAACATACTGCTTCATAATTTCTGCTAGTGAAATCATTAAGCCCTCCACAAGTAACCATATTTTTCACATTCGTCGGTAATTTTGAGCAATATACACCCACTTAAGAGATACATTCTATCAGGCAACATTAAAATTTGTAGAAATAGGCAAGTTATTTCCATAAATGAGCCTACTACATCCAGCTACGTAGTACTAATATGCATGTATTCAATCTCCTCAACAAAGAAACAAGAGGCCTGTAATGAACTTTTCTTATGTCAACCCAACCAAAGTTTACTTTGGTCAGAACCAGATCGCTTCTATTAAAGAAGCCATTCCTGCAGACCAAAAAGTACTGGTCATTTACGGTGGTGGCTCTATCAAGAAGAATGGTGTTTATGATCAAGTAGCGGATGCGTTACAAGGTCACGAGTGGATAGAATTCTCTGGCGTAGAACCAAATCCGACCAAAGAGACGTTAGACAAAGCCGTAGAAATGGTGAAAGCACAAAACGTCGACTTCATTCTTGCTGTGGGCGGTGGTTCTGTCATTGACGGTTCGAAGTACGTTGCAGCAGCGTCGAAATATGATGGTGATGGTTGGGATATCCTTATTGGTCAGCATCAAGTGGAAGAAGCGGTGCCATTAGCAGCGATTTTAACACTGCCCGCAACGGGTTCTGAATCCAACATGGGCGCCGTGATCACCAAAGCAGAAACTCAAGATAAACTTCCGTTCATGTCACCTGCGGTACAACCAAAATTTGCCGTTCTTGACCCAGATGTTATGAAAACGCTACCAGAACGCCAGTTGATCAACGGTATCGTGGATGCTTGGGTACACGTTTGTGAGCAGTACTTAACGTTACCAACAGGTGCAATGGTACAAGATGGATACGCAGAAACCTTGCTAAAAACGCTCAAAACACTTGGTGAACAATTTGCCGAACGCGATGATGACAAATGGCGTGCAAACCTTATGTGGTCAGCGAATCAGGCATTGAACGGTCTTATTGGTAGTGGTGTACCTCACGATTGGGCAACACACATGATTGGTCACGAATTGACTGCAATTTGGGGCGTTGATCACGCACGATCACTTGCGATCATTCAACCATCTCTGCTCCGCAACCAAATGAAGTTCAAGCGAGCGAAGTTGGAACAAATGGGCCGAAATGTATTTGCTTTAGAAGCGAGTGATGATCTTGCAGAACGCACTGTTAAGTTGATTGAGGATTTTTATCACCAATTAGGCGTCGCAACCAAACTTGAAAATTACGGTGATGACCGCCAACAGGCAATTGATACCGTCATCGAGCAATTAGAAAAGCACGGAATGACCGTCCTTGGTGAAAACAAAGCGATCGACCTTGCTTGTAGCCGCGAAATTCTTGATCTGGCCATCGCGTAAGACAGGCTCTTAGACCAAATGAGATAACGTTACGGTATTGTGCATAAAAATCACAATACCGTTTTTTATGCTACGCTTTAATAAATATGAGTTTTGATATTTGAGCTTCTAGGGCTAAATTTAACGATAAAAAAGCAACACTGCCTAAGAGTTCAAAAATACTAAAAATAATTTAATTTTAAAGCGGCAGATTAACGTAAATAAAAATATGACGGGGTTGAGTGTCCTACGGGGATATCTTGCTCTCATCGATAGCGCCATGCTGCTTAGTTTGTCTATTCAAGAGAACAATCTATGTGGCTAGTCGTTGTGGTATTAGCGTCCTTGCATATCATTAGTATTCGTAACGGCCCTAAGTGGCTTTTTTACGCATCTAAACCACTACCACTTCTCTTAATGATTGGCATTTTGATCACATCAGAAGCCACTCACCTGCCCTACACTCAATGGATTTTATTAGGCCTGTCGCTCTCACTGTTCGGCGAAATTTTGCTTATGTTACACAGTAAAAAGTCACTGTTAGGATTCAGTGCATTCTGCTTAGCCCATCTATCCTATTGTTTTAGTTTCGCGCTCATCTCCGCTTGGCATATAACACCTTGGTTACCCCTCACCATCTTTGGTTTAGGTGCTTGTATTTATATTTTTTTCAGACCATCTTTGGGTAGCCATAAGCTACCCGTAGCAATCTATATACTAGTGCTTATGGCAATGAGCTGGATGGCCCTAGAGTACTACTTAAGTGGTCAAACTCAGTCCTCATCTTTTGCTATGTTGGCATGTTTACTCTTTGTCATTTCCGGTATGGTACTGGGATTCGGGCGCTTTGACGGTCAATCCATTTTTTCCCGTCAGGTGGTCATGGTGACGTACTACTCTGCACAAACCCTCATCACCATGTCGGTAATCGCCATCGTGATTCGCACGCCCTACCTTACTATAATCAATGCATAACGGATTATGTTATCGAGGTTTGTAATTGTCTTTCTCGATACCATGCTTTTTCATTCTCAAATAGAGCTTTTTACGCGGAATTTGTAGGTGACTCGCAGCATCAGTGACGCGCCCCGAGTGCAAAAACAACGCGTCTTCAATCAGTTGTTTTTCAAAGTCATCCACCAGTTCATCAAGCGGGAGTTGAATTTCGTTTTGGGAATAGATGCGCTCCTTCCCTGTAAGCTTGACTATTCCTATAGAATAGAGCTCAGCAATGTTTCTTAATTCGCGTATATTTCCGGGCCAAGGGTAGTTTCTCAGTAGTGCAAGGTAACTTGTGTCTACACTTGGCAATGGCTTACCTAATTTCTTACAGCTCAGCTTCAAGAAATGATGGAATATGGTCACAATGTCATCGGGGTGCTGCTTTAGTGGGGGGACATGAATGACACCTTGGTTAAGTAAATAGTAAAGCTCCGGTAATAATTGATTCTTTGTGATGTATTCTTCTGGCTCTGAATCAAAAATCGTCATGACACGCAGATTCTTTTTACCACAACGTTCGCGAGTTAACAGCACCTGAGCCAGATGCCTTTGCTCATCCTCAGCCAGTTCAGGCAAATTTTCTAGGACAAGTACCAAAGTGCCCTGAGAATTCGTTGCTTCATCAATACACGCTTTCGTTGACGTACTGCTTAACGAGAGTGTATTGAACTCAGTCTCTTTGTTTTGAGACATCATATCTTTAATCAGTCCTGCGACACGATGGCGCCCAGTACCAGACTCACCATAAACAACAATATGCGTATCTAATAGCGCATACTGCGCCACCAGCTTACGAAGCTGTTCCATATGGGCTGACTTGCCAATCAATGAACGTGATATCGACTTCTCCGCTTGAAGTTGACTTTCAACTTGGTTGGCACGGATTTTAAGCTGTTGTTTTACTAGCGCTAATAACTCAGGGGGATTGATTGGCTTTTCGAGAAACTCACACGCTCCCTGTTTAACGGCATCCACCGCCATTGGAATATCACCGTGGCCCGTTATGACAATGACAGGGATTCGCTCATCTATGTTTTTGATCATCCTGAGCAGTTCTAAGCCGTGCATTTGAGGCATATACATATCGAGAATAACCACGCCCGCCCATTCAGGAGTCAGGTACTGTGTCGCTTGTGTCGGGTCGTTGATCTCTTTTGACTTAATCGACGATATATTCATTAAATAAGAATATGAGTCTAATACATCCTGATCATCATCAACCAACAATACTGAATACGGATTATTTCTCATTCGGTAACTCCAACACAACCATCGCACCTTTCTCTAAAGAGGAAGCGAGATAAATACTTCCGTTATGCTTTTCTATTAATGACTTACAAATATTCATGCCCAAGCCCAGACCGACCTCTTTAGTAGAAACAAAAGGTTGGAAGATACGTTGAACAATCTCTTCTCCAAAACCAGTGCCGTTATCGCTAATGGCAATCATAGATAATCCATTTGTCTCTTCCACCAATTCAATCACAACTCTCTTTTGCTCTTCTCTGGTGCTCTCCATTAACGCATCACAGCTATTAACGAGCAGGTTGATAAATACTTGTTCCAACGCCAACGTATCGCCTTGCACCATCACGTCATTCGGCAATTGATTTTCAATCATGATTTTTTGTCGTTTTGCACGCGTATTAACGATGGTTGCCGCTTGTTCAGCCACTTCATGTATCGAGATCGGGCTGACTTTTCTATCGCCCTCTGGCTTCCGAGCAAATTGACGCAAACTATTAATGATCTTACTCATCCGGGCAGCCAAACCTTCTATGTGAGTAATCGACTCACTCACTTTTTCTGTTGAATGCTGGTCTATAAACATCCGTGCGCTGTACAAGTACGTCGACATAGCGTTAAGTGGTTGGTTAAGTTCATGAGCTAGGCTCGTCATGGTTTGGCCGACCACAGCCATTTTTGCTGCTTGTATTAACTCGTCTTGCGTTTTCTTCAGGTTTTCTTCCGTACGAATACGCTCTTCGATTTCATTCTCTAATTGCTGGTTTTTTATCAACAAATCTTGTGTCTTTTCTAACACTCGACTTTCCAGCGTGCGGGTGGTCACCTCTTGAAGCGTGACATCCGTAATGGTCATAATCAGTTTATCGTCGACGCCATGGGTGAATGGGCGAATATCAAAGCGCACATACTTGGGGGTTTCATCACCAAGAGACAAAGTCACATGCATTTTCCCAAACTCAATCCATGAGTGTGAGCGTTCAAAAACCTTGATGAGTTGCCCGCGACAATGCTCAGGAAAATACTCCCAAATTGGATGACTTTCGGTTACATCGCCAAGTTTCAACAGTTTACGCGCGCTTAGGTTGGCCGATTCAACCACTCCGTTTAAGTCACTTGTGATAAGACTTGCCGTTGTGTTATTGATTAAGCTGAGTGCGTTGGTTCGCTGAATTTCCTGGACCTTTTCTCCATATTCGATGAGTTTTTCACTTAAACGGCCGATCTCGTCATTACCGTCAACCACTACTGGATGTGAGTGATCATTTTTGATGATCGCATCGATACTGTCCCCCAACCTAATCAAGCGCGAGACGATCCGCCGATTGATAAAGTAGTAAGTCAAAAATATGCTGGTCAGGATAGAAAGACTAAAACAGACGATAAGTACGTGGTTGCCATAAGACACCCGTTCTGCAGTTTCACTTTTGACCTGCCTAAACGTTTCATCCGCAGTCGAAACCAACTCGCCAATTTGTTGGTGAATCGCCTCCATACTGCGCGAAATTTGTTCTTGCATCTGTTGGATATCACCGTTTAAGGTAACCAATGACATGAGTTGATTCTCGAAATTACCATCCGTACCAAGCACGGCCACCAGCTCTTGCAACAACTGCTGATAAGCAATGGAGGCTGGTTGATTCATTAAAGTTTGACTACTCTCCTGGAGGTCAATTAAACGAAAATGAATGACTTTCATGCCGTTATCAACCTGCTCAGGCATGGATGCGTCTGCAACATCAAGCGCCATATCATATACCGCAGACTCGATATCAATCACACGCTGTAACGTACTAAGCTGAACCAGTAACTTCTGAATACCTTTGGAATCATTTAGCCGTTCAATTTGCCAATGCACTTCTTGACGTACAGGCTTTAACTCTGAGCTAATATCCTGATGTAGCCAATCGATTTGTTCCTTTAGCTGATCAACACGACGAGTTTGGTCTATTCGATTGGAAATCATACCGACGTAGCTCTCTAACAAAGAGGCCAATCCAGCTTCCGAATCCAATAACTGATAAAATTCCGAACTCATCTTGTTGCTTTTCAGTGCGGCTGAGATAGATGCCAACTGCTCATTTATCTGCATAGCCTGCTCTGCAAGTTGAACTTTATTACCGACCGTCTGCAATGCCTCAACTCGTCGGTTAATCTCACTTGTTTTGCTTTCTAGAAAAAAACTGGCGTTATATTTGGGAACGCTGTCTTCTAATAAAGTATGTACCTGATTGTCTAAGCTATTCCATGTAGCCCAGGCAACTAAACACACAACAGTAAGTAAGAGAGTGCTGCAGGTAAACGCTGCGACTAAACGCGCACCAATGGTCTTGTACTTAGGGTCTATCACTGTTTCTCGTTCCCTCGCCAATGAGCCAGCTCTTTATTCACTAAATCCAGCTTGTCAGACATCGCCCGCCCCAAGTCGTGGGAAAACTCAGCAAGTAATGCCTGATAGTGTGTCATTCCAACTTCTGAGTTTTTATCTAATCTACTTAACCTCTGCGCAATCGAGGTGACCGCTTCAATACTCAGCGGTAATTCGAATAACTCTTGCTCAATCTCTTTAAGAGCTTGCTCTTTCTTCAGGTTTCCTGCCGCTTGTTGGTTCAATTTAATGAGAGTAAGCCACGCATCCTGGAGCTCTGGAAGTCGCTTGGTGATGGCGGTATCAAAGATCTGGTTGATAATCTCTTCTCTTGGCAGTACTTGCTCCATATCAAGAACAGGGTTTTCCCCGTAATACTGAGCAGAGTCATTTATTGCCGTTTTGGAAAACGTGCTAGCTTCCATCTGTTCCTGCACCGCTGGAGAAAGCAAGTGGGAAATAAAAGACTCAGCCAGATTGTCTCTTTTGTCTCGGTTAATTTGCGCAATGTACGTGGGCATGAGTGTAAAATCTTTATCGTATGAAAACCCGACATAATCGAATTTACGCTGAGCGATTAATGCATAGCTATCGACCGTCGGGCCTAAGCCTAGTTTTCCTTTGGCAATGTAATCCGCAACCCCAAAGCTACGTGAAGAGACGATCGCAAGATTAGCCCCGACATTAAGCAAGATACGCCATCCCTGTCGCCATCCGTACTGGCTGAGAACACTTTCCACCATCAACTGCATCGTTCCCGATCGGCTTGGCGTACTCATGGTGACGTGGCCAAAGTAAACAGGGCTAGTCAGGTCCTGAAAACGGGTAGGTTCTGGTAGGTGATTCGCCGCCAAATAGTCTTTATTCCACACAATTCCCGCCCCCGAATAACCAAATGCGACCACCTTGTCTTTACTCGGTAATAGGTATGAAGACAACCAGTTTGGTACTTGCACAAGAGAAGGCATATTCGCCAAGCGATTCTGTTCTACGAGCTCCTGCATCAAAAACGGCGACGAACTCAGGACCAGATCGATATCCTTCATGTAGCTCTTGCTTAACAACTGGAGACTTGATTGTGTACGTCGGTGAACGACTCGGACTGCCACTTCGGGATAGTGCTGAGTAAAATCATTAACCAAGGCAGTGATCGGGGCCTGAGAGAATGTCGTGAGTATAACCAGTTCGTTATCCGTTGCCTTTGTCAGCGGCGAATAAAGCGCGAAACTAATGAGTAAGCTAAGTCCAAATTTTTGAAAACCAACCATCAAAACCACCCAAAACCATAAATAATGTGCGGCAACTCAAATCTATGGCAGATAGTAAACTATTTTTACTCTGTGGCTTTGAGTCACTATTGACGCACTTCAGCGAAAATTGAGTGTATTCTATCAGTAACTCGTTACGCTCCGACGCTCTAAATTCCCATTTTTGACTCAACAAATGCAGCAATATGGGTCAATTGTGTCTCAAATCCATACTTTTGTACTATTATATCTGCCACTCCAAGATAGCGCTGCAACAAAACATTTGTGATTAAAACTTGGAGTGCAAGATGTTTAATTTCTTTAAAACACGCCCAGACCTCCCGCTTTCGGATAGTTCTAAAAGTGAAATGCAATCGCGTTTCAAAAGCTACCAATGGCAGGTATTCTTAGGACTGGTTTTTGGTTACGCGGTATTCTACGTAGTACGCATGAGCTTAGGTGTCGTTAAAAAGCCGATGCTGGATGCTGGTATCGTATCTATTGAAGAACTCGGTATCATGGGTTCGGCTTTCTTCTTTACTTATGCCTTTGGTAAGTTCTCGAACGGTTTCCTCTCTGACTATGCCAACATTGGCCGATTTATGTCGTTCTCCTTACTTCTGTCAGGTATTACTGCCGTATTCATGGGTCTTAATACCACCGCGTTCTTCTTTGTACTGTTATGGGGTCTGAACGGTTGGTTCCAATCTGTCGGTTCGGCACCTTCTTGTGTGTCTCTGTTCCAGTGGTTCTCACCAAAGCAACGTGGTAGCCGTTACTCAATTTGGGGTGGTTCACGTAACATCGGTGAAGGTATCACTTGGATTCTGACCGCTTCTCTAGTGAGCTACTTCGGCTGGCGTGCAGGTTTCATCGGTGCTGGTATCGCGGCAATTGCAGCAGCTCTATGTATGTTCTTTGTTTTGAAAGATCGCCCGCAAACTTACGGGCTGCCTGACGCAGCAACAGCATTCGACGAAGAGCCAGAGATCAAGAAGAAGAACGATCCAAAAGAGACTCGCCGAGCTCAAATGTTCATCCTTAAACAGCCTGTAGTCTGGTTAATTGCAGCAGCGTGTGCAGCCATGTACATCTCTCGCTACGCGATGTCTTCTTGGGCAGTGCTTTACCTTCAGGAAGCCAAAGGTTATTCACTGATTGACGCGGGTTTCGCTATGTCTACATACCCTATCGCGGGTCTGGCAGGGGCAGTCCTATCGGGTCTTGTTTCAGACAAACTTTTTAACTCTAACCGCCACATTCCTACTCTACTTTACGGATTGGCGAACATCGCAGGTATGTGCTTGATGTTCTTCGGTCCAGACAACCGTATTGTTGACGCGGTTGCACTAGGCCTGATTGGTTTTGCTATTGGTGGTCTGGTCGTGTTCCTAGCAGGTCTGACTGCTTGTGACTTGATGCCTAAGAACGCAGTTGGCGCTGTGAAAGGCTTTATTGGCCTGTTCTCTTACATTGCCGCCTCTGCTCAGGAGCTTGTATCTGCATCGCTTATCAATATCACTGAAGTTGATGGCGTCACCAATTACGACTTCTCTCAAGCTCAGTACTTCTGGTTAGCGGCTGGTGTGGTTTCACTACTTCTTGCACTCACCGTTTGGAATGCGAAGAAAGTTGTCGATCTCGAACCAGAAGAAGACAAAGAGCTAGAACCTCGTCCTAGTCACTAATGACTCACCAAGCGGGAGGTAACACTCCCGCTTTCGTTAAACAAATAAAATTTAATGCCATAAGTACGCTTGTAAAGTGCATTTATGAGATTGAAATCTGTCTATTTTTATTCCCATTTTAAGTGTCGATTGAGGTAAAAAATGTGTAAAACTAAAATTGTGGCAACTCTGGGCCCAGCAAGTGAAAGCCGAGAAACCCTGACTAAACTGATTCGAGCTGGCATAAATGTGGTCAGACTTAACTTTTCACACGGCACCGCTGAGGAGCATATTGCTCGCGCTAACATGGTGCGTGAGATAGCTACAGAGCTAAACACGCATGTGGGTGTATTGGTTGATCTACAGGGACCGAAAATCCGCATCTCTTGTTTCGAGCAAGGTGCGATTCAATTGATGCAAGGTGACGAGTTCACATTAAGTGGCACACTAGATTCTCAATCGGGTTATCAGGAAATGGTTGGACTCGATTACCCTGAGTTAATCAATGATGTCGCTGAGGGTGACATTCTTCTACTCGATGACGGCCGTATTCAGCTTAAAGTAACTTGTGTAGACCACCAGAAGCAATGGATTAAAACGACGGTTCTGAATAGTGGAAAGCTCTCAAACCGTAAAGGAATCAACTTATTAGGTGGTGGTTTATCGGCTCCTGCACTGACCCAAAAAGATATTCAGGATATCGATACCGCAGCCAAACTACGTGCCGATTTTCTGGCAGTCTCCTTCCCTCGCAACGCACAAGATATCAACTACGCTCGTAGCCTGGCGTTAAAAGCGGGCTGCGATGCCAAAATTGTCGCGAAGGTTGAGCGTGCTGAAGTGGTTGAGACAAAAGCCGCTATGGACAATGTGATTAAAGCATCAGACATCATCATGGTTGCACGTGGCGATCTGGGCGTAGAAATTGGTGACGCTCGATTACCAATGGTACAAAAGTCACTTATCGAACGCTCAAGATACTGGGGCAAACCAGTGATCACTGCAACTCAGATGTTGGAGTCGATGATCGAAAACCCACTTCCAACCCGAGCAGAAGTGTTAGATGTGGCAAACGCGATTATTGATGGTACTGATGCTGTTATGCTATCCGCTGAGTCTGCTGCTGGTAAGTACCCAATCGAAGCAGTCGAAGCCATGGTACGTATCGCCAGTGGATCAGAGGAAGAACTCGAATGCACCCATAACTGCTGGAATACGCTAAATCACTTGTGTTCAGATCCAGGTAAGAGTTTGCCCTTTCGTCAATGATTTCCGCATCCCGCGTTCACAAAGATCTTGGTGTCGCTATTTTAACTAAGGATGGTGAAACACCTCTTTTGATGTCTCGCTGTCAAAGCAAAACTAAGATTTGGGCGCTAAGTGACAAGCCAGATCTGCTGGCTCAGCTGACCATTTTGCGAGGCGTTGAGCCTCTGTATTTCAAAGCAGCAGAAGAAAACACTACCGACATTGCTCCACAACTCGTCGAGTGTTTACGCCAAAAGGCTAACGATTCTAGTATTTCTTCGATTTTGATGACGCAGTTAGACTCAATTGAAGGTATGGGCGAGATCAATGCCTGTCGCTTACTCAAATTATGTGCAGCGCCAAATGTTAAGCAAGCAGTCGCCGCTTAAGTAAGCCCATTAACCTACCCCTTTCAAGCGCGAGCTTGGGTTGCTCCCCCTCATAAGTAGCTCCATAGGGATTTGGCCTGCCATCTGGCAGGTCCTTTTTTAATTGTTCTACTCTTTAGTTCGAATATGTGTCCATACTAACTGAAATCAGGCTCATCACTTGCTATGTTAGAATGATCGTTATCCTAAAAAGCGTGTACTATTGAAAGACAACACTCCCGTCGTTGAATTTAGCGACGTAAACAAGTGGTATGGTGACTACCACGCTCTCAAAGATATCAACTTTTCTGTCCACTCAGGTGAAATCGTTGTTGTATGTGGCCCGTCAGGATCGGGAAAATCAACACTTATACGCTGTGTTAACGGCCTGGAGTCGATACAAGAAGGACAGCTTCACGTCTTTGGTCAACCGGCAAACAGAAAAGGGCTTAAGCCAGGGAAAATCGGCATGGTGTTTCAGCACTTTCACCTTTTTCCTCATCTGACCGTACTCGACAATCTGATGCTCGCACCCATACGAACACTGAAACTCTCAAAACAAGAAGCCGAAAAGCGAGCACGCCACTATCTCAAACGTGTCGATATTGAAGAACAAGCTGAAAAATACCCTATTCAGTTGTCAGGTGGGCAGCAACAAAGGGTCGCAATAGCCCGCTCCCTGTGTATGGAACCAGACCTGCTATTATTTGATGAACCAACCTCAGCACTTGATCCTGAGATGATCAACGAGGTTCTCGATGTCATGGTTGATCTTGCGCAAACCGGTATGACCATGATTTGTGTAACTCACGAAATGGGATTCGCTAAAAAAGTAGCAAACCGAGTCGTGTTTATGGATGAAGGTGAAATTGTGGAAATCAATTCCCCAGCCGCCTTATTCAACATGTCTCAGCACCCGAGAACTCGGGCGTTTTTAAATCAGATTTTAAGTTATTGATGATAAGACGAGTATTCAAACCAGCTTTACAAGCCCTAATACAAATAGTCATTCTATTTGCTGCTATTTTCTGGGTGCTAGACTCTGGTGCACAAGCCATGGGATATCAGTGGCAATGGGAGCGCGTGCCTGACTATATCGCGTTTTATGAAGATGGAGAATGGTGGTCTGCTGAATTAATTAGCGGTTTAGTGGTCACGCTTAAAATCTCAGCCATCAGTTTGTTTTTCACTTTAGTATTTGGTTTGGTCACTGCACTACTCAGGCTAAGCGATTCAAAAATCGGTAATGCCATTGGCAGCTCATACGTTGAGCTGATCCGTAACACACCTTTATTGGTGCAAATCTATTTACTTTACTTCGTGTTTGGACCAGTCATCGGGCTAGACAGGTTCAGCACCGCCGTGTTGGCGCTATCACTTTTTCAAGGTGCTTACACCGCGGAAATATTCCGAGCGGGCTTAAACAGTATTCCTAAGGGCCAGTTTGAAGCAGCAAAGACGCTTGGCCTTTCATCATTCTATAGTTATAAAGACGTCATCTTGCCTCAGGTGTTGCAACGTACATTACCGCCGTTAACCAACGAAGTGGTGTCACTGATTAAAAACTCTTCCATCGTCAGTGTGATGGCCATTTTCGACCTGACAACCGAAGCGAGAAATATTGTCTCAGAGACGGCGATGCCGTTTGAAATTTGGTTTACCGTGGCAGCGATTTACCTTGCTCTCACACTCTCATTGTCCGGCTTATCAGCGTTGCTGGAGCACAAATTAGGAGCCAGTTGGCGTAAATTATAAGGAGATAACATGAAGTTATTCAAAGCGACCATTACTGCGATATTAGGGCTTGCTCTCACTTTACCTTCGTTAGCAAGTGAAGAAGCGACAACACCAAATTTAGATCAAATCAAGGAAAGAGGCACGCTGCGTGTTGGTATGTCCACTTTCGTACCGTGGGCAATGCGCAACAAGCAAGGGGAGCTTATCGGGTTTGAAATTGACGTAGCAAAACGACTGGCCGCAGATTCTGATTTGAAAGTTGAGTTTGTGCCTACTGCGTGGGACGGCATCATTCCTGCGCTTCTTGCTAAGAAGTTTGATGTCATTATCGGTGGTATGTCTATCACGCCTGAGCGTTCGAAAAGCGTGTTATTTACTGTGCCGTATTCCCATTCCGGAGTTCAGGTAGCCGCAAACAAAGAGCTCGCTTCCGGTTTTACCAAACTGTCTGATTTTGACTCTCGCCGAGTCAACATCGCTGTTCGTCGCGGTGCGTTTACAGTTCAAGTTGCGCGAGAAAACTTCCCGAAAGCAAAGCTATTGCAGTTTGATGATGATGCGCAAGCGTTTCAGGAAGTGCTAAACGGTAATGCTCATGCCGTTATTGCTTCAAGCCCTAAGCCTGAACACGAAACCGTTAAACACAGTGACAAATTGTCCCTGCCATTTTCTGAACGTCTTTCGAAAGGCAACGAAGCCTTTGCTGTCCGCTTAGGAGAAGACGATAAGAAAGCCTTCTTCAATAAATGGATTGAAGAGCGCACCCAAGATGGCTGGTTGAAAGAACGTTATGAGTACTGGTTCTCGACACTAGATTGGCAGGACCAAGTTGCTCAGGGTCAATAACCTGACAGGATTTAACAAACGAGGTTTGCTGATGCAGTTAGCCTCGGTTTGATAATAAAAAAGATTGGAGACAGTACATTTGAGCGGACAAACCAGCACTCGACTCGCACCAAGCAAAACTCGATCAGGTTCGATACTGACACGTTTTACTCTGCTCGACGTGGTGTTAGTGATTATCTTCGCACTAGTTGGCTTCTGGCTATACGATCGCTCAACCGTTGGCATAAATTACATTTGGCACTGGTCGGAAGCATTAACTTTGCTTTTTACTCCGAGAGCTGACGGAAGTCTCCCTTACTTTTTTCAGGGTTTGCTCTCCACGCTAAGGCTGAGCCTTTGGGGACTTACCTTTGCATTAGCGTTAGGAACGCTGCTTGGATTAGCCCGTTTCTCACACTCGGTTTGGCTACGGACACCCGCTAACGCATTTATCCAATTAGTAAGAAATATCCCACCTTTGGTGTTCGTATTTATCTTCTACTTTTTTATTTCTAACCAATTGATCCCCCTGCTTGGCTTAGATTCGCTATTACGCAACTATCAAGGTGAGCCTAATTCACTCCAACACTTTTTATTTGGTCCTGCACAGCTTTGGGAGAACCTCGCTTCTGGCGTACTCTGTGTGGGATTATTGTCATCGGCATACATCGCAGAAGTCGTCCGAGCTGGATTGCAGAATATCGATCAAGGCCAATGGGAAGCGGCAGATTCGTTGGGGCTATCACGTTGGGTAAAATACCGATTTATAATCGCCCCGCAAGTTCTTAAAGCAATTACCCCTGCTCTCGCTGGACAAACCATTTCTTTGGTTAAAGACACCTCAATCGTTTCTCTAATTTCTATCCAAGAGATGACTTTTGTTGGTACTGAGATGGCGAATTCATCAGGTTATATTTTTGAGATTTGGTTATTCGTAGGCTTCGCCTACTTCCTCGTCTGTTTTGGACTCTCGCTGTTTTTTCGCCATGTCGAGAAAAAATCGAAGTCGTATTCTTACTGAATCTATAACCAGAATGAAAAAAGCGCCGAGCAAAATTGTCGGCGCTTTTTATTTTATTAAAACCTTCTGGCAGAACAGTATTAGAAGAAGTCGATAGAGTTACGTCCGCTTTTTGGATCGCGAGACGGCTTTGGCTTATCTTCATCTGAGCTCTTTTTGTTATTCTTCGGTTTAGCTGTCTTGCTACCTTTATTCTGGTTAGCTTTATTCGGCTTGCTCGCTGCTTTTAGTTTATTAGATGAAGGCTGAGATTTATTCTGCTGTTTTTGCGCAGGTTTCTGTTTAGTAGGTTTCATCTCTTTTGCTTCAGGCTCCGTGACCGGCGCGTCGCAGACAACAACGTAGTATTCTTGGTTGAACTCGAAAAAGTCGCCATCGTACATTTTGCGGCGTTTTCTGGTTTCAAGCTCGCCGTTTACGGCGACATAACCTTCGTCAATAATATGCTTGGCTTCACCACCACCACTTACCAAGTTTGCGATTTTGAAAAGCTTGTACAATTCGATTGGGTGGGCATCAACCTCGATACCTATCGCTTCGATTTCTATCTCTTCGCCTTCAAACTCTTCGTTGTCTAAATAGGCTTCGCGGTCGTAATCTTGGGTCATGTTGTTTACTCATTTATGCTGTTGCTCGGGAGTTTAAACGGATTGCCTAAAAATAGATACCTCAGCGTAATTTTAGACGAATCAGAGACTACAATTGAACGTATTGTTTCTGTTAACTTCGCGGTTTAACTCTGCAAGTGACCGAGGCTTATGTATATACTGTCCAAATAGTTTCTAAAACGAGAACGCATTTTGTCCAGACCAAGCCAGATAACCTTTGTTACGGCGAACCTATTTAATTTTATTGCTCCACCTGATGCCTATTACGACTTTGAGAACATTTACTCACGTGAACACTGGCAGGGAAAGCTTGCCTGGACTCAAAATCAAATAGAAAAGCTCGAACCTGACATCATTGGCTTGCAAGAAGTATTCAGTATCGAAGAAACGAAATCATTCTTTAAAAATATGGGATACCCATATTTTGCCACTGTCGATACACCCAATGTCGAAGACGAGTATATTTACACCCATCCAGTGGTAGCGATCGCTTCTCGATTTCCGATCGAACAGGCTCAAGCGGTGACTTTCGATCGCCGCTCACTCATACCATTTGGACTCGATGCCTCACCAGAATTTAGCCGTAAACCCATTTATGCGCAGATTGTGCATCCGACACTTGGTCATATCGCCGTCTACGTTGTTCATTTGAAGTCGCAACGTCCTGCAGATTCAAATAACGCTGAAGACACAAGCCGTGTCCTTGCTCGCTGGCTGTCGACACAACAACGCGGATGGGAAGCCGCCATGCTTCGAGATTCGATGCAGAATCAATACAAAAACGCACCGATGCCAACGGTTTTAATGGGTGATATGAACCAACCCATCACAAATAACGGCGTAAACAGTGTGTTAACAGAAGCCTTTGGTGACAGCGTCACTGAGCTACAACTCAAAGATGGCTGGGATTTACAAGTTTCACCAACGCTAAGCTGTCGTCCCGCGACTCACTATCACTTCTCAAAAGGCAATGTGCTCGACTACATACTGCTATCACAAGAATTTGATGCACACTCCGATGTCTCTGTCGCCGAAGTCGTTGACTACCAAGTTTTAGATCAACACCTTATTAATCCATCTTATGAGAGAGATAAGTACGCCAGCGACCATGCATTTGTAGCAATGACGGTCGAGGTTAAATTGTAGTTATGGGAGACCAAAATTACTGGCGCTTCACTATCTTACGAGGAATTAGTTCTACTCCTGGCTTATAACGTTTTGCCGAGGCATTCAGTGCTAGTTCCATCGCACTGTCTGCGATCACTTCGAATTGCTGTGGCAAGGAGTTAATTTTAACAGGTAGAAAGTCCAATAGACGGTTATCACCAAAGGTTGCTAAACGAATTTTACTCAACAACTCCGGGTGCTCCATCATCATGTCTAAAACACCTTCAAGTAAAGTGTAAGACGTGGTGACAACAGCATCAGGAAGATAATCTTCAGCCAACCATTTTGCTAAAACCTTTTTACCCTCTTCTCGAGAGAAGTGCTGGCCATAGCCAACCTGAACTACTCTATCTCCTTTCTGACATGCAGAGCGAAAGCCTAATTCACGCTCCTTAGAAATTTGTAAATCAGGTAATGCACCGATCAATCCTACAGAAGTTATCTCTTGTGAAAGCACCGATTCGGTTAGCTCCAGTGCAGCGTCAAAATCTTCACTAAGCACGCAGCAAAAATGCTCGTCATCCATTGGACGGTCAAGGGCAATAACTGGTGTTCCTGAGTTTTGTAGTTTGAGATAAAACTCATTGGCATTTGGCATACCGCTCGCTACAAACAGAGCATCAATACGGCGACTGATCAACGCTTCTGCAACCTTTTGTTCGGTTTCCGGATCGTCATCAGAGCAGCCTATTAAGATTTGATACCCCGCTTTACGCGAGTTTTGTTCGATAAGTTTTGCTAAACGAGCGTAACTGGTGTTTTCCAAATCTGGAATGATAAGTCCAAACGAACGTGAGTTACCTGCACGTAAAGCAGAAGCAGCGTGATCTGGCTTGTAGTTGTGTTCATCTACCACTGCCATGACTCGTTTTTGCGTTTTCTCGCTTATTCGATATTTCTGCGCTTTCCCGTTGATCACATAGCTCGCAGTGGTCTTAGAAACTCCTGCTAATTTAGCTATTTCATCCAGTGTCATATTGTTCACCTTATTCTGTGCGCGTGATCATATTAATACATCAATGATCCGACGATAAGTTGAATTATATGCTGAAACGATTCAGTATAAAAGCTGAAAGGATTCAGCAAAAACCTAAAAATTGACCTAAATCACCAAAATACGGCGATTGTCGGTCACATGACCTAGAATATAAGAACGAAAATTAACGGTTGATTTAAAAAGTTTTGCTGAAGTTTTTAAAAAAATTTAACGCACTGCTGAATCGTTTCAGCTAGACGTAAAAACCAATAAATTAGATTAGAAATGTTGGGCTCTGACGCCATCCTCTATATGACGACTTACAGCAGCACAACCGAAATGACTTTTAAATTGACACCTTAATGCTGGAGAGCACCATGCTTAAGCTAAGTAAGAACGACATTACCCTATCACAATCTGCGACAGATAAGTTTGAAGCAATCAAAAGCATTGCACAGAGCCTAACTGAAAAAGGTTTGGTTGAGCAAGGTTATGTAGAAGGCATGCTTAATCGCGAAAACCAAAACTCAACCTTTTTAGGCAATGGCATAGCGATTCCTCACGGAACGACCGACACTCGATCAATGGTTAAAACCACCGGTGTCGCAGTACATCACTTCCCCGAAGGCGTTGAATGGGGAGATGGTAATACGGTATTTGTTGCTATTGGTATTGCTGCCAAGTCAGACGAACACCTTGGAATCCTTAAACAACTTACAAAGGTTCTGGGTGCTGATGGTGTCGAAGAGCGTCTGCGTAACGCGAAAAGCGAAGATGACATTATCGCCCTACTTCATGGTGATGTTCAGCTAGAAGCTGACTTCGACGCGTCACTTATTCAGCTCAATTTCCCTGCTAGCGATATGGTTCAAATGAGTGCGGTCGCTGGTGGACTACTTAAAAATACAGGATGCGCGGACAAAGAGTTTGTTGCGGATCTTGTAACTAAAGCGCCAACCAATCTTGGTAATGGCCTATGGCTGGTAGGAAGTAACAAGCAAGTATCTCGCACAGGTGTTTCTTTTGTTTCAACGGCGAACGACTGTAACTATGAAGGGCAACCAGTACGAGCATTGGTAGCTTTTGCAGCTTGTAACAACGCTCACCAACCTATGCTAAATACGCTTTCTCAGCTTGTGTTCAACAAAGAACACGGAAAATTACTGGATGCATCTGCTGAACAAGTTCTTGCTTTGTTTAAAGGTGAAGAAATAGCACCTGCGTCTTCTGAAGACGGCAATACAGCGGTATTCAAGATTAAAAACTCACATGGTTTGCACGCTCGTCCAGGTGCAATGCTTGTTGCTGAAGCCAAAAAGTTTGAATCAACCATTCGTGTTGTCAACCTGGATGGTGACGGTAAATCAGTGAATGCGAAAAGCTTAATGAAAGTTATTGCACTAGGCGTGAAACATGGTCACCAACTTCAGTTCTCTGCTGAAGGTCCAGATGCCGCTCTAGCGCTAGAATCTATTGGCAACGCAATCGCATCTGGCCTTGGTGAAGGTTAAGGGGCGGTTATGACTAGCATAAAAACAAACAAAGTGGTCACGATCACGCTGAATCCGGCGCTCGACCTTACAGGCTCGGTTGAGGCATTAAAGGTGGGCTCAGTAAGCTTGGTGAAACAAAGTAACCTCCATGCTGCTGGTAAAGGTGTGAACGTGGCGAAAGTGCTGAGTGATTTAGGCGCAGACGTAACCGTAACCGGATTCTTGGGCAAAGATAATCCAGAGCTTTTCCATCAGCTATTTAAAGAGATTGATGTTAAAGACGAGTTTATTGAAGTTGAAGGCTCTACCCGAATCAACGTAAAACTCGTTGAATCAAACGGCGAAGTCAGCGACATCAACTTCCCGGGCGTTCAGGTTTCTTCTCAAGATATTTCTCGCTTCGAAGAGACGCTTTTCCGTCTGGCAGATACCCACGACTACTTTGTGCTTGCAGGTAGCCTGCCTGGTGGAGTGACACCAGAGCTCTGCGCCGCGTGGATTGAGAAGCTTTATCAGCTTGGTAAAAAAGTTCTGTTTGATAGCAGTAAAGCGGCTCTGAGTGCGGGTATTGATGCGCACCCTTGGCTTATCAAGCCTAACGATGAAGAACTGAGTGACTTTGTTGGAAAGCACCTCGAAACACCGGAACAATGCCAACAAGCGGCACAATCGCTGGCCGATAAAGGGATTGAAAACATCGTCGTTTCTATGGGAGCGAACGGTGTGATGTGGCTCAATCAAGAAGAATGGCTACGCGCACAACCACCTAGAATGAATGTGGTTAGTACCGTAGGCGCAGGCGACACACTTGTTGCTGGATTGTGTTGGGGCCACATGCAAGTCATGCCAAAAAACGAATTATTACGCTTCGCCACAGCGCTTTCTGCGTTAGCAGTGAGTCAGGTGGGCGTTGGACTTACCAGTCAGGAAGAACTGGAGAACATTAAGCTCCAAACTCAGGTGAGCGAGCTTAACCCTAATACAAACTTAGACAATAACTAAGGAACAGAAGGTTATCAGTATGAATATTGCTATTATTACAGCCTGTCCAAGTGGTGTTGCAAACAGCATCCTGGCAGCAGGACTACTCGATCAAGCCGTCACTAAACTGGGATGGAATGCAAAGATTGAATGTCAATCGAGCATCATCGAACCTAATTTACTTACAGACGCTGACATTAAACAGGCTGAAGCTATCATCATCGCCGCGAACACCCCGGTAGATACTTCTCGTTTCGTAGGCAAAAAAGTCTATCAAGCCGAGATAGGTGCAGTAGCCAAAGATGCCGAGGCATTTCTGCAATCTGCTGTAGAGAACGCAAGTATACTGGAGCAAGCAACAACTGTTTCAGCACCAGAAGAAAACACAGCGTCTTCTGTGAAGAAAATTGTTGCGATCACGGCTTGCCCAACAGGTGTTGCTCATACCTTTATGGCGGCAGAAGCGCTGGATGAAGAAGGCAAACGTCGTGGCCACCAAATCAAAGTGGAAACTCGTGGCTCTGTAGGCGCGAAGAACCAACTGACTGAACAAGAAATCGCAGAAGCGGATCTCGTTATCATCGCAGCAGACATCGAAGTGCCACTTGACCGCTTTAACGGTAAGAAAATGTACCGCACTAAAACTGGTCCAGCACTTAAGAAAACAGCGGAAGAGATGGATAAAGCCTTTGAACAGGCGACGGTGTACCAGCACTCAGGATCTTCAAGTGAGTCTGCAACCGAAGAGAAAAAAGGCGTGTACAAACACCTGATGACGGGTGTGTCTCACATGCTTCCAGTGGTCGTTGCGGGTGGCTTAATCATTGCCCTATCCTTCGTGTTCGGTATCGAAGCGTTTAAAGAAGAAGGTACTATGGCCGCTGCACTGATGAATATCGGTGGTGGTTCAGCGTTCGCGCTTATGATTCCGGTCCTTGCAGGTTTCATTGCCTTCTCAATTGCTGACCGCCCGGGTCTGGCTCCAGGTTTGGTTGGCGGTATGCTGGCCAGTTCTATCGGTTCAGGTTTCTTAGGTGGTATCGCAGCAGGCTTCATTGCAGGTTACTCGGCGAAGCTTCTGGCTGATAAAGTATCACTGCCACAGTCTATGGAAGCACTAAAACCGATTCTTATCATTCCTTTCGTTGCTACTCTGTTTACTGGTTTAGTGATGATCTACATCGTTGGTGGTCCGGTTGCAGGAATCATGAATGGTTTGACTGAATTCCTAAATAACATGGGCTCAGACCGCGCGGTTCTGCTAGGTATTATCCTTGGCGCGATGATGTGTTTCGACTTGGGTGGTCCGGTAAACAAAGCAGCTTATGCATTCGGTGTTGGTCTACTGGCGTCTCAAACTTACGCTCCGATGGCGGCAATTATGGCTGCTGGTATGGTTCCGGCGCTGGGTATGGGTCTGGCTACATTCCTTGCGAAAAACAAATTTGAAGAAAGTGAGCGCGAAGCTGGTAAAGCATCATTTGTTCTGGGTTTATGCTTCATCTCTGAAGGTGCAATCCCGTTCGCAGCGAAAGATCCAATGCGTGTAATCCCTGCTTGTATGGCTGGTGGTGCGTTGACAGGTGCACTTTCTATGCTGTTTGGTGCAAAACTCATGGCACCACACGGTGGTCTGTTCGTATTGCTGATTCCTAATGCAATCACTCCAGTATTAATGTACTTGGTTGCGATTGCTGCAGGTACTGCGCTAACAGGTTTCACTTACGCATTCCTTAAAAATAAAGCAGAAGCAAAGCAAGAAGTTACTGCTTAATATTCTTTTAACGCCCCCCTGGCATCTTAAGCCTCTCTCATATTCCGGTTGAGAGAGGCTTTTTTTATTCTGATTTTGATACAAAAAAAGCCCAGAGAAAATCTCTCAGGGCTAGGCAGGAGTCTGACTAAATATTAGTCAGGAGTCCTTATGCAGCGGTCGAGTTTATCCTAAAAAGAATCGCAAACATCACTGGCACTACGATCAGTGTCAGTACAGTAGCAAAACCAAGCCCTGCCATAATCGTTATCGCCATTGAGCCAAAGAAGGCATCAAAAACGAGGGGAATCATACCTAAAATGGTCGTTACAGCAGCCATGCTTACCGGTCGCACACGGCTGATCGCACTATCTACAATAGCAAGATAAGGATCTTTTCCTGATGCCAACTCAAGGTTAATTTGATCGAGTAACACAATACCGTTTTTCAGTATCATCCCGCTCAAACTTAATAACCCCAAGAAAGCGGTGAAGCTGAAAGGCATATTTGTCGCCAACAGGCCGAATGACACACCAATAATAGACAGCGGCACCGTAAACCAAATAACCAGCGGCTTTTTGACCGAGTTAAACAACAAAATGGTAATAATGAACATCAACAAATAACCCATCGGCAGTGAGCCGAACAAAGCATCTTGTGCATCTTTCGATGACTCATATTCCCCACCCCAAGTAATTTCGTAACCGTCAGGTAGATGCAATGCCATCACTTTTGGTTGAACGCGAGCAAACAAGCTTGCAGCGGTATCTTCACTCAATACATCGTGGTCAGCCAATACCGTCAGAGTGCGTTTACGGTCACGACGCTGAATAAGAGGTTCGCTCCAATCTAACTTCACACCATCGATAATTTGATCAACGGGGATGTAGGTTTGGAGTGACGGGCTCCAGATATTCACATTTTGTAGAGATTCAAAATCCACACGCTCTGCTTCCGGAAGTCGGGTCAGGATTGGTAGTGTGTGTGTTCCGTCTCGTAGGTACCCTAACGCACGACCACCAAATGCCATCTGTAACGTGCCAGAAAGATCTTCTTTCGAAATCCCCAGACGACGCGCTTTCGATTCGTTAAATACCGGAACGAGCTCTTTGGTGCGCTCACGCCAGTCATGACGAATGTTTCGTGCGCCGGGATCGGTATGTAAAATATCTTCTACTTTTACGGCCAAGTTTCGCAGTATCTGTGGATCTGGGCCAGTGATTCTCGCTTCGATTTTAGACGCAGGGGACGGACCAAATTCCATCAACTTAAACAGGAATGTCGGCTCGTTAAACTTCTTGGCTAAAGTGGCATCCAGCGTATCCAAAAGCTTGAACATACTCTCGCGATCCGTTGCCCTCACCTGAAACTGAGCATAAGCTTCATAGCTTCTCTCTGGCTGATAGGTCAGAACAAAACGCTGCATACCTTGACCAATTGATACCGACACAAAATCGATATCGTCTTGTTGTCGAATGAAGCTTTCAACTGCCTCTGCTTTTTTGGTTGTTTCGCGAATATCTGTGCCTTCCGGCATCCACATATCCACATAAAACATCGGCGTGTTTGATGGCGGGAAGAACTGCTGTTTAACATTGCCAAACGCCACAACTGCACCAACGAGTAATGCCACCATAGCTGCAACGGTTAACCACCGAAAACGTAAAGCTACCTTGAGTAACGCTCCGAATGCGACAAACAACCAACCTTTATAAGGGTCTTGGTCCTCATCACCTGACGCTTTATCTTCTTCTTTCAATAAAAGATTAGCTAAAAACGGGGTTAGCGTAATCGCCGTTATCCAGCTCAGGAACAAGGAAAAGCAAAGCACCCAAAACAGAGAACCCATGAACTCACCAGTCGCATCTTGCGAAAGCCCAATTGGTGCAAATGCCGTAATGGCAATCACAGTCGCCCCCAACAGCGGCCACTGAGTCTGTTTAACAATATCTACGGCGGACTGGACCTTTGAACGTCCCTTCTTTAGGCCAACGAGGATACCTTCAACAACAACAATCGCGTTATCAACCAGCATACCCAAAGCAATGATCAAAGCGCCGAGAGAAATCCGATGAAGCTCGATGTTGTAGTAGTTCATAAGGATAAAAGTACCAAACACGGTCAGTAGAAGTACGGCACCGATGATGACACCACTACGTAACCCCATGGTAAACAACAGAACAATAATTACGATAGCAACCGCTTCAGCCAAACTAATGACGAATGCTTTAACGGACTGATCCACCTCTTTTGCCTGATTGTAGAAGTAGCTCATATCTATGCCAGCAGGCTTAATGGACTCTAGGTTGCTTAGCTCAGCATCAATACGCTCACCAACTTCGACCACGTTGACACCGGACGCAAAAGAAATTGCGATGTTGATCGCTTTTTTGCCGTTAAACAAGATCACGTTGCTTGGCTTTTCTTGAATGCCACGAGAAATAGTCGCGACATCCTTTAAGCGGATCAGGTTCCCAGTATCTCGGCCGTGAATGATCAGATTTCCCAACTCTTCTACGGTATTTAGCGCACCGCTAGGACGGATAATAAGACTTTCGCCATTTACCATTACTTCACCTGCTGACACCACACTGTTTTGTTGGTTTAGCAAGTTCGCGACCACGTTCATGTCAATGTTTAAAGATGCCAGGCGATCTAAAGAGATCTCGACAAACAACATCTCCTGTTGGTCGCCACTAATATCGACTTTGCCTACCCCTTCTATCAACTCTAATTCACGTGTTAGGTGGTCAGCATAGCGTTTAAGCTCGATATAGTTATAGTCGTCACCCGTTAACATCAACATCACACCGTACACGTCACCGAAATCATCAATGATCTGAAGAGATTGCACACCCTGCGGCAAATTTGGTTGCAGATCATTAATCTTGCGGCGCATTTCATCCCAGATTTGCGGCAGCTCGTCTGGACCATAGTCCATCTTCATACTAACCATGATCTGTGACATGCCATCCGACGACGTAGAGGTAATGAAATCGATATATGGGAGTTTACGAATCTCTTTTTCCAGCGGATAAGTAAGTTCTTCTTCCACTTCCTTAGACGTTGCACCTGGATAAGTAGAGATGACCATCGCTTCTTTTATAGTGAACGCCGGATCTTCCAATCGGCCAAGCTCAAGGAATGAAGTGATACCACCAATGGCAAGAATAACAATGAACAGCCAACTGATGACTTTATTTTTTATGGAATACTCAGCAATGTTCATTATTGTCCCTTCTCCACCACTTCCACATGTTTGCCTTCACGTAATTTACGTAAGTTTGAGTTAACCAGTACATCGCCTCGACTGACGCCAGATGAGACAATCGCGCCTTGACCGTTTACTTGTGAAACAGCCACAGGCACCTTAGTGACGTTCTCATCCTTCATTTTCCACACAAAAAACTCATTACTTTGACTGCCAGCTTGCAGCGCAGTAACAGGAACGTTGTAGCCATCAATCGATGTGATGCCCGCTTCGACCATATCAACCATCACGCTAACGCTTGTACCTGGTAAGATTTCTTTTTCAGGCTGAGGCATCGTCAGGTACATTTCATAAGTCTGAGTATCCGCGTTCGGCTCACTCGTATACTCTAAGTAATCCAACAAATAAGATTCCGAAACGCCGGAGAATGTCGCTCTTGGTTTGTAGTTCACATTTTCAGTATTCGGGTTCACGAGCGCTAGAACGTTGTCAGAGAGTTCTATACGCACATAAACCATGTTGTTTTGATAGAGGTTAAGTACCGTTTCACCTGCGCTAACTCGTTCAAAACGTTCTTTATAAACGTCAGAAACCTTGCCGGAAAACGGCGCAAAAAGACGCGTGTAGTTCAACTGGTTGGTCGCACTATAAAAGTTTGCTTCAGCCAATTCTTTATTCGCGGTCAGCTCGTCCAGTTCCGCTTTTGAAATCATTTGTCGCTCATACAGATCTGTACCACGCTTCAATTGGCGAATAGCCAGCGTGTATTGAGCTTCTGCATCGTTTATGGTTTGCTTCTCTTTACTATCATCAAGCTTGGCGAGCATTTGGCCTTGTTTAACCACATCACCCGCTTTTACGAGAACATGTTGAATTTCGCCCGCGAGTCGGAATGCGATGGGAGTCTGCTCAGCAGGAACCACAATCCCTTTAAAAGCTCTGAACTGACTTTTCACTGGCGCACCCACTGATACGGTTGAAACATACAGTGAATGTTCAGAAGTCCTTTGGGTATCGCCTTGACAACCAGTGAGTACCGCAAGCGCAATAGCAGAAACTGTAAATAACGCGCGTTTCATTAAATACCTCCTTCTCGAACCCAAGCTTTAACTACCTGGCCTTCAACTAAGTGTTCAACACCTGCTACAACAACGTAATCATCGCTTTTGAGTCCAGACTCAACGCTACCACTATCACTAAGTGACAATGTCACTTTTCTTACTTGTTGCGTTTCACCATCCATTACCCAAACTTCCCCATGATCAGTATCCTTACTCACCCATGCTGACTGAGGCAATAACACTGAGTCGGAGACATTCTGTTTCGCGATATGCACTTGACCTGTCATACCTGTGAGTAAGTTGCGCTCAGAAGGGCGAGTGATGGTCACAATCGCTTCATAGCTATTAGTATCGGAATTAGGTTGAGTTGAAATTTCTTTGAATTTCCCCGGGATTCGTCTGTCCGGTTCACTATCCATCGTCACCCACATGTGTGCTTCCTTTAAAGAAGCAAGCGATACAGACTCTGCGTAAGTCACCGGTAATGTAAAAGAGACGTCTAAGGTGCTGTTATCAATCAAGTTCAGAATTTCTTGTTTCGCACCCACAACCTGAAACGGTTTCACATAGGTATAAGAAACAACGCCATCAAACGGTGCATGGATCTTTGTGTAGCTTAAATCTGTTTTTGCCTGTTCAAAGTTCGCTAAAGCCGCTTTATATTGCGTTTCTTTTTGGTCGTACTCGTCGGTGCTGATTAGCTTTTTCCTGTATAGGCTTTTAGCGCGTCGCCACTGCGTTTGTACAAGTGAGAATTGTGCTTGAGCGGAATTCAGCGCTAATTGAAGGTCTTTCGGGTCCAACGTTGCTAACACGTCGCCTTTTTTGACATCGTGACCCATTCTGACAAGCAACTGGTCAACTTCTCCACCGACCTGAAACGACAACTGTGCTCGATGTGTTGCATCAATTTGCGCTAGAAAAGCATCGGAATCAGCCACAGACAAATCCTTAACCGCAAGCAACTTAACGGGTTTAATTAAAGGTTCTGACGGCTCTGATATGGCTTGGTTACATCCGGTCAGCAGTCCAGAAAGACTTATTGTCATTGCTGCGCCAACCAAAATGCGTTTTAGATGTTGTTTACGCACCAGTTATCTCCATACTTTATTATACTACACAGTCGTGCAGTATAATCCCATCTAGATATAGATCAACATATTTTCCATTTGTGCAGTAAATAAATTAGTCAATCAGGCAAGTTTCTGGTAAAAGTAACGCGTTGATTATTATTCGGGAAATGTCGAACTATGAATGAGAGAAAGCAAGGCAGAAGAAGTGCTGAAGCAGCGGAACACACTAAATGTGTCATTCTCAAGGTTGCTGCAGATATGTTTTGCGAACTTGGTTACTCGCGAGTATCGCTTAGAAATATCAGTGAAAAAGCGGGGGTCTCACATAGCTTGATCCGACACCATTTCGGCAGTAAAGAAAAAATCTGGCAAGCGGTTAGTGATGCCATGGATGAGTACTTGCAAGACTATATGGCCGAACTGCTCAACCAGATGCCAGAAGACGTGCCTTCTAACAAAAAGATTTATCTCTTTACGGTACGTATGTTGGCGTTTACGTTAATCAACCCACACCCTATACAAATGATTGCTGATGCTATCCGTCAAGATGACAACGCGCTGTTTGATTATTTCTTGCGGTCAAAAGAAGAATTCGGCGCCATTTTCTCTGGCATTTTTGAAGAGTACAACCGCGAGTATCCTAACGCGCAGGTAGATCATTGGGAGTCAAAGTGGCAAATGCTCCTGTTTGCTCATGGCGCCGTCACACTAGCACCAATGATGCAGCAAACATGGCCAGATATTGCAGATGATCGCGAAAAGATGCTGCTAAGACACTGGGAACTGTTCAACACAATCATCGCAAGTCAGTTCAGCATTGAGAAAGAAGACATGCTTCACCCTGCTAGAGTGGAAGATATCGTTATCGACATGTGCTGCAACATTGATGAAGCGGTGAGCTAAATAAGTAGCTAACGGATCAGAATAAGGCGAACCCCCGACAGGCGATTAATCTCAAACGTTAGTTAATAGTTAAAATTAAAAATGCCGGGCTGTAAATAGCCCGGCATTTTTTCATCTGTTCTGCTTAGCCACGGTAGTAGCGTTGAGGTACAAATGGCATTTTTTCTACGGTCATAGGTAGCATTTTGCCACGAACTTCAGCGAACAACTCCGTGCCAATTGCAGCGAGATCTGCACGCACATAACCCATTGAAACTGGCTTACCTGCATTAGGACCCGCAGTGCCACTGGTCACTACACCGATTTGATTTCCGTCAGCATCAAAAAGTTCAGCACCTTCTCGAACTGGTGCTTTAGTTTGACCGACTAGGCCAACACGTTTACGCGCAACATCTTTGGTCTCAATTTGGTTAAGAATAATATCAGCACCAGGGAAACCACCTTCACGCTCGCCACCTGTACGGCGAACTTTTTGAATACCCCATAGCAAGCTCGCTTCAACCGGTGTTGTGGTTGTATCTAGATCGTGACCGTAAAGACAAAGACCACACTCCAAACGTAATGAGTCACGCGCGCCAAGACCAATCCACTCAACTTCTGCTTCCGCTGTAAGTTTACGAGCTAATTCTTCTGCGTGAGAATTTGGTACAGAGATTTCATAGCCATCTTCACCCGTGTAACCACTGCGGCTCACGATGCATTCAACGCCAAGGATTTCGAGTTTCTTCACATCCATAAACAGCATTTCTGCTACTTCAGCATTAAAGCGCTTAAGTACATCAGCCGCTTTTGGTCCTTGAAGCGCTAACAGTGCGCGATCTTCGATGATTTCGAGTTCAACATCAGCTGGAAGGTGAGCTTTAAGATGAGCGATATCTTGTTCTTTACAAGCAGCATTAACCACAACGAACAGGTGGTCACCCTGATTTGCGACCATTAAGTCATCCATGATCCCGCCCTGCTCGTTGGTGAAGAAAGCATAGCGTTGGTTACCTTGTGGGAGGTCAATAATATCTACAGGAACCAATGTCTCTAGGAACGCTGCTGCACCGTCACCAATTAAACGAAGTTGACCCATGTGAGAAACATCAAACAGACCCGCTGCATCACGTGTATGTAAGTGTTCCTTTTTAACGCCAAGTGGGTATTGAACCGGCATATCATAACCCGCAAACGGGACCATTTTTGCGCCAACTTCAATATGAAGAGCATGCAGTGGTGTTTTCAGAAGTTCTTGAGTCATTTTCGTCTCCATTTAGATAGACCCGAGAATGCTATCAGCATTCGCTTTCTATGTTTCCAATAATAAACACGCTTGATTCCATTTTGCACGAACAAGACGACTGTTGGCATTCAAAAGTGTGACTTTTAACATTTTAATCACAATAAAACGCTAAAAAAAGGCGCTCAATTGAGTGATAGATCATCAACTGAGCGCCATTTTAACGAATTTAAACCCAATGGCAAACGTTTGCCTTCACTATAGGAAATTTACAATTTTTTATCACTACTTAGCTGTGACCCAAAGAATCTGTGCATCTTCCTCACTAACACTGGTCAACATGTGTCCCATGTTTGCATCATAGTAAACACTATCACCCTCACATAGAACCACGGGTTCATAGAACTCAGAATAGAACTTCACTTCACCAGATAAGATAAGTAAGAACTCTTCTCCGTCATGACGAACCCAGTCTTTGTATTCATCAAAATGTCTGGCGCGGATCTGGCTCTTGAAAGGCATCATTTTCTTATTGGAAAGTTGTGTAGCAAGTAGTTCGTGCTCGTAGGTTTGAGTCGGATGAGGTTTTCCTTCGTTCTTTCGAGTAACATCCCTACGTCCTGTTGCAACTTTTTTTCTCGGTGGTTCAAAGAGTTGCGGCATATCAATTTGTAAACCAAGCGCTAACTTTTGCATCGCCTGAAATGTAGGTGAAATCTGCTCGTTCTCAATTTTGCTTAGTGTAGAACGAGCAAGACCTGTTCTCTGACTAGCCTCTTCAAGTGTAATACCTAACTTCGAGCGAATATCTTTAATACGCTGTCCCAGCTTTAAAGGCTCGATGTTCTCATCATGATTGTCTTTCGCAAGCGTCATCGATGGGTATTCATCATAAATACTTCCTGCCATAATTCCCTCTGTAATTGTTCTTATCTCTCTCCCTATAAGCATTGTGCATGAACCGTATAATGGATAAAAGTGCACCAGGTTAATTAAAGTGTGCTCTCGTTAACAAAAACCGCATACGTGTTTCCTATAGGAAATTTTTTGTTGATTGTTCCTGCCTCAAGCGTTATGTTACAGCCTTGTTAGATGTAGAGATGCACTTTTCCGTAACGATTGGGCGTGAGAGATTCAAAAGTACAGCGCAATCTGATGGAGTTTTTGCCCACTTTTAGGGCTGGATGTTCGCTCTGTTCTGCTATGCAGTTCAGCTGTTTTGAGGACAAATGAACCTAACCGCAAACCAATAATTCAATCTATGCAGGTTCATTTTCAGATTTGGAAGGTCAACTACCATGAACAAGAGTTACCCTAACCACAGCTTGGAAAACTTTTTCTCTACCAACCTCTCTGCGACAGATGATGCAGTCTTTGCTGGAATTCAGGCGGAATTCGCTCGCCAAAACGAACAAATCGAACTTATCGCTTCTGAGAACATTGTTTCTAAAGCGGTAATGCAAGCTCAAGGCACTTGCCTAACAAACAAATATGCGGAAGGTTACCCAGGTCGTCGTTACTACGGTGGTTGTGAACACGTTGATACGGTTGAGGCAATCGCTATCGAACGTGCAAAAAAACTTTTTAGTTGTGAATACGCAAACGTTCAACCTCACTCAGGTGCTCAGGCAAACGGCGCAGTTAAACTGGCTCTTCTTCAGCCGGGCGACACCATTTTAGGCATGTCATTAGATGCTGGCGGCCACCTTACACACGGCGCACGCCCTGCTCTTTCTGGTAAATGGTTCAATGCAGTTCAGTACGGCGTTGACCGCGAAACACTAGAAATCAATTACGAAGATGTTCGTGCTCTTGCACTTGAGCACAAACCAAAAATGATCATCGCTGGTGGTAGTGCTATTCCACGTACTATCGATTTTGCTAAGTTCCGTGAAATTGCAGACGAAGTAGATGCAATTCTAATGGTTGATATGGCACACATTGCTGGTCTGATTGCGACTGGCGCGCACCCTAGCCCACTACCACACGCACATGTTGTGACAACAACAACGCACAAAACACTGCGTGGACCACGCGGCGGCATGATCTTAACCAACCACGAAGACATCATTAAGAAAATCAACTCAGCGGTATTCCCTGGCTTACAGGGCGGCCCGCTCATGCATGTTATTGCTGCAAAAGCCGTCGCATTTGGTGAGGCGCTTGGCCCTGAGTTCAAAACTTATATCAATTCAGTGATCAATAACGCAAAAGTACTAGCCGAAGTATTGCAGACTCGCGGTTGCGACATTGTGACTGGCGGAACTGATACTCACCTGATGCTGGTTGACCTTCGCCCTAAGGGTTTGAAAGGTAACAAAGCAGAAGAGGCGCTTGAGCGTGCGGGGATCACATGTAACAAAAATGGCATCCCATTCGATTCAGAGAAGCCTATGATTACATCGGGTATACGTTTGGGTACACCCGCTGGCACAAGCCGCGGCTTTGGCGCACAAGAATTCAAGCTCATCGGTAATTGGATTGGCGATGTATTGGATGGGCTAGTAGAAAGCCCTGAAGGTAACGCAGAAGTAGAGCAGCGCATTCGCAAAGAAGTGAAAGCTCTGTGTGGCCGATTCCCTCTTTACCAGTAAACAATTTAAACGCAGTTATTTTTTGGAGATTAAGCAATGGACAACACATTGAAGTTTGCAGATAGCCACGAGTGGGTACGTGATAATGGCGATGGCACAGTAACTATCGGTATTTCTGAGCACGCGCAGGAAATGTTGGGCGACGTAGTATTCGTTGACCTACCAGACGTGGAAGACGAAGTTGAAGCTGGCGATAGCTTCTCTCTTGTTGAATCTGTAAAAGCAGCTTCAGATATCTACGCGCCTATCAGCGGTGAAGTTGTAGAAATCAACGAAGAGCTTGAAGATAGCCCAGAGCTAATCAACGAAGAACCATACGAAGGCGGCTGGATTGTTAAAGTTAAGATGTCTGACCCATCAGAACTAGACAACCTAAAAGACGCAGAAGAATACCTAAACTCAATTGAAGAAGAGTAATTAGGAAGATTTGCAAAGCTGCCCCCGCCTGGAAGGCAGCTTTTTTTCAATGTTCGGACCTTATTAGTAACGACCCGATACGTTACCCGAACGATGGAGTAGGTAAAGGACAATGACTGAATTACTTCAAAGCCTCAGCACACAAAATGAGTTCGTTGCTCGCCACAACGGACCAAACAAATCTGACCAACAAAAAATGTTGGATGCGATCAATGTCGCTAACCTTGACGCACTTATCGAAGAAACGGTTCCAGCGCAAATTCGCCTAGAAAAGCCACTAACACTTGCAGAAGCGAAAAGCGAAGCAGACATGCTAGTTGCAATGCGCCAGTTCGCTGACCAAAACCAAATTAAACGCACCTTCATCGGTCAAGGTTACTACAACACCTTCACGCCAAACGTGATTCTGCGTAACGTGTTAGAAAACCCAGGCTGGTACACAGCGTACACCCCTTACCAGCCAGAGATCTCTCAAGGTCGTCTTGAAGCACTTCTAAACTACCAGCAAATGGTTATGGACCTGACTGGTATGGAAATCGCGAATGCTTCTCTACTTGACGAAGCAACTGCAGCAGCAGAAGCGATGACGCTATGTAAGCGTGCTGGTAAGAGCAAAAGTAACGTATTCTTTGTGGCTGATGACGTTCATCCACAAACACTAGAAGTTGTTAAAACTCGTGCAAAATACATTGGCTTTGAAGTATTAGTCGGTTCACTTGAATCACTACCAGAACAAGACGTATTTGGTGCGCTCGTTCAATACCCAGGTACCACTGGTGAAGTTCGTGACCTAACGGACATCATCGCTAAAGCACAAGCAAACAAAACGCTAGTAACCGTTGCCACTGACCTACTTGCTTCAGCTCTGCTTAAGCCAGCAGGCGAAATGGGCGCAGATGTTGTTATCGGTTCTGCTCAGCGTTTCGGCGTACCAATGGGTTACGGCGGTCCACACGCAGCATTCATGGCAACTCGTGACAAACACAAGCGTACAATGCCAGGTCGTGTAATCGGTGTTTCTATCGATGTAAACGGTAACCAAGCACTACGCATGGCGATGCAAACGCGTGAACAGCACATCCGCCGTGAAAAAGCGACCTCAAACATCTGTACAGCGCAAGCACTATTAGCGAACATGGCGTCTTTCTACGCAGTATTCCACGGAGCAGAAGGCCTTCGTACTATAGCGCGTCGCACTCACCACATGACTGCTATTCTCGCAGCGGGCCTGACAAAGTCTGGCTACGAGCTTGCACACAATAGCTTCTTCGATACCATCACTATCAACACAGGTGGAAAAACTGAAGAGCTATACGCGAAAGCACAGGCTGCAGACATCAACCTGCGCAAGCTAGACGGCAAACTAGGTATCAGCTGCGACGAAACAACAACAACTGACGACATCAACGCTTTATTTGCAGTATTCGACGTACAACAAGACGTTAACGCGCTATCGTCAGAAATCGCAAGCAATGAGTTTGCTGCCATTCCTGAAGCACTACGCCGTACTTCTAAGTTCCTGACTCACCCAGTATTCAATACGCACCACAGCGAAACGCAAATGATGCGTTACCTGAAACAGCTAGAGAACAAAGACTTCTCACTGACTCACGGTATGATCCCGCTGGGCAGCTGTACAATGAAACTGAACGCAGCAGCAGAAATGATTCCAGTAACCTGGCCTGAGTTTGGTTCTATCCACCCGTTCGCACCTCTAGAGCAAGCGGCAGGTTACACTGCGCTGGCGAAAGACCTGAAAGAGAAGCTATGTGAAATCACAGGTTATGACGATTTCTCTCTGCAACCAAACTCTGGTGCATCTGGTGAGTACGCTGGTCTTATTGCGATTCAACGTTACCACGATAGTCGTGGCGAAGGTCACCGTAACGTATGTTTGATCCCAAGCTCTGCGCACGGTACTAACCCTGCGACAGCATCAATGGTGTCAATGAAAGTGGTTGTGGTTAAGTGTGATGAAGATGGCAACATCGACATGACTGACCTAGCAGCGAAAATCGAGAAACACAAAGACAACCTATCAAGCATCATGATCACTTACCCTTCTACGCACGGCGTATATGAAGAACATGTGAAAGAAGTATGTGAAATGGTTCATGCTGCAGGCGGTCAGGTTTACCTAGATGGCGCGAACATGAACGCACAGGTTGCCCTTACCTCTCCAGGCTTCATCGGTTCTGACGTTTCTCACCTGAACTTACACAAAACCTTCTGTATCCCACACGGTGGTGGCGGTCCAGGTATGGGTCCTATCGGTGTGAAGTCTCACTTAGCACCTTTCCTACCAGGTCACATAGAAAACGGTGTTGAAGGTAAAGAGTTAGCCGTTTCCGCGGCAGACATGGGTAGCGCATCTATCCTGCCTATTTCTTGGGCGTACATCGCGATGATGGGTGAAGCTGGCCTGCAAGATGCAACTAAAGTTGCGATTTTGAACGCCAACTATGTGATGGAGCGTCTGCGTCCACACTACCCGATTCTTTACCGTGGCAAAAACGGCCGTGTAGCACACGAATGTATCGTTGATATTCGTCCGCTTAAAGAAGAAACCGGCATCAGCGAAGAAGACATCGCGAAGCGTCTAATGGACTACGGTTTCCACGCGCCAACGATGTCATTCCCAGTAGCTGGCACACTAATGGTAGAGCCAACTGAATCAGAAGATTTGGAAGAGCTAGACCGCTTCTGTGAAGCGATGATTGCAATCCGAGAAGAGATGGCGAAAGTGAAAAACGGTGAGTGGCCACTAGAGAACAACCCTCTGGTAAATGCACCGCACACTCAAGTGGACCTTGCAGCAGCAGAATGGGATCGCCCATACTCTCGTGAGCTAGGCTGTTTCCCATCGAAAGCAACTAAGTCTTGGAAATACTGGCCAACGGTAAACCGCGTTGATAACGTTTACGGCGACCGTAACCTAATCTGCTCGTGCCCAAGCATCGAGAACTACCAAGACTAATTTCGTGTTTGATCACAGATAACCAAGTTGGAAACCGATAACTAAGTTGGAAACTAACTTGAATAACAAAAGGCGAACCGTTTGGTTCGCCTTTTTAATTACATTCAACATTTATCAATTCGAGAAGGGAGCGAGATAGGGTTGCTTCTATTCATATCATAGGGCTCAGATTTGCAATTCAAAGGCGATGCACTCTGCAAGAGCCTGATATTTAATAGATATCAGATATTAAACCTTTAGTTAGCCTCTAATTCTCAATAGGTATAAAGCCATATCTTCCATGCTCTGGATTTTTGGTGAAATGTAAATGATGAACATTGCGACTAACTTCCAAAGGTACGTCCTCATTTTCAATAACTATTACTTGGCAATCGTCTTCAATTTCTAACAGAGAAGAATAAAATTCGGTCGCCATGTCGTTAGATATACCCTCTCCAATCGGGACATCTGGCTTTTTATAGGTAACCAGTGGCGAATCCATAACACAGAACCCTAAACCTAATTTTTGTATAAGCAATGACAACGTGAAAGAAGCATGAGTTATAGACCGATAACCTTTACCCGCCAGCTTCCTTGCTTCCCCGTTGATAACAAAATCGTTTTCATTTTCACTAAACACTACTCTATGCTCTGAATTGTTATCTAAATACCCCCAGCGAATCAGCAATCGCTCCATTGTTTTTGCTACTGATTCTAGGTTCTCAATAGTTAACTTCTCAAACTGTCTGGCTGTTTTTGAAAGAGTAACCAGTTCCAGCAGCTCATCGCGTTGCTTACACAATGAGCTCACAAAAGAACGTGATACTAATTCTTCATTAATCTCCCGAAGCTTCTCCTGCAACTCATCAATTTCTTCTAAGTGATCTTGAAACGACTGATTGAAATGCCGTGCAATAAGATCATTCAAATTGGTAAGTTCAATTTGAAGCGCACGGATCTCAGAACTATGTTCTTCAATCTCAGATTGGAATTGTGCTTTAGCTAAACCAACTTCATGAAGCATAGCACCTATCTTCTTCTTCTCTGCATGGGCACTAATACAAATATCTTTGTTCGTCGGCTCTTTTGGAACAAAGCTAGCTTCACATACAGGACAGTTTTGGCGTTCTATGCTCATCAATGCCGCTCCCATTTCTAGCGTTGAGCCAAGCCTGCTTAAATCAGATATATATTGCTTCTCTATGATCGACACATTTTTGCTTAGGAACTCTTGCTCTTTTACGCTAGTCCTTAAAGAATCCATTCGTTCCAATACCGTGTGTCTCAGGTCTTCATAATGAGACATTCGCTCGGTTACATTATCTGCAATTTCTCTTGATTCATCGATAGCTAACTCTAATTTTGTCTGCTGGTCTTTTAACTCTTCAATGGTTCTTTCGGTATCTGAGCTAAGCTCATGCTTGGCGATCAGCTCTTCTAGCATCTCTAGCCTGCCAGATTTGTTTGCTATCACTTTGTCTGAAGGAGTTTCTTGTAAAGCTGAATCATCTACCCCAGTAACCAAGAATTTAATTACATTAATTTCTTTCGTTTTATCAATATGTTGACCTGAGAGGAATGGTGACTCTACCTTTGGAATCTTTAGCTCTCCAATCAAAGAAAGCGGTCTCATCGATGAAAGACTTAACTCCGACTTTTTTGCTTTTTGATTTACTCGAATCCATTTGTTTTCTAATCCGCATTTAGACAAAATAAAGTGTGAAAGAGTGTTTGTTTTATTTGCCGTATGCTTCCTTTTGAGTTTGACATGTTCTTTAGTAGTCGTTTCCCAGTCATCAACCGAGCACTCACCTAACAAAAAATCACCACCGTGAAGGTCGGATTTCAGGGTATAAACGTTACCTACGTAATCTTCCAGTTCAAGGAATACATGCTCATAACCGTTAGATTCAGATATTTTTCTCTCCAGCTTTGACTTACCTAACATGTAGTCCAAGCATTCAAAAACAAATGTCTTACCCGTATTTGAAGGGCCTGTAATAATATTGACGCCCTTTTTGAAGTTGACTATCGCGTTAGGTTTATCACCCCCAGATAATCTAAGTTCAGTAATGTAAATACCAGCCATATCTAAACAAATACTCCTGCCTGGAAAACGATCTCTGCATCGCCATCTATGTTCGCTTCACAAATCAAATTACTTAACTCCGAACTACTATACTTTCCGAATTCCCTGACAGCCCACGAAGCCCTTTCATCCACATACTTCACATAAGACTCCGCTAAGGAATCAAGAAATGGAACTCCTTCTTCAGAAATTCGGTAGTAAAAGCCTTTCTCTAGAAACACTGGTATTGCCAATCCGTAGTTACAAAGAAGGTTAATACCTCTTTTCATTTGTTCTCGTCGTACCAAAACTTCTGTGGTTCTGTAAGGTATGGGGGCGTGTATACTTTTTAGATATTCATTGAAGTCCCCAGAGTGAACTATGATGTAATCTAGGTAAGACAACTTTTCCAAGTCGCATTCGTGTGGGTATACATGGCTCAAAATAACCAATGCACGCAGCCCAAACTCTAGTTGATTGTTGTAGGCTAAAGAAAAAGTCATTTCACTAGTCATACTCAATCCATATAAATTCATTTTCGTCGGAAGGATCGTTTGCCAAGTGGTGACAAACTCCCGCTCTATCATCCCCATCACTGCATAGAGTTAGAGGATTTGAAGTAATAGCTAACTTTCGAGCTTCTTGCTCGACCTCTTTAACCTTTTGAAATCCATGCTCATGTTCATCTTCAACCACATTGATTACTCCCGAAGCTATCTCGCTTTGGTATGATTCATATACACCTGCTGGAAGCTTATCTCTGGAGAAGTGCTTTAGTTGCTCAGTTTTATAAAAGCATTTCCTAGCTCTTTTAAAGTGGTTCAGATACTTTTTCTTAGATGCTATACAGTCGAGAGTCGTCAAAGAGTTACCATCAGCATCGCTATACGCTGCAAATAATTTGGTCACATAAACCAATTCTTGGTTTGTTACTTCCTCAGGCATATCATCGCTGTAAGTTCGTTCAGGTAACCCTCCCCCAAATCTGCTTATGTGATAACGTGTATTAGAGTGCTCTTCAATTAGAGTCAAAGGCTTTACCTTGAGGAATATAGAAAAATCGAACTGGTCTATATAGTCCAAAAACGCCCCAGTTAATTCGATCCCATCAGGCATTTTTTTAGTAATCTTAAACTTGCAGTATTTGTCCCAGTTATCTTTGAGTTCTTGTCGAAGTATATCTGGTTTACGCAACAGGTCAGCAAGCGACGTACCTACTCCATAGGGAGCAATAAAGTAGTAATGCCTTGGAACAGGAAAGTCACCCAAATAGGTGTAGTAACACACTTTACCAAACTCAGTCCAAACGTCGCTTGGCCTAAGTGCATGATCGTAATGTTTGCACTGAAAATTGTCCCACACATACGAGTCAGGGTTCGTCGTCGGGCAAGTAACATAACCGATGACATCTCGACCTTTATCTCCAGCCCCACCTAACCGTTCAACTTCGATATAATCTAGCTCTTTAAAGGTCAACCACTCTTCTACAAACTCTTCCCACTCTTCAGGTGAAAACAATTTGATCCGATGGATCGGAAGCACTGATGCCCCAGTCAATACTTGAACTAAGTTAACATTCGACATAAATGAAGATACCAAGCAACTTTAATAACTCTTTAGAACAAGGGTAAATAATTGATGTATATAGTATCAGATACAATACAAACTAGTAGCATTAACACTAGGTGCAGTGTAGTTTATCTCATAATTTATCGCTGACTACATGACTGAATGATTCCACGAAAGACATGCAGTGACATTTAGTCTCTACTAACCACTTCCACTGTTTTATTAAGTTCGAACTGACAAGTGGCGAGAGTAGTGGCTCTTTACTATTGAAAGTTAGCTAAGAATTCTCAATGTTCTCATTCAGTGGTAGCAGTCTGGTGGAACTACGACTTCGGAGCGCAAAATCATCTCCCCCTCTGCATTTCACTTCAAGCAATCGAATGCAAGCGACTTTCAAATAATTCAAACACCCCTCGATATGGGCTATTCATAATATTTAAGATTACTTTATTTAATGCTTGGTAACCTTTTTAACTTCCTCACGAATTCAAATTACAAGTAGTATTAAATTTTCATTGAAAATCAGACAAATAGAATCATAACCCATTTCATTGGTACATAAATTCGTGGCAAAATGTGTGGATATTCAACACTTATTCGTGGGAATAAGTGTTGAGGTACTACACTTATTCACGGGAAAAAGTGTGGTAATGAGAACAAACAAGAAAAGTAACCATTAAAAAATATTATCCGAGTACAGCTCTCGGAAATGAACGATATTCGACCTCTATTAACATAAAAGTATAGTTCTCTAATCATTGTAATAATGAAAAACCAGCAAAGCGCACGCCACCAGCCTTATATCGATAACAATCAACACTCCTAACAAGGCCACCAAAATAATCACCCGCACGCATATACATACAGTTCATTACTAAATAAAAAGTAACTTTTTTCACTGTTTTTGTTTGTTTGCTCACAATACAACCAATTAAATCATAACTTATTGTTTTATTTGTAAAATACAAAATAGTCATTAATTAGAATTATAATAATAAAGAAATTCAATTTATTTATTATCAATAATAATTCGATGATATAAATATTTGATATTAACTTGAAACCTTAGAATGAGCCCTCACCCCGAAACAATTCTACCGATTAATTTAAGTTAAAATATCTCATTTAAAATCAACAACTAACACACAAATCACACTAGACAAGATTTTCAACACCTGCTATCAATATATTAGATTGATTATGAGATAGCCACCATGAAGATATTAAGTCCATCAAAACAGAACGAGGTGAAAATAGTAAAACAGCCTGTAATAACTCAGAGAGAAATAAATAAAATCATTAAGTACCAAAAACTCGTGCATCAGGAGGGTTATCGACCTTTCATCACAGTACGAAATTCGAACAGCGTCGGACTATCACATATCATTTTTAGCCACAAAACAGGGCGGAGTCACCATCTGTTGAGCAACGGAGAGCTGGATGCATTCATCAATTTTGAGCATGACCAATCTGTGTTGGACATCTACGAGCAATACCCGTTACCACTTAATGAAACCATTGAGTGTGCAGCCTTAATCAACAAATACCATCCAGCAAAATACAAAGAGCGTGATCACGAAACGAAGCTGATTCCTGCGGTAACAATGACAACTGACTTTGTACTATTGAAACGTGATATCAGATCAGGCCAAAACGTCTTACAGCCCATGTACTACAAGCCTTCATCTGAATTTTGTAGGAAGAATACCTCCGCTCAGAAAGTCATCCGCACAATGAGTAAATTTCAAATCGAACAGGCATATTGGGAAAATAACGGATACTCATTAATTCAGTGTGATGAAAACACCTTCAACTCAAATAAAACTTACAACCTGAAATGGCTCAGAGAGTGCTATCAACATTTATCATCTTTGGATGTGCCAGAAGATCTCTATACGTCTCTGCTGCTAACCCTAAATGAGAATGTACGCAGCATGCCTACCGAGACATTAAAATCTCAGCTCCAGTTTGTTGCAACCACGCTCAACATGGAATTGGTGCAAGTGATGTATTTGTTCCAGAAGGCTTGCTATACAAATGCATTACCTATTGACTTAAATGTAAAGATTGAGCTTTATCGCCCATTAAACCTAATAGTGGGTAGCTATGCTGATTAATCAGAAACTCATATCAAAAGCAGATGGCATCGAATATCTGATTGTAGACCTTTGTGACGGGCGCGAACTCATCGCTGTTACTCAAATCAATGATAAGCCCCCATTGCGTCCAACTCTTCTCAATATGCAGGAAGTGCTGAAAAACATTCAGAATAATCTCTGGGAACTTACAGACAGCAAGTTTACCTCCACGCTGTTTATGAGCGACGAGGAGATGCTCAAAAAGATAGTTCTCGACAAAAATGGCTAGACCGACGAGACGAAGCTTATAAAGTGATTGCACCATTAGTCGAAGACGATGAAAAGCGGTACGACTACTTGTTCGAAGATGCTTCTGGCGTTCTCCGTGAACTAATTGAGAAATCTGGGCGTAGTCGAAAGTACGTCAGTCAAACACTTAATCGATACTGGTACTTCGGTTCACACAAAAACGCCCTGCTGCCGTTATGGCGTAACTGCGGAAGCAACTCTACACTTCCTGAAAAACCTGTTTTTGATGATGAAGGCCAATGTTCAGTAAACAAGTCTGGCCCTAAGACTCGCTATGGCAGTGAATATCGGGGAGCGACACAAGAAGACATTAAAAACATCGACAAATTTGCTAAAAAAATTCCCAAGGGCGGCAAAGTTCGACTCAGTTATTTGTATGAAGAGTTTTGTCGAGAATACTTATATCCAACCGTCAAACCCACTATTGATGATGCCGAAGCTTTGGTCATTCGGTTGCCTAAGAAGCACCTTATCTCACCCGAATCCTTTAAATATCATTTAAAGAAAGTCGTCTGCCCACTTGAATTCATTCGACGAGCTGTTGGTGATATCAGCTATCAAAAAGACAAAAAAGGCAAACCTGGTTTGGCTCGACAAGGGCTACGTGGGCCAACCAGTCGGTACGAAATTGATGCAACGATTGTTGATCAGTATATTCGTTACCCTTACGACAATACGCTGCAACTAGCTACAGGTCGTCCTGTCATTTATTTAGTGATAGATACGTGGAGTGGAATGATTGTTGGAACCCACGCTGCATTTCACGGCCCAGATTGGACTGGCGCATCACAAGCCCTATTCAATGCCTTTACTAATAAAGTCGATTTTTGCAAAAAGTATAGATTAGTCGCGCTTTGATTCGATTAGTTTATGTTCACGCAAAAAACCATCTTTACATTGGTCTATTCGGTTCACTAATTCCATACCAAAACTATCGGATATAGAATGGTGCGCAAAAATCCTGATAAAGCACTTGATTGACTGATATCTTGACAACTTCTTGTTTGAGTCCTTAAACGCTGTCACAGAGTACTTTCCATCAAGCTGTTTCTCTAGCAATTTAATCTCCGTCTTCGAGATATCTTTGAAAGCATTGTCGGTCATAACATCTATGGTGAATTTTGAACCATCAATATCTTGGCTTGTAATCATTTCATCGATTGTTAACGTTAACTGCTTGACTGTATCCTTATTGATAGCATCTGTGATATTTAGGTTATCGGGATATAATTTTGATTCGTAGACTTTGTCCCATGGCTTACGATGGACTATGTCATTATTTACTTCCTCGGCAGCATCGTTCCCTTCAATCGCGACAGCTAGCTGTTCGTTTAAGAAATGGTCATCCGAATTGTTTTCATAGAAATCTTGAATCTGCTCTAAATAAGATTTTTTTTCGGCATCTGAAGGTAAAGTAAACTCAAACAAATCAACATCAGCGTTAGCTTGCTTTGCTAAGCTACACACTTTGCTCAACATGGAAGAAAAAGAGCGATTGGTCTTGTGGTAGTAGACTTGGCCAAATAAATTCGCTCTAGCGTTGATAAATTCAACAATAGAGTCCAAACCACTTTCTTTATAAGCTAGGTGAATAGCCCCATCACATTGGACAGGAACCATAGACATGAAGAGTCTGTTATGGTCATAGATTCCACATTTCACACCCGAAAAATAGCTATCCCTGAGAAGGTAGTCCATTCTATCTGCGTCAATGGGACACGAAGAAATTATTGAAGTTAAAAGAGGTAGTATACTCAAGGTTTCAGTTTCGGTATCTATATCCAAACAAACCTTGTCACTCGTGAAATCTTTCTCAATGATGGCAAGCACATTATCGATGTTGACTAATTTCTTATATTCATCTTTCAAACTATCGAAAATAACTTTGATAAATAAGAGTGAAATATGCTCATGCTCTACGTTGTCTCCATCTTTGATGAGAGCCGATATCTCAGGATAGTCCTGTCCAAAAAACTCCTGAAAGTCTTCTTTGGAAAACATAAATGAATCAAACTGGTGAGACATTGGGCCATGACCGATGTCGTGCAACAACGCTGCTAGTCGTAATTCTTGAATAACATGAACAGGTAGTTCAGTTAGGCCAGTATATATGAGGTCGTCTTTATACTTCTTTTCATAGCGGTGTGCATTCACCCCCATGTTGGTAAGAATCTCATACGACAGATGCATTACACCTAGTGAATGTTCAAAGCGACTATGCATCGCAGATGGAAACACTTTATATAGAAATGTGTTTTGTTTTATGTTCCTAAGCCGTTGAAACAAAGGATGATCAATAAACGCTAACTCGATTTCTGTAAGCCGAATAATTCCATGTATGGGGTCAAGTATTTTACCTGTAAGGTTTTGTTCAAAACGCATAGCACACCTATTTATCAAACATTGCAACACGAAACATATCATTGGGGTGCATATGTGAGAATTCAATAGCCACTCCCTTTACATTGCTCAATCTGATGAAAAAAACAGCAATCATAATCATTGTTTTCTCATATTGAGCAAAAATATCTAACACAAAAGTTGTGAGACTAATTAAATCCGTAATCGAAAATACGTCAGCTAAACTTTTCGATTACTAAAGAACACTGATTCTTGATCAAGTGCTCTTGCGTTATAGCCAGTGTATTCTTCTCAATGAAGGTTAAATGCTCTCGTATTGATGCGCTGACATCTCTATTCTTGAGCCTATCAAGCTGCTCTAATTGTTTCAAAAATTCATCGAGCTTATTGATACTTCGAAATAACTCCAGATTGTTAATTTGCACTTAAATCTGATCCACCATTTGCATTGAAAAGTGATCCACTTAAGTAAGTCTATTTTAGACTAAAATTTCACGTTGGCTTCTACTTGGTTTTCTCCTTAGATTTCTTTTTTGACT
>NZ_JAKKCM010000011.1 GCF_021728395.1 Vibrio sp. J1-1 | reverse complement strand
TAATACTGCCAGAGAAGAGGAAGCGTAAAGCGTATCCAAGAGCAGTACTTAAGAAAGCCGCTAAATATCCCACGCGTTCGCGTTCAAGGAATAAAAACGCCACTCGCTCTTAAGCGAGTGGCGTTAAGTATGGCACTGAGCTTTTCGGTGTCCGACTAAAGAGCAACAGGTTAACGTTTGTTACGTAAGTAGCGTTTACGTCGCTCTTCTTTACGCTTGGCTTTTTCTTCTTCTTTACGCGCGGTTTCGATTTCCACTTCGATAAGCTCTTGCGTAATCATTTCTGGGCGCTCTAACGTGATCTGTCCTAATGTACCCTGACGCAGCTCATGAAGTAGAATCTCAGATACTTTATGTAGGTCAACACGGCCACCCGCTCGCAATGCGCCACGGCGACGACCAATCTCTTCCATAATTTCTATATCAGATTCTGGAAGCTCATCGATTTGATAACGTTGTTTCAGTTTTTCAGGATATTGAGCGGCTAGGTATTCGATGGTGTAAAATGCCACTTCATCATATTCCATCGCTGTGTCTTTCACTGCACCTGTCGCTGCAAGACGAAAGCCACTGTGCGGGTTTTCTACTTTTGGCCACAAAATTCCAGGAGTATCAGATAAAACAATGCCGTTTTGAAGATTGATGCGTTGTTGACGGCGTGTTACCGCAGGCTGGTTACCCGTTACTGCGATCGTACGGCCTGCGAGTGTATTGATGATGGTTGATTTCCCCACATTTGGGATACCCATGATCATGGTACGAATGTTTTTACCAATTTCTTCGCGGTGAGGCGCAAGCTTACGGCAAAGTTCCATAATTTTATGAACTTCCTGAGGTTCAGAGGTTGTGACAGCCATGGCTTTCACATTCTGTTCTTGCTCAAGATGATCAATCCAGAGTTGAGTCAGTTCTGGGTCAGCCAAATCGCGTTTGTTCAATACCTTGACGACCGGTTTTTCACCACGAATCTGGGAAATCAAAGGGTTTTCGCTACTAAAAGGAATACGGGCATCCAGTACTTCGATGATCACATCCACCTGTGGGATGGCTTCTTCGATCTCTTTACGTGCTTTGTGCATGTGGCCAGGAAACCACTGGATTGAGTTGTTAACCATTTGAGTTACTACCTTAAATTCTATTGCTCATAAGGGGTACGGTTACTAACCTGAATATTAGGCTACTCAATATGATGAGGCCAGCATACTGGTTATTCGAGGTATCTTTCCAATGTACCGCAGAGTTGAGCTTCATTCTGCTGTTAATCGTGTAGTTTATCACGTAATACTAATGAGCACCCAAGATGATGGAGAAAAACCGTTTACTCAGTATCAAGTGTCGAATATTTGAGCCTACGCTTGTACTATTTATCTTGCTCAAATATGTAGGGTGCAATGTAGTTAAGATGACTTGCTGAGGTGTTGAGCGCAAATAGAATGTAGTCAAAGGTGGAATAGTCTGTAGGAATGTGCCTACGGATTTTTTAATAAGTCAATAATATCAGTGCTTTATCAGCATCCTCATGGCTTCTTGATATTTGACTTTTGAGTCCTTCAGATTAGTCTGACTTCCCAATTAGAGGAAGTCTTTATGTTCAGCATTCTAAGAAAAAAATTCTTGTTATCCGTTATGCTTTTTAGTGTCGCGGTTTCTTTTGATGCATCAGCGGTAATTACTAGCAAAGAACAAAAAGAAACGGTCGTTGTTGGTGTGATTACTCAGCATAACGAAGAAAACTCAATACGCGACAATATTGGTCCCTTTTATGACATTAACCTTGATTACCTGACCAACATTTCAAAAGCGCTTAATCTCAAGCTTGAACTTCGTCCTTATAAGCATATTCCTCCTCTGTTAGCCGACGTAGAGAACGGTGTTATTGATGGTGCAGTAGGGTTTAGTAAAACAAGTGACAGAGAAAGTCGGTTCCTGTTTTCACAGCCATTCTTTTTCAGCACCATTGCTGTTTGGTACCAAGATGCCAACTTTAAGGGACGCGACCATCAAGACATCCATTGGATATGTGTTGAGGGCAGCTCATATTGTGACAACCTTAAAACTCAGGGGTTCGGCAACATCAGTTATGCGAAAACCCGTTCAGAGGCTTTTGATAAGGTTCGTTCCGGCAAAGCTAACGCGCTAATTTCTACTTATGTTGCGATCAACCAGTATCTCGATCAGCACAATATCGTCAAAGGGTTGGTAGACATACCAGAGTGGCTGAGTCATGAAGAGGTGAGCTTCATTACTTCGCATGATAATCAAAACCTGATTAATCAGTTCGATAAGATTCTGAAATGGGAAAAGAGTGGCAAAAATATTCGCTCTGTTGCTTCTCAAAACCTTTACCACATTAACGACAAGTTGTTAGCTGAGTATCGCAAACAGCTAGGCGCTGATCACAAGATTACTTACAGCAGCAGTGAAGAGGCGTATCCGTTTTTATTTAAGAATGCACACACTGATCGTTTGGACGGTTTTCTTCCGGATTTCATTGCGTTAGTTCAATCTCGAACAGGCTTATCCTTTGAATTTGTTAAGCCCAACCCTAGCTTAAGCAGTGGATTGACCGCGTTTAACTCTGACCTTGTGCCTGTTGCTTATGTTGATGAAGCACCAGTTTCAGACTGGTTATTAACTAAACCTTTTATGCGCAACGATTTCGTGTCTATTCGAACGGAAGAGCGCAATGTCGATGTAACCAAAAGTTCGAAGCTCGGCATTTTAATCAGTTTAAAAAAGCAAGGGTTAGTGCACTTAGATTCATGGCAGCATGAGCGATTTTCTCGCTACGATGATCCTAGGCAACTATTGATGGATCTGAAATCAGGTAAGTTGGATATCGCTTACGTCCCTGATGATATTGTCCACAGCCTGATTACAAAGGATCAGGTCGATGACTTAGTCATTAATGAACATGACGTACTGACATTCTCAATCGCCTTTGCTGTGTCTAACCATAATACACAGCTAAAAAATATGCTCGATAGTGTTATCGAAACGATTGACTCAAACGAGATAGAAAAACTGCTTCGTTCACACCGAAATTTCAACTTGGTCTATGGCTATAAAGACGAACACATTACAAGAATCGTAGTGTTGGGAGTGATTGCGTTTTTTGTGTTGTTAGTTGTGGTGTACTTTGTTTTGGCCCACTTGAAATTAAAAGTGAATCTGGCTGAGTTGAATGCCAACAACGAAGAAAAAGAAAAGCAGTGGCTCATGGAGATTATTCAGCAAATCAATAGCCTGGTATTTATCCATGACGAGAACAATCACTTGGAGATAAGTAACTGTGCGCAGCACAAACATGGCCAGTGCCAAGGTTGTAGTCTTCAGCGCGCTTCAACAGGGATACGTCTTGTCGATAACGAAGATGAGTTGAGCAAAATTATTGAAGGGGAACGAATTACAGAAGAAGTGGCGTCATCAGGCTGTAAATTAGGTATTAATCATCTTTACCGTGAGCGTAAGTCTATTTCATCGCCGAGTGGTAAGAAACAATTCGTACTCACCGTCATTCAAGACATTACGCATCAGAAAGATCGAGAACAAGCACTCATCGATGCGCAAGAGAAGGCACAAACGGCGGTACGTGCACGTGAAAACTTTTTGGCAACCATGAGCCATGAGTTGAGAACGCCTCTGTCCGCAGTGCACGGTATTCTCGACATACTCCAGCGCCAGATAGAGGATTCATCTAACTTAGAGCTTACCTCTCAGGCGATGCATGCACTTAATCATTTAAATACGCTTGTTGACGAAGTCCTCGATTTTTCCAAGTTGGAGGCAGGGCAGTTAACCGTTGTGCCCGAAAAAATAGACTTACTTTCAACGCTCTGTGGTGTTTTACGTAGCTTTGAGCCTAAAGCGCTGGATAAGGGCTTGGACTATAAGGTAACTGTGAAGCCTTTCAGACATCGTCTTGTTGAAATTGACTCGTTAAGGCTAATCCAGATCATCACTAACTTATTGTCTAATGCGGTTAAATTTACCTCTGAAGGTGAAATCGCGATTAGCGTGATTGTGCATGAGTCTCAACTGATTTTAAAAGTGGCAGACACTGGTATCGGGATGACAGAAAGCCAGCTAAAAGGTGTTTTAGACCCTTTTGTTCAGGCCGATGACACCATTACTCGCAAATACGGTGGAACAGGTTTAGGGCTCAGTATAGTCGACCGCTTAATCCAATGTATGGGTGGAAATCTCGCGATTGATTCCCAATATGGCCTCGGCACGACGATGGCAGTCAAGCTTCCAGTTACGCTGTGTGAACTCAGCGGCGAATACTTTCCAGAGCTGACATACAGTGACGCATTACCATTGAGTGTTCGTCAGTGGTGTGAAACCTGGAATATGAAAGCATCTAATGAAGCGAACACGGTAAACCTATTACCTAAACGAGATCGGGAAGGCCGTTGTAAAGGTGTGTTGTTTAGTCAGCATGATATCGCGCCAACTTATCTGTCATTACGTGAGGTCCAGTACCCTGACACCTTATTAAGTCTGTTTGACCAAAGCCATCAAAATGTGATTTCAACAGACTTAGAGCAAGAAACGCTCTCTTGGGTTGAGGGAACGGTTTTGATCGCAGAAGATAACCCGATCAACCAAAGCATCATTTTGATGCAGATGCGCGAGCTTGGTATTGAGCCAGTGATTGTCGATAACGGCCGTGAAGCATGGGAGTATCTGCAGCGAAATCAACAGGTCACTGCACTTCTAACGGACTTCCATATGCCAGAAATGGACGGTTTTGAGTTGGTTAAGCGCGTGCGTTCTTCACCGGTATTTGAAACGCTCCCGATAATCGGGGTTACGGCTGAAGACTCCCGCTTGGCAAGTGAGAAAGCGAACGAACTGGGGATGGATAATGTGCTTTATAAGCCGTATGACCTGGATAAATTGCAATCCATCTTGGTTCCTTTTCTAGGACATAAAGAAAAAGTTCCATCAATAAACTGGATTGATAAGTTTACCTCTCAAGATGCGAGAGAGATTGCCCAAGTGTTCAGTCAATCGATGGCAGCGGATGTGTCTAAGTTGAAGAAAGCAACCACTGACAAAGACAAAAAACGAGTGATTCACGGGATAAAAGGAGCGGTAGGTGCGATAGGCATTTCACTGTTAACCGATCTGTGCATTGAGGCAGAGAAGGTCAGTGCGACAGAATTGGATAAATTTGCAGCGGAACTCATTATACATATCGAAAAGGAGATCGAGAATGTAGCGAACTGGAAAGAAATACATGAACAGAACATTTAGCGCGATGGTGATCGACGATCATCCTCTTCAAACTACTTTACTGAACCATGCCTTACGCAAGCATGGTGCTTACGTCGCGCCATTCAATTGCGTAGATGAGGCCATTATGTGTGCAGAAACCACGCAATTTGACGTGATATTTTGCGATATCATGATGCCGGGGAGAGATGGCGTCGACATGATGGAGTTACTCGATCAGATCAATTTTCAAGGCAAAGTGGTGATAGTTAGCGCGATGGATCTCACCATTATTTCTGCGGTCAAAGCCATGTGTAGTGATTTTAGTTTCGAGGTGGTTGGTAAATTACAGAAACCTTACGACCAGATTGAAGTCTCTGATATCGTTGCAAAAATGCAGCAAGAGACACATAAGAAAGCGACATTTACTCAACCGATCGAAGTTGAAGACCACGAGTTTATTTGTGCGTTAGATGAAGGGCGCGTAAAAAACTACTATCAGCCGTTGGTTGGTACGAAAAGTGGAGAGGTGTTAGGTTATGAGGTACTGGCTCGCTGGTATCACCCAATACATGGTGTATTGTCGCCTTGCCACTTTTTGAACATTGTTGAGCGCTGTGGTCTATCGAAAGCTCTTTTTGATGCGGTATTCAGCAATGTTATCTATGACATCAAAAACCGTGGCTTAACGCAAAAAGTATCTATCAATGTTGATCACGCAAACCTACAAGATGCTCAGTTTGCCAGCCGATTTCTTCAAATGTGCCATGACAACGACATTGAGCCTGAACAAATCACTATAGAAATCACCGAGCGAGATACGTTTCAGGCTAGCGCTTCGATTTATAAAAACTTACTCAAGTTGCGAATGAATGGTGTCACGGTATCTATCGATGACTTTGGAACTGGCTCGTCGACGTTTGAAAAACTCGCGCAACTGCCTTTCAACGAACTCAAAATAGATCGTTCTTTTGTCCATGGTATCGAAAGTGATCCCAAAAAAAGAAATATCGTCGTTGCCATTCGTTCATTAGCGAAAAGTTTAAATATTCCTGTTGTCGCAGAAGGTGTTGAAGACGAAGCGACGATGAAAGTCATGCGTGAATACGGTATCGACCTTTGCCAGGGTTTTTACATCAATAAACCAATGCCCTTAGAAGCCATAACCATACTGAGCTAAAAAATGAATAAATTAAACTGCTTAATCTTTGACGATCATCCACTGGTTTGTGTTGCCATTAAATATCTTCTCGAAGAGTTAGGTGTCGCAAGTGAAGTGATTACAGCCACTTCTTCGAGAGCAGCACTGACAGCGATAAAAGAATGTGACATCGAATTATTAATATTAGATGTGAACTTATCCGACTGTGACGGCTTCGACTTCTATAAACGCATCAAGTCACACGGTTATTCAGGGAAAGTTATCTTTTTCTCTGCTGAAACAAGCCAAATGTACAGCCAAATGGCATTTCGGTCGGGCGCAGATGGTTATGTATGTAAATCTGAAAACCATGAAATACTCAAAGATGCCATAGAAGCGGTATCGAAAGGGTACTCATTCTTTAAATTTAAGCAGGTCGCAAGTGAAGCAAAGGCGGCACCGCAGCTTTCGAGCAGAGAGAGCGCGGTAATGAAGTATCTGTTACAAGGTAAATCGAATCGCGATATCGCAGAGGTATTATCCATCAGCGATAAAACCGTTAGCACGTATAAACGTCGTGTGTTAGACAAATTTAACGTTGACAATATTGTTGAGTTGACAAGGATTGCGGGCGATTTAAAGGACGTAATATGAACGTGAATCTAAGAAATATCTCTTGGTCACTCTTCATCGCTACCTTACTGTTTGTTACGTCGGTCGTTACTATTGGTGCGGTAGTTTTCTCATATGAGAACAAGCAGTTCCACTCATATGTAGAGCGGTTATCTAAGGTAAAACAACAAGTAATTCTGTTAGGCTTACTGACAGAATCTCAGCTTGATCAGCACCAGAATAGCAGCGCTGAAAGTATAGAATCGAAAACGAACTTGAGTTTTCGCGATGCAATATATTCTTTAGACTCCAGTAAAAAACTCAATTATGTTGAAGCAGTTGCACGTAAAGTGTTCCATGAGGCGGAAGAATATTTACTGAGTGTTTATAAAGATACTGAATCAGTATTGTATTTTCGTTCTTATACCGGAAATAAACTGATCGTTGAGCGTCCGGTTGAAGGGCTGGAAAATAATAAAAGTGCATTCGATGTAGAGGTGTGTAAAGAGAATATTTCTTGCGTTAAAGATGCATGGAAAGGCCAATTAACGGATCGTGTGCTGTTCTCTAAGCCGTTTAAGAGCAGCTCTACAGGTGAATATGCATTGTGCGTGATGAGTCCGGTTTATCATCATGGTGAATTGGTAGGGGAATTTTCTACTCAGATGTATTTGACTGCGCTTTACGAAGAAGGAAAAGCGGTAAAGTCGATCATCAACAATGGTAATAAGCAGCTGAACATCTACTTTCCGGATTATCCATGGGCGCATTTTGCCTATACCCAATCTTACATGGCAGATAACAATAACTTGGTCGTTTACCAATATCCTTTCAGCAAATTGCTCGTGGATTATAGCTATCTATACATCATCTTTTTTATTGTTGCGTTCGCCTACTTCTCCAAGGCTCACGAATCAAGTCAGAACAAAATGCAACTTGCTAACGCATTGACTGATGTAACAAAAGATGAACTTACCGGCTTATATAATCGAAGGCTGTTTAAGGATAGCACCTTTAAAAACCGCTTAGCTGAAGCTACTTACTCGGTGATGGCGATAGACGGCAACCGAATTAAGAAAATTAACGATTGCTACGGGCATCATGTTGGTGACGATGCTATCACTATCATTGCAGAGTCGATGAAGAAAGTATTCAGAAACAGCGATTATCTTGTACGCACTGGGGGAGATGAGTTTTTGGCTATTCTGCCTAGTTGCAGCCAAAGCCAGGCGTCTATGCTTGCCAAAAAATTACAGGGTGTCGTAAAGGACAATCGTCTAAAAGCGCTCGATATCGAAATTAGTGTTTCTACAGGATTAGCCACCAGCGAAGCGCATGAAGTGCTTGATGATGTGATTATACGTGCGGACGAAGAGCTGTATGAGATGAAAAAGCAACGAGATTAGTACAGCAGGGCAGGTGTTATATTGTGTGTAAAAGAACATACAAACAGTATGGTGACATAACCATTTGATAAATTTGACCAAACGAGAACTTTAGTCTTTTATATTAGAGCCGCCACTTGTAGAAAGTTGGCTGCCTTACTTTTTCTGCTAAAGAATATCCGACGTAAGTGGTGTCTCGTTTTGAATAAAGATCTCGATCTCAATCTCTTGAAAATTTTGGTTTTGCTAGAAAAGCATCGTCAGCTTAAACCGGTGGCTAAAGCATTAGGGAAAAGCGAAGCATCGATCAGTAAATATCTCGCCCGTTTACGAGAGCAGCTCAACGATGAGCTATTTATTCGCCATCCTCACCGTTTTGAGCCAACAGACTATTTAGTGCGCCAATTACCGCAAATTACTGAAGCGCTTGACCAATTGGAAACATGTTTACTGCATTCGGAGTTTCAGCCAGAAAACTACGAGAAAGATATCATCATCTCTTTGCCTCAAGTCGCACAGTACTCTTTCGGTCACCTGCTTGCGATGGAATTAATGTCGGTGTTTCCTAAAGCACATATTACGATAACGACCAATAACGAGCATACGGTTGAAGATATACTACTTGGCAAAGTAGATGTTCAACTGCATTATTTTAACGATGAGCTGCCAAAGTCCATATACCAGCACTTTGTTGGTTATGCACCGGCGGTTGTGGTAGTTGCAGAGGAATCGGGCATTACTACTTTGAGGGATGCTGCTCAATTACCTTTTGTGATGCATGGACTAGTTGGTTGGAAGGATCGTGAACAAATTGTTAAACGTGGAATGGAGGAGAAAGGCTTGACGATCAACAGGGTCGCAACCTTTGATAACGTAAGTGCGGTACTCAAACTCGTAAAAGAGATGGGCGCTGCAACGGTATTGCACGAATTTCAATCACCAATAGACGGTTATCGATTTATACGGGTTCCAGAATCCTATTATATAAATGGCTGGCCAAAAGTCGTTTTGCAGATGAAGCAAAGTCATCGCTATGATGCAATGCACCAGCTTTTAACTGGTGCAATTGCTAAATATATGGCGAATTAACCGAAAACCTGAGTGTTTTCTGACTGCGGAAGTGTATGCAGTAATTCTATCAACGAGGTCGCGTGGTACTTTTTCAAAATTCTTGTTTTATAAGTACTGATGGTTTTCGCACTCAGTGACAGCTGCTCAGAAATTCGTTTATTTGAGTAGCCCTGAGCTAAATAGTGGAACACCATTGCCTCCCTTTTCGATAGAGCAATGCTGTTTGAAGATTGTGTGTGTTTCAGTTTAAATATCGAATAACCACGAGAAACACCGACAATAGCGTCCATAATGGTTTGTTTGCTCTCGTTTTTGTTCAAAAAGCCATTCGCGCCAAGCTCATAAGCGGCTTTTGATAGGCTCGAATAGTCTTTTGAAGAGATAAAAAGAATCTTACCTTGGTACCCGGTCGCTAAAATATTCTTTGCTAAACGCATACCATCTCGATCGCCAACAACTACATCTAAGATAATTAAATCAATCCATTGATTTCGAACTAAGTCCATGACTTCTGCGCTGCTTGTCGACTGTTTTACGTCTGCAGTATTCATTACATTGTTTACAAGAGTCGCAAGTGCATCACTGTAAAGCGGTTGAGCATCAATAATAAGAACGTTTTTCACAGTGGACCTCATTTAATTAAAGTTAATTGTTTGCCCGCATATAACCTTATCGGATTGATTAGGATTGTAGGAAAATTCTTGATTAATTGAAGGAAAATGACATTTTCGAAAAACGAAATTCACACAAAAAATTGGTTTATCAAGGTTAAGACAAACCTTGTAATCGAGGCTCCTGGCGATAATTTTCTAATTACAACTCATTGATGTAATTACCTTTACAGGACCAAATGTCTGAAGGTACGAATCAGTATGCGAGTTAACTCTCACAATTAGTGAAGATGAAATACGAGTAAGTTTGCATAATAAGTTTCAGAACAATTGTCTTTGAGTTATAGAGCATGCATTGTGCTTCGGGAGTAGAAATGACAAAACATCGTGTTTGGGTAGAAAGTGGGGCTATTGTTAGTAAAAACAGCCCTAAACCATTAGCAATTTCCAAAGTCATCAGCATTTACGTTAAAGAGTACGATAGTAAAAGCAAAGTAAAGCGCGCTGCGCTTATAGCGGTTGTATTTAGTTTTGTCGTTGCTTTGCTACATCCAATACTGTGGGTCGTTGTATTTACGATTGTGTTTGGTTCAAGTTATGTCCTGACTAAGAAATATGAGCTTCGTGTTTCTGTTTACAATAATGAAGAGATAGGAGTCGTTGAGTCAGGGTTGTGTTTGAGTAATGATCGCGCGGAGTTTGATGAAGTCGTTACCCAGGTATCTGAGCTAAAAGCAGTACAGCAAGGAGCTTAAGTACAGGCAAGCACGTTAGACAGCTGTTTTGTTATTGAATCGCCGATTCACTCAACCAGATTACTCGGGGTTAATTGGGATAAATACGTTGTATTTTCATTTACTTTAATGAATGCTACACAAGGTTACGCGAACCACGTACGTAAGATACTTGGTGACGCTATCGTTGTCTCATTAAAAATAAGAATGGTCTCGATGGAATTCGATTCGATAAACTTGGTTGCGTTAGGTCTGATCTTTCTGGGTTCCTACGTTCAAACGGCAATTGGCTTTGGCTTAGCGATTGTTGCTGCTCCTTTGCTTATTATCTGGTCTCCAGAATACGTTCCTGCGCCTATCTGTTTAGTCGCTTTATTTATCTCTTTGCTGAATGCTTTTAAACACCGCAGTAGCGTTGAGATTGGTGGTTTGAAAATGGCATTGATTGGGCGTATTCCGGGCTCTATCGCCGGTGGAGTAATGCTGTTTTTTGTAACAACAGAAGCACTTACGCTGTGGATTGGTATTCTAGTACTGTTCGCCGTGATTGTGAGTGTTTTGCCGTTTAGAATTGAACCAACGCCAACGCGTATGACATTTGCGGGTTTCTTTTCTGGCTTGTTTGGTACCAGTTCAGCGATAGGAGGGCCGCCAATGGCACTCTTGCTGCAACATCAAGAGGCTAATCAGTTACGCGGTAACCTATCGGCTTTCTTCGTCGTCAGCTCTATCATTTCATTGATTGTTCAGATACCCGCTGGCTTTTTCACATGGAATCATTTACTTATCACTATTCCTCTGCTGCCTGCAGCGGCGCTTGGCTATTGGCTAGCGATTAAAACGACTCAGTCTTTACCAAAAGAAAAAATCCGAATTGGTGCACTGACACTTTGTTTTGTAAGCGGCTTTACGGCTATTGTACAGGGAGTGACTTTATAGGTTGTCTGAAGCTGCTTCGTGAATTAACTTTAGTGATAAAACGATAAATCAAAAGGAATGGATATGATTACGGCTCTCTACGCTTGTATTTTGACAGTACTACTGATTTGGCTGGCAATTCAGGTTATTAAACTGAGACGCAAGAATAAGGTCGCTTACGCAGATGGTGGGGTTGAAGCGCTTCAAATAGCGCGAAGTGCGCAAAGCAATGCGAGTGAATACATTCCCATTACATTGATACTAATGGCGCTATTGGAGTACAACGGCGCGCAACCAGTTTGGATACATCTCACCGGTATTATCTTCGTGATTGGGCGTATTATTCACGCGCGAGGTATTTTGCAAGAGAGATTCAAAGGGCGGGTTAAAGGGATGCAGCTGACTTTTCTAATCATGGCTGCGTTGGTTGTTTTGAATTTGATTTATCTACCTTACGACAAGATTTGGTAACAAGCCCAGCATGGATGTTGTCTGCCGGGCTTGTTACTTTGACTAATCTTTTTTAAGCACTTCTGCGAGCGAAGGGTAATCGAATGTGTCGACCAAACGCGTTAATCATCGCACCTGTGACGATTAACCCTGCACCAATGTACGTCCATACTGACGGTAGCTCACCAAAGACGACAATACCTATCAGGCCAGAAAAGACTATCTGAATATAAGAGTAGGCTGAGGCTTTGCCTGCTTCTTGAGTCTGCATCGCTTTCGTCATACCAAGTTGACCAATTTGCGTGAAAACACCAATTAAAACCAACATGATAGTCAGATAAAGATCAGGCACAACAAAGTTGTCTCCCATCAATATTATCGACGCTGGCAGGGCGACAAGAGGGAAGTAGAAAATAATGACTGAACTGTCTTCTGTCCGGCTCAATTTTCTGACGATTACATACGCGATAGAGCTACCAAACGCGCCTAACAATGCCATCATGACGCTAAATGGAGGCAGTGCATGTTCCGCTGATGCACCGGTTTCGGGGCGCACCATCACATAGATACCCAGTAAACATAAAGCGATACAAACCAATGTCGATGGTTGAATCCGCTCTTTTAAGAAAAATACCGCGAGCAAAGCGGTAAATGCTGGATGAATATATTGGAATATGGTCGCTTCTGCCAAAGGTAGTGTAGTGACCGAGTAGTAAACACAGACCAACGCAACGGTACCGACAGCGCCACGTAGGAGCAATAAAGGTTTGTTGTTTCCCCAGATAGAAATTCGTTTACGCTTCACGTCTAAGTAACTAATCACTAAGGAAACCAGAGCCCTTGCTGCGACGATCTCAAAAACGGGGATACCGTATAAACTGACGTGTTTAACCGTCGCGGACATCAGTGCGAAACCAAAGGCAGAAAGAACCATAAAGCGAACACCAATGGGAATCATGGCGCTTAAAGAATTAGACATGAGAATGCTCGATTGTTGCGTGAGATCTCACTTTAACATACTAAGTGGTTAAAATAAGCCACTAGATAAAATGAAATTTGCCGATAAAATGAGATTGCACTTTGATATCTATCCGCTTCGCCAATCAATAGCAATGCATCGATACATTACGTTTTATGGTTGGTATAAATTAGCCTAACTCACAAGGAAATAACATGATTCCAGTACAAGCAACCCACGTGTCAGGTGTCGTCATTTCTGAGATTGATGGCGTGATGAAAATGTTGCTCTTAAAACGCGTGAAAGGCGGCTACTGGTGCCACGTTGCAGGCGGCGTCGAAGAGGGGGAGTTAGGATGGCAAACCATCTTAAGAGAACTTAAAGAAGAAACACAGATAACCGATGTAGAGCTGCATACCGCCGACTTTCTGGAGCAGTTTTATGAAGCGAAAAAGAACCGAATCATGGTTATCCCTTGTTTTGTTATGTTCTGCCAGCCCAATCAAGGTGTCACGCTAAACAACGAGCATACTGAATATTGCTGGTGTACATTAGAAGAAGCGAAACAATTGGCGCCTTTTGCAAATCAACACAAACTTTATGAACACGTGTGGATGCATTATGTTGATAAGTCCAAACTGACTCCTTTCACACTCATAGAACAAGACTAAAGGAAGATAATGCTTCAAGCCGATGATTTACAACAACGCTTTGCGATATCTGACAGAGTATCGATGGAGCCGTTAGCGTCGAAACACACCTTAGAGCTGCTAGAAACCGTCAATGCCAATCGTGAAAGGCTAACGGTTTATTTACCCTGGCCTGAGTTTGTGACCAACAGACGAGAAGCTCGCCACTACATTTCACAAAGAGTGGATAGCAACGCAGTCGATGCGTATTGGTTTGCTATTTACTTTGACGACCGATTTTCCGGCGTGATTGGCTCAAAAGGGGTCGATCCAGAGACGCACGCGACCGAAATCGGTTATTGGCTTGCGGATTATGGCAGAGGTAATAAATTGATTGATCAGGCTCTTTCGGTTCTCATCCTTCATCTTAAAAAGAGAGGCAATGCTAAATCTGTCCAATTCCACTGCTTGGAAGAAAATATAGCGAGTATCAAAATTGCCGAGCGAACCGGGGCGAAATTGAAACACTATCTGGATCATGAGTTTGATATGTTGGATCGTTCTCAGCGGTTGGGAGTCTATGAGTTGCCTCTGAGATAAAGTATTTAAAAAAACCGCCTTAATGGGCGGTTTTTTGCTTTTCGAAAAGGCCTTCGCAAGACTTACCAAAGACCAAGTAATTTCCACCATGCGCCGCCCACGAAGATAAATACTGGGATAACGATGAGAGAGAAGATAAAGCCGATTTTCCACCAGCTTTGAAGGCTATGAAATCCTGCGCCAAATAGTATTGGTGCTGGGCCAGAAGAGTAGTGGGTCGTTGACATGTACAGGTTACTGAAAATACCTAAAACGATTGCAGCCAGCATTGGTGGTGCCCCCGCTGAAATAGCGATCGCCAGGAATGCAGAATACATTGCGCTAATATGTGCCATTGCACTTGCCATTAAGTAGTGGCTGTAATAGTAAACCAGCAGCAGTACAACAACCGTTGTAACCCAGCCAAATCCAGACAACGATTCGCTCATAGACTGACTGAACCAGCCGATAAAGCCCAGGCTGTTAAGTTGTGCCGCCATCATCACCAGAACGGCGAACCAAGTGATGGTATGCCAGGCTTCTTTTTCACCGAGTACCGCGTCCCAGGTAATGGTGCGTGTCATAAGCAAGAACACCAAGCCCAGTAGCGCAGTGACCGTTGAATGAATGCCTAACGTGGGGCCAAGAACCCAAAGTGACACCATACCAACGAAGGTGATACCAACCATGATTTCATCACGTGTCATCTTGCCCATTTCTGCCAATTTCTTACGAGCGATTTCGCGCATCTCTGGGGTTTTCTTTAACTCCGGCGGGAACACAAAGTACATCACAAGTGGAATCAGGAACAAACAAAGCAAGCCCGGTACAATTGCCGCAGTTGCCCAGCCAGCCCATGTAATTTCTACCCCTTGTTCTTTTGCGAAGTTCGCGGCCAGAGGGTTACCTGCCATTGAGGTCAGGAACATAGCACAAGTGATGGCATTACATTGGAAGATACACTGAACCAAGAAAGCGCCGATGCGGTTTTCTGTTCCTTTTTCTGGATCAGAATCGTATGCGCTGGCGACAGAACGGAATAAAGGAGAGATGATGCCGCCACAGCGTGCTGTTGTACTTGGCGTTGCTGGTGCAAACAGCAAATCTGTTAAAACAAGGCCGTAAGCAAGCCCAAGCGAGTTATGGCCTAATTTTGCAATAAACCAGTAACCCACGCGTCGTCCAAAACCGGTTGTGATAAAGCCACGCGAGATAAAAAACGCAGCGGCGATCATCCAGATTGTCGGGTGAGCAAAGCCAGTGAGTGCGGTTTTAATCGGTAACACACCAAGTAAAGTCGCCACAGTTAAAGCCGTTAAGGCCATTGCGCCAAGAGGTAAAGGGGCGAGAATCAAACTCAGTACAGTCGTGACAAAAATTGCCATCATTTGCCAAGCTTGGTCGGATAGTCCTTCAGGTGTTGGGATAAACCACAATATACAGCCTATCGCGACCAGCAATAGCATTTTCATTTTGGAATCATACATACATCCATCTCCAAGTTAAATTTTGCTCATAATAGGGTCTGGATCGTAAAGAAAACTGAGATAAATCAATTTGATGGGGAAGTTGTTTTTGCACTTATTTAACTTGGGTACTGAGGCAGGTTCGGGCTGCAAACTCATTGAGAATAAACTCATTAAATTAATAAAAATCATAAAATTTATCATTGAGATGTGAGTCAAGTTTTAGTGCGTATTGCTCAATCATTCGTTCAGACTTACGGTAAGCTTGGGCTAGGTAACTTTTAGGAAATCTGACGTGTCTCTCACCTCTTTTACCTTCACTAAACAACTGGCCGCTTTACTGAGTGGCGTGATGCTATTTGGTATGTTGAGCTGGTGGAGTTACAGTGCGTATCAATTGGATGAAATCCTCACACATCAAATCAGTTTGCGAGCACAAGTACAGTCTCAGCAGTTATCTCAGTTACCCAGCCTCGTTATCGCAGTTTCATCTGGTAAAGCCGAAGCTGTTTCAGAGATTATCACAGCAGTTCAGGCGGTAAGCGATGCGGATTTTATTACCGTTAGCGATAAAAACGGTATCAGGCTGGCACATCCCGTAGAGGAACGCATTGGTCTTCATGTCACTGGTGGCGATATTGAAAGAGCATTAAGCAGTGGAGAATCATACTTATCCTACGGTATTGGTTCATTAGGCCCTTCTATTCGTTATATTTCGCCAATTTTGCTAGACGATGGCAGCGTGATCGGCATGATTAAAGTCGGATATCTTATTGATACATTGGATTTATGGACCAGCGAACGCCTGTTACCTTTGATTGTTTTCGGACTTGGTGCTGTTTGCATTTGTATTTGGTTGTCTTGGAAGTTTTCACACTATGTCAGAAAACAGATGCAGGAGATGGAACCCTGGCAGCTTAGGCAAGCATTAAAAACGTATCAAGGCGTTTTGGAAGCGACTTATGAGGGATTGGTCGCGATAAACTCTAAAGGGCATTTATATCTTATTAATGATTCGGCTCGTTCGATGCTGAACTATAACAAAGAGCATGGTGACGAATTCATTGATGGTGTTGATGACCCAACCTGTTTTTCTCTCGATGGGGAAGACTACATCAATGGCTTAACTCGCGTGAACGGTAAAAACTTGGTGGTTAACCGAGTGACTTTACGTACCTCTGGCGGAGAGCCTTACGGCGCTGTGTTTAGCTTGCGTGACCAAAATGAGATGCACGTACTCTCGGAGAAAATCAGTCAGGTAAACCAGTACATGGAAAACATGAGAGTGACTCGGCACGAATATCAAAATAAACTCTCGACCATTTCGGGCTTACTTCAGATGGGGGCTTACGAAAAAGCATTAGCGGTGTGTTTATCGCAAGCGAAAGCTAGCCAGTCACAATTGGATTCATTGCGTGCTCTTCATAACCTGCCAGCCTTGTCTGCGTTGATTCTGGCTAAGGCAAGTAAAGCGAATGAGCTGGGTGTTGCGTTGAGTATTGATTGTCAAAGTGATTTGAGTCGGCTCTCTAAGCGTTTATCGGAAGAGCAGCTGTGTGGTTTGATAGGCAATTTGGCACAAAACTCGCTGGACGCAGTGAAAGGGAAAGAAACAGGTTATATCGATATTCATATCTCAGAATCTGACTGCGAGTACACTATCCAAATAGTGAACAATGGGCCTGTGATTGAAAGTGAACTCGAAACCTTGTGCGAGCTGGGTTTTACCAGTAAACAAAGCAAGTCGGAACATGGCGTAGGAATGCACATTGTACGTTCGATAGTTGAGCAAGGACTAGGCCATATAGAACTCGATAGCGACGAGTTAGAAACGGCATTCACCGTGTATTTTTCTAAGGAGATGGCATGATAAGCGTTGTGATTGTAGAAGATGACCCCAGCATTGCTGAGTTGCATCACCACTTTGTAGAACAAGTCGAAAAATATCAGGTGGTTGGCATTGCTGGTAACATCCATATCGCTCGCCAATTAGTAGAAAGAATCCAACCAGATTTAGTCATTGTCGACAACTATCTTCCCGACGGCCTGGGCGTTGATCTGGTTTATCAGTGGCTCAATAGTGAACATAAACCAGAGTGTATTTTGGTTACGGCGGCCAACGATGCCGATACGGTTCAAAAAGCTCACCGATTTGGCGCGTTTGATTACTTGGTTAAGCCAATGGATTATTCACGTCTTACCGAAAGTTTACAGCGATTCTCGAAAGTGAAAAATCACACAAGCAGCCAAGGCACATTTCGCCAATCGCAGTTAGATGATCTTTTTCATTCTGGTAAGTCTAACAAGGTTGAGCTGAGCCAGATCGAGTTAGCAGGTCTCGATCCTTTTATGTATCGACAGGTTATAGATCTTTTCACTAATGGCCATGTTGAACACACCGCCGCCAGCGTACCGGAACTATTGCCAATCAGTAAAAGTACATCTCGCCGCTATCTGGATAAAGCGGTAGAGCAGGGGGATTTGGTGGCATTTCTAGAGCATGGGAAGGTAGGTCGTCCAGCACGGGTTTATCGCAATAAACATGTTTCAGAAAGTTAAGTCATTTTGATAAAAAAGGCTCTTAACGAAGTTCGAAAAGAGCCTTTGTCGAGGTTTAGGGGAGCATCAATGTAGAACCTCACTACTGAACCTTAGGTATTTACAGTCGCTCATCAATTCTTTAAACGACTCTTTGTCTAGCTTGATCAATGTTTCATGGTCACCCGCTTCTAGATAGACATGATCCAGGTTTGCTAATCTTTCATCGCACACCGTTGCCATGTGATAAGGGCTACCAATTGGCGGAACTGCTCCATGTTCGCAGTCGGTAAAAAGTTGATAAACCATGCTTTCTTTAACTAAATGGAAAGAAGCGTTGAACTCATCGTTTAGTCTCGACAAGCTGATTTTATTGTTGGCTGGTAATACCGCCATCATATGATGACCTTCATGATCTTCAAGGATCACGGCTTTTGCCAAATTCATCAAAGGTATACCTGCAGATACACCACTTTGAAGCGAGCTATGACTGTGGCTGTGATTCACTGTTTGAAAGTGAATATTATGATCAGTCAGGTATTGATCTAATCGGGTTGCAATCGTCATAAAGCCTCCACGTGTATTCACCCTTAAAAAGTATAGGAGAGATGTGAAGCAAACGCTTATTTTCTCTATGTTCAATGACGCTTATACGCACCTGTCCTACGCTTACGTTAAATCCTGCGACACTGACAGGTGGTAACAGAACTGGAGGCAACATGAGTAAATCAATTATCGCCGATAACAAGCCAATCAAAGTCAACTTGGTGGAAGGGCAGGAATATTATTTCTGTCGTTGTGGTCGCTCTAAGAGCCAACCCTATTGTGATGGTTCACATTCAGGGACTGGCCTGAAGCCGATGAGTTTTGTCGCCGAAAAAGATGAAGAGGCTTACTTATGTCGCTGCAAACAGACTTCAAATGCTCCGTTTTGCGATGGTACCCATAAACAATTTACGGCAGATCAGGTAGGGCACGAAGCACCGGAAGTTAAGAAAGAGAAAAGCGGAAAACCTGCGGCTACGTCGACACAAGAAGAACCCACGCTGGAGTTTATTCACCAACTGGCGAGGGAAGGGTTATCTAAACGAGGGAATCATGGCCCCATGGCAGCAATGGGGGTACCAAGACACCTTCTACCACATTGGGACGCAATACAAATTATGGTTGCTCAGTTGGCCACGCAACCTTTGATGGAAGATGTGCCAGTAGCGACCGAGTTAATCGTTGGACCAAACGCACGTAAGCCTCTCAAGTTAGCGATCCCTTTATTAGTTTCGGACATGAGCTTTGGCGCACTATCGGAGGAGGCAAAAATTGCACTTGCTAAAGGCGCGGAATTAGCAGGAACAGGAATTTGCTCTGGTGAGGGGGGGATGCTGCCTGAAGAGCAAGCCGCAAACTCTCGTTATTTTTATGAGCTTGCTAGTGCACAATTTGGCTACGCTGAGTCAAAATTACATGGCGTACAGGCTTTCCATTTTAAAGGCGGACAGGGCGCGAAAACGGGAACTGGAGGACACCTGCCGGGAAGTAAAAACGTAGGTAGAATAGCGGAAATACGTGGCATTCCTGAGGGCGAGCCTGCGATATCGCCTCCGACATTTAAAGATCTCCATTCTGCACGTGATTTCAGGAAGTTCGCAGATAGAGTGCGTGCCATCACTGGAGGTATACCCATTGGTTTTAAGCTTAGCGCAAATCATATTGAACAAGATATTCAGTTTGCTTTGGATGCAAGTGCGGATTACATCATTCTAGATGGCCGTGGTGGTGGTACTGGTTCAGCACCATCAATGTTTCGTGACCACATTAGTGTTCCAACCATCCCTGCTTTAGCTCGTGCTCGTAAATATTTGGATCAAAAAGGTGTTAGTGACAATGTCACGCTGATTGTAACTGGTGGATTGAGAGTGCCAATGGACTTTGTTAAAGCCTTGGCATTAGGGGCGGATGGCGTAGCAATTGCAAATAGTGCAATGCAATCTATCGGGTGTGTCGCAGCACGAATTTGTAACACCAACAACTGTCCCGCGGGCATTGCCACGCAAAAATCCGATTTAAGGCAGCGTCTTGATATCGAAAAATCATCCAAACAATTGAAAAACTTTTTCGATGCGTCTGTAGAGCTGATGCAGGTTATGGCTAGGGCGTGCGGGCACGATGCCCTAAGTCAGTTCAACATAAATGATTTAGCGACATGGGATAGAAATATGGCGCAGTTATCTGGAGTGAAGTATGCGGGCGTGACGGATATTTACCGTTGATGGAAGTTAACGATAAATGGGTACATGTTTAGTTGCAAATACCCATTTCATACGTAACAAAATATTGACCAAAAAGTCATCAGCAATCTGGTGTATAGACTACGCTGTTATTAATGAATATTTTCTATTCATTTGATCAAGTGAACATTTTTATTAGCGGCTTATGTGCCCCTAACAAAGGAGTTTTTATGAGCAACACAAGCGGCGGTTCAGTAGGTAAATGTCCGGTTATGCATGGTGGGCAAACATCTACAGATAAGTCAGTGATGGACTGGTGGCCAAATGCGTTAAATTTAGACATCCTGCATCAGCATGACTCCAAAACAAATCCATATGGTAACGACTTCGATTACAAAGAAGAATTGAAAAAATTAGACGTTGATGCGCTTAAGAAAGATTTGAAAGACCTGATGACAGACAGTCAAGATTGGTGGCCAGCAGACTGGGGCCATTATGGCGGCTTAATGATTCGAATGGCATGGCATGCCGCTGGTAGTTACCGTATAGCAGATGGTCGTGGCGGTGGTTCTACTGGTAATCAACGTTTTGCACCTCTCAACTCGTGGCCAGATAACGCTAACCTCGACAAAGCAAGACGACTCCTTTGGCCAATTAAAAGAAAATACGGTAACAAACTAAGTTGGGCGGATTTGATTCTTCTTGCTGGTAACATGGCTTATGAATCGATGGGCTTCAAAACCTTCGGTTTTGGTTTCGGCCGTGAAGATATCTGGCATCCTGAAAAAGACACGTACTGGGGCTCGGAAAAAGAGTGGCTCGCACCGAGTGGTGGAGAAGGAACGCGTTACTCAGGTGAACGTGACTTGGAAAACCCACTTGCGGCAGTAATGATGGGCCTTATTTACGTTAACCCTGAAGGTGTGGATGGCAATCCTGATCCATTAAAAACCGCGGCAGACATGCGTGTTACTTTCTCGCGTATGGCGATGAATGATGAAGAAACTGTTGCACTTACGGCTGGTGGTCATACCGTCGGTAAATGTCACGGCAACGGTGATGCCGAAAATGTTGGCCCGGAACCAGAGGCTGCAGATCTTGAAGAACAAGGTCTTGGTTGGATGAATCACACTACGCGTGGTATCGGACGTGATGCAGTGACCAGTGGTTTAGAAGGCGCGTGGACCACGAACCCAACCCAGTGGGATAATGGATATTTCCACCTGTTGTTTAAGTATGACTGGGAACAGAAAATGAGCCCTGCTGGCGCTCATCAATGGGAGCCTGTCAATATCGATGAACAAGATAAACCCGTTGATGTTGAAGACAGCTCGAAACGATACAACCCAATCATGACCGATGCCGATATGGCACTGAAAATGGATCCTGAATATCGTAAAATTGCAGAGCGCTTCAAAAATGATCAAGCCGCTTTCGAAGACGCGTTTGCTCGTGCTTGGTTTAAGCTAACACACCGTGATCTAGGGCCGAAATCTTGCTACTTAGGGCCAGATGTCCCAGCGGAAGATCTGATTTGGCAAGATCCAACGCCTGCGGGTAGCACAGGTTATGATGTTGATTTGGTTAGAACCAAGATCGAAGCGAGTGGTCTAAGCATTGGTGAGCTGGTCAGCACGGCTTGGGATAGCGCACGTACATTCCGCGGTTCCGATCGTCGTGGTGGAGCAAACGGCGCTCGAATTCGCCTCGCCCCGCAAAAGGATTGGCAAGGTAACGAGCCACAACGTTTGAGTAAAGTGTTAACGGTTCTTGAAAAAATTGCTTCTGAATCAGGATGTAGTGTAGCAGATGCTATCGTTCTTGGTGGTAACGTTGGTGTTGAGCTAGCCGCACGTGCAGCAGGTTACAATGTCACGGTTCCGTTTTCACCTGGCCGTGGTGATGCGACTCAAGATATGACTGACGTTGAGTCTTTTGAGGTGCTTGAACCTTTGGCAGATGGATACCGAAACTGGCTGATGAAAGATTATGTCGTTAAACCAGAAGAATTGATGTTAGATCGCACTCAGTTAATGGGTCTGACTGCGCCAGAAATGACCGTGCTTGTCGGCGGTATGCGTGTAATGGGCACCAACTATGGTGGTAGCGCAGATGGCGTATTTACCGACCGCGTCGGCACCTTGTCTAATGACTTCTTCGTTAACTTAACCGACATGGCATACCAGTGGGTTCCGAAAGGTGAGAACCAATACGAAGTCGTCGATCGCAAATCGGGTGCAGTGAAATGGACAGCAACCAGAATTGACCTTGTTTTCGGTTCTAACTCCATTTTGCGCTCTTATGCGGAAGTGTATGCGCAAGATGATAATCAGGAAAAATTCGTTCATGATTTTATCGCTGCTTGGGCAAAAGTGATGGATGCTGATCGCTTTGATCTCTAGCGAAACAAGAGAATACGGTTATTAACTGGCTTACAATAAACACAGGCGGACATGATGTCCGCCTGTTTTTTATAAGTGATATCGGCGATCTCACCACGCAATCAAACCCGTTTTGGACGTTAACCATCTAGAAATCAAAGCAAGCGTAATGAATAGCAATTAAACTGCGTTGAACGGCCAACCTAAGTGCAGAATTATGACTCAAAATGCTATTCAAGAAAAAATCGCTAGCTTCTCTCGCATAGAAGAGGCCTTGAATTATTTCGAGATCGAGTTCGACAGCCAATTTATCGAGAGTAATCGCACCGAACTAGTAAAGCGATTTAACGGCTACTTAATTTTGACCAAACCCGATGATTGGTTTTCAGCACGTCGAGCACTCAAGAATGCGTACTGCAAAGTGCAACGCAGTTTGCTGGACAAAACTACCCGTTCAGCATGCCGCGGCTGTACTAGCTGTCAAAGACGCTAAGGCTGTTGTTCGCCGTTGAATGTCTACATACTGCAAACATAGATTACTCGCGACTTCCGCCAGAGTATTTGGCATATGCTAAATACACATTTTTAGACCGTGTAAAGTGCCACTATGCTAACAGATACTGAACATCATCAACCTCATCAGTCCCACGACCATTGCGCAGTGTGCGCACCAATTGCAAACAATCCCCACTCTTTATCCGTCCATTACCAACAGCTATCGGATCATTCCATTTTTGGCGAATTCGATGTGCTTAACCGTCATCAAGGTTACACAGGACTGTTGCATGGTGGTATCGCCAGTTCACTACTCGATGGCGCGATGACCAATTGCTTGTTGTCGATGGGTGTCGAAGCACTGACGGCTCAGCTCGATGTCCGCTATCACGCGCCTATTGCTTTAAATGAACATATTGAAATTACCGCGCATTGCGAAAGGGAAAAGCGGGGTGTTTATCAGTTAGTCGCTCAGCTAATAGTAGATGAAGAAGTCAGAGTGAGTGCAATAGGAAAATTTATTCGCCCTAAAAGTTAGCTAACCGTATACTCGTAGCTAATGACTATTCCATGGAGGGAATATGAAAGAATTTGATGAATTACTCTCAATTGCGACGAGGAAGTCAGAGTTTGATCTGACCAATACCTGGTTTAAAGGTGTCGAGACCTATCTGGTTGCAATTGGTAAAGAAGTGGAAGAGGTACGTGAAGAAATAGCCGAAGATCGTCTCTGTTATCTGGAAGACGAACTTGGCGATGTACTGTGGAATTATTTGAATGTGCTGAAAGCGTTGGAAAGAGAGAAAGGCATTGACCCTAAGAAAGTTCTGGATAGGGCTTGTAAGAAATACGAACAACGCGTGTCAGCTATCGAATCAGGCAGCAGTTGGGAAGACGTCAAATTGAAACAAAAAGAAGCGTTAAGTATCGAGTTGGCAGAACATCCAGAAAACAAGCGGAGCGTCATCTAACGATAGAGATACGTACCGGTCTATAAATGGCGTAAGTCTTACTATAAACAGACAAAACCAGATGCTAAACTACGCGTCTGTTTTACTTAGTGATTAAAGGTAATTTGATGAACCCGATTCTTGCAATGCTGAAAGAAAACAATATCAGTGATGCTCAGATTAATGAGCTATTTCAGGCGTTGACGCAAAACCCTCTTGCAGCAATGGCAACTATCAGCCAGTTGGGTCTACCTCAGGAGCAGCTTCAAGCATTGATGGCGCAAGTGATGCAAAATCCTGTGTTAATTAAAGAAGCTGTTGAAGAGTTAGGTTTGGACTTTTCAAAAGTTGTTGAAGCAAAAGAAAAACTTCAGCAATAACAAAGTAAACTCAAACAACGATAAAAAGCCGCTAAAACATTAAGTTGTTTTAGCGGCTTTATTTTTCAGCACTTTTTGTTCGCTTGTCAGCTAGCTCGGTTAACCATATGCAACACTAGGGAACCACAACACCAATTGTGGCCATACGACCAGACAGATTAATGCGACTAACTGGATAGCGATAAACGGCATCACGCCGCGATAGATATCCTTTAGGGAAACCCCTTCAGGGCAAACACCTTTTAAGTAGAACAAAGCGAAGCCAACTGGTGGTGTAAGGAAGCTGGTTTGCAGCGCCATTGCGACGAGCATAACAAACCATACCAGACTTGGGTTATCCACCACGCCATGACCGTCAAGTTCAATTCCTAAGCTTGCCACCACTGGTGCTAACAACGGCAGTGCGATAAGGGTGATTTCTATCCAGTCGAGGAAGAATCCAAGCAGGAATACGATCAACAGAATAAACGCGATAATGCCGTATTGACCGAAAGGTAAGCCACTCAGGAATGACTCAATCAGTTCGTCACCACCTAACTCCCTCAGAACCAAGGCAAAACAGGATGCACCCAAGAAGATCATGAATATGTAGGCGGTTGTCCCATAGGAAGAGAGCAGAACTTCTTTCAGAACTTTTAAGTTGAGCTTCTTGTTATAAGCCGCAAGTAGTGTCGCACCTAAAGCGCCTATGCCAGAAGCTTCTGTTGGTGTTGCAATACCTGCGAAAATTGAACCTAACACACAGAAAATTAGGATAACTGTCGGTGTGATAGCCTTGAATACTTGCAAGATTAGGCTCCAATCAACAGGTTCTACATTTTCTGGAATCGGCGCTTTGCTTGGTGTCATTTTACCAACGGTAAGGATATACATAATGTATAAGCTACCCAGTAACAGTCCCGGCATAATCGCGCCCATAAATAGGTCGCCAACCGACAACCCCAGTTGGTCTGCCATAATCACTAACATGATGGATGGCGGAAGCAGTATTCCCAATGTACCTGCTGATGCGACCGTTCCAAGTGCCAGAGGAAGATGATAGCCCTGACGCATCATGCTCGGCAGAGACATCACCGTTAACAGCACAACCGATGCACCAATGATGCCTGTAGAGGCGGCGAGTATGATACCAATCGCCATCACGGTAATGGCTAAGCCGCCGTGCACTTTACCGAATAGCGCCTGCATCGAGGTCATCAGTTTTTCGGCAATGCCGGACTTGTCGAGCATGTTGCCCATAAAGATAAACATCGGCAGGGCAACTAATATCCAGTTATCCATCACCTTATAAATACGGTTAACAACGAGACCGAGGGTGGTGTAATCGAGCCCGGTAAACGTGTCTAGATAAAGGTCGGCAAAATAACCGATTGCTGCGAAGACGATGCCAATCCCACCGAGCACGTACGCTACGGGAATACCAGTGAATAACAGCAGGATGAACGAGACAAACATGGCGATAACAATCCATTCATTCGCTTCCATGATTGTCTCCTTTAGTTAAGGTATCCAGATCGCGTAATAATTTCGCCACCATTGAGAGCAGCAGCAAGCTAAAGCTCAAAGGGATCACGGCTTTTATCATCCAGCGATAAGGCAAGCCGGAAGGTGCGGCTGAACTCTCATTGACTCGCCAAGCTTCATAAGCGAAGTCGTAGGAATGGAGAATAACGACAACGACGAATGGTGCCGCGAGAAACAGAATACCGAGTATGTCGACTAGGGCTTTTTTGCGAGCGGAGAACTTGTGATAAAACAGGTCAACTCGAACGTGCAAGTTGGTCACCTGTGCATAAGCGGTTCCGAACATGACTGCCGTGGCATAGAGGTGCCATTGCAGTTCTTCAAGCGCAATCTGCCCATTGGAAAAGACTTTGCGCATTACGACCTGAATAATGATCACCGCAATTAAAGCGAGGTTTGTCCAAGCTAACGCTTTACTCGCGGAAATAACCAGCCTCTCGATTTGAAAATAGAGTGGAATGGTTGGGGAAGAATATAGCACTTTGCTCATTGGCTACTCCTCAAGGCCAGCGAGAGACGCTGGCCTTGTATTAACATCGACTATTGGTTCTGTGTTTCACGAGGCAGGAAGCCGTTCGATGACCACAACGCGTAACCCTTACGGAAATTGTTCAGGTCGGTCCAAACTTTGTCGAAGAATGGGTCTTGTGCTTTTTTCTCTTCAACTACTTCCATCCAAGTGTTCTTGAATAGATCCAACATCTCTTGGTTCCAGTAACGAATCTCAACACCATTTTGTTTCGCTTTTTCCATCGCGGCGTATTGCATCGCTTCACCTTCTGCGATCGAGTAAGTCATTGCCGCCATACACGTGGTTTCGACTGCAGATTGCTGTGTGGAACTCATGCCATTCCAAGTGTCTTTGTTAATCAACAACTCAAACACCGTTGATTGTTGGTGCCAGCCAGGGAAGTAGTTGTACTTAGCTACTTTGTGGAAGCCTAAGCGGTCATCAACGGCAGGTTGAGAAAATTCAGAAGCGTCAATCGCCCCTTTCTCAAGCGCCCCAAAGATCTCGCCACCTGGGATCTGGACCGTACCCACACCGAGTTTTTCCATCACAGACGCCCCTAATCCGTAGAAGCGCATATTGAGACCTTTTAGATCCTCTGGTTTTTCAATAGGTTTTCGGAACCAACCTGATGTTTCAGGAGAGTTCATCGCACAAGGCATCACTTTGACATTAAAGCCACCTTGGTCATACATCTCTTGATAGAGCTTCAAGCCGTTACCAAAGAAAAGCCACGCCATAAACTCTGGGGCTTCTGGGCCAAAAGGAATAGACGAGAAAATTGCTGAGGCTGGAAGTTTACCTTGCCAGTAGCCGGAAATGGCATAGCCAGCGTTCACTTTACCCGTTGAGACCGCATCGAGAATCTCTGGTGGGTTGACCAACTTGCCCGGTTCGTAGATTTTCATTTTGATAGTGCCGCCGGACGTTTGTTCAATTCTATCTGCAAACCATTGGATAGGGGTGCCTAGAGCGGGAAGGTGGCTACCAAAGGCAATAGGGGTTTTTAGCAGTACCTTCTTATCAGCAGCCTGAGCACTAACAGAAAGACCAGAAGCGGTAAGCATTAACGCAGTAGCAATGGCAACTTTCTTAAGATTCATGGAGATCTCCTTGTTTGGGTATTCCTTGTTAATATTGCTAAATGTGAACAGAGCGTATTAATTGGTGTTAATGCAATGTTACATTGAGCTTTAGTTTAGGAAGGAGATTGGATGCTCTCCATTAGCAAAATTGCGCAAATTGAGTCGGTATTAAGTGCAATTTTGGATAAGAAGATTCAGTAAAACTACGTACAAGAACGGATTCGAAAAATGGGATTGGTTAGCAACCGCAGGCTTACAATAAACATCATATTACTTTCCATCGTTCCATTGATTGTGGTTGTGGTCATCGTTGCAAGTATCTTATTTAGTCAGGCAAAACAATTAGTTGATGACCAAGTTGCATTAACACGACTCAATGTCTTGTCGGTCAAAAAGCAAGAACTAAAGCAGTACGTAGAAATGGCAGTGAAAAGTATCAAGCCATACTACGAGGATGAGTCATTATCTCCCCAAGTCGCTAAGCAACTAGTGGCCGAAAAATTGAGCCAACTCACATATGGGGAAGACGGGTACTTTTTTGTCTACAGCTGGCAAGGTGATGCTTTAGTCCTGCCTTATCAACCAGAAAGGGTTGGTCGAAATTGGTGGGGCGTGGAAGATCTTACGGGCAAAAAGCTGCTTCAGGAGCTGATTCAAGCAGGGAGAGCGGGGGGCGGGTTTGTTAATTACCTCTGGCATAAACCATCGACAAAAGAACCACTACCCAAGTTGAGCTATGCTATTTCTCTTGATAAATGGCAATGGATGGTTGGAACTGGTGTCTACATAGACGATATCGAGAAACAAGTCGCTCAGATGGAAAATGGCTTCGATCAGAATATCGGGAAAACCAGCAGCGTGCTGTTCGTATTGATGTTTGTCGCGATTACAGTCATCGCAGGGCTGGGAGCTTCACTGAACCTTAACATGCGTCGTTTAGCTAATGAGCAGCTCAGTGTTTTAAACCAGCAGATTATTGACTCACAGGAAAACGAGCGGCATCGAGTCTCACGAGAATTACATGACGGAGTAAACCAACTGCTGGTGGCCGCCAAATATCGCTTGGATAATGTGATTAAAGAGCAAGATGATGAGAAGAAAGAGCTTGAGTTAGATGCGAGTAAAAATGCCATGGAACAGGCGATTGTAGAGGTTCGACGTATCTCAAAAGATTTACGACCCCCTCAGCTGGATGACTTAGGATTGGTTGCAGGTATAGAGGCCTATCTGAATGAGTTACGTGAGCGTACTCAATTAGAGGTGGTATTTGAACACGATATCGAAGGTGAAGAGTTTCTTCCTCAAGTAGAAACCACACTTTATCGAGTCGTACAGGAAGCGTTGCACAACGTAGAAAAGCACGCGAATGCGCAAGGTGTCGATATCATCATGCAGCGTGAAGGAAGGATGTTGATTTTGACCGTCAGCGATGATGGTGTCGGGATCCCTGTGAACCATCTCAAAGCGTATAAAAACAAGCAATCGACGTTAGAGCATATGGGCCTGCAAAATATGAAAGAACGAATTCAAGCTATTGGCGGCATGTTTGAGGTTAATAGCGAATCAGGACAAGGCACGGAAATTCGTGTGAGTTTAAACATGGAGTTTATATGATTAAGTTGGTACTGGCCGATGATCATAGGTTAATGCAAGACGGGCTTAAATCACGGTTAGAACGAGAAGATAACTTAGAGATCCTCGACTGCGTTGGAAATGGCAAGGATGCTTTGAAGAGTACAATGACCTTAAAACCGGATGTGTTGCTTCTTGATATCAATATGCCAAAGCTTAATGGGATTGAAGTGTTAGAGAAGCTGACAAAAAGCGCCAGTAAAACGGCAGTAATCATGCTCTCTATGCATGATAGTCGCGACTATGTTATGCGATCGATCAAAGCCGGCGCTAAGGGCTACGTATTAAAGGATGTTGGTTCAGAAGAGTTAGTTTTGGCAATAAACCAAGTCGCTGAAGGTCGTTCGTATCTATGCTCACAAGCGTCTGATCGTCTTCTCGAACAGATCAACCAAAAGCCTGAGCCGAGCGATAATACACTGTCAAAACGTGAGTCAGATGTGTTGAAAGCGATCACCAATGGTGCCTGCAACAAGGAAATAGCTGATTCGCTCCATATTAGTGTTCGTACGGTAGAAACGCACCGACTTCGGATTAAAAAGAAGCTCGGAGCTACGTCTACAGCGGCTTTGGTTAAGCTCGCACTGCAGAAAGGATTAGTAAGCTAATGGTCGCAAACTTACTGTCGAGCCGTCAGCCGATCTTAGATAAAATTGTGTTTTTCTGCGCGGTTGTTCGGTTAGGTTCCTTTCGTGAAGCCGCATTGCAGCAAGGGATCTCGCCAGCCGCGGGGAGCCGTTGGGTGAAAGAACTAGAAGAGTCGCTTTCTGTTGAGCTGATAAAACGAAGCACTCGCCAACTGGTGACCACACAAGCAGGCCAGCTTCTGTATGATAAATTCGCCCCTTTATTGCCTGATATTGCAAGTTTATGTGAAGAGGTACAAAATTTAGCTGAAGAACAGCAAGGTGAAATCAAACTCTCTTCCACGCCGCTATTCGCCCGGCAATATTTAACTAAGATCGTCGCTGAGTATATGACGCGCCATCCCCAGGTTAATTTCAGAATTTTTATAGAAGCGGGAGAGTTTAACCCTCTCAATGTCGACTTTGCGTTTCGTGCTAGTGCGAGTTATCAAGGTGAGCCGGAGCAAGACTCGCTGCTGGTTAGGCGTCGTTTGCTAAGGGAGCCTTTGTATCTGTGCGCATCCAAGTATTACTTGGCGCAGCATGGAACGCCCAAAAATCCGCAAGAACTCAGCCAGCATCGTTGCTTGTATGCTCGAACACTGGTAGGCGGAAATCGTTGGTGTTTCGAGTTTCAGGGTGACGTAGAAATTGTGACCATTTGTGACACCTTGGAGTGTGACAACAGTGAAATGCTTCTGGATCTTGCCCTGGAACACGCCGGGGTTGCCTATCTTCCGCACTCTCTGGTTACTGACTCAATTGAGCGTGGTGAACTGGTTCATATACTACAAGATCATCAATGTGCCAGTTTCGACATCAACATGTTTTACCGTCCACGGACCCCAATGCCAGAGCGTTGTAGTGGCTTCAAAGAATATCTCTATCGGCGAGTAGCCGAGTTATCTGATCATTCCTAATATGAAATTCTCAATCTCTATTTCTGCAATTAACATCTTGGCAACTTCGCACTAAGCTGAAAACCAATAAAGTACAGTAACTAAGGAAGGTTAATGTGGTTACTAAATTGACAGCAGAACAAGCGGCAGAGTGGATTGAAGATGGTGACGCGGTGTTACTTGGCGGTTTTATTGGTAGCGTAGTACCGGAAGCGATTGAGCGTGCGATAGGTGAACGTTTTAGAAAAACTCAGACGCCTAGAGATTTAACTTTGTTATTTGCAGCAGGGCAAGGTGACGGCCAAGGCAGGGCAATCAATCACTTAGCTGAGCAAGGGTTAGTGAAATGCGCCATTGGCGGTCACTGGGGGCTGGTTCCTAAACTTCAGCAATTAGTGGTAGATAACCTAATTCAAGGTTACAACTTACCTCAAGGTATCATCTCCCATTTACTTCGAGACACCGCAGCAGGTAAGTTAGGCACGGTGAGTAAAGTTGGCTTAGGTACGTTTGTTGACCCACGTTTAGAAGGTGGAAAAATCAATCAGGCTACGTCCGATGATTGGGTAGAACTGATTGAGCTCGGCGGTGAGGAGCATCTTTTTTATCACAAGCTACCAGTGACGGTTTCGATTCTTCGCGGTACGACCGCAGATGAAAATGGCAACATCACTATGGAAGACGAGTGTTTGATCGTCGAAAGCCTAGCAGCTGCACAAGCGGCACGTAACAACGGCGGCAAGGTCATTGTCCAAGTCAAACAAATAGTCCCAGCAGGAAATCTTGATCCTCATGCTGTTAAGATTCCAGGAATCTTCGTTGATGCGGTGGTGGTGTGTGACGATCCAAATGAACACATGCAAACGTTCGCGACCGTGATGAACTCAGAGTTTGTTGGTATTGAAAACTCTAGTGACAACGTCACACTAAGCTCATCCCCATCGACCCCATCAAAGCTTGAAGCAAAAAACATCATTGCCCGTCGTGCAGCAATGGAGCTTGAACCCAACTCCATTCTCAATTTGGGCATTGGTACCCCTGAATACATCGCTGAGGTCGCTAAACAAGCCGGAATACTCGATCAATTTACCTTAACGGTTGAACCCGGAGCCGTCGGTGGCACCCCGCAAAGCGGTTTAGATTTTGGCGCTTCGCGTTTACCGCAAGCGATTATCGGCCAAGATCAGATGTTTGATTTCTATGATGGTGGTGGTGTTGACCAAGCGTTTCTTGGCTTAGCCCAGAGTGATGTGACGGGAAATATTAATGTGTCGCGCTTTGGTAGCAAAATTGCCGGTTGTGGTGGGTTTATTAATATTACTCAGAACGCCAAAAAAGTTTACTTCTGTGGCACCTTCACCGCGCAAGGCGTAGCTGTGGAAGTGGACAATCAGGCTGTGAATATCGTCCAAGAAGGCAAGCAGAAAAAGTTCATCAAGCAGGTTGAGCAAATCACTTTCAGCGCAGCCCAAGCGTTAAGCAATAATAAACCCGTGATGTATATTACTGAGCGTGCTGTCTTCCAACTGTCTCACTCTGGATTAGAGCTGATTGAAATCGCCCCTGGTGTGGACTTAGAAAAAGATATCCTTCAGCAAATGGAATTCACACCTGTCATCAGTCCTTCACTGAAAGTAATGCCAAATGCCATCTTTCAGCCATCATTCGAATTTAAGCTATAAACGCTGGGTAACTATTTAATTTCTACTAAAGGATTAGGATATGTTTGAAAACAAAGTCTGCATCGTCACTGGCGCTGCACAGGGTATTGGCCGTGCCATTGCAGAACGATTTGCCAACAATGGTGCACAGTGTGTTTACGCCTTGGATGTGAACGCTCAAAGTCTACAAAGTGCGTTTAGCGCTCATGAAAATGTTAAACCAGTCGTCATTAATATCTGTGACAGACAGGCGATTCAAAATTTGGTTGAAAACATCAGAGAAGCGCATTCAAAAATTGATGTTTTAGTGAATAACGCCGGGGTTACCCGTGATGCATTATTGGAAAAAATGACGGAACAAGACTGGGATTTCGTGATCGATGTTAACCTCAAAGGTGTCTTTAATCTCACCCAAGCTGTCGCACCAATGATGATGGTAAACAACTATGGTTCCATCGTCACCATGTCTTCGGTGGTGGGGACTGATGGCAACATTGGTCAGACTAACTATGCAGCAACCAAAGGTGGTGTGATCGCGATGACGAAAGGCTGGGCAAAAGAATTCGCACGGAAAGGCGCTCAAGTTCGCGCTAACTGCGTTGCGCCGGGCTTTATTGAGACGCCGATGACAGCCGATTTACCAACCAAAGTCCTCGAATTAATGAAACATAAAACGCCACTTGGCAGAATGGGCACTGTAGAAGACATTACCAATGGTGTCGAGTTTTTGGCCAGTGACAAATCCAGTTTCATTACTGGGCAGGTGCTAAAGGTGGATGGCGGTTTAGTTTTGTAATTTTGCTTAGGGACAAATATAGAATGATGTGAGTATCTATGGTCCTCTTCACTATAGGGTAAGAGGTATTTAGCTCTCCCCATATTGGTGATTCATGCACGTAAAAGCGATTTGTTTATTCGTTATAGCGCGTATTCAGCAACGATATAAAAGTAGTTTTAAAATATCATCTTAATAATCAATAGATTATGTTTTTTAGGTTTGGGTGGTACAATCGTTGCAGTGATTTAGTTTTAATGTTTCATTTGCTTCTCTTTAGTCGAATAACACTTGGTAAGGTATGTTTCAACTGAGACAGTAAAGTTAGACATTTACATTAACGATGCGCTCTTTTATGGAGTGACCGGAAATAGCTAATGACAAACAACAATTCTTTAAGTGCACGTATTACTGAATATTACTCTTCACTGAGTGAAGGGAATAGACGCATCGCGGATTTTCTTCAGGTGAATCCTGAAAAAATATTGATGTTATCCACCAGTGAAATTGCCGAGGAATGTCTGGTATCTAAGACGAGTGTCAGTCGCTTTATCCGCAAACTGGGTTATGACGATCACGTGGCATTGCGAAATGAAATGATGTCTGAGCGTGATAAAGGCAACCCAGTGATCACTGGAGAACTGCAAGATACGGGTTTCTGTCAGGATGCTGTATCACTTGAAAAGTTGTGGATCCAGATAGCGGAAGGGAACACGGCGCACATTATTAGCAAGTTAGCGACGGCAAAGCGGATAAAGATTATTGGTTATCGAAATAGCTATCCGTTAGCGATGCATTTTCGTCAGCAGTTAGCTCAATGTCGTCAAGGTGTTGAGCTGTTGCCTCTTCCGGGACAAACCATTGGAGAAGACTTAGCAACAATAAATGAAGATGACTTCGTTATTTTGTTTGGGATTCGTCGTCGTGTGGCGAACTTTGAACAAATTGTTGAATTTCTTAAACCCTATGATTGTTTGTTGATCACCGATCAATCAGGCCAAAAGTATGCGTCGACGGTAAACGAGGTCTTCGTTTGTTACATGAATAATGAGCTGCCATTAGACAGTTATGCGGTTCCGATGAGCCTTATTCATTACTTTGTAAACGAAACTTTTCTGTTGCTAAAAGAGGAGGCTTCAAACCTCAGTCAAAAGATAAGCTCCAATTATCGTCAGTTAAGTGAATTGGAATAAATAGATTAACGACCTACACGCTTTCCTTAAAAATAGCTGTTGCTGAGTTAAGTAACAGCTATTTTTTTCTCCTCACATCACTCAAGAAACGACGATCTTTAGTTATTTGGCAAGGACGTTGTTCTGCACTGCTACATTGTGGTGTTTTATGCACCAAAAATGATCTTCGTTTTCGAATATTATAAGTATTTTATGGATGATCAAACTGAAAGTTATAAAAATTTCCTTTAAAAACAAAGTAATAAAAGATTTGTTTTAAATGGGTACGAACGTTGCAGTGTGCTAGAAAAGTGTTTCAATCGTATCTTACTTGTATAGGGAAATAGCCATGAAATTATCTAAATTAATGTCTTTAGTTGCCGTCGCAGCAGCGTTAGTCACCAATATTACGCCTGTATCTGCAAATCAGTTGGAAGTTATCAAAGAAAAGGCGCTACTTAAAGTTGCGGTTCCACAAGACTTTCCTCCTTTCGGTTCTGTAGGGACAGATTTAAAGCCTCAAGGTTACGACATTGATATGGCGAAATACCTGGCTAAAGAATTAAATGTAAAAGTGGAACTAGTACCCGTTACGAGTGCGAACCGTATTCCTTACCTACAAACTCAGAAAGTTGACTTAGTTATCTCAAGTATGGGTAAAAACCCAGAGCGTGAAAAAGCGATCGATTTCAGTGACGCATACGCTCCATTTTTCCTTGGCGTATTCGGTACTTCAGACGAAAAAGTGGCTGAAGCTGCAGATCTGGCTGACAAAACCATTGGTGTGACTCGTGGCTCTGTTGAAGATATTGAACTAAGCAAAATTGCGCCACAGAGTACAACGATCAAGCGTTTTGAAGACAACAACGCGACATTGTCATCATTCCTATCGGGTCAGATTGACCTCATTGCAACGGGTAACCTTGTGGTTACTGAGATCGCGACTCGATACCCAGCTAAAGCACCAGAAGCGAAGTTCATGCTGAAAAACTCGCCTTGTTATGTCGGTGTGATGAAGGGTGAAAGTGAACTCGTTGAAGAAGTGAACAAGCTCATTTCAAAAGCGAAAGCAGACGGAGTATTGGAAGAACTATCTCAAAAATGGCTAAAAGCGCCTTTCCCTAAAGATCTTGGCGCATAAGGAATAAGTTCAATGAGTTACCAGTTAGAATTTACTGGCTTGGCTCCCTACCTGCCACAGTTTGTGGCAGGTTTACGGACAACCGTCGAGTTAACCGTCCTTTCTACGGTTGCTGGGTTAGCCGTGGGAACCTTGTGCGCTGCAGGGCGTACAAGTAAGCAAGCATGGTTACGTTGGTTATGTGCCACCTATATAGAGTTAACACGTAATACACCGTTTATTGTTCAGTTATTTTTTATCTTTTTTGGTTTACCAGCACTGGGCGTTAAGTTAAGTGCGTGGGAAGCTGGCTTCATTGCTATGGTGTTTAACCTCGGCGCCTACAGCGCGGAGATCATCCGTGCGGGTATCGAAGCAACGCCTAAGGGCCAATGGGAAGCAGGTAAAACGCTAGGCTTAACCAGACGACAAATTTTCACTCGTATTGTATTGCCCCCTGCTTATCAGAAGGTTTATCCGGCGTTGGTCAGTCAGTGCATTATTGTCATGCTTGGCTCCGCCGTTGTTTCTCAGATCTCTGTTGAGGAGCTGACTTTTGCGGCTAACTTTGTGCAGTCCAGAACCTTTTTGAGTTTTGAGTCTTATGCTGTTACTGCACTGATTTATCTTGTCCTTGCGATCTTAATGCGTCAGTTCTTCGCGATGATTAAAGCTCGCGTATTCAAAAACCCAGCGCTGTAGGAGAAGACGATTATGATGCAATTTACAGACTGGGACATTCTGCGCAACTTACTACTTGCAGCGCGTTGGACCGTACTACTCTCCATGATTGCTTTCATAGGTGGTGGTCTGGTAGGGCTTAGTCTTACTTTACTCAGAAGTATGAAGAACATTCACCTTGGTAAAGGCATTCAACTGTACGTTGAACTCTTTCAGGGAACGCCACTTCTAATGCAGCTCTTTATGGCGTTTTTCGGTTTGTCTCTGTTGGGAATAGAGGTAAGTGCTTGGTCCGCAGCCGCGTTGGCGTTAACCCTATACAGCAGTGCCTATTTTCACGACATTTGGCGGGGTTGTATTGAGGCGTTACCTAAAGGTCAATGGGAAGCTTGTCGTACGTTGGGTCTTAATTACATTCAGAGCATGCGTAACGTCATTATTCCCCAAGCATACCGAATTGCCATTGCACCGACGATCGGCTTTTCCGTTCAAATCGTCAAAGGCACCGCGCTCGCTTCGATCATCGGTTTTGTTGAGTTAACTAAAGCAGGAACCATGCTCAATAACGCAACATTCCAACCATTTAAGGTATTTGCCATGGTCGCAGTGCTTTACTTTATTATCTGTTTCCCTCTGTCATTATTAGCTCGTCATTTGGAGAAAAAAACCTATGTCTCTCGTTAGTGTTGATCAAGTACATAAGTACTATGGTGAAAACCATGTTCTCAAAGGTGTGGACATGAAAGTTGAGGCAGGCGAAGTTGTCTCTATTATTGGCCGCAGTGGTTCTGGTAAGAGTACGTTGCTGCGTTGTATGAATGGTCTGGAAACCTATCAGGATGGCGCTATTGTCGTCGACCGCCAGGCCGTGGAAGATGATGATTACAAGTTGCGTCTACTTAGTCGAAGTGTTGGTATGGTATTCCAGAGCTTCAACCTTTTTCCTCATATGACAGTGGGTGAGAACGTGATGTTAGCGCCAAAACTGGTAATGAAAAAAGATGCAAAAGCTTGTGAAGCTCAGGCGAGGGAGCTACTTGAAAAGGTCGGCTTAGCGGATAAATTTGACGCCTACCCGGCTAACTTATCTGGTGGACAGCAACAGCGTGTTGCGATTGCACGATCTCTTGCGATGAACCCAAAAGTGTTGTTGTGTGATGAAATCACCTCTGCACTCGATCCGGAGCTGGTCGGTGAGGTACTAAAAGTGTTAGAGCAGCTAAAGAAAGAGGGAATGACGCTCATTCTGGTTACTCATGAAATGAACTTCGCACGTGAGGTTGGTGATAGAGTCGTGTTCATGAACCAAGGGAAAGTATGGGAAAGCGGTCCTAGCGAAGAAGTTTTCGATGCTCCTCAAACTGAAGAGTTGCGCAGCTTTTTATCTGCAGTGAAGTAAAAATAGTCTCTTAGCCATCTTACCCACCAAAATAGCGCATTTGGTGGGTTTCCTTCCTTCGAAAAATAGTCACAATCGCTGATACTTATTTTCATAATCTAACATTCTGATTTTCAAACTTATTTGTATGACTATCTTTAACGAAAGAAATGGGTTGAACAATAATTAAACAATTGAACGGTAATCACAAACAAAGTACTTTGATTTAAATCGAAATGTAATAGTATAACGTTACGTTTATTTCACTGCTCTTGTCGTGTACTACTTCCATCATCTTAAGCTAAAAAAATTGCTGCTCCTCGCGATGCTCTTACTCCCTTTGGGGTTGAGTGCGATTTCGCTTGTGCACTCGATGGAGATGGATAAAAACGTTCACGAACATCATACCTGTGAAGTGTATGAAGCCATTTGTCACGCTTTAAGCTCTTACTCTTCTATGTCTGTGCCGTCTGATGAGGCGCAATGCTATCAGATCTTCGATATCCAGTTCACGGCTCACGTTTCTTCAGAGCTTCCGCGAACGCGATCACCACCTCATTTCGTCTAATGCTATCTCCATTTAGGAGAACCCAACATTTTCATTTTTATACCCCATAACCTCGTCACGGCTTGGTATTTCGACGTTGGTCAGGCTTGTGCTTGTAAAAGATTCACAACGAGACAACTGTTACGTGCACTCGTCATTTGGGGAAAATAGCGTCTAAAAATACGTTAGGGATCGTTATGACCGAAATTTCTTATGCTTCTATTGCGAGAAAGAAGAAGCTTATTCGTGGCCTAGTTTTGGCTACTGTAGTCGTTGCAGCAGGCGCTGCTATCACATTAAATAATCAAGAAGCATCATCTGAGCAGCTTACGCCAAATAAGAGCAATACATTATCGATTAGTGGCCCTTGGGAGGTTTCCAGCGTAGACCCTTCCAAACAGGGCTATATGTTAACTCGCATGCAGGTCATAGAAACGCTGCTCAATGTTGATAATAAAGGGATTGTTACGTCAGGGTTGGCGAGTAAATGGCACAGCAGTGAAGATGGATTATCGTGGTATTTTACTCTGCGAGACAACGTAACGTTTCATGATGGCTCCAAATTAGACGCAGCAGCAGTTGTTCGCAGTCTTACTTTCGCACAGCGTAAACATGGCACACTCAACAAAGCAGAGGTTCGCAGCGTCTCAGCGGTGAGTGATAATGAGATAAAAATCGAATTGAGTAAACCTTACGCTGCATTTGCCTCACTGTTGACCAACTATTCTAACGCTATCTTGTCGCCTGCATCTTACGAGCCTAACGGAGCCGTAAAAACACTTTACGGTACGGGGCCATATCAAATGGAAAGCTTTGCACCGCCGCACAAGTTCTTGGTTAAAAAGTTTGATGGTTATTGGGGGGAAGAAGCAAAAATCGATTTCGCCACATACTTGACGGGCCATCGTGCAGAAAGTCGTTTGCTGCAGGCGAAGTCTGGCGAAGCAGATATCGTATTCAATCTTGAACCATCCATGCTAGGACAGCTAAAAACAGGAAACGAGGTTAACGTTCACAGCGACCTGATCCCACGAACCATGTTTGTAAAAGTGAATGCCGGTCATCCTTTCCTAGATGACGCGAGAGCTAGAAAGGCATTGAGTATGGCTATTGATCGCGCGTCGATTGCAAAAAATGTGCTTGGTGTTCCGGGCTCAGAAACCACGCAGATCATGCCAAGTTCAATGTCTCAATGGTTTATTGAAGACGTTAAAAATGATGATTTTAATCTACAACAGGCGAGTTCAACCTTGGCTGAGTTAGGTTGGGAACGTGGAGAAAGCGGTATCCTTGAACGTGATGGTGTGCCGTTTAAACTGACGATGATTACCTATGCAGACCGCCCTGAATTAACAACAGTCGCAACAGCTATTCAAGCTCAATGGGCCAAGCTAGGCGTTGATCTAAAAGTGGATGTTACAAACTCAAGTATGATCCCAGCTGGTCACCAAGATGGTTCTCTAGAAATGGCATTGATTGCACGTAACTTTGGTTTCAGTGCGGATCCGCTGCCGATCATCAGCTCTGATTTTACCAGCGGAGGTGGTGACTGGGGGACGATGAACTGGGAAAACGCAGAAGTGGACAGTACGATTGAGCGTTTACTTGCTAATCGTGATGCCACTCGCGCCTTTGAACTTAGCCAAAAAGTCGCGAAAGCGATCTATCAAGATTCTCCGGTCATCGCGGTATCAAGTTATAGCCAGCATACCTCAGTCAACAAACGCGTTAAAAACTTCAAGTTTGATCCGTTTGAGCGTAATTACTTCATCAATCAGATGGAAATTAACTGATGCTGTTAAGGATTTTAAGAAAGCGACTCTATCAGTTAATTCTGGTGGCTTGGGGCGTCGGTACACTCACCTTTTTGCTGATGCGAAGCCTGCCTGGAGACATGGCATATCGAATTGCGGCAAGTCGTTATGGTCAGGATAATGTGGACTCTGCTGCTGCTGACCTTGTGCGACAAGAACTCAATCTGGACCAGGGGTGGTTCAGTAGCTATGTAAGCTGGCTGGGTGATTTGTTGCAATTTAACTTAGGTAATTCTCTCGTTAGTGGTTTACCTGTTAGTGAAGTCGTCCTACACCAGCTTGGTCACTCTTTGCTTCTTGCTGGGTTTGGTATCGCGTTATCCATTTTGATTGCGCTTCCTCTTGGAACCTGGTCAGCAAACAAGGGTGGTCTGGTCAATTCTCTTATGGTTTGGTTTTCAACCTTTACCCGAGCAATGCCAGTATTTGTGCTTGGATTGGTGCTGATCCTTATTTTCGCAATCAATTGGAAATGGTTTCCTGTCGCGGGGTTTGGTACCTGGCAGCACTTGGTTTTGCCAAGCGTTACTTTAGCTGTCAGCTTGGCCGCAGTTTCTAACCGAGTTGTGCATAGCAGCGTTAGAAACGTTTTGCGATCTCCGTTTTACACATTCTCGCGAGTTAAGGGGTTAAGCGAAAGACAAACTTTCTACCGTCATGGTTTAAGAAATATGGCCGTACCCATTGTGGCGTTTGTCGGAATTCAGCTAGTCAGTGTGATCGAAGGGATCGTGATGATTGAGTCTCTGTTTTCTTGGCCGGGCGTTGGTCATGGTCTCGCACACGCGATTTTTGCGCGTGACATTCCCGTTATTCAAGGTTGTGCGCTGACAATGGGCATCCTATTTGTGTTCCTCAACAGTATTATTGATGTGCTGTGCTACTGGATTGATCCAAGAGGTCAGCAAGAAAAATGATGAAACAATTTACATTAAATCAAAAGCTCGGATTGGCACTGTTACTAGGGCTGTTTAGCTTTTCACTTTTTGTCGGGTGGCTGTCACCGTACTCCATTGATGAGCAAAATCTTTCTATTCGACTATTGCCACCAAGCGGTGAACACTGGTTTGGTACCGATCATTTTGGGCGAGATATGATGACGCGTCTCGCAAGCGCGATTGGCTTATCTTTTACCCTGAGTGTGTTGTGTGTCATTAGTTCTTCGATGTTGGGCGTTGCCTTTGGTGTTTGTTCAGCATGGGCAGGAGGCCGCGTCGAGCAGGGGCTGGATATTGTCGTCAACATCTTATTAGCGCTGCCGGGGTTAGTCTTAGTTCTTCTGTTGTCAGCCATTGCTCCGGGATCATTCTTGGTTATGTATCTGGCGATTTCATTGGTTCAGTGGGTTGAATACTACCGAGTGACACGCGCTATCACACGCACTGTCATTAACAGCCCAGAGCGACAAGTCTCTGTGATGATGGGATTCGGTAAATGGTATCAGTTCAAACGACATATCTGGCCTGCGCTCTCTTCTTCGATCTTTACGATGGCGGCTTTTGGCGGTGCAAATGCCATCTTGATGATGGCTTCTTTAGGCTTTGTTGCGGTCGGTATCCAGCCGCCTCTTGCCGAACTAGGATTGATGAGTGTCGAACTCTTCCCGTTCTACGTTGACGCCCCTTGGGTATTAGCTCAGCCATTACTGGTTGTCGCGTTGTTGGTATTGGGCTTTCATTTATTAGCAGGAGCGAGCCGTGAATCTCTTAATTCAACTGAATGATTTATCGATCAAAGCAAAAGACGTCGAGCTTCTCCAGCCGCTGTCATTGAAGCTTTATCAAGACAAGCCTGTCACCATTCTCGGTCAGACGGGATCAGGCAAAAGTTTGTTAGCGCAGGCCGTGATCGGTCTATTACCAAGCTCACTGTCACAATACGGAACCGTTGCAGTCTTTGGGAAAAAACAGGATCAACGCTCTCTGGTAAAACTGTGGGGAAGTGAAGTCACGATGCTCCCTCAGGAGCCTTGGCGCGCACTTGACCCATTAATGTCTGCATACAAACAAGTGGCTGAGGTTTATGAATGCGTCAAGGGGTTAGATGAAGAGACGTCTTTTCATCGAGCCATCGATGATTTGGATAACATAGGGCTTAAAAGTAGTGCGCATAAACGACCGGGCCAGCTGTCGGGCGGTATGGCTCAGCGCTTAGCGGTCACTGCGGCAACGTCGGGTGGCGCTAAGCTGATATTGGCTGATGAACCTACCAAAGGCCTGGATGTCAGCCGTCGAGATGACATCGTTCGTCTGCTGCTCCAAAGCGCTCAGGGTGGCGGTTTACTATCCATCACTCACGATATCGATGTTGCGCGCCAAATCGGTGGTAACATCATTGTGATGAAAGAAGGTGTCGTTGTTGAGCAAGGAACCGCAGAGCAAGTGTTGAATCACCCTCAGCATGAGTACACACAAGCGTTAATTAGTGCGGATCCAAAGCATTGGAATGAACGAGAGAAAAACTTATTTTCTAATGCACCAGTGCTGAAGGTGGACAACCTTTCGATTGGGCGCGGTAATACTGTGCTTTCTCAAAGAATCAATTTTACGATTCATGAAGGGGAAGTCATTGGCGTCGTCGGTGATAGTGGTTGCGGAAAAAGCACACTAGGAGACACCTTACTTGGCTTATTACCTGCGTTGGACGGTACAGTAACGAAGCTGGCACCTAACACTATGCCTTATCAATGGCTTAAGTTGTTTCAGGACCCACCCGCTGCGTTTACTTCTAGTGTGACGCTTGGTGTGCTATTGGAAGATTTGGTCAAGCTGCACAAGATAGACCGAAAACGCATTCCACCATTGATGGAGAAACTGAAACTTGCTCCCGAACTACTAGATAGAAACAGCACTGGGGTATCTGGAGGAGAATTACAGCGGTTTGCCATCCTTCGGGCTTTATTGCTGGATCCGGTATTTTTGTTCGCGGATGAGCCAACTTCAAGGCTTGATCCCATTATTGCTCAAGAGGTGACTGACTTGTTGGTTGACCTGGCAAAAGAGCAGGGATGTGCGTTGTTGCTAGTCAGCCATGATCCAAACCTGATTGAAAAGTGCTGCGATACCGTTATTAGTTTGAATTAAACATCGGCATACAGAAACAAAAACGCCTTTGGCAGCTAAAGCCAAAGGCTTTTTTTACTCCTTAACTCCCTCACATTATTTCGTTAAGTTGCTTGGTAACCGTTTAATAACAAGGTGCCATCACGAAGTTAAACTTCGTGATATTTACTTTAGGTCAGCATTTGGTGAAATACTCTTGATTAAGTCGGTTTAGACTATTTCTATCTCGATCATGGGTATAGAATTTAATGGATTACATTGGATGAATAAGAGCTAACCATTGAAGACGAAAATAAAAGCAAAAATCTTTGCCTTATCTGCTGCGGCATTGCTGCTTAACGGGTGTGCTAGCTACCGCATCACTGAACGAGATATGAATCAATATCTCCAAGACAAAGCGACGATTAATCAATCCGTTGGGGTTGAAAACGTCATGTATGCGCAAGTATCAGTAGATGACCTTGAGGTTAAAATTGGCCGAGTAGACAATGAACGTATTTCGGTGTTTGCTAACACAACGGCGGATATACAGTTTTTAACTCAACGAACGGTAGGCTTAGATCTCGATCTTGAATTTAGCGCGATTCCTAAATACGACCAAAAAACGGGTGAAGTGTTTCTGCAATCACTTCGTCTAGAGAAGTTTGAAGACAAAAGCAATTTGCTGACTCCGGAAATTAGCAATCTAATTAAACCGGCTGTTTCGATGATCGGCTATGCACTATCAAATCAGCCGGTTTACAAGCTAGAAAGTGATAAAGTGCAGTCCATTCTACTGAAGTCGGCAAGCCCTAACCTAGTTATTAAAAACAACCAATTGGTGATTGAGTTGTTTGATTAGGCACTCATTCAGTAGCAATCCGCCGTAGACTTGTCGGTTAAAGCCTCGGCGGAATGCAGAACAACAACTTCTATTCGCTCTTGCGTAAATTTGTGTCTAGTTCAAGACACAATACTCGCAACGCTTCAATACTCTCTGCCGACATGCTCGATCTCGATTCAAGCTTCGCGGTCAACTCCTGCGCATCTTCCTGTAACTGACTACCTTTTGGTGTCAGTGAAATGACTTTCTTACGTTCATCCAAATCAGAGACTTTTCGAGTCAATAGCCCTTTTAATTCCAAACGCTTAACGATTGGAGTCAGAGTCCCTGAATCCAAATGGGTATCCTGGGATAGATCTTTCAGACTAACGTCGTTTTTGCACCAAAGTGAGTGCATCACAATGTACTGAGGGTAGGTGAGGTCGTATTCGTCAAGCAGAGGTCGAAATGCACGCACCAAAGAATTGGTCGCTGTGTACAAAGCAAAGCATACGTTATCTGATAATTTTTCGGCCATGAATGAGTCCAGTTTTAAGCAAGGATGCAATATTAACAAATTCTAAGTAATTTAAAATACATTGTGCGCTAATTATTTTTGAGCAAAATAGTTGCATTCTTCATGCTCTCAAGTTAACTTACTCGCAAATAGTTTGTGCGCAAACTAAATTGTGACGCAATTAATATGATTATCTAAGAGGTGATAGCTGTTTATTACCAACAGTTAAACGCACATTGAAGCAAAAGTAAGAGAGAGCAATATGATCAGCCAGCAAATCCATTTAGCATCACGCCCAGTAGGTATGCCAACAAAAGAAAACTTCAAATCTGTTGAAGTAGAATTACCGGCAATTCAAGAAGGCGAAGTGTTAATTAAAAATACTTGGATGTCTGTTGACCCGTACATGCGCGGCCGTATGTACGAGAGAGAATCGTACATTCCACCATTTGAAATTGACCAAGTACTGGAAGGTGGCGCAGTTGGCGAAGTTATCGAATCAAAAAATGACAACTTCCCAGTAGGTTCAAAAGTCAGCAACATCAGCGGTTGGCGTACGACTTTTATCAGTGATGGTACCGATTTAACCTTGTTGCCATCGGTAGGTTTACCAGACCAACACTTCTTGGGTGTTATTGGTATGCCTGGTTTAACAGGTTGGGTAGGGCTATTTAAAGTCGCTCAGCTTAAGCCGACGGATACCGTTTTTGTCTCTGCAGCATCTGGTGCGGTAGGCAGCGTGGTTTGTCAGCTTGCCAAACTGCATGGCTGTAAAGTGATTGGTTCAGTAGGGTCAGATGAGAAAGCTGAAATGGTGAAAGCAATGGGCGCAGATGCGGTTATTAACTACAAAAAAGTTGATGACTTGACGCAGGCGCTACGCGAAGCAGCACCAGAAGGCATTGATGTGTATTTTGAAAACGTCGGCGGTGCGCATCTAGAAGCGGCGCTTGAAGTTATCAACCCATACGGTCGTATTCCTGTATGTGGCATGATTGCAGACTACAATGCAGACAAGCCTCAACCGGGACCAAGCAACCTACTGCAAATCAACACGAAGAAGTTGACGATGCAAGGCTTCATTGTAATGGATTACTGGGATCTCGCGGGTGAGTTTGTTGAACAAATGGGTCAGTGGATCAAACAAGGCAAAGTGAAGTCTGAAGAGACGGTATACGAAGGTCTAGCAAATGCTGCTGAAGCGTTCATCGGTCTATTCGAAGGCAAAAACAAAGGTAAGATGCTGGTTAAGATGTAACAATCTTAACAAGAAGCAAAGTCAATTTTCAAAGCCAGTCAGTTAATCTGACTGGCTTTTTTACATTCGATATTTTTTGCTTGGACCAATGGCTAGCCACTTGTCGCTTAAATAGCACAAACTACATGAAAAGCTTACAAAGTCACGATATCCTAGCAGAACAATAAAGTAGCCTGTGCTCAGGTTCCGACAGCCCCATAGGCATACTAGAAAGTTATGGCAAAAAGTGAATTCGAATGAAGTTTATCCATACCTCAGATTGGCATCTAGGCCGACAGTTCCACAACGTTTCATTACTCGATGATCAGCAAGCGGTTCTCGACCAATTGATCTCATACATTGAAGACAACCCAGTCGATGCGGTCGTAGTGGCAGGGGATGTGTACGACCGATCTGTGCCGCCAACCGTTGCCATCGAATTATTAAATCGTGTGGTAAAGCGAATTTGTACTGAGCTTAAAACACCGATGATTTTTATTTCTGGTAATCACGATGGTGCCGAGCGCTTGGGATTCGGCTCTGAACAGATGAAAAACTCGGGTTTACATATCATCAGTAACTTTGAAGATATGCTTTCGCCTGTGGTGATTACGACCAAGTCAGCTGGTGAAGTCGCGCTCTATGGTATGCCATATAACGATCCTGAACAGGTCAGGTTTGCTTATAAAGAAGCGGTTTCTACCCATGATGAAGCGCACAAACTATTGGTGGAAAAAATTACTGAGCAGTTTCAGCCACAACAGATAAAGGTGCTTATCAGCCACTGTTTTGTTGATGGGGCAATTGAGTCGGATTCGGAGCGACCACTTTCTATTGGAGGTTCTGACCGCGTAAGTCATGAGCACTTTCTGGATTTCGACTATGTCGCTCTTGGTCATTTGCATCAGCCTCAGAAGAAGGGGGAGGAGTACATTCGCTACTCCGGCTCTTTGATGAAATACAGTTTCGGTGAGCAGAACCAAAAGAAAGGCTTCACGCTGGTGGAAATCAATCAGAGTGGTTTTGCTTCTGCTGAGCATATTGAGCTTGTTGCCCCCCATGAGATGCGAATTATCGAAGGTGAATTAGAACAGGTCATTGAGAAAGGAAAAACAGATCCGAAGAGTGAGGACTATCTACTCGTTCGTTTGATGGACAAGCACGCTATTTTGAATCCGATGGAAAAACTGCGCGCGGTCTACCCAAACGTTTTGCATTTAGAGAAACCGGGTATGTTGATCGGTGTGGAGCAGGAGATGGCACAAGCCAAACTTGCTCGCAGTGAAATCGATATGTTCCGTGACTTCTTTAGTGAAGCGCAGGACAGCCAGTTATCACAAGAACAAGAACGAGCCGTCAACGATATTATCAAGCAATTGTCACAGCTGTAAGGACCATAAATGAAGCCTATCAAACTCACAATGCAAGCTTTTGGTCCCTTTGCAAAAACGGAAACCATCAATTTCGAGAAGCTTGGTAACAACCCTCTATTTTTAATTAATGGACCAACGGGGTCAGGAAAAACGTCGATCCTCGATGCGATTTGTTTCGCGCTTTATGGTGAAACTACGGGCAATGAGCGGCAGGGTATTCAGATGCGGTGTGATTTGGCCAGTGCCGATCTACCAACCGAAGTTACCCTGGACTTTTCACTGCACGGAAAGGTTTACCGAGTTACTCGCGCCCCGGAACAAGAAGCGCCGAAAGCTCGCGGTGATGGTATGACGGTGAGAAAGCACACTGCATCTCTGTATGAACTAGGCGATAGCGAGAAACTGATTACTAGCAAAACCACGCAAGTTAAGAGCGAAATTATCAACATTATTGGCTTATCAGAAACGCAGTTTCGCCAAGTGATGGTACTTCCTCAGGGGAAGTTTCGTGAGTTACTCCTGGCGAGCTCCAAAGAGCGGGAAGAAATTTTCGGCCAGCTGTTCCAGACAGACATTTACAAGAAAATTGAGTACGCACTGAAAGATAAAGCAAGCGCGATCAGTAAAGCGAAAAATGAGTTTGATAATCAGATTCGCGGTGCGTTGCAAGTTGCAGGAGTGAGTTCAGAAGAGGAATTGCTTGAACAGAAAGAACTAGTCTCTGAGCAACTAGAGCAAGAGAAAAAGAGTGAACAAGCTTGTCTAGAGAAGCTAAACAGTATTAAGTCCCAGTTACAAAAAGCGCAAGCATTATCTGCAGAGTTCACTCGCCAAGAGCAAGCCGAGGCATCGTTAAAGTTACATTCAGAAAAAGCAAAAGTAATAAGTGCACGTCAGGAACGATTAGAAAAAGCGAAAAGCGCAAGTAAAATCGAGTTGCAGTATGTTGCTTTACAGAACGCTAAGACGCAATCACAACAGCTAGCCCAGAAGATTACCTCACTTAGCGATAACTTAACTGAAGCTGCGAACGTGGTGACGGGAAAAGAAGCGGAGCTAAAAACCGCAAAGCAAAGTGCTGAACAAGTGCCTCAATTGACGCAATTGCAGTTTAATCTCGAAGGAATGAAAGAAAAGCTGATTGAAAAAGTAGACTTGGAAGCAAAAATCGCGAACGGGTTACAAGAGAAACAGCAATTTGAATCAAAACTGCAGCAATACATCGCTCTAAAAGACAAACTGACTCTAGACGCACAACAAGGGCAGAAGCACTTGGATCAAGCCCGTCTCGATGTTGCTTTAGTTGGTAGTATTGATGCCGAAATCAAGCAAAAGCAACGGCTTTTACAAGATGTTCAAAAACTGTCAGGTTTGAAGCAAGAGCAGGCTAAGCATGATGCTTCAACCAACACCAAGCAACAAAAGCTTGAACAAGCCAAACAAGCCTATGTGACGGAGCAACAGTCAGCTGATCGTTTAGAGCTAAAATGGCACAACGCGCAAGCGGCAGTTTTAGCCCAAAGGTTGCAAACGGGTGAGGCGTGTCCAGTTTGTGGTAGTTGTGAGCATCCTCATCCAGCACAGTTTACTGAAGAAGAGGTAACGAAAGAGCAAGTTCAAACAGCTCGCGCTCAGGAGCGTGCCGCACAAACGTCTTACAATCAGCTTAGTAACCAACTGGAACAACATTATGTTGTCGCTCGACAGTATCAAAAACAAGTGGATGAGCTCTCAGAAGAGCTTGGTGAACATGCTACAACTGAAGCAGTAGAAATTCAGGCGGAACTTAAGTCCGCTAATGAAAAGCTACAGCGTTTGACTGCCATTGATATCGCTCAGTTGGAAAAAAATGTCGAACAGCTTAACCAGCGATGTGTTGTTGGAGAAACAAAGATTAACGAGCTGCAAAATCAAATGGCAGCCAATGAATCTACGATTAAGGCTAATCAGGATCAACTAAATAAATTGCTGGAGAACTTTGAACCGAAATACCGTTCGGTAGAAGTACTTGAGCACGAAATTACTCAAACTAAAGAGCAGGTTAAGCGTCTTAACGAAAGTCTGGATAGTGCACAGACACAACTTCAACAAGCGATATTAGCCAAGTCTAATATTGAAAGTCAGCTAACAACGAACAAGCAATGGTTCGCGGAGTCTGACCAGAAGCTAAACGAAGCACAAACGAACTGGCAAAAGGCACTGAATGAAAGCCGTTTTGAGGATGAAGAAAGTTATCTTCAAAACAAAGCGACGGAAGAAGAGCTGCAATCCTGGCAGCAAGAAATTGATGAGTTTAAGCAAACTCAAATCAAGCTAGAGCAAACATTAAGTGATCTTAAATTAGCCTTACAAGATCTTGAAAAGCCGGATATTGAAGCCATTAACGTTATCTTAAACACTCAACAGCAACATTATGTTGAATCGAGAAACAAGCTCGATTCTGTCCGGTCGATTTTTGAACGACTGGAAAAAGTGCGCAGTGACATAGCGAGTTTGCATGACAAGAACAGCAAGCTAGAAGATGAGTACAAAGTCTTTGGTACGCTTTATGATGTGGCGAGTGGTAAAACAGGCAGTCGTATCAGTTTACATCGTTTTGTCCTAGGTGTGCTTTTAGATGATGTTTTAATCCAATCCTCGCAACGATTAAGTTTGATGAGCAAGGGCAGATACATTCTGGCGCGTAAAACGGAAGGGTTTAAGGGCGCAGCAGGCCGAGGGCTTGATCTCGTCGTTGAAGATGGCTATACCGGTAAAATGCGAGACGTTGCGACGCTTTCTGGTGGTGAATCATTCATGGCGGCACTGGCTTTAGCGCTTGGTCTGTCTGATGTTGTGCAGTCCTATAGCGGTGGTATTCGCTTAGATACATTGTTTATTGACGAAGGTTTTGGAAGTTTGGATCCTGAGTCTTTGGATCTAGCGATCCAAACCTTAGTCGATTTACAGCAAACGGGACGTATGATTGGTGTGATTTCTCACGTATCGGAGCTTAAAGAGCAGATGGCACAGCGAATTGATGTTGAACCGTCGCGTATTGGCTCAACCGTTTCAGTTAAGTCTCAAATGGCGTTAGCTGACTAATCATTATCTCAACCTAATGTACAAGTGCTTTGCTGCTGCGATAGTTAACAAGCAGCAAAGCATCTCTTCTCAAGCATTTTCTTATTCGTACAACATCTACTGGTTCATTTGAGCCGTCTTATCTTTCGTGGTTAATTTAATCACTTAACGACTTGATTGATAAAAATATAAATAAAATGCAGTCAAAACGTTGTTCTGGTCATGATCTCAAGCTATATATTATACGTGTTTCATAGCACATAACTTTCCCGATTAAGTAGTCAGATTCGGGTTCATATTTCGCCTGAAAAGGAGCGTAATTATGGCCATCGGCGACGAACTATCCAGCATAGATTTCGAATCTATGATAGGCGGCCCACTCAATGCAGTGGTTCGCGCGCAAGCCCAGTCAGCACAAACATCCGTAGACTTTATCAAGTCTGTCGGCTTTGAAGCTGAGAGCAATGAACCAACCATGATCACCTTCAGTTATATGAAGGCTGTTGAGGTCAGGAACGAACAAGGAGAAGTCACAGGCACAGAGCCTAAAAAGTACGACCTGACCGTTCCCATTTTAACGATGTTACCTATTCCATTTATCCGCGTGGAAGAAACAACGATTGCATTTAACGCCAAAATTAATTCAGTACAGCAATCAACGACATCTTCTTCACATGACCTTAATACGAAGCTATCAGTAAAAGCGGGTTGGGGACCTGTTTCGGCCAAGCTTAGTGCGAGTTATTCGTATAAGAAATCCACATCTAGCTCATCCAAAATTGAACGGACTTACAGTATGTCCGTGAATGTGCGGGCTGTTCAAGATGAATTACCTGCAGGCACTGAGAAGTTGCTCGGTATTCTTGAAAACTCCATAACTGAAGTTGAGTCAGAGGCTTAAAGCAGTCGATAACACATAAGGAGGTTGTATGTCTGAGTTAAGTGAAGTCTTAGGCGCGTTGATGATCAGTCTGGTTCATGCGCGCAGGCTTGCCGATGAAGAAACCGCAGCGGTTGCCGAATACTATAAGGATCATCCTCTGCTTGAAGGAATGAGTCTCCCGCGAGTGCGGGTTCCAGAGCTAACCATTGATATGCCGTTAACCATCGATAAACAGATCCCTGCGAAAGTCGCAGAGCTCGATAGTCCGCGTGTTTTGCACCAAGCGCTGATGGCTCAGCTAACTAAGTCACTAGACGACGAAGACATACTTAGCCGAACTAAAACCTTTCAAAACAACTTCGACAAAGAGCTGAAACTCGCTCTGGAAAATGTAGCCGAGCGTCAGCGCAGTGGTGACGTTCGGATTACTAAAGAGAGTCTGGTGCGTGCAGTCGATGACGCATTTCAAAAAGCGCTCAAAAAGACGAGCTCTACGCAGGAGATTCCTTTTGACAGGCTTGAATCGGTGAGCAAGCAATTACGTCATCGTATATCTGCGATAGCGTTAAAATCACAATCTATCCCTCCCGCATTAAAGACCACTGTAGTCAGTTCTGAAGTCAAAGAAAGCGCAACGCCACTTAACGCAATTCGCTTAAACATCACAATACGTGAAGAGGGGCTGGAGTGGGCGACCAGCATTGAAAATGGACGAACCAAAAGCAAGCTCATGCCGGAGTGATTATGGAGTCGGTACTAAAAGAAACCATCATTGCAAGGCTAATGTTGCTGCCGCAACTCAGTGACAAATACCTCGCGCAAGCCCCTAGTTATGTTTTAGATGTGGCACTTTGGTTGAAACAAACCGAGCAAAAGCTTGAGCCACTGCGCTGTCCGCTTGTTTCAACTCTTGCATCATTACGCGGACTGTTAGAAGCCTGCGACGATGGTTATCAAGACGATAGGGTCATCAATTCAAGCAGGAGTAAGCGTAAAGGTAAGCGTGCATTGGCCGCGTCGTTATTAACTCGGGCCGATACGATTCTAAACGCGGAGTTGCAACGTATAGACAACAACTTTGCAGAAGTGAATGAGAAACTGGCGCAGCTTATTGCCTTAGTATTTGCAAAACAGCCTTTGCCTATCGTGCAAAATATTACCTCTGCTTACCTTGATTCAATCTGGAAAACACTTGGTGAGCATCAGGAAACCAAATCCATGTACTTGTATCTGCAAGCGCGCATGAGTGCGACCGACAGACGTTACCTGCTAAGTCATTTGCTAATCAACATGATCCCCGAAACCGATTAGAGCTTTAATGAATGGTGCCTTTCTGCGAGTGAGCTTATCGGTTTTTTATTAACGCTATTTTTCATATCAAGAGTTGAGGTAAACATTCATGGCGAGCAACAAAGTTATTAATTTGTTTCTGTATAGCCGCTCACTTATGTAATTCTATGGTTTATAGAGAAAAACGCCGTCTATATGGATAAATTGGCTACAACTATATATTTGATAAATGGACACATGTTCAATTAGTCCGAGTTTGTTATATCTAAAATTGCACTCCAATTGGAGGCATAACGTGAAATAGCATAAAGGACTAACTAATGAACACTACTAAAAAAATGGTTTTAGCTGCCTTAATTTGTATACCAACGTTGGGTACTCCAGCCATGGCTAAAGAACTCGATATCGTTAACATTCCCAAAATTGGTGGTATGCCTTGGTTTAACCGGATGGGCGAAGGTGTAACCGAAGCGGGACAGGAATATAAGATAAATGCCTATCAAGTAGGACCTTCAAGCACTGACGCAACAGCCCAAGTGAAAATTATTGAAGATCTCATCGCAAAGAAAGTGGATGCGATCACCATTGTTCCAAATGACGCTGAAGTATTAGAGCCAGTCTTCCAGAAAGCTCGAAGTGCGGGCATTGCCATTGTAACGAACGAATCTCCAGGACAGCCAAGTGCTAACTGGGAAGTTTCCATTATCGATGATGAGAAGTTCGCGCAAGACTATCTTGAAAAAGTGGCAGAGTTCACCGGTGGTAAAGGTGGTTACGTTATTTATGTTGGCGGACTAACCGTACCACAGCATAACTTATGGGCGGATTACTTCGTTAAATACCAAAAAGAAAAATACCCAGATATGTATGAAGTTACCTCTCGTATGCCTGTAGCGGAAAACATTGACGATTCTCGTCGTACTACTTTGGAATTGATGCGTGCACATAAAGATCTGAAAGCGGTTATTTCATTCGGTTCACAAGGCCCTATCGGTGCGGGCCGTGCCGTTCAGGAGCGCCGTGCCAAGAAAAACGTTGGCGTGTTCGGTATGATGATTCCTTCACAAGCGGCTTCTTTGATTCGTAATGGTAATATCACGATGGGTATTACTTACGATCCTGCAACAGGTGGCTACGCTACAACGAAAGTAGCTGCTGATGTGATTAATGGCGTAGATATCGAACCGGGTTATACGATTAAAAACTTCGGTGCTGCGGAAGTCCGTAAAGACGAAAAATTGATTAAGTTCCACAAAGTTCTGTTTGTTACCAAAGATAATATTGACCAGCTTTATTAAACGATTGCCATGATCAATATCAGCCCCGTACTCAGCGGGGCTGAACAGAATGTTAGTGAGGAAAAATCAATGAAGCCATATCTTAAACTCACCAATATCAGCAAAAATTTTAACGGTTTTTACGCCCTACAGGGAATCGACTTCGATATCTATCCGGGTGAGGTGCACTGTATTGCTGGACAAAATGGCTGCGGGAAATCAACCATTATAAAAGTGATATCGGGAGTTCATCAGCCTGATGCTGGCGGTAAAATTGAAATTGACGGTAAGACGTTTAATGCTTTAACGCCGATTAAGTCTGTACGCGAAGGTATCCAGGTTATCTATCAGGATCTGTCTCTGTTTCCTAATTTAACGGTTGCAGAAAATATTATGATCAACACATATCATCATGATGTATTGCGAAACTCTTCCGAGATGATGCGCCGTGCAAAGGAAGTACTAGATGAAATGCAAGCCTCGATCTGTCCCACTGATTTAGTGGAAGATTTGACGATTTCTAAATGCCAATTGGTTGCGATTGCCAGAGCGTTAGCTGAGAACGCTAAACTGATTATTATGGATGAACCAACAGCCTCTTTGACGCACAATGAAGTAAAACACCTCCTTACTTACGTTAAGTTACTAAAGCAGAAGGGAATTGCTGTTATTTTTGTTAGCCACAAACTTGATGAAGTGATGGAGATTTCAGACCGGTTTACGGTACTAAAAGATGGAAAACATATTGCGACACGGCCAGCCAGCGAGATGACAACTCAGATTTTAGGCGAGTTGATGACTGGACAGAATATCACTTTCACGCCGTTGGCTACCCACTATAGCGACGAAATTATTCTTGAGTGTCGTCATCTCACCAAACATAAACAGTTTGCAGATATTAGTTTTAAGCTACATCGCGGAGAGGTGATAGCAATAACTGGGTTGCTGGGGTCCGGAAGGACAGAGCTGTGTCTGTCACTCTTTGGACTCAACGCACCAGATTCGGGAGAAGTATTACTGGAAGGGCACCCTGTAAGATTCGACAGTAACAGGGACGCGATTGAAGCTGGAATTGGCTATGTGTCTGAGGACAGAATGGGGACAGGATTAGTGATGGAGCAACCCATTGAAGACAATATAAGCAGCACGCAGTTTCGCGCTCTTCAGCCACGGTTTGGATTATTTGAACAGAGTAAAGCCATCAATCTTGTTAATCATTTAATCGAACGACTACGAATCAAAATTGGTTCAGCTTCGGATGCAGTAAATACGTTGTCTGGTGGTAATGCACAGCGTGTGTCTATTGCCAAATGGCTCGCGATTAACCCGAAAGTACTGATTCTCGATTCGCCGACCGTAGGTGTGGACATTGCCAACAAGTCGGGGATTTATCACATAATTGAGGAACTTTCTCAGGCTGGAGTTGCGGTCATTATCGTTACTGATGAAGTGGAAGAAGCATACAACAATAGCCATACCATCGTTGTTGTAGCAGAAGGAAAGGTTAAACAGCAAATGATTACTTCTCAGACGTCACCTGAACATCTTGCGGAGGTGATTAATGGGTAATATCAAACTAGAAAAACTCCTGAAGAAGAACGAATTTCTACTGTTTGCACTCATAGTTGTAATTGCGGCCTTAATTGCATCAATGACACCTGAGTTTCTCACGATTGGTAATGTATACGACCTTCTGAACAACTACGCCATGTTAACCATATTGGCTTGTGGCTTATTTATTGTGTTGATTTCGGGCGGCATTGATATCTCGTTTCCTGCAACCACGATCATCAGCCAATATATTATGGTTTTGGTCATCAACATGATGACTGCCAATTTCGTACTGGCGTTTGTGATATCAGGAACGATAGGTTTGTTGTTAGGGATGGTTAATGCCGTACTGGTTAATAAACTCAGAGTACCTTCAATTATTGTTACCATTTCGACACTCAACGTGTTTTACGGATTGCTATTATTCCTTTCCAAGGGGGAATGGTTGTACAAATACCCGAGGTGGTTTGAAGAAGGCATTACTCTATTCAAGTTCACCGCAGCGGATGGTTATGATTACGGATTAACTTTACCGATGGTCGTTACGTTGATCGTGGTTTCACTTACCTCGTTTATCATGAGCAAGACCAGTATAGGACGACAGACCTATGCTATTGGTGGGAATCACGAAGCAGCATCTCGTGTGGGCTTTAGTACTTTAAAAGTCCAGCTGTTCGCTTATGGCTATTTAGGTTTATTGGCTGGTATTGCAGGTGTGATTCAGTCATATACCATTCTAACCGTTGCACCGGACTCTTTGCTAGGGTACGAACTCACCGTGCTGGCAGCAGTGGTATTAGGTGGTACCAGCATCATTGGTGGGCGAGGGTCTTTGCTGGGAACGGTTCTGGGAGTGGTGCTTATTGCTCTTATTCAGAATGGGTTGAATCTATTGGGGGTTTCTTCCTACTGGCATACGGTGATCACCGGTGGCGTTATTTTAGTCAGTATCAGTACGACAGCTTGGCGTCAAAGAAAACAAGGGGGCACACATGGCTTCAGCGCAGTCTAAGGGAAATTTAGAAAAGTACCTGTTGGTATTACTGGTTCCGATGTGTATCTACTTCAGTATCACTATTCCGGATTTATTCTGGTCTTGGAACAACTTTCTGTCGATATCAGCTCAGATCCCCTTACTGGGTTTTCTGACGTTCGCTATGGCGATTACTATGCTAACAGGAGGGATCAATTTATCGATAATCCCTGTTACCAATTCGTGTGCGTTGGTGATGGCATGGATTGCGGTTAGCTTACCTCCTTCGGTGATGTACTTACCTTTAGTACTTCTTGGAGGGGTTGCTGTAGGTGTATTAACTGGTTTACTCAATGGATTGTTGATTGCGAAAGTACGTGTGTCTCCGATACTGGCAACTTTAGGCACAATGACCTTTATTAATGGCGTGAACATTCTAATCTCTGGTGGTAAAGCGGTGTCTAATTTCCCTGACTATATCCTCAATATTGAGAAGATTCAGGTTTTGGGTGTTCCGTTCCCGATGTTGATGTTCATCGTGACAGCTGTCATTCTGTGGGTAATGTTAGAAAAAACATCGTTTGGTAAGTCTGTTTATATGTTGGGTTCTAACGAAAAGGCGACGTACTACTCGGGCATTAATACCAACAAAATTCTTGTCATTACTTATATCGTGTCATCACTACTGTGTGTCCTAGCCGCTTTAATCATGATGTCGAAATACAATTCAGCGAAGTCGTCTTATGGGGAGTCTTTTCTTTTGGTTACGATTTTAGCTTCTGTATTAGGTGGCTTAAATCCTGACGGAGGTTTTGGTAAAACGTTAGGTATCGTATTGGCACTGGTTTTATTACAGGCAATGGAAAGCGGGTTCAATATGATAGGAATCAGTAACTTCCTGACCATGGCGGTTTGGGGGGCGACTTTAATTCTGTTTATATTTTTACGTAACCAGGACGATAATATATCGCGTTACTTTTCCCGTCTGATGAATAAGAGCAGTGCTCGTTCCGAACGACAGAAAGTATAGTGTTATAGTGTGTGCAGCTTAACTATGCGTTAAATTACATTGTAAAGTTAAAGTTTAACGCTCAAGACTACTAAATCCCCAGCTTTTAAGCTGGGGATTTTTGTTAGAAACAGATTATTTGTTTGCTTTGGACTCATCATATTGTTGTTGCGCGTTCAAAATATCGCCTAAGTTTGACTCAATCCAGTCCACCAATTGTTCAACCTTGTGTGCGACTTCCGTTCCTTTGTCTGTCAGACAATATTCAACGTGTGGTGGAACGACTGGGTGCGCCATACGCAATACAAATCCATCTGCCTCTAATGCTTGTAAGGCTTGCGAAAGCATTTTTTCACTGACACCAGTGATCTTTTTTCGTAGTTCACTGAATCGGTGTGTCCCTCCGAGTAAAGCGAACAACACAAGGACACCCCAGCGACTGGTCACATCTTGCAATATACTGCGAGAAGGGCACTCCTTCGCCAGGACATTTCCTCGGCTAAACTTTTCTGAAAACAAGCTACCCATGTTTTCGCTCATATTTTCAATCCTCTTTCCCGGAAATGACACGATAATCGATACTTACCAAAAAGTACGTACTTACAAAAAGTAAGCTACTATGGCAGATTGTACATAAAAGAGCTCTTCATTAATAGACGAGGAAAAGTACAATGATCGTAGTTACAGGCGCTACCGGCCAATTAGGCCAATTGGTTATCAAACACTTACTGAACAAAATTGAACCTGATCAAATAGTCGCTTTAGTTCGAAGCTTGGACAAAGCAGCTCCGCTCACTTCCTTAGGTGTTCAGGTTCGTCAGGCTGATTACTCAAAACCTGAGACTTTAGAATCTGCATTCGACGGCGTGGCTAAATTACTCCTGATTTCATCGAGCGAAGTAGGTCAGCGTGCCGTCCAACATCAAAACGTTATTAATGCTGCGAAGCAAGCGGGCGTGGAGCTACTTGCGTACACCAGTCTTCTGCATGCTGACTCTTCTCCACTGGCTTTGGCAGAAGAGCACGTCGCAACAGAAGCGTATCTTAAACAGGCCGATGTTCCTCATGTGCTTTTGCGTAATGGCTGGTATACAGAGAACTACTTAGCTAGCGTTGCACCAGCACTGGCCAACGGCGGTTTTATTGGGTGTGCTAAAGATGGAAAAATCAGTTCAGCGGCTCGTGAAGATTATGCCGAAGCAGCGGTGGCGGTGTTGACGAGTGAAGAACCGCAAAGTGGTAAAGTATATGAACTATCAGGTGACGATGCGTATACACTGAGCGAACTGAGCGCGTTAATCAGCAAGAAGTCGGGAAAAGAGATTCCTTACATTAATATGGAAGAAGCGGATTTTGCAAAAGCGTTAGAAGGTGCAGGGTTACCTGGTCCATTAGCTGCTGTTTTAGCGAACTCTGATACTGGAGCATCTCAAGGTGCTTTGTACGACGATAGTAAAACGCTCAGCTCGTTGATTGGTCATCCAACCAAGTCATTAGAGCAATTGGTCGATGATTATCTATAAATAGAGTAATCTTAAAAGCCTAAAAAGCCCCTGAGTAGGGGCTTTCAATGTTTGAAATCACTGTTCGCAGAATTTTCCTTCGTGTGGTGATTGTGTAATAGAGTAGTCACCATCGAGGTTGCGATAAACAATCGTGTTCCAAATCACACCATCATCCATTTCACACTCAATCGCGTAATTCACGCCGCTGACGATTTGTGCATGAACATTGAGAATTTGTTTGAATGATGAAGGCGTATCCATTTCTGTCAGAACAAAAGCCATTGCCTTTTGAACGTCGGGTGTCGACTTAAACATTTTCCACCCACCTGGCATATTTCCCTGACTACTGCATACGTCTGCCGAGGCTGTTATTTCTGTCGTCTCTTCTTCGGGATTGTTTTGTTGGCAACCAACAAGCAATACCAAAAGTGCACAAGCTGACATTGTCTTAAACTTCACAACAATAACCTCAATTTATATCGAAGCGTATTATAAAAGGCTCCTAAGAATAGAAATGTCTATGTTGTGCAAACTTTCGATAGGTAGAGAGTTAATTCGCGGAATAAATAACTGAATTTGTAGGAATGTTTGTAGGAACGATACTTTAACAATAAAAAATATATGTACGATAAGGGATACGCCATGGTACATAAACTAGTAAGGATTTATGATCTGTTTTAGAACTTATGCAGTAAAATCAGTCACTAACTTATATAGGAACTTGTAATGAAAGTAATAAAGTCGCTTCTGTTGCTGTCTGTCGCTGTTTTATTTGGTTGTACCTCGAAGCCTGAAGGTGTTGATCCAGTTCAGAATTTTGAACTGAAACCTTATTTGGGGAAATGGTTTGAAATTGCGAGGTTAGACCATTCTTTTGAGCGCGGATTATCCAATGTAACGGCTGAATATGAACTGCGTGAAGACGGCGGTGTGACGGTAATAAATCGTGGCTACTCACAAGAAGAACAAAATTGGAAGCAAGCAGAAGGTAAAGCGTATTTTGTTGACGACCCGTCAACGGGCCATTTAAAAGTCTCTTTCTTTGGCCCATTTTATTCGTCGTATATCATCTTTGAGCTTGGTGAAAACTATGACTACGCATTCATTTCTGGCTACAATCGAGACTATCTTTGGTTAGTATCACGTCAGCCAGACGTGGACCCAGCAACTCTTGAAAGGTTTAAACAAGTTGCCCAAGAAAAAGGCTTTGACGTTGACGAGCTAATTCTTGTTGAGCAGACTCAATAGCTAAGAGAGTCGATAGAATAATCCCCCGTAATTGGGGGATATGATAGGGCTGTTTAACGCTATTTAATCAGGCGCACCAGTAATGACCCCGCTGCTCGGATAGATTCGACATTGTGGCTAATTATCGTCCCTGAAGTCGGAGCGGTGTAGCGCTTCAATTCGTCACCAAATCCATCATATTGGATTGCAATCAGTTGCCCTTGCTCTACAGTTTCTAAGATACTGACTTGTGGCAGAACAAAACCGCCAAGCTCTGCCCGAACGTTTACAATTTCACAACCTTCCACACAAGAATTAACCGACTCTGGATCACCAGAGAGCAATTCGAACTGTTTAAGAATATTGAAGATACCTGTTACCGTGCGATTGATAAGGGGTTGGTCGGTATAGCGACCCGTACCGACTTCCACGGTGATTGCAGGTACACCCACGTTGTTCCATGCCGTTTCTAATACGCCACTTTCACCTGGATCATCCAAAATGACATCAGGGTTAATATGGCGTGCCATTTTTAACGAGTCTTCAATACGGAAATCTGCAAAGACATAAAGTGGGTAGGCTGCACCACTGGTTTGGGTGTGTAAGTCTATCGCTAAGTCCGCATTAGGCTTTAATAAGTTATTCCATAGTGTGTGCAAGTAGCGGTTCGCTTCATTACCAAACTCGTTGCCGGGGAAGAAACGGTTTAGGTTTGCACGAGCGGCGTCTGGGTCAGGGGAACAAAAGTCTCGGCTTTTATTTAACATGCCGCTTAGGTTGATTCCCGGTACGATGGTTACTGTACCAGCAAGATCAGCGCCAATTAGTTCTCTTGCTGTTTTTTGCGCTGCCAAAACCCCATTGTATTCGTCGCCATGCACACCAGCGGTAATCATCACATTTTTACCTGGTGTTTGACCTTTAAACACGAGTACAGGTAGATGCTGCCATTGCGAAATCGCATTGGTTGCAATACGAAACCAGAACTTATGTTCACCGGATGGGAGGTCTTCGACATCTAAAGCTTGTATTACTTTATGCCCTTGCATTACGTCATCGGAATATATTGTTGCCATTTAAGGTGATCACTCCAAAAAGCATTTGTATTGATGCTTGCTTACTGAATTGGATTCTAATAACCGATAGGGTAAAGAGTACTAGGGGAAAGTACCAGCAGAATTTTTTGCTTGTGCGCCTCGTGCTCGATGTGGCGAGTAGGGGTAAAGTGTGATGAATATCAATTGGTTAGTTGTTCAGCGTAAAACGCAGCCACGTCTCGAAGATCGTCATCATTCAGCATTTTTAATTGGCTTGCCATCATTTCCGCTAAGGGGCCTTGGCGATCACTGTTTTGATAGGATTTCATTGCGTTAAATAGATACTGAGCGTCCTGACCTGCGAGGTTAGGGTAAGCTTCATTTACACTGATGCCAGTCGCACCGTGACAATAGACACAACTGGGTGACTTTATCTTACCTTTGGCTGCGTCACCAGAAGGGTTTGCCATTGTGACGGGAGCAAAGACAACAGAAATAAACAACAGGAATTTTAACATTAGCGAGCTCTTTATGGTGCGAATACTCGCTATAGATTAAAGCTTCCCCTAAGGGGAAGCTCAATGATCAAAATCAAGTTAAAGAAGAGATTTTAAGGTCGATAAGAACCTGGCAATATCTTGTTCTGAAATGTCTTTATGGGTCACAAATCGGACAGGGTTTCCTGGCGTGATAATGATGCCTTGCTGTTTTAGTGTCTCAGCAATGCTCGCGATATCCACTTGAGGCTCTAACTTAGCAAACACAATGTTGGTTTGGACCAAATCAGGATTGACTGAGAACCCAGGGAGTTCTGCTAATCCTTGAGCTAGCGTTTTAGCATTAATATGATCTTGCTTTAGTTGGATAACTTGCTCGGTAATCGCGAGTTTACCTGCAGCCGCTAAGATACCTGCTTGGCGCATTCCGCCGCCAACCATCTTTCTTAGGCGTCGTGCTTTTGCAATGTACTCTTTGCTGCCGAGAAGGAGAGAACCAACAGGTGCGCTGAGTCCTTTTGAAAGACAAATAGTCATTGAATCAAAATACTGCGCAATTTCTTTAACTGGTACATCAAGCGCCACTGCTGCATTAAACACGCGTGCTCCGTCAAGGTGTAACTTGAGGTTGTGCTTGTTAACAAAATTACGAGCTTCTGCAAGGTAGGTAAGTGGTAGAACTTTACCATTTATGGTGTTCTCAAGGCTCAATAAACGCGTTCGAGCGAAGTGCATATCATCTGGCTTGATTGCAGCTGCGAGTTTATCAAAAGGTAAAGTACCGTCGGGATTATTCTCGATAGGTTGAGGTTGAATAGATCCTAAAACCGCCGCACCACCCGCTTCATATTTGTAGTTGTGCGCTTGTTGGCCACAAAGGTACTCGTCTCCGCGATCACAGTGAGCCATCAAACCTAACAAGTTAGCTTGAGTGCCGGATGTGGTAAAAAGAGCGGCCTCAAAGCCAGCCAATTCTGCAGCGTATTGCTCCAGCGTATTAACTGTTGGATCATCACCGTATACATCATCCCCAACAGGCGCTGTAAACATGGCTTCGCGCATGGCTTGAGTAGGTTGAGTTACTGTGTCAGATCGAAAGTCCATGAATATCTCCTTGGTTTAAATATACCCGCAAAGGCGAGCTTTGCTTAAGCAAGCGATGGTTTTAGCATCGGTAATCGTGCCATCGATAATTTTTTCTTCTAACTGCTTAAGTGACAGCGTCACTACTTCAATTACTTCATCATCATCGCATTCATAGCGATTAGTTTCGGTTAGATCCTGTGCGATAAATAAGTATTGGATTTCATCACAGAAGCCAGCTAATGGCGTGACCTGACCGAGTGAAATAAATTTGTCTGCGCTAAAGCCCGTTTCTTCTTCAAGCTCTCTCTTTGCACATGACAAGGGGTCTTCAACACCTTCACGCGTTCCTGCCGGAAGTTCAAGCAACCACTTGTTGAGCGAAGGACGAAACTGATTAACAAGTACGATTTTATCGTTCTCTGTTATAGGCAAGATAACTGCCGCGCCGGGATGATGAATAGTGGTGTGTGTAATTACCTGACCCGTTGGTAGTTCAACGTCTTCTTCTACCAGTGCGATTTGCTTCCATTTATGAATGGTTTTAGTCATGAAGTGATAATCCAAACTATTAAGGCTTGCATGAACATTAACGACAATCGTCGACAAACAAAAGAAAAAGTATGTTTACACCTCAATAACTTGGAAAGAGCAAGCAATTCTGCTGTGTCATTTCCCAGAACTTGTGTTAGTGAGAACTCTTTGCGTTTCGTGTCTGAAACTCATTCTGGAACAACACAGGTTTGCATGCAATCAGTGATGAGCGTCTCATTAATGGGAACTTTGATTGCTAAGCAGTATGGCGAGTAAGCATCTGTTATAAGAGGGGTTAGAATAAATTACACTTGTAACAAAGTGATAACAAATGTATAAAAATGTATATACTGCATCAGTTCAATAGCCGGAGCACTCATGATACAACCCTCTTTTGCATCTAATGCCGATAAAGCACTCCTTTCCGAGCGTATCAATAAGTTGGCAAAAGCGTTGACTGATGGTGTTTACGAACGTGAACATACCATCAAACTTTGCCTTCTAGCAGCCCTTGCTGGTGAAAGCGTTTTTCTTCTTGGCCCCCCTGGTATTGCGAAAAGCTTAATTGCTAAGCGCTTAATTCAAGCGTTTGATAACAGCAGCTATTTTGAATACTTGATGACTCGTTTCTCGACTCCAGAAGAGGTGTTTGGCCCGCTTAGTATCCAAGAGTTGAAAGACAACGGCCGTTATGTCCGCTTGACTGAAGGCTACCTCCCAACGGCTCAAGTCGTTTTCTTAGATGAAATTTGGAAAGCTGGCCCTGCAATCCTGAATACCCTGCTTACAGTAGTGAACGAGAAAACATTTAAAAATGGCAGTGATATAGAGCGTGTACCAATGCGTTTGTTGGTGTCGGCTTCGAATGAACTACCAGATGAAGACAGTGGGTTAGACGCATTATATGACCGTATGTTGGTACGTGTGTTTGTTAACCGTATTCAGAATAAACAGAATTTTAAGTCAATGCTAACCGTGGGTACTTCTCAGGAAGCAAAAATACCAGAAGGCCTGGCGATTACTGACGAAGAATACCACCAGTGGCAACAACAGTTTGATAAGTTGTCGCTGACAGACAATGCCTTCGAAAAGCTGTTCCAGCTCAAGACCATGTTAGAAAGCAAGGTTGAAGCCGAGTTTGGTGATGTCGCGAATACGGACATGTATGTTTCTGACCGACGCTGGAAAAAGGCGGTGAAGCTTCTCAAAGCAAGCGCGTTCTTTAATGGCCGAGATGAGATAAATCCACTCGATCTTTTACTTCTGCAAGATTGTTTGTGGAATAGTCCTGAATCGCGTGATGTTGTGCGTGATGTTGTTCAAGAGTTTGCGCTCAAGCATGCTTTCGATCAGCAAGATGCCGAGCAAGAAATCGAATACTGCCGAGAGTCACTTGTCGATGTACAACACGAGCTCGAAGATACTTATCGTATGACTCTGACATCAGAAGCTCCAACGGGTATTTTGCGTAAAGAAACCATGCGCTTTGATACTTCTCAAGCGAAAAGCTACAAAGTCGGCGAGGCGGTGAACTTAGTGAAACTGGTCATTTTGCAGAGCAACATGTCAGTGTCTGAATCTGAGAAAGGTGATAGCCGCTGGGTGTACGTTCCGAAAGACGAACTAGACCGAGTGATTAAAGACGGCCACGGTGACGTGTACGGTTACGTGAACCAAAACACCAATATGTGCCGCTTGCGCTTTGATATTGATGCAGAAAGCAACTTGGTGATTCGTGACATTGCTAATCGAGGCGTTCTTGTCGGCTTAGTGACGCAAGAAGGCTTAGACATGGAGCGCTACCAAAATTGGCTTGCTCAAAGTGAAAAAGCAGTGAGTCAGTTAAGTGAAGCAGAACATCACATGCGTAAGGTAAAAGCTAACTTTCACGATGCTCTTCCGCACAGTTTTGTCGATCCAGAATTACCGCGTTTAATGGAATCGAGTCTGCAACAGGTCAGCCAAAGGCTTGAATCTATCCAAGCAGAAAGCGAGAAAATTGTTCAGCGCTTTAAGAACTTACAACAGTTTTTCTCGTAAGGAGGCTTCATGTTAGGAGCAGATGGATTCAACTTGGCATTGATGATAGCAGACTCGGGTATCATCGACAGTGCAGTTAACGATCTCATGGCGCGCTCTCAAGTTATGATGATGGCTGAAAACCGAGGGGTAAAATCCTCCGTGAAAAGTCATCTGTTAAAATGGCGTGGCAATGTTAAGAAGCGTATTACTAAGGTATGTGAAACAGAGCGATTTCAACAAGAACTCGCCTTGTACCAAGAGGTGATTCACTGGAGTGAAGATGAGTTTTTTGATCGCATGGAAGACGTAATCAAAAAGCTCGAATGGCACTCTGCGTTTTACATGCAAGCACGCCGCATGATGGAGAAGAACAAAGGGGTCAATAACCCGATGTTCCCGCACTACTTTTGCGACCAGTGGTACCAGAGCTTGGCGGATGCCATCAAACAGGCTCAGATGAGTGAACTGGAAGCGAATAAAGAAAAAGTGCTCAATGATCTTTATCAGCGTATGGAAACCATGCGTAATATGGATAAAGTGACAGAATCCGGTGATGCGGAAAGTGTTGGTCGATTATGGGATATGGCGTCTGCCAAGCTGAGTAAGACTGACCTTACGGTAATGAAGCGTCATGCCGAGTTTTTGAAAAAGCATAAAGGTTTACAAGAGATCGCTGAGCAACTTGGTCGCATGGCAGGGCAGGTGAATGATCCTGATCTGAATCGCGCTCCGACTGAAGAGTTGCAAATGGTTGAGGAAAAAAGTGACGAAGCGACCGATGATATTGTTGGTATTCACGAAAGTGACGATTTAAATAAACTCCTCCCTAATGAAACCATGTTTTTGGCCTATCCAGAGCTTGAGGTGGTGTTCTATAAACACCTCGTCGACAAGCGTTTAATGAACTATCGAACTCAGGGCAAATCCCGTACGCTACGAAAAGTGAAAGCGCATCGCCCTGATAACAAAGCGGTTGATATCGAAAAAGGTCCGTTTATTGTCTGTGTAGACGCTTCCGGGTCGATGAGTGGTTTTCCAGAACAATGTGCCAAGGCAATGGCGTACGCGCTAATGCAAATTGCATTGGCAGAGCAACGTGACTGCTATGTCATCATATTTTCTACCGAGCACATTACTTACGAACTCACTAAGCAGGATGGATTGCGTGAAGCGGCTGATTTCCTGACCTATAGCTTTCATGGCGGCACCGATTTGGAACCGACATTGATCAAGTCGATCGATCTAATGAGTGGTGATAAGTACAAAAACGCCGATATGGTCGTGATTTCCGACTTTATTGCGCCAAAACAGCAGGATGAGCTACTAGAAAAAGTGAATGCGCTTAAAGCGAAGAAAAACCGTTTCCATGCAATTAGTTTGTCTAAGTATGGGAACCCGGCGTTAATGTCGATGTTTGATCATGTGTGGTCTTATCATCCTAATGTTGTCGGTCGCCTGCTCAAAAGAGTAAGTAGCAATTAGGTTTGATCGAATCTTCACCTAACTGATTTAAAAGGAAGCAAACAAACAGGAAATAATAGATTTATGTTTGACTATCTTTTCTGAATCCGTAAAGTAGCAACCAACGTAACGGGGGAGACCTCTTAACGCGTTAATGTGACGGCGCCTTGGCAGAGTGGCTATGCAGCGGATTGCAAATCCGTGGACCTCGGTTCGACTCCGGGAGGCGCCTCCATAACATATTATTCAGATGTGGCTCCATACTTTTGAAAAATTAGTATTAGCGATATCTCGATGCTCAAAGCATCAACAATAAGCCAGCGAAAGCTGGTTTTTTTGTATCTGCCGTTTAGGTGGTACGATTATTGTGACTCTACTTTCAGCACCTGAAACGTAATCCGCCTACAATACGCTCTTCTAAAGGATTGAATGAAGCAGCATGAGAAACACCGACGATTACATCATCTTTTATCACTTGGTCGAACAAGGCTCGTTCAGTGGTGCGGCCAAGCAAATGGAATTGACCAAATCTGTGGTCAGTAAACGCATTGCTAAGCTCGAGCAAGATCTCGGTGTTCAGCTGCTTTATCGCACAACACGCACAATAACCCTGAGTGAAGCGGGTCAGTATTTCTTTGAGCACGCGAAAGCCATATATCAGGCTGTTGCTACAGCGGAAGAATCGATTGTTGGGTTAGGTAAGGATTTATCCGGCAACATCAAAATTACCGTTCCTACCATTTCTGGTGAATTGATTCTGCCTGGCGTCATTGCTGAATTTAATAACAAATACCCTGACATTAAGATCGATATGGAGCTCGATAATCGTTTCGTCGATATTGTCAATGAGCGTTTTGATCTGGCGATAAGAACGGGCGTGTTACCAGACTCTAGTCTGATAGCCAGAAAGCTTGTCGATGCGAATTGGATAGTGTGCGCCTCACCACAATACCTTGCCAGACACGGTATCCCGAAGCAGCCAACTGAGTTAGAAAAACACAACTGTCTGGTTTATTCCTACCAAGAAACCGGCGCACGGGAATGGGCTTTCAAAGAGGGTGAAGACGTTTATCAAGTGACGGTAGATGGCAATCTGTGTATTAATAACTCGTCGGTTCTGAGAAATGTCGCTCTTTTAGGGCAAGGCTTAATCTACGTTCCCCGCGTTTTGGTTTATGACGATTTAAAGCAAGGCCGGTTAATCCAACTGTTCAAAGAGGAGACGGCAAAGTGTCTCGGTATTTACGCCGTATATCCTTATACAAGGCAGCAGCCAGAAAAGGTTAAAATCTTTATTGACCACTTATACGCCAGCTTTCAAAGCCAGAGCCACCGCTTTTGATTTCTCTATTTTGGAACATAAACGCAACATTCCCAGCGAGTTAAATGGTGTGTTTATGTTCCATTTACATAATCTAAATTTCTTTCCTATTTAGCAAGTTACGTGACTCAGCCAAATTATTCACGAATCTGATAACTTGATACTGCGCACACATGTTAACGATTGGTTTTGTTATTGTTTCTTTTGGGAAACAATCTGTTTCTTTCGTTAAATTTTACGTTAGCAATGCTTAACCTATTGAAAATTATAGACTTAGTCGTAATTGTTTGTCATCAGGCTTTGACAGTTCCTATTACACCGATAGACGCAGCAAAATGGACTGCTTATAGTGAGCCAAACTCAATCAACCCAGCTTGAGCGAGTGAAGCAAAATAACTAGAGATACGGATATGAAACAAAAGCAGCTGATAGAAGAATTTAAAACGATCGTCGGTGAAGAAAACGTCCTGACCGATCAAGTTAAAACAAAGTATTACCGTTCCGGTTTTCGCTCTGGTAGCGGTACAGCGCTTGCCGTCGTGTTTCCTAACACATTATTAGAACAGTGGAACATCATCAAACAGTGTGTCGAGGTTAACTGCATCATCATCATGCAAGCAGCTAAGACTGGTCTTACTGAGGGTTCTGCCCCAAGTGGTAATGATTACGACCGAGATGTCGTCGTTATCAATATTACAAAAATTAAGAAGATTCACTTACTCGATGGGGGCAAGCAGGCGGTTTGTCTGCCAGGTGCTAGCTTACATTCACTAGAAAAATCGCTTAAAGCCGTTAACCGTGCACCGCACTCCATTATTGGTTCCTCTTCGTTAGGTGCGACTGTGGTGGGCGGTATTGCCAATAACTCTGGTGGTGCGTTAGTTAAGCGCGGCCCGGCATACACTGAATTAGCCATTTATGCTCAGGTAGATAAGCAGGGTAATCTAAACCTTGTGAACCATCTTGGCATTGAAGGACTGGGTGACACACCGGAAGAGATCCTGACAAACTTGCAGGAAGGTAACTTCGATCCTGCCAAGATCATTCATGATGATCGTATGGCTTCGGATAAAGAGTACGATGAGCGTGTTCGTGATGTTAGCTCTGATATTCCATCTCGTTTTAACGCCGATGAACGCCGACTATTCGAAGCCAGTGGTTGCGCAGGTAAACTTGGTGTGTTTGCGGTTCGTGTCGACAGTTACCCAGTGCCTGACAAAGAACAGGTCTTTTACCTTGGCACCAATGATCCAGCAAAATTGACGAAGCTAAGAAAAGATATATTATCGACGTTCGAAAACCTGCCAGAAATGGGCGAATACCTACATCGCGATATCTTCAACATGGCAGAAAAGTACGGCAAGGATGTTTTTCTTTCCATCGACAAATTGGGTACGGACAGATTACCTAAAATGTTCGCTCTAAAAGCGAAAGTAGAAAACTTTTTAGAGCGTGTACCTTTTGTTAGTAAATATCTGCCAGATTCAATTTTGTATTACGCAAGTAAGCTGTTCCCGCAACACTTACCTGAACGCATGCTGGATTATCGTGATAAGTACGAACATCACTTGATACTGAAAATGAGCGATGGCGGTATAGCAGAAGCTCAAAAGTATCTGAAAGAAGTATGGGCTGTTGAAAGCGATTGTGATTTCTTCGAATGCACACCAGACGAAGGTAAAAAGGCGTTCTTACACCGTTTCGCGGCGGCAGGTGCTGCGATTCGTTATGAGACGATTCATCGTAAAGATGTGGAAGATATTGTCGCGTTAGATATTGCGCTGCGTCGTAATGATGAGGAATGGCTGGAAACTTTGCCAGAAGAGGTTAGTGAGAACTTGGTTCAGTCGCTCTACTATGGTCACTTTATGTGTTATGTCTTCCATCAGGATTACGTGTTCAAAAAGGGCACAGATACCAAGCTGATGAAGAAGCTAATGCTAGAACACCTAAATAGTCGTGGTGCGAAATACCCAGCTGAGCACAACGTGGGGCATTTGTATGAAGCTGAAAACTCGTTGCAGACGTTTTATCATCAGTTAGATCCTACCAACACGTTCAACCCAGGTATTGGTAAGATGGATAAATACAAGCGCAACTGTAACTGCTGCGCCTAATCCATTACGCGTTTAAGCGAGCACATATAAAAACTTAAGCCCTTCCACGTGTTATCGTAGAGGGGCTTTTTGTTTGGGACGCTTAGGAAATAAGTATGGTTGCGTTAAATAGCCCGTACAGCAGCTGCGGCGATTATGCCAGCCGCGATAGCTGGTAGTGGTTTTTTGACGATGAACATCACTACGGCAGTAGAAAGCAGTGCCATGCGTGCGCCGATGTCACCTTCAACGGCAAGTGGTGCCAATAGCGCAACTAATACTGAGCCTGACATGGCAGTGATAAAGCGTTGCACGCGCTCACTGATAGGAATAAATGACATCACAAATACGCCACCCCAGCGAGTAGCCAGTGTTACAAGACCCATGGCGAAGATGATAACAAGCGTACCGCCAAAACTCGTTTCTATACTCATGCTTTTTCCTCCTTCCAACATGCCCCAAGTATTCCTCCCGCGACAGCGCCAACCACCACGTGGCTGTTTTCAGGTAGGTACCAGTAAGCCAGTAATGAAGAGCCTGCAGCAACTCCCCAAATGGCAAATATACGCAAGTTTTTAGGTCCAACGACAACCATAGACAGTAAGAAGCAGCCCATCACCATATCCAGACCAAGGCTTACCGGATCTTTTATTGCGCCACCGAAATATATGCCCATCCACGTACCGACAATCCAGAAGCCCCATAGCGCTAGACCACCTCCTACCAGCAAGCCCAGTCCGGGTTCTTTTTTAGCAAATGCATTCATTGCCATTGCCCAGTTCGCGTCTGACGCAACCAACATGACACCGTAACGTTTGGCTGGCGGCAACTGGCGCAACCAAGGGTAAAGTGTTGCTCCCATGAGCAGGTGACGTGCGTTGATAGCGAATACGGTGATCAGTACTGGAATCAGTGGGACTTCGGCTCCCCACATTTCCAGCGTCGCAAATTGAGAAGCGCCCGCAAATACGAGTCCACTCATCAGTAATGTGGGGAAAGCGTCTAAGCCAGTTTGTACTGCCGCCACACCGAACGCGAGACCGAATATGACCACGAACATGGAAAGGGGCAGTAGTTGTGTAAACCCGCTCCATACATCTAAACGGGTAAACTCGTGCAGTCCTTTAGAAGGAGGATAGAGTTGTTGTTGATTTTCTGTCATAGAGATACCTAGCTAACCGGAATAGGGAGTATTCCAAATAAGGTTGTTGTTATATTTTTGTAAACAGTATCTCTATCATCTATTACGTGTGTTTTCAAATACAACTAAGAAATAATGGCGAACAGATAAATGTTGAAACACCGGAAGGATAGGAGATGAATGATTGTCGATAACAACAACCAACCAGTGCGAAAAGCGATGAAACAGTACAGTACTGTGACTTATTCGGTGTTTCAATGCGGCTTGTTTAAAGCATAATGATGTAAACAACGAGTAATCTAGTGAGCAATTCATGTTCGTATTGAACGCCAATTATACTCTCTGGCTTGCTTTTTAATCATTCAAATCAAAAAGATAAAATTTATTGTTGACCAGATAATTTAATCGGTTAAAGTACGCCTCGTTCTCACGGCAAAGCCCTGAAGAGCCATGCGACACTAGCTCAGTTGGTAGAGCGCAACCTTGCCAAGGTTGAGGTCACGCTTTTTTATTTATGAGTAAGGGAACCTCGTGTGTCGCTCCAAATTAAAAGGATAACGCAGAAGCGTTATCAAAGATGGTGTTTATCGTACTAAACGGCATCGCAAAGAATTGCGTGCCCTGGTGGTGGAATTGGTAGACACAAGGGATTTAAAATCCCTCGGCGTTCGCGCTGTGCCGGTTCAAGTCCGGCCCGGGGCACCATCTAATACCTTTTAAAAAATAATTCAAAAAGGCGCCTTGGCAGAGTGGCTATGCAGCGGATTGCAAATCCGTGGACCTCGGTTCGATTCCGGGAGGCGCCTCCATTATTTCAAAAGCCAGTCTTAGGACTGGCTTTTTTCGTTTTCTGACGATCTAATACCAACTGCATTTCTATCGTTCCGTTCTTTAGGGTTCTTGCATTCCCATCTTAATATCGGCGGGACTTATGTTTGGTCGCTGTAAAAAACATGCACTTATTTTCAATATAAAGCACGCAAATTTTAATAAAAGCATATGGTTAATCAATGTGTTGTTTGATATTTATTAGGTTAATGCGTAACCTTTATCTGAACAAAATTTAGAGGAATGTAAGAATGGAATCTTTTGCTGATGTATTGGTGGTTGCTATTGTGTTCGGTTCTTTGTTTGGCGGCGGGATAGTGAAACTTGTCTTGAACCATAAAAAGGAATTACGAGCTTTGGAGGTGTCTGAGCGCAATGCCATGAGCCAAGAAGATCAAGACAGTCTCAAAAAGCAAGTGATTGAATTAAAACGACGCGTTGAAGTATTGGAAAAAATCGTCACTGACAGTAAGTATCAACTGGATAAAGAAATCGCATCTTTGTAATCCAAATATTGTCTAAAAGCCGATTGAGTTCGGCTATTTCATGCCGTGGCTAATACCTTTCTAATAGTTGCCTCCCAGTATCAAAAACATCTGTTTCTTTCTCATCCCTAAAATGAATGCATTCTTAATGCGATCCAAACGTTTTCCACTATGACATTGCCGGAATGTGCAGCCTTCTTAATATCCAGAGTGACGGATAGTTTTGAGCCATAGAAAAACGTGTTTTTAGTTGAATAGCTATAGGTTTCGTCGATTAACTTATTGATTGTTATTGATGATATGCTCAATTTATTTTTACAATTTGTTACATGTCAGGCTTTTTTCTTTGTTTGTTATGTTATAACATCCATTCGAATTGAATGATGTTATAACATAACAATACAGGGAATAATGTAGTGAATAAGAAGTTGGTCTCTTTGGCGGTTGGTAGTTTGTTTATCTCCCCGGTTTTTGCCGATACGCTTTCGAATCCTCAGATTGGCGTGATACTGGATGGATACTATCAAGACGGTGAGCGCAACAATTCTGAGCGAGAAGAAGGTTTTGGCCTCGGGCATACTGAGCTAAACTTGTCGGCAAATATTGATGACAAGTTTTATGGTGCATTAACGGTGGTTCTTGAAAGTCATAGTGATGAAACTGAACTGTTACTAGAAGAAGCATTCATTGAAACTTTGGCCCTGCCATACGGCTTGAATGTACGTGCTGGTCGATTCCTGTCTGATTTCGGTTACCTAAACAACCAACACATGCATAGTGACAGCTTCGTAGAGCGACCAATTGCTTACCGCACTTTCTTGGGTTCGCATTACTACGATGACGGCATACGTACCAACATCGTGTTGCCAACCGATCTATATGTAAAACTTGCTGTAGAAGCACTGAGTGGCGACAAGATGTCTTCAGTTGAAGATGGTTCAGAAGTGGGCGTATATACCACGACGTTAAAGCTGGGTAATGACTTTTCTGAATCATCAAGCTGGCAGTTTGGCTTGAGCTATTTACGCAATGAAAACGGCAAAGTAAAAGAGTTCGAAGACTATGATCACGGCGCTGAAGAAGAACACGATCACGATCATAGCCATGGCGCAGTCGTAACCGGTTCTAATCTCTACGGTGCTGACCTTGTGTGGAAATGGGCTCCGGATGGTAACTACAAGTACCGCAACTTTACTCTAGCGGCTGAATATATGTTGCTGGACGGAATAGTCGACAGTAAATATAAAGATGATGCTGAATCTCCAGATGACCTAAGTGCTTATTACATATCGGGTGTTTACCGCTTCAACCCAAACTGGTCGGCGGGTGTGCGTTACGGAGAAGCTGAAAGTTATGATGGTCATGCCCATGGGGATCACATGCACTTCACGGCACTTGAAGACAAAGAATTCGACGCAATGATAGCTTGGGATTCTTCTCATTTCGGTACTGTCCGTGCCCAATACTCTCGGGTTGAGAATCAAAACAGCGAAACAGACAATGTATTCACTGTGCAATACGTCATGACATTCGGAGCGCACGGTGCTCATGCGTTCTAAGCTGATTTTTACTAAGCATTGTTTAGCAATGATGGCGGCGGGTGCTGCTGTCATTGCTTCACCCGCTATGGCACTGAATATTTTTGTTTGCGAGCCTGAGTGGAAAGCGTTCCTGGAAAGTCATGCGCCAGATGCGATGATATATTCCGCGACCACAGCGAAACAAGACCCGCATTACGTACAAGCGAGACCATCTTTGATTGCTAAGATGCGTCAAGCGGATATAGCAATGTGTTCAGGGGCTGAATTGGAAGTGGGCTGGCTACCAATGTTGCAAACTCGCAGCAGTAACGTTGCAGTACAAAATGGTGCGCCGAGCATGATTTATGCGTCCGATTTCGTTGGTATGTTAGACACTCATGATCATGTCGACCGCAGCATGGGTGATATACACGCACACGGAAATCCGCATGTGCAATTTGCGGCTAATTATATGATCCCACTATCACATGCGGTAACAGAGCGCTTGAAAATCGTTGATCCAGACAACGCTCATAGTTACCAGTTCAACGGCATTAAATTCCGCGCGCTTTGGCGTAAAAAACTCAATGAGTGGAATGAAAAAGCTGCACCTTTGCAAGGTAAGCGAGTTGTGGGGTATCACGAAACTTATCGTTATTTGTACGAGTGGTTAGGAATACAGCAAATCGCAGACCTTGAGCCTAAACCAGGCATTTCACCTACCACATCACATCTACAATCTATAACCAAGTTGGATGCGGGTACCTTCGATGCGATTGTTTACTCGCCTCATCAAGATCAACGTCCAGTCGATTGGCTACAGCAACATACGGGTAAGCCTGTTATTGAACTGCCGTTTACGGTGACTGATGGACAGAGCCTTGACGTAATGTATGACCAAGTGGTTGACAATTTGCTTGATGTCTTAGATACCGCTGTTCCTGAGAAGTTCTAACAAATGGCGGATTATGAGTGGCTACTGCCCGTTGTTTTATGTGGCTTGATTGCTTTGGTTGGTAACGTGGTACTTGGCCAGCACGTGCTCAAAAGGCAGATCATTTTCATCGACTTGGCTGTGGCACAAGTGGCCGCATTAGGTGCGGCCTTAAGTCACTATTGGTTAAGCCAATACACGTTATTCTCTGATTCGTTTTTTGGAGAAATGGTTGGGCCTTGGGTGATGTCCTTGTTGCTATGTGGCTTGATTGCTTTGATGGAAAAACGTTACCGAGAGCAATTAGAACCAATGATTGGTAGCTTGTTCGTGGTGTCGGCATCACTTGCCATTTTACTGGTGAGTAAAGACCCGCATGGTGCTGACTTTATTAAAGGCATCCTGAACGGACAGTTACTTTGGTCAACATGGAATGATGTTTGGCCATTAGCGCTGATAACTGCTGCTATGTTAATTTTGGTCTGGCTTAAACCTGAATTCATGCTGGGCGGTGGTTTTTATCCTATTTTTGCCCTCTTAATGCCGATCACGGTGAAGCTGACCGGGATTTACTTGGAGTTTGCCTTATTGGTGATTCCAGCTCTGTGCGCCGCTTCATTGAAGGGAATTCGATTTTTCGTTGCCAGTATCAGCATTGGAATCGTAGGGATTTTAGCGGGGGTTGTCGTGTCCGCTTATTACGATTTACCAAGCGGTGCGAGTATTGTGATTACCTTATTTATCGCAGGTATTTTGTTCAATCTATTTCTTCAGCCCCTAATGACAGGCACTAAAGCAGGTCGTCTTCCTTCGACAACCGCTTAAAAATAAGATGTTGGATAGTAATCTCTGCCCGAGTTTGTTGGTTGTACGTATTGCTACCTTTCATCAAAAAAGTCTTTATTGCGAATATACTTGCTCATCAAGTGATAAGAGAACGGGCGTAATAACCAACTGATCAACGAACGCCCTAAGCGGATCATCGTCGGAGTGTTCTCATAAATCCTACCATTATATAACCACAGCATTTTACCGACGTGCCAGTAGAGAAAGGGTACAGGTGGCATGAAAGTCACTATGTCGATATCACAACAGATACGATAGGTTTTATGTCCTAATTGATACCGTTTTTTAAATGTCCAATCACCAATAGCCGGTTGGCCAAATGTGACAACACGCTTAATGCTTTTCGGGTACTTGCTCTCTATATAATCGGCAAAGACGCTACCAATAGCGCCGCCAGAAGAGTGCCCGGTAATGGTAATGCGTTTACCTTGTAAAATAAGAGGGACGATGGTGTCTTCAAGGCGTTCGATGACACTTAAGCCTAAGTTGTCCTCATTTCTGCTTGGCATACTTTCCTGGAAGAGTAAGTGGTAAAAGCCAGCGTGAATACGATAGTTAAGACCTAATCGACGACAACTTCTGGTCCACATTGCAAAGTTTAGTAACCAATCAGAAAGGCTATGAGAACCTTTAATGACCACAACGACCTCTTCTCGTTCTTTACTCCAGAGGACACGAATCATAATTTTGCCGTGTTCGTTTTTAATGACTCTCTGACCGTTGGGATCGAATCCGTAACGAGTTTGCTTAAAGACGCGAGGATACGCCAGATTACATAACACGGCGTAACGTTCGTATTGGTATCGTTTTAATGGTTTCACGTTATCTTACTTAGTCTTGCCCAAGACAACACTTTAGAGCGAGATTATGAAGAATACGTGAAAAAGCCATGTCTATAGATAGAGACTCAAACTCCGCAGGACGTTAGATTGGTTAAACGCGATAAAGATCCAAAGCGGATGATTCCTTAATGAATTGATTGAACTGCTGTATATGACTCACGAGGGCCTGACGAGATTGATTATGTTGGCTTTTTATTTCTTTAATCAGCGCTTTCAATGCTTTTCGATCTGCTTTGTGTTTGGTCGAAGTCTTTCGCAGATGAGAGAAAAAAGTGATTTGTGTGGAGGTATCGTTAAATTCTCCGAGCTTATCTTGCAGCAACTTGAGGTGTTTAACATTATCTTTGTGCTGATCTTTCGAATAGAGCGCAGAAAAGCATTCAAGAAGATAGCGTAGCGATTTGCATTTAATTCTCAATGCGTGAATATCGTTGTCCTCACTCGTGTCAGAAATCTTGTTGATTGACTTACTCACTTGGCGAAACTGGGTCACAATCTTATTGTTTGCAAAACTTAGTGGATTAACGGGCTCGGATTGATGTTCGCTTTGTAGAGCACGGTGGAGGCTATTTTCAATCAAAATTGACGTGCTAAGGTATGGTCTGCTTTTCAACCAATCAGCCACGTGCTGATGCTCTTTGATCTGGTGGTCCTCTATCGTGGAAAAAATACGTTCTAACGATGCCTTATGGTCAGGGAGCATGGATAAATAACGTGCTTTATCCATGACGAATACATCCAGATCGCGCAGCAAATTGGTTTTTTTCATCACCAATTTCAAGTTTGGTTTGAGGAGCTTTCGTTCAAATGAAGGTAAGAGTTCTTTTAACAAAAGGCTTAGTGAGCGCATGCGTCTCAAAGTGACACGGTATTGATGGTTAAACTCGGGATCTCGACCAAGGATGACCTCTTTTTCTAAGGATCTTGCATAGACAAACTCGCTGATAAGAAAATTAGGAAGGATAAAGTTAATGTCAGAATCAAAATACAACGGCAAACGAGACGGTGGCTTTTTAGACATAGTCAGAAACTCCCAAACGCAGACGCTTTAGATGTTTAATGGTATACCTAAATACTCAATTCTTCGAGAGTGGGAAGGCCAACTAGCCGAAAAGCTTTCCGATTAACTTTGCTCGTGTTTTACCCTAACTCTTGCATATAGTCATGATAAATGATGACTTGGTTTCTACCCTGATGTTTAGCGTTGTACAACGCTTTGTCAGCTTCTTCAAGCAACGCTTCAAAGTTGTCTTGCTGATTAAACGATGCGATGCCAATACTAACGGTTAAATTGATCAGTTTACCATGAGAAACACAGGGGCTTTTTTCGATCAATGCTCGAATTCTGTTCGCAACTTCTTGCGCCTTCTTAGCATCGGTCAAAGGCAAAAGAACGGCAAATTCTTCGCCACCTATTCGCCCCAAGATATCTGCCTTTCTCAATCCAGTACGGCACACTTGAGTAAAATGTGTCAACGCTTTATCACCGACACTATGTCCAAACTGGTCATTGATGTTTTTAAAATAGTCGAGGTCCAAAACCAAAACGGAAAGTTGTTTTTCTGCTAGTAGGCGGCAGGTATTAAATTCGTTGACACCCATCATCATAAAATAGCGTCGGTTCTTAACTTTTGTTAAAGAGTCTGTCGTTGCTTCCTCAAACAACTGACCCTCATATTCTTCGCGGCTGACTTGCTCTTTTTTCAAGATATACATAGTCACCGCCGTAATAAGGAAGGCAAACAAGATCGTTATGAGCGTGATTGTCGGGATGATCGCTTTACTTGGAACGCGAGGCTGCCAAGACAGGCTGCCAACGACACTACCGGAAGGGGAGTAGAGCGTCATGAAACTTGTTAGCCCATTGGGGGTGTCAACCAGATTGAGGCCGAATAGTTGATAATCGTTTTCAAGTTTACTGAGATAGTCGGTATCAATACGTTTTCCCAACGCTAGGTATGTCCCTTTGCGTGGTTGTTGATCCTGCTCACTGATAAAAGGTCCACCAACGATGTGATATACATCTTGGTCAATACGGAACACGCCATTGGTGAGCTTCTTCTCGGTATTCAGTTGCTCGGAGACAGCCATCAGCTCAAGAAGTGGCTGTTTTAAATCGTTATAGTTGATGGTTTGAGCATCGACGCTTTTAATTAGGTAGACTTCTTGATCTCCGCGAGTAACTGCGACACTGAAATCAAAGTCGTACTTATCCATGAGGTAATCACCAGAGTTAGCTGCAACCCAATCTAAGTCACGCTCGATCTCTATTTTTTGGTATGCCTCGTCCCAGAATGAATACTCTTCGAGCGAGTCCCTTGCTGTGCGCTGCTCAAGCTTTATCGTTAAGTGAACTCTTTGAGCTAATTCATCGGCTGCAAGGTCATCTAATGAATTCAAAAAAAATACAAGACAACCGAACACAGAAACCACCATGACACACAACAGCCAAGTTATCGTGTGCATCAATGACCTAGTGGGTAAGAATGTCCGTTTTTGCAGTTTCGTCATGTTTATTGAAGTAATCGTGGGCTGGAGGCGAGCAATCAAAAGTCGCTACATTAGCACAGCATGATGTTTATTTGCCATATTAATCGCAAGTGTATTGATCATTACTTTCTATGATGCATACCATTGGCAATGGTACAGGTGTAACCTTAGATAGAGTATCTTCTCAGGGGCGGTCTGCCTAATAAAGGGCATTTAAGAAGGTAAGGACAATTAAGTGCTCTCGATTGTGTTATGCATCATGTTTATTTTCCAAGTGTGATACAAACGAGAAACACCAAGCACGCGATGATTAACAGAGTAAGTTCTTTATTGCGTAATGTCATAACGGTTCTTCCCTATATAACATAAAAAGATTAATAAACGATGAATAATTTAGGTATATAAACGCTTTTATTCTTTCTACTTTAAAATCTTCAATCTCTATAATTAATATAATACTAATACCTTGTGTTGTTCTCGCAATCGACGATAATATTGAGCTGAATCAAGCGACTAGCAAGTAAAACTCAAACCAAATAGCTAATGGGTCAATCTAATTTTTCGAAATAAACTCTGAGTTGTAGTGGTTTTAAGCAATATGGTTTTAGTGAAGATAAAAACTTAAAACTTACCTTAAAAGAAATCGAACGGAGTCTTATTTATGGTACAGGAATAGTATCATATTGATTTATATGTAGATGCTAGTAAATAGGCTATTTGATTCCGGTTACTTGATCATACAGTCTGGCTCCCAAAGAATCGACAAAGGGGAGCAAGTCAAATAAAATAAACTTTATAAAAACATAATGATGAATCTAACTATATTTTATCTATTCTGAGTGCGTTGACACTAAATGTGAAAATGATTCTCTAACAGTAATCGCGAACCTGAAGTCAGCCTTCATCCATACTTGGCAATATAGTCATATTGAGTTGATGGATAGAAAACTAGAGTGCACTCAGTAAATTAATGCATTCTCATCCGAGAATACCATGCCAACCTATTCAGTAGTCGATATTTTACTAAACATATTTTAAATGCCTTCTACTATAAATTATCGCATTCCTCATCTATATCATTATAAGTCGCCAAAATTCAGTAACTTCAAGCAGTCGTATCAGTAAGTGTCCACACCTGTAAATATTATAAATAGTAGAAGTTAAGGATTTTCAATCGTTTGCATTTACAAGTGTAACACTGTGTAACACTTGTGCTTTATTTGGTACACAATTTGGGCTTTTTTACTAATAAATTATTAACTTTTTCAATAACATAAATCTTGGCTCACTTCGTGCTTTGTCCTTGGTGCTTTGTTAGCTGTGTTGAAAATGCATAGCGATGTTTGCAAGGGTTCTAATCACGGGGTAATTGGGTGCCGTTGCAACCTGATCCCAAATGTCTTCTGCCTGATGCAGATGAGGAGTTAAGATGGATTTTGCAACAAGATATACATGGAAAACTTTACTCAACGCCACATTGGTGTTCTGTATAAGCTTATTTACGGCGGTTGGTGCTATAGCTACACCATCCGATGGTATTTTTGAGTTAGAAGCAAGCGCTAACTTTTGGGATGATAGTGAAGTCGCAGGTGACGACTGGGGCACCCCTCCTCTAGACGGCGATGCAAAAGTGTATACCAATATAGATGATACTGATTTGCCAGATGACGTTTATGGTGGGGGTAAAAAAAATACCTTTGATATTCCAGATTTAAGCTGGGTGAACGGTAGTATTCTGGATAAAGGTAATATCCTGCACGCCTATGCCGCTGCTTATGAAGAATCTGGAGACTTAATCATTAATTTCGCAGCACTTAGGGAAGGTACTAACGGTGACGCGTTCATGGGTTTCTGGTTCTATCAGGATGATGTTTCAACTAATGCAGACGGCTCTTTCGAAGGAGAACATATGAATGGGGATGTTCTCATCCAGGTCAATTATCTGCAATCTGCTAACCTCGGTCCAGAAATATTAGTACTGGAATGGGATGATACTTGTACGAAACAATTTATAGACAAAAAAGGTGGAGAAGATGACTGTGTAGCCGAAAATCTACGACTCAAAAAACAAGAAAATGCTCTATGTAATCCGGGATCTAATCAGTTATTGTGTGCGTCAACTAATACTGTTGTCGATCCAATTGATGGTTTCCCAATCGAGTCTTTCTTTGAAGGCGGTATTAACCTGACTCAGGTTCTGGATACTAAAGCCTGCTTCAGTGCTTTTGCTGCTGAAACCCGTGCATCAAGTAGTATTACTGCACAGTTGAAAGACTTTGCTATGGATTCCTTTGAACTATGTAGTATTGATGTCACCAAAGAATGTTCACAAGGTCGGGTAAATGATACCGAAACGGGTTATGAATATGACTTCAGCGGTAAAGTAATCAATGACGGTGTAGGTACTTTATATAATGTCGTTGTTATTGATACTGAAGATCCTGTTTATAAACAAGATCAAATCGACGAAACCGATAACTACGTACCAATTGCTGTCGCTGATATTCTGCTTCCTGGTGCAGAGGTCTCATATTCAGGCACTATTGAATCAACTGCATATGGCCTTGATAATACCGTTATTGTCATGGCAGCCCCTGTTGATACTGACGGCGCAGAAAAAACTGTCACCGATATGGCAACAGATGACTGTCAAGGAGCTGATCTCAACGCATCACTATCAGTAAATAAAGACTGTACTAGTAAATTTATACCTAACTATGAGAACTCAGGTGTTATTGCGATTGGGGTAGGCTTCTCAGGGCAAGTCTGTAATACGCATAAGACATTGACCATGGTTTTGGATACGATATTTGATGACAAAACAGACACTATTTATAAAGATGCAGATATGCAGACTGCATTTCCTAACAGCGGCATCGATTTAGAATTAGCTCCTGCTGGTGATGAAGCTGTAGGTGAATGTGTATCGTACTACGGTAGCTATACCCCTGATGATTTTGATACTGTTGCAACAAATGGCTTCAGAGACACAGTTACTGCTAAAGGTCACCTGAAAGTTAAACCAGATGTAACCGATACTGTACAAGATACTGCAGACTGTTCTATCTGTGAAGATGAGTGCCCTGATTGTGGCACTGATTAATAACATATAATCTACACTCGCTAATAAGCCCGACAGAAAAAATGCCGGGCTTATTTTTCATTATAAGTCCGTTAATTTTTAGGGGGTTTACCAGTGGTTTTTATTGATTCTAGGTTTATTTCAACAGTGGCTGTTGAGTTGCTGCTCCCATCAGAAATTGTGTAGGTAAAACTATCGCTGCTTCGGAATTTTTTACCCGGAGTATAAAGCACACTACCATCATTCAATATTTCAGCACTTCCCCATTTCGGAGCAGATACTCCTAACACGGTTGTGTTGTCACTCAGTGTATCGTTGCCCAGTACATCAATCGTAACCGCTTCTTTGGTTGTTATTGTCACGACATCATCACTAGCCGTTATCAGTGGTTCAGACACAACTTGCTCTTCTATCTGATACACAACTTCATCTGTTGCACTGTATTCAGAGTCTGATTCCATCGTTGCTGTCACTGGTATTGAATAAATTCCGGCTACGCTGTCTGACGCAGAAGTAATACTGATCAATAACTCATCAGATTGACCAGCAGACAAGCTTAAGGCAGCAACATCAGCCTGCCAGCCTGCATCTACAGCAGCCTGGATTTGGTAACTGGCTGAATCACACTCGATAGAATTATTGTTAGTCACCTGAACAAGATATTGTAATGCCTCTCCTGGCAGAGATGTCTGTTCAGACACAGCAGATACGGTTATTGACGGAACCACTAACTGACACTGATCAATTGGTAAAGTTGGCTGCGAGCTTCCGAATTGAACACTAATATCAGCCTTTACGCCATCGGCAGAAATAAAGTCTATGGTGATACCAGTCTCAGGGTCTGTAAAGCTTTCCCCCGCAGGAAGAGAAGGATCTTCCCAATCATTAGAACCTAACACCTGCTTAAAATACGAGTTAGGCTTCATATGAAGAAGGCGACTGCTCTTCCCGTTACCATCTGTTGCAATACGAACGACAATGCCATCTGTCACATCTTCGCGCCAAAAAGTGTATGACCGACTTTCCAAAAAGTTGTCATGTGCCAATGACTGACGATACTCAATATAGAACCAACGCATTTCGCCAGTATCAGGGTCAACACCGCGAGGGATTTTTAAGGCTACTGGCAGACCTGCATTCTCTTCATATGCGCCAATAGTATATAAACCATCTTGCTCTGCAACAGTAATATCTGGGGATATAGCTGAAGACATCCAGCCTAAACGTTCTTTCTGAAAAGTATTGAAATACCCCATATCATAGTTACCCATCGTATCGTAACTGTCACCGTATTCTATGACCGAACAGTCTTCCCCAATACTATAGCCATCGCACTCCAAAGCTTTAGAATGACGTAAGCCAAAACTATGACCTAACTCGTGTGCTACAATACGCGGTTCAAAATTACCATTAATCGTCGCTTCTGAAGGAGATCCACCTATAGTAGAGGAACCATTTGTTCCACAGGCAGTATGTGTTGTCAGGTAAAGGTAATGGTCGAATTGAACGATGGGGATACCTGCTTCGGTAGCCTGGGCATTAACCGCATCGGCAACCGCTACAGCGCTAGGGCAGGATTGGTTGGAAAATGGTGCAGTAAATACTCCTGCGACTTCACCAACAAGCGACATCTGACCATAAGATGCCGTTTGATAATATTCGTTAATGGTACCAAAAACGAGATCATGAGCCTCATTAGTTGTCATCGGCATTTCATTAGGGTTTTCCTGAAAGTTAACCAAAAATACCAGAGTATTATGCTCACCAGTCACCGGGGCTATTTCTTCTGCGGCTGCAGAAAACGCCAACGGGTATGATAGAAGAGCTGTAACTGAAAATTTAAAAATGCCAGAGGCAAAAGACTTGGGTTGAGTTGGGAAATTAAACATACGTAAAAAAGTTACCTAAATACTACATCCACGATTAAAAAGTTAAGACCAAATATCCTTCAGCCTGTGATTAATTTGAAAGCATGCTAATCGATGAATTGATTATTTTTTTACGCAATGACCGGATGATATGCGACATTTTCGACAAAACCCATTAACATATATTTCAATAGTGATGCCAGTACTCAATTCGTTATCTGATAAGGCATAGATCAAATAAAGGCTGTGGATAATACCTCGCTATTGTTCATTTTATCAACAGAGAAAGGTGATTTAAATTTCAGAAGTTTGTCAGAAACATTCAGGGTGTTATACAAACCAAATATCACGACTTTAATTTTCAGTACCTTACTGAGCTGCTCGCTAAAAATGAAGGGCTGTTCATCAAACGTGAGACGTTAAGAGCCTAGGCGTATGATACTATCCCTCATGTAAAACTCTCCAAAACGGTGTCGAAGCCAGAACATAAAGTATCTATAAATCATGGAGTCCTTTAGCCTCATCCTGAAAATGGAAGGAGTATCGCGATTGTGGATAATGTAACCACTAAGAAGCATGCCGAGCTTTTCCATTTGTAACTACAGAGGGCTGCATGAAAGTTATGAATGCATATTTAGATCAGCGATCGATACTTAAGTCGCTCTATGCCGATAAAGCAGACATTTATGGTGGCGCTAAACGCTGTACTTCAATTAAATGCAGTGGGCTTGTAAAGAGTTCGAGGTAGAAATCAGTTTTGCCAACTCTTCTCTGAGAAAAGGACTTGCCTAGCGCGCTTTAGACTCTGATGGGGGGAGTACAAAAAAGAGCATGTAACTCCTGGCTAGTGTTTATTCATTGTGCGAAATGTTTACCTATTAATCTCTGCGGAACGGATTTTAACCATTTGAATCAAAAAGATAACTTTTTTGTTGACGGGTAATCTCAATAGGTTAAAGTACGCCTCGTTCTCACGGCGAAGGTCGTTGAGAGGGTGGTGTTACCATCGCATGATTGCGTTGCCCTGGTGGTGGAATTGGTAGACACAAGGGATTTAAAATCCCTCGGCGTTCGCGCTGTGCCGGTTCAAGTCCGGCCCGGGGCACCATCAAAAAATCTAAAAAGGCGCCTTGGCAGAGTGGCTATGCAGCGGATTGCAAATCCGTGGACCTCGGTTCGACTCCGGGAGGCGCCTCCAAAATTCTTAGAACCAGTCTTTATGACTGGTTTTTTTGTACCTGCTGTTTTATGCAGGTGTGCAATTATCGAGTAATGACTATCTCAACTTGTCAGTAAGTTAAGTGAGCTCGATAAATGCGACGCCATTCTTGCCATTCTTCTTAATCTCATACATGGCAGCATCGGCTTTTTGATATATCTCTTCGAAGTTACCCGTACTTGCCTGGAAAATACACACACCAATACTTAATCCAACGTTCAGTGCGTTTTCAGAGTCTAGATTTATGATGGACTGCATGGTGGAAGGCACGCAGGTTAACAGTCGATCACACAACTCACCCAGTTCTTTTCTAGAGGACTCTTTACATAGGATTACGAACTCGTCACCACCGATCCGAGCAATTTGTGCGTCAGTTGGTGTGAGTTCTTTGAGACTATTCGAAATACTAATCAATAAACTATCACCCGCGTGGTGACCCAGTTCGTCGTTGACGGTTTTAAAATTATCCACATCGAAAAATATGAGAGAGCGTTTAATTGATTGGCAAAGGTCCGCATTTTCTTTGAAGCATTTTTCCATGGCACTTCGGTTTAGTAGCCCGGTAAGCGGATCGCTATTGGCAAGTTTTGCCAGTTGCTGCTCATAGCGTTTTTCATTAGTAATGTCGATGTGGGTGCCCATCATGCGAAGTGGGGAGCCATCATCTGCGTACTCTACAATCCGGCCTCTGTCGGAAACCCAGCTGTCAGTCCCGTCTTTATGAATCATGCGGTGTACAACTTGGTAAAGGTCGGTCTTTCCTGCCAGATGATCCTCAAATGCACCGACCGCGAGGTCGTAATCTTCTGGATGAAGGTTGTTTTTCCAGGTTTCGACCGTTGCGGTCAGTTCGTTAGGCTGATAGCCCAACATTTTGCCCCACTGCATATTGAATATCGTTAATGTGCCAGAGGGGATATGTTGCTCCCACAGACAAAGTCCATTGCTGTCGAGTGCGGCGTTCAGCTTTTCTTGCAGGCGAGCATTTTGACGTTTGAGTTGTTCGTTCTCTTTTTCTAATTGCTCTATTCGCTTTAAATACGCTTCCATGTTCCAGCTATGACGGTTATCGATGCATTCAATATACGAAACATAGTGAAAGTTTTCTATTCCGTATCATTGAATTAAGAGGAAATATTAGCGAATGGCTTAGAACATGCCTCTAAAAGGGCTCAGGAAAGTGGGCAGGCAGGAGAGGCGCTCCTGGTGCAAAGTTATTGACGTTCCTTTGCACCGGGACAACTGAGGCTAGCGAGTTAGGGCACCACTTTGCTCAGATTGATAGGTAACATTGACTATCTCAATGGTTTTCGTTTGTTTATTTGGCATTGGCCAGTCGAGTTTTTGCCCGATAGAGAGACCGATTAACGCGCTACCTACTGGAGCGAAAATCGAAATATCGTCACTGCTTTTCAGATCTTGCGGGTAGACAAGCGTTCTAGTTAGCACTTTCTCGTCACCAGAGAACTTAAATTCTACGGTGGAGTTCATGCGAACCACGTTGTCTGGCATTTCTTCTGGTTCAAGAACGATTGCTCTATCAAGTTCTTCTTCCAGTTTGACGAGTTCAGCTGCGACACTTGGCATCTTGTCCAGCATCGCTGTGATTCTATTGATATCTATATTTGATATATAGATAGGGTTGCTTCCTGACATTTTATGACTCCAAAAAACAAAAGACCGTCTCATAAATATGGGACGGCTTTTATATGTCGAATAGGGGTTATATCATATGAATTAAGCACATGAGTTCTGATTTTAGTCTCTATACAACCTATTAGCTAGTAAAAGATTTTTATTGATAAGATTGATTTTTATATAGAAATCAAAAGGTTTACAAGTGTGAAGGGACGTACAAACTAATGAAGTAAATTATACTTAATGTTGTTTTTAATGGTCATTTTAATGTTTCTAAATTACGGTATTTTGTTGAAACTCCGCGACAAATAAAGGCATCTACCCCTTTAGGGTAGTTTGAAATTGTAATTGATTTACATCATGTATTAATTTTCTTACACAAATGACAATGAGCTCAGTGATAAAAACCTAACCCTTAGGAATTATAATGAGCAAGTTGAAGCTAGTAGTCATCGGTAACGGTATGGTAGGGCATCGTTACATTGAAGACTTAGTCGAGAAAGCGGATGTCTCTGAGCTAGATATCACCGTTTTCTGCGAAGAACCTCGTGTCGCATACGATCGTGTGCACCTTTCCTCTTACTTTTCACATCACACTGCCGACGAACTTTCTCTGGTAAAAGAAGGCTTCTACCAGAAACACGGCATCAACATGCTGATAGGCGAACGTGCTATCAACGTTAACCGTGAAAACCGTATTGTTTATTCAAATACAGGTCGTGAAGTTCAATACGACAAGTTGATTCTAGCGACTGGCTCATTTCCTTTTGTTCCACCTATCAAAGGCCATGAAAGTAAAGATTGCTTTGTTTATCGTACTATCGAAGATCTAAAAGCGATCGAAGCGTGTGCGAAGAATAGCAAATCAGGTGTGGTCATCGGTGGTGGCCTGCTAGGTCTTGAAGCAGCAGGTGCGTTAAAAGCACTTGGTGTGGAAACTCACGTCGTTGAATTCGCTCCAAAGCTAATGGCAGAACAGCTGGACCTTGCGGGTGGCAATCAACTTCGTCAAAAGATTGAGCGCATGGGTGTGAATGTTCACACCAGCAAAAACACACTCGAGATTGCGCCGGAAGGTAACAGTGCGCGTAACGTGATGCGCTTTGCCGATGGCACTGAGCTAGAAACGGACTTCATTGTCTTTTCAGCAGGTATTCGCCCGCAAGACAAACTCGCTCGTCAAATGGAACTTGAAGTGGGTACACGCGGCGGTATTGCAGTTAATGATCACTGCCAAACGTCAGATGAACACATTTACGCAATCGGTGAATGTGCCTCGTGGAACGGCATGTTCTATGGTCTTGTGGCGCCAGGCTATAAGATGGCAACCGTCGCTGTTGATCACCTATTGGGTAACACAGAAAGTAAATTCCAGGGCGCAGACATGTCTGCGAAACTTAAACTGCTGGGTGTAAAAGTAGGCTCAATCGGCGATGCAAATGGCCGCACTGAAGGCTGTAAGAGCTACGTTTACCAAAACGAAGAGCAAGAAGTATACAAACGCCTGATTGTCTCTGCAGATAACAAGAAATTGCTTGGTGCAGTATTAGTCGGTGATACATCTGACTACGGTGATTTGTTGCAGCTTATGTTGAACGAAATCGACCTGCCAGATCACCCTGATGCGCTAATCCTCCCTGCACACGCAGGTGCTGAGAAACCTGCATTAGGTGCGGATGCGCTGCCAGAAAGCGCCGTGATCTGTTCATGTTTCGACGTAACAAAAGGCAAGATAGCCCAAGCTGTTGCTGACGGTAACCACACGCTAGCAGACATTAAAGCAGTAACAGGCGCGGGTACAGGTTGCGGCGGTTGTATTCCTCTCGTGACTTCAGTATTGAACTCTGAGCTTGCTAAGTCTGGTATTGAAGTGAAGAACGACGTATGTGAACACTTTGCGTACTCTCGTCAAGAGCTGTTCCACCTTATTCGTATTGAAGAAATTAAAACGTTCGATGAGCTACTAGAGAAGTACGGCAAAGGCTACGGATGTGAAGTGTGTAAGCCACTTGCCGGTTCTATTCTGGCGTCTTGCTGGGGTGAACATATTCTTAAACCACAACTGGTTAAGTTACACGATACCAACGATAACTTCCTGGGTAACATTCAAAAAGATGGTACTTACTCTGTGATTCCACGTATGGCTGGCGGTGAAGTAACACCTCAAGCCTTAGGCTCGCTAGCAGCTGTCGCAGAAGAGTACAACTTATACACCAAAGTGACGGGCGCTCAACGTATTGGTTTGTTTGGTGCTCAAAAAGATGATCTTCCAGAGATCTGGCGCAAGCTAATCGATGCGGGCTTCGAAACCGGTCAAGCGTACGCAAAAGCACTTCGTATGGCGAAGACGTGTGTGGGTTCAACGTGGTGTCGTTACGGTGTTCAAGATTCGGTTGGCCTAGGCTCATTCATCGAAAACCGCTACAAAGGCATTCGTACTCCGCACAAGATGAAGTTTGGCGTGTCTGGTTGTACTCGTGAGTGTGCTGAAGCGCAAGGTAAAGACCTAGGCATCATCGCAACAGATGCTGGTTGGAACATGTACGTGTGTGGTAATGGCGGTATGAAGCCTCGCCACGCTGATCTGTTAGCGAGTGATCTGGATAAAGAAACGTTAATTAAGTACATCGACCGCTTTATGATGTTTTACATCCGTACTGCTGCGCCACTTCAACGCACATCAGTTTGGATGGAAAACATGGAAGGTGGGGTGGACTACCTACGTGAAGTGATCGTGAACGACAAACTTGGTATCAATGCTCAATTGGAAAGCGACGTCGCGAAGCTTGTTGATGAGTACGAGTGTGAGTGGACAGCAACCATCAATGACGAATCGCAACTGACTCGCTTTGCACACTTTATTAACTCAGATAAACGCGATGAAAACGTTGTGTTTATTCCTGAGCGCGAACAACACCGCCCGGCGACCTTCACGGAGAAACACCCTGAAGTGAAAGGCGACATCCTACACGTAGCCATGACTGAAGCATAAGGGAAGGTGGATTATGTCATTTGAAAAGATCTGTCACATCAACGATATCGTACCGGGCACTGGTGTTTGTGCACTGATTAATGGCCAGCAAGTTGCGGTATTTCGTCCGACTCAAGCTGAAGAAGTATTGGCTATCAGCAATACAGACCCGTTCTTTCAATCAAACGTGTTATCGCGCGGCCTGATTTGTCAGCACCAAGGCGAGCTTTGGGTGGCAAGCCCACTTAAAAAGCAACGCTTTAATCTAACAACGGGTGTTTGCATGGAAGACGAAGGTTTTAGTGTGGAAGCGTACAAAACGCGTGTTACCAACGGAGAGGTTGAGATCCAAGCGTAGCTGTTACTCCCTCCTCTGCGGAGGAGGGAGTTTACTGGGGTCAACAGCCCCTAATTACTTAGATTTAATAGGCAAAGGTTTTCTAGGGTTATTTCTGGAAGAACACTTAGCAAATAACGACGATAATCGCGAGTCGTAATTGGGAAGTCTTTCTCTATTCAATTTCTAACTTTTAACTTTCATTTTTGGATAAGGACACGTTCATGTCTACAGACTTTAAACCAGCTGAGTTCGTGCAAACTATGATCAACGTTGGTGAAGCAAAAACCAATACCAGCACTCGAGATCTACTGTTACGCGGTACGATGGCGGGTATTATTCTTTCTTTAGCGGTTGTGGTTGCCATTACGGCCATTGTACAAACCGGTATTGGAGTGGTAGGCGCTTTGGTTTTCCCTGTTGGCTTTGTCATCTTAAGCGTAATGGGTTATGACCTAGTCACTGGCGTATTTGGGCTTGCTCCGCTGGCTAAGTTTGCTAACCGCCCGGGTATTACTTGGGGTCGTATTTTCCGTTGTTGGGGTCTTGTTGGTCTCGGTAATCTTATCGGCTCTCTTATCGTAGCTTACCTAGTCGCGATTTCTCTTACAGGTAACTTCTCATTGGAACTCAATGCTGTGGCGAAAAAATTTATCGCTGTATCAACGGCACGTAGCCTTGGCTTTGAAAACATGGGAATGGACGGATGGATCACGTGTTTCGTGCGCGGCATCTTCTGTAACCTAATGGTGTGCTTGGGCGTGATCGGTAATATGACTGCGCGCTCTGTATCTGGCCGTGTTGCGATGATGTGGTTTCCAATCTTCATCTTCTTTGCGCTTGTGTTCGAGCATACAGTAGTAAATATGTTCCTATTCCCACTGGGTATGATTCTGGGTGCTGACTTTGGTGTTGCGACTTGGCTGAACTTCAACCTTATCCCAACCATCTTAGGTAACATTGTTGGTGGTCTAGTGATGACATGTCTTCCGCTGTACTTAACGCACGCAAAAACTGCACCTTCTCTAACTGCGGAAACAGAAGTACAAGCAGAGCCTGCAATGGCTAAGTAATTCGCTTGTTATGGTCCCGCTTATCGATGAGGGGGACCATTCTTTAATCTTAACTTTCGGAATATATTTTATACGTTTAGTGATAAAAAGTAATAACTCCTTAGAGTGGTTTTAGCCCTAAGTGCATAGTGAGAGTGTTACTCTTTATACCTAAATTTCTCAATAGGCCATTTTATGACTACCATTAACACCTCGTTAAACAGCGGTTTTGTTTCACTTGTTGGCGCAGGACCTGGCGACCCGGATTTACTCACCGTAAAGGGTTGGAAAGCGATCCAATCTGCAGATGTGGTGGTCTATGACCGATTGGTGTCTAAAGACATTTTGGCGTTAGCTAATGCGCGAGCAGAAATGATCTATGTGGGCAAAAAGCTAGATTTTCATTGCGTACCGCAAGAGCAAATTAACCAGATTTTGGTGCAGAAAGCACAGGAAGGTAAACGTGTTGTTCGCTTAAAAGGTGGTGACTCATTTATTTTCGGCCGTGGTGGTGAAGAGTTAGAAGAACTAGCTGAATACGGAATAAAATATGAAGTGGTACCGGGTATTACAGCGGCGGCGGGAGCAACCGCATACGCTGGTATCCCATTAACGCATCGCGATCACGCTCAGAGTGTTCAATTTATTACAGGCCATGTTCAGAAAGATGGTCGGGAGATTGAATGGCATTCATTAGCGCAGTCAAACAATACCTTAGTGTTTTATATGGGGCTCAAACAGAGTGGGTATATCATGGACAAGCTCATTACACATGGTTTAGCGCCAGACATGTCATGTGCAATTATTGAAAATGGTACCCGACCAGAGCAACGTGTTTTTGTTGGTAAATTGAATGAATTATCCAGTTTGGCCGCGCAAGCTGAAAGTCCTGCGCTGATTGTGGTTGGAAGTGTTACGCAACTCCATAGTAAGTTGGCTTGGTTTTCTCAAGAGGTAAGCGCTTAAATTTTACACGGACTATGCTGTGCTTGCATTTCTTGTTTACGCATTGGCATTTCATCAATTAATTCGTTGATGAATTGCCAATCGGTTTCTGCGCCCCAGCGATACTTTTCTAATCCATCCTTACCAAGCAAAATAGCTGTGTACTCACCTTGCTTTACACCGTACTTCTTCGACAAAACAGATATATCCAGTTCCTCTTTTATCCCTTTAGGAAACGTAAAACCATCTTCGGCAATGACTAAAGTGACGACGTCACGCTCTTCAAGTTCACATTCGTTCATTAGCGTTTCGAGTAGGAACTGTTTAACGCGCGCATCATTCGCTGGCGCGAAGAAAAGTACGCTACGATGCGGCCAGTATTGAGCGTAAGAAGGGTAGCCAAAGGTTGCTGTTGATACCAAGCCTAAAAGCAGTATCAAAATGATTGATTTACTCATTACTGATCCTTTCTGTGCTGTCACTTCCGTTTATACGTTAAGTTTAGTGGAAATGGCTCATTGTGCTTTTTTACAAACTGGCTTAGGGTAGGCAGCAAACTAACTATCTATAGAAAGAAATGACTTTGGAAAGTAAACAAAAGATCGCGATTCTGGTTGATGTGCAGAACGTGTATTACACCTGTCGTGAAGCCTACCGCAGTAACTTCGATTACAACCAGTTTTGGTATGTGGCCACACAAGGCAAAGAGGTTGTCAGCGCTAAGGCTTATGCGATTGCGAGCAATGATCCTAAGCAACGACAGTTTCACCACATTCTCAGAGGTGTTGGTTTTGAGGTAATGTTAAAGCCTTATATCCAGAGACGTGATGGCAGTGCTAAAGGAGATTGGGACGTCGGTATTACTCTAGATGCAATCGAGATTGCGCCTGATGTTGATAGCGTGATTCTTGTTTCCGGTGATGGTGACTTTAGTTTGCTGGTTGAGCGTATTCAACAGCGATACGGCAAGAAAGTTACCGTTTATGGTGTTCCCAAATTAACATCTCAAACGCTTATAGACTGTGCAGACACTTTTGTTGAAATAGACGAGAATTTTCTGCTTTAAACAGTAAGAAAGAAGAGACTATGGCTGAAGTGGGTATCAAGCTCCAACCATGAAAAAGGCGAGTCATTTCAGGCGTACGTTTGTGTACAATGACTCGCCTTCATTCAAATAGGAATAACTATGATGGGATAATGATTTGTCCTAATACGTAACCTAAGCAGCAAGCACCAATCACACCAATCAAACCCACCGCCATAAATGAGTGGTTGAAATACCACTTACCAATCTTCGTCGTACCAGACGTATCAAAGTTAACGGTTGCAATATCCGATGGATAGTTAGGGATAAAGAAGTACCCGTAAACCGCTGGCATCAAACCGATCAACAAGGCAGGATCCAGCCCCAAGCCCAAGCCAACAGGTAACATCATACGTGCAGTTGCGGCTTGCGAGTTCACCACTACAGACACGATGAATAGCGCTAGTGCGAACGTCCAAGGATAGTCGGTTACCATTTCAACAATACCGGATTTAAATTGCGGCATCGCGTATTGGAAATAGGTATCAGACATCCAAGCGATACCAAAGATTGCAATGGCGGCCACCATTCCCGATTTGAAAACGACACCATCAGGCACTTTTCGCGGATCGGTTTTCGTTGCCAGAAGAATAATACCGCCGAAGCAGAGCATCATCATTTGGATTACGACTGCCATGCTGATTGGCTTTTCACCATCGACAACAGTACGAATTTCAGGCCACATCGCGATAACAACAATAACCAAGATTGCTGAAATGAACATGAGTACGGAATTACGAGCGCTAGTCGGAAGTACTTCATCTAAAGATGTCGCGGTGGTGGTTAAGATCTTTTCACGCCATACCGGATCTTTAAGGCGATTTTGGTATTCTTCATCGTCTTCTAGCTCTTTACCACGTTTCAAGCTGTAGAGTGACATTAACAATGTACCAAATAAGGTAGCTGGTACCGTCACAAGCAAAATTGAAAGTAGGGTAATCTCGTGTTGAATATCAGATAATTGCGCTAAGTAGTAAACCACAGCAGCAGAAATTGGAGAAGCCGTAATTGCGATCTGAGAAGCAACAGAGGCCGCCGCCATTGGGCGCTCGGGACGAATACCGTTTTTCAGTGCGACGTCACCAATGATCGGCATGATCGAATACACGGCATGGCCAGTACCTAGCAAAAAGGTCATCGTGTAAGTGACAAAGGGAGCAATCAAGGTCACGCGTTTCGGGTTTTTACGAAGTAGGCGCTCTGCAACTTGAAGCATGTATTTCAAACCACCTGCGGCTTCTAGGATCGATGCGCAAGTAACCACTGCTAGTATGATTAACATGACGGTGACGGGAGGAGAGGTCGGCGGCATATTAAAAATGAATACTTCTATCACCAGACCGATACCAGAAACGACCCCAAGGCCGATACCTCCGTAGCGTGAGCCTATATATAGCATCACGAGCAAAAATAGAAACTCTAGATACAGCATGAGCAGATTTCCTTATTCAAAACAATTGCTTCCATTGTTTATGTATTCTCAGGAAAAGTACTTTATGTTGTTCACATTACCTTAGATGACACAAAGTAATGTTTAAGAACGAGCATTAACTCACGCTACAGACTCCATCTGTTAATGTACGTTTATAGGTGTGTATGCATTGTGTTTATTATTTTGGCGAGCTAATGCATAAAAATGCGACGCACTTTAAATATATGTTGTGATTTAGCCTGATTTTTCGTAACCAAGTATGTCTCAATAGGCATTGTCGGTACTAACTTTTATTGAATGCGCATGGTTTATGTGTAGATGATAAAGAGAATGGTTTGCATTTGAGTTAGTGTTTGAGTATAAAGATACAGCCTATATACAATCAAACTGAATAATCATGTCCGAATCATTCTTCCCACAACTGTTCCAAGCCACAAATGCTATTACGCCTTACCTGTATGGTGATTTAGGGAGCATAAGCGAAGGCGAGATTCATACTGCTAACGACATTAACCCAATAATCCAGGAGTTATACCAGCAGCTTTCAGATGCGTATCCAGAAGCGGGCAGAGGTTATTGGCTGACGAGAACTTGGGATTTATTATGTTGGCAGCCGGTGTATGTGGCGTTGATATCCATCTATCATTTTCATTCGCTACCGAACCTTTATGCAATGGCTCAATCTGTTAAGCCGTGTTTTGTCACTGGATATCGATTTCAAGATGAATCCCTTGTCCAAGGGGATGACAAAACGCTGATAAGCACTGCGGGCGCTCAGATAAAAGCACTTTTCGACTACTATCAAAATCAAATGAGTGAGTGGACTCGAATTCGCCCGGGGTTTACCCAGCAATTAATATCAGATGGTATTTTGGCTGTATTAGTGAGATTACAGCAGCACTTTCCGCAATTGACGAACACCTTGATAAGAGAGCATGCCGTGCTTTGGCTTCAGGCTCTTGACTTGGACACCAACAACGCGCATTCACTCTATGAGCAATCTGTGGCGCAACCATTGAAGTTGGTGAGAAAAAGTTGCTGTCTGGTATATAAATGTGAAGGTCGAAAGCTTTGCGATAATTGCCCTAGGTTGGCAGAAAACAAAAAGCTTATTGCGGTAAAAAGTGATGAAGATCAACTCAGTTAATTGATAACTAGTATATTTTCTCTTTTTTTATAGAAAAGCCGCTACGCGCGGCTTCTTTTATTCTTCATCACTTACTTGTGTGTTTACGCTCTGCTCAGCTGACTCGGTCACTTGGTTTTGTTCTTCAGCTTCCATTTTGGCACGCTCTGCCTTTGAAATGTAGCGAGGCTTATTGCTCTTTTGCAGTTTAGCGTTTTGTTTTTTCTGTTTTGCCTTTAAGATCTGATTGATTTTCTTCTTACGGTTCATGGTGCTGGTCCTTTAATTTAGCGAGGCAGGATAGTGATTTTTCCACTAAGTTACAACTTTAATGGGTTTCTGATTAAAAACCTCACCACTGTGCGACTATCTTAGTTTCTATTGAGTGTAAATAAACTTTTAATTTGGCTGATATAATGAGCGATATTTTACTCGGCAAACTTGCCACTGAATTTAAAACCGTCAAAGCGATGGTTGAGGTATATTGTCGGGCTCATCATGGTTCGAAAGGTGAGCTTTGCACTGAATGCCGTGATTTGCTTGATTACGCAGAAATGCGCCTTGACCGCTGTCCTTACGGAGAGAATAAGCCGACTTGCAATAAATGCCCAATCCACTGTTATAAACCAGAGCCGAAAGAGCAAATGCGCTTGGTGATGCGTTATTCTGGGCCAAGAATGCTACTGAAACATCCCATATTAGCGATTAGGCATTTGCTTCATGAAAAGCGAGACGCCCCGGATAAACCCGCTGCAAACGCATCGAATCGCTACAAGCGACGGATTAAATAAAAACGAGAGCGGCTTGCTCTCGTTTTTGTATTCAGGCTTCAGCAATGATTGATCAGAGACCAGCTGCCATTTGCTGTTTTGTTTTACTCGCTGCCAATAACATGTAGAGGCATGTCGCGACCAAAGTGGCAAATAAGTAGCCTAACAACCCGTGTACCTGACCCATGAAGCTGTCTGCTACGACAGGCCCAGCTACCGAACCGATACTGTAGCTAAATAGCATTACTTGAGTCGCTGAAACAATAAAGCGCTCGTCAAGCCCTGCGCAGCCGAGGTTAATCGCTACTGGGTATAAAGCGAATGTCGCTGCACCTAATAAGAAAAGTGACGCAGCAAGTACAGCCGTTGATGTTGAAATAAACGTAATACCAATAGAAAACATGCCCAACAGACAGAAAAATGCCATTAGTACCGTACGGCTCATGTACTTGTTCAACATCGTTACCAGCGGTTGCACGGCCATACCACCTAGAATCAATAATGCCATTAATGTTCCAATTTCCTGATGGCTGATTTGACGATTAATCAACTCTACAGGCATCAGGCCGTAAATTGCACCAAGGGTTAACCCAGACACGATGCAGCCGATAATTGCCGCATGATTAAGCTTCATAATTTGTTTAAAAGACAACGCGGTTGATTCGTGGCTGTTTGGCTGTTCACAATCAACGAACTTGAGCACCAATATTGCCATTAAAATTAGCATGGTGGTCGCGATGAACGGAACACCTCCGCTCACGCCGAGTACGCCAATACCGAATTGCCCCAAAGCTGAACCACCATAAAGTGATAGCATATATAAGCTCAGACGCTTTGCTCGTGAGGTTTCGTCTCCAGACATTAGCCAAGACTCAACGATCACAAAAACACCGGCAACAGCAATGCCCGCAATAAAACGCGCAATTAGCCACACTAAGCCATTTGTAAATACAGGCAGCGCAACAATCGTTAGCAAGAAAGCCATCAAGCAACCAATAAATGCATTTCTGTGCCCGACCGAACGTACGATACGTTCAAAAAAGATAGCGCCAGTTAATAAACCGCCATAAAACACGCTTGCCAACCAACTCGCGTAGTCCGAAGAAATGTTGTACTCACCGAGCATTAAAGGTATCAAGCTCATTAAATAGCCAGAAGCCACCGCATAAAGAGATAATGCGATGACAGGAACGGTGACACGTGGTGATGTTGGAAGGAAGGCTTGGTTTTCCACTGCTTTGCGCCTATTAGTTTATGTTTTACGGGTAGTTATGGGGCGCGAATATGAAGCTAATTATTTTGCAAGTAAAACGATAAATTTGAGTCGTATCGACAAATATTTTTTATCAAAAAGAGGTGTGATTTTACGGAATAAAAAGCCAGCTAAAAGAGGTGGCTGGCTTGATAGGTCACTTAGTAACAGCTTGATTTAACCACTGTTCGAACTGAGATTTAGGTAGCGCTCCGTTGAGTACATCAACACGCTGTCCATTTTTGAAAACCATGATGGTTGGAATACTGCGAATGCCAAATTGAGCAGCAAGTTGTTGTTGTGCTTCTGTGTCAATTTTGACAAAACGGGCAGTTCCTACCTGTTCCTCTGCGACATCTGAGAAAACAGGCGCAAAACCGACACATGGGTTACACCACGGAGCCCAAAAATCGACGACGACTGGTGTAGGGCTTTGTAATAAAGCGGAAAAGTTATCCGTTGTCCCTTCTATAGGCGCACCATCTAAAAGGGGGCTTTTACATTTACCGCAAGTTGCATTTTCCGCAACACGCTCGTTAGGTACACGATTTAAACCGCCACAAGATGGACAGCGAGTTTTAAACGATGACATGACTTCTTCCCTTTGTGACAACTTTGTGAAAACTTGACTTACCAGTCAGCTCCATAAAGCGTATAATTTCTTCTTTACTTTGGACTTGCTACGAACTGGCAAGTTTTTATTTGAACCTACTTAGGTTCCAAGAAACTTAATTAAATTACAACAATAAATAGGTCTGTGATGTCAAATTACTACGCTGAAATTACAGGTTGGGGAAAATGTGTACCACCAACTGTACTTTCTAACGATGATCTTAGTACATTCCTTGATACCTCTGATGAGTGGATTCGCTCTCGCACTGGCATCGAAAACCGTCGAATTAGTCATGTAAATACTTCTGACATGGCAACAGTCGCCGCAAAGCATGCACTAGCTCGTGCTGGTGTTGAAGCGAGTGACGTTGACTTGATTATCGTAGCGACGTGTTCTCCTGATTCTTTAATCCCCAACATCGCATCGAAGGTTCAGCAAAACCTAGATATTCGTTCCGCCGCCTCTTTTGATTTAAATGCGGCCTGTACAGGTTTTGTATACGGTCTGGAAACTGGCACGCGTTTGATTCAGTCGGGAAATTACCGCCACGCCATTATTATTGGTGCTGAAAGGCTTTCTTTTTTCATCGATTGGGCAAAGCGTGATACTGCAGTCTTGTTTGGTGACGGTGCAGGCGCGGTTGTTTTATCTCGAACTGACAAAGAGTCAGGCTTGCTACAATCTAAAATTGGTTGTGATGCAAAAGGGCGAGACATACTTGCTGTGCCTAAGTTTGGTTCTTGCATGGATCGCTTTGCAGAAGATAACGGCTTCTGGGATTTCAACTTCGTTGGGCAAGAGATCTTTAAACGCGCTGTGAAGGGGATGGGCTTGGCGGCGAAAAATGTGCTTAAAGAATCGGAACTTACAACAGAACAGATTGATGTTGTGATCCCACATCAAGCCAACATTCGAATCATCCAAACCTTATGTGATCTTTCGGGAATCCCACAAGAAAAAGCGTTTGTGAATATTCAGAAATATGGCAACACATCAGCAGCAACAGTGCCAATCGCATTGTGTGAGGCGTTAGAGCAAGGCCGAGTTAAACCAGGAGATAACCTGCTTCTTGCTGCTTTCGGCGCAGGTTTAACCTGGGGAGCCGCAGTCCTCAAGTGGGGTGACCGTGTAACGCCAGTTGCCGAAAGTGACGCGGCTCTACCTGATTGTGATAAGACAGCGCTAGAATTACTTGAACGTGCTATCCGACTTTGTAACGAGCGTCGCCGTAACGAAGCATAAAGATTGAACAAGGGAGCAAATCTGCTCCCTTTTTTATGTTCTTTAACTAGGGCATAAAGCCAAGATTCACGTCTGTAAAGTTACGCATATTGGGAAAGACATACTCCAAAACAGCGTTGTCGCTGGCGCTCTCCTGTTGAGCGAGCGTAACACCTACTTTCTTGCCAATTTATGATGAGCACGGGAGAAATGGTCCGCACAAAATGCGCCAACAATAGAGAGTTCACCCGCGAGGCATAATGCAGCAACCACTTCTGCCAGTGCTTTGGCCTTACCATTTCCGTGTAATCCAAGAATATCTAGGCACGCTTTTTGTGTTGGTAATCCGGTACCACCTCCAACTGTACCTACCATAATATTGGGTAGAGTCACACAGGCGTATAGATTTCCTTTTGCGTCAACATCCATTCGGGTAATACCTACCGCAGATTCGGCAACGCAAGCGGCATCCTGACCACAAGCAATATAAAGTGCAGCGAGTGCATTGGCATAATGGGCATTAACGCCTATTGTGCCACTCAATAAACCGCCTACCGTACTCATTTTAACGAACTTAACCATAGACTCTGGTGTGGTATGCAGGTACTTCTTGACCAGTTCCGCGGAAATTGTCACCTCTGCAGACACTTTCTTACCGCGTACAGAGCGCAGTGTATGAGCATTTGGCTTTTTATCGCCAGAGAGATTGCCATCGAGGAACGCGTCAACGGGTTTTATTGGGCTTAAAGCCAAAATATGATGGAACACTTTGTTAGTTGCGATGGTCACCATATTCTGACCAGAGGCGTCACCAGTGACATACTCGAAAACCAAATACACATGATTACCTTCGATGTTCACGTTGATGTCTTTAAGCTTACCGTGTGCGGTTGTGGATTCGGCGATTTGACGAAATGTCTCAAACTGGGTCGTCACCCAACTTACAAACTGACCCGCTTCGGCCATGTTATTAAAGGCAAAGACGGGCGTACGACTGACACCTTCACTTAACAGTAGCGCACTGGCACCACCTGCGGCGGTAATCAGGTTCGCTCCACGGTTGTAAGACGCGACCAAGGCGGCTTCAGTTGTCGCGAGTGGTACTAAGTAATCATCGTCTGCATATAAGCCGTTCACCCTTAGAGGGCCAGCAACACCAACAGGAACGTTTACTGTACCTATAAAGTGCTCAATGTTATTTGAATATGACTCGCAATGTTCTTGAGTAAAAGGATCAAGCAAGAGCGCTTTGTCAGTCGATTGTTCTAGTACTTGCCAGCGACGAGCTAAGTGTCTGTCCGACAACCCAGCACTTAAACACAGGCGCCTTTCTGACCTATGAAATTTCGGTTCTAGAGCTGATTGGATTTTACTACTGGTCTCCAAATCAGAAAGAGCGGAGTTTTTGTCGGTACTATGTAGGTTTAACTTGGGCATACAAACGTTCACTGAAAAATCGAACCAGAGATTGTAGTGATTGCAGCCTTGATTACAACGTTGATTATACGTTTTGCAACAAATACCACGGTTAATCCGCGTTTATAAGCGATAGATTTACTATGTAGATGTGTATGATAACCGTATCAACCTTACAGAACCTTGATTATGGCGCTGGGCTATAAAGTCTCGGCGCTCCATGTTTTGGCAAGTGAATGAGATTAAGATGATTCCTTCTTGCCCAATCCACGGTTAATGCGGTTGGCGATGATAAGCAAACCAGAGTAGGGATGCGAGCACGTACGGCTTTATGGATTAACTCTAAGCTACAACGGCTAGTCATGACTACAAAGCCGCTTTGTGGTTCAATGTGATTATTAGCCAAAGCACCAATGAGTTTATCTAATGCGTTGTGACGACCAATATCCTCACGACAGACTACGATATTTCCTTGTAAATCAGCGAATAGTGCAGCATGAAGAGCGCCGGACTCACGCGCGGCATCTTGATGTAAAGCGACGTTCTCTCTTAATTCTTCAAAAGCATCCGGTCGAGGGGGAAGAGAGGGCGAAAGAGGTTCTAGATCAGGTAGGGCTTGCTCTAACGCTTCAACCCCACAGATTCCGCACCCGGTTGTACCTGCTAGGTTTCTGCGCTGTGTTTTTAAGGACCAAAACGCTCGGTTACTGATTTCTACTTCCGCGTAATGCGATTCTTTGCCACCGCCGATTTCAATATCTTTAATCTCTTTAAAATCGTTGATGATTCCTGTGCTAAGACTGAACCCTTTAACAAAATCTTCTAAGTGACCCGGAGTCACCATCATCACGGCTTGGCTAATCCCGTTATAACTAATCGCGAGCGCGGATTCACTGGCCAGTGAAGTCTGCTGCAGAGGACGGCCATCTGTCATTTCACGATAGTTAAAGGCGTTTGGCTGAGGCGGGGCCTGATTAAAGTCCGACAGTTCAAAATAAGATTGAGTAGAACATCTCATGAAATCACCTCACGCTCGTTTAACTGATGCGTATTCGTAGTTAATTAAATATGCTTTTTGCGATAGAAAAGCACTGATCTGTGAGTGCAGAAAAAGGCTCTTGTTTACGTTTAAGCAAGCCTAAAGGTGCATGAACGGCCGCTTCTTCAATCGGTACAATACGTAGCTTATCGTTTAACTCTTCTAAGCCACAGTTTCTAGGCATAATGGCGCAGCAAAGGCCACTGGTTACCGCCTGGACAAGGTGAAACGTGGAATTACTCTCAATGACGGTTTGAGGAACAAGCCCTTTGCTAATAAAGCTAATATCAATAGAGTGTCGGTAATGCATCCCTTTCGATAGTAAGCCAAGGGGGATGCTATTAAGTGACTCCCACATCACTTCTGATTCAGCAAAATCAAAATAACGTTCGTCAAATAACACGCCTAATTTCGTTGAATCCAGTTCAATAACGTCAAAATATGCTGTGTTGACTTGGTCGACGTAGCACATGCCTAAGTCGAGTTGATTACGATTGAGCTGGTCTATGATCTGCTCTGTCGTCATCGACAGGACCTGAAATTGCAATTCCGGGAACGCTTCAGCTAGTGGTTTGATCAGCTGCATCGGGTTTTGACTGGCTAAAGGCACCATACCCAGCCTAAGCGAACCTACCAGTTGTCCTCTGCAATTAGCTGCTTCAGCTTGTAACCCATCATGAGCCGCTAATACGGTTTTTGCCCAAGCTAAAATACGCTCTCCAGCTTCCGTGAACCCCTCAAAACGTTGACTTCTTTGAATTAATTCTAAGTCTAGTTCTTCCTCTAAACTTCTAATTCTCATTGAAAGTGTCGGCTGAGTAATGTGACACAATGCTGCAGCCTGACCAAAGTGTTTGGTCTGCTCGAGTGCTATTAGGTATTTAAGCTGTTTGATATCCATCTTGGCTAACTTAACCTTGCTTTGTGAGTCACAGTAACGAGTAGCGCAATTTGAAAAGGCAATATTTATGTATTTTTACCGTCATAAACATTTGAGTCGCTTGTTTTCTACTCCTCTAATGTCAAGAGTTAAAACATGCTCAAAATTGATCTAAGTCAAGGCTATTCCCGATACTGATTAGGGTCAAATTTAAAGTATCTATAGAGTGATAGATAATGTCTATCACAAATCTCATCGAAAGTACGGAGTCGAGCGTTAGATCTCAGTTTGAATACCACAGAAAATGTATAAGCTGATAAATTCGGTTGATGGAAAATGTGACGAATGTCTTGTCTCAATATCGTGATAGATTTTATTTATCAGGCAGTCAGGGATATCAATTGGACGCATGTAAAGTAACGACTTAACCTTTGATTCAGATCAAAACGCAGCATTAAAGATTGTGTCTAAACGTTCTCAAACAGCAGACGGGTACCAGAACTCATACAACCTGGACAAGTAAAATCTTACACATAGTGAGCCTTTACTTGTCCAGATTGAATAAACGCCCCTTCATGACTCCCGCTATTTACGCGCTTGTTTTCTAGGGCAGCCTGTTTGCTGTTGTTCCTATATACGAGGAGTAAAGTCGTGAGCCAAAAAGAAAGAATAAAACAATATAAAGGTCCAGCTGGTGGTTGGGGGGCTCTTAAAGCCGTGACTAGAAGCTGGTGGGGAAGCGAAAACGCGGTAAAAAATATCCGCACCATGATGAAAACCAACCAAAATGGCGGTTTTGATTGCCCTGGTTGTGCTTGGGGTGAGTCACCAGAAAGCGGTAAAGTGAACTTTTGCGAAAATGGCGCAAAGGCCGTTAACTGGGAAGCGACCAATCGTTCAGTTGATCCGGAATTTTTTGCTAACCACAGCGTCTCTTCTCTTTCTACTCAAACCGACTACTGGCTCGAATATCAAGGTCGTATTACGCACCCAATGAGATACGATGCCGAATCTGATCACTATGTTCCAGTTTCTTGGGACGACGCATTTCAGTTGGTGGCAAAACACCTCAATGACCTGGAATCGCCACACCAAGCCGAGTTTTACACATCGGGCCGCGCCAGCAACGAAGCAGCATTTTTGTACCAATTGTTTGTTCGTGCGTTTGGCACCAATAATTTTCCTGATTGCTCGAATATGTGTCACGAAGCTAGCGCGCTGGGAATGAAAGACACGATTGGTGTAGGCAAAGGCACGGTTATCTTTGATGACTTTGAAGAAGCGGACGCTATTTTCGTTATTGGCCAAAACCCAGGAACCAACCACCCACGTATGCTGGAGCCATTGCGTGAAGCAGTGAAACGTGGCGCTCAAGTTATCTGTTTCAACCCATTAAAAGAGCGTGGGTTGGAGCGCTTCCAAAACCCACAAATGCCGATAGAAATGCTCAGTAATGGCTCGGAGCCTACGAATACAGCCTATTTGCGACCTGCACTGGGTGGGGACATGGCGGTGTTCCGTGGTATGGCTAAGTTCCTATTGCAATGGGAGCGTGAAGCATTAGAAACCGATGGTAAAGCTGTGTTCGATCGTGAATTCATCGAACAGCATACTATTGGCATCGATGACTACTTGGCTGAAGTAGATGCCACTTCATGGGAGCACATCGCTGAGCAATCTGGATTAGATTTAAGCGAAATCGAAACGGTTGCACGTATGTATTTGCGCGCTGAGCGTGTGATCATGTGTTGGGCTATGGGTTTGACTCAGCATCGTCATTCTGTGCCAACAATTAAAGAAGTGGCCAATGTACAAATGTTACGAGGTAACGTTGGTAAGGCGGGAGCGGGGCTATCTCCGGTACGCGGACACAGTAACGTTCAGGGTGACCGTACTATGGGCATCGATGAAAAGCCATCTGATCTATTTCTCGATAGCATTGAGCGACGCTTTAATTTCGAAGTGCCTCGTGGTGTAGGTCACAACACAGTTCAAGCTATTAAAGCAATGGAAGATGGGCAAGCGAAAGTATTTATTGGTTTAGGCGGCAACTTTGCCCAAGCGACCCCGGATACCGAGCGTACTCACGATGCAATGCGAAACTGTAATCTAACCGTTCACATTTCGACTAAGCTCAATCGTTCGCATTTAGTGACTGGTAAAGATGCATTGATTCTGCCTTGCTTGGGCCGCACTGAAATTGATACTCAAGCAAACGGACCACAAGGGGTAACGGTTGAAGATACCTTCAGCATGGTGCACATTTCTTATGGTCAGCTGAAACCTCGTTCTAAAGCTCTGCGTTCAGAGCCTGCAATTATTGCTGGTATTGCGAATGCAACGTTAGGCACACACCCAATTGATTGGAACTGGGTGATAGAAGATTATGATCGAATTAGAGATCTGATCGCAGACACGATTCCAGGATTCACGAACTTTAACAATAAGCTTAAAAATCCGGGAGGTTTCCACCTGGTGAACCCTGCCGCTGAGCGTAGATGGAATACGGCGAGTGGCAAAGCACAGTTTAGCGACAGTAAACTGCCTAAACAGTTGATCAGTGCAGCACTGTTAGAAAAAGGCCAGAAGCCTGACCTTATTTTGCAAACCATGCGATCACACGACCAATACAACACAACGCTATATGGTTTAAATGACCGCTATCGTGGTGTTTTTGGGATGCGAGAAGTCTTGTTCATCAATGAAGCGGACATCAAAAAGCTTGGGTTTGAATCGGGTGATAAAGTGGACATGATTTCGTTATGGGAAGATGGCGTTGAGCGCCGAGTGAGCGGATTTACGTTGGTTGCGTATGATGTTCCTGCTGGTCAGGCTGCCGCATATTATCCAGAAACTAACCCATTAGTACCACTGGATAGCTATGGAGACAGAACCTTTACGCCAACTTCTAAGTTCATAGCGATTAAGTTGGAAAAATCCACATCAGATGAGATTGCGCTTATTGAAACAGAATAGATAACAAACATAGCACTACAAAATTCGGGATAAGAAAAACGGCTGATAATTACTATCAGCCGTTTGTTTTATTTACTAGCTCCTGACTTAATTTGTCAATCTCTGCATACTCCTTAGCATAGAGGCTCTCAATCCATGGAATTGTCGAGATACAGTGGGCGTCAAGTTCTTGGTTTTTCCTGTAACCCCTCTAATCTTTCTTCTAGAAAGGTGTGAACCCATTTAATGACTTACCTTATTGATTACTAGGTCAGTTATATTTGGATGTTGAGGGGGCTCTGTTTCAGAAATTATAGAATCTGATTGTTTTATAAGCGAAAGTGCGAAAAGTAACCGTTTAAAGCCGTGAAGGTTTGGATTGGAAGTCACAATAAGAAGAATTTCGAAGGATGATAACTGATTTAAGTCAATCATCATTGGGTCTACCCCTTTGGGGTTATTGTTGCTACCCATGGTTTCCGTTCAAAATTATTCACAAAAAGGTAATTATGGTGAATCTGAGTTATTGCCAGATTACCCTTGACTTAAATCCATTAATAAAAGCAAAAGGAAAGAGTATGAATCTGGCAAACACATCATTGAAAGGGAAGATAATTGCATTACTCACGCTCCCCATCATTGCTTTTGTTTTCTTGAGCTATTTAACTATCTCACAAGCCATTTCAACCGCAAATGAGATGGCATCTCTTAATCAGCTTGTTAGACTCTCTGTAGTTTATAGTGAACTAGTGCATGAGGTCCAGAAAGAGCGTGGCATGACAGCGGGATATCTTGGTTCTAAGGGTGAAAAGTTTAGGGATAATCTCGCAAGTCAAAGAAAAGAGGTTAACCTTAAGCGAGAATTACTGAGTCAGTACTGGCAATCTGCAAATATTGAGCTGACAAGCATTGAGGCACTTAATAACTCCATTAATAGAGATCTTGATCAGGTAGAGTCAGTTCGTCGTCAAGTAGACACTCAGGAGATTGCTCTGTCAAATGCCTTATCTTATTACACAGGTCTAAACAAAAAGCTACTCAGCGTTTCCGAACTGGTTTCAAAAATAAGCACAGACGCAGCCATAACAAAAGAAACAGTAGCATATTACAGCTTCCTACAAGGTAAAGAGAGAGCGGGCATTGAGCGTGCTGTTTTAAGTAATGTCTTTTCCAAGAATGAATTTGGCAAAGGAATGCTGGTCAGATTTATCTCACTGGTTACTGAGCAAAACACCTATCTAGCAAACTTTAGTGTGCTGGTAAGCGATGAGGGTAAGCAATTTTACGAGCAACACATAAATCACAAGTCGATCAGTGAGGTAAATAAGCTGCGAGATATTGCTAAAGCCAAATCCCGTGATTTTAATGTGGACTCCGTTTATTGGTTTTCTCAAGCGACTGCTCGCATTGGTCAATTGAAGAAGATTGAAGACCACCTAGCATCTTCACTAATAGCGCTAACAGAGCAAAAGCTCCAAGGGGCGCAAAGTTCGATGATTAAGAATATTTCGGTGCTGTTACTCATTGCACTGGCTACTCTCGCTATTAGCTACTTCACCATTAAGGATTTAACGAGAAGAGTGAAGGACTTAACTTCAATTATGGCTCGCGTTAAAGATAATAATGATTTGACAGCTCGCGCTGCTTACATCGATGAAAGCGAACTAGGCATGATTGCCTCATCCTTGAATTCGACACTAGAGCGATTCGCAAGCGTAATCGATAACCTTTCAGGCTCAAGCCTGGTCCTTGCTTCCGCTGCTGAAGAAACCTCGCAAACATGTGAGTACAACGCTAAGTCCATTGCAGAAGAGCAAGATCAGATAGGTTTGATTGCTACGGCAATTGAGGAGCTATCTACAACAGTAAGAGAGGTTGCAGACAAAACACAGCAAACAGCGGATTCAGCCAAGCTGGCTGATCAACAGGCTAAAGGTAGCATGAATACTGTCCAAACATCCTATCATTCAATAGAGGGCTTGGCGGCTGAAATTGAAAATCTTTCAGGGAAGATCGCTCACTTACATGAAAGCAGCAACAACATCAATGCTGTTATTGATGTGATCAAGTCAGTTTCAGAACAAACTAACCTTCTTGCTTTAAATGCAGCTATTGAGGCCGCTCGCGCAGGAGAGCATGGGCGTGGTTTTGCGGTTGTTGCTGATGAGGTAAGAAAGCTTGCTCAACGAACTCAGCAGTCCACATCTGAAATCGAAGGATTTATTACAGGTCTTCAGTCTGATGTTGAGATAGCCTTTAGTTTGATTGACGATAGCAAGGCCAAAGCGAGCGCCGCAGTAAATAGTTCAAAAGATGTAGAAATATCACTTGAAGCCATTACTGACTCTGTAGGCAATATCTTTAGCATGGCAGAGCAAATTGCTACCGCAACTGAAGAGCAATCCGTTGTAACTCAAGACATCGCTAAAAATATTGTGGCAGTAGAAGATAAATCAACGGAATTGACAGCAGGGGCGTCTCAGATTGCCTCAACAGCCAAAGAGCAGGCAGAGTTAGCGGTAACATTAAAAAGCCTCGCTAGCACATTTAAAGTGTAGCCTGGAAGTTCTTGGTTAAGGTTGTTTACCTTGCGTCCAGTACTGGGGGTACAAATCAGATCGGAAAAGCCATGCTAGTTGATAATTTTCTGTTGAACTAAGTGGATTAGGGCAAAAGGAGCACATAATGTGCTCCTAAACTAGATTCTGGGGTTATGCTTTAGCGAACTTGTAAGTGCGATACCCACCAATCAGGTTACGTGCTCTAAAGCCGTTGTTGACCAGCTGACGATAGGCGACGTTACCGCGTAACCCAACTTGACAGTAAATCACAATCTCTTTGTCTTTTGGCAGTTCGTCCATACGATGACGTAATTGATCGACAGGAATGTTAATTGCACCTTCAAGATATCCTACCGACTCAAGTTCACCAGGATTACGTACATCAAGAAGGATTTGATTTTCAGACAAGTTATCGATTTCATCATAATGAATCGCAGTCGCGTCACCTTTGATGATGTTGTTTGCGACAAACGCAGCCTGGTTAATCACATCTTTGGCACTGCCGTAAGGTGGCGCGTAAGTCAATTCTAAGTGTTGAAGTTGCTCAACCGTCATACCCGCACGTTGCGCTACAGCCATTACGTCGATACGCTTATCGATACCGTCTTTACCGACTGCTTGAGCGCCTAAAATCTTGCCCGATTTTGGATCGAACAACATCTTAAATGAAACGACTTCTGCACCAGGGTAGTAACTCGCGTGGCTCGCTGTATGGACGTAGACTTTTTCGTAGTCAATTCCCGCACGTTTTAGCTGTTTCTCGTTCTTACCAGTCGAAGCTACAGCAAGGTCAAAAATCTTACAAATCGCCGTACCTTGTGTACCTTGATAAGTCTCTCTACGGCCTAACATGTTATCGGCTGCCATACGACCTTGACGGTTAGCAGGGCCCGCTAGAGGAACAAGTGTCTGCTCGCCAGTGACAAAATCTTTTTCTTCAACTGCATCACCAACAGCGTAAATTGAAGGATCGCTGGTTTGCATGTATTCATTGGTATAAATACCACCAAGAGCGCCGATTTCTAATCCCGCTTCTTTTGCCAATTTGGTCTCAGGGCGAACACCAATTGCCATAATCAAAATATCGGTGGTGAGTTTTTCACCGTTATTCAGCGTGAGCTCCAATTCACCTTCTAAGTGTTGGTGCTTTTCGCTTTCACCAGCGTCAACGCTGGCCACATGTTCATTTGGAATAAATTGTACAGACTCAAGAGCAACGCCCAATTTAAGGTCGATACCTTTTTCACGGATTTCTGCGTGAGCAAACCCCGCCATTTCTCGATCAACAGGTGTCATGACTTGGTCAGCCATTTCAATTAGTGAAGTTTTGATACCTAGTTGATGGAAGGCTTCCATCATTTCCAAGCCAATGAAACCACCACCCACAACCGTGGCGTGTTCTGGCTTGTTCATCTGGATCGTTTCAATGATGCGATCCATATCAGGGATATTACGTAGTGAGTGGGTAAGCGGGTTATCGATACCTGTAATTGGCGGAACGATTGGGCCTGCTCCTGGGCTAAGTAGCAAGAAATCGTAAGATTCTACGTACTCTGAGCCATCAAGAAGATTCTTTACTGTGACTGTTTTGTCTTGACGGTTTATTGATACCACTTCGTTCATCACACGAACATCAACGTTGAAGCGCGCTAAGAAACTTTCTGGTGTTTGTAGCAAGAGTTTACTGCGTTCTTGGATATCGCCACCAATGTGGTAAGGCAAGCCACAGTTTGCAAACGAGACGAAACTTCCTCTTTCGAACATGATGATTTCTGCATCTTCACTTAGACGACGAGCACGCGCAGCTGCAGATGCGCCACCAGCGACACCACCGACGATTAAAATCTTAGTCATTATTAACTCCGGTCATTAGGATGAGCTGACTTACATTGTAGAGCCAGCTCACGACATCTAGGTTATCTAAAACCTAATTTCTTTAAAAAATAAGCGGCAGGGCATATTCCGGTATAAGCACTCTGAATTAGATTAGCGCCAATAAACACGGTAAACCAAATGAAGTTACTGTGCACGAATACGGTGAGCAGTACGGAAACCAACACCATGGTTCCGGCAAATACTCTTACAGCATTTTCTAACGTCATAACTTTTCTCCTTAGAACTGTTCAACTGAAACAGCCATCCTTTAATAATCTTACTATAATTACCTAAATTAGATATGTCTAATGTTAATTTAGCTAAATTCACAAAATCTAATTTAGTATTGACTAAATATAATTGTTTAGTAATATCTAATTTAGTTGTTAATGTAGAGGTGAGTCATGAGCTATACAGCAAAAGACATAGCGGCGATGAAAGGCAGCGCAAATGAAGCCGCAGATCTACTTAAAGTGATGGCGCATCCGGAAAGATTGATGGTCTTGTGTCAGTTAACCCAAGGAGAGGTTGGTGTTGGGGAGTTGCAAAAACACTCATTTCTCAGTCAATCCGCCTTTTCACAACACTTAACCGTGTTGCGTAAACACAATTTAATCACCGCTCGTAAGGCATCACAGCAGGTATTTTACTCGTTGTCTGAGCCAAGAGTTGAGTCATTAATTAAAGCACTGCATGGCGTTTTTTGTAGTTAAGCTAACTAACTACATTGCAGTAACTAACTGTCTATAAATCATAGTGTTTTTCCAAAATATATAGAGGTAAATAATGTTAGACGTCATTCCATGGGAATCGTTGTTTGGTGGCATTTTATTGGGAATTTCTGCCACGGTTTTGTTGTTGGTTAACGGTAAAATTGCCGGTATCAGTGGAATTATGAATGGCATTATGGCACCGAAGAAAGGGGATTATTCATGGCGACTTCTATTTGCAGTCGGCATGATTGTTGGTGGCTTTATTAGCGTTTTATTACTCGGCGTAGCAGTACCAAGCACCGCAGATCTTTCTGTCGGTTTGGTATTAGCGGCGGGTTTACTTGTGGGCATTGGAACCAGACTAGGTAACGGATGTACCAGCGGTCATGGCATTTGCGGGATTGGGCGTTTGTCTAAGCGCTCTATCGTTGCAACATGCGTATTTATGGCTGTTGCTGGATTGACCGTTTTTGTTCGACTTCACCTAGTTTAAGAGAGATTCCATGAACAACACTATTTTTCGAATTACTGCACTTATGAGCGGTGTGTTATTTGGCATGGGTATGGCTGTTTCTGGGATGATCGATCCTGCGAAAGTCGTTGGATTTTTAGATATTTCTGGAAACTGGGATCCAAGTTTGGCTTTTGTGATGGGCGGCGCACTGGCAGTGTTTATGCCAAGCTACTTTTTAATCATCAAGCCGAGAAAACAATCAGTTAGTGGTGCAGAAATGTGTACCCCATCAAATACAAAGATCGATACTCGATTATTGTCTGGTGCCGCGATCTTCGGCATAGGCTGGGGATTGGCTGGTATTTGTCCGGGGCCTGCAGTGGCAAGTTTGGCATTGGGTAATTTCAGTATTGTTTTGTTTTTTGTTGCAATGCTAGCTGGCTCAATGTTTACGAAATTGGTAATCAACTCTCGTGAAGAGAAGATGAAAACCGCCAAAGCATAACTTATGTGATCAAAAAGGGAGGGAAAAGGATGCCCGGAAATAAAGAGCGAAGCTTTGTTCAGTCTGTAATGAACAGCTTTTTCCCTCCGATCATGATCCTGCTGGCCTTTATGGTCGGGGCTGCGGCGTTGTGGCTCACCCCAAAAGAAGAAGATCCTCAGATCGTAGTACCAATGGCCGATGTGTTGGTATCCGCGCCGGGTTTGAGTGCTTCACAAGTCGAAAATCAAATCACCGAACCATTAGAGAAGCTTGTCAGCCAGATCGATGGTGTGGAATACGTTTATTCTTCGTCGATGGAAGGTGCTGCTCAAGTTATCGTTCGGTTTTATGTGGGTGAAAATCGCGAAGACGCCTTAGTTAAGCTCTACAACAAACTCTACTCCAACCAAGATAAAGTCCCATCTTCTGTAGTCAGTTGGTTAGTCAAACCGGTCGAAATCGATGACGTGCCTATCGTAGTTGCGGCGCTGTACTCAACCGACCCTTCGAGGCTCGATCGTCACCAACTAAGAAGAGTCGCAGATCAGGCGACCTTGGGTATCAAATCACTTGATGCGACCAACAAAGTCGAAGTCATAGGCGGGGAACCAAGAAAAGTTCAGATTGAACTTGATACCGTCGCAATGGCGAACTTTAAAGTCACTATTGACGATCTTGAGCAAGCAATCCGATACAGTAACGCGAAAACCCAGGGTAAAAATATTCGGGTTAACGGGCGCAATTTCACGTTAGAGTCTGGACAGTTTCTTACCAGCTCAAAGGATGTTGGTAACCTCGTCATCGCGGTGCTGAATGGCAAGCCTGTTTACTTAAAAGATGTGGCGAGAATTTATGATGGTCCCGGCGAAGCCACATCCGATACCTGGTATAGAGATAAAAACAGCGACCAAGCCTTACCTGCCGTCTTTATCTCGGTCGCTAAGCAAAAGGGTTCCAATGCGGTTCACGTCGCACAGTCAGTGAATGATAAATTAGCGCAATTAGAATCTGAGCAGTTCCCACCTCAAGTTAAGGTCGCCATCATTCGCGACTACGGTGAAACCGCGAATGCTAAAGTGAACAACTTGGTTTCTAGTCTCGGTGTTTCCATTCTGACCGTTGTGGTTTTCGTGGGCCTGTTTCTTGACTGGCGAAGTGCATTGGTTGTAGGGATCGCGATTCCGATAAGCTATGGTGCCGCACTGGGGGTGGACTTACTTTTTGGTTACTCCATAAACCGGGTAACCCTGTTTGCATTGATCTTAGCGCTTGGTTTGATCGTTGATGATCCTATCGCCAGTATCGACAACATTGAGCGTTACTTAAAGCGCAAGGATTTAACCCGTACGAAAGCGATTGTGCTCGCCATGGCTGAAATTCGTAGCGCGTTATTAATGTCTACCGTGGCGATTGTTATTGTGTTTACGCCGATGTTTTTTATCACGGGTATGATGGGACCATACATGGCACCTCTCGCGTTTAACGTGCCGATTAGTGTGATGTTCAGTACGGTTGTGGCTTTTATGATCACGCCTTGGCTGGCAAAAAAAATACTTACTGGCGCTCAGGACAGCGGTCATTACGATATCCAATCGTCTACGATGTATCGTTTATACCGTGGAGTTCTCATTCCGTTATTGGAAAGCCGTAAAAAAGCGTGGGCTTTCCTCGGATTAGTCGCACTTTTGTTCGTAATCGCTGCGTTGTTACCTGCATTACGTTTGGTGCCACTCAAACTTCTTCCATACGACAACAAAAATGAATTCCAGCTGGTGCTAAACATGCCAGAGACGTCAAGCTTTGTAGATACTTCCAATGCGCTATCCAGTTTTTCTGACTATTTGGTGACGGTCCCAGAAGTCACCAGTGTGTCTGGTTTTGCAGGGACGGCTTCACCAATGGATTTCAACGGCATGGTACGACACTACTTTATGCGTAGCGAGCCATACCAAGGTGAACTGCGCATAGTATTAGCACCGAAAAAACATCGTTCTATGCAGTCACATGAAATTGTTACTCGGTTACGCAGTGATTTAGAGCAGATAGCCAAACGTTTTAATGCTGACATTCAATTAGTAGAGGTACCGCCGGGGCCTCCGGTTATCGCGACCATTACGGCTGAAGTTTACGGCGACGAAACAACCTCATATGAGGAGTTATTGATTCAAGCTGAGAAAGTGGCGGATCGCTTGCGCAAAGAACAATTGGTATCAGAGGTGGATACGAGTGTTCAGGGTGACCTTGAAACGTGGCAGTTTGTGGTCGATCAGGAAAAAGCCGCGTTATCAGGTGTGTCAGTAGCCGAGGTGAATAACACATTGATTACGGCGGCGAATGCTAAAACTCTTGGTCATATTGCTGACCGAAGGGAGTTGAATCCGCTGCCGATTGAAGTTCAGTTGCGTCGTGAAGACAGAGATGATTTAAACCGATTAGAACAATTGTATGTGCGTGGCAGACCGGGCATTGCCAAAGTTGAAATGGGCGGCGCAGTAGTGGATGCTCCTCAACCCGTTGTTCAGCTCTCAGAAATTGGTCATTTTGTTAAGCGCCCAGCGGATAAACCGATATTCCATAAAAACCTCAAGCCTGTTGTGTATGTGTATGCTGAGGTCGTAGGGCGTGTGCCTGGGGAGATCATTGCTGACGTGATAGCGGATCAAGACACTGATCATGCCAATGATGCAAATGTTCACTGGAAAGATCGTACTTACTTAAACAATGGTGCTGGCGTTGCTTGGAGTGTACCTGAGAATATTAATGTTGTCTGGAGTGGTGAAGGTGAATGGAAAATTACGGTGGATGTATTCCGCGACCTAGGCATCGCATACGGTGCTGCACTTCTGGGTGTATTCGTTGTTATGTTGATTCAGACTGGTTTACCCGCAGTGTCTGGGATAATCATGTTGGCCATTCCTCTTACCGTTATCGGCATCATGCCGGGGTTCTGGATATTGAATATCTTGAGTAAGGATATTGGTAACTACCCAAATCCTGCGTTGTTTACGGCAACCGCGATGATAGGGATGATCGCATTAGCAGGTATCGTTGTACGTAACTCTTTGGTGCTTATCGAGTTTATTCAGCAATCGCTGGAAGCAGGTCGTAGCTTACATGATGCATTACTTGAGTCTGGTGTGGTTCGAATGAGGCCGATATTGCTCACTGCAGGGACTACGCTGTTAGGTAATATCATTATTACCCTAGATCCGATTTTTAATGGGCTAGCATGGGCTATCATATTTGGTATTGCTGCCTCGACGGTATTTACGCTTCTCGTCGTTCCAGTTGTGTATAACCTCGCATACCAGAATACAAAAGGACATGGATTGCCTCAGGTGGAGGAAGAACAATGAAATTAGATAACAAATTGCTGGGCATCATTTTAATTATCGTGCTCGCGCTTCTTTTTCTCTATATGGCTGGTTTTTTCTCCGAAAAGATACCAACTGAGCATGCAGCGAAAACTAACGTGATTGATGCTAGTTCAGTACAAACGCACGAGATGATATTGACCAGTGAGCCTGTTGTCCGCGAGTTTCCGGGAGTCGTGGTTGCCGATCAGCAAGCTGATATTGCCGCACGGCTCACAGCCTCAGTCGTTGAGGTTTTGGTTAAAGTGGGTGATAACGTTAAGCAGGGAGACGTGTTAGCGCGTTTAGAAAGTGATGATTTAGACGCGAGAGTTCGTCAGAGCGAGCAGGCGTTGTCTTCTGCACAAGCGCAACTAAACGCCGCTCGTAAAGAGTTCGCTCGCGTTAAGACACTGTTAAACAGAAAACTGATACCACAGTCACAGTATGATCAGGCCGAAAGTACATTGCAAACTGCGCAAGCCAACTTCAATCGCTTTCAAGCGGCGGTCTCCGAAGCAGAAACTACTTTTGGTTACAGCATTATTACTGCGCCATTCGACGGTTTAATCACTCAGAAACCGATCAATAAGGGGGACACCGCCACGCCAGGTTCACTTTTGCTTTCTATGTACAATCCTGACTCTCTCGAAATAGAAGTTAACTTTGCAGAGTCAGTCATGCCATACGTGAACTATGACAAGAAGGTTGAAGCCGAGTTTCCTTCTTACGATGTGACGGCTTCGGCAACGATCAAAGAGGTCACTCCTTCTGCTGATGCGAGTTCACGGAGTTACACAGTCAAATTGCACTTTGAATCACCGACTTCCGTTTACCCAGGTACATTTGCAAAGGTTGCTCTGACCTTGACGGACGATGTTGTTTTAAGAATACCGAAAGACGCCGTGTATCAAGTTGGCCAGTTGGATTATGTGAAGGTGTTGCAAGAGGGGGGAAAAGTTGAAACTCGTTTAATTCAGTTGGGGGAGTTGGATAGAGTAAGGACTGGATTGAAGCAGGGCGATGTCGTCATTCTCAACCCAAGAGAGCTCTAATTGTGTTATAACTTGAGCGCCCAGTGTACTACTGGGCGTTTTTTAAGCTGGCTAATTTGTAGAAAGTCTTATTTGCGAGCTTATCGGGCAATGGTCACTTAGATGGTAATCCAGAACATCTTGAGACTTAAATACCACTTGTTTTGCTGGTTGCGCGGTTAGATTCCCACTCACAATGATGTGGTCGATGACGGATCGGAATTGATGCGTTTTATTTGGATTACGATTCGAACGAACCTTACATTCTGCTTTGGTATTTTTCGTGGCTAGCCTGGCGTTGGTATTCGATGTCATTGTCGACCACAACCAGTCTCCTTGATAAGCCAAATTGTGGTTGAAATCACCTAATATCGCATATTGCTGTTGGCTCTTCTCGCGGGCCTTTATCCACTTTGCCAGTGCTTCGCCTTGTTGTTTGAGCGTCTTGCATTCGCGATTGTTTTTGTAAGCGCCACTACATCCTGCTTTTAGGTGAACAGAAAGTAGGTGAATTTCATTACTCTTGTTCGGGTTTAAGACAATATAGCTCGCAAAGCGTAACTTGCTCTTGCCTCGAGTTATCGTAAAGTCGGATGGATCCGATACCGAGATACCTTTACGCACGGCAAAACCTGTGTATTGGTTTTTGTCTGAGAACTGCAAATGTTTGTTGCTGGAATGAGCTCTATCGGAGAAATAAATGGCGTAGCCATTTCCCACGACTTTTTTAATCGCGGCTTCACTATCGACTTCTTGAAATGCTAATACATCAGGTCGCAAGTTATTCAGATAGTGATTGAGTCTGACAAAATCGTCCTCGGTTCTCGATACTTTTCCGCCGTTGATTGCTAGCCATTCAATATTCCAACTGGTTAGGTTGATTGAATTTTGAGCAAAGGAGGCGGAACAAAAAACTAACATGGTTATAGCAAAAAGTGATCGCATATAGGCTTGTTTCACTCCCGTTTTAGTGTGTGTCCCTTTGTAACCTTTATCCTATAAGAGCTCTAAAAAAAGCAAGTGTATTACGTACCAATTTTGCAATTTTCATTGATTTCTTTTTAATAAAGGGCATTGGTAATAAGATCGATTTGTTATTATCCGCTACCCAGTTTTTGTTGATCGAAATCAATGTTTTCGAGTGGTGCTTCTCGTTAAATACGCCACAATATATTGTGGCGAAAAAATAAAAAATCACCCCATATAGTGTGTTTGTGGATAACTCTGTGAGTATGCTGGGGTAAGGAGAAGAAAGTGAAACCAATCGTAATCAAGCGTGACGGCTCAAGAGCTCCGTTCAACAGGGATCGTATTCAAGCAGCAGTCGAAGCCGCGGCGGAAAGCAAAGATAAAGATGTCGCCATTTATGCTCTCAATGTCGCTCTTGCTGTCGAGTTACAGCTAAAAGATCACGATGAAGTTCACATCCATGAGATTCAGGACTTAGTAGAGAATGAACTCATGCAAGGTCCTTACAAAGCTCTAGCGCGTTCTTACATCGAGTACCGCCATGATCGCGACATCGCTCGTGAGAAACAGAGCGCACTTACTCGTGAGATTGAAGGCCTGATTGAAGAAAGTAATCTCGACCTGATTAATGAAAACGCGAATAAAGACGGTAAAGTGATCCCAACTCAGCGCGATTTACTTGCGGGGATTGTAGCGAAACACTACGCGAAAACTCACATTTTACCTCGCGATGTCGTACAGGCGCACGAAGTGGGTGACATTCATTACCACGACTTAGATTACGCACCATTCTTCCCGATGTTTAACTGTATGCTAATTGACCTAAAGGGCATGCTGACACACGGCTTTAAAATGGGTAATGCGGAAATTGACACACCAAAATCGATTTCGACAGCAACCGCGGTAACCGCACAAATCATTGCACAAGTAGCGAGCCATATTTACGGTGGTACAACGATTAACCGTATTGATGAAGTACTCGCGCCGTACGTAATGACAAGTTACGAGAAGCACCTGAAAATTGCCAAAGAGTGGAACATTTCTGAACCTGAAGAGTTTGCAAAAGCGCGTACTGAGAAAGAATGTTATGACGCGTTTCAATCGCTTGAATACGAAGTAAACACGCTGCATACCGCAAATGGCCAAACCCCATTCGTTACTTTTGGCTTCGGTTTAGGCACAAGCTGGGCGTCTCGTCTGATTCAGAAGTCGATTCTAAAAAACCGTATTTCGGGGCTTGGTAAAAATCGTAAAACCGCGGTGTTCCCGAAACTGGTATTTGGTATAAAAGACGGACTGAACCACAAAGCTGAAGACCCAAACTACGACATCAAACAGCTTGCTCTTGAGTGTGCGTCTAAACGTATGTATCCAGACATTCTTAACTATGACAAAGTGGTTGAAGTGACTGGTTCATTCAAAACGCCAATGGGTTGCAGAAGCTTCTTAGGCACTTATGAAGAAGACGGCGAGCTTATCCATGAAGGTCGTAATAACCTTGGTGTTGTGAGCTTAAACCTACCTCGTATTGCGATTCGTGCCAAAGGGAGCGAGAAGAAGTTCTACGAGCTACTGGATGATCGCCTTCGTTTGGCGCGCAGAGCGTTAGAAACTCGTATTACGCGCCTGGAAAATGTGAAAGCACGCGTTGCACCGATCCTATACATGGAAGGAGCATGTGGTGTTCGTCTGAAAGCTGACGACTCCATTGCGGAGATCTTTAAAAACGGACGCGCGTCTATTTCACTGGGCTACATCGGTGTTCATGAAACGATCAACGCGCTATTTGGCAATGAAGCACACGTGTATGACGACGCTGTTTTGCGTAAAAAAGCGGTTGAGGTTATCAAACACCTTAAAGATGCAGTAAATCAGTGGGCGGAAGACACGGGTTATGGCTTCAGTTTATACGCGACACCAAGTGAAAATTTATGCAGTCGTTTCTGTCGTATCGATACCAAAGAGTTCGGTGTGATCGAAGGGGTGACAGATAAAGGTTACTACACCAACAGCTTCCACTTAGATGTAGAGAAGAAGGTAAATCCGTACGATAAGATTGACTTTGAAATGCCGTACCCAGAAATCTCAAGCGGCGGCTTTATCTGCTACGGTGAATTTCCGAATATGCAGCGTAACGTCGAAGCGCTAGAAAACGTGTGGGATTACAGCTACACCCGTGTTCCTTACTACGGCACTAATACGCCAATCGATGAGTGTTACGAGTGTGGTTACACTGGTGAGTTCGAATGTACCAGCAAAGGTTTTACCTGCCCAAGCTGTGGTAATCATGACTCAACAAAAGTATCGGTAACACGCCGTGTTTGTGGCTACCTTGGCAGCCCTGATGCACGTCCGTTTAACTTCGGTAAACAGGAAGAAGTTAAACGCCGAGTAAAACACCTTTAATCAATACTCAAATGGACACTCTGAAAATCAACCTGTTGCGGGTTGATTTTCTTTTCTCGCAAACACAATGAGACACCACGATGAATTACCACCAATACTATCCAATTGATGTTGTAAACGGACCAGGTACGCGTTGTACGCTGTTTGTTTCAGGTTGTGTTCACCAGTGTCGCGGTTGTTATAATCAATCTACCTGGCGTTTGGATTCTGGGCACTTATTTACCAAAGAATTAGAAGATCAGCTCATTGCCGATCTCAATGATACGCGAATCAAGCGCCGAGGCTTATCTTTGTCGGGGGGCGATCCGCTGCATCCGGCAAACGTGCCGCATATTCTCAAATTGATTAAGCGAGTAAGAGAAGAGTGTCCCGGTAAAGATATTTGGGTTTGGACAGGTTACACCTTGGCTGAGCTTGACGACTCTCAAAGAGAAGTGACCCAATACATCGATGTGCTTATCGATGGTAAGTTTGAACAAGACAAGAAAGACCTGAATTTAGAATGGCGCGGCAGTGCCAACCAAGTCATACACCACTTTAAGAGTCTTTAAACGCGACCGTATATAACAAATGAAAAAGGCACATTCGTAAATAGCGAATGTGCCTTTTTAGTTAGTGTAAATTTCATTTCCATCCTTCGATGGTTGAATAAGCCGCTTCCAAAATGCGTTGTCGATGTACTCACTTGTTAAGAGCATCGCATTTCTCCATTAAGAATAATACGAGTAGTTTATCCCCATGTTTTCGCGTTGTATTTTCCAAAGGCATCCAGATCTTTTGCAGAACTCTCTATTCATATGAGCCGTTAAATCTAATGTTGCCAAGGCGCGATAAATACAGTGTGAGACATCGAAATATGGAAGAAAAACAGGAGTGTTACTCCATTTCCGAAAAAACCTATCAGGAAATGATCGACCACACACGAGTTATGGCTTTGGAAGAGCGGGGGATCGTTCAATGCGGTATCGCAACGTGTCGGGACTTCTTCTCGGTGTACAGGAAAAACCAAAAAAAGCACATGCTGCTCTATACTGTGCGTGGAAAAGGCTGGCTGGAAAGTAAAGCATGTCGCTATGAACTGGAGCCTGGCTCTCTGGTCACCATCCCCGCTGGCGTTGAAAATGGATTTGGTATGGAAGATGAAACATGGCAGATAGCGTGGGTTTGTCTTTCACAGCATACAGATTGGTCAATGGTAGGCGATGACATTAGTTACCAACTGACTTCTGCTCCAGAAGTGATGTACGCGTGCATTCAAACGCTTTTACGTAGCATCAACTTACCGATTGACTATGGTTGTACAGTAGGCGCTCACAGCGTAGCTCAACTTGAATTGATGCTAAATATGCCACAGTCTGAATCTGTTTCCCGTAATCTGCTGAAGTTGCGCCGTGTATTTGACCTTGTCCAAAGGCAATTACATAAAGAATGGACCGTGGAACAATTAGCTGCGCTATACCCTTGTTCGGAAGCGCATCTCTATCGCCTGACTCAAAAGCAATTTGGACGAAGTCCGATGGCGCATTTAACGCGGATGAGAATGGAATACGCGGCAAGGTTGTTGCGCTCCACCGAATGGCCGATTCAGCACATCGGTGAGATTGTCGGTTACCCAACTAGCGCAAACTTCAGTACGCGGTTTCGCTCCTGGTCAGGTATGACACCGAGAGAGTTCAGACAAAATGGACGCCTTGAGATAGATATCGAGTAGTGATTTGCTTTCTTTGTAACCAACGAAGTGCACAAAGTGCCATTGCATACAGAATTTTGTCCTATATTTGACGAAACTCGTAAAAAATCATTTCGCCATTTCAAATGATAATGTTAACTTGAAGGCCGTACTTGAATTTCAAAGGGTTGTGACTTTCATGTTTTCTAATCTACCAACTCCCGTATTAGATCCCATCTTATCTTTATCCGTTGCATATCGCAGCGATGAACGTCCAAACAAGGTTGATCTTGGTATTGGCGTCTACAAAAACAGCGCTGGCGAAACGCCAATCATGAAAGCCATTCAGATGGCGCAAGACGTTGTTGTAAAAACTCAAAAATCCAAAGCTTACGTTGGCCTCGCTGGCTGCGAAGAGTTTAACCAAAGCATGGTTGATCTTTTGTTATCCGGAACCTCCGCAATGGATCGTGTTGCGGCAATTCAAACTCCTGGGGCGAGTGGTGCCTTGCGTATGTTGGGTGACTTAATGAAAGTTGCGCAGCCAGATACGACGGTATGGATTTCTAATCCAAGTTACGTGAACCACAAGCCGGTGATGGAAGCTGCGGGTCTCAAGGTAAGGTTCTACCATTACTTCTCTCCAGAAACCAAACAAGTCGATACCGCTAAAATGATCGACGATTTGTCAAAAGCTGGCCCTTCTGACGTCGTGTTACTTCACGGTTGTTGCCATAACCCAACGGGTGCCGATATCGACTTCGCTGCTTGGCAAGCGATTACAGAGCTATCTCAGAAGAATGGTTTCACATCTTTTGTTGATATCGCCTATCAAGGTTTTGGTGACGGCCTGGAAGAAGATGCGAAAGGCCTTCGCTTTATGGCTGATAACGTTGAAGAGATGCTGATCACGACTTCCTGCTCAAAGAATTTTGGTCTTTATCGCGAGCGTACTGGTGCTGCGATTGTTGTCGGAAAAAATACTCAAGACATCACTAACGCGAAAGGTAAGTTATTAACGTTGGCTCGCTCTACTTACACTATGCCGCCAGATCATGGGGCCGCTCTGGTCAAAACGATTCTTCAAGACGCAAACCTCACTTCTGTTTGGAAACAAGAACTGAGTGAAATGCAGCAGCGTTTGGTTAGTCTACGTCAAAGCTTGTGTAACGAATTGAGAAATAACCATAATACAGATCAATTTGACTTCATTGAGAGTCACAAAGGCATGTTTACTGTGCTAGGCTTTACTGAAAAGCAAATGGCGCACTTGCGTGAGGATTATGGCATTTATGGTGTTGGTGACGGCCGAATTAATATCGCAGGTCTAACCGAAACACATATTCCTTACGTAGCTGACGCGATAAATAAAGTCTCTCAACTTTAATTCGGAGTGTGGATGAAAAACTGGAAACTGATTCTACCGCTTATGATGAGTGGTAGTTTAATTGCTTGTACGTCAACGCAGACGACGACAGAGCCTGTTGAGCCAGAAACGCCTAAAGTAGAACAACCTGTCGAGGTAGAACCAGAAGTTAAACCCGAGGTTGAGCCAAAGCCAGAAGTAGAACCAAAGCCGGAAACAAAGCCAGAGAAGAAACCTGAGCCAAAACCAGAAAAGCCAGTTAAGGTACAAAAAACGCCTGACGGTATGCTTATCCTTGGCTCGGAAGAGTGGGTTTACGCACCGGGCATTGATGAAACGTTTAGAGCACGTGTAGATACAGGCGCAACGACATCGTCAATCAGCGCTCTCGATATCGTACCGTTTGAACGAGATGGTAAAGACTGGGTTCAGTTTAAAATCGACCTCGGCGATAAAGCGAGTAAAGAATTTAAAGCACCAGTAGAGCGTTGGGCTAAGGTAAAACAGTCATCATCAGATGAGGTAAATAAACGCGCTGTCGTAATGGCCTACATTCAGGTTGGAGATTACAAAGAGAAGACGGAATTCACCTTGGCTGAAAGAGGCCATATGAAGTTCCCAATGCTTTTGGGAAGAAGCTTCTTCAGAGATATCGCGGTTGTGGACGTCTCGAAAAAATACGTTCAAGACAAACCAAGCAAGAAGTAGCAATACGACCAAAACTGAAATGGCCTCCAATGGAGGCTATTTTTTATGCTCGCTTTTTTTGGCAGGTCAGAACCCAAAGCGGGCAGACATCACGAGTTGCTGCCCATAAACCCCGTTGTTTTTGAAATCAGCGCCAAGTGACAACTGCTGAGTAGAATGGAATCGCGCCCCGAAGTTGTAAACGGTGTGGGAATCGTCACTGTCCATTAATTGGCCTATACGAGCGTGAAGCTCTACATTTTGCGTAAACCAGACTCGAGTACCAATATTGACTTCTCCGTGCCATTGGTCGCCCACTTTATCGCTACTGTTTTGCTTAATATTATGGAGTAACATCTGGCCATAAATATCAGCAAATTGCCCAGCTGGGCCATTAAATCCAATACCACCGGCAACATCCCAATCACCACTGAACTCGCTATCAACACGACCAATGAAGTGGGTGTTCTCAGTAAAGTAGCTTGTAAGCTCGCCACCAAAGGTCGCTGGACTGGTACCCATACGGACTTCCAACGTATTGTAGTTAAAATTATTGGCATAAGAGGAAAGTGGCAGTATCGCGCACAAACCAAAGGCCGTAACCTTTAGCGCTTTACTTAGCATGGTGACTCCAGACAAGATCATTAAAATTACAGGGAGCACAGCAAAAATCAGGCCATAAATGACAATAGTGTCAGTTTTAACAAATGCCGTTTCTTCTAACCAGCTAACGACTATTTCTAACCCTATGTACTGACAGGAAAAGTGGAATAATCGCGACTATTCACTTCGATATTCGGTTCATTTGCTTGAGTAACGAGCAGCGATAACGTTATGATTGCTCATCTATTTTTCTCTTGCGAATATTCATGAAATCAGCAATTCCTTCTTTAATGGTTCAAGGCACCACATCGGATGCCGGAAAAAGTGTACTTGTGGCAGGTTTATGCCGTGTATTAGCGCGAAGAGGGATTAAAGTTGCCCCTTTTAAACCGCAAAATATGGCGCTAAACAGCGCAGTAACCAAAGATGGTGGTGAGATAGGGCGAGCTCAGGAAGTTCAGGCACAAGCTTGCAACATTGAATCCAGTGTCCATATGAACCCAGTTCTTATAAAACCGAACAGCGATACGGGTGCGCAAATCATTCTGCAAGGCAAAGCATTGTCTGATATGGACGCCGCGGGCTTTCATGATTACAAAAAAGTCGCGATGAATACTGTACTTGATTCCTTTTCACGTCTTACCCAAGAGTATGACTCGATTATGATTGAAGGCGCAGGAAGCCCGGCAGAGATCAACCTGAGAGAAGGGGATATTGCCAATATGGGATTTGCAGAAGCGGCTGATGTCCCGGTGATTATTGTTGCTGATATCGATCGAGGCGGGGTTTTTGCTCACTTATACGGTACCTTAGCGTTACTTTCAGAATCAGAACAAGCGCGCGTAAAAGGTTTTGTCATTAACCGGTTCCGGGGTGATATTCGTTTGTTGCAATCAGGCTTAGACTGGCTTGAAGAAAAAACAGGTAAACCGGTTTTGGGGGTATTACCATATCTCCATGGGTTCAACCTCGAAGCAGAAGACGCGATCACTGATCAGCAAGAGTTAAACACAGAAGTAAAGCTCAATGTTGTGGTACCGGTATTAACCCGCATCAGTAACCATACCGATTTTGACGTCCTCCGACTCAACCCAGACATTAACTTACGTTATGTGGGTAAAGGTGAGAAGATCGATAGAGCTGATTTGGTGATCCTACCCGGCACAAAGTCTGTCAGAGACGATTTAGCGTACTTAAGAAGCCAAGGCTGGGACAAGGATATATTGCGCCATATTCGGCTAGGTGGAAAAGTCATCGGCATTTGTGGTGGCTATCAGATGCTAGGTAAAACCATCGATGATCCTGAGGGAGTCGAAAGTGCAGCGGGTACTAGTGAAGGCTTAGGGCTGCTCGACGTTCATACAGTCCTTACTGGTAGCAAGCAACTGACAAAGACACAAGCCGTGGTGAACCTTGATGGTAAACGCGCTACCGCAAAAGGCTACGAGATTCATGTTGGCCGAAGCGAAGTGTCTGGAGTGCAGCCACTTGAACTCTCCAATGGCACTTTTGATGGCGCGTTAAGTGACTGCGGCCAAATTATGGGGACCTATTTACACGGCTTCTTTGATGAAGTGGATGTGCTCTCTCTTATTACTGAATGGGTAAATGGTTCTCAAATTAAGCAACAAAATTTTGATGAGATTAAAGAGCTTGGGATTAATCGTATTGCAGATGCGATAGAACAACATCTGAAATTAGACTTTTTGTTTAAATAGTGCGTTAACGCTGTGAACTTAAGTTCACTTTCTGGCTCGTCTGTCAAAGGAATCTATTAATGAGAGCGTGGAAAACACATGCTTGCCTAACGGTAATATTAAGCTTTGCATTTTCGGCAAATGCAGAAACGAATATAAAAGTTTATGCAGCGTCTTCTATGACCAATGCGATTAACGAAATTAGTGAAAATTTTTCAGATAAATTTGATGTAACTGTCACACCAGTTTACGGTGGTTCATCGTCTATCGCTCGTCAAATCATGAACGGCGCACCTGCCGATATTTTCATCTCAGCAAATACCAAGTGGATGGACTATCTGGTGGGTGAAAAGGTTATCCTAAGTGACAATGTCACTAGTTTGGCGGGAAATAGCCTGGTTTTGATTGCTCCTAAGCCGTCAAACACGAAGGCTTTTAACTTTTCAGATGGTAAAGCGTGGCAAGCCGCGTTGAATGATGGACGTCTTGCGCTAGGTAATCCGACTTCTGTGCCTGTGGGGATGTACGCCAAAGAATCACTGACTACACTGGACGTATGGAAAGACATCCAATTTAGCGTAGCTCCCGCCAAAAACGTCCGTCTTGCATTAGCACTGGTAGAGCGTGGAGAAGCGCCATTAGGCATTGTGTATAAAACGGATGCATTACTGACAGATAAAGTAACAATTGTAGATGAGTTCGCGAGCGATACACACTCCGCAATCGTCTATCCGGCTGCGATGATTAATGACTCAACGGTATCAGAGCAGTTTTTCAGATACCTGAAAACAGATGAAGCCAAAGATGTCTTTATCAAATATGGTTTCAGTAATAAGGATTAAGAGTGACTGAACTGGAATACCAAGCCTTAATATTAAGTCTAAAAGTAGGGGCGTTCGCGGTACTTTGGCTTATTCCTTTAGGGGTTTTATTGGCTTGGCTACTTTCTCGTAAAACCTTCTTTGGCAAGTCTGTCCTAGATAGCCTGATTCATTTGCCTTTGGTCTTACCACCGGTTGTTATTGGTTATTTGTTGCTGTTATCCCTTGGACGGCAGGGGTTCATCGGTAGTTGGCTCTATGAACATTTCGGCTTGGTGTTTAGCTTTAATTGGAAAGGAGCGGTTGTCGCTTGTATTGTTGTCGCACTGCCACTTATGGTTCGCTCTGTTCGTTTAAGCCTAGAAAGTGTCGATCCCAAACTTGAACATGCCGCTTCAACGCTTGGCGCCTCTCCATTAAAAGTATTTATGACGATTACGTTACCACTAACTATCCCCGGGATAATTACCGGAACAATGTTGTCTTTCGCACGTAGCTTAGGTGAGTTTGGCGCAACCATTAGTTTTGTTTCCAATATCCCTGGCGAAACGCAAACCATACCACTAGCTATGTACAACTTTATAGAAACGCCCGGAGCAGAAATGCAAGCGGCACGCCTTTGTATCATTTCAATTGCACTGGCGTTATCGACATTGATGGCTTCTGAGTGGATGAATCGAAAAGCTGCCCGTCGATTGGGAGCGAAGCGATGAGCATTAAAGTTCAATTTAAACAATTGCTTGGTGAAAGCAATTTTGATATCGACCTTGAGTTACCACGTCACGGAATAAGTGCGCTATTTGGTCGTTCTGGTGCAGGTAAAACAACGTTAATCAATGTAATCAGTGGGCTAGTGACTCCGACACAAGGTAAAGTCACCATTGGTGATCACGTTTTGTATGATAGTGAGAAGTCAATAAACTTACCGACTCACAAGCGTAAGATTGGCTATGTATTTCAGGACTCACGTCTATTCCCACACTATTCAGTCCAAGGGAATTTGATGTATGGCGTCAAAGAGAAAGATACTAAGTACTTTGATGCGGTGACTGAGCTTCTCTCTATTAAGCCACTCCTGAAGCGTTTCCCCGCGTCGCTCTCTGGTGGCGAAAAGCAACGAGTGGCGATAGCACGTGCATTGTTGTCCAAGCCTGATTTGTTGTTGATGGATGAACCATTAGCGTCACTAGATATGCCCAGAAAGCGGGAAGTAATGCCGTTTTTGGAGGAGCTATCTGAAAAAGTAAACATACCCATTGTGTATGTGACACATAGCTTGCAAGAGATCATTAGGTTGGCTCACAATTTAGCGATTATTGAGAATGGCAGTATAGTGACTTCAGGCAAGCTAGAAGAGGTCTGGGCTTCTCACGCAATGAGGCCATGGCAGTCTTTCTCCGAACACAGTAGCTTGTTTGAAGGAAAGATCGCCTTTCATCATGATCAATATGCACTTACTTCTGTAAAGCTTGGCCAAAATGCTTCTCTCTGGGTACAAAAGATTGAGGGTGAGCCTGGTACGCCGATTCGACTTCAAGTGCGGGCTAACGATGTCTCTATTGCACTAGAGCGTCCGATTGCAACTTCGATTCGAAATGTTTTGCCTGCGACTGTTCAATCAATAGAACAGGTGAATGTCAGAGAGGATAAGCAGAGCATTACCGTATCTTTGCAACTGGATGAAGGTTGCTGCTTGTGGGCAAAAATTACCCCTTGGGCACTTGATGATCTAAACTTAAAACTTGGTGATTCAGTCTACGCGCAAGTTAAAGGGGTGAGTGTCACTCAACGCGACATTGTGTTTTCACCACATGCATAAATTTGACGCTCTAAAAGAGCTATACAGATGCCTCTTACATAACAATCTGTTTATATCACTAAAAAGGGCTGCATTATGCAGCCCTTCATTTACATAGTTATCCTGCTTTACTTAGCAAACACTTCTTTGAATTCACGCTTTAGTAGAGGATCACGACGAGCTTTTTTCATTTGCTTAACCATGTCTTTCACACAGTTGTGAAGAACATTGTCTAGTAGCTGTGCTCGGTACTCTTCTTTATCTTGATCTGTCATGTTTTCTGGCAGATTAAGGGTTGGGAACTCTTCCATTACGTTAATACCAGCGAACGCTTGGCCTACCGAAACTAGAGCATGGAACTGTTCAAAGTTATCCAGAATGTTTTGAGCACTTGCTGGCATTTCGTCCCAAGATGCGCGAACGGCTTCTTCTGACACTTCATGGATAGAGGTAACCATTTCGAACATTTGCTCTGGAACTTCGTCGAATTCAATAACTTTACGTAGCTCAGGAGAAATGGTTTCTAGATCGATTTTTTTGCTTTCGGTGTTAGTTGCTTCTGACATGCTGTGTCTCTCTTTACAAAAAGGCGGGAATAGTAATATCAAATGTTTCAAATATCTACCATTATAGTCTTTTGATTACGCGACAATTAAACAAAAATATAGCACTTAAGACCTAGTACAATGCAACGAGTCGTTGAATATGATATATGGTTAAGAAAGATAAAATAAGATAGTGGAATACCTTATGCAGCCTAAAGGGACATCAATGCGCATTCTACTGGTTGACGATGTTCAATTAGACAGAATGCAATTGGCTATTCGTTTGAAACAACTAGGGCATATCGTTAAAACAGTAGGCAGTGGTACAGAAGCACTAAATATTTATGAGAGTTTCGACCCCGAATTGGTCTTGCTCGATATCTCTATGCCGGAAATGAACGGCTTTGAGCTTTCATTATCTATCAGAGAAGCTTTTACTGACTGGATTCCCATCATTTTCCTGAGTAGCCATGAAGAGCCTGAGATCATCGCTAAAGCGATAGAAGCAGGTGGTGATGATTACCTTATCAAGCCCGTTGATAAACTCGTTCTAAATTCCAAGCTCATCGCCATGCAGCGTATTGCTCACATGAGGCGTGAGTTAAAACAAGCGACAGCACAGCTTGAAAAAGTGAATCAACTTCTAACCCAACAGGCGAACGAAGATGGGTTAACCAAGCTTTATAATCGCAGATACATTGACCAAAAGCTTGAGTCGATGGTTGCGTGGCATGGCCGCCGTCGTATGCCAATGGCGATGATTTTATTAGATGTCGATTTTTTTAAGGCGTTTAACGATAACTATGGTCACATAGAAGGGGATCGATGTTTGCAGGCGATTGCAAGTCAACTCAAAGCGACCTTTTGCCGTTCTGGGGAGTATGTTGGGCGTTATGGCGGAGAGGAGTTTGTCGTATTACTAAGTACGACAGATGGGCAAATGGCTGAAAAAGAAGCCAAACGTATTCAAGAGGTGATTGCTTTCCTTGACTATCCGCATCAGTATTCAAGCATCTCAAAAAGAGTGACGGTGTCACAAGGTGTGTTTGCTTTTCAAGCTACCGGAAAAGAAAAAAAAGCTGATTTGTATGAAATGGTCGATAGAGCACTTTACACATCAAAATCTCGAGGTCGTGATACTCATACCTTGGTAAATAATAATATACTCAGCCATCAATACTGGTTTGAGTGACGTTGTCACTAAAAGCGCATGACCTTAATAGCTTAATAGAATGGCGGGTAGGGGCCAACAATTGAACGGTTCTTTAAGCTAGGGACACAAATCCCGTCGTGTATAATCAGGAAGCACGTGACCTAAACTCACTTCTGAAACATTTAATACAATTTCTGCCAGAGTCTTTAGCTTGATACAACGCTTCATCCGCGAGTGACAGAACCTCTTCTGGATCCGAAGCGTCTCGGCTGTCTGCAACGCCGATACTCACCGTGATTGATACCGACTGTCTTTTCACCTTAGCGTTTCCGCGCTTCAATTGCCCTTGTTTATTATCGTCTGGACGAGACGCTGAATCACGCAGGACCATTTTATAGTTTGCAATTAATTTATGGACTTCCTCTAATTGCTTTAAACAATCTTCAGAGTATTTACCTTTAAATAGGATAGTGAACTCTTCACCACCAAAACGATAAGCCTTAGCACCACCCCGTGTTTTCATTAGCAACGTTGCCACCAGTTTAAGTACATTGTCGCCGGTATCATGCCCGTACGTATCATTAAAGTTTTTAAAGTGATCAACATCTAACATCGCGATGGTGTATTTACCATCCATATCTTTAAAATCAAGATCAAGCGCCCTGCGGCTAGGGATAAGAGTCAAACTGTCTGTAAAGGCAAGGTGATGGCTAGCGGTTGTTGAATACACAATCATAAGCAGCCCAGCCAAAGTAAACATAGTGCTCGATATGTACTGAACATCGAAAAAGATAAACGTCGCAGAGGCTAAAGCCATCGCGGAGTAGGTCATGGCATGAATGATTTTATTGGTTCTTAACACCAAAATGCCCAAAAAGCCGACGATACCAAGACAGTATAAGACGAGAATAAAAGGGAGCTTTGATATGCTGGGTACGATGAACAAAATACCATTTGTCCAGTCCTCAAACCGACCTTTAATGTGAAACTTCAGAGTAATGTAAGACCACAATAAAAATATCGCCAACATCAAAACATAGACAAACATGGCTTTTGAGTTTGCGCCGTCGTTACTGAATAGAAATACCGCCAGAAAAGATATCGGTAGCAATGTTGCTAGCATCGTTAACTCAATCAGCGCCGTTCCACTACTAAGGGGCACTTGAAGCCGCTGCTGGATAATAAAGTAAGCCAGTAGCATTGAGAGGCAAACCATGGACTCCCGCCCTTGCTTAAAGGAGTAGCAAAGCAGCAGTGCACAACCCAGCAGTATATAAGGTAAATTCGCGGCGATTCCCCAGTTTGACTTAGTCATCTGAATAATACTATTCATGCTGGAGATAGCGAATCCCAACAACACTATTGGGAAAACGAATTTAAAGCCTGATGATGTCATTAAGGATGAGGACATTTGAAAAAATTGCCTACAAAATTAGTTAAATACATAAAAAGATCAAATACGCATCAAGTTGATATTATCATTGTAGATTATATACTTTCAGTATCTTAGCAATTTTCCATAATAAGTACACCTGTGTTGTTAACTAAGTGGTTAAGTACATGTTATGAGGAACAGTTCAACGTTCATAAAAGCTAAACAATCAACGCATTACCACTATTGAGTATGACTATACTTGTTTTAAATCAGACAAAGGAGAGTCACCATGCAGATCAGTTCCGAAGTACATAACTATATGGAAACCTTCGTCGGTCAAATCCTCTGTACAAACCGATATAACACGCAGTTTGACAGTAATCAATTGGCTGATATCGCTTGCTTAGCCTTAGTACAACTTAAACCCCTATACATTCGACACGATATAGATTTTCTATCTTCACTCACTGAACGTCAGCTTAACCAGCTTAAACAAAGCGCCGAGTTAGCGATTGAGAACGCTGTTGCTATGATCCAAAGCGACAGACGCAAAAATCGCAACAATGATGTGCCTGTTATTTTTTCCCATACCCGTTATGATGAGCAAAAAGAGCTGGATTGGTACGAAAAGCCAATTTTTTAAGTAAACATAGGTCATGAATGCTCAACACCGTATCTATGTAAGTATAGAAGTTGTGTTGGCCCAAGGAGGAATTGTGGGATTCTTTTCTCGTTTGTTTGGCGGCAATGAGAAAGCTGTCGAAGTGAAAACCGTAGAGCCAGTGGAATACAAAGGCTTCCAGATATATCAGGAAAGCGTTGCTGAAGGCGGGCAATTTCGTATTGCAGGTCGAATAGAAAAGGAGATTGATGGGGAGATAATGACTCATCGATTCATTCGTTCAGACTTGTTGGGTTCGGAAGACGATGCCAACGAGCTGATGTTGAAGAAATCACAACTGTTCATTGATCAAATGGGCGACAAGATCTTCGATTAACAAATCACTGTAATTTGATGCGAATCATCTTAATAAGAGCCATTAGTATATATGCTGATGGCTCTTTCTTTTTTAATGCTTAATTAACTGTTAATTAAGGAGTTAGTGAAGATCTGGTTGGACCTCCTATCTAGGGCGATATTTTCGGGATTTATCGAGTTCAAATAGAGAAAATTTGATTACTTAAAGTTATATGTAATGAAATTTGGTGTTTATATAACAAAACACTTGCAGTCACGGCACGCCTTAGATACAAAAAGAATATAACAGGGCTGTTGAACAGGATATGACAGTGCAAATAGGTGGCCCCAAACATCGGTGTTTTATTTGCATTTATCTTGTGTAGTTAAACAGAAAGAAATAAAAAAGAATTAGAGTAGAGCACGGCTCTTTTTTGGGACTAATTAATAGATATGTATACAAGGAGTATGCGTTTTGCAAATCGGTGTACCTAGAGAGATACTCGCGGGTGAATCGCGAGTAGCTGCCTCACCAAAATCGGTTGAGCAGTTAATTAAGTTGGGGTTTGATGTCGCAATCGAATCTCAGGCGGGGGTGCTAGCGAGTTTCGATGATGCCGCTTATGAAGCTGCAGGTGCGAAAGTCGTTTCTAGTGACGAAGTTTGGACATCAGGTCTTATTCTTAAAGTAAATGCGCCACTCTTAGATGAAGAAAAAGGCATCGACGAAATTGCATTACTTCAAGATGGTGCAACTCTGATTAGCTTTATTTGGCCTGCACAAAACGCAGAGTTAATGGATCAGCTTTCAAGTAAGAACATTAACGTTCTGGCGATGGATTCCGTTCCTCGTATTTCTCGAGCTCAAGCATTAGATGCACTTTCTTCAATGGCTAATATTGCCGGTTACCGTGCAGTGGTTGAAGCTGCTCACGAGTTTGGCCGTTTCTTTACTGGTCAAATTACAGCAGCGGGTAAAGTTCCTCCTGCTAAAGTTCTCGTTGCGGGTGCGGGTGTAGCGGGTTTGGCCGCGATCGGTGCAGCAGGTAGCCTTGGGGCGATAGTACGTTCATTTGACGTGCGTCCTGAAGTAAAAGAGCAAGTTGAATCGATGGGCGCTGAATTCCTGACAGTGGACTATCAAGAAGATTCGGGTTCTGGCGACGGCTACGCGAAAGAAATGTCAGATGAATTCAACAAGAAAGCAGCTGAGCTATACGCTGAGCAAGCAAAAGACGTTGACATCATCATCACCACGGCACTGATTCCAGGTAAACCAGCACCGAAGCTGATCACCAAAGAGATGGTCGACAGCATGAAAGCAGGTAGCGTGATTGTAGACTTGGCGGCTGCGAACGGCGGTAACTGTGAATACACAGTAAAAGATCAAGTTATCATGACTGACAACGGCGTTAAAATTGTTGGTTACACCGACATGGTAGGCCGCTTGCCAACGCAATCTTCTCAGCTTTATGCAACAAACCTTGTCAATCTCCTAAAACTTCTTTGCAAAGAAAAAGACGGCAATATTGATATCGATTTTGAAGACGTGGTACTTCGCGGTGTCACTGTTGTTAAAGAAGGCGAAATCACTTGGCCTGCGCCACCAATTCAAGTTTCTGCTCAACCTCAAGCTAAGCAAGAACCAGTTGCTAAGAAAGAGACAAAAGTTGAAGAACCAACTTCTCCGACGAAAAAGCTTGTTGGTTTGGCCGTCGGTGTTGGTGCTTTTGCATGGATTGCATCGGTTGCTCCTGCGGCGTTCCTTTCACACTTTACGGTATTCGTATTAGCGTGTGTTGTGGGTTACTACGTAGTATGGAACGTAACGCATGCGCTACACACGCCGCTAATGTCGGTAACTAATGCTATCTCGGGCATTATTGTTGTTGGTGCGTTGCTTCAAATTGGACAAGGTAATGGTGTTGTATCCTTCCTTTCGTTCATCGCCGTGTTGATCGCAAGTATCAACATATTCGGTGGTTTCACCGTCACCAAGCGTATGCTTGAAATGTTCCGCAAAGATAAATAAGGATTCACAATGTCTGCAGGATTAGTACAAGCAGCTTACATTGTTGCTGCATTATTTTTCATCATGAGTTTGGCGGGGCTTTCTAAGCAAGAGTCTGCACGTAACGGTAACTATTACGGCATCGCAGGTATGACGATCGCGCTGATCGCTACGATCGTTAGTCCGGATGCTCAAGGTTTTGGCTGGATCATTATCGCGATGGCGATCGGTGGTGCGATCGGTATTTTCTACGCTAAGAAAGTAGAAATGACGGAAATGCCTGAACTGGTTGCGATTCTTCATAGCTTCGTAGGTTTGGCTGCGGTTCTTGTTGGTTACAACAGTTACCTCGATGCCCCTGAAGCGGTAACGAACGCTGAGCACGTAATCCACCTTGTTGAAGTATTCCTTGGTGTGTTTATCGGTGCGGTGACGTTTACCGGTTCTATCGTTGCATTTGGTAAGTTACGTGGTGTGATTTCTTCTTCACCGCTTAACCTTCCGCATAAGCATAAAATGAATCTGGCTGCGATTGTTGTGTCTACGCTTCTTATGATTTACTTCGTAAAAGCAGACGGCAGCATGTTCGCTCTTATCGTAATGACGCTGATTGCATTCGCGTTTGGTTACCATTTGGTAGCATCAATCGGTGGTGCGGATATGCCAGTAGTCGTTTCAATGCTGAACTCATACTCTGGTTGGGCAGCGGCAGCGGCAGGTTTCATGCTCGCAAACGACCTATTGATCGTAACTGGTGCTTTGGTTGGTTCTTCAGGTGCAATTCTGTCTTACATCATGTGTAAAGCGATGAACCGCTCTTTCATCAGTGTTATTGCTGGTGGATTTGGTCAGGAGATCATCATTTCTGGTGATGAAGAGCAGGGCGAGTACCGTGAAACAAATGCTGAAGAAGTGGCTGAAATGCTGAAAAATTCAAAGTCAGTTATCATCACTCCAGGATACGGTATGGCGGTAGCGCAAGCTCAGTACCCTGTGCATGAGATCTCGGATGCACTTCGCTCTCAAGGTATTGAAGTACGTTTTGGTATCCACCCTGTAGCGGGTCGACTTCCTGGTCACATGAACGTGTTGCTGGCAGAAGCAAAAGTTCCTTATGATATCGTTCTTGAAATGGACGAAATCAATGATGACTTTACTGAAACCGACACGGTACTTGTTATTGGTGCGAACGATACGGTTAACCCAGCCGCGCTGGAAGATCCAAATAGTCCAATTGCAGGTATGCCTGTACTGGAAGTTTGGAACGCTAAAAACGTGGTCGTATTCAAACGTTCAATGAATACAGGCTACGCCGGCGTACAAAACCCGTTGTTCTTTAAAGAAAACACGTCAATGCTATTTGGCGATGCGAAAGAAAGCGTGGAAAATATTTTTAAAGCGTTGTAATCATAAACTGCTTTAGAATCATTTAGGGCCAGCAATCGCTGGCCCTTTTTTGTTCTGGTTCAATGTTATAGTAATGCAAATCCTGAAGTTACCTGATGTCAATTGATTCTAGATTGTTGTATAGTTTGGCGTAATCTAATAAGTAACGGTAACAGTTTGATTAACAAGATTTTGCTCGGTTTAGCAACTATCCTGCCGGTTTTTTCGGCAACTGTAGCAGCCGATTCATTACCAGAGAGAATAGATACGTTTACAGAGCTATTTAACTATGAAGTAGCTCTTAAGTCGTATGATATTCGTATTCTGCAATCAAATTACCCAACCAAGTTACTTGCGCCTGACTCATTACTTCCGCAAACGTCAGATTATCCGCTGAAGGACATACAGCAGCTTTATAGTTTAGATAAAACTTGTCGTGGTAAACTACCACTCAGCCCTTTGATTACTGAGCCACTTGTGTTCACTCGGGCTATCTGTAAAGGCACAGAGCTTACACCACGCTGGTTTTCTCGCAGTGGACTCATTCACCCTGGTGGAGGCACTTACGCTGCTCGCTATGTAGATAAGCATCCCGACCTTAGACCAAAGCTCGCTCAATACATGCATATTAAAGAGCGCGGCAACGAAGAGGGTGATGAATTACTCGAAAGCTTGCAAAGCATGAATGATGATGCCATAAATGCGCTGATCGCTGGAGCGAGTATGTTCATTGAAGGTAATGAACTTTGGTTACGTCGAGGGGATCGCTATTTTGTATTCGAAAGAGAGCTATGGCAAGAAAACGTCACAAATGCCGGTTTGTCCTACTCTCTGGCGTCAGAAAATAAGAGCTGTTTTGTAAAACGAGGCAATATTTGTTGGGACGTCGAAGATCATTCACAAATTCTTCGTATCAGCATGATTATTTTGGTCATCGCGAACATACTTCTCGTGATCGGTTGGGCGGTATACCGTTGGAACAGTAAACGAGAAGAGTTGCGCAGCCGTATGCTGGTACTGCAAATTTTAACGCATGAATTGAGAACGCCAATTGCGTCTCTGTCCATGACCGTTGAAGGATTTCGTCGAGAGTTTGAGCACTTACCAGAAAGTGTATATGACGAATTCCGCAGGCTGTGCGAAGATACACGTCGATTACGCCAGTTGGCGGAGGCGAGTAAGGATTATTTGCAGTCAGATAACCAAATGCTTGCAACGGACTGGGTTCCATCTGTTGCTGAATGGTTAGAATATAAGATTGAAGAAGAGTTTGATAACGCTGTACTTATCAACATAAACGAAGATGTGGCTGCTAAAGTTAACGTGTACTGGCTTGGTACTTGTATTGATAACTTGCTTCGTAATGCACTTAAGTATGGTGTTCCACCAGTTGAACTGAATGTTCAAACGAGTGAAGATAAAATCGTTTTCCAAGTCCGTGATGCCGGTGACTTAACCGCAAAAGACTGGACTAATTTGAAAAAACCGTTCGTAAGTAAGAGCGGATTAGGGCTTGGACTAACAATCGTTGAATCTATGGTAGGCCGCATGGGCGGAAAAATGTCCCTTATTGGACCACCTACAACCTTTATATTGGAGATACCTTGTGAAACAGACACTGCTTCTCGTTGAGGACGATAAAAACTTGGCTGATGGCCTGTTAGTAAGCCTGGAACAAGCAGGATATGAGTGTTTACATGTGGAGCGTATTGCGGACGTTGAATCGCAATGGAAGAAAGCCGATTTAGTGATTCTCGATCGCCAGTTACCTGACGGTGACTCTGTACAACATCTTCCTGAATGGAAAAATATCAAGGATGTTCCAGTCATTCTGCTCACGGCTCTTGTGACAGTGAAAGACAAAGTGGCGGGATTGGATTCAGGTGCAAACGACTACTTAACTAAACCTTTTGCAGAGGCTGAGTTGTTTGCTCGTATTCGTGCACAATTACGCTCGCCGGATTCCGCGGAACAAGATGGTGCAAGTTCAGATAAAGTGATCACAAAGGATTTAGAAATTGATCGCGCGACTCGTGAAGTCCTGTTTAAGGACGAGTTAATTACTCTGACACGTACAGAGTTCGACCTACTATTGTTCTTAGCGTCTAATCTAGGTCGTGTATTTACTCGAGACGAGCTACTTGACCATGTTTGGGGTTACAACCACTTCCCAACAACACGGACTGTTGATACGCATGTACTTCAGCTACGTCAGAAACTACCTGGCTTAGAAATAGAGACACTTCGTGGTGTCGGATACAAAATGAAAGCTTAAAGAATAATGAAAATACTACTCCCTGTAGTTTTGTCATTAGTGTTAGTGAAGCCAGTCCAAGCTATGGACTGGTTTCGAACCAACACGCCCCTAACTCAGGCTCATCAACACCTGCTCGAAGATGATCTTTCAGGAATGTTCAATACATTGGTTGAACTATGGCAGACAGAACCCAGCCGCGACTTAACCTCACATTTAAACGATGTGCTTGGTCAGTCTCTGACTAAGGATTGTGGAAAATCACTGACAGCCGTCACTTTGCCAGACTGGGTAAGTGGCGTTAACGTCATACGCCAAACAATTCAAAGTCCTGGCCGCGATACGTTCCGTTTGGTTGTTAAGGTAAGAGCGACTGCGGAAGTGGAACAGATCACATTCAAACGTTGGGTTGATAGCTCTATTTCGGCTGACAGTTCATTTGCGGTAGAAGAAACGCCAAATGAAACTGAAATCGCGAATGAGCGCAGTTTTCTTAAGCGTTACAACTTAACCGGCCAGCTTGAATCTGGTTTGTATCATTTAACGGTTGTTGCGAAAGATAAACCTGAATATCGAACCTGGGTTATCTTGGGCGACTCCAACTCCAGTCAGTACGTTCGCTGGATTTCTAAAGAAAACTGGAAAGTTGAAAAGAGCGCGCTGAGAAATCCTCATTGTCCATTGCCACAGCTTGAAGTAGGGCTTTATGACTACATAGAAGGTCAGTATGAACAAATGTGGAAAAAAACCTATGAATCGAATTATCCTGAGTCACTAGAACTCGCTGGCGTACCAAATGATCGCTATGTTCTTGCAGTGAGCATTAATAGTCGTCGTTGGCAGGGAGACATCATTGTTGAGCAAGCTCAAACGATAAGCCGTACTTATGATCTTTCGCAAGAAGAATAACTAAAGAAATTACATTTGTGCCGATATAAGTTCAGGAAGAACGAAATCACAAGTGTAGTATGAAAACACAATTCAGAATATTATCAACCGTCATCACCTCATCGCTATTTTGCAATATGGCTTCAGCTGCTAACTACTCAATTGAAGCTCGCAGTGATGCGATGGGTGGTGTTGGCACTGTATCTGCCAGTTACCTTACCGCGCCATTTTTCAACCCTGCTTTAAGTGCAATCTACCGCCGCAATGATGACGCGGGTATCATTGCGCCTAGCTTTGGGTTTAGCTTTGACGATCAATACGATTTGATTGATGAAATTGATCGTATCAGCAAACTAACGGATGCTAGCGAAATAGAAAGTGCATTGGATGCTCTTGCTGTTGCTAATCAAAAATTAAACTTTGATCTTGGCGGTGTCATTTCTGTTGGTATACCTAACAAATTTCTATCGGCAACGGTTTACGGAAAATTATATACCGAATCATTCGTCCAACCCAAAATCGATACTTCGGGTACAGATCCGCGAGAGAAAAGTTATGTTCAAGGCGTGAGTATTGGCGTCGCCGAAGCGGGTATCTCATTAGCAAAATACACCAACTACATGGGGCAGCATCTCTCTGTTGGCATCACACCAAAACTGCAACGTATTTACACCTATTCATACGCAACAAGCTTCGGCAACTTTGACACCGCTGACTTACGTGAAAACGAAACAGCCGAAACCATGTTTAATTTGGATGCGGGCGCGCTATGGTTCTTTGGTCCTTACCGTTTAGGCATTGCGGCAAAGAACTTAATAGGAAGAGATGTAGAAACTAAATCGTTTCAGTACAATGGTAAAACCATCGAATCACATCAATATAGCATGAGACCGGTTTATACGATCGGTGCAGGCATCGCTGCAGATTACTTTACCATGAGTGTCGACTACGACTTAAATGAAGAAAAACGCTTTTCATCCTTTGATGACAATACCCAAATGATTCGTGCCGGTGTTGAATTTGATATTTTGCGCCAAATGGCACTGCGAGCTGGGTATATGAAAAACTTAGCTCGAAGTAATGATGAGGGGACGATCACCGCAGGTGTAGGGCTGTCGCCACTAAACTTGATTGAACTGGATATAGCTGCTCGTTATACAAACGAAAACGCGATGGGCGCGTCAATTAATTTCCTTGCGACCTATTAAGCGAATGGTTATAGTCAGCTCCTCAAAATGAGGAGCTTTTTTTATGTTTGACGATCTACCCCCTCTATCTCACGAAGAACAACAGCAAGCCGTGATAAAGATTCAAGAGCTAATGTCTCAAGGTACAAGTACGGCTCAAGCAATAAAAATTGTTGCTGAAGAAATTCGAGCTGAGTACGCTGCGAAACAGCAACAAAACTAAGAATAAATAAAACGAAAAATTAAGAAGCAGGGCAGGAAACGCTCTGCTTTTTTTGTGCCTAGCGAATACCTCAACAAATAAAAACCTACACCACGATTTATGCTTTAATTCCGTGACATTGTCACGGTCGTCAATTAACACAAGGCAACTTTATCCTTGAAACTAGCGCCTTAAATGACAGGTAAAACTTTACCAACCGCATTTTATCTGCCCTTTAAAAACCTGAGTCGACCCTTACCAATCAGCAGCAATTCGAATCTAATTCTTTATAAACAACGACTTATTGAAGAGTTTTTCCCTGACTCCTATATACTCAGCAATTATCCGTGTAATTTAATTACACCTGAGTGTCTTACTTCAAAAATGGGTAGATAATTATGCTGAAATCTATAACACGCTACGTTGTAACAATGATTTTTTAAAGAAGGAGTCTCTTAATACATAAGGCTTAGCAACAGTAAGTACTTGCACGTTTCCTGAGCAACAATTATGCAAAGCCGATATCTTCATTTTATTGCTTTCTATTCATGCGTGTTCCAAGTAAGAATTTTAACGCTGATAGGGCAATACCAATGTTACGCGGTAACGCATTATTTATTGTGCTTAGAAATAGGCACAGCTAAAAATTAATGTGGTCAACAGCCTGATAAAGTAGAGTTATTTTTAGAAACGTTGTGACGACGTAACACAATCTGGTGTGAGAGATGATGTTTATGATATAAGTGAAAAGTGATTAAATATCAATGCATTAAAATCAGGTTAGTGGTGAAAAGTCTGTCTGCACTGTAGGATAAAGTCTTTCGAACGCGAAACAATGATCAAGATTTCTATGTTTTGAAGTAACGCATACCTTGAATTGGTTTAAGTGAACTAGACTTATTGTAAGTCTATGAAAACTAGTCGGGAGAAAAGTAATGAGCTACACGCATATATTGGTCGCAGTTGATTTATCTGATTCTAGCAAGACGATTATTGATAAAGCGATTAGTCAGGCAACAGACCCAAACTGTAAACTTTCCTTCGTGTATGTAGATGTAGATAGAGTTGTCTTAGAACCTAAAGAAGAAGAGGAATACAACAGAAAGTTAAAAGCACTTGCATCAGAATGTAAGTATCCAGTATCTGAAACCATGGTCGTTATTGGTGATCTACATATCAAATTGCAAGGGCTCGTCAAACAGAAAGGCATAGATTTAGTAGTGTGCGGCCACCACCACAATTTATTAAGTCGCTTTTTCTCATCTGTGCCTAAGCTCGCTAACTCAGTAGAGGCCGATTTATTGGTCGTGTTCCTTCATGATGAATAACCCAGTCAAAAAAGCCGAGCTTATCTAGCTCGGCTGTTACAGCACAATATTTTAATTTGTTTTCGTTGTGGGGTAGTTAACGAGAAATGCTTGGGATGATTCTAGACTTTTTAGTCAAAATATTAGCCGATTCCGCATTCGCGTTCAGATCAAAATGCACGTTAACTTGAATACCTCCTCGCTCAAATGTCACGTCATCAAAATCGGTCATCGCGATCTTAAAACCGTTTCGAGCAAAAAGGCCGGTTACCATGGTGCGCTGTTTTATTTGTAATGCGGACGCTAGTAGTTTATCCAAGGTAGTTCTCCTTGTTATTAGTGGGGATATCCAACAACCATACTCCTTATCTGATATGAAATCAATTTAATAAAGGACGGAGAGAGGAATGGTTTCCATTTCGGGTCTCTTAACGTTATGGAATGACCTTTAATTAATATTGCGCTTAATAGCTAGTAGCGTTTTTGTGATAATGGCCATGCTGCCGCTCACTTTGGCTCTTATAATAGACATTAATTGTTACAAACACTCGCGCTATGCATGAAGCTATAAATGAATAGTAAACGGACAAAACGGTAGATTTTATCTTCTTGTCAATTAGGGCAATTACAAGCCTAACTCGTGGGAGCTCGGCTATTAAGACTTTATCTTTAGACTAGCTGAGGAAGCTAACAAGAAAGACTTGGTATGATGGTGGCGCTTGGGCTCAAAACATCAGCCGATTCCGCATTCGACTCCATATTAAAATGTACGTTGACTTGGACGCCTTCGCGTTCAAAGGTCATATCATCAAAGTCAGTCATCGCGATCTTAAATCCGTTTCTCGCAAAGAATCCTGTCACCATTGTTCTCTGTTTTATTTGTAATACAGATTCAACTAGCTTATCCATAGTACTAATCCTTATTAATTACATAGGAATGAGATAAAGCTAGTACTTTAGGGGGATAAGGTCAATTGATTTCGGTTCCAAAACCGAAACGGTTACTTGGTCTAGTTTTCAGTTCGTTCTTCAAATCAAACTTGAAGAGAATCGAAAGTGTATCTATGACCTAGTGACACAGTCCTTGACCCTTAGCGGACATCAACAAAGAACTTAACCAAGGGCTTCAAAATATGGAATAAAAGGGGCTGGTATTAGACGCTAAAGATTAGATTCATAATCAACTTAACTCACACTTTAGATGTATTTATGTGTGACCGATCCCATATTGGTAAATACTTAGTAATACAATAAATATAGTCAATTAGATGGAGTCTATTCAATGAAATATACAATGTTAGTGCTAGCCGCATTGTTGTCGTTTGCCAGTTTTACTTCTTTTAGTCATCCGGGGCGCACTGCCTCTGATGGCTGTCATTACTGCCGCACGAACTGTGCAAAATGGGGAGTGCCACAGAATCAAAGGCATTGTCACTTTTACAGTGAACCAACGGAAGAAGAAATGCTGAACGCTAAGGTTGTAAAGGAATACAGCGACAATAAAACCGCATTTGTGACGCTTTTTAAGAATAATACTTGGACTACATTTGAAACTAAGCGTGATACTGTTCACCAATAGTATTTTGACGTTATAAACGAAGTGAAGGACGTCAAAACAATAAATTCTTCGCGGGTTTCCCGAACTTTGCGGTGGTTCATCAGGCGACCAGTAGCATCATCGATGAAACCAGCAGGCAACATTTGTCGCTGCGTCCTTCAAACCAATCATGATGAGATCCATCGATCTGAATAAGTTCCGCCAGGCAGTCGATAACTGATACCAAGAATTCGCGACGCAACTCTACGAGAAAGATTACAGTGCAAGACATCTTGGATGACAGAAAATCGTTGTAGTTCGCGATCATTCATGGCTATTAGCATCCTTAAACCTCCAAGTGAATATAGGACAAATTCACTTAGTAATATTAGGACATTTTCGCTTTGTGCTTACCCCTTAGTGCGCATTATATCTCCTTATGTTCAATAAAAATAAAATGTCGTTTCATTGCGTAATTTGTGATTTTAACGAACAGCTCCACAAGGAGTTACGAAATGACTAAAAACTACATTTTCCGCGAATTTGAGTGTGGTTTGTCCATTGAAGAGACTGCTGAGCTTTGTTTAAAAACTGCGAGGACTATCAAAGAATGGGATAAGGGAAAAGCAATTCCTCCGGAGTGTAAAAGACTTATGAGAATGGTTAGAGGTAGAGAACTTAGCTCTTCGGAACAGTGGGATTGTTTTAAAATGCATTATGACAGGCTAGAGCTTCCAACTGGACAATTGGTAACAGCTCAGCAAGTTTTGACAGGAATTGCGCTCTTAGAAATAGGGGCATTAAGTGACTTAAAAGCAGCAGGGCGAGTGTTGAAGTATGCTAGAGCTCTAAAACGTATGATGTAAAAAGGCTCTGCAAAGAGCCTTTATATTTAATGACCCTAAATTAGAAAAAGTATGTTGAGTTGAAGCCATAGTCGTTTGTTAAGCTTACATTTCGTATATGCTCAACCCCATAGCGGCTCCAAGAACATACCAAACATTTTGCCACTTAACTCTAACTAGATCAGAGCCAATATACGATGTTTCGTTATTACCTCGTCGAAGTAACTTGCCATTTCCAATATAACTAAATTCTATATCTCCAAGTTTGTCTACGCTCATTTCATTAGGGAGCACACTCAATAATGGCGATACATAAACAGGATCATCAGCGATAACAAGAAACTCATCGAACAAATGAGCGAACCTAAGCATATGTTCTCCGAGTTCAAGACTATACCACTCCTCGGAGACCGTATTTATTCTTACTTCGCCCTTTTCATAATCAAGAGTTAAACCATTTAAATGCTCAATTTCATATCCATCTTCTGGGAGATGGAATATAAAAGCAGTAATAAAGGACTTTTCATACAACCACTCGATGGCATGAGGAATCACTTGATCAATTGATGGTGATGTCAATTTTTTCTCGGGATTGATTTTTCTGAAAAAGTTCATGGCTTTCATACGTTCTTGGTAGAAAAACCTATAATCGATATACATTGCTCGATACTTAACTGGCTCTCGTTGCATTCTTTCACGGTATATTGTTCTAACTTCATCGACACAGCCTTTCGCGTCTCTATTAATCTCACGTCCCGTGAAACGAATAACCGTATAACCTGACCTTGTTAAATATCGTTGCCTTATTGCGTCTTTTTCTAATTGCTCTGGAGAAGAGTGATATGCGTGCCCATCCAACTCAATAATCAAACGCGCATCTCTAAGAATGAAATCCACCCTATATCTTGCGTGCTTTTCTTTGTCACCAAACCATTGCTCACTTTCAATTAAATCAGCAAGCTCATTTAGTTCTTTACTAAATTCAGCTTCAATGTGGGATTGACCACGATCTCTATACCAACTAGGAGCGTCTGCCGGTTGACCTGGATATTTCATTTTTCACCATAATATGTTTGTAAGCTTAACGCCCAATTAAGGTGTGAGGCACGCAATACTGATGCTGCCGCATACCGCCTTAATCACTAAAATCAACGCATAGTAAAAATGCCACGCGTGTCGAATCACTCTTAAATTGTTTGTTAGTTTTTTACTATCTCACTGTGCATAAGCCGATTGTAAGGAACCTCATAAGCACTAGTGTAATAATCAATTATTGACTGATCGCCTCCTTGTTTCTGATATAAGTCGATGTACCGAAACAACCCGTTGGACGCATTTAAGGCTTGTAACCATATTTCATTATCTTGAAACAAAGAACCATCGGGTTGGCGTCGTAACTTGGGACTCTCTTTAAGTACTGACAAGTGATATTCCCAGTCTAGAGAGTCACTTTTTAAAAGAGTGCTCAATGGAAGTTCTTTCAATCCTGCATACTCTCCTCCCATATCGTGCGTCCAAAGCCATGGGTGATCACAAGTTACAACCATCTCATACAAACTTTTAAGATCTTTCTCATATGCTCGGATAGCAATTAGAGTCTCAGAGCTAATTTGTTGATTTTTAATAAACTTTAAATTTTCCAGACCAGCACGAAACGCCAAAAATGCAAACAAAGGGCCAAGAACACCACCAATATAACTACCAAAACTCCCCCAGTCATTCTGCTCATTTGAGAGACCTGAGTGAAACTGTATAAAAAAAGCACCTAGACTTATCACTGTAATCAAAACAGCTACAATAGTTGCTATATTGTCTCGAATTAGATTATTCAAATTAGTCCCCAAAAACCTAACGCTTTGTTAAGGGGTGAACAACGCAATACCGAAGTTGCTGCAAACCACCTTAAACACCAAAACCAACGCATAGTAAAAATGCCACGCGTTGTGAATCCCTCTTGAACAACTTGTTAGGCGAATTTTCAAAGGCTTATGCGCATATCTGCACAATTGAAAAGACCATCGCCCAAAGTCGGAAACCTTGCATGATTTTTTAGCGTACCATGATTTAAGAAACCCGACTTTTCTAAAACTCTTATGCTTGCGAGATGCTCAATAAAGGGATTGGTTCTTACTTCATTTACACCCAAACTTTTCAAGTATTGCAGACCAGAGCGGCACAACTCAGTTGCAATGCCTTGATTACTAAACTGATCTGATATACCAAAATGAATTTCAGCATATTGCTCATTAAATACGAAAACAACTAAACCGAACACAAAATCATCTGGACTCGCTGCAACACCATACACACAAACTTTGGGAGCGTTTTCTGAATACCATTTTCGCCATTGCTTAATTTTCGAGAGCGTACTTTCAACTGTATCGTGGGGCAATGTCGATATGTACTTTGCTGAACTGCTTGAGCCTGAATACATATAGAACAAAGAATTGGCATCAGATTCTCGAAGCTCTCTGACTCTAAAAATTCCACTTTCGTAGTTCATTGCACCTCCATTCGCCTAACGCCGCGTTAAGTAGTGAGCAACGCAGCCACGAGACTTAACCAGACCACCGTAAACACTAAACCCAACGATGAAATGAAAAATGCCATGCGTTGGGAATCTGTCTTAAACGCTTTGTTATAGCGATTTAGCCACAACACTTCTTGTTCTTTTTTCCTGAACCACAGTAACACTGATCGTTTCTTCCAGTGTACTTTTTAGCGAGAGACAGGATAGCAGGATAAAGTAGCGATGCTCTCATTTGGAACTGATTCAGATCAGATTGAGCAACAATACCTTGATTATCCAAACGTAATTTGTCTTGCTCAACTTCTATAGCAATGTACTCAGATAATGATTGGTCACTTATCAAAGGCACAAATTTTGTCGGAAGAAAGTTATGCTTAACGAGAGTTTCGACCGAACTGTCAGGAGCAAACTTCAATAGCCCCGTCCTATATTCATTCGGTGTTACGCAGACTAATGAATTGTCAGGCATTTTGACGACAGCATGAGCTGTCATTTTGATTGAAATATTCCCTAAACACGAAAAAATCCAGCCAAATTGCACACTACCGCCATATTTTTCAATGTAAGCAGTGACATTGTTTAGACAATTAAGAGGCTTAGCACGCGGTTCGGGTTGAACAGGAATCTTCTTTAAATCTTCGACACCTAGTTTCTCTAGCAAATTATTACTTAATTCTGATAAATCAAAATACTGCAATTCTGTACTCCTAACTCAACAATCGCTATAACGCCGCGTTAAGTAGTGAGCAACGCCAACCACCCAACCTAAACCTTTACACCGTAAACACTTAGCCCAACCTAGAATGCAAAACGCCAAGCGTTGGGAATCTGCCTTAAACGCCTTGTTAAGTGGCGCTACACCTATTTTTGACAGACTTAAAACTTTCAGTAAGGTGATCTATTCGACTTCCTTCATACACAACTACATCTCTGGCACCAACTTCTGTTACCAACTGTAGAAGGGTTTTTACGAACTCTTGAGACATGCATCCTGATAGTTCTTGAGGATGTACAACTATACGTGGCGAAAGACGAAATTTGGCCAACTTATTCATTTCAAAAATGAAAAGCTCCATAACTCGCTTCCCGCGATAAGTATCAATTCGCTCCAATGCAATCGATTCAAATGGATTGGATACTTCAACACTGTTCGAGGACAAGAGTTTGGCTTTTGAGCCAATAGCCTTAATAGTCTGACCTTCACCCGTCGTCTCTACAGCAATATAGGGAGAATCTTGAAATACGATATCTGAAGAAAATGATTTGATTTGTATTTGGTCCTTACCCAATTCAATTAGCAAATCTGATTGCTGTAAAAATTTATTTATTAAATCAAACACGAAAATCTCCATAGTTTGCACTTAGCCACTTAACGCCGCATTAAGGTGTGAGCGGTGCTTGGCTATACTTGAGCGAAGCGAAACCGCCAAGCGTTGCGAATCACTCTTAAATGCTTTGTTATACGAATTTACCAAACGTGTTCCGTACCCTGCCATG
>NZ_JAKKCM010000010.1 GCF_021728395.1 Vibrio sp. J1-1 | reverse complement strand
AGGTTCAGACAACTCGTTTCCGCTCGACTTGCATGTGTTAGGCCTGCCGCCAGCGTTCAATCTGAGCCATGATCAAACTCTTCAATTTAAGATTTTGTTCGGCTCAATGAATACTGACTTCAAAACTACTAAAGTAATTTTAAAGCTATTATCGTTCCAACAGAACGATAATGAATTGACTGTGCCAAATAACCGAAGTTATTTGTATTGGTCACTCAGTTCATTGAAACCTAATTTGATACCGAGGTATCTAATTGGATTATCATCAACGAGTGCCCACACAGATTGATAGGTTCTTATTTTTAAAGAGCGTTTCGACTGAGGCTTGCTCAAATCGGACGGCCATTTTAGCGAGATAACTTTTGGTGTCAAACACTTTTTTCAGTTATTTCTCTGTGCGTTATTTTTTAACGCAACCGTCTTGTTATCTCGCATTGCTTTGCTAGACAACGGAGGCGAATTATAGGGAGAAAATTTAACTTGGCAAGGGGAATTCAGCCTAAAAAAGACATTTTTAGACTGAACGTTTAAATAAACATCAATTTGAGGATTGTATAGCCGAATAGTAAGGCTTATGACTCTAATTTCGCCACACGTTGATTGAGTTCAGCGATCGATTTTCTCACTTCCTCTACTAAATAGCAGTACTGAACGTCATGCTCTTGCTGATAAACAATACGTCCATTTACAAAAGCTCTCTTTAACAGACACAGGTTCACCACACATGATTGGTGCCATTAGTAAAGAATAACGGCCTGATAAACGAGACCAAATCACCCTGGGTCCACTGAAGGTCTATAAGCCAATTACCGCTATAGACTATTTGAAGATGCGCATGAATGCGAACTCTCTTAAATAATTTCAATATTGGAATTACAGTTCTAGCCCTGTAGTTAAAACACCCCAGAAACTAAAAAGCCATGCAAATGCATGGCTTTTTTCTTTATTGGCTAGCGATGATATTGCCGTCTTTGACCCCCAGTACAATCGGTTTTCCTGGCAAGAACTGCCCTGAAAGCATCGATTTCGCTAGTGGGTTTTCAACATTTTGTTGAATTGCACGTTTCAACGGACGCGCACCATATACTGGGTCAAAACCGACTTGTGCGATCAACTCTAACGCCTCGTCACCGACTTCTAGTTCATAGTCTTTATCAGCCAGACGTTTATGCAGACGTTCCAACTGAATTGAAGCAATAGACTTAATATGCTCTTTACCAAGTGGGTGGAATACCACGGTTTCATCAACACGGTTCAAGAACTCTGGACGGAAATGTTTGCTGACCACCTCCATTACTTCATTCTTAATGCCTTGATAATCAAGTACCGCGAAGTTTTCCTGAATTCTCGAAGAGCCTAAGTTTGAAGTCATGATCACCACAGTGTTACGGAAATCAACCGTACGACCTTGACCATCTGTCAGACGCCCGTCATCCAGTACTTGAAGCAGAATATTGAACACATCTGGGTGCGCTTTTTCTACCTCATCCAATAGAATTACCGAATAAGGTTTACGGCGAACGGCTTCTGTCAGGTAACCGCCCTCTTCATAGCCAACGTAACCCGGAGGCGCACCGACCAGTCTCGCTACAGAGTGTTTCTCCATAAACTCCGACATATCAATGCGCACCATTGCGTCTTCGCTATCAAACATGAAGTTTGCCAGTGTTTTACACAACTCGGTTTTACCCACACCCGTTGGACCTAAGAACAAGAAAGAGCCAATTGGTCGGTTTGGATCCGACAACCCAGCACGGCTACGACGAATCGCATTCGCAACCACTTCAACCGCTTCAACCTGGCCGATAACACGTTGATGCAATACATCTTCCATGCGAAGCAGTTTTTCTTTCTCTGCTTCAAGCATCTTAGAGACAGGAATGCCAGTTTGTTTGGACAGCACTTCCGCGATTTCGTTATCAGTAACTTTGTTACGTAACAACGTCATCTCTTGCATTTCTGCTTGTGCAGCCAAGTCCAACTGTTTTTCAAGCTCAGGAATACGACCGTATTGCAACTCAGACATACGGTTTAGATCACCGGCACGGCGAGCAAACTCCATATCCATCCGCGCTTGCTCAAGCTCGGATTTAATGTGTTGGGTACCCGATAGTGCGGCTTTTTCTGTATTCCATACCTCTTCTAATTCAGCATATTCGCGCTCTTTCTCAGTCAACTCTTCATTTAAAGTAGTCAGACGCTTTTCACTCGCTTCATCATGCTCGTTACTCAACGCTTGCTGCTCAATCTTTAACTGAATGATTTTACGCTCAAGCTTATCCAAAGACTCTGGCTTCGAATCGATTTGCAGACGAATGCTTGATGCCGCCTCATCGATTAAGTCGATCGCCTTATCAGGTAATTGACGATCGGAAACGTATCGATGTGACAAACTTGCTGCCGCAACGATAGCCGGATCGGTAATTTCTACATGGTGGTGCAACTCGTAGCGCTCTTTCAGACCACGTAAAATTGCGACCGTATCTTCAACGGTTGGTTCATCCACCAGCACTTTTTGGAAACGGCGCTCTAATGCCGCATCTTTCTCAATGTACTTACGGTATTCGTCCAAAGTTGTCGCACCAACACAGTGAAGTTCACCACGCGCCAATGCTGGTTTCAGCATGTTACCCGCATCCATAGAACCTTCACCTTTACCAGCGCCCACCATGGTATGCAGCTCATCAATAAACAGAATGATGTTGCCTTCTTCTTTAGCTAACTCATTCAATACTGACTTCAAGCGTTCTTCGAACTCACCTCGGTATTTTGCACCCGCAACTAACGCGCCCATATCCAACGCCAATACACGTCGACCACGAAGGCCTTCCGGAACTTCGTTATTAATGATGCGTTGAGCAAGTCCTTCAACAATCGCCGTTTTACCCACACCAGGCTCACCAATGATTACTGGGTTATTTTTGGTACGACGTTGCAGAACTTGGATCGTACGGCGGATTTCATCATCACGGCCAATCACCGGATCCAACTTACCCTGCTCTGCTCTTTCGGTAAGGTCTATGGTGAACTTTTCCAAAGCTTGGCGAAGCTCTTCAGCATTCGGATCATCGACCTTTTGACCACCTCTGATCTTTTCAATCGCCTGGCTTACTTTCTGCTCGGTTAACCCGACTTCTTTCAATAACTGACCAAGCGGACCTTTGTCCTCAATGGCGGCTAGGAGGAAGATTTCAGACGAAATATAAGAGTCCTGGCGTTTTTGAGCGACTTTGTCACAAAGATTGAACAGAGTCCCCATAGCACCCGAAAGCTGCACATCACCACCAATGCCGCTCACTTTTGGTAATCGATCAAGGATTTCGCTCAACTTAGAGCGCAAATGTGTCACATCCACATCCAACATTGTCAGCAATGGACGAATTGGACTGCCATTTTGATCAAGCAAAGCCACCATCAGGTGAACTGGCTCTATATATTGATGATCGCGCCCCAACGCTAGTGATTGAGCATCAGAGATAGCGATTTGAAACTTACTTGTGAATCTATCAAGACGCATATCGACCTTCCTAACCTCATATAAGAGAATACTAATAACAGTAGAAAGATGGATACTCAGTAGGGGAATTTCAAGGGAGGATGTAAATAAATATAAACAGTGATGCAAACTCAAGGAATGCATCACCCATTTCAATTACTGGTTAAAACCTAATCTTCCAGCCAGATAAAGGTCGCTTGGCGTCCAGTCACCCCGTCACGACGATAAGAGTAAAAATCATCACCGTTTTGGTATGTACACAAACCCGAGTCAAAGACTTGGGAGATTCCAGCTTTGTTTAGACGCTGCGTTGCAAGCTTTGACATATCGGCAAACCACTTGCCGTCGATATCACGTGGGGTAAATGCTTGCTCAGCCTTAGGATCAAAATCAACAAAAGCTTGCAGAACATCTTCACCGACTTCAAATGCTTCTGGACCGATAGCTGGTCCAAGCCATGCCATCACTTCACCAGAAAACATCTCTAAAGCATTTTCGACGATGCCATTGGCTAAACCTCGCCAGCCAGCATGGACTGCCGCAACTTGTGTGCCTTGGCTATTGGTTAAAATCACCGGCAGACAATCTGCGGTCATCGCAGAACATACAACATAGCCAGAATTGGTGAACACACCATCAGCATCAAGCACTTTAGATGTCGGTTTCGAAACCTGAGTGACAACGGTAGAGTGAGTCTGATTCAACCAAACCGGTGCACTTGGCATTTCGGCCTGCTTCATCAACCAGTCACGGTTTTGTTCTACTAATGACAAATCGTCCCCAACGTGAGCGCCCAGATTAAGCCCTTGATAGGCTCCCGTCGAAACGCCTCCCACTCGCGTGGAAGCAAACGCTTTTACATTTTTAGGCGCTGGCCAGTTAGGAACAATGATCTTCATCTTAGAATTCGTCCGGTAAACCGTATTCTTCAGTATCTTTGCGCAGTGCTTCGGTCATTGCCACCATATCGTCTGGCACAGGAGCATGGAACTCTAACTCTTCACCAGTAATAGGGTGTTCGAAACGCAGCATCACAGCATGAAGCGCTTGACGATCAAAGCCACGAATCATATCTGTCAGCTCTTGCGATGCCCCAGTAGGAATACGTGCGCGACCACCGTAAGCCGTATCGCCCAACAATGGGTGCTGCAAGTAAGACATATGAACACGGATCTGGTGAGTACGACCAGTCTCAAGACGCAAGCGAATACGCGTGTGCTCACGGAAGTGCTCCGCAACACGGTAGTGAGTAACGGCTGGTTTACCCATTGGAGCTACAGCCATTAAGGTACGCTTCGTCGAGTGACGGCCAATCGGTTGATCGACTTTACCACCAGCAGTCATGCGACCAATAGCAATCGCCTCGTATTCACGAGTGATATTACGCTTTTGCAGTGCGCGAACTAAACGCGTCTGCGCTGGTACCGTTTTCGCTACCACCATCAAACCCGTAGTGTCTTTATCCAGACGGTGAACAATGCCTGCACGCGGTACTTCGGCAATATCCGGGTAATGATGGAGCAATGCATTTAGCACCGTACCATCAGGTGTACCCGCACCTGGGTGTACAACAAAATCACGAGGCTTGTTGATTACGATGATGTCATCATCTTCATAGACGATATCCAGCGGGATATCTTGCGCTTCCCAGCGTTCTTCATCTTCCAGCTCGGCTTGCAATGTAATTTCCTCGCCGCCCATGACTTTGGTGCGAGGTTTGGTGACAACTTCACCATTCACTTGAACTTTCCCCTCAAGAAGCCATTCTTTCAGGCGAGAGCGAGAGAAGTCCGCGAATAATTCTGCGATAGCTTGGTCTAAACGCTGACCTAACTGGCTATCTTTTACGGTATTTGTTAATACTATCTGCTGAGCCATATCGAACTTTTTTAAAAACTGTGAGACTAATGCTCACGACTGTGGAAAAATAGACTATTACGTCATTGTATCTGTTACTGGAAAGAAAGTAACGGCAGCTTAAGAAATATTTAGATTCAAGGAACAGACTCCTGATATGAAACGTCAGACTTTAACAGGCCTTTTAGCGGTATCCCTTCTGTTTGGATGTGCAAGCAAAGAAGAAATCGTTCCTGATGTGCCACCTTCGGAACTGTATGCAGACGCACAAACTTCACTTCAAACTGGTAACTGGCTAACCGCCATTGAGAAGCTAGAAGCATTAGATTCACGTTACCCATTTGGGGCCTACTCTGAACAGGTACAACTTGATCTCATTTATGCGTACTACAAAAACGACGACCTAGCTCTTGGCTTAGCAACCATCTCTCGTTTTATGCGCCTAAACCCAACTCATGAAAAAATGGATTGGGTGCTATATATGCGTGGTTTAACTCACATGGCGCAAGACCGCAACTTTATGCACGATTTGTTTAATATTGATCGTAGTGACCGTGATCCCGAGCCAGTTAAACAAGCATTTGATGATTTCAAAAAACTGCTTCAACGTTATCCAAACAGCCACTATGCTGAAGATTCGCAAAAGCGCATGATCGCATTGAAAAACCGTTTGGCCAATTATGACCTGGCGACTGCAGATTTCTATCTACGTCGTGAAGCGTGGATTGCAGCGATCAACCGCAGCCAAGAACTGCAAAAGACCTTTCCAGATACAGAAGCAGCGCGTAAATCGCTGAAGATACAGCTAGAAGCTTACAAGCAACTTGGTCTTGAAGACGCAATCGCCAGAACGGAAGAGTTGATTAAGCTTAACCCGATCAACTAAAGCTAACTGCCCTCCAATTACTCGCCACAGTCTCAGCAACTGTGGCGTTTTTCTATCTAAAGCCACTTTCGACGCTTAACTTGATGGTTTTTTGAGCACAATATATGCTTAAAGTTCTCCCACCATTAACCTGGACGTGAACGTGACATTATCTAAGCTATGGGCAATATTACTGATCCTGCTTTCAACATCCGTTTACGCGTTGCAAATTTCACCGTTGAAGCAGCCGCCGTATACCGGTGATTTAGATGTCATAAAAGAAAAAAACTTACTACGCGTGCTTGTCTCTGCTGACTTGGGTTTTTACTACATTGAAGGCGGTACGCCTAAAGGAATTGGTGCAGAGCTTCTGGCTCATTTCGAGAAAGATTTACGCAAAATCAAACCGAAAATAAACGTACAAATTATTCCTCTTGCTCCTGACCAGTTGATTCCCGCGCTAAACAAAGGCTCTGGCGACTTAATTGTTGCAAACCTGACGATTACTGATAGCCGTAAAGAAAAAGTCGATTTTAGTTCTCCAATAACCTCGGGAATTCAAGAGTGGGTCGTTACAAACAAAAAAACACCTGCCATCACAAAGCTAGAGCAACTGAGTGGAAAAGAAATATGGGTAAGAGCTAGCTCCAGTTATTTTGAAAGTATTCAAGCTCTTAATAAAACTTTAAACAAGAAAGGATTACCGCCCGTCATTGTCCACTTTGTTGAAGAAACCCTTCAAGACTACGAACTGGTTGGCATGCTGAATAATGGCTATGTCAAAGCCATCGTGTTAGATAGCCACAAAGCAAGCCTTTGGCTCAAGGTTATGGATGACATTCGGGTACACAAAAAGGTTCCACTTCGTAAAAGTGGCAAAATCGGTTGGGCAATGCGTAAAGACAGCCCGAAACTGAAAGCGGTCGTCAATAAGTTCATCAAGAAATCACGCTCCGGGACCCTGCTCGGAAACGTCATCTACGGCAAGTACATTGACAATACCAACTGGCTAAACAAAGCACTCAACCCAAAAAAAATTGCTCAGTTAGAAAAACTGTCCGCGTTATTTTCGCGCTACGGTGAAAAGTACGACTTTGACTATCTGCTGATAGCAGCCGTCGCTTATAAAGAATCGGGCTTTAATAATAACTTGGTCGGCAGTCGAGGCGCTGTGGGCATTATGCAAATCCTACCCAGTACCGCACAAGATCCGAATATCAACATCAAAAATGTTCGACAATTGGAAAACAACGTTCATGCAGGCGTGAAGTACATGGCATTTTTACGTCGGCAATACTTCAACAACAAAACCATATCTGCCGAAAACAAAATCTATTTCACTTTGGCCGCCTATAACGCAGGGCCGGGAAATGTGGAGAGAATTCGTAAGCTCGCCGCTAGACAAGGATATAACCCAAATGTGTGGTTCAATAATGTTGAAGTCGTGATGAGAAAGAATATCAGTGCAACCGTCGGTTATGTCACCACCATCAACCGTTACTACGTCATATACAAACAATTAGAGAGTTTGGACCATGCAAAATCATTAAAAAATGTTCTGTTGGTTCCGGGCGATCCGGTTTTCACGACTCCATTACTCAAGGTTAGTCAAACACCAGAAACCAAAAAGCCGCTCGTTAACTAAGCGGCTTTTCAAAATTCTCTCTGCTTGCACATTGTATGGTGACAACGATCACGCATTTTATTTTGTTAATTTTTAATCAATCTAAATTATAGGCTGTACAACGCCTCTAAAAACGAAGTGGTTTTCAGCTGAGTACTCTATCCAATCTAATGATTTGCTAATCGATAACAAGCTATTTATCGATAAATCTCGATACTTCTTGAGTGAGATCACATTCATTTTTCATTATAAAAATCCCGAACAGAATAGTGATCTATGTCACATTTATTTATCCATAAAGCAGTAATCTGAACTTAACCCATGAGGGATGCAACAGAGGAAACGCACTTATGACAATGAATATCACTGGCAAAAACATCGAAATCACCTCTGCAATCCGTGCTCATATTGAGAGCAAATTTAAAAAACTGGAGAAATGGCAAGTCGACCTAATTGGATGCCAAGCAACGTTCAGTGAGGAACCAAACAAACAGAAAAAGTTCGAAGCGGTTGTTAAGGTTCCAAAAGGCCAACTGATCGCCTCAGCCACTCACGAAGATCTTTACGCAGCTATCAACGAAGTGGAGCAAAAACTAGAACGACAATTGAATAAGCTGACCCACAAGCCTGAAGCTCGCCGAGCTAACAAGCCAGTACCTGACGTGGAAGAAGTCGAAGAAGAGTAAATAGACAAGATCGAGGAAATAGCGCCGTAAGGCGCTATTTTTTTGCTTGACGCTCTAGGCCTGCTTGCTTATTGTGTTTAAACACTCATAAATTGCGCACTAATTATGCATTTAACCCCTCTGTTTATTTTTGACTTCTTTTTCCTCCCATAGATGGAGGGGCGAGCTCGTTTGTGAAAGAAAAGTCAAAAACAAACAGAAAGCCTCCCAAAACGGGAGGCTTTTTTATAAGGAAAGAATTGATGACTGACCAATCTATTTCTCTGGAAGATATTCGTACACGTTTAAACGAACTTGATGACGAGCTACTTAGCTTGTTGTCTGAACGCCGTAGACTCAGCATTGAAGTAGCCAAAAGCAAAGTACAAACCTCAAAGCCAGTTCGCGATGCGGCTCGTGAACAACAATTGTTGGTGAAGCTAATTTCTAATGGTCGCGAAAAATATGAATTAGACGCTCAGTACATTACCAAACTTTTCCACACGATTATTGAAGACTCCGTTCTTCTGCAGCAAAGTTATCTCCAGAACCTCGTCAATCCACAGCAAAGCCGTAAACCTCTCGCACGTGTTGCTTTCCTTGGTGCAAAAGGCTCATATTCACATCTGGCAAGCCGCGAATATTTTAGCCGTAAAAATACTGAGCTGATTGAACTGAACTGTGAGCACTTCAGAGAAGTGACTCAAACGGTAGAGTCAGGTCATGCCGACTACGGTGTCCTGCCGATTGAAAACACGAGCTCAGGCTCGATTAACGAAGTATATGACTTACTGCAACACACCACGTTGTACATTGTCGGTGAGCTGACACAGCCAATTGAGCATTGCTTGGTGGCGACAAAAGACATTCGTCTCGAAGACATCAAAACGCTCTATTCTCACCCTCAGCCTCATCAACAATGCAGTGAGTTCCTGAGCCGCATGAAAGGCGTAAAACTGGAATCTTGCGCTAGCACTGCAGATGCAATGCAAAAAGTCCAAGAGCTGAGCCGTAATGACGTAGCTGCTATCGGTAATGCTTCAAGCGGTAAGTTATACGGTCTTCAAGCGATTCAGGGTAACATCGCAAATCAAACAGAAAACCATACTCGCTTTATCGTAGTGGCTCGTAAACCGGTTGAGGTTTCTACGCAAATACCAGCCAAGACGACTCTCATTATGTCCACGTCTCAACAAGCAGGCTCACTGGTTGAAACACTACTCGTGCTGCAACGTTATGGCATCAATATGACCAAGCTTGAGTCTCGTCCTATTATGGGCAATCCATGGGAAGAAATGTTCTATGTTGACTTAGAATCTCATTTGGATTCACAAGCGATGCAGCAAGCGTTACAAGAACTCACCAAGATCACTAAGCATCTGAAAGTTCTGGGTTGTTACCCTAGCGAAAACGTAAAACCAACCCAAGTTAAATTGAGTTATTAGACACCAGTGAGCAAAAAGATCATGGCAACCCAAAAAGTCGTTATTGCCTCTTTAAACCCAGCAAAAATCAATGCGGTTAAGAGTGCTTTTCAAAGTGCATTTCCAAATCAAGCTTTTGAGTTTGAGGGAGTAAGTGTACCCAGCGAAGTTGCGGATCAGCCGATGAGCAACACAGAAACGTATACGGGCGCATTGAATAGAGTAAAAAACGCCAAAGTCGAAGCACTAGGCGGGGATTTTTATGTTGGACTAGAAGCTGGTATTGAAGGCAATGTCACCTTCGCCTGGATGGTGATTGAGTCTCAGACTCATCGTGGTGAGTCCCGCTCAGCGAGTTTGATGTTACCGCCAGAAGTATTGGCTCAACTTGAACATGCCAATGAACTTGGCGATGTCATGGACAACGTATTTGGCACAGAGAATATTAAACAAAAAGGCGGCGCAATTAGCCTGTTGACGCAAAACCAATTAACTCGCAGCTCGGTATACCATCAAGCCTTGATTCTGGCTTTGATACCTTTTACCAACACTGAACACTTTCCAGCGAACCTTTAAGGCTCCACTTGCCATACTAATGAAATTAAAAAGGGCGGAATCTCCGCCCTTTTGCTTAACTGGTTACCTTATTGATCCGCAGGCTCTAATAATGCTTTGAGCTGGTCTTTCTCTTCATCCGATTTGGATTTCAACTCATTTGAGCCACGTGTGATAGTTGCAATGCCCACGCCCAGCATCTGGCTGATCTGACGTTGAGATAACTCGCCTTTGAGCAGTTCATTAAGAATGTTCACTCGGGCAATTAATGAATCTCGTTCATCAGGTGTCATCAGCATCGTTAAAAACATTTCATGCTGCTGACTATCGACGCTTGTTCGAATTAGCTCAAGAATCTGCTGCCAGTCTGTGTACTCGGGTTCGTGTGACATCAAGTTACCTCACTCAATACTTGGTATTGATCTCATGTTGATTCAAGAACGCGCCATCGATACCCAAAAGATCACGGTAGTAAGTTTCAAACATTAAGATGTTCTGAACATAGCCACGAGTCTCTTTAAATGGAATCGCCTCAATAAAGGCATAAGCATCCACTTTTCCCTGGGTTCGCTCTCGCCACGTTTTCACTCTGTTAGGGCCAGCATTATAAGCCGCTAGAGCAAAAATACGATTATTATCGTAATCCTCCAATAAACCTTGCAGATAATGGCTGCCAATCTCGATGTTTTTACCGACGTTATACAACTCTTCAGTACCTTGATACTTTAGCTTGTACTTTCGTGCGGTGTATTTGGCCGTTGCAGGCATTATCTGCATGATACCGCGAGCACCAACAGGTGAACGCGCCTCTACATCCAACGCACTTTCTTGCCTTGCTAAAGACATCATCGTAACCGGGTCGATATCATGCTTCTTAGCATAGAAATTAAACCACCAGCTATGTGCAACAGGGAACCGTAATTCAATATTATCCCACATCTGAGCTTGAATACTTGCGGTAACGGTCAGGTGATGCCAATGCTTTGAAGAGGCATAAGCCGCTAGCATGGCTTTTTCGTCTTTATTCACTCGACGGAGCAAATGTGCCCATTCACTCTTCGCGGCAGAAATCTTATCTGTCGCGATCATCTCTGAAATACGAGCCAAAGCATCGTGGTAAGGCTGAATTACCTTACTGTCTAATTTGATTCTATGAGTGGGATATTTGATCGACTGCCCTATCGCGTTTGCGGCTGCGACACTATAAAAGTTACGCTCTCCAACCAATGTTGCTAACCGCTTCTTACCAGCAATGTCATCTCCCAACGCAATCTCACTTCGGCCCAACCAATATTGCCATCGCAGCGTCGCCTGCTCTTCTTTGTTAAGAACCGCTATCCAATCCTGAACCCCTTTCCAGTCTGCATTTTGCACCGCTAGGCGAATACGAGTCTCGATGAGAGGCAGGTCCTGACTGGTTTTTGTCTTGTCATCTCGCCACTTAGCCAGATTGGCCGACTCTGTGCGCGTCAACCTAAATGCAATGTAATCTGCCAATGACTGTGCTTTTTCAGGAGAAAACTTCTGCCCTTTTACCACTGAATCATACGCTTGTTGTGCCTGCTCGATATTCATGCGAGCTAACTTTTCTAACGCATATTCACTCTGAGCACGATTAAAATCGTTCGCGGGCTTTTTCTTGGCAAATTCAGCGACCGTGGCTGGCTTATCAAACAACGCCTTCATATCTTGGGCTTGTTGTTTCGCTTTGGCCGACTTTGGTAGCTTTTGCAGATAACTCATCAAGCTGCCGTTACGTGCATCAAACGCCAGTAACATCCGCTGCAATATCAAATCGTCAGTTCTTCCGCCCGCTTTATCCCATGCAGAAAATAACGGGTCACACTCAGAAGCAATACTTGAGCCGCTTAACCACATATCTTCCGCGCCTTTGAACGCCGCAACTTGTTTACCTTGCTTCAAATTAGCCTGGTAAAAAATGCACTGGTAACGCTCGCCACTGGGTATCACTTTTTGAAACGCAGTAATGGCCTTCCAATCTTTCTCTTTGTAGAGATGATTTAGATAAGGTGCGCTCACTCGACGAGAAAAAGGAAAAGTCTCGTACTCGGAGATAAAATCGTTAACTTGTTTTGGGGACTTACTCGGTAACTGTCGAATGAAAGTACGGTAGTCCACATAAGGCGTTAGCGGGTAGTCTGCGATTTTAGGACGGATCACTAAGTACCCGTCAATGTCATTTTTATCTAATAGATTTTGGGCCTGCTCATAAACTTCGCGCTGTTTTTCTAAGCTAAGCGCGGCGTTCGCTGTCAGACTAACCGCACATAAAGCGGTAGCCCAACATGCACTTTTAGCCAATTCCGTAACGTTGAATCTCATTTGTATAATTTTCCCCAGACATTTATTGCCTCAAAGCCTAGTTTTCTTAGAGTTTATGTTTCAAAGGCACTTTAACTATATGCATACATTTACACAGAAATATGCAACCAATGTAAAGTGAATTGATGTATTAAAATTTATACTCGTGAACTTTTGCGGCAATGAGGACGAGAAGTTCATAATGCGCGAAGAAATCCATTCTCCACTTCAAGCGAATAACAAAAGTGTATACCGTAACCATGTAAGTTTCCGGTCAGCTGAGAATAAGAAATCGTATAACAGGTGAAATTCTTGCAGGGCGGTAACAAATAACCCCAGGCAAACTATTTATTCGTGTCAGTGACAATGCTCTGAATCCGACATCCTGAAGTCATTTGGGTATATCAGGCAGTTGGTATAAAATAGTGGGTTTGAATAACAGTTAATTTAGGAACGATCGGCAATGGCTGAATACGTATATACCATGTCGCGGGTGAGTAAAATTGTGCCACCTAAGCGTCAAATTCTTAAAGACATCTCTCTGAGCTTCTTCCCTGGTGCGAAAATCGGTGTTTTAGGTCTGAACGGTGCAGGTAAATCGACTCTGCTACGTATCATGGCGGGTATCGACACGGATATCGACGGTGAAGCACGTCCACAACCTGGGCTTAACGTGGGTTACCTTCCTCAGGAGCCGGTACTTGATGAATCAAAAACCGTTCGTGAGATCGTAGAAGAAGCCGTATCAGACGTCGCTGACGCTCTGAAACGTCTGGATGCGGTATATGCAGCATACGCTGAACCAGATGCCGATTTTGATGCACTGGCAAAAGAACAAGGTGAACTGGAAGCGCTGATTCAAGCGAAAGATGGCCATAATCTGGATAATGCTCTAGAGCGTGCAGCGGATGCTTTGCGTCTTCCTGAGTGGGATCAAAAAATTGCACACCTATCGGGTGGTGAGCGTCGTCGTGTCGCTATCTGTCGTCTTCTATTAGAAAACCCAGACATGCTTCTTCTCGACGAACCAACCAACCACCTGGATGCTGAATCCGTAGCTTGGTTGGAACGCTTCCTGGTTGATTACACAGGTACTGTTGTAGCGATTACCCACGACCGTTACTTCCTTGATAACGCGGCTGGCTGGATTCTTGAACTTGACCGTGGTGAAGGCATTCCATGGGAAGGTAACTACACCTCTTGGCTAGAGCAAAAAGATGCGCGTCTACAACAAGAAGCGTCTCAAGAGAAAGCTCGTCAGAAAACCATCGAGAAAGAACTGGAATGGGTTCGTCAGAATCCTAAAGGCCGTCAGGCAAAATCGAAAGCGCGTATGGCTCGCTTTGAAGAACTTCAAAACACTGACCATCAAAAGCGTAACGAGACCAACGAACTATTTATCCCGCCAGGTGAACGCCTAGGTGATAAGGTTCTCGAAGTGAATAACCTGACGAAATCGTTCGACGGCCGTGTCCTGATTGATGACTTGTCATTCAGCATCCCTAAAGGTGCGATTGTGGGTATCATTGGTGCCAACGGTGCAGGTAAGTCAACGCTATTTAAGATGCTAAGTGGCACAGAGCAACCAGACTCAGGCACTATCGAATTGGGTGATACCGTGAAACTGGCATCGGTTGAGCAGTTCCGTGACTCAATGAATGACAAAAACACTGTGTTCCAAGAGATCTCTGAAGGCGCTGATATCATCAAGATCAACAACTTCGAAATCCCTGCACGTGCATACTGTTCACGTTTCAACTTCAAAGGTTCTGATCAACAGAAAGTCATTGGTGAGCTATCTGGTGGTGAGCGCAACCGTGTACACCTTGCGAAACTGCTTAAAGCGGGCGGCAACGTACTGCTACTCGACGAACCAACCAACGACCTTGACGTTGAAACACTACGTGCACTAGAAGAAGCGCTGCTGGAATTCCCGGGCTGTGCGATGGTTATATCGCATGACCGTTGGTTCCTTGACCGTATCGCAACGCACATCATCGACTACCGCGACGAAGGTCAGGTTAACTTCTATGAAGGTAACTACACCGAGTACATGGACTGGTTGAAGAAGACTCTGGGCCCTGAAGCTGCAGAACCTCATCGCATCAAATACAAGCGTATCGCGAAGTAATTTGTACAGGTTTTATAGTCGCTACCTGACATAGTCAGGAGAGTCTGATTGTAATTTGAACAAAGGCCGCTATCATAGCGGCCTTTCGTTTTCTTAAGGCTGAACCAATATCACTTTTTAGCCATCTCGAACTTTCAAACAATAATCGCACACTTTTTGTGCTTTTTGATATATGATTCAGTCCGTTCGAGTAATTGGTAATAAAAATAATAAAGCGGAGAGACGATTTTTTCATCGGTTGTCGACCAAGTTCCTCTGCCAATCGAACCAGTTAATTAGGCTGATGCTTATTGAAAGTACGTCTAACCAAAGTAATTTTCAGAATTGAATGTAGGCTATAACGACCTTCCACACGAAAGTTAACGCTGCTTTCGCTTTAGGAAATAAATAATCAATGCCTACTTAAGTAACTATCACTATGTCTAAAAAAATCATCATTCAGATCCCGACAAAAAACGGCGATCAGCAGTTTTACCTTGGCCGCATTTCGGTCGTTACCGTGTTGGCTTCAGTCATCGCGTTACCTGCCGTTATTGGTGGTGCATGGTATATAAACCAACAACAACGCTATGACCAGGATGCACTGGTGAAAGCCGTCGCTCAACTGGAGAGTGAGAAAAATGAAATCACTGCGCTTTACGAAGAACAGCTCGATACCAATCACTCACTTTCTCAATCTTTAACTGACAGAAATAACCAAATTCAGCTGCTGGGTAAACGCGTATTTGATGTCGAGTCGGTACTTGGGTTAGCCGATGAAGAACTGATGCTTGATGAAAACAATTTAGCACTGGAAGAGAGAATTGATGCTGCAGCAATAGACTCTGCGGTACGTGCAACGATGTTCCGCCTTATCCCTAACGACAGCCCTATCACTTATCAACGCATCTCGTCCTCTTATGGCAGTCGAATCAACCCGATATCAGGGAAAAGACACGTTCATACTGGTATCGACCTAACCTGTAAGCGTGGTGAAGAAGTACTAGCCCCTGCAGATGGTGTTGTAGAGACGGTTCGTCCAGGTAACCGAGGGTATGGCAACTACCTCACTTTGCGCCATTCGTTTGGTTTTATGAGCTCTTATGCGCACCTAAAACACTTCAACGTGAAAAGCGGGGAATTTGTCAGCAAAGGGGATGTTATCGCTCGATGTGGTAACTCTGGTAATTCGACCGGCCCTCACCTGCATTATGAAGTGCGCTTCCTCGGACGAGCATTGAACCCTCAATACTTGATGGACTGGACACCAGAGAACTTCAACTACGTGTTCGAAAAAGAAAACAAAGTGAAATGGGGGCCATTAGTTCAGTTGATTGATAACGTCGTTCGTCTGCAAATCAACTTAACTAACTCACCATACCGAGATACCAGCATCAACACCGTATCCAGTGAAGAAGGTAAAGAGACAGCGGTTAACTGATTGTCATCCAATAAAAAAGAGCAGCCAACGCTGCTCTTTTTCATATCAGGTAATTAACCACGATGGATATTATCATTGGCTTGCTTGAGTAGGTTCTGGCTCTCATTCATAAATTGTTGAGAGTAGGAGCCAAACCAATCACTCACCTGCTTGAAACTTTCGATGAATCGCGTTTTGTCTTTGCTATCCAGAATCGCCACCGCATCACCCAAACGATGATGGAATCGCTTGATCATATCGATATTCTCTTGAGAAGAGAAAATAATATCGCCGTACAAGTTCGGGTCCTGACCAAACAGTCGCCCAACCATAGCCAATTCAAGTCGGTAGATTGGCGAGCTTAATTTCAGCAACTGTTCAATATTCGGGTTCTCTTTACTTAAGTGCATGCCGTAAGCAAACGACGTAAAGTGGCGCAGTGCCTGAATCAGTGTCATGCCATGGTCGTGTTCTTCTGCTTCAATCTGGCACAAGCTTGCGCCCCAAATACCAAATTGTTGTAGTAGCCATTGGTAATGCTCGTTGCCACGGCCATCACAGTACACGATAACCTGCTTCGCAAGGCTAGGAACATCAGGGCCAAACATCGGGTGAAGGCCAACCACAGGTCCAGAGTGCACATTAAGCATCGCTTGCAGTGGCTTCGACTTAATCGACGTTAAATCACACAAAATGCAATCTTCTGGCAAGTTACCAAGTTTCTCGATAACCCCTTCCGTCAGATGAATCGGTACCGTGACCACGACTAAACCAGCGTTGTCTAGAATTTCATCCGCACGATCCCAGTCTTTACTGCCCAGAACTTTGACCTGGTAACCCGACAGTTTGAACATTCGGCTAAACAGACCGCCCAGTTGCCCGTTACCGCCGATAATCACAACTGAGCGCAATTCTGGATTCAAACACTTAAAACCGGAATCTTTCTCACTGGCATAGGACTCACGCATAGTACGACGAAGAATGTCTTCGATCAGCTGTGGGGGTACCCCAATTTTTTCAGCTTCAGCTCGACGAGACGCTAACATTGCAGCCTCTCGATCAGGGGCATAAATTGGCAAACCGTGTTCGCTTTTTACTTCACCCACTTTTTCTACCAGCGCTAAACGCTGGGCTAGAAGCTCAAGCATTTGCTTGTCGACTGCATCAATCTGATCGCGTAATGCGTTAAGTTCAACTGCCATTGATGTTCCTTTAAATAAGTTCCGTTTAGCCTTTTAGGCGATTCTCTAAGAAAGGCACCAGCTCTTCGTGTGCATGACGTAATAGTGCCTCAGTTGACTCCCAATTGATACATGCGTCGGTGATTGATACACCGTATTTCATCTCTTCGAGTTTCAAGTCAGAAGATTGATTGCCTTCGTTGATGTGGCTTTCAATCATCAGGCCAATAATAGACTTGTTGCCTTCACGAATTTGATGGATCACGTCTTCAGCAACCAGAGGCTGACGGCGGTAGTCTTTACGTGAGTTAGCGTGGCTACAGTCCACCATCAGTGATGCGTCAAGGCCTGACTTCGCCATTTCTTGTTCACACTCAGTCACGGATACTGAATCGTAGTTCGTCTGCTTACCGCCACGCAGAATCACGTGACCATTCGGGTTGCCCTGAGTCGTGAGCAGTGCAACTTGTCCTTCACGGTTGATACCCATGAAACGGTGGCTAGATGATGCTGCTTGCATCGCATTGATTGCTGTAGCCAAGCTACCATCAGTACCGTTTTTAAAACCAATTGGCATAGACAGGCCACTCGCCATTTCACGGTGAGTTTGCGATTCCGTAGTACGCGCACCAATCGCTGCCCAACTAAAGGTATCTGCGATGTACTGAGGGCTGATCGGATCAAGAGCTTCTGTTGCTAGCGGAATTTCCATCTCTGCCAGGTCAACCAGTAATTCACGACCGACATGCAGACCATGTTCGATATCAAAACTGCCATCCAGATGTGGGTCGTTAACTAAACCTTTCCAGCCAACGGTAGTACGAGGCTTTTCAAAGTAAACACGCATTACAATATACAGTTGGTCGCTTAGTTGTTCTGAAAGCGCTTTAAGACGTTTTGCGTAGTCCTTCGCAGCATCAATATCGTGGATAGAACAAGGTCCACACACAACAAGCAGACGGTGATCTTTCTTATGAATGATGTTAGCAATGGTTTGACGAGATTCTTGGATAAAGCGACGTGCTTTTTCACTCAGAGGTAGCTTTGCTTTTAACTCATCAGGAGTGATAAGAACCTGTTCTTCGACGATGTTAATGTCGCTTAATTCACTTTTTTTCATAACCTTGACCTGTATATTATTTTTTACACCCAACCAAATCCTTGGTGAGACAACTAAGCTTTAACGACAAGATAACAGGCTAAATGATAAAAACAAGTGTACATTTTAAAAAACATTTAATGTAAATTTAAGTTTACATTAAAAATAAAAGCCAAACTTAACTTAAGTTTGGCTTGAGTTCGATGTTTTTAGCAGTTTACGTGCTTGCAAATACTGAAGTTTATGGAATTAAACGCTTCATCACTTCGCTGGCTTGTTTCCACTCTTGTGACAACTTAAGCTCACTCAGAGAAAAGTTCTGTTTTTTCAGTAGCGCGCTGGCTTGCGGCACATTCGTGATAGGTAAGTTATCCAGAGCTTCGACCTGAGCATCTCTTTTATTGCACATCAACAGCATATCGCACCCAGCATTCAAAGCCTGAATTGAGCGTTCTGCAGGTCCTCCCATGATAACCGCGCCTTCCATGGTCAAATCATCAGAGAAGATCAAACCTTTGAAACCAAGTTGCTGACGTAGAATTGTCTTCAGCCAATATTCGGAACCACTGGCTGGTTGAGAGTCGTAGTTCGGAAAAATTACGTGAGCTGGCATCATGGCATCCAAAATACCCGCCTCGATTTGAGCTTTGAAAATCGCCATGTCTTGCTCAAATATATCACTGCGCTCGTCATAAGGTGTTTCCAAGTGAGAGTCCGCAATCACGCCACCATGTCCGGGAAAGTGTTTGCCTGTTGTCGCCATACCAATACTTTTCATCCCTTGCATATACGCAGTACTATGACGAAGGATGGTATCTGCGTCTTCCCCAAAGGCTCGGTTACCAATCGCTTTACATTGATGGCCTTTATCCAATACAGGGGCGAAGCTCAAATCAATGTCATGAGCAATAAGCTCCGCTGCCATAAGCCATCCGCCCATTCGAGCAAGCTCTTCACTATTTTGATGTTTGGCATATTCATCAGCAGCAGGGATCAGAGAGAAGCCCTCGCGAAATCGCTGTACTCGCCCTCCTTCCTGATCGACACCAATCAGAAGCGGACGTTTCGCCGCTTTGCGGATAGACTGGGTAAGCGCCTGAAGTTGCTCACTATCATGATAATTACGCGTAAACAGAATCAAGCCACCAACCGTTGGATGCTCCAAAATTTCTTTGTCTTCAGCAGTCAACTCATAGCCTGCAACGTCAACCCATAACGGACCCATGTTTTCTCCTCAAATATCTGGTACCAAATGAGGTTATTCGCTTCAGATTTGCTTTACAATAAGCGAATGAAGAATTGACGAGCTCAGCTGTGAATTTTAACGAACTTTACATTGGCGTGATGTCTGGCACGAGTATGGATGGTGTCGATACGGCTTTGGTTGAAATTGAAGGAAACCGAATTCAGCTTATTGCGCACGATGATTATCCAATGCCTGCCCAGCTAAAAGAGGCTTTATTATCCGTTTGCACCGGACAAGCCACTAACTTAAAAACCATTGGTGAACTCGACCACCAGCTTGGTCACCTGTTTGCCGACGCAGTTCTGCAACTATTGGATAAATCGGGCTATTCCGCTAAACAAATAAGAGCTATCGGCAATCACGGTCAAACCGTATTCCACCAGCCAACTGGCAAGCATCCTTTTACTACTCAACTGGGTGATGCCAATATCATCGCGGTGAAAACCGGCATCGACACGGTGGCAGATTTTCGTCGTAAGGATATGGCACTCGGTGGGCAAGGCGCTCCTCTTGTCCCGGCTTTCCATAAAAACATATTCGCGATGCAAGACTCGACAACCGTGGTTTTAAACATAGGTGGCATTGCGAATGTTTCTATTTTACACCCTCAGCAACCAGTGCTCGGCTACGACACGGGGCCAGGTAATATATTGATGGATGCATGGTGTGAGAAGCATACAGCTCAAGGGTTCGATAAAGACGCACAATTTGCGCTGCAAGGCAGCGTAAACCCTCAATTACTCAATCAGTTACTGCAAGAGCCTTATTTAACACGCTCAGCACCAAAAAGTACCGGCCGAGAACTGTTCAATATCGATTGGTTACAATCCCAACTAACCAAGCATCCACTCTCTGCAGAAGATGTTCAGCGCACATTATGTGAGTATTCAGCTGTTACCATCGCCAATGAAGTAGAGAAATTCGCTTATGGCACATCTCCGCAACTGCTGGTTTGTGGCGGCGGCGCAAGAAACCCGCTGCTGATGCAACGGTTGAACGAATTAATGCCTCAGTGGCAAGTGACCACAACAAACGAAAAAGGCGTTGATGGAGACTATATGGAAGCAATGGCGTTTGCGTGGTTGGCTCAACGCTATATTCACGGTTTGCCGAGCAATTTACCGGAAGTCACCGGGGCAAATCGACTGGCTTCACTCGGTGTACTGTATTCAAAAAATTAATAATGAAGGCTTAATGATGACAAACGACGCACTTATTGCTGCTTTATCACAGCTCGTTTCTGAAGGTCGTAACCCAGAAACAATGGATATCGACTTACTGCCTTCACTGGATATTGTTCAGCGCATTAATCAGCAAGACAAACTGGTTCCTCTTGCCGTAGAAAAGGTCCTTCCTGAGATAGCATTGGCGGTCGATAAGATCACAGCAGCATTTAAAGCGGGCGGCAGGCTGATTTATATGGGTGCAGGTACCAGTGGTCGCTTAGGTGTACTGGATGCATCAGAATGTCCACCAACGTTTGGGGTATCCGACAAAATGGTCATTGGCCTAATAGCAGGTGGACCAGAAGCTATCCTCAAAGCAAAAGAAGGCGCTGAAGATTCTCCTTTGCTCGGCGAGCAAGATTTAAAGAAACTCAACTTCAATAAGAGTGATGTGGTTGTCGGTATCGCAGCAAGTGGCAGAACACCTTATGTAATTGGCGGTTTAGAGTATGCAAATGATATTGGCGCGACAACAGTAGCACTGTCTTGTAACCCAGATTCTCCTATTGCCGACATCGCTGATATCGCTATCAGTCCGGTTGTCGGTCCCGAAGCATTAACAGGCTCTACCCGTCTAAAGTCAGGAACGGCACAAAAACTGGTGCTGAACATGCTGACAACAGCAAGCATGATCCGCATTGGTAAGAGCTACCAAAACTTAATGGTGGATGTAAAAGCCACCAATGACAAACTGGTTGCTCGAGCAGCTCGTATCGTGATGCAGGCGACGGACTGCAGTAAAGATCAGGCAACAGCCGTGCTCAAACAGACAAACTATGAAGTAAAACTGGCGATCTTAATGATCCTCACCGATCTAGATATCGATTCAGCCCGCCAGCAACTGGCTCACCAGGATGGCTTCCTGCGTAAAGCAGTAGAAAAACACCAGCCCAAGTAATCATAAATAAGTAAGCATAAAAAAGGTGACTGGGTGTCACCTTTTTTATTACTCGTTAATCTTCATAGAGCCATTCATCAACCTGGCGATTGAGCTCATTGTTCGCTTTGCGCTTAATATGTTCGGGATCAGTGGCATTTTTGACGTGTTCCACTTTGTTGGTGTACTTGCTGGTCGCTTTCTTAACCTCACGCTTGGCCTGATTCTGCACGTAAGTTCCACTGGTGATCTCTTCGATATCACGTTTAGTATTATCAAGCGTATTAGTTATATGACTTTTGCTATGCTCGTACTTACGTTTCGCTTTAATCGTATCCTTTAGGGCATTAGACGCACTAACCGTCAGAGGTAATAGAACTAAGGTAAGCAGGAAGTACTTTTTTATCATCGGAATCACTCTAAATTCAACTTCAATGACAAAAGTAAACTAAACAAACTGCCCCTATTTGTCAGAAGATGAACAAGTCAGACGGTCGTCTTGATTATGAAACTGTGTTAGTTACTGTATTCGTTCCAGCCACGTTGCCATTCCATACGGAATTTTTGTGCTTGTTTCGTCCCTTCGCATACCCCCTCGTAATACTGGCCAGATAATCCAATCTGATACGCAAAATTAGGGTTACAGTATTCAGACAAACCTTCGAGATAACCTTGGTCGTAGTCTCCTTGTTTTACATTGTCCATGGTGCTTAACTCTTTCACTGTGCGTGATGTATGACCTGCGACGCCATCTTGATAACCGATTTGATACCAGTTCCCTGATTGAGCGAGATCTTCTGTAGTAGCGGAACATCCTGCCAGTAAAGCCAGCGCTAACCCTAACGTTGCCTTTTTCATATTTTTCCTTAACTCTTTGTTTTAAAAATTTGTTTTCAAAATAAGCTTACCACTAAATTCTCACTTTGACCGTTTATCTGCGCATTTAGCTGCTGACGGTGACAACCAACCGCTAACAGTGAAATCAGTACCTCTCACCCGACACAAATACCACTTACTGCTCAGAGCAACCACTGAGCAGCACTAAAAACCACTCAAAGGCCATATCGACCACTCGTAACCCTATTCGACCGCTCATCGACTAAGCGAATGCAATTAACAAAAGCAACCCTTAACATGCATCCTGAAATTAAAAACAATTACCCTATCCTACTAACTAAGGACAATAGTTATGATGTGGTTTCTAACCTGTGTCGCAGCCCTAATCGGCGGATACTTCATCTACGGCGCTTTCGTCGAGAAAATTTTCGGCATCAATGAAAAACGCCAAACGCCTGCTCATACTAAAGCAGATGGTGTTGACTATGTTCCAATGTCAACCAAGAAAGTTTACCTAGTTCAGCTACTTAACATCGCTGGCGTAGGTCCTATCTTTGGCCCAATTATGGGTGCGCTGTACGGCCCAGCGGCAATGCTATGGATTGTTATCGGCTGTATTTTTGCAGGCGCGGTACATGATTACTTCTCAGGTATGCTATCTGTTCGTAACGGCGGTGCTTCTGTACCAACCATTACTGGACGTTACCTAGGTAATGGCGCAAAACACTTTATGAACATTTTTGCCATTGTCTTATTGCTTCTTGTTGGTGTGGTATTCGTATCAGCACCGGCTGGCATGATCACAAACCTAATCAACGATCAAACAAGCCTAAACGTAAGCATGACCACAATGGTTATCGCTATCTTTGCTTACTACATCATTGCGACTATCGTCCCTGTTGATAAGATCATTGGCCGCTTCTACCCACTATTTGGCGCACTACTAATTTTCATGTCTGTTGGCCTGATGACTGCTGTAGCATTCTCTAGCGAGCACACTGTAATGGGTGACTTCCAAGTATCGGACATGTTCAGCAACCTAAACCCGAATGACATGCCTCTATGGCCAGCGCTATTCATCACAATCGCATGTGGTGCAATCTCTGGCTTCCACGCGACTCAGTCTCCACTGATGGCGCGCTGTATGGAAAATGAGAAAAATGGTCGCTTCGTATTTTACGGTGCAATGATTGGTGAAGGTGTTATCGCTCTAATCTGGTGTGCTATCGCTCTGTCATTCTTCGGCTCTCTAGACGCACTGTCAGAAGCAGTGAAGAACGGTGGTCCTGGTAACGTGGTATACAGCGCATCATTTGGTCTACTAGGTGTGTTCGGCGGTATCATCGCGTTCCTAGGTGTGGTTATCCTGCCTATCACTTCAGGTGACACTGCGTTCCGTTCAAGCCGTCTGATCCTTGCTGAATACTTCAACATGGAACAGAAAACACTGCGCAACCGACTACTGATGGCGCTTCCGCTGTTCGTTATCGGTGGTATCCTGACTCAAGTTGACTTCGGTATCATCTGGCGTTACTTCGGTTTCGCAAACCAAACGACAGCAGTAATGATGCTTTGGACTGCGTCGGCTTACCTACTACGTCACAACAAACTGCACTGGATTACGACTATCCCTGCAATGTTCATGACAACAGTGTGTGCAACGTTCATTCTGAACAACAGCTCACTAGGTTTTGGTCTGCCAATGCAAGTGTCAACTATCGCAGGTATCATCTTCTCACTCGTTGTTACAGGCTACGTTATCAAAAGCTCTAAAGGTAAAGGCGAAACTGAACTGGCTGACGAAGATAAACCACAAGCGGTATCTGAGACTGCTTAATCTCAGCACATTCACTGAATGATTAAGATTAAGAGCCTGCCCCATGCAGGCTCTTTTTGTTTTATACCCAAGTGACTTTAAAGGCTGATAAAACCTTGAGGTTGTTTAGGTATACAATAACAGCATTGATTTCAGGTTAGGTTCACTATGGAACTGGTTATTTCTCTCTTACAGCAAATGTGTGTTTACTTGGTACTGGCGTACATGCTGAGTAAAACACCGATTATTCTACCTTTGCTGAGCATTTCTAAACGCTTAAGCCATCGCTTAATTTGCTATGTACTCTTTTCGGGCTTTTGTATTCTCGGCACCTACTTTGGCCTGCATATCAATGATGCGATAGCCAATACTCGTGCTATCGGTGCGGTGATGGGAGGCTTGTTTGGCGGGCCAGTGGTTGGCTTTGCTGTGGGTCTTACCGGCGGTATTCATCGCTATACGCTTGGTGGCTTTACCGATCTGGCTTGTGCTATATCTACAACTGCGGAAGGGGTTATCGGTGGCCTGCTCCATGTGTACCTAATCAAGCGTAACAAAGGCGTTCTATTATTTAACCCAAGCGTGGTATTCAGTATTACCTTTGTGGCAGAAGTGGTGCAGATGATCTTGCTGCTCGCGGTCGCAAAACCGTTTGACCAGGCTTATGAGTTGGTATCGGCGATTGCCGCTCCGATGATCATTGCCAATTCGTTCGGCGCTGCTCTGTTCATGAGTATTCTTCAAGATAGAAAAACCATTTTTGAAAAATACTCCGCGACTTTCTCGCGTCGAGCGTTAACCATTGCCGACCGCTCAGTGGGTATTTTAAGTAATGGTTTTAACACTGAAAATGCAGAAAAGATCGCTCGTATTATTTATGAAGAGACAAAAGTCGGGGCGGTTGCGATTACCGATCAGGAAAAAATCCTCGCCTTTGTTGGTATCGGCGATGATCACCATAAACCAAACACCCCGATTTCATCGCAAAGTACTTTAGACTCGATGGAAAAGAATGACATTATTTATCTCGATGGTTCCGAGCGCCCTTACCAGTGCTCCATTGCGAAAGACTGTAAGCTGGGCTCTGCGCTTATCATTCCTCTTCGTGCGGGTAAGGAAGTGATAGGTACTATCAAGCTGTATGAGCCGAAGCGAAAACTGTTTTCCACCGTCAACATGTCAATGGCAGAAGGGATTGCACAGCTGTTATCCAGCCAGATTTTATATGGCGATTACCAGCAACAACAAACCTTATTAGCACAAGCAGAAATCAAATTACTTCACGCTCAGGTTAATCCGCATTTTCTATTTAATGCACTCAATACTATCAGTGCAATCACGCGACGTGACCCGGATAAAGCTCGTGAATTGATCCAAAACCTATCGCATTTCTTCCGCAGCAACTTAAAACAGAACATCAACACGGTAACGCTAAAAGAAGAGCTTGCTCATGTGAACTCTTACCTAAGTATTGAGAAGGCTCGCTTTACTGACCGACTCGAAGTCGAGATAGATATTGAACCAGAATTACTGGACATCAAGTTACCAAGCTTTACACTCCAGCCCTTGGTAGAAAATGCCATTAAACACGGGGTTTCTAATCTGCTGGAAGGCGGCAAGGTGAGAATATACAGCCAAGCGCATCCACAAGGTCATCTGATTACCGTGGAAGACAATGCAGGCAGTTTTGAGCCTCCTAAAGACAACCACTCTGGTTTAGGTATGGAAATTGTCGACAAACGTCTCACAAATCAATTTGGGCGTGATTCAGCGCTAAAAATTGCGTGCGAGAAGCATCAATTTACTAAAATGAGTTTTATTATTCCCACAACTTCGTAAAGGTCAGTCGTAATACTACAAGGTAAGAATGGATGTTAACCGCACTCGTCATTGATGATGAACAATTTGCTCGTGAAGAGTTAGCCGAATTGTTGTCCGAAACAGGCCAAGTCGAGGTGATAGGTGATGCCTCAAACGCCATTCTTGGTCTGAAGACAATCAATGAACTTAAACCTGATGTGGTGTTCTTAGATATTCAAATGCCACAAGTCACAGGCATAGAGCTGCTAGGCATGCTTGACCCTGAAACCATGCCCTATGTGGTATTTGTCACAGCGTATGACCAATATGCGATTCAGGCGTTTGAAGATAATGCGTTTGACTATTTATTGAAGCCCGTAGATCCGGATCGGCTCAACAAAACCGTGAAGCGTCTGCATAAGACCATTAGCCAGTCGACACTGACCCAGCAACTCTCCGCGATTACGCCTGATAAGTTAGACCAAATTCCTTGTATTGGTCATAACCGAATAGTGATCATGGCAACCGATACGGTTGAATGCGCCTATAGTGACATCAGCGGCGTGCACGTTCGTTCAATCAACCAAACTGCCAGCACGCAGCTAACCCTGAAAACACTGGAAGAAAAAACGCCACTGGTGCGCTGTCATCGACAGTACCTGGTCAGCATCAAAGCCATTAGCGAAATAAAATTATTAGAGAATGGCTTAGCGGAAATCATTACCAAAACCGACTTTGAGATCCCAGTGAGTCGCCGCTATCTGAAAGTACTAAAAGAGTTGTTGGGCATCAGCCATTAAGCACCCAGCAAAGCAATCAAAAAAGGCGACCCTGAGGTTAATGCCATTCGCTTAACAGCGAATGGCATGTTTAAGTCTCCCGTCTTCCTGAACAGCGACGAAGGAGCGTGATTCAGGATCTAACTTCCGAGCACTTTATGGCCAAAGTTATTTCATTAGCTGCTCAGCGCGCTGCTATTAGATTCCTAGTCTCGCAAGGGCTCGCTGGAATGACTCGGATAAGATCATTAAACGATTGGCATTGACCCTGAGGTCGCCTTTTGAATATTCGATAACTGAATATTGATATTAGTCCACTTGCTTGATTTGCAGCTCTTTCGGCACTTCAAAGAACATGTTCTCTTCTCGGCCTAAGACTTCGTCCACAGCGCGCGCACCGACCATCTCTTTAATGCGATCAAGAATTTGGTTAACCAGTTCCTCTGGCGCTGAAGCGCCTGCGGTCACACCAATTTTTATTTTGCCTTCAAACCATTCAGGTTTAATGTCTTCAGGGCAATCCGTCAAATAACCCGGCGTACCTAGTTTCTCAGCAAGCTCTTTTAGGCGAGTTGAGTTTGATGAGTTCTTCGAACCGACGACGACCATCACATCCACTTCACTTGCCATTTCACGAACGGCATCCTGACGGTTTTGAGTCGCGTAACAGATATCATCTTTTCGTGGTCCCTGAATATCAGGGAATACGCGACGCAGTTCTTCAATCACATCGGCAGTCTCGTCAACAGAAAGCGTGGTTTGACTGACGTAATGCAGATCGGAAGGATCTTTAACGATCGCTTTTAACTTCTCCACGTCAGCTGGTGTTTCCACTAGGTACATACCGCCAGTGTCGCTGGCATACTGCCCCATTGTGCCTTCTACTTCAGGGTGCCCTGCGTGGCCGATCAGCACCACTTCCATATTACGTCGGCTGGCTCGTGCGACTTCCATATGGACTTTGGTCACTAGAGGACAGGTTGCATCAAATACGGTGAGATCACGTTTCTTTGCTTCCTTTCGAACCGCTTGCGATACACCATGAGCAGAAAAAATCACAATGTTGTTATCAGGCACTTCATGCAACTCTTCTACGAAGATCGCACCACGTTGTTTTAGCCCTTCCACCACAAAACGGTTGTGCACCACTTCATGACGGACATAAATCGGTGGCTGATACATCTCAAGCGCACGCTCTACGATGCTAATCGCACGGTCAACGCCTGCACAAAAACCACGCGGGTTAGCTAATAGGATTTTCATTTCATTGCTCATGGAAGTTATCTTTACTTGGGTTCGCTATTCTACTGACAAAATCTCAACTTCGAAAGTCACGTCTTGTCCTGCCAGAGGATGGTTGAAGTCAACCGTCACGGAATCACCGGCAATTTCAGTGATGATGCCAGGGATTTCCATGCCATCTGGGCCGCTGAATGCCATGATAGTACCCACTTCGACTTCAGAATCGCCAACAAACTTGGTGCGATCCATATAGTGAATATGATCCGGATTTGGCATACCAAACGCATCTTCCGCTTTGAGTTCAATGGCTTTTTGCTCACCTGATTGCAGTCCTACCAGACATTGTTCAAAGTTTTCGCTCAGGCTACCATCGCCCATCACAAATTTAGCTGGCTTGCCCATATTATGGGTACTGTCTGCGACTGAGCCATCTTTCATTTTAATGGTGAAGTGCAGAGTTACTACAGAGTCTTTAGTAATTGTTGTCACGTTACTGCTTCCTTATTCTTGGGCAATACCAACCTAAATTTTATGGAACATCGATTTATCCAGATTGGTACAACGCGTTCATGCGCTTTTTTGTCTTATATACTCAGATGCACTGAGTTGCGCTCCAACATAATAAAAAGCGCCGCTCGAATCAACGGGCGACGCTTAGGGTTATTTTAATATTGTCGGCAAACGTTACTTCTCAGACTCTTTTTTACGAAAACCATCAAGGATGATCATCGCAGCACCAACACAGATCGCCATATCTGCAAGGTTGAATGCAGGCCAATGGTAATTGCCCCAGTAGAAATCAAGATAATCGACCACAAAGCCGTGAACAACTCGGTCGAAGACATTACCTACCGCGCCGCCAATAATCATGGCATACGCAATATTATTCCACTTTTCATTCGCTGGTAGCTTACTCATCCAGTAAGTTAGAAGGCCTGACACAATAAAAGCAATGCCAGTGAAGAACCAACGTTGCCAGCCAGCTTGATCACTCAAGAAGCTAAATGCTGCACCATAGTTGTGGACATATAGCAGGTTGAAGAAAGGCAAAATTTCAATGCGGTTTGCCCAACCGAACCCCATGTTGTTCATCACAACGTACTTGATGCCAATATCAGCTAAAAAAATCACAATCGCCAGCCATAGCCAACGCACACCAGATTGCTTTAATGGAATATGACTCATTTCTATCCCTATCTCAATCAACTAACCCATTGCACTCACACAGTTCCCTAAAATAGGGAACGAGTACGATAAGGAACCTAATCCGTCATTAATACCAAAGAGTTTTAATTCGCTCGTTATCCCCTTGCAAAGATAATGCGAACTTGGGCAATAAAAATAACCCCAGTAGATACTGGGGCTATAGAATTGCGAAAAAGTTCAGTCGTCACTTTGCGAATTAAGCAAATTTACGTACTTCGCCTTCCCCTTCAACGTTTGACACACAACGACCACAGATTTTCTCGTGACCAGCGATGGTGCCTACGTCTGGAGTGTGGTGCCAACAACGGTCACACTTTTCAGCTTCTGTTGCTTTCACTTCAACGAACAAACCTTCGATATCAGTCGCTTGTGCTGCATCTGACTTCTCGCTAAGTGGCTTCACAGTAGCTGCTGAAGTAATTAGAACGAAACGTAGTTCATCTTCCAGCTTGTTGATTTTCGCCGCTAGCGCGTCATCAGCAAATAGCGTCAACTCAGCTTGCAGTGCACCACCGATAGTTTTCTCTGCACGTGCTGCTTCTAGTAGTTTGTTCACCGCACCACGAACTTTCTGGATTTCAGTCCAGAAGTCGTTGTTTAGCTCTTCACCTTCATTCAGGCCAAACAAGCCTTCGTACCATTCATCGCAAAGTACAAACTTCTCACGTTTACCTGGCATTTCATTCCAGATTTCGTCAGCCGTGAACGACATGATTGGCGCCATCCAGCGAACCAAAGCTTCTACGATGTAGTAAAGCGCAGTTTGACAGCTACGTTGCGCATGACCGCCACGTTTTGCTGTGTACTGACGGTCTTTAATTACGTCTAGGTAGAACGAGCCCATTTCGATTGAACAGAAGTGCATTAGACGCTGCATTACGGCATGCGTGTTGTACTCGCCGTACGCTTTCACGATCTCTTCTTGAGCGGCAAGTGCACGACCTACAGCCCAACGATCCAGAGCAACCATTTCGTCGGCTGGAACCAAGTCAGTTTCTGGATTGAAACCATTTAGGTTCGCTAGGAAGAAACGTGATGTGTTACGGATACGACGGTACGCATCTGCACTGCGTTTTAGGATTTCATCAGAAACCGCAACTTCACCAGTGTAGTCTGTAGAAGCAACCCATAGACGCAGGATATCTGCACCTAGTTTGTTGGTTACGTCTTTTGGCGCAACAACGTTACCGATAGATTTCGACATTTTACGGCCGTGACCGTCAACAACGAAGCCATGAGTCAGAACTTGTTTGTATGGCGCTTCGTCTTTCATCGCGATAGATGAAATCAGAGAAGACTGGAACCAACCACGGTGTTGGTCAGAACCTTCTAGGTATAAATCTGCGCTGTGGCCGTTGTACTCTTCACGAGCATCAACAACAGAGAAGTGCGTAACACCTGAATCAAACCAAACGTCTAACGTATCCAGTACTTTTTCGTACTGCTCTGCTTCGTCGCCTAGTAGTTCTGCTGCGTCTACATCCCACCAAGCCTGAATGCCTTTCTCTTCAACCAACTTCGCTACTTTTTCGATCAGTTCAAGCGTATTTGGATGAAGTTCTGCTGTCTCTTTATGTACGAACAGAGCGATTGGCACACCCCAAGTACGTTGACGAGAGATACACCACTCTGGGCGACCTTCAACCATACCTTCAATACGGCTTTGACCCCATTCAGGCATCCATTGAACACCTTTGATTGCTTCTAGTGCTTTTGCACGCAGGCCAGCTTGGTCCATAGATACGAACCACTGAGGTGTTGCACGGAAAATGATTGGAGTCTTATGACGCCAACAGTGTGGGTAGCTGTGCTCGTAAGCGTGGTGATGCAGTAGCGCGCCTTTTTCTTTTAGCGTTTCAACCACAGCATCGTTCGCTTTAAATACATGCTGACCAGCGAATAGCTCAGTATCTGGTAAGTAAACACCGTTTGAGCCCACTGGGTTTGCTACTTCTAGGTCGTATTTTTGACCAACTGCGAAGTCTTCCTGACCGTGGCCAGGCGCAGTGTGAACAACACCCGTACCTGAGTCAGTCGTAACGTGATCGCCAAGGATCGCCGGTACAGTGAAATCGTAGAATGGGTGTTGGAACTGAGAAAGCTCTAGATCCGCACCTTTAGCAAAGCCAAGGTTGTGGAAATGCTCGATACCAGCGCGATCCATTACGTCTTTCGCAAGTTCAGCCGCAACGATGATACGCTCTGGGTTACGTTCTGATGAATCATCACCTTCAACTTGGATTAGCACGTACTCAAGATCATCACGTAGACATACAGCGCGGTTTGCTGGCAGAGTCCAAGGTGTTGTTGTCCAGATAACAATAGAGATTTCACCCTTACCTTCATGACCTTCGGTCAGCTCAAACTTAGATAAAAGTGCCGCTTCGTCCGCAGTTTTAAAACGTACGTCGATAGACGGAGAAACTTTATCTTTGTATTCCACTTCTGCTTCAGCAAGAGCAGAACCACAATCTGTACACCAGTGAACAGGTTTGAAACCTTTTAGCAGATGACCTTTGCTCGCGATTTTACCAAGCGCACGAATAATGTTCGCTTCAGTATCAAAATCCATAGTGCGGTAAGGCTTGTCCCACTCACCCAAGATACCAAGACGCTTGAAGCTCTCTTTTTGACCTTCAACCTGGCCTGCTGCGTATTCACGACATTTTTCGCGGAATTCAGCTGCAGTCACTTTTTGGCCTGGTTTGCCTACTTTCTTCTCTACCATCAATTCGATAGGTAGACCGTGGCAGTCCCAGCCTGGGATGTAAGGTGCGTCAAAACCTGAAAGTGTTTTGGATTTAATAATAATGTCTTTAAGAATCTTGTTTAGTGCGTGACCAATGTGAATGTCACCATTTGCGTAAGGAGGGCCATCGTGCAGTACGAATGACTTTTTGCCTTTCTTAGCTTTACGGATTTCACCGTAAAGATCTTCTTTGTACCAACGCTTAAGCATTTCTGGCTCACGATTGGCCAGGTTGCCGCGCATTGGAAACCCTGTTTCAGGTAAGTTCAGGGTATCTTTATACTCACTCATCGATTCTTAATTCCGTTATATTGGGCGAAAATTAGACATTATGTTGAACGGTGGAATAAACCGCTCAACCCTTAAGCTGACGCAACCACACCCTTGCTGCCTCAGCATCCAATTCGATTTGTTGTTTAAGTGCTTCAAACGACTCAAACTTTTGCTCATCTCGAAGTTTGTGCAAAAGTTCCACTTCTAGTTGCTTTCCATACAAATTGGCATGAAAGTCAAATAAGTGTACTTCTAACTGTTGGCGAACGCCATTTACCGTTGGTCTTTGGCCTATGTTAGCCACGCCACCAATTGGCTTATTACCTATGCCTAGCGCTTGAACAACATACACTCCGGAAACCGGAGATACACATCGTTTCAATGGAATATTCGCGGTAGGAAAACCAATGGTCCTACCTAGCTTTCTTCCATGAGAAACACGACCGCTGATGCTGTAATTTCTTCCCAGCATCTCGTGTGCGGAGTGTAAGTCATCACGAGCTAGGGCTTCCCGAATAGCGGTACTGCTAACTCGTAATTGTTGTAAACAAAAGCTTTGGGTACTGACGACTTCAAAGCCGTACTTTTCCCCGGCTTCCTGCAACATGGCAAAGTTCCCGCTGCGGCCTTTACCAAAGCAGAAGTCATCACCAACGACAAGAAACTTAACACCCAAACGTTCTACCAACAAGTCACGGATAAACTCTTCCGCCGTCAAGCTGGCAAAATGTCGGTTAAAATTGACACACAGCAGTCGATCAATGTCGAGTTTACTTAACTGGACAAACTTATCGCGCAATCGTGTCAACCTTGCTGGTGCCTTGTCTTTAGCAAACAGCTCCATTGGTTGAGGTTCAAAGGTCATCACAACCGAAGGTAACGAAAGTTCCTTTGCCTGTTCAGACACTTGTTGCAACACTTGCTGATGACCTCTGTGGACACCATCGAAATTGCCAATAGTCAGAACACACCCATAGTGACGCGATGTGATATTGTGAATGCCTCTGATCAGTTCCATTGGATACTGCTTTTTGCCTCTGTTTTTACTTTGCACTGTGTCAAACTGACGGATTATATACTAATCACCCTTACTCTGTCCCAGCTTTTAGGTCTTTTAAGCGCACGCCTGTTAAAAATAGAACGACTAGGTAAACTGCCGCCCCTAAAGCGATCAACATTCCTAACACACCGCTGCGGTATGCGAAACTCCACTCGAGCCAGACAGACATGTCTTCCAGTTGCCACAAAATCACAGCGACCATCGCAACCCCGGCAACCATCAAGCGCGTAATAAATAAGACAGTGCGCTTAGTTATTTGATAAACCCCAGCTAAGTGCAAACCTCGGTATAGCAACACCATATTGACGAATGCAGATAAGGCTGTTGCGATAGCCAAGCCGACGTAGCCATAGAAATAAGCGAAGATCGCGTTGAACACCATATTGGTCACCATAGCTATGATGCCGTATTTCACAGGCGTTTTGGTATCCTGACGAGAGTAGTAGCCAGGCGCTAGCACCTTGATCAACATAAAGTTCAATAAGCCAGATGCGTAGGCAAAAAGAGAAAGTGAGGCTTGGTGTACGTCCTGTGGCGAAAACTCACCACGCATAAATAACACCATCAACATTGGTTTAGCCAACACCATCAATCCCAACATGGCTGGAATACCGAGTAGCGTGACCATGCGTACTCCCCAGTCCATGGTATGAGCAAACCCTTCGCTATGAGCGTCAACGTGTTTGCGAGAAAGTGCGGGTAGTATCACGGTTGCAATCGCGATACCAAACAGTCCAAGCGGAAACTCCAGCAAGCGGTCTGAGTAATACAGCCAACTAATTGACCCTGTCTGTAGAAAACTGGCAATAAAGGTATCAAACAACAAGTTGATCTGGCTGACTGACACACCAAACAAAGCTGGGATCATCAAGGTGCGTATCTTTACGACCCCCGGGGCACGCCAACCCCATTTAGGTTTGACCATCACGCCTGCTTTAATAAGGAAAGGGATTTGAAATAGGAACTGAACTAATCCGCCTAAGAAGACACCGATCGCAAGACCAATTTCAGGCTGTGACATCTGCGGCGAAATAAACCAAGCCGACAGTATGATCATCACGTTCAAAAATACGGGGGTAAACGACGAAACGGCAAATTTACCGAGTGTATTGAGGATAGCGCCAGAAAGTGCGACGAAAGTAATAAACCACAAGTAAGGGAACGTGATTTTGAGCAGCATACTGGCAAGCTCAAACTTTTCTGCGGATGGTCCACCATTCAGCCAATCTAAAAACCAGCCGAAGCCGAACAGTGCCGTGACAACGCCAGAGCCAAGTACGCCAAACAGCGTCACCACCGAAACGATGACCCCAAGAGTCCCCGCAGCTCGGGCGATGAGCTCCCGTGTTTTGTCCATATCTCCTTGAGCGTGGCTTTCGGTTAATACCGGAACAAATGCTTGAGAAAATGCACCTTCTGCAAACAAACGACGTAAGAAGTTTGGAATTTTATTAGCAAAGAAAAAGACGTCTGCGCTTGCTCCTGCCCCCATTAAATTCGCCACTACCACATCACGGACTAAGCCTAAAACGCGCGAAATAAGAGTCATAGCACTGACTATCATGCCTGACTTGAGTAGTCGTTTACTCACTGTAACCTCGGAATATCACTATAAGACAGCCAACCCTATACCGTTAAGCTCGTGGAGGCTCTAAATAGACGTCAAAAATTTATCCACCTATTGTTAGTTCTAAGTGGATAATTATTAGCATTGGTATAAAAATGCTGTTAGAATCCCCGCCATCTTAACCGCGATGACCTCTCTTACCAAAACTTGTTTTGGTTTAGAACGGTTTTTGCACAAATCATTTGACATTTAAGCGCAAATGAGGGATATTCCTCGCCCTTAAATTGTCACAGAACTAAGTTTTTGGGAGTTAGACCCTTGGCAAATAGTAAATCTGCTAAGAAGCGCGCTATCCAAGCTGAGAAACGTCGTCAGCACAATGCTAGCCGTCGCTCAATGATGCGTACTTACATGAAGAAAACTGTTGCTGCTATCGAAGCAGGCGACAAAGAAGCTGCAACTGCTGCATTCGCTGTAGTTACACCTATCCTAGACCGCATGGCAACTAAAGGCCTTATTCACAAGAATAAAGCAGCTCGCCATAAGTCTCGTTTTACTGCACAAATCAAAGCTCTTTAATAGAGTCCTGATTTTACAGTGAAGAAAAAACCGACTTTATGTCGGTTTTTTTATATCTGAAATTCGTCAAACTCGATAAAAAGATATTAAAAAAGCTGGCAGTGCCAGCTTTTCTTTTTCTGATGACCACAGTAAAGACGAACGTTACTTAGCGCACCTATTGTGTAATCATCACGTCATATTACTTAATCAAAGTGATTAACTGGCACAGTAAAGGCCGTGAAGAGTTTTGATTAGTGTTTTTACTTCATCACTCTTCAATGTGTAATACACCGTTTGCGCTTCTTTTCTTGTTGCCACTAACTCATCACGGCGCAACCAAGCAAGGTGCTGTGACAAAGCCGACTGGCTTAGCTCCAGTTTTGCACACAACTCTCCAACGGACAGTTCTTGGTTATGCAGCATACAAAGAATTTGTAAGCGTCTTTCGTTAGCCATCGCTTTAAGCAATACGACAGCTTTAGCGGAGTTTTTCTCCATGTCTTGTAAATTCATGTGTTGGACCTCTAGCTACAACTTACTTATTCCAACTCGGGCTAGCTAGTTGCGATGCAAAAATTCTCTCGTGACATCCAGATAAATAAAGAGAGTCTCAATATTGATAACTTTGCTGTAGGTTTTCGGTTGAAACTCAAATCAAATGCGCCTTAGCCACTAGCACTCATTTCCCCCAGTAGCGACACGCCAATTTACCTGTTCAAACCTAAGCTCAGAAGTTATTTAAGTCTCATTTACATTTATGGTTATATTTTTGTCGATAGTAATCTATTTAGTTGCGCAACGATACGTGTTTATTCAAACATTTGACTAAAATCAGCATCACAAACGTTCTTAACTGCGGGATGTTGAATCATGCGCTCAGCAAAAATAACATAATACTCTTCTTTTAAATCATCCACATGAGCAATTAGTTGTAACTTGCGGTCGTCTTCAACTTCGGACATGTACATCGTCGGAGCCAGAAGTATCACATCATCATGGTATCGTGCGAATGCTTTCATCAAGGCGACATCGTCAAACTCACCCAAAATATCAGGCTGCAAACCTTGTCGATCAAACCACTGAAGTACTTTACGCCCCATGGCAGTGCGACTAGCGGGAATCAACAGCTTCTTCTGTTCCAATATTTCGGGAAAGTTCACCTCTTCAATTTCAAAAGAAGCAAAGAAACTCATACTGCTTTCCCCGAGCTTTTTACTATAGAGACCAGGGCTTTGAGTAGAGTCAACTGGGCAGTCAGATAAGATCATGTCCAGTTTGTGTTGAGATAACCTTTCTAATAAAAGTTCATGGGTCGATTCATAACAGCGCAAATGGATACTGTTATCCTCAGGAACGGTTATCATGAGCACTTTACTAACTAGGCGTTTTGACAATGCATCAGCAACACCGACCTCAAACAAAATATTGGAGTGCTGGCTATAATTCACGATATCCAACATCTCATAACTCAAACCGAACATTCGGTCAGCGTATTTGAACACGAGTTGCCCTAGCTCTGTCGGTTCAACGGTTCGCCCATTTCGCTTGGTCAGTTTTCCCTTCATGCGCTCTTCAAACGCTTTAATCTGCCCTGTCACGGTTTGCGGCGTGAGGAAAAGCGCATCAGCAGCTTTAGTGACAGAGCCTTGTTTACAGACCATCCAGAAGTAGTAGAGATGATTATAATTTAGATGTGACATACCCATTTCCCGAAATGATGGTGATGTTTTTATATCAAATGTGACAGGGATAGACAATTAACTCGACAAAACCAACCCAAACAACATTTTTAGTTAGGTTTTACCGAATATTTAAGATTCATATTGTCATAAAACTTGAGATAAAACGCACTTTCGCAAAATTCCCCTCAACTAAACACTCTATAAGAAATACAGAAAACCACTTAAATAACAACCACTTATAAACACCAAAAAAGTTGCAAATTTGCAATTGTCAAAAATGACAATAAAAAACATCAACAGCCATCAATCTGTAATATTACTGAAATATTTCTTCTCTAACATCGCCCTCAGTTTCAACTAAAGACCCCAAAAGAACTGAAAGGTCACGGAGAAAATTATGATGAACCAAGCTACTTCAACAGCGGTGCCGATCTCGAGTACAACTCGCTGGTTACGCTGGGCTAACTTGGCATTCATGCTATACCTGCTTCTTCTAGCAGTATCTATGGTTGGTAGCGGCTTTAAATGGGCCACTGGCGATCAAGCCAAAGTACTGTTTGAATTTGCATCTCACCCCGTAGCTGGTCTTATGATCGGTCTAGTAGCAACCGCCCTAATCCAATCTTCTAGTACTGTAACTTCTATTATTGTGGGCTTAGTTGCAGGTGGACTGCCTGTGGAGACCGCTATTCCAATGGTAATGGGCGCTAACATTGGCACAACGGTCACCAATACACTGGTTTCACTAGGACACGTACGTTGTAAAGAAGAGTTCAAACGCGCTTTTGCTAGCGCGACGATCCATGACTTCTTTAACCTGCTTGCTGTGGTTATTTTCCTGCCTTTGGAAATGATGTTCGGCATCCTAGAAAAGATTTCTCATTGGCTTGTTTCACCATTGCTCGCAACCGGTGATATGAGCATCAAAGGCTTAAACTTCATTAAGCCGATGACTAAGCCTGTTGTTAGCGCAATCAAAGAGCCTCTTTCAACATTTGGTGACACTGTTGGTGGCGTGATGCTTATCATCCTTGGTATCGCAACTATCTTCGTTGCTATCACGGTGATGGGTAAACTGATGAAGAGCCTGATGGTCGGTCGTGCACGTGATATTCTTAAGAACGCGATTGGTCGTGGCCCTATCCACGGTATCGTTTCTGGCTCTATCGTAACGGTGCTTGTTCAGTCTTCTTCAACAACGACTAGCTTAATGGTTCCACTTGTGGGTACTGGCGTACTAAAAGTTCGTGATATCTACCCATTCACACTAGGTGCTAATATTGGTACATGTATCACAGCTCTTTTAGCAGCAACGGCAGTTTCTGGTGAGTTCGCGGTATTCGCACTACAAATTGCCCTGGTACACTTGGTATTCAACGTCGCAGCGACACTACTTATCTTTGGTATCCCGTTCCTGCGTGAGCTTCCACTGAAAGGCGCTGACATGATTTCAGAGATGGCAATTAAGAATAAAGCCGTTGTAGGTGGCTACCTAATGTCTGTATTCATTATTTTGCCAGGTGTAATTCTAGCTCTGACAGCATAATCAAAACGAAATACCATCGCATTGTTTTAGGCTCCACTACGTGGAGCCTTTTTTGTGCTCGCTAACTACATCTCCCTTTTGTCAAAGAGGCTTCGAATAGAAATTTTTGTTGTTCAATATACGTTCACGGTGATAATTTGAGCCATACACCTCAAATCAATCAAGATTCTGGTTGGTGTCGCCTTTATATGGAGTTAAACAGTATGGCTCAAACTCACGAACCGATTTCCAGCCAGCTATTAGCAATAGACGAACAACTAACCCAATTGGTTAGTGACATAGATATCCTCAGTAGCGTAAACCCTCTCAATTACGCACGAGAAAGAGAACGCTTCATCAACAACAAGTATTCTAAAGAGCCTAACTTTGAATACCAAAAGTCGCCTCTTGTCACTCATCAATCCAAACGTCTTTTGTATGAGTTACCATTAGAAAATATCAAGGATACACAGCTGCAAAAACTTTATGCGGATGTGATTCAATCTTATGCCGATAAGCTTGATCAGGTGGATACCATTGGTACCCAAGATTTCCTCTATAACTCCTTGCGTTACTACGGTGAGCCTAGTGCAAAAGATATCGCCAATGCACACTTCATCTTGCACCTACCAACGGAAGAAGAAAGCAAACCAGAGCATGACAGCCATTCTATTGCGCAGTTCATGGGAAGTTTTGCACATAAGCATGGCTATGATTGTGAAATACAGGTGCTTGATGGCATGCTAGCAAATGCCCTTGTATCTGGCCTACGAGTAAAAATAAACGGTGCTGCCTACATAACGACAGACGAGCTAGAAGCATTAGCACATCATGAGATGGGGGTGCATTTGTTGACAACCTTAAACGGCCGTAGACAACCTCTTAACGTCTTAAGTTTAGGTTGCCCTGCCAATACTAATACGCAGGAAGGTTTAGCTATTTTATGTGAGTACCTTTCTGGGCATTTCAGTATCAAGCGGTTACGAACATTGGCTCTGCGGGTACTGGCGGTGGAATCAATGATCAAAGAACGTGATTTCCGCCAGACGTTCAGGCTGCTTAAAGAGCAATACCACACTTCCGATACACAAGCATTCACCATTACTGCTCGTGTTTACCGAGGTGGTGGTCTAACAAAAGATTACTTATATCTACGTGGGTTCCGAGAAGTGCTCAACGCGTACGATAACTTGGGTGACGATTTTTCATTACTCTTGTGCGGTAAAACAGAGTTGAAATATTTCGATGTAATCCGCTCACTGGTGGATAAAGGGATCTTTACTCGACCGGAACTTATCAGCCCTGCACTGTCTCATCCACAGCAAACTGACCCGATACACAGATATATTGTCAGCGCTTTAAAATAACCCCTGTAGAACGAAAAAAGCTCCATTTAGGAGCTTTTTACAATTCAGAGCAGACTGCGCTGGTTACACAGAAAATGGGTAGCGAATTGGGTCATGGTGTTCGTAACCTTCAACCCAGAAGTCATCTAACGTTACCCACGTTTCTAAATCTTCCAGAGATTTGATTTCAGGATTGATGTGGAAAGTTGGCGCTTTAAGCGGCTCACGTTTCAGTTGCACATCACGCATCAATTCAAGCTGGTCTTCATAAATATGGGCATTGACAATTTTATGGTATGCCTGACCCGGTTTCTTACCCGTAATCTGCGCCATAATAGCTAAGAAAACATAGACTTGAACCATATTAAAGTTCAGGCCAAGCGGCACGTCACATGAGCGTTGTGTACTATTGAGATACAGAGTATCACCCAATAGTGAAAAGTGATGACTGTACATACACGGACGTAAACAACCCATATGGAATTCACCAGGATTGTAGAAGTTTAGGATCTCACCACGGTCATCAATACCGCGCGTTAGATCATCGACAATCTTACGTAATTGATCGATATGACCGCCATCAGGCTTGGCCCATGCACGACCTTGAACACCGTATACACGGCCCATGTCGTCTTCACCTTTGCGGTAAGGATTATTTAGCCATGCTTCATTCTGGTTGGCATTTGCATCCCAGGTTTTTGTACCCAGATTGCGAAAGTCTTCTGCATTATCATAACCACGGATGTAACCCAGTAGCTCCGCAACTGCGGCTTTCCAGAAGCTTTTACGTGTCGTCACTAAAGGAAATTGGTTGTTCGCAACATCGTAGGTCAAATCCGCGTTGATCACCGTCAGACAACGCTTGCCTGTACGTTCATTCTCAACCCAAACACCTTGGTCAACGATGCGTTGACACAAATCTAAATACTGTTTCACACCAATACCTTACTTCGTTTTAACTGGGGCTTTATCTTGGTAAAGACCACGTTTGTACGCCCAAACCATCATCAGGATTCCCAGCACGATCATCGGTGTAGACAGGATCTGTCCCATCGAAATAAAGTCACCAAACAGACCAAGCTGAGCATCCGGTTCGCGCACGAACTCTACTAGGAAACGGAATGTACCATATCCAGCTAAAAATAGCCCTGATACTGAACCGAGAGGACGCGGCTTTTTGATGAACCAGTTCAAAATGAAGAATAGAACCACACCTTCCAGCGCCATTTCATATAACTGGGATGGGTGACGCGGTAGAGGACCACCGTTAGGGAAGATAATCGCCCAAGGCACATCGGTCACACGTCCCCACAGTTCACTGTTCATGAAATTACCCAAGCGTCCCATTCCTAAGCCGAACGGCACAAGTGGGGCAATAAAGTCAGCCACGCCAAAGAAGGTGCGGCCGTTTTTGCGTGCGTACCAGAACATGGCAGCAATCACACCCAGCAAACCACCATGGAATGACATGCCGCCCGTCCAGACTTTAAAGAGGTATAAAGGATCGTCCAGGAACAGCTCAAAATTGTAGAAAATGACGTAACCAACTCGGCCACCAATCACTACGCCGAGGAAACCTGCAAACAATAGATCGGATACTTGTTCTCTCGTCCAGCCACTGTTCGGTTTGTCCGCACGGCGGTTCGCCAGCCATAAGGCAAAAATAAAGCCAACCAGATACATTAAGCCGTACCAGCGAATTGAGACAGGACCAATAGAGATTAAAACCGGATCAATATTGGGAAATTCAATGAATCCCTGAGACATAAATCATTCTCTTCTTATAACAAATAAATCGGATGAAATTTACAGCAGCATAGTCGCCGCAATAACAATCAAAAATACGGCAAAGACTTTTTTTAGTACTGCCGTAGGGAGACTGGTCGCCAACTTCGCACCAACTTTGGTGGTGAGCATCGACGTCATGGCAATCGCTAACAAAGCGGGAAGGTAGACATATCCAACGCTGTACGCTGGTAAATTATCAGCTTTGTAGCCGTGCAAAATAAAACCTATCATACCTGAAATAGCAATCACGCAGCCACAGACCGAAGAGGAGCCTACCGCTTTTCGCATCTCGATACCGTGCTTATTAAGGAAAGGAACTGACAGCGAACCTCCGCCAATTCCTGCCAAACTGGATACGACACCAATCCCAGCGCCATACATTACGGTAACCGGGCTACTCGGCATCGGTTTGGATTTCAGTACTTTTATTGAGCGAAACATTTGTACCGCAAGAAGCAACACGATCACACCAAAGAGTTTTGGCAAATAATGAGAGGGAATTAATTCCGCCAAGCTGGCACCAACAAAACCACCAATCACGACTCCAGGCATCAACCACTTGACCACAAACATATCGACATTACCTAGTTTCAGGTGATGCATGGCCGATGAGCCAGAGGTAATAATAATGCTCGCCAATGAAGTAGCGAGAGCAATATGCATGCTCAGTTCAGGCGAAATACCAGCATAAGGAAGAAGATACAGCAAAGCAGGTACCACAATTAACCCGCCGCCAATACCCAACAGCCCCGCCATGACACCGACAAACGCACCCAATACCAGCAATAACAAAAATAAAAAGACAGTCACAATTACCTACTACTTCTTGCCAGCCCGAATAAAGCCAGCGAATCCTTGTTGGATAAAGTAATCATGCATCATTTGATGAATTTCCTCTCCATATGAAAGTGTCATAGCTTGTTCCGCTAATTTTTTAAGCTCTTCTTGTTGGCTGTGACGAATCAAATACTTAACCTTAGCAACATTAGACGTGTTCATACTCAGACATGTATAGCCTAAGCCCAATAACAGGAGCGAACCAAACGGATCACCAGCTAGCTCACCACAGATGCAAACCGGCACGTGATATTGCTGACAAACGTCATGAATCTGCTTCAGCGCCAGTAACACGGCTGGGTGCATGGATTCATAGACATCAGAAACACGGGAATTGTTCCGGTCCACGGCTAATAAATACTGTGTTAAGTCATTGGTGCCGACTGAAACGAAGTCAACACGATGCGCGATGGTCGGTAACAAATACACCATCGAAGGTACTTCGATCATAACCCCGACTTTCGGAGCCTGAATACGATCATCAATTAAAACGGCTTCAGTATACGCCTGATTAATTAAGGTAACCGCATCATCCAACTCTTTCACACCGGAAATCATTGGTAATAAGATACTTAAGTTACCACTATCGGCGCTTGCTCTTAACATAGCGCGCAACTGGATAAGAAAAATATCCGGGTGATCTAAGGTAAAGCGGATGCCCCGCCAACCTAAAAATGGGTTGTCTTCATCAATGGGTAAATACGGTAGTGGTTTATCACCACCAATATCTAACGTACGCATTACCACACGCTGATGTGCGTAGCTGTTCAGTATCGCCTTGTATTGATGATACTGCTCATCTTCGGATGGAAAGTGATGCTGAAGTAAAAATGCGATTTCAGTTCGATATAACCCCACACCATCCACACCGGTATTGATCGCAATATTGCTGTCCGCACTGAGACCCGCATTGAGCATAACTTCAATCGGGTGATTATCTTGCGTAATCGCAGGTAGTGCGAGATCTTTGTTCACCATCGCTGTGAGCTCAGTCTCTTCGCTGACTAAACTGCGGTATTCACGCAATAACTGGCGGTTTGGCTCGAGGAAAATCTCTCCGGTATAGCCATCAACAATGCCCAACTTACCATTGACCACTTCCGTGTTGATGTTTGCGCCCATAACCGCAGGCACACCCAATGCACGAGATAGAATTGCCGCGTGAGAGTTTGCTCCCCCTTCTAGCGAAACAACCGCCAATAAGTGTTCTTTAGAAACAGAAGCAAGTAACGTAGCGGTAAGCTCATTCGCCACCATAATGACAGGTCGGTCAATGGCAGAATTCTCTTGCTCACTATTATGCAAGAAATAAAGCAACCTTTGACCGAGCTCTCTGATGTCCTGCGCTCGCTCGCGCATATACACATCAGACATCCGGGCAAAACGATTTGAATACGACTCCACAACTTGGCGCAACGCCCAATCAGCTCTATCGCCTTTCTCAATTTGTTTCTTTAGATCACCGCGCAACATCGGGTCGTTCAACAAGTGAGTAAATAAGTCAAAGATGGCTAACGCGTCTTTATTGATTTCGCTATCTAGCTTCTTACGCATTCGGCGGAAATCATTTAAGGCTCGTTCAATCGCTACCAGCAAGAGTTCATATTCTCGCTCTTTGTCTAACGTAGAAGCAGGAAAAACATCGGACAAGCTAGGTTGCGTGTTATCAAACCAGAACTCGCCAATCGCCACACCAGTAGACGCTGGTACGCCTTTAAGAACAGTAGGCTTAGAAGCTAACTGCCAATGGCCAAGACTTTGTGCGTGAGCAATCAATACCGCTAACTGAGCGGATAGCGTCACGAGGAATGACTCTTCCATCTCGCTGAACAAGCGCGGCGTTTTCTGTTGAATGACTAAAACACCCAATACTTGCTTGCGATGGATAACCGGAGTGGCAAGGAAGGAGTGGAAAATTTGTTCTCCGAGTTGAGGGAAAAATTTAAACTCGGGATGTTTGGAAGCTTCAGCAAGGTTGAGCGGCTCAGCACTGCGCTTAACTAACCCAACCAAGCCTTCATTGAAGTTGATATGGATACTATCACCTTCAAAAATCAGACCTTGAGTTGCCATTAACTCAAGGCGCTGCATCTCTTCATTAGCAAGATAAATAGTACAACACTCTGTGCGAAGGGCAGCACAAGTCTCTTTAACCAATATATCGAGGGCCAGATGCACATCGTCGACTCTGGAGACTTTTTCAACTATTTCCCTTAGCTGGCTGAGCATGACTATCCTCTACGTTGCTTTTTTCTTTTCCCTTTCGCTTTTCTTTCTCGAAAAGGCATGGCTAAAGAAGCAAACTCTTTCATCGCACGACGGTAAACATCTCGCTTGAAAGAAACAACTTGCCTAACCGGGTACCAATAACTTACCCACCGCCAACCATCAAATTCAGGGGATTTCCCACGTTGCATATTGATGCGAGATTCATCGCATTCCAATCGCAACAGAAACCATTTCTGTTTTTGGCCGATACAAACAGGCTTGGAGTCCCAACGCACCAGTCGCTTTGGTAGTTTATATCTTAACCAATGACGACTTGTTGCAATGATTTTAACGTCTTTTTTCGTTAAACCGACTTCTTCATATAACTCCCTGAACATTGCTTGCTCAGGTGTTTCACCTTCGTCAATTCCACCTTGTGGAAATTGCCATGAGTGTTGCCCGTATCGTTTAGCCCAGAAGACCTGACCATGGTTATTACATATCACAATACCAACATTCAGTCGGTAACCATCGCCATCTATCACTGGCTAACCTCTATGAATAATTTTTTATTACCGTGATTTTTCCACATATCCCCATGACTAGCAAACTTACTGATGTGATATGAGCAAGATTTATTACTTTTCCACCGTCATTGGATATCTTTTAGCCATAAAATACTTTATCAACACAAGAGTGAGACATTGCCCACATTTATTCACCTTTTCTGTGAATAACTTTGTGAAGAATTCGATAGTAAAAAATATTTCTGTTCAAAACAATTGCAAACCACATCGGCAATATTAATACACACTAAAAATAAATACATGATTAATATAATTTTTAATATAAATACGATGATTAAATGATCACGAACCAACTGATGATCTTTTCACCAAAAACAGATCGGTCAAAGATCCACCAACCTACAATTTATCCACACTCATCCAGCATGACTTCACGACATCATAATAAAATCAAGCCTAAAAACCGTTTAAAACCCCTGTTAATTCATCCAGCACCGACTTGGATCCAACCACTACCTTCCCCACCTGTGGATAAGTTATGAATTGATCATTCTCAATCCACCTCGATGAAATCTTAAACAGTGCTTTTTTGCGTAATTTGTTAGACTGTATGTTTTGAAATAATCCCCAATCATTATGAAACCAGAACCACAAACAGAATCGGAGCTCATGGAGCGTGCTCACGATATTGCCGGCCTAAGTTTTGCAGAACTCGCAGCAGAAGCCGATATGATCGTTCCTGAAAATTTAAAGAGGGATAAAGGTTGGGTGGGTCAGTTACTTGAGTGGCATTTAGGAGCGCCAGCAGGAAGCAAACCCCAACAAGATTTTTCCAAACTGGGGATCGAACTAAAAAGTATTCCGATTGGTTATTCGGGCAGACCGTTAGAAACCACTTTCGTCTGTGTCGCCCCTCTGACCGGCGTGCAAGGCCTTACCTGGGAAACAAGCCACGTACGAAACAAGCTCTCTCGTGTACTTTGGGTACCCGTTGAAGGGGAGCGAGAAATCCCCCTTGCAGAGCGCCGTGTAGGCAGCCCTTTAATTTGGTCACCCGATGAAGAAGAAGAGCGCATTCTACGTAATGACTGGGAAGAGTTAATGGAAATGATCGTATTGGGAAAATTTGATCAAATTTCCGCCAGACACGGAGAGGCGCTGCATCTACGACCAAAAGCAGCCAATGCCAAAGCACAAACAGAAGCTTACAGCTCAAATGGTAAGCCAATAAAAACTCTGCCCCGAGGTTTCTACCTCCGAACACAGTTTACTGAGCAAATTCTGTTAAAGCACTACATTAACGCCCAACCGGAGTAAGGCAATTCACCGAACTTTAGTGTGTGATGAGTGACAATTCAATATCGCAATATGAAGCAACCTCATCACTGCCGCACTCATCGTATGCATTGTGTAACCTCAGATATGCTTTGTCGACCCCTAACCTGAGCAGCTCTTCTTTCACCAATTCTAACGATCCGAAATGAATAGGTTCTTCGCCATCTTTGATCGGTTCTAGTTGGTGTTTGTATTCCACTGCTAGCAAATAGTCAGAGACATCAGAACACCCGATCACAAAGACCTTAGGCATTTTATAGCTGTCTTTGTGCTGACCATGTAACCACATGTCCAATTGATGTTTCTGCATGATTCACCTCCTTTACCACTTGTTCTAAGTGTAGTTACGGTATGAATAGCTTTCGAGTCATCGACACCATTAAACGTAAATCATTTGCGAGAGCGCCTAAAAATCCCCTATATTGGAAGAACTTATTAAGTCGGTAACTCTCAAGGAAGTGAAATGCAATACACCAAACTACCGCACTCATCGCTCGAGATAAGTAAGATTTGCCTCGGGACTATGACGTTCGGTGAACAAAATACAGAAAAAGAAGCGTTTGAGCAGCTCGACTTTGCCTTAGATCATGGGGTGAACTTCATCGATACCGCTGAGATGTACCCTGTGCCACCACAAGCATCGACACAAGGACTGACCGAGCAATACATTGGAAATTGGCTAGCAAAATCAGGCAAACGAGAAAAAGTCGTACTGGCAACAAAAGTCGCCGGACCAAGAAGCGTTCCTCATATTCGCGACAACATGAGCCTGAATCGTCGCAATATTCACGATGCCATTGATACAAGTCTTGAACGACTACAAACGGATTACATTGATCTATACCAATTGCATTGGCCACAACGTCAAACTAACTGCTTCGGACAACTGAATTACCCTTACCCAGACAAGCAAGAAGAAGTCACCTTGATCGAAACACTAGAAGCATTAACCGAGTTGGTTAACGCGGGTAAGGTTCGCTATATTGGTGTCTCAAATGAAACGCCTTGGGGCGTCATGTCACTGCTACGCTTAGCGGAAAAGCACGACTTGCCACGTATCGTTTCCATTCAAAACCCGTATAACCTACTCAACCGCAGCTTTGAAGTAGGCTTGTCTGAGATTAGCCACTACGAAGGTGTCCAACTACTGGCTTATTCCCCTCTAGCATTTGGTTGCCTGAGCGGTAAATACCTCAACGGAGCGAAGCCAGAAGGCGCTCGCTGTACTAAATGGGAGCGCTTTGCTCGTTACTTTACTCCTCAAGGTATTAAAGCAACCGAAGCGTATGTTAATCTGGCGAGAGAGTACGGTTTAGATCCAGCTCAAATGGCACTGGCATTCGTTAATCAGCGTCCGTTTGTCGCTTCAAATATAATTGGCGCCACTAACCTGGATCAGTTAAAAACCAACATTGATAGTATTGATCTCCAACTCAGTGAAGAACTGTTAACTGAGATTCAGGCAATTGGTACAACCTACTCCAATCCTTGCCCGTAAATGCAAACAGGCTGACCATCAAGGTCAGCCTGTCTCGTTCTATTGGGATTAACTCTTTCGAAGTTCTGTATCTATAGCGTGCTGAACGCGTGTCTCATTTGTAAAAATAGACTAAGCCCAACACGCTATAGATTACGTCGGTATTCGCGCAGTTAAAACACGACGAAGATGACGAGCTCGACGTTCTACTTTCACAGTATCGGGAACACTTGCGCGTGTAGAGCGACCTTCCGGATCCAGACCAATATCCTTCAATAAGTGCACATTAGTCCACGGAATATCATGAGCAGAGCGACGAACTTTTCGTTGCCATTCCTTTTCTTCACGTCTTAAGTCTGCTTTCAAAAGTAGAGTGGCAAGTTTCAAGTAAATAGAGTGACGCATAATAATTTTCTCCAATTATCGATAAAGGTCGACTGGGAAAAATAGTGCGCAGAGAAACAGATTGATCTGTGGTACTAAGCCGCCATCTTTCCGCAGCCTAGTAAAAAATAAGATAGGTTACGGGTTAATTTTTATCTCGTGAGCCAGTGGTATTGGTATCTGCCGATTTTAGAAGTGTCGGTGCGATAGAAATACGATCAGCGCAAGTCATGTTGTTATCAACGTAATGTTTCATCTTGCGCCTCCTAGCTAAAAAATTAATCCGTTTATGAAGTGATGTAACTCTTTGAGTTACGGTTAAATTGTAAGCTCTAGCGTTTATTTATCAAACAATTTTTTACCGTCAAGATAAAAAACAAATCAATAACCTGAATTCTAGTTGCATATGCTTTTTTGAATAACATATTCATCTAGGGAATATATGAATCTTCGAATTTTATAAATCATAAATATAGAAAGACAAGAGCGGCGCTTGGCCGCTCTTGTTATTTCAATCTACCTAAAATCAATTAAGACATATTTGCCTAGATAGTTTGGTCGGAAATTAAATTATGTTTATTGAGAAGACGGTACATCGTTGCACGCGAAACACCTAACTCCTTAGCGGCATTCGACACTTGGCCAGAGTGCGACTCCAGAACCACGAGCAATGCATCACGTTCACTCTTTTCGCGAATCGATTTCAAGCTTCGTTTGGAGTCATTGCGTTGAGGTAGATCTAAATGATGCTCGTCAATCACAACGCTGTCAGACATTAATACTGCACGTTTAACTTGATTCATCAGCTCGCGCACGTTGCCCGGCCAGAAGTAACGCGTCAGGGCTTTTAGGGCATCTTCAGAGAAGCTTTTCGCTTGCGAGTTGTACTCTTTTGAAAACTCTTGCAAGTAATAACGCGCCAATAACGCAATATCACTAGCACGCTCTTTCAGACTAGGAACACTAATTCGCAACACGTTAATGTAATGATAAAGCTCTTCGTTAAAGTCACCGTTAATCAGCGCTTTTTCTACATCGGATGAGTTCGCAGCAAGAATACGAACGTTAACACTTTTCACACCATCAGCAGTTTCCACTGTGCCTTCTTGCAAAAACCTCAACAAGTTCATTTGTTGTTGTTTAGAGATGGTAAGCACGTCACTAAACAGAACGGTACCACCATCAGCCTGTTCCAATAAGCTTGGGCCTACAGCACTGTTCGCAGCCATACCAAACACTTCAGCTTGGAACCTCTGCTCGTTCAAAGCTCGGCAATTAATCGACATAAACGGTTTGTGAGAACGGGAAGATACCTTATGAATCGCTCGGGCAACCGCTTCTTTTCCTGTACCGCTTTCTCCAGAAATAAGGATACTGACGTCTGTTGGGCCGATACGCTTCACCTGATCTCGCAAGCGTTTCATGGGGATTGATTCTCCCAATAGACCCATATCGAGACTGTTACCAAAACTTGGCCACACTTTCTTTTCTAATTTAAGCATACCAAGCTGGTGACCGATGGTGCTTAACAGTTGCGCGTCAGGAATTGGAGCTGTGAAAAAGTCGATACAAAAGTTGACGATAAACTGGCAGATAGTATCGGCACCTAGCTGCGACTCTCTAATGAACGCTAGCCAACGCACATGTTTATGAGAGCTCACTAAATTAGCCAAACCGTTTAAACTGAACTCATCATTACTGAGGTCGACGATACCAATACATGGACCAATATCTTCCAACAACGCATTAGCTTTACGTAAATCACCTACTTGATGACACTTCCAGCCGACTTGCTCCAATACTGATAACCAAGGCTCATACGTGCCGCCTACGACGACAAGCGACCCCGGAATGGAATCCATCTTAAACTGCCCAGCCATTCTCTAACCCTTATTATTTATTGTTGAAAAAATATGTGTGATAAGCCCATCTTTGCGAACGGGTAACATTATCGAGACTCCTACCGCCCAAGTCTGTCTCAATATTAAGACTATGCAATAGATTGAGTTTTGGCGAATGTTTATTTGCATATCTCATAAAGAATTAAATGCAATCATTTGAATTTGTTTAAATAAATGGCAAAAAAAAACCACCCGAAGGTGGTTTTGTATGTTCATCACTCGATTACGCTTGTGGACGCATCGCTGGGAACAGAATCACGTCACGAATTGTGTGCGTGTTGGTAAATAGCATTGCCAGACGGTCGATACCGATACCTTGACCTGCTGTTGGCGGAAGGCCGTGCTCTAGTGCAGTAATGTAATCTGCATCGTAGTACATCGCTTCGTCATCACCCGCGTCTTTCGCGTCAACTTGCGCTTTGAAGCGTGCGTCTTGGTCTTCTGCATCATTAAGCTCAGAGAAACCGTTCGCTACTTCACGACCACCGATAAAGAACTCGAAACGGTCAGTGAAGAATGGGTTGTCATCGCTACGACGCGCCAGTGGAGAGATGTCCGCTGGGTAGCCAGTAATGAACGTCGGTTGAATCAGTTGAGGCTCAGCGGTTTCACCAAAGATCTCTTCAAGTAGCTGGCCACACGTCCAAAATGTTTCCACGTCAACGTGTACTGATTTCGCAATCGCAACCATCTTCTCACGGTCTTGCAGATCCGCTTCAGTTAGCGCCTGGATTTCTGCGTGTTCTGGGTTGTAGTGTTTGATCGCATCAAACATGCTCATACGCGCGTAAGTACCGCCAAATTCAACGGTCTCTTCACCGTAAGGCATTGACGTTGAACCTAGAACTTCCATCGCTACCGTACTTAGCATTTCTTCAGTCAGATCCATCAGATCTTTGTAGTCAGCATAAGCTTGGTAGAATTCCATCATAGTGAATTCTGGGTTGTGACGAGGAGAAAGACCTTCGTTACGGAAGTTACGGTTGATTTCGAATACGCGATCAAAACCACCTACAACCAGACGCTTCAGGTACAGCTCAGGAGCAACACGTAGGAACATGTCGATGTCCAGAGCGTTGTGGTGAGTGATGAATGGACGTGCAGTCGCACCACCAGGAATCACGTGCATCATCGGCGTTTCCACTTCTAGGTAGCCTTTTGAGCTCATGAAGTTACGAATCGCAGACACTAGCTTAGAGCGAATGATGAACGCTTTACGTGAATCTTCGTTCACGATTAGGTCTACGTAACGCTGACGGTAACGCATTTCCTGGTCAGTCAGACCGTGGAATTTTTCTGGTAGAGGACGCAGCGCTTTAGTTAGCAGTTCGTACTCTTCCATGTTTACGTATAGGTCGCCTTTACCAGACTTGTGCAGCGCACCTTTCACACCGATGATGTCACCGATGTCTAAACCTTGGTATTTAGCTTTAAGCTCTTTCTGTACGTCTTTTGCAGCGTACGCTTGAATACGGCCAGAAGTCTCTTGAATTACTAGGAAAGGACCACGCTTAGCCATGATACGGCCAGCGATTGCAACAACGTGGTTAAGCTCTTCTAGCTCTTCCTTCGTCTTCTCACCGAACTCTTTTTGAAGGTCGCCCGCTAGTGCGTCACGACGGAAGTCGTTTGGGTGGCCGTTTGCTTTGCAGCTCTTACGGATCTCGTCCAGTTTCGCGCGGCGTTCAGCAATCAGCTTATTCTCTTCTTGTGTAGAGGCTTCTTGTGCGTTGTCGTTTTGAACAGCATCAGTCATTTTTCGATGTATCCTGTTTCGATTTGAGTGTCGGTGAAAAGCTTAAAGACCTGACTTCAGGCTAGCTTCAATAAATTTGTCTAGGTCGCCGTCAAGAACCGCCTGAGTGTTGCGGTTTTCAACGCCAGTGCGTAAATCTTTGATACGCGAGTCATCCAGTACGTAAGAACGGATCTGGCTGCCCCAACCGATGTCAGATTTCGCATCTTCATTTGCTTGCTTCTCTGCATTCTGTTTCTGAAGCTCAAGTTCAAACAGTTTTGCACGAAGCTGCTTCATTGCTTGATCTTTGTTCTTATGCTGAGAACGGTCATTCTGACACTGAACCACAGTGTTGGTCGGAACGTGGGTAATACGTACCGCAGATTCTGTGGTGTTAACGTGCTGACCACCCGCACCAGACGCTCGGTAAACGTCGATACGTAGGTCGGACGGGTTAATGTCGATATCAATGTTGTCATCAATCTCTGGGTAAACAAACGCAGAAGCAAATGAGGTATGACGACGGCCACCTGAATCAAATGGCGATTTACGAACTAAACGGTGAACGCCCGTTTCTGTGCGTAGCCAACCATAAGCGTACTCACCAGAAATACGAACTGTTGCAGATTTCAGACCTGCGACTTCACCTTCAGATACTTCGATTACTTCCGCTTTAAAGCCTTTAGCTTCAGCCCAACGTAAGTACATACGTAGCATCATGTTGGTCCAGTCTTGAGCTTCTGTACCGCCCGAGCCTGCTTGTAAATCGATGTAACAATCTGAGCTGTCGTGATCGCCAGCGAACATACGACGGAACTCAAGCTGCTCTAGCTTCTCTTCTAGCTCAGCAAGTTCTGGGTCGATTTCGTCAAACGTTTCTTGATCTTCTTCTTCAACTGCAAGTTCCAGAAGACCTTCAACATCTTCCACACCTTGCTCTAGTTGATCAATGGTTTCAACAACCGCTTCTAACGATGCTCGCTCTTTACCTAGTGCTTGCGCACGTTCAGGCTCGTTCCATACATCTGGTTGTTCTAGTTCTGCGTTTACTTCTTCTAGACGCTCTTTCTTAGCGTCATAGTCAAAGATACCCCCTCAGGACATTTGTGCGCTCAGACACGTCCTGTAGACGGTTTTTAATTGGATTGATTTCAAACATGTTTACTCAACATTTTAGAATAGAATTTAACCGAGGAATTCTACTGAAAAATGTGACGGAGATACAGGAAAATTTCGAATGAAAGGGCAGATTAAGTCAAGAAAAAGTACGGTCCCCAGCGTAAAGGAGACCGTACTTGATATCTGAGAAGAACTTAGTTCTTACTTAGCTTCAATGTGATCAATCATAAGTTGCAGAGATTGATTTCCGCGGAATTCGTTCACATCCAGTTTGTATGCTAATCGTACTGTTTTTACCGATGCGTCCGGCCAGCGACGCAAATCAACATTGAACGCGATACCATCAATCATCACGTTAGTTGGATGATCTTTATAGAGTGGTTCCAGCATCAATTTAAGGTGTTTTTCTCCCACCAGCTTTTGGTGTAATACCTTAAACTCACCATCAAAAACCGGTTCAGGAAATGCCTGTCCAAACGGGCCGCCAGCACGCAGCAACTCAGCGACATGCATCGAAAATTCTTCTGGCTTAAGTTCGCCATCCGAAAGGATTACGCCTTTTAACGCTGCGTCATCAAGCTCTTTCTTAACCACCTCATCGAATAAACGGCTAAAACGCTCAAAATCCTGCTCTTTAATCGTTAAGCCAGCCGCCATTGCATGGCCACCAAACTTGATGATCAATCCCGGATTTTGTGTATCGATAAAATCGAGCGCATCACGCATATGCAGCCCCGGAATAGAACGGCAAGATCCTTTGATCGTCCCTTCGCCACCATCCGCAAACGCGATAACAGGACGATGAAACTTCTCTTTAATGCGTGAAGCCAGAATACCAATCACACCCTGATGCCAGTCGCGCTGAAACAGAGCTAAGCCATAAGGTAACTCGCTGTTCTCACCAAACTGCAGGCGCTCACAAAAGGCCATGGCCTCCTGTTTCATTCCTTCTTCGATCTCTTTACGGGTTTGGTTGAGTCCATCAAGCTCGCTGGCCATTCGGCGCGCTGCATGGATGTTGTTACACATCAACAGCTCAACCCCAAAAGACATGTCATCCAAACGACCTGCGGCGTTAATCCGCGGGCCAAGAGCAAATCCAAAATCAGACGCAACCAGACGGCGGGCATCACGCTTCGCCACTTCAATCAGAGCCTGAATGCCGGGGCGTGCTTTACCAGCACGAATGCGTTGCAGACCTTGATGAACCAGAATGCGGTTGTTTTCGTCCAGTGGCACCACGTCAGCAACGGTGCCTAATGCGACAAGATCAATCAGTTCCATTAGTTTTGGCTCTTGCATTCCTTGCTCGGCAAACCAGTCTAGTTTGCGCATGTGAACGCACAATGCCATCATCAAATAGAATGCAACACCAACTCCCGCTAAAGCTTTGGATGGGAACGCGCAACTCTCCAGATTTGGGTTAACCATCGCATCCACATCAGGAAGGACTTGTCCTGGCAAGTGGTGGTCAGTTACCAGTACTGTAATGCCATTCTCTTTGGCATAGCGAACCCCTTCAATCGATGAAACTCCGTTGTCCACTGTCATGATCATCTCAGCACCAAGTTCCAGCGCTTGATCAACCACTTCAGGGCTCAAACCGTATCCGTCTTCAAAACGGTTTGGTACTAAGTAATCCACATTGGCGCTGCCTAGCATTCTCAGTGCCAGCACTGACAACGCCGAGCTGGTCGCGCCATCGGCGTCAAAATCCCCGACGACGATAATGCGCTTTTGTTCATTAATAGCCTGGAATAACAGCGCGACCGCCTCGTCAATACCGCCCAGCTTTTGGTAAGAGTGTAAACCACGCGCAGAGGTTTCCAGTTGTGCCTGATCCGTGATGCCACGATTGATATAAATGCGCTTTAAGATTGGAGGAATGGAATCCGGTAGCAGGGAAAGATCCGGTTCGGGACGTCGTTGAATTTCTATCATGCTTGAAAAGAGCCAGCAGTGCTGCTGGCTCTGCTCCTAAAGGATTATTGTTGCTTTAAACGGTTGAGTAGGTCTGCTGGCGGTAGGTAGCCTCCCACCATTTCACCAGTCGGCAGGAAAATTGCTGGCGTACCAGAAATACCAAGCTGACGGCCTACATTGTAATGCGCCTGAACCGTTTCTTTACACTGGTTCAAGTCTTTCACTGGGCTATCAAAAGTACGATTTACTTTCGCATTGTGGATTGCCGCTTTCGGATCGTCTGCACACCAAATTGTCGCCATTTGATCGGCAACTGGCCCCGTCGCGCCTTGGCGTGGGTAAGCCATGTAGCGTACTGTAATGCCTAAGTCATTGTAGCCCTGCATTTGATTATGCAGACGTACACAGTAACCGCACGTGATGTCGGTAAATACTGTCACTGCATACTTCTCATTGTCAGCCTTGAACTCAATCATGCTGTCAGAAAATTCTGCAATTTTAGCCGCATTAAGTGGGGCCTGACGTTCGGCCAGCACATCTTTATAACCACCATTTTCATCAATCGCATACAAGGTGCCAGCGATAAAGTGATTACCATCATTAGAAGAAAACAAAACACCGCCATTGGTTTGGATTTCTAGTAAACCTGTCACGTCCGATGGTTGGATATCAACAATAGATAACCCTAGCTTCGAAAACTTTGCTTTTAATGCAGCTTCATCAAAGTGTTGTTGCTCCGCAGAAGCAACTTGCTGTGCAGGAGCTTCCGTTTTAGCCTGACTTTCTTCCGCTCCACAAGCGGTTACAAAAAAGGGTAAAGTCAGCAGAGTTAGTCGGCGTAATACGCTCATTAAAATCACCTTAAAAATACGTTCTTTCGTCCAAGGAGAAGGGATGAATAAACCATCATTATGCTCTTGGGTGGTGTTGACTGTGGATTTGCTTCAATCGCTCAGTCGCCACATGAGTATAAATTTGCGTGGTCGATAAGTCACTATGCCCTAGTAGCATCTGTACGACCCTGAGATCTGCGCCATAGTTCAGTAAATGTGTTGCAAACGCGTGGCGCAGCACGTGCGGCGATAATAGCTCGGTATCGATCCCCGCTATCACAGCATAGTACTTAATCCGATGCCAGAACGTCTGACGAGTCATTTGCCGTGCGCGCTTACTCGGAAAAACCACATCCGAAGAGGTCTCACCTAGCAATGCAGGCCGACCTTGCTGAATAAAGGTTTCAATCCAATCCACAGCGTTCTCACCCATCGGTACCAAGCGCTCTTTGCCACCTTTACCCGTAACGCGAACCACGCCCTGACGCAAACTGACATTTTCCATGGTTAGGCTCACCAGCTCAGTAACACGAAGCCCTGTTGCGTAAAGTAACTCTAACATCGCTTTATCACGCAACTCTAACGGGTCATTAGGGTCAGGCGCATCCAGCAAAGCATCAACTTGTTCTTCACTGATATCTTTCGGTAAACGCTGTGGTAGCTTTGGACTGACTAACAGTGCACTTGGGTCATCGGCGCGCACTTTCTCACGATGAAGATACTGAAACAGACGACGAATCGCCGATAGCATACGAGCACGGGAAGTTTGTTTGTAATCTAAATCGACCAAGTAGCTTTGATACTCTTGAAGGCCAGCTAAGCTAATAAAATCAAGACGGTAACGCTGTTGATCCATCCAAGTGAGAAGTTTTATCAGATCATTTCGATATGAAGCTAACGTGTTCTCAGACAGTCCTCGCTCCATCCACATCGCGTCTAAGAATTGCTCTACAAAAGCAAAATCTTGTTGATTGACAGGCAGCTGTGCTGTCATTCCCGCTTCCTTTTTTGTTTTTTTATATAGCCTCTGAGGGTAAGACAGCCCCTGTTTGAATGCCATAAAAAAATAACTTAGTGCGTTAATCTAACGATATTCGCTGCATTCACAGGCAGTTTAAGGTTAAAATCCTCGACAACAGCAACATAAAATACGACGAATATAATGAAAATCGGACTCTTTTACGGCTCTACGACCTGCTATACCGAAATGGCAGCAGAGAAAATTCGTTCCATCATTGGAGAAGATCTTGTCGACATTCACAATGTGAAAGAGACACCGCTATCTTTGATGGCTGATTACGATTTATTGCTCATTGGTATTTCTACCTGGGACTTTGGTGAAATCCAAGAGGACTGGAGTGCAATTTGGCAAGACATCGCAACGACGCCATTAAAAGGGAAAGTGGTCGCATTATTTGGTCTGGGCGATCAAGAAGGCTACGGTGAATGGTACCTAGATGCCATGGGTCTGCTCCATGATGAACTGAAAGAAACAGGTGCACAATTTATCGGCTACTGGCCTAACGAAGGCTATGAGTTCGAAGCATCTAAAGCACTAACCGAAGATGGCAGCCAATTTGTAGGTCTGGCATTAGATGAAGATTCACAGTACGAACTGAGTGACGAACGTATTGAGAAATGGTGTGAGCAAGTGCTGGTAGAGTTCCACGATACACTTTAATCGTTATTCGACTTTCGCTTTAAAAAACAAAGCCCGATGAATCACTTCATCGGGCTTTTTGTTATTCGTCGTTAAGGGCACTTACGCAGTTTCTTCGACCAGCTCATTCTGAGGCTTAGCAATGAAGAACATACAAACGATCGCCGCCAGCGTTGGCAGAACCCAACCCATACCGATTTCAAACAGAGGTAGCATGTTGAAAGCAGATACGTCCATGCCTGCCACTTTTGCTGCATCCAGTAACGCGAACAATAGAGAAACAAGCAAGACCGCACGGTATGCAAAGCGAGTATTAGGAAGTTTGCTACGAACAAACGTTAGCGCAACCAGTGCAATCGCAACAGGGTAAAGTGCGAATAACACAGGGACTGACAAAGAAATCAACTGTGCAAGACCAACGTTTGCAACCAACGCACACACAGAACCATTAATCAGTACCCAGTGCTTGTATGAAAGCGATGTTTTTGAACTGAAGAAATCAGAACACGCAGAGATAAGGCCAATAGCCGTAGTTAAACATGCCAGTAATACGATCACTGAAAGAACGATTTGACCATAAGGACCAAACAGAGCCTGAACGTATTGGCTCAGAACCAAACCACCATTATCTGCACCCGCCGCTACCGTTGCGCTTGTTGCGCCTAAGTAGAAAAGCGAAATGTATACGAACGCTAAGCCTGCCGCCGCAATGCAACCAGCAAAAATCAGGTATTTCGTCGTCGCCGCGCGCTCTGTAATGCCTTTACCACGAAGCGCATCCACCATCAGCATGCCGAACATCAGTGACGCGAAGGTATCCATGGTGTTGTAACCTTCTAAAAAGCCTTTCGTCAGTGGTTGAGTCAAGTACTCGCCTGTTGCGCCGATCATTTCACCCTGAGGATCAATAAACACTGCCAGAGCAAGGACCATCAGACCAAGGAACAAGACTGGAGTCAGTACCTTACCGATCAGGTCGATCAAGCGGCCCTGGAACCATGAAAATAGCATCGCGACAACAAAGAAAAGCACAGAGAATGCAGTCAGGTTTGTTTGAGACGCTTCAATCAAAAATGGCTTAACGGCCATTTCATATGCCACAAGGCCTGTACGAGGGGCCGCAAATGCCGGACCAATAATAATGAAGATCAACGCCGCCATGACAACCGCCGCTTTTTTCGGTAGATCTTGCGTTAGGTGATCCCAAGTTCCGCCAGCCACAGCGATAGCAACGATAGTGATAAGAGGTAGACCTACCGCTGTTAGCAAGAAACCGAACATTGCTGGCATCAGGTTTTCACCCGCCAATTGACCTGCCAGTGGTGGAAAGATGATGTTGCCAGCACCTAAAAAGAACGCAAACAGCATAAAGCCTACTGCGATAATATCTGTTAGTTTTAATGTCTGTTTCACAGATAACCCTTGTCTAAAAAATGTGTGAATGTTGTGTATGCATCGACCACTTTTTGAGCCTTTGTTATCAACAAGTACTCGTGGTTCAATCTATAAAAGAGCGCCGCATAATGACGAAAGAATCATCATTTGGCAACCTATGAGAAAAAAACACCATATTAATTTATATTTAGAATTAAAAACCAGTTAATCTAACTAATATAAAACAAAAATCTAGAAATTTATCTCGATCAAATGAGAATACAATTTACTAACTTACAACATAACAAACCAAACAATTAATATACATTAGATGAAATAACTGAAATATAGAGCATATATAAGATAAACATGAATAACGAAAAACATAAGACTAAGAGCTTCAAGTTTAAGCAGTTTTTCATCGAAGGTGGTGAAAGTGGCATGCCTGTAAGTACAGATGGCGTGATGCTTGGCGCCTGGATTGAAAGTCCTGAAGATGCAGCAATACTCGATATTGGGACAGGCACTGGCTTACTGGCGCTAATGTGTGCTCAACGTTTTAGCCAAGCTCAGGTAACGGCAGTAGATATTGAAGTCACAGCGATAGAAGCCGCCCGGAAAAACTTTGCTCACTCTGCATGGCAAGAGAGATTATCCGTCATTCATGCCGATGTGCTGACCTTCACGCCACCTCAGTCATTCCAGAGGATCATTTGTAATCCTCCCTATTTCAATAGTGGCGAGCAATCCAAACAGAGTCAGCGGGCTACTGCAAGACACACCGATTCGCTGCGTCATGACGCCCTACTTCACCGTTGTTACCAACTGTTAGAAGATAATGGCAAAGCCAGCTTTGTACTGCCTATCACCGAAGGTGAGCAGTTTATTGAATTAGCATTACAGCAAGGTTGGTATTTATCTCGTCTTTGCCGTGTGCAACCATCAGAGAGAAAACCAGTACATCGCTTGTTGTTTGAGTTGGCGAAGCTTCCTTGTGACACTCAAGAATCACACTTAATCATTCACTCATCAGACGGATACAACGACAATTTTGTCCAGCTAACCCGTGAGTTTTATCTTAAGATGTGAAATAACATGTGATCCTTATCACCAATCACTTTATAATGTGCGACCTTTTCGTATTTTAAGCTGTTGCGGCGAACCATTAACCAAGCCTTGCTTGTGGAGAACTCATTGTGATCAGAACCTTTGCTGAACTTGATCTAGACTCAAACTTACTTGATGCCATTGAAGAAATGGGCTTCGAACGCCCAACAAAAGTCCAGGCAGAAGCAATCCCACAAGCGTTGGATGGTCGTGACATTCTAGCGTCGGCACCTACCGGCACAGGTAAAACAGCAGCATTCGTGCTTCCTGCTCTGCAATACCTGCAGGATTTCCCGCGCCGTAAACCAGGGCCTGCACGCATCCTGATTTTAACACCAACTCGTGAGCTTGCTATGCAGGTGGCAGATCAAGCTCGTGCACTGGCAAAAAATACTAAGCTCAATATTTTTACCATCACTGGTGGGGTTCAATACCAAGAGCACGCAGACATTCTTGCTACCACGCAAGACATCGTTGTTGCGACTCCAGGTCGTCTACGCGAATACATTGAAGCAGAGCGCTTTGACTGCCGTGCAATTGAATGGTTAATCCTAGATGAAGCTGACCGAATGCTAGACATGGGCTTTGCACCAACAGTAGACCGTCTATCTACAGAGTGTCGCTGGCGTAAGCAAACCCTTCTATTCTCAGCAACATTAGAAGGCAGAGGCGTTGAGGGCTTCACCGCGGATCTACTTAATGAGCCTGCGGAAATCGACGCGAAGTCACCGCTACGTGAACGTAAGAAGATCGCCCAATGGTATCACCGTGCGGACGACGCTGAGCATAAACTCGAGTTACTCAAGCACATCATCACTCAGCAAGCAGATCGAACCATCGTGTTCCTAAAGACGCGTGAACGTCTAGCTGAACTACGTGGTCAACTTGAGAGTGCACAGATTCCATGTTCATGGATTCAAGGTGAGATGCCACAAGATCGTCGTAACAACGCAATCGCACGTTTCCGTGATGGTACCGTTAACGTCCTACTGGCAACAGACGTTGCAGCTCGCGGTATCGACCTTCCAGATGTGTCACACGTGATCAACTACGACTTGCCACGCACGGCAGACGTTTACCTACACCGAATTGGTCGTACGGCTCGTGCTGGTAAAAAAGGTAACGCAATCTCAATTGTAGAAGCGCACGATCAGCCAATGATGGATCGCGTTGCTCGTTACGTTAAAGAAGACATCAAAGAGCGCTTTATCAAAGAGATGCGTCCAAAACACAAAAAACCTGTGTTTAAGAAGAAAAAGAAAAAAGACGATAAGAAGAAAACAACGAAAAAGAAAGTCGTTAAAAAGAAGTAATCTTATAAGTCATAAATAGCGAAAGGGTTGGCAATGCCAACCCTTTTTTGTGTCCGGAGTTTGAGCTTAGTTCTGCTCTTCTCGCTTAAAGACCAGATCAGTGGGCGTCGACTCTGCTTCGACAAAGTAGTAACCCGCCGTATCAAACTTGGTCAGGTCAGCCACACTTTCAATACGATTTTCGATAATGTAACGCGCCATCATGCCACGCGCTTTTTTCGCGTAGAAGCTGATCACTTTGTATTGGCCATTTTTACAGTCTTTAAAAATTGGCGTAATTACCTGAGCATCAAGACTCTTAGGTTTCACCGCTTTAAAGTACTCATTTGAAGCCAAATTAATCAGCACATTTTCACCTTGAGCGGCAATCGCTTCGTTGAGCTTGTCGGTAATGACATTACCCCAAAACTGGTACAAGTTGGCGCCTTTTTCGTTAGCAAGCTTCGTACCCATTTCCAAACGATATGGCTGCATCAAATCTAATGGCTTTAACAAACCATAAAGGCCAGATAGCATACGCAGATGATCCTGAGCGTAATCAAAGTCAGCTTCAGACAAGGTTTCCGCTTCAAGACCCGTATAAACATCCCCCTTGAACGCTAGGATCGCCTGACGTGAGTTTTCAGTCGTGAAGGTTTCACTCCACTCTTGGAATCGGCCTACGTTCAAATCTGCGATTTTGTCGCTCACCTTCATTAACGACGCAACATCAGCAGGCGTCAGTTTTCGGCAAACTTCGATCAGCTCTTTGGAGAATTCAATTAACTCAGGTTGAGTAAACTTTTCCGTCGCTAACGGAGACTCATAATCCAGTGTCTTAGCAGGAGAAACTACGATAAGCATGACTTTGACTCTATCCTTTTAATTTTATATACCATTAAGAGTACAAAAAAAGCCATGCATTGTCTGCATGGCTTTATAAATCGTGCTAATAGCTTTTAACTATGACACTCAGTCTTTTTTGTCGTTGTACCAGATGCCTTCTTCCAGCTGAGACTTAAGCTCAGGGAAATCATTAGCATCAAATGTTGGTACCTTACCTGCGTCTAGCTGGCGATTGTAGTCTTTAGCCAGCTTGATAACGATACCTGACAGCAGAAGAATAGCCACCAAGTTAACGATGGCCATGAGGCCCATCGACACATCAGCCAGTGACCATACGACTGGAAGAGAAGCCATCGCACCAAACATCACCATGCCCAAGAAGATAACACGGAAAACGTTAATACCCGCTTTATGGTTATGCTCTAGGAAGACTAAGTTTGTCTCCGCATATGAGTAGTTTGCGATGATTGATGTAAATGCAAAGAAGAAGATTGCTACCGCAACAAAGATGCCGCCCCAATCACCTACTTGTGAGCTCAATGCGCGCTGAGTTAACTCGATACCCGTCACTTCAGTTGCTTGACCAACATACTCACCTGACATCAGGATGATAGCCACTGTTGCGGAACAGATAACGATCGTATCCATGAATACGCCTAGCATCTGCACGTAACCTTGAGATGCAGGGTGTGGCGGGTAAGGCGTTGCTGAAGCCGCCGCGTTTGGCGCAGAACCCATACCAGCTTCGTTCGAGAATAGACCGCGTTTGATACCGTTAATCATCGCTTGAGCAATTGCATAGCCAAGACCACCAGCAGCCGCTTCTTGCAGACCAAAGGCACTCTTGAAGATAAGCGTCAGTACATCAGGTAGCTTCTCTAGGTTTGAGAACATGACGAACAGTGCAAGTGCTAGGTATAGCAGTGCCATGATCGGAACGATCATCTCAGCAACTTTCGCGATACGCTTGATACCACCGAAAATTACTATCGCAGACAGTACAACAACAGCGATACCAACATACAGGTCATTCCAACCAAATGCTGTGCTCATTGCGTTTGCAATTGAGTTAGCTTGTACGGCGTTGAATACCAAACCAAAAGCGATGATTAGGAAAACAGAGAACAATACGCCCATCCAACGCATGCCCAAACCTTTTTCCATGTAGTAGGCAGGGCCACCACGGTAGTTGCCATCATCATCTTTGGTTTTGTATAGCTGCGCTAGAGTGCTCTCTGCAAATGACGTTGCCATACCAAGCATTGCGATCAGCCACATCCAGAAGATCGCGCCTGGACCACCTGCAGTCAGTGCAACTGCAACGCCCGCCATGTTACCTGTACCAACACGTGCAGCAAGACTAGTACAAAGCGCTTGGAAAGAAGAAATACCAGCTTTGTCTGCTTTACGACTGTTCTTAAGAACAGAGAACATGTGGCCGAAATGGCGGAACTGAATGAACCCTAATCGAACGGTGAAGTAAATACCAACACCAACAAGAAGATAAACCAGAATCGACCCCCACAGGAGATCGTTCATCAAATTGATTAAGTCTGTCATGTGTACCTCAAAGTGAGTTGCGCTGGTCTATGCGTCCAAGCCATCCACCAGATTGCCTGCTAAGTGTCAAAGTGTGCTTAGCTAATTAAATAGTGTTTGTTTTAAGGGCAATCTAGAATCGTAAATGTCGCTTCATGCATCCATTTTACGTACCAGCGTATTTATTGACGGGCGGATAATGCAATCTGGAGACATAAAAATCAATATGAATTAACTTGCACATTATTGTTATATTTCACTATAAAATCACCAAAAAATAACATAATCAGAAGATAGAAGCCCCACAAGTGGCAACATATTGGTTACTTAAAAACAACAAGAGTAATTAACTTATAACCAATAGTGTTTCGGCCTATGATTTCGGTTTAAGGCTAGTATTCATAAGGTGTAACAGAAAATTACCTCCTTAATAAAATCGTTAATCGACCACTATTCCACCAAAGTGGTTTTATGCAACTTTAACCTTGGCTTTATGCTCTAATTGAAGCCTTCTCATTAACACAGAAAATCTCTCCATTTAATTGTTTTTAGAGGCTCGTTTGGATATTTTTTAGGCAGAGGCGACAAACTAAAGTGTGATTATCGAAGTGTTTTTGCACGAAAATGTCATGATACAGACACAAATTCGAAATATGTCATAGCTATTCTCACAATTATTGTGGTAATTAAAAATCTCCACAAGGACTGGTTACAACAGTTTAGATAAACAAGGTAAGGTGGCTTATGGACGGCTTTCAACTAGATGACATTTTTAATCTGGATACTACCTCAACAACCAAATCTCGAGCCAAACCAATGAAACGTAAATGGCGAGAAATAGAAGAGATGAACGACAGACGCAATTTATTAAAAGAGCTACGTGAACTTGATGTCTGTAATGATTACAACCTAGACGACATTAAACTCTAATTCGAACAAAAGGCACCTTACGGGTGCCTTTTGTTATTTAGTATAGAGCGAATAATTAAGGGGCTAAGAGCACTTATATCGCACTTGGACCTTGTTCTCACATAATGAGAATTTTCAGTACGTTAAACCCATATTCAGGCAAAACTTTATTTGCCTTTAATTCTTATTAAATAAGAAATGCAGCGTACAAAACCGAGCAAATTTCTCATTTGCCCGGGCGAGCTTTACTTTAGATGAACTCCATATCGCTTTGACGAACACGCTCGGCCAACTGTTTATAGCGGTCAGCTATGGTGTCGCCAAATACAGGGTCGTCCTCATTTTCACTCCAAAGACTCTCTACGTACTGCCAATCTTCGGTCGTAAACAGTTCTTCGATTAATGGCAGGATTTTCCGCTCTTCAAGTTCGAGGTGGCGTTTTTGCGAATCAATGAAATCTTCTAAATGTGAGACAAATACATCTTGAGGCACTACAGCATCTTGCAGAATCATCTCGATCACCGTTGAGAATTCTTTGGTTTTTTCGGCTAGATCTTTATGTTCCTGCTCTAGGTTTTCCATGGTTCGTTGCTTACCATAATGTTCTAGAAAATGGTGGTAGAGGATATCCTCTTTTGGATGGTGGACTTTTTCTGAATGAGTAGAGAGGTAATCAACAATCTCACCCACTAACGCATAGTTAATGGAACGTTCTTGTTTTATTTCATTAAGTTTGTGGCGCAATATGGCCAACAGGCGAACCATGTAGCCGTGTTCGCGTCGAATTCTTTCGATCATCATAGCGTCTCTCCTTAACACCTTCTTTTATTAAGTGTACATGAGAAATGCATTGCCAGCTTGAGCATGCTCAAAAAAACAGCGATAAGAAGACCTTAATCGCTGTTATTAAGTTTACACCGTCAGCGGTAAATGCCAATTGATCGGTTCTTTGCCTTGTGATGTAAGTAGTTGGTTTGCTTGGGAGAAGTGTTTACACCCCAAAAAGCCTCGATGGGCAGAGAGCGGAGAAGGGTGAGGAGCGGCAAGGACGTGATGCTTGGAACGATCAATAAATCTTCCCTTTTTCTGAGCGTGTGCTCCCCACAACAGGAACACAACGCCCTGTTGATGCAAGTTTATCGCTTCAATGACTTTATCCGTGAACGCTTCCCAGCCCGTTTTCGAATGTGAATGAGCTTTCCCCTGCTCAACCGTCAGTACGGTATTAAGCAGTAATACACCTTGCTCAGCCCAGCTTTGCAAAAATCCATGTTGAGGGATTTCAAAGCCATCAATATCCTGAGCGAGCTCTTTGTATATATTCACCAATGAAGGTGGAGTTCTCACGCCTGGCAAAACCGAAAAACACAACCCGTGCGCCTGATTCGGACCGTGATAAGGATCTTGGCCTAAAATCACCACCTTAACATCGTTAAACTCGGTATAGCGAAACGCATTAAACACATCTTTGCTTGGCGGATAAATCGTTTTTCCCGCCGAACGTTCCGATTCAACAAAGTTTAAGGTATCGACAAAATAGCTTTGTTTTTTTTCTTCGCCGATCACATCGTGCCATGTCGGTGACTGATTCATAGAAAGTTCCTGTCCGAAAGTGTTGCTCTATTCTAACCAGCAACACTCAAACAAACAAAAACTTCCCCCGACTTAAGAACAGTAATCAGAGTTTAGTGTTTCTGCGGCGTTCGGAAGTGGCCTTGACCCGCAATGTGACGGTTAGGTGCAGGTAAACGCACCGAACGTCTGGTATGAGAAAATGGAGTAAAAGTGTTTGGTCGAGACATAATGCAATCCTCTTTGTATGGCCCCAATGGCCACTAAGAAAGAAAAGTGCCAACTATGACAACGGAATTAATTTTTGTTGAATTCATCCAAATGATAGCCACGAAGTGTTTCGATCTCTTGATGCCAAATATCGGGATCAATTGTTTCTAAAATCAGAGGGATACCATCAAAACGAGCGTCCCTGGCAATATACTCAAAACAGTCCCAACCGATTTCACCTTTCCCTAGAGAATGATGACGATCAACCCGGCTAGCAAACTCGACTTTTGAATCATTTAAATGCATCGCCCTTAAATAGTGCATACCAACGATACGGTCGAACTCAGCAAACGTGCGTTCGCAATCTTCTTTGGTTCTTAAATCGTAGCCTGCGGTAAAGGTATGACAGGTATCGATGCACACCCCTACCCGTTCTTTATCGTCGACTTGCTCGATGATTTCAGCGAGATGCTCAAACTTCCATCCGAGATTCGTACCTTGGCCAGCGGTGTTCTCAATAACCGCAATCACATCAGGTACCGCTTTATGTGCGAGATTGATTGATTCAGCGATCGTCGCTAAACACAATTGCTCGGAAACTTTTTTAAGGTGACTTCCGGGATGAAAGTTTAAAAGCGTCAGGCCTAGCTGATTACAACGCTCCATTTCATCAATAAATGCGGCTCGTGACTTATTGAGCTTCTCTTCTTCAGGCGCACCTAAATTAATCAGATACGAATCATGCGGCAAAATGCTTTCAGAGCTAAACCCGAGCATTTTGCAGTTGGCTTTAAATGCGCTGATGGTTTTATCTTCAAGTGGTTTTGCCACCCACTGACGCTGGTTTTTGGTAAATAAAGCAAAAGCATTCGCGCCAATCTCACGCGCACGTAAAGGGGCCTGATCGACACCACCGGCAGCTGAGACATGAGCGCCTATCAACTTGCTGCCAAACTTGTTTTTCATGTTTGTCATTTAATCACTTCAGACTTTCAGTGTGCATACCTAAATACAACTAGTTACACACCAAAGGTTAAATTCAAATCAATAATATGTAGTAAGTTAACAACATAATCGACATTAAACTATTTTTTACATTATCAAAAATATTGTAATTAGTATGTTTTTAAACACTTTATTGATTTATCTCAACAAAACAACCTTAATAAAAATAATGTTTTTGGTTGTTTTTTGACTTAAATCAATATTAAAATAGTGGTTATTAGCTATATAATACTCAGCTCAATAAAAGTTTGAAAACTAACACCAATAAACACCACGTAAGTGGACTAGGAGACAGTAATGATCCAAGGTATCCAAATTACTAAAGCGGCAAATGACGAACTACTAAACTCTATCTGGCTACTAGATGGTGAAAAAAATGAAGCTCGTTGTATTGCAGCATCAGTTGGCTACGAAGCAGACCAAGTGATTGCAATCAGCGATCTGGGTGAATACGAAAGCCGCGAAGTAGCAATTGAAACAGCACCAAAAATTGAAGGTGGTCAGCACCTGAACGTGAACGTGCTTAAGCGTGAAACACTAGAAGATGCTGTCGCTAACCCTGAGAAATACCCTCAGCTAACCATTCGTGTTTCTGGCTACGCAGTACGTTTTAACTCGCTAACTCCAGAACAACAACGTGACGTAATCGCACGTACATTTACTGAGTCTCTATAATAGAGACACACCCCAGTAAGTTTTGAAAGCGGCGCTCATTGAGCGTCGTTTTTTATTGCCTCTATAAAATAAAAAAGGTGGAGACTAAGCTCCACCTTCTCATTTAGCTTGTATTTAGCTTATTGCACGCGACGCAGTACTGTTTTTAGTGCATCAAAATCCGCATCTAAATCTTCAGACAATAGATCCATCACAGCATGCTTAGCCAGTGGTGCTGGTAGGTCGATATCAGATCCTAAGATATCATCCACCACTTCTTTGAACTTCGCAGGGTGAGCAGTACATAGGAACAAACCAGTCTCACCGGCTTGAAGTTGCTCGTCCAGTAAGCGATACGCGATTGCACCATGCGGCTCGCATAGGTAACCCAGTGAGTTCAGCTCTTTTACTGACTCGGCACTTTGCTCGTCAGAAACTGCACCTTTACCCAGCGTTTCCAAGCCCCACTCTTTTACGCGGCAAAGCTCTTCGATACGTGGCCAGTTGTTTGGTTGGCTTACGTCCATCGCGTTAGATGTCGTTGCAACCGTTGGTTTTGGATCCCACTGTCCTGTTTCTAGGTAGCGAGGTACCGTATCGTTCGCGTTCGTTGCAGCAATAAAGCGTTTGATTGGCAGACCAAGTGCTTTTGCTAACAAGCCAGCCGTTAGGTTACCAAAGTTACCGCTTGGTACAGAGATAACCAGATTTTCACGCTCTTGTTTACTCATTTGCGCCGCAGCTTCAAAGTAGTAACAGATTTGCGCCATCAAACGGCTGATGTTGATTGAGTTTGCTGAGTTCAGACCGATTTCTTCACGCAAAGCAGAATCATCAAACGCTTGCTTCACAAGTGCCTGACAAGCATCGAAGTCACCGTTAATTGCTACTGTATGGATGTTCTTACCTAGCGTACAGAACAGCTTTTCTTGTAGCGGGCTGATTTTGCCTTTAGGGTAAAGAATCACAACGTTGATGTCTTCCATGCCGTAGAAAGCATGTGCAACCGCAGCACCTGTATCACCGGATGTTGCTGTAAGAATCGTGATCTTACCGCCAGTAGATACCGCAGCCAGTGATTGCGCCATAAAACGACCACCGAAGTCTTTAAACGCCAGTGTCGGACCATGGAAAAGCTCTAACGCATAAACGCCATCTTTTACTTGTTTGATAGGCGCTGGAAATTGGAAAGCCGCATCAACCATAGAATTCACTTGGTCTTCTGTTAGCTCGTCACCAATCAATGCAGAAAGAATTTTTGTACTACGCGAGACAAAGTCTTCTTCTAGCAGCGCATCAATGTCATCAAATTTTGGTAATTCCGATGGGAAAAACAGGCCTTGGTTACGACCTAATCCTTGGCGAACGGCTTGGCCAAAGGAAACTTGTTCATCATTTTCTTTTATATTGTAAAGCTTCATAGCTCACTTCCTGTTACTTTCGAACCTTGTTTATCCAGACGACAAACGTGGACGAATCCTTCTTCGTTTTGTACGTAGTTTTGTTCTAACCAGCGAGCAACTCGCTCAGCGACATCTTTCTCTTTGCAAATACTGAACAGTGTTGGACCACTGCCCGAAATACCGGTTGCTAACGCGCCTGCAGATGCTGCGTATTGGCGAGCGTTCGCAAAGCCTGGCAACAGTTTCTCACGATACGGTTCTGCGATCACGTCTTTGATCATTTTCGCAGCAAGTTCAGGTTGACCAGAATGACACGCGTGAATAAAGCCTGCAAGATGGCGACCATGAGCTATGATATCTTGTCGGCGGTATTGAGATGGTAGGATCTCTCGCGCTTCCGCAGTGGACACTTTTATTCCTGGGTAAGCCATTACCCAGTACCAGTCATCAAAACATGGCACTTCTTGGCTAATGATGCCCAGCTCTTCAAGCATCAACTGCACGCCACCTAAGTAACAAGGTGCGACGTTGTCATAATGGATACCACCAGAAATTTTACCTTCCATCTCGCCCATTAGCGCCAATAACTCAGTTTCATTGAGCGGTTGTCCGTGGAAACGGTTTAAAGCGTCTAATGCGGCAACAATAGAACAGGCACTAGATCCCAGACCGGAACCGATAGGCATGTTCTTCTCGAGTGTCATTTCCAGTGGTTTCAGCTCTACGCCTTTTCTGTCCAGCTCGCGAGCGAAGACAACCCAACAGTCGTAAACGATGTTTTCTTTTGGTTCTGTAGGTAACTTCGAGACGAAATTACCTGCGGTTTTCAAGCTGAACGGCTCAGAGCCTGTTTTTACTTGTACTCGGTCACCCAATAAGGTGCCATCGATAGGAGAGACAGCCGCTCCCAAAACATCAAAACCTACGCTAACATTACCAATTGATGCTGGGGCATAAACCACTACATCCATATCACTTGAACTCATTACTGTTATACCCCTAGTTTCCAACCTAAAGTACGCATCACATCTGAAAATACGCCAGCTGCGGTAACTTCCGTACCTGCACCGTAACCACGAAGCACCAATGGGATTGGCTGGTAGTAACGGCTGTAAAACGCCAGTGCGTTCTCACCATCTTTAATTTTGTGCATCGGATCATTTTCATCAACGCTAGCAATGCTTACTTTGCACTTACCATCATTGATTTCACCAACGTATCGTAAAACTTTGCCTTCTTCAGCTGCTTTTGCGACAAGCTCTTTAAAGTACGCATCGGCTTCAGGTAGTCTCGTCATAAACTCATCAACACTGCCTGAATCATCAAAGCCCGGCGGTAGCGCTTGATCAACCACAACGTCTTCCAACTCTAGGGACATTCCCGCTTCACGAGCCAGAATAAGAAGCTTACGAGCCACATCCATACCAGATAGATCATCACGGGGATCAGGTTCAGTGAAGCCGTTTTCTTTCGCGATGTTTGTCGCTTCGCTCAAGCTCATGCCTTCGTCTAGCTTACCGAAGATATAGGATAGTGAACCAGACAGAATACCGCTGAATCGCTCGAGCTCATCACCTGCTGAAATAAGATTTTGTAAGTTTTCTATGACTGGCAGCCCCGCACCGACCGTTGTCTCGTACATCAGTTTACGGCGTGAGTTACGCGCTACATCGCGAAGCTGATGGTAATACGCCATGCTTGCTGTGTTTGCTTTTTTGTTTGGTGTAACAACGTGGAAACCCGCCGCTAGGAAATCAGCATACTGATTCGCAATATCTTCACTCGAAGTACAATCAACCAAAACAGGGTTGATGATGTGGTTACGTTGCACAAGTGCAATTAGGCGCGCTAAGCTGAACTCTTCAGTTGCTGAAGACATGCGGTCGCGCCAGTGTTCCAGTGGCAGCCCTTCACTATCCAGAAGCAGACCCTTACTGTTTGCCAGACCACATACGCGAATGATGATGCCTTTCTCTGCCAGTTTGGCTTGTTGGCGTTCAATCTGATCCACCAGCTCACCACCAACACCACCGATACCAACAACGAAAACATCAAGGAAGTGTTTAGAATTGAACAGGTTCATGTGACAGGCTTTGATCGCTTCAGAGATCTTATCTTCAGGAATAACAGCCGAGATAGCGCGCTCTGAAGAACCCTGTGCGATTGCGACAATATTCACGTTAACTTCTGCAAGAGATGAGAAGAAACGTGAAGCAACGCCGCGTGACGTGCGCATACCATCACCAACCAGTGTCACGATGGCTACATCATCGATAAACTCTACTGGTTCAAGCAGACCATCTTTCAGTTCCAGCTCAAACGCTTCTGCCAGTGTCTGTTGTGCTTTTGCTTTATCTTCAGCTTCAATACAGAAGCTGATGCTGTATTCTGATGATGACTGAGTGATCAGTACGATTGAAACACCAGCCGATGACATAGCACCAAATACTCGGCTCGCCATGCCAACCATCCCTTTCATACCTGGGCCAGAGACGTTCACCATGGTCAGGTCATTTAGTGTAGTAATCCCCTTAATAGCCAGGTTATCTTCACCAGTATCTTGGCCAATTAACGTGCCTGCACCTTGCGGGTTAAAACTGTTCTTGATTAAGCATGGAATGTGGAATTGAGCAATTGGAGCGATGGTTTTAGGGTGCAGTACAGATGCACCGAAGTAAGACAGTTCCATCGCTTCTTGGTAGCTAAGCGATTTCAATAATCTCGCATCTTCGACCAAACGCGGGTCGCAGTTGTAAACACCATCAACGTCCGTCCAGATTTCACAACAATCGGCACGAAGACACGCGGCTAAAACAGCGGCAGAATAGTCTGAACCGTTACGACCTAGAGTGACCAGTTCTCCTTTCTCATTACCGGCAGTAAAACCAGGCATGATGTTGACATGGCCTTGAGGAAGCGGCTTTTGGCGGAAGTTTTGTGTGGAAATATCAACATCAACCATCGCCTCAAGGTGGTCGCCTTGAGCGTAAAGGTATTCAATCGGGTCAATTAAACTGGCTTTTTGACCTTTTGCTTCAAGTACCGCTTTCATCAGTTGAATAGAAACACGCTCACCTTTACTGATGATGCGCGCATTCACATTGTTTGGACACATGCCCAACAAGCTGATGCCATGAACAAATTGACGTAATTGAGAGAGCGAGGTTTTAACTTGATTGTCGTAGCCAGTCCCATCTAGGTTAGGAACCACGGCTTGGATGTCGGCGAAAAGCGTTTTAAACGATTCTTCTAACTCGTTAATTTGTAATTCTGCTTCACCATTTCGTAAAGCACCCTCAATCACAGCAACCAGTTTATTAGTTGTTTTACCCGGTGCAGAAAGCACGACTGCGACTTCTTCCTGTTGAGCATTATTCGCAATGATATCTGCTGCTCTTAAAAAGCGATCTGCATCAGCCAATGATGAACCGCCAAACTTCAATACTCGCATCCCTTCCTCCAATGTATCTTCTTAAACTTGTCTAAATTTTGTATTAAGAAAGCATAAAAAAAGGCCTGTATCTTGTTGGATACAGGCCTTTCTTGTGAATTTCTTTCGCTTAGCAGCCTGCCCCAACAATTGTAATGTCGGTAATAATAATGGTGGTGGTCATTACAACGAGGCTGTTAACTGGCATAAACTACTATTCTACGATTTGTGTGTTTGCTTAACTCTACGTTTACCGAGTTTCTGAAACAGAGTCAACAAAAAATTGTTTATTTCCCACTCTTACAGAGATAAATCCTGCGGTATACCAATGAAATTAAACGAATAGTTTTAAAATTCATTTTTTTGAAAAATTTACCGTAATATTTAATTACCCACTTTTTTCTGTATAGAAAAACTTACATTCCCCCCACATTCATCGAGATCTTCACTAAAACGGCCAAGATCAAAGAAAATGCACAGTAACAACTCTTTCACAGCAACTTAAGTGTGATCACTGTCCATGAGAGCTAATTATTTAGGAAATAAATGAGCTGACTTTCATATTATATGCTTTAATATTGGGAAGCGTTGAACATACCAATAAAAATCAAAATCGTGAAATACAAGGAGTGGTGAGCATGAAAAGATGGCTTTTTCTGTTACTGTTTGTCATGCCTAGTGTTTCTTTGGCTACTGAGCTACCTACCCTTCCAGGGGCAACCATTACTTCCCCACACAAATTGTTTATCTCAAGTGATAGCTACCAAACAGATAGCTTCGATGTATGGAACATTGACGGCGGTTACTCGTACGAGTTGTTTGACTCAGTTGATCTCTATGTGGGTGCACGCGTTAACAACTCCCCAGTCCAGAATCAAAGTGGCTTTTTAAGTGGCGTTAGCTACCACTTTAATGATCGTGTCACCGTTAAGAGTACCCTACGTTCTTTCAAAGCTGACACCAACGAGCGCGTTGATGAAGAAGACAGAGGCCTTGCTGCCGAGGTGTCTAGTCGTGTAAAAATTACTGACAAGTTAGATATTCACGCCACTCTAGATTATCAAGATTGGCAACAAGGCTTTGAGGTAGGATTAGGGTTTCGCTTCTAAAACTCCAGTTTTTCTTTTGAGATCAGTACCCCGTTCCAGTCTGCATACACATAATGCTTCGGCTGCACTAATTGGTTTTGCATCGTTACTGTCACATTGACCTCACCCATACCTCGCTTTTCTGTTTTAAACGGACATGTGCCAAGCGCTTGTACTCCAATATCCATTTGTGATAGTTGCGCCACATCACGCACGGCGCCATAGACAATAATTCCTTCCCACCCATTTTCAATGCCAAGAATAGCCAATTGATCACCGAGTAACGCTTTTTGACATGATCCGTGCCCATCTACGATTAACACTTTCCCTTTGCCATCCTGTCCAAGCACCTCTCGTACCTTGGAGTTGTCGTGATAACAGCGCACTGTGACAATTTCGCCATAAAACGCGGTACGTTGTCCGAAATTCTGTAGTGGCAATTTCAGCAACGTTACTTGGTCTTCAAATTGGTCACATATATCTGGTGTTATATCGTTCATATTTCCTCCGTGAATTTTCTCGTCCGAGATAAGCTCCAACGAGTAGTATCCTGTTTCCGTTATACGAGTCGGTCACTCATCTTAGCGACCTTGTATCGATTGCTTGGCTCACGACAAGCAATAAGATAAATGTCGCCATGAGAGACATAATAAATCGCGTTTTGCTGAAACTCTTTTGCCAGTGATATCGCGTCTTCTATTGAGATCTCCGCCGCAAAACTCTCTTCGCACCATTCAAAGGTTCTATCACCTACTATAAGTGGCACATAATTAACGTGTTTTAGGCGTTTTTCTAGCATCTGATTAAGTATGCAATTATCTTCTTTTGACCGCAAATTACTGTATGGGTTCCAAGCAGTTATCACCACATAGCTCAAAACATTCCACTTCGCTTCAAAGTGGAAAAAAGAATTTGCATAAGCATGCCATAACGATGCGTCGATGTTCTTATTATTTTTTTCTATCATAACTCTTAAATGATTAATAACGGTTAAAATTCATCAATTGATGTAAATCAACAAACTGCATGGAATTAACATTTGAGCATTGTTAGCATGCTGTTAACAATATAAAATTCGCCCCATAACTAGGGTGTTTACGTTTCCTCCCCCAATAAGAAACTGGAAATGAAAGGTAAATATCCCACTAGAATAAAAGTCGCCACGGGATGTTGGTGAGCTGGTAAATCTCTATGGAAGGCGGATAACTGAAAGAAGTGTAATTTTGATTAACTTGATTTATTATCAAAATTTCATTACCTGTATGTTATATTTTTGCCTAGAATTTATTCTATTAGCACAATTTTGTCACAAATTTAGGTACCGCCAATGCAAACCCCGCAGATTCTGATCGTTGAAGATGAGCAAGTAACTCGTAACACTCTTAAGAGTATTTTTGAAGCAGAGGGATACGCTGTTTTTGAAGCCAGTGACGGTGAAGAGATGCACCAAGTATTATCAGACAACTCTGTCAACTTGGTCATTATGGACATTAACCTTCCAGGCAAGAATGGTCTTCTACTTGCACGTGAATTACGCGAACAAGCAAACATCGCACTGATGTTTCTGACTGGCCGTGACAATGAAGTGGACAAGATTCTAGGTCTTGAGATTGGTGCTGATGATTACATCACTAAACCTTTCAACCCACGTGAGTTGACTATCCGTGCTCGCAACTTGTTAAGCCGCTCAATGAGCGCAAGTGCTGTTCAAGAAGAAAAACGCTCGGTAGAAAAATACGAATTCAACGGTTGGGTGCTAGATATCAATAGCCGTTCACTGGTGAGCCCGTCAGGTGATAGCTACAAACTGCCTCGTTCTGAGTTCCGAGCTCTACTACACTTCTGTGAGAACCCAGGCAAGATCCAAACACGTGCCGACCTTCTTAAGAAGATGACAGGCCGCGAACTGAAGCCACACGATCGTACTGTTGACGTTACCATTCGTCGTATTCGTAAGCACTTCGAATCGGTATCAGGTACGCCAGAAATCATCGCAACGATTCATGGTGAAGGTTACCGCTTCTGTGGCGATTTAGAAGACTAATTCTAACCACAAGAAATACGAAGGGCTTGCTCATTGGAGCAAGCCCTTTTTCTATGCCGAAGACGAGCTAGTAGACCTTATTTATCTCCACATACTTTTCTACCAGCCAACGTTTTTTACCAGCATCATCCAATAGTATTGCCAGCTCAACCCACTTTTCAGTGTTAAGTTGATTTTGCCAGGTAAAAGCGACTTCCCACTGGTTTTCACTATAAGTCCGAGTGTCCAGTGAGTCTTCGTCCAGCACCCACTGGTCATCACCTTGTTTGATAATCAAAGCTTCTACTGTCAGATTGGCAGGTAACTGCGTATCACTTTCTAAAGAGAGAGAACCGTGAAGGTTGTGCGCCTGAGACTCACCAATTGTCGGCATCAGATTTACCCAGAGGTTACTCTTGAGCTCAACATTAACTTGATTAATCGTTATCTGGCTGTCTTGTTTCCAATTCACTTCAGGAACAGCACTACAACCCGTCAGCAATGCAGTAGCAATGGCCACTGATGCAAGTTTTTTCATGTTATTTCCTTTGTTCTAACCAACTTCTTAGTACTTGAATATCATTGAGATATTCATTTTTTATTTCTTCGACCCAATCTGAAATATTCTCCCACCAAGCGGGCATATCAGGAGACTGGGCTTTTTGCGCGACACTTTGAATGCGTTTCAGACCAATTGAACCTGCTGCACCTTTGATTTTGTGCGCTTCTGACACGATGCCGTCTTTATCTTTCGCGATCATATTGGAGTCCAGAACTTCAATATAATCAGGCATCATCTCTTCAAACATTTTGATACTGTCATAAACAGGCTTCGAACCTACAATATCAACGTAAGACTCCAGCATATCGAGGTCAAGCAAATGCGTCTCTATCACTGGGGGTGGTGTCGGTTCTTCCTTCACTTCAAGAACCTCAACTGGCTGTGATTTTTCCACTCTATGCATAAAAAACTTATCAATAACAGACTGAATGGCATGCACAGCTAAAGGCTTACTGATGGCATCATCCATGCCGTTTTGCAGATATTCTCTACGATCTTTTAGCACATTTGCTGTCAACGCAACTAATGGCGGCAAGTTATCGTAGTGCTCTCGGTAGTATTTAGCCACATCGAAGCCGGTCATATCGGGCAACTGAATATCTAGTAAAGCTAAGTCATACTGTTCCGGAACAAAATTGACTAACGCTTCTTGTCCTGTCATGGCAACGGTGACTGAATGGCCCAAGCTTTCCAATAATGATTTCGCCACAGTCACGTTCAGTTCGATATCCTCAACCATAAAGATATTTAAGTGAACATTATCTCGTTGTGCGTCGATGATAGGCTCTTCTGGAGTCACAACTGGAACATGAATAGAAACGGTAAATGTACTGCCATAACCCTCTTCACTCGCTACGGAGATATCACCATCCATCATATTGATCAGCTGCTTAGAGACAGCCAGTCCAATACCCGTACCAACCGCATGCAAGTTATCTTTGCCTGATTTAACTTGATAATACATGGCAAAAATCTTATTCAGCTCTTCTTCAGGAATACCGATACCGGTATCTTCCACTTCGATAATAATGGTCGCGAAGTCATCTTCGACATCCGCACTCACCGTCATTACCACACCGCCTTCTTTGGTGAACTTCATGGCGTTGTTGACCAGGTTCCAAATAACCTGGCGTAAGCGGGTGGCGTCAACTTCAATCGCTTTCGGTAAATCGCTCAAACGTTCTAGGTCAAACCGCAAGCCTTTCTGTTCAGCCATCAACGCAGAGATACTCTCTATTTCTGCGACAAAGTCTTCGAAATTAAGCGACTCAGGTAATAACTCTAGTTTGCGGCGGTCAAACTTATCCATATCGATAATGTCGTTGAAAATATTTCCAAGCGTAATCGCACTGACATTGATGGTTTGCATGTACTTACGCTGTTCTTCCGTCAGTTGAGTATCAAGCAGCATTCGGCTTAAACCAACAATACCGTTGAGTGGCGTACGAAGTTCATGACTGATGGTAGAAATGAAGGTGGTTTTATCCCTGCTAGCTTTTTCCAGCGACTCCTCGTGGCGTTTACGCTCGGTGATATCACGCCCAAAACCAACCAAACCAAGGTGACGACCATCCTTGCTATAGAACGGGACCTTGCGCAGTTCAAAGTAATGTTTGCGACCGTCCGGGTATTCCAGCCATTGCTCATAGGTAATGGCCTGATTATCAGTAAAGACCTTCTGGTCCGTATCAACGATTGGCTGTGCGATTTCTTTGCTGTACACATCCCAAGGGCTTAAACCCACCAACTGATGTTCTTTCTTACCGGTCAGCTCTTCCATAGCACGGTTACAGCCGGAGAACACACCATCCGCATTTCGGTAGTAAATCAAATCTGGCGAAGCATCAATGAAGGAGCGTAAAAGCGCGGTTCGCTCGGCGAGCTCTAACTGCGTTCGCTCACGCTGAAAGACCTCATTTTCCAGATCCTTCATCGCTTCTTCGCGCGCTTCTTCTGCTTTAATACGTTCTTCAATCTCTTGATTGAGCTTTTCAATATTCTGTTGCAACTTGAAGTTCAGCTCTTGGTCACGCGAGCGCATGTCTTTCAGCTTGGAAACCAGCTTAGTTAACCTTTGGCGCGACTCTTCCAACTGGTCGACAACCACCGACAGAAAGTACACCGCCCAAGGAGTAATTAGCAGACCAAAGAACACTGAGCGAACGATATCAATATCGTCAACTCGGCCCTTAAGTGCCAAGGTAATACCGACTTGTACCACGACAGCCAACGCCACCAGCGCAAGTGCCAGCAAAATTGAAAAACGGACAATCCCCAGTTTAACCAGAAGGTCGACATAATACTGGGCGAGATTTTTCATCGGTTTCATTCACGACTCCACGGCGCAAAGCTAGATATCACCCCTGAAGATTAGACATTCACCTTGGTGCTAAAGAAAAAATCAGGGGAATAATGGAAAAACACCAAGTACCAGCAGTTTAACGTGTTTGATACGGTGATTTAAACTGCTCACTATCAACTTAGAGCAAGAGGTCACAAAGCGTTGGCAATAACTTCACTTTCATCGCTCTTATGCGTAATACATAAGAATGAAAGAGGCTTTGGAAAAGAGTCTAAAGCGACGTTTAAAGAGGATGGAAACGATAAGGTAACTCATGAGCCCAAGTATGCTTGAAATACTTGGGCATGTAGGCCACTGACGCTAGTCGTTTGTAACTAGATGTTAGTACTAACTTCGATTTTAAGTTGGGGCTTTTTATAGATAAAAGGCTTACCAGTCAAACTCCCCTGAGCGCCTTCTATATCCAATGCACGACCAATTTCTGTCATTGCTAGCCAACGGTTTTCACACCATAAAGGGGAAAGTAACGTCGGACGGCGTGCAGCAGAAGAGACACGGTGATAAACAATCTCCGCCGGGGTCATGCGGATTAATTCACTAGCAATAGCGACATACTCTTCTAGCTCAGGGGCTTCCAGCTTTCCTGCGCGCCACGCTTTAGCCATGGTACTGCCCTCAACAATGTGCAAACCATGCAACTTTATGCCATCCGTGCCCACCTCGAGTACTTTGCTCATCGTGTCCACGTTATCTTGGCGAGACTCTTTGGGTAATCCTACGATCAAATGAGTACACACCTTAATGCCTAAAGCCCGAGCACGCTTAGTTATCTCAGCATAACATTCAAAGTCATGACCGCGGTTAATGTGCTTTAGCGTTTTATTATTAGCGGTTTGTAAACCAAGCTCTAGCCAGATTTCATAACCTTGCTTGACGTAGTCAGACAACAGATCCAGCACGGCATCTGGAACACAATCAGGTCGGGTACCAACACACAAACCAACGATATCTGCCGCTTTTAATGCCTCTTCGTACATGCTTTTGAGCACTTGAACTTCAGCATAAGTACTCGTGTATGCCTGAAAATAGGCTAGATACTTTTTCGCACGTTGGATCTCTCCAGCACGATCACTGAGTTGATCATGAATGCTTTTAACCTGTACTTCCTCGTCGGAAAAAGACGCAACATTACAAAATGTGCATCCTCCGCGGCCTATCGTGCCATCTCGATTAGGGCAGCTAAATCCACCATGCAAGGTTAATTTATGAACTTTTTCGCCATATCGGCGCTGAAGATCCTGGCCTAATGTGTTGACCAACTCATGTAACTGCATAAAACCCCACCAATCGAGAACTGCAATCAATCTCACTACGATTAGTGTAAATAAATTACACCATTGCAAGAAAAAACACAGAATATTAATCAATCCGAACAAGTTACAGACTGGTCAAAATCAATAAACCTGCATAAATACATATAAAAACCAGCAATGTTGCGTAATTGTTAAACAAAATATGCATAATTAAACAAAAAAAATGGGTCACAACGTCGACTTTTCGTTGCATTCCGAAGTAACAAAATTGTAGGATACTTACGTATCCACGTAGTTTTTGTCATTTTGATTACAACACGGACTGCGGGATTATCGGTGTTATCTCACTCCTACCTATATAAGTCACCAATAAGTGGCAAATAATAAAGAGATATCACCAAGGATTGTTTTTCTCGCAACACTTTTCCTGCGAGATACGGAAAGGAATCAAGACTGGTCAACCTCGACCGGTGGCGAATCATAAATATAAAGGACAAGACGCAAATAAAGTTTACCTAGACAGGATCAGTCTGTCTGGAGTTTTCGCGTCTACATTGAACTGGAAGGATGTATCTATGGTAGCTATGGTAGATAGAGAGCAAAATTCACAGGGTCTGTACACTCCTGAACTGGAGCATGACGCTTGTGGTATCGGTTTTGTTGCTCACCTTAAAAACCGTAAATCTCATGAAGTAGTAACGCAAGCATTGGATATGCTGGCGCGCATGGAACACCGTGGCGGTCAAGGTTGTGACCCATGCAGTGGTGACGGCGCTGGTATCTTGCTACAAAAACCTCATGAATTTCTATTAGAAGAAGCCGTTAAGCTAGGCATAAAACTGCCTTCTTTCGAAAAATATGGTGTTGGTGTCGTTCTTTTCCCGAAAGACGAATACAAACGTGAACAGTGCCGTGACATTCTAGAGCGTAATGCCAAACGCCTGGATCTTGAAGTCATCGGTTACCGCGTTTTACCAACTGACAACTCAATGATTGGCGCCGATCCGCTAAGCACTGAGCCTCAATTTGAGCATGTGTTTATTTCTGGCGGTCCTGGTGTCACTCCTGAAGAGCTTGAGCGTAAACTCTATGTACTGCGTAACTATACAGTGCGAGTTTGTCTGGAAAGCGTTTCGAACATTGGCGACGACTTCTACATTAACTCAATGTCATACAAGACATTGGTGTACAAAGGTCAGTTAACCACTGAGCAAGTACCTCAGTACTTCTTAGATTTGCAAAACCCAACCATGGTGACTGCACTGGCACTGGTACACTCTCGCTTCTCTACCAACACGTTCCCGAAATGGCGTCTGGCACAGCCTTTCCGTTACATCGCCCACAACGGTGAAATTAATACAGTTCGCGGTAACCTGAACTGGATGAAAGCCCGTGAAGCGATCATCGAATCCGATCTGTTCACTCAGGCTGAAATCGATATGCTTCTGCCTATCTGTCAAGAAGGCAGCTCAGATTCATCTAACTTCGATATGGCGCTTGAGCTTCTAGTTCTTTCTGGTCGCAGCCTGCCACATGCGTTGATGATGATGATCCCTGAAGCATGGCAAGAAAATAAAAACATGGATCCTAAGCGTCGTGCATTCTATCAGTACCACGCAAACATTATGGAACCATGGGATGGCCCTGCCTCGGTATGTTTTACTGATGGTGTTCAAGTAGGTGCAACGCTTGACCGTAACGGTCTGCGCCCTTCTCGCTACACAGTAACGAAAGATGACTTCCTGGTTATGGCGTCTGAATCTGGCGTAGTCGACATCGCACCAGAAAATGTTGAGTTCCGTGGTCGTCTGCAACCTGGTCGTATTTTTGTGGCGGATCTGGAGCAAGGCCGAATCATTTCTGACGAAGAAGTGAAAGACACCATTGCGACTTCTCAGCCTTACGATAAATGGGTTGAAGAGAACCTACTCAGTCTGAAAAAACTTCCAGAAGCGAGCAACCAGTTTAGCCAGCCTAAACCGGAGCATCTGCTGCATCGTCAGCAAGCATTTGGTATCAGTACTGAAGAAGTGAACGAAATCATCGTTCCAATGGCAAATGATGGTAAAGAGCCATTATCAGCTATGGGTGCGGACTGGCCGCTAGCGGTTCTGTCTCACCAATCTCAGCATCTATCAAACTACTTTAAGCAGCTGTTTGCTCAGGTGACTAACCCGCCGATCGACCCGATCCGTGAGCGCATGGTTATGTCACTGAACACTTACTTAGGTAAAGATCAGAACTTACTGACTGAAACACCACTTCACTGTCAAAAAGTAGAGCTGGAATCTCCAGTACTAGCTAACTCTGAGCTTGAAAAGCTGCGTGCTATCGATAACGAGCACTTACAAGCGAAGACACTGGACATCGTATTCCAGGCAAGCGAAGACAAAGGCAAACTTGAGCGCGCTCTAAAACGCATCTGCCAATACGCAGAAGACGCCGTCATTGATGGCTACTCCATCATTCTACTGACAGACCGTGCAGTAAACTCTAACCACGCAGCAATCCCGGCAATGCTGGCGGTTGGCGCAGTCCATCACCACCTGATCCGTAAAGGTCTGCGTGCGAAATGTGACATCGTGGTAGAAACAGGTGACGCACGTGAAACGCACCACTTTGCAACGCTGCTAGGTTACGGTGCGAACGCGGTTAACCCTTACTTGGTGATCGAGAGCATCATCCAACTACAGCGTACGAAAAAGCTCGATCCAGAAGCAAATCCAAGCGATTTGTTCAACAACTACCGTAAAGCAATCAACGGTGGTCTGCTGAAGATCTTCTCTAAGATGGGCATCTCAACGCTGCAGTCTTACCATGGTGCACAGATCTTCGAAGCACTTGGTATTCACAAGTCTGTCGTCGATAAATACTTTACTGGTACGGTTTCTCGTATCCAGGGTCTGACGCTGGACGACATTGCAAAAGAAGTTTTGGTTCGTCACCGTGTGGGTTACCCACAACGTGAAATCCCAATTCAAATGCTAGATGTTGGTGGTGTTTACCAATGGAAACAACGTGGTGAAAAACACCTATTCAACCCAGAAACAATTTCTCTGCTTCAACAATCGACTCGTAATAAAGACTACGATCAGTTCAAGCAGTACGCGAGCGCAGTAGATAAACAAGGCGATGATGCCGTTACACTGCGTAGCCAACTAGAGTTCATTAAGAACCCTGCAGGTTCTATCTCTATCGACGAAGTTGAACCACTTGAAACCATCGTTAAGCGTTTCGCAACGGGTGCAATGTCATTCGGTTCGATCTCTTACGAAGCTCACTCAACACTCGCCGTTGCGATGAACCGCCTAGGCGCGAAATCGAACTCTGGTGAAGGTGGTGAAGACCCAATGCGCTTCGAGCGCAAAGAGAACGGCGACTGGGAACGCTCAGCAATCAAACAGGTTGCGTCGGGTCGTTTCGGTGTGACGTCTTACTACCTGACTAACGCTGAAGAGCTTCAAATCAAGATGGCTCAAGGTGCGAAACCAGGTGAAGGTGGTCAGCTACCAGGTGATAAAGTGGATGACTGGATCGGTGCGACTCGTCACTCGACTCCGGGCGTCGGTCTGATTTCTCCACCGCCACACCACGATATCTACTCGATCGAAGATTTGGCTCAGCTAATCTACGACTTGAAAAACGCGAACCGTGCAGGCCGTGTTAACGTGAAACTCGTGTCTGAAGCGGGTGTTGGTACCATCGCATCTGGTGTAGCGAAAGCGAAAGCGGACGTGGTACTGATCGCTGGTTTCGATGGCGGTACAGGTGCTTCACCAATGTCTTCTATCCGTCACACTGGCCTTCCTTGGGAGCTAGGTTTGGCAGAAACACACCAGACTCTTCTGAAGAATGGTCTGCGTAACCGTATCGTTGTTCAGGCTGACGGTCAGATGAAGACGCCACGTGACCTTGCAATCGCAACCCTGCTAGGTGCGGAAGAATGGGGCGTGGCAACCGCAGCATTGGTTGTTGAAGGCTGTATCATGATGCGTAAGTGTCATAAGAACACCTGTCCAGTCGGTATCGCAACTCAGAACAAAACTCTGCGTGAACGCTTTGATGGCCGCGTAGAAGATGTTGTGACCTTCTTCCAGTACATGGCTCAAGGTCTGCGTGAAATCATGGCTGAACTTGGTTTCCGTACGATCGATGAGATGGTCGGCCAAGGCCAGAAACTGCGTGTTCGCCAAGACGTTTCTCACTGGAAATACAAGAACCTGGATCTGTCTCCTGTTCTACACGTTGAGCAACCACGTGAAGCGGACGGTGTACACAACCAAACGGTACAAAACCACAACCTTGAATCGGTACTAGACCGCAAACTGATCCAAGCCGCTATTCCGGCGCTTGAGAAAGGTGAAGCTGTTAACGCTGAGTTCCCTATCGTCAACACTGACCGCTCTGCGGGTACTATGCTGTCGAACGAGATCTCGAAAGTGTACAAAGACCAAGGTCTGCCACAACCAATGAACGTGAAATTCAAAGGCTCTGCTGGTCAGTCATTCGGTGCATTCCTTGCGAAAGGTGTGAAGTTCGAAGTTGAAGGTGACGCGAACGATTACTGGGGTAAAGGCTTGTCTGGCGGTACCTTAGTGCTGTACCCAGATGCGAACTCTAGCATTGTTGCTGAAGACAACATCATCGTAGGTAACGTATGTTTCTATGGTGCAACCTCTGGTGAATCTTTCATCCGCGGTATGGCTGGTGAGCGTTTCTGTGTTCGTAACTCTGGCGCGAAAGTTGTGGTAGAGGGCGTGGGTGACCACGGCTGTGAATACATGACTGGCGGTGCAGCGATCATCCTTGGTTCAACAGGTCGCAACTTTGCTGCTGGTATGAGCGGTGGTGTAGCGTACGTATGGGATAAATCAGGTGACTTCGAGTCCAAACTGAACCCAGAGCTCGTGGACTTGGATCCTATCGAACAAGAAGATAAAGATCTGTTACTAGACATGTTAACTAAGCATGTTCAATTCACAGGAAGTGAAGTTGCTCAGTCTTTCCTAGACAACTTTGAAGCTAGCCTAGCCTCTATGGTTAAGGTAATGCCGCGCGATTACAAAGCGGTACTTCAAAAGCGTAAAGCTGAGGCACAACAAACTGAAGCGGAGGCAGTGTAATGGGTAAGCCTACTGGATTTTTAGAGCATGGTCGTGAACTTCCACAGAAGATCGATCCCGCTGAACGTATCAAGAACAACAAAGAGTTCGTTCTGAACGAGGAGTTTGGTAGCAAGATCAATACTCAGGCTTCTCGCTGTATGGACTGTGGCGTGCCGTTTTGTCATAACGGCTGCCCAATTGGTAACATCATCCCAGAGTTTAACGATGCGGTTTACCGCGATAGCTGGGAAGAAGCATGGAACATTCTGAGCTCGACAAACAACTTCCCGGAATTTACGGGTCGTGTGTGTCCTGCACCGTGTGAAAGTTCTTGTGTACTTGGAATTAACCAAGACCCAATCACCATCTGTAATATCGAGAAAACCATCGTGGAAACGGCGTATCGTGAAGGATACGCCAAGCCAAAAACTCCGCGCTCTCGTACAGGTAAAACCGTTGCAATCATCGGTTCAGGCCCTGCAGGTCTGGCTGCGGCTGAGCAGCTGAACAGCGCGGGTCACTCAGTGACGGTATTTGAACGAGACGAAAAAGTCGGCGGTCTGCTACGTTTTGGTATCCCTGACTTTAAGCTGAGCATGGAAGTGATTGATCGTAAGATCAACCTGATGGCTGAAGCGGGTGTGGAGTTCAAAGTGAACCAACACGTTGGTGTTGACGTCAACGCTCAGCAGTTACGTCAAGAATACGATGTGGTACTACTGACTGGCGGTTCTACGGTTCCTCGTGACCTTCCGGTACCAGGACGTGAGCTAAACGGCGTTTACTTCGCAATGCAGTTCCTTGCACAGAATAACCGCCGTGCAAACAATATGGATCTGAAAACAGAAGAGATCCATGCGGCTGGCAAACACGTTGTGGTAATCGGTGGTGGTGATACGGGTTCTGACTGTGTTGGTACCTCGAACCGTCACGGTGCAGCAAGCGTGACTCAAGTTGAGATCATGCCAATTCCACCAGAAAAACGCCCTGCGAATATGCCGTGGCCTCAGTACCCAATGATCCTTCGTACTTCAACTTCTCACGAAGAAGGGGTAGATCGTCACTGGAACATCCTGACCAAAGAGTTCGTTGGTAATGATAAAGGTGAAGTAACGGGTCTGCGTATTGCCGACATCGTATGGGAAGATGCAAAACCTGGCGAGCGCCCAAGCTTTAAAGAAGTGGAAGGCAGTGAGCGAGTGATTCCATGCGACATGGCTTTCCTAGCGATGGGCTTCTTACACCCAGAACCAACGGGTGTGCTGGCTCAGCTAGACATCGCTCTTGATGATCGTGGCAATGTGGCAACTCAAGGCTTTGCAACTAACCAAGAAGGCGTTTTCGCTGCAGGCGATATGCGTACAGGTCAATCACTTGTGGTTCGTTGCATTAACGAAGGCCGTGAGTGTGCTCGTTCTATCGACGACTATCTGATGGGTGGTACGCATCTAGAGGCAAAAGCAAACTCGCTGATGCTTTCAGCATAATAGGAGGAGATATACTCCTCCCTCTTTCTGAGTTTTGAGCAGCCAATAATTATATTGTTGGTTGTTCAACAAGAAAGAAAACAATTCCTTCCAGTCTTTCTATTTTGACCAGCATTTTATGCTGGTCTTTTTTATTCCCCATAGCAGCAAATGTTACTTTATTGTAACAATCAAATTCATATCCAATTGAAATCATTGAATAATTTCAGCCAATTAAATGGTAAATCCCTGATTCGCGTGATTATCCACTAATAACTTGACCTTTTTTACAATAACCTATAGCTTGTGAAGTTGATGAAAATAAAACAGTCAAAAGTTGTTAAATATTTAACGCTTTTTATTGAATAAATACACATAAAAACAAAAAAATGACGCATAGTTAGTCATCACTATCAACATAAGCAGTGTTGATGTATCTGTCGGGATGACAGATAAGCAAAGGGAGAATTGCAATGGCTCTTTATGATCCAAGTCTTGAGAAAGACAACTGTGGATTTGGCTTGATCGCTCATATGGAAGGCGAGCAAAGTCATAAGCTGGTTCGTACAGCAATTTCTGCACTTGACCGTATGACCCACCGTGGTGGTATCGCCGCCGATGGTAAAACTGGTGATGGTTGTGGTCTTCTACTACAAAAGCCCGATTCCTACTTACGCCTAGTCGCTGAAGAAAATGGTTTTAACCTTGGTAAGCAATATGCCGTGGGGATGATTTTCTTTAGCCAAGATCCTATCAAAGCTCAGCAAGCGCGAGAAATCGTTAACAAAGAACTCGCTCAAGAAACTCTGACCGTTGCAGGTTGGCGAGAAGTACCAACAAACTCCGAAGTGCTGGGCCCGATTGCCCTACACTCCGTGCCCAATATCCATCAGGTATTTATCTCCGCACCAGCGGGATGGCGCGAGCGAGATATTGAACGCCGTCTATATATAGCTAGACGTCGCATTGAAAAGCAGATCACGGAAGATCCAGACTTTTATATCTGTAGCTTATCTACCCAAGTGCTGGTCTATAAAGGACTCTGCATGCCGGCAGACTTACCACGCTTCTATCTGGATCTTGCCGATCTACGTATGGAATCAGCAATTTGTCTGTTCCACCAGCGTTTTTCTACCAACACACAACCACGTTGGCCATTAGCCCAACCGTTCCGCTATCTGGCACATAACGGTGAGATCAATACCATTGAAGGTAACCGTCAGTGGGCGCGAGCGCGTGCTTACAAGTTCTCATCTCCGCTGTTACCCGATCTGCAAACCGCTGCACCATTTGTTAATGAAACAGGCTCAGACTCTTCCAGCTTAGATAACATGCTGGACCTATTCCTGGCCGGCGGTATGGACATCTTCCGCGCGATGCGCATGCTTGTGCCACCAGCATGGCAGAACCACCCAGATATGGATCAGGATCTGCGTGCTTTCTACGATTTCAACTCGAAGCACATGGAACCATGGGATGGCCCAGCGGGCATCGTACTGTCTGACGGTCGTTACGCCGCATGTAACTTAGATAGAAACGGTCTGCGTCCGGCACGTTATGTGATCACCAAAGACAAATTGATCACTCTCGCCTCAGAGGTTGGTATTTGGAATTACGCGCCAGATGAAGTTGCAGAAAAAGGTCGTGTAGGTCCGGGCGAGCTACTGGTTATCGATACCCGAAAAGGCAAATTGTGGCAATCGAGCGAGATCGACAACGATCTGAAAAGTCGTCACCCATACCGTGAATGGATGGCAAACAACGTCCGCAAACTGACACCGTTTGCAGAACTGCCTGCAGATCAGGTGGGCGAGCGTAATTTCGACGAAGATTTGCTTAAGACTTACCAAAAGCAATTCGCCATGAATAACGAAGAAATCGACCAGGTACTGCGTGTCCTCGGTGAAATGGGACAAGAAGCAGTGGGCTCCATGGGTGATGATACCCCAATGGCCGTTCTGTCTTCAAAAGAGCGCCTGGTGACCGACTACTTCCGTCAGAAATTTGCTCAAGTCACTAACCCGCCGATTGACCCATTACGTGAACAACACGTGATGTCGCTGGCAACCAGTATCGGTCAGGAAATGAACGTCTTCTGTGAAACCGACGGGCACGCGCATCGTGTCACGTTCGACTCACCTGTTCTGCTTTATTCCGATATGCAGCAACTGCTTGGACTGAGTGACGATCACTATCGTAATACCATTCTCGATATCAACTATGATCCGGAAGAAAGAAACCTCGAGCAAGCCATTCACTTCCTGTGTGATCAAGCAGAGCAAGTGGTTCGTGAAGGCACCGTTCTGATCGTACTGTCTGATCGCGCTTTAGTAAAAGGCAAACTGCCAATTCCTGCTGCAATGGCTGTAGGGGCGGTGCAAACTCGCCTAGCCAATGCCAACTTGCGCTGTGATGCCAACATTGTGGTCGAAACGGCAACGGCTCGAGATCCACACCAATTTGCGGTACTGCTTGGCTTCGGTGCAACGGCGGTTTATCCATACTTAGCTTATGAAGCGCTAGGTAAGCTGGTTGATGATGGCGTACTAAATAAAGACTACCGCGACGTGATGCAAAGCTACCAGTACGGCATCAATAAAGGCTTGTACAAAATCATGTCGAAAATGGGGATCTCAACCATCGCCTCATACCGTTGCTCTCAACTTTTTGAAGCAGTGGGTTTGAGCCAGCAAGTTGTTGATCTCTGTTTTAAAGGTGTTACCACTCGAATTGCCGGGGCGAACTTTGAAGACTTCCAGCAAGATCTGACCAACCTTTCCCGTAAAGCTTGGACAAAACGTAAATCTCTTGAACAAGGTGGCTTGCTTAAGTATGTACACGATGGTGAATACCATGCCTACAACCCAGATGTAGTCAGTACGCTTCAAACTGCCGTGAAATCAGGTGATATCAATGACTATCAAAGCTACGCTAAGCAGGTAAACCAACGTCCGGTTGCGATGCTGCGTGACTTAATGACACTGAAGAAAGCCGATTCCCCGTTACCACTGGATAAAGTGGAACCGAAAAACGACCTATTCAAACGTTTCGACTCTGCTGCCATGTCTATCGGTGCATTGAGCCCAGAAGCACACGAAGCACTTGCAACGGCGATGAACCGTCTCGGTGGTTACTCAAACTCTGGTGAAGGCGGTGAAGATCCTCGCCGTTTTGGTACCGAACGTAACTCGCGTATTAAACAGATTGCCTCGGGTCGATTTGGCGTAACGCCACATTACTTAACCAATGCGGATGTTCTGCAAATCAAAGTTGCTCAAGGCGCAAAACCGGGGGAAGGTGGTCAGCTTCCTGGACATAAAGTCACGGCAGAAATCGCTAAACTGCGTTATTCCGTGCAAGGCGTGACTCTGATCTCCCCTCCTCCTCACCACGATATTTACTCGATTGAGGACTTGGCTCAGTTGATCTTCGACCTGAAGCAAGTCAACCCGAAAGCACTGGTTTCGGTGAAGCTTGTATCCGAGCCGGGTGTTGGCACTATCGCCACAGGTGTGGCAAAAGCCTATGCTGACCTTATCACTATCTCTGGTTATGACGGTGGTACGGCTGCGAGCCCACTCACCTCGGTGAAATACGCTGGTAGCCCTTGGGAGCTAGGCCTAGCTGAGACTCAACAAGCTCTGGTTGCCAACGGTCTGCGTCATAAAATTCGCTTGCAGGTCGATGGTGGCCTGAAAACCGGTTTAGACGTGGTTAAAGCGGCAATCTTAGGGGCGGAAAGCTTTGGTTTTGGTACCGCACCAATGGTGGCAATGGGCTGTAAGTTCTTGCGTATCTGTCACCTAAACAACTGTGCGACAGGTGTTGCGACTCAGGATGAAACCCTGCGTAAAGAGTACTTCAAGGGCTTGCCAGAAATGGTGATGAACTACTTCACAGGCCTGGCTGAAGAGGTACGCGGTCTGCTTGCAGAGCTTGGCGTTGAGAAGTTGACTGACTTGATTGGTCGAACTGACCTACTTGAGGCTCTCGAAGGATTCACCGCCAAACAAACTAAATTGGATCTGTCCAATATTCTAGAAGCCCCTGTTTCTCCAGAAGGACATCCACTGTTCTGGACGGAGCCAAATGCACCATTTGACAGAGCAGAACTGAACCAGCGAATCGTTGATGACGCTATTGATGCGGTAGAAGAGGGTCGCCCAGCCAGCTTCTACTACAATGTGATCAATACCGATCGCTCAGTAGGTGCGCGCCTGTCGGGTGAAATTGCAAAACGCTATGGTAACCAAGGGCTGGCGGCATCACCGATTAAATTGCATCTAGATGGCACTGCAGGTCAATCATTTGGTGTATGGAACGCCGGTGGTGTAGAACTTTACCTAACTGGTGATGCCAACGACTACGTCGGTAAAGGCATGGCGGGCGGCAAGATTGCCATCAAGCCACACTTAGGGACCGCGTTCAAATGTAACGAAGCAACCATCATCGGCAACACCTGTTTGTATGGCGCGACTGGCGGTAAATTGTTCGCTGCGGGTAAAGCGGGTGAACGTTTTGGTGTACGTAACTCTGGTACTATCGCAGTGATTGAAGGCGCTGGTGATAACGCATGTGAATACATGACAGGTGGTATTGTCGCGATTCTTGGTGCGACAGGTGTGAACTTTGGTGCCGGTATGACAGGTGGCTTTGCCTATGTACTGGATGAGAACCAGAGCTTCGAATGTCGTGTAAACAACGAATCGGTTGAAGCCATTTCACTGTCTGACCTGTATATACATCAAGAACATCTTCGTGGTCTGATTGCAGAACATTTGGAAGAAACCGGATCTAGTCACGCAGAGCATATTTTGGCGAACTTTGATGAATGGATTCCGAAGTTCTACTTGGTGAAACCTCAAGCGGCAGATTTGAATACTCTGCTTGGTCACCAAAGTCGTAGCGCTGCTGAACTGCGCGTTCAAGCCCAATAAGTCATGGAGGATGTTTGAATCATGAGCCAGAACGTTTATCAATTTATCGATGTTCAACGCGTAGATCCGGCGAAAAAGCCAATTAAAATTCGTAAGATTGAATTTGTCGAAATCTACGAACCATTTACTAAACAACAGGCAACGGCACAGGCTGACCGTTGTCTGGATTGCGGTAACCCATACTGTGAATGGAAATGTCCGGTGCACAACTACATTCCTCAATGGCTCAAACTGGCCAATGAAGGGCGTATTCTGGAAGCCGCAGAGCTGTCTCACCAAACCAATAGCTTACCAGAAGTGTGTGGCCGCGTTTGTCCACAAGATCGCTTGTGTGAAGGGTCCTGTACACTCAATGATGACTTTGGTGCCGTCACCATCGGTAACATCGAGAAGTACATTAACGACAAAGCCTTTGAAATGGGGTGGAAGCCGGATATGTCTAAAGTCGAATGGACCGACAAAAAAGTCGCCATCATCGGTGCTGGGCCGGCCGGTTTGGCGGCTGCCGATATTTTAGTGCGTAATGGTGTAAAACCTGTGGTGTTTGACCGTTATCCAGAGATTGGCGGTCTGCTGACCTTCGGTATCCCTTCTTTCAAACTCGAAAAAGGAGTGATGGAAAATCGCCGCCGTATTTTCACTGAGATGGGTGTCGATTTCCGCATGAACGTAGAAGTCGGTAAAGATGTGCAGATGCAAGAACTTATCGATGAGTACGATGCGGTCTTTCTTGGTGTGGGTACCTACAAAAACATGCGTGCTGGTTTGGAAAATGAAGATTCACCGGGTGTATATGACGCCCTGCCATTTTTGATTTCCAACACCTATAAAGTGATGGACCTGAAAAATAGCCAACCTTATATCGACATGGCTGGTAAGAAAGTCGTGGTACTTGGTGGTGGTGATACCGCAATGGACTGTGTACGTACTTCTATCCGTCAAGGTGCATCCAACGTAATTTGTGCTTACCGCCGCGACGAAGCCAACATGCCGGGATCGCGCCGAGAAGTCAAAAATGCCAAAGAAGAAGGTGTGAAATTCATGTTCAACCTTCAACCTCTAGGGTTAGAAGTCGACGCATCGGGTAAAGTAACTGGCGTAAAAGTGGTAAAAACGGCACTTGGTGAACCAGATGAAGCAGGCCGACGTCGCCCTGAGCCCGTTGAAGGTAGCGAGCACGTGTTAGCTGCAGATGCCGTTATCATGGCATTTGGTTTCCAACCGCATCAAATGGATTGGTTAACACCTTTCAATGTTGATCTTGACCAGTGGGGCCGAATTAAAGCGCCTCTGAAACAAGCGTTTCAGTACCAAACCAGCAACGAAAAAATCTTTGCTGGTGGTGATGCGGTTCGTGGCTCTGACTTAGTGGTTACTGCGATTGACGAAGGTCGAAAAGCAGCCGAAGGTATCCTCGACTACCTGGATGTTTAACGTTCAACACGTCAAATCTCTCAAAAGGACCCTAATATTGGGTCCTTTTTTCTTTTATTACATATAATTACATAACAAAAAAATTTGAACGACTACATTCCTACCACAAGGAATCTATACCATGAAAAACTTCGCTCTCCTTTCTATCGTGTTTTTCAGCTTAACCGCATGCAGCCAAGGAGTACCAACCGTGACCGATCACTCTCAAACACCATGTGGCAACAAACCAAACTGTGTTTCCACCCAGGATTCTCGTGAAGAGCACTATCTTGAACCATTCCTGCTGACAGAGTCCGCAACACTCGATGCGATTGAGCAAGCGGCTCTCAAACTACCGGGGGCAAAAACAGCGGTAAAAGAAGGCGATTATCTACGTATCGAATGTACATCCAAGATCATGCGCTTTGTTGACGATCTCGAGCTAAAAATCAGTGACGATAAGCTCATCGTTCGCTCTGAATCTCGTATTGGATACTCCGATTTCGGCGTCAATAGAAAGCGAGCAAAGCAATTACGCGCAGAACTCTCTGACGCAGGGCTCATCAAATAGAAAACTGGCAATGGGGAGTGTTATACTCTCGCCCGAATGAATATTTTACCCAAAGAGAGTGTTATGAAAGTTGGTATCATCGGTGCGATGGAACAAGAAGTGACCATCCTGAAAGAAGCAATGACAAACTGCCAGACGGTCAACAAAGCAGGCTGTACGTATTTCTCTGGTCAAATTAACGGTGTAGATGTAGTACTTCTACAATCGGGCATCGGTAAAGTAGCCGCTGCTGTGGGTACGACCATCTTACTTGATGAATACCAACCTGACGTTGTGATCAACACAGGCTCTGCTGGTGGCTTCGACTCCAGTCTAAACCTAGGTGATGTGGTCATCTCAACAGAAGTACGTCACCACGATGCAGACGTAACAGCATTCGGCTACGAAATAGGCCAAATGGCAGGCCAACCTGCGGCATTCAAAGCGGATGAAAAGCTGATGGAGCTGGCAGAAAAAGCCTTGGCCCAGATGGAAAACAAACACGCGGTACGCGGCCTTATTTGTACTGGTGATGCTTTCGTTTGCACCGCTGAGCGTCAAGCATTTATCCGCGAGCACTTCCCATCAGTGATCGCAGTAGAGATGGAAGCATCAGCAATTGCTCAGACTTGCCACCAGTTCAAGACGCCATTTGTGGTGGTACGTGCCATTTCAGACGTAGCAGACAAAGAATCTCCAATGAGCTTCGAAGAGTTTTTACCGTTAGCGGCAGAAAGTTCCTCTGAAATGGTGTTCAAAATGCTAGAGCTAGTAAAATAAGTCGAGCTGATTAAATAAATCGAACCATTCATGGAAGAAACTTTTCAGCAACTTTATGCCAATGGTGCGCTCCTTGTCATGTGGGGCGCACTGTTGTTTCATCTCGTTTTACCTATCCCTCACTCCGCTCATCCTTTAATGTTATGGCGAAAAATAGCAGAGCAGTTGGCCACAAAGGTGAATCGACACCATAGCTATTCACAAAGCATGCTGGCAGGCAGCCTGTCCATTCTCGTCATGATATTGCCTTGTTTGGTGCTATTGATTGCGCTAGAGCCTCTGGTATGGAAAGCACCACTATACGAGTTAGCACTGTTGCTGCTCGCGTTAGATTGGCGAAGTAGTGAAAGGTTAACAAAACAGCTCGTTAGCGCTATGTCCAATGAGGACAAGCCTTTATGTCGCCAACGATTAAAACCGTACCTCAACCGTGATACAAACAGCCTTTCTCTGTTAGGGGTAGGCAAAGCGGGAGCGGAAACGATCATTATGGGCTACGGCCGAAATGTCGTCTGTGTTCTGTTCTGGTACGCACTTACGGGTGGTATCGGTGCTTTCCTTTACCGGCTCATCGCAGAACTTGCACGTACTTGGTCACCAAGCCGAAAACAATACTCACCATTTGGCAAACCCGCCATTCAACTTCTCGCGGCACTTGAAATCATTCCATTACGCTTGTTCGCTCTGTTTATCGCATCTGGGAAGAGTCTCTCTGCCGTGATTAGCGGAATAAACCAACAAGCTCAATCCTGGCCGTTACCCGGGCCTGCGTGGTTGCTGTGTAGTGTCGGGCACAAGTTACAACTCTCTTTGGGTGGCCCTGCTATTTACCAAGGAACACGGGCAGAGCGAGCTAAAATTGGTGGACGTATTGCGCCGTCAGCCATACATCTGGCGCAGATCCAAGCAATCTTGGTTTGGCGTATTTTTGCTTGGATTGTTATCCAAAGCCTTCTTCTCGGACTGATTTATCAAGGATTATGATGCCAAAAATTGCCGTATCAATGTCACTTTTGTTTTCATCAATCGTATTGGCTAACGAGCCAGCGCAACGTGTCATTAGCTTAGCGCCACACGCGACCGAGATTGCCTACGCCGCAGGGCTGGGAGATAAATTGATCGCAGTGAGTGAAATGAGTGATTACCCTGAACAAGCGAATAAACTGGAGAAAGTCTCCAATTACCAAGGGATAAAGCTAGAACGTATCATTGCGCTTCGTCCGGATTTGGTCATTGCCTGGCCTTCAGGTAATCCAGCCAAAGAATTGGAAAAACTCGCCCAGTTTGATGTGCCCATTTACTACTCTACGTCCAGCTCACTCATGGACATTGCCAACAACATCGAACAATTGAGTCAGTACAGTGAAAATCCACAAGTAGGCCTGAAAGCAGCTGATGACTTTAGAACCCAATTAAAAGCATTGAAAGACAAATACAGCACCGAAGACAAGGTCCGTTATTTTTACCAACTCAGTGAAAAACCGATCATCACGGTCGCAGGAAAAAACTGGCCAAGTGAGGTGTTTACCTTTTGTGGTGGCGAAAATATATTTTCCAGCGCGGGCTCTCCCTACCCTCAGGTCAGCATCGAGCAAATCATCACTCGCCAGCCAGAGGTTATCTTTACTTCGCGTCATGCAATGAGTAGTGACGGTATGTGGTCTGAATGGAAGAATGAGGTTCCTGCTTTAAAGGACGGGCATATTTGGTCATTGAATGCTGACTGGATCAACCGACCGACACCCAGAACACTTAATGCCATCTCAGAAGTGTGCGAATACTTTGAAAGCGTACGCCAAAAACGCTAACGTTTTGGTGGTAAATACCGTACAATTTGCGCCCATTTTTTATCACTTTGTTAAAGGTACCAAGTAACATGGACTCCATGCTGCTTTACATGATCGACTTATTCGGCACCGCTGTATTCGCCATTTCTGGTGTATTACTGGCTGGTCGGTTAAAGATGGATCCATTCGGCGTCATTGTGCTCGGAAGCGTCACCGCTATTGGTGGTGGAACAATCCGAGATATGGCACTGGGTGCTACACCTGTATTCTGGGTTACTGACACGACCTACCTCTGGGTTATCTTTATCACCTGTCTATTAACCATGTTGATAGTGCGCCGTCCCAAGCGCGTTTCTTGGTGGGTTTTACCTGTTTGTGATGCCATTGGTCTTGCTGTCTTCGTCGGTATCGGAGTAGAAAAAGCGTTGGCTTATAATGCTTCAGGAATGGTCGCTGTAATCATGGGCGTTATTACTGGGTGTGGTGGCGGCATCATACGTGATGTACTGGCACGAGAGGTGCCGATGGTATTGAGAAGTGAAGTGTATGCAACAGCCTGTATTATTGGAGGGATATTCCATACAACAGCTGTCGCGATGGGGTATGACCACTCAACAGCCCTAATCGCTGGCGTAAGCTCAACATTGATTATCCGTCTTGGTGCGATCCGCTGGCACTTGTCTTTGCCTACATTCGCAATCAATCGTTAACGCCCCTCGCCAAGAACATTTTTAAGAGCCGGTCCTAACATCGGCTCTTTTTATTTGTACTGTTATGCTCGCTTACTATTCTACATTTGGTTAAATTAGACCTACTATTCCCTATTTTCATCGATTGGTATGTTACTAGAAGGCATTGAGACATTACTTGTTCTGAGCAGAGAGAAGACAATGAGCCGAACTGGCAGTCAGTTGTACATTAGCCAGTCTGCCGTGAGCAAACGCATTGCCAACTTGGAAAAGAAAATCGGGAAAAAGCTTATTGAGCCAAGCGGTAGGCATATCAAACTCACATCAGACGCACTTGCACTCATTGCTACGATTGAACCAACCTTCAATGAGTTAATCGGTCAAATTCACGATCAACAAGTGATCGAAGATACGTCGTTAATTAAACTGGATTGCTCTGAAACGTTAGTCGCTGGCTATCTGAGTTTGATCATGGAAGAGCGATTTTCAGACGATCCTTATCTTCGCATTTCCACCAACCACACCCCAAGAATCATAGAAAATGTAAAGTCAGGCAAAGCAACGCTTGGGTTCTGTGCTGGCTATTTACCCCCTCATCACGGTTTGATGAGCTTTCACCTCGCCGATGAACCCTTCTCTATCATTAGCAAGCATCCACTGACTACTTTACCTACAGCAGTGGTGACCAATGATTTAAGTAATCCTGCCAATACGTATCAGCAAGCGATTCTGTCTAAGCACAATATTGAGCCAATCATGGAAATGGACTCCTATACCGCAGCAGCACAATTGGCATTAGCTGGTATGGCACCCGCTTTGATTCCAAAATCTATCATCAATACACTCAAAATCGACGAAAAATACCGCTTTGAGTTCGACCAGTTAGCACACCTTATCCGCCCTATTCACGTTTGCCTTCGCCATAACACCTATCGTAATCAACGGGTTAAAACACTGATAGAATCCATTGCTGATGTTGTTGCCAAAGAAGTTTTAGTGCCATCAACATCGACATGGTGATCACTAGAGGGCGAATCCATTTCTGTCCCTTCGTCACCACCACTTTTGCCCCAAGTTGAGCACCAATAAAACCACCAACAGCCATGGTCAACCCTATCTCCCATACAGGCAGACCAGCTAATACAAAAAACAACAGTGCTGCAATATTAGATGTGAAGTTAAGGATCTTGGTCCGTGCGGTTGCATAAACTAAAGAGAAGTGGCCGAGAACAACAAAACAAACCGTAAAGATCGATCCGGTTCCGGGGCCAAAAAAGCCATCGTAAAAGCCTACGCCACCACCAATAAACAACGCGAACATTGCCTCTGATAGTTTTGGATCACCACCTGTATTTTTCGTTGTTGGTGCCAGCAAAAAATAGAGTGAAATCGCAATGAGAAAAACGGGAATCAAGCTGGTAAGCACACCCGCGTCGACAAACTGCACCGCCTCAGCGCCGATTGCGGAACCAACGAAAGTACACAAGATAGCAATGCGCATCTCTTTTAAGCTGACGATGCCATTTCGCACAAAATACCAACTCGCGGAAAAACTGCCGAATGAGCTTTGCAGCTTATTGGTTGCCAACGCTTGAGTCGGGCTGAGCCCAGCTGCCAGTAACGCAGGAAGCGTCAACAGACCTCCTCCACCAGCCATAGCATCAATAAAGCCAGCTGCTGATGCTACAAAAAACAGTGCGACTAAAACCTCAAACGTGATTTCCACTAATGCTTCCTTGTCAATGAGATACCAAAAGGAAGGCAACGGTAGCATTAATCAAACGAAGAGCAAAAGGAAAGGCAAGACACCAACCTATTCCAGATTTTCATCAGCTGTAATCGGGAACGTCTAAAACAAAAAAGCCCGCTCAAATGAGCGGGCAATGAGGTTGTCATATAAGCCCTGATTAACGAGCTTACTGATTTTTATCTATTACGCTTCTAGACTTGCTTTCACTTTAGCGTGTAGCTCTTGAACAGAAGTCACAGATGCTTTCGCATCAGCTGTGTGAGACATACACGTTGCAAACGCTGCGTTCAGGGTCGTTGTGTAGTTCACTTTCTCTGCTAGTGCACCGCGGCGTAGAACTTTCGAATCTTCAATCGCTTGACGACCAGCAGCCGTGTTTACGATGTAGGTGTATTCGTTGTTCTTGATACGGTCAAGAATGTGTGGACGACCTTCGTGTACTTTGTTTACCAGACGTGGGTTGATACCCGCTTCGCCTAGAATCACAGCAGTACCGTGTGTCGCATCCAACTGGTAGCCTAGTTTCACTAGCTTAGAAGCCAAGTCAACAACACGCTCTTTATCGCCTTCACGTACTGACAGTAGCGCACGGCCACCTTCAGGGTAAACGGCACCACAACCTAGTTCTGCTTTTGCATAAGCTTCTGCGAACGTTGTACCAACACCCATTACTTCACCTGTTGAGCGCATTTCTGGGCCCAATAGTGGGTCAACACCAGGGAATTTGTTGAACGGTAGAACCACTTCTTTCACAGAGTAGTAAGGAGGAATAATCTCTTTAGTAAAGCCTTGTGACTCTAGAGATTGACCCGCCATTACACGTGCAGCGATTTTCGCTAGTGGTGCACCCGTCGCTTTCGAAACGAATGGTACGGTACGCGCAGCACGAGGGTTAACTTCGATTAGGTAAACGTCGTTGTCTTTCACCGCAAACTGCGTGTTCATCAGACCACGTACGCCTAGTTCAAAGGCTAACTTCTCAACTTGCTCACGCATCTTGTCTTGGATTTCCTGACTTAGCGTGTAAGCAGGAAGTGAACATGCTGAGTCACCTGAGTGAACACCCGCTTGCTCAATGTGCTCCATGATACCGCCGATAACAACGCGCTCACCATCACAGATTGCGTCGATGTCAACTTCAGTAGCATCATCTAGGAAACGGTCTAGCAGTACTGGAGACTCGTTCGATACGCTTACTGCTTCGTTGAAGTAGCGACGTAGATCTTGCTCGTCGTATACGATTTCCATCGCACGGCCACCGAGTACGTAAGATGGACGAACAACCAATGGGAAGCCAATTTCTTTTGACTTCTCAACCGCTTGCTCCATCGCCGTTACAGTAGCGTTTTGTGGTTGTAGAAGACCTAAACGCTCAACAGCTGCTTGGAAGCGCTCACGGTCTTCTGCGCGGTCGATTGCGTCTGGGCTAGTACCAATGATTGGCACGCCAGCCGCTTCTAGTGCACGAGCCAGTTTCAGTGGCGTTTGACCACCGTATTGAACAATCACACCTTTTGGCTTTTCAACGCGAGCAATAGACAGTACATCTTCCAGAGTTACTGGTTCGAAGTACAAGCGGTCAGACGTATCGTAGTCAGTAGATACCGTTTCTGGGTTACAGTTAACCATAATGGTTTCGTAACCGTCTTCGCGCAGTGCTAGCGATGCGTGAACACAACAGTAATCGAATTCGATGCCTTGGCCGATACGGTTTGGACCGCCACCAAGAACCATGATCTTGTCTTTGTCTGTTGGGTTTGCTTCACACTCTTCATCGTAAGATGAGTACATGTAAGCCGTGTCAGAAGAAAATTCTGCTGCACAAGTATCCACACGCTTGTAAACCGGGTGAATGTCGAACTGTTCACGAGCGCGACGAATTTCACTTTCAGCAACACCAAGTAGTTTAGATAGGCGAGCATCAGAGAAGCCTTTACGCTTCAGTAGACGAAGAACGTCTTTGGTCAAGCCAGCGTAACCGCCTGCTTTCACTTCTTCTTCTAGTTTCACTAATTCTTCAATTTGAACCAGGAACCAGCGGTCAATGTTAGTCAGGTTGAATACGCCATCAACAGACATACCCGCACGGAATGCGTCTGCGATGTACCAAATACGCTCTGCGCCCGCTTCTTTTAGCTCGTGGCGAATCGTAGTTAGTGCGTCTGGTGCTTCTAGGTCAACCATTTCATCAAAGCCAGTTGCACCAACTTCTAGGCCACGCAGTGCTTTGTGAAGAGATTCTTGTTGGTTACGACCAATCGCCATCACCTCACCTACCGACTTCATCTGTGTTGTCAGACGGTCGTTTGCGCCCGCAAATTTCTCGAAGTTAAAGCGAGGAATCTTAGTCACAACGTAGTCGATAGTTGGTTCGAATGATGCTGGCGTTGCGCCACCTGTGATGTCGTTTTGTAGCTCATCCAGAGTAAAGCCAACAGCAAGTTTCGCTGCAATCTTCGCGATTGGGAAACCAGTCGCTTTTGACGCTAGAGCAGATGAACGAGATACACGTGGGTTCATCTCGATGATAACCATACGGCCATCTTTCGGGTTGATACCAAACTGTACGTTTGAACCACCAGTCTCAACACCAATTTCACGCAGAACCGCTAGCGATGCATTACGCATTAGCTGGTATTCTTTGTCAGTCAGAGTTTGCGCTGGTGCAACTGTGATTGAGTCACCCGTGTGGATGCCCATAGGGTCGAAGTTCTCGATTGAACATACGATGATACAGTTGTCCGCTTTATCACGAACCACTTCCATTTCGTATTCTTTCCAACCGATTAGCGATTCATCGATAAGCAGTTCATTGGTTGGAGAAAGATCCAGACCACGACGACAAATTTCTTCGAACTCTTCTTTGTTGTAAGCGATACCACCACCAGTACCACCCATCGTAAATGATGGACGGATGATACAAGGGAAGCCAACCATGTCTAAAACTTTGTAAGCTTCTTCCATGCTCTTCGCGGTATCTGCGCGAGGACACTCAAGGCCGATAGACTTCATTGCTTTATCAAAGCGAGAACGGTCTTCTGCTTTATCAATCGCGTCAGCCGTTGCACCAATCATTTCTACGCCGAACTCTTCAAGAACACCGTGCTTCTCTAGCTCTAGCGCACAGTTAAGCGCAGTCTGACCACCCATGGTTGGCAGTACCGCGTCTGGGCGTTCTTTCTCGATGATCTTGCGTACTACTTCCCATTGGATTGGCTCGATGTAAGTCGCATCAGCCATCTCTGGATCTGTCATGATCGTTGCAGGGTTCGAGTTAACAAGGATAACTCGGTAACCTTCTTCACGAAGTGCTTTACACGCTTGTGCGCCAGAGTAGTCAAACTCACATGCCTGACCGATAACAATCGGACCAGCACCAAGAATTAGAATACTTTGAATGTCAGTACGTTTTGGCATTATCTACTACTCCGAATTAAGCGCTGTGTGTTTTGATTAGTTCGATAAAGTGGTCAAAAAGCGGTGCTGCGTCATGTGGACCTGGGCTCGCTTCTGGGTGACCTTGGAAGCTAAATGCTGGCTTATCTGTACGGTGGATACCCTGCAGAGAGCCGTCAAATAGAGATACGTGAGTTGCACGTAGGTTTTCCGGTAGCGTTGCTTCATCCGCTGCAAAACCGTGGTTTTGAGAGGTAATCATTACAACGTTACGATCTAAATCTTTAACTGGGTGGTTCGCACCGTGATGACCAAACTTCATTTTCACAGTTTGTGCACCCGACGCTAACGCCAGAATTTGGTGACCCAGACAGATACCAAAGATAGGTAGACCTTTTTCTAGGAACACTTTTGTTGCTTCAATCGCGTAAGTACATGGTTCTGGATCGCCAGGGCCGTTTGATAGGAAAACGCCATCTGGGTTAAGAGCCAGCACTTCTTCTGCTGAAGTTTCAGCAGGTACAACCGTTAAGCGGCATCCTCGGTCAACCAACATGCGTAGGATGTTTCGCTTCGCTCCGAAATCGTATGCAACGACGTGGTACGGTAACTCGCTGTCATCTTTCGCTTCTGGAAGTCCACCTTCAAGCGTCCACGAGCCTTGTTTCCATTGATACGCTTCTTTTGTTGTAACTTCTTTCGCAAGGTCCATTCCTTTTAAGCCAGGGAATTCTTTAGCTTTCGCTAATGCCAAAGCTTCATCTAAGTTGTCGCCAGCGACGATACAACCATTCTGCGCACCTTTCTCACGCAAGATACGAGTCAGCTTGCGCGTATCTATGTCGGCGATGCCAACAATGTTTTGTGATTTCAGGTAGTCAGAAAGAGATTGCTCATTACGGAAATTAGAAGCGATAAGTGGAAGATCGCGAATCACAAGGCCTTGTGCATGAATTGAAGAGGATTCTTCATCTTCGGAAGTGGTTCCGGTATTGCCAATGTGAGGATAAGTAAGAGTAACGATTTGCTGAGAATAGGAAGGATCAGTGAGGATTTCTTGATACCCCGTCATCGAGGTATTGAAAACGACTTCACCGACGGATACGCCATCTGCCCCAATGGACACTCCGCGGAACACTGTCCCATCTTCTAGGACTAACAGTGCTAAATTACCCAAGACAACCTCCAGAATAAAAATGCAAAAAAAATAAATCAAACTGCAATCAATGCCTTCCTTTACCTATAAAATAGACATAAATAGGTATTTCAGACAAATTGGCGGTATTCTAAAGACGGACTGGAAACCTGTCAATAAACAATTAAAAATAAATGATGGATTTCTAGCGAGTAAGGGCGTTTGGATAGAATAACCCCCAAAATAACAAGTTTTAGTTACCTTTAGCTGGGAAGGGGTGACTTTTTTGTGAATTTTACAAATTTGAACTTTCTACAGATCACAAAATTAGATAAGATTTTTACGCAAACGTTAACTAATCAAAAATAACTGTACTTTTTAAGCCATATAGACCGTATACATAACAAAAGCACTAAAAAGAGCACTTAACCACAATGGAAACTCTGGCAACATTTAATCATTTATTTTACATCTATACCTAGAGGTGTAAAAAAGCCGGCTTACGCCGGCGAATAATTATGTAATTAAAGTTCATTCAAACCCAGTACATCAGTCATCGTATAAAAGCCTGCCGGTTTAGCGCTTAGCCAAACCGCTGCCTTCACTGCGCCATTTGCAAAGGTCATGCGATCAGTTGCTTTGTGTGTGATTTCAACTCGCTCACCAATATCAGCAAACATCGCGGTGTGTTCACCAACAATATCACCAGCGCGAATGGTGGCAAAACCAATCTCGTCTTTGGTACGTTCACCAGTAATGCCTTCGCGAGCATAAACCGCTACATCATTAAGATTGTTGCCCATCGCACCAGCAATAGCTTCTCCCATACCAATTGCTGTACCTGATGGGGCATCCACTTTATGGCGATGGTGTGCTTCAACGATTTCGATATCACAGTAATCACCCATTACTTTGGCTGCTTTTTCCAGCAGCTTGAATACTAGGTTAACACCAACAGAGTAATTAGGAGCCATTACAACAGGAACTTGCTTCGCAGCTTCATCAATAAACGCACGTTCTTCTTCACTAAAACCGGTGGTGCCAATCACCATGCTCTTACCATGCTGTTTGCATAGCTCAAGGTTAGCCAAAGTGCTTACTGGTGCAGTAAAGTCGATAATGACATCAAAGTTATCCACGTCTTTAGCAAGATCATCCGTCAATACAACATCAAACTTACCTTCACCACAAAGCTCACCGATATCAACACCAACGAGTGATGATTCAGGACGCTCAGATCCAGCTGTTACTGATGCTTCTTGATGATGGTGTGAGGCTTTGACCAAGTTGCGCCCCATGCGGCCAGCAGCTCCTGCGATTGCAATACGAACCATTGCGTTTTATCTCCTTCTCTGGATCACGAGATCTATTCTCGTTTTCTCACATTTCGCTCAATCTTTTTAAACTAACAACATCCCTTGCGAACCACAAGATACTTAATGCCTAAACTATGAAGAAAACTCTTGTACGACGCGTTCAAGGATTGGCACATTTGCTTCCGGAAATGCATATTCAGGCAAGCTTTTGATATCAACCCAGCGTCCTTCCTGGCCTTCCTTACCATATGGTTTATGTTCGAAAGCAGTAACAGAGATAAAGTCGAACTTCAGGGATTTGTCTGGGTAGTCGTATTCAAGGTGTTCAAACAGAGACTGCTCCGTCACTTTTATCCCTACTTCTTCTTCTAACTCGCGAATCATGGCTTGTTCAACAGACTCCTCAGGCTCCACTTTGCCACCAGGAAATTCCCAAAATCCGCCTTTATGTTTATCGTCAGGACGTTTAGTAATGAAGATCTGCGATTTATCTTGGTTAAAAATGATCGCCGCAACGATGTGAATTCTTTTCATGGAGAATACTTCCTAACGCTGAAATGCTCCAAGCCTACATGAAGATAACAAGAGTTGGAGCAATAAAATTTACTTAAAAAAAGAGCCGCCTAAGCGACTCTCTATCAATAAGTGACCAAGCTCATTTAGTCAATTTTTCCGTGGCACTGTTTGTACTTTTTACCGCTGCCACATGGACAAGGCTCATTACGACCCACTTTGCGCTCATCACGAACAACCGGTTGGTGTGCGCCTTCCGACTCTTCACCATCAGCAAGCTGACTTTCTGCAGCCGCATGTTGAGCTTGTGCACGGCGCGCTGCTTCTTCTGCTTGTGCACGACGTTGCTCTTCCATACGCTCAACTTCTTCTTGCTGCTGAACACGTACACGAGACAGTACCGTGATAACATCAGATTTCAGCGCGTCTAACAAACCTTCGAACAGCTCAAACGACTCACGCTTGTACTCTTGTTTCGGGTTCTTCTGTGCGTAACCACGTAAGTGAATACCTTGACGCAAGTGATCCATTGCAGCCAAGTGTTCTTTCCAAAGCGTATCCAACGTCTGTAGCATGACAGATTTCTCGAAGTTACGTAGTACTTGCGCACCAACGACTTCTTCTTTCGCTTTGTAGACTTCAACAGCCAGTGTAATGATCTTTTCACGAAGAGCTTCTTCGTAAAGTTTGTCATCTTCTTCAAGCCATTGCTTAATTGGCGCATCCAGATCGAAGTCCGCTTTCAGGCGTTCCTGCAAACCTTCAACATCCCACATATCTTCCAGAGATTGTGGTGGAATGTACTCATCGATGATCGCCGTCATGACGTCTTCGCGGTTCTGCTCGATCATGTCGCTGATATCGTCAACACTCATCAACTCATCACGTAGCTCGTAAACGACTTTACGCTGATCGTTCGCAACGTCATCGTATTCAAGTAGCTGTTTACGAATGTCGAAGTTACGACCTTCCACTTTACGCTGCGCTTTTTCAATCGAACGAGACAGCATTTTAGATTCGATCGCTTCGCCTTCTTCCATACCACTTTGGATCAGACTTGCCATGCGGTCTGAAGTAAAGATGCGCAGTAACGAGTCTTCCATTGATAGGTAAAAACGTGAAGAACCTGCATCACCCTGACGACCAGAACGACCACGTAACTGGTTATCGATACGACGAGATTCGTGGCGCTCTGTACCGATAATGTGCAGGCCACCTGCTTGCAGTACTTTATCGTGAACAACGTTCCAATCCGCTTTAATCGCGTCAATTTGCTCTTGAGTCGGATTTTCCAACGTTTCAACTTTAGATTGCCAGCTACCACCAAGCACGATATCGGTACCACGACCCGCCATGTTTGTAGCGATAGTGACAGCGCCCGGCATACCCGCTTCAGCAACGATCTCTGCTTCTTTCTCGTGGAATTTAGCGTTCAGTACGTTGTGCTTAATTTTGGCTTTCTTAAGTGCATTAGACAGCAGCTCAGATTTCTCAATCGATACTGTACCAACGAGCGATGGCTGACCTTTTGCTACGCGCTCTTTGATATCCTCAATGATTGCGGCAAACTTTTCAGCTTCTGTACGGTACACCACATCCGGCATATCATCACGAATCATTGGTTTATTGGTTGGAATAACAACCGTTTCCAAACCATAGATAGACTGGAACTCAAACGCTTCAGTATCTGCTGTACCTGTCATACCTGACAGCTTCTCGTACAAACGGAAGTAGTTCTGGAATGTGATGGATGCCAGCGTCTGGTTTTCGTTCTGAATCTTAACGCCTTCTTTCGCTTCTACTGCTTGGTGAAGACCTTCAGACCAACGACGGCCAGGCATGGTACGACCCGTGTGCTCATCTACGATAACCACTTCACCGTCTTCAGTAACGATGTAATCAACATTACGTTCAAACAATACATGAGCTCGTAGCGCGGCGTTCACGTGGTGAAGTAGGCTGATATTGGTTGGAGAGTAAAGTGTGTCGCCCTCTCCCATCAAACCGTTCTTAACCAGAAGTTCTTCGACAAACTCTTGGCCCGTTTCAGTCAGGTAAACTTGTTTCGATTTTTCATCTAACGTGTAGTGACCATCACCACGGTATTCTTCTGAATCTTCTTGATCTTGTTTCTCAAGATGCGGAATCAGCAAGTTAATTCGAGTATATAGCTCAGAGCTGTCTTCAGCAGGACCAGAAATGATAAGAGGAGTACGAGCTTCATCGATAAGAATTGAGTCAACCTCATCGACTACAGCAAAGAAGCGCTCGCGCTGTACGCGATCTTCATTGCGGAAAGCCATGTTGTCACGAAGGTAATCAAAACCAAACTCGTTGTTTGTTCCGTAAAGGATATCCGCTTGATACGCTTCTTTTTTCTCTTGAGGTGGCATGTTTGGCACGTTGATGCCAACGCTCATACCTAAGAATTCAAATAATGGACGGTTTGTCTCTGCGTCACGTTTAGCCAAGTAATCATTCACGGTTACAACATGAACGCCTTTACCCGCTAATGCGTTCAGGTAAGCTGGAAGAGTTGCAGTTAAAGTTTTACCTTCACCTGTACGCATTTCCGCAATTTGACCTGCATTCAGGACCATACCACCAATAAGCTGTACATCGAAGTGACGCATGCCGTAAACACGTTTAGACGCTTCACGAACCGTAGCAAAAGCTTCTGGAAGGAGTTGATCAAGAGTTTCACCTTTGTCCAGACGCTCGCGGAATTCAACAGTCTTTGCTTTTAGTTCTTCATCAGATAGAGCTTCAAATGTCGGCTCATAGTTATTAATTTCTTTTACAATTTTTCTAAGGCGGCGCAGTGTTCGATCGTTGCGACTGCCAATAACTTTTGTCAGTAGCTTAGTTATCATTTTTCGTGAATCTCTCTTTCATCAGACCGTTCCCGATCTACTCGTAATGCCTTCAGTCTCTGCCAGTTTGGTACTAAGAATACTGATATAAATCATTTAACAAATGATATTGAGTCCAAACATCCATATTTCAAGGCTAAATTTAGAAACATTGGGGCCTAGTGTAAGGATTTTTAATCGATACAACCATAAATAGACCTATTTGTTTGAAGCACTCTGTAAATTTTATTGAAAGTGGTGACAGATTAGCCAAGTTTTCAACTGTAACTCTCCAATCTATCAATTTTGCTTTCATTATCCGGCTTCCAAACCAATTGGAATAAAGACGCCAATGTAAACTATACCTAGATAGAAAGCTGCTCTAGAATAGCGATATATCCACAAAATTAGATTTTACCTATGCGTGATCATCGACCAACCTCGACAGAGGATGTTATTGCTGAATCTCAGTTTAAGAAGATTCAAGAGCATGCTGGAGAAATCTTGCAGCTCAACAAAGCCTTACAGGATATTTTGCCTAAAGGCACGGCTGATCATTGCCGGGTAGCCAATGTTCGTAACGGTCACCTGTTGATCGATGTGTCCAGCGCAGCCATCAAAATGAAAATTGACTACGATCGACTAATGATCCTCAATAGACTCCGTACCCAAGGTTATGCAAAGCTAATGAGTGTTGAGGTGAGGATTAACCCGTCTTTATACAGAAACCGTTCCGAGCAAGAGGATAGGCCCAAGCGACCACCGTTAACGGAATCAGCGGCCAAATCTTTAATGGTCATTGCCGATATGGCACCGCCTAAAATTCAGGAACGTCTGAAAAGACTGGCTGACATGGCAGAAAAATCGCAAAAATAGCCGCCTGAAACAAATTTTGGATAGAAAAAAACCAGGTCGCGACCTGGTTTTTTTAAATTCAGTTTAAGCTTATGCTAGTACCATATTTGGCTCAGCAAATGCGACTGGAGAGCCAGCTTCTTCTTCGAATGTTGTCCATTCCCATGCTTCCTGATCAGCCAGAACAGCACGTAGAAGTTGGTTGTTTAGACCGTGGCCTGATTTGAATGCACGGAACTCACCAATAATCGGGTGTCCACACATATAAAGGTCACCAATTGCATCCAACACTTTATGAGTAACGAACTCATTGTCAAAACGCAATCCTTCCTCATTAAGAATTCGGTAATCATCCAGTACGATAGCGTTATCAAAGCTCCCCCCCAAAACTAGGTTCTGAGACTGTAGATATTCGATATCACGCATAAAACCAAACGTACGTGCACGAGAAATCTCGCGAACAAACCCTTTAGATGAGAAGTCAAACAGTAGACGCTGCTCGTCAGATTCAATTGCAGGGTGGTTAAAGTCAATCTCAAAGTCCATACGGAAACCGTTAAACGGAACAAACTCTGCCCATTTATCGCCATCTTCGAAACGAACTGGTTTTTTAATGCGGATAAAACGCTTAGGAGCATTTTGCATTTCGATACCGGCTTGCTGAAGCAAGTATACAAATGGGCTTGCGCTACCATCCATAATTGGAATTTCAGGAGCGTCTACTTCAACAACAATGTTGTCGATACCCATACCAGCGAGCGCAGCATTCAAGTGCTCAACTGTTGAAATACGCACGCCTTCGTCGTTAACTAATGCAGTACAAAGCATAGTGTCACGAACAGACGCAGGATCAGCTGGGAAATCTACAGGTGGATTTACATCTGTACGACGGTAAATGATACCTGTATTTGCAGCAGCCGGGCGCAGAGTAAGCGTGACTTTACGACCAGAGTGGAGACCCACACCAGTTGTTTTCACTATTTCTTTCAGAGTACGTTGTCTGATCATCTGCTTGCCTCTTTAAAATGTGCTACATAACACGGTCGTCTGTAACGTCGACCGTGAATGCTACCATAATTTTGAGCTCTGTCAAATTTATGGGTTAAAGATTAATCAGCCTGACGACGCAAGAATGCCGGAATATCCAAATAGCCGCTCTCTTTCTCTTGCTTTGGTGCCGCAGAGCTTTGGCTCGACGTTGCAGGAGCAGAAGACGCTGTATTTGTCGGCTGAGGAGTAACCTGTGGCTTCTCTTGCGCTTGAGGCTGCAAGGTTTGTGCCGGTTTTTCTTCAGCTTGAGTTGCCATTGCTTGTTGTTGTGGTTGAGCTTGTGCAGTTGATGCTACGTTCGCTTTACCGCCAGCAACAAGGGTGATATCTGGTTTTTTCTCGTTACCAATACCCGTAGCTACAACCGTTACACGGATTTCATCCGTCATATCTGGGTCTAGAGAAGTACCGATAACCACAGTTGCATTGTCAGAAGCAAATGCTTTAACCGTATTACCCACTGTCTCAAACTCATCAAGACGCATATCCAAGCCAGCAGTAATGTTAACAAGAACACCACGTGCACCAGCCAGATCGATGTCTTCCAGAAGTGGACTAGAAATTGCCATCTCAGCCGCTTCTTCAGCGCGGTCTTCGCCTTTCGCGATACCACTACCCATCATTGCGTGACCCATTTCAGACATAACAGTACGTACGTCGGCAAAGTCGACGTTGATCATACCAGGGCGAGTAATCAGTTCCGCAATACCTTGTACTGCGTTTTTAAGAACGTCATTCGCACTTGCAAACGCTTCTAGCAACGTCACGCCACGACCAAGAACTTTAAGTAGCTTTTCGTTTGGAATCGTAATCAATGAGTCAACGTGTTTAGAAAGCTCATCGATACCTTGTTCTGCAAACGCTAAACGCTTCTTACCTTCAAAGCTGAATGGTTTCGTTACCACGGCAACAGTAAGAATGCCTAGCTCTTTCGCTACTTCAGCGATCACAGGAGCTGCACCAGTACCTGTACCACCACCCATACCAGCCGCGATAAACACCATATCGGCACCAGTTAGGGAATCTTTAATTCTGTCTCTATCTTCGAGAGCTGCCTCACGGCCGACCTGTGGATTCGCACCTGCACCCAGACCTTTGGTGATATCACCACCAATCTGAATAACATTGCCAACGCTTGTCTTACGAAGTGCTTGCGCATCAGTGTTAACGCTGATGAATTCCACACCTTCGATGGATTCACGCACCATGTGTTCAACAGCGTTACCACCGCCGCCACCAACTCCAACGACCTTGATTACTGCATCGTCAGACATTTCCATCATCGGTTCAAACATGTGTTGTCTCCGTTTATCCTGCAACTCAGGTTAAAACTCTTTTTGTATCCAGTTACGCAATTTACCGAAAAAGCCAGTAACAGATGAGCGTTTAGGTTCATTATAATCGCTATCGTCGCTGGACTGCATGTCTCTTGCGTAATGAAGTAATCCAACTGCCGTAGAATGGTACGGCTCTTTTACATAGTCAGTTAAGCCGCTGACTTCAAGCGGTTTGCCGACCCTTACTTGATTGCGGAATACGCGTTCCGCACATTCGACCACCCCGTCCATTTGCGCAGCGCCGCCAGTCAGTACTACACCGGCTGCCAGATGGTGCTTAATGCCCTCTGCGCGTAATTTTGCCTGAACGGTATCGATCGTTTGGTTAACCAGTCCCATAAGCTCAGAGTAGCGTGGCTCTATCACTTCTGACAATGTTTGACGTTGCAGACTACGTGAAGGTCGGCCACCTACGCTTGGAACGTTAACCGTGTCATCCTTACTGACCAGTTCACTTAAAGCACAGCCATATTTTACTTTTATTTCTTCAGCATCGCTTACTGGCGTACCAAAAGCAAAAGCAATATCGCTTGTTACCGCATTTCCCGCGTACGAAAATACTTCTGTGTGACGTAGCGCACCACCCGTCCAGATTGCAACATCCATCGTGCCGGCGCCAATATCGACCACACAAACTCCAAGCTCTCTTTCATCCTCGGTAATTACTGCATTACTTGCAGCAAGCCCAGAAAATACAAGTTGCTCTACCTTAAGGCCGCAACGTTCTACCGCCTTAATGATATTGCGCGCCATGTCATTATGGCATGTGATAAGATGGACACTCACTTCCATTCTTACCCCAGAGAGACCAAGCGGGTTTTTAATACCTTCCTGGTAATCGATGGTAAACTCTTGTGGAATCACATGAAGGATTCGTTGTTCATCACCGATTTTAATTGATTTTGCAGTATGGATAGCTCTGTCCATATCCTCTTGAGAAACTTCCTCATCAGATATCGTACCCATACCTTTTTCGATTCGGCTTGCGATATGCTTACCAGACAACGAAATGAATACTCGGCTGATTTGGCACTCGGCCATTAACTCAGCTTGATCAATTGCGCGTTGTACTGATTTTACAACCGACTCCAAGTCATTCACGCCACCTTTGTCCATGCCGCGCGAAGGGCTACTACCCGCACCAATTATATTAATTTGGCCATCTGGTAAAATTTCGCCCACTAGAGCTGATACGGTTGCAGTGCCTATATCAAGACCAACAATAATGTTGTCGTCTGCGGCCTTAGTCATCTGTACTCTCTTCTAACTCTTCTTCAGGAAACCAACCGACTGCAGCTCCTGTATCGTACCTGAGATCGATATAACTGATTCTTTGCGTGTCACTACCAAGCTTGTTATAGAGTGAGAAAAAACGCTCTATACGCTCAAGAAGGGACTCTTTACCGAGCTCTAATCGAATACCGTTTTCAAGGATGATTTGCCAAGCTCGTCGCTCATTTAACACCAGAGACGATATCGCTAAACCTAATTGCTGAAACTTAGGACTCAATTCACGGTAGGTTTGTAAAACCTCCGATCCGCTATCTTTAGGTCCATACAGCTTAACTTTATCTTCCTTTACCAGACCAACATCCCCATCGAATACCAAGCCGTTTTTATCCAACAACTCGTTGCCATTCCAGATGGCTTCAGGATGATGTTCTGTCAAAAAAACTTTTACTGTATCTGGCCATTGCTTTCGAATCGCTGCATGAGCAACCCATGGCAAGGCTTCAACACTTTGCTGTAATACATCGATGTCTTGCGACATAAACGTACCAATGTGGTCAATTCTGCTGAATGCAGTTTGAACATCATCAGCTTTGATATACTCCAACTCTCCTTGGAGCACTATTTTGGATAGAGGAAGTCTTTGGTCATCCCACATCCAACTGATCGCCGAGTACAAAACAGAACTAATTAAAGTCAAAACTACGACGAAAAATAGCGCACCTAAGATTTTATTTTTGCGACCACGATTATTATCCGTGTTTTGTCGCTCTTCATTTAGTGCAATATTCAACAACGTCTTCGTATCCTGACCTTTGTCGCCTACCCTGCTCATGTTAATAACACACTAACAAAAGCAATGACTTTAACCTTGAGATTATACTGAGCTCTAATAAACTATCAAACACTGATAACAATAAATCACAATGTTGTTGGCGCAAAATCGAGATCTAGGTCTTTATCTTAAAGCTCAGAACGAATTCCAGCTTATCCCATCATTTTATTAACATTTAACTCAAGAGCTGCCAGTTGTTTAGCCACTTTACCAACATCGCCTGCACCTTGCGTTAAAATTAGGTCTCCGTCTTGTATAACGTTAGCCAAAACTGACGGTAAATGCTCGATTTCTGGAACAAAAATTGGGTCTAGCTTACCTCTACTGCGAATTGTGCGGCATAATGCGCGTCCATCTGCACCTGCAATAGGCTTTTCACCCGCAGAATACACATCCAACATAATCAGCACATCGACCTGCTCAAGTACATTGGCAAAATCATCATATAAATCACGGGTTCGACTGTAGCGGTGCGGTTGGAAAATCATTACCAAGCGCTTGTCTTGCCAGCCGCTACGTGCGGCATTGATCGTTACGCCAACCTCAGTTGGGTGGTGACCGTAATCATCCACCAGCATCGCATGGCCGTTACCCGTATCAAATTCACCAAGGTGATCAAAACGACGTCCCGTTCCTTGCGTGCCTGCCATTGCTTTGAGGATCGCGTCATCTTCAATGTCATCTTCCGTTGCAACTGCGATTGCGGCTGATGCGTTGAGAGCATTATGACGACCCGGGATATTCAGGGTGATATTAAGATCAGCTCGGCCTTTACGAACAACCGTAAATTTACCTTGCTGGCCTTCTTGGTGGTAATTCTCGATCCGTACATCCGCGTCTTCAGAGAAACCATAGGTAATCACCTGACGGCTAATACGCGGAATTAACTCACGAACCACAGGATCATCAATACAAACAATCGCTTGACCATAAAATGGAAGATTATGCAGAAAGTCGATGAAGGTTTGCTTCAGGGTTTCAAAATCACCACCGTAAGTATCCATATGATCGGCTTCGATGTTGGTGACAATACTCACCATTGGCTGAAGGTGAAGGAATGACGCATCGCTTTCATCCGCTTCTGCAATAAGAATGCGGCTAGAGCCAAGACGTGCGTTGGTCCCTGCACTTTTCACCAAGCCACCGTTAACAAACGTTGGATCAAGACCTGCTTCTGAATAAATTTGCGTCACAAGTGCTGTAGTTGTGGTCTTACCATGTGTACCTGCAACAGCAATGCCATGACGAAAACGCATCAGCTCAGCTAGCATCTCAGCGCGACGAACAATCGGAATACGTAGCTCACGCGCCGCCATCACTTCTGGGTTTTCTTCGTTAATAGCCGTAGAAACAACAACAACACTTGCTTGCTCAACATTGCTTGCCTGATGCCCGATAAAGATGGTTGCGCCTTTCGTGGCTAATCGTTCAGTCACCGCATTCTTTGCAAGATCAGAACCGGTAATTTGATAACCTTCGTTTAGGAGCACCTCAGCAATGCCGCTCATTCCCGCACCACCGATACCGATGAAGTGGATTGATTTCACGCGACGCATTTCTGGAACCATGGCGCGAATCTGAGCTAAGTCTTGTGTATGTTCAATAGTCATCTGTTTCTATTCTCGATAATTCATTAACGCTTTTCAGTCAAAGCGACGATGGCTTGTGCGACAGTTTTGTCGGCGTCCAGTTTAGCGGCACCACGTGCATGCTGAGCCATCTCTAGTAAAGTTTTGCGATCTAACTTTTGGATTTGCTGAGTGAGTGACTCAACTTTAAACACTGGTTGTTCAATCATTTTCGCCGCCCCGCACTCGACTAAGTGATCCGCATTGAGTGCCTGTTGACGGTCTTTATGCATAAACGGTACGAAAATAGCACCTACACCAGCGGCAGAAACTTCAGAGACCGTCAATGCGCCTGAGCGACACACCAGTAGGTCTGCCCATGAATACGCTTCCGCTACATCATCAATAAATTCGGTCACTTCGGCATTAACCACGTTGTGTTCCTGATAGGCGGCTTGCACCTCTTGTGCTGCGCCTTTACCCGCTTGATGACGAATACAGTACTCTTCACCTAAGTTAGCCATTACCTCAGGTAAAGTTTGGTTGAGAATACGAGCGCCTTGGCTCCCCCCCATCACCAAGATCCGAATCGGTCCTTGGCGGCCTTGCATACGAAGAGCTGGATCAGCCAGTTGAGTCACATCTTCGCGTACAGGATTCCCGACAACCTCAGCCTTCGGGAAAGCACCAGGAAAGGCCTGAAATACTTTTTTAGCGATCTTAGACAACCATTGGTTAGTCAAACCTGCAACGGCATTTTGTTCATGAAGTACAACTGGAATACCACTTAACCAAGCTGCAACGCCGCCGGGTCCACTCACGTAACCCCCCATGCCCAAAACTGCATCCGGCTGCCACTGCTTCATATGAGTACGTGCTTGCATAATGGCATTGATAATTTGGAATGGCGCTGCCAGAAGACGCTTAACGCCCTGACCTCGCAAGCCTTTCACTTTGATGAAGTCGATTTCAATACCATGCTTTGGTACCAAATCCGCTTCCATTCGATCCGCCGTGCCTAACCAGCGAATCTCCCAACCTTGCTCCTGCAATTGCTTAGCAACGGCAAGCCCCGGAAATACGTGACCGCCAGTACCACCAGCCATCACCATCAAACGTTTAGTTTTCTTCATGAGTTTGTTGTTCTGATTGTTGTTGCTCGCGTTTCAAGCGGCATTCGTGATCGATGCGCAGCAATATAGATACTGCAACGGACATAATAATCAGACTGGAACCACCATAACTGATTAGCGGAAGTGTCAAACCTTTGGTTGGTACAATACCTGCGGCAGCGCCTACGTTAACCAGTGTCTGGAACGCAAACCAAATACCAATACCAAATGCGAGGTAGCCGCCAAAGATTTCGCCGCTTTCAAAAGCGCGCTTACCGATATAAACGGCTTTCAGTACCAGACTAAATATCAACATCAGCACCAGTACAACACCAACAAAACCAAGCTCTTCTGCCAATACGGCGAATACAAAGTCGGTGTGCGCTTCTGGTAGGTATTCGAGTTTCTGAATAGAGTTACCAAGCCCTTGACCAAACCATTCACCACGACCAAACGCCATCAAAGATTGCGTCAACTGATAGCCACTGCCAAATGGGTCTTCCCAAGGGTCAAGAAAGGAAGTTACGCGTCGCATACGGTAAGGCTCGACCAGAATCAAACCGACCACCGCACCAATACCAGCAACCATCAGTGCGAGAAACTGGGTCAACTTTGCACCCGCAATAAACAGCATACCGAACAAAGTCACCAGCATTACCACGACCGTTCCCAAGTCTGGCTGTCCCAACAATAGTACGGCAAAAAATGCAAACACCATGATTGGCTTCATAAAGCCGCCAAAGAAGGTTTGACGTACTTCGTCTTGCTTACGCACTAAATAGCCAGACATGAAGATAAACAGGGACAGTTTTGCGACTTCCGCAGGCTGTAAGTTAAACAGCCCCAAAGGTATCCATCGAGAGGCACCATTTACAGACTTACCCGCAAGCAACACGATGATAAGCAGGGTAAAAGAGAGCCAAAGCAAATAGTGACTGCGCTTGAACCACTCTTCTAAAGGAACTTGGAGAATCACCGCTGATGTGATCAACGCAAGTACAAGAAAAGTGGCGTGACGGAACATAAAATGGAAAGGCTGTTCGGTCAGGCGTGAGCTGATAGGAAAAGAAGCCGACGTTACCATGATCAATCCCGTCAACATCAACCCCAACGCAATCCACACCAATTGGCGATCAAACAGCGCCTCTGGTGCAGGCTGCCTGAGCCAATTACTGATGTTGTGTTTAACGTTACCTAAACTCACGAAACGAGTGACCTTCAATTATTATGCGTATTTTTTAGCAAGCGCGGCGAATGCATCACCTCTTGCCATAAAGTTGTCGAATTGATCAAAGCTAGCACATGCAGGAGACAGCATCACCATATCACCCGCTTTTAACTGTGAAGATATCTGCTGAATCACATCTTCCATCGTGTTGAAACGAATCGCAGATGAATGCAATGGTAAGAACTCATCACCATCCGCGCCAAAACAACACAGCTGTAGATTAAGCGTCGCGAAAATCGGTTCTAATGGCGTGAAATCTGCGCCTTTACCAACACCACCAACCAGTAGATACAACTTACCAGTCAGCTCCAGCCCCGATAACGCCGCCATCGTGCTAGCAATATTGGTTGCCTTAGAGTCATTGACCCATTTAACACCTTGATTATCTTCAACAACCTGGCAACGGTGTGTCAGTCCGGTGTAATTTTTTAGTGTATTCAATGTGTTGTGACAATCAACACCCACAGCCTTAAGCAGTGCCAATACAACCAGTACGTTCGCTAAATTGTGCTTACCGACAAGCTTGAGTTCATCACTGGCAATCACGCGCTGGCCGTGGTCAAGTAACCAGGTTTTCTCACCATCGGTTTGTAAACCAAATGCTTGCTCATCGCCACCGAAGGTAACCACTGGCATGTCATGATCAGGCAAGGTTTCCTGATCATCTCGATTCACTACCGCAAGCTCAGCATGATTAAAAATACGCAATTTTGCTGATCGGTAATCGGCCATGCTTTCATAGCGATCCATATGATCTTCTGAAAGATTCAGAAATGCCGCCGCTTTTAACTTAAGGCTAGAAGTGGTTTCCAACTGGAAGCTAGAAAGCTCAAGCACATACAAGTCAGCTTCTTGATCAAGTAGATCGAGCGCAGGAACGCCAATATTGCCGCCAACACCAACGCTTAACCCAGCGGCTTTTGCCATTACGCCAGTTAAATCTGTTACCGTGCTTTTACCATTTGAGCCGGTAATCGCAACGACGGGCTTAGTGACGGCCCAAGCAAACAGTTCAATATCACCGACAACGGGGATCCCCTGGCTTAATACGGACTGAATTTCAGGCATCGCAAGCGCGATACCAGGGTTAGTCACCACCAAATCGGCCTCTGCAAGCCACGTGGTATTCCAGCCACCGCTGTGCAGTTCAATCTCTTCAGGAAGGCGGTCAGCCCCCGGAGGATTAGCTCGAGTATCAATGACTTTAACCACCAGCTGTGGCTGATTTTTTCTTAGGTGTTTAACGACAGAGAGCCCGGTAATACCGAGCCCTACGACGACAACACTATGTATGTTTTGCCAACGTTCCATATTTGTTCACACTGTAACTCTTGTCTGAGAAGGCGCGATTAACGCACCTTCAGTGTTGCTAGACCAATCAGAACAAGAACAATAGAAATAATCCAGAAACGCACGATAACGCGAGGCTCTGGCCAACCTTTAAGTTCATAGTGGTGATGGATAGGTGCCATGCGGAAAATACGCTGACCACGTAGTTTGTAAGAACCCACCTGAAGAATAACCGACAGGGTTTCCATCACAAAAACACCACCCATGATAACCAGTACAAATTCCTGACGAACCAATACTGCGATGGTGCCTAGCGCACCGCCCAAAGCAAGTGAGCCTACATCGCCCATGAATACTTGCGCTGGGTAAGTGTTGAACCACAAAAAGCCAAGACCAGCACCAACAATCGCCGTACACACCACCACAAGTTCAGAAGCGTGAGGAAGGTAAGGGATATGCAAGTATTCAGAGAAGTTAACGTTCCCCGTCGCCCAAGAAATAACAGCAAAGCCCGCAGCTACCAGAACCGTTGGCATAATCGCCAAGCCATCCAGACCATCAGTCAGGTTTACCGCGTTACTCGTGCCGACAATCACAAAATAAGTGAAAATAATGTACAACATCCCCATTTGAGGCATGACATCTTTAAAGAATGGCACTACAAGTTGAGTTGCAGCAGTATCTTTGCCGTAAGCGTAAAGAGCGAACGCCACCACAAATGCAATTAACGACTGCCAAAAGTATTTCCAGCGCGCGATCAAACCATCGGTATTCTTACGCACTACTTTACGGTAATCATCAACAAACCCGACAGCACCATAGCCGAGTAGCACCGCAAGTACCGCCCAAACATAAGGATTTGATAAATCAGCCCAAAGCAGAATGGTGATAGAAATCGCAGCTAAAATCATGATACCGCCCATAGTCGGCGTACCACGCTTACTAAAGTGAGATTCAGGACCTTCGTTACGTACTACCTGACCGATTTGCAGCATTTGCAATCGCTTGATCATGATAGGCCCCATCCAGAGCGACAGGCCTAGGGCAGTTAATACACTTAAAATTGCTCGAAAAGACAGGTATTCAAACAATCGGAAAAAAGAGAAGTATGGCTGTAGCAGCTCGGCAAGCCAGATAATCATTAAAAATACTCCTTCAAAGCAGCAGCGACTTCAAACATACGAGCACCGTTCGCTCCCTTAACCAACATGGTGTGGTTTTCAGAAACGGTTTGGTCTAGATGCTGCTTGATGTAGTCAATCATATCTTGATGTGTCTCAAAGTGGGTTCCGTCGCACAGGTCACTGATCACCCTTGCGTCCGCACCATACGTGAGAACGTGTTCAAATTTTTGTGGGGCAGCATGTTCCCCGACTTGACGATGAAGTGCAAGACTTTCCTCACCCAATTCCGCCATATTGCCTAAAATCAACCAACGTTGTCCCTTGAAAGCAGCCAATAAGTCCACAGCAGCTTTCATTGCGGGAACGCTGGCGTTGTAGCTGTCATCAATCAGCTTGATGGACTGACTCAGTTGCTCAACGTCTACTCGGCCTTTCACTTTATTCAAGTGCAACAGGCCAGATTGAATTTCTTCGATCCTCGCACCCATTTGTAGTGCAATGATTGCAGCCGCAATCGCATTCGCAACATTGTGTTGACCAATAATCCCCAGAGATAGTTCAATTTCTTGTCCATCTTCTGCGAGATGCAGAGTGAATCTGGCTTTACCTTCTTGATCCATTTCTATATCGGAAGCATAGAAATCTGCTTGAGTGTTACTTTGCGAAAAAGTGATCACCTTCTTATCGGCAAGAACAGATTGCCATAACGCATCACCCTGACTATCCAGATTGACAATCGCTACTCCGCCAACAGACAAGCCTTGGTAGATTTCGCCTTTCGCTTGTTTAACCCCTTCAATGGAACCAAACCCTTCAAGGTGTGCGGCAGCAACATTGTTGACCAAAGCAATATCCGGTTTCACCAATTGCGTCGTATAGGCAATTTCACCGATATGGTTTGCACCCAATTCAATGACAGCGTAATCATCGTCTGCTTGAGAACGTAGCAAGGTTAACGGCACACCAATATCATTATTGAAGTTACCAGCGGTGAACAACACCTGACCTTTCAACTGCAGAATACTCGCCACCATTTCTTTTACTGTGGTTTTACCGCAGCTCCCCGTAATGGCAACGGTAGGAGTCTGGCAAGATTGGTGAACCCAAGCTGCGATTTCACCGAGAGCGACTTTACTGTCAGCCACAACGAGTTGAGGTACATTCACATCGAGACGCTTTTGCACCAACAGAGCACCCGCTCCCGCATCAACCGCCTGCTGGCAAAAGTCATGCGCATCAAATCGTTCACCCACTAGTGCGACAAACATCGAGCCACTCTCAATGGTTCTCGTATCGGTTGAAACCGCAGCAATAGCGATATCTTCACCGACTAATTCACCATGTGTGATTTCAGCAAGTTTAGACAAGGTTACTTTAATCATGATGACAGTCCTAATAGCTGCATTGCGGATTCTCTATCCGAATAATGGATCGTTTCGCCATTACGAATTTGATAGTCTTCGTGGCCTTTACCAGCCAGCAAAATAATGTCTTGGGCTGACGCATTATTGAGGGCATAAGACAGAGCCTTGAAACGATCATGCTGAATAATCGCCTCGTTCGGTTTAGATAATCCAGCCAACATATCTTTGACGATAAGTTCAGGGCTTTCGCTACGCGGGTTGTCGTCCGTTAACACAACTTTGTCACCCAAGCGCTCTGCAATTTCTGCCATCATTGGACGTTTACCGGCATCACGATCTCCGCCACATCCGACGATCGCCCACAGCTCTCCTTCACAATGCACGCGCAGCGCTTGCAACGCTTTTTCTAAAGCATCTGGGGTGTGCGCGTAGTCAACCACGACTTTTGCTCGGTTATCAGTCTGGAACAGTTCCATTCGACCTAATACCGGTTGCAGCTGATTGGCCGTCGCCAAAAGCTCTTGTTTGTCAAAACCTAAGCTTAGCAAAGTCGCAAACGCTAACATCAAATTCGCAGCGTTGAACTCCCCAATCAAAGGCGCATATAAGGTGCCGCGACCAAACATGCCGCCAAAATCGATAGTGATACCGGATTCTGCATACGTGACGTTGCTGGCCCATAAGGCGTTTGTAAACTCATTTGTCGGCACTAAAGAGACCGCAATCGAATTTGAAAGATCTTTGGCCCAAGCTGCACCGACTTCATCATCAACGTTAATGATGGCTTTTTCACACTGATGCTGGGTAAAGAGGCTAAATTTAGCGCTTGCGTACTCTTCCATCGTGCCATGATAGTCGAGGTGATCACGGCTAAGGTTGGTAAACACCCCAGCCGAAAATGACAGGGCTTTCACTCGCCCTTGCACTAATCCATGAGAAGAGACTTCCAGCGCGGTGTATTTTGCTCCCTGCTCAGCTAATGACGCGAGCGTGTGTTGAATTTCCACGGCGTTGCCGGTGGTATTTGCAGCTGCTTGCAAATGATCTAAGAAACCATTCCCCGTCGTCCCCATCACCGCCGCTTTAGAACCGATGAGTTCAATCCACTGCGCAATCAATTGGGTGATGGTTGTCTTGCCATTGGTCCCTGTAACACCAATAAGCTCCATTGTTGGATAGCGATAAAGCTGCCCTGCCATTGCGGACAGACATTTATCCAAATCACTCAAATAAATAACCGGAACTTCATCGACCAACTCTATGGTGCCGTGCGTTTTATTCTCACACGCTTGTGCGATAACCGCATTTGCACCTTGTTGAACTGCCGACGGAATAAACTTCCTTCCATCCACTACGTGCCCAACAATCGCAACAAAGGTGATACCGGGTTGAACTCGTCGACTGTCGAGTTCCAGTTCAGAGACAAGAACGGACGCTAAACTTGGGCAATCAACCCAAGAGGACAGCAATGCGTCCATACTGATGGCTTTAGTCATATTTGTTCTCCGAGCTTTGGCTCAGGTTTACTCAATTTATTTGGCAGCAAGCTAACTTTGCTTACTGCTGGAATTTATTTTCATCTGGGGCCACATTAAGGATCTGTAGCGCACCTTTCATAATTTCAGAAAAGACTGGAGATGCCACAGAACCACCATAGTAATCATCGCCTTGAGGCTCATTGACGATCACAACGAGTGCGATTTTAGGATCACTAACGGGGGCGAGACCTGCGGTGTAAGTAATGTACTCATCACTGTAACCACCCGCAGAAGCTTTACGAGAGGTACCCGTTTTCGCCCCGATCCGATAACCCGGCACTGCCGCACGGCGAGCTGAGCCACCTTGCTGAGTTACCGTTTCTAGCATATTAAGTACCTGACGCGCATGCTCAGGGCTAACGACCTGGCGAGACATATTGTTGTCGTTACTTTTGATAATATGTATCGGCTCGTATTTACCTAGGTTACCGAGCGTCGCATACGCGTGCGCTAGCTGAATTGGTGTAATAGAAAGACCATAGCCGAAAGAAATGGTGGCTCTTTCAATTGGCGACCAACGCGAACGACTTGGGAAAATACCGGTCACTTCACCAACTAGGTTCAAGCCAGAAAGCTCACCAAAACCGACAGAGCTGTATAAGCCCAGTAGTGCCTCAACAGGCATTTGCATCGCCAGTTTAGTTACACCGACGTTACTGGATTTTTTCAGGATCATCTCCAAGCTGGCTTTACCAACAGGAGAGACATCTTTAACGCGGCTTCCACCTAATCGAAGCACACCGTTCCCTGTATCAACGATAGTGTCGGTATCTGCAATGCCATTTTCTAACGCAGCCAGAATAACAAACGGCTTAATAGTCGATCCCGGCTCCATCGAGTCGGTAATCACACGGTTACGCATTTTGTAACTCTGCCAATCACTACGATTATTCGGGTTATACGATGGCGCGTTGACCATCGCCAGTACTGCACCCGTCTTTACGTCCAGCATCACAACAGAGCCAGAGGTTGCGCGGTGGTCCGCCACTGACTGTTTAATGGCACGATAAGCAATAGCTTGTAAGCGCTGGTCGATAGTTAATTGCAGAGACTTACCTTCTTGCTTGTCCTGCCAGGCTATATTCTCTACCACCCGACCATAACGGTCTTTACGGATGGTTTTTTTACCTTCTTGGCCAGTCAGCCATTCATCATAGCTGCGCTCTACGCCTTCCAATCCGTGGCCATCGATGCCCGTGACTCCCACTAAGTGAGCACTAACCTCACCAGCCGGATAATAACGACGAGACTCAGATTTAAGTCCGACACCCGGCAGTTTCAACTCACGGATGTAATTCGCCATGGCGGGACTAACTTGACGTTGCAGATAAATAAAACGACGCTTTTCATTACTCTTGATCTTATCGATAAGACCTTGACGCTCAACGCCGAGAACGTCTGCCAGCGCATGCCAGCTTTGGGTCTGACTGAGTGCATTTTCTTTAAAGATGGTCGCCGGATCGGCCCAAACGGCTTCGACTGGTACACTGACGGCAAGAGGCTCTCCGTTTCGGTCAGAGATTATGCCTCGCGCAGAAGGAATCGACTTAACTCGAACAGAGCGAAGATCACCTTGCTTGATCAGGTTATCGGGTTCGATGATTTGAATGTACGCTACACGGCCAATAAGCAGTGCAAACGCACAGAAGACAAAAAACAGTAACAGATGGAAACGCCAACGAATCAAAAATGACTCTTCTACCTCGACTTTTGCCGCTTTTTTTTCGATTTTCTTCTCATCGACTGCAGCTTTTGCGGAAACCTTCCGCTTATTTCCTTGTTTGGTACTGGTTTTCTTTCTAATCATTTTAGTGTGATAACCACTTCTTTATCGCCGTCAGGTCGTTTCATTTCAAGCTCCTTTTTCGCTAGGTCTTGAACTCGACTATGTTCTGCCAGGGCGGTTTCTTCCAACATCAGGTTGCGCCATTCGCTGTCTAGTCGCTCTCGCTCAACCAGGGTGTGATCTTTTTCGGTGATCGCTTGACGCGCATGGTGGGTAGCAAATACCACTCCCATTGCTGATGCCAAAATAAGAAGCAACAACAGTAATGGCCAACGACCAACAGTGACTAAGTCCGTGGCAATCAACTTAGCAAGGTTAGGAGTGGTTTTCGTCATAATAATTAAAGCTTTTCAGCAATTCTTAACACTGAACTGCGTGAACGAGGGTTTATGTCAACTTCTTGTTTACTTGGTTTTATCGCTTTACCAATGGCTTTCATGTTCGCACTGCCCAGCTCTTTGATTTGTGCTTCAGTTAGTGGAATGCCATGTGGGACTTCTGGCCCTTTGCTCTCTTTGCGTATAAAGCGCTTTACCATGCGGTCTTCCAACGAGTGGAAACTGATGACCGACAAACGTCCTTCCGGAGCGAGAATACTTGCTGCACCTTTTAGCGCAGTATCGATCTCTTCTAGCTCACTGTTGATGTAAATACGGAATGCCTGAAATGCGCGCGTCGCAGGATGCTTCTTCTCTTTAAAGCTTTTTGGGGCAGCTTCTGAGATCAATTTAGCTAACTGACCTGTACGAACAAGAGGCTCATTTTCTTCATTTTCTCGGTATTCCACAATCGCGCGTGCAATACGACGGGCGTGTTTGTCTTCACCAAATTCGCGAATGACCCATGTGATGTCATCCAAATCCGCTTCCATTAGCCACTGAGATACCGGGATACCCGTGGTAGGATCCATGCGCATGTCCAGTGGACCATCTTTCATAAAGCTAAATCCACGCTCAGCATCATCAAGCTGAGGGGAAGAGACACCTAAATCCAGTAAGACGCCATCGACTTTACCAACCAGACCATAGTCTTCGGCATATTCAGCAATACCCGAGAACGGACCGTGAATAATGGTAAAACGAGGGTCATCAATCTTACCCGCTTCCGCGATAGCCTGTGGATCGCGGTCAATACTGTAAAGTCGGCCGTTTTCACCTAGCTTAGATAAAATCGTACGGCTGTGACCGCCTCGGCCAAATGTTCCATCGATATAGATACCGTCAGGTTTGATAGCCAGGCCATCAATGGATTCATTTAATAACACGGAAATATGTTGAAAGGTTTCGGTCATAGCTTTCTCGTTGAATAATCTTGAAGCGATTTTAAGGACGTGTTGTTATCTTATGCTGATTTTATCAGCGAGCATTAACATATCCTAGTGTACTGATTTCCCACATCATCGCCACCACAAGTCTAGAGTTAGGCGTGATTTAATACCAAGTTTATTGGTAATGACGTAGTCTGAGTCAATAAAATGCAAAAAACCCATCATTACTAAAAAAGTAATGATGGGTCTCGAATAGTTGGAGCCGACACATAAGCCGGGTTCTGTTCCGCTTGCGCGGCGGTAGCCATTCGTCTAGGCCAGCAATCACTCACTGGCTCGAGCAACCTACCCGCCTCCTTACGCGAGCAACGCAATGTGGAGGCCTATTTGGTCTTGCTTCAGGTGGAGTTTACCCTGCAACGAACTATTGCTAGTCGTCCGGTGCGCTCTTACCGCACCCTTTCACCCTTACCTGATCCCTTACGGGCCATCGGCGGTCTTCTCTCTGCTGCACTTGTCGTAGGCTTGCGCCCCCCAGGCGTTACCTGGCACCTTGCTCTATGAAGCCCGGACTTTCCTCCCCTTTGTCAGTCTCCCGAAGGACGTCAACGTCAGTTTCCCGAAGGACCTCAACGTCAGTCTCCCGAAGGACATCAACAAAGCAGCGACTACCCAGTCAGCTCCGGAGCGGATTGTATAGAGTTCTCACTTCAGAGTCTAGTTAGATCACAGATATGATGTAAGGAATGCATCAAATGGTGATTTTTTACTCGCACAACGCCCCACAATGACGCCAAGTCAGCACAAAAAGAAAGGGCCGATGAAAATCATCAGCCCAAATCTATTTTGCTTGATAAACCCGTTCAGGCAGAGGTCGCCTTATTAATCCAGGTTTTCTAAGCCCCATTTATACAACGCATTCTTTTTAAGGTTATGGATTTCTGCCACCAACGCCGCCGCCTTTTTAAGAGGCAACTCTTTGGTCAAAATGCCCAGTGTACGCAACGCATCGTCAGGCAGCGAATCATCCGCCGTTTCACGATGGCCATGAACAAGCAACACCATTTCACCGCGCTGTTGGTTATCATCACTTTTCACCCACTCGCTCAACTCTCCAAGTGGCATTCCTTGAATAGTTTCAAACGTTTTGGTTAGCTCTCGCGCCAAAACAACTTCTCGTTCAGGGCCAAGAACGTCTAACATATCTTGTAGAGAGTCTAAAATGCGATGCGGTGACTCATAAAAGATACAGGTGCGTTCTACCGATGCGATTTCTAAAAGCTTGTCTTTACGCCCTTTACTTTTATGCGGTAAAAACCCTTCAAAACTGAAGCGATCAGACGGCAAGCCAGAAGCACTTAACGCAGTAATAACCGCACATGCACCAGGAAGAGGCACAACTCTTACGCCCGCTTGACGACACTTTGTCACCAGGTGGTATCCTGGATCGCTGATTAAAGGCGTACCCGCGTCAGAAACCAAAGCGATGGACTGACCTGCAAGTAGCTTTTCTACCAAAACCTGTGCTTTTTGCTGTTCGTTGTGATCATGAAGCGCAAAAGTTTTGGTTTGAATATTGAAGTGAGACAGTAATTTACCCGTATGTCGGGTATCCTCAGCAGCAATGATGTCCACATTCGACAGAACTTCGATAGCACGTTGGGTGATATCTGCTAAATTTCCGATTGGAGTCGGTACGATATAGAGAGTTGGCCCCTCATTCGGCAAATTATTTTTATCTGTCATTTGTTTACCATCACTTCAACGATTAATATAAAGACAATTTTGTACAAAATTATAGAGAACTCACGGCAATGATTAACCATAAGAGACTCAGTGTACCACGCATACTCACTCCTGTTGCACTAGCAATTACACTCGTCGCCTGTTCTTCAGGCCCGAGACAACCTGATGGTGTAGATGTCACACTTGAGCCTACCCAGTCAGTGCAGAACTACATGATTCAAGCTGATAGCTCGGAAGGCAGCGTACAAAACGACTGGTTGATCATGGCAACCAAAGCCGCAATTCAAGCCAACCAATTTGATCAGGCAGACCTGCTGATCACGCGACTTTCTCGCCAACAGTTGTCAGAAGTGCAACAGGCTGAGTGGCAACTAGCGCGAGCGACCATACAGCAAAAGCAAGGTAATTACTCTCAGTTACTTCAGCTACTGAACTTTAAGCCTTGGTGGAAACTGCCGAACGACCAGTGGAAGGATTACTACGCGTTACGTGCAGACGCTTACCAAAGCCTGAACCAATCATTTGAAGCAAACCGCGAGTTGGTCATGCTAGGTCATTACTCTTCGTCTCCAGAGCAAAGAGAGATTTCTAGTCGTATTTGGATGAACTTTGGTAGTTACTCAGAAGCAGAACTGTCTTCACTACGTACCGAGCCAAACGAAGAAGTATTGAGTGGCTGGTTGCAACTAGCGATTTACTCTAAAGCGATGTCAGGCAACCTCTCTCAGCTAAGAAATACGCTGGAACGTTGGTTAAGCGAAAACCCATCGCACCCGGCTGCGGTTTACACGCCTGAAGAAATTCAAAACATATTGTCGCTCAACATCGTTAAGCCAAATAATACGGCGCTGCTGCTACCGCTGACGGGGAGATTTGCTCCTCAAGCACAGCTGATCCGTGAAGGGTTCATGTTTGCGATGATGAATGATGAAGCTCGTGACGATAGCACAAGCGTCACTGTTATCGACACGCATGCTTATAGCGCCGACCAAATCAAGCAGCGTCTGTTCAACGAGAATATCGACTTTGTTGTCGGCCCGCTGCAAAAAGAAAATGTTGAGCTGTTACAGACTTCAATCGATGGATCTACTGCTGGCTCAACAATTCCAGCCCTAGCCTTGAACATCCCTGAAGAAATCCAACCAGGCAGTAATATCTGCTACCTGGCACTTTCACCAGAGCAAGAAGTAGCACAAGCGGCCAAGTACCTGTTCAATCAAGGCTACAATTTCCCGCTAATTCTTGCACCTAAAGGCAGTTACGGCCAACGAGTCGTTGAAGCGTTTAATGAAGAGTGGAATAAATACAGCTCAAACCAAGTCGCAACCAGCTACTTTGGCGATAAACGACAGTTGCAAAAAGACATCAATGACGTATTCGGCCTGCAGGAAAGTAAACAGCGTATCGCTCAGATGCAATCGCTGATGAAAATTAAACTTGAGGCTCAGCCGCGTAGCCGTCGCGACGTAGATGCGGTTTACATTGTCGCAAGAAGTTCAGAGCTGACTTTAATTAAACCATTTATCGAAGTAGCGATTAATCCAGATGCTAAGCCACCTCAAATCTTCTCTAACTCTCGTAGTAATAGCGGTAGCACTACCTACGATGATTTGACTGGCATTATTTACAGCGATATCCCACTATTGATTGACCCAGACCCGACAGTTGCCGCTGAAATGAAAGAGCTGTGGGCAGAACAATCCAATATGGAAGTCCGCCTGAAAGCGCTCGGTATGGATGCATACAAGTTGATTGGCGAACTTCCTCAGATGAAACTGGTTCCAGGACTATCGATACGAGGTCAGACAGGTGTGTTAAGCCTCGACAACAACTGTGTTGTACAACGTGAACTAAGCTGGACTGAGCGTGGGGCTCTTCAGTAAACGTCAGATAGGAAATCAATATGAGACCCTGGCGAAGCAATATCTGCTCCGCCAGGGTTTACGCTTTGTTGAGAAAAATTTTCTGACAAAAGTCGGCGAAATTGATTTAATCTTCCAACAAGGTGAAACTATCGTCTTCGTCGAAGTCAAATATCGTAACAATGATCGTTTTGGCTCGGCGGCGGAAATGGTCACTCGCGCAAAAATGCGTAAGCTGATCAAAACCGCAAATATTTGGCTAAGCCGCCAAAAACAGTCCATACATACAATCGATTACCGGTTTGATGTTATCGCCATTCACGACAGTGGCCGAGATATTAACTGGATACAAAACGCAATATCTGAAGGATAAGCGATGCTAGATAGCATTAAAGACAGCTTTACAGAAAGTATTCAAATTCAAATTGCAGCTGCTGAAGCACTGCCAGACGCCATTACTCATGCAGCGCAAGCCATGGTTTCTAGCTTACTGAACGGCAATAAAATCCTATGCTGTGGAAACGGTGGAAGTGCCGCCAATTCACAACAATTTGTTTCTTGCCTTTTAAATCGCTTTGAGACAGAGCGCCCAAGCCTACCGGCCATGGCTCTGACCGCTGATAACACAACGCTTACAGCCGTTGCGAACGACTACCATTATCAGGAAATCTTCTCTAAACAGGTCCGAGCGTTTGGCCAACCGGGTGATATTCTTCTTGCCTTGTCGACCAGTGGTAATAGCAAGAACATCATCAAAGCGATGGAAGCGGCGGTAACTCGCGACATGACCATTATTGCTCTAACAGGCAAAGACGGTGGTGAAATGGCGGGGCTACTGGGTGAACACGACGTCGAAATTCGAATTCCTTCTCATCGTACGGCACGCATTCATGAGGTCCACATGGTGACCTTACATTGCTTATGTGACCTGATCGACCAAGTGCTTTTCCCTGCTCACGAAGAATAACTCAGATTGAGAGTCAGAATCATGCTACGTAGCCTCATCCTTTTATTTACCGTGTTCAACCTTAGTGGTTGTGCAGGTTTGTTCATTGCTGGCGCCGCAACGACAGCCAATATCGTTACGGACACCCGCACTACCAAACAGATCTGGCAAGATAACAACATTGAGTTTGAAGTCGCCGCCATTGGTAATAAACAGCCATTCAAAGGCCAGGCTCGTGTTTTTGCCAGCGCATACAATGGTACCGTGGTGCTGATGGGTCAGGCTCCAACTCAGGCCTTAATCAGTGATCTTGAGAAAAGAACCCGTGCAATCTCCGGCGTTAAAGTCATTCATAACCAAATGAAGCAAAAAGAACCGCTAACGGTTACGCAAATCAGTAATGACAGCTGGATCACGACGAAAGTAAAATCATCATTGCTCACTGATGAGCAGCTAAATGCTGTTAAAGTGAAAGTGATTACTGAGGATAGTGAAGTGTTCCTGTTTGGCTATGTCACAGAAGCACAGAGCCAAAGAGCGATAGAAATCGCACGTAACGTCTCAGGAGTAAAGCAAGTGATTAATGGATTCCAGTATGGAGAGACAGAGTCCGTTAAAGTTGATTTACCTAATCATAGTGAAAAACCGGTACAAAGTGATACAAACGAGGATGGTGAAGCGAACGTTGAGGCATTCACTATAAGCGATTGATTGCTAAAGCATCACCTTAAAAATCAAGAGACCAAAAAAAAAGCAGCGTAATCGCTGCTTTTTTTATTTAATAACTCTTAAGCTTGGTTTGCCTTTCGGACGAGCTGCTTCACTTTCGCTGTCATCAGATTCCGAGTCTGCAACTTGAGGAGCATCATCACTTACCGTCGTAAACGATGGAGATGGTTCTTCTTCCATCATTTCTTCTTCGATATTGGTATAAGCCTCTTCAGGTTCAAACATCGTACCCGCACCATTTTCACGAGCATAAATAGCTTGAACTGCATAGACAGGCACAATTACCGAGTGCGGACGACCACTAAAACGAGCATGGAAAGTAATCGCATCATTGCCCAACTCAAGATTACCAACGGCACGAGGGGCTATATTCAGGATAATTTGACCATCTTGAATAAACTCAACAGGTACACGTACGCCTGGCATGGTTGCATCAACAACCAAGTGAGGAGTTAAGTCATTTTCTACCAGCCAATCATAAAATGCACGAAGCATATATGGACGGCGGGCAGTCATTTTTGCAATATCCATAATGTATCTAAATCGCTTAACGAACTAGACGCATTTCACGTTCAGCTTCAGTCAAAGAAGCAAGGAATGAATCACGTTCAAATACGCGGTTCATGTAAACCTTGATCTCTTTAGAGCCAGGACCAACAAGCTCAATACCAAGTTGAGGTAAACGCCACAACAACGGTGCTAAGTAACAATCGATCAAGCTGAATTCTTCACTCATGAAGTACTCATATTCAGCAAAGATTGGCGCTAGAGTCAGAAGATCGTTACGAAGCTTCGTACGCGCTTTTTCTGACTCTTCAGCGTTACCTTTCATTACTTTTTCAGCTAGTGTGTACCAATTACGTTCGATACGGTACATCATCAAACGGCTGTTACCACGGGCAACAGGGTAAACCGGCATTAGAGGTGGATGAGGAAAACGCTCGTCCAAGTACTCCATGATAATTTTTGAATCGTAAAGCGCGAGCTCACGATCCACAAGAGTTGGCACTGATTTATATGGGTTTAGCTCGACAAGTTCAGCAGGAAGGTTAGCTTCATCAACAAGCTCAACTTCAACACTTACACCTTTTTCAGCCAGTACAATGCGAACCTGATGGCTATACAAATCTGATGCACTTGAGAAAAGAGTCATCACAGAACGTTTATTGGCAGCTACAGCCATGGAGCCCTCCAGTACACTTACAAATAAAAACAATGGAGGCTAAGCCTCCATTGTACAGTCAAATTAAAATTGGGAATTAGCACAGTATTTTAGCACAATTAATGCACATCACGCCAATACTCTTTCTTAAGCAACACAACGATGATAGTCAGGATGACTAAGAAACCCATCACCCACCAACCAATCGCATGTCGTTCTAGCTGTACCGGGTCACCAGAGTAAACCAGAAAGTTAACCAGATCACCCACAGCTTTATCATATTCACCAGTACTTAATTCACCAGTACCATCGGTTTCAGTACCAACAACAACTTGAACTTCTTCACCATCAACAATGTGAGTCTCATAGACTGGCGTTGGGATACCTTGTAGTTCTTCAAGTACATGTGGCATACCAACACTTGGGAATACAATGTTGTTCACACCAAACGGACGTGATGGATCCACATAGAACGAACGTAAGTAAGTGTATAACCAATCCGCACCACGAACTCGAGCAACCAGCGTCAAATCTGGCGGTGGAGCACCAAACCAGCTTGCCGCTTGCTTAGGTGGCATAGAGTTAACCATCAGATCACCGATTTTCGCTTCTGGGTTGAAAATCAGGTTCTCTTTCATTAAGTCTGTTGGAATTTCCAAATCTGTTGCGACACGCTCATAACGCTGGTACTGCGTAGAGTGACAGCCAAAACAGTAGTTCATGAATAACTTCGCACCGTTTTGCAGCGAAGCTTTATCCGATAGGTCCACGTGAGCTTTATCAAGCGGCACACTGGCACCTGCTGCCATCGCTAGAGATGGCAACATAGCAAATAGAATTACAATCCACTTCTTCATTTGAATGTCACCCTCTCTGGTAATGGTTTAGTTGCTTCATTTTTGCTGTAGAAGAACAGCAGTACAAAGAACATGAAGTAACCCAAACTAAAGATTTGTGCTAGTAGTGTGTACGTTGGCGTTGCAGGTAACGCACCCAAAATACCTAGCGCAATGAAGCTGATTGTGAATTGGATAATATTCAACAGATGAAGTTTGCTACGGTAACGGTAAGAACGCACTTTACAACGATCCAGCCACGGTAGTACAAACAGAACTGCAATCGAAGCACCCATCAGGATTACGCCCAACAGCTTGTCTGGAACCGCACGCAAGATTGCATAGAACGGTGTGAAGTACCATACAGGAGCGATGTGCGCAGGCGTCTTAAGCGGGTTTGCAGCTTCAAAGTTAGGCGGCTCAAGGAAGTAACCACCCATTTCTGGGTTGAAGAACAACACGTAACAGAAGAAGAACAAGAAACCAGCCACACCAACCAAATCTTTTACCGTACCGTAAGGGTGGAACGGAATAGAGTCGATGATGTCGTATTTTTTCGAGTAGTAATCGTGGAACTTGAATTGCGTTTGGTAATCGTCGCCCATTGTCCCTTTTGGTAACTTCGTTTCGATACCATCCGGGTTGTTTGAGCCTACCTCGTGCAGTGCCAAGACATGAAGTACGATAAGCAGAAGCAGTACGATTGGTAGCGCAATAACGTGAAGAGCGAAGAAACGGTTCAACGTTGCACCAGAGATGATGTAGTCACCACGGATCCAAAGTGTTAAGTCATCGCCGATAACAGGAATCGCACCAAACAGAGAAATGATTACCTGTGCACCCCAGTATGACATCTGACCCCATGGTAGTAGGTAACCCATGAACGCTTCAGCCATAAGAACCAAGAAGATCAACATACCGAAGATCCACAGTAGCTCACGAGGCTTTTGGTAAGAGCCGTAGATTAGACCACGGAACATATGCAGGTATACAACAACGAAGAATGCTGAAGCGCCGGTAGAGTGCATATAGCGCAGCAACCAACCGTACTCTACATCACGCATGATGTATTCGATAGACGCAAACGCACCTTCACCAGAAGGGACATAGTTCATCGTTAGCCAAATACCGGTTAGGATTTGGTTAACAAGAACCAGCATTGCCAGAGAACCGAAAAGGTACCAAAAGTTGAAGTTCTTCGGCATAGGGTATTCAGATAAATGCTTTTTATAAGCATTCATCGCTGGAATACGTTTTTCTACCCAGTCTAACATTGCTTGCATTATGCATCCCCCTCATCAACACCAACTATGAGCTTTGTGTCGCTCAGATACATGTGCTTAGGAATCACAAGGTTCAGCGGCGCAGGAACACCCTGGAACACTCGACCAGCCATATCAAACTTAGAACCGTGACAAGGACAGAAGAAGCCAGATTTTACGCCCTGAACTTGCTCTGCGAAAGAGTCCGGTAGATAGGTCGGTGAACAGCCTAAGTGAGTACAGAAACCAACCGCCACGAAAAACTCTGGCTTAATTGAGCGGTACTCATTCTGAGCATAAGCTGGTTGCTGTTCCATCTCAGATTGGGGATCACGAAGCTGATCTCCGATAGTTTTCATGTTATCTAGTACTTGTTGAGTTCGGCGTACTATCCATACAGGCTTACCCTGCCACTCAACACGAACCAATTGGCCCGGTTCGATTTTACTGATATCCACTTCCACCGGTGCGCCAGCAGCTTTTGCTTTAGCACTCGGATTCCATGATTTTATAAAAGGAACGGCGACGGCAGCTGCCCCTAACCCACCTACAACTGCCGTTGTAGCGGTTAGAAAACGCCTGCGACCGTTATTTAAAGGCGCGTTGCTCATCCAAACATTCTCCCATTTGCTCCCTTGGATAGTTATTATTCCGCTTATAAGAGCATGGCTAACACATAATGAATTTCGTTATATTTATTGGGATGAAATGATAAAGAAAACCCCACTTTTTGACAAGATAAAGCTACCTTTTTGTAACATTTGTGAGGTAAATCGCTCGTGTCGTCACAAAAGCAGTAAAATAATAAATGTTTGATGTGATTTATAGCAACAAAGCGAGAGTAAGAGGCACGAACCAATAAGATTTGTCCCTTTTATATCGGTTGTTTTCAGTAAATTAAGTCTGCTGAAGAAGAAATAAAATAGGCGGACTACTGTCGAGAGTTATTAAAACTTTATAGCACATAAAATCAAGATAAAACTCAATAATGGCTCAGCTAAATGTTGCGTGGATATTAAGCAAGATCGGGAATAAAAATATTAAATTAATGCAGTATTTTTCAGTCGTATAAAAACAAAAAGCTCGGCATATAGCCGAGCTTTTGGTGCACAGTATCCAGAATAACTCTGGAAAGCATAATTTCCGTAAAGGAAATTAACGCTTAGAGAACTGTGGACGACGACGTGCTTTACGTAGACCAACTTTCTTACGTTCAACGCAACGAGCGTCACGTGTAACGTAGCCAGCTGCGCGTAGAGCAGGACGTAGAGACTCATCGTATTCCATAAGCGCGCGAGTGATACCGTGACGGATAGCACCAGCTTGACCAGAAATACCGCCGCCTTTTACTGTTACGTAAAGGTCTAGCTTCTCAGTTAGTTCAACTAGCTCTAGAGGTTGTTGTACAACCATACGTGCTGTTGGACGACCGAAGTATTCGTCAAGGTTACGCTTGTTTACTACAATGTTGCCGCTGCCTGGTTTGATGAAAACACGTGCAGCTGAGCTTTTGCGACGGCCAGTGCCGTAGTATTGATTCTCTGCCATTTTCGAAATCCCCAATTAGATGTCTAGTACTTGTGGTTGTTGAGCAACATGGTTGTGCTCAGCGCCCGCGTAAACTTTAAGCTTACGGTACATAGCACGGCCTAGAGGACCACGAGGAAGCATGCCTTTAACTGCAAGCTCAAGAGCCATCTCAGGTTTACGATCGATCAACTTTTCAAAAGTGATAGATTTTAGACCACCTGGGAATTCAGAGTGACGGTAGTACACTTTGTCTTTAGCTTTGTTACCAGTTACAGCAACTTTCTCAGCGTTGATAACGATGATGTAATCACCAGTGTCAACGTGAGGAGTGTATTCAGCTTTGTGTTTGCCACGTAGGCGAGATGCAATTTCACTTGCTAGACGGCCAAGAGTTTTACCTTCAGCGTCTACAACGTACCAGTCGCGTTTTACAGTTTCTGGTTTAGCAACGAAAGTTTTCATGCTAACAATAACCCGTTAATTAAATTTTAAACTTTAAAGGAACACCCTCTTGGTGTCCCCACACTGTCTAAGAGCCCAGTCATCACCCCTTCGAGTCGTTGGTACTCTCGACCTTCATTGTCGAAATAACTTCGATAATCAGGTCTGCAGTAACGGTGGGTCGCAGGATTATAGAGAAGACCGAAGAAAAAATCACCTTTTTTTGCGCCAAATCACTAATTTTTTCTTCAGATTTTTTGAAACAAGTAGATTTAAGCCAAATGTTCTCTTGCGAGATACTCATGACTCTGCATCTCAGTCAAACGAGATAGACAGCGCTTAAACTCAAATTCAAGCTGGCCTTGAGTATATAAGCTATCCATCGGCACTTCCGCAGAAATAATGAGCTTAACATGTCGCTCATAAAACTCATCGACCAGTGCAATAAAACGTCTCGCTGCATCGTCTATTTTGCCACTCATCTGCTCAACGTCGGCCAGCAATACTGTATGATAAATGCGTGAGAGTTCTATGTAATCGTTCTGGCTTCGGGTAGTTTGGCATAGCTGGGCAAAGGAAGCATGCAATACACCGTCGCTGGCTTCTATAACATCGATATTTCGGTGGTTAATTTCTATCTGATGCGCCACGTGCTGCCGCTCACCTGTCAGTTGCTGGTAGTACTTATTCAGGTTAATGGTCGCTTGTTCGTCTAGCGGATGATGATATATCTCTGCCTGCTCAAGCGTTCGTAAGCGGTAATCCACTCCGCTGTCGACATTCAAAACATCGCAACGAGCCAGAATCATATCGATAGCGGGTAAGAATCGCGCTCTCTGTAGGCCGTTGCGGTACAAGTTTTGCGGTTCAATATTCGATGTCGCAACCAAGATCATCTGACGCTTAAACATTTCTTGTAGCAATGTTGCCAGAATCATTGCATCCGTAATATCAGAGACAAAAAACTCATCAAAGCACACCACGTCCGCTTCTTTTTTGAACTTATCAGCCACTTTCGATAATGGGTTTTCAACATCACCCAGTTGCTTCAATTCATCGTGTACTCGGTACATAAACCGATGAAAATGCACTCGCATCTTTCTTTCTGTTGGCAACGCATCAAAAAAAGCATCCATCAAATAGGTTTTACCTCGACCGACCCCACCCCAAAAATACAAACCTTTAGGTGGTTCAGGCAACTCAACCTTTTTACCCATGAGTTTTTGCCATTTGGAAAGTTGAGGTACAGGTGCAGACTGAAACTTGACAATAGCATGATAGAGCTTATCCAAAGCAGTTACTGCCTGATGCTGAGCGTCATCACGCTGGAATCCATGTTCTGCTATATCTTTTTGATATCGTTGTAGTGGTGTCATCGCATTAAGTCGTTTTAGAGGTACAAAGGAAAGTGTCACCTCGGGGGCAATGTCTAATTACAGAGAATTAATGATCAGTCCCCGAAGACATACTGCTATTTTTCTTTATCGGCTGTTCAAGCCATAGTAACATGGACGAGCACCGCGTGTAACTAAGTAGTAAAAGACTTGTTAAAACAAATATAAGGAGCAGTTATGCCTTGGATTCATGCCATTGTGGGTTTGCTGGTCGGTACAATAGTAGGCGTAGTCATTAGTAGACTAACCACCCCTGAATACAAAAAACAGAAGTCTGTACAGAAAGAACTAGAGTCGGCGAAGTTTGAACTAGAACAACAACGCCAAGAGCTCGTTGACCACTTTGCCCAAACCGCAGAAATGTTAGATACCTTAGGTAAAGATTACACCAAGCTATATCAGCATTTAGCGAAGACGTCTTCAGAGCTTTTGCCTAATTTACCAGAGCAAGATAACCCGTTCGATAAGAAGACTGCGATGGCTTCAGAGCAGATCAAAGAAGATCAGCCAAATGTGAATGAACAACCTAAAGACTACGCCAATGGCGCAACAGGTCTTTTAAAAGATCAAGAGAAAGAAGTCATTACAGCACCTGAAGCGGTCACCGCCAAAGCATCATAACGCCTCTTATCTCCCCTATCAGGCCGATACAAAACTCATTTTGTATCGGTCCTTTTTGAACTTTTCTTAAACAGCCATCTCTAACTTACTTGTGGACTGCTACCCCTTTTGATTATCCCAACTTAACCTTATATTACTAATTGTTAGGATATTTCTTTTTGGCAGACATGTTTCAAGAGGAGTTATTGGATGAAAAAACCACTGCTTGCACTGACCGTTCTATCTCTGAGTTTGAGCTCTATCTTTACGCCCATTCAGGCGACAGCAGCCTTACCGCTCAGCGTGGATGGTCAACAATTACCTAGCCTTGCGCCAATGTTGGAAAAAGTGACCCCAGCGGTAGTCAGCATTGCGGTAGAAGGCAAACAGGTGCAAACCAGCCGTATTCCCGAGCAATTTCAATTTTTCTTTGGCCCCGATTTTCCAATGGAACAAACACGAGAACGCCCGTTCCGAGGTTTAGGGTCAGGTGTCATTATTGACGCTAATAAAGGTCATATCGTAACGAACTATCACGTAATAAAAGGGGCAGATGAGATTCGAGTACGCTTATATGACGGACGAGAGTATGACGCCGAGTTAGTTGGTGGTGATGAAATGGCCGACGTAGCGCTGCTCAAACTAGAAAAAGCAAAGAACCTGACGCAAATTAACATTGCTGACTCAGACAGGTTGCGTGTCGGCGACTTTACCGTTGCAATTGGTAACCCGTTTGGGCTTGGTCAAACCGTCACTTCAGGTATTGTTTCAGCACTTGGCCGAAGCGGTTTGAATGTTGAAAACTTCGAGAACTTCATTCAAACCGATGCAGCGATTAACAGCGGCAACTCAGGTGGTGCATTGGTCAACTTAAATGGTGAGCTGATTGGGATCAACACCGCTATTTTAGGTCCAAATGGCGGTAACGTCGGCATTGGCTTTGCGATTCCTTCCAACATGATGAAAAACCTTACTGAGCAAATCTTAGAGTTTGGTGAAGTGAAACGCGGTATGTTGGGTGTTCAAGGTGGCGAAGTCACATCTGAGCTAGCTGAGGCACTTGGCTATGAGTCCAGCAAAGGAGCATTTATTGGCCAAGTAGTTCCTGATAGTGCTGCAGATAAAGCAGGCTTGAAAGCAGGTGACATCATCGTTTCCGTTAATGGTAAGTCGATTGACACCTTCTCTGAGTTACGTGCCAAAGTCGCCACATTAGGTGCAGGTAAAAAGATTACTCTGGGTGTAGTACGTGATGGTAAAAGCGAAACCTTCAATGTGACGCTTGGTGAGTCGACCAATATCAAAGCGAAAGCAGAAACCCTACATGATGGTCTTAAAGGGGCAGAGTTAAGTAACACAAACCCGAGTGACTCCGTTCAAGGTGTGAAGGTGACAAGCGTTGCTGAAAACTCACCGGCGGCTCAGTACCAGTTGCAAGAAGGTGACATCATCATCGGTGTGAACCGTCAGCGTGTGAAAAATCTTGCTGAACTTCGTGCCATTGTTGATCAGCAAAAAGGCGTACTGGCACTCAACATCCAACGCGGCGAACGTACCATTTATCTGGTCATCCGATAACAGTATTGGTCCAAAGGTCGTTAGGTAAATGTGCTTTGGATACACCACATTCGGTGATAGAGCTCTAATACTTTGACGAACTTTTAAGCGGGCAATTAAAAGGACAGCACAATCACGTGCTGTCCTTTTGTTATTTTTCAATGTAATGCTATTCTTCACCTTCCGATGCCACTTTGGTGTTCACACATGGAGAGGATATGCTTAGCTTTTTATTACGTTCTGTCTTTTTAGGCTTAGCAACCGCCGCCGTTGTCCTACTTGCGGTTCCATCTTTACGTAATAACGTAATTCCAGCTGCGCTTGATCCACAACCAAGCAATATCGCCTCTCTTGAACTCTCTTTCAATCAGGCTGTCAGAAAAGCCGCTCCAGCCGTGGTGAATATTTACAGTCGTAAGTATGTTGAAAATGATCGCAGCAAGCTTTCCACACAAGGACTGGGTTCTGGTGTGATTGTCAGTGAAAAAGGTTACATCATTACGAACTACCATGTGGTCGCGCAGGCTGACCAAATCGTCGTAGCGTTACAAGATGGCAGAGCTGCCGCGGCACAACTTGTCGGTACCGACAAACGCACCGATATCGCCGTACTACGCGTTGAGGGTACAAATTTGCCCGTGATACCACTTAACTCAGAATATAAACCTCAAGTTGGAGATGTGGTACTGGCCATTGGGAATCCATACAACTTAGGACAAACCACGACCTTTGGTATTATCTCCGCAACAGGACGATCTTCTATCAGCGACGGACGCCAAGCCTTCATTCAAACAGATGCAGCAATCAACGAAGGCAACTCTGGCGGTGCACTGGTTAATACCCAAGGTGAATTAGTCGGAATCAACACCGCTTCCTTCCAGCAAGCAACCGATTTGGAAACCTACGGAATTTCATTCGCGATTCCGGCTCCGCTAGCGAGTAAGATCATGCAAAAGATCATTGCTGATGGCCGTGTGATTCGTGGCTATATCGGCATTGATGGTCAAGATATTAATGCTGTCACCGCTCGCTTACTCGGTAATGAACATATTGGCGGCATTGTTGTGCTCGGTATCGACCCGAATGGTCCAGCTAGCGCAGCAGGTTTCGAGAAACAAGACATCATAATTAGTATTGATGGCAATAAAGTTCAGGGACGTCAAAGCGTGATGGATATCGTCACCGATTTACGTCCCGGGACCACGGTCGACGTAGGTATTATTCGTAAAGGCAAAGAAATAACGTTAAAAGTCACTATTGCCGAAGATAAACAAGAAGCATAAAAAATCCCAGCCATTGGCTGGGATTTTTGTTTATATTTCTATTCGCTTTCGCTCGACTCTTCAGTGTTGCTCGACTCACCGAGCTCAACTTCGATTCGTGTCACTCGTTGTAAACCTCTTGGCAATAGACTGCCTCGACGACCACGCTCACCACGGAAGTTCTCTAAGTCGGTTGGTTTCAAGCCCAGCTTGCGCTTGCCAGCATAAAGTGTCAGAGAGGCTCCCTGTGGCAGAGCCATCAGATGAGATAATACTTCTTCACGCTCTTTCGCTTTTGCTGCAGGAATGTTGATGATCTTATTCCCCTTACCTTTCGCTAATTGTGGCAGGTCTTTAATTGGGAACAACAACATACGTCCTTGGTTCGTGATCGCCAAAATTTCATCAGAGTCTAGATCTTCAACCTCTTTAGGCGTCATTACTTCAGATTTAGCAGGCAAGGTCACCAAAGCTTTACCGCTGCGGTTCTTGGACAACAGATCGGAACCTTTACATACAAAACCGTAACCCGCGTCAGAGCCCACCAGCCAAAGCTGATCTTCTTCACCCATAATAACTTGGCGAATGCTGCTACCAGCGGTGATGTTCAGGCGACCAGTAATTGGCTCACCCTGGCTACGAGCGGATGGTAAAGAGTGCGATTCAAGAGAGTAGCTTCGACCATCACTGCCAAGGAAAACGGCAGGTTGGTTACTCTTACCTCGCGCATGCGCCAGATATTTATCACCAGACTTATAGTTCAAGCTTTCCGCTTCAACTTCGTGGCCTTTAGCGTGACGAATCCAGCCTTTTTCAGACAGAACAACCGTAATTGGTTCACTCGGAACCAGATCACGCTCAGTTAGCGCTTTCGCTTCCGAACGCTCTACCAGTGGCGAACGACGGTCATCGCCGTATTTTTCTGCATCTGCTTTGATCTCTTTCTTCAGCAGCGTATTCAGGCGGCGCTCAGAACCTAATAGCAGTTCGAGCTTCTCACGTTCTTTTTCCAGCTCTTCTTGCTCACCACGGATCTTCATTTCTTCCAGCTTGGCAAGATGACGAAGTTTGGTATCCAGAATCGCGTCTGCTTGAATATCAGTAATGCCAAAACGTTCCATCAGCACCGCTTTTGGATCGTCTTCAGTACGGATGATCTCAATCACTTCATCAAGGTTCAGGTAAGCAACCAACAAACCTTCTAAGATGTGCAAGCGAGCCATCACTTTATCTAAACGATGCTGTAAACGACGGCGAACCGTAGTGCGGCGGAACTCAATCCACTCCGATAGAATCTGAACCAGACCTTTCACTTGAGGACGGTTATCCAGACCAATCATGTTCAGGTTAACGCGGTAGCTTCGCTCTAGATCAGTAGAAGCGAACAAGTGATTCATCAACATATCGCAATCGACTCGGTTAGAACGAGGAACGATAACGATACGAGTTGGATTCTCGTGGTCCGATTCATCACGAAGGTCTTCGACCATTGGTAGCTTCTTCGCACGCATTTGGTTTGCGATCTGCTCAAGTAACTTAGAGCCTGACACTTGGTGCGGAATCGACGAGATGACGATATCCGTCCCTTCTTTATGCCAGACTGCACGCATCTTGATGCTGCCGCGTCCGTTACGGTAGATCTTTTCAATTTCCGCTTGTGGTGAAATGATCTCAGCTTCCGTTGGGTAATCCGGACCTTTCACGTACTGCATTACATCCGGCAGTTCCGCTTTAGGGTTATCGATCAGATGGATTGTTGCGTCAGCTACCTCACGTACGTTATGCGGAGGAATATCAGTCGCCATACCAACCGCGATACCCGTTACGCCGTTAAGCAGGATATGAGGAAGACGCGCAGGCAGCATTTGCGGCTCTTTCATCGTGCCATCAAAGTTTGGCTGCCACTCAACCGTGCCCTGACCTAATTCGCCCAGTAGTACTTCGGCAAATTTAGACAGTTTCGCTTCGGTATAACGCATCGCAGCGAAAGATTTCGGATCATCCGGCGCACCCCAGTTACCCTGACCGTCAACCAGTGGATAACGGTAAGAAAACGGCTGAGCCATCAATACCATCGCTTCGTAACATGCCGAGTCGCCGTGCGGATGGTATTTACCCAACACGTCACCGACAGTACGTGCTGATTTTTTGTATTTTGCTGATGCCGAGAGACCTAGCTCCGACATCGCGTAAATGATACGTCGTTGAACCGGCTTCAAACCATCGCCAATGTATGGCAATGCGCGGTCCATAATTACGTACATCGAGTAATTCAGATAAGCGTCTTCGGTGAACTTGCGCATCGGCAACTGTTCAACGCCATCGTAAGTAATTTCTGTAGACATTCGTTAAACCTCTGCCAAATCGCCGTTGTTTTGTAACCAAGAGCGACGGTCATCTGCACGCTTCTTACCAAGCAACATGTCCATCATTTCCATGGTCGCCGCAGAGTCGTCAATGGTTAACTGAACCAGACGACGTGTGTTTGGATCCATGGTGGTTTCACGCAGCTGTAATGGGTTCATCTCACCCAGACCTTTGAATCGCTGAACGTTGATTTTGGCTTTCTTCTTCGACAGACGCTCTAGTACGCCATCTTTTTCATCGTCATCGAGTGCGTAGAACACTTCTTTACCGCAGTCGATACGATACAGTGGCGGCATGGCAACGTAGATATGACCCGCTTCAACCAATGCACGGAAGTGACGTGTGAACAGCGCACACAGCAGTGTGGCGATGTGTAGACCGTCCGAGTCCGCATCGGCAAGGATACAGATTTTACCGTAACGAAGGCCATCTAGGTTATCATTGTCAGGGTCGATACCTAACGCAACGGAAATGTCGTGCACTTCTTGAGACGCCAGAACTTGGTCAGCAGACACTTCCCAGGTGTTCAGAATCTTACCGCGTAGCGGCATCACCGCTTGGAACTCACGGTCACGCGCCTGTTTTGCAGAACCGCCCGCCGAGTCCCCCTCGACAAAGAAGATTTCTGTGCGATTTAAGTCTTGCACAGAACAGTCGGTCAATTTACCTGGCAAAGCTGGACCTGACGCGACTTTCTTACGCACGACTTTTTTGCTTGCACGCATACGACGATGCGCGTTAGCAATACAAACTTCAGCCAATTGTTCTGCCAGTTGCGGCTTTTCGTTCAACCATAGGCTGAAGGCATCTTTCACCACGCCTGATACGAATGCAGCCGTTTGACGAGATGAAAGACGCTCTTTGGTTTGACCGGCAAATTGCGGATCTTGAATCTTTACCGATAGTACGTATGAACAACGGTCGAAGACATCATCACCAGTCAGTTTGACGCCACGAGGCAACAGGTTGCGGAATTCACAGAACTCGCGCATTGCGTCCAACAAACCTTGGCGCAGGCCGTTTACGTGTGTACCACCCTGAGCAGTAGGGATCAGGTTGACGTAACTTTCGGTGATCATCTCGCCGCCTTCTGGCTGCCAAATCACGGCCCAGTTTGCGGCTTCGGTTTCTGCTGAGAATTCACCGGTAAACGGTTCTTCCGGCAGAACCGTGTAGCCTTTAACACCTTCAACCAGATAGTCTTTCAGGCCGTCTTCATAGAGCCACTTATAGTCTTTGTTATTAACCTTATCAGTAAAGGTAATTTCTAAGCCCGGGCAAAGTACCGCCTTCGCACGTAGGTTATTGACCAAACGCGTCACAGAGAAGTTGGCCGAGTCAAAGTACTTCGCTTCTGGCCAGAAGTGTACGCTGGTACCACGATTACGTCGGCCACATGTGCCGGTTACGGTAAGGTCTGAGACTTTATCACCATGCTCAAAAGCAATCTCATAGACCTGACCATCGCGACGTACTGTCACTTCAACACGTTTAGACAGTGCATTTACTACCGAAATACCTACCCCGTGAAGACCACCGGAGAACTGGTAGTTTTTATTCGAGAATTTACCACCCGCGTGAAGCTTACATAAGATCAGCTCAACACCAGAGACTTTCTCTTCAGGGTGGATATCAACAGGCATGCCTCGACCATCATCGATCACTTCCAGTGATTGGTCAGCATGTAGGATGACTTGTACTTTTGAGGCATGTCCGGCTAGCGCTTCATCGACACTGTTATCGATAACTTCTTGGCCCATATGGTTCGGGCGCGCTGTATCCGTATACATCCCTGGTCGGCGACGTACTGGCTCTAAGCCATTCAGTACTTCAATGGCCCCAGCATTATATTGTTCAGTCATAATACGGAATTGTTCTCAAAGTTTATTTGTTACCTGCAAAACACGAATCAGAATGTGTTTACTCAGGAAACGAAAAAGCCACCCTGTTTGTATCTTTAAGTGTTTGTAAATCTGATACATAACAAAGTAGCCAGAGTCTATGACCCTTAAGATCTTTCAGCAAAATATAGTCGGAAAGCAAACCGCCTATGTCAAGCAACAGTTGGATATATCAGTAAAAACTATGAGCGTATTCCAATCGTTCCTATCGATTACAGTTGTAGAAATTCGATAATCTTTGCAGGATAACGCTCGAAGCCTACAAAACTGTGATCACCGCCTTGTTCTACGGTTTGCTTGGATTGTGCAAACTTATTTACCGCCTGACGATAGTCCAAAACCTCGTCTTCGGTTTGCTGCAGTAGCCAAAACGCGTCTGGCAATGCGATGCTTTGTACATCAAGAGCTTTCAACTCGTCAATATGGCAAGTTTCAAGTGTATAAGTTTCATTCGTGTAGGGGTTTGTTTGTTCGCCCAAATAGTCGACTAACAATTCATAAGGTTTGACGGCCGGATTAACAACCACCGCTTTAAACCCAAATTGACTATTCAACCAAGTCGACATGAAGCCTCCTAGTGAACTGCCTACTAATCCGATTCGGTAATCGTTTTGATACTGCTCGACGATTTCTAATAAGAGTTGAGCAGCCAGCTGAGGAAAACACGGCAACTGCGGAATGATCACTTTGATGTCCGGACGATGCTGCTGACAATACTCTCTCATCAGATTCGCTTTCATTGAGAGTGGTGAGCTATTAAAACCGTGGATGTACAGCAATAGTGAAGGTTTCATCATAAAAGTCTCACATAAAAAGAAAGCCCGAACATGATGTTCGGGCAGGATTAGTATCCGTTCGAAGAGAAATCTGGTTGGAACAGACCTTCCGGCAATCGATTAACCTGCGTGGTAATCTCACCCGTTGCATGCAGCTCTAACTCTCGCCAGCCAGGCGAAGTGATATCTAGTGCAAAGTCATCTGAGTTAGGCTTGAATTGCACACACGTAGAAGGTGTCGCCATGACTCGAATACCATGATGAAGCACATTCATATCTTGGTGAACGTGCCCGCACAGAATCCCTTTAACACCATCAAAACGCTCAACAATCTGCCAGAATGCTTCTGCATCTTTGAGTGTGTGTTGGTCTAGCCATGCGCTACCAACAAGAATTGGGTGGTGATGCAACAATACCAGCGTATAACGCTCAGGATGCTCGATTAACTTTTCTTCAAGCAGTCTCAGCTGCTGATCGCTTAAACGACCGTGTGGAACACCGACAACTTGAGAGTCAAGCAGGATCACTTGCCACTTATCACCAAGCAACACATGTTCCGTCGCCTTAATCTGCTCTGATGGAAGCACACTTCCCATATTGGGTTTGTAGTCATGATTGCCCGGCAGCCAGAAACAATCTTTCTCGAGCGGGGCAATACTAGCTGCGAATCGTTGATAAGACCCCGCACTATGATCTTGCGAAATATCCCCGGTTGCTAAAATGTAATCAAACTCCACTTTGCGGCGCAAAACCTCATCAACCACAGCAGAAAAGCTGTCGGCAGTTTTTACGCTCAGCAAACTTCCCTCATCGGCGTCAAACAGATGAGTATCCGTGATTTGTAAAAGTTTGATGCTGTCACTAGATGATTGCAAAATGAAAACCTGATTCTTCCACTATATTGTTATTTGTTATTTTCCTTTAATGACGCGACGAGCAATTGAAGGCAAGCGGTGTTCTACTGATTCCACTTCTTAAACAAAACGTCAGCCATTCACCAAGGAACGTGTTTAGTTGATGCTTTTCATCTCGTTGCATCAATTTGTCGTTGGGATAATCATATTTAGCTTTAATACGAGAGAAGTCTCCGCTTGAGCATACTTCGGCAACTCTCGCATCGTGGTAGAGCCTGACAGACATTGTCGGTAAAGGAAACACTGGTGTTTCATCACTCTGACATATCTCAACAACTGTGGTGTATTTTGTGACTTCATTCACGGTCAATTGATAAATCATATGCGCAGCTTGATAGCAGCGCACGTCACCGACCTCGGCAGAGACAGGCAGCAGGGCATTTAACTTAGCGTAATTGGTCTCATAGGTTCTCATTAGACCCGCTAAATCAACATGATATCGCTGTTTTTCAGCTATCTGCGCCATTACTTACTCTCCACCGTTATGGGGATTTACCCACTGTGATTTCAACTCAAGATGGTTTAATTGCAACCATTGTACTGCAATAATTGAAGCTGCATTTTCAAGTTTTCCATCTTTCACCCATTGATATGCTTCTTCACGGCTGATCACGTGAACGCGAATATCCTCATCTTCATAGTCTAAACCATGAATGCCATGTGCTTTAGAAGCATCGACTTCTCCGACAAAAATATCCAACTTTTCTGAGCATCCACCTGAAGAGGGGTAGTAAGACGTCATCGGAATAACACGCCCTACCTCAAGCCCCGCCTCTTCTTTAGCTTCTCGGCGGATCACGTCTTCAACGGACTCATCTCGATCTATCATGCCAGCAACAATTTCAAGCTGCCAAGGGTGATCATGTTCTAATGCACCAACGCGTATTTGCTCAATGATAACGACCTGATCCTTAATTGGATCATAAGGCAACATCGCCGCAGCATGTCCACGTTCGAACATTTCTCGCTCGACAACATCACTCCAGCCACCAGCAAAAAGCCGGTGTTTGAAACGGTACTTCACCATTTTAAAGAAGCCTTTGAATAAGGTTTCTTTCGAGATGATTTCCACATCTTGCGAAGTAAACTCGTCTTGTCGCTTGTCACACTGTTGCATTCAACACCTCTCTGAGTGAATCTTGTAGTGTACTCATTGTTAATCATTAGCTCAAAGGACTTGGCTCAACTTTTTGTATAATTGTTATAATTTATTTTAAGTATTATACAAATTTTTATTGCACAACTGGATAATTACGTGTAAAAAATGGAAAGTTTTGAGTAAATATCGTCCAAATTGGGTTAAACTACTGAGAATTAACCAATATATTGACCGCGGGAATAGAAAATGAAAAAATTGCTTCCACTATTTATCAGTGCAGCGCTAGGTAGCATAAGTGCATCGGCTTATGCAGACTCATTAGCTGACATCTATGACTTAGCAAAACAGAATGACCCACAATTGCTTAGCGTAGCAGCGCAGCGTGACCAAGCTTTCGAAGCAATCACTTCAAGCCGTAGTGCTCTTCTACCACAAATCAATTTAACTGCGGGTTACAACCTCACTCGTGGGGATACCGACCTGGATTCAGGCCCTAAAACGTCGAACGATAGTAATGACCTGACTGCTGGCATCAACTTCTCTCAAGAGCTTTACAACCGTGCATCTTGGATCTCTCTAGATACCGCTGAAAAAACAGCTCGTCAGGCCGACGCGACTTATGCCGCTACGCAACAAAGCTTGATCCTACGTGTTTCACAAGCTTACTTTGAAGTACTGCGAGCTAAAGATAACCTTGTGTTTGTTCGTGCAGAAAAAGCCGCTGTTGGCCGTCAGCTTGAGCAAACTAAGCAGCGTTTTGAAGTAGGTCTTTCTGCAATCACTGACGTGCATGATGCGCAAGCTCAATACGACGCTGTGCTTGCTGATGAAGTATTAGCAGAAAACGACCTGATCAACAGCTACGAATCATTGCGCGAAATCACAGGTCAAGAACACAAAAACCTGGATGTGCTAGATACCGCTCGTTTCTCTGCAAGCCGCTCGGATAGCCCTGCTGAAGAATTAATTGAAGTCGCAAAAGAGAAAAACCTAAGCTTGCTGTCTTCTCGTATTTCACAGGATATCGCTCGTGACAACATTTCTCTGGCAAGTTCAGGTCACCTGCCAACCCTGTCGTTAGATGGTGGTTACAACTACGGCGATACTTCTCACAGTGATCGCGATTACACCACTGATAACTTCAATATCGGCGTTAACCTAGCGCTGCCTTTATACACAGGTGGTAACGTCACGTCGCAAACTAAACAAGCTGAGTACGCTTATGTTGCTGCAAGTGAAGATCTTGAAGCTCAGTACCGCAGCGTAGTGAAAGATGTTCGCGCTCAAAACAACAACATCAACGCATCGATCGGTGCATTGAAAGCTTACGAGCAGTCGGTGGTATCAGCGAAATCAGCTTTAGAAGCGACTGAAGCAGGTTTTGATGTAGGTACTCGTACGATTGTTGACGTACTGGACGCGACTCGCCGTTTATACGATGCAAACCGTAACCTATCTAATGCTCGATACGACTACATTATCAGTGGTCTGCAACTGCGCCAGGCGGTAGGCACACTGAGTGAGCAAGATATCTTAAATATCGATGCTGGTCTGAAAGCCGTAAACTAATCAGTTAACAAGACAAGCAAAACGCCAGTTGAGAGTAAACAACTGGCGTTTTTTATTACCTGCGAGAAACAAACGGAAGAATAGGCATCTCAGGTTGGTGCAAAAAAGGCCACCCACGGCAGCCTTTCCATTGCGATTTAATTGAGATGATAGAGGACTTATCCTTTGCCACCTTTAATCGCATTGATGATTTCACTGGTTGAACAGCCATCTTCAAAGTTCAGTACGCGGACTTCACCGCCTGCAGCAATCACTTCTTTGCCACCCGCAATCTCTTCTGGTTTGTAGTCTCCACCTTTCACCAACAAGCTTGGCAGCACTTCTGAAATTAAGCGCTGCGGCGTATCTTCACTAAATGGCACGACCCAGTCTACCGCTCCTAAGCCAGCCAATACGGCCATGCGACGATCAGTCGGGTTAACCGGACGACCAGGACCTTTAAGACGCTTAACTGACTCGTCAGTATTCACAGCGACAATAAGGCGATCGCCCAGTTCAGCAGCATGGTTAAGGTAAGACACATGACCTGCGTGAAGAATATCAAAACAGCCATTCGTCATCACAACCTTCTCGCCTTTAGCACGTGCTTTTTTCACCGCTTCGATCAAAGCTTTTTCTGAAATCACACCAAAGTCAGTATCTTTACTACCATGCACCGCTTCAGCCAATTCAATTTCAGACAAGGTCGATGTCCCTAGTTTACCAACCACAACGCCAGCAGCCGCATTCGCTAGAGCACACGCTTCTTCAAATGATTTACCTGCTGCAACTGAAGCCGCCAAGACAGAAATAACGGTGTCGCCTGCACCCGTTACGTCATACACTTCTTTTGCTTGTGTTGGCAGGTGGAACGGTTCCTCACCACGGCGAATTAACGTCATTCCATGTTCACTGCGGGTAACCAGCAGTGCTTCAAAGTCAAACTCTTCCACAAGCGCCAGTGCTTTTTCCACCAGCTCCTGATCAGATTTCACTTTGCCGACAACATCTTCAAATTCTTTCATATTTGGCGTCAGAAGTGTCGCACCACGGTAGCGTTCAAAGTCGGCACCTTTTGGATCGATAAAGACAGGAACGTTGGCTGCACGCGCTTTCTGAATGTATGCCTGTACATGCTCAAGAGAGCCTTTGGCGTAATCTGACATGATCACGGCTTTAACATTTGGCAGAGCAGCGTCCATACGCGTGAGCACAGGTTCTGCGTCGGTATTTTCGAACTTGTCTTCGAAGTCCAAGCGGATCAACTGCTGACCACGGCTCATTACACGTAACTTGGTGATCGTTGGATACTCTGGCAACGGCACAAAGTCACATTTCACTTTGAGCGAGCTTAATGTTTCAGTCAGAACTTTCGCGGGTTCATCCATTCCTGTCAGACCAACAATGTGAGCATGACCACCCAATGACGCGATGTTCATCGCAACGTTTGCAGCGCCACCCGGACGCTCTTCATTGTTTTCTACTTTTACAACAGGGACTGGTGCCTCAGGTGAGATACGTCCAGTTGGGCCATACCAGTAACGATCTAGCATGACATCACCGATGATAAGCACACCAGCGTTGTTGTAATCAGGTAGAATTGGTTTCATTATTGGTCTCCAAAAATTTAATCGGGCAGAGTTTACCACAGCGCTTGTCGTGGCTAAATAACTCGCCTTAACTGAACCACTGATTCCATGCCTGTTTCACCCACTCTCTTTCCGCAACAAATTTGCTCTCAGCCACATCGGCGTCTAGATTGAGTAAGTTTCGATGGTGTATCTCATTACGCATTGAGGTATAGGCGTTTATCAGCTGCATCGCTTGGTCTTCGTCCATCACCTGTTGTGCAATAAGCGTTTCAAAAATTCGTACGTTATCACACCAACGCGTGAGTTTAGGTTTTGTATGGCTGTAGTTGAGCACCAGATACTGAGCAAGGAACTCAATGTCCGTAATCCCCCCAACATCTTGTTTAAGCATAAAGCGCCCAGCTTTCTTTCCACCAAGGTGATCGCGCATTTTTTCGCGCATTTCGACGACCTCTTTTTTTAGCGTCGCTTGGTCGCGCGATTTACACAGCACATCATGTCGAGTGTTATGGAAAGCGATAACCAGGGGTTCATCGCCATAGATCATTCGGGCGCGAACCAAAGCTTGGTGTTCCCATGTCCAGGCTTCCTGATGCTGATATTCGTCAAATGCGTCAGTTGGACTCACCAGTAAACCCGAGGCTCCAGACGGACGTAAGCGAGTGTCCACTTCGTACAGAATCCCTGATGCGGTGCGGGTTGAGAAAATATGGATAATGCGCTGTGCTAAACGAAGATAGAACTGGCGACCATCGATTTCTTTCTTCCCATCAGTGTACACGTTGACCGGACAGTCGTGCATAAATACGATGTCCAAATCAGAGTTGTAACCCAGCTCCCAGCCACCAACTTTGCCGTAGCCAATAACCGCAAAGCCTCTGCCTTCACGATCTTTAACATGGGTAGGCTCACCGTACTTTTCTGACACCTGTAACCAAGCCTGACTGACAACCGCTTCTACTATAGATTCAGCCAGATAAGTTAAGTGATCACTCACTTTCATGACTGGCAGAGCGCCAGCAATGTCCGCCGCTGCAATACGCAGAATACAAATTTGTTTGAATTGACGCAGCGCCTCCATCTGCTGTTCCATGTCATCTTCTGGAATTCGCGCCAGAAAATCACGCAGCTCGGTTCGGTAATTGTCTAAAGGAATAGGATTGTACAGTTGCTGCGGATCAATCAGCTCATCAAGTAGGATTGGGTAACGCGATAACTGCTCAGAAATCATCGGACTTGCCGTACACAGCCTCACGAGTTGCACCAGAGCGGCTGGATGTTCATCCAATAACTCTAAGTAAGTGGTTCGGGTACAGATTTTGTGCAACAAGTGCAACACTCTAGGTAAACCAAATTGCGCGTCTGGGTGCGCGAATACCGCATCGAATACTTTAGGCATCAGTCTGTTGAGCACTTCTCGACCGCGTGGACCCAATGTTTTCTTGGCGATATCTTGCTTAAAATCGATAATGATTTTCGCACAGGAGACAAAATCTTCCATCTGAATATCTTGTTGCAGGATATGCTCAATCACATCTTGCTTTTTTGCCATATCCCACAACTCATGGAAATGGCGTGCAACATTACAGGCTTCGTCTTCTTCGTCATCGCCAATCAAAGAATCGAATACCTGATGAACATTACCCATGTGCTGTTGAGTCAGAGTGATCAACTGTTCCCAAGAGCCACATAGCATCGCTGTCGCCAGTTTCATGCGCTCAATGTCGCAATCTGGTAGTGTTTGTGTCTGCTTATCCGCCATTGCTTGCAGCAAGTTCTCTAATTGGCGCAAATACTTGTAAGCATCTTCCAGACTCTGTACGTCTTGTGGTGTTAACAAGGCAAGCTCTTCAATACCTTGCAGAGTTTCCAGCAAACCTCGATTACGTAAAGAGGGCTCCCGTCCACCTCGGATCAGCTGGAATACCTGAGCGATAAACTCAATTTCACGAATGCCCCCCGCACCAAGCTTGATGTTGTTGTTCAACCCACGACGACGTACTTCGCTACTTATCATCGACTTCATACGTCTTAACGACTGAATCGCACTGAAGTCGATGTAACGTCGGAACACAAATGGACGCAACATCTGACGCAGCTCTTGATACTGTGGGTACATTTCACACCCCATCACACGAGCTTTAACCATCGCATAGCGTTCCCAGTCCCTGCCTTGTTCCTGATAATAGTCTTCCAGTGCCGCATAGCTCATCACCAGTGGACCACTTTCACCAAATGGGCGTAAACGCATGTCAACGCGGTAGCAGAAACCATCAAAGGTTTGCTGGTCTAATGCTTTAATAATTCGCTGGCCCAGACGAGTAAAGAACTGCGCATTGGCAATGCTGCGGCGAGCACCCTGAGTTTCACCGTTTTCTGGATAAGTAAAAATAAGATCAATATCGGAAGAGAAGTTCAGCTCGCCACCACCAAGCTTGCCCATTCCAATGACTAACATCGGTTGAGCTTCACCTTCAGCATTGGTTGGTGTCCCCCACTCTTTACAACAAGCCTGATATTGCCATTGGTAAGTTTCGAAGATCAGCGCTTCTGCCAATTGAGAGAGGTGACTCAGTGACTCTTCCAGTGTCCAGGCATGAAGAAAATCCTTCCATGCAATATAAACCATCTCGCGATTACGGAACTGACGTAATACACGATGGCCTGACACCTCATCCTGACAATCTGCCAATAGTGCTGCCAGCCTTTCTCGGTAGGACGCCTGGCGACTAGGCTCCGCCACCATCTCAGGCAATTCCTGAGCGAGCTTTTCATCTCGATGAATGGTTTCGGTAATGAACTGGCTCAGACCAGACACATAATAAAATTGCTCTGCGATTTCACTTGGCCACAATTGAAAGTAGCCTGCTTGCTGAGCATTTTGAACGGCGGATTCAGCGACAGAAATCAAAGACGGGGGCAGCTGCATTTTTCTTCCTTGTGAAAAGCACGATGAATAAGGTTTATCTAGATCATTTAGTTATACCAGAGTTGACGCAAATAAAAACGCCCACAAAAGGTTTGTGGGCGTTTAATCAAAAGCTGTAAGCCTTAAACACTGAATGACTTAATTTTCTTGTCCAACTCTCCAGCGTTGCTTTGCATTGTTTCTGAGGTTTCCAGCAGCTCTGTCACCACAATTACTGATGCCTCAACTAGCTCTCTTACGTTGGTTAAGTTTTGGCTCATTTCCTCTGCTACACTGCTTTGTTGACCAGAAGCTGTGGCGATTTGGAAGTTCATATCATTGATTTGCGTGACTTGGGTAACAATCCCGTCCAGCTCAGAACCCGCATTTGAGACCAGTTCATTGCCTTCAGCGGCCTCAACAACGCTTTTCTCCATCAGCTCAACGGCTGATTCTGCACTGGTTTGCAGGTGAGTTATCATTTCCTGAATCTCAATCGTCGCCTGTTGCGTGCGCTGTGCAAGGTTGCGAACTTCATCTGCGACAACCGCAAAACCGCGTCCCGCTTCGCCCGCTCGCGCCGCTTCAATCGCAGCGTTAAGTGCCAATAGGTTGGTCTGTTCAGATATCCCCTGAATGGTTCCTACCACACTGCCAATCGCTTCCACACGTTCTTCCACCTGATTAACAGCCTGAGCAGAAGAGGCAATGTCCGTAGACAGTTCACTCATCTTAGCGACGGTGCTCTGTAAGAATTGTTGACCCGAAACCGCTTGAGACGATGCCTGTTCGGTAAGAATCGATGCCTGCTGCGCATGTTCAGCCACCGTTTGAACAGTAGAAGACATCTCACTCATGGCTGTGGCAAGCTGGTCTATTTCATTAAATTCTTCTTGAGCCGACTCTTTGGTTTCTGACATGCTTATTGTCATGACTTCGGTCAGAGTCGCTAGCTCATCCGAGGCGTTTATTTGCATTTGGATCACGTCATGTAATTGGCGACGTGTTTTTTCCAGCTCGCGTGCCACGTCTCCGTATTCATCTTTACAATCCATACCAAATGGCACCGATAAATTTTTGCTCGCCATCAGTTTTATCGCATCATTCAGGTATTGAGTTTGACGTAACATGACACGTGCTGCTGCGAACAATAAAACAACAAAGACAATGATGAGCAACGCTGTCTGCCATACAACCTGAGTGAGGTACGCCTCATAATGCTGCTGAGCAACATCCGTATTCTGTGTCGCAGCCAACAATGAATCGTAAAACGTGTTGGCATCCCAAAGTTGCTTTGCCACAATCAAAATAGTACTGAAGACCATCAATATGACCATTTTGGGTATCAGTCGAATGTCGGATACGACTCTTTCCCACGGCTTAAATGCCAGTTTTTCCATTGTCAGTTCTCCACCGAGTCCTATATAGTTTTGTCATTCTGTTACGCGAATTATTTCGAGATTTGTATGAAAAACAACGATATCAAAGACAGCACTCGTCCGATGGGGCTTTTATCCTTAGTGCTGTCCTTTTTGGCATTATTTGTGACCTCTGGTCTGTTATTTTTTTCGATCGATCGCGAAACCCGTCAAGTACTTATCGGTCTCGATTTCATAATCTGTAGTATTTTTCTCTTACAACTCACTATTGATTTGATCCGCGCCACAAATCGGTGGAATTACCTTAAACTTCATTGGATAGATTTTGTCGCCAGCATCCCGATGATTGAGCCATTACGCTTTGCTCGGGTCTTTCATATTTTGCGTATGATCCTGGTACTGCGTTCTTCAAGATTCATTCTCCACCAACTCAAAGAGAACCGTCGAGAGACAACCGTTGCCTCCATCCTGTTGTTGATGGTGATTTTAATTACTCTGGGCTCCAGTACGATGCTGTTCGTTGAAGCCAAAGATCCTGCTGCCAACATTCGCACAGGGGCTGACGCGCTATGGTGGGTATTTGTCACGATCTCTACAGTAGGATATGGCGATCATTACCCGGTGACCAGTGGCGGTAAGTTTCTGGCCGTGGTGATCATTGTCTGTGGTGTGGGGATCTTCGGTATGATCTCAGGTTTAATCACATCAATTGTGACTGCGCCAACCAAGCAGGAGGATCATCGTACCAAGCATGTTGAACACATGTTGAACAAGCTCCTAGAGCAGCAGGAAACGCTACTTAACCGGATTGATGAGCTTGAGCTGCGACAACAAGAACAACAGCAGCATAATGAAAAATAGGGCCTCGTGGCCCTATTTTGTCTTCAACGCTCAATAAATAATGTGCATTATTCTCGCCAGTAAGGCTGAGCCTCAACACTGATTGCGCGGGTTTGATCCATAGCATGTAAGATAGAGCGCTCTTGACGATGCAGCCATCGTTCTAACTGCTCTTTTTCATCGGCTTGCAACATATCCACCAGCGGCAGCAAATGATTCAGCATCAACAGGTCATCGATACCATGAACCAGATCGGCCCATGGGAGACGGAAGCTATTACGTTCGTCACTGTTGTATAGGCTCGCAAACCCGATTCCGGTGTAGAGGTTACGCAGCAAACGGTAGCGCTGGTCAACATAGTCCTGCGCAGACAAATCACGCTCTGCCGGGAAAGCTTCCATCAACTCCGCCCAGGTACGATCCAGTTGCGTCACAGAAAATGGCATGATGTTACTCGCCATTTTTTCTCGAGCTTTTTCATCCAAAAATGGCTGCCAGCCACGCGCAAGAATCCAACGACTCAGATCAAGCAATAAGCCAGTGTAGCGCGCTGAACTTAATAGCTCTAACACTTCTTCACGGCTTGGGAGTTCTTGTAGCTGCTGGGTTAGCTCCGAAACCAAGAACTTACGAGCATCAAGCTTGCGCAGCACGTTACCTTTGTCATCAAGCAACTCTTCAAGATGTGCATGTTCATCTAACCAGCCAAGTTCTTCTTCCAGCCATTTTAGTTCTTGGCGAAGAATGGCACTGGCTCGACGAGGGACAACACCACCAAATATGGTTAAGGTCTGACGGATAAAACGCAGCGCATTACTGATTTCACGAAGTGCTTCGACACAATCACGTTCCGAATATATTTGCTCATGGTAATGCCAGTGGGATAACGCGTGCTCCAAAGAGTTAATCAGACAATATTCCACGGTGTCTGTGCTGCTGCTGTCGACTAAAGCCAGCGGTTTTACTTCATCACCTGTGTACCCGGTTGCCAAACGATAACCTTTGGCCGCTTTGCTTAAGTTCCCTAGACGCATGCCACCTTGCTCGCAAAAGCTACGCGCCAATGTAAATAGAGCGTCGGTTTGACCTGATTTGAGTTCAAGTTCGACTTCGCAAATCGGCTCTTCTCTGTCTTCCCCATCTTCACTTTTGGCGATGACCATGCCCTGGTCGAAGGCGACTTCAACCTGACTGCCATCAGGCATACCAATTAACCACTGCTCACGAGTGAAGTTGGTCGAAAATAATGGGGTGAGTTCGGATTGTAAGGTCTCGACATCTTTGCCTGAAGGCCAGATATCAGAAGGGTGAAGTGTGAGATCAGGCTCATCACTTGTGTGCTCGGCATTGTATTCTGGTCTTTGGTGTAAACCAGCTACGACGCGTCCTGCGGTTTTCACTGTTTGAACATAGACATCATCAAAACGGCGAATTCTTAAACCAATGTCATGCTTTCTTAACCATTTATCAGCAGTATCAAAGTAGGTGTTACCCAAGTCACGACAACTATGCTGAAGTACTTTTGTCTCAGAAATTTTTTCCTTTAAAGTTTCTGAAAATTCAGGAGAAACAAAAAACTTCAGTTCTATTTCGGTTTCCATAGCTATACCTTTCAAAGCAGATAGAAACAGGATATTGCGTATTTTCTTACACGGCAAGAAAGAAATATCACTCGAATGATGATCTAAAACAGTTTTAAAGAGCCATTTAATGCGTTAACATGCGCGCCTTTATAGCCATCGCTCAACATTTCGCCAAGACTAAAGAAATGGTGTATGTTTTTTTTAGGTTATAGTTATTAGGTTGAATGACCATGCCAGTAAATACAATTATGGGGTTATTTGCAAAGTCCCCTATTAAGCCTTTGCAACGCCACGTTGTGTGTGTCAACGAATGTTGTTCACACCTGGTGAAGTTCTTTGAAGTTTCTTCAAAGGGAGACTGGGAAAAAGCAGCAGAGATCCGTGCTCAAATTTCTCACCTTGAGAAAGAAGCGGATGTTCTGAAACGTGAAATCCGTCTAAAACTGCCTCGCGGTTTGTTTATGCCAGTAGACCGTACTGACATGCTTGAGCTTCTGACTCAACAAGACAAACTTGCCAACTTGGCGAAAGACATTGCTGGCCGTGTATATGGTCGTCAACTTGTCATTCCTGAGGCTCTCCAGCCAAATTTCCTCGCTTACGTTCAACGTTGTCTTGACGCGGCTAATCAGGCGCAAAAGGTAATTAATGAACTTGATGAACTATTAGAAACTGGTTTTAAAGGCCGTGAAGTAACACTCGTTGCTGAAATGATTCATCAGTTAGACGTCATCGAAGATGATACCGATGCTATGCAGATTGAACTTCGCCAACAATTGATGGCGATTGAATCTGACATGAACCCTATCGATGTCATGTTCTTGTATAAGATTCTTGAATGGGTAGGTGGTATTGCCGACCAAGCGCAGCGCGTAGGTGCTCGTTTGGAAGTCATGCTATCTCGATCTTAAAACATAAGTTAACGACATAACGAAGAGCATAATACACACGCATCATAAGGACTATGACTGTTTTCATCGTCTTTCGATTTGGTGCGCGTAAAATTTTGTTCCGCTTGTTATAAAACAACTAGGTATTACGATGGATATCCTTGCGAACTACGGCACTGTCCTGATTATTGTTGCAGCGATTTTTGGTTTGATGATGGCGATTGGTATTGGCGCGAACGACGTTGCTAATGCGATGGGTACATCGGTAGGTTCAAAAGCGCTAACCGTAAAACAAGCCATCATCATTGCGATGATCTTTGAATTTGCAGGTGCTTATCTTGCAGGCGGTGAAGTAACCGACACTATCCGTAAAGGTGTTATCGAAACATCTCTATTTGCTCACCAACCTGACGTTCTTGTCTACGGTATGATGTCAGCGCTACTTGCAGCTGGTACATGGCTACTGCTAGCGTCTTACATGGGCTGGCCAGTATCAACCACTCACTCAATCATCGGTGCTATCATCGGTTTTGCGTGTGTATCTGTGGGTACAGAAGCGGTGGACTGGGCAAGTGTTCAGGGCATTGTTGGTAGTTGGATCATTACACCAGTTATCTCCGGCTTTTTTGCATACGTGATTTTTGTCAGCGCACAACGACTGATTTTTGATACCGAAAATCCGCTATTTAATGCAAAACGTTTTGTGCCTGTTTACATGTTTATCACCACAATGGTGATTGCACTGGTCACCATCAAAAAAGGTCTTAAGCACGTTGGTCTTCACCTGACCAATGGTGAAGCTTGGGTGTGGGCAGCTGCTGTATCAGCGATTGTGATGGCTGGCGGTTACTTCTACATTCAGAAGAAATTTGCCAACCGTGAAGATGACCACAGCTTCTCTGGTGTTGAAGGCATCTTCAGTGTGCTAATGGTAATCACTGCTTGTGCAATGGCATTTGCACACGGTTCAAACGACGTAGCAAACGCGATTGGCCCTCTTTCAGCGGTAGTCTCAACGGTTGAGCACATGGGTGAAATCACATCTAAAAGCACAATCGCATGGTGGATTCTTCCATTAGGTGGTATCGGTATTGTTGTGGGTCTTGCGACTTTGGGCCATAAAGTAATGGCAACTGTTGGTACAGGTATTACTGAGCTAACACCAAGCCGTGGTTTTGCAGCACAGTTAGCGACGGCATGTACGGTTGTTCTAGCATCTGGTACAGGCCTACCAATTTCAACCACTCAAACGCTGGTTGGTGCGGTTCTAGGCGTAGGTTTTGCTCGCGGTATTGCAGCACTAAACCTAGGCGTCGTTCGTAACATCGTTGCATCGTGGATTGTGACGCTACCAGCTGGCGCGCTATTGGCAGTAGTATTCTTCTACGGCATCCAAGCAATGTTTGCTTAATTAAGACACCCGTCAATAGAATGTAAGCGCTTTGTCATTATTGACTCAAACGCACAGAAAGGGAGGCTTTGCCTCCCTTCTTTGTTGCACCAAAGTTTGAAACTGCATACTATTCGTCTAATTCCGGCTCCAATAATTCGGTGCCAACGCTGTATCCAAGAAAAATCGTTAAGGGATTTACTGTGAAAAAACTAATCATCACGGTTTTGTTTACTTTGCTAGCAGCGCCAACGGCCCTAGCTGCAAACCGTTATATTTCTGATGACCTATTCACTTTTATGCACTCAGGTCCAAACAACACTTACCGAATTATTGGTAGTGTCGACGCAGGCTCTCAAGTGCAACTAATAAGCGCGAATAAAGAGACCGGCTATACACAAGTTCGTGACTCCCGAGGCCGTACTGGCTGGGTGCAAAGCAAATTTGTTACCAACAAAGAAAGCATGGCGATTCGCTTACCTCGTATTGAAAAAGAGCTTGCTGAAGTGAAAGAACAACTGGCTAATGCACGTCAGACTTCAGACACAGAGAAAGCGGGCCTTGTGACCTCACTAGAAACGCGGAATCAACAAATTTCAGATCTTGAGAACAAATACTCTGAGATCAGCGATCAACTGACATCCGTTGAAACGGAAAACCGTGAGCTGCGCGCTAAGCTTGATACGCAAAAAGATGACATGCTGCTGAAGTACTTTACCTACGGTGGTGGCGTTGCTGGCTTGGGTCTGCTGTTTGGTTTGGTATTGCCTCACCTAGTGCCACGCAAGAAGCGTTCTCCAGCTGGCTGGGCATAATCGCTCACTTAACATTGAATACTAAAAAGGCCACATTGTTGTGGCCTTTTGCTTATTTGAACTAGGTTAACCTTTCCACTCATAAAGTGCCGGAATTCGGATCTGCTCTCCCTGAAACTCAACGATCACCGATTGAGGCTGGATCTCTTTCAGTGTGACCTGACCATCCACCACATCCCCTTGGTGATATTCGACATTATTAATTTTCACCCAACGTCGTTGGTCATCACTGGCGTACATGTGTGTTTGTAAGTTGAGTGCTGGAAGACGACCCTGCCACTGCTGAGCATTTCCCTCCAAATCGTTGACTGGATCTGAGCGCTGTGACGTTGCACCTCCACTCTTGGATAGTGCGCTCTCCACCTTCATTGCCAAATCCGGCGACAGTGAAGATAAATCAATATCATCTAACGAGAAGTCTAAATCATCATCGCTAGTTTGATTTTGAGCCACTGGCGAATCTGCACCTCGACTACTGCTCGCATACTCTTCAGGTTGTAAATAGGTCCCTATCTCACCGGATATCTCTGCACTTGGCCATTCTCTTGGCAGTTGCGCCAATTGGTTGATTTCCGGGTAGTCTAATACCTCAAACGGCTGTACAACCTCCGCAACAGCCACTGGCGTTGCTGCTTGAGTTTTGGGAGTCAGCTTTTCCAGATACCAGGCTGTGCCAAGGGCAGACACACCAATAGGCAAAAGCAGTAGGCTTGCATGCTTGGCTAAAGACATTACACATCCTCCTTATCTATGCTTGCCAGAGTTGGCGCGTTAGGCTGCACATTCTGTTGTAATCGCTCTAGCGTTCGCTGACCCGCTATGCCGTCAACACCAATACCTTGCCAGCGTTGGAACAGTTCGACGCGTTCTTTCATTTCCGAATCAAAAATGGAGGTGCCTAAAGGCAATTCGCTGACCGCCTCAGCCAGTAGCTGGTCTAAAACTTCAATAGCAGGCCCTTCCATATCTAACCGCAACGTTTCTTTAAGCGGTGATTGCCACAGCTCGATGATATTTCCCTGCCACATCGGTTTTAACCAGGAGAGAGGAAGGCGTAAACGCTGCTTACCGTTAAGTACTTCGACTTTATCGTTCCCTACCGCATAGAGAATCACATAGCCGATATCGCCTTGATAATTCAGCTCCAAGATTACGGGTCTATTTTGCTTCATCAACAGTGGCCATGTCGCCATTTTCCTTTCACAAACCATGGTCGATTGTGCCTCTGATAAGCAGAGGTTATCGCGCACCGAAGCTCGATAGCCCCACAATTTATACAGGTCGTTCACAGCAAGGTTCGATTGTTTTTGTGAAAGCAATAACTCACGTTGCTCATTACTTAGCTGATCGTGCACGACGACTGGCTCAACTGGCTCAGGAGCACTGATGGCAACGGTCTCTTCGACAAACTGGGAAATCGGCTTCATCGGCATATGATTAATGACCGCCCAACCGACACCAAGCGCGGCAGCGACTCCAATGGCTGCGGTTCCCCAAGCAGGCCAGCTAAACTGGCGACGAGCTACCATTTGTCCTGGCTTGTTATCTTGCTGATAAATATCGGCCTGAAATTGCATGACCTCTTCACAGGCGCGTAAAACGGTCTGTTTGTCCACAACAGCACTGCCTTGGTGATAACTCATGTTAAGAGCTTTATCGCAAATGAGGTTAATCAACCTAGGAATACCATGACTGTACTTGGCTATCAGTTTGGTCGAACTACGATTAAATAGCTGTTGATTGCCCCCAGCAGTATGGAGTCGAAACGCAATATAATCCTCGGTTTCTTTTTCATCCAAAGGCAAGAGGTGGTAACGTCCGGTAATTCGCTGAGCAAGCTGGCGTAGCTGGGTGGTTTGTAATAATCGTTGTAACTCGGGCTGACCAACCAAAAGGACTTTAAGCAGCTTTCGGGTTTCTGTTTCTAAATTAGTCAGCAAGCGAAGCTGCTCTAACACATCGGCGACTAGGTGCTGCGCTTCATCAATAACCAACAAGGTTTGCCAGCCAGCATTATGGTTATGCAACAGGTATTGATGAATGACTTGGTTTAACTGTTTTAACGTCGCATCTTGCGGATAGACAATTTTAAATTCATCACAAATCGCCTCCAGAAGATCTCGAGTAGAAAAAGTTGGATTAAGGATCAAACCCGCTTTGGTGGTCTCGTCCAAGTTGGCCAACATGGCTTTCGCAACGGTGGTTTTCCCCGTCCCTACCTCGCCTGTCAACATGGCAAACCCGCCCCCATCACCCAATCCAGCTTTGAGGTGCGTGATCGCTTCTTTATGACGTTGGCTCAGATACAAATAACGAGAGTTTGGAACAATCGAAAAAGGTTGCTCTACAAACCCAAAAAAGTCCTTATACATAGGATCTCCAGCTAAAAACCCGCCCACTTTGAATCAGATACCTACTAAACATAGATGCATCTTCTATTGGGAGTAAAGAAAAGTACCATTGCTTGCTACAATGTCCAACGACATATCAGTAAATTAAGAGGTTGTTCGTGCAAGTTTACTTAGTAGGTGGTGCAGTCCGGGATCAATTGCTTGGAATTGATCACTATGACAATGATTGGGTGGTGGTTGGTGCCACCCCTGAAATGATGCTTGAGCTGGGGTATACGGCCGTTGGCAAGGACTTCCCCGTTTTTCTTCATCCTCAAACCAAAGAAGAACATGCGCTAGCACGAACAGAGAGAAAATCAGGCTCGGGTTACACCGGTTTTGAGTGCTTCTTCGATCAAAGCGTCACCTTGGAAGAAGATTTGATTCGTCGGGACCTAACCATCAACGCCATGGCAATGGATGACCAAGGCAAGCTGTACGATCCCTATGGCGGTCAGGACGATCTCAACAACCGCCTCTTACGCCACGTCTCTGATGCGTTTATCGAAGATCCTCTTCGAGTTTTGCGTGTCGCGCGCTTCGCTGCCAAACTCGCACCATTGGGGTTTAAGGTAGCAGACGAAACCATGCAGTTGATGCGTGATATGTCTGCATCCGGGGAACTCGATACACTGACACCAGAACGGGTGTGGCAGGAATGGCATAAGTCTTTGTCTTCGCCTCGTCCCGACGTCTTTCTCTCTGTGCTACGCGATTGCGGTGCACTGGCGGTTGTCCTGCCAGAAATAGATGCACTGTTTGGCGTGCCTCAACCTGAGAAATGGCACCCTGAAATTGATACCGGAATTCACACCTTAATGGTTACAGAACAATCGGCGAAACTCAGCGCTTCCCTACCGGTACGTTTTGCGGCACAAGTGCATGATCTCGGTAAAGGGGTGACGCCAAAGAGTGAATGGCCAAGCCATAAAATGCACTGCCATACTGGCCTCAAACTGATAAAGAAACTGTGTGAACGTGTCCGTGTTCCCAATGAGTTTCGTGATTTGGCTTTGATGGTCTGTGAACAGCACTCTAATATCCATCGAGCCGCCGAGTTAAAGCCGCAAACCATCATCAAAATACTCAACAAGTTCGACGTTTGGCGTAAGGCTGAGCGCTTAGAAGACATCTTAATTTGTTGTCAGGCTGATCATGCGGGCCGAAAAGGATTAGAAGATCAGCCTTATCCTCAAGCTGAGATTTTTACCCGAGCATATGAAGCCGCAGCGGCGGTGGATGTTCAGGCTATCATTCAGGACGGATTTAAAGGGCCAGCGATTCGAGATGAACAAGAAAAGAGACGGATTGAAGCGGTAAGAATCGCGCTTAATAAATAGCGACCAAACAAAAACGCCCGCTCAACATGGAACGGGCGTTTTATTAAATAAGGATTAGGCACTAAGTAAGAAAGCAAATAGGCCCACACCCAGAATGAGACGGTAAATGACGAATGGTGTCATCCCCATACGTGAAATCATCTTTAGGAAGAAGTGGATACAAATGTACGCACTCACAAAAGATGTCACGATACCCGTCAGTAAAAACCCAATGTGCACTGGTTCGCCACTGGTAACCAACTTCATACCGAGGTAGCTACCAGCAAGCGCGATGATTGGAATCGACATCAGGAATGAGAAACGTGCGGCAGCCTCACGAGTAAAACCAAGGTACAGCGCTGCGGTAATAGTGGCACCAGAGCGAGAGGTCCCCGGAATCATCGCTAGTGCTTGAGCGATACCAATAAATAGCGCTTTCTTCCAACCAGTCTGGTATTCGTTTGCCACTTGTTCGGCGTTTTTATCCGCCCACCACAACAATAAACCAAACACTATCGTCGTCGTTGCGATCACATATGCACTGCGTAAGTAAACTTCGATGATATCTTTCATCAGTAAACCAAACACACAGGCTGGAATCGTGGCCAGCACTATCATCCACACCAGTTTCGCTTCTTTACCACGGTCCCCCTTAAAGATAGAGGCAAACAACGCCCGAAATAACGTGATCACTTCATAACGGAAATAGATCATTACAGCCATCAAGGTTCCGACGTGGACAGCGACATCAAATGCAAGACCTTGGTCTTCCCAACCAAGAATAGCGGAAGGCAGGATCAAGTGTGCGGAGCTGGAAATCGGCAAAAACTCCGTCAGACCCTGAATCAGAGCCAAAATAAAGGCTTCCAAATAACTCATGTAAACAACTCAAATTTAAAGTGAAAAAGAAACTGGCTTGAGAGAATCAACTGGTTGCATCGCGTACCAAACATCCGCGACCGTGCGTCCATCACCAGGAATAACCAAATGTGGTTTGAGATCATACAAAGGCTTTGTGACAAAAGGATATTTGTAGATATCACTGCGAGGCAGTTCGGGCTTTTGCTTGGAGATGATCTCACCAAACAACACTATATCCAGATCCAGTGTTCGATCCTGATACTTTTGCGCATTTTCTTCTCGCCCCCACTTAAATTCAATCTCACGGAGGCAACGACTCAACTCTTCTAATGATAAAGTTGTACGCAGAGCAATCACAAAGTTGTAGAAATTCTGGCTGCTGAAACCAATTGGCTCACATTCATATATCGGGGATACAAGAAGATCTTCTCCAAGCTGTTGCAGCTCGTTGTAAGCAACTTTCGCATGCTGCTTTCTGTCTATATTCGTACCGACACCGATATAAGCGGTGATCATGCCTGACCTCGCTCGATTACCACGCCAACAGAGCGAGCTTGTGGAACCGCGCCTGGTTTTGCCAAGCGAATTTTAATCCAAGGCACCGAGAAACGTTGCATGATCAACTCTGCGATTTCTTCCGCCACACGTTCTACCAGTAAAAAACGGCCGTTCTCTATGTGGTTTAATACCGCTTCACTCACTTGCGAGTAATCTAATGCATCTTGAACATCATCACTTTTGCCTGCTGGCTTATTGTCGTGCGCCATTTCGATATCAAGTACCAGCTTTTGTTTAATTTGCTGTTCCCAATCGTACACGCCAATCGTGGTGATCACTTCTAATTGTTCAATAAACACTTTATCCAGAGCCATCTTATGTCCTTCTATTTCAGAGGTCGGATACCCATTGAGGGTAATTTGATCGTAATATTCTATACCTAAGCCACTTATAATCGGGTCAGGATAAAGTTGCTTAGGTATAAAAACTGCAAAACACCTTTATATACAGGAACTCACATAATGCAAGCTCCTTCGTAGAGAGTGTTTCTGCTAGCAGCAGATTCACGCTATGATAACAACTACGCTAGAACTGAGCATTAAATTCCAATCCATCAAGGACTTCTATGGACGCACTGGCACTGATAATGACGATGGCCGCCTATTTACTGGGTTCTATTTCCAGTGCGGTTTTGATTTGTCGTCTCTTAAAATTGCCAGATCCACGTAAAGTTGGCTCCAATAACCCAGGCGCGACCAATGTATTACGCATTGGCGGTAAAGGTGCTGCTCTCTCAGTCCTGCTGTGTGACATGCTAAAGGGCACCATTCCGGTTTGGGGAGGCTACTTCCTTGGGATTAACCCGATCATCCTGGGTGTCATTGCTATCGCTGCATGCCTTGGCCATATGTACCCTATTTTCTTCCATTTCAAAGGCGGAAAAGGCGTTGCCACAGCCTTCGGGGCAATCGCGCCAATTGGGCTCGACCTTACGGTTTTGGTGATGCTGACCTGGCTCTGCGTTGCGGTCATATTCCGCTACTCTTCCCTTGCAGCTCTGGTCACGGTATTGCTGACGCCTTTTTATACCTGGATGTTCAAGCCACAGTACACTTTACCTGTTGCGATGCTGTGTTGTCTGATCGTATTTAAACATCACCAGAACATCCGACGTTTATTGTCCGGCGAAGAGCCTAAAATCGGGCAAAAGAAACTGACAGAAAAAAACTCGGCCTAGTGCCGAGTTTCTGTTTAGTGCAGCTTTAAGAGTAAACTTTATTTAAAAAGTTCAACAACATCTGATTGACGAATTCGGGCTGTTCAAGCGAGCTGATGTGACCCGCTTCTGGGATTTCAACCAGTTCACTGCCTGTAATACAATCATTCATCAAATAAGATTCGAACACCGGGCGAGGCTTATCTTCACGGCCGACTGCAATTAACGTCGGCAATGCAAACTTCTCTGAATCTTCAATCACGTCACGTCGACCGAAGACCATTCGGCCAATTCGTGCCACTTCAACCGCACGCTCACCTTGCATTGCTTGTAAGCTTTGCTTAAATGACGCAATTAATTCTGGGTTCGCTTGGTCAACATTATTCGCAAAGAACAAAGGCGCAACCGCTTCGACAATAGGCTCTGGCACCGATTGAACTTGATCGATGGTATCCAGCATTGCAAAGTACTTCTTGTGTGTGACTTCTGGCTCCCAGCCAATAAAAGTATCCATCAGTACCAGTGACTTCACACGCTGAGGCGCTTGAGCAGTTAATTCAGCTCCCCACATGCCACCAACAGATAAACCAACAATGGAAAACTCTTCTACTTGCAGGTGATCCATCAACGCCAACATTTGTTGCGCATAATCGACAAGCGAACGAGTCGATGCAGGCGCAGCATCTGACTCCCCGTGCGCCCATAAGTCAGGCACGATACAGCGATAAAACTGGCTCAGAACTTCAACCTGCGGTGCCCACATTTGGCTATCCCACAAATAGCTGTGACCAAACAGCAGTACTGGCCCTTTACCTTGATCTAGATAGGCAAGTTGCTGACCTTCAATTTCAAATTTATTCATTGCGATATCCATTAATTCTTTTTCTACCTGATGTTGCCAATGAACCAAGCGTCGCGAGGTTATTGCGGAAAACAACCACCTGCTATTGATGTGCTCTTGTTATCAAAAACAAAGGCCTCTATTAATAGAGGCCTGTACAAGATAAATACGCTTACGCTATCGGTGTTAGTTGATCGATCGGCCAACGAGGACGTGCTTCGACAGACAAATCCGATACTTCACCGTTTTTCAGACGCTGCATACCCGCATAAGCGATCATTGCGCCATTGTCGGTACAAAACTCTGTACGTGGGTAGTAAACTTCACCACCAACTTTCTTCGCCAGCTTTTCCAGTTCTGCACGTAGACGACGGTTGGCACTCACTCCACCCGCGATAACAATACGCTTCATACCAGTCTGATCCAGTGCGCGCTTACACTTGATCGCCAACGTCGCACAGACCGCTTCTTCAAATGCCAGTGCAATATCTGCGCGAGTCTGTTCATCATCGCCATTGGCCGCAATAGTATTCGCAGTGAATGTCTTCAGTCCAGAGAAGCTCATGTCGAGACCCGGGCGATCTGTCATTGGACGTGGGAATTTAAAGCGCCCCGGCGTGCCTTTTTCAGCCAACTTTGATAGCAGCGGACCACCAGGGTAATCCAACCCCATCAACTTCGCGGTCTTATCAAAGGCCTCACCGGCTGCGTCATCAATTGATTCACCAAGAATTTGGTACTCACCAATGCCTTTCACTTCCACCATCATAGAGTGACCACCAGACACCAATACCGCTACAAACGGAAACGGCGGTGGGTTGTCTTCCAGCATTGGCGCCAGTAAATGGCCTTCCATATGATGAACAGGCACCGCAGGCACACCCCAAGCGTAAGCGATACTGCGACCAATGGTTGCGCCAACCAATAATGCCCCAACCAAACCTGGACCTGCGGTGTACGCCACGCCATCAATGTCTTTTGAAGTCAGGTTGGCTTCTTTTAATGCCTCTTTAATAAGAGGAATGGTTTTCTTCACATGGTCACGTGAAGCCAACTCAGGCACCACACCACCATAATCTGCGTGAAGTTTTACTTGGCTGTAAAGCTTGTGTGACAATAAACCCTTTTCATCGTCATAAATCGCGATGCCAGTCTCGTCACAAGAGGTTTCAATACCAATAATGCGCATGGTTATCTCAGTATGCTTTCTATATAGAGGAAATTTGGGCGTCATATTACCTTGCCTTGGTGCTGCAAACAAATTTTGTACAGACAATAATCGACAAAATGCTTTACAAAGCAGTTGTGATCGGATTAAAATTCCGCACCATTTTTGATCAGCTGGTAAGTGACCAAATATTTGTGATTTGGTCTGTTGAATGCCAGCATTAACGAATAACCCCTGAGGTGAAAGGCATATGCCAGTAGTTAAAGTACGTGAAAACGAACCGTTCGACGTTGCTCTACGTCGTTTTAAGCGCTCTTGCGAAAAAGCAGGTATCCTTTCTGAAGTGCGTCGTCGTGAGCACTACGAAAAACCAACTACAGTTCGCAAACGCGCTAAAGCAGCAGCTCAAAAGCGTCACGCTAAGAAGCTAGCTCGCGAAAACGCTCGTCGCGTTCGCCTGTACTAATAACTGAGCTCCGTAGAGGAATTTAGTTATGGCTCTGATTGATCAACTCAAAGAAGAGCAAAAATTAGCGATGAAAGCCAAGGACAAATTGCGCCTTGGTACTATTCGTTTAGCCTTAGCAGCAATTAAGCAACGTGAAGTTGACGAACAGATTACTCTGAACGACGACGACATTATTGCGGTATTGACTAAGATGGTTAAACAACGTCGCGACTCTGTTACGCAGTACGAAGCAGCGGGTCGTCAAGATCTTGCTGATGCGGAACAAGCAGAAATTACGGTTCTTGAGGACTTTATGCCTCAACCACTGACAGACGATGAAGTTGCGACTCTTATCGAGAACGCGATTGCAGAATCTGGTGCAGCTGGCATGCAAGACATGGGTAAAGTAATGGGCGTTTTGAAACCGCAAATTCAAGGGCGTGCAGATATGGGTAAAGTAAGCGGTTTGGTTCGCGCTAAATTGGCTTAACACCCCACCCAATTGCAGCAAGCCGTGCTATCCTTTGGAACGCACGGCTTGTTTGTATCTGAATGAAATAACTCAAAGTCGCACACACGCTTTCTCAGTAATTCATTCACACCAATCATGATTTTTCTTTTTTGTTAGGTTTTATGGCTGGACACATCCCACGCAATTTTATCGATGACCTTCTAGCTCGGCTTGATATTGTCGATATCGTCGACGCGCGCGTGAAACTTAAGAAAAAAGGTAAAAACTACGGCGCTTGTTGCCCATTCCACAACGAGAAAACGCCCTCTTTTAGCGTTAGCCAGGAAAAACAGTTTTACCACTGTTTTGGTTGTGGTGCTCATGGTAACGCTATTGACTTCATCATGGAGTTTGAACGCCTGGACTTTGTGGAAGCCATCGAAGAGCTTGCCTCATATTTAGGCCTGGATGTTCCACGTGAACAGCGCAGTGGCGGTGGTCAGTTTAAATCTGGTCCACAAGCCAGCAGCAGCGAGAAACGTAACCTTTACGATTTAATGGGTAGCATCGCTCAGTTCTATCGTAATCAACTAAAGCAACCAGCAAACAAAGTTGCTATTGAGTATCTTAAAGATCGTGGCTTATCTGGCGAAATCGTTCAGAAGTTTGGCATCGGTTACGTGGCTGACGAATGGGATTTAGTTCGTAAGAACTTCGGTCAGCAGAAAGACGCTCAAGACATGCTCGTATCTGGTGGCATGTTGATTGAGAACGACAAAGGAAATCGCTACGACCGATTCCGTGGGCGTGTGATGTTTCCGATTCGCGACCGCCGCGGTCGAGTTATTGGATTTGGTGGCCGAGTGCTAGGCGACGGCACACCGAAGTACCTAAACTCCCCGGAAACGCCGATCTTCCATAAAGGTAAAGAGCTTTACGGCCTTTACGAAGTGCTGCAGGCATACCGAGAGCCGTCACTAGTTTTAGTGGTTGAAGGTTATATGGACGTTGTTGCTTTAGCGCAATATGGCGTCGATTACTCTGTCGCTTCATTAGGCACCTCAACCACTGGCGATCATATTCAAATGCTGTTTCGCCAAACCAACACGGTGGTGTGTTGCTACGATGGAGACCGAGCAGGTAAAGAAGCCGCTTGGCGAGCACTGGAAAACGCTCTTCAGTACTTGAAAACTGGTAACACATTGAAATTTTTGTTCTTACCAGATGGTGAAGACCCAGATAGCTATGTTCGCAAATACGGCAAAGCGGCCTTCGAGCAGCAAATTGAGCAAGCAACACCACTATCGAGCTACCTGTTTGATAACCTCATCGAGTTGCACCAAATAAACTTGGGCAATAATGAGGGTAAATCAGCACTCAGAGCTTATGCTAGTGCCTTGATAGACAAGATTCCTGATCCATACTTTCAGGAGCTACTCGAAAAACTACTTGATGAACGCACAGGCTTTGACAACCGTCTGCGTCAATCACGTAAAAAAGTGAACGATACTCGACCTCAACCGCACAAAGAGATCAAACGGACTCCAATGCGTGAGGTTATTGCTCTACTTATTCAAAATCCGAGCTATGCTCAAATGGTACCGGACCTTTCCACAGTGAGAGATTTATCCATACCTGGCCTCAGTTTATTTGTAGATGTGCTTGATAAATGCCAGCCGCATCCCCATATAAACACAGGCCAATTATTAGAGCACTGGCGAAATAGCCAAAATGAGGCACTTCTGTCTCGTCTTGCGAGTTGGGACATTCCACTCGATGAAGACAACCAAGAAGAAATTTTTTTAGACTCATTGGACAAAATTATCGCCCAGTGTGTTGAAAAACAAATTGAAAACCTGCAGGCCAAAGCAAGAAGTGTCGGTTTATCAGCCGAAGAGAAAAGGGAGCTGCTAGCACTTATGCTAGATTTAAAAGCGTAACCCTGTTTAATTAGTCAGCATCAATTTAATTTGTTATAGTTAGTGGTTTGCATTTCGCATACTGATTCCTTCACCAGATTACGAAGTTGGATACCGTCTATGGATCAAAATCCGCAGTCACAGCTAAAGTCACTTGTTATTAAAGGCAAGGAACAAGGCTATCTGACCTACGCCGAAGTAAATGACCACCTACCTGCTGAAATCGTAGATTCAGAACAGGTAGAAGACATCATTCAGATGATCAATGATATGGGCATTAAGGTAGTAGAAACTGCTCCTGATGCTGATGATTTAGCACTAAATGATGACACAAATATTACCGATGAAGATGCAGCTGAAGCTGCAGCCGCTGCACTTTCTAGCGTAGAAAGTGAGATTGGTCGTACGACAGACCCAGTACGTATGTACATGCGTGAAATGGGCACTGTTGAACTACTGACTCGCGAAGGCGAAATCGACATCGCAAAACGTATTGAAGAAGGTATTAACCAAGTTCAATCATCGGTTGCTGAATACCCAGGAACGATCCCGTACATTCTTGAACAGTTTGATAAAGTTCAAGCAGAAGAGCTTCGCCTTACGGACCTAATTTCTGGCTTTGTAGACCCAGATGCAGACGATACCGCTGCTCCTACGGCAACGCACATCGGTTCTGAGCTGTCTGAATCTCAATTAGAAGATGAAGATAACACAGACGTTGATGATGATGAAGACGAAGACAAAGAAGACGATTCAGAAGATTCTGAAGAAGATGTTGGTATCGATCCAGAACTTGCTCTGGAGAAGTTTAATCAGCTTCGTAGTACATACCAAAATCTACAATTAGCAATCAATGAATACGGTTACGAAAGCCCGAAAGCAACCGTTGCTAATGAAATGATGCTAGACGTGTTCAAAGAATTCCGTCTAACACCAAAACAGTTTGATCACTTGGTGAATGAGCTGCGTACTTCTATGGATCGCGTTCGCACTCAAGAGCGTTTGATCATGAAGTCAGTCGTTGAATACGGCAAAATGCCGAAGAAATCGTTCATCGCTCTGTTCACTGGTAACGAATCAAGCGATGCTTGGTTAGATGAAGTTCTAGCGTCTGACAAACCATACGCAGAGAAAATCAAACGTAACGAAGAAGAGATCCGTCGTTCAATCACTAAGCTAAAAATGATTGAAGAAGAGACATCTCTGAGCGTACAAAACGTTAAAGACATCAGCCGTCGTATGTCTATCGGTGAAGCAAAAGCTCGCCGTGCGAAGAAAGAGATGGTTGAGGCGAACTTACGTCTGGTAATTTCTATCGCGAAGAAATACACCAACCGTGGTCTACAATTCTTGGATCTAATCCAAGAAGGTAACATCGGCTTGATGAAAGCGGTAGATAAGTTCGAATATCGTCGTGGTTACAAGTTCTCGACATACGCAACGTGGTGGATCCGTCAGGCAATCACTCGTTCAATCGCAGACCAAGCTCGTACGATTCGTATTCCGGTTCACATGATCGAAACGATCAACAAACTAAACCGTATCTCTCGTCAAATGCTACAAGAGATGGGTCGTGAACCACTACCAGAAGAACTGGCAGAACGCATGCAGATGCCAGAAGATAAGATTCGTAAAGTACTGAAAATCGCGAAAGAGCCAATCTCAATGGAGACACCAATCGGTGACGACGAAGATTCGCATCTAGGTGATTTCATCGAAGATACAACGCTTGAGCTACCATTGGACTCTGCAACAGCGACAAGCTTGAAAGGCGCGACAAAAGACGTGCTTGCAGGTCTAACGCCACGTGAAGCAAAAGTACTTCGCATGCGCTTTGGTATCGATATGAACACCGACCACACGCTAGAAGAGGTAGGTAAACAGTTCGACGTTACTCGTGAACGTATTCGTCAGATCGAAGCAAAAGCACTGCGTAAACTTCGTCACCCAAGCCGCTCAGAAACTCTGCGCAGCTTCCTAGACGAGTAAGTACAGCGCTCATCTGCGTTAAAAAATCAAAAAAGGTGACCCTAGGTCACCTTTTTTATTATCCACTGTGCTAAGTGGATAAAAACTAAGCGCAATTAGCCATGTTGGTATCTAGACACCTCGCAACGCTTCCCCTATAATCGTTGACCTATCAGGCCCCTTAGCTCAGTGGTTAGAGCAGTCGACTCATAATCGATTGGTCCGCAGTTCAAGTCTGCGAGGGGCCACCAAATTCCGATAAGGCGTATGAAGAAATTCATATGTTAATTTGCACTTAAATCTGATCCACCATTTGCATTGAAAAGTGATCCACTTAAGTAAGTCTATTTTAGACTAAAATTTCACGTTGGCTTCTACTTGGTTTTCTCCTTAGATTTCTTTTTTGACT
>NZ_JAKKCM010000001.1 GCF_021728395.1 Vibrio sp. J1-1 | reverse complement strand
GAGGCCCGAAGGTCCCCCTCTTTGGCCCGTAGGCATCATGCGGTATTAGCCATCGTTTCCAATGGTTATCCCCCACATCAGGGCAATTTCCTAGGCATTACTCACCCGTCCGCCGCTCGACGCCGTTATCGTTCCCCGAAGGTTCAGACAACTCGTTTCCGCTCGACTTGCATGTGTTAGGCCTGCCGCCAGCGTTCAATCTGAGCCATGATCAAACTCTTCAATTTAAGATTTTGTTCGGCTCAATGAATACTGACTTCAAAACTGCTCTTACTCGAAAGTAAGACGTAATTTTAAAGCTATTACCATTCCAACAGAATGATAATGAATTGACTGTGCCAAGATTAAACAAGTTAATCTCGATTGGTCACTCAGTTCATTGAAACCTAATTTGATACCCCTCTTTATTTAAGAGAAATATCTAATTGGATTATCATCAACGAGTGCCCACACAGATTGATAGGTCTATATTGTTAAAGAGCTTGCTTTGCGAGAAGTTTTCTCTCAAAGCGGAGGCGTATTCTAATGAACTAATCTTTCGTGTCAAACACTTTTTAAATTAATTTTTAGAAGTATTTATTCGCCTTATTGCCAATCGCTGTTGCGTTTCCGCTTTGCCCTGACAACGGAGGCGCATTATAGGGAGATGATTTTTCTTGGCAACCCTTTTTGAAGAAAAAATTCAAAAAAAAAGCGCCGAGTGATGAAATCTCACTCAAACGCTTATTTTTAGCACTCATTTGTTAATATCAGGTAGCAAATAGGCAATCAATATGTATCCAACCAAGACTGTTCAAAGCTTGTAATATCAATTACGAGCGATTTACTCGCTTCGATCTCTTCAATGGCTTCTAATTCTTTATTTACGCTGCTCATGGTTAGCGTGTTGTTGTCTAACTCAAATACTTGCCTTTGCGTGGTGTAGTAGAACTTGAGAATGGTCAACGCTTGCAGATCATCAGAACTCGCGGCTGCTTTAATATTTTTTAGTTTGCGGTAAATCTTATTGTGTATCTGCTTAAGCTTCCAAACATACAGTACCTCTTGCATGTATGGATGAGTTTTAAATTGGTTTAGTAAAGAGAGGGACGTAGCAATTGCCAGAAGTACACCAATCAAATTCCAATGAAAGTTACCTGTCGATTGTTCCGGTTGAATATTGGTATTGCCAAAAAGACTAATGAGTAGAGAGCTGAAGGCTAATGAAGAGACAGCAAGCAATACGACAAAGCCACCAATAACTAGGTTTACTTTCTTTTTATAGACTTCTTTATTGATTTTTTTAATTTCCATATATCACTCCTAAAGGGTTATCCCTATTGTAGCGACGAGAATTGGCACCACAATCGAAGCTTTGTAAGTAAGTTCATAATTCTCGCATCAAAGCGTCGTCTGAGTATATACTCCGCGCATTCACTCTTGATATAGAGGCTAAATTCATGCGCTCTTTCGTTTTACGAGCTCGTGCAGCACCGACCACCAGCAAAGCACTACTCGAAGGTGTCGGTCAGGAAGCACACACCGAGATCCTTGCTCACACTATGATGAACACTATGTTTGTTGCGCAGTCACATCGTGAAGACGTGGTTGTGTATTTAGTTCTTGAGAGCACTAAAGATTACTCCCGCACGGTGACAATTCGATCTAATGAAATGACTAATATTGGTGGATTCCATGAGTCGACGTTGATCGCAGCAGTAGCTCGCGCTTTGGATGCATCAGTTGGCATGGGTAAAGAGCAGCTTCGCGACGTTGAGCCGGGTATTACTGTCCGTACTGTTAGTTTCGAGCGTTTGGTTCAAGAACTGGCCGAAGACCACCAGCTTTATATGCTGGATAAGAAAGGCGAATTCGTTCGCGACGCAGAAATAGGATCAAACCCTTGCTTCTTGTTGACTGACCACATTCCAATGCCGAAGAAGTCATTCAACAGTTTGAAACGCCTTGGTACTGAAAAGATCAGTCTTGGTCCTAAAATGCTGTTTGCTTCACAGTGTGTAGTATTAATCCATAATGAACTGGATATTCGCGAATTCTAGTGCTTCGCTGACTGCTGATTAAAAAACGAAAGAGGACTCAATGGAGTCCTCTTTTTGTTTCTGAATTTCTAATGATGGGCTTATTTTCCGCCGATACTCAAGCGAGCAAAACGCACATCTGGTGCGAAGAAGGTACGGCTGTCATTCTTCAGCTGTGTATCTCCGACTGCTTCTACTTCTTGCAACATCTTATAGAAGTTACCCGCGACAGTAATACCGCGAACAGGTTGAACACGTTGACCATCGCGACATAAGAAGCCGCTCGCGCCAAACGAGAAATCACCGCTGACGGCATCTGCGCCAGAATGAACGCCTTGTAGCTCCACAAGCTCAAGGTACTCACCCGATTTAACTTCCGCAACACTGCTCTTGCCCGTAGCAATAACTTTGTGGTTAGCGGCGACATCTAAGCTTGATTTAGCTCCCCGAGCCGCACTCGCGGTTGAAACAGCACCTAAGTAGCTTGCCGTATGGCTGTTGTGTAACAACGTATTTAACTGGCCATTATCAATTAACACATTGTCCTGAGTTGCAAAGCCTTCGCTATCAAATCCGCAAATCGCCATACCATTTGCCATGTACGCGGTGTCAGTAAAGGTAATCAAATCACTTGCAACGCTTTGACCGAGCTTGCTACCCAGTGGTGTAATCCCTTTCACTGCACTTACACCAGAAAAAGCACTACCGAATGCACCGAACAAACTGCTTAGCGCATCGATATGGAAGATAGCTGGATAGTTGCCTGTCTTAACCGGGCTGCCATCAAGCAAGTCACGGGCTAAGTTGTAACCCTCTTCAATACAAAACGCAGAGTTCAACTCATCGAAACGACGCCCTACTGACATCTTACCCGCCATCGACTGCTTACCGTCTTTCTCAAAAAGCGTGTAGGCGTAACAGTTGAAAGATCGTTCAAAATGCTGACATAGAGTACCTTGTGTATTGGCAATGATCAGCTGAGTTTCACCATCGCTGTAACCGTTGTATGGCGAGCTTGAAGCATGAGGTAAGCTGACCACGCCTTGCTCAAGCGCCAAAGAAAGCTCGATTTTTTGATCAACAGACGTGGGATCTTCCTGCGCAATTTCCTCAACATCAGTAGTGATATTGCTGTCTACACAGCTGATCGTTTGATGTTCATCTTGCTTGGAGAAGCGCGCGCTCTGCAACGCATTAGTCAGCATCAAATCTAAGCTTGGTTGTTCTAGTGACTCAGAGTAGCTGGTCGCCACTCGCGCGTCTTTCACCACTCGAACACCTAATACCTGACTCGAGCTTACTTTGTATTCATCCAGCTTGCCTTGGTTCGCTTTGAGAGAGAAGCTGCTGTTGCGATTAACTATCACATCCGCTTCTGCTCCTTGGCGTTTGGCTTCTGACAGGACGTAATCAACGGCATTAAGAAGTTGTTGTTCTTGGCTCATTAGTTACCACCTCCTACCAGAATGTTATCTACTTTCAGCGAAGGTTGACCCACACTTGTTGGTACTGCACCACTCACTGACCCACACATACCCGATGCAAGCGCCATATCCTTGCCCACCATGCTGATTTCTTTCAGAACTTTAGGTCCCGTACTGATCAGCGTTGCCGCTTTGAGTGGTTTTGTAATTTTGCCGTTTTCTATCAAATAAGCTTCACGTACTGCAAAGTTGAACTCGCCCGTACCCGGCTGAACAGAACCGCCGCCCATTTTCTTGGCATAAATACCACGCTCAACCCCCGCCAGCATATCATCGAGTGAGTGCTCACCTTCTTCAATAAAGGTGTTACGCATACGAGAAGTCGGAGCAAACTTGTAGTTTTGGCGACGGCCAGACCCCGTTGGCTCATAACCCGTTTTCATCGCGCCCATTTTGTCGACCATAAAGCTGGTTAACTTACCATCTTTGATAAGTTGAGTGCGCTGAGTAGACATACCTTCATCATCGACATGAATTGAACCCCACTCATTAATCATGGTGCCATCATCGACCGCGCTCACAGCAGTATGAGCAATCATTTCGCCCATCTTGTCGTGGAATACTGACGCCTTCTTCGCAACCGATGTGGTTTCAAGCAAGTGACCACACGCTTCGTGGAAGATAACACCACCAAAACCATTACCGATAACGACTGGCATTTCGCCAGATGGACACACATCCGCGCCAAGCTTAACCAAAGCTTGTTGTGCGATAGTTTGGCCTAGTTCTTTAGCATCCAGTTGTTCACTAAATTCCCAGCCAGCCAATGCTCCCGGGCCTTCCATACCAGAAGATTGTTCATTACCTTTTTGCGCAACGGTGTTACCTGCAACGCGAATGTAGTGCCGTGTATCGTCAACGTGTAGACCTTCTGAGTTGAAGATCGTTACCTTTTGCTCTCGCTGTAGCACGCTACCAATAAACTGGCTGATGTATTCACTTTCTGCTCGTGCCGCTTGGTCAACTTTTAAAAGGAACGCGATTTTAGAATCCAGATTAGCGTCTTTGCTAAGTGGCAAACGACAACTGTGCTGAACTGGATAGCGATTCAAATTAAGAGAACCGGCTGATGCGATTTGCTTACGTTTGTCTTTCGCGGCTAGCAATGAAGTTACGCGTTTAAGTTCCGCTTCGTCAGTGCTGTTGGTGTAGCCATAAAGCACTTTGTGACCGAAGAAGAGGCGAATACCGATACCAAAATCGATACCGGAATTGACCTTATCCACCTCACCAGATGCGATCTGGACGGTGTTAGTTTGATGATGTTCAACGAATAGCTCAGCGAAATCAGCTCCTAAAAAAAGAGCATGATCGATCACTGACTTCGCTGTTACAGAATTAAGCATGAAGTCTCCTTGCTCGATGATCGTCTTAGCCTTCCAAATTAACCTGTTCTCGAAATAATCAAATAGTTGCTGACTTCCTTATCCCAAGCTCAGGTTAAATAACTTACTGTTAATTCAGTAAAGTTAAATTGGCAATGCGTCAAATTTTAACAGTTTTTTAACCTTTTTTTGTGCTAATCCTTGCTAAGTGAGACCACGATTGTTTATTTAATATTCCAGTATTTGCACACAAACCAGATAGTTACACTGGTAAATTTTGCGCTACAAAACAGACTAAACCTTACTCTATCACTCACGACACACAAGTGAATACTCAAAAAAGTATCCCTTGAGGAACTGTCCTGCTATCATCCTAGCGAAATAGTCGGGGGGCCACGCATTAAGCGTTGGCTGAGATCGAAATTCGAGACCCGTTGAACCTGATTCAGTTAGCACTGACGTAGGGAACTATGAGTACTTTGCCTTTCGCCTAACTTACTAGGCACGCTGCAGCGGATACGAAAATCGATCTGCCCACCGTGGTCAAAGTCAGTTCCTATACGTCTTGTAATAGGAGCGACCATGACGCAGCAATCACAGCCTTATTCACACAAGACGCCATCTTCAAGCACGCCTATCGTTTTGACGATCGCTGGTTCAGATAGCGGTGGCGGCGCTGGTATTCAGGCAGACATTAAAGCCATGTCTGCAACAGGCAGTTTTGCCTGCTCTGTCATTACCGCCATTACTTCACAAAACACTCAAGGCGTTTCCGCCATTTTTCCTATCCCACTTGAGCACGTAGAAAGCCAACTCGATGCGGTGTTTACTGATCTTAATATCGTGGCGGTTAAAGTCGGCATGCTGGCCGATTCCAACATCATCAAAGTAGTTGCGAACAAGATTAAACAATACCAACCGAAGCATCTGGTCATTGACCCGGTAATGGTCGCCACCAGCGGTGATTTATTGCTGGAGCACTCCGCGATTAGCACGCTAAAAGAAGAACTCATCCCTCTCGCGGACATCATCACCCCTAATCTTCCTGAAGGTGCAGCATTAACCGGAAAAGCAGCACCGGAATCCGAAGCCGAAATGAATGAGATGATTGCGAATTTGCGTGCTCTCGGCGCAAAAGCAGTCTTGTTGAAAGGCGGTCACTTGGAGAAAAGTGAAAACAGTAACGATCTACTGATCATGCAAGACTCTTATGAACTCATTAGCGCGAAGCGTTTCCCCACCAAGAATACTCACGGTACGGGCTGTACCCTTTCTTCGGCGATTGCTTCTTACCTTGGACAAGGCAATAACCTGCACAAAGCGGTGCATTTAGGTAAGCAGTATATCTCTCAAGCGATCGCCCATGCTGATGAGCTGGAAGTAGGTAAAGGTCACGGCCCGGTTCACCACTTCTTCGCAGGCCACACGTATGTACGCTAATGCGCTTGGTATCCAGCTGAGTAACGCCAGTCTACAATACAACGACAGCCAGACACCCACGCTGGCAGGGGTGAATATGACCATTCCCGCAGGTCAGTGGACGGTATTATTGGGGCGCAGTGGCTGCGGTAAAACCACCATTTTGCGTTATCTAGCCGGCTTATTAGATGACCAAGTTGAGTGGCAAGGTGCACTTACGACTACCGATGGGCTAGCCATACACGACCGTATTGCGTATATGGCACAGCAAGATTTGTTGCTTCCGTGGCTCAATGTGCTGGACAACGTCTGTTTGAGTTCTCGCTTTTCTCACGCCAACTCAAATTCAGCAGGTGAGAAGCAGCGCGCTATTCAATTACTCAAACAAGTTGGATTAACTGACTACGCAGATGCCAAACCCGCACAACTTTCCGGAGGTATGCGCCAGCGTGTTGCCCTTGCTCGCACTTTAATGCAGGACAAGCCTCTGGTATTGATGGACGAACCCTTCTCTGCGCTCGATGCCGTGACTCGTCATAAACTGCAAACCTTATCGGCCACGCTGCTCAAAGAAAAGACAGTGGTACTAATTACTCACGATCCACAAGAAGCTGTCCGGCTTGCCCACCAACTGTATGTACTGCAAGGCACACCAGCACAGGCCAAGCATCTGCTGGTACCACAATCTCTCCCCCCTCGAATTCTTGATAGTGAATGCGCGGCTTTGCAACAAGCGATTTTGGATCAACTGGAGATAGATTATGAGTGATATGACTCAATACAACTCCGTCTCGACACGTATCAGTAAAAAAGAGCGAGTCACCCATCCAGTATTACGTTTGGTGATCAGCACAGCAGTCATCTTAGGTCTGTGGCAACTGATTGTCGTAGTGTTCAATATGCCCAGCTTCATTTTGCCTGCGCCTGTTGATGTGCTGAATAGATTGTTGTCCCGCTACGACGTGTTACTCGCTCATACCTGGGTCACCGCACAGGAGATCTTATTAGGTCTCGGGTTCGGTTTGTCGATGGGTTTGTTGTTTGCACTGCAAATGTTGCTGTTCGAGCCGCTAAAACGCTGGCTGTTGCCCATTCTGATTGCAAGCCAAGCGATTCCGGTATTTGCCATCGCACCCGTGCTGATGCTTTGGCTTGGTTACGGCATCGCTTCAAAAGTCGTGATGGCAGCGATCATCATCTTTTTCCCTGTTACGACATGTTGTTACGACGGTTTACGCAATACCCCAACCGGATACCTGGATTTGGCCAAAACCATGGGCGCTTCGAAATGGCAACTATTGCGCCACATTCAATTACCCGCGGCACTACCAACATTGGCTTCTGGCATTCGTGTCGCGGTCGTTATCGCCCCGATTGGTGCGGTCGTCGGTGAATGGGTCGGTTCCAGTGAAGGTTTGGGTTATCTGATGCTACAAGCCAACGCGCGCATGATCATCGACGAGATGTTTGCGGCGCTGTTTATCCTCGCCGTGCTGTCCATCGCGCTCTACTTCATTACTGACAAATTATTGAAAAAAGCCATCCCTTGGGAAAGCAAATAGATACAACAAATAGAGATTACTAAAAGGAAGATACCTCATGAATAAAAACAAACTAATGAGTGCAGCGGCCCTACTTACTGCGATTGCCTCGACTAATGTACTGGCGGCTGAAAAAGAACTGACGTTGATGTTGGATTGGTTCGTGAACCCGAACCACGGCCCTATTGTGATTGCAAAAGAGCGTGGCTACTTTAAAGAGCAAGGGTTGCAAATCAATATTCAAGAGCCTGCCGACCCAAGCACGCCACCTAAACTGGTCGCCGCTGGCAAAGTGGATATGGCAATTTCATATCAACCAAGTCTGACGATTGATGTTGCCGCAGGTTTACCACTTATCCGCTCAGCAACGCTCATCGCAACTCCGCTGAATACCATGATGGTGCTGGACAACGGTAAGAACGACAGCCTTGCCGATCTAAAGGGCAAGAAGATTGGTATTGCTATCGCAGGGAACGAAGAAGCGACCATCGGCACCATGTTGGCACAAGAGAATGTGAAGTTTTCTGACGTGCAAATCATCAACGTAGGTTGGGCACTATCTTCATCTCTGGCATCAGGCAATGTGGATGCGATTTGGGGTGGTCTACGTAACTTCGAAACTAACCAACTTGCGTTAGAAGGTTACCAAGCCAAAGCCTTCTTCCCAGAAGAACACGGCGTGCCTGCGTATGACGAACTTGTGTTTGTCGCGAATGCAAACAGCTATGACAAAGACGCGATTAAAGCCTTCAACAAAGCGCTTGAGCAAGCCACCACTTACATCGTGAACCATCCAAAACAATCTTGGAAAGAGTTTGTGGCTTACTCACCAGACACGCTGAACAACGAGCTGAACCAACGCGCGTGGAATGACACCTTGACTCGTTTCGCGCTTCGCCCATCTGCGGTAGATCTAAAACGTTACGACGATTACGCCGAATTCATGTACTCACAAAAAATCATCGAAACGCTGCCAAAAGCAAAAGATTACGTGCCTAGCTTTGACTAATTCTGAGGTGATCCCGTTATGAAATACCAAGATTTGATCGACGCTTGCCGTCAAGACTGGCAGGAATACACACAGCACCTCTTCGTTCAGCAATTAGCGCAAGGTACGCTCGCTCAGCCTTGTTTTCTGCATTATTTGAAACAGGACTTTTTATTTCTCAAGCAATACGCGCGCGCTTATGCATTAGCAATTTATAAAGCACGGACTTTGTATGACATGCGCCGCGCACTACCGAGCGTTCATGCTTTATTGGATTCCGAAATCGCTCATCATGTGACTTACTGTGGTCAATGGGGTTTAACTGAATCCGACCTGGAAAACGAACCTGAAGATTTTGGCACCGTCGCCTACACGCGCTATGTATTGGATGCGGGGATGACCGGTGACTTGGTTGACCTGTATGCCGCATTAGCACCTTGCTCTATCGGCTACGCCGTTATTGGCAAAATGTTGATGGACGATGAAAACACCCTCATCGAAGGTAACCCTTACGCAAGTTGGATCACCCTGTATGGCGGAGAAGAGTTCCAGTCTGGTGTCGCAGATGGTGCTGAGCACTTTAACGAGCTTTTAGCTGAAATCGACATCAACAGCCAGCGCGGCCAGAACCTGATTCAGGTATTCAAAACAGCAACACGTATGGAAGTCGCTTTCTGGCAACAAGGCTTGAATGCTCATCAAGATTAATTGGAGAAGCCCATGTTAATTGAACAAATCACTCAAGCATTAACCGCTATACGTCAACAAAAGCCTTTGGTTGTGAACATCACTAACTACGTGGTAATGAACAACACAGCAAACGCTCTACTAGCCGTCGGCGCATCTCCAATCATGGCGCACTCTAAACAGGAGATGGCAGAAATGATGTCATTTGCTGGTGCGCTGGTGATCAACATTGGCACACTCGATAGCGATTGGACACCACGAATGAGCTTCGCGGTAGAACAAGCCAATGCCAATGGTAAAATCGTTGTCCTCGACCCTGTCGGCTGCGGTGCCAGCACACTGCGTACCGAAACGTCACGTCAAATTGCACGTCTGGCAGACAAACTCATCATTCGTGGTAATGCGTCGGAAATCATTGCCCTAGCTGGCGAACAGGCTCAGAGCAAAGGGGTCGATTCTCTGGATAGCAGCGATACTGCTTTAGGTGCGGCTGAGTTTTTGGTTGCAGAATATGGTGCAAACGTTGTGATTTCTGGCGAGACAGATTACATCGTGACAAAATCGCAGACCGTAACACTCAGCAATGGTCACGAAATGATGCCATACGTGACGGGAATGGGTTGTACGTTATCGGCACTCACTGGCGCATTTGCCGCGGTGGGTGATGATACAGGTTTGGCCGCCGCTGCCGTACTTGGCGTAGCGGGTGAAATCGCCGCCGAACAAGCGCGCGGTCCGGGCAGCTTACAATTAACCTTGCTTGACGAGTTGTATCAGCTTGATGAACAAACACTGGCAAAACGACTCAAGATTACCGTCATTAAAGACTAACAACAGAGCAACTTTACATCGATGCCTCCGGCTCATAACGAAGAGTTGGAGGCATAAAGGAAACAAAATGAACGCCTATCGTTTGTATTTGGTCACCGATGACCAACAAGATCTTGCCACGCTCAAGCATGTGGTCAGTAAAGCAGTGGAAGGTGGCGTGACCATGGTGCAAGTTCGTGAGAAACATGGTGACGTACGTGCTTTCATCGAACGGGCTCAAGCGGTAAAAGATATCCTCAAAAATACTAACGTACCTTTGATAATCAATGACCGAGTTGATGTTGCACTTGCAGTCGATGCTGACGGCGTGCACCTCGGGCAATCAGACATGCCAGCTCATATCGCGCGCGAACTGATTGGTCCAAACAAGATCCTCGGTTTATCCATCGAAGATGAACAACAGCTCGCCGAAGTAGACACATTGCCGATCGATTACATAGGCTTAAGCGCTATCTGTGCAACATCTACCAAAACTAATACCCTAAAACACTGGGGCATAGATGGTTTAAAAATGGCACTCAATACCACATCGCTCCCAATCGTCGCAATTGGCGGAATTAACGAATCCACCATCCCAGCGCTAAGCGCGACCGGCGTACACGGTTTGGCACTGGTATCGGCTATCTGTCATGCCGACGACCCCAAACTGGCTTGCGAGTACTTACTTAGTTTGATGGAGTAAGTTCCCTATATAAAGAATATTTTCGGCACTTGGAAGCAAAGTACCCGGACCAATGTAAATAGGAAGCGTATGTCGATTCACTTAACCACTCCCAGAACAATAATGACCCCTATCGGAGAAAGCGACTGGGCATTATTTCACCGTCTTCATACCGATAGGGATATCATCTCTCTCTGTTTCGATGCGCCCAACGAGGTGCAGTTAAAAGAAAAGTTCGCTTCACGCTTACCAACGTGGACAACGAAAAGCGAGCACTGGCTTTGCTTAGTGATAAAAGATTCCGTCACTAAGCAACCGATAGGTATTACGGGGTTTATTGTTCAGAAAGGAACCGCAGAAGTCGGCTATTTGCTTCTGCCAGAGTTTTATGGCAAACAATTAGGCACCGAAACTCTCGAAACCGTAATAAGCTGGGCACATACGCAGCATCAGATCAATGTGTTTTCGGCTACGGTAACTGAGGGGAATATCGCCTCTGAACGTGTGTTGGAAAAATGCGGTTTTACCTTAATGAACGTCATCCCGGATGCTTATGAAATCAGAGGTGTTCGTTTCGCAGACAAGATCTACACTCTGGAAATCTAAGAAAGTTCATTAAGTACAGTTCAGGAAGACTGGAGACTAAAACATGATTTATCTATTCGACTGGGGAAACACATTAATGGTCGATTTCCCTCACGCACAAGGAAAGATGTGTGACTGGAACACCGTGGAGGCAATTCCACAGGCCAAAGAAACGTTGGCAATGCTCTGCAAAGAGCATCAGATTTATATTGCCACTAGTGCTTCGGACTCTGCTATGGAAGATGTCCAGAAGGCTTTCCAGCGAGTTGATTTAGACCAATACATCAGTGGTTACTTCTGTTTTTCTAATATTGGCATTAAAAAAAACTGCGCCGAGTTTTATCAAGCTGTGGCGAAAAAGCTTGGTGTCAGCGAAAACAAATTGACCATGGTTGGTGACGTTCCGAGCAAAGACATCTACCCCGCGATGGAAGCAGGGTTGAATACCATTTGGTTTAACGCTGCAGGTGAGTCCGCGCCGGGGAAGCCCATCGCGCAGCAAATTCGCTGTTTGTCGGAGCTTATTTTAAACACTGCCAATGAATAACCACTTGAGTTTTATCGTCATCGTGCAGCTTTGAATACTTGGCTCTTATCATCGTTTTATTAGATGCATAAAAAGTAGGGTTTTATACATCATTATCACGTCTGGCATATATACTTAAACCAAAGGCACTTCGATGTACTTGGATCAGCACGTTGAAGTCACTTGGCTAATAGCTGAAGCTAGCGGAGGAACATCATGGAATTACATAACAAAGCCGGCGAAGTTGCGAAAATTGCCGACAACCTCACTTTGAAAGAAATTACCGAAATGGGCTACACCATTGATTTATGCGATGAAGCGTTTGATCCGGGTGAGCATTGGAAAGCAGAAGGTAAAACTCAAGGCATGGGTGAATACCCTGAAGAGTAATCCCACTGTTGACCTAGCGGTTCATACTCCGGCAAAAACAGCCCTAAAACCGAGCGCCAAACGCTCGGTTTATTTTGTCACTTCTTCAATAAACATCGCCATCTCTTCGACGTAGTTGCCATTGGCGCATCCCCAATCGGTCACTTCAATCAACTCCGTCATTAACTGTCTGGTTTCATCCCATTGCACAGCCTGAATAAAAGTATTGAATCGGTCGCCATCCCCCTGACTGTGTACCGCATGTGTTGCGTACTGTTGCAATAAGTCATTGTAAACCTGCCAACGTTGCTCCTCCGATACGTGGCTACTCAGAATCAGCGCACATTTATCCTGAATACTATTCACGGAATCCTTTTGTGGTGATGTGACCGATGAGCACCCTGTCAAAACCCAACCTAGTGTGAATAGAGTTGTAATTGTTTTCGTTGTCATTTTTATGTTGTTTATCGTTGCTGAAAAAGAGTGTGTATAGACTATATACGTAAACTCTATCTCTGTATGACTTTGATGCTAAATGTCGTGATCAAAGACGAGACTGAGCACGTAACCGTCCACCGTTTAGCCAATTAGGTTTTGATTTTCCGGTTAATTTAAGGACAAATCAGTCACTAACTCATTAAAATGTAAAAGAATAGTAAAACCTCGTTTACGAACTGAAACGGCAGTAAATAACGCGCCTACTCCTTTCTTGCATCCAAGCGTGTAATAATCAACCGTATACATAACTCAACTATTTGAAGGATCAAAATGACCGCAACGGATTACCTTAACGACCTCAATCAACGCTATCTCGCTATTCATCGCACTAAAGAAGATTTCTTTTGGGAAACTTACATGGGGATCAGCGACGACCATGATGGCTCGACTAAGGCACAAACAGCATGGACAAGCTTTTTAAGCAACGCGGAACAAATTACAGTGATCAAACAACAGCTTGAAGCCGCTGATTCAATTTCTGATCCGCAAGAAAAACAGCAAACCATCACTGGTTTGTCAGGCTGGCTTGCGATGTTTGAATCACATGCGATCGAAGGTGAAAAAGCGCAAGCATTGAAAAATCAATTAATTGCCTTTGAAGCAGAGCTATTTGAGAAAAAGCAGAACCACGTACAAACGTTTACCGATGAGAACGGCAAACAAACAGAAGGCTCACTTCCAGTATTGAGTTCTACCATTCGAACCAATATTCATGAAGAAGTGCGTCAATCCGCTCATCAAGCGTTACTGAACCTTGAGCAATGGTTGCTGAAAAATGGCTTTATTGAGTTGATCAAGCTCCGTAATCAATTCGCGCGTTCACTCGGTTATGCAACCTTCTTTGATTACTCAGTACAAAAAACGGAGAAGATGACCTCTGAGCAGCTGTTCGATATTCTGGAAGATTTCGAACAACGCACCCGAGATGCTCACCTGAATAGTTTAGAAAACTTGGCGCAAGAGAAAGGTCACAATGCGCTGACAGGCCACAACTTTATCTATTCATTCGCAGGTGACGTCATGCGTGACCTTGACCCATACGTACCGTTCTCGAAATCCCTGAGACGCTGGGTAGAATCGTTTGGCCGTCTGAAGATTGATTACTCAGGCGCAACGCTAACTCTGGACTTACTCGATCGCAAAGGCAAATACCCGAACGGATTCTGCCATGGGCCTATCCCTTCTTTTTACAACCAAGGCGAGTGGGTTGCTGCACAGGTTAACTTCACCAGCAACGCCAAACCCGACCAAGTGGGCAGCGGCTACGATGGTATCAACACGCTTTTCCACGAAGGCGGTCACGCTGCGCACTTTGCCAACGTTAAAATGAATGCGCCTTGTTTTTCACAGGAGTTTGCTCCGACTTCGATGGCTTATGCAGAAACTCAATCGATGTTCTGTGACAGTCTGCTGACCGATGCAGATTGGCTAAAACAGTACGCACTGGATGATGAAGGTAACTCAGTGCCAGATGAGATCATTCAAGCGATGATCAATAGCCGTCAGCCGTTCAAAGCCTATGAAGAGCGCAGTATCTTAGTTGTGCCATATTTTGAGCGCGCGCTTTATCAGCTAAGCGATGAAGAATTAACACCAGAACGCATCACTAAGCTTGCACGTGATTGTGAGAAGCAGATCCTTGGTTTGGAATGCAGCCCTCGCCCACTCATGGCAATTCCGCATCTGCTATCTGACGAAGCCGCTTGTGCTTATCAAGGTTATCTACTCGCGCACATGGCGGTGTATCAGACCCGAGCTTACTTCTTAGATAAATTTGGCTACCTGACCGATAACCCAGAAATTGGCCCTCTGTTAGCCAAGCATTACTGGCATGCAGGCAACAACTTGTCGCACAATGAAACCATTGTCAGTCTGACTGGCGAGGGCTTTAACGCTAAGTACCTGGCGGATGTGTGTAATCTGTCACCAGAGCAGGCGTGGGAACTTCAGCAGCGAAAAATCAAGTCGCTTGCAATACGTGAGAGAGCTCCAATAGCTTCGCTTAATGCGGCGATTAAAGTCGTCGACGGTAGTAAAGAACTGGCGAGCAACACCCTCTCCGATCAGCAAATGTGTGACGATTTTGAACGTTACATCGTAGAAACTTACGGTCGATAATAAAACGGAGAGCCAGAATTGATAGTTCTGGCTCTCAGCTAGGGATTCTCGGTAAAAAAGGACACAGTATGTACCCGTCGATCATTAAGTTTTGGTTTGAAGAACTGAATCCTCAACATTGGTTCGAAAGTAACCCTGAACTGGATAAACTCATTGAATCTCGGTTTTCCTCATTGCTAGAACAAGCCGCTCGCTGCGAACTATTTAGCTGGCGCGACAGCGCAAAAGGACGATTAGCAGAAATCATTGTACTCGACCAGTTTTCGCGCAATGTGTACCGCAATACTCCAAAAGCGTTTGCACAAGATCCACTCGCGCTCTCATTAGCGCAAGAGGCCATTCGACTCGGTCTGCATAAAGCGCTTAATCACGATCAGCGTAGCTTCTTGTACATGCCGTTCATGCACAGTGAATCTCGTATCATCCATGTCGAAGCGGAAAAACTGTTTCGTGCTCCGGGACTTGAAAAGAACTACGCTTTTGAGCTACAACACAAAGCCATTATCGACCAATTTGGACGCTATCCACATCGCAATGCAATATTGGGAAGAGAAAGTACGCCAGAAGAAGTTGAGTTTTTGAAAACACCAAATTCTGGCTTTTAAGGTCAGTGAACAACGAGACAATAGAATGACGCTAAACACCATAATGTGGCCATGCTTATTGAAACTGGAAGGCGATGACGAGCTCATCTATCTGCACTCGCACTCGGACTTACAAACAGAGTGCCAAGCGCTCATATGGGGACTAGAAGACTACGTGATTGACTCTCGGGGTCACACCTTCGGCTTGCAGTACGGTAGTTCCAAGCAAATTGTGCTGTTCCCAGAAGACAAAACACTGTCTGTCGAAGAAGTCACCACACTCATTCAGTCTCATGAGTTCAGTCAGGCGCAGAGATGCATCATTAAAATCCAATTCAGTAACGTACAACAGGCCGTTTCCGCATTGGCCAGTTAATACGTTCAGCTTTACGTTCCTCTCCCTATTTTATCACTACTGCCCAGTTCCCTTACTAACATACAAGCACTCTTCCTCCATATGCTATTCTCAATAGCAAGTAGAGAGGAGGAATGCATGCCTAAAAACAACCCCATCGAAATCAAAGCACTCGATCACATTGTTTTAAGAACCACTAACCTCGATGCCATGTTGTACTTTTATCGAGACATACTCGGTTGCCCAGTAGAAAGGGAGCTCGCCGAATTGGGATTAACGCAGCTCAGAGCAGGAACGGCATTGATTGATATCGTCACGGTAGACAGTGAGTTGGGTAAACTGGGTGGAAAACCTCCAGTCCAAGATGGCAGAAATGTCGATCACTTTTGTCTGCAATTTGCACCGTTTGAAGAAGCTGAACTCCTTCAATATCTGCATATGCACGATATTCAGACTGAGGATTTTGCCGAGCGTTACGGTGCGCAGGGTTTTGGGCGTTCGCTCTATATTAATGATCCTGAGGGGAACGTTGTTGAGCTAAAACCTCAAGTGGTCAACGAGTGAGTTTCAGCAATTTCAAACTAATTTAAATAGGGCAACCGGATGAACACTATCTCACTGATTAAGGGCGACATCACCACAGCGCAAGTCGATGCTATTGTTAATGCCGCCAACCCGAGAATGCTCGGTGGCGGTGGTGTCGATGGTGCAATTCACCGTGCCGCTGGCCGCGACTTGTACGATGCATGCTTAGCAGTGAAAGATATCGACGGCATTCGCTGCCCTTTTGGCTACGCACGCATTACGTCTGCTGGTAATTTGAACGCACGCTACGTTATCCATGCGGTTGGTCCGATCTATGATAAATTTCACGACCCTCGAGCGGTATTAGAGTCGGCCTATAAAAACGCGCTTAATCTGGCGCTAGCAAACGACTGCAAAACAGTCGCGCTACCAGCCATCTCATGTGGTGTGTATGGTTATCCTCCGCATGAAGCAGCCGAAGTAGCATTATCAGTCTGTCAGCGCCCTGAATACCACTCATTGCAAATGCACTTTTATCTGTTTGACGATGAGATGCTAAGGGTTTGGCAACAGGCTCTCGCTGCCTATCAATAAACCAAATCGACAAGTGCACCAAAGGCTAAAAACTTAACCACGTTGAACGGCCAACAAGCATAAAATGTAATACAAGTTACACCTCAACCCCTCTCACGGATTCTTCACTTACTTCCTTCTGCCACCAAGTACAGTTTCTCACTTCATTCTGAACGTAAAAGCTCTCTCCTGGCATCGGCGTGAGTAAAGTTATGCTTTCGTTTTGGCAATGGCTAATCAAATCTTCAATTGGCTCATCCCATTTATGAGTGAACAACTCATAGGTAGCCCAGTGGACAGGCAATAGCTTTTTCGCCTGCAGATCCTTGAATGCCTGAACCGTATGGTGCGCTTGCATATGGCCCCAGTTTTCAACTGGATAGCCTTGATTTTCCTTCACATCTGCGGCGACTTCTAAACAGGCAATGTCGATTGGTCCGAATCGCTGCGCGATTTCGGCAAAATGCTGGTCATAAGCACTGTCACCACTAAAGTACAGTGTCTCGCTTCGCCCTTTCATTACCCATGACGCCCACAATGTGGTGTTTTTATCGAGGTAAGTTCGCCCTGAATTATGGTTAGCAGGCGTACAAATAAGCTCGACATTGGCATACTGTATACTCTCCCACCAGTCGAATTCGACTATATCATCAGCACACACGCCCCACTTTATCAGGTGCTTTCCGACGCCAAGCGGAACGTAAAATATCACGGATTTATCCGCATAGAAGCGGATGCTTGAGGCCTCTAAGTGATCGTAGTGATCGTGCGAGATCACGATAACATCGGGGACAGGTAAACTTTCTCTCGCATGTGTGTTGGGGATATTACGTTCAAACCATGCTTTCGCGATCAATGGCGAAGCGTAGTCAAAAACCGGATCAGTCAGAATGCGAACCCCATCCACTTCGACCAGCATGGTTGAGTGCCCTAGCCAAGTCACCCGCATCGGATCACTACGATGCAAAAACTGGTCATGAACGATGGGAGAGTAAGGTAAATGTCCATTAGGGCACAATGGCGCTCGGCCTCCCAGATAGCTCCAGAAAACCTGCCAGAGCGGCTGATGACTTGGCACTTTCGGCATGGCATTTTTAACTCGGCCATTTTCGAACTGAGGAGAGTGATGAATACGATGCGCGAGTTGCGCAGTATAAGTTTGCGGCTTAAGCAGTGAGCCTAATTTACGCTCACGGTTCAGGAAACTGCTCTTCAGGGTCGTTTCAGACATCTCTTATCTTCGTTTGCTCGACGATAGTTTTAGTAAAGCCCGCTTACATGTCTGTTTTATGACCAATTTGAGGCGTAATATGAAGATTAGGTTTCAGTGGAAACTATTCCCCTGGAGTGGAATCTCAAACCAAACAGTTTGTAGAAGGTATACTTTAAACAAATGGCTCTGGTGTGGAAGGAGAACAGCGATGGTGACCTGTAATCAATACGATTTTATTGAAATAGCCTGTATGTTTCAGCTACCCGTGGAAATCACGCTAAAAAATGGTGAAAGCCATCAGGGGAAAGCGTTTGATACCGGTTTTGATATGCAGCGACAAGAATGTTTATTTCTTGATGTTGACGGCGAACATATTGCCTTTCCGACCGAACAACTTCTCACGATGCGTGCGCTGAAGGCAAACCCACACTTCACCGAAGTCACTTTTGATTAAATCCACTGATTTGAACGTGGAAGCAAAAAAAAGGGGCAGTGCCCGAATACCGCCCCTAAAGTCATGCCAAACTGTTATATGCTAATTCGCATTATAAATATTGCTAGCGGTCATATGACCTAAAAACTACTGGTTATTGCTTAAAACTTGTAACCACCACTGATCATAAACACCCAAGGGTTAATTTCTACGTCGGTCTTATATTTCACGCCACCAGCTTTATAGGTTGCCTCTGTTTCAATGTTCGCATACCACGCAGACGCGTTTAGGAACCATTGATCATTAATCATGTAGTCCACACCAACGTTGGCGGCTAAGCCAAATGAATCATCCAATTCCAGATCCGACAGACCATTAACTTTACCTTTGTTATTAAAGCCTTCGTCAAAGAAGATGGTGTAGTTCAGACCCGCACCAACGTATGGACGGAATTTACTTTGTGGCTCGCCAAAGTAGTACTGAACCATAAACGTTGGTGGCAGGTGTTTGGTATTCGCAATATCACTACCAACTAGATCCGTAGAAATATCGTGACTAAACGGTGTTGCCGCTAGCACTTCAAAGCTGATGTTGTCTGTAAACATGTAGCCAAATGTCAGGCCAAGCTGAGTATTAGAATCCACTTCCAATTCATCTTGGGAACCAAGAATTTTATCGCTGCTATCATTAGGAACAACAGACGCTGCACCAACACGAAGAACGAAGTCACCTTGTTTATGAGCGAAAACACTTGGTGACACGAGCGCAGCAACCACTGCCAAACTGCAAATTGTTTTTTTCATTTTTATTTCCTTTTAAGGGCTTCGTTTTTTACCCAATCACGTGTTCATGAACACTGAAATAACCAATGGAAGTCATAGTGTTAACGAACTCAGGTTTTTATTTTTGTGAACTGCGCGCAATCTAGCACATAAAAACCTTACTAATTTGACGGAAATCAATTTGTAAAAAATATAGCGACTCTGTATGAGAAAGCGCCAAATTGATCAACAAATGATGCAAATGATATACAAACTTGTAATGCAAAATGTGCGTGTGAGAAGATCTTGCCTCCCTAGAAGCTCAAGCTTAAAGCAGGCTAAGCAACAGCAAGTCGTTTATCATCTGATGAATGTGATACTTTTCGACCTTAGGGAATAAGATGAACCTTTTTAAAGATTTACCTCATGATGTCAGTGAAGAAACATTTGAAGATTTACTGTGCCACGAAAATCTGCGCATTGAGCGCATTGTCTCTCACGGACAAACCTCACCTGAACATGGTTGGTATGATCAAACAGAACACGAGTGGGTATTAGTCTTAAAAGGGGCGGGAGAATTGACCTTCGAAAATGGCTCGGTAAAACGCCTTGAAGCAGGTGACCACGTAAATATCCCAGCGCACACCAAACACAAAGTAAGTTGGACCGATCCCAATCAGGAAACGATTTGGTTAGCGATATTTTACCTATAATCCAGAATCAAGTTACCTTGGTAAAAATGAAAACAAGTAGACACTTATAGTGAGCGATGTGAAAAAGCCTTCTTTGGCACTGTTTGATTTTGATGGCACCATTACGAATCAGGATATGTACAGCCTGTTCTTGCACTATTCAGCGTCTGGCAAGCGAAAGAGCGTTGGCAAGATCGTACTCACGCCATTTTACTTGCTGTACAAAATCGGAATATTACCTGCGCACTTTATGCGTCCTATTGCGAGTTTTATCGCTTTTGCTGGTAAACAGACTCAACAAGTTAACGTCATCGGTGCTCAGTTCGCCAACGACATCATCCCCCAATACGTCAGACCAGAAGCAACAGATAAACTGGAATGGCATCAGAAAAATGGCGATACCATTGTCGTGGTTTCAGCGTCCTTAAACGCGTATTTACAGCCTTGGTGTGAAGCGAACGGATACCATCTACTATGTAGCGAACTGGTTTCCGACGCGCCAACAATCAGCGGGCGGTATCAGCAAGGTGATTGCAGTTTAGAAAGAAAAGTGAGGCGGGTAAAAGCATCATTTAACTTAAGTGATTTTGCGTCGGTTTATGCTTACGGCGACACCCATGAAGACATCCCGATGCTAAAACTCGCCGATCACGCTATGCTCAACTGGAAAAATTGGGAAGCAGACGAGTAGAGATTACCTGCGTTACTATCATCGCTCGTCTTTTGGTGTATCCATAACCACCATAGTCGTAATCCCTTGAACGTGTTCACACTCTCCCAGAACCCCTGCATGAAACGCTTTATAGGCAGCCAAGTCTCGCGTCTCTACTCTCAGTAAATATTCGTTCGCGCCAGTGATGTTATGACACTCTACGACTTCTTTCACAAAACGTACGTGATCTTCAAAAGCATGCTGCGCCTGTTTAGAGTGAGAGGCCAGACCTATCGAAACATACGCGACAAAACCGACACCAAGTTGCTGACTGTCCAGCACCGCTCGATAGCCTTTAATCACACCTTGTCGCTCTAACTCCTGTACCCGACGTAACGTCGCAGAAGGCGACAACCCAACTCTCTCAGACAGCTCAACATTGGAGATTCTTCCGTCCAACTTAAGCTCTTGCAATATTTTTTCGTCAAATTTATCCATAGTGATTTTTTATTGCTTAATTAGTCCATATAAGGTCAATAAAAGCACAATATTGATAACGTTTCTACTTATAGTTGTTTGATAGATGACGTCCAGTTAGGACGAGTTTTGGTGTAAGGAAAAAACTATGGAATACCATCAATTAGGCGCGCTGGCACTGTTTGCTTTTGTATCGACATTTACTCCGGGTCCGAACAATATCATGCTGATGACATCAGGCGCGAACGTCGGGTTTAAACGTACCATTCCACACATGCTAGGTATTACTTTTGGCTTTGGTGCGATGCTAATTCTGGTTGGTATTGGCTTAATGGGCTTGTTTCACGCGTATCCGTTTACCCATACGATATTAAAAGCTCTGAGTTTAAGCTACTTGCTGTATCTGACTTATAAAATCGCCACCAGTGGTAAAGCGGAAACAAAAAATGATTTTAAGCCGATGTCATTTATCGGTGCAGCCGCATTTCAGTGGGTGAATCCAAAAGGTTGGTCAATGGCGCTTACTGCTGTCACCGTGTACAGCTCGGGTGCCGCATGGTTAGAGCTGACGTTTATTGCGGGCATCTTCTGTTTAGCCAACCTACCCTCAGTCACCTTTTGGACAGCTGCGGGGATACAGCTTCAGCGCTGGCTAACCACGCCTAAACGTGTAAAAGGGTTTAATTATGGTATGGCAGCGTTACTTCTTTTATCAACGATTCCAATGATATAAATGAATGCTAATCAAAACCTCTGCGGAGGTTTTTTTTATGTTTGAGGGATAATCATCGAAGAAGCGAACTTTCTCGCTTAGGTTTCAGTTTCAATTCACAGTGTAAATTTGTTTAAAGACACTACTCTCTCAAGAGAGATATTGATACCCTTAAATGAGAAAGAGAACGATTATCGAGAAAGTAAAGATGAAAAAGAAACCTGAGCCTAAAGAACTTGTCGTGACGCACACCGAAACGATTACGCTCAACATGCAGCGCCTTACTTTACAGGGTGAAGCCCTCAGCCAATTCCCGGCTGACTGTGAGGGTAGCTACATTAAGCTTCTATTTAATGAAACAGGCGGTACCGACTTGCAATCAATGCCGGAAGGTCATCGTCCATTGATGCGTACCTATACTATTCGTCGTTACCATCCAAAGACATGCAGTATTGAAGTCGACTTTGTTCGTCATATTACTCAAGATCTGCAATGTGGATTCGCCGCTCGCTGGGCGATGACAGCACAAAAAGGAGACACCATCAACATCGTTGGCCCGGGCAGCATATCTAATCTAAACACTGGCGCAGATTGGTTTTTCATGGCAGCAGATATGACCGCCCTCCCTGCTTTATCGGCCAAAATCCGAACTTTGCCTGAAGAGGCAAAAGGCTATGCGGTTATTAGCGTTATCTCCGCCGCAGACATCCAACCTCTGCACGCGCCAGCAGGAATGGAATTGATTTGGCTGACTGAAGGGCAAAACCTGGCAGAAGCTGTTCGTGAATTAGAATGGTTGGAAGGGGATGCCGCGGTTTGGTGTGCTTGTGAGTTTGATTCTATGCGCGCATTACGCCAATACTTCCGCAATGAGAAGAAAGTCGAGCGTGAAAACATCTACATCAGCAGCTATTGGAAACAAGGCGTTTCAGAAGATGGGCATAAAGTGATCAAGCGCGAAGACGCCGAATCCAATCAATAGCATTTCACGTTTAAAGATACGCCCGGTGGAGCCGGGCGTGGGCAAAGAGCCTAAAAGCTTGTTCGACTATCAACGATAGTTTTCAAGGCTTTGCAGGGTAAAAATTATTCAATAATTTTTGCAACTTCACGAATCAGTGTAGCCAGTTCGTCCCATTGCTCGTTGTCAATCAAATCGCCAGGCACCATCCAGGTACCACCACACGCTAAGACAGACGAGATCGCCAAGTAATCTTTGACGTTACTTGGACTCACTCCACCTGTTGGCATGAATTTAACTGGATAAACCGCTGACAGTGCTTTAAGCATCGCCGTGCCACCAGATGGCTCTGCTGGGAAAAACTTGAGGGTACGAAGACCCATTTCCATGGCTTGTTCAACTAGGCTTGGATTATTTACACCAGGTACGATAGTGATATTACGCTGCTGACAGTATTTAACGGTGGTTGGGTTAAAGCCCGGACTAACAATAAAATCGACACCAGCTTCAATCGCTTCATCCACCTGAGCACTGGTTAAGACCGTGCCCGCGCCAATTAGCATCTCTGGATACGCGTCGCGCATATTTTTGATCGCACGTGCCGCATCTTCAGTTCGAAACGTCACTTCAGCACACGGTAGGCCGTTTTCAACCAATACCTGAGCCAATTTTACTGCCTTGTTTGCGTCTTTAATTGCAATAACAGGGACTACTTTAATTTCAGAAAGTTGTTGATTAAGGTCTTTCATTTCATCGTTCCTTAAATAGTCGGCATCGATTCGCTTGGAATGATTGCACCGCGATGTTGGATAACAGAACCAGCCACTTTGTGTCCAGCCAGCGCAGACGCAGCAACGTCTCCACCTAGAATACGTTTTGCAAGGTAACCCGCACTGAAAGAGTCGCCCGCTGCCGTAGTATCTACCACAGCATCGACTTTCAATGCCGCAATCGTATGCTGTTGATCTTGTGTCACGACAAAACAGTCATCCGCGCCACGCTTCACAATGATCTCTTTCACACCCAAGTTTTTGCTACGGTTAATTGCTTCGGATTCATCTTTGTCACCCCATAGCATGACTTCATCATCAAACGTCAAAAAAGCCATGTCCGTAACACTTAGAATTTTTGAGTAGAAATTACGAGCTAACTCTATATTCGGCCAAAGTTTTGGCCGGAAATTGTTATCAAACGCTATGGTGACGCCCTTGTTACGGCAGGTGGTGAGCAGTTCGATCAGCATTTGACGATGTTCTTCAGCGATAATAGCTAAGCTAACACCGCTCAGATAAATCATTTGATGTTGGCACAGATCTTTTACTAAAGATTCAAAGTCACGCTCTCGTAGCCAGTATTTCGCGGCGGCGTCTTCGCGCCAGTAAAAGAAACTCCGCTCACCATCGTCTGCGGTTTCAATGGCATAAATGCCCGGCAACTTATCTTCAGAAAAGTAGACCATGTCGGTGTTGATACCTTCGTCTTGCCAAGCGGTCAGCATTTCGCGGCTAAACGGATCATGTCCTAGCCCAGTCAAATAGGATGTTTCAACGCCATGTTGTTGGGTTAAACGAGACAGGTAAACAGCAGTATTGAGTGTATCACCACCAAAGCCTTGCTGTAGCGCGCCACGATGTTTCCTAAGCTCCACCATACATTCACCGATGATAGCGACGCGACTGATTGGGTTCATGGGAGCCTCCTAAGTGGTAAAAAATAAGCCAGCACAATGGCTGGCTTGTACTTAACTTCCCGATAAATTAAGTAATTAGTTCAGTAGAGACTTCACGTACTCAGCGATTTCAGGTACTTGGCAGTGTGCGAAGAAACACTCTTGGAATTGCACGCTACCTACGGCAGCTTTCACTAGCTCTTGATCGATTGCACGTAAGCCTTCAACCACATCTTTAGAAACGGCGGCTTTAACGTCGTTCAAAATAGCAGCGTTGGCTTGCTGAGGAGCTGCTCGCTCGATAGGGTAACCTTCACCACGATTTCCAGTGAACGCTTTTTCGAAGATGTAACGCACGTTCAGTTCACCAGCCCAACCAAAGCCTTTCGCAAATGCCAGAGAAATAGCGTTGCCGTTGTTGATTTGGTTGAACAGGAATGCATCTGATGGCTCCAGACAGTAGCCACAAACCACGCCTGGATGTAGGTTGCTTGACATCAGTGCGCCTTGGCCAGTACCACAGCCCGTAACCACAAAATCTACTGCTTTCGAGTTCAGTAGAATACTCGCCATGATACCTAAGTGGACGTACGTTAGGTGATGATCGTTTTCATCAGTCATACCTACGTTGAATACATCGTGACCAAGGCCACCAGCTACAGTATTTAGTTCACCAGCCACCATTGCGTTTTTCGCGGCTTGGCTATTTTCCATCATTAATGCAATTTTCATGTATTACTCCTGCGGGGCAAACCGCATTCAAAAAGTTTCTTAAACAAAATTCTTAGGATCTATAACCTTTCAAGCTGATTTTCATCAGTTTGTAGCTTCTTTACGCAAGGCAGAAGCTTTGGCTCTGATCGCTGGCGATATAAACGATAGATTGTCATTGAGTTCATTACGATCACTGTTATTTCCAGTAGTGTTCCCCCAATAGAACCCACCAAAATATTGTTGGTCAGCCAACAAGCGGCACCAATCAAAAAGCCTACGCGCATCTGAATTCCCGACAAGCAGAACACGGAGTAGGTACCGATAATCGTTCCTAAAATAGGCCAAAAGTCACGCCACTGCTCTGCTGCCCAACAACCACTCACTAAACTAATAACAATAAATGCAGCAGCGATCCGCTTCGACGAAACAAATATTGCCGTGGTCGTTCTGATTGTCGACAGTAACGCGCTAAGCGCTGAGACCATTGAGCCGAGTAGTAAAAAATGGAGAAGATGATTGAGATTAAAAATCAGCATCAAGATTTTTAGGTGCTTATCATTTTTCTGGTAAAAGACGGAGAACCCCAAACCAAAACTAATAAACCCTAATACTTGCGCTAATGTTGCAGTATCCACAATCAACTTCTCACAAATCGGTTATCGAGCTAACCAACCGCCGTCAACGGCAATCGTGTAACCATTGATGTAGTCAGCCGCTTTTGATGCCAAAAATACACAAGGACCAGCTAAATCTTCAGGCTCGCCCCAACGAGCAGCAGGAATACGATCGACAATTTCTTTGTTGCGTTGCTCATCAGCACGCAACGCCTCGGTGTTGTTGGTTGCCATGTAACCCGGCGCAATCGCGTTCACGTTAATGCCGTGACTTGCCCATTCGTTCGCCATTAGACGAGTGACCCCCATAACGCCGCTTTTAGAGGCGGTGTACGAAGGAACGCGGATACCGCCTTGGAAAGACAGCATCGATGCGATGTTGATGATCTTGCCCCCTTCACCTTGAGCGATGAACTGTTTTGCAACCGCTTGAGACATAAAGAACACTGATTTGATGTTGATGTTCATTACGTCATCCCAATCTTGCTCAGAAAACTCAATCGCATCATCGCGGCGAATGATACCCGCATTGTTTACCAGAATATCAATACGGCCCAGCTCTGTTACTGCGCGATCAACGATTGATGGAATGTCATCCAACGTCATTAGGTTAGCGCGGATATCAATAAATTTACGGCCTTCTGCTTCAATCTTCTCAATGGTTTCTGTCGGTTCAGTGATGTTTACGCCGACGATATCACAACCGGCTTTTGCTAAACCAAGCGCCATTCCTTGGCCAAGACCAGTGTCACAACCAGTAACAATGGCTACTTTGCCTTCAAGGCTAAATGAATCAAGAATCATTTCTTTTTCCTCAATAATTAGATAATTCGTGATTTGGCGACTGGCCATGTCACTTTCTACACTCATATATTGAACAAAAAAGAAATTACTTTCAATTATTTTTGAAAAGACGTTTCAAAAAATAGATAAGGTTCCTATTTTTCTGCACCGAACCCTAGCTTGATTCCAAATTATTGAAAAGGTATTTTAAAATTACTAGTGCTACAGATTTTATAAGATATAATGAAGCAAACAAAAAATTCACAAGGATATCAATGAAAACGTCAACGCAACCTGAAGCAGTTTCATCAGTTCTAAAAGTATTTCATATTCTTCAAGCACTAGGGGAGCAAAAGTCCATCGGTGTATCCGATCTTTCCCAACGACTAATGATGTCGAAAGCAACGACCTATCGTTTTTTACAAACAATGAAGTCGTTAGGCTATGTGTCGCAAGAAGGTGAAGACGATAAGTACTCACTAACGCTTAAGCTATTTGAGTTGGGTGCGAAATCGCTCGAGTATGTGGATCTGATTGAACTGGCCGATAAAGAAATGCGTCATATTTCAGAACAAACGAATGAAGCTCTGCACTTAGGTGCTCTGGATGAAAATGCCATCATTTACATCCACAAAATTGATTCTGGCTACAACCTACGCATGCAATCGCGTATTGGCCGTCGCAACCCTCTTTACAGTACAGCCATTGGTAAAGTGTTACTTTCTGAGCGCGATGAAAGCTTCATCCGTGATGTGTTAAGCGGTGTGGAATTTATTAAGCACACAGAAAAGACGCTAGAGAACACTGAACAGGTGCTAGAAGAATTAGCACAAGTACGCGTTCAACACTTTGCAGAAGATAACGAAGAGCAAGAACCAGGCCTTCGCTGTATCGCAGCTCCGGTTTATGATCGCTTTGGTCGAATCATTGCAGGTCTTTCTATTTCGCTCCCTGTTATTCGCTTTGAAGAAGAGAGAATGGAAGAGTATGTTGGCTTATTGCATCAGGCAGGCAAAAATATTTCCGAGCAATTGGGTTATCATAACTACCCCTCTTAGTCTGGAAAGCAGCTAGAAAGCTGCTTTGTTGCCGACTTTGTTAATGTTGAAAGGTCGATTCAGTTGAGCGATTTATCTTATGTAACACTTCGTCAGTTGATGCGCTGATCACGCCAACTCTTTCGCCAAAAAGTCGATGAGCAATCTGACTTTAGGCGACAAGTTATGACTTGGAGGATACAGCGCCCAAATGCCTTCACGATCGTCTCGGTAATCACTGAGCACTTCGACCAGCTCACCACAATCTAACGCCTCTTGAACGTAATAATCCGGTAACTGTACTAAACCAAGCCCTCGCTTTGCCGCATCCACTAAAGCGAAACCACTATTGCACTTGATCCGTCCAGATACGCGCAACGACTTCTCTCGATTTTGCTCCTTAAAATGCCAGTAATCGACGGAACCCACTAAGCACTGATGACGCCCCAATTCTGAGAGTGTATGGGGTTCGCCAAATCGTTCTAAATAGTTAGGACTCGCACAGACATGCATTTGGCGTGAAGAAAGACGCTTAGCAATCATACTTGAGTCTTGTAAGCGTCCAAGGCGAATAGCAACATCCACCCCTTTCTCAATCAAGTCGAGCCGTTGGTTGGTCAGAATCAAGTCCAGATTCACCTGAGGATGCTTGTCAAGAAACTGGTGCAGTAATGGAGCAAGGTTCATTTCTCCATAGGTAACCGGAGCCGTCACCCGTAGTATGCCTTTTGGCTCAGCCTGCATTTGAGTCACGGCAAGCTCGGCTAACTCCAGCCCTTCTAACAGGTGCTTACACTGCTGGTAATAAAGCTGACCAGCCTCAGAAAGAGAAACTTTACGTGTGGTACGGTGAAGCAATTTAACAGCTAAACGTTGCTCTAGAGCGGCAACTCGACGACTGATCTGTGCAACCGAAGTTTTAAGTTTATTTGCAGCGCCAGTGAAACTGTTTGTCTCTGCGACTGCTACAAACTCAGTGACACCTTCCCAATTCGCCATCTCTCTATTCCCGTCAAAAAACATCCAACAACATTGTCACACAAACACCAACCGGGAGAAACTTTCCTTTAGTTTCATACCTCAACACAAAAAGTTAATCAAATGTAACTGTATTAACATTAGGCCAACACGAGCTGTGTTTTTATAGAGTCTGAATCCACAAGTAGGACAGAAGAATGAACAAGCACAATACCCCATTAGCTGGTTTTACTCATATGGAACACGGTACAGCGCAAGACTGGAAGATCATCGCGGATCAATTTGTTGATTATGCTGGAGAGTTACCAGACCGAATCATCAAACACCTTTTATTACTTGATGGTGATTTTGGTGGCTTCCAGGTTGATAGACTCACGCACAGCCTGCAATGTGCAACACTCGCGTATCGAGATGGTAAGGATGACGAATACGTAGTATGTGCTCTACTGCATGATATTGGTGATACATTGGGCTCTTATAACCACCCAGACATAGCCGCCACTATCCTCGAGCCTTTTGTCAGTGAAGAGAATCACTGGATGATAAAACATCATGGTATTTTCCAAGGATATTACTTCTTCCACCACTTGAATATGGACCGAGAGATGCATAAGGCTTACATCGATCATCCTTGCTACCAACGCACCCTAGAGTTTGTGCGTAAATATGACGCGCCAGCCTTTGATCCTCAATTAGATACTCTACCGCTAAAATTCTTTGAGCCGATGATCCGCAAGGTATTTGAGCGTCCCGTTCGTTCAATTTACAAACAAGCCCAAGACCAAATAGCAGCACAATAGCGAGAGGCAATGATGAACTCACCAATGAGAAATCGAGTTAGCGAACAAGAATGGCAGTTACGTGTTGAGCTAGCAGCATGCTACAGACTGGTGGCAGAGTTTGGCTGGGATGACTTAATCTTTACCCATATAAGTGTACGAATCCCGGGGCCTGAACATCATTTTCTCATCAACCCTTATGGGATGATGTTTGATGAAATTACCGCCTCGGATCTCGTTAAGATCGATCAGAATGGCAATGTGTTGCAAGACACGTCCCACTCGGTCAATCACGCTGGATTTATCATCCATAGCTGTATTCATGAAGCTCGTCATGATGTCGGCTGTATCATTCACACGCATACGCGAGCTGGTGTCGCGGTCAGCGCACAGAAAAACGGTATACTACCAATCAGTCAGCAGTCTACTTATGTGCTTTCGTCATTGGCTTACCATGACTATGAAGGCGTCGCGGTAAGAGAAGATGAACAACCACGTTTGCAGCATGATCTGGGAGAAGCAAACTTCCTTGTACTACGAAATCATGGGCTACTGACGGTCGGAAAAACCGTGGCAGATGCGTTCTTGTCGATGTATGCAATGGAAACCACTTGCCAAATTCAGTTGGCCGCGCAGTCAGGTGGCAGTGAGCTTATTCATATTGAACCCAAGATTGTCAGCTCAATAACTAAAGCAGTGAAAACCCAGGGCGTAGATGGTTCCATCGTATGGCCAGCGCTACTACGCAAACTGGACCGAATCGACCCACGTTACAAAGACTAACCACTGACCCTCAAAGCGCTTAACCATGGGCATGATAAGCGCTTTGGGGTTTGCCTGGTGAACGCTTGTTGCCGCCAAAAATCCCTTTGACTTATCACCTAATTCAACATATTCATTATTACGTGTATGTAAAAATCATTTTCATCAACGACGGATTATCATTTTAAATGAAATAGATAAAATGAATACAAATAAAACATCGGGCGAAAAACGAAAGCTCAGCTAGGCTTAATTACTACGCCTACCGATTGATTAGATAAGGGAAATCCAATGGCACTTGAAATCAAACCAGGTCAAACTTCGATCAAATCTAAAGCGGCTGTCGCATGGGCGGCAGGTGAACCACTAAAAATGGAAGAAGTGGACGTACAACTGCCTAAAAAAGGGGAAGTTTTAGTACGTATCGTGGCAACGGGTGTATGTCACACTGATGCTTTTACACTATCTGGCGACGATCCTGAGGGTATCTTCCCCGCGATTCTTGGTCACGAAGGTGGTGGTATCGTCGAAATGGTCGGTGAAGGCGTGACTAGCGTTGAAGTGGGTGATCACGTTATTCCTCTATACACAGCAGAATGTGGCGAGTGTAAGTTCTGTAAATCTGGCAAAACTAACCTTTGTCAGGCCGTACGTGAAACGCAAGGTAAAGGTCTAATGCCGGACGGCACGAGCCGTTTCTCTATTAATGGTGAAACCATTTTCCACTACATGGGCTGTTCGACATTCTCTGAGTACACAGTACTTCCAGAAATTTCACTGGCAAAAGTAAACAAAGAAGCTCCACTAGAAGAAGTTTGTCTACTTGGCTGTGGTGTTACTACAGGTATGGGTGCGGTACTGAACACAGCAAAAGTTCAGGAAGGCGACACAGTAGCCATCTTCGGCCTAGGCGGTATCGGTCTGTCTGCAATCATTGGTGCACGTATGGCTGGTGCAAGCCGTATCATCGGTATCGATATCAATGAGAGTAAATTCGATCTTGCGAAACAGCTTGGCGCAACAGATGTGATTAACCCTCAGAAATTCGACAAGCCAATTCAGGAAGTCATTGTAGAAATGACGGATGGCGGCGTTGATTTCTCGTTTGAATGTATCGGTAACGTTAACGTAATGCGTCAGGCTCTTGAGTGCTGTCACAAAGGCTGGGGCGAATCAGTCATCATCGGTGTAGCAGGTGCAGGTCAAGAGATTTCTACCCGTCCATTCCAACTAGTTACTGGCCGCGTATGGCGAGGCAGTGCGTTTGGTGGCGTGAAAGGCCGCTCTGAGCTTCCAGACATTGTAGAAAAATACATGGCAGGTGAATTCGGTCTACAAGAGTTCATTACTCACACAATGGGACTTGAAGACGTCAACGAGGCGTTCGACCTAATGCATGAAGGTAAGAGTATCCGTAGCGTGATTCACATGGACAAATAATGTCTCTGCTGGCTCTCCCTAGGGAGAGCCTTATTGTATTAACGGTGTCCTGCCGTTGAATCTAATTTCTGCTTCTTAAGAGTTTATTCATGATGATAGAAAACGTTAGTCAGGCCAAAGTTTTTGGTGGCTGGCACAAACAATACACACACGAATCTAGTTCGCTGAATTGTCAAATGCGATTCGCTATTTTCCTGCCGCCAAATGCGACAAAGTCCCACCCAGTACCAGTACTTTACTGGCTATCGGGACTCACGTGTAGCGATGAAAATTTCATGCAGAAAGCTGGGGCGTTTCGTATGGCCGCCGAACTTGGTATAGCCATTGTAGCCCCGGATACCAGTCCTCGTGGAGAAGGTGTGGCAGATGATGAAAATTACGACCTCGGTCAGGGTGCAGGTTTTTATCTTAATGCAACTCAAGCACCTTGGTCACAGCACTACTTCATGTATGACTACATCACGAAAGAACTACCAGCAATCATTGAGAACAATTTCCCAGTTTCTGATGTTAAATCTATTTCGGGTCACAGCATGGGCGGACATGGTGCACTGACTATCGGGCTAAAGAATGCAGATCAGTATCGCTCGATTTCCGCATTTAGCCCTATCAGTAACCCTGTTCAATGTCCTTGGGGCCAAAAAGCCTTTACTGCTTATTTGGGTACCGATATCGAAAATTGGAAGCAATATGATGCGAGTGAGCTACTGAAGCAAGGTCCATCACCTTTGGCTATTCTGGTTGATCAGGGAGACGCAGACGGGTTCCTGAGTGAACAGCTTAAACCTGAAGTCCTTGTCGCGGCAGCAAACAAGCATGGTTCAGAATTAACGCTTCGAATGCAACCAGGTTATGACCACAGTTACTACTTCATCTCGAGCTTTATTGATGATCATTTGAACTTCCACGCGAAGTATTTGTTCGAGTAACTAATTAAGAAATAAAGTAATAATAAAACCACCCTAAATAAGGTGGTTTTATTATTTTTTGAATATTTATTCGTTATTCGCAGATATTATTAAAGCTAAATGTTAATTTTCTTCTAATAATTACCAATTGATAATTATACCTATTTGTATTGAATAGCGTTGAAAATACGCTAAGAGCCCAAATCTCCCTGAAGTCACTACTTTTCATCGTTCATTTATTTAATAAGTAACTTAATAGCCTTGACGTAAAGTTAACGTAAGGTTACTTTTCAAAAACAATATATTTTTTTACCTTATCCATTTATTCAAACAATCAAAACCTGAAATAAATCGCTGCTAGCACCATTTGCTCTAGCTCAAAAAAGAATAAAAAACCAAAATGAATAGAATGAAAAAGATACTCGTATTAGGCTTGCTGTGTTTTGCACCATTTATTTCTGCAAATACCGTTTCATTTAGTGACGGTCCACAAAAACCTAGTGTTACGTTAAAACTAGAAGATATTCAATCGTTGCCAGAAACCACTTACACCACTGAGTTACCATGGAGTAAAGGAATCCGTGAGTTTACCGGTGTAAAACTAAGTACCTTACTGACTCACGTATATGGTGATATCCCAGAGCAAATAGACATCAGTGGCTTAAACAATTACCACGCGGCTATTACGCGGTCAGATATTATTAAATATCAACCGATACTTGCCTATCAAAAAGACAAACATTACATAAAAATCAGGGATAAAGGCCCATTTTGGGTTGTATATCCTCTGAGTCTGTACCCAGAACTAAATCGCGCGGCATATCATGCCCAAATGGTCTGGCAAGTTAATGAGATTAAATTGATAAAGAAATAATGAAGTTATCAGAAAGCTACTCTATCAAATCTAACAAATGGCAGTATACGACACTCAGCAAACTGCTGCTGTTAGTCTTTGCTACCTCTTTATTGCTCGCGAATGTAATGCTGCTTCAACAAACTCGTGCATTAGCGCAAAATTTTACTAATGAGCAAAAACAAGCAACGTGGTTTTTGTTTCAACTTTCTAAGGAACTGTCTGAACTGGTTGGCGAAACCCGTAGGCTCGATGAAAACATTCAGGATATAAATGGCGCAGAGCTCCAGTATGAACTCGCATGGAGCCGCTTTGATTTACTCATCAACAGCGATGACGCGTACACTTTCTTTTCGCGTAACAATATCCAGCAGTACTTTTTAGAACTCTTCGAACAATATAAAGATCTGGAGCCTTTTCTTGTAAAGGCGAAAACCGGCGATCGTCAGGCGGCAGCTCAGTTTTATCGCTCAACTCAAACGCTGTACTTGGACTTGGTGGATTTTGTGAACCAAAACTTCCGACTCTCCAGCAAAGTATATGAAGCACAAAAAGGTGAAACACAGCGACTAGTACAAGCGCAATATATGCTGTTTGCGACTTTTGTTTTGTCGACACTGTCTCTTATTTACTTCTTTTACCGCGAATCAAGTTTCCACAGAAAATTGGCCCTTAGTGACCCTCTAACAATGCTTGGCAACAGAAGTGCGCTGTTTCTGACACTAAGAAAAAACATGCACTATAAAAACACGTTTTACCTTTGTATCTTGGACTTAAACGGATTTAAAAAGATTAATGATACTCATGGGCACCAAGCAGGCGACAAAGTTTTACGAGCTATCGCTAACCGGCTAAAATCTATGGAGATCAGTCATTTTACCGCTTACCGAATGGGTGGTGATGAGTTTGCCATCGTCGTTCAGGACAATGCCATCAGTGAAGATGAAATAAAGCGTCACATTAATGCCGTGTTTGATGACCCTGTATTAAAAACGGAAAATGCCTCGTCACTCTCGACCAGTATCGGTATCGCTCAGTACCCGGTGGATAGCGACAATATAGACTTTCTTATCAATATCGCAGATAAGCGCATGTACAAGATGAAATTTCAGCGCTGAACTAATATCACGTCAGCACAAATAAAAGCCCCGCACTCTCATTGCGGGGCTTTACTTTATATTTACAAGGCTACTGAGCTGAACCACCCGGCTCGATGTTTAATCAGAAAGCAGCTTCAGTAGCACAGTAAGCACACCAGACTCCTGATTGCTTGGCGCCGAAAAACGGGCGACTTTCTTAATCTCTTCATGAGCATTTGCCACCGCATAAGAATGCTCGCTCACTTGCAGCATTTCCAAATCATTCAGGTAATCACCAAAAGTCATGGTCTCTGCAGGCGTAAAATTCATGGTTTGTTGAAGATACTGAATTGCCGCACCTTTAGAAGCTTTTGCGTTCATCACATCTAACCAAATTTTGGCACTAACAACAACTTTGTGTGAGTCACCAAACTGGGCATCCATCGTCGGGAATACTAACTCTTCTGAGCCATCAAAATGGCAGATCGCAACCTTGATAAATTCATCATCAACCTCAAGCAAATCGTCCACGTTCTCACAGCGATGATAGTACTTTTGAAACTCTTCCAAGGTCTTTTGATCTTGAATTTCGATATAAGCCGAACGCTTACCACACAGAACAATGTGTGCCCCATCTATGCCGCGCGCCGCTTTGATTATCTCTGCTACTTCAGGTTTCGGAATGGTACAGCTATAGAGTTCTTTATCTTTGTGTATCACCAAAGTGCCATTTTCTGCCACGTACAGGATGCGATCCTGAATCGGAGCGAAAGTGTCACGCAAGCTATAATATTGACGACCAGAGGCAGCCGAAAACAAAATACCTTGTTCCTCTAATCGTAAAAAGACATCGAAGAATTCTGGGTCTAAACGACCGTACTGATCGAGTAGCGTGCCATCCATATCGGAGGCGATAAATTTAATGCTAGCTTGTGACATGAACTAAAACTCTAATTAGGGTAGGAAAACTGCAATTACGTTTAAGGTACATGATCGTGAGTGAATCTCAAGTACCGTTGTTAATATAGCAATCCTGATTCAAACAGGTACAATCCTCGCTCGATTTTGACGCTCGCGGATACACATCATGCACTCGCCTGAACATTGTTTTACTCGTTTTACTGTCAATATTTCTGGTTATGAGTTACCAGAGCAGTTTACGTTTCCGTTCTATTATACGCCGCACCCTTTATGCGTATTAGCCGCTGAACAACTGCAACAGCACTTACTCACGCAAAACGACTTTGAGCATGACTTTGGGTTAGAGGATGAGCAAGCAGGGCGCGGGAAAATGTTTGGGGTACTTTTGGTGGAAAATACACAAGGCGATCTAGGTTATCTAAGTGCCTTCTCCGGCAAAATCGCCGATCAAAACTTGCTGCCGGGATTTGTTCCTCCTGTGTACGACATGCTGACAGATGAAGGTTTTTTTCGCGCAGAAACAGACGCTATCAATGTAATTAATACCGAATGCAAACAGTTTGCAGAGAACCCAGAGCTGACGGAACTGAAAACAGAGATTGAAGCCGATCGCGCCACTTACCAGCAAGAGGAACACGCCCAACGCCAAGTGATGATCGAAGGTCGCGCAAATCGAAAACAACTGCGTAAACAAAGCGAGAAAACACTGAGTTCCGATGAGCTACAAAGTTTGTTGGACGAATTGGCTAAGCAAAGTGTGGCTGAAAAGAACACACTCAAATATCTCAAGAGGGCGTGGGATGAAAAACTGGCGGTAAAAGAACAGCGTTTAGCAGTACTGAAACGCCAGCTATCAGAGCTTAAAGAACGCCGTAAAACGCTATCTAACGCTTTACAACACAAACTGCATAGACAATACCGATTTCTTGACAGCCAGGGAAAAGAGCGTGATTTAGTGGATATTTTCGCTAACACCACTAACCCAGTGCCACCAGCAGGCGCAGGTGAATGCGCCGCCCCAAAACTGCTTCAATACGCGTTTAAACATGGCTTTAAACCGCTGGCTCTTGCCGAGTTCTGGTGGGGGGAATCGCCAAAATCCGAAGTACGCCAGCACAAAAAGTTTTACCCATCGTGCAACAGTAAATGCCAGCCAATACTGGGCCACATGCTGCAAGGTATGAACGTCGAACCTAACCCGCTGGCTGAAAACTGGGCAGAAGATAAAGAGCTGGAAATTCTCTATCAGGACGATGCAATGGTCGTGGTGAACAAGCCATCCGGTTTGCTGTCTGTACCGGGAAAAACCATCAAAGATTCGGCTTACACAAGGCTACAGACAATGTTCCCTGACGTTGAGGGGCCTTTTGTCATCCATCGCTTAGATATGGCGACATCGGGCATTTTGGTGTTTGCACTGACCAAACGCGCTAATAAAAGCTTACAGAAGCAGTTCATGGCTCGTGGCGTACAAAAACGCTATATGGCTTTGCTGGAAGGTGAACTTAGTGATGCCGAGGGTGATATCTCATTACCCATGCGTGGCGACCCTGAAGATCGCCCGCGCCAATTAGTTTGCTTTGAACATGGTAAACCTGCGGAGACACACTGGCAGTTAATTGAAGTTAAGAATGGCCGAAGCAAGGTGTATATGTACCCTAAAACTGGCCGTACCCACCAACTGCGTGTCCACAGTGCTCATCACATGGGATTAAATATGCCAATGGTCGGCGATGGCTTGTATGGCGAGAAAGCGAATCGCTTACACCTGCATGCTGAAATGCTGGAACTGGCTCATCCATATAGCAAAGAACGGATGAGCTTTCATGCGGATTGTGAATTTTAAACCCGGTACGGTTAATATAGGGATACTAAAAAGGCACTGAATTCAGTGCCTTTTTTTACATTTAGGCGAAGCATATTCCGACTCAGCACCTTCGTCACTATCAGCTATGACTCATTTAACTGACTTTAAATTTCATCCACACTTGTGAACGCCAGCGTCTCGCCATGATGATGCCACGAACCCATTCATCCAAAGCAATCGCCATCCAGGCTCCCATTACGCCGTAGCCCATATGAATACCAAGCACGTAAGAGAACAACACGCCTAAGCCCCACATACTTACGATACCCATTTGCACCGGGAATTTAATGTCGCCTGCGCCTTTTAAACCAGCAATAAAGATCAGGTTAAACACACGTCCAGCTTCCAATAGAATTGACCCCAAAACCAATGAGCCAGCAAGAGCAAGGATTTCAGGCTGATCAGTGAATACACGGAGAATGTCTTCTCGGAATATGTAAATCACGGTCGTCGCAACAGTAGAAGCAACAAAGCCCACCAAGAAATAAACCTGAATGCGCTTAAGGATGCTGCTCACCCAACCTTTGCCAATGTAATAGCCGGTTTGAATCTGTGCTGCCTGACCAATCGCCAGTGCAAAGGCAAAAGAAAAACGCGCAATATTCTGCGCATAGGTAAATGCCGCCAACGAAGCAGTGCCCATTTGTACCACAAAGTAAACGATACAGATTTGGGCAATGTTGTAGGACAACACCTCACCCGCATTCATGCCACCAATCTTCAAAATCTTTTTATAGATGTCCGCCGGCACTTTTTTCATGGTCGACATTGGTAACTGGATACTCGAACGCGCCACAACCACCAACAACATCAATGTACCAACGACTTGGCTCACGACGGTTGCAACAGCAACACCCTCTACGCCATATACGGGTAAACCAAACGGCTGATATAGCGCGATGTAATTACCTGCAATGTTTAACACCCCACTGAGCAGGTTAACCACCATTGGGGAACGCGAATAACCGTGACTACGCAGAATCGTGGTGAGCACGATGCCAATGGTGACATTGAATGTCAGCGAGCCGCTGATCAACAAGTAATTGCGCGCGTATTCTTCCACTTGGGCTTCAAGGCCGTAATATGGCAAAAAGAATATCGCACCAAGTACCGCTATCACGCTGAGAAAAACACCCACAATCACCGACAGAACAACACTCGCAATACCAACATCGACCGACTCTTTCTCTCTGTCAGCACCATTGTATTGCGCAATTAAGATGCCCGTCCCACTGCTAACAAATGTTGAAACAATAATCAGAAAAAACGTCAACTGGGTGATAACCCCAACCGCTGATACCGCTTTGTCTGAGTAACCACTCAGCATGAATACATCACTGGTTCCTAAAGCCGTCCTTAGCAAAATTTCCACGAGTATCGGCCAAGCGAGTGTCACGATGGACATGCGCTGGCTGATGTTCTGGCTTTTAGGCATAGTTGTAAACCTTCACACAATGAAAAACTGCTTCACAGGAAACTGTGAAGCAGTTTAAGAAAATAGCCATTCATACTTGAAATGGGCGAAAAGTTGCTATGCGCAAATTTTATTCGCATCTCGGTCACAACAGCAACAAAATTTCGTCGAACAGAGTAATTTTTTCCTTATCTCACGGGCACTCATTGACGATATGAAAGGCACTTTCTCTACGTATACAAAAAACAATAGAAGAGAAGCGTACGACCAACGCTAGACATCATCGTCTTCTAAAAAATTTCACGACAATTCAATTACTCATCGTCATATTCAAAATGATTTACTTCACAGATAGCCGAAGTTTTATTCTATCTAGCGCTCAGTTAACAACTAGAATAGAGGTAAAACTATTAAATAGGGATACAAGATGTCGACATTGGCAGGGGCACGCTTAGAAGAGATGGCGGATATACGTGCAACGAGGAAAAAGAAGATTGTTTTTATATGTTCTAGCATCGCTGCCACTTGCCTAATCTATGGTGCGATTGTTCAATCATTTGAACAGCACTGGGGGCTGTGTCTGCTTCATTCTTTATCTGCAACGGCCTGCTTTACGATTTGCTACATGATAAAAGTACAAAAACACCACCAGTATGCCGATCTATTATTAAGCGCCGTGATCATGCTAGAAGGTTTGTTGTTACTGCTTTTTAATGATGCGCCTTCAGGGAAACTTTTGTGGCTGTATCCGATCGTCGCGACACTCATTCTCATCAACGAGTTTAAAGTTGGACTTCTCTTTAGCTGCACTTACATACTTTCTATTTTCTTCGGCATCGCTTTTCTGGATAGATTACCAACCGCGACTCCCATGATTGAATACCGGTTTATGTTGACGTTGATTGCAATTAGCTTTGTATGTCATACATTTTCTTATTACTACGCCAAAGTTCTGAATTACATTCAGGTCCTCTATCGAGAAGGCATTGAAGAGCTGGCCTATTTTGACCAACTCACCAGTTTGGCGAACCGCTGGAGCTTTGAAACTTGGGCAAGGCAGAAACTGAATGAAATCAATCGTTTTAACACCAAAGGTTTAACCGCCGTTATCTTTCTTGATCTCGACAATTTTAAACTCATCAATGACAACTACGGCCATGACGTTGGTGATCACGTTCTAAAGACATTTGCATCTCGATTGAAAGAGAGCGCTCGCTTAGCTGCCCACACTCCCCCGAAGAATGATTATTCTATCGCTCGGTTTGCCGGTGATGAATTTGTCCTGCTACTATACGATGTGCCTAACAAAGAAAGTTTGGACGAAGTGTTAAAACGCATTGTTAATGTATTCTCAAACCGCTCTCTAGATTACGACCTCATTAATAAAATTACGATGAGTGTTGGAGTGGCAATTTATCAACAAGATGCAAACGACTTATCTGAGCTGATTCGATGTGCAGACAAGGCCATGTATGTGGCAAAACAGACCGGAAAGAATCAGTACGCGTATTATGAGCATTGCACGCAGGCAGAAGAGTTGAACCGCCAACCATTAATTCAACAAGAAGTTGGAGAGGCTTTTTAGATCGGCGAGCGAATGCTCATAAGACACTAATAAGCAAACCTATACATCGCCCATAAACCAACGAACAGAATAACCAGCAACCAGATTACTTGGCTTGCTCGTCTGGGCTTTCCTTGTTGCGAGGTATTGTTAGGTTTGAAAGCTTGTTGACTCAATTTAACCACCAGGTCTTTCTCTAGTGCTCGTTTGTATGAGTCTCGCCGCTTTTGTGCAGCGTTCGCCACCGCAGTGAAGCGCTGCCTTTGCTCTGTGGTAAAATCCTTTACCTCGTAACGAGGAGGGAGATCGGTGTGTTTGCGTTGTACTGACATCAGTTCCTCCTTGGATTGATGAGTACACAATAAGTATACACACAAAAAAGCCACCCGAAGGTGGCTTCAATTCACGATTTACGACGGTGTTTTATAGATATTCACACAAGTACGCCGTTGCATCTTTAACTTGCAGTTCAAACGATGAGTTGCCTTCAACGTCGAAAGACTCACCGCTGTTGTATGTTGTCCAGTCCGTTTCGCCTACACGTTTAACAATAAGGGCACCTTTTACTACAGTCATTCGCTCTGGAGCTTGTGTGCCAAACGTATACTCTCCCGGAAGCATCACACCGACACTCACTTCTTGCTCGTGTTGACTAAAACCTAGTGACTTCACACCGCCTGCAAAATAGCTGTTTTCCTTGATACTCATTATCAGTTCCCTCATTAAAAATCTGACCTTTTTTACCCTGTTTTCCCCCACGACTCAAGCCCATAAAACCTTCTAATTTAAACATCAATGACAAATAGGTGCGTGATCAGGTTTTCTCACCATGCATAGCACGTCAAAACTGGTGATTATTTAGGCATGACAATTTGACGACTTTGAACCTGACTCCACACTCTCTTAAAGCCCCTTGCTGCACTAGTTCCCTTCATATTCAGACAAATAAATAAGTTCATTTAGATTCATCTTTAAGTGCGTAAACGATAAATACTTCTCGTGCAGAATATTTTTAGATTATTGACTCAAGATTGTATTTCCCGTGCAACAGCAAGTGCGTTTTATATCACTTCTCTCAAGTGACTCGAAAACCGCTGTAATTTTTTTTGACGAAAAAAAACTCTCTGAAATGCTGTGCGTGATGCTTTTGCACGTGGTAGTGAACTTTGGCGCAAGAGCAGATTATGTTTGTGATAGAACATGAATCTAAGGATAGAGAGACGTTATGATTCGATTTAACCTATGTGCAGCAGGAATTGCTTTCGCACTTTCAGGAGCGACAGTCGCCGCTCCGACGGCACCAAGTATTGATCTATATGGTTCCAACAACCTTCAGTTTTCTAAAATTGAACTGGCCATGGAAACCACGTCTGGTTACCACAGCATGGTGACTTACCATGACCAGGCAAAAATTACTGTAAAATTCAACCAGTGGAGTGGCTCAACTGGCGACACTTACAACATTTATTTCGATGGTATCCAAGTCGCCACTGGCTCAATTATCGGTAGCCAAACCACCGCCGAGTTCGAATATGGTCAAGGCGGCTTATACCAGATGGAAGTCGAAGCATGTGATGCAACAGGTTGTGCGAAGAGTGCTCCTGTTGAAATTACCATCGCTGACACTGACGGCTCTCACTTAAAACCGCTTACGATGAATGTTGATCCAAACAACAAATCGTACAACACAGACCCTAGCGTGGTGATGGGGACTTACTTTGTTGAGTGGGGCATTTATGGCCGTGATTACACCGTCGACAATATTCCTGCAGACAACCTGACTCACATCCTTTATGGCTTCATCCCAATTTGTGGTCCAAATGAGTCAGTAAAATCAGTTGGCGGCAATAGCTTTAATGCATTGCAAACCGCCTGTAGCGGCGTACCTGATTATGAAGTGGTTATCCATGACCCTTGGGCAGCATATCAAAAGAGCTTCCCTCAAGCAGGTCACGAATACAGCACGCCGATTAAAGGTAACTACGCAATGCTGATGGCGTTAAAACAGCGTAACCCTGATCTTAAAATAATCCCATCGATTGGTGGTTGGACCCTGTCTGACCCATTCTTTGATTTCGTCGACAAAGCCAATCGAGATACCTTTGTTGCCTCAGTTAAAAACTTCCTCAAAACGTGGAAATTCTACGATGGTGTGGATATCGACTGGGAATTCCCTGGTGGTGGCGGTGCGGCGGCTGACCGGGGTGACCCTATCAACGATGGTCCGGCTTATGTTGCTTTGATGCGAGAACTACGTGTAATGCTGGATGAGCTAGAGGCAGAGACCGATCGTACGTACGAGCTAACCTCAGCAATTGGTGTTGGTTACGATAAGATCGAAGACGTTGACTACGCAGATGCGGTTCAATACATGGATTACATTTTCGCCATGACCTATGACTTCTACGGCGGCTGGAATAACGTCCCGGGGCATCAGACCGCCCTTTACTGCGGTTCGTTCATGCGCCCTGGTCAGTGTGATGGCAGTGGTGTTGATGAAAACGGCGAACCATTCAAAGGACCTGCATATACGGCCGACAACGGTATTCAGCTACTTCTCGCCCAAGGCGTACCTGCCAACAAACTCGTACTAGGCACCGCCATGTATGGTCGTGGCTGGGAAGGGGTAACACCGGACACCCTAACCGATCCAAATGACCCAATGACTGGTACAGCAACAGGCAAACTAAAAGGCAGCACCACACAAGGTGTCTGGGAAGCTGGCGTTATCGATTACAAAGGCATTAAATCATTCATGCTGGGAGCAAATAACCCTGGGATCAACGGCTTTGAATACGGCTACGACGATCAGGCAGAAGCGCCGTGGGTGTGGAACCGTTCAACGGGTGAATTAATCACTTTTGATGACCACCGTTCCGTACTAGCAAAAGGTAACTACGCTAAAACGCTTGGCCTTGCTGGCTTATTCTCTTGGGAGATTGACGCGGATAACGGCGATATCTTAAATGCTATGCACGAAGGTATGTCCGGGGCGGTTGTTGAGCAGCCGAACCTTGCACCAAAAGCAACCGCTGGCGCAGATCAATCAGTAATAGGCCCTGCAACCGTGATGCTAGATGGCAGCCAATCCACCGACTCTGACGGTACGATCGCAAGCTACACTTGGGAGCAAATATCAGGTACAGCGGTAGTACTCACTAGTGCAAACAGCGCAAATGCAAGCTTCGATGTAGCAGAAGTAACCACAGAAGAGCAACTGACGTTCAAACTCACCGTGACCGATAACGAAGGTCTAAGTACTTCAGATCTTGTTGTGGTCACAGTGAAACCCGCGGGCGTTATCGAACCACCTAAAAACACCGCGCCAGTGGCACAAATCTCAGTGCCAGCAACTGCTAATGCGGGTGATATTGTGGTGATCGATGCATCGGCGTCTAGTGATGCCGACAATGACACACTAACGTTCAACTGGACGCTACCGCAAGGAGTTGCGGCAACAATCAGCGGGGCTAAAGTGACATTTACCGCGGCCGAGTACTCAAAAGATACGAGCCTAAACTTCACCGTGAGTGTGAGTGACGGTGAAGCATCCTCGACAGCAAATGCGACCGTAGTGGTTGCACAGCACATCACAGATCCAAATACGGGCGCATGTGATAACGCTTGGGATGCAGGTACGGTTTACACAGTTGGTGACCAAGTGACGCATGCTGGCAGTACTTGGGAAGCGAAGTGGTGGACTCTCGGTGACGACCCAACGAAGTCTGGCGAATGGGGTGTTTGGAAAGAAGTAGGCACAGCGAACTGTAACTAATCAGCGTTACCGTCTGCGAAAATAATCCATCAGCAAGATTTAAAGGACAAGGACATCACTCGCTTCCTTGTCCTTTATTTTTATAAAATCGCTACGCTATAGATTCGATTAAGCGGTCAAAGCTTTGGAATACTTGCTTACACTTCATGACTCGACCATGGCCTTGTCCCTGAGTGGTGACCAACTCAACATTAGCGATATCCTCTGCCGCTTTCGCTGAGATACTGTGCTTAGTGAACTTGTCTTGCTCATCGTGAACAATAATAGTCACCGACTCACGCTCAGAAAGGCGTTTAAGCGGGTCAATCGACTGTAACGGGTAATCAAACTGCGCTTCTACTTCGGATACCACCGCATTGAACAGTTTCATGGAATAGCCCGAACGCGCAATACTGCCAAACAAATTTTCTACATAGTTTAGAACGGGAGCGATAAGCAATAGTGGTTTGTTCTCTAATTTGCTGTGTCGGCATTCAAGCGCAGAGGCCGTCCCCATGCTGTGCCCGATCAAACCTGATATCTCTCCAACTGAATCCAACACATCCTCCAAACCTCGAATAAACCCAGGAATGTGGCCGTACTGACCTTCACTCTCACCGTGAGCTGGATGATCATAAGCCAGTGCGGTAAACCCTTTCGCGGCAATGTGTTCCATCAAAGGAAAAAACTGGCTCGCAGTCCCAGACCAACCGTGAGTCAGAACCCAAACAGGACCAGAGCCAAGAGAATAGGTTTTAATCACACCATCAAAGCCTTGGATCTCCCCTTTTACCAGCCCTTTCGGCTGCTCATTTTTAGGTTTAGTACGTACAGGCGTCAGAAGAAGCTTTCTTGCAGTGCTTTTAGCGTGTGAAGGTGCCAGTGTGTGGTGCAGACGGGTACTGATATTAACCAAGCTTCGTTTGACGCTAAAACGCTGCGAGGTGTTAAAGTAAATTTTATCACTCATGATTTTTCCTTTACTAGCAGCATAAAAAATAGAACGGTCGTGCTTTTTATACTGATAAGAAAAAGCGAACTCAGTCGCCCTCTCTAAATGTTTAATGGGTTTGTGTTTTAAATGAATTGAAACAGGATACTTACGCCTTCCAACGTGCAAACAAGTTATCTATCCCTTGCCAGAACAGTTTCTGACTCTCTGCCTCACCTTTGATCGAATAAAATACATGCGCGCTTAAATACAGCCCATACAAATCAAAGGTTGCCTGTTTGGTGTCTAAATCGCTTGAAAACTCACGATTTTCTTTTCCTTTCGCGATTTGTATTTCTAAGTAGCTCAGCCATGTATTAATGGACTTTCTCAATGCGGCTTGCAATGGACAATCATCCGCTGCGGCATCGTTCCAAGCATCAAGAAACATACAACTACCCTGAAAAGAGTGGTTCCAAGTCATCCAGGAATCTAACAACCCACGAATTTTTCTCTCCAGGTGGTCATCCCCTAGCTCCCGAACAGGCTCGATCACACGAGAGGTGAACACTTGATTCGCATGCTCTAGTACTGAGAGCTGCAAGTTCAGCTTAGAGTTAAAATGGGCAAACAAGCCACTTTTCGACATCCCACACAGCTTGGCCAGTTCACCAATGGTAAGGCTCTCTAGCCCCTCTTCACTGGCAATCTCAAAGGCTCTCTGCAGAATAAACTCTTTGGTTACTTTTCCTTTCTTCATAACAGTAGTTTTAGCACGGTCGTTCTTTTATGCAAGTTTTAGTGTTCTGGTCTAACCAATTATTGACGAGAACAAGTACAGCGATCGGTATATTGAGCTCCTAAATAGATATGAAAATAAGAAGTTTGAACCGTGTCTGATTCTTAGCCAGTACCTGTAGCAAAGAGAGAAAGAGTTGATTTTTTACGCATAAATTTAATTGCAACCTGTTACTTTATCTAAGTAATTTCATTTTAAGGTAAGTATTTTATGACAACAAAAAAGAAAATAGTCAGTTTAGAATTTGCCCGAATTATCGCCATGTTAGCGATCATTGGTCTTCACTGCCAAATGGCACTTACTTACTGGCAATGGGATGAAGTGCCCTGGGTTGGTTACATCCTTAATCAGATAGCTCGTTTCGCGGTTCCTCTGTTTTTTCTTATTTCAGGCTATTTGATCCAACCTAAGCTCAGCACGAATCCACTCGAAACAGTCAAACATTATTCGAAACCGTTAATCAGGATCTGGGTCGTGTGGAGTGTGATTTGCTTGTTGGTGCCTTTCCAATGGCAAACACTCTCTAAAGCAGGTTACTTAGCAGAGCGACAAGGTTACTGGGATTATCTGATGTTATCCCCGATTAACTCTTTACTTGAAGGGGGGTTAGTACATTTATGGTTCCTGCCAGCGCTCTTGATAGCCGTGGCTCTGATTGCTTTTTTAGTCAAAGCCGGACAGTCACGACTCCTACTACCCGTCGCTTTACTACTTTACGTGTATGGTGTTTTAGCAGGGAGCTACTCCACATTAACTGAACTGCCCTCTCCCTTTTTCACTCGCAATGGCCCTTTCTTTAGTACGTTACTGGTTGTGCTTGGTTATCTGGCTAGGGAAAAACAATGGCAATGGTCTAGCAGTAACGCCTTGCTCCTGATGGTGATTGGTGTGGCACTTCACTTTGGAGAGGCTTATGAGTTGATGCAGTACGACGTTGGTTTTAACACTCATGATTTCTTATTTGGGACAGTTATTTGGTCACTTGGTATTTTCATGTGGCTACTTGCTCACCCTGATTTTGGCAATATGCCATGGGTGCTCAAGTGGTCGCCAAGCATCTTAGGGATCTACGTTAGCCACCTACTAGTGGTAATTATCATGATGAATGTAGCGGGCATTCTCGAACTACAAGATTTGTTTAAAGATATTTTTATTTACTCAACCACTATTGTCGCCACATTACTTCTGGTCAAAGGTATTGAGGCTTCACCACTAAGAAAACTATTACTAAGATAAATCAATTAGATGCAAATCATCGCTTGCTCTGACACGTTCGTTAGGGCAAGCCAAACAAAAATGAGAGAGAGCTCTCACTAGGTAAAAATTTAGCTCTCTGAGCCTCAATAATTTTGTCGACACTCACAAAAAACATCGTACATTTCCTTTAGATTGGTCCGAATAATACAACATTGCTCATTTAACGGAGGCTGTATGTGGGCATCTCAAGGAATTACTCCTTTTTTAGAAATAAGCCATTGGCTGACTTACGGTTTGTATACCGCAGCCATTCTATGTTGCGTAGCGGGTATCGTGTCACTAAGAAAATAGTGGCATAAATACCCGACTCCTACCGTTAATTCGAGCTTTCTCACAACTAACCTCTTAATTTATGGCTAATATTTCTCCAACAAGAAAGGGAGAAATGTCTATGCCAATTTACCCAATTGCGGCTTTCTGCTGTTTGTTATTCTCAAGCAACAGCTTGGCAGCGGCCACCAATGATCTCAACTTAGTAAATTCTACCGTTGGCTATACCGCTCTGGTACTGTTCTCTATTGCTTATGCTCTGGTTATGCTGGAAGAGTATCTCAAGATGAGAAAATCCAAACCAGTGCTGCTCGCCGCTGGGTTAATTTGGATTCTAATCGGATACACCTTCACTCAACACAACCAACAGGATGTGGCTAAGGCTGCGTTAGAGCACAACTTACTTGAGTACGCAGAATTACTGCTGTTCCTGCTGGTGGCGATGACTTACATCAACGCCATGGAAGAGCGAAGACTCTTTGATGCCTTACAAGCATGGATGGTGGGTAAAGGTTTCAGCTTTAAAAAATTGTTTTGGCTGACAGGCTTCCTCGCGTTCATTATTTCTCCCATCGCGGACAACTTGACAACAGCGCTGTTAATGTGTGCTGTTGTGATGAAAGTTTCCGGCGACAACCCAAAATTCGTCAACTTGGCCTGCATCAATATCGTCATCGCCGCCAACGCTGGTGGTGCATTCAGCCCTTTTGGTGATATCACGACCTTAATGGTCTGGCAGGCTGGTCATGTCAGCTTTGCTGAATTCACCCCTCTGTTTATTCCCTCTTTGGTCAACTATTTGGTTCCTGCCTTTTTGATGTCAATGTTTGTGCCGAATACCAGACCAAATACCAAGCATGAACATGTGGAACTCAAACGTGGGGCTCGGCGTATTGTGTTGTTATTCATTCTGACTATTGCCACTGCCGTCTCCTTCCATGCGGTACTCCACTTCCCACCCGTCATAGGAATGATGATGGGCTTAGCCTACTTACAGTTTTTTGGTTACTTCTTGCGTAAAACTCTCAAACAATCCTTGGCAAAAAAAACCGCCATCGCCATCGCCAATGGGGACGAACACGCGCTGAAACGAATCGGCTCGGTGGTGCCATTTGATGTCTTCCACCGTATTTCACGGGCCGAGTGGGACACCTTACTCTTCTTCTACGGTGTGGTGATGTGCGTGGGAGGGTTAAGCTTGCTCGGTTATCTAGAGCTGGTTTCTCATGTGATGTACACCGAATGGAACCCGATATGGGCTAACGTAATGGTCGGTATACTTTCTGCCATCGTGGATAACATCCCAGTGATGTTTGCGGTGTTAACCATGCAACCTGATATGTCTATCGGTAACTGGCTGCTGGTTACGCTAACCGCTGGTGTTGGGGGTAGTTTACTTTCAATAGGGTCGGCGGCTGGCGTTGCGTTAATGGGCGCAGCACGTGGCCAATACACTTTCTTTGGCCACCTGAAATGGGCGCCCGTCATCGCTTTGGGTTACGCTGCCAGCATTGCCGTACACTTATGGATGAATGGCAGTCTATTTAGCTAACCCCTTTAACGATCTGATGGGTGGTTCACGCCATCCATCGCTTCAATCTCGCCTAAATCGTATGGATTAACGCCATCAAGACAGCCAACATTATAACCATATTCAGCCGGGTCTGAACGACGTTGATGGTGGGTATAAATACCACACTCGCTACAGAAATAGTGCTTTGCCGTATGTGTATTGAACTGATAAAGCTTAAGTTTTTCTTCTCCTTTAACAATTCGAATACCATTTAGGGGCACGGAAGCAACAATAGCACCACGACGGCGACACATCGAGCAATCACATCGTCTTGGTTTTTCAATACCATTAGGTAGTGAAAGCTCTAGTTCTACTTCTCCACAATGACAAACCAGCCTGTGCAAAGGTTTAATTTCTGCTTCTCCAACTCTCTTTATCATGACTTTTCCTTTCTTCTTTCTCGCTCAACTTTACAACGTGTACATTATGTTAAACAGACTAACAAAAATTCAATGTTTGTTGAAAACTCGACATTGGTCACTTTTCAAGACATTTTATGCGCAAGTAACCCAGACTTACGCTTTTTCAGTGACAATTGGGAGGCTAACGATGGAGTGTCTTCCTGAAGTATTGCCAACCTCCCTATCTCACCCGGCGACATAAAGTCATCAGGTTATATCAATTATATTACAAATATTTTGGTGGCCACATTGGCGACCGCATCCCTAACTCTAGCCGCCAATGTGGCTGGAAGGGCTTAAACCAAGGAAAAACTTTTATGGATAAAGATCATAGCATTAGAGAGAACCTCTTGGCTCTGACGCTGGGCAGTGCGTTGGTATCTCTGGGGGTTATTATTTTCAGCAAAGTCGGACTACTGACTGGCGGTACGGCAGGTTTAGCGATATTCCTCACCAAAGTGAGTGATTTTAGTTTTGGTCAAATCTTTTTTGCTCTCAACCTGCCGTTCTACATTCTTTCTGTTACACGTATGGGCTGGCGCTTTTCCATCAATACGTTTATTGCGGTGACGATTGTCTCTTTCGCGGTCGATCATCTGCATCAAGTTATCGAGATTTCAAGAATAAATATGGTGTACGCGGCACTTCTGGGTGGCGGACTGATCGGTATCGGAATGTTGGTTATCTTTCGCCATAAAATGAGCCTTGGTGGCTTTAACATTCTGGCTCTGTATCTACAGGAACGTTTCGGTATTCGAGCGGGTAAAGTACAGATGGCTTTGGATTGTGCCATTGTCATCATGTCACTATTTATAGTGGATGTTTACATCATCGCTCTATCAGTAATGGGGGCTGTCATTATCAATCTGATTCTGACCATGAATCATAAGCCTGGCCGTTACCAACCTAAACCTCAGGAAACATAATCGCCAGATATTGCTTAAAGAAATATAAAAAACCCCGAGCCAAAGTCTCGGGGCTTTTTGTAGGCAATGAAAATAGTGAGCTTATCTTCTGAACAGTCCAGTCTGGAGGCACTTTCAACTCACCTCGGTCACAGAGGCTTGCCCTGCTCCAAAGCCAGTAACTGCTGCTTACGCTCGACACCACCAGCATACCCTGTCAATTTCCCACTCTTACCAATCACACGATGACAGGGAACAACGATAGAAATCGGATTTTTCCCGTTGGCCATACCCACGGCGCGCACGGCTTTAGGGTTACCTATCGCATCCGCAAGCTGTTGATAGCTCCATGTTTCTCCGTAGGGAATGGTTGTGAGAGCATGCCAGACCTGGTGTTGAAAATCCGTCCCCGTAACCGCTAAAGGAAGATCAAACTCATTTCTTAACCCAGAAAAGTATTCCCCTAACTGAACAACCGTCTGATTCAGAACCGGATGATTATCATCGCGCTCACCCAAATCATCCGGTTTTGTTGTACAGGTTTCAAACCAAATACCAAGTAAGCCATCAGAGTTAGCTTGTATCGTCACGGTACCTAACGGGCTGGACATTTCGGTATAGATTGTTTTCATGATTGATTCCATAAATGAAAAGTTGCGTAACTTCCCCAAGGTGATGCGGTATGGCTGTTGAGAGAAGGGAAGCGCTGCATTACCTTTTTTACTACTAAGTCGTTATGCAAAAAACAGTCAGGTTGAGATTCTCCCCGAAGCTGGGCATAGCTCACGGTCCAGGGCCCTATTCCTTTTAGCTTCAACCATTGCTGAGGTTCCACTTGTGGATTATCCAACATAAATTGTGCAAAGGTCACTAACGTATTCTTACGACTTTGAGGCATGCGCAGAAAACTCACATCCGCATTAACGATGTCAATTGGCTCAGGAAAGCAACGAGCTTCTCCTTCTGCACTGAGTTGATCTACCAACAAATTTAACTGACCAATCGCGGCTTTAACCGAAACTTGCTGACCTAAAATTGCTCGAACACCAGCTTCCCATGTACTCCACACACCTGGAATACGAATCCCATGGCTCTTCACAATTCCAGGGGCAACATAGTTGAGATGCTGCTCTATCGCGCAAATATCAGCGTCAAGATCAAACATTCGACGAACACTGGTAACCAGACTTTGCAATTTGGCGACGTCTTCAATTTCGAAATCCAGTTCCAGATGGCTTTCACATTTCGTCGCTTTAAACCACGCTTTACTCCCTGTGATACAAACCGTACGGCTATAGCTATTTTCAGTCAGAACTTCCACCCCTTCTATCGCCCTTAAGCGATAAAAATTCAGGATATGCTGCCAATTAAACTCGCCGCGAAACGGTAACACGATTCTATTCGTTTCCATTTTTTCAAACTCATTCCGCCTTACCTGAGACGGTGTTAACTTGAGAAACTTTTGAAAAGCATCATTAAATCGACGTGTGCTGTTAAAACCAGCGGCAAAGCCCACTTCAGTAACAGACATAGAACTCGAATGCAGTAACTGTTTAGCAAACATCAATTGCTGATATTGAGCATATTGCTTGGGCGACATGCCCAGGTACTGTTCGAACAATATCCTTAAGTAACGATCAGAGATCCCGACACGCTCCGCAAGTTCACACACTGAGTGATGATGCAGCTCCCCCTTATCAATCATAGAGATAGCACGTTGAAACGTGGTTTCTACTCCTCTCCATGCCCATGAGCCAGGTGCACTATCTGGTCGGCAGCGCAAACAAGGGCGATAACCTGCCTTAATAGCCTGAGTTTTGTCCGTAAAGTATTCAACATTTTCTTCTTTCGGTAAGTTGGCTGGGCATATTGGTCGGCAGAAAATTCCCGTCGTTTTAACGCCAATATAAAATCGGCCATCAAAACGGCTATCACGTGACATACGCGCCTTTTGACACTGCTCAAACGTCAATGACGTATAGGGGTGTATAAGCATGATGCAGTCCTTGCTTGCACAATCTGAACGAGCAGTTTATATCTGCTCAATGGGCTATATGCTCATTGTAGAACGAGGTGCTTACTGAGGTTAGCCATTTTCGGAACTCAATATTGAGATTAATTGGCATTAGCGTATTTCTACACTAAAGTTAAGACCAGAACATCACAACAACGTCGGCTAAAAGGGAATTGGTATGGACTTACACACATGCGTAATTGTACTTAGAAACCAAAAAGTTATTACGAGTAAATCCGTTGATCATTCTATCGGAATAATTGAGCGAGACTCAAATAACGAGATTTCAGAAATTCAAATCAACGCGACTGATGGGGGTAATATTAGGACCTATCACTACAACAATGTAGAGGAGTCGCTTGAAAGTTTGATGAATCTCTAGTTCTTGTTCCCGGGGATGCCTCCTCCCTCATTAATATCGAAGAAATAGAGCACCTGCCCCGTGCTCTATTTTTTTGTTCTAATTTCATATCTCTAACACCACAGCTTCTTCCCTCACTTTCGAAAAAAATGACATAGTGATAAAAAAACTCGAGATATTTAGCAAAAATAAAGGCTAAATAAAACCTTAACAAAATGAATTAAAAAAGAAAAAGCCTTTAGTTCGAATTTATTGAACTAGAGAGTCAAATAACCCCAATTTTTTCTCGTACTAACCCGACCTAAACTGTGCTCAACAGCAAGGGAGAATGGACTCCCGCTCAACAAACATCAAATGAGGACAGAATCATGAAGGCACTTCTGCAAAAAATTACAGCATCAAACGCAGGTTTCAGCACATTGGCACTTCGCATTCCTATCGGCATCATCTTTATGGCACACGGCTCTCAGAAGCTATTTGGCTGGTTTGGTGGTTACGGGTTGGAAGGTACGGGTCAGTGGATGGCATCAATTGGCTTGAGTCCAGGTGTCTTAATGGCTTTCCTAGCAGGTAGTGGTGAGTTCTTTGGTGGTTTGTTTATTCTATTAGGCTTGCTTACTCGACCAGCGGCAACTGTTCTTGCTTTTACCATGCTTATCGCTATTTTTTCAGTTCACTTCGAGAATGGTCTATTCCTATCAAACAACGGTTATGAATTTGGATTAGCGTTATTGGCCGCGAGCGTATCTCTGATTTTTTCAGGTGCAGGTAAAGCCGGTCTGGATAACCTTTTAAACAAGAAGCTTTCTTAATTTATCTTCCTGGAAATACGGTTCAGAGTGCAATTCCACTCTAAACCCTGTATCTGAATACCAATACTGAGGAAACACAGATGTTCGACTTAGCGTAAACCAAGTATTCATGAACAAAGCCCCTGATGTCACTTCCATCAGGAGCTTTTCTTTTGTGTTCAATCCGCCGCAAATGATGGCTTATTCGTCAGACATTCCGGACCCAATTTGCTGCAAGCTGTATGCAGTTAGAGGATCAACATCCTTAACAATCTCTTCAACCTGCTTAATCGCCTCTACAGACGAACTGGCTTTGCGATAGCTCAAGTAAATAGGGCGATGCCAGTCTTCCACACCAGACACCTTATAGAGCTGCCCATTGGCAATAAATGGCTCAACAAGCGATATCGGTAAGTAGGCAGCCCCGCCTTTCTCTAAAATAAAATCCAGTGCAATACGCGCGGTAGATGTCCGCAAAAATGGAGCCGGGATCTTAGGGTGACGTTCCGAATGCTCAGAAGCAAAACGGGTGCCCCAATCAACGTACACGTATTTTTTATCAAATACCGTATCTAGCGAATCTTGTTCGGTAGACACCAGAACAAGCACGACATCAGCAACTTTTTTACAGTTCAGCTCATCCGCTTTTATCTGGTCAAAAGCAAATGCCATGTCCAGAGTACGCTCCAACAGACTACGACTCAGCATTTCACGCCCCATGACTTCCGCCATAAAGCCATAGCCACCAAAAGAATCGGTGACCACACTTAAACAATTCTGTAGATACGCATCCCAAATATTCGGTGTGCCACCTAAGGTAAGTTGTAGCGCTTTACCATCATCGAGTGACAGTTCCAGTTTGGCTTGCTGCAATGTAGTGACCATCACCTCAGCATAACTAATTAATCGCTCACCCGCAGACGTTAGCTTTATGTTATTGCGATCACGAATAAACAATTGAGTATCGAAATAACTTTCCAGTTGCTTGATGCGAGCACTGACTGCTGCTTGGGTAATATACAAGTTCTCAGCGGCACGCCCAAAGTGACGAACCCTTGCCAGCTCTAAAAATGTTCGAAAGACCTTTACATCCATAAACCATCTCCTGGTTAATATCAAACCAGATTAACAACTATTTAAAATCATGACGATAAAAAAAATTTGTTTTTCTTTTGTTAGCTTTACGCCTAATTTTCGCCTTAGTTCATTACATTCATCAATAACGGTTACAGAGGCTGTTGACATGTCTGACACTGAATTCCGTCATGGCAAAAAACGATTTTACGATAACGTAAAATTCCCACGCGGATTTGCAAAGTCTGGTGATTTTACTCTTGCAGAAGAGGAAATCCTAACAATTTATGGGGATACCATGCTTGGTCTGGAAACAGGCGAGTTAACACCTGAAAACAGCGAAGAGAAACACTTCGTTAAGGTGTTAGAGCACCCGGGCAAAGCAAAAACCAAAATTGAGCGTACGTGGTTGAAATACACTCAACTCGCTCGTGGTCGCAAGCGCTTCCATACGCTGAACGGACGTAATAAACCTGAAGCTGCGGAAGACTACACGGAAGAGAGTTTGGTTGAAGACGATTAATTAACCAGTATTACCAATTAATAGATAGTTAAGTCGAAGACTTAGACAAGTGTTCGTTCGCTTTATGGATGAACGCTTGTGATTTTTTCTTCTCCTAAAGCCCAAGGTCGCGTTCTCCCGAGGGCTTTATTTGAGTATCAAACCGTGCTGGTTTACTTGGCAAGCATCGCAATCTTTTTCAAAAAACTCTCCTTCAAGTGTTCCTGATCGTATTCAAGATTGTAGGTATTGTGGAAACCAATCTTTAATTCCACACCGTTTCCTCTCAAAAATACGTTGTAGCCATCGTAGTCAGAAAACGCCTCCACCCCTTCATAGATCTTACCAAACTCAGTCGGGGTACCATTGTTCATTACATTTTCGTATGCCGATAACACTTTGCTTGGATCTAATTCGTTTTTCATAGCGATTTCCTCACCAGTACACACGCCTTAATTATGGATAAGGAATTTACACCTCGCCATAATCGAGGTTATCCGAAATCAAAATATCCTCATGTCTGTCGATACTTATTACTTTTTCAGCGCTACCGCAAGAGCTCCCACCCGATTAAAACTTAATTTCAGGCATGAATTTTATCGCAATGCACTCTACGATAATAAGAGAAAAGAACCGCATCCAGGGCCGTACCAGTGTCATGAAATGGCTTACTTGTTGACAAAAACAACATTGGTTAAATAAAACGCAAATTTTTGACCTAAAACAATGGCAGTTACCAATAACTTATTTTATAATGCGAATTAATGTTTCAGAACATATTACATTCAATTACTAGGGGCACAAAATGAGACTTATCCCGTTAACTCAAGCAGCACAAGTAGGTAAGTGGGCAGCAGCGCACATCGCAAAACGCATCAACGACTTCCAACCTACAGCTGAACGTCCATTCGTTCTGGGTCTACCTACTGGTGGCACTCCTCTAGCAACTTACAACGCATTGATTGAACTGCATAAAGCGGGTGAAGTAAGCTTTAAGCACGTTGTGACTTTCAACATGGATGAATATATTGGTATCCCTGCTGACCACCCTGAATCTTACCGCTCATTCATGTACAGCAACTTCTTCAACCATATTGATATCCAAGAAGAAAACATTAACTTGCTGAACGGCAATACCGACGACCATGATGCTGAATGCAAGCGCTATGAAGATAAGATCAAATCTTACGGTAAAATCAATTTGTTCATGGGCGGTGTAGGTAATGACGGTCATATTGCTTTCAACGAGCCAGCCTCTTCCCTTTCTTCGCGTACTCGAATCAAAACTCTGACGGAAGACACTCGTATCGCGAACTCTCGCTTCTTCGACGGCGACATTAGTCAAGTTCCAAAATACGCACTGACTATCGGTGTTGGTACACTTTTGGATTCTGAAGAAGTGATGATCTTGGTGACAGGCCATAACAAAGCCCTTGCTCTTGAAGCAGCAGTAGAAGGCTGCGTTAACCACCTATGGACAGTCTCAGCGCTTCAACTGCATCCGAAAGCCGTGATCGTATGTGACGAGCCTTCTCAGCAAGAGCTAAAAGTGAAGACTGTAAAATACTTCTCTGAACTAGAAGCAGAAAACATCAAAGGCTTCTAATAGTAAGAAGGCTTTTAGCACACGCTAGAAATACAAAACCCGTGATCACTCACGGGTTTTTCGTTTACCGACTAATATACTTTGATATCAAATCGGCGTAACCGTTGAGGTAACACCTCGTCTAACTTTTCGAGCTCACTTGGATCAACTTCAATCAAGTTGAATTGGTGCTGCTCATAAACAACTCGAATAGCCTCTCGGTCATCCTTGCCGATCTCTCCACTGTCACTGCCCCAAAACTGCAAATAGACTTTTCCAGTAGGCAAGTAGAAATCACTGGTGATATCTTGCTCAATCGGCAGTTGGCGTTCGTAGGCATGTACAACACCGGCTAAATAGAGCCAGTTATCAATCAACAGCTCTCCTTTAGAACGCACATAATGCCCGTCTAAAGTGCGGTGTTTGGCTTCAAACTTTTGGCGAAAACTAGAAAAAGATTTATCCGTCGAGTGAGACTCTGCATCCTGACCTAAAAACTCCACCACAGACTGCTTCAAGCGCTTGTTTTTCAGAACGACTTCGTGCCAGACAACAAAAGTATGCTGCGACTCTTTGTCGGTCCTCTGTTGCCCTCCGACGCGAACACCCGTAGCAGTCACAGCCCAACCTGTCTCCGACTTATTGATCCACCCCAATTCACTCAGTAGTTGATTAATACGCTTCGGGTTTAAGTTGAGTTTCTCCCCAAGCTGCGTCGCACTGAATGTCTTACCGGAAATAGAAGTCAGCTCAATATGCAGCGTGGTTGGCCACACAATAAATTGGCCAAATTTGGCATGATTGACGTACTCTCCGCCGAATTTAGCCCCCTCTTCAGTGAGCAGCCATTTGTCGTCTTGACGTGTGATATAACCCGCTCGCTGAAGATCGGCGAACAACAGCTTGGCCTCTACATTACGCATTTTCGCTAACGCCGACGTCGATATTTTTTCAGACATGTTCTACCTCTGGCTGTTGTTCAATTGAATAAATATTAACTCATTGATTTTATTACTTGAAGTGGCAGCCGTGACAAACCTCTTACGCAATCACTAAAACCATGATTCTCACTCATTTTTGTACAAGGCTTTCTAAATAAACATCAAGGTGTTATACCTATATATAACACTAATTCGGCCAAAGGGTTTCATCATGAAACATTGGCATGATCGCCAACCCATTTTTCGTCAGTTGGCGGACCTGCTCACTCAGCAAATCCTACAAGGGACTTGGAAAGAGGGCGAAGCTTTGCCTTCTGTACGTAGCGTCGCTGCTGACATGAAAATTAACCACCTTACTGTCATGAAAGGCTATCAACTCTTGGTTGAACAAGGCGTTGTAGAGAAAAAACGTGGTCAGGGTATGTTTGTCTCACCTGGAGCACAGCAACGGTTATTAACCGCAGAAAAGAAACGCTTCCTTAATGAGCAGATCCCTCAGATAGCCGAGACATTAAAGCGCCTGGATATGTCTCTCGATGAGCTTATCCTACAACTCAAATTACAAATTAAAGGTGACCAATGAACGCAACAGTCAGTGTAAAGCACCTCTCCAAACACTATAGCCAACAAGGAGAAACACTACACGATATCAGTTTTGACTTGCATCCTGGTCAGGTACTCGGCTTACTCGGTCACAATGGCGCGGGTAAGTCGACGTTAATTAACGCTCTGCTAGGCGCACATGAATATAAAGGAACGATCCGCATCAACGGCTATGAGCCGATCATGCAGCGCCACAAAATCATGCAGCACTTGTCGTATATCTCAGATGTTAACGTGCTGCCAGACTGGATGACAGTCGAACAGCTGCTGACTTATACCGAGGGGGTTCACCCAGGTTTTGATCGCCACAAAGCCAATGCCATACTTCACCAGACTGATATCAAAGCAAAATCTCGCATTCGAGCGTTGTCGAAAGGGATGAAAGTTCAACTGCATCTGGCGATAGTCATCGCGACCAATACGCAAATTCTGATCCTTGATGAGCCGACTCTCGGTTTGGACTTAGTTTATCGGGATACGTTCTATCGCCACCTCTTAGAGTGGTTTCACGATGGCGAACGTATATTGATCATCGCCAGTCATGAAGTATCCGAAATCGAACACCTGTTAACAGATGTCCTGATCCTCAAACATGGTCATTCTGTTTTACAAACGTCGATGGACAAAATCCATGAAGACTACTTCATTCTTGATGCACAAGATCAATACCATCGACAGATTGAAGCGATGCATCCCCTCTCTTCCCAAAAAGGGCTTGGTACAACGAAATGGTTGCTTCCCTCAAGGTATGCCGCACAAGTCGAAGGTTTAGGTGACATTCACGGTGTCACACTTGCTGATCTGTTTCTCGCGTTGCAAAAAGGGGTAGCGTAATGCGTTCTATAATGACGATGTTAAATAAAGAATGGCTAGAAAACCCACTCGTGTCTCGTGTGCCATTTTTTATGTTTGTCTGCGGGACCTTGTTGTTTATCGGTTTAATGAGCAACTCTAACCTTCAGCAAAATTTCTTCTTCCATATGAGTGTCGGCGGTGATGCTAACGGCATCCAAAAGCAGCTGGGTGAAGAATTAAGTTCTCTTATAGCGGGAGGTGCAGGCTTACTTTCAATTCTACTAAGTACTCAGTACTTTCCGAGAACGCTACGCAAAGAACGTTCAGAAGGCAGTATCATGTTCTGGCGTAGTATGCCGATCAGCGATATTCAGATTCACGTAGTCAAGCTCGTTTTCGGGCTGTTAGTGATTCCTTTGGTGTGCTCTGCCTTGGTCATCATTGCCGACTTTATGTTGTGGTCACTCAATATATCCACCGATCATCAGATTGGTTTCTTATATCGTTACTCATCAATAGGGTACGTATTACTGCACTGGAGCGAATTTCTATTAAGAATGGGGTTAGCTGGCTTTTTACTTCTCCCTTTGGCTTTGACCACCATGGTCATCTCACAAAAAGTAAACTCACCGCTGGTGATCTTATTTATCGCCATTTATGCACTGCGCTGGATGCCGATCGCGTTGTTTGGTTACTACGGCGTGGATCAGTTTTTCTCTGAAATATTCTACCTACCTTTCCACGCCATCATCGCTCCTAACCCACTGGATGCGTTTGCAGAGGTTGGAAAAACCAATATTGGAATTTATGTTTTTATTGGCTTACTAGCCTGGGCAGCAAGCCTTAGGGTAAGCCGAACCATTAATTAGCCATAGAACATCAACACTACACTCAAAAAAATGGTCACAACGAAAGTTGTGACCATTTTTTATAACACTCTTTCCTCTTAGCCAAGAAACGATATATACCCTTGCAGGATGACTAAGTTGACGATATCGATAAAGAAAGCCCCGACAATCGGCACCACCATAAACGCTTGAGGTGATGGACCATAACGGTTAACGATAGACCCCATATTCATTACCGCTGTTGGGGTGGCACCTAAACCAAAACCACAGTGACCCCCAGCAATAACCGCAGCATCATAATTGCGCCCCATGACTTTAAAGGTCACATAGTAGGTAAAGATTGCCAGTACCGCAGACTGCACAGCCAAAATAACCAAAAATGGAATCGCCAAATCGAATATATTCCAAAGTTTCAAGCTCATTAACGCCATCGCCAGAAATAGGGATAGCGACACTGTACCGAGCATATCAACCGTTTCTGCATCCAACTTACGAATCTTGGTCACTTCCAGGAAATTGGTCACAACCACGCCAATAAACAAGGCATACACAAAATCAGGAATCATCAGCCATGAGATTTCGAACGTATTTACCCATTGCTCGAGGTATTTAGCTCCAGTGACACAAATCAGTAGAAAGAACAGCTTCTCAACCACTTTTTTGGCGGTCACTTTGTCTTCTTCGTACTCGTTGTAGGTCACTAATTCTGGGAATTTTTCATGCGTTTTTGCGCTGCGACCATATTCTGATTCGATACCATGCTTATCCACCAAACGCTCTGCCATCGGGCTGCCGATAATACCGCCGATGATCAAACCAAATGTGGCAGACGCCATCGCGATTTCCAAAACGTTATTTAATCCATAGACATCCTGGAAAGTTTGAGACCAGGCCGCGCCAGTTCCATGCCCACCAGAAAGCGTTATTGAACCAGCGATCAGCCCCATTAATGGATCTAAGCCCAGTGCTGCTGCGAGTGAGACGCCCACGCCATTTTGGATGATGATGTAGAATGAAGCCACCGCTAGGAAGATGAACACCTTGGCGCCACCTTTCATCAATTGGGTGTAATTTGCCGCTAGGCCGACGGTTGAAAAAAACATCAGCATAAACGTGTTTTGTAACGGGAGATCGAACTCTAAATCGATACCGTAGAAATGAAGTGTCGTAATCAGACAGGCTACGATAAGACCGCCTACAATTGGCTCTGGTATGTTGAACTTATTTAAAATTGGCAGTTTGGCATTAACGAAATGTCCCAGGAAAAGCACACTGATCGCAACCATGAAGGACTCCAGAGCCCCGATAGATATTATATGATTCATATCACCTCTTATTGTTGTTCTCTTCATCCTCCATAATGATTGAGCGTTAATTTATCCGTGTTCCAGTAGCAAATATTCTCACTGATGTTTTCAAAAATATTCTAAAGATCGTACAAATGCGCGATAGACTCTATGAGAGCGCATTAAAATGTAGAAGGGGGACTGATTATCGAGTCGTTTACTTACTCTGATTCATGGACACTAAAACGAGCTGAATCCAGAGAAACTCTCAAGCCACAACAAAAATGTTCGCTATAACGGAAACAGATTATATCATCAAAAACTGTCTTTATTTCAACAACATTCACGCCACCCATATTTCGCAGTCAAACCTATTCATCACGCACTATTACTCTATCTGAAGATATAAAATGGAATAGGTTAGAACCCACATCGCTGAAACAACGTATAAAAGAGGGTATTCAAAACGGTGTTCTTAGAAGGAGTGTAAGGAGTAGCCATGACAAAACTCACCATATTTTATGATGGTACCTGTCCACTTTGTACCAAAGAGATGAAAGCGTTGACTAAGCGAGATACGCATCAATATATCTGTATCGTCGATATTTATAGTGAAGCATTCTCTGATTACCCACAAATCGACGCTGCCAAAGCAAATACTATACTCCACGCATTGGACGACTACGGTAATTTACTGCTTGGTTTAGACGTCACCTACCGAGCATGGCACCTCGTGGGGAAAGGATGGCTTTATGCGCCATTGCGCTGGCCTTTGATAAGACCTGTTGCCGATTGGCTGTATCTACGATTTGCCAACAATAGATACCGCATTTCTTACTGGCTCACTGGCACGTCCCGCTGCGGCACCGATCAATGTTCACGATAATACGCACACAGAATCACTTGAGCTATAATGCCTTCCCCAAACTCGAATCGAGAAAAACGCATGATCATTATGACAACCAATTTCGGTGATATAGAAATTGAACTGAATACCGAAAAAGCCCCCGTAAGCTCAAGAAATTTTACAAGATACTGTGAAGACGGCTTTTATAACGGTACGATTTTTCATCGTGTCATTAAGGGTTTTATGATCCAAGGTGGTGGCCATACTGAAGACATGACAGAAAAACCCACCCGAGCACCAATTGCAAATGAAGCAAACCGCGGCTTAAAAAATACCATTGGTACTATTGCAATGGCTCGCACTGATGCGCCACATTCCGCCACCGCACAATTCTTCATCAACTTGGCAAATAACGACTTTCTCGATCATACCGCCACCACAAATCTAGGTTGGGGCTACGCAGTATTCGGCAAAGTCACCGCTGGTATGGATGTGGTAAATCGCATCGAAGAAGTGAAAACAGAGTCTAAACTCGGTCATGATGATGTTCCTTGCGATCCCATTATTATCGAGAAAGTGACAATAAGGGACTAAACCTGACCAACACAAAGATACGCCACAATTTCACAAAGATTGGATAGGTATACTTTTAATAGAATAAGAGCGTAGTTTACAGTGTAAAGAACCTAGCGCCTTGCAAAGTAACGGTCACATGCCTTTAAATAAACTTTGCGAGGCTCGACTTACCGCCAGTTTCGTATTACCAATGTGAACAAACATTCGTCCTGAAAAATCTTTATTAACTTTATTGATTCGACAAACCCGAACGCCCGTTGAATAGACGCCGCGGACTTTAAAGTCATAAGCATTGAGAGCCCCGTCCGTAGTCGTAGCCAGTAGTGTGATCCAGTCACCTACGCTTACGCTCAGATTGCTGGCGAGATCCACACCTAACATTACTTCCGGTTCTGCAGGGTCGTAACGTGAAGCGTGGATATTGGACAGCGTCTGTCCTTCTCGCACATCCAGAAATGGCCCTTTCATAATATCGATCACTTTATTGGCACTTTGGCTATCCAGACTGGCGGTGGGTTCATCTGCAATCACGAGTGCCGGTTTGTGGACCAGAGCGCGCGCAATCGCGACTCGTTGCTGCTGACCTCCCGACAAGTTATCTGGCATATGGTGAATGAACTCCCCAAGCCCCACGAGTTCAAGCATTTCGCTCGCTAGCCTGGTTTGTTCGGCTTCGGAAAAACCGTTGAGATGCAACGGATAGGCTACATTCTCTATGGCCGTCATCACTGGCACTAAGTTGAATTTCTGGAATACAAAACCGAGCTTTTGACGGCGCATTTTAGCGGCTTCCATTTGTCCGGTTGGGTACGGGCTTCCTTTAAAGGTCACTTACCCGTGATAATGCGTATCCAGCATGCCAAGAATATTGAGGAGCGTGCTTTTTCCCGAACCAGAAGGACCACACAGCGCGGCCATCTCTCCGGCAAACACCTCCCCTGACACGTTTCTCAGCGCATGAACCATCTGGTTCCCTAAGACATAATCACGACTGGGTTGATTGAAAGTAATCATAATGGCTCCTTAATGTTTCGCGATCAGAGACTTAGCGTTTTGCGTTTCAGGATTGGCATAATCTAAGCGCTCCATCTCCGCCAACCAAGCTTTGGCTTGTGTCTGATCGTCGGCGCGTAAAGCGGCCTCAATGGCGTAACGATAAACCCATTCGGTAGAGGAAAAAGGCTATTGCTGGAAGCTTGGATCGTTGAGTAAAGCAAGGTACAGCTCATAGCCTCGCTCAAAGTGATTGAACATATCAGGAAGTGCAGTATAAGTTGTCGCAGCCATCGCGGTCGCTAACTGGTATTCCGGTAAGCCTTGCAATCGTTGCTGCTCTTGAAGCGGTATCGGCTGGCTAGCCATCAAATCCAAACCTTTTTGTATCGTCGCGAGGCCTCGCTCAGCGAACTTCATCTTATTTCAAGGCATAAACGCATCCCGACCTTGCAGAGTTTGGATGCAACCGAGGTATACCAAGGTCAAAGGCGTTGCTCCTTGCTGCTCAAGCAGAGCAGATAACTCGTCATGAACACTATCTACCATGCCTGGAGCACCCTGTTCAGCTTGGTTAAATCGGTGGAGTAATGAATCCGTTGGGTTGGCAAATGCGAAACTACTGCTTAGCGCGAGAACGGTAAGCAGAGTACTGAATAATTTGAATCTCGAAGCGAAGTGCGAATTGAAAGCCATCATGGTAACTGTCCTTGGTCAAAAGTAATTAGATGGTTTCAGATTAAGGAAAGGTGCCCTTCCCTGCTGAGAGATGCGACCAACGGTCTTTTTGCGGAGTGAATGGGGGTTAGCACGGATGAATGGTTGTATTGATCTCCCAATCTGCAAGATTGAAGATTCACTTACGGCGCGATCAAAAAAGGCTTCCCGAAGGAAGCCTTTTCAATCGAATTCGCGAACGAATTACAGCTCAGCGTTGTGGTAAACCTGCTGAACGTCATCACAGTCATCAAGAAGGTCTAGGAACTTCTGGAATTTCTCAGCATCTTCACCCGCGATCGGAGTGTGAGTTTGAGGAACGAAAGTGATCTCTTCCACATCAAGAGTCAGATCTGGGAATGCATTGTTTAGTGCAGTCTTTGTTTTGAAGAACTCAGTGTGAGGTGCAAATACAGTGATCACACCATCTTCAAGTTCAACGTCAGTCACATCAACGTCATCCATCATTAGCGTTTCTAGAATGATTTCGTCATCATCGCCTTTGAACTGGAATACCGCTTGGTGATCGAACATGTGAGATACAGAACCTTCAACACCAATTTTCGCGCCTGTTTTTACAAAACACTGGCGAACATCTTGGAAAGTACGGTTGCCGTTATCTGTTAGACAATCCACGATAACACTTGTGCCACCTGGGCCAAAGCCTTCGTAACGCGCTGGTTGGTAATCTTCACCGCCACCGCCACTCGCTTTATCAATCGCTTTGTCGATAACGTGTGCAGGAACTTGGTCTTTTTTCGCTTTCGCGATCAGGTGCTTAAGAGACAAGTTCATGTCTGGATCTGCACCGCCATTTTTCGCGCACATGTAAATTTCTTTACCGTATTTGGAATAAACTTTAATTTTTGCGCCCGCTGTTTTCGCCATTGAGGCTTTGCGCACTTCAAAACTTCTTCCCATCGGGATGTTCTCTCTAAATTCAAATTTAATGCGAAGGATTTTAGCAAAAAGCGAAACCTTTTCAATTTTCGCTTTGCAGAGGAATGGGGAAGTTATCTCATTCGCCACATTGATTCACACCAAAGCCACAATTCGCGTTACGCGACACCCATTACTCGCTTGTACTTTTCAACCGATTGCTGGAAAAACGCTTTTTCATCAGCATCGTTAATCTTAGACAGTTGCTCTTCTATCACTTCAGGACCAGATTTGGCCTCTCTGAGTTTCCAAACCAAAAACGACGCTTGCTTATCCAGCTCGATTTTGTTTTTTTCATCAGGCGGCAATAGGGATAGATTAAACGACATTCACAGCCTCAAGGTACTTTAAATACTAGCCGCGCACTATAGCATACCGACTCGCAATTGGAGAATAGAAACGAACTTAACTTGATCAATTTCAAACTACTGGTGTCAGTATCGCATCAAATTTCAACGCGTTCGGCTGTGAATAAATATCCCTTACAACGCATCCCGATAACGTCATTTTTTGCAAGCTCCATTTACAGTGTAAACAGGCCACGCTTACCAAAGGGACAACACGCTTTGATTACGTGGTTGTCCGGCGAATGCTTCTGTAGAAAGGCGGATTAACTATAGATAAAACAATAGACGTTGATGTGCTGGTGCAAAAATTAAAAAGGGTAGCTGAATGCTACCCTTTACATTGTTTGTTGGTGACAAAGATGAATCAGTGAATCAAACCCAGTTCTCTGGCTTCTTCCATCGTCAAACCGCTTTCACGGATTTCACGAAGTGCCTCAATGCGTCTTCTGGCTTCTGCCGATTTCACGGTTTTGTCAGGCTGCACAACGGACTCTTCTTCAGGTAGTTCCCACTTGTGAGCAATGTTACTCATTTCTTCATGGTCGATAGAATTAATGGACATATTTCCTCCGAACACACCATGTTTTCGATGAGTAATCTATAGCAAACCCCATTGGGTGTGGTAAGAAAAACGATAGGGAAATGTGAACCCTCCCTACCTTTCACTAACTCATTAACAGATTCATCATTTAAGCTTTGCCAAAGGAATGAATTAAGATTAAATTTAAACAATTACCCCTAACAAAAGTGTGCTGATCCAGCTCTCATTTTTGTCCTCTTTGACGTTTATAACCTACACCATAAACCACTATTTGTTTCACTTAACTTTCGAGTCACTTCACTGATTCTCCGTTTATTACTTTCTAAAAACCTTCCCGCCATGATAATGATAATAATTATCTTTTAGATTGGTAAGGTGTTTATATGAGTGGTATTAACTTAAATCATGCATACCACAATGATCCGGTCATCCAGATCAGAGATTTGTGTGTCGATTACATCACTGATAATGGTGATTTTAATGCAGTGAAATCCGTCAGTTTTGATATCGGCAAAGGGGAGGTATTTGGTCTGGCAGGTGAATCGGGGTGTGGAAAAAGCACGATAGCGTTCTCGATAAATCGTCTCCATAAGCCGCCTGCGTTTATTTCTGGCGGCAAAATACTGTTTGAGGGTAAAGACATCCTCTGCCTCTCAGATTCTGCGCTGACGGCTCTGCGATGGAGCGAAATCGCGATGGTTTTTCAAAGCGCGATGAACTCACTCAACCCAGTCTTAACGATTCTAGAGCAATTTGCCGATGTATTGCGTCATCATCAAGGCTTGACCAATGCTCAAGCGAAGGCTCAAGCCGAGAGGTTGATGGACTTGGTCAATATTCCTCGAGAGCGGCTAAGCGAATACCCACATCAATTTTCTGGTGGGATGCGTCAGCGCTTAGTTATAGCCATCGCCCTGTCTCTCAATCCGAAGCTGATCATTATGGACGAACCAACGACGGCTTTAGATGTCGTTGTACAGAGAGAAATTTTACAGCAAATCTATCAGCTCAGAGATGAATTCGGGTTCTCGGTACTTTTTATCACCCATGACTTGGCACTAATGAGCCAATTGTGCGACAGAATCGCCATCATGCGCCACGGAGAAATTGTCGAAGTTAACCAAGCTTACGAAATTCGTAATCACCCTCAACATCCGTATACGCAAAAGCTATGGGCTTCTTTCCCAAACATTCACGACGTCCACAAGCAACCTGAGACACAAGGAGCCTAATCATGAACCAGCCTATCATCCAAATGAAAAACGTGGTTAAAGAGTTCAACGTCGGTGGTGGTTTAGCGAAAGAGGAAACCTTTCGTGCACTCCAAGGTGTTAGTTTTGATCTGTATGCAGGGAAAACACTGGCTTTGGTCGGTGAATCTGGCTGTGGTAAAAGTACCTGTGCGCGCTTGATCACGAAAGTCTATCCGGCTACAGATGGAAAGATCCTGTTTAATGGTAAAGACATCAATGAGATCTCGTCCCGCTCTGACATCCAAGAGTATCGCAGTAGGGTACAAATGGTCTTTCAAGATCCTTTTGGCTCACTCAATCCAACGCATACGATTCGCCATCACCTTACTCGCCCTCTAAAGATTCATAAGCAAGTCAAAAGCGATCGTGACATATCAGCCCGCTTGCTAGATCTATTGAAGCTGGTGGAATTACCAGAGGAAACGTTAAATAAGTTCCCACACGAGCTGAGTGGTGGCCAACGCCAGCGGGTTAATTTAGCACGTGCTCTCGCCGTTGGATCACAAATAATTCTCGCGGATGAGCCGACATCGATGCTTGATGTATCCATTCGCTTGGGCGTTTTGAATTTAATGCAACGAATGAAGCAAGATCTTGGAATTGGCTTTTTGTATATAACTCATGATCTGGCGACCGCGCACTACATCGCAGAAGAAACCGCAGTGATGTACAAGGGGCAAATCGTTGAATGGGGTGATACTCACTCAATCCTCAAGAACCCGCAGCACCCTTATACTAAGCTGTTGATTTCTGCCGTTCCTGATCCAGACCTTCCTTTTGGTAACTTAGTGGAAAATGAACCAAACTATTCGGTAGACGCCGATGAAATTCGTAGTCGAAGCAGCATCATTGTCGACGAATTTGAGCAAATAGGGCCAAATCACTTTGTAAAACAATGGACTGAGGCAGCGTAATGGAATTGAGTACCTGGCAAGATCAGATCTCGATGTGGTATGAAAATCGGAAGCATGATCAAGTTGATGCATTAGAATCGATCTTATATCAAGTTCCAACTGACGTATTCGGGCCAGAGCTGAGCGAGCCGCAAAGCAAAGCGATTGCTTGTTGGCTTGACGGTTGTTTACGAGTGTTCCAACACGCCAGGTATCATGACCATCAAAAAGCCTATCAAACCTTGCTCTACACAAGTGCGAAATTGGAACAAGCCGCGTGTCAGCTCGCAACCGATATTCAGATTAAAGACTGGTGTTTGAAACGTTTGCAGCATCTCACTGTGTTAGCTTTAGAGTTTTGTAATCAGCAGTGCGATCAAAGTGAGTGGCAACAACAAGCCAATAACTTGATCGAGTCACACGTGGCTTTGATGCGATCTTTAAATTGGAATGAAACTAGGAAGCATGATCAAGGATTACATCATTAATCCGGAAAAATGATCAAGGTTGTCCCTGAATTTGAGACAAAAAAAAGCGAGTTTCCTAAGCAGAAACTCGCGAAGTCTATTCAGAATGAATGTAACAATATATGAGCCTATCTATAAATCATCAGAAAGGACAAAAGGTTGTCTATTCGAGATTAAGCTTAGTCTCGACCCCGAGATGCTATGTCATCATTATGTTAGAGTTAGGTCTGTTTTCTATTATCGAAATATATATTTACATTTGAAATCAATCAGTCGCATTAATCGGTTTCAATACATAAAGCTGAGTGATGTTAAATCGCCATTTCATCCAGTGCTCGATACACCATCTCATCCATATGACCATCATAAATTTGTCTACAGACCTTACGTCGGACAGCTAAACCGGCAATTAGACGCTCAATAGTAAGATGTTTCAGATCATTTTGCGTATTGAACAGCTCTACGGTCTTACTCAGAGTCTCATAAGGTAACGGGTCATCTCCGACTCTTAACCAGTCAAGCTTCTCAATGTACTCAGAACACTCTTCCTTAATCGAGGCGTACGAGTGCCCTGTCATTGCTGATAACGCCGTTACGCTGCGTTCCAGAGCCTCTGGTGAGGTATATTTGGATAGAGTAATGGTAATTTCATCTGCATTAATCTCAACTAGGTGTTTTCTTTGCTTGATCCTACGCCCTAAATTACCGCGGGGAGACGGTGCTTTGCGCTGAATAGGCTCAAATTCGCCGTCAATGATGCCTGAGAGCTCTTCCAGTTGTTGCTTGGATACCATCTCATTACGAAGTGGGTTTGGCAGCGTAGGAGCCATGTTACGCTTTCCTGCGTTTGTGGTACGGGCACGTGAGTAACGCAAGACTTCCTCAACATCACACTTGATATCGATCTGGTAATCCATGACTTTTCCTTTCTCGATCATGGTTTCGATCGTCAGGTGGTAGCCCCATAAGTTCACAACAAAAAGATCTTCCGTCCCTTTACCATCAGATAATCGTTTCAATTCCCGGATCAGATCCATGGAGAATCGACGCCACTCGATGTTACGCGCTAACTTCTGATTCAACTCACTAAGTAACATACAATCCGTGTGGCGACGAACCATGCGACTACGGAAAAAGGAATATAACTGGAACACTAAAGTATGTTGTTTCAGGATCTCTGGTGGAAACAGGAAGAAGTAATCACGAGTAAGTAACTCCTCATAAAATGACGGCTCCCAAACCAATATGTACAAATTGGGTTTGATTCGGATCTCACCATCGCTGCCCTCAACAGGCGCTTCTTCTGACGCGGTGATCGTTCGCGCTAGAAAGCGGAATCGATCACTTTTAAAGCCTTCCGGCATGTTTTCGCTTAACCAACGGCCTGTAAGCTCATGCAACTGGAAGTCGGTGAATTCGATTCTATCGATACTATCACGGATGGAATCACGCGCAGGTCCACTATCCTTTTTGCCACGCAATGACAGGATATCAGTAATATACAGCGGTGTTTTGTTTGGTACATGAGCAGCATCAAGGTGGTACTGATCTTTGTGATGATCATGGTATTGCACGGTCAGAGTAAACAGAGCAAACAAGGTCATCAGATCATCTACTGTCATGATATTTTTTGACGATCGTGTTTCTATTACCGCTTTCGTGCCAGAAATCGACACCATTGATTTCTGATAACTCTTGCGTGTACGCGGTGGCGCCAGAGCTTGGTCGATGATCCCTGCCCAATTAGTTGGAGAGACGACGAATTGATCCACTTCATCTTTCATCGTCGGTGGCGTATTTAAGCCATGTTCTGTCAGCAAGCGTTTGTTTACTTGCGTTTGTGCTAGTGCTTTTGAGCGTTTTTGTTTTTCATTCTGACGGACTTTTTCAGTGACTAAGCTCGTTGCACCCAAAGCAGAAATTAGCTTATTGGGATTAACAAACTTGTGAAGCATGGTTTTACCTGCCAGACCTTCTTCAAAACGAACCGGAGTTTGAGTAAATAAACCAATGTTTACTGCCGCTCGTAATCGTTGTTGGAGCGCAGCACGAGTCAATTGACCATCTGTTGCTCCAACGATTTCAGTGGTTGATACGAGTCCATCTTTACTGCTGAAACCTCTCAATGAGATCAGATTAAGCAATTCTAAGATACTTTTGGTCACCCCTTTGAAGTGTTGGTATTGTTCTACCCAGTCTGCAGAAGATTCATGTACTTCAAAAAGATGCCCATCTTTGTGGCTTCTTGGTGCTTTAATCAGAATTTTTTCATCAGCCATCATTTTAGATCCAGATCACACTAGCCGTAGTTGTGCTATGGTTCCGAAGAATAAAGAAAAACAGATCATAAATAAAGAAAAAATCTTGTTTTTTAAATAACTGATCTTTTTGATTATTATGATCTTAATTGATTATATGATCTATTGATCTGGTGAGTTTTATCTTTTTAAGTTGTTGTTATTAAAATGAATTCTTGGAAGCCTTATCGGAACTATGATCATGAATATTACGAAACGATGATCAACAAACTCTTGAAAGCATGATCATATTCTCTCGTAAGCATGATCATTAAGCTTCTGAAAAGATGATCAAAATAGTCTTGAAACGATGATCATGATGTTTGTACAGGTTATCCACAGAAGTGAAGGTTTGCTTGATCAACCAAGGTGTAAATAACATGGTTTTTACTGCCTCTAAAGTTCCGGATCGATGATCAAGCACAATGGTGATGCCTGATTAAAGTCTAATTTTGGTGGCAAATTATTCATGTGTTGAAAATATCATCAGAAATCAGTCTTTAGCATGTAAACTCTATATCTGTCCTAAATTTAGGAAGCATGATCATGATAGTCGTACTTATCAAATTCGATGTTTTTATTTCATCGTTCCGAGCTTGGTTTGCTCTTGATTCTCTGAATGCCCCAGTATATCTGCATTCGTCCGTAAAATGGCGGATAAAAAGCATGCTTCCGAGAAACATATTCACTTGATCATTTTTCCGATGGTTTGATCACACAGTATTACGTCCGTTTGGTTACGCCCTCCCCTTTTTTACCATGATCATGCTTTCGTGTGTTGGTTACAACCCGGAAAGATGATCAAGCTTATCTCTTGATCATCTTTCCGAGGGATCTATTAAAAAACAGCCTTAATTGCTTTGGAAGCATGATCAAGTAAGTATCTCGTAAGAGAATCTCACTCTTGTTTATCCATTTTTTTGTCTATACATATTGATTTTACATAATCCGTAATTTAGCCGTTCATTGTAATCGTTCCGTATAAATTTTAATTTACATTGTAAATGTGTGACGCTGTAACACTTTTTATTTATAGAGTCAGCAAAGTATTTATCCGAACTTTTTTGATTAAATTTTTATATATTTTTCACCATAATTCATAAAAGAGTCGATTTTATTGTTTTTTTATGTGATTGTTATTCAAAATGTTTGTGCACCTTTTTGTTGTTATTGGTGTTCACTGCTGTACAATTGCAACCAGATATCCTTTCAACGGAAATTGGCATGAAAAGAGAAAAAACGATTGAAAACCTTCATGAGTTAGCAGAGCTCACACAACAGGTTCAAGCTGACCGTATTGAGATTGTTTTGGAAGAGCGAAGTGACAATTACTTCCCTCCAATGTCTAAGGCAATGATGGAAACCCGTTCGGGCTTGACTCGTCGAAAACTCGATGACGCGATTGGTAAAATGGAAGCCGATGGCCATCAATTTACTAAGAACAACGCTAATCACTATTCCATTACGTTAGAAGAAGCGCACATGCTAATGGATGCGGCTGAGGTGCCTAAGTTCTACGAGCGTAAAAAAAACAATGGTAATAAGCCGTGGATTATCAACGTACAAAACCAAAAGGGTGGTACGGGTAAATCGATGTCGGCGGTACATTTAGCTGCCTGTTTAGCGCTTAACTTAGATAAACGCTACCGTATTTGTTTGATTGACTTAGATCCACAAGGCTCTCTACGTCTATTCTTAAATCCACAAATCAGTGTCGCCGAACACGATAATATCTATTCTGCTGTTGATATTATGTTAGGTAACGTGCCGGACGGCGTTGAGATTGACAGTGAATTTTTGCATAAGAATGTATTACTGCCTACGCAATATCCAAACTTGAAGTCAATTTCTGCTTTCCCTGAAGACGCGATGTTTAATGCGGAAGCTTGGCAAACCTTATCTGAAGATCCATCTTTAGATATCGTTCGTTTGTTAAAAGAGCAGCTTATCGACATAATTGCAGACGATTTCGATATCATCATGATTGATACCGGCCCTCACGTGGATCCGTTGGTTTGGAATGCAATGTATGCGTCTAACGCATTACTGATTCCATGCGCAGCAAAACGTCTTGACTGGGCTTCAACGGTAAACTTCTTCCAACATTTACCAACAGTGTATGAAATGTTCCCAGAAGATTGGAATGGTCTTGAGTTTGTACGCTTGATGCCAACCATGTTTGAGGACGACAATAAGAAGCAAGTTTCTGTGTTAACTGAAATGAACTATCTTCTAGGTGACCAAGTTATGATGGCGACCATTCCGCGTAGTCGTGCGTTTGAAACCTGTGCTGATACCTATAGTACGGTGTTTGATCTCACTGTGAGTGACTTTGAAGGTGGTAAGAAAACGCTGGCAACTGCTCAAGATGCTGTTCATAAGAGCGCACTTGAACTCGAGCGTGTATTGCACTCTAATTGGCCGTCATTGAATCAGGGGTAATAAGTAAATGGCTTTGAAAACGTCTGAACTAAACGCAAAATTATTTGGCAAAACGAATAAACGCCGTGTAGCGACGCCTCAAGAAGCGCAAACCGCTGCAAAAGAAAAAACGCAAACAATCGAGTTAGCTGTCGCAGGTGAAAATACTGTTCAATTCGAGTTGGTCCGCATTCCTGCTGACAAGGTTGAGTTAGAAACAACAGTATTTGTTGATAACGCACGTGAACAATCTTTCTTGAATGAGCACGCTTTATCTGATGTATTGGTTACGTTAAAAGAGCGTGGTCAGCAGTATCCTGCAGTCGGCCGTCGCACTCAAGATGGCAAGATTGAAGTATTAGACGGTAGTCGTCGTCGTAAATCTTGTATTCTGGCTGAGCAGGATTTTCTGGTTTATGTTGGTGACAACATTAACTCTCATCATGCTAAGTTCCTCTCTGATGTAGCAAACGCTCACAAGCCTCTCTCTCTTTATGAGAAAGGTAAGGAGATGCAGGCTAAGTTGGACAGCGGCGAAGCAGAAGACCAGAAAGCACTAGCGAAAATGTTCCAATGCAGTGAAGCTCTGGTGAGTGGTGCACTAAAAGCGGCCTCGTTACCACTCGAATTGCTTCAAGCGTATCCCAATGTAGGCGACCTTGGGCGTCCAACTATCGTTAAATTGCACAAGCAGTTCACAAACCTAAGCGCTGAACAGCAGCAAGGGTTATTAGATAAGTGTCGTACAACGGAAGGATACTTGTGGCAGCGCAGCACAGCTCAAGGTGTTGCTCGTTTAACTAAAGAAGTCACAGAAAGCTTAGAAAGCTGGATTAGCGAATTATCGCCAGCCAAACCATCGCCGAAGGTAGACAAAGTCGATTTGATAAAAGGTCGCGCAAGTTACAGCCGTAAGGGTAGTAATCTGGCTCTGAACCTTAAAAAAGTAGATGATAGTTTGATGGAAGAAATTCTTGCTTTTGTTCATAGCAAATTGCAATAACGTTTATCAAAACTCCAACCGCCTTCGGGCGGTTTTTTTATGCCTGTTGTTTTTGGTTGTCGATCCGTAGCCTGTTTCAGTTGTGGTAATATGGCGTTGGTTAAACCTTGGGTATACAGCATGCACACACACACTGAGTTTCTCGCTTTACTTCAACAAAAGGCTTTCCAGTCTTTTCAACGCATTGGCGTAGCTATCCAAGGTGATGGCTGTTGGCAAAACGAACTTATCGCTTCGTTCTATCAAACTCATCAAGAATTACGTTGGTTTTGTGTGGGTGAATGGGCGTTAGGAGACGCTTTTTCAGTATCTGCCAAACAAGGGCATATGTTACTGGGAAGAGAATGTGATGTGCTCGTCTATGATGCGCGTAAAAACTTTGATGCGAACAGCTTCTCAGCGGCGTTGGGTTCGTTGGTTGGTGGCGGAATTCTGATTGTTGCTACTGATAATGTTGAGCCATCAAACTGCGCTCAACGCTGGATGGCGTCTCAGTGGCAGAAATTACTTGTCTTAGAGCAACATCAAACTGTGCCTGAGTTACCAAGTTTTGAACTTAGCAGTAAAACTTCCCAATATACACAACAAGAGCAGGCTGTTGCGGCGATTGAAAAAGTCGTAACGGGTCACCGAAAACGCCCTTTAGTGTTAACCGCAGACCGTGGCCGTGGGAAAAGCAGTGCCCTTGGGATCGCGTGTGCGAACTTATTACAAAATAAGCCGTTGCGAGTGTTAGTGACAGCACCATCTATTAAAGCGGTAGAACCGGTTTTCTTACACGCAGAACGAATATTGCCAAGCGGCCAGCGTATCAGAAAAGACAGATTTGAAGCCGGGCAGGGGAGTATACAATTTATCGCGCCGGACGAGTTACTCGCGTCGCTACCAGAATGTGACTTACTACTTGTCGATGAAGCCGCTGCAATTCCAGTTCCTATGCTGCAGCAGATGACTGCTCATTTCCACCGCCTTGTGTTTTCTAGCACCATTCACGGTTACGAGGGTTGTGGACGCGGATTTACGCTTAAGTTTGTTGACTGGCTGAGAAAGCATAGAGCCGGAATGAAAACATGTCATCTTAAGCAACCAATCCGCTGGAGCGAAGGTGATATTCTTGAGTCCTGGCTATATCAAGCATTTGTATTGGATGCAGAACTGACAGCCCCTCCATCCGTGGTTGCGCAAGAGTTCCTACTTGAAAAAGTTGCAAAGCATGAGTTGGTTTCTAATCCGAGTTTACTACGTGACTGTTTTGCTCTTTTGGTGAATGCACACTATCAAACTTCTCCGAATGATTTGCTGCACTTACTTCAAGATGAATATAGTTCTATTTATGTAGCAACGAGTGAAAAGAAAATAGTCGGCGTTATCATGACGGTTGAAGAGGGCAGTTTAGATGAGATTATTATTTCTGATATTCAGCTCGGTAGACGTCGTCCGCCTGGTCATCTAGCCCCTGTTACTATTATCAATCAGCTCGGCATGCCTGATGTGGGTCGGCTTTCAACGCTTCGTATTATGCGTATTGCGGTTCATCCTGAGTTACAAAATAAAGGACTCGGGAAGAGGATGCTTTCTCAACTTGAGTTGTCTCTACCTTCTCACGTCAATTATCTTTCCACCAGCTTCGGTTTGACAGATGAGCTGTTGCGCTTTTGGAACTGCGTCGGTTATCAGCCGATTCGTCTTGGTACGATGCGCGATGCAGCAAGTGGGTGTTACTCTCTATTGATGGTCAGACAGTTGGCCAATAAACCGCAGAAATGGATTGATGACGCTGAGCTACTTTTATGTGAGTTTATGTCGATGAGCGGCAATCTGGTTTACTCGAAGTTACAGCCTAGTTTATATCGAAGTTTACTCGATGCGCCAAGAATGGAGATCGCTCTTCATCCTTGCCAACTTATGCTTATTCGTAATTACGCTCTAGGTGGTGGTAGTTACGAATCTGTGTTTGTGTGGTTAAAACAGTGGCTATTGAAAAATGGCTTAGTATCAGTTTCCGATTTAATGATCTGCAAGTTATTCCTTAACCATGATTGGGAGAGCTGTGCGAAACAGTTCAAACTGACTGGACGTAAGCAAGTTGAACAAGAAATTCGGCGGGAAGTGCAGTTGCTTCTGAAACAATTTACACTGTAAAGCAGGCTTTAATTAGATTTACACTGTAAATTAAAACAACGAAGAAGAGGGGTTTACACTGTAAATCGCCTCTTTTTTTATTTGTCCTTTTTTAAGCTGGTTTAGATTAAATTCACGATACTATTCGCTGACTTGGCGGAATTGACATTTATCTCACTATTAGTGATATAAGCTTGATTATTAAGACTGCACAGTTTGTCGAGAAAATATTTTTAGTTAGACTGATGGTGTTGATGTTCAGCAAAGTGGTATCGCTATGTGGAAGCTGTGTCTTGAATGGTCTGAGGATAAAACAAGGATAATCGCTCGTCTTGCTCCAGATGTGGATTTGGAAAGTGAGTTCGATCGAAAAGAGTTACTTACGCAACTTACGTTAATGAATGCCGATTCGTTATTTGTTGAGGATGACGCGGTCAGCCGATTTATTGAATGCGTGAGAGTTCGAGACGCGCTAGCTTATAAAGGCGTCGTGGTCGCTCAGAAGAAAGACGCACAGATTAATGTAGAGTTGTCCAATAACGATATGCTTGCAAGTATCACCGTAACCGGCGCTTATGGCGGACGCGGATTACGTGGAGAAGAAATTGTTAGGGCACTTGCACAAGCAAAGGTTACCAAGGGAATCAACAAACTCGCGTTAAAGAAAGTAATGCTGGTCAGTGGTCAACTTAAGCCCGGAGCAAGGTTCACACAACCTGTTGCTGTTGGTAAACCGCCAATCAAAGGTAAAGACTCTATTTTTACGCCTCTGGTAAAAGACATCACCAAACGTATACTCAAGCCAAAACAGGGGCAATCGAGTAGCGATAAAATAGACTTGAGAAATCTTGGCGAAACAATCTCTGTCAATGTAGGTGACGAACTCATGCGCCGCACTCCTGCTACTAAAGGGGTCCCCGGCTTCACTGTCCAAGGCCGACTTATACCTGCGCATACGGGCAAAGATACCGCTCTCAAACCGGGCAAAGGTAGCGAAGTTTGTTCAAGTGATCCAAATCTTCTCATTGCTTCAATTTCAGGTACGCCACTAATAAAGAACAATACAATCGAAGTCGACAACGCACTATGCCTCAATAATGTTGGCGTTAATACTGGCCACGTTAAATTTAAAGGTAACGTGATTATTGGCGGCAACATTGAATCTGGCATGATTGTTCAGGCGACAGGCTCGATTATGGTAGGTGGATTTATTGAGTCCGCTGATGTTCAAGCGCGCGATGACATTCTGGTCGGTAAAGGAATTATTGGTCATACCGTTAGTGATGGCCAACCTAGAAGTTGTCGGGTCAAAACCAAAGGTTCTATTCGGGCTAGTTACGCGCAGTATAGCGAACTATCAGCAGGTAAAGACATTGAGCTCGCAGTGCATAGCATGAATAACGAAATCACTTGCGGTAAGAGCCTGACAGTTCTGGATGCGAGTGGCAAAAATGGCACACTGAGTGGTGGCCATGCCAAAGTCGCCAAAAGCGTGTTGTGTTTGCAACTGGGCGTAGAGGGGGATACAGCAACCAGGGTCGAAGCGTTCACAGGCTATTCCTTGTATAAGGAGCATATTGGCAACTTAAAGGAACAATATAAAAACGCACAAGCTGGAATAATGGATATCATCCGCAAAGAGTTAGAATTCAAAAAGCGCCCAAAAGAAGAACGCAATCACGAAGAACGTGTGGAAATAGAAACGTTAAAATCCCAAAATAACCGCCTAGTGGAAGAGTTAAAGCTGAAACTTGATCAGACCGAGATAGCGTTTGAGCTTGCGCTAAAAGAAAACACAGTGGTAGCGAAAGAACATGTTTTTTCTCGGGTAACCGTTCAGTTTAGTAACGAGCATGTGACAACTAAACGCACTCACGGTGGTTGCACATTTCGATTTAATCAATACGAAATCAATGTGTCCGCAAGTCTCGAACAAGAATTCATAATTGCGTAGACAGCAGTTTTTTGTCACTTAAACTTTTGCCGTTTAGGTATCGCATTCTGGTTTATCGGGTGTTACACAGAGCAGTGTCTTCAAACACTACGGATGTTTGACTCCGCCGATATAAGGGCGCTTTACACTGTAAATCACATCCTATGTCTTTCTTTTTTCGACGCATATATAAAATTACCTTTCTGTGGTAAACGTTAGATAGCGGGCTCGTACTGAAGTAATGCAATAATCGCAGGAAGGTACTGCTCAGTAGTTAAATCAGAGGATACGGTTGGTAACTCCAGAGTGATACACGGTAGTTCTCGTTCACTACACCAAGTGCCAAATGAACCAGGAGTTTCGTAATCCACATCATCGACCAATGGGAGGTCGAACTGCTTACTGAGCCATTTTGCTAAGTCAGAAAATTTTGGGTCATCTACAAAGGCTAGCGGTTCATGGAAGGAGACCACGAACTTTGGTCGTCTTTCTTCGATGAGATTGATCAGAGCGGCTACTTCTGGCTCTAGTTGATTAACATTACCCGTTTTTACTTTTACATCGCGTACTGGAGTATGAGAGTTCCAACGATACACAGTACCATGCTCAGTCCAATTTTGAGTTGGAAAAGCGCGATTAAGATCGACTTGATTAGCGTTTGCTCTGGTACCGAGCTGGTTACCATCTGGGTTCATCGATAAGACCACATCATGATGTAAGCAGTTTTCTGGCAAACATCTTAGTGCGCACGATAAACCTGTAATTGAAGCTGTCTCATCTCCGTGCGTTCCCGCTAAAATCAAACCACGTGAATTGCTTTCTATCTGAGCAGGGAAATAAAGCAAAGGCGCACCTAAAACGGACTTTCCATAGGTTTTGGGCCTAATTAAAAATGCAGCTCTTTCCGTTCTTGGAATTAGATTCACCATAATCTCCGACCAGATGAAGTATCATTAATTTTAATTACTTAGATAAACCGAACTGTTAAATTTCGTCAATGGTTGTCTTGTTAATTATTGCACTGGCTTCAAAAGACGAGTTAGGAGAACTAAAAACGATATGGATATTAAACAACACTCAATAACATTACTTATTTCCTCTCTTTTAACCCCTGTCGTAACGACATCTGCGTTTGCGGATGTGATGCCTAGAGATGTTCAACTTGCCGATGAGCAAGTTTTAGTGCGAGCGAATGACGCAGAAGCGGCTACTCTCGATCCGGCAAAGGCCGAAGGGATGCCTGAAATGCACATATTGCGAGACTTATTTGAAGGGCTAGTGATTCAAGATCGTGATGGCAATATTGTTCCTGGTGTTGCTCAGTCTTGGGAAACGAAAGATAACCAAACGTTTGTCTTCAATCTACGTAAGGATGCAAAATGGTCCAACGGTGATCCGGTGACGGCTGAAGATTTTGTTTACGCGTTAAGACGTGCAGTGGATCCAAAATTGGCCTCACCAAATGTTTGGTATCTTGAAATGACAAGTATCAAGAACATTGCGGATGTTGCAGAAGGTAAACTGCCCGTTGAAGAGTTAGGTGTTAAGGCTTTAGACAAATATACACTTCGTTTCGAACTAGAAAGTAAAGTCCCGTATTTTGTGGCAATGACAGGTCACACATCAATGATGCCTGTACATAAAGTGACAGTGGAGCAGGGGAACAAGCCATGGAGCGATCCGAAACAGTTTGTCAGTAATGGCGCATTTGTTCTCGATAAATGGGTAGTTAATGAACGCATTGAACTGAAGAAAAACCCTAATTATTGGGATGCAGATAATACGCACCTCACCAACGTAACTTACATCCCGTTCGAAAATCAAAATGCCTCGATTAATCGCTATGTGGTTGGGGAAGTAGACATCACTTCTGATGTACCCACACATATGGCACAGAAGCTTGAACAAGAGTACCAGGATGCGTATACAGTGGTGCCACTCCTTTGTACGTATTACTATGCGTTCAATACCACGCGTCCTCCGTTTGATGATGTCAGAGTCCGCCAGGCCGTGTCTTATTCAATCATGCGGGACGTCATTACCAATGGCGTGACTCAGGTTGGTAACTTACCAGCATATACGTTTGCTCACCAATATACGGCTGGTTTTGATGCGACTCAGCCGGAGTACAGCAACTGGACACAGCAACAACGTGACGAAAAAGCTCGCCAGTTATTAGAAGAGGCAGGCTATGGAAAAGATAAGCCGCTCGATTTCAAACTTCTTTACAACACGAGTGAGTCAAATAAATCCATTGCTGTGGCAATTGCGTCTATGCTCAGTGAAAACTTAGACGCGAAGGTAGAACTGGAAAACCAAGAATGGAAATCTTATTTAGTGGCGCGTAAGCAAGGCAATTTTGATGTCATGCGTGCCTCTTGGTGTGGGGATTACAATGAAGCATCGACATTCTTGAGTTTGTTAAGATCGGATTCCTCAGGCAATTTTGCGCGTTACCAAAGCGCTGACTACGATCAGGCAATGGATAATGCACTAGCGACCACAGACAATAAAAAGCGTCAGGCGTACTACGATGAAGCAGAAAAGCTGATCGCAGCAGATGTGCCTATTGCCCCAATATACTATTACATGCAAGCGAGGTTAGTGCGCCCTAACGTGGGTGGCTTTGCTAAAAACAACGTAGAAGGTCGTATTTACTCAAAAGACATCTATATTAAGAAGTAATATTAAAGCCCCGTAGAGCCAACTCTCGGGGCTTTATTTTCAACAGCACCATATTTTGTCTAAGCTTTATTACTCGATGTCTTATTTCTATCACAAATCACACCGATACGACTGGCCGGTAAGGATGTGATTACTTTCTTCGGGTGTAAATTCGAGACGTCGTTTTCTTGGTCGCCGGTTTGGTTTTTGCCAGTTTTAATACCGCTTTCTGTAATATTTGGTTATTTGGATAGGTGATAAGGTTGCCGCTGTCGTGTTTGATTAACACGTGAAACATGCTGATTTCTTGAATCTCGCCACTGATATCTTCATCTTTATCGACGACTTTGATCCGGTCTCCAACACGATAGGGGAATGCGAAAAAGATCAAAAAGCTAGCGGTGATATTACTCAAAATCGACCATTGGGCAATAAACGCGACACCCAGTACAGCAAATATGGAGGATAAAAATAGCGATACATCACCGTAGCCAATCCCAGTGACAATCGCAAGAGTGGATGCGGTCAGAAACAACAGCGCCACGTTAAAGCAGCGCTGAATGAAGCTTAGGCGCGCCTTTTTTACCCCCTTCGATGAAGCAAGATTTATGATGGCTCGGTTGGCAACTCTTTTCAGGATCCGATAAGTGATCAAGACAATGATGCCCATTAACACTTTATATCCGAGAGAGCCTTCGTTGAAATACTGGTTCACTTGATCTAATTGGATCCAATCATTCATTTCTTCAACTCGATAATTCTAACAATCGGCTGTTATAGCTGATTTTTTACTGCAAGTAATCACAAATTTTCATCTTAGCTGATCAACTTTGTCTCGTACTTGAATATGACTTGATTTATCTCGCATATCTGAAATTGAAACGGCTAATGCGAATCCAGAGAACCGGAATTAGCGCTTTCCTACTGCTAGTCTAAAAGTTATGGCGACTAGTAATCTGTGTGGATTAGCGCAGCGAGTGCACTTAGTTCTCTGTGGTGAGGTCAAATAAGTGAGACATATGGAAGAAGATGAAAAAGCGATTATGATGCTGGCTGTGATTGTTGGCTTAGTGCTTATTTGGGTGTTCCTAGAAGAGATCAACTATTTTGGGTTCAGATAAAGTGAGTCCCGTAAACCATCCGTTTAAGAGGCGGTGTTGAGACGTTAGCTTACGGCGCGCACTTTACCGTGTTTCAAATCACTTAGTACCTGTGCTTTTGGACCATCCGCAATAATGCTGCCTTTTTCCATAACGATGACACGGTCAACAATATCAAGCATCGCGGTCTTGTGAGTGATAACAATCAACGTCTCATTAGCTTTCAACTGAGCTAACTGATGCTTTATATGCATTTCAGAGCGGTTATCCATAGCACTGGTCGGTTCATCCATTAGCAGAACCGGAGGGTGCCCTAAGAGAGCCCGAGCAATCGTTACAGCCTGACGCTGCCCTCCAGAAAGCATCGCACCACCTTCACCCACCTGACGTTCCAGACCCGCAGGATCTGATTGAGTAAATGCTGTTACCCCTGCACGATTAGCGGCATCCATAACATCACGATCATCGGTGAGAGGGCGGCCTAGCGTGATGTTATCGCGTATCGATCCAAAGAATAGGTTTGGATCTTGTGGTACGCAGCCGATATTACGTCGAATATCGACGTGGTGAAGCTGAGCGATATCGGTGTCATCAATGCGCACATGCCCTTCTGTGGGCTGATATAGCCCCATAATAAGACGTTCTAACGTTGTTTTACCTGAGCCTATACGCCCAATAATTGCCACTTTTTCTCCGGGGTTAATAGTCAGGCTTAACTCACGAATCGATGCGACAGGTGAATTAGGGTAGTAGAAGGTGACGCGTTCAAGTTCAATTTTACCCTGAACAATAGGGCGATGAATGTAACGCTTTCCCTCTTCCTGTTCGTCAGGCATTTCCATGACTTGATTGATGATGGTCATCGAAGACTTCGCTTGATTGTAGCGTGTAGATAGTAAAGAAAGCTGAATCATAGGGCTGATGGCGCGTCCACTCAGCATCGTCGCCGCGATTAAGCCACCCATCGTTAACTCACCTTCTGCAATTAGATAAACACCAAGAATCACCATTCCGACATTACTACTTTGCTGCACAAAGCTTGCTGAGTTTTGTATGCTGTCGGTGATACGGCGGCTTTTGATATTCCAGTTTGCCATGTGCGCCACGGCTTCTTCCCAACGATATTGAAATTGGCTTTGCGCACTGAGCATTTTCACTGTTTCGATACCTGATAGGCTTTCAATTAAGTTGGCGTACTTTTGCGAAGCGAGTCGCGACCCTTCTTCTATCGAACGTCTCAACGGTTTTTGAATGATCAGCGAGTGAATAATCAAAATGATGACACCGACCAAAGGCACGAATACAAGGTTACCCGTCATTAGCCAAATAATGACTAAAAACAGTATCGCGAAAGGTAAGTCGATGAGGGCGCTGACGGTCGCAGAAGTGAAGAATTCACGAATAGATTCAAATTCCTGTAGATGGCGAGCAAAGGCGCCAACCGAAGGAGGTTTGGATTCCATTCGGATCCCCATCACTTTGCTAAACAGTTTAGAGGAAATCAGAATGTCGGATTTTTTACCCGCGATATCGATGAAGTAGTTGCGTAATGTCTTGAGAATGAAATCGAATAAAAAGACAACAAACACACCACTTGCCAGTACCCATAGGGTTTCAAACGCAAGGTTAGGGATAACTTTGTCGTATACCAAGCGGGTAAACATTGGTGCGGCAATGGCGAAAATATTAATCAGCAGTGAGGCAATAAACACATCTCGGTAAATACGTTTCGATTGCCATAATGTTGACCAAAACCAGTGACCTTGATTGGTTTTTAGTACCTCTGGCGAGCGTTCATCAAAACGGAACTGCTTTTTGACGAGAAAGTAACGCCCGGCATATTGTTGAAGTAAGTCTGGTATTGAAATGGAGATAGGCACCATTCCACTTTCTAAGGTGATGATTTCCGCTTCTTGTGTGTCTGGGCTAAGACTATTCAAAACACAAGAATCACCACCTTTCAGAACTAATATTGCTGGCAGTATCAAGCTGGAGATACTCTCCAGCTCTCCACGGTTTTCTTTGGCGACCAACCCAGCTCTCTCTGCTGCTCTGGGAAGCAGAAACGGAGTTAACTTGCCTTCTGAGAGCGGCAATCCGTTAACAAGTGCTTCCGGAGAGTTAGCTAATCCATAGTAACGGCTAACGTAGATCAGCGAATTCAGCAAAGGGTCTTTCATCGTGGTTGAACCTTCTATTCTTTGTCGACAATGAATCCTTGGAATACCTCAACAAAGTGTTCAGCAAGGAAATCCAACTGGATTTGAGTCTCGATACGCGATGCAATGGTTGTGATACCTAAATTGTGCGCGGTACGAGAGATCGAAGTCAGCGTAAATTTCTGTTTTTCATCGTGTAGATTATGCGTAAACAAGTAATCGAGTTTCACGTAGTTTGGACGGAACTCTTGAATGTACTCCAGAGACTGGAAGTTTCGACCGTAATTATCCACACCGAATACTGCCCCCGTTTGGCGAATAGCATTACACAACAGGGCAGTGTGGTGAGGATTTTCAATAAAGCACTCTTCTGGAATCTCAAAGTGTAGCTTAGGCGCAACTTCAGGGTGCTTTTCCAACATGCTCGTTGTCCAACGAATAAAAGAAGGTTGAGATAAACTACTTTGCGCAATGTTGATCGCGACAGGATCGGTTAATTCTCCACGCTCTAGCATACTGATCATTGACTCGATCACGTATTGATCGAAAATATTGGTCGCTTCTAGCTGCTCAAGCGCGAATAAGTACTGGTTCGCACGGAACGTTTCGCCATCTTTTTCAATACTCGAAAATACTTCACTGTGGAATACTTTGCCCCAGGTATTTTTCGCAGCCTGAAAACGGAAGTGTATCCAGTCACTGTGAATGGCTTCTTCAACCAAAGCTTTCCATTGCTGTTTACCCATCAGGTTAGACGGGGAATCGCTGCCGATAAATCCGTAAGGTTTATCTGGCTGAGCTTTTGCTTTAGACAGGGCATTATCGACCATGGATAGAATTTCAGAGTGGGTTTTGTGCTCTTTACTATGGGCGACGCCTAGTGCCGCTTTCGGTTTAGCAAGACCGGTTGGATCGGTGTTTAATCCATTCACACAGTTAACGATACTGTCGGCCATTATACGAAGTTCACTCTCATCCATATGTGGGAAAAGAAGACCAAATTCGTCACTAGAAAGGCGAGCGATCGTCGCTCCCGACACATCGATGGTATTTTTCAGACGTTGGGAAAGTTCTTTTACGTGCGCATCAGCACGTTGGTAATCTTTAGTCTCGTAAATATCTCCAATATATTCTGCATGGAGTAGCGCGATACCACCTTGCGTTTCTTCTGCTAGCCATTGATCGACTTGATTCATATAGAACGAGCGGTTACCTAATTTGGATACTGGGTCTAGGTAGGCCTGAGCACGTAAACGTTGTGCTTCTTTCGCCTGTTCTTTAAAAGACAACTCAATTTGAGCTGACATGGTATTGATGCCATCTACGACGGCAATCAGGTCTTTGGTTTTAGGGCGTGTAAGTGGTTCTCCAAACTGGTTATTCGCGATGTCATGCATTTTCTGTACGATAGCCGCTAACGGTCTGAGTGAACGTCGTAAAATGTAGGAAATAGCAATCAAGCCTGCCAGAAAGAGAATACCGAACGCGGATAATAGACCAGTGAATCCTTTCCATAGCTGTTCATAGGCAGCTCCGGGATGGCTGATAATTTCCACTTCGGCAAGCTGCATCCAGCCACTGGTCACCACACGTTTGTCATGAATGGCTTTAAAGAGATTTAGGTTGATAAACCATTGTGGCACGGAGCTCGGTTTGATTGGATAAGAGCGTACGATCTGGTAATCAGAGTCAAGCGATGTCAGACGAACAACCGAATAGGTGCTGCCATCAAACAGTGCATTGATTACCGACTCAACGGCAACTTTATCTTTATCTTTTAAGTAAGGCGCTAATGCCAAACCGACAGTATTGATGGTGTTGTTGACCTCTGAACGCTGCTGTTGTTCCAGGCTGGTTCGAGTAGTATTGAATTCGATTACGAATACTGATGTCATTAAGAGTACAAAGACCGTAACCATTCCCACTACTAGCTTCTTATATAGGGTCATGTTTTTCACTCGTCATAATTAATTTTAGGTTTTTTTAACTGCAACTTACGTTCGCGTGAGCGTAAGTCATTCCAAAGGCTCAAACGAGAGGATTTCCCTGCCAGTTCTCCACTGCCGGCAGAAGACTTTATTAACCACAGGTTTGTACCATTAAAACTGTAAATCGGTAGCAAGTCTCGGCGCTTAGAGGCTCTGACTATATTTCCATTTAGGTTGTCGAGAATCAGCGGCTCTGCACTGGCCGTCGGATAATAGGCCAACACCATATGAAACTGATTTAACTCAATTGCTTTAACGTACACCAAACGCATCTTAGAGTCAGGTACACCCAGTTCAAGTAATGAGAAATACTTCGCAATGGTGAAATCTTCACAGTCTCCAGCATTACTTCCTAAGAATTCGAGGGGCGTTGCCCAGTAATCCGACGTGCCCCAAAGCTTTTTATCATCAACGAAATACAATTGATTAAAAAAGCGATTAACACCCGCGAGCTTCTCACTGGTATCCACATGGCTTAGCTGAGTCAGTGTGTTTCTCCACGTACTGACACGCACTCCGGCTCGTTGCCCGTACACCGCCGTGACCTTATCGACCCATCGCTGCTCTTCTTTGTTTAACGCACCCGTTTGGAGCGAAAGACAACTCAAGCTAAATAGTAATATGACTTTACGTGTAAAAATGGGTTGCATACTAGATTTACGTCACAAGTGTACTCTTATAATGAGTTCGTCTGTGAGAAATAATTACTTTTTATTTAACAACTTACAAACTCACCGTTGCGAATTCAGTGTGAACTTAGAGTGCCACGTGTCGTCTACTCCTTTAACGCATTGGTTTTGGCTTTCAATATAGGCTCAAGCAAATATTCCAAAACGGTTCTCTTCCCGGTAATGATATCGACGGATGCGGTCATGCCCGGAATAATCGGTAAATCGGCACCCTGGCCAAAGTTAGTTTTGTCAGTGCGTATACGGACAATATAAAAGCTGTTGCCCTCGTCATCTTGAGTGGTATCCGCGCTGATATGCTCGAGCTCTCCTTCCAAACCTCCGTACTTGGTAAAGTCATAAGCGGAAAACTTTACAATGGCATGTAGGTCCGGGCGCAGAAATGCGATGTCTTTTGGGGCAATTTTGGCTTCAACCAATAATGTATCTTCGGTTGGGACAATCTCGACGATATCCATTCCCGGTTGAATCACACCGCCAACGGTATTGACGTAAAGCGTTTTTATTTTGCCGGTAACTGGCGAGTTGACGACGGTGCGATTGACTCGGTCTTCTAGACCAACGGCTGACTCAACTAACTCTGAAAGTTGGTCTTGCGCATTATTGAGCTTCTCTTGTTGTTCTGAGCGGAATTGTAATGCGACATCAATACGCTTGAGCATAGCTTCTCTCAACGCAGATTTGAGCACTGGAATTTTCAGCTCGCTAGACGTCATTTCGCGGCGGGTGTCATTGACCTGACGTTGCAGTTTTAAAAGTTCAATGCGCGGCACCACCCCTTCGTCAGCCAAGGGTTTGGTAATATCGAGTTCTTTGCGAACATATTGATAGCTTTGACGTAAGTTTCGTACTCGAGCTTCGATCTCGACGAGATCTTGCTGCTTTTGTTGGACTTGTTGATCGATAACGGAAAGTTGATTACGCAGATTGTCTAAGTTTTCGCGGTATTCTGCTTTTTGACGCAGTGCCAGTTGTGGTTGTTTTTCTTCTAAAAGAGGAGGAAAGGTTAGTTTTCCATAATCCAGTACGACGTTCTGTTTCCAGGTCTCTGTATCGAAATCTCGATTGACTTCCACACTGCTGATCGACGCTGAAAGCTGTAGAACGGAGGCAGTTAAGTTCGCGACCTGCTGTTCTCGTTCACGAAAATCGGAGCGAAAGCGGGTATCGTCAATTAACAGGAGCTGCTGACCTTTTTCTACCAACTGACCTTCTTTAACCAAAATTTCTTTGACCAAGCCGCCCTCGAGATTTTGGACAACCTGAATTTGAGAGGAAGGAATCACCTTGCCTTGGCCAACGGTCACTTTATCGATTTTCGCCCAAGAAGCCCATCCAATAGCAGCAACGAAAAAAAATACCATCACCCACAGCATTAAGCGCGCGCTACTGGGGGTATTGAGAAGCAAAGCTGCGGTTTTATCGTCGACAAAATCCAGTTCATCAGTGCTGAGTTTACTGTAATTGTTTTGGCCCATCACATTCCCTGATCACTATGGCTCGTTATGTTTATGATCTAATTACTGTTCAGTCTTATGCGTTTGTTCTCGTGTTGCTTCGACTAAATGGATGTGTAGGGATTGTCTCCCCACTGTTCATCACCCAACGTTATACTGTTCTGCCGTATGGCACGGGCGCTGTTTCTGCTGTTACAGTGCCTTGAACTTTGTTTTGTCCAGCTGATGTTTTTTTAGTTTGTCGTACAAGGTCTTGCGTGATACCTGTAATTCTAGTTGAACCTCTTTAAGTCTTCCTCTGTGCCGTTGTAATGCATCAATTAATAGACAATATTCAAAGTGTTCTGTGCGTTGGGTCATACTCTGAATTTCGATGCTTTTGTCGCTATTCCAATCTTCCATACGAAAGGTATCGGGCTTAAGTGCACGCAATTCAGCAAATCGACGCAGTTGTTTGATGTTTTCAGGCCATGACAATTCCGTAATGTATTTGACTTCATCTAGGCTGATATGTGGTGGTTGTAGTTGGTAACGACTGGCAGCATGGCGTACGAAGTGTTTGTACAGCGGGCCTATATCTTCCTTTCGCTCATCCAATGTCGGCAAGTGAACCAGTGTTGCGATGTTTTTTATGTCGTTTTCTACGTGTGTCGCAGCACCAAACACACGTTCGAGTTTGGGATGGTTAAATAGGCTTTGCCACTGCGGCAAAGAGAGGTTTTCTGCATTGTATAGATATAAGCTGCAATGGCTTTTGCCTTCGGTTAAATGTTGAATGGTTTTATCTAACGCATCGACAGAAAGTTCTGGTAAGTCTTCTCCGGAAACGGCGATTAATTCGCTGTCGGCGGTAGCGTGTATATCATGAGCAAATTGCGTCGCAAGCCTGCGGCCCGTGCCATCTTGTCCAATGAATATCAATGGTTGGCTGGTCGGAACGCTAATGAGTAACCGACGAATATTTACCATGGCTTTACTATGACCAATCATTTTGGGGCCAACGTGCGTTTGCATGTCGAGCTCTTTCTTCAGCCAGATATTTTCTTGCAGTAGATTGAGTTTATCGTCGGCATTATTGAGAGATTTCATTAACTGATCGGTTGAAAATGGTTTTTCCAGAAAGTCGTACGCACCACTTTTCATTGCTTCAACTGCGGTTTTGACATCTCCGTGCCCGGTTAACACGATAAACTGAAAGTGTTTATTTTTGCTGAGCAAGGTGCGCATGAACTCCAGACCATCCATCACCGGCATGTGAATGTCGGTAATGATGACTGCTGGAGAATTCGGGTCGATCACGCGTAAGGCTTCGACGGCATTTGGCAGGCAGGTGACGTCTATACCCTCGATAAGTAAGGCCTGAGAAACCGCATCTCGAATATGAGGTTCATCATCTACGAAGAAAACAGGATTATGCATGATCGTTTTCCATTAATTGAGTGGTTGTGTGTTGCTTGGTCATCGGAATGTTCACCACAAAAGTCATACCGCCGCGTTGCGCTGACGTAGCGCTGTTATGATTAAAGGCGCTGAGCGAACCCTGATAGCTCTCTAAAATACGTTTAGAAATGGTCAAACCTAGTCCCAACCCCTCGGGTTTGGTGGTGAAAAATGGATCGAATACTTTCGCCAATGCCTCGTCGGACATGCCTGGACCATTATCAGAAATCAGAATGTCACAGCTCGAGTCATTGCATTGAACGGCAATGGAAATCTGCGGATCGATACAATAGCCATCCATTGCCTGTGCTGCGTTGTGAAAGATATTGATTAAGACTTGCTCCAACTCAACACTGTGAATGGCTAATCGCAAACTGCTATCGATCTCGGGCACTTTCAACGTCACGCCTTGTTTAATCAGTTTGTTACTTAAGATGCTGGTGGCATTGTGCACGGCATCATGCAGTATCGATACTTCACTGAGGGTGCTATGGTCGGTTTTGCGGGTAAAGATTTTGAGACGAGCAATGACTTCGGCAATAGTGTCATTCAAAATCAGCATCTTCTCCAAGTTTTCTACGACCATCGGGTAGCGTTCCATAGCCAGTAGACGTTGGGAATTCTCGGTGTAAGTTCTTAATGCGGCTAAAGGCTGGTTAATTTCATGATTGATGCTGGCAGAAAGCTCTCCCAATAAAGCCAGCTTCGCCGCTTGGGTCAACTCCTGTTGTGTTTGTCTAAGCTCTTGCTGGCTTTGTTCATATTGGCGAACGGTTTGTTGAAGCTTTTGATTCGCTTCGCTTAAAACAACGGTTCGTTGTACCACTTTTTCTTCCAAACTGACATTTAGATTAGCCAGATGAGCTTTGTTGACCAACATTTGAAACCAGGCAAGTGCAATCAAAGCAATCAGAGCGTAAAGGATAAGATAGACGGCATCAGCCTGTATGACTGCAGCAAGTACCGTATCTTGATTTATCAGGGCGATAACTCGGAAACCTTTATCTGACAACTGAGTAGCATAAGCGAGATAATTTGGGGACAACAAAAGCTGGTTGCCTGAAAAGTTGGAGGCACGACTTTGCGCAGTAAGTGCACCGTTATACTTCGGCAGGGAATCACCATATTGCCGGGTTTGAGTCAGCGCATTAATCGCTTCTGGGGTCAAGGGGAACAGGGCTTTGTAGCGCCATTCGGGCAAGTTACTCATGAAGACAACATTATGTTGATCTGCAATCAAAACATCAGTGCCGTTTTGAGCGAGTCGCTTCTCCAACTGTTCCAGGTTCACTTTGACGGTAATTACGCCCGCGACTTTGTCATCGACCCAAAGTGGTGACGAGAAAAAGTAACCGCGTTTATTCGATCGAACGCCTAGACCTACGTATTGCGCCGTTTGTCCGCGTCGCGCATTTTGAAAATATGGGCGGAAACTGAAACTGGAACCAACAAAAGAATCCGATTGCTGATAGTTACTCGACGCAATCACTAAACCAGTACTATCGTGAACATAAATCGTATCCGCTAAACTTTGTTTTAACCAGTTTTCCAGTAAGACATTGAGCTCATCAGAAGCGGTGCCTTGCTGTATCGCTTTGAGCAGCCTTGGATCATGGCTTAAGATATTTGGGATTTGCTCAAATTTAGCCAGCTCGTAGTCGACTTCTTGGGATACCAGAGAGGCTTGGTTTTCGAGTTTGTGCTGCCATTGATCAAGTTGATATTGAGTTGCGTAATGATGAGTAAGCGCAAGCCCTGTGAGACCAACAGCAAACAGCAGTAATAAAAAGTGGCGAAGTGCTTTGGGATTGAGTAAGTTCACGTTTAGCTCACCTGATGTAACGCTATCCCGAATTGGGGCTGCGAGATAGATTTGGTTTCAGACGCATCAATTTTAGATAAATCATGATTTTCGAGATTTAATCCCCGCATCTTAAAGTCATTGGGGTAAAGAAGTCACTAGAGCCTTAGTTTATCAGAAGGTTTCTGATGATGCTGTGAGGCGCAGCGATTACGAGACATAACCATTGATGTCCTTGTATTTCCTTATTATCGAGAGCACAATCGACAAAAAATAGTGAAGGAGTAAAGATGGAACTTGCTGATATTCGTCGTGAATACACGAAAGGTGGTCTGCGTCGTAAAGACTTGGCGGCGGATCCTATTGATCAATTTAACCTGTGGCTACAGCAAGCTGTTGAAGCGGGTTTAACCGATCCTACCGCAATGACAGTGGCAACGGTGGACGAAAATGGTATGCCATTTCAACGTATTGTTCTGCTGAAAAATGTAGATAAAAATGGTTTTGTGTTTTACACCAACCTGGGTAGCCGTAAAGCCCAACAACTTGAGCATAACAGCAACATCAGTCTGCATTTTCCTTGGCACCCTCTCGAACGACAAGTTCACATCACTGGCGTTGCAGAAAAGTTAACTGCAATGGAGAACATGAAATACTTCGCGTCTCGCCCAAAAGAGAGCCAACTTGCTGCGATTGCCAGTAAGCAGAGTAGCCGTATTTCGGCTCGTGGCGTGCTAGAAGGTAAGTTTCTTGAACTAAAACAGAAGTTTGCCAAAGGAGAAATTCCAGTGCCTTCGTTTTGGGGTGGCTTCCGAGTGAGACCTCAAAGCATTGAGTTTTGGCAAGGTGGGGAACACCGTCTACATGACCGCTTCTTATTCTCTCAACATGAAGGTGAGTGGGATATCGATCGCTTAGCGCCATAGTCCATCGACATCAGGTTACTTGATTGAAAGACACCGCCACGTCGGCGGTGTTTTGTTATGTGCTACTTTTATCTGTCACCATTAAGAACAACAGAAAGCTGATGCTTCAGCAAGGTCTTCGGTACCACAGAGCCGTATCCAGCTTCCATCGCTTTATCAATCAACTCATTTTTGCTGTTCGCATCAAATTTGTTGCGCAGGCGAGCGACGTGACCTTCAACTGTTTTGGTCGAAATCCCCATTACTTGGGAAATGAACTGCGGCTTCTTGCCGTAAAGTAACAAGAAAAGCGTTTCTTGCTCACGCTTGGTGAGTGTCACGGCTTTGGAGTCTAGATTCGAGAAACGGAATATGGATTGCTGATTAGGATCGGTTTCGACCGCTCGGCAAACCCAATAGCCAACTTCGATAACTGCCGTGTCGGTCAGTTCTCTTCCATAAAAGATGGTACCCAGGGTATTTCCCTGTTCATCTCGCCAAGGCGTTTTAGTAAAAATGTGGGCGCGCCAGTGTCCGTCTGGGTAGGGATGAATATCAAGAATTTTCAGCGACTCACCAGTCTCCATAACGTATTTATCCTGACGTTGAAACTCTTCTGCACACTCAGTGGTTGGGCTTAGCATGTCGAAGTCAGTCTTACCAATACAATGTTCGGGGCTGGTATGACCGAGTAGTTCGGCATACTCCTGATTAACGTAACGGAACACGGAATCTTTATCTTTGCACCCCCAACAACCGGGAAGTTGTCGAAGGAGTGACTGTTCTATGCTATTGACTGGGATATTCACAACAGGACTCACTACTCTCTGACTGAGTAATTACAGGTTAATAAGATCACGTTACGGTTTTACCGATTTACATAAAGAGTTTCCCTTGATCATGCTTTCGTCGTTTCGTTATGACTTGTTAGTGTTGAGACTGACATGATTAAGATTACTCAGAATGATAGTTAACGCGAGGATACTATTAGGTGGTCAATATGGTACCAGCTTATGCTATTGTTTTCATTCATATAAAAAAAGCCAGCCTGAAGACGGGCTGGCAACACAAGATATATTCTTATTGACTTGTAGAAGAGGTTCTAATTTACGTAGCGAGGGCCTGCTACGTAAATTAGAGGTATCAATGAGATACCTAGATCTAAAGGGGGATGTTCCCTAAAGTTCTCGGACTAATGTATTGAATTGATAGAATATAAGTAAGGGGGGAAATCCCTCTACGTACAAAGATTGAATAGAATCCTCGTCACTGACTTTTCGCTCAGGAGGTTGAGTCTACATAAGCTTCCGCTCGCAAGAGAGGATCTTTACTAATAATGGCGGCTACATTCATTGGCTGTTTCTATCTATCCGATTTTATTATCAAAATTGGTTTGTCGTTAACCGTAGTTTAAGCTCGCATGATCATCGTTCCGGAACTATGATCATGCAATTTAGATTGATCATAGTGTTTTGATCTTGTCCGATTAATGTGTGGAAGATTTGCAAGCTTCCCTAGAAGGTATATCATGCGTGATTGTAAGCCTCACGCTTAAGATGACTGTGTGAAATGACTGATTCAAATAACCCGAAAGCCCCGCTATATAAAGAGATTATGCAGCCTCGTCCTGCAGAACTGATCACACTTCCATCTTATATGGAATGCCATGATCACTCTTATACTCAGATTGTCATTGGGTTGAAAGGACAGGCTGAATTTGAAGTGCGCGGGAAGGGAAATCTCGTCGGACCAGGTCAGGGATGCGTGGTAACCGCCTGCTCTGATCATGCTTTCGGAGGGGTGATAAATCAGTCAGATATTTTGGTACTCAATATGCCAAAACCAACCAATGACGATCCGGAAATGTTGGATAAACTCAACAACTTGGAACGTTCACACCTGTACTTTAAGTTAGATAGTCAAATTCAGAAGTTGATACAGATGTTGGTTCAGGAGATGCGTAATCACCCAGAAGATCTGTTATTGAGCCGCGCTTGTAACGATACGGTCATCGCATTGATGCAGCGTCATATCTCCGCTTTTGAAACCAGCCGTAAAGAATCCCGTTTTGATCTGGAAGCGATCGATCGCTATATCGAGCAGCATTTAAGCCATAAGATCAGTGTCGCTCAACTCGCTGGTCGAGTGTTTTTAGGCGAAAGTCAGTTCCATTGCCTGTTTAAAGAGCAGATGGGGATTACCCCTCATCAGTATGTTTTAGGTAAACGCATTGATATGGCGCGAGAGCTAATCAATCAAGGGCAGCTATCACTTGGTCAAATTGCAGAGTTTACTGGCTTCTCCAACCAAAGTACGTTCACACATACTTTTACTCGTTTGCAGGGATTATCGCCTTCCCAATATAAGAAACAAGTTGGGTAAATTTAGAAATTTCTCGCTCAAGACCATGCTTTAAGCATGGTTTTTGTTTTTTGTTTGTGTGATTTAGATCTCTTTTTCCTCCATTTTTCATCAAGTTGTCGTTTAAATCAGCAATCTATCCTGAGTTATTCCATTTGAACGGTAAGCTTACGAACAATATTATTGATATCGTTGGTTTTTTGTTGTTTATAAGCCAAGAAAATTAAAATTTACGACACAAAATATTACCTAATTGAGTGTGATTGTGTGGATGTTTTGTTATAAAAGCGAGTTTTTGGCAAAAATGCCGTAGTTTTTGACAAGTATTCTTGTCGGCCTCAAAATACACTCCCAGCCATTGATGATCCTCGAAGCGGTTTTCGAGGAGTGAGATTGAGGAACACACATGTTTACAGCTACGAACGTGTTGACACCGGAGTTTATCGAGCAGCCGCTTGATAAGTTGTGGTCACTGATCTCGCCATTGTATATGGTGGACGAGTCTCAATGGCTAGAGCAATTGTTGCCGCTAGCGACGCCGACAGAGGAAGAAAAATCGGCGATCACTATCCAAACGACCCAACTTATCGAAGCGATTCGTGCCGATAAGAAGTCAATCCAGATGATTGATGCCCTGCTGCTGGAATACAGCTTAGATACACAAGAAGGTATCTTGTTGATGTGTCTTGCAGAAGCATTAATGCGTATCCCTGATTCTGCGACTGCTGATGCGTTGATTAAAGACAAGCTAAGCGTTGCGGACTGGAAATCTCACCTGAAAAATTCAGACTCTGTTTTCGTTAACGCGTCAACATGGGGTCTTATGCTGACGGGTAAAGTGGTTGGTCTTGGTGAAAAAGGCAGCCAGAGCCCAAACCAGGCTGTAAACCGTCTGGTGAACAAATTCTCTGAACCTGTGATTCGTAAAGCCATGTATCAGGCAATGAAGATCATGGGTCATCAGTTTGTTCGTGGTCGCACAATTGAAGAAGCGCAAAAAAATGGTCGCCCGATGCGCGACAAAGGTTTCACTTACTCATTCGATATGTTGGGTGAAGCGGCGCTGACCACGGCTGACGCGAAGAAATACTTCAAAGATTACCTAATGGCTATCGAAGCGGTTGGTCGAGAGACTTACGGCAGCGATACCAGCCCAGCACCTTCTATTTCTATTAAGCTTTCAGCGCTGCACCCACGCTATGAAGTTGCAAATGAAGAGCGTGTCATGACCGAGTTGTACGACTCGTTAATGCAGCTGCTGAAACGTGCAATTGAAGTAGACGTTGCGATTACGATTGATGCAGAAGAAGCCGATCGTCTTGAGCTTTCTTTAAAACTATTTGAGAAAGTGTACCGCAGCGACCTAGTGAAAGGCTGGGGCAAGTTTGGTCTTGTTATTCAAGCGTACTCGAAGCGTGCTCTTCCGGTATTGGTATGGATAAATGCGCTAGCGAAAGAGCAGGGCGATCTTATTCCATTACGTCTGGTTAAAGGCGCTTACTGGGACAGCGAAATTAAATGGTCGCAGCAAGCTGGCTATGACAACTACCCAGTTTATACCCGTAAAGAAGCGACAGACGTTGCGTACCTAGCTTGTGCTCGATTCTTATTGAGTGACGGTGTACGTGGCAATATCTTCCCGCAGTTTGCGAGTCACAACGCGCACACTGTGACGGCAATTGCAGTCATGGCGCAGCACAAAGATTATGAGTTCCAGCGCCTTCACGGCATGGGTGACTCACTTTATAACCATGTAATGGCAAAATACGGCCAGCCAGTGCGTATCTACGCACCAGTAGGTAGCCATGCTGACCTGCTTCCTTATCTGGTTCGCCGTCTGTTAGAAAATGGTGCGAACAGCTCATTTGTACACCGTTTGGTGGATGCTCGTTGTCCTATTTACGAGTTAACGCATCACCCTGTCGATGTGCTAACTGGCTTTGAGACGTTGCATAACGACAAGATTCCATTGCCATCGGGTATTTTCCCAGAGCGTAAAAACTCTTACGGCGTGAACATTGATATTGAAAGTGAAGCTACACCATTTGAGACCCAGGTTGAAAGCTTCCTGAACAATACATGGACTGCTGGTCCTGTGATCAATGGTAAGTCTTTCGCTGAAAGCATGATCAAGGAAAACGCAGCAGAGATTGTTACTGCACCATACGACCGTCGTATTGAAGCAGGTAAAGTGGCTTTTGCTACTATTGATCATGTTTCCTCAGCAATTCAAGCGGCGCAGAGTGCTTTCCCTGAGTGGAAAGGCACCGAAATTGAGCAAAAAGCGCAGTGTTTAGAAAAGCTTGCTGACTTAATGGAAGAAAACCTAGCTGAGCTGGTAGCGATTTGTCACAAAGAAGCAGGTAAGACTATTCATGACAGTATCGATGAAGTTCGTGAAGCCGTTGATTTTTGTCGTTACTACGCGAAACAAGCGCAAAACCTACAACCATTTGAGCTAGAAGGCTTTGATGGTGTCAAACGTATTTCGAGCCGTGAAGGTTTGGGTGTGTTTGTTTGTATCAGCCCATGGAACTTCCCTCTGGCGATTTTCCTAGGTCAGGTAACAGCGGCTCTTGTTGCAGGTAATACAGTGGTCGCGAAACCAGCTGAACAAACCAGCTTGATTGCGGCACGTGCAATTGAACTGATGCTGGAAGCAGGTTTCCCTGCTGGTGTTATTCAGTTGCTTCCTGGTCGCGGTAGTGAAATTGGTCATGCACTGACGTCTCACGATGCGATTGCAGGTGTGGCATTTACGGGTTCGACAGCAACGGCGCAGCGTATCAACGTAACATTGGCAGAGCGCACGGCGAAACCAGTACCGTTTATTGCAGAAACCGGCGGCCAGAACGCGATGATCGTCGACAGTACGGCGCTGCCTGAACAGGTTGTACGTGATGTCATTCGTTCAGCGTTTGCATCTGCGGGTCAACGTTGTTCAGCGCTACGTGTGTTATTCGTACAGGCAGACGTGGCCGATCGCATTGTCAACCTTATCCAAGGTGCGATGAATGAGCTAGATGTTGGTTTGCCATACTTACATAAAACCGATGTTGGTCCGGTTATCGACCAAAATGCGAAGCAGAAACTTCAGGCTCACATTGAGCACATGACGAAAACGCAAAAGAAAGTAGCTGAGCTACAGTTGAATGAAGCGTGTCAGTACGGTGATTTTGTATCACCAAGCGCGTTTGAAATCTCAGGTATCGATGTACTGAAAGAAGAGCAATTTGGTCCAATTCTACACATTGTTCGTTTTAAAGCGTCTGAGTTACCAAACGTTGTTGAGCAAATCAACCAAACGGGTTTTGGTCTGACTATGGGTATCCATAGCCGCAACGAAACCACTTACCGCTGGATTGAAAAACATGCACGTGTTGGTAACTGCTACATCAACCGAGATCAAGTTGGTGCCGTAGTGGGTGTTCAGCCATTTGGTGGTCAAGGCTTGTCTGGTACTGGCCCTAAAGCGGGTGGTCCTCACTACTTGTACCGCTTTTCTCAACAAACTTTTTCTCAACGAACAGTTGCTCAACAAATAGTTGCTCAAGCAGAAAACGCATAAGGAGTCGCATTATGGTTCATCAGATCACATATTTTAAAGATGCATTTTCTGCGTGGGAACAGTGGAATCTGACCGATTTTGATTACAAATGCGAGCACGTGCTGGCATTTAAATCTGCACTTGAAGGGCAGAATGCAGTAGTAGCAAAAGTGGTTTCATACCATTTGCAACATGCGTCAGCACTTCTTGCAGACACTCATCAGTTAGTAGGGCCTACTGGTGAAACTAACGAGCTGTATGCCGCAGGTCGTGGCGTAGCTTTGGTGATTTGTGAGAACAACACCGAAAATACGGCTAACGCGTTATACAGTGCCTTTGCAATGATCACCTGTGCCTTAATTGCCGGCAACAGTGTTGTGATTTGCAGCGACAATACCGAACTAAACCAATTGGTTACACAAGCAGTATCGTCGACGAACCTCCCATCTAACTTAGTCCAGGTTGTTGCGTATGATGCCTCAGCACCGTTGCTTGAGAGTGATGTACGTAGTGTGGGTTATGTTGGGTCTTCTAAGGTTGAGCATGCGCTCAATCTTCAATTGGCTAAGCGCGATGGTGCCATCGTTGGCTTAGTTTCTGAAACGGATTTAGAGTCACCGACATTGGCTCATGATCCTCATCTGTCGTTACGCTTTATTACTGAGCGTACTCGAACGATAAATATTACCGCGGTGGGTGGTAACGCAACTCTACTCGAGCTGGGGAACGAAACTCACTAACCTGACTTGTGACGCCAATTTGGAATAACTCTCCTGAGATAAGCTTCAGGTTGGTGTCTCTTACTTTGATGTATTGCTGAGATGGCAAAATATCAAAGAAGACAAGGAAGGAAATAATTATAACGAGGACTATCAAATGATAGAAAATAGCTTTGCGATCACGTCCACTTTTGTGGCGTATTTATTAATCATGGTTGCCATTGGTGTTATCGCCTATAAGAGGACTTCCAACTCATCTGATTACTTCCTAGGTGGCCGTAGCCTAGGTCCGTGGCCTGCTGCGTTATCTGCAGGTGCTTCAGACATGAGTGGCTGGCTGCTACTTGGTCTACCTGGTTACGCTTATGCTGCGGGTATCGAGGCATTCTGGCTAGCAGGCGGTCTGCTTATTGGTACATGGGCGAACTGGTTAATCAGTGCAAAGCGTCTGCGTACTTACAGTATCCAGACTGACGCGCTGACATTGCCAGAGTTCCTGTCACGTCGTTTCAACGATAACTCAAAACTGATCCAGACAATCTCTGCGTTTTTCATTCTTCTATTTTTCCTTTTCTACACCAGCTCTGGCTTGGTAGCAGGGGGCAAACTGTTTGAAACAGTATTTGGTCTAGATTACACCTATGCGGTTGTCATCGGCACGGTGTGTGTGGTTTCTTACACACTATTCGGCGGCTTCCTTGCGGTATCTTGGACAGACTTGGTGCAAGGCCTATTAATGGCTGCTGCACTGATGATCGTGCCAGTTGCGGTGATGGACGGTGGATTAAGCCAGCTTTCATCAGATATGCATGATATCAACCCTGAACTACTGACGCTTTGGCGTGATGTGAAAGGTGAGCCTCTATCGGCTATCGCGATTATCTCTCTGGCAGCTTGGGGTCTGGGTTACTTCGGTCAGCCTCACATTCTAGCGCGTTTTAAAGCGACTCGTTCAAATAAAGACCTGACGACTGCACGCCGTATTGCTGTTGGCTGGACTGCGCTTTCAATGGCGGGCGCAATGCTTGTTGGTCTTGTTGGTCTTGTATGGGTTGGCGATCACTCTGGTGTTCAATTAGAGGATGGAGAGAAAATCTTCATGTTGCTGGTTAACACGGTATTCCACCCAGTTATCGCAGGTATCTTGCTTGCAGCGATTCTTGCAGCGGTAATGAGTACCGCCGACTCTCAGCTTCTTGTTTCTTCTTCAGCACTAGCGGAAGATTTCTACAAGCAAGTATTTAAACCAGGCGCATCTTCAGAAGAAATCGTAATGGTTGGCCGCGTTGGTGTGATCGTAATTTCTCTGCTTGCTCTGTTTTTGGCAATGACACCAGACAGCTCAGTACTAGGACTTGTATCTTACGCTTGGGCTGGCTTCGGTGCCGCATTTGGCCCAGCAGTAGTACTAAGCCTTTACTGGAGCGGTATGAACCGTAACGGTGCACTGGCTGGTATTCTGGTAGGTGGTATCACTATCGTTGCATGGAAACAACTGTCTGGCGGTTGGTTCGACGTGTACGAAATCGTACCGGGTATCATCTTTTCCACACTGGCTATCTTTGTCGTAAGTAAAATGACTGGTGGTGCCGCGCATGATGTCTTGGAGCAACACAAGTCATACAAGCAGAAATTGATTGATTTGGACTAATTTCTAGCACCAGATAAAACCAATAAAGCTCGCTTCATAGCGGGCTTTATTTTTGTCTGTATTCTGCCACTGTACATCCAGACATTCCCTGCGATGGTTTCACTCTTCTCACCTTTTATGTTCTGAGAGCTCCCCCTCAAACGGCAACCGTGTTTTTCCTTTTCTTGGGTCTGAGTTAGCTTCTTGCTGGCAATTCGGGATGGTGCCGTATGGCTCTATATCATTGAATGAAAAGTGAAAGTTAGCACTAAATATGTAGTTAACAGTGTGAATTTTCCACTTTAAGTCGCATTAAGCAGGTGATTTCTTATAGTTAGCTTTAGGAATGCTTTTTAAAATAGTCATATTCAACAAATGGTTATGTGTATTTCGTCAAGTTCTGACAGTAATTGGCATTAATTTTCACAAAATAACAACAAAAATTGACATCTGAGCAATGTCTCAATTTTATAAATACATTACCCTGTTTTTTGGAGGTAGGACACAAAATACAAAAGGGTATTTTTTAATGTGGAATTATTTTGAACAAAATATGTCACTTATCAGTAGCACAGAAAAAATTGGGAGAAAAAGAAATGCCGGATATTTATTGCTCAGCTTGTAGAAAGTCGACTCAACATAAGGTCATAATGAGGCGTTGTGAGTCACAGCCAGTTGAAACCCTGACTGGCAAAGTTCTGAGCTTTACACAGTTGATGGCGAAGTTTGTGTCGGGCGAACACTACTATGAGATGGAGCCTCAGTACTACTGCCGTCGTTGTAATCACCGAGCCATCGGTGAAGTGTTACCACATCCGACAAGACAAACGTCTGCAATTCTGTAATAGAGTGGATGGTTTTTCGTTAAAGTGCGCTGACCCTGAATTATCGTCGAACAGTTAAAGCGAGTACATTTAGGTGCTAGAGTTTTGTGACTTTGTTAAACGGTGTTGTAGGGCTATTCGCTCGTCTATACGGTTTAAATAAGTCGCAGTCTCTGCCTCTCTGTTCTTTCTCTGAGGCTGTATCAACACCTGTGTTTCAATTCTATTTTCTTTTGTACTTCGTCAAGTTGTGCGCGATAAGTGCTGCTCTCCCGAGCGTGAACTCGTTATCTCTCATCAGTCTGTGGGCTTTTTCATTTTGTCTTTTCCTACGCTATTTTTAGTCAATTATCGTGGACTCGGTATTTGTGCCTGCTTTTTATGCGTCGCCAATACAAAAATAAAGCTGGTTTCACACGTTATTCATTTGTCAGTTTGCAAATGAGTCACTAACGATTATTGTGAGTCTCCATATGATATGACTAGGGTGTGGTTGATGAGTTATCAATTGGACAGGATTGACTTGCATATTTTGAGAGTGCTTCATTCACGAGGCCGAATTCCAGTTGTTGAACTAGCAAAGCAGATAAATTTAACGACGTCGCCTTGTTCTGATCGGGTTAAGAGGTTAGAGAAAGAAGGCTATATCAATGGCTATCATGCAGAGCTTAATGCGGAAAAATTGGGTCTGGACGTACAAGTGTTCATTCACATTCGTCTTGATCAAACCAGCTTCTCGATATTTGAGAAATTTGCCAAAGCGGTTGAGTTAATGCCAGAAATCGAGGAGTGCTATTCGCTCTCTGGTGACTTCGATACCATGATTAAAGTTCGCGTTAAAAGCATGAAAGCGTATCAAGAATTTATGTCGAGTAAGCTTGGTACTTTACCTGGCGTGATTCAGACACGCAGTGAAGTGGTGATTGAAGAACATAAAACCGGATTTGGTGTGAACCCAGAGCTGCTGGGTTAGTATTATTCAGTCGCGACAAAAAAGGAGCCATATGGCTCCTTTTTAATTTTGCTCGGAATATTAGTATTAGCGACTGATCAAGGTAGTCAGAATACCGATTAAGCCACCAAAGACACCCCCCCAAACGACAAGCCAGCCCAAGTGCTCTTTAATCATTTTTTGCACCATCTCTTTAACCAATGCAGGGGTCAGTTCACTGAGGCGCTGATCGATAATGCTTTCGATGTTTTGTTTGATTTCATCCATCATAGCTGGTGATTCAAACTGTTCTTTCAGTGCTTCTTTTACAGAGTCGCTTTGGCTCAGCTCAATTAAAGATTCTTGCATCTTCTCTACAAAGGGTTGTTTCATTGGCTGAAGCGCCTCTGCGCCGCCAAACATCGCTAGCATGCCACCAAACTGAGAGCCTTCGATCACTCCCACCAAAGAATCAAAAGCAGGGTTGAAATCCACCTTATTAATAACAGGTTGAAGGTTGATGCTCGCACCACCCGCCATCTCTTTATTCAAGAACCTATCGATATTAGCTTCAGTAAAGAACTGCTCCATCATTAGGTTTTTGATCGCGAGTTTGAACTCTTCAAATCGTGCTGGGATGACACCAGAGCCGTATAACCCGGGTACTTTTTCAAATAGCATGTGGATGGCAAGCCAGTTGGTGATAGCACCTGAGAAGGCGAATAAACCCGCATACCAAAGATAGTTGTTTTGAAGCTGATGGCCAGCACCCATCAATACCATTGCGAGGACATTCGTTAACAAACTTTTGTTCATAGTGACCTGTAATGTATGAAATTAGCAGTGAAATAAGTGGGCCTGATTCTATACCCAAATAACCTCGAGATGCTAGGCTCAGCGAGAATGACTTGCTTTACAGGTGTGGCAAAGGTTTGAAGATCTACTAATTGCTCTACGGGGCTGGTGGTCTGGGCTAAAAAATAAAACCCGACAATCATTGCCGGGCCACTGCTTTTTCTTAGAAAATCTAAGTGTAATTTTTATATTTTTAGATGCGGTAGATCTTACAACAAAGTTGGCACTTCCATCTTTCTGAGTATCCAAATAGCTTGTCAGTCCATCTTGGCTTTATTTGTACGATCTGCATTGAACCACATTTACACATAAGCTAATTACCTTATTGTCAGTTTAATTACCCGTGACCACGCATCGTGGACTGGGTAGAACCAGCCGTCTATTGAGTATAGCTGTTTATCAACACGTAGCTACGTAGCTCGATAAATGATCCAGCAAGATACTCTGTAAGGTGTTCATTGCTGTGGATACGCAATGAGCATTGATAGTAGCAGAATAGGTTTGCTCTTTATCACTTAGTGTTGTTTCATATCCGAGAATCTATGCTCTCTGTATGGTTATCCGTACTTCTTGATAAATCGAAAATCAAAGCTTAACGATGGCTATTTAAGGCACCATTGCAATGTAACACCTTCAATTTGGAGTGCTTGGGCTTTTAGTTGAAAATGTCTTGTTTTGCCATTTTATTGCCTGAATTTGTATTCATGTTTTTAGGTTTTTTATTTTTATTGTCCGTTTGTTATTTCTTATATTTAAAGCAAATTCAATGATAAATCGTGTATATCTTTAAGCTAACTCTGTGTAATTGGCGATAATTTGAGTTCATAACACTGTTTTTTCCGACTTGTAACCCGTGTAACACAAAAGTTTTAGACTCTAAGGTGGGCAGAAGTATTCCTGAAAATTTTGGGTTATGCAGTAAATTTTACTTTTTAATGGATGAAATAATCGTGAAAACAGTAAAACCTTACTTAACAATGTATTTACAATCTCCTCATTCTAGTGAGAAGGAATGTATCGGATGCTATTACACGAATCAGTACCCCAATTTGCAAATGGGAATGAAGAAAGCACACAAAGTGCTCTGCGCCATACCGCAAACTGCGTAGTGATGGTGCCACCTAAAGAATTTCGCTTTAACGAAGAAACCGCGAGAGATAATGAGTTTCAAAATCAGGTGTCACTCAGCCAGGAAGAAGTTTCTCAAAAAACCATGGCTGAATTTGCTGCGATGGTAGCAACCTTACGCCAAGAAGGTGTTCAGGTGGTGGAGTTTGATTATCCTTTGTCAGATGTTGAGACGCCAGATGCAGTGTTCCCAAATAACTGGTTTAGTACAACGTGTGATGGGACTTTATATACGTTCCCGATGGCGTGTGAAAACCGTCAGAAAGAAGTTCGCCCAGACGCTCTAGTAGCCGCGCTAATGAAAGCGGGACGAGAGGTACACCAGCAAGCTAGCTTAACTGAATACGTGAACGATCAGGCGTATCTGGAAAGTACTGGCGTGATGATTTTTGATCATTTTAACAAGACGGTTTATGCGGCGCTTTCTCAGCGTTGTGATCGCTTGGTTCTGGAAGACTATGCAAATCGCGTTGGCTACGATCGCGTGATTTCTTTCCAAACACGCTTGCCTTCTGGCTCGCCTATTTACCATACCAATGTAATGATGGCGGTAGGTGAACAGTTCTGTGTGATTTGTGATGAAGTAATCCCTGAGTTTGAGCGTCGCTTCGTAATGAAATCACTAGCGAAAGACAAGCAAGTGATCTCAATTTCGATTGAGCAGATGAACCAGTTCTGCGGCAACATCCTTCAACTGGAAACAGTGAACGGTGACAAGGTGATTGCGATGTCTCAATCGGCGTACGATGCGTTTTCACCTGCACAAAGAAACCAGTTAGCGACGCACGGTAAATTACTGCCGTTTGATGTGTCTACTATAGAATCTATTGGTGGTGGCTCTGTTCGCTGTATGTTAGGTGAAGTCTTCTTACCAAGCCGTCAAGCTATGCTGTAAGTCCTCACTAACTTTTTAGTTCTAAACGTTTTCGCCAATCCTTTTTAGGGTTGGCGAAACTGTTTCTATCTGGCGTAAATGATTATCCAGCCGTGTCTACTTGGCAAAAAAAGGGCGAACTGTATTCAGTTCACCCTTTAAAATTGCCAAGATATCTCTTATTGCTGCGTCGAGCTCATCGCTTCTTTGATCATTTCTGTCATATCAAATGTAGAGCCACCTTGTGTCGGCGGGTATTCTACTAAGCTTTGAACATGCTCTTGTACCATTTCACTTACAGGCGCAAGCATCCATGACATTTTCTGAACTAAGTGACCGTTCGCATCTACCGAGTCATAACTCTCAAATGGATCCGCGCGTAAGTTATAGAGCTTAGGTTTAGCGAGAGGGAGTAGGTTGTCGTAGTAATGTTCGGCAATAGCGAAGTGGAATTTCCAAGGTCCGACACGTACCGCTGATAATTGGCTTTCAAAGTAGTACAAGATGGAGTTACGGGCAGAATGATTCGACTCCCCCTTCCAGTACGCTAAGTTATCAATACCGTCGATATACTGTTTTTTCTCTTTTATCATTTTTTCGTGTACATCTTTAACCCCAGCAGCTGAAGCTAAAGTAGTGAAGAGATCTTGGTGACCTTGAATACCGTTCAATACTTGCCCTGAAGGAATAACGCCAGGCCATTTGACCATGGTCGGTACTCTTACCCCACCTTCATAGGTGGTCATTTTTTCTCCACGGAACGGTGTTGTACCGCCATGCGGCCAAGATGAGTGCTCTGGGCCATTATCGGTGGAGTAGATGATGATGGTATTGTCTGTGACGCCTCTTTTATCAAGTTCTTCCAGTAAATAGCCAATGTCGGCATCATGCTGTAGCATCCCGCTGCCATAAAAATCATATTCACTGGTAAATTTCTCGGCAGCATAACGCCACTTATCATTTAAACGCGTGTACAAGTGCATGCGGCTGGTGTTGATCCAAGTAAAGAATGGTTTGTCGTCTTTCATGGACTTGTCGATAAACTTGAGCGCCGCTGGGATCATTTCTGCACGGTCAAAGTCTTTCATACGTTCATTACCTAGAGGCCCTGTATCGGTACATTTTTGTTTACCGACCACGCCAAATCTAGGATCAACCGTCTTATCTTCTGTGTCTGTTGCAAAGCAATGAAGAACACCACGAGTACCAAATTTCTTCGTATACTCTTCAACCGAGCCGGAATACTCTTTTGCGAAGTTTATATAATCGCGCTGCTCGTGCTCTTCTTGAGTATTTAGGTGATACAAATTGCCGAAAAACTCATCGAAGCCGTGAACAGTTGGTAAGGAAAAATTGTGGTCACCGAGATGGTTTTTACCAAATTGTCCTGTCGCATAACCCACATCTTTTAACACTTCGGCTAAAGATGGCGATTCTTTTTTAATTCCCAGCGCGCCACCAGGCATCGCTACCGTTGTCATACCTGAACGAATTGGGTACTGCCCGGTAATGAATGCCGCACGACCCGCCGTAGAACTCGGCTGGGCGTAGTGATCGGTAAACATGATGCCTTCGTTGGCGATGCTGTCGATGTTCGGTGTTTTATATCCCATCGTACCCATGCCATACGCACTGACATTTTGCCAACCAATATCATCACCAAAAATGACCACGATATTTGGCTTGTCTGCCGCTAGCGCCGTCACAGGTAATGCAGCTCCTATCATTGCTGCAACTGTTTTGATTTTCATAGATTAATTTCCATATGCTACTGACTGTCTAGGTCAGTATAGTGCAATGATTTTATTCGGTTTGAGTTTGAATATCTTTTTGGGATTTTTGCAGGCGAGGCACGTCAGACACGCAGATATTTTCAACGAGTCGTGTTTTTAAGACAGAGCGAACGTGAAAACAGCATGACGATTTTAGATATTTTAAAGAACCTGATTAAGTTATGATGTAAGTACTTACTATTTATTTAGGTATAAAAAAACCAGCAGATAGCGGTCTGCTGGCAAAGTCTTTGGGCTTCTTTTATTTTTTATTATTCCAGAAGTTCTGGAGGTTAACCTTGCTTACGAATCAGGTAGTCAAACGCGCCTAAGCTTGCTTTTGCACCTTCACCCATCGCGATGATGATCTGTTTGTAAGGAACCGTAGTCGCGTCACCCGCTGCAAACACACCTTCTAGGCTGGTTTCACCGTGGCTGCCTACTTCAATCTCGCCACGTGGTGATAAGTTCACTTCTGAATCTTTTAGCCACTCAGTGTTTGGTACCAAACCAATCTGAACAAAGATACCTGACAGTTCCAGCTCTTTGATGTCATCAGTATTGCGGTCTTTGTATTTCAGACCCGTTACGCGTTTGCCATCGCCCACAACTTCTGTGGTTTGCGCCATGGTAATGATGTCGATGTTTGGTAGCGAGTTGGCTTTATTGATTAGCACTTGGTCTGCGCGCAGTACGTCAGCAAATTCAAGTACCGTTACGTGCTCCACGATACCAGCGAGGTCGATCGCTGCTTCGATACCTGAGTTACCACCACCGATCACCGCGGTTTTCTTGCCTTTAAACAGCGGACCGTCACAGTGAGGGCAGTACGCCACGCCTTTGTTGCGATATTCCTGTTCACCCGGAACGTTCATTTCACGCCAGCGAGCACCAGGGCTCAGAATGACACTCTGACTCTTTAGTGTTGCGCCGCTTTCTAACTGAATGTGGATGAGACCATCTTCAGTATGCGCTGCGCCCATTAACTTCTTCGCTTGTTGCTCAGTCACAACATCTACATCGTACTCTTTCAAGTGCTCGCCAAGATCGGCAGCCATCTTAGGGCCTTCAGTTCGTTTTACTGAAACAAAGTTTTCGATCGCCATGGTGTCCATAACCTGACCACCAAAACGTTTAGCAACAACGCCCGTGCGAATACCTTTACGAGCCGCGTACAGAGCGGCTGCACTACCACCAGGGCCACCACCTACAACGAGTACGTCGTAAGGTTCTTTTTCATCTAGTGCTTTCGCTGCTTTCTCGCTCGCGCTGTCGTCGACTTTGTTCAGAATTTCTGTAAGAGTCATGCGGCCTTGGCCGAACAGCTCACCGTTAACGAATACACTTGGTACTGCCATGATATCGCGCTGTTTCACTTCGTCTTGGAACAAAGCGCCGTCGATCATGGTCGCTTTCACTTTCGGGTTAATCGCAGCTATCATGTTGAACGCCTGAACAAAGTCGGGACAGTTCTGGCAAGAAAGCGAGATGAAAATTTCGACGTCCAGTTCTTTATCCAGCGCTGCAATTTGCTCAATCACTTCTGGATCTAGCTTAATTGGATGGCCACCAGAGTGAAGGAGCGCAAGGACTAATGACGTAAATTCGTGGCCCATAGGCAGGCCAGCAAAGCGAAGTGCGGTACCTTTAGTAGGGTTAGTTACAGTCATTACTGGTTTACGGTCACTCGCTGCGTCGTCACGAACAACAGAAATATATTCGCTCATTTCTGCGATTTGATTAGCGAGAGACAAAATATCATTTGCCGCTTTGCTTTCATCTAGGCTAACCACTAGACGTACGTCTTCTTTTACATTAGCCAGATATTGTTTGAGTTGTTGTTGGATCGCTTGGTCTAACATAGTTGTTATTACCTTTTAATAAACAGAAGAGTGGTTACTCTGGATAAAAACATGAGGAGAGAGCAAACCGGGAAGAAGGTCGTCAAGGTATCTAACCCGAATTGCTCTCTTTAATTAGGTTTTGGTTCTTGGATTGAACCCGCGCTGGCTAATCTAGAATTAGATTTTGCCTACTAGGTCTAGAGAAGGAGCTAGCGTTTCTTCGCCTTCTTTCCATTTAGCTGGGCAAACTTCGCCTGGGTGTGCAGCTACGTACTGAGCCGCTTTCACTTTGCGCAGTAGGTCTTCTGCGTCACGGCCGATGCCTTCTGCAGTGATTTCCATTGCCTGGATAGTACCTTCTGGGTCAATTAGGAAAGTCGCGCGGTCTGCAAGACCTTGACCTTCACGCATCACACCGAAGTTATTTGTGATGTTGCCAGTTTGGTCGCCAAGCATGTAGTAGTTGATTTTGCCGATAGTTTCAGAGCTGTCGTGCCATGCTTTGTGAGTGAAGTGTGTGTCAGTTGATACTGAGTACACTTCAACACCGCGGTTTTGTAGCTCTTCGTAGTGGTCTGCTAGGTCACCTAGTTCAGTCGGACATACGAATGTGAAGTCTGCTGGGTAGAAGAAGAATACAGCCCATTTGCCTAGGACGTCTTGCTCTGTTACTTCAACGAATTCGCCGTTTTTGTATGCTGTAGCTGCAAATGGTTTGATTTTAGTGTTGATCATTTTTACTTTCCTCAGAATATCTTAGGGTGAGCAGTTCTTGCTTTCGGAAAGTATATTCGCATCAGAGTGTGCTTAAAGAAAATCGCTTGTAACTATCCTATTGATAGACAAATCCTATTTTAGTTAATAGGGGGTAGCAATTATAAACGCGAGAAGTTGATAGGTTTTGTTGAAGGACGGCAGTGGAGATAGCGTTTGACGGTGATGATAACAACAAAGCCCGCAATCGCAGGCTTCATTCAATGAGTAAGTGTGAAAAAGGGCGTGGTAGTTAACTCAACGTATTGAGTACTTTTTCGCACAGCGTTTTTAGCGTAACCAACTCTTCCAAATCCAACGTGAACTTACAGGCGATGGCATCGGGTACTGATTTCGCCTGATCTTTGAGTGCTCTGCCTGCTTCGGTAAGGTTCAACACTCTTACACGTTCATCCATCTCACTACGACCTCGGGTCACAAACCCTTTTACTTCTAGTCGCTTTAACAGAGGCGTCAGTGTGCCTGAATCCAGATGAAGGCGTGAGCCTAACTCTTTTACACTAGCCCCGTCTTTTTCCCACAGAACCATCATAACCAGATACTGAGAGTAGGTAAGGTCCAGTTTATCCAGTAAGGGACGGTAAGCACGAATCACGGCATTAGCGGCACTATAGAGTGGGAAGCAAACTTGATTCTCTAGCAAGATTTTTTCTTCATCATTCAACGGGGTTTCTTTGTAGCACTGACTCATGGACTCGGCCTATCTGTTCACTATGGAGGTTATAAAAATAAATTGTGCACAATATAGTTGCAAGTTATCTTTATTTCGATGTAATATTGCTCGTAATTAAATTGCACACAACCTAAATTGAAAGAGGATATTTTTATGAAAACGCTATACAAAACTCAAGCAACAGCTCTTGCTGGTCGAAATGGCCAAGTGAAAACTGATGATGGTCTATTGTCTCTCGACTTAGCGTACCCGAAAGAAATGGGTGGTACCGGAGCGGCAACCAATCCTGAGCAACTGTTTGCTGCGGGTTACTCGGCGTGTTTTTCTAATGCCATTTTACACGTAGCACGTGAAGCTAAAGTAAATCTGAAACACGCACCAGTAACCGCAGAAGTCGGTATTGGACAGAACGGCAACGGCGGCTTTGCTTTGACAGTGAGTTTGGCAGTAGAACTGGATTTACCTCAAGAACAAGCGCTTGAGCTGACTCGTACTTCGCATCAGGTTTGCCCTTACTCAAATGCGGTACGCGGTAATATCGACGTTGTAGTCACGGTAAACGGTGAAGCAATTTAATTGAGTTGGAAATGTGTCAACCTTATTTAGGACGGTACAATCAGATAGAAAAAGCCTGCATAATCGCAGGCTTTTCGGTTATTTGATGGCTGTGCAGAAACTGACGTCTGCTTGGTGAGTTTGTGGGTCAAAGCTATGGTAAAGCTCGAAGCAAGGACGATCATCGTTTTCAATGCCAGACTCGATCACGTTACTCATCAAATCATCCCAAGCTTTTGCGTATTGACTGTTCTCCGTGATGCGCTGACGCATGATCGCATATTCGCCACCGGGAAAGTCTTGTAGCTCAATACCACTTGGGACTTCGGTGCCTTCAGGCACCATCAAACAGATGTCAGTTCGACATTTCTCGTTTGGTGTTATTTCTGGGTTGTCGTGATAAATGAAGATGCAGGTATTGCCCGCTAAACCTTTCATGCCTGCCCATTGATATAGGCGACTTGATGGCTCTTCATAGCCTTCGCCGTAAGGGCCATTCACACGAATGTACGCCAGTTTGGTAGGGTCAAAGTGTTGCGTTTCCATAATAATGCTCCATGTCGTGAATCCAGAATCAGTATATGAATCGCTGGAAATTTTTTCGTTTCCATTCTTGCGCAACGTGTGTCCAATCTTGCTGTTTCGCGTTAACTCAGAAAATTGTTGGTAGTTTTCACAATCGCGAAACGCCGTCGGCGTTACCCCATAATGTTGTTTGAATGCTTTGGCTAAGCTTTGTGAGCTAGAAAAATTGTAGTCTAAAGCTATGTTGAGTACTGGTTGTTTGGATTTGAACAGGTCATCCGCTGCGGCTTCTAGTCTTAAGCGTCGGATGAAATCGGCTAGGGTCTCGCCCTGCACGGCCTTGAAAGTTCGATGAAAATGGTAGGGAGACAGGTTCGCTAACGCTGCTACTTCTAGTAGGTTGAGTGGTTCGTTAAAGTGCTGTTCCAGATAACGAATAACAGGAACGAGTCGTTTGTGATAATCGACACGCATTTACGGATTCTTCCTTGCTTGATTTGCTCAAAGCCTATCTCAACAAGGCTGACTTTCAAGGCTGTTGTTGGGTAAATGCGTCGCAGTCGTTAGTTTCAATAAAGACATTGCTGTTCAACCACAGGTGACAATCCACAATGATAAGTGAAGCTCACACTAACATGTTCAATATCCTGTCAGCTCCATATAGCCTGTTCCTGAATGAGAACCGTCAATAGTCACTGGGCCTTCCCAATAGGTTACAGACAGCGGCATTTGTGCTTTAGGGTTGAGTGCAGATATCGTGAGTTCAACTTGCTGGTCGGGGATCGAAAGCTGCCACTCCGTTGGGTAATTACGCCCTTCAATTTGTGTTTGCTTGGTCGCTTCTAAGTGGATGTTGTTTTGTTGAATTGCAATTCCGCTGCCATCTTTATGCATCAGCTTTGCGTGCGAGTAACTGGCTTGTCCGGTTCTTGAATCGCGAAGTTGGAACACCACCAGGCTGGTTTCATCAGTCAGCCTTAGCGCAAACCAATCCCAGCCTTGCTGTGACTCGTGTAAGTACTGCGAGCTCCACTCTCTGTCGATCCAGCCTTTACCTGAGACCTGGTGAGTTTCGCCATCAATGGTGACTTCTCCCTCTACATCAATAAAGGGCTGACTGTAGTAATGCGATGCTGCCTGACCATCGGAACTTTTGGTGCTGTATCCTTGCTCGCCTTGTTTTTGATAGGGCGCATTGCTGGTTAGTGTGAGTGAGTAACCAAATTGCTTGGAATTGGTCTTTAATGTCGCGGGAAACAAGTCGTTGGTTGACGATTTCCATTGCCAATCGTCAAGATAAACACGAAATGGTGAGGCGTCCACTCCGGCAAGCTCGCTGTGATCCCGTGACCATTTTTCATCGGCGTAATGTTTGTCTTTTGTGGTGATAGCGTTGTGCGCCATGAAGATTTGATGGCTTTGCCATACGGCTTTTTTTTCTGCTGGTTCGTCTTTCTGTGGTACAGCCGCGAAACGAAATTGTGTCCATTGCACACCGAGTGGATTGCCCTTTTCGTCGGTTAAGTTTGCCGTTAGGTACCACCATTCATGACGAAAATCGAGATGCGCTTGATGATCGGCAGGGAAGGTGATCTCTACGCCTTTCATCACGGGAGTGAACGACTCGGCCTCAACAGGTGCTTCATTTCCCCCTAATAACGCCCCTACATTTTGTTGCTGGGATTCTTCACAGCCGATAAGAGATAAGCAGCCAAGCGCTAGTGCGACATGTTTTACGATGCGATTCATCACAGTACCTCACTCTGTAAGCTGGATACCACAGGTTTGCTCACCAAGCGCCACAGTGGGATTAAAGTCGCTATCACTGCGACTAAAATGGTGATGGCGCAGATACTGAGTGCATCACTCCAACTCCATAGGTAGTTCAGGCTCCAGCCGAAAGCGCGTAAGGTGACGATGTCAGTGAGTACATAGCCGACCATCGCGCCAAGTGGTAAAGCGATAACCAGAGTGAAACTGACCAAAGCGACGATTTGCCCAACCACCATAGTCATTAACTTTCGGCGACTCACGCCAAGTGCATACAAGCGTGCAATGGCGGCTTTGCGTGCATCAAGCAACATAAAGCAAGCGCTGAACAATCCAATCACAGCCACCATTAAGGTCACGCCATTGAGTGCACGTGTGATAGCAAAGGTTTGTGAAAAAATCTCCAGTGCGACCGATTTAATGTGTGCCTGATCGTAGAGCTGACTTGGATGCAGATTAAGTTGCTGTTGCAGTTGCTCGTACATGGTTTTTTTGTCGCCAGAGACTTTGATTCCAAGGCTAGTTGGCAAGTCAGTAAAACTGCTCTCCCGCCACAATATCGGCGCGAGTAATACTTCACCATTGGGTGCGCCGTAGTCGTAGAAAATGGCGCCGACGATCAGCGTCTTGTCTTGCAGTGCGTCGAGCTTCAGTGAACTGCCAAGGGATAAACAAAGTTTTACGGCGGTTGGTTCACTGATCGCAACCAACTCTCCATGGTAGAAGCGCGGCCAGAACTCAGCAACACGAGACTTGAACACCATGGTTTGTTCTAAAGTGTCTTTGTCTTTGGTTCCAAGCCGGATAGGTAATCCCTGGAGGTTATCATCGACATAATACTGCTTATAAACCTTCTCGACGTTGTCGAACTGTTCCAGCGCATGCTCAACATTCGCAATTTCACCTTGTGATGGGCTTACGTAAATATCCGCATGTAGCCTTTGCTCTAGCCATTGCTTTAAGGTGGATTCAAAGCTGCCGACCAAATTGTTCATACCGATATTGGCGGTCACGGCGAGCAGCAACGCCATCATGGCAAGGGAGAGTGGAGAAATCAGCTCACGCAGTTCAGCAAAAAGATATTGTACTAAACCAGATGTGGCTCGTTGCTCGATCCAATGGGCTAATACGCTGAGCGTTTTCGGTAAATACAAAGGGATTGAAACCACGAACACACCAAGCCATGCCATGGTGAAGCGATGATGCTCACTCAGCCATAACCCCGCCAGAGATAGCGCGGTGAGCACTATGCCGAGAATGAACAGTTGATTCTGGTTGGACGTTTCTGGTGCTTGATAAAGACCACCATGAGACGAAAGTGGCTGATGGACTCGCTGTTTAAAGTGCTGCCAGCACGCGAGCAAAGTCGCAGCTAAAGTCAGCAACAGAGCCTGAGCCCACCATTGCCACTGCCAGATGCCGGGGAGTAGAGTTGCACCATAGAGTTGCTCAAGCGTCAGGGCAACGGTTGGATGTAACCAATGGCTTAATTGCATACCGAGGACGAACCCAAGTGAAGCGCCAAACATCACCAGAATCGTCAATTCAACTAACAGTGCAGAGAACACGTTTATCGGAGCGATCCCAGCTTGCTGCATTTGTACTAACAGTCGATTACGTTTGAGTAAGCTGTACTTCACGCCGTTATAGGCGATAAACAGACCGACTAAAAATGCCAACAAACTCATCGCAGTAAGATTAAGGTGGAAGCTGTCTGTCAGCGAGCCGAGATCGGAGCTTTGGGTGTTGGCCACCCATTGTCCTTGTTCTCCGACTAGGCTTTGCCATTTAGTGAGTTCATTGCCTTCAGTACTGAAAACGGCGATATAGCTCAGTTGTCCTGATTTATTGAGTAATTGCTGGGCGAAGCCAATATCCATCAACATTCGACTTCCCAATTGCCATTCATCCGGCAGCACAACCACGTTGGTTTTTACTTCATCCAGAGTCATGACATCCAAGGCACCTAGACTTTGGTGTTGGGATTGACTCATCATCACAATGGGTTCGCCAGCCAATAGCCGGGGCAGTGGCAGTGCGTTGTCAAATAGGGAAACATCGTGTTCGTTACTAGAGTCGGAGGAGTAACGTGTTCCAGAGGTGATCGCCGCAATGAGCTCACTTCCTTGTACTGACCACCGACGGCCTTGTTCATCCCTGACTTTACCTTCAATCACAGGCAGTGAGTCACTTAAACCCTGCTGCCTTAGTGAGAAATAGAGCGATTCGGGTAAATAGCGTTGACCTGCTGGTGGAATAATCAGGTTTTGTGCCTGAGCACTAAGCTGCTCAGTGGATTCTGCATAGCTGCGCTTGGCATTGAGGTTGATGGCCTGCACTGCGACAAAGAGGGTCACGGCTAGCACGATACCAATCAGTATGGCGGCGGCTTGCAGTGGCGCCTGCCGATAATGAGCGGCAAACAAGTAAAGTGCGAGTTTGGTGTGCGTAAACCTAGTTTGCTTCATAGCGTGGCTCGTGGTTTTGCTGCTTAAGGGCAACGTGGCCATTTTTCAAGCGTAGCTGAGTCTGCATAAAGTCAGCACATTCAGGGCTGTGAGTCACTAATATCACTGCGGTTTTACCGTGGGTGGTAATGTCACTCAGCAGTCTCATGACCTCTAAGCCGGCTTTTTGGTCGAGATTACCAGTAGGTTCGTCAGCGAGTAAGAGTTTGGGTTTGTGGGCCAACGCTCGGGCTATCGCCACACGCTGCTGTTGACCACCAGAAAGCGCCGATACATGCCTGTCGAGTAGCTCACTGATGCTTAAAGATTCCACCAAATAGTCACACCATTCGTTCCATCTTAGTTGGTTCAAATTTAGTGGAAAGGCAATGTTTTGTTTAACGTTAAGTGGGGTTAACAGGTTGAATTGTTGGAAGATAACGCCAAGGTTTTGGTGTCGAAAACGGCTCCATTGTGGATCTTTCCAAGCGGTCGTGTCCTCTCCATCCAACCATAATTCACCACTTGATAGAGGTTCAAAACCCGCAATGACATTGAGCAAGGTACTTTTACCGCTGCCACTTGCCCCCGTTAATGCCACGCTCGCTCCGTTTGTCAGAGTGAAGTCGACATTTTCCAAAACGCAGTGTGTTTCTTTACCATCAACAAAGCTTTTGTTCGCACTTTTAAGAGTGACAAGTGGGCTTTCCATTTCCTCTTCCTTAAATCCAACAAATTATGTCGTTTCTTTTGGCGGTTTTGTATCTATAAGATTTTAGACAACAAACTGAAGAAGATAGCGATTAACGTCGACTTCCTGACAACTTGTACTCAAAAGAGAAGGGAATGGATGAGTGGTGTGGTGAGATAGCAGACACAAAAAAAGCCCGAGCAAGGCTCGAGCTTTTGCGTTGGATTCAGCATTAAAGCTTACACGTAGTACGCTTCAACTTCGCCTTTCAGTTTGATCAGCATTGGGTTACCGAAACGGTCTTTTGCTTTTGGAGACGCGATTTTTACCCAGCCTTCGCTAACGCAGTATTCTTCGACGTCAGCACGCTCTTTTCCGTTGAAACGGATACCGATTTGGTGATCAAAGCACTCTTTAACAAAGAATGGGCTACGTGGGTTGCCGGCAAGGCGATCTGGTAGAGCTGGTTTAGTTGTGTCGTTCATTTTTTGACCTGGATTCCGTAAAGAAAGTGCGTCATTGTAGTCAGTGTCTGTGCAGTGTTCAAGATAACGTTACTTCAATATATTGATGATTGTTTTCTATAAGGTTGAAATGCTGTTATCAAACCGTATTTCATTAGTCCTAGCCTTTTTTTTGCCATCCTTTCACATAAACAGATTGGCTGAAGGCATGTACAAAACCGCTATCACTATTTATCTATGAGATTCCTAACAGCCAGCCTCCTGATTCCTAGTTAGTATCTTTGTCATCGTGAAAACAATGGATTCGTCCCTATGTATAAATATAAATTACCTGTCCTTGAGAAAGTCGGCTTTGGTGCTGGCGACATGGCAGTCAACGTGGTGATTTCATCAATGATGTTAATCATTACATTCTTCTATACGGATATTTTTGGCATCAAACCAGAAGATTTAGCGATGCTATTTATCGTGGTTCGATTAATCGACGCGGTAACCGACCCGGTGATGGGTATGATTACCGATAAGTTTACCTCGCGTTGGGGGCGTTATCGCCAATATCTACTCTTTCTGGCGGTCCCTTTCGGTATCTCCGTTTACCTCGCTTTCAGCACACCTGACGGTGATTACAACACCAAGCTGATTTATGCTTACGCGACGTACATCTTTGTCACAATCATGTTTACTGCTGTGACGATTCCGTACATCTCATTAATCAGTGTGCTGACCGATGACCCGAAAGAGCGTTTGTCTGCCAACGGCTATCGTTTATTCTTCGCCAAAATCGCAGCGTTTCTTGTCACCATCATCGTACCGCAGATGTCAGCCGCTTGGGGTCAAGACAATATCCAATTGGGTTACCAGTACTCGATGGGTTTAATGGGACTAATGGGCACGTTGCTATTCTTGTTCTGTTTCGCGACCACTAAAGAGCGTATTGAACACGTGGTCGATAAGAAGTCGTTTAAAGACCAAGTCAAACTGCTGATGAAAAACGATCAATGGCTAGTACTGTGCGCGGTATGTGTAACGGGCACCATTGGCTATGTAATCCGTGGTTCCGTTGCAGCTTATTACGCCAAGTACTACCTTGGTGGTGACGCCGGCACGATTTCAGCGTTTCTTGCAACGGGTGTAGGAGCAGCGATTCTGGCAATGGTTGCGTCAACTTGGATTACTAAGACGTATTGTAAAATTAAACTGTTCCGCTACAGCCAAGTTGCGGTTCTGATACTGAGCGCGATGCTGTACGTGTTCGTTGGTCGTGATGACTTGGCACTGGCATTCGTGTTGTACTTCTTAGTGTCGTTTGTGGTGGATTTACACGCTCCAGTCTTCTGGTCAGCGATTGCAGAAGCTGTGGATTACGGCGCATACAAAACCGGTCAGCGTGTGTCTGGACTTGCGTTTGGCGGTATCTCATTTAGCCAGAAGCTAGGCATGGGTATCGGTGGTGCGGTAGTCGGTTGGTTACTGACATTCTTTAACTACGTGCCGAATGAAGCGCAGTCAGACTACGCTCTCACTGGTATCGCACTAATGCTGACGGTTATTCCTGGCTTGTTCCATTTCTTGATGGGCTCACTGATGTTCAAATACAAAGTGACCGACAAGTACTACCAGTCGATGACAGCAACGAACATCCTGGAAGAAGAGAAAAACCTAAGCGACGTTCAATCTTCAAAACCTCAATCAAATTACGCAAATTAAGGGAAGCAGTATGACCGATTTCGTCAATCCCATTATCGAACAGCGCGCCGACCCGCACATCTATAAACACACGGACGGCTACTACTATTTTACCGCTTCGGTACCGGAATATGATCGAATTGAGATTCGTCGAGCAAAGACCATCGCTGAGCTCGACACCACTAGCGAGTTGATAAACGCATGGTACAAGCCTGATACAGGCCCATACAGTGACCTAATCTGGGCGCCGGAGCTGCATTTTATCGACAACGCTTGGTACGTCTACTTTGCAGCGGCACCGTCACGAGAAATCGTGGACGGTTTGTTCCAGCACCGAATGTACGCGATTTCTAATTCGAACCCGAATCCGATCACTCCGGAATGGACGTTTGAAGGGCAAATCGATACCGGAATGGATACATTTTGTCTGGATGCGACCTCATTCAGTCACAACGGCGTTAATTACTACGTTTGGGCGCAAAAAGACAACAATATCGGTGGCAACTCCAACTTGTACATCGCGGAATTAGAAACGCCAACTAAGCTGCGCACCGCACCACAGTGTCTGACCATTCCAGAGTTTGAGTGGGAACAGATCGGCTTTTGGGTTAACGAAGGGCCATCGGTTATCCACCGTCATGGTAAGTTCTGGATGACTTACTCTGCCAGTGCGACCGATGAAAACTACTGTATGGGGCTGCTATACGCGGATGAAGACAGTGACTTGCTTGACCCGAAAAGCTGGGTGAAAGCCAAGCAGCCAGTATTTAAAACTAACTGGGAGAAAAAGGTCTACGGGCCTGGCCACAACAGCTTTACCGTTGATGAAGAAGGCCATGACTTGTTGGTTTATCACGCACGTGATTACACCGAAATTGAGGGCGACCCACTTTGGGACCCTAACCGCCACACTCGCATCAAACGCCTTATCTGGAAAGACGGTTTTCCAGTCTTTGGCGAAGCGATCTAATCCTATTATCTCAGTACCTGCGCTTTGCAGGTACTGTGTTTTTGAAAGGAGCCCCTATGCCCAATAGCATAATCCCACCTGACTCGATCAAATCCGCAATCGAAAGCGATCTTTTCACTGATGACGAGCCTGCCAAGGTTCATATCTTACGTAATCATCACGGCATGACAGCCACTTTTATGGACATTGGTGCGACCTGGTTAAGTTGTCAGCTTCCCACTTCATCTGGGCCACGAGAAGTATTGCTCGGCATGACATCACTGCGCGATTATCAGTCTCACTCGGCGTTTTTAGGTGCGACCATTGGCCGGTTCGCCAACCGCATCGCCAATGGGCAGTTCAACTTAAACGGACAAACCTATTCCATTACTCGCAACAATAATGGCAACAGCCTCCATGGCGGTGTTGAAGGCTTTGATAAACGCCGCTGGTTGGTGAAAGACAAGAGCGATTCACACATTACTTACTGTTTGATGTCCCCCGACGGTGACCAAGGCTTCCCGGGGAATCTGACCGCTGAAGTCGCTTATACGCTGACGGAAAACAATCAGTTATGTATTGAATATTCGGCGATCTGTGACCAGGACTGTCCGATCAACCTGACCAACCACGCCTATTTTAATCTTGATGGTGCGGAATCGGGCCACACTATTCTCGATCATGAGCTGCAACTTTTTGCGAAGGAATATCTTCCCACTGACGAAAATCTCATCCCAACTGGCGAGCTGAAAGCTGTCCAAGGGAGCAGTTTTGATTTTAGTACCGCTCAGGCAATCGGTACCCGCTTGCTCCAGGATGAAGATCAGAAGCTAGCCAAAGGCTATGACCACGCGTTTACCTTGCCTGAAGAGTTGGTTGATGGCGAAAGCACCATAGCATGTCTGACAAGTTCAGATAAACAGGTGGTGATGTCTGTATTTACCGACAAACCTGCGATTCAGTTTTACAGCGGTAACTTCTTGGCGGGAACACCATCACGTAGTGGGGAGTATAAGGATTATCAGGGGCTGGCGCTTGAAACTCAGTTCTTACCGGATTGCTCGAACCACCCTGAATGGCCAGAGGCGAATAGACGCTTTATTGCTCAAAAGTCGTTTTACCAGCATCAAACCAGTTACCAGTTTAATATCAATCACAATAAGTAAGTATTCAGAAATAATTCGGGCAGGTGCGAATCCTGCCCGACATGTATACACAAGCATCTTGAGGGTACTTGGGTATACTTACATCACTTTCTCACGATAGAGTTTCGGGCTTAGCCCTGCCTTGTTCTTAAACACGCGCGAAAAGTAGAGTGGATCAGAGTAGCCAATCAAGCGAGAAATTTGGTTGATGGAATAGTTCGATGTCACCAGTAACTGTTTCGCTCGACTGATTCGCTGGTCATCACGCCATTGGATGATCGTCATACCAACTTCGTCGCGGAATAAATGCCCCAATCTGGAGGGGGACAAGCAAACCAGATCGGCTAATGTTTCATTGCTGAAATCCTCATTGAGGTGCTTGGCCATGTAGTTCAATACGTTGGTGATTCGCGGATCAACGAGTTTCTTGATCAGGTTTGGCTGATTCATTTTGCAGCGAATCAACAATTGCTCTAGCAAATTTAGCGTCAATTCATCGCTGTATGGTTCGTCCTTTTTACTCAGATCTTCAATCTGCTTAAACAACAGGTCCAGCTTTTCCTGGGCGTCAATGTGCACACCTTTAGTGATAAACACACCATTGATACAACTTTCCCACTTAAGACGGTTTATCCAGTAGGCGCGAGGGCGAAAATAGATCCAGCGGTGATGCCAGTCTTCTGCCTCTTCTGAGCGGTGGTAGTAGTGCGGTACACCCGTTGGAAAGAGTAGTAAATCGCCTTCATTAACCGTAAAGGATTCGTCACCGTGGAATACGGTACCTTGACCTTTGACAGTCAAATTGATGATAAAGCCCTTCATCCCATGAGGACGGTCAATAACAAAGTCTAGATCGTTGCCTTTTGAGATTGGCGTTAAGCCCGCAACTAAATGAGCATTGAAGTCATATCCAGGTTTCAAGGGATCGTTTTGCATTCTATTTTCCGTATAACAGCATTAAAAATTGCCGCAAAATCGCGCGGCAAAAAAGTAAACCAGAGTGGGAAGCGTTGTTGTAGTCGTTTTGATAACCCTTCGCCATGATTATTGGTTGCAGTCATTATATTTGTGAAACTTCTGATACTTAAATCCACTTAACATCGCTAAACCGCAACCCGAAATTGGTCGCATTAATTTTAAATTATAGTTGTCACCCGCTGTAATCGCTTGCTCAATATCAAGCTGGATCGAGACGAGAGAGTCATTCAAGAGGCTGTCCCGTCATTGTCAAAACCACTCGACTATTGCCGGCATTCGCAAGCCACTTGGTGTGACATATTTGTTCCTTTTGCATTCGTTTAAATGCCCCAATACTACTCGATTACTTTGCGCAGTAACAAAACAGGTAGCGAAAACGAGAAGTAGGGAATCGTTTAAGCGCGTAGGGCGGATGGCATGACTTGCGGGAAGTTGGATGTTAGAAATATAGCAAAACGCCTATTCAGCTGACCCCCTCAGCCGAATAGGCGCATGCTATTTTTTTAGATACCGCTGCTAAAACGGTAGAACAGGCTGTTGTGTTTTAGCTCTGTTTTGAAGTCACGAATGGTGGTGTTCTTGTCAATCACAACCAGCTCGATACCCGCAAACTCAGCGAAGTCTTCTAGCATCTCTAAGGTGACGTTTTGCGTGTATACGCTGTGGTGCGCGCCGCCTGCATGAATCCATGAAGCCGCAGACACTTCTAGGTTTGGCTGAGGTTCCCAAAGCGCGTGTGCCACAGGCAAGTTGGGTAGATCTGATGGCGGTGTCACGGTATCAATTTCATTCACCAATAAGCGGAAGCGGTTACCTAAATCAATCAAGGTTGCCACTAGAGCAGGGCCAGCTTTAGCGCTGAAAATTGCGCGAGCCACATCGTCGGTTTTACCGATAGTATGGCGATGGATTTCAATCGATGGTTTGTCAGCAGCGATAGTCGGACACACTTCCAGCATGTGCGCACCTAGCACCTGGCCTTCACCCGTTAGGTTGTAGGTGTAGTCTTCCATGAAAGACGTGCCGCCTGGTAGACCTTGCCCCATGGTTTTGATGATGCGTGTCAACGCGGCCGTTTTCCAGTCGCCTTCGCCGCCGTAACCATAGCCTTTTTCCATTAAGCGTTGCGTTGCCAAACCAGGTAGGTTAGTCATGCCAGTCAGGTTTTCAAACGTGTTTACAAATGCCATGCAGCCACGTTCTTGTAGGAAGGTTTCCATACCGAGTTCAAGGCGAGCTTCATTCTTAAGAATTTCCAACTGTTCTGGCGTTTCAAAAATTTCCGGAGCGATTCGGTACGTTGAGCGGTACTCTTCCAGCAGGGCATTGATTGCGCTGTCTTCGACTTTGTTCACGACTTCAGTCAGTTCACCTAAACCGTATGCGTGTACTTCAAAGCCAAACTCGATTTGTGCGCTAACCTTGTTGCCTTCAGTTACCGCTACTTGGCGCATGTTATCGCCAAAGCGTGCAACACGTAACGTGTGGCTCTCGTGCCAACCAATGGCCGCACGACACCAGTGGTCGAGCTGCTTACGTACAGAAGGCTTCTGCCAGTGACCAACGATAACGCGGCGATCCAAGCCAAGGCGTGTACCGATGAAGCCAAATTCGCGATCACCGTGTGCACTTTGGTTCAGATTCATGTAGTTCATGTCGATGCTTTCCCAAGGGAGCGCTTCGCTGAATTGGGTGTGCAGATGAACAAATGGTTTATTCAGTTGCTTGAGACCTGAAATCCACATTTTTGCTGGTGAGAAAGTGTGCATCCATAGCACCACACCCAGACAGTTTTCATCGTTGTTTGCTTGCTGGCATACGTTGAGGATTTCTTCTGGCGACTTCACTGTTTCTTTACATACAACAGGCACGCACACATCGTCGCTCTGGTTAAAGCCAGCCACGATCTCTTCGCTGTTTTTTGCCACTTGCTCCAATACTTTAGGACCGTATAGGTGCTGTGAACCGGTGATAAACCATACAGATTTGTTTGTTAAATCTTTCATAAGTGCCTCTGTTATTCTGTGTCGCATTGGTCGCCTCGCCAGTTGCCAGGCGACAATTGTTCGTTATTTTTGTCCGTAGTACGCGTCTTTACCGTGCTTGCGTAAGTAGTGCTTATCCAGCAAGGTCTGTGGTATCGGTAACGTGCTCGGATTGATAGACAGTGTGCGGAACGCCATTTTTGCAACTTCTTCTACCACTACGGCGTTATGTACGGCGTTATGTGGGTTAGTTCCCCAAGTAAATGGCGCGTGCTCACGAACCAAGATGCCGGGAATCGCCATTGGGTCAGTCGCACCGATCGTCTCAACGATGACTTTGCCGGTATTTAGCTCGTAGTCGTTTTCAATCTCTTGTTGAGTCAAAGCGCGAGCACATGGAATATGACCGTAGAAATAGTCCGCGTGCGTGGTGCCAAAGGCGGGAATCGCTGCTCCTGCTTGCGCCCATGACGTCGCATAAGAAGAGTGGGTATGGACGATACCCCCAATCTCCGGGAACTGACGGTAAAGCTCGAGGTGCGTCGCGGTATCAGAAGAAGGTTTCAACTCGCCTTCGACGATTTGGCCTTGCAGATCGACCACCACCATGTTTTCTGCGCTGAGATCGCTGTATTCGACGCCACTTGGCTTGATAACCACTAAACCGGATTCGCGATCAATACCTGAAACATTGCCCCAGGTGAACGTCACGAGGTTATGACGCTGAAGACCCATATTGGCCTGCCACACTTGATGGCGAAGCGTTTTCATACGTTCAGCGAATGAGTCCATGTCATTCCATGTTGTTTGTTCAGACATCTTCACGCTCCTGAGATTGATGGAACTCCGCCATTTGTTCCATGTGTTGACCGAGTTGACGGTAAGCTGCGTAGCGCTCCGCTCGCAAAGCTTGTACTTGTGCGTTTGGCGAATAAGTTTGACGAACAGGGCTTGCCATTACGTCTTGAGCCGCTTTGGTGTCTGGGTAAACGCCAGCCGCGACAGCAGCAAATATTGCCGCCCCTAATGCACAGCATTGATCCGACTCAACCACGATAATTTCGCGACCAATCACATCCGCACACATCTGCATCACGAACGGTGATTTCTGCGCAATACCCCCGATCGCAATCACGCGTTCAACCTTGACGTCTTGTTCAATGAAGCAATCCACAATCGCTTTGGCGCCGTGAGCCGTTGACTCAACCAATGCTGAGAAGATGGCTGGTGAAGCACTGCCAAGGTTTAAATCACAAATAGCGCCTTTTAATCGCTGGTTTGCGTATGGTGTGCGTCGGCCGTTGAGCCAGTCCATTGCTACTGGCGTGTACTGGTCGATACCCTGCTGCTCTGCAGCTTGTGAAAGCATTGGTAATAGGTCAGACGCAATTTCTTCTGCTTTTGGTGCAAAGTCAGGGTTAAGCTTGGCGTACGCCTGCAGTGGCCACATCAGAACGTTCTTAAACCAAGCATACATATCACCAAATGCAGATTGTCCTGCTTCTAGCGCGAGTAGCTCTGGCATTGCACTGCCTTCAACCTGGCCGCAAATACCGTGAATGGTGCGATCGCCAACCTGATCCGATTCAACCATCAAAATGTCACACGTTGAAGTACCAATTACTTTCACCAAATCATTGGCACCAGCACCTGCACCAACCGCGCCCATGTGGCAGTCAAATTCGCCAATTGCAATCGCAATACCTTCTGGTAGCCCCAGCTTTTCTGCCCATGCTTTTGACAAGTAACCAGCAGCTTGGTCCGAAGTGAAGACTTCCGTGAACATACGATCGCGAATGCCATCTAGCGTCGGAGATATCGCGCTTAAAAACGCTTGGTCTGGCAGGCCACCCCAGCTGTCATGCCACATGGCTTTGTGTCCGGCAGCACAAATGCCGCGACGCAGTTTTTGAGGGTGTTGAGCATCGGCGAGAATCGCTGGAATCCAGTCACAAAGTTCTACCCAGCTGTACGCGCTTTTAGCCACTTGTTCGTCTTGTTCGCTGACCCAAGCGGCTTTAGCCCAGAACCATTCCGATGAATAAATACCACCGATGTAACGGGTGTAATCGGTGAAATCACCTGAGTGGGCAAGCTCATTAATCAGATCCGCCTTAGTCACCGACGTATGATCTTTCCAAAGGACAAACATCGCATTTGGGTTGTTCTCGAACTCTGGAAGCAATGCCAGGATGTTGCCGTTTTCATCAATTGGGGCTGGTGTTGAGCCTGTTGTATCGACACCGATACCAACGATGGAAGAGGCGAGCTCTGGTGATACTGTGGTCAGGACTTCTTGGATCGCACTGGTCATTGCATCCAGATAATCTTGAGGGTGATGTCTGAATTGAGATTGAGCAGGCTGACAATATAGCCCTTTCATCCATCGTGGGTAATAGACGACAGACGAAGATACTTCTTTGCCTGTTTGTGCATTAACGATTAGGGCACGTACGGAGTCTGAACCGAAGTCCAAACCGATGACATGCTGTTGTTGTTGTGTGTGTATTGTGTCCATGACTGCTCCAGCTTTTGGTCAGCAAACTAAATCTACTTGTTGTTATAGCTATAGGAGGGACGTTATCCCATAAAGAGGTCTGCTAACTTTATGGACAAAAACGTCATGGGCTATTTTTTGTGTTCTTTCTAACACCTTCTTGTGACAGGTAGGAATAACAAAAAAACTGCTTATTCATCGTTTGCATTAGGCTCGTATAGGGTTGTCTACTGTGTGTTTGCATCAGTGGTCGCATAATTGAGATCTGTGTCATAGCCACACTGGCTAAATGAATGGACAAATTCGCTACATTTTTCAGCTGTGATTTTTGTCACTAACAAATGTCCCTAAATCCACAAATATGTATTACGAACACTTACCCCTACCAGTGGATGGATAACAATGAAACTTAAAAAACTACTCACAATCGCTGCCCTATCTGGCGTAACTATGCTTAGTGCTTCTGCTAACGCATTCTTTGGTTCAGATGATGAAACGAGACTAGGCTATCTGGTTAAGCAACCTGAAGAACCATGGTTCCAAACGGAATGGTCATTTGCGGAAAAAGCCGGTAAAGATTTAGGCTTTGAAGTAGTAAAAATGGCGGTGCCAGATGGCGAAAAAACCCTCAATGCTATCGATACTCTCGCGGCGCAAGGCGCGAAAGGCTTCGTTATCTGTACTCCTGACCCTAAATTAGGTCCTGCAATCATGGCGAAAGCAAAGAGCTATGACCTAAAAGTAGTCACGGTTGATGATCAGTTCTTAAACGCGAAAGGCGAGCCAATGACAGAAGTACCATTGGTTATGATGGCGGCTACCGCTATCGGTGAACGCCAAGGTACCGAGCTGTACAAAGAAATGCAAAAGCGTAACTGGGATGCTTCCGTAACAGGTGTGATGGCAATCACTGCGGACGAACTCGATACTGCGCGTCGTCGTGTAGATGGCTCAATTTCTGCACTTAAAGCCGCTGGATTCCCTGGAGACCAAATCTACCGTGTACCAACGAAAACGAACGATATCCCAGGTGCATTAGACGCAGCTAACTCTCTACTTGTTCAATACCCTGACGTTAAGCAATGGCTTATCGTTGGTATGAACGACAACACCGTTTTGGGTGGCGTACGTGCAACTGAAGGCCAAGGCTTTGGTTCAGACAATGTAATCGGTATTGGTATCAACGGTGTTGATGCGGTTAACGAACTCGCAAAATCTCAGCCAACTGGTTTCTACGGTTCACTGCTACCTAGCCCAGACGTGCACGGCTACAAGAGTATCGAGTCTCTATACAAGTGGGTAAAAGAAGACGTTCAACCAGAGAAGTTTGTTGAAGTTACGGACGTTGTTCTTATCACTCGTGACAACTTCAAAGACGAACTAGCGAAAAAAGGGCTGTAAGCTCAATTTCGGTGACGGCCGACTTGGTCGTCACCAACTGATTTAACGGAGAGAATGTCATGGCGAAGTCCCCCTCTTACATAGAGTTTCGAAATATCTCGAAGCACTTCCCTGGTGTTAAGGCATTGAACAACGTGAGTTTCCGCGCCGATGCGGGCAGTGTTCACGCTTTGATGGGTGAAAATGGTGCGGGTAAATCAACGTTACTCAAAACCTTAAGTGGTTTCCATAAGCCTACGGAAGGTCACATCGCTATTGATGGTAAAGAAGTGGCGCTGAATTCAACCAATGATGCGCTTGATCACGGTATTGCCATTATTTATCAAGAGCTCAACTTGGTTCCTGAGTTGACGGTTGCGGAAAATATTTATCTTGGTCAACTACCGACCAAGGGTGGCCGCGTGGATACAGAAACCCTCAACAAGAACGCACGGGTTCAGTTAGAGCGTTTAGGTGAAACATTCGACCCATCTTGCCAACTAAAAGAGTTGTCTATTGGCCAATGGCAGATGGTTGAAATTGCCAAAGCACTGAGTCGAAACGCACAAATTATCGCATTTGATGAGCCAACCAGTAGTTTGTCACAGCGCGAAATTCAAAACTTATTCAAGGTTATCCGTGAACTGCGTGATGCGGGCAAAATCATTATGTACGTATCGCACCGTATGGAAGAAATCTTTGACCTGTGTGATGCATTAACGATCTTCAAAGATGGCCAGCACGTGCAGTCATTTACTGACCTTTCTCAGCTGACAAACGATCGTTTAGTTGAACTGATGGTTGGCCGTGAAATTAGCGACATCTTCAACTACCGCCCGCGTGAACATGGTAAGAGTGGTTTACGCATCGAAAACTTCGAAGGCCCAGGATTAACCGCACCAGTGTCACTGGATGTTAAACAAGGTGAGGTCCTTGGTTTGTTTGGATTGGTTGGCGCAGGTCGTACTGAGCTTACTCGTCTTATTTTCGGCGCAGATAAAAAGACAGGCGGCGATCTTTACTTACACGATGTCAAAATTGGCGTAAAAAACCCGCAAGATGCAATTCGTTACGGCATTACGCTTTGTTCGGAAGACCGCAAAGCAGACGGCATCGTTCCTATCATGTCGGTACAAGAGAACACCAACATCAGTGCTCGCCCTTGGCATTTAAAGTTCAAGAGCTTGATTGATTTCGATTGGGAGAAAAACAACGCTTCCAAGCAAAAACAAGCCCTCAATGTTAAAGCTTCTTCTCTGGAGCAGCCAATTGGCAAGCTATCAGGCGGTAATCAGCAGAAAGTGATTCTTGGTCGTTGGTTGTCAACGGCAATGAGCGTTATCTTACTGGATGAACCTACTCGTGGTATCGATGTGGGCGCCAAATCTGAAATTTACGAACTCATTTTTAAGCTGGCAGAGAACGGAGTAACAGTACTCGTCGTTTCCAGCGATTTACCAGAAGTGTTGGGTATCTCTGACCGTGTACTTGTTATGAAAGACGGCGCGGTAACCGGCGAACTACAACGTGACGAATTCGATGAACAAACCGCACTTCGTCTAGCCATGCTAGATAAAGAAGAGTCGGCAGCAGCTTAAAATTAAGGAATATCATTATGTCTACTTCTAGTCCTACAAAAGCTCTAGAGTCAGCACCTAAAACTGGCGGCTTAAGCTTCGCAAAAATTTGGGATAAGTTTGGAATGCTAATGGTGTTTGCAGGTCTATTTCTGCTTTGCGCCTTGTTTGTTCCTTACTTTGCAACCTTCATCAACATGAAAGGCTTAGGTCTCGCAATCTCAATGAGTGGTATGGTGGCATGTGCCATGCTGTTCTGTCTTGCTTGTGGTGACCTTGACCTATCTGTTGCTTCAATCATCGCTTGTTCCGGTGTTGTTACGGCTGTGGCTATTAACGCGACAGGCAGTGTTGTGTTAGGTATCGGTGCTGGCCTACTTTCAGGTGTTGCATTTGGCCTATTAAACGGCTTTGTTATCGCTAAACTGCAAATCAACGCACTGATCACCACACTAGCAACCATGCAGATTGCACGTGGTCTTGGCTACATCATTTCTGACGGTAAAGCGGTTGGTATCACAGAAGAGAGTTTCTTCGCTTTGGGTAACTCTTCATTCATCGGTATTCCAACTCCGGTTTGGCTAACACTGATTACATTCGCTGTATTTGCTTTTCTCCTAAACCGCACGGTTTACGGACGTAACACTCTGGCGATTGGTGGTAATGAGGAAGCCGCTCGCCTGGCTGGTGTGAACGTGGTGAAAACGAAGATGATTATCTTCACCATCTCTGGTTTCATCTCAGCCCTTGCGGGTGTCATTTTGGCAGCACGTATGACTTCTGGTCAGCCAATGACATCAGTTGGTTTCGAGCTGGTGGTTATCTCGGCTTGTGTACTGGGTGGTGTATCTCTAAAAGGTGGTATCGGTAAAGTCTCTTACGTTATCGCTGGTGTACTTATTCTTGGTACTGTAGAAAACGCGATGAACCTACTGAACATGTCTCCGTTTTCTCAATATGTTGTTCGTGGTGGGATACTACTCGCAGCGGTTATTTTTGACCGCTACAAGCAGACAGTAAAAGCATAAATGAATTGCTGACCTAAGAACGCTACAAATCACTAGAAAGAGTCCCTTCAGATATGAGGGGACTTTTTTATTCTTGGATTGACAACCCTTTGAGGCATTGAGTATTAACGCTTGGGTGCATGCTCTACTGCAAGATTTGCGTGTTTTTCTCGTTGCTCTCTCCTCGTTTCTCTCTTCTCGTCGCTAAAGAATCATCAATTAGCTCAGGCTTGTCTATCAATACCTGAGTTTCTGTCTGTTTATCTCCCAGAGCAGTCAGCCTGCTACGCCAGATCCCTCTCATAGCATATTAATTATATTAAATAATACATTTATAAATAGAATTGCGAGTCATATCTTATTTTTATTTTTATAAATTAATGTCCTTATAATAATTTCGTTGTTTGTTTTTTTATTCACATTTATATATGACACTTTTTACAGCCATGACATGTGTTTTAATATTTGATTTAGATCAATAAATCTATCAAATATCATTAATTTTAGTGAATAAAACTGCATATCGTTACTTCAATAATATGGGTTTAATTATGAAGTCGATCGTATTTATTTAAAATGAAATTATATTTCAATTTTAAATTGTATTTATTTCGATAATATTATCGACAGAAACGCATTCAGTATAAGAATGCAATCTCTGAGCCTATAAATGCTTTTAATACAATTAGTTGCGTTAAATTTTTATGCAACATATGGAGTACGATATGAACATCAAACCTTTAGCTATTGCAATTTCTGTTCTATTTACTGGTGCAGCAGCAGCTGGCGAAATTTACAAATCAGAAGAAAATAAAGTTGAACTATCAGGTTGGGCAAAAGGTATCGCAGTATACGTTGATGCTGATGATAAAGAGAAAGCACCACACGTATTTACGGATGCACACCTAAAAGTTAAAGGTACGCATCAGTTGAATGAAGATGCGAAACTAATTGGTTCTTTTGCAATTAATGCTGGCGACAGTGTGACAAAAGAAAACCGCAATGCAGAATTCGCTGATATTAAATTAGAATTTGACCATGTTAAATACGGTAATTTCTCTTTCGGTGATACAGGTAACTCTTTTGGTGCGGCCGAAAAAGCGCATCAAGGTGAAGGGACAAACTTGTACAAGATTTCGCAAGGTGGTGTAGACGGTCAAGGTATCCGTTACAAGGCAAAAATCAACGATCTTGAGTTTTCTGCAAACTACGAAACAGACAGCGATTCAGACAATGAGGCAAACTACGCAACATCTCTAAACTACAAAACAGACGATTTCTCTGCAGCGGTTGCTTACGGTTCTGATGGTGATGAAGCGAATTCTCTAGGTTTAGGCGGTGACGTAAAACTGGGTGATTTCAAATTTGGTGCAGCATTCATTTCTTTCGAAAACGCAGGGAGCTTGAAAGCAAGCGACAGTGTTGAACTTAAGCTTGAATCTCCAAACGACGGTGAAACTTACTCTGTAGCAGCAGCGTACACATTTGAATGTTTCAAACTTTATGGTTCTCTTCAATACGTCGAGGGTGACCTACAAGGTACGGCTGTAGAAGCGCAAACGGCATACCTAGGTCTTGGTTATGAAGTAACAGACTCATTCAAAACAGATTTTGTTGTTCAAACAGGTTCTGTAGAACAGGAAGGCGAAGAGAAGAAAGACGGTTACGGCCTTAAGTTTGTAGCGAAATACTCGTTCTAAGTTCCAGTTCTATCATTAATCCACTGCTTTACCTTACTTAAAGCCACCCGCATTCCGGTTTGAATGCGGGTTTTTTGCTTTTAGAGAGAAAGTAGATCGCAAAGTGGCTAATGTAAGTGAGTCTGTGCTTGAGGCTAAATAAAAAGCCCCAATTATTGGGGCTTAAACGAAGCGAAGCATTACGTTTTAGAAATAGTGGAATATCGGTGGTTCATGCATCAAGAAGTTTTGATGCGAGATGTTCCACGCATACGCGCCCGCTAAGGTAAACACGACGTAGTCACCAATGTCGATGTGTTCGACGTGTTGATTGCGCGCCAGCACATCTTTTGGCGTACAAAGCTGTCCGACAAAGGTCGCTTGCGCATGCTGGATTGGGTGAGAAATTTCGTTGTGCTGCTCGTTCTTAAGGATGATGAACGGATGATCATGGCTCTGCGCCGCTGGTGTGCGGAAATGGTGAGTACCTCCGCGCGCAATTACGAAGTTTTCACCAAGATTTTGTTTAATATCTAACACTTCCATTACGTAGTAACCACATGGGGCGGTGATAAACCGTCCGCACTCAAAACGCAGTGTCCAGTCTTGCACTTGCTCTTTCGCGATAAGAAATTCCAACTTGTCGCAAAACTCCATCCACGGAAAGTGTTGCTCAGGGTTTTGATAGTTAATACCCATGCCGCCACCCAAGTTGATCATCAGCTCACTGAGTTCGAACTGCTGTTGCCACGTCTTCACAACTTGGAAGTAGCGCTGCATCAACGCCAAGTGACTTTCGACGTCGAGTTGATGCGACATCAAGTGAAAATGGAAACCTTTCAGTGACACTTGCGGGAAATCACGCAGCAACATCAGGGCATTGCTCAGTTCAGATTCGTCCAAACCAAATGGGGTTGGCTTTCCGCCCATCGCCAGCTTGCTTAGCGTGATGTCGCCGATATCAATGTTCATACGTAGGAAAATCGAAGCAGGGCGGTTTAGTCGCTCGGTTAGTGCACCAATGCGTTGCAATTCGGTTAGGCTTTCGACATGAATCGCATCGACGTCGAGCTCAATCGCTTGTTGCAATTCACTTGGCATTTTACCTGGGCCGCCGAAGATCAATGGCTTGTCGAGTAGTTGCTGGTGGAGATGAGCCAACTCGCCGCCGGATGCGGCTTCAAAGCCATCGACATAAGGCGCGAGTGTTGTGAGGATAGGCCCTGATGGGTTGGCTTTCGCAGCGTAAAACAGCTCCACATTTTCTGGCAATACGTGACGCAGTTGTTTGATGTGCGCTTCCAAGTTGTTTAGGTCGTACAAGTACGCGCACAAGGGTTGATCTTGCTGCTGTGCGAGCGTTTTAATTTGCTGGCTGACGCGTGTTGGTAGGATGAGTGAGTTAGGCATGTTGCGCTCCTTTTTCACCTTGTTGCCAAGGCGCGGCTACTTGGGTGTAACCCGACTCTTTATCGGCTTTTTGCATCAAACGCGTGGTGAAATTGTTTTTGCTTGGGAAGTGACCGACATTAAGTAACGCTTCAAGTTCCGGATGTTTTCCATTAACTGATTGCCAACGCACAATCGCACTTTGCACCGCATTCCACAGTGTTTGTTCTAGTTGATCGTCACCTTCTGCGATGAAGAATATCGCCTCGCTGATATTGTTGATAAAGGTGCAGTATCCGATGCGATTCCAGCCCTGTTCGCGACTGTAGTAGACTGATTGTCGCGCGCGTTCAGACAGGTTGGTTAAGGCCTCTTCTGGCCAAAATTCTGGCAGCAATTTGGTGCCTTCCAAATCACGAATCCAAACGCAGCAAGGCATCTCTTGCTCAAAGCCAATCAAGGTGTTTTGCAAATGCGGCTCAAACGCGACTCCGTGCTTGAAGTAGTAATTAAACACGCCCGGAATCAGGCAATGCAAATAGCGTTCAAACCACAGTGTTGCGATGTCGTGATAGTGACTTTGCGTTGTACGTGCTTTGTTTGTCAGGTGTTGAGCAATGCAGCTGTTGCCGTTTCTGTCGTAGGCAAACAGAGCGCCGGCGAGGGTTGGCTTTAAGATATCGACTTCGCTAAGCGAGAAGTTTTCGCGGTACAAAATGCCGAACGACTCGCGGGCTTTGGTGTTGTCGTCCCAATTTCTCTCGGCCACACTTTCAAGATTCAATGTGGTGGCGTAGGGTTCGGTCATCACTTTAAACACCGGATTGCGCAGCTGTTCGTTCTCTCGAATCGGCTTGAGAATCGATGTGAGTTGCACTGCACTGTCGAGTTCGTACCAAGCGTTTTTGCGCACGCAGTTGGTTAATCGTACGTTGATGGAGAACTTAGCAAACCAGTCCATATCAGGGTGGTAGAGGGTACGAACTGAAGACGTCGGTTGCATCTTTTCTCCGCCTAATCCCAGTGGAGTGATCTGGCCTTGTTCAATCGCTTTTTTCACGCTTGGGTTGCTCAAGATGGTGTAGCTTTCCCAAGGATGGCAAGGGTAGAGTATCTTCCCATTGCAGGCTGCATGATGTGGCGCGAGCTGTTGTAGCATGTGCTGCGCAGAGCCAGATTCATTGTCGGAACTCAGTACATCAAGTAAGGACGAATCCACTTCAAACCAGAACAACGGGACTTGCGCACCGACTTCCGGAGAGAACGCCAAAAGATCATCCATTGTGACGCCTGAGCGACTTTTCGGTGTCGGGTGGAAAGTATGACCCCAAATCAGCGATTGTTCCGAGGCGATAAATTCGTTGTGATACGATTTGGGCGCGACGTTGAGAAACTGCTCCGTAACCAGCACGCTATTGTCAAGCTGTTCGAGCAGCTCATGGTTAAACGGGATCGCCAACACTTGCTTGAGATAGTTAAGCAAAAGCGTGAGGGTTTGCGTAGAGTTCAACTTCGTCCAAGCAGAGCCAGGCATTTTTACCCATGGCATTCCCGCCAACTTGATTTTGCCTAGTTTACTTACGTAGTGAGTCGGTAAAACTAGCACGCCATTTTGCTGGGATAGATGAACGGCAACGAGCTGTTTTGCTGAGTAGTTTCTTTTTAACGTCTGCGGTAATGACGTCGAGTTGTATTGCCATTCTACTTGCTGATTTGGCAACGCAAACTCGCGTAAGTAACAATTGAGGACACCCATCATGGTATTGAGTTGGGCTTTTTCACGGTTGAGTTGCACATCATGCGCGCGCAACTCACTAGTCGGAGAGGATTGAGTCTGTAACATGTTGATTTCCAAATTTTGAGTGGATAACCAGTGCGATCAAGGTGATCACGCTGACTATCGCAGAAAGTAGGAAAGGAACCTCAAGTAGCCCCAAGCTAGAAATGAAAGAAGCGCAAAATCCCGCTGCCACGCCACCCCATTTGGACATGGCATCAAAGCGAGAAAATACTTTGCCACTGAGTTTGCGATCCAGATTGCTCGCTAGATGTTGGTGCAATCCGTGATAGCAACACACCATCGCGACGCCGAAGAAAACTCTTGCTGCAATTAGCGTGGTTTCGGACGCAAACAAATGCAAGGCAGAACTCACGGCAAGCAATGCAAACCCAAGCCACAACGTACGCATCGGTTGATAGCGATTAAACCCATCCGATAACACGTGGATTTTGCCAGCCAACAACAGATAGATGCCATGCGGCAGCGCGTACAGAAAACCGATCCATGCGTGGTTGGTGATTCCATATTGCTGCACAAACGGCGAGAAATAGGGAAAGGTCACCACCATCGAGAAAGCAAAACCGAACTGAGCGAAGAAGATCCAGCGAATAGCATGCATGACGCTTTTTTGCGTAACGGTTTTCTCTTGCTGTGATTCTAAGTTTGGCTTTTCGCGGCTTTGGTCAGCGGGTAGTGTCAGCGTTATGCCCATTGCGATAAAAGGCAAAACGCATAACCAAAGGTAAGCGTTAAGCGGGTTGGTTTCTGACAAGCTCCAGCCCAATCCGATTGGTGCGACGATCAGTGCCAAGCGGGCGGAAAGTTGGGTTTTATTAAGCGACTTGCCGAGGGTTTTGGCTTCTTTAATTTGGCTAGATAAGTAGCTGTTTGAGGCGGCCATGGTGCCGCCAAAGGTTCCTTGAACAATAAGACCAAACACAAACATTGTGAGGTTGTCTGCCAAGCCACACAGCGCAAACCCTGCTGCAAGGCCAAGTTGTGCGCGCAAGAGTGAGCGGCGGCGACCATAGCGATCGGCAAAGTTGCCCCAAAAACGCGCCGCCAACGCGGTACAAAAAGTGGGTAGGATGAATAAAACGCCTGCCCAGTCCGCGTCAATGCTTGCGCCCAATGTTGGCAACACAACGGGTAGAAATAGTGGCATACCTAATGCGGCAAACGCGGCGATAAAGTGGCACAACAACACACTGTAGATGAGTTTGGTCATAATCGGTTAACGTAGGCTTTTTTTGATGGTTTCTAAGTAGGCACGCTGCGCTTCCTCGCTAGTGAGTAGCAAGAAGTTAGGGGCCGACAAACCGTAGAACTTGTTGATGTCACTCGCGCCGGAGGCTTCTTTTGAGAGCAAACTGCCAGAGCTCAACAAGTACTTGGCATAAAGATCAGGCGCTGTTTGCAGTAGCTCGCGTGCCAGTTTTGTTTCTAATCCTTTGCCTTCTAATCGGTTGAGTTGCTCTGCAATGCTGTTGGCCACAATGGCGTAAAGCGAAGCTGAAGATGCAATACCATTGGCCGACATCGCTTCTACAATCGCAGCGATATCCAGCTGCAATGTGATGGTGGTAAACATCTGTCCAAGCGCTAACTCGTTATCGACTTTAATACGTTGATCGAGCAATTCATCGTAATGTACCGGAGTGCTTCCCGCGCCATGTTTTTGGGCTGCATGTTCTGTAACGAAGTTGAAGCGCTCTGGCCAAATTCTCGCCGCATCGTTGTCTTTCATCGCGAGCGTCATTTTGCCCTGTTGATCAAACGCAACGATGGCGTTTTGCTGATTGGACTCCAATGCAATGCCATAACGAAGCCACAAGGTGAGGTGCACTTGGCATAACAGGTCGACGTAATCTTGGAACCACGCAAGCGTGTCTTGTTGGTAGTATTGTTCAGCCAAATGCTCTAAGAACAGGCGTCCGTCAGGCATTGGGCTTGCCAGTGCTGCAACCGGAACTAACGCTTTATCTTCACAATGAGTAAGTGGGTACTCGCGCACGATATAAGCAAAAGTTTTATCGTCGCCAACATGTCCACCGTGTTGTTCATTGCAATGGAAAAGGCGGCCGTTTAAGTCAGGGTCCGTTTGCTCAAGATGGCTAAGTAGACGCTCAAACCAGTGGCCGTCATACAGCGTCGATGGTTTGATTAAGCGGATGTTTTTTGTGCCCAGCGAGCGCATGATCAGCGGAACTTTGATGTGAATATTCGGCGCATCGTTTACCACCACCGTGCGAACGGAAAGTGTTGGTGTGACTTCTAAGTAAGTGAACGGCGCTTCTATCATACCTTCAGGTAGCGTCTCCAGAGAGCGAAAAGTGAGCGGATGCGCCGGGAACAGTACGTGGCTAAGTGCAAAATCAGCAGGAAGCCCGACTTGCTCCATCGTTGGCCAACAATCAGGTTGCTCGCTGGTTAATGTCGCCTGTGACTTTTCAATCGCAATCCAATGAAGAGAAAAACGTTGTGCGAACTCGGGTGCGTACTTAGCAAGGTCTTCATCGCTCAGACCGAACTTCGCACGCGCCGTTGGGTAGTACGGGTGGTCAAGATAGGACGCGATCTGGTCGGCAAGCAACAGCTTTTGATGCCAAGATTCAAGCTTGGATATTGGTTGAGAAATGTGGTCCGAATGGTCGCGAAACGCTTGGTCACACAACTGTTTGTGTTTCTCTGCGCATTCCAATTCTTGTAGATATCCGGCCAACAGTTCGTGAGAGCTCTCCTGTGCCAACGTCGTCAGCAACGCAATCCACTCTTGGTAATGCTGCTGATGATCCACTTGGCCATTTTTCTCTACCCACCAACCTTGTGGCGCTTCTCCGCTGACTTGGCCGTAACACCAGGGCTGCATGTAATACGCCGGAACAACAGGTAAGTAGAGGGTGAAATCAGAATTATTAAACGTCAGCCATACTTGCTCGCCCTTGGGAGCAACTACCCCTGTTGGTGTGGCGTTGCTGAAGTTGGCGTTCGACAAAATTCCAAACATGTCTTCGCGTAGGCAAGTATCGATCAGTCGTTGGGTTAGGTACAACGCGTTGTGATTCATGCTACTACCTCGCGAGTTGGAGCTAGGTTGAAGTTGCTGAGCGCGTTCTGCAGCGTTTGGGCAAGGTTTTGGCCCGATGGCGAGACAATGGAAATTCGAGCGAGATAATCCTTGTTGGAATAACTCTGTTGCAGGTGTTCCCCTTCGGCCTTCAACACCTGTTGCTGGGTAATGACATCGCCATCGTGGTGGATGAAAGAAGTCGAGTTTCCATCAATCACACCGCTGTGTTCTGCCACCACGTAATGGACGTGCGCTGAGCCATGAATTGGGTAATCGCCATCTAATCTTCGTCCTAAATGCAGACCTAAAATCGTGCTGAACCAGCCGTAGTGGGCGAGATTGTTGAGTAAGAATTCGCGTCCATCCCCAATGCTGCGGTAGTTGATTTCTACCAGAACCGGGCCGTTTTCAGTGATGATGAACTCGCTGTGGCAAACACCAAAACCAACGCCGAACGCTTTGAGTTGAGCCAGGCAAGCCTCTCGGTGTGCGATGCTGTTTGGTCCGTTCCAGTCTGCGGCGGTTTCGATAAAGTAAGGTGGCTCAGAGAGTGCCACATCAAAGCCGCCTACGGCGATAAGGCGTTCACCATCTCCCAGGGTTTCCAGTGTAACCAACGGCCCTTGAAGAAACTGTTCCACCAGAATGGCGGCATTAGGGTGTTTCTGCCAAAACGCATCGCAGTAAGCATCGAGCTCGCTTTGAGAATCACAGCGTTGCACATCCAAACTCGCTACGCCTTCTTTTGGTTTTGCCACAACAGGGAAGGCCATGTCCAATGCCACATTCGAATGGCGGTGCAATAGACAATTTTGCGTATTGGGTAGCGCTTTCTCAGCCAGTACTTGTCGAGTTAAGTGCTTGTTTTTAGCTTTTAATGTGACTGACCAATCTTTAGCGGGCAGGCCAAAAAATTGTGCACAAACGGCGGTGGAAGTTTGTAAGTGATCACTATTGCTGAAAATAGCGTCTGGTTTTAACTCATTCTCTGTGATGGTTTCGATGATCTCCAAAGGGTTGAAGACATCACACTCTAGAATGTCATCCGGATTAAAGTGATGGTCACGACTCGCCAGCTCTAAATGGCTGAGCTTGTGATCGGTGATAAGAACGACGTGGAGGTCCATCGCTTTAGCTGCAGGCACGAAGCCGTGAGTGACTGCATCGTTAACGACATGACTTACGATAATCATCGTAGATTTCATGAGCTTTCCTAATTTTCTAACGTTGATACTGTCTGCTCACAGTCGACTTCCAATGTGCCTCTGAGCGAGGCGCAGGGGCAGAAGGTTTTATCTTTATTGTTATTGTGTTGATTTTTTGTTGCTGCTTGTGTTTTTAAGGTGAACAAATATAAGAGTATAAAATTAATATTGCAAATATAAATAATATTTGTTCTTATTTGCATCCGTTGGATTTATATAAACTATACGGAATGATGAAATGAATAAATTATTGCCTCTAAGCCCATTAGCAGTTGCGATAAGTTCTGCGGTGGTAGCGAGCGCTGTTGCGCCGATTGCTTTGGCTTCCGAGGAGAAGAGCTCCGACTCATCTATGATGGAAACCGTGCAAGTTTACGGTTACCAGTACGAAGGCTATGCCGAGTACATGCCGCAGTCGGGGAGCAAAACGGATGTGGAATGGCTCGATGTCCCACAAGCCGTATCGGTTGTTACCAAAACGGAAATGCAAGATCGTGGCGCTGTACGCTTAGTGGATGCGTTAGATGGGGTAGCAGGGGTCAATAACACGTTAGGTGAAGGAAGCCGAGATCAGTTCATGATCCGTGGTTTTGATTCCCTCAATGATATGTACCGTGATGGCATGAGAGACGACGGTACGCTGCAGTCTTACCGCAGCTTGGCGAACGTTGAGCGTGTTGAAATCGTCAAAGGCCCGGCGGGTGCGTTGTATGGTCGTGGCTCAGCCGGTGGCATCATCAACTTAGTAACCAAGCGTGCCAATGGTGAGAGCTTCACCCACGTGAAAGGCAGTGTTGGCAGTAACAGCCAATTTGTCGGTCAAGTCGACAGTTCGATGGCGTTTTCCGATAAGGTGAATGGACGTATTAACCTGGAATACCGTCAAGCAGACTCTTACGTAGATCATGTAGATTCGAATGATTTCTTCATTGCACCAACCATTCGTTTGTTGCCAGCGGAAGGTCACACGATCGATATTGATGTCGAGTACGCACATCAAGAGTTGGTTCCTTATCGTGGTGTTCCATCAAAAAATGGCAAGCCAGTTGATGTGCCAGTAAGCACTTACTTTGGTGGTGCGAATGATTATCAGGAGTCTGACAGCATTCGTGTTGCGCTCGATTACGAGTGGCGCTTCAATGATCAGTGGGTTTGGAATAACCGCGCAGCGTTCAACCATATCGAACTTGAACAAAAAGGCACGCGTCAGGGCAAAGTGACGGACAATGAAGTGTCTCAAACCGTGAATAACTTTGGTTACGATCCTCGTACCACGACTACTTTGCAATCTGAACTGATTTGGGAAACCAATGACAACCAATTGATGTTAGGTGCGGATTTCAACCAAATTGATATTGACCTAATGTTAGCGAGCGATAAAACGCTCCCTCCGCAAAATATCTACAACCCAGTTGTTGGCCCAACGCCGGATCCGGGCTTCAAACCATTCCGCGACAACACCACAACTACCACTGGTGTGTATGTACAGGACGTGTACACGTGGGGCGATCTTTCTGTGATTGGCAACGTGCGTTACGACTCGATGGAGTTGGAGCAACGCAAAATGGGTGCTGCGAAAGAAAAATTGGATGATGACAAAGTCAGTTATCGAGCTGGCTTGGTATACCGCATCAATAATGATGCATCGGTTTACGCCAGTTTAGCGCGCTCTTGGCAATTACCTTACGCGGGTATCTACATCAATCCGAAATTAGCGGAATTCTTCCACACCGATCTTAAAGAAGTGGGTGCAAAGGCTTACTTACTGGATAACGCGTTAATGCTCAATATGGCGCTTTTCCAGATCGACCAAGAGCAGCCACAAACCAACGTGGATGGTGATGTGATCGACAAAATTGCAGTTCGTCATCAAGGCCTTGAGCTGGAAGCGCGCGGCCAAATAACCAAGCAGTGGGACATCTCAGTCGGATACAGCTATTTGGACGCGGAAGACAAAGCGACAGGCAAAAAGCCGAACGATGTGTCGGACCACTTATTCTCCCTTTGGAGCACTTATCAGTTGGATGACAACTGGCGTTTAGGCGGCGGCGTGAAATACGTCGGTGATCGATATGCGGGCAATAATGAGGCGGTGGCGCTAGGCGATTACACCACGGTGGATATTATGGCGGCGTACACAACGGGACGTCATAAGTTTCAGGCCAATGCTTACAACATTTTGGATGAGAAATACATTCTTGGCGCTACCAGTGGCAGCTCTGGTTTGAACCAGATTGGCTACGGCGCGCCAGCAGAGTTCATGCTCAGCTATGGTTATCAGTTTTAGCGTATTTGTGCGTATTTTTTGCACGATCTCTGATTTTTATATTGAGAGCGATGAGTCCAGAAAGCTAGTGAATCAGGGGCTCTTCGCTGTTTAACTGTTTTATAAAGGAAAAATAATGTCTTACCTAAATTTGAACAACAAGGAGCGTGTTCGTGCGGGATTGTCTACGACCTATAGTGCACTCGCCATCGCTATCGCATCTGCTACATCAATTAACGCCGTAGCAGCAACCGCGTCAGAGACCACTACGAACTCAATGGAAACTGTTGTTGTTACAGGCAGCGTGATAGGTAACTCTGAAATAGAAGATGTCAAAGCGTATCCGGGAGCACGAACCATCATTACCAGTGAGCAAATTGAAAAAACAGCTGCAAGCTCAATTGATGGCGCTCTGCAAAGTGTTCCTGGTATTAAAGTTCAGGATGAAACCGGAACAGGTGTCCTGCCGAATATTTCGGTTCGTGGCTTAAAAGCGAGTCGCAGTGGTCATGCTCAATTCTTAATGGATGGCGTTCCTCTCACTCTTGCACCTTATGGTCATACTGGTCAGTCTATTTTCCCAGCGACGTTGTCGATGATTGAACGGATTGACATTGTTCGTGGTGGAGCGGCGGTTCAGTACGGACCAAACAACGTGGGTGGGGTGATCAATCTGGTGACCAAACCGATTCCCTACACTTGGCAAACTGAGATAAGCAATCGTCTGACAGTATTTGAAGGTGGTGATACACCGCTGAACGATTTTTACCTGAGAACGGGTGGCTGGTTGAATGATAGTTTTGCATTGCAACTGGAGGGAAACTTTCTCAAAGGAGAGAGTTTCCGCGAACACTCGGACACGGATGTGAAAAACTTCCAAGCTAAAATGCAGTGGTTGCTTAGTGACACGCAAGAACTGCAAGCCTTTGTTCAGCGTTATGAGGCGGATACGCAAATGCCGGGTGCTCTGTCACCAGAAGACTACCAGCAAGACCGAGAGCAGTCGAAACGCCAATACGATGAGTATCAAGGTGAATCGACGCGTTGGAGCGTTAAATACATCCACGATTTAGCGTTTGCAGACAGTGCTGAACTTGAGCTACTCACTTTTGGTCATCAATCGGAGCGTTTTTTCCAGTGGGGCTTTAATAGTGCTGGTGGTCACTGGGCCGATCCTGCGCTGCCATCCACCGATATTCGGACATCTCCACGTGAATTTACCGTATATGGCTTTGAGCCGAAGCTGGCAATGTACTTTGGTGAAGGCAAGCCAGTCACTCAAAACTGGATTGTTGGGGCACGTTACGTCAATGAAGATATTGATTACAAACTCACACAAACCCCTATCTCTGGCGGTACCACTAAAGTACCACGTGACTGGCACCTTGATACGGATGCATTTGCAGGTTATGTGAGTAATGAAATTGGTCTGTTTAATGATGCGTTAAAAATCACTCCGGGGTTGCGATTTGAATCGGTTGATATGAGCTTTGACGATCTTGGCAAAGAACAGAGCGCCGATAACAAAGTGACGGAATGGTTACCTGGTTTGACGGTAGCTTATAGTGTCAATGACCAGTGGGTGACGTACGCAAATGCGCAAAAATCTCTGCGAGCCCCTCAGATTGCTTATATCCGAGGTTTAGGGGAAGAGGGCAGTGAGTTAGCGTGGAACTACGAACTGGGAGCGCGTTACACTCAAAACGAGACAAGCTTTAACGCGGCGCTTTACCGCATCGATTTTGAAGATCAACTGCAATGGCAAAGTGCGACACAAACTTTTGATAACATTGGTAAAACGTTGCATCAAGGCATAGAGCTGTCAGCTCGATATGTGCCGGAATCATTACCGCTGCTTAGCTTAGGTGCCAGCTACAACTACTTAGATGCCACACTCGAAGAAGACGGTGATAACAAAGGGAATCAGCTACCGTTTACTTCCAAGCACCAACTTGGCTGGGATGCGACTTATGCATTCTCTGGTGTAGATACAACCTTATCCGGGTTCTACTTCAGTGATGCGTACACTGATAACGCCAATACCAGCTCAGAGGATAGTACTGGAGCGACTGGTAAAGTACCGTCTTATATGGTCTGGAACTTTAATTTGGGTGCCGACCTGTACAAGGACGAGAATGGCAAGCTGCGTATGAATGTCGCCGTTAATAACCTGTTCGACGAGGATTATTACTTCCGCGGCATTGATACCAGCCCGGTTGGTCGCTACCCGGCGCCGGGACGTTCATACACGCTTGATCTGAACTACCAGTTTTAAGTGGTTTGTTGAACCAACTCTAAAAGAAAAGTCGCCAATTTAGGTTGGCGACTTTGTCGATCTTAGTATGGGAGAATGTATTGATATGGAAAATTTAAATAGACTGGGTAGTAATCGTTTTTATGTGCTTACATTGATGTCGCTTATGCTTGTCATTACTTCATTTTCGAGTATGGCTGAGGTGCGCACAGTTCAAGATGAGCAGGGTACATTCGAGATTGACACGATTCCCGAACGTATCGTTGTTTTAGAATTCTCTTTTGTGGATGCCTTAGCCGCGGTTGACTTGTCGCCAGTTGGTGTCGCTGATGATAAAGACCCAACACGCGTCATTGCAGCAGTTAGAGAGAAAGTAGAGCCTTGGCAGTCTGTTGGCGCTAGGTCACAGCCTAGCTTGGAAGTGATTGCGCAACTTAAGCCGGATCTCATCATTGCTGACGCGGAGCGCCATCGTACTATCTATCAGGATTTGCAGCGAATAGCGCCAACATTGCTGCTAAAAAGTCGTGGTGAGACGTATCAAGAAAACCTTGAATCTGCGCTGAAAATTGGCGTCGCGATTGGCAAGCAGGAACAAATGGTGCAACGTGTTGAGAGGCATCAGCAAACCATGGCACATTTTAAACAGCGCTTTTCTACCCAAGAGAGCATACAGTTTGGGGTAGTCTCCGACAAAGGCATGTGGCTACATAGCCCGGTATCTTACGCTGGTGGCGTATTGTCCACATTGGGGATAAAAAGCCCATTGGCTGAACAAACTCAAAACGCTTACCTGCCAACAAGCTTTGAACTGTTGCTGAAAACCAATCCAGATTGGCTTTTGGTTGGGCTCTATTCTCAGCCAAATGTTATGGACGAATGGCATAAAAACCCGCTATTCAAGTTGCTAACTGCTGCGAAAAAGCAACAATTAGTGGAGGTCTCCCCTGAGTTGTGGTCACTAAACCGCGGCATGCTTGCGGCCGAAGAAATCGCGCGAAACCTCGAAGAGCTATTGGATCGTTCTTAATGGGGGTCGGTAATAACAGTTGTAATGAAACCTAAGAAATCAGAGAGCCCAAACTCGGGCTCTCGTGGTTTAAAAAATGATAAAAGAGAAGCTATTAACGAGTGCGTGGTGCTTTGATACTCTTTTCAAGCAGTGCTGCTAACTCTTCAACTTTTTCGGGATACTGCTCGGCAAGGTTAACAACCTGGCCAATATCATCCTGTAGATCAAATAACTGAGCGCTGGAAAGGTTGCCTTTTTCATTCCCCGTATATTGGCAGATAAAATCGTCATCGTGCGGCGGAATATAAGCGAAACGTTGGTCTCTGAATACTTTCTTATATTGCATCCCTTCTAGCACCATGTTGTTTCGGCCTTGAGGTTCCTTACCAAGTAAAGTGTCTAGCAGCGGTTGGCTATCCGGCGCTTCTTCCTCTTGCAGTTGGGAGCCTGTTAGCTGAGCAAAACAGTGATAAAGGTCGACTTGATTGAACAACGCTTCCGTTTCTCCTCGAGTAGCGCCGTTTGGCCAGCGGATAATAAATGGTACGCGTGTCCCACCTTCAAACAGGCTATATTTACCACCGCGTAATGGGCCCGCCATTCGATGATCGCCGTTGAATTCTACCGCTTGATCTTTGTATCCATCATTTAAAACCGGACCATTGTCACTGGAGAATATCACGATCGTATTGTCTGCCAGTTGCAGCTCTTCCAATTTATCGAGCACTTGTCCGATACACCAATCCATTTCGACAATCACATCTCCGCGTACACCGTGGGGTGTAACGCCTCTAAAGCGAGGATTTGGGATACGCGGTACGTGTGGCTGATGCAGAGCATAGTAAAGGAAAAACGGTTGCTCTTGATTCTGCTCGATGAACTTAATCGCTTTGTCAGCAAAGACTTCGCCCATGGTTTCATCATTCCAGATTGCGGATTGGCCGCCGCGCATGTGACCGATACGGCTAACGCCATTGATGATAGTTCCATCGTGGCCATGGTCGTACATGACATCCAGAAGCTCCGGGTTGTGACGGCCGGTGGGAACGTCATCAAATGCTTGGTCCCATTCGTAGGTCACTTCAATTGGGTCTGAAGGGTCAAGGTTATCGACATGGCGATTGTCAATGTAGACACACGGTACGCGGTCATTTGTCGCGGCCATAATATAGGAATCGTCAAAACCTACATCGTTCGGTGTTCCCTGAATTTCTTGATTGAAATCGAGTTCACCATTGCCGAGCCCTAAATGCCATTTACCTACTATGCCAGTGCGATAGCCTGCCTTTCGGAACATTTTTGGCATCGTGAAATCAGAAATAGTGATGATCTGCGGTGCATCGCCAGGTAAAACGGCGGCGTTAGGGTTACGCCAAGGGTAAGAGCCTGTAAGTAAGCTATAACGCGAAGGCGTACATGTCGCTGCAGTGGCGTAACCTTGATGGAATTTAAGCCCTTCTTCGGCCAGTTTATCCAGGTTAGGTGTTGGAATGTCGTTGGCTCCGTAACAGCTCAAGTCTCCGAAACCGAGATCATCGGCATACATAATAATTACGTTCGGAAGTGTATGGTTACTCATGATCGTTCCTTCTCGGTGCCATAGTTGTTGAACAAGTCATATGGAAGTAAGTGAGCGAGTACTCGGCCATCAGCCCAAGGATCGTCCGTTCGAACTAACTCTTCCGCCATGGCGCGTAAAAGGCGACGAACGTCCGGCTCTTCAGGATTGAAGGACAGGTTATTGGTTTGGTAAGGGTCTTGAAGATTGTCGAAAAATTGGGTTTTTTCGAGTTGACCAAAAGCATCAATATGCAGTGCTAAGGAATAGCGCTCAGTTTTAATGCCTCGGACGGCAGCGAAATAGCCACGGATTTTACCGTCTGGATCTGGAGCGGTGTTCACATTCTTTAGATAGAGAGCATAAGTTGGGCTGGTATCGGTTGTATCAGAGCGGAATGCCTCGGCGAGATCGCGGCCATGAATATTGGCTGGGCAAGACGATGACAGCCCCATTAATCCCAATATGGTTGGCATAATGTCAGCACTACTCAAAAAGGCTGGGTGTTGCTTTGCTTGATTCTGCTCAGCCGTTTTCACGATGAAAGGCACTGAGAAGGCTTCGTTGTAGATGCAGTTCTTGGCATCGTTTACGCCTTGGCTGCACAAGGTTTCACCGTGGTCGCTGGTAAATACCACGACGGTATTGTCCCATTCACCCATCGCTTTAAGTGTCTCAACCAAGCGGCCGAACTCACTGTCGGTGCCCGTAACGTTGGCAAAGTAATAAGGCGCACTAAGCGCTTTCTCGAGACTCGTATCGGCGTTGTCACGCAATAAAAGCTCGTCAACGGGCGTGTCTTTGTAACGCTGCCAGTCTGCCAAACGGCAATCATCAAGGCTGTCATATGGGCTGTGTGGCGGGTTCATCGAGATAAATAGCGCAAACGGTTTGTCATCGTCACGTTGGCCTTGCTCGTTTTTCAGGTATTCAATCGCCTTGTCGGTTTCGTGTTCTGCCGACCACACTTTTGGCTCGTGGCGATGGCCGTTGGTGTCGTAATAGTGGGGATTGTTGTGTTCATCAAATGTGCCGTATCCATACCAATAATCGATACCATGGCGGCGCTGTGGCTCGGTATAGGAATCCCAAGCTGGAATATTCGGATCAACATAATGACCGGGTTTGGCCGGATCGTTTGGTGTCGGTACGTCCAAGTGCCATTTGCCGATGTAACCGACGTGATAGCCAGCCATTGACAAGACATCGGTGAAACAAGTTTCGGTCTCTGGCAGCTCGGAATCAACACGGTCTGAATTACAGTTCAACGGTACGCCACTGCGTGATGGGAATTGTCCGGTCATCAGGCTGCCACGGTGCGGGCTACAAACTGGGCAGTTACTTACGGCGTTGTTAAGCAGAGTTGACTGCTGGATAAAGGTATCAAGATTGGGTGTGTAGACTGGGTCCCCCGCACCGGGAATAAAGTCACGGTAGTTGGGATCTTGCCAGATACCCAACGACATCAGTCGGAACTGATCGGGAAATACATAGAGTAGATTGGGCTTTTTCATGATTCACAATAGTTAAGGGTTTTAAATATTATATTGAAACGCAGTTTTAAAATTGTTGTTTGTGATCACGGATTGATAATAAATTAAAATGGCGTTTTAAAATAAGATATCAACTAAGAATTAAGGTGTAGTTACAGTGTCACTAATCATTCCTACCAGTAAAGTTAAAGCAAAGCGTCCGTTTCATATTCTATCCAAGCCGATTGGCCCTTTGTGCAACTTAGATTGCGACTATTGTTTCTATCTTGATAAAACCGATTATTACCCAGAAACTAAGCAGTTTGATATGGGTGACACCACGCTTGAGGTACATGTAAAAAGTTATATTGAGAGCCAACCAGTTGGTTGCCCGGAAGTGACATTTGGTTGGCAGGGGGGGGAGCCGACCCTTAGAGGGCTGGATTTTTTCCGCCAAGCAGTGGCGTTGCAAAAGAAGTACGCCCGCCCGGGAATGAAGATCATTAATACACTACAAACCAATGGCGTACTGATTAACGACAATTGGGCGGCATTTCTTAAACAGCATGAGTTTTTGGTTGGGATCAGCATTGATGGTGACGAAGAACTGCACGACCATTATCGCAAAACCCGCAGCGGCAAAGGCTCTTATCGTCAGGTAATCCAAGGTTTGCAGATGTTGCAAAAGTATCAGGTCGACACTAATGTGCTTACCGTGATTCAGAACCACAACGGCGGCCATGGTAAACGGGTCTATCGACACTTAAAACAACTCGGGGTGGCGTTCATTCAGTTCATCCCGATTGTTGAGCCAGAAAAAGGCAAAGGTGTTTCTGAGCGAAGCGTATCACCAGCGCAGTTTGGTCAGTTCATGGTTGATGTGTTTGAAGAGTGGCGTAAAAATGACATTGGTAAGGTGTACGTCAGCCACTTTGATAATGCGCTCGGTATGCATTTAGGCATGCCGTCGTCTATTTGTGTTCATGCTCCCCAATGTGGTGAGAATCTAGTGATCGAGCATAACGGTGATGTATATAGCTGTGACCATTTCGTTTATCCTGAATTCAAAGTAGGGAATATCAACCAGCGGGATTATCCGGACTTAATTGAGACGCCTATCCAGCAACAATTTTCTACCCGCAAGCCTATTGGTAGTCAAACCCATTGCCAACGATGCGACCAACGTTCGCTTTGTCATGGCGCGTGCCCTGCGCAGCGAATCGATGAAAATGGCGAGCTATCAATCTCAGCTAAGCACTATCTGTGCGAAGGGTACTATCAACTGTTCTCACACCTTCGCCCTTATCTTGATGCAATGGGACGATGTTTGCATCGCGGACTACCGCCACTTTATTACGCGCGATTTATGCGCGAAAAATAACACCAACCTAAATCGATATTTGACCATTTCTTTTAGGTCAACCTTCAAGTCAAAGTGCTCCCGGTGACGACTGGCGTTGAACATAAGTTCATGCGTCAGTGTGCCATAGTCGGGTGCGCATTATCTCGTTTCGATAAAACCCAGCCTATCTCTACGAGTTTGCTCCATAAGCAACAGAGCAAGATTCATATACTCTCCAAAAACCAATAATTGAAGCGGAGCTTTAATTATATTGCTTCTCTCGTTCAATTTTGCGAGGCAAGTGGGCATTAAATTAAAAAAATAAAACGTAGTTTTGATCTTTATATCATAAATATAAAAAAGCGTTTCAATAATTATGGTTGATGGGTTTTAATTCATCTCATTGATGATTTTGTTGTTAAGCGAGTAACCCGTGTCAATAAGTTTGAATTGTTTGGCAAATACGGCACAAGGTTGTACCAACCGTTCTGAAACGCTGAAAATGCTAAAAGCGATTGTAGAGCGCCAGATAGATGTTGTTCGTGGAACAACACAAGACGTGCCTAACTTCAACAGTGCTGCGCATTACACGGCAAACGTGGCAAGTATCGAACATATCTGTCGTTTGATGTGGGGGTCAGTGCCAGCTGGAGAGGCGTTAAGAGATGAACACGCCGTGTTGCGCCAGTTGATCGCCAATGGTACCAATCCATTGCACCCAGACTTTTGGCAGTTTCCACGAAACTATGACCAACGTGTTGTCGAGATGTCATCGATAGCAGTCGCGTTGATTGATGCCAACGAGCTTTACTGGCAGCCATTAAATAGGGAACAGCGCGCCAATCTTGTGACTTGGTTAAATTCCGTCTCCGATCTAGAGCTGCCACCAAACAACTGGCGCTGGTTTAGAGTCCTTATTTTAAAAGCACTGTCGTTGTTAGGTGTCGAGATTCAGCAACAAGTGCTTGAGCAGGATCTCGCGTTTATTGATGAAATGTATTTAGCAGACGGGTGGTACCAAGACGGTCTCACAGGCGTTGTGGATTATTATAATCCGTTTGCTTTCCAACTATACGCTTTAGTTTATGCCCGCTGGGATAACTCAAATAGCGAGTTCAGTCAGATTTTGCTTAGCCGCGCGATTGAGTTCTCCCATCGCTATCAATATTGGTTTGGCGAAGATGGTCAACCTCTTTGTTACGGCCGTTCATTGAACTATCGCTTTGCCGGTGCAGCTTTTTGGGCGGAATTGGCTCGTAGTGAACACCCTGATGCTGATATAGCAACAGCAAAGAGCTACTGGATGCAAACTATGCGCTGGTGGGCGACTCAGCCGATTTGGGATCAACAGGCACAATTGCTACCGGGCTTTGCTTATCCTAATTTGCTTGCGAGTGAATTCTATACCAGTTACGCGTCACCCATGCTGGCACTGAAAGCCTTTAACGCCCTTTATCTACCTGAAGAGCATCCGTTTTGGACGACAGAAGAGCAACCATTATCCAGCAACATGCCTGCTACGTGGATTGGTGAGCATCATCAGCTTATCCGTCGTCAAGGTAGCTATCTATTAACCAATAGCGCGCCTGCAAACGAGATGCGTAATTGCGAAGACAAATACAGTAAGTTTGCCTATAGCTCGGCGCATGGACTGTGTGTTGAATCAACCCGTTGGCTGGATCAAGGCTGGGCAGGAGACAATATTTTTGCCTTTGTTCATCCGCAAACTCGTCAATGGTTTAGCCGTACCCGCAATATCAATAGCTATCGTGAAGGTGGTGCATTGGTCTCACTGTGGCAGCCGTTTGAAGGTTGTGTGGTGAAAACGCGCCAACAATTTTCTGAGCAGGGTGAGCTTCGTAGCCACGAAATCACCACAGACTTTGCTTTGGAGTTTGTGATGACAGGGTATGCCGTGGATGGCTGGTCTGCTTGGTTTAGTCATCAGGTGATTCAGCCAGCACGAGTGGAATCTGAGCGGCTCTTTAGTGAGCTGATTTTACTACAAGGTGAAGGGCAAAGCCGAGTATACCCATGCGCACCCAACACCAATTTACTTTATCCACAAGCCAGTGTTCCTGCCATTACTGGTCGTATCGAACCCGGTACCCATCAATATATTGTCGCCGTGAACGCTGGCAATGTGCCTCGCTGAGTTAAATGGCTACGCGAATTACGAAAGAATTAATCCATAAGTTTGTAAACAAAATCAGGGAGTTACTGATGAGTTATAAGAATGTATTACCTCAATTTGGCAAAGTCGCTATCGCGGTTGCAGCCTCTGTCTCTTTTTCTACTTTGGCGGATACGTACAATGAAGCTCCACAGCTAAAAGAGTTGGTTGCAGCAGGGCAACTAGCACCTGTTTCTGAGCGTTTGCCAGAAAACCCACTAGTTGTTGAGCCGATTGAGTCTATCGGTCAATACGGCGGTGAATTGCGTTTGCTTGGTCTAAAAGCAGACCGAGGCCACCGCATGCGTATGCTGAAGTACGACAACTTATTTAACTTTAATCGTCACTACACTGGCATTGAGCCAAACCTAGCAACGAGCTACACAGTAAACGCAGATCTTACTGAATACACAATCAGTTTGCGTAAAGGCGTTAAATGGTCTGACGGCAAAGAGTTTACAGCGGAAGACATTAAGTTCTACCTAGACTTGATCAACCGTGAAGATTGGTCTGGCAACAAACCTCTATATGCCCGTTCACCGGGTGATGCAGTCGGTGAAGTTGTCGACAAGCACACGATCAAAGTGAAGTTAAAAAATGCCGATGGTATGTTCATTCGTAAACTGGCGAACACTGATGGTTCTAACATCGTTCAGTTCCCGAAACACTACTGTGAGCAGTTTTTGCCTGAAGTAAACTCTAAAGTAACGGAAGAAGCAAAAGCAGCGGGCTTTGATAGCTGGCAGCAGTACTTCCAAACTAAGTGTCGTGCGATTTACTTCCAAGAGAGCTACCAAAACCCAGACCGTCCTACTGTCAACGCTTGGAAGGTAAAAGTGGTTCCAGGTCCGCAAACGCAATATGCAGTTTGGGAACGTAACCCATACTACTGGCAAGTTGATACAGCAGGTAACCAGTTACCTTACCTAGATACGGTTTACTTCTCTTTCTCTGAAAACAAAGAAGAGATGGTACTTCGCGCAGCAGCGGGTGAGACAGACTTCCAAACGCGTCATGTCGGTGTGGCTAAGTACCGCCCAATGTTAATCGAAAACGAGAAGAAGAGTAGTTACACCTACGCGACTCGTCCAAGCACTAGCATGAATGCAGTCATCCTTGGCTTCAACCAAACGCACAAAGATCCAGTTAAGCGTGAGCTGTTCTCTAACAAAGATTTCCGTGTTGCACTTTCTCACGCCATTGACCGTGAAGGCATTAGTGAGACGGTTTTCTCTGGCGTCGTTGCGCCATACCAAGCTGCGCCGTCAGAGGGTAGTGCATTCTACGATGAAGAATTTGCAACTCAGTACACGGAGTTTAACCTTGAGTTAGCAAACCAATTGTTAGACAAGATCGGCCTAAACAAAAAAGACGAAGAAGGCTACCGCTTAGATAAAACGGGTAACCGTTTACGCATTGAAGCTCTTGTTAACCAACAAAACGTTGGCGAAACGACGGACATCCTTGAACTGGTTAAGAATGACTGGCAGAAGGTGGGCATCTTCTTCGATATCCGCATCGTTGAAGGTTCTTACCTGCAAACACAACGCTTGGCTAACGAGTATGATCTAGCACCAGCGAAAGGTGATGGCGGTATCGGTGTGCTGGATACGTTCCGTAGCTACGCGCCTCAAAACCCAGAATCTACTTGGGGTCTAGGTTACTACTATTGGATGACGGACGCTTCACACGCTAACGCTGTTGAGCCACCTGCGCATGTTAAGAAGCAAATCGAGCTTTACCGTGCTATGGGCAAAACCGCTTCTCATGAAGAACAGTCTAAGTTAATGCAACAAATCATTGATATCGCAAAAGAAAACTTCTATGTGATTGGTACGGTTCAACCTCTAGATGAAGGCGTGATTATCCGTAAAGGCGTACATAACGCAGATACTGAAGTTCCTAACTCATACAGTATCGCTTCGCCTGGTCCAATGCGCACCTCACAACTATGGAAGGAGTCTAAATAACTCCGTTGAACTAGGTATGGATTAACCAGACCTGTTAGCCGCAGTAACTAGCTGCTGCGGCTAACGAACCTCTTGTTATAAAGGTTTGCGAATTCGCAAATGTAGGAAGATTTATGAGCAGTTTTTTTCTGTATATTGGACGTAGATTAGCGGCGGTGTTTACCACTCTGCTGGTCGTGTCGATTTTAGTATTTGTCGTTATTGATTTACCACCGGGTGATTTTGCTTCCGCAAAAATCGCAGAAATGGCCGCTATGGGTCAAGATGTCGATCCTGAGCAAATACTGGTTTTGCGTGAAATGTTTGGCTTAGATAAACCGCTGTATGAGCGTTACCTAAGTTGGATTGGGGGGCTACTCACAGGTGATCTTGGGCTGTCTTTAGTGAACAATAAGCCAGTTTGGGAAAACATTCAGCCCACACTGATACCTACTATTCTTCTCGCTTGTGCAGTACTGACATTTAAGTTTTTATTAGCCATTCCAATCGGTGTTTACTCTGCTCTCCGCCAATATTCCTTTGGTGATTACATTGCGACCATTTTCGGTTTTATTGGTATGGCTACCCCCAACTTCGTTATTGCGATTGTTGCCTTACTCATTGGTTACCACTCATTTGACGTGATGTTGTCGGGTCTTTACTCACCAGAATATATCTCTCAACCTATGAGCTTTGACAAGTTCATGAATGGTGCTAGCCGAAGCTGGCTTTACATTCTTGTGGCTGGTACAGCAGGTATGGCGGGTATCATCCGAATCATGCGTGCCAACTTGCTCGATGAACTAACGAAGCCTTACGTAAAGACTGCACGTGCCAAAGGCCAAAAAGAATTTACACTCCTTGTCAAATACCCTATTCGTGTTGCGTGTCTGCCACTTGCAGCGACTATCGGTTGGCAATTACCACTGTTGATCAGCGCTGACGTTATTGTGAGCCAAGTATTGAATATCCCAACTATGGGGCCAACCATGCTTAACGCTTTACGAAACCAGGATATGTACCTAGCTGGCGATATTCTATTGCTGATGTCCACCTTAACCATTATCGGTACCATCATTTCTGACATCATTATGTATTGGGTAGATCCACGCGTACGCGCTGGTCTATAACTTAGGAGCCAACACCATGACAAGTAATATTCAAACCGCTCCTTCTACAAGCATCTTTGCTCGTGTATTTAAGCGTAAGGAAAAACAAATTGATCTAGCGGAAGCAACCGCTTGGCAATTGATTGGTATTAAGTTAAGACGTCACAAACTGGCTTGGTACAGCATGTGGTTCTTAGCTCTAATCTATTTTGTTGCTGCATTCGCGGAGTTTTTTGCACCGTTTGACTCAAGTGACAACTGGAGCCGGTACACGTACGCCCCGCCGCAAACAGTCAACTTATTTGAAAAGACGGATGACGGTTGGGACTGGGCGCCACACTTGATTGGTTATAAAGTGAAAACCGATACGCGAACTTTGAAGCGTCACTACACAGAAAACCCAGCGAAAAAAGTTTACTTTGAGTTTTTTGGTGAGGTAGAGCCGTACACACTAGCGGGTTTCATTCCTATGAAATATAAGCTATTGGCACCCAAAAATAAGCGTGACCCATTCTTTATTCTCGGCTCTGACCGCATGGGCCGTGATATGTTGTCTCGCTTGATCCACGGTGCACGTATCTCTCTGTCGGTTGGTTTGATTGGTGTATTTTGTACCTTTTTCATCGGTATTTTAATTGGGGGTATCTCTGGTTACTTTGGTGGCCAAATCGATAATTTCATCCAACGTACGATGGAAATTGTAAAGTCTATCCCAACCCTTCCTCTTTGGATGGCGTTAGGTGCGTCATTGCCAAGTGATTGGAGCTCGCTACAGCGTTACTTCTTGATCACCATCATTCTTGGTTTAGTTGCTTGGCCTGATATGGCTCGTGTCGTACGAAGTCGTTTTATGTCATTGAAAAGCGAAGAGTACGTTGCGGCAGCATGGTTAGATGGCAACACGCCGTTTGAAATCATCCGCCGTTACATGGTGCCAAACTTCTTAAGCCACATCATTGCTGTTGTCACACTTGCGATTCCAGGCATGATTTTGGGTGAAACCGCACTCAGCTTCTTAGGCCTTGGCCTTCAGCCTCCAATGGTTAGTTGGGGCGTATTGTTGCAAGAAGCGCAGAATATCCGTGCTCTGGCTGATGCTATCTGGCTATTAATCCCAGCGGCGAGTGTTGTCATTGCCATCCTAGCGATGAACTTTGTAGGCGACGGTTTACGTGACGCCTGCGACCCTTACCACGAACAAGGTGCAAAATAAGGTATTTAAAATGGCTGAAAAAATTCTTGAAGTTAAAGAGCTTAACGTCAGCTTCCCAACAACGATGGAAACGTTCCACGCTGTTAAAAACGTATCGTTTGAATTGAACCGTGGTGAGACTTTGTCGGTCATCGGTGAATCGGGTTCAGGCAAATCAGTTACTACTAGCGCGATCCTTCAACTGTTGGATAAACCGGGCCGAATTGACTCGGGGGAAATTCTTTACCATACAGACGGCTCTATGGTGGATATCACCACCTTAGATCCTCGTAGTGAAGAAATGCGGAGTTTACGTCGTTTTAACTTCTCATTGGTATCGCAAGAGCCAATGGCAGCACTTAGCCCTGTTCATACGGTTGGCGACCAAATTAAAGAAGTGCTATGTCTTGTTGACCCAGGCATCACCAAACAAGTGGCTCATGAACGTGCAATTGAACTTCTGACTCAGGTACAGATGCCTGAACCTGAAAGTTTGATTAACAAGTATTCGTTCCAGCTATCTGGTGGTCAGCGTCAACGTGTTGTGATTGCGATGGCGATTGCCAGCCGTCCCGATGTATTGATTGCTGACGAGCCGACGACGGCGTTAGACGTAACAACTCAAGCTGAAATTTTGGAATTGTTTGCCAAACTGCAGCAAGAAATTGGTATGGCTATCTTGTTCATCACTCATGATTTAGGGGTAGTGGCACAGATCTCAGACCGCGTAGTTGTTATGGAAAAAGGTGTCGTTGTTGAACAAGGAGATGTACGCCAGATTTTCGAACAACCTGAACATCCATACACGATTAAGCTGATGAATGCGACGCGAGCACTTGAGTTACCTTCCAAGGTGAAGAAACCGTTTGTTCACGAAGGGCAAACGCCGCTTTTGGATGTAAATAACGTCACTAAAGTGTTTGAAAAGCCGGGCAAGATGTTCGAGAAGAAGCAATTTATGACGGCGGTTAACAACGCGACGTTAACGCTGCACCCAGGTGAATCTTTGGGGATTGTTGGTGAGTCAGGTTCGGGCAAAAGTACGTTAGGTCGAGCTATTTTAGGTATGCAGCCAGCTACGTCAGGTGACATTCGTTACGTAGATGAAAAGAGTGGCATCGAGCTTGACCTCGCGGATTATAAGCGTGTGAAACGTGATCCATTGTTTGCTGATCTTCGTTTGATTTTCCAAGACCCGTGGTCATCCTTAAATCCACGTATGACGGTTGCGGATATCATTGAGGAACCACTGAAACTGCTTCGTACAGAGATGAGTGCGAAAGAGCGTAAAGATCGTGTACGCAATATGATGCGTCGCGTTGGATTGCCAGCGGAGTTCTCAAGCCGCTATCCGCACGCGTTCTCGGGGGGGCAGCGTCAGCGGATTGTTATCGCTCGCGCTTTGGTGACGATCCCTAAACTCATCATTGCGGATGAAGCTACGGCAGCACTAGACGTATCACTTCGTGCCCAGGTATTGGATTTGTTGATTGAGTTTCAAAACGAATTTGGTACTTCTTTCATCTTGATTACTCACGACATCGCAACAGTGAAGTACTTCTGTGATCGAGTGATCGTACTGCAGCATGGCACCATTATGGAGCAGGGTACTATCGAACAGGTGATTCACAACCCACAAGACCCGTATACACAGAAATTGATTGCGGCGGTTCCCGTTGCTGAACTACCTAAAGACGTGGCGTAAAGTTTGCTGGTAACCCAGTTGTAACTTTAAGTTGTCTGTAACATAAGGCCGCGTTACGCGGCCTTTTTAATTTTCAGAGCTCGTAAGTTATAAAGATATTAAAAGGTTCCTATGAAGTATTGGCAAAATCTGTCTATTGTTAGGCGCATCCATATCAGCTTTATTCTATTGCTGCTGGCGATGATTTCGATTACGGGAGTGAGTTTAGTTCAAGGTCACTTGCAGTCCGAGCGAACCCATATAGTGACCGAAGTGATTTCTCCTTACATGGTAGTGCTTAATCGAATTACAGTTGACTTGCTCACTAGCCAAGCTCTGGCTAACTCTTATTTCACGCCGTTGGATACCGGCATGTATACAAAAATCGAATCTCAGTTTTTAAAAAAACATGAGCTCTATGATGAGAAACGGTTGGCGTTGGAAGCTTTGTCCTCCAAACTCAACGAACATCAAATCGATTTGTTAAAAATTCCATATGACATACCACTATTCTCAAAAACACAGGATTTGTTTAAGCGGTATCAACAAGTAGTTGATACTGAGCATTGGGTAGAACGTCAGTCTGCGCAGTTTGCCTTAGACAGCACTAAAATGAAACGTGCCGCTTATGGCATGTCTGGTTCGGTTGATGATTTGAATGCCAGCTTTATGGCAAACAACCTAGCGACCACCATAGATTCACTGATCTTCAATACCGACAGAGGCTTAAATTCCAATTCGGCGCAAGTTATCGATGGACTTATCAAAAAGAATCGCGCCGTCGCTGAGAGGATTCTTAAAACCAGTGAGTCTTTAGCCAAAACAACGCGCAGCTATACAAAGCGTGATCAAAAACTTCTAAATACGGTCATTGATCATGCTACAGATGAACAAGGTGTGTTGGTAAAACATCATCGCGCCATGTTGGAGCAGGCAAATATATTAGATCTCGTCGGTGGCGTTCAGGCAGAAACGACACAATTAATTGAACAAATTGTTCAACAGTCTGAACAGCTAAGACAACTGTCTGCACAGCAAGTCGCACAGGTCAATGCGATGCAAGCTGGCGGCGAAAAACTTGTTGTTTTAGCGACATTAGTTGCTTTTTTGTTCGTGTCAGTTGCCGCTGTGGCGCTAAGTCGGACCATCCACAACGCTTTACATAAGCTCAAAGCTTCTTTAAATCGTGTCGAAAATGGCGACTTGACGCAACTAACAGGCATTAAAAGTAAGAACGAGTTTGGCGAATTATCTAACTCGATAGATCAAATGATCAATACATTAAAGCACTTAGTTGCATCGGTACAGTCGGTAACCCATCAGCAAAACAAGCTTGCTAATCACAATCAAGTGACGGCCAGTAACAGTCAAAAATCGCTTGAGTCGCAGCGCATTGAAACCGAAAGTGTAGCCGCGGCGATGAACGAAATGGAAAGCTCGGTTGCTGAGGTTTCCCAAGCAACACGTACAAGCCAAACTCAGTTAACCGATATTGAGCGTTCGATAGTGAGAGGGCAAGAGCAAACTACCGTCAACTTAGAGGCTCAAAATCAATTGTCACAAGCTCTCCAAGAGTCGACCGATACCATATCGCGAGTGAGTGATGTAAGCACAGAGATAGGCCGTGTGATCGAAGTGATTCAAGCCATCGCGGATCAAACCAACTTACTGGCGCTAAATGCAGCCATTGAGGCGGCGAGGGCTGGAAGCATGGGGCGCGGTTTTGCGGTGGTGGCGGACGAGGTTAGGGAGCTAGCCAGTCGCACAGGGCGTTCAACGCAAGAGATCCATACTATGATTCAATTGTTGCGTGAATCGGTTGAGCAGGCGGTCAATCAAGTGGAGCAATGCCATTTTTATATGCAACACTCGCGCGAATCATCAAACGAAACCAGCATGGTAATGCAAGGGATTCAAACATCAATCTCTGAACTGACTCAGTTGGGAGCACATATCGCTTCGGCGACAGAACAACAACAAAACACCGCGATAGACATAGCAAAAAACATTAGTCGAATCTCAGATATAGCGTCATCGAACTCAAAAGGTGCTGTTCAAGTGGCAGATAACGGGCAGAGGTTGGAAGAGCTGTCGATAGAACAACTTCAATTGATTAAGCATTACAAGCTGGGGTGAGTTATGGTGATACGTCAAGGACTCGGTTTATCCAATAAAGCGATTCGAGTTCACAACAAACGTTCCATTTTAACGCATTTGGCCAAAAGTGGCCCCTTGAGTAAATCTGAGTTAGCGTTACGCACACAGCTTTCGATACCTTCAGTAAGCAATATACTGACGGATCTGGATGCAGAATCAAAAGTCATACTTAACCCCGTGCCTGTTCACGGCCGTGGGAATAGTGCTGGAATCTATGCGCTTAGTAATAAACTCAGTCCAATTCTTTGTTTGAATGTATCACCTAATAAAATCGCGGCATTAGTGGTTAGCGCAGATTTTCAGTTGCTATTGCCGATCTCAGAGCACCAGATTAACGTCGACACTCCAGAAGAGTTACTTGATGCGGTCTGTGATGTTTATGCTAACGCGTTAAAAGCTTGCAAACAGCGCACGCTGCGCGTTGCGATAGGGTTACACGGTCAGGTTTCTAGGCATAGTGGGGCATCTCTACACATGCCACTTGCCAAATGGCACGGCGGCTTTGAGTGTCGTTATTTGCTAGCGCAACGGCTTGATACCGAAGTCATTGTTGAAAACGATTGTGTTGGCTTAGCAATGGCAGAAAAGTGGCAAAGTGAGCGTCCGGAACATTTTTGTGTAGTGAATTTAGACTACGGAATTGGCTCTGCTTTTATCGTCGACGAGCAAGTATTTAGTAGCCGTTCTCATGCAAACGGCGAAATTGGACACACGATGGTGGATATTCAAGGCAAACAGTGTGGCTGTGGTCAGCGAGGATGCCTGGAAACTATCGCCTCGCTATCGGCATTGCAAACTGAATGGGACAAAATTTTACAACGCGGATGCATGGGTAATGAACGTTTTATTGATGCAGTATTAGCTAATCACCCAAACGCTATCCCTTTAAGCGAAAACGCGGTAAATGCTATTGGTCGGACGTTAAGTAACTGCTTAAATTTAGTAGGTATCGAGCAAATTGTACTGTATGGCCGTTTGTGCGAGTTGGGTAACGCTTGGCTAAGCCGCATTCGTGAAACGATTGCCTCGCACCCGTTCAATAACCAGGAAGACCTCACCCACCATCAAACTCAAGTGATCTTTGGCGAGCTTTCTCTTTCCCAACAAGTTAAGGGGTTAGCGTATCTATTCATAGAACGAAACCTAAATTTAGCTGAGCGTTATTGATTAACTCTTTGCTTAGTCGCAGTGCCAAAACTTAGTCAGGCGGCAGTAACACCATTGCCGTAATAAGCCGCAGGAATGGATACCCCTACATGGGCATTTAGAGCTGCGGATAAGTTGAATGCCCTAGGCTTTTGGCCGATTAAAAAAACGCGCCAACTAATGTTGGCGCGCCTGATTAGAAATGAAACTCTCCACAATCAGATTGTTGTAACTCAACACCTCGAAGCTTTGCTCTTATATAGGTATTGCGAGCAATTCGATTATCAAATGCCTCAACAAAAGCGCGTTTAATTTCGCTTAACCTCTCACGGTTATCGGAAGATTGAGCTTGCGGTTCTAACTGCAAAATAGGATGAGGGTTAGGTTTGGTTTCTAGTTCCAGAATCGCGGGAACAAGTGTGTTTAACCCTTCGTTTACAGGACGTGCAATCACGAGAATCTTACCAGCAGTTTGCGTGGTACGAATCAAAGCTGGCGCGCTTCCCCACTCGGTTGCTCTTGGATTCGCAAAGATGTTATCCGCTTCAATTAAGTTCGCTTCACCGTATACCTCAAACTGAATCTGGTGGCGGGCCAAGCGTTTGATGTTGCCATCTTCATCCGTCACTTCCGCAACGACAGTGCCAATATCTGAACCATTAGCAATCAGTGATGAGTTGTCGATACTCAGGTGCAGACGTGTTGGACGTTTTGCCGGATATTTGATTTCGGAGATCACACATTCTTCGCCCACATAGCCCTTGGCAATGATGCAAGCCTCTGTGAACTTGTCTTCGCGGTGTAGGCGTTTAAAGTCCATAAAGTCAAACGCACCTTTGAAAATGGCAGGCAAAAACGGAATGCCATTTTTTGAGTTTTTGATAACTTGCGTGCCGAAATCTTTACCTGCAATGCTAAGTTCAACTCTGTCGACGTTACTGACTACCACAACATCTGAGCCTGAAATAGGCGTGGCTTCGTGCAAAATTTTTAAATGGTAACCCGATTGGCAAATAGGGTGAGTTTTGTTTGGGTCACGCTGCGCCATAAATACATGATAGCTGTATTTTTCCTGGCGAAACGCGTCCATAATGCCACCCCAAAATTGCTCTGGATGATAACCACGTTGATGATCAAAACCATGCCACATAGTGCCGCCAATGTGCTGCCTTGGTGTTTGATGTAATACGTTTAGATTGGTCGCATATTCATGACCTGAGCTATCGGAGCCTATCGCATAGTGCAGCGCTTGAAGGATTTGTGCTTGCTCGCCCCAGCTACGATGCACTCGGCTGTTAGAGTTGTGAGAGTTCCAATCGTCGACGTTATCTCCCCATTCACGCGTAAATACGGGAACATCAAATTTCTCGGGGTAAATCAATTGACCGTCGTCCGCTTCACCTTCTTTGATTTGGTTAGGGTGGGCGTACATCACCTCTCTCGCTTTCGCACAGTCAATGTAGCTATCAAGTGGAACCCATGTGCTGTCATCCATTTCTTGATGAACAATTTGGTGTAGATCTTCTAAAAACCAGTTCGGCTGATGGGTTTCATTTAGAGCAGGTTCAAACATCCAAATGCAGGCGTGGTTGCGATCACGGCGAATTTTTTCGCGCACGTTTTGCTTAGCTTGTTCAACAAACTGAGTGTCTTCGTTCCAGAATTGCCAACCAATAGAAGGTTGAATAATTAATACCCCCATTTGATCCGCTGCGTCAAGGAAGGCTGGGTCTTGAGGATAATGCGCGGTGCGGATAACCGATAGGCCAGCATCTTTGAGCTTTTTCACATCATTCCAGTGTTGGCTATTGCTTAGCGCAGTACCAATGTGTGCGTAGTACTGATGACGGTTAACGCCGATAAGCTTTTCTTCGTAAGCTTCGCCGTTAATGTAAAGGCCATCTTTACCTTTTAGTTCAAGAGTGCGGATGCCAATTCTCAATCTCAGGCTATCAAGCTGTGCACCGGACTTATCAAAGAGTCGACAATCCAACCAGTATAAATTAGGTGAGTCAGGGTGCCATAGCTCTGGCTGCTCGATTTGCATGTTGCAGTTGATATGTTGATCACTAGATTCTATCGATGCATTCAACGAGTGCTTGGTAGCAACGTGTCCAGTTTGGCAAGAGCTAAGCTGACACTCAACAGTGATGGGCTGTGCGTCATTAGTCTGATTAATAATCTGCATGCTAAGGTCAACGATGGCGTTTTGCTCTGAAACGTTGCGATAGCGAACTCTTAATCCAGAACGTTTGGTATTAGGAGTGGGATTGTTAGCGAGTCCTTCGTGCCCAAAATGCACCTGATGGGTGGAATAAAGCCACACGTCACGATAAATGCCGCCAACGTAAGTAAAATCAAGCTCGTATTGATTTTTTCCTGCAGGGTAACTTGAGTCGTCGCTGTTGTCGGCTTTGACGGCAATAAGATTGGTTGAATCAAAATTCAGGTATGAGGTGACATCAATAACAAGTGGCAGAAACCCCTCTTTGCGCGAGGCGACAAGCTCTCCGTTAATCCAGACTTCTGACTTGCCCTGAATTGCTTCAAAATCAATGACAACTCTCTGACCTTTTAAACGTTCTGGAATGAGGAAGTGTTTGCGATACCAAACAACACCTTGGTAGTTAATGGTGCCACTGGCATCTTCTGGTAATAGCTCCACACAATGTGGGAGAGAAACGGATGACCAGTTTTTATCATCGCAACCGATTTGATTGGCGTTTCGCGGATCACCCTTGTAGAACAGCCAGCCCCCGTTAAAATCAAAAACATGGCGTGATGTGTCTGGCATAGCGAAAAAGCCAGAATGAGAAAACTCACGTTGATAATCAAGGGATAGAGTTGGTTTGTGATGAATGAGTTGCGACTGACAACTAGCCTGTTCTAGCTGTGATGTCATGTGATGCTCCTAATGCTGTACTTAGACCGAGATATTATACCAACGCCGTAAAACTCAATGCGGAAGGGATTTGAATCCGAAATCACACAACAAAGTTAACCAAGTTTAGTATTGTTACATTTCGTCACTTTAGTGCTTAAAAGATCCGCAATTGTCTTATGGCTTTTTGATATTCGTTTCTATTGCACTGATGACGATAGTGCTTACGCCATACCAAGAGAAAGCACGGTGTAGTAAGTGCTCCAGCCAGCGGATTGAGCGCACTAGTCCCACTTTACGGTCTAGGTTAAAGCGACTAGTGCGCAGGACGATTAGCCATTCAAGTCAGAAGCCCGACTCGATAAGTGATTGGAACCTTTATTGAGGGAGCGTTCTACACATGACTCCACTGGTTTAAGTCACGGCCTTAAAGATAAAGATGTTGTATTTTTCAGACTTGTTCTAGGGGCTACTTTTTGCCACGTAGAAAAGTTGGACTGTATGATATCGGCGACTCTGTTGGGGAATAATTCTCATGCTCCGATTCGGCGATTAACTTCAACGAGTGAAAAACATCGGGGTTATCCGACTTTACGTCGTTATCCTCATGCGGATCACTTAGCAAGTCATACAGCCTTTCATTTCCATCACTGTCTGAGAAGTATTTCCAGTTCCCCTGTCTTACTGCGATTTGGCCATCAAACTCGAAGTATAAATGTTCATGATCCGACTGCTGATCTGCCTGGTTAAGTAAAAGAGGGTAAAAAGACAAGCCATCTTGAATGCCATGAGCATCTGCCCCCGTAGCTTCTGCTAGCGTCTTTAAGATATCTGGGAAGTAACCCATTCGGTTTGATACCTGAGGCTCTACGGTTCCCGGCCACCAAGCAATAAAGGGAACCCGGATTCCACCTTCATGAAGGCTGCGTTTATACCCTTGGAAACCTGCCGTAGAATCAAACGCCGTGACACTATGGCCCCCTTCATTATGAGGACCATTATCACTGGTAAAGAGCACTAAGGTATTATCTGCGATACCCAGAGATGTTAATTCTTGCATGATGCGACCAACAGATTGATCGATACGCTGAACCATTCGCGCGAACCCTTTCTCATTCGGCGGCCAGTCTTTGTACTCAAAATCACCATAGCTATCGACTTCCATTCCATCGGTCGTATAACCGCCTTCATTGTTTGCATGTGGCAAAGTCAAACAAAAGTGAAGGAAAAATGACCTGTCCTGACAATCGCGAATAAATTCAACAGCCCGATCCTCAAGGAAGTCGGGTGAGTAGTCAATTTTGACCTCGGCTACCCCAATTCCGGTTTCCCACTGAAAATCATCCCCTTCCGGTGGAAGGTTTCTAAGAGGGACTTTAACGCCATTTTCTCGTAAAAACGGGGGGAAATAATTATGTGCATGACGCATACAATTGTAGCCAAAATGGTAGTCAAACCCTTTCTTAATCGGGTCTAGATCCGGTTGCCCGTTACCCACTCCGTATTTCCCGATACACGCACTGACGTATCCTGCGTCTTTTAACAGCTTGGGTATCGTGGTTACATCGTCTGGCAGGTAAGAGTCTCTGAGGTTTCGGATAGGTAAATGACCGGAATGAAGTCCAGTCAAAAGCGATGCGCGAGCTGGCGAGCAGACAGGACTGGCACTGTAAAAATCAGTAAACCGAATCCCCTCATTCGCCAGTTTATCGATATTTGGCGTCTGCCAATGTGACTGGCCGTAACAGCTAGGATCACCGTACCCGAGGTCGTCACAGAGAATGATTATTATGTTAGGTTTTTGCAACATTAAAAAATTAGCCTTTTAAGATCCACTTATAAGCAGTGTTGAAGGTTAAATTGAAGATAAAGGGAAAATATCTTGTGCTGATACGGAAACTGTCTTGCGTAATGACTCGTAGCCAACATCAGAGAGGTTGCTTGTACGATTATTCGCAAACGCTTTCAGCGCAATGACGAGGTTCCGTGTGGCAAACAACAGGGAAATTCGTTTTTTCTCATCTAACTCATTGTTTAATTTGAAATCATTCTTTCCGATCTGGCTGTGTAAGTTTTCCAGTTTTACCAAAAGAGCGTGTTGTTGCTCTTTGGTAAGGAGCAATGGATCGTACGGAAGTTCAGGAATTAACTGACGAATTTTAACCAGTGTTTCCTTATCTGACTCGATTTGGGACTGCATATGTTGTTGAGGAAAGAGACTGCTAAAGTAACGCGGATTTGCCAGGCTCTTTTCCAAAAGAGTGCGCAAACTTACCGTTTCGAGCTTTGACGGACAGTAAGTTCCGAGTAAACGCTGGCAGTAATCCAGTTCTGACGAACTTATCGGGTCATCATGGGGGAGTGCGGCAATGATAGAGACGTGATCACCGTCTAGAGCAAGCACTTTCTGGGCGTCCTTAATCTCGTGTTCACTGACTGGCTGACCTGGACATATGAGGAAAACTTTTTTATTGGTGAACTTTGAGCTAACGATACCTGTCGATGAGTTTAGGTAAAAATATGGATGGGCCCAGTTCGATCTTGCATAACAGAGCACCAGACGACGAAACCGCTCGGAATCATCACTAATAATGCTGGATATCTGTTGATATAACGGTGGAGACAACAATTTCATAACCTTCCTATTTTCGTCCAATGTGGCGTCCTGAAAAGCACCACTGGATTGGCAATGTGGCTGTTAAATGTGGGTTGTGACTCAAACCAGTCTTAAACTGTATGAGATAAGAACTTTTAGGTCGTTGCGATCGTTTTGATACACAATGTCGTCACAAGGTGAGTTATCTTTGCATTCATGATCAAAGTAAAGGATCTCGGATATTCCTGTAGTTTCACCTAGCTTCAGGTTGGTGTCTGCCCACAAATCGAGACCAATCGTAAACGTTTATTTCGCTTGTTCTGTTCAATAAACCGCTGCTTAATTCTCGTTAAGTATGTCCGTCGGATCCGTATTATTTTCGAATACTGAGATAGAAGTGAGTGCAGCCATGATTGAGGTACTAACCAGAGTAAAGTAGGTTCTATGTTTCATATCCATATGTTCCATTTTTGTTTTGATAGCGGAGAATTTCATCTGTCGTAGGATTATTATTGATGTTTTATTTTTTAAAGTGAAATATTGTTTTAAATTCTTAAATTGATATGCAAGTCAAAAAAACAAAGGATGTCGTGATATTTATTTGTGTGTTTTGTTTCTTATTTTTAGAGAGTAGAATGAGTTGTTAATAGAAGGCTTTAATGGCGATTGGAAAGTTACGTATCTGACTATATAAAAAAAAGAGCCCGTAAGGGCTCTTTGAGTATGCAAACAATATCTTAGGAAATATAAAGCTATATCTTATTTCAACCAGTAACTACTTTCGTAGGGCCAATACCAGTTAAAACTAACCTAGAGCTATCAACGACTTTAATTTTTGAATGCAGCTAATTAACTTCATTCAAGAGCACCGTATTTTAAATTACGCATATTCAATATCTTTGAATTAAAACTATTAATCTAGTACTGAATAATTGTTAATTATCGTTCACAGGTAAATAGTATCGCTATGGAGTGATAAGTCAATTCTGAAACGCCGTTTTACAATGCTGATCACACAATTGTAGTTTATTAAAACTAAAAATGAAATGATGTTTCAATTAACATTGATTGCGTCGGAGTGATTGTTTATAGTTTTTATGTTCATTTTGCTTTCGTATCGCTACTCATGGTTTTAGAGACGTTTCCCTACTGTTTAAGTTGTCCTCATGTATTGCCGGTAAAGCGAGATGATCACCTTCCCGTCATAAATCGACTGTTGTTAGAGGAATAGTGATGCGCGCTGTTGAACATCGCAAGTTGTCCCTTCTGTTTCCGTTTTTAAGCTGGTCCTCAAAGGTAAGTTCTCAATCACTTAAAGCGGATGTTTTAGCCGGACTTACAGGAGCGATTATTGTGCTCCCCCAAGGTATTGCTTATGCCATGATTGCAGGTTTGCCACCTGAGTTCGGTCTATATACTGCAATTATTCCCGCTATTTTGGCATCACTGTTTGGCTCGTCTCATCATTTGATTTCTGGCCCGACAGCGGCACTATCTGTGATTGTCTTTACCACTATAAGTCAATTCGCTGATCCGGGAACGCCTCTCTATATCCAGCTCTGTTTTACGTTAACCTTGTGTGCTGGGATTATTCAATTGCTTTTCGGGCTCTTGCGTTTTGGCGCCGTGGTGAATTTCGTTTCTCACTCCGTAGTACTAGGGTTCACTCTAGGGGCGGCGATTGTTATCGGAGTCAGCCAGCTAAAGCATGTGTTGGGTTTGCAATACGACTCTGGCGAAACCGCGATTGAAAATATTATTCTGCTTGTCAGCAATATCAATATGTTAAATGGCAAAGAGCTGCTGGTGGGGTGCATTACCATCGCTGTTTGTGTGTTGTGCAAACGCATTTGGCCCAAACTACCTCATATGTTGATGGCAACCTTGGTGGCGATGGGGTTTGCTACTTGGATGAATCATACCGGTAACGAGGTATTGATGGTTAGCCAAGTAAGCAGTAACTATTTAAGCCTGTCTTCTCCTTTTGTTGGTTTTAGCCACTTATCTACCATGCTTGACGGTGTTTTCGCTGTAGCGATGTTGGGTTTGGTTGAAGCGATTTCAATTAGCCGTTCGGTCGCGATGAAATCTCGCCAGCAGCTTGATAGTAACCAGGAGTTTATCGGGCAGGGACTCTCAAACATTGTTGGCTCGTTTTTCTCTTGTTATGTCTCCTCAGGCTCTTTCACCCGCAGTGGCGTGAATTACAGTAGCGGTGCGCAAACCCCACTAGCCGCCGTTTTTGCAGGCGTGTTCTTATTAATCATCATGGTGCTGTTTGCTCCGTATGCGGCCTATATACCGATTGCAGGCATGGGCGGCTTGTTGCTGGTTGTTGCGTGGAACCTAGTGGATGTTCATCACATCAAAGTGATTGCAAAACATGATGGTAAAGAAATATTTATTTTGGCGGTGACCAGCCTAGCAGCGATTTTTCTTCACCTTGAACTTTCTATTTATGTTGGCGTTGCAGCCTCGCTCTTCTTCTATCTGCGCAGAACGTCGCGTCCCACTATCGAATTGCTAAGTTGCGATGAGCTGGATATTGATGATCAGCAAGATATCGCAGTGATCCGCATCAATGGCTCGATTTTTTTTGGTTGCGTTCAATATCTCCATCAAGAGTTACAGAAAATAAGTTCTAAGCAATTGATTATTTTAGGAAGAGGGATCAACTTCATTGATCATCTCGGCGTGCAGATGCTCGATGATTATGTGTCAACCAGTGGGCGGAGCGTCTATTTCTGTCGCTTTAAAGCTAACGCCAAAGCATCACTGTTAAATGGTGCAACGTCGGTACGAGAAGAACAATTTTCTGATCGATTGACGCCATTGTTAAAGCTAATTTGTAAGAGGTAATTCATGAAAGTATTAGTGACGGGTGGCTGCGGCTATATTGGCAGTCATGCGTGTGTCGCATTGGCTGCAGCAGGACATGAACCGATTGTGTTGGATAACTTCAGCAACAGTAACCCTCAGGTCGTAGTTCGTATTGAAAAGTTGATCGAGCGTCCATTGGTTGTCTATAAGGGAGACATTCGCGATCGCTTAGTGCTTGATTGTATTTTTGAACAGCACAAAATCGGTGCCGTGATGCATTTCGCCGGGTTAAAAGCCGTGGGCGAATCGGTGGCTAAACCGCTCGAATATTACGAAAACAACGTCTCAGGTACGCTGAATTTACTGGCTGCGATGAGAGCCGCACATATTTACCGCTTGATCTTCAGTTCATCCGCTACGGTATATGGCGATCCTTTAACTGTCCCTATTGAAGAATCTGCTCCAACCGGTGCGACGACTAACCCATATGGCACCAGTAAACATATGGTCGAAAGTTGTTTAAGAGATTTCTCCACCGCCAACCCGGACTGGAGTATCACTCTGTTACGTTATTTCAATCCGATCGGGGCTCACCCTAGCGGTTTAATTGGTGAAGACCCAACAGGCATTCCCAACAACCTCATGCCGTTTATTACTCAAGTGGCGATTGGACGACGCGACACTCTGTCTATTTTCGGAAACGACTACCCAACGCCTGATGGTACTGGCGTGCGTGACTACATTCATGTGCAGGATCTCGTAGAAGGCCATGTGGCGGCACTAGAAGGGCGCGGTTATATCAGCGGGTTGCATGTCTATAACCTAGGAACGGGTAACGGTGTCAGTGTATTAGATATGGTTGCCGCGATGAATAAGGTGTTGGGCCGAGAGTTGCCTGTACGCATCGAGCCTCGAAGAGCGGGTGATATTGCTCAGTGTTTTGCCGAAGTGGATAAGGCTGAACAAGAGCTTGGTTGGAGCGCGAATCACGATTTAATGGATATGGTTGAGCACAGTTGGAACTGGCAGCAGCGCAATCCGAATGGTTACCAATCTTAATTTTTAAGGAAACATTATGTCTCAATCATTTGATGTTGCAGAGCATCCTCACCGTCGTTTTAATCCCCTTACGGGCGAGTGGGTGCTGGTGTCGCCTCATCGCGCAAAAAGACCGTGGCAGGGGCAACAAGAAGCACTCAGTATTGAAAGCCTGCCAAGCTATGACGATAACTGCTTTTTGTGCCCAACAAATACTAGAATCAGCGGTGATGTGAATCCGAATTATCAAGGTACGTTCGTCTTTAAGAACGACTTTGCCGCCCTCACAGAGCAAACCCCTGATGCTCCGGTAAACGATGATCCTCTTTTTCAACTTCATAGTGCTAAAGGGGAAAGCCGCGTGATCTGTTTCTCGCCTGATCACAGTCGCACATTGCCAGAATTGAACCTTGAAGAAATCGAATTTGTGATTTCCACTTGGATGGAACAAACGGCAGAACTCAGCCAGCATTACCCTTGGGTACAAGTATTTGAAAACAAGGGTGAAAGCATGGGCTGCTCTCAACCTCACCCGCATGGTCAAATTTGGGCAAACAGTTTTGTACCAACCTTGGTGGCAAAAAAAGACCAACAGCAGCAGCACTATTTTGAACGACACCATCGTCCTCTATTGTTGGATTATGTGCAGCGTGAAGTGGCTTCTGGCGAGCGTATTGTTGTCGAGAGTGATTACTGGGTGGCATTGGTTCCCTACTGGGCAGCTTGGCCGTTCGAAACGCTGGTCTTGCCAAAAATTAAGCTAAGTCGATTGACGGAAATGACACCAGAGACCCAGGCTGATCTTGCTAAGACCATTAAGTTGTTAACCACTAAGTACGATAACCTTTTCCAGTGTTCCTTCCCTTACTCAATGGGCTGGCATGGTGCACCGTTTATCGGCGGAAATCCAGACGCTTATTGGCAAGTACACGCAAGCTTTTTGCCACCATTACTGCGCAGCGCCACAGTACGAAAATTTATGGTGGGATACGAAATGCTAGCCGAGAGCCAGCGCGACTTAACGCCAGAACAAGCGGCAGAGCGCTTACGCAATGCCTCAGATGTTCACTACAAACAGAGTTAATTTAGCGTAGTTCGGAGAAGAAACGCTTCTCCGAAAGGCTGAATCATAAAGTTTGATGGCGGTTGGATAACTTGATAATTCGCCGTAAGAGGAAGCTGACTGTCAGCTTTTTTTTGAAATTAACATTTAAAATGAAATGATGTTTTAAAAATGTGAGCGAGTTATGCGTTTATAGAAAAGTATCACTGTAAACTATAGATATATCATCGAGCATAACCCTGAGTTTGCATTACAAAGGTTTTAAGAGAATTTCGGTATGAGTGAAACGATTACTTTGCGTCCGTTGCCAGGCACACTGGACGAAACAAAAGTGGTGAACCATCTAACCACGGTAGTAGAAGCGATTAAGCGTAATATTCCTAAAATTGGTGAGCGTAATCCAAAAATTGGTACGTCGGAGCACCAATGGGATTACTGCGACCAGTTTGACTGGGTTTCGTCGTTTTGGACAGGCGAGTTATGGCTCTGCTACCAAATGACGGCTGATCAGCAGTTTAAAAACAGTGCCAAGTTGCGCAAACAATATTTTGCCGACATGCTGCTTGACCCATTCTGGTTAGATCACGACTTAGGTTTCCAATACAGCTTAAGCTGCGTGGCCGATTACAAACTGACGGGCGATGAAGAATCAAAAATGATGGCAATTCGCGCCGCTGATCACCTTATCCATCGTTTCCGCAAGATTGGTGGTTATATCGTTGCGTGGAATGACACTCATCCTCTCGGCCCTGAAATTACTCAAGGTAAATCGATCATCGATTCGCTACAAAATACGGCGTTACTATTTTGGGCGTCAAAAGTGACAGGTTCTCCGGTTTATGCGCAAGCGGCAACTCGACACAGCGAGACTCTAGCAAAGCATATTGTGCGTGATGACTACTCGACTTATCACTCATTTAACTTCCACCCTGTCACACAGGAGCCGATTAAAGGTGAGACGTTCCAAGGTTTCGCGGATGATTCCTGTTGGGCTCGCGGACAGTCATGGGCAATTCATGGTTTTGCGCAAACTTATCTATACACTCAAGACGAGAAATTTCTAACGCTGGCGAAGAAATTAGCCCGCTACGCGGTAGAACAAATCACCGACGATGGGGTTCCTGTCTGGGACTACTCGCTACCAAGTGAAGAGATTCAGTATAAAGATAGCTCCGCGGGCGCGATTACTGCTGCGGGATTACTGTTGATTTCTCAGTGTATTCAAGACCCACAAGAAGCGCAGCAGTACCGAGATTGGGGTAATTTCTTGTTGCAAGGTCTGATGAATAGTTGTGATTTAACGGGCGATGAATCAGCTCTTGGCTTGCTCGCACATGGTGCTTCGTTTGTCAAAGTTGGCCTATGCGACAACATGTTGCCTTATGGTGATTACTACTATCTAGAAGCTTTAATGCGCGCAAACGGTTATCAGAAGTTCTTCTGGTAAGCACACTCGATTTTCCATTCAGGGGGAGAAAAACTCCCCCGTCTCTCCCAACTTTTTGGAGCCTATCATGACCCAATTTGCCTCTCGTAAAGGTCATATGACCCTGCCTGTTGAAGAAGGGCAGGAAGAAGTAGTACTGGATTTATACCAGCGTTGGCAAGCGGATGCTCTTCGCGATAGCGACGGCACAACCATGCCAGATTCATTGGCTGAGAAAGACAGCGACATCTATTCGGTGATGTGTCTTGTGCGTGCAGATCAGGAGTACGCCAACCAGCACCCAGAATACTTACATCGTAAATATCTGATGTCTTTCCCTGTGACGGCGATGAGTGATCACGTCTTAATTCACCCACTTGATGGTTACAGCAAAGACAAATATGAGTTGGATGACGATAGCGATCCCAAGTTATGGTGGGAAGTCCGAAATCGTACGTTGAACGAAGTGCTCCCGTCTGAGCAGTGGGATTTTGATCCAGAACACCAGCGCATCGATATCTATGATGCGATCCCTTATCACGAGTACACGATTACCTTTATGGCGCGCCAAGTCTGGGACAGTGTCTCTATGTACAACGCGTTGACCAACGATTGGACAGGCCCTCGAATTAAGAGTCTTGACCCATATCACCCAGAATGCCGTGCGCATTTGTTAAACCATTTTGCACACTGGTTAGAAACGCATCCGAATACTACAGTGGTTCGATTCACTACCTTTGCATTTTTGTTTGTCATTGATACGGGCGAAAAGAACCAAGACATCTATCGAGATTGGACCGGTTATGGCGAAACCGTGAGCCCTCGAGCGTTAGAAGATTTTGAAAAGCGCTTTGGCTATAAATTGTCTCCAGAAGATTTTGTTGATGCTGGTTACTACAACGGTACTTATAAAGTGCCTTCTAAGCAGTACCAAGACTGGATGACCTTTGTTCAAGAATTCGTTGTGGAGTTTGCGGCAGAGTTAGTCAACATGGCCCATCAAGCAGGCAAAAAGACGGCGATGTTCCAAGGTGATCACTGGATTGGGACGGAACCATTCCTTGAGAGCTATCAAAAGATCGGTATCGACATCAATGTCGGCGCGGTAGAAGATGGCGTAGCACTACGTCGTTTAACGGATTCATGCGGTGATCAGATTCGCGAAGCGCGCTTCTACCCTTACTTCTTCCCGGATGTATTCCGCGAGGGTAATGATCCTGTTGTTGAGTCTATGTCTAACTGGACTAAGATTCGCCGTGCCATGTTGCAAAAGCCGTTAGATCGAATTGGCTATGGCGGCTACTTGTCGCTTGCGAATCAGTTCCCGCACTTCATTGACCATGTGACTGAAATCTCAAGTCAGTTTGGTGATTATCTCGAGTACACACAACGCAGTGAATCGAAAAAAGTAGCAGGCAAAGTTGCGGTATTGAGCGCATGGGGCGCCGCGCGTAGCTGGCTGCAAAACCAAGCACGCGACCAACGTTTTTACGTCCCACCACGTCCTGATGTGATGGAACTGGTAGGCAACAATATCCTTGAGTGTCTATCTGGATTGCCATTTGACGTTGAGTTCATTAGCTTTGATGACATTGCAGAAAAAGGCATCGACCCGGAGATCAAAGTTATCATCAACACAGGTGATGCGAACTCTGCATGGAGTGGTGGTGAGTGTTGGGATGATCCTAAAGTCATTGTTGCACTGCGTCAGTTTGTTGCTCAAGGTGGTGGCTTACTGGGTGTATCTGAGCCTTCGGCATGGCAGAAAAATGGTCGTTACTTCCAGCTTGGCGATGTATTTGGATTAGAGAAAGAAACCTCCCTGACGATGGGACGTGTCGCGATGCCACTGCAAATCGCAGAGAACCATTACTTAAGTCAGTTCATTAAGGGTGACGAGGACTTCGGTAACCCAAGCTATGTGTATCCTCAAGCGGATGACTTGACGGTATTGGCAGCGCAAGGACAACATTTGGCGTTAACGGCGCGCGGATACGGAGCTGGCCGAGCTGTGTATCTGGGTAACTTGCCATTCAGTATGGAAAACGCTCGTTTGCTGCAACACACTCTGTTATGGCTAACTCAGCAAGAGACGGTTTCTCATCCATGGCTGTCGAATAATCCGTTTGTCGATGTCGCTTTTTATCCAGAGACTAATAAAGCCACAGCCGTAAACTTCACCAATCAAGAGCAGCAGGTCACGGTATTTAATACGCAGGGTGAACCACAGCAATTGGCTTTACAGCCGTATGAGTGGTGTTGGTTCGATAACTAACCAAGTCAAAGAAGGTGTGAGAGCACCTTCTTTTTTATTTCCTGACAGTGAACAAGGTTGACTGTTGAATCCTCCCTTTTGGCTGAATCAAGGAGTTATTCGCATCATGTATTCACAACATTTGATGCATATCCGACGTAAGGTGTCACAAACAATTGTTGACCAGCAATTGTCTCTTCAAACACAACAGGACTGGAAACTACAAATAGCGCAGTGGCAAACCACTTTTTCTCCTCATTCTGGGTGGCCAGATATCCAGTTGTCAGACGCCGTGCATAATGGACAAATCATTCACACGTATTTGCAGCGTGTGCTGGTTCTCGCTTGCCAATACCGTTGTCAGCGCTGCTTAAAGGCGCGTTCTATTGCTGAACAGGCCTTGGCGTATTGGTATCAAATAAACCCAACGAACTGGAACTGGTGGTGGAACCAAATCGGTAAGCAACGACTCATTGGGCCAATCGCTCTGTTGCTCAATGAAGAGCTTAGCGAGGCATTAACCAATCAGTTGATTGAAGACCTGCCCAATAACGTTTCGATGACAGGGGCAAATCGTGTCGATCTTGCCAATGGAATGGCCTATCGTGGGTTGTTAGAACGCGATGAAACACTTTTTGCAAAGGCGATGGAAGCGATAGCAGAAACGATTGCCATTACTCACCAAGAGGGCATACAGGCTGATTTCTCCTATCAACAGCATGGGCCGCAATTACAAAATGGCGGCTATGGTGAATCGTTTCTCAATGTTGCGCTTCCCTGGGCTTATGTTTGTGCGCAGACTCGGTTCCGTTTTTCATCACAGCAGCAACGTTTGTTATTGGCTTACTATCTGCAAGGCTCGGTGTGGATGACCCGAACCGGACGCTGGGACTACAACGCCTGCGGCCGAGCTATCGCCAAACCTGACTTGGAGAAAATGCACTGCCGAACGATGTTGATAACTCAAGCTAAGATGTTGCTGGCTTTGTTCCCGGATTATCGCCTTCAACTTCAACGATATCTCGAGCATCTTCAGGGACATGACTATCCTTTTGCTGGGTTTAAACACTTCTGGCGTTCTGATTACGCGGTTATGGTCAATAATAAATACGCGGTGTCTGTGAAAGCCAACTCTTGTCGCATTAAACCGATTGAAACCGGCAATCAGGAGAACCTTATGGGTTATTGGTTGGGTTTTGGCAGTATGAATATTGGTGTGACAGGTAATGAGTACCACGATATCTATCCCTATTGGGATTGGGCTAGGATTCCGGGTGTGACGTGTCCACAAATTGTCAGACCAGCCCATGAATGGGGAAAAATAGAACAACAAACGGATTGGACGGGCGGCGTCAGCAATGGTCGTTGGGGGATCACCAGTTTCGAGCTGGATGTGATGCAAACCCAAGGACTAAAATCTTGGTTCTTTTGTGATGGGGCGATTATTGCTCTTGGGGCGGGGATTCATTCAGAGCATCCTGAGCCGATATTGACCACCATTAACCAGTGTCACTATCAATCCCCTGTCTGTGTAAATGGTACAGAACTGGATGAGGAGTCGACGACAGTTGAAGCCAAAAGTTGGCTGCATCATGCTGACGTGGGTTATGTTCTCGGTAATGTGAATGCTCACTTACATAGTTACATGCAACAAGGCAGTTGGCAGCGAATTAATGCTCACTTAAGTGCAGACAAAATGAGTGGCAGAGTGTTTAACTTGTCGATTGACCATGGTGTCGAACCTAAAAATGCCTGTTATGAATACACGCTTTTGCCCGGGGCTTCATTAGCAGAGACAAAACGTTATGCCGCTCAACCGTATGTTAAGATATTAGAGAATACGCCTACGCTTCAGGCGGTGGTTTATCAGGACAATATTGGCTGTGCTTTTCGCCATGCGGGCCGTATTGAAATACCAGAGTCTGATGCGCAAGAAGGTGTGACTCTAGAGGTCGATAAGCCGTGTTTATTGCTTTGTGAGAGAACACATACAGGTTTTCAGTTTGCAGTATCGACGCCTGGAAGAGGCGATAGAATCAACCTGGTGCTTTACTTCAAAGGAGAAAGTCATCGCTTTTTTGTTGAGACTTTCGACAAGCTCGACAGACTCGGAGAGAGCGTTCGTTTTGACCTACACTTGCATTAGTTTTCTTGAATTTGAACTTGAGCTAGTGGCTACGTTTGCAGTCCTCCACCTTGAATTCAATTGGACATGAACCACAGCTAAAGCGGGATCTGGAGCACGGATTTAAGCCGAAGACCCCATCACTCATATTAAGGCTATGCGACGAGAGAGAGTTTGAATTGCATAGTCATCATCTCGGATCATTGTTATGCGCTATAGTTTGTTAGCCTCGACGTTAATATTGTCGGGATGTGCTGTTACCCCTCATTCGACAAAGATTCAGGCTGACAGTAACTGGTATGTTAATCAGCTACCGAATGGATTGAGATACCATGTTTACCCGACACAAGACCAAGAGATCTCGGTTCGAATGGTGATGAATATTGGTTCGTTCCAAGAGCAAGAAAACCAAAAAGGATATGCGCATTTTGTTGAGCACATGGCGTTTAATGGCAGTACGCACTTTTCTGGTAATGAGGCGATAAGATTATTCGAGCAGTCTGGAGGGAGTTTTGGCGCGGACATCAATGCTTTCACGACCTATCAGCAAACAGGATACAAACTGGAGCTTGCGAACCCCAGTCAATTGCAAGACGCACTAATCTGGATGCGAGATATTGGCGATGGGTTGACGTTTTCACCAACCCAAGTGGAAAAAGAAAAAGGTGTGATCTTAGGCGAGTGGCGTCGGGCAAACCCGGATGACAAGCCCTTTGCTTTGAATGCGTATCAAGCTTCGGTGGAAGGTACACCCTATGGTGAGCATGATCCTATTGGTACAAGAGACTCGATAGAAAAGGCGACGCCAGCTACGTTGAAAAGCTTTTATCAACAGTGGTATCAGCCTCAGTACGCTGAACTTATCGTGACTGGCAATGTAAATATCGACGCTCTTTCTGACGACATTAACAAGACCTTTTCCAGTTGGAAAAGCACGTCAGATGTTGTTGTCAAAAAACGCCGTGATATTCGGGTAAACACTAACAATGAAATCCTGCCAAGTAACTCCATAGAATCACCCAGCTTGCATCTTGTTATTGAACGAGAAGCGATAGGACGTCAAACCGTCGAACAACAGCATCAGGAATGGCTAGATGAAGTCGCTGGACAATTAATTCAACAGAGACTTATTACGGCTCTCAATGATGCAGCCGTCCCCTTTCAGTATGCGTATGCTCAGCCTTACTATTCCAACTACCACCGCATGATGTCTGCTGGTATTTCATTTGCGCCAGAGCGACGTGATCAAATGCACAGCCTGTTTGTCAATGCGTTAACGTCGCTTCGGGATTATGGAGTAACGCAAGCGGAATTAGACAGTATTATGGCCAACTGGCAAGGTGAACTCACCAATCTGGATTCCGACTGGAGCAAGCGTAAACCAAATAGCTACGCTGATGCGCGTGTATTCCAGTTAGAGCAAAACAGCGTCAGCCAGTCTAAACAGAGTTATGCTCAGAGCTTGGCAATGTTTCTCGGCAGCGCCACGTTAGCAAGTGTGAATACTCACATTACAGAGCTGTTATCTTTGCCGCCGAGCTTTTCCATCGGGATGAGTAAAAATGAAACGCGCGCGCAGTTTTCCGATGTATTTTCATCTCTGAATACGGCTTACTTCCAACCCGGAGAAAAACCATTGTCGATGGAAGCGAGAGCGGGTGGTTTCCTTCAGCCAGTTAAAGAAGGCAGCATTATCAGCGCTCGCAAAGAAGCGGGAGGGTTTGAGGTCTACACGCTCTCTAATGGCGTGGATGTATGGTTCCAAAAAGATGAAAAATCGGGTGGGCGCGCTTACATTTACTTTGCAAGCCAAGGCGGAAAAGCGGCAGTAGATAAGCTGCTTTACCCAGCTTATGAGATAGCAACCATGGCAACCGTAAGAAGCGGGCTAGGGGACTTTTCAGGATCTGAGTTAGACAGTTACTTACGTAGCAACAATATTTCTATTGTCCCGATGCTAGATACCACCAGTCACGGCGTAAAAGTAACCACACAAAAAACACAGTTGGAAAATGCATTGAATGCCATTTATAACCTGAGCACAGAAATAAAGGTTGATGAACGCCAACTGACAGCGGTAAAGCAAGAATTTAAACAGCAGCGTCGCGCGTTTTTTGAATCACCAATGGGAAAGTTGGTTCAGGAAGCCAATCAAAATGCTTATCTGCCGGAAAGTCGCCATCGTATTTTGGACAGCGACGGTGTCGAGAGCGTTACTACGGAACAGATATTTGCGGTACACAAGCGTTTATTTAAGTTCAATAACGGTTTCAAGATGGTGGTGGTGGCAGATGTAGAACCAGAGCAACTTGAGCCTCTGCTGCGCAGGTATATTGCTGCTATCGAAATGAGCCCGAGTAAGCAAATTGATTACCGCGTGGCGCTGAGATCCGGTGGGCCGACCCGCACGGTGATAACTGATGGCCATGAGCCGTCCTCACTTTACTTGCAGCGCTTGACCAACGCCAATGACGATGCTCAAAGTGGGAGAGACACCATGGTTGTCGATATCCTAAAACGCATCAGTACCGCACGTATATTAGATCAATTACGTGAAGACCTAAGTCTGGATTACAATCCGAGTATTTACCCGATGATACAGGATCGTGAGCAAGTATCAGATTGGATCTTTGAGTCGCAAGTCGATCCGAAAGATGTAGCGATAATGGACAGCCAGCTAAATAAAATTTTTGATGATTTGGCGGAAAATATTACCCAACAAGAGCTCGATATCGCGGCGAAGCAGTTGGTGGTCGCCATGCAGGGTATGGAAGACAGGCCGAACCAGCGAGCGTGGGCATATGGCCGTTATCTGGTGCACGACTATGGGCTCGATGTGTTACTGAATGTCGAAGACACGGCTAAAGGCATTACTTTGGAAGAGGTTCAATCGCGCGCGCGATCAGTATTTGGGCCGCAAGCAAAACGTACAACGATCATTCTCAATCCAACCCAATAAGTTGTTCACTAGTCACTTAGCCCAAGTGAGAGGACGCACTTTTTACTTGGGCTATTAAGTGGTTACTGGTGACTTTCGCTGAGCTGATATTCCTTCACCAAAGCAAGTTTTTCGCGGTAGGAGTCCATGAGTTCTTGCTTTGATTTCCCTTCATTTTGGTAGAACAGTGCACCTTGTTCGCTGAGGAAATCATAATGATCGTTTACCATCTCAAGAACCGTATTGACGCGCTTTAGTGTCGTTGCGGTACAACTTCTACCATCAATGTCATCCTCAATATCCATACAATGAGAGCGGAACATCTCTACAACAAACAATGCCTCTAAAGCCTCTTCACTCTGCAGCGCGGTTTGGTATTTAGTCACTAGCGCTTCTTTGTAGCTTAAGACTGCTGAACTTGCCTCGTTCCTGCGTAACCACTTACATTGCTCAAGCAAGACAGTAAGCGCTTCATGCTTAACATTTTTGAACAGAGCTAATGACTCTAGGTGTGAACAATTTTTCTTCACAAGCCAGCCCGATAGGAATCGGGTTTCAAAACGTTCACAAAACTGAAAGATTGGCGCGTTAAGGCCATCACTATTGAGCTCAGTTAACGGGTTGAAGGGGTACATGTAGCCGAAGTCGAACAGCCAGAGCTTATGGTCGTTATCCACAAGCAGGTTGCCGCTGCACAGATCCCACTCGAACAGACCACTTTTTTCACAAGCTGACAATGTCGAGAACAGCTGATAAAGCAATGAGGAGGATATGTCGCTGACGGGTTTTCCTTCAATCCATTCAGAGAGAATGATGCCTAAGCGATAATCAGCGTAAACCGTCGGAACGATGCATTCGAAGTCCACGGATGTGTGCGGAGAATCTTTCCGTTTTTGCAAATCGAAACGACGTTGTACTTCATTCAGAAACGAAAGCTGACCATTGAGATTCTGTACTTTGGCCTCTGGGCGTTTCTTTTTCAGGGTGTAGTCTTTTCCGCCAAACCGAACTCGAAATACTTCAGCCGTTAACCCACTCTGAAATGCTTCGACAACATAAGGAGATGCTTCCGTCGTTAGCGCCAATTGGTCCGGAGATATCGGGCAATCTGCAATACTGCCAACAATGAGATTTTCCCCACTCTTTTCAAATTGCATCTGCTGCTTTTGACGTTTGTCCATGTGAATGCCCATCTTCCGATTGATTCTGATTATTTTATCAAGAGAGTCAGGTTATAAATCCTCCCTATTTGATAAATCTAAGGCTGAGCGTTGAGGAGCAGATATAAAATATTTCTTTGTGTTTCGCGTAGTCATATCAGAGATTTCCAGTAAAGAAAGTTGGTGAAGTGGAAATTATGGCCGTCGCTTGCGTAGCGTAGCTTACCCGAGTTGCTTAAATTCTTTATGGTAACGCTCCCAATGGTTAGGGGGGTATTAAGTTTAAAAATTGTCTGGTGCCTACTTTTTGTTCTTATTTTGTTTATAAATAATTGTTTGTCATGAAAATTTAATTTTTATGCAAATAGGTTGGTATGTGTAGGAAAGCGTGATGAATTTTCTGTGTAGATTAATTGTAACCGGATACAAGTCAGCCTCAGTAAGGTCTGGTTAGGCAGCAGCATTCATAGATAAAAGCTTTTTGGCGTAAGGCTATTGTCAGAGTTTTATGGGCTTAACCTTGTTGTTCTTGAATTGTAATATTTCATTGCTATGATTTTTCGCGTGGATAGCAAAGGCTTCCCCACAATCAGTTCATCATCTCTCCTTTTGTAAGGTGCTTGACTGAAAAGGCAAAACCTCTGAAAGGAGGTGACGCAAAGTCTCCGATCTAACGGAAATTTCCTATGATAGCGGGACCGCCAGTTTTGTATTTCGACTAATTAAATTTATTCGTATCTTAATATCAAACTTTCGGTTTGGTGTTTTCATTCACGAATGCATTCGGTCATTTTTTGATTTAGTTTGGATGTGAATGGCTATGTTTTATCTAAAATCGGGAACGTTACCGATATTTGGGTGATTTTTAGAAGTGTTGAATGGTTTTCCGTTGTTAGTTTATGACATGACTGAGGGTTAACCACGTCTGGAAAATTGCACATTTGATATTTTTTATTAACAGGTAAGTAAAATGCGTTCGACAAAAATTAAAGCGGGAGTGCCGATATTAGGCATGATAATCGGCTCAGCTGCGGTGAGCCCGGTGGGTTTCGCAGCTCAGCTTCAACCAGGTCCTGAGCCTACAGTACACACTCAAGAAGCTTACTCTCCTGATAGTAACTTTACGGCTAAGTGGACTAGAGCTGACGCGCGCCAACTTAAGCGCTTGTCTGACCCTATGGCGGGATCGCGTGAAAACTCGATGCCACAAGAGTACACCATGCCGAGTGTTCCACAGGACTTTCCAGATATGTCTGACGAGCAGGTATGGGTTTGGGATTCATGGCCATTAACTGATGCAGATGCGAACCAATACAGTATTAATGGCCAGGAAGTCATTTTCTCGCTTGTTGCAGATCGAAGCCTAGGTTTTGATGAACGCCACCAGTTTGCGAAGATCGGCTACTTCTATCGCCCTGCGGGCATTCCAGCGGAAGAGCGTCCGGAAAACGGTGGATGGACTTACGGTGGTCTTGTTTTTGATGAAGGGGTAACTGGGGAAATCTTTGAGGATCAGTCATTCAGCCATCAAACACAATGGTCTGGTTCTGCACGAGTTTTTCCAGGTGGTGAGGTCAAACTTTTCTTTACTGATGTAGCGTTCTATCGCGACTCAGCGGGTAATGACATCAAGCCATACGACCCACGTATCGCACTGAGTGTCGGCAAGATACACGCGAATAAAAATGGCGTGAAGTTCACTGGATTCGATAAAGTGATTAATCTTCTGGAAGCAGACGGTACTTACTATCAAACTGCTGAACAAAACCCTTACTTTAACTTCCGTGACCCGTTCACCTTTGAAGATCCTGCTCACCCAGGTGAAACCTTTATGGTGTTTGAGGGGAACTCCGCAATGGAAAGGGGTTCGGCTAAATGTACCGAGGAAGATCTGGGATACCAAGTTGGTGACCCTTATGCAGAAACAGTGCGAGAAGTGAATGCATCGGGTGCGACTTTCCAGATTGGTAACGTTGGTTTAGCACGAGCAACCAATGAAGACCTTACTGAGTGGGAGTTTTTACCACCTATCCTGTCGGCTAACTGTGTTACTGACCAGACCGAACGCCCTCAAATCTATCAAAAAGATGGTAAATACTACCTGTTCACTATTAGCCACAGCACAACATTTGCAAATGGTATCACAGGTCCTGAAGGGGTGTATGGCTTTGTTGGTGATGGTATTCGTAGTGATTACCAGCCAATGAACCAAGGCTCTGGTTTAGTGCTTGGTAACCCAACTAACCTGAATTTCTACCCAGGAACACCTTACGATCCAGACTATAACCAACCAGCGGGCCACTTCCAGTCTTATTCGCACTATGTGATGCCTGGTGGGTTGATTCAATCATTCATTGATACCGTTGGCGTTAAAGAAAATTTCCGTCGCGGTGGTACGTTGGCGCCAACTGTCAAGGTCCTGATTGATGGAGAGAAATCAGAGGTTGATTACTCTTACGGAACAAATGGATTAGGCGGCTGGGCTGATATTCCAGCGGGTGTGAACGTCAATCCGAGCGGTGTTATCCGGAAACCACTTAAGTAGAACTTATTAAGTTCTGTATTCCATTAAATGAGAGGGGCGGCTTTTCCGCCCCTCTATAATAATTAGTAGGGTTATGCGCTTTAATATAAATTCATTGATGGGCGTAAGGCCTAGCAGAACTGCTTTCACTCTCTGTGCATTGCTGGCATCTGGTGTTGTGACTAGTTCACCATCGTTTGTTGAACATACATCTTCAGAATTATCTCCGTTTACGCGCCCGGTTAAATGGTCTCCCTACCGCCCTGCAATACATATTACTCCTAACAGACACTGGATGAACGATCCTCAGCGTCCATTGCTGATTGACGGTGTCTGGCATTACTACTATCTGTATAACGCTGACTACCCGAATGGAAACGGGACCGAGTGGTACCATATGACATCAAAAGACCTGGTCCACTGGCAGGAGCAGGGAGTTGCTATCCACAAATACAAAAACGGCCTTGGGGATATACAAACGGGCAGCGCCGTCGTGGATAGCAACAATACAGCTGGTTTTGGTAAAGATGCCGTGATTGCAATTGTCACTCAACAGCACGAAGGGGTTCAGCGACAGTCGCTCTTTGTTTCAACGGATGGTGGTTACCACTTTAAAGAGTATAAAGACAATCCCATTATGGACAATCCTGGATCGAAACATTGGAGAGATCCAAAAGTCATTTGGGATGAGGAGAATAGTCAATGGCTCATGGCGCTTGCTGAAGGGCACAAAATCGGCTTCTATACCTCCCCAGATCTTAAACGCTGGACCTATCAATCCGATTTCCAGCGCAATGATCTTGGTCTTTTGGAGTGTCCTGATCTGTTTCAGCTCTCGCTTGATGGTGACCCTAATAATATTCGATGGGTACTTGCATCCGGAGCGAATGGTTTTAAAAAAGGGAAAACCACCGGCACAGCCTACTGGATTGGTGATTGGGATGGAAAACGATTTACGCCAGAGAGTAATGAGCCCAAATGGCTTGATGCTGGTGCTGATTTTTATGCGATGGTATCGTGGGCAAATACCGACCAGGAAACGAAACAACGTCTTGACTCTCGGTACGCGATCGGCTGGCTAAATAATTGGGCTTATGCAACGAAGTTGCCTACGAAAGAATGGCATGGCGCTGCGAGCTCTATCGTACGTCAAATACAACTCAGAACGGTCGATGGAGAGTCAGTGCTTTTATCCAAGCCAATCGATGCCATCTCTAAGTTGGAAGGGAATGCCTATACTCGCTCGGCAGTCGAAGTCTCTGAAACCACAAAGACCGTCTTCCCTAGACCCAACTCGGATGCGTATCGAATCACCTCCGATATCGACACACATTCTGATGCTAGCGAGATTCAATTTCGCCTTATGGGCAAGGGGGGGCAATATGCCATCGTTGGATATAACTTTGCAGACAAAACGGTGTTTATCAGACGTGATCAGGATGCAATAGCAAGCTTGATGCCTGATGTATATCGTGAGGAACGTAAGGCGGTGGTTAGTGCCAACAACGGTAGTCTGAAGCTAGATATTATTGTTGATACATTCTCTATTGAAGTGTTTGTTAACGATGGCCAGGCCTCGCTTTCTAATCTTTATTTTGGTGGTCCATCAAACAATGATATTTCAGTGGTCTCCGTTGAAGGAGGCAGTGTGCTGAATAATTTAAAGCTTATGCCCTTAAAAGTTGCACCAATTAAACGAAATAATGGTGGTGAATAACATCGTTAGGGATGATTTGTAGCACTATTAATAATCGTTGCTAGGTACATTTCGGCGTTTTTGATTAAATCTAACCAAAATATTATTCTGTCATTTACTCTGTTTTTACAAATTAACAGGACTTAATTTTTCTTGCCTTTTTCTTTTCGAATTTGAGTGAATTAGATCTGGATATTGTCGTGTTTATCATTTACTGACAAGTCATAAATCATTTTAGAAACGTAAGTGGATTTCGGAATAAAGCTTATTAAATTTAGGGGCTTTCACTTTAAGCTATCGATTTTGGTGGCGTTACACATCAATGGTTCTGTTTGGTCGAAATTAAAAAATTATTTATTAATCAATATTATAGTTAAGGTGGCTATCATATTGATGCACAATGAAGCGGAGAAAAACCACTCCCTTAAAAAATCCCTTACGATATAGCCTTGTCAATCAATCTAAAACTAAGAATATCTGAACGAATAATGTAATTTTTCGTTTAAAACGATAATTACTGTCTTTCACCCTAAATTACATTTAATAAGTTGATCTTTGTTCAGATATTCTCCTGATCTAAAGGTTATGTTTGGTGAGTGAATTATGTGTTGATAAATAAATAGAATGGTAATTTCCATCCTAATGATCTTGTTAAAAAATTAATTTATGAAAATTGTTTTTATTTTTCAATGGATTGGGGTGCATTCTGTGCACGCTAGTACTTTTAGTCTCACAAAAATACAAAAGTTGTTTTAAACACTTAATGTTTAATCTATTCCTCACTCTTGAAAGCCATAAGACATACCTTCTATTTACCTTAAATAAGTAATGTGTTAATAATTTCCCCTAATTCTCAGGGGCTGTATGTACTGCGTTTTAAATAAAAAGGACTTGGTTCTTAATCTTTACGGAATAAAGGTTAAAGAGCTATCGAGTATAAATATAGAAATAAGGAAATTTATGAATAGTCGCTTTAAGCGCAGCAAGGTTGCTGTGCATTGTTTAGCGTTATTAGGTGCAAGCATGTCACTTTGCGCGCAAGCTGAAACGGAATTGGCTGTAGCACAAGGTGGAGCAAAAGGGGTTGAGTTTACCCTGATTACTGGGGACAAAGTCAGTGCTGTTGTGAGTAATACCGGTGAACTCGGTGGTATTCGCATGTTGAATAAAGACGGGGTAGAAATTGTTACTTCTGTGTTCAAACGCGGTAATGATACCTACTTGGTGCCAGCTAAGGCTCAACCTTTCGTTGATTCTCGCGCCATTGACTTAGAGTTATTTAATATCAATAAGTTATACCAGTCAAATTATGATGATGCGAGCTCAGATAACCTCCCGGTAATTATCGAATATGCAGATGGATCGCTTGCAGGTGCTGCAGCACCTATTGTGATTGAGGGGACTTCACTAACCGGTGAAATCGAATTAATTGACAGTGCAGCATTTGGTATCGAAAAAGATAAAGCCGCAGAAGTGTGGGAAAGCCTGACACAGGACGGACGTATCGAAGGGGTGTGGCTTGACGCAGTGATACATGGACACAAGCAATCGGTAGGTACCACTTTAACACCGACCGTGCCTTTAACAGGCGCATTAGGTCCTTCAGCGGTTACGTTTAATGGTGAAGGTGTCACGGTTGCAGTACTAGATACGGGCTACGATGTTGAGCACCGTGACTTACAGGGTCAGGTGGTTGGTTCGAAAGACTTTTCCTATTCTTCAAACGGTGTTGACGATTTAAATGGCCACGGTACCCATACTGCTTCAACGATTGCGGGTACGGGCGCAGAATCGAATGGCTACTGGGAAGGTATGGCGCCGGGTGCAGACCTTTTAATCGGTAAAGTATTGAGCAACAGTGGTGGCGGCAGTACCTACGGAATTATTAGTGGCATGATCTGGGCGGTTGAAAGTGGCGCAGACATTGTCAATATGTCACTGGGTGGCTCAGCAACTGCCTGTGAAGGCCCAATGGTTGATGTGGTTGAAGCATTTAGGGATCAAGCCCTGTTTGTTATCTCTGCCGGTAACAGCTTTACCCGTGAAACCGTCGGTTCTCCGGGTTGTGCGCCAAGTGCCTTAACGGTGGCTGCGCTGGATCGTGAAAACCAGACGGCTGTGTTCTCTTCTCGTGGTCCGTCACCGGATGGTCACTCTGCGAAACCAGATATCGGCTCACAGGGGGTCGATGTAGTGGCAGCAGCGTCGGGTGGTGTGGGTTTCAATGCATACCGCTCTTTGTCGGGTACATCAATGTCGGCTCCTCATGTCGCTGGTGGGGCGGCGATTGTATTACAGGCTCGTCCGGAGCTGTCTCCTGTACAACTCAAACGCGTTCTGACTTCTTCAGTGTTTGACAATGACGCCCATGTACTAGAGCAAGGCGCAGGCCCAATGGATGTGAACCGTGCCATTACTCAACCTGTTATTGCCGCGCCAAACGTTGAGCTAGGCCGCTTTGTTGATGTGGCATCAGCGGGTAGCGTAGAAGCTTCAGTGACGCTGACCAATATCAGCGACACTGATGTAAGCTACAAGTTGAGTTTGGATCTGATCGGCGAAGACGGTAAAACGAAATTGCCAGCGACGTTGGCTGGTTTAGGGGTTAAATCTGTTACTGTGCCTGCGAATGGTTCAGTGGATGTACCTGTATGGATTGAACCACAAGTAGCGCTTCGCGACGGTGCGTATGGCACGATAACCGGACGTATTAAAGGCGTAAGCATTGGTCAGTCGGATGATCAAATTACGGTGCCTGTTTCGTTCATGATCCAACCGCCGGAAGTACAACTGATATTAAATGCGTACGATAACCGTGGTAAGCCTGCAACCAACGTGTCTAAAGCTTATATCATCAATGAGGAAGATGATTGGGGCCGTGCGCTTTACTTTAGCAATGGTCAAGCAAGTATTAGTCTTCCCAAAGGTAACTACAGTGTTGTCTCACACATTGTAACCTATGACAATGACTCTGATTTTGGTGGATTGCCTGAGTCTGCGGCACAGATGGCGTATCTTGACCACAAAGTCACTTCAGATACGGTGCTTACTTTTGATGCTGGGATGGCAGAAAAAGTGGCGTTTAAAACGGATAAGCCAATTGAAACTCAAGGCTTCTCGTTTGGTTTCACCTACGCACTGGATGACAACAAAGTCGCGAAGCTGGCTGCGATTGATTTGATGCCGGATTATGTGGAAGACATGTACCTTTGGTCACAAGGCCACGACAGCCGTTTCCGTTCATTTGTGTCTACTCATGCGACAGCCCCAGAAGCTGTACTTACCATGGAAAATGGCCAACAGTTAGGCACTGTTTCACAAGGCCTTACCGTTGGTTTTGATGGTGAGGGTACGGCAGAAGTGGTGCCTGTTGGTGAAGGTGACTACAGTACAGTATGGAGCGAGTTTGACCTAGAAGGCAAAATTGCTTTGTTCCAGCATCCTTACTACATGACTTCATACATGGTAAAAGGTGCACTGGACCAAGGTTCAATTGGTGTTCTTTTCTATCGTCCGGGCACTCATGGTCGTTATAAAACAGCTTTTTACGGTATTCCGAATAAGCCCGTGGTTGGCTTAAGTGCCGAAGAAGGTGAAATGCTATTTGCAGAAATTCAGGAAGGCCGTAACAAGATAAGCTGGTCCGGAACGTCTGTTGATAGAACCCCTTATACTTATCAGCTGCACCACATCACTGATGGTCACAACAAGGGGGGCTTGATTCGTGTGCATGACAAAGACATGTATCACATCAGCGCAGCGTATCACGCTCAAGGTGAAGAGCGCCCCGTGTTCCGTGACTTGATGGCACAAACCAATAGCACGGGTGAGTTTTACTCAACGGGTAGCCCACAAATGTTAATTGCACCAGTTGTACGTGACGAATACTACACGGCAACCAGCAAAAATACATGGACCAATATTGTGATGCCGGGCAACCGTATTCAAGCTGATGGCGCATACTTTGACGGCCCGCGTATTATGCCCGCTGGCGGTGAAGAAGAAACAACTTGGTTGAAAGGACCAAAAGGCGCGAGCTTGAATACGAGCTCCTATGCAGTAGGCCACCGTGATACTAACTTGATCACTTGGAACTTCCCGTTGTTTGGTGACGCTTCAGGCCATGACGCTATTTCAGGTCATAATGGTAGCTCCGCTTATGGTTTGTGGGTGAATGGTGAAAGTGCGTATATATCTTCAGGTACTTTGACCATGCCAGTTGAAAGTGCAGAAGTTCGCCTTGAACTACGTAACTATAATCGTGGTGTCGCAGAGCGTTCAACGATTGGTGACAAGCTAGGTTCGTTCTATCAGGGGATCTTTACCTTTATGACGGATCAAAACTTACAAGGCGCACAACCTATTCTGGTACCGCAAATTAATTTGCCTGTGGATATTAACAACAGCTATGCTGCGGGCGAACCCGCAAAGGTTGTTTTATCGGGTGCAATGGACAGCATTGATAATGTCAGCCTGACTGAAGTGACTCTTCAGTATGCTTATGGTCAGGAATGTTTGCTGAGCTATGTGTTCGGTTACTCTTACTGTCCAGTTTCTACCAAACTGAATGAGTCAGATTGGATCGACGCAGACGTGTCTTATGAAGACGGCCAGTGGATTGCTACTGTGCCAAATGATGCTGAAACCGGTGAATTTGTTCATTTACGTGTTGTGATGAGCGACGAAGGCGCAAGCTCAGCGCAAGTAACAACCTTACGTGCTTACCAGCTGAAATAAAGCTTGTTTATAAGGCCAACTGAGTCACTACTTGACACAGTGTGGTTTGCAATACAGCAATATAAAAGCCCCATAAGGGGCTTTTTGTTTTTTGCCATCGAATATTGTCTACTGTATGGCAAGCGGCGCTTAGGCACTAATGAAAATCTGCGCTGATATCGCTTAGCTGGCACTCCTGATGATGTGGTCCACCGATAAATTCGGCCTGAACCCGTACCTGGCTGCCGACCTTGAGCTCATCGACTTTGTCAAAGGTGAAGCAGTCTAAACGGTCCCCTAGCTCGGCAAAGCATGGGCCAAAATGACAATCGATCTGCTCGATCTGCAGACTCACCAGGTGCTTACCATTTTCATTCTGGCTAATTGCCAGCACTTGGCCTGTTAGGGTGGATTGATTGGGGGCTGCCGATACTCCGCTCATAGTTGGCTCCGTAAAAAATAACAAGATGCACACCAGCAGTGTAGAAGGTGTGCATCGGCTTGTTAAGTACCCGTTCAATTCTACTTCTTAGCCCGGGTGGATTTTTTTTTCTCAGCTACCGGTTGTTCTTTCGGCTCGGGTATCACGTTGTTGGTCAGTTCCGAATCGTAAAACTCGTCTGGCATGGGTACATGCTCATCCGAAGTATCGGACAATGTCATTTCTGTCATATCCGGTTGTGGAGCAACATTTAGGTCGCTCACTCCTTCGTGAAAGAAGTCTTCTGGGCCGGGCGCTGTCGCATCGTCAAACGCAGCGGCTTCGTCAAGATCAGAACCGCTAGGAGCCGGTGCGCTCAGCTCATCGTGACTCTCTGCAAGTACTCCACCGCTAGTAGGGGGAGGACCGTCATCTGTGACGAATGCCTGAGCCGATGTCTGAGTATCAGGTTGTGACTCAGTGATATTGATATTAATTGTCTGTGCCATGTCAGCCCCCTAGAAGTAAAGGATGGTGATCTGATTCGTACTGTCTTCAATGGTGCCCGATACGGTTTTACCGCTGCCTTTCGCAGCATTAAGCATCATAAACATATTTGTTGAGCTGTCGTTATTGCTGGGCTTGATTTTCCGCCAGCCGATGGTATCGATATACCCCCAGACATTTTTAGAGTGTGGAGTTGAATAGGTACGAAGGATTTTTTTGTTAGAGAAGTTCATGAGAATTACTCCTAATTCATGTACGCGATGTAAATTTTACTGCCGTCGATTTGTACTGAAACGGGCTTATCGTATGCACGTGCGTTTACCAATAAGTTGAATACGTTACTGACGCCATCGTTGCTGATACCGTCTATTTTTCGCCACCCAACTCCGGCGATGAAGGCCCAGCAATTGTTCACATGGTAGGTAGCATATGTGCGCGAAACCGCGACGTTGTGTTTCCATTCTTTCGCCGCAGCACCGCCGACATTGACGTTAGCTGTGATATTGTTGCTGACGCGAGTAATATCGCTGACTGTTACCTTGGAGTCGGCACCACTGTAACTTTTGCTGTTGGGCGTTGAGGTGCTGGAGAAGCTATCATTGCTGCCTGATGGGAAGGGGTCGTTACTGTCGCCTGAATTGGCATTGATATTGAGGTGACGCTGCCCATCGGCTTGTTCGATATCGACCAGATAATGGCTTTCGTCGGTGTTATTGGTCTTGTTTTCATCCACATGCTCAATGATCATCCCCTCGCCGGGTAAGTATTGATCGTAACCGCTTTTTTGGCGGTTGCTGAGCAGGAAGTACTCCTTGCTGTTGACGCTACCGATCGGCAGCTTGTAAACCTGTGCGTTATCGCTATAGGGTTTGAGGTTTATGGCCTGTGCACTATTGAAGATCACCGCAGGGGTGGTCCACCCAGCTTGTACCTTACACCAAGCTGTAGGATGCGCGGGAGTGTTGCCGCCATTGTTCCAACTGCCTCCTGCCATTAAGTCCCATCTACCAGTACCGCGACTTGAATAGTCGGTGTCGTACAGATCTGGCCAACCCATTAACAGATGTCCTAATTCGTGTGACATGACGCCGACCCGGCCATTTTCTGGTGCCATAAAATAGCGATCGACCACCACACCATCTACGTTCTTGGGTGAGATGCTCCATTTATGTGACCATATGTCATCTTTATCACCAGATTGTTCGCCGCCGATGCCAGCGCAAATGATCACCAGGGCTTCCACCCTGCCGTTGCCACTGTTGTCGTAGTTGGAGAAGTTGACATGAGGTGCAGCCAGATCAATCACATCCTCCACCAGTTTTTGAGCATTGCGTGGGTAGCTGCCAAAGCCAAAATCGTTATTGGTGTAATAACTTTTTGGCTGCGGCGCTCGATACCATCCGGCGGTTGGGCCGCTGCCAGATACTTGGCCCTGTACATCTAACTTGTTGTAGGACACTTCACGATAGTATTCACGCATACTGTTGCCACCGAGTGAAAACAGCAGGTTATTAAAGTGACTTTGTGGTTGCGTGGCGGTTTTATCTGTGAAGTCGACGAGCAACACTAATGCCCGTCGCACTCCGGTTACCGGAGCCGACTCAAGAGTGTGGTTATGAGAACGGGTTTTTGCCGGGCGTCCGGTGATAAGCGTATAAGTACGCATATCAAGTAAGTCGACCTGATCGACCTGGTCCAGTAGGCTACCGTGTAAGAAAGCATCCTTGGACTTGTCTATCTTGTTATGCAGCTCCGGATCCGGAGGCATAATACATAAATCTCTACACATAATATAAATTCCTTTTGCCATTTGGTTTCAATATATTACGTTCGATTTCTGGTTATCTTTTAACTGCTTGGCCAGAACGATAGTACGTGCTTACAAGGGCAAGCTCGTTACCAAATGAAGCAGCTGATTCAGCCTGAAATAAGAGCATGACTTGTGACCTTCACGTTAAAACGTCCTTATGTACTCATGGTGTCGTAATCACTGGCTAACCCAATGGACATGAGACGAGGAACGTTACTACTCCGACTGTCCCTGCAATTGCAGGATATCTGCAAGATTTGTCTTATTTATACTTTACTCAACTACGCGCATAAAGCTTTGGTCAAGACAAGAGGCAAGTCAAATGCAGCAAGGGCTACAGCCTGGTTTGACAAGACCGCTGGGGCTCTGAAAATGGGTTAAAACGAGCAGTTAAGGACGATAATATTGAGCAAGTGTGTAAATGCTCAATAACATTGAGACGGCAAAAAATAAAAGATATTTTTTAAGTAATTGGTAGACGTTAAAACGAGAATTTAAAAATGAGCATAGTTGCATATGGGTAGGTGCGTAGAGGTTTATTTAGCTTTTTTGCGTGGTTCCAGATTGCTAGCGCTTAATATGCAAATAGTATCAATGTCGAGATTAATTTTCTGGTTGCTCAGATTGTTATCACAAGGAAAAAATTTATTGATTTTTTTGTTGAAAACAGGGGCTAAGACTGTTCAGAACGTCCTAATGGCAATGTATGCAGCAGACATGGTTGGGGGATGAGCTCCTGAGCTATACGTGACTTTCTAGCAAGGTAGGGGCCCTGATTAAACTGGCAGTGACGTAGAACGGAGTTGTAAGAAGGTGAACCGATGATCCACCTTCTTCCAATCATTCTGAAAAGAACAAAACAAACTTAGTCTTGAGGGCTTAGTTTTGCATTGAGCTCTGCATAAGTGTGTAGGAGATCTGTCAGTGTTTTAACCCACATAAATACATCCGTCGGGGTGTCTTCAAGTAGTTTTTCAACTTGCGCACAATGCGTTTCAAGAGTGATGGCTTCTTCCAAACGAAATGAGATCGCGTAGAAATGCCAAAGGATTAATCGCGTCATTCTCTCACTGTTTTGCTTCGCGTGCTCTGAGTCATCAAAAGCTTGTTGAACTTCACTCAGCGCAATTGCTGTCATCCGCAGCATTGCATCAAGGCGGGCAGACAACATGCGATCTTCACTATCCACTTCTTCTTGATCAAAAGTAAACAGCTCATTCATCACGTCTTCTGGCACCATTTTGCTGATCATACGAGCACTAAACTCTTCCAGCTCATGACGAGGCATGGTTACAAGACAATCGAAGGTGTAATCACGAAGCATAAAATCACTCTAGTTTGGTCATCAGTTTCTGTTGTTGCATTCTAAGTGCTGAGGCTTGGATTTCCACTGTTTATTTTCGCGTATCGTTCGGAACCGAGAAGTTCTGTGTGAGTACCGAATTGGCTTGCCATCAAATCTCTCATATCAATGTCATTTATAACTGACTAAAATTTTTACAGGAACTGCTAAAGGCACAAAAACAAAGGATGTAAATAATACGCCCTTTGTATTATTAGAAAAACGTTTAATCCCGACATACGTATATACGGAATATTTAAAATTCCCCTGTGTTCTAAAACTTTCTTAAGATAGCTTTTAAATTTATCGCCATGGGTTTATGTAAGAAAAATCTGAAACTCATGTAGTTACAGTTATGGAAAGTATAATTTCAAAAATGTGATCTATTAACCTATCAGGAAGGTAATTGTTTAATTTTGATGGAAATTTAAACAAAAAATTAAGTTTTTATTTGTTGAGTGTATTATTCGTTTTCGAAGTGATTAAAAAAATTAATGTGGCCAGGTTTGATAAATTTAGTTTATATCAAAGATAAACTGAGTTTGTTAATTAAACCTCAATATTCATATAGCATGCGCTTCAATTCTTAAGGCTAGTTTTTCTTGATTAAGGTTTATAAAAAACGAAATCATTGAATAAATAGTCGATTAATAACATATCTAATAAGCGCAGGAATTTCTATGAAATTAAAAGCAGTTACGCTAGCAATTATGTTAGCTGGTGGCGTATCAGTGGCAAACGCTGCAAACCTAGATCAAAATATTGATAAATCTGGATTCTGGCTGGGCGCAGCAGCTGGTATGGGTCTATCTGATACTGATGCTGGAGAAAGCGAAGTACTTAGCCCTAAACTTGAAATGGGTTACGACTTCGGTAAGCATTTTGGTCTCTACGGTAGCTACGATTACATGCATAACCTAAGCGATGCAGAACTGCACCTTGGCACATTAGGCATGAAAGGAAACCTGTACTTTACTGACAACTTGTCTATGTTCGGTAAGCTTGGTGCAACGTACATCTTTGCTGATGGTAGCGAGCTAAAAACTGACAGCTTTAGTGGTACTGCAGGCGTAGGTCTTGAATACCAACTGACTAATGCTGTAACAACAAAAATTGGTTACGACTACTACAACAATCTTGAAGCTAAAAATGGTCACGACCTAGATCTTAGCCAAGTATACTGGGGTATGACATACAAATTCGGCCAACCTGAAACACCTTTAGTCGTTGAGGAAAAAGTTGAAGTACCAGTAGAAGTGGTGAAAGAAGTGACTCAAACTTCTCGCTCTACTTACACGCTCCCTTACCAAGTTGGCCAGGTTGATGTAAATGACTACGGTCGTTACAACCTTGAGGAAGTGATCACCACAATGCGCAACAACCCTGAGTTAAATGCAGAAATCGTGGGTCGCACGGATTCTACTGGTTCAGCGCTGACCAACGAACGTGTTTCAAATGAGCGTGCTCAGTACGTTGCACAATACATGATCGATCAAGGTATTGAAGCTGAACGCATCCACACTTCTGGTGTTGCGAACCAACAACCGTTGACTGATGGTAATAACGCACAGCTTGAGCGTTCTGTTCAGATCACATTGAACTAGGATAAATATTTTATCCATAAGTCAGAGTTCAAAAGGCGATTTTGTTACTCCTTTTGATTAATCTGTTGCTCTTATCAAAGAAAAAGCTCCCGTAGTTGGGAGCTTTTTGATTGCATATCTATTTATTATTAACCAAACAGACGTTGGCTGCGCTCATCACGCTCGTTAATCACAATCGTTTGAGCACGTTTGAAGAAGTTAAAATCCGTTGCCGTTGCACTGGTATAAGCGCCCATCATACGGCCAATGATCAAGTCGCCGTTTTCTAATTTCGGTAACATCACGTTTTCTGCGATCACATCAATGCTGTCGCAAGTTGGGCCAGACAACACACTTGGTAAGTACTCGCCTTCGTGCTTCAGCGTCACCAACGGGTATTGCGCGTCATCAAACATCAAACCGCTGAATGAGCCGTAAATACCATCATCTAGGTAGTACCACATTTGGCCGTCACGCTCTGCTTGACCCATTACCGATGCCACACTGGTTACTGACTCTGCAACAATAAAGCGACCTGGTTCTGCAATAACCTGTACCGTTTCTGGCAACTCGTTTAACGCTTCGTTAATCGGTATGCAGAACTCATCAATTGGCATCACTTTATCTGAGTAAGAAACCGGGAAGCCACCGCCAATATCCAGTGTACTCAATGCTGGTAAACCGCGAGCCACAACTTCATCCATCACTTGCTTACAAGTACGGATTGCATCAACGTATTTCTGTGGGTTCATCGTTTGTGAACCAACATGGAACGACAGTCCCTTAATACGAATATTCCACTCTTTCGCCGTTTCGATGATGTTGAGTGCCTGCTCTGGTGTACAACCGAATTTTTTCGATAAATCGGCAAATACGTCTGAGTTACGGAAGCTCAAACGCACAAGGAGTTCTACTTTGTGGCTGTACGCTTTGAACTTTTCTAGCTCGTTCAGGTTATCAACAACAAACACATGACAGCCATACGCTAACGCATCACGAATATCACGGTCACGTTTAATAGGGTGAGTGTGAATCGTGCGATCTGCTGGTACGCCTTGTTGTTTCACTAAGTCTACTTCACCAGACGTCGCCAAATCGAAACTTGCGCCTTCTTCCAATAGGGTTTTTACCACCGTTGGATGAGGCAATGGCTTCAATGCAAAGTGCAGAGTGACATTCGGTAGTGCTTGGCTTAGTGCTCGGTAATTTTTACGAACCATATCGCAGTCGAGCATTAACAATGGCGCGCCAAATTGTTCAACAGATGTTTGAATAAGATCGACCGTCTCCGCTGGTAAAGCCGGAGAAGAAAAAGATTGAAAACCGAGTACAGACGCAGAATGAGCCATAGCAAACCTCCAAAGTTAAGTAGACACTTTTCATGGGCATTATGATGAAAAGTGGAGCGTCAATAAGAGCGGGGTTACCGCCGTCAAAGAAACTCTTGGATAGTTGCTCTATCGCCTTGCCACAAAACTGCTGTGATGTACTCGGATTGGCTATCATCAAGAAGCAGCGCGATATTAAGGTCATAAGTTTTCATGCGCAATAAAAAATACAGCAAATAAAGAACAAGTTTTTTATCGTCAGGATAACGTTTATTAATTAATGTTTACTCTATGATTTCTAGGAATTTATCGAGAATTTGGTTGTGTTTTAACCCACTTCTGGTCACCAATGAGATATCGGAACTGAAGTGAAACGTATCGGGGAACAGAGGACGCATTTGGCCTTTATTGCACCAATAATCGGCGTAATGCTGCGGTAAAAACCCAATGTAAGTCCCTGTCAATATAAGGAAAGCGATACCTTCGTGATCGGATGCCGTCGCCGAGCATTTTAGCTTTTGGTACAGGTCGGTGACTTCGGGAGACATTCTGTGCCTTGTTATAACGGAATTGGTCTGTTTAAGACGTTCTATCTCCCGATCGCTTTCGCTAAAAAATGGATGTTCATGACTGCAGTAAAGGTGATAACTTTCGTTATACAAAGTACGGTAATCGAAGTTATTGCTTTTGTTATTCGCAGGGAATGCACCAACGTGAAACCGTCCGTCGATTAAACCTTTTTCGATATCTGCTGGGGTCGACATCGTGATGTTGATATTTATTTTCTCGCTCATCTTGCGGATGTACTTTAGCGCGCGGGTTATCTTCATGTGCGGTTGAGTGACTAGATTATTGACTAGTGCGATATTGAGCTCACCACGAAGCTCATTATTGATCTGGTTTACGTCATTGCGAAATTGCTCAATCGAAGCAAGCAAAATATCGGCGGATTCTAATACCGCTTCGCCTTCGTCTGTTAGGGTGATACCGCCTCGTCCTCGATGACAAAGCTTCATATTAAGACGTTTTTCAAGGTCACTCATTTGTAGCGATATCGCTGATTTTGTAATGCCAAGAACGGGCTCAGCGGCGGTATAACTGCCGCACTCGACAACGGTTTTAAACAGGCGGATCAGTTTGATATCAAAGTCGGTGATCTGGTTGATGACACTTTTGCTTTTATGGTTGAGCTTTTTCATAACTAACGTAAAGTAAATTTATAATCTACTTAACATACTCATGTGCTAAAAATAAATAAAGGGTCTGTTGACCTTTCGAGCTGATTTTTGCAGCAGTTTGTGGGTTCTTTATACAAGGCAGAGGCTTTGAAATGTAGTTGACCTACCTGATAAGCCGATAACACAGTAGAAAGGACCCACAAACGCTGCCCGAAGGGTTCGGCTAAAAGCGTTTTACTCTTTGTTGAGAGGTGTTTGCTTAGAATGACTAGGCTACAAACGACTAGCCGTCCGCCTCTCGCCGCGATTAAAACGCTTTTATCTCGAACAAAATTTAACCGCGAAAGGTCAACAGACCCTGGTCACTACAAGGATGGTATAGCGATGAGTAACTACAAATTTGCACAAGACGGAATAGATAAAGATCTTTCTGCTCATTGGATGGCATTTACCTCCAATCGCAGCTTTCACCAAAACCCCCGCATCATCACTCAAGCTCAAGGTTCTTGGCTCAAAGATGCCAATGGTCGTGATATCTATGACTCACTGTCTGGGCTGTGGACATGTGGCGCTGGACATGGTCGTCAAGAGATACAAAAAGCGGTCGCTGAACAGTTAGGTACTCTCGATTACTCGCCAGCGTTTCAATTTGGTCACGAACTCTCGTTCAAGTTGGCGGAGAAAATCGTCGAGAAAATGCCACAAGGACTCGAGCATGTATTGTTCACTGGTTCGGGCTCGGAATGCGCCGACACATCACTTAAGTTGGCAAGAGCGTATTGGCGCGTAAAAGGCAAAGCGTCGAAAACTAAGCTGATTGGTCGAGCCCGTGGCTATCATGGTGTTAATGTTGGTGGCACTAGCCTGGGTGGCATTGGCGGCAATAGAAAGACATTTGGTCAGTTGTTTGATGCAGACCATATTCCTCACACTCTGCAACCTGATTTAGCCTTTACAAAAGGTTGCGCGGAAACGGGTGGAGTGGCGCTTGCGAATGAGTTTTTGAAGCTCATTGAACTTCACGACGCATCAAATATTGCCGCCATCATTGTGGAACCTATGTCGGGCTCTGCTGGTGTGATTGTGCCACCAAAAGGTTACCTACAGCGTCTGCGTGAAATCTGTGACCAGCATGACATCCTGCTGATCTTTGATGAAGTCATTACCGCATACGGACGTATGGGATGCTGGACTGGCGCTGAGTATTTTGGTGTGACGCCAGATATCATGAATACCGCGAAACAGCTTACCAATGGTGCAATCCCAATGGGGGCAGTGATTACGTCCCACGAAATCTATCAGGCATTTATGGAGCAGGACTTACCTCCTCATATGATCGAGTTTGCTCATGGTTATACCTATTCCGCCCATCCCGTCGCATGTGCCGCAGGATTGGCAACACTAGATCTATTAGAAAAAGATGCGTTGATTCAACAGTCGAGCGAGCTGGCACCGATTTTTGAAAATAAACTGCATGCGATTAAAGGTGCAAACCATGTTCTCGACATCAGAAATTGCGGCTTAGCCGGAGCGATTCAGATCGCACCAAGAGACAATGATCCAACCATTAGGCCATTCGAATGTACATTAGATTTATGGGACAAAGGATTTTATGTACGTTCTGGTGGCGACACGATTCAATTCGGTCCAAATTTTAATGCCAAAGCTGATGACCTAGAGCGCCTATTTGACGCGGTTTACGAGACATTGAATCAACTAAATTAAAAATTAAGAAAGGAAGTCAAAGCATGGAAGTTATTTCTCACTTTATTGACGGAGACAAGTTCTCACATTCAGGTTCGACGATTGATGTTTACAACCCAGCGACGGGGGAGCCGATTCGCCAAGTCGAAATGGGCACGTCTAAAACTGTGAGTCAGGCAGTAGATGCAGCAAAACGCGCTTACCCTGCATGGAGTAAAACACCACCGCTAAAAAGAGCGCGAATCATGTTTGCGTTCAAAGACCTCTTGGAAGCGAATCAAGATCAAATCGCGCGTTTAATCAGTGAAGAGCATGGTAAAACGATAGATGATTCTCTCGGCGAGCTTCAGCGTGGTATCGAGAATGTGGAATACGCGTGTGGTGCGCCAGAGTTATTGAAAGGCGAATACACCCGAGGAACAGGACCGGGCATTAACGCATGGAGTGACCATAAACCAGTCGGCATCGTTGCTGGTATCACACCATTTAACTTTCCTGCGATGGTACCGCTTTGGATGTACCCTCTCGCGATTGTTTGCGGTAACTGTTTTATTCTCAAACCGTCAGAGAAGGTACCAGCTTCTACTTTGTTTATCGTTGAGCTATTACATGAAGCGGGTTTACCAAATGGCGTAATAAACGTGGTAAATGGTGGTAAAGAGGTTGTCGATGCACTGATCGAAGCGCCGGAAGTGAAAGCAATGAGCTTTGTAGGGTCGACGCCTGTTGCGGAATATATATATTCGGAAGGCACTAAGCGCGGTAAACGTGTTCAGGCGCTTGGCGGTGCAAAAAATCATGCGATCATTATGCCGGACGCTGAAGTTTCGAGCACCATCAACTCACTGATGGGGGCAGCATTTGGCTCCTGTGGTGAACGCTGTATGGCGATTTCGGTTGCGGTGTGTGTGGGTGATGAAGTCGCAGATAATTTGGTTAAAGAATTGACCCCGTTGATTCAGGAACTGAGAGTCGGAGCTTTTACTCAGAACTCGGTGGACATGGGACCAGTGATTGCGAAAGAGCATCTAGAGAAGGTTTCTGGTTATATTGAAAGTGGTGTTGAGGCAGGTGCTGAATTAGTCGTCGATGGCCGCGGTCTTTCGGTTCCTGACTTCTCTACTGGCTACTTTATTGGTGGCAGCTTGTTCGACAAAGTGACACCAGACATGAAGATTTACACTGATGAAATCTTTGGTCCTGTGCTGTGTGTGGTGCGAGTTAAATCCCTTGAAGAGGGAATTCAGCTTATTAACCAACATGAGTTTGGTAACGGGACTTGCATCTTTACACGCGATGGTGAAACGGCAGAGATTTTCTGTGACGAAGTTGAAGCGGGCATGGTTGGTGTAAACGTACCGCTTCCTGTCCCGGTGGCTTACCATAGCTTTGGTGGCTGGAAACGTTCGTTGTTCGGCGATCTCCATGCGTATGGTCCTGACGGCGTGCGCTTCTACACTCGTCGTAAATCCATTACTCAGAGATGGCCAAAGCCGCAAACCAACGAAACTGCGCAATTTGCATTCCCAAGCAATAAATAGCGCTTATTTCTTGAGTTAATTACCTATCCCCTAGCTTTTTCGCTGGGGGATTGGTGATAAGCAGGCTAGATCGGCTCACCCGCTTCATCTTCTTCGACGATATCCGTTTCAAGGTTGGCTTCCGCTAGCCAGCGCTGCATGGTGTCGCTATTCAGAACTTTTTGCTGGTATTGGGTTGCCTTATCTGACAGTTTGATGCCATAAGTAAGCGTGCGCAGTACCACAGGTGCATACATAGCGTCCGCAATCGACCATTCTCCAAATAACCAACCATCCGGGTATTGTTCCATTTGTAGTGACCAGATTTGGTCAATGCGTTCGATGTCTTTAAGCGCGTCTTTACTCAAAGATACCGTTCTATTCGCACGACAGTTCATTGGCATTTCGTTACGTAGTGCCATAAATCCGGAATGCATTTCTGCAGATATTGCTCTTGCTTTGGCTCGCTCAGAAAGAGGTTGAGGCCATGCCTTACCATCTAGGAAAGCTTCGTTTACGTACTCGAGAATCGCCAGTGAGTCCCACACGGTAACATCATCACCAACCAAAGTGGGCACCTTGGCGGTCGGTGTAATGTCCTCTAGTGTGTTATAAAACTCGTCCGTGAACAGTCTGATTTTTTGGATCTCAACATCGATGTCGTATTGCATGAAGATAAGCCATGCTCTGAGAGACCAGCTCGAGTAGTTTTGATTGCCGATATAAAGTTTCATCCATGCTTCCTTTTTTGAGTGATGGTTTGGAACATTTACGATAATAGATTGTTTTATCGAAAACTAACGGATAGTTTTGATGGGACACATTAATAAAACCGATAGATAAGCTTAGTATGGATATTGATGCTTTAAGAAGCCTTCTGGCATTTGCAGAAACGGGCAGTTTTACCCGAGCAGCGAAGCAAATTAATCGAACCCAGTCGGCGTTCAGTGCTCAGATGCGTAAGTTGGAAGATGAACTGAATATTCGCCTGTTTGTAAAAGAAGGACGTAATCTGGTGCTCAGCGAAGCTGGCCTTGCGTTACGAGCTCATGCTGAGCAACTGGTCGCTTTACACAACAAAGCGGTGAAACAGGTGCGCCGTTATCAAGATAAGCTGCCACTGAGGTTAGGCTGTCCGGAAGACTATAACGACGCCATTCTGCCGAAAGTCATCGCGATTCTAAAAAAGGCTGAACCAACCTGTTCCATTCAAGTGTTCAGTCAACCCAGTGTCACTTTGAGAGAGTGGCTAGATGAAGGCAAAATCGACGCCGCTATACTCACGCGCGCCGCTGAAAGTGAGGAAGGACATTGGCTTGCCCACGATAAAGGGGTGTGGATTGCGAGTCAGGATTACCAAGTGGATACGGCTAAGCCTTTACCACTCGCGCTTTTCCAGCCAGATTGCAAATACCACGCTGCTGCAATTGATGGTTTAACAAAAAGAGGTATCTCTTACCAACTGTTAGCCTGTTGTAATACCGCGTCTGCCCAAAGGGCGATAGTTCGAGAGGGGCTGGCCATTGGTGCCATGGGACGATTAAGTGTCTCAAACGACCTACATATTCTAGATAATATGCCACCGTTGCCTGCGGTCGACATCGTGTTAGTTTCTGGAGTAACGCCGCACCCATTGCTCAGTTCGTTCGACCTGACCATCGCGACTTTTCTTTGATTGAGAAAAGAACTTCATTTGATGTTTAGATAAGCATTAACGCGTGCTTTATAAGGGCTGCGTTAATGCTTTGGCTCACTAGTGACCGAGCTTCAACATCGCCACGCCAGACAAAATCAGCATGATACCGATGTAGCGAACCATGGAAGTCGGGTCTCCATAGAAATAAACGCCGACAAGAAATGTTCCGGCTGCGCCAATGCCTGTCCAAACTGCGTATGCGGTACCCATAGGGATCGCTCGCTGCGCTGCAAATAGCAACGCGCCGCTTATCGCCATGAATACCACTGCCATTGTTATCCCTAACACCTTGTGCCCAGATTGAGCAACTTTCAATCCAACTGGCCATCCAATTTCCGTAAGACCAGCTAAAACTAAATATAACCAGCTCATAAACTCCACCTAATTAGACAAAGGAAAAACATTTGCAGGCTATGGTATCGATTATTATGATAGATAAAAGTTAATAACTATCGATTTTTTTCATATGTTAAGTTTGGAACAAGTTAGGATGTTAGTGCTCTCTGCGGAGCTAGGGTCGTTTTCTGCCTGTGCAAGAAAAATGGGTAAAGTTCAATCTGCGGTTAGTCATGGTATCAGTACCTTAGAGATTGATTTAGGCATCGAATTGTTTGATCGTTCGTCCAGAAGCCCAAAGTTAACCCCTGCTGGTGAACGTTTAATACGCAGTGCGAAAAACTTGTTGGCGCAGGCAGACGAATTCGAAAAGATTGCTCAATCCATTGAAAGAATGGAAGAAAGCCAACTGACGATAGCCATCGACGACGGGGTATATAATTCAAAGTTCGCAGACTTATTTAAGCGTTTAGATAACCAATTTCCGACAATTCAAATCGATGTACTGAGCTTAGCGTCTGGCGATATTTCCACTGAAGTGGCAAATGGAGATGTGGATATCGGGGTCATGTTTACCGAACTGGAAGTCATCAAGCAGGTCGATTTCTGTTACGTGGGAAGTATTGATTACCTTCCAGTTTGCCACCCAGATTATCCGTTGGCCGATATTGATGTCGAGTTACAATCAGATCTCGCCCCGTACCGCCAACTCGCGATCCGAGGTAAATCAAAAGTAGAATCTCAAGCCTTGATCAGCATCGCACCCAAAGTTTGGTGGAGCTCTAGTCACTACAGTGCGTTGGAGCTAGTGAAGCAGCAGGTAGGTTGGGCTTATTTGCCCTCTTTTTTGGTGAATGATTTAATCGATTTAGGTGAATTACACAAAATTAAAGTCGCCTTTGACCATAAGCCTTGGAATGCACCCGTCGATTTAGTCTTTAAAAAGGGCAGAATGAACGGGCCAGTATTTCAGTGGTTATTTGACGAGCTCAAACAAATATTTACACCCTCAACCTAAACCCTGATAAATATGCAATAAGGCATCCTCATATCGCAGTACGCGTCTGACTAAATTGATTTATATCAATGATATTGTTCGGAAAAATTGATGGGGTTTGTTAATGTTTTAAGCTGATGATCATCTTTCTAAACCTCTATATTGAATATTATTAGACATAAAAAGGGCAGTGGTTATGGGTGAACTATTTCATTTTATAGACAGACTTTTGGCGAAACCCGATGTGGGTAAATTGGTGTTGCGTGTCAGTTTTGCATTCCTATTTTTGTTGCACGGCATCCACAAAGTGGTTGGCGGTACGGACTTTATACAAGGTTTGTTGGTCGATCACGGTTTGCCTGCTTTTGTCGCATATGGGGTGTATTTAGGAGAAGTGGTTGCGCCCATCTTGATGATTATTGGCTTATATACTCGCTTGGCTTCCGTTGTTGTTATTGGCACTTGTTTAATGGTTGTCTACCTTTTAAACATGGGGGATTTGTTATCCTTAAATAAACATGGTGCTTGGGCAGTTGAAGGCATTGGTGTTTATTTGTTTGCTTCAATTGCGATTATGTTTCTTGGTTCAGGAAAGTACGCATTGAAGCCAGACGCACAGTAATTATTTACTCCTGAGCACTCTTTATAAAGCTGGGAAAATACCCGGCTTTATTTGTACTAATCAGATGTTTTTTAGTGTTTGTCTTTATCATAATGACTGCGATAGTTCGAGTCTGCCTCTTTTTAGCTTCATGTCTTTCGCCGCGTATCTTTGGCTCAAAATATTTAACTCCTCTTTTTATCAGGCTACTACACTGTATAAAAGTAAATTTGTGTACTCCCGTGTAATGGTGTTTTAGGCAATATTATGGCGACTAAACGATCGAGAAGATTAGGGAAAAAGCTTCATGAGTAATGACATCGTCTTAATTAGAGGACTCTTTCGCGGTCAATACCATTGGGGCGAGTTTTCACAGTTGTTGAATGAACTCCTTCCTAACCAGAGAGTTATTGCTGTGGACATCCCCGGCACTGGTTCACTTTCGGAAGAAAAATCACCATGTTCAATAGAGGAAATGGTAGAGAGTATACGCTTTCAACTAGCAACAAATGTTCAAGTAGATATTATCGCGATTTCGATGGGGGGAATGATTGCGCTGAAATGGGCAGAACTGTACCCCAATCAGGTAAGGCGGGTCATTTGTATTAACACCAGTAGTCGAGATTTGAGCCCCTTTTATCAGCGGTTAAAGCCCACGAACTATTTCAAAATCATTAAAGCATTGCTGTCTCGCCCTGAGCGAAAAGAGTCGATCATTTACTCCATGGTATCTAATAAACCGTTAAGCGAAACGGTAATTGATGATTGGGTGATGTTGAGTAAGCTTTACCCAACCACGGCGATGAACCTGTTTCGGCAACTATTTGCGGCTATGAAATTCAGGGCGAGTAAACCAGTAAACGAAATTCTGTTTATCTCATCTCTCGAAGATAACCTAGTTAGTTATACCGCGACGGAAGCCCCTGCGAAGGCTTGGAACATGCCGATCATCTACAACCATAGTGATGGTCACGACATTCCATTGGATAACCCTGAATGGTTAGCTTACAAAGTGATTCGGTATTTAAAATTGGATGTAGAAGGACAAACGCCACCCTAGGTTAGGTGGCGTTGACGTGTCTTGATAAGTGCAATATTGCTAAGTATTTATAGACTATTGAGCGGCGATCACCGACATTTCTACTAGAATAACGTCTCTTGCCATGCGAGCTTCAACGCACGCTCGTGCAGGTTTTTCACCATTTGCTACCCAAGCGTCCCATACTTTGTTCATCTCGGCAAAGTCTTTCATGTCGCGAAGGTAGATAGTAACGGATAAGAGTTTATCTCGATGACTGCCCGCTGTTTCAAGTAAGGCATCAATCTTATCCAAGCAGCGTTGAGTTTGCTCAGTAATATCCCACGCCGCATCGCCGGCAGTCTGACCACAAAGATAAATTGTGCCGTTGTGTTTAACAATACGACTCATACGTTCTGTGGACTCTATTCTTTCAATTGTCATTGGTTTCCTTTTTAACAGCTTTAACTGCAATAATTAGTAATTGTAAATTTATATAGAGTTTGCGTTACGCATACTAACCAAATATAGCGTTAGCTAACAGCCCTCCTTCAACGCCAATACGTCATTTTTCGCTTTTTTAATAGCTTGTTGGTACAACATCGCAGCAATAAAGACGCAAGTTTTATCAAGCATCTACATATCGCCCCGCTCAGTAGTAAAGCTCTTTCTTTTCTGTTGTTGGATCCATTTTCTCTTATAGAGATCAAAAGTGGCTTTACTTAAACTGTGCCCTACAGCTTGTATCAGCCGAACATTGTTAAGACAACCAATAGGTAAGCTAGGGCGGTATTTGATGGTTTTATTGCTGACAGACACAAAAATGGCGACCTGATGTCGCCATTTCATAAACTGCTATTTCTAACGTCGATAGTATAAAGAAATACGATTCCCATCGATTTCCTGAACGATAAAACGAATCTCATAAATATCGCTTAATACCGCTTCATCAATGACTTCGTCTACAGTGCCAGCCTTTATAACTTCGCCCAGTTTCATTGCGACGATATGGTCGGAATAACAGGAGGCAAAGTTAATGTCGTGGATTACGATCACCACCGCTTTGTTCTTCTGTTTGGCTAATTTGTGCAGCGTACTCATGATATCGACAGAGTGCTTGATATCGAGGTTATTCAGAGGTTCATCAAGAAAAATGTAATCGGTGTCTTGTGCGACGACCATTGCGATGAATGCCATCTGGCGCTGACCACCAGAAAGTTGGTCAATAAAGCGATCTTGTAAATGGTCGATTTCCAGGTGCTGCATAGACTCTTCAATAATACGATGGTCTTCTTCTGTTAAGCGTCCCTGAGAGTAAGGGAAGCGCCCAAATGCGACTAAATCACGCACAGTAAAACGCATATTGATGTTGTTGGACTGACGCAGTACGGAAAGGCGTTTTGCCAAATCTTCCGTGTTCCATTGATCAAGCGGTTTGTCACCGATCACGACGGTACCCGCATCGCTTTCTGTCAGGCGGCTTGCCATCGAAAGCAGGGTACTTTTACCTGCGCCATTCGGGCCGATAATGCTGGTGACTTTACCAAGTGGAAAAAGGGCATCAGCATTTTTTACCACGTATTTTTCATTATATTTTTTACTTAAACCTTGAATACGGATCATGTGATGTCTCTTTAATCGAATTTATTTTTCATAAGCAGAACTAAGAAGTAACCGCCGCCAATAAAGTTGATGATGACACTAATGGTGGTATCGAAATCGAATAGATTTTCAACTACCCACTGACCACCAGACAGCAAAACTACTGACAGCACGGAACTTGCCACAATCAGCAGACGATGCTGGAATCCAGTAAATATTTGGCGAGTCAGGGCGACAACAATTAAACCAAAGAACAGGATTGGACCAATTAAAGCGGTAGAAATAGAGACCATCAGTGTGATGATGAACATCACTTGCATCGTTAACTTATGCGTATTCACGCCCAAACTTTTAGCGTTATCCACACCCAACCACATAACATCCAGTTTATTTGAGATACGCATTAAATAGGCGCCGCAGAGCAGCATAGGAACGGCACACCAGTAGACCAGCTCACCGTTGATGTTATTAAAACTGGCAAACATGGAGCCCTGAATGAGGTTAAACTCGTCTGGATCCGTCACCATAGTAAAAAAGCCAGTGATGCTACTGAACAAGCTGCTGAGCACGATACCAATCAGTAAAAGAGTGAAGATGTTGCGTTGACGGCCTCGAAAGTAGAAGCTGAATAGAGTCATCGCACACACAATCATGATGCCAGTCGACAGGACAAAATTGAGTTTGCTGTTGATGACCCAAGCACTCAGACCACCAAACATCACCACCAATATCACCTGAATCAGTACGTAAAGTGAGTCAAAACCGAGAATCGACGGCGTTAGGATTCGGTTATTGGTAATCGTCTGGAAAATCAATGACGAGGAGGCAATGGCGATGGCTGCTAATACAATCGCCAAGACTTTAGGCACACGACGAGACAAGAAGAATTGGTAGTTGTCCGGGGTTAAACCTTTACCGATAAATACGGCACAAATCAGTACTGCGATTACCGCGAGTACCATGACTTTAATGGAATCACGCATTCGCTTTGTCTCTCAATACCAGGTAAATGAAAACAGAACCACCTAAGATGCTGATGATCATCGAAATAGGGATTTCATAAGGGAAGATAATCAAACGCCCTAAAATGTCACAGGTCAGTACCAGAATGACGCCTGCGTAAGCGGTCCAAGGCAAATTGCGACGCATGTTATCGCCAATAAATATCGACACTAAGTTTGGCACGATAAGACCGAGGAAAGGGATCATCCCCACGATCATCACAACAGACGAGGACAATACTGCCACTAATACGACGCCGATAAGTACGATACGCTGGTAATTTAAGCCGATGTTTTTCGCGAAACTCTCACCAACGCTGGCTGCACTAAAGCGGTTAGCATAAGCGTAAGCCAGTACCGACACAGGGAGCGCCAAATATAAAAACTCGTAGTTACCCTGCAAAACAGAAGCGAAGTTCGCGACCGTCCAGGAGCCAAGTGTCTGCACTAAATCGTATTTATAAGCGACAAAGGTCGTCATAGAAGAGACGACATTGCCATACATGATGCCGATCAATGGGACTAAAACGGTATTCTTGAATTTCAAACGCTGTAGGAAGCGGACAAAAATAACCGTTCCAAGCACAGAAAAAGCGAAGATGGTAATGAGGTGGACCCAGCTGCTCATATCAGCAAAGAAAATAAGAGCGATGATGTAACCGAACATCGCCCAGTCTACGGTACCTGTGGTAGATGGAGCAGCGAAGCGGTTCTGAACGATTTGTTGCATGATCAATCCAGCAATACTCAAACCTGCTCCGGCTAAAACAATAGCAAGCAATCGGGGCAGTCGACTGACGAACAGAATGTTCAGACTGTGGCTGTCACCAGCCAAAATTTGTGTGAGAGATACGTTTGCTACCCCGACCAGCAGAGAGGTGACCGCGAGGATGATGAGCAAAGCAAACGCCAAAATATGATGTAATTTCATAGTGAAGATACAGCTTTATAAAGACGACAATGACCTTTCACGCCAGAAGCGGAAAGGTCATCTTTTATAGGGTGATTAAAATGGGCTTATTAGTTAACAACGACTTGTTTTAGCTCTTTAATCATGGTTTGAGTTGATTGATAGCCGCCAGCAGTCAAGTACCAAGCCGCCGGGTCAATAAACATCACGCGACCATTTTTCGCTGCTGGTGTTGATTTAACCAGTTCGTTATCAAACAGCGTTTTCGCTTTACCGTTGCTCTGACCAATCGCTTGTTCTCGGTCAAGGACCAATAGTACTTCTGGTTGCGCGTCTGCGATGTATTCAAATGAGATCAGGTTACCGTGATTACCGGAGATGGATTGCACGTTTTCAGACGCAGACGTCGCGAAGCCTGCTTCGTCATACACAAATGAGAAACGGCTTTTTTTACCGAACATAGCCAAGCTGTTACCGCTGTTAGAAACGGTTAAAGTGCGAGGCGGCTGCTGTACCACTTTATTGTGAAGGGTGTCGATCTGACCTTGCACGTCTTCAATCAATTGATTCGCCAAGTCTTTCTTTTCAAAGATTTCGCCTAACGTGCGCCAGTGTTTCTGTGTGGTTTTCCAGTAGTCTTTGGTATCGATCTCGAACATGTACGTCGGCGCGATATCTTTTAGATCTTTATAGATGCTTGCCATGCGCGCTTCTGCAATGATCAGATCAGGTTTCAACGTAAACAAGGTTTCAAAATTCACTTCTTTCACACTGCCCGTGTTTACCACAGCATCGTCTTTGTACTTTTCCAGAGTGGTTGGAAGTAATGTTTTTGGTACGCCAACTGGAGTGACACCCAGAGCATCGACGTAATCAAGGCTACCGTAGCCGAGAACGACAACGCGTTTCGGTACTTGATTAATTTCTACAGAGCCCATGCTGTGTTGGTAGGTTTTTGCGATGGCCCCGATTGGCGCTAATGCCAGTAGTAGCGCACTTGCTGCTACACGAAAAGAAGTTTTACCAAGCATAATGATTCCCAAAAAGGTCTATAAGTCAGTCATCTAACTGGAAAGCGTTTAAGCATGAAAGCAGAGCAAAAGATGATCTGAAAAGAATTGAAACTTAATTTGAATAAAATCAAATAAGAATGATTATTGATTGCAGACACATTATCAGATAGGTTATAGCCAGCAACTGAATTGTCAGAATAGTGAGTATTCAAAAAGTGAATTTAGCCCAAGTAGATTTAAACTTACTGTTTATTCTCAAGAATTTACTTGAAGAGAAGCATGTGTCCAATACTGCCGTTTTGCTGAATATGAGTCAGCCATCCGTCAGTCGATCTTTACAAAAGCTAAGAAGTTTGTTCAGCGATGAACTACTGGTTCGGACCGCCCATGGTTATGAACTAACGCCAAAAGCCGAGGTCATCAAACAAGATTTAACTTCCGTGTTAACCGGGTTAGAAAAGCTAATGTATGGTCAGTCATTTGTTCCAGAGAAGAGCAAAGGTACAATACGTTTTTACGGTCTAGTTCCTCAAGTGATGATGTTGCTACCTAGTGTTATCTCTCGCATTCGGGAGGAAGCACCGAACATGATTGTCGACATCGATTCTATCCCCAAAAGACATTTCGATGCTTTGATTACTGGTGACGTGCATTTTGTGCTTTCAACGGCGTCTCCCCCGAGTTCGGAGCAAAACTTGTATCGCATGAAAGTTGCCAGTCGAGACTATCGATTCTTAATGAGCGAGTCTCATCCGTTGGCGCATGTTGAAGAGTTGACGATAGACATGTTACTGGAATGTAACTTTGGCCAGATATCTCTGCAGGGGGGAAAAACACTGTCGATTTACCATCGTTTTGCCGAACTCGGCGTGGTGGATAAGAATCGAAGGTTGTCGATACCCATACAGCTTTCCAATTTTAACGCTGCGCCTGCCATTGCGGAACAAACGGATGTGATCTTCCATTTGCCTACTCCATTTGCCGAAGGAGCATGCCTTGGTCGCCAATTGATCACAAAAACGGTACCGAAGGAAATTCGTCTTGATAGCGAATCGGTCTATCTGTATTGGCATAAAAGGTACCACAACGATCCAATGTGCAGCTGGGTAAAGTCCTTATTTAAAGAAATATACGGCTCTGTTGAAGGTGAATGATTGAATTCTTGATTATTCATTTTGTACATACTGGTAATTTACTGAATGGATACATCGAGACTTGTCTTGGCTATATAAAATCTATTTAATGCGAACCATTATCATTATAACTTTCAATAAGAATAACAGGTTTTAATATGCCCAAGACTACTCTGTTCGCAACAAAGCCATTAGCAGTGGCGATCGGTGCGCTATGCGCCTCAATGTCAGTCTCCGCTGATACAACTCCAACCAACGTCGATGAACAGATGGTTGTGACGGCAACACGTACTCAACTAGAGTTGAAAAATGCGCCGGCATCGATGTCAGTCATTACCGCAGAAGATATCGAGAACGACCCGGGTATTACGTTAGCGGATATCGTTGCAAACCAGACCAGCGTTGAATCTGATTACGACAGCACTCGAGCGGGGCGTCAGCAGATCTCTATACGTGGTATGGATTCAAAATACACTCTCATCATGGTGAATGGGCGTCGTATGAGTTCTGCAAGTGCGATTGTTCGTGGTAACGATTTCGATTTATCTGCGATTCCAATGGACTCTATCGAACGCGTTGAAATTATCCGTGGTCCTATGTCTGCGCTTTACGGTTCAGATGGTATGGGTGGTACGATCAACATCATTACTAAGTCTCCTGACAATGACTGGAGCTCTCAGCTAAGTCTGGATAACGCGACACCAAATGACGGCGATGGCGGGCAGAAATATACGGTTGGCTTAACCACGTCAGGTGCCTTAATTGATGATACGTTATTTGCACGTTTATCTGTGTCACAAACCAATCGTGATGCATGGCAACCATACTCTGGTATTAAAACGGTAAGAGGCGTTGACTACGATCGTTCAGAGGTTACGGCATTAGAAGAACGTGACACTTTGGCGTTGTTTGGCTCACTGTCGTGGCATTTAGCCGACAATCAGTTTATCGATCTGGATTTAGGCTACAGCAATGATGAACGTGATAGAGCGGCGGAAAGCGCAACACGAGTCATTTACTCTGAATCGCGTGTTAAACGTGACAGCCAGGCAATCTCCCACACGGGCTTATGGTCTTGGGGTGATACTCAAGTGCGTTACTCGCGTGAAAACGTAGAGAATGTTGATGCCGCCAACGATGGCGTTGATTCGATTGAAGAGCTGACACAAATTGTTGAAGCATCGGCAACGACATACTTAGGTGAGAGCCATACGTTCACGTTTGGTATGGACTACCAAAACAGTGAGCTGACTAACCCGGAAAACCTAGTTGGTAACAAAGCAGAAGCTTACCAAGGTGCTGTGTTTGCTCAAGATCAGTGGGAAGTGACGGATACTTTAACCGCAACTATTGGCGGACGTTTGGATAAACATGAGCAATTCGGTGAAGAGTTCAGTCCTCGTATATACCTGGTTCATCAAACAACAGACTCTCTAGTATTAAAAGGTGGTGTAGGTAAAGCATTTAAAGCGCCAACCATGACACAAAATAACCCTGACTTTAAATTGATCAGTTGTAAAGGTAACTGTGACATTCAGGGTAATGAAGATCTGGAAGCCGAGACCAGCATCAACTATGAGCTTTCTGCACTATACAGTGCTCGTAACTGGGATATTGAAACGGCGTTATTCCGTAACGAGGTTGAAAACCTGATTGAACAAACTGATGTTTTCTGTGAAGCAGGAACGTGGTCAAGCTCAATCATGAGCTGTATCGACGAGAATGGTGACCCGATCGACCGTGATCTTTCCAATCCATACAAGTCATTTAAAAACGTCTCTAAAGCCGTTATTCAAGGCGTAGAGTTGTCCGGTAACATCCAGCTCTCTGAGCTGTGGGCAATGTCAGGTAATTACACGTATCTAGATACTGAAGACAAATCGACAGGCGAAGAGCTTAATGAGCGTTACAAGCATTCAGCATTTGCTCGCCTGAATTGGTACCCAACTCAGGATTTAGACTTGTTTGCGAGTGCTCGTTACCGCGGTGAACGTAAGATTGATTCAGAGCTAACCCAAGACTCTTACACGACGCTAGACATGGGTACGGTATACCATGTTAATGAGTCACTACGCATTCGTGCTGGTGTTACCAACCTAACCGATGAGAGTGTTTCGAAAGAACTTGAAAACATTGGTTATGTTGAAGCACCACGTACTTACTATGTTGGTATGACAGCTGATTTCTAAGCGGCAACTCAGATGATAAAAGGGCGTCGCAGTTTACACTGTGACGCCCTTTTTTTTGTAGTGTAGCGCATTAGCTAGACTGCGTAACTTGATCAACCGTCTGCTCTGCGGGCAACGACGTACTAAATCCTCGCAGAATATTCATTAATGTAATGGCAGTGAACAGAGCGATAACCAGAGAAAGGTGCCAAGCTTCACTCAAACCGAACTGAACCAAGGTCAAACTAACCAGTGAAGACACGATCATTTGGCCGCCACCAGACATTGCTGCTGCTGTACCTGCTTGTTCCTTATACGGTTGCATGACCAAAGCCTGGGCACATGGCAGAGCAATACCATTACCTAAAATCATCAGAAGCTGACCAAGCATCAAGTACAAAGGTTCTACCGGGCAGAAGAATAGCCATAACGCTGCACTGATATGTAACACCGGGGTCCATAACAGCATCTTTTTGTTACCAATGATCGGGCGCGCGCGGTTACAAATGGTTGTGCCACCCAACATACCCAGAGCGGGAATGAGTGCCCACATCGCGTATTCATCCGAAGTCATACCGATCTGGTCCTGCATAATAAATGGCATGACAGACACGGTTGTGATCATCAAGCTAAAGTTAAGCCAACTGATGCTAGCAAAACTCATAAAGTAACGAGAGGTCAGTAGGTTTCGGTACTGACGTATCATCGTCTTAGGTGATGGAATGGAAGAACGCTTTGAAATTGTCTCGGTAAAGCGAAAAGCAATAACCACCCATGCGATCGACACATAACCTAATAACGAAATAAACACCATACTCCAGCCGAAATGGAAGTTGATGAACCCACCAATAACGGGCGCCATCAGAGGTGTGATAGAAGCCGCCATTGCAATGTAAGACATCGCGACCGGAAGTTCATTTCCGCTAAAGCGATCGCGGGTAGAGGCGCGGGCTAACACCGCACAACAGCCGGTACCAAGCCCTTGCAGAAAACGACCCATGACCATGCCAGTAAAAGTCTGACTCATAAATATAATCATCAGCAGCCCAGACATGGCAATCAGTAAACCAGTCAACAAGACCTTTTTTCTGCCAAGTGCATCAGATATGGGGCCATAGATAAACTGGGACGGGCCAAAGCCAAGTAAGTAAATACTTACTAATAGTTGAGCTTGATCGAGTGAAATAGAGAAGTCTTTCGCTATCCATGGCAAGGACGGCATAACCAGCCCCATGCTCAGCTGACCAATACTGATGATCAAACATGCGAGTAAAATGGAGCGAAAGTTAATGGCGTGCTTCATGATGACTCACCATTTGAAAGACCAGCTCTCCCGCGTGTTCTCAGCCCACCTTCATCGTCAAATTCATTCAGTTTGGCTTTGACACGTTTTACGGTCGATAAGCTGACTTCACACTGCTGGGCAACACTTTGCAGAGTGTTACCCTCAAGCAGTAATGTCGCGATTTGCTGATGCTTTTCCTTATCTGCAGGGCGCCCTCGGAATTTTTGTTTCCACCTTTCTGGCTCGCCTTTGATCGCACGTCGACCTTGTTCTGCCGCAAACAAGCGGTGCTGGGTTTGCACTTTTCCGTAACCAGATAGCAGTGCGATCATGGTTTTGCTCTCGAGCGAGTTGGGCTCGAAGCACAGCGGTTCGCACACCGTTTTAAGTGTCACATTTTTACTGAGTAACAGTTCGATGGTATTGAGTGACTGACTGAAATTCCGTCCGAACGTCGTTAGCCACCAAATGATGACCGTATCGCCAGGTTTGACGGTATCAAGTAACCTTTGAAATGCCTCACGCTCAGTGGGTGGTATACAGCCGCGTCCCCGATCTTCGAAATGCAGCGCTTCAGGGGCGGCCGCTTTCAATATTGAAAGGTTCTCACTGTACGCTCGGTTTTGAGGCGAATAGCGAGAATAAAGATAGGTTGTCATGGATATTGGCCTGATAAAGAATTTGGTTCATATAATGTAATGGTTCATAAATATACATGGGTTCATTAGTGTTTACAACACCAAATGAGCCACTGAGAGGGCGACAGGAAGAAACAAAAAAAGCCAGTCAAAAAGTTTTGACTGGCTTGGTTTTAAAACCTAATGGCAGGGGGAGGTTTTCCATCTTCTTCTAATTTCTCATTTCTTTGGGGCAAGAAACAAAGATGGGACAGTGGTTAAGAAAGATACTCATTTATTAAGTGGTTGCTTGCTTACCCTGTTTTGCCTTGTCACGCATTCCCAATACGACGGTCAGGGCAAATGCAGTGATGAAAGAGATAACCATGCCGATAACGTAGTAGCTTATTTTCTCTGGCGAGATAGAGATAATGCCAGGTAAGCCTGCTGCACCAAGTGCTTGCGCTTTTACGTTAAACAGGGTGATAAACGCACTCGCAACGGCTGAGCCTACGATTGCTGCTAAGAACGGGTAGCGAAGCTTCAGGTTCACCCCGAACATTGCTGGTTCGGTAATACCCAATAGTCCAGTGATACCAGATGGAACAGCGATGCCTTTCATTTTCGTATCGCGTGTTGTGAAACCCACCGCTAATGCTGCTGCACCTTGAGCGACATTCGACATGGCAGCAATAGGGAAAATAAATGTACCGCCAGTGGTTGCGATGTCTGCCAGTAGCTGAGTTTCAATCGCAATAAAACTATGGTGCATACCAGTAATAACAAACGGAGCGTAGATAAAGCCAAACAGCGCACCACCAACAAAACCTGCCGAATCGTATAGCCAGTTCAGAGCGTCACCAAGCATAAAGCCAAGGTCACGAGTAAACGGACCGACCAGAGTGAAAGTAACAAAGCCAGTGATAAAGATAGCCAGCATTGGGGTTAGCAAGTTATCTAGTACTGAAGGAATCACTTTACGCAGACCGAGCTCAACTTTTGCCAGAATAAACGCAGAGACTAAAACTGGGAGAACTGAACCTTGGTATCCTACTTTTTGGATCTCTAAGCCAAGAATGTTCCAAGTTGGGATCGTGCCCGAAACAGATGCGCTACCAAAGCCCCAACCATTTAACAGATCTGGGTGAACCATTAGCATGCCAAGTGCAGCCCCTAAGAATGGGTTGCCACCAAACTTTCTAGAAGCGGAAAACGCCAATAAAACAGGTAAATAAACAAAAGGCGCATTGGCGAATGTGTTGATCATGCTCGCTAAATCAGCTAAGCCCGGGTAGGCTTCAATGATCGATTGACCTTCGATAAACAAGCCTTGTGCGGTAAGCAGGTTGAAAAGCCCCATCAGCAAACCGCCCGCAACGATCGCCGGAATGATTGGAACAAAAATATCCGACAGGCCTTTTACGGCACGTTGAACGATATTTTGTTTCTGGGCGCCCGCCGACGCAACGTCGTTGGTCGACATTTCGGCTAAGCCTGTCTGTTTTGCTAATTCGGCGTAAACCTGGTTTACGATGCCAGAACCAAAAATAATCTGATACTGACCAGCAACTTTGAACTGACCTTTAACGCCGTCTAAGTCGCCTATTGCTTCTTCATTGACTTTGGTTTCATCTTTTAGTGCTAGGCGCAGACGTGTTGCGCAGTGAGCGAGGGCTTGAAGGTTATCTTTACCGCCTAAGTGCTCAAGTAGTTGTTTTGCTATGACTGGATAGTTCATTGCACACCCCGATTGGTATTACTGAAATTTAAAATGTATCCAAGTGCTATCGCCAATATACAGATTGATAATTGTTACCGAATCACCTGTTTTACCACTCGTTATCGAGGGGATGTTTGACTTTAATAATACTCAATCCCGGTAAGGTTTGTGGTCTGAGTACATATCAGCACCTGATTTATCGTTTTTGTATTTTTGGGAACGTTTGCAAGATGGATTTTTGATGATTATTCATAAGTGGTCAAAGCGTAAGACTGAAATATGTGAGTGTGATCGCCATATTGGTTAACAACACGACGCTTAACGAGGGTAAAATCACGTTAATTAACTAGGGATACAGATGACTTTCTGCAAACAATCCCAATAAATAAGTGGAATAGGGGCAATATGGCAAGTTTGCACGACGTTGCGCGTTTGGCTGGTGTATCAAAATCCACCGTATCTCGCGTGATAAACAATGAGTATGGGGTAAAAGAAGCCACCAAAGTGAAAGTGCGTAAAGCGGTGGAAGAGTGTGGCTATGTAGTGAATCAAGTGGCTAAGGATCTCAAATCTCAAAAGACAAACCTTGTTGGCGTAATCGTACCGCGCGTTTCTTCACATGCTATTTCTCAGGGTGTTGATGGGTTGACCGCTGTTATTGAACGGTCCGGAAAACACGTCCTATTAGCCAATACACATCAGATTTATGAGAAGGAAGTTGAGTATATTCAGATCTTTAACCAAAAAAGGGTCGAAGGAATCATTCTCTATGCTACGCACTTAGACGCGAAACTAGTTAAAGCGATTCAACAGTCTAATGTACCTGTTGTACTAGTGGGACAAGATGGCTCTCTGCACAATGTACCAAGTGTTGTTCATGATGACGTACGTGTTGGTTTTGAAGCGGGTAACCGCCTTATTGCAGCAGGTTGCCAACATGTCGCTTTCATCGGTGTTCAGGGTGATGACATCGCGGTTGATTCACTGCGTTCGCAGGGACTCGAGCAGGCTTTAGCCTTTCACCAGCAATCATTGCTCGCTCATGCTAGGGGTGACTTCACCATAGAGTCTGGTTATCAGCAAGCGCAAGAGTTGATAAAAACCTATCCAGAAGTCGATGGCCTGTTTTGTGCGACAGACCGTATTGCTGTTGGCGCGGTTAAGGCACTACGTGAAATGGGTATAAAGGTCGGAGAACAAGTACGCGTACTGGGCGTTGGTAATGATGAACTGTCGAGTATCAGTATTCCAAGCTTATCTACTTTCAACTATGCATTTGATAAAGCAGGGGAAAATGCGGCGAAAATGTTGCTTGAACGTATTGAAGGCCGCGGTGAAGAAATGAGCAAAGTGGTGCTAACTTTCCAAAACATCGAACGTGAAACTTGCTAGATGGAAAATATCTAATTAGGGAACGTTCCCCTAGGCTAAAAATAAAAACCGATGTGATTAAAAGCATCGGCTTTTTACTGTTATTTTTATCCCGAGGAATCTTCAAACCTCTAATGGTTTAGATTTAGCGTTTGGTTGGTAATGTAATATCACCATCGACGTCGCTGAAAGCAGCACTTCGCCTTCTGCGTGACCTGGGTTTAAATTGCGTACATTGGTATCACAAATCGTTACCCAATTCTGTTTACGATCATTTGGCAACTTAAAGCGCGCAGTAGCATTGGTTTGGTTGATTAAGTACACCAACTCTTGCCCGTCTTTGCCAATCCCAAGGTGAAGGGCTACAGAGCTAAGGCGGTTCCAGTCATCGTGCTCCATTAAGTGGCCATCCGTTCGTCGCCAGAAAATCCGGTTGTTATTGCGGTTGTCACCACTGAACGAGCGAATAAACGGCACCATGTATTTGTTGCGGTTGGCAACCATTTGCGACATCCAGATTTTGAAATGTTGCTTGCGCTCTGTTTGGCCCCAGTTTAACCAGCTGGTTTCGTTGTCCTGACAGTAGGCATTGTTATTCCCCTTCTGTGTGTGAGACAACACATCAGCCGTCAGGATGTGAGGAATACCAAATGAAAACAATAAGCTCGCGATAAGGTTACGTTTCTGCTTCTCGCGAGTCGCAATGACCATCAAGTTTTCCGTCTCACCTTCTACACCGTAGTTTTCTGAGCGGTTATCACCGTGTCCATCGCGGTTCTCTTCGCCATTGGCTTCATTATGCTTGTGTTTGTACGATACTAAGTCTTGCAGAGTGAAGCCGTCATGATAAGTGATGTAGTTGACGGTCAGTTTGTAAGGCCAATTTGCGGCGCTATAGATATCTCGCGAACCCATCAGGCGGGTCGCGAACTCTTTTAAGTAGCCTTGATCGCCACGCCAGAAGCTACGAGAGATGTCACGAAGCTTATCGTTACACTCGTTCCAGCCAAAAGGGAAGTTACCCACTTGGTAGCCGTTAGGGCCAATATCCCAAGGCTCTGCGATCAACTTCGTTTCTCGCAGAATAGGATCTTGTGCCACCGCTTTGAAAAACGCTGCTTCAGGATTGTAATTGTCTCCCTGACGACCAAGTGTAGCGGCCAAATCGAAGCGGAAACCATCCACTTTGAATTCACTAACCCAATAACGAAGTGTATCCATAACTAAGTTTAATGCGGGTTGATAAGTGAGATCGACGGTATTACCGCACCCGGTATAGTTAGCAAAGTGGGTGCCATGCTTAATGTAAAAACGTGAATCCAAGGCTTTGAGATTAAAAATCGTTGGGCCTTCGCCGCCTTCCGCTGTGTGGTTATAGACCACATCGAGAATGACCTCGATTCCGTTTTTATGAAGCTCACGAATGGTTGTTTTTAGTTCCGTCACCGCATCTTTTTTCGCATAACGTGGATCGGGTGTCATGAACAGGTAGGGATTATAGCCCCAGTAGTTCGCTTTCTTCATTTCGAGTAAATGGGGCTCGTGCATACACGCTGCGACAGGTAGCAACTGTAACGTGTTGATATTCTGCTGCTTATAAAAAGCCAACATCTCTGGCGTAGACAAGCCGAGATAATGCCCTTTCTTGGCTGCATCAACTTCGGGATGAAGTTTAGTGAGACCCTTTACGTGGGTCTCGAATAGCACCATTTCTTCTCTAGGGATTCGCGGGTGTTCTGTGTTCTGCCAATCAAAGTCATCTTTGATAACCACACACTTTGGCATATCAAAACTTTTTTTTGCCGAGTAAGGGGGTTGGTAATGGAGAGTCTTATCAATTGACTTAGCGTAAGGATCCGAGATGAGCAGCGGTTCATCATTATGGGAGACGATGTAACCGTACTTCTGTCCAGCCTTAACTTTTGGAATAAAGGTGTGCCGTATACCGGCGTATTCACCGGGTAGGTCGTACAGCGTGTACTTACCATCGTCGGAGAACAACGCCAGTTTTATGTCTTTATTCTGGGGCGAATGAATAGAGAAGTTACAGCCTTCTTTATTCAGTGTTGCACCCAAGGGGTATGGGCGAGATCGAAAATTCGTCATCTGAGATTCTTTATTTAATAATTATTGCTACCTATAGGAAACTATAAGTTAAAAACTTTGTCTTACTAAGGTCAACAGCTTTAAATACAAATGAATATAAAATATTCGTGTAATTTAATTACCTTAATTATTCACTTTTATGTTTAAAATTTGATCTTCCTATCATTTTGTACCTATCTATAAATAATAATACTTACGGACTACGCCTTATATCCGTGATATAGCTAGATAAAACGCCGTTCGGTATATTTTCTACGCCTTTCTCATCCCCCTTAATTTAGTTTAGGGCGGAGGAAGTCATCCTTGTACGCCTCGGGTAATCTCGATTCTGTTGAAACAAACGGGGACTTGTTCCCATCTTACCTCTCTTTCTCTAGGTGAAGTTAAACTGCCTTTTATTCATCTTTAGAGCGAGCAGGGAAGACAGAATTATAAATACCCTTAATGGAGTTAAGAATGAAAAAAGTAAGTGTAATTGCTGCAGCAGTGGCTGCGTCTTTAGCTGCTGGTTCTGCATTCGCAGTGGATTTTCATGGTTACATGCGTGCTGGCGTTGGCGTAAATGGTGACGGTGGCCAACAAGTAACATTTGAAAAGAATAAAATTGGTCGTCTTGGTAACGAAGGCGATATCTACGGTGAAGTTCAACTAGGCCAAGAAGTTTACAACAACAACGGTAAAACGTTCTACGTAGACTCTATGGTTGCAATGACTTCTAACGGTTCTAACGACTGGGAAAGTACTTCTACTAACTGTGGTCTAAACGACACTGGCGACGCTGTTGAGTGTGTTGATGATGCTCAATTTGCTCTACGTCAGTTCAACGTTCAAGCTAAAGGCCTGCTAAACTTCGCTCCTGAAGCAACACTTTGGGCAGGTAAGCGCTTCTACCAACGTCACGATGTTCATATCTCTGACTTCTACTACTGGAACATCTCTGGCGCTGGCGCTGGTATCGAAGGTATCGAAGCTGGCCCAGGTAAACTTTCTTTCGCGTGGGTACGTAACGACCGTGGTGACATCGTTGACCCAGGTAACAACGGTGATGCAGCAAACGTTAACACTCTAGACCTTCGCTACGCAGGCCTTTCTCCATGGTCAAATGCGTCGCTAGAAATGGGTCTGGACTACGCAATCGTAAACGAAACTGAAGACGCACCAAACGGCACTAAAGATGCGAAAGATGGCGTTATGTTTACTGCTGAGTTGACTCAAGGTCTAGATTCTGGCTTTAACAAAACAGTATTCCAGTACGGTACAGAAGGTTACTCTAAAGCGTTCGCATTCTACGGCGATGGTAGCTGGTACGGTGCAGAAGCAAACGACGGTGCAGACGGCTACCGTTTCATCAACTGGGGTGTAATTGGCCTAGGCGATAACTGGGAACTTGGTCACCAGCTAGTTTACGGTGTTGGTAACGACATGTGGGATGGTCAAGACAAGTGGGAAACATTCTCTGTAGTGGCTCGTCCAGTATTCAAATGGGATGAAAACAACAAGACTATCTTCGAAGCGGGTTACGCAATCGACGATAACGATGGCTTCGAAAGCACTTACGGTAAGATGACTGTTGCTCAAGCTTGGTCTGCTGGCTCTAGCTTCTGGGCTCGTCCAGAAATCCGTCTATACGCTACTTACCTAACCGCTGACGATGACAACGATACGCAAAAATTTGATGGCGGTCGTTCAGACGATACATTCCAATTTGGTGTACAAGCTGAAGCTTGGTGGTAATCATCTAACCATTAAGTCCTAAATTGTCCTAGAATGATACAGCCAGAACCTATCTGGCTGTATTTATTTCAAAAACAATAAAAAGTCGAGGTAGACAGTAATGAGAAAATGGCTTGCTCCCGTACTGCTGGGCATGTTGGCGTCTGGCTGTGCATCTGTAGAACAAGTAGAGATGACGTCTAATGACCAGCAACAGGTGATCACCCAGTCTGGTGATATTCAATGGGTACCGCTTGATGTACCTGTGGTTACTGATTTTGCTTTGACTGATAAAAGCCAAATGCTACTAGATGGTAACAGCGCAGGTGCTATAGCAGCATTTGCACTTCCGGGAAATCGTGGCAGTCTCGATTTGCAGCTAGAGACATTCGTTAGCACAGACCTTCAATTTTACGCACCAAATGTAATCGTGGTTAACGCAGACGGAAAAACAGTTTATTCAGCAGATTTTTCAAAGTTTGAGTACGTACCTGCAAAAATGTTGGATAACGACAAATTCGTACTTGAACTCAATGTTATTCCTGACATGAGTGGTGATGACCTTCATGTATTGATTTACACCACTTCCCAAGATTTAAAAGGAAGTACTCAGATTCTGCATCCGGCGAAAGCCTATGCGAAGGCGCGCCATACTCAGCCGCCAGATATTGCCGATCCATTTGCAAAGCACAGCCCGCTTGGTCAGTTCCGTTTATCGGTAACTGCAAATGATATTGTTACAACTAAGATTGTAGCGAAAAATGATAATATTCCAGAAGGCGCAGAATTAACCGGTTACTACCACCGTGCAATTGAAAGAGCGGTAGCCGAAGACAATATTCCCAAAGCCTTAACCTTACTCGATGAAGCGAAAGAGCTAGGTATAGAAGGTGCGCAAGATGTATTTGTTAAAGCTGTAAATAGGAAATAATCGAATAAAATAGGCCAGTGCAATGCTGGCCTTTTAAATAATAAATTAACGTATAAATATTTACCCCTACATACAGTTATCTTATTCACATATTTATTTTTATCCCTTTGTTTTTAATACTACTAAGAGTAATAATTAAACAAAATCTCTAATCTGATCTTTATGATTGGGAAATATACCTATCCAAGTAATTAAGCTCAGCAGAATAAAGTTTTTATTACCTCATAAATGAGTGCGATTTAATATTAATCTTTGTCTGGTTTTATGAGCTTTACAAAATAAAAAGGAATAACGTGAATATGAAGATGATGAAGACTTCTCTTGCTGCTGCCTTACTTGTTGCTTTAGTTGGTTGTCAATCTACCTATGAGTCTGAAACGGCTATGCAGCCTGTTATGAGTATGTCAGATGCTGAAGCAATTGCATTCATGCAGGCTTGTGATAACCCAGATAGTGCTGACAAAGGGCCTATTAAGAAACCGCTATTTGTCGTTGGTACCTTTGCAGATTCTGACTGGAAACATGTGCCTCAGCGCCAATATTCTTACAAAGGAAATAATATCTACCAAGCTGTAACTCAAGAAAAATCAGGTTCATTTAAAATGCAGTATGCAACAGAGTTATGGTTCCCTCAGTTTACGGCTAAAGGCAATCGAATGAATGTTGGCGAATTAACGCCATTAACATTTGGTGGTTACGGTACAGATACTTCAGTTGATATTAAAGAAGACGGAAAATATGTATGGAGCCTCCAGTTTGAAGGGGAAGGGAAACCACTTCATGTCATGGTAAATAAGTGCCAGTAATATTCTATTAAGTTAGTTTAATTTTGATTTTTATTTAATTAGCTCCTGCATGTAAAACATGTCGGGGCTAATTTTTTTGGGGAGGTTATGTGTGAACAAACGACTATATCGATCTTTACTGGCCTTAGCTGTGGCAGGCGCTTTATCGGGCTGTAACTCATCTGATGGTGATAATGGTGGAGCAACTTTACCCGAAGCCAGTAACTATGCTTGCCAGACAAATGTATTGGAGCAAAGTAATCAGCTTAGGACTTATCAGATTATGGTTGAAAGCTTTGTCGATGGCGACACAAGTATTGGCTATGGCACGGGATATGGCACCAGTCATCACAATGGCGACCTGCAAGGCATTATTGATTCACTCGATTACATTCAGGACTTGGGTGTGAATGCGATTTGGCTGACGCCTATTTTTGAGTCTGAAGCCATTGATGGGCAAGATGACTGGTCTGATCGCTTGGATGCCACAGGTTACTATGCGACGGACTACTTCACGATTGACCCGCGCTTTGGCGATTTGGAAACCGCAAGAATGCTGGTGGATGAAGCGCATAAACGAGGCTTGTATGTCTTTTTTGATGGTGTGTTTGGTCACCATAAAGCGGGGTTGATTAAGCCTTCTCCATCCGGTTTGTTACCATCGGGGGCAAATAACCCCGTTGATTATCCACAGAGCCTCGAATTTTATAAAGAAGTGGCGACCTATTGGATCAACGAGCTCAAGATAGACGGATGGCGTTTAGATCAGGCGTATCAAGTCTCGACCGACGCCTGGACACAACTGCGTAAAGCCGTGGTTCAAGCCTCGCAAAATGTGACATATACCAATAGTGACGGTGACCAGGTGAACCCTCTTGGTTACATGGTGGCGGAGATCTGGAAAGGGGAGTCAGACATTGCAGGTGAAGCCTATGGCACAGAAAGTGATCCTGCCTTGTGTTCCGCTTTTGATTTCCCGATGCGCTATCGCATTGTCGAAACCTTAGCGGTGAACGAAAGTGGCGTTGGTGGCAGAGGGGTCGATTGGTTGGATAATGGTTACCTTACTCACCAACAATATCCAAGTCATGCGCAACCCAACTTAATGATAGGTAACCACGATTTAGTGCGTTTTGGTGATCTATTGCAACGGGGCGGGCTAGCGGATGTCAACGACGTAGAATACTGGCTACGCCATAAAGCGGCGTTTGCTTTCCAGGCAGCTTACTCGGGCCCGATCACTTTGTATTACGGAGATGAAATTGGTGACCAAGTCGACGGATTCGCTGCAAAAGAGGACATCAACACTTGTGCCCTGGCGGGTCTATGTGATGATCACGTTGCCAGAAGCAGCGCGAAAATAGAGGGTGTTACCGCAACCTTAGATGCTAATCAAGCTGACCTTAAAAGTTATGTTCAATCTCTGATGAGGATGCGTGCTGCGCACCCTGCGCTATATGAGGGCACACGTACTAACCTGTTGTCGAGCAACGGTAGTTATGTTGATTTAAAAACATCTGGTACCGATCAGGTCTTGTTTGCGTTGAATACGTTAGAAAGTACCAGAACCGTGATACTCAGTGAGGATTCTGTCGGCAGTAGTAAAGCTCTGGTGGATTTGTTAGCGAACGAGAATATCACGCCAAGTAATGGTCAGTATCAAATCTCGATGTCGCCTTTAGAGGCTCGATTCTTTACTGTTTCTCGATAAGATTGTTTGAACTATTTCTTCTCTTAAGCCAAGTGCGGTTGCCAATCTGAAATGCATCACTTGGCTTTTATTTGTCTACTCGAGTGGATACCAATCACAACAAACAATGAGTCATTTTTACTTATCAAAATACAAAAAAGGGGAAGCGATTGCTTCCCCTTTTCGTATCGTTAAATGACTTAGTTTTGTGTCACTGTCACGATTGGTGCTGCTTTATCAGCGGCATTGAAGTGGAAATTGTAGTTTCCGTCTGCTGGTACAGTGATACTGATGTTACCGCTTGAACCACCAGCTTCCATTGTTAATGGAGTGCCGAATTCAATTGCGCCCTGACCACCAAAGTTAGTGGCGTCAGCCCAATCTGAGCTGGCAATCTTCATGTCGAACGTACCTGCGGTAAGGTTGATGTCTAATGAGTAAACATCGTTTGCGACATAGCTGAACTTCGCGCTGTCGATCGCTGCCCAGCTAGCATCTGTTACATCACCGCGTAGGTAAAGTGCAGTTTCGCCGAACGTTGGTGCGTCGGCTGACTTGGTTACCGAAACGACTGGTTTTTCTACGCTTTCATCTTGAACGTTAAGTGCGTTTAGAATGAAGTTGTATTTACCCGTTTCAGCCACAGTTAGTGTACAGTTTTCACCTGTTCCCAAAGCAAGAGAATCACTTGCCTGATCCGCTGCGCTACAACCAATATTTGGGTTTGCCCAGCCAGAGTCTGCAAACTTAAACTCATGGTCACCAGCTTCTAATACACCTGTTACAGAGTACATGCCGTTACCAATGAAGGTCATTGCCCAGTCTGAGCTGTCAGCCCAACCGTTCATTGTACCTTTCACGTAGACAACTGTTTCACCGTAAGGAGGGATGCTTGATACGTCTTTGTTTGACGTATTCACTGGCAGACCTTCACCTTGAGTAGTACCTTGAGGCTGAACAAATACTGCTGTCGTTAGAGCTGGAACCATAAAGGTTTCTCCAGAGAAGCTTGCTCCTTGTACAACAGTATCCGCAGAGTTTTTCAGAACGTCGTGAAGTTCAAAGCCGCTCGCGCCTGCAACAGTAAACGACTGTGCTTCAGATGATGAGTTAACTATTGCGACAATCGCATCGTTGTTTGGATCCAGATCTTGGCCTGCAGATACACCATCATCAATAGACATAACAATCAGACCAGCAACTTGATCTTGACCAACGTTGCGGAAGTCAACACGATTCATCACTTCTTGAGCAGTATCCAGACGGAACAATTCGCTTGAACTACGGATTTTTAGTAGCTCGAGGAACTGCTGTTTAGTCAGCTCAATGTCTGAAGTATCAGGCTTCGCTGTGCTGTCACTGATGATCGTTTTGATAAGATCCCAGTTGCTGCCATCTTTATCTTCTCGAGGCAGACCTACGTTCCAGTTGTTGTCGCTACCGTCAAAGAATACACGGTTGAACCAGTCGCCAGAATCGTAAGAGTCGCGCTGCATTGATTTTGAACGAAGTAGTTCAGAACCCATGTGAATGAACGGAATACCTTGGCCTAGCATCACGGTTGAAAGAGATACGCTTTGCATACGAGCACGATCAGCAGAACTGGTGCCTGTCGCAATCTTGTACGCGTTGTTATCCCAAAGCGTTTGGTTATCGTGCTTAGAAACGTATGAGATGTTCTCTGAAGGCATCTTAGTATAGCCAGCAGGAGCACCGTTGTAGTCTACGTTTTTACCAAGCTTGGTCTCACCGGTGTAATCGACAAGGACGTAGTCTGCCAAGTTACCAGCCATACCTAAACGAACGATATCTTGGTTATGCAGACGCCCATTCACTGAGTCAGTATCTGTTTTGGTTTCTTCGTTTGCGTATGCCGCGTTACCAAAGCCCTGATTGTAGCGAAGTGAGTGGGTGCCATCTGAATCGACACCGCCGTCAAATGGACCACCACCACGGACTGCATCACGTAGACGGTCTGAGAAGGTACCAATTTCTGTGCCAGCCATGTTCAGCTGAGTCGCTTGATCAAAGCGCGCGTCGTTTGCTACTTCACCAAAGTCCCAACCTTCGCCGTAGAATAGCGTGTTCGGGTCAATCTGGCGGATTTGCTCTAATGCGTAAACCATCACATCTTTTGGTTGGTGACCCATCAAGTCAAAACGGAAGCCGTCAACTTTGTAGTCTTCAGCCCACACCTTCAGTGAGTCAACCATCAGTTTGCCCATCATCAGGTTTTCAGTCGCGGTATTATCACAACAGGTTGAGTTTTCTACGCCACCAGTATTCACGTTTAGGCGGTGGTAGTATCCCGGAACGATTTTATCCAGAACGGATTTTTCATTGATGCCTGATGCGTTGGTATGGTTGTAAACCACGTCCATCACCAGCTTCAGATCCATCTTATGCGTTGCCTGAACCATCTCACGGAATTCAATAATACGCTGGGTGCCATTCGGGCTCGTCGCGTAGCTGCCTTCCGGTACGGTGTAATGGAATGGGTCGTAACCCCAGTTGAAGCTGTCGAGCATACGTAGATCGTTCATTAGTGCCTGAGCAGAACCGCTTGCAGGATCGTAACCGTTCAGGACATCTTCAATGATTTTCGCATCATCTTCTGATTCACAGATGGAAGCATCTGGCTTAATGCCACAGAGTTTGCCAACGGTGTCGTTAATGTCGACACGCTTTTCTACATTCTCATCTACGGTAGCGATATCAAATGCAGGCAGGATGTGTAGCGTTGTTAAACCTGCATCTTTCAGCGCTTGCAGGTGCGAGACAGATTCACGCTCAGGCTCTGTTAGGGCTAAGTATTTACCGTTGTAAGCTGGCGTACCTTGGCTGTCATTGAAACTGAAGTCACGCAGGTGTGATTCGTACAATACGTGATCTTCGTCTTTTTCAACCGTTGGACGTTCGTAGTTGTTCCAGTCTTGTGGCATTAGGCTTGCGTCGTTAAGATCGACAACTTGTGAGTAGAGAGAGTTTAGCGACAAGCTTAATGAGTATGGGTCAGTGACCATACGTGTTTCTATAGCGCCAGTTGTTGGGTGGTAAACCTTCACTTGATAGCGGTAGAATTTGTTCACTACGTTACTTTGTGGCTCTGAAACCCAAATACCAGTAACGCTATCTTCCGTCATTGTAACGGTTGATTCTTCTTGCAGATTCTCATCATAGATAATCAGAGAAATCTCTTGAGCGGTTGGTGCCCATAATTTGAAGGTCGCAGCGCCGCCTTCAACAATCGCGCCTAGCTCCTGACCAATAGCGTTACCAGCATCAGCATCAGCGAATACAGCATCCAGTACGCCTGGTTTCTGCACTTCGGTCGCGGAAATAACATCACCGTTGGCGTTGTAAGCCACCATCACGATTTGTGATTTCAGAATTGTACGGAGTGTGGCGTCATCCACATCGATACCAGCGGCTTGCATGCTAGATAAGTGACGGAAGCGAGATTTCAGAGCGTCCGATAAATCACCCGCTTTGCTTAGATCTACCGCTGTTCCGCCGGTAATTTGCTTGTCGTCATCCATTTGGATGTCGTTAGTCAGGCTGTAGTAAAGCTTCATTGAGTCAGCGTTTGCTGCTGCCTCCCACGCAATTGTGGTGGCATCTAACCAATGAGCTTTTTGGCCATCAACGTCGACAGGTCGTTCTGCGATTGGTTCGTAGAAAAGTTCGCTACTGCCGTGGAAGCCAAATACCCCTTTAGATTCGCCGATCTTAGTCAGCTCAACTTTCGAGTTTGCACTGCCGAAGGCTTTGTCGTCTCCATTGTGTAAAATGAAGTTCATACATTCGTATGGGTCAGACGCGTCAGGATCGACTTTAAGTACGTAGTACGCACCATAAGTTTCGCTAATACCATCATATGGGTGAGGTGCAGCCCAATCCGTGCCACTGCTTGTAATGCCCATGGCCTCTAAATCAGTACTGGTACAGCCTTCACCATTCCATAGGTGCAGACCCCAGCCATTGTAGTCGCTTGCTGTCGATGCCGAGGCAACATCACGTTTATAGTAAACAACAACTTCATTCTCTCCCGCTGGGTACAGCTCTGCACTCGGGCTGGTGGTATTGTCGTTGGTGCTGTCACTGCCACAACCGCTGATCACCGCGACGGAGATCAAAGGCAGTACGGTTTTGGCAATTATTGATAATTTAAATGTTTTTTTGTCCACGTTTACAAATCCATTTTTATTGAATTGAAATAAAGAATGCGTCAGCTCTTCTCGGCTCAAAGCACGGAAGAGCCATACGTCCTATTTGGTGTAAATGCCGAAAGGAAATGTTCAAAGAAATGCTAATACACTGACTCATCAGCAAAATGTGAGAGCGGGCTGTTTAGTTTTTTACAAATGAAAATTTTCTTACACAGTCGATTTGGTTCACAAATTAAGTAATAAAATGGACGCATAGTGAGAGGAGTAACACACACTTAAAATGTTAATTTTGATAGGAGTAGGAAGGGGGGATGACAGGGGAGGAGAGTGTCTCAGCCCCAAAAGCGTGACTACCTTCTATAAAAAACAATGTGATATTTTATAAAGAAAAATAAGTTAAGGCGTATTAGATTAAATGACGTCATTCTTTACTTCTCAACTTCAGATTTTCATTCGGTGGCCGATATAAAGCCCAAGTGCCGAAACTAATCTGGTACAACTATTTTAAGTGTTTCCCTAAGGGGGAACGTCAATTTTTATCATGGAGAACAAGAGGCGGTTTATGAGTAGCATGGGTATTGCCATTGCGGCAACTGGCCTTTCACTTGTCCTGATATTTGTATGGATGATCTCGTTGTCGATGAGAAAGCAACGTCTGGAACTAGAAAGGCGTGCTCGTGAGGCGGTATATCGTAAGGCAATAAAAAAAGCCCGAGAACAAGAGCTTAAAGAGCGAGAGTTTAAGGCTGAAACGGGTCATATACCGACGATTTTATTTCTGGCTAAAGAAGCGGAAAGAAACAATATCAAGCAAGCGTTGTATTGGTATGATAAAGCGGCGAAACTGGACAACATCAGTGGTATGTATGGCATTGTTCGCATCAGTGAGCGTATGCGTGAAGATGTGGTTCTAAAAGAGCAGGCAAACTTTTGGCGCACTGCCATCGCAGGTGTGGAAGGTGACCTAGAAGCGAAGTTTGTCACTGGAAAAGCGCTGGTATTTGGCCGAGGTGTGGAACAAAACATTGCCAAAGGACATGAACTGATTGAAGAGGCGGCCGACGAGGGCTGTGTTGATGCGATGCTGTATATGGGGGAGTGGCAGTTGTCCCCGGAAAATACGTCGGGTCACAGTGCCGACGCACTCTACTGGTTTATGAAAGCAGCAGAGAAAGAAAGTGTCGCTGGAAAAATTCAGGTAGGACGGTGTTATACCAAGGGCATTGGTACTGAAAAGAGTATGCTGAAAGGTCGTTATTGGTTGGAAAGCGCGGCAGAACTCGGTAGCGCAGAAGCAATGTTTTACGCTGGAGAAGCTTGGAAAGATTCGAGTAAAACTGGCAACGCCATTGCATATATCTGGCTGTTTCTCTCTGCGAGTATGGGGTACGAAGCGGCCCGAACACTACGTGATAAAGTTGCGAGTAATATCGGTGTCGATGTGGTGGTGGGCTTACAAGTGATCGCCAAACCACTGCTAAGAATGCTGACATCCGGCATGGTAAAAAAGCACTCAATCATTCGTGCGTTAAACAAGGTTTATAAACGTGAGGCGTACTTCCCTAATGAAGATGAGATCAAGGATGTCCTAGCCGATGAGCCTAATTTAGAGCTGGATCTGCTAAATGAAGGAGACGTGTCCGACTTACAGCATGCGTTAACAACAGACGAGCTGGAGACAAAATCAAAACCCTCGAACTCCTCTCAGCCTTCCAAAGCCGCGCTCGACTTTACCCAGAACTTCCTCTAGCCGTTATGGCTGCAAAGCCTCACTCTTGAGGCTTTTATTTTAACATCCTGTAAACTCTTCCTAGTGTCATGCGATCTAAGCCTGCACAACTTTATGAGGGCCAAATTACTGCATCGGTATGGGATGGTTAAGAATAGAGTTAAACAATCTTTGCTAGTCGGATACACTAGCTGCTTCGCAAAACTGGCGCTTGCCGCAGTCTTAGAATTATCAATAACAAAAATAAAAGGACAGGTACAATGCAGGGTATCCTCTCTATACAATCACACGTTTCTTTTGGTCATGCTGGTAACAGCAGCGCTGTCTTTCCGATGCAGCGTATGGGTTTTGAAGTGTGGCCTATTCATACCGTGCAATTTTCCAATCACACCCAATACAAAGAGGGTTGGACAGGTCGAGCGTTTTCCGCCGATGACATCAGTGAACTTGTTCGTGGTTTAGGTAACATTGGCGCTCTGGATAAATGCCAGGCTGTATTAACTGGTTACCAAGGAAGCGCAGAACAGTGCCTCGCAGTGGAAGAGACGGTCACTCAAGTTAAGAGTAAGAACCCAGACGCACTTTATATTTGTGACCCAGTGATGGGCGCGCCAGATAAAGGCTGTATCGTTGCTCCGGGGATTGCTGAAAACCTGTTAACGCGTCTGATGCCAATGGCAGATGTGATCGTGCCAAATCAGTTCGAACTCAGCCAGTTTGCAGAAATGGAAATCCATACGCTGGAAGAGGCCATTACCGCCTGTGAGCGAGCATTAGCGAAAGGTCCCAAAGTTGTATTGGTAAAACATCTATACTGTTTGGACAACGGTAGCTTCAACATGCTACTGGCTACCCAAGATGGTATTTATCTGGCAAAACGCCCCCATTTTGAATTTGCCAAACAACCTGTCGGTGTGGGTGATCTTATCTCAGCGATTTTTACTGCTGGACTACTCAAGGGCTGGAGCCCGAAACTGGCTTTCCAGCACTGTCATGATGCATGTTATGGCGTACTAAGCGCAACTTTCCATGCTGGCGAGTGGGAATTACAAACAATTGCCGCTCAGCAAGAGTTTGTCGAGCCAGGTAAACATTTCCCCATTGAAGAGGTGGCATTCGCCACCGTGTAATAAAAGTTGATATAAAAAATGGGGAGCCGACTGGCTCCCCATTTTATTTATCTATTGAATCTTAACTTGATTACTGCTGTTCTTTTTGGTGCTCTGAACGGCAAACTGCAGCAGTGAAGACAACGTCTGTAGAACTGTTTAGTGCAGTCTCTGCTGAGTCTTGAATAACGCCGATGATAAAGCCGACCGCTACCACCTGCATTGCTACGTCGTTTGAGATACCAAACAGACCACAAGCAAGAGGGATAAGCAGTAGAGAACCACCTGCAACACCAGAAGCACCACATGCAGATACCGCTGCGACGATACTTAGAAGTAGTGCAGTCAATATGTCAATTTCAATGCCCATAGTATGAACTGCTGCCAACGTTAGCGTTGTGATAGTGATTGCAGCACCTGCCATGTTGATGGTTGCACCTAGAGGGATAGAAACTGAGTAAGTGTCTTCATCCAGTTTTAGCTTCTCACACAATGCCATGTTCACAGGGATGTTTGCTGCACTTGAACGAGTGAAGAATGCAGTCACACCACTTTCACGCAGACATTGGAAAACCAATGGGTAAGGGTTTTGTTTCGTTTTGAAGTAAACGATCGCTGGGTTTACTACCAATGCGATGATAAACATTGCACCTAACAGTACTGCTAGTAGGTGAGCGTAGCTCGCTAGCGCGCTGAAACCCGTTGTTGCAAACGTTGAAGCTACCAAACCGAATATACCAAACGGCGCTAGACGAATGATAAAGCGTACGATGTGAGACACACTGTGGCTTAGATCTTCGAAAACCGCTTTGGTGGTTGCTGAAGCGTGATGCAGCGCCAGACCAAGGCCAACACCCCAAGCAAGAATGCCGATGTAGTTTGCTTCCACTAGAGCGTTTACTGGGTTATCTACCACTTTAAACAGTAGTGTGTGCAGAACTTCTGCAATACCTTGTGGTGGGGTCGCACCCTCAGCGCCGGTTACAAGCGTTAAAGTGGTTGGGAAAAGGAAGCTTAGAACCACGGCTGATAGCGCAGCGAAGAATGTGCCCAATAGGTAAAGCACAACGATCGGACGCATGTAAGTGTGTTGGTTTTTCTTTTGGTTTGCGATAGACGCAGCCACCAGAATAAATACAAGGATTGGAGCAATCGCTTTAAGCGCTCCAACAAAAAGGCTACCAATCATTCCAGCACTTTGAGCATGACTTGGTGAAACTGTCGCGAGCAATACACCAAAGACAATACCGACAAGGATCTGGAGAACGAGGTTACCACGAGCATATCGGGCAACGAGGCTGTTATGTTGCATACATCATTCCTGCAATGTTATGTCTAAGTGATTGAATAATAACTAACCATTACACGGCGATAATGCCCTTGTTATACAAGGGATGAGCATTGTTTCTGGTCACTAAGACACATGATTATCAATTATCCTGTTTTTGTATGTTCAGTCACTCTCTGACTGAACAGCCCATATCTTAGCTTGGTAATATTTTGTGTCTAGTTTTAGTTTGTTTTTGGATTAAATGTTTGCTTGATGTTATTAAACTAAGCTGTTTGTGTTGCAAAAGATTGGTGATTATGAATGATGCTTTTTAATAAAGTTATTAAAAAGGAGACATTTGTCTCCTTAAATTTTATTGACCCACGAAAGCCAAAGCGTTAGCAATTTGGGTTACGTTTACGCTTCTTACTCATAGCACAACGAACCAGTTTTCCAAACTGTCTGCTTTTTGCTCTCTGTTCTGCTGTTTTGTCAGCGGCTACTGAAAGAAAGGTGTCCGACCTAAACGCTTGAGTGGGTTGCAGGTTGAAGTCAGTGTTTCAAAAAAGCGTTTGTTTTATTCATTATTGAATTATCCGAGACGCAACGAAGCGCCTTAATACAAATTGCATTAGGGTCTAATTCGGATAGATTTACCCCCGGTGAAAACCGAGAAGGGAAGGGAGAGTCGTGGCCAGACCTAAGTATGGCTACTCATACGCTCTTCCATTATCTGTGAATAGCTGTTTGCTTTCAGCCCGTAGATGATTTGGATATGTTTTTCATCTAAAACCACTACGCCGTGTGCGCCATGCTGTTTCAAGGCTTTGTGATCAACGACTGCCGTCGATTTTAGGGTCAATCTCAAACGTGTGGCGCATGCGCCTGTTTCAACGACATTCTCTATACCACCAATCGCGACAATAATCGTGTCGACATCCTGATCCATATTTGGATTTACCTGAGTCAGGAACTTTAAAATACGTTTGAAACCTTGAAGCATGCTGTTGTTTACCTCTGGAAATTGGAGACTAATATATAGCGTAAATACACCTATATATATGAGGGGTAAAGCACAGAATTGTATTTTGAAACAAAGAGCCAGTGAGAATAGAGTGAGATAAATGAGGCTCCTATTGAGGAGCCTCTATCGCTTAATCGTTGAAGTGTTGCGTTGTTAACAAGAGTTCAATGACTTGTTTAGCTTTTCGTCGAGGTTTCCTTTGCGGTTAGCTGTGAGATTGCCTCGACTATCGGTGCTGGCGTCAGCGTGTGAGGAACTTTGGTGATCAAGGTTCCGTCAGGTTTTAAGAAGTAGAAGTAGGAGCTGTGGTCCAGGGTATATTTCAGCTCAGAGCCTTCTAGTTCTGTTTTGCGGAAAATAACGCCGTAGCTGTGTGCCAGCGGAGTCGTAATGTCTAGCGGCGCTGACAACCCTTCAATCATAGGATGGAAGTAGTGTGCGTATTTCGCTGACGCATCCGCCTCATCACGTTCTGGATCTAACGAGATAAACATCGGGCGTAGCTGGGCTTTTTGCGCATCGTCAATTTGGTTCAACGCGCCTGCTAACATAGCGAGTGAGGTTGGACATACGTCAGGACAGCGTGTGAAGCCAAAGTACACGATACGAATACGAGGGTCATCGACATCGAAAATATTGACTGGTTGTTCATTTTCGCCAAATAACACCGTTTGCTCTGAATTAGCTGGCTCAGTTGGCTCGGTCTGGATAGCTTCTTGGCTGTCCAAATAGCTTTTCGCGCCAAATCCGAGTACGAAAGCGACGACGAGAAATAGTGACCAGTTGCGGCTCATATTGATTCCTTATCTATGCATTTTGATGGCGGGATAAATCGTGTCTTGTCCGTCGGTGAGCTCTCCCAACCAAGTCATTGACTCTTGAGTACAGACCGGCAAGACCACTTCACCCATGTATTTACCTGGAGACACTTTGTTTAATAAAAACTTAGGTTCACCCATTTCCATTTCACGTCCTGATAAGCTCAGTACGAGTTGTTCCGCTTCGCTGTCAGACCATTCTACAGTGAGCAGAGCAGGGACTAAGGGCTGAGTGTTATCGACATTGAGTGTCATGGAGACGTTTTGTTGTACGCAAGCCGCCGTAGATAGAAAGCAATATTCATCAAGCGGTTTGAGCTCGGAGGAAGTCGACAAACTTTTTAGTAGAGTCGGGGTGTAAAAGCCCGCAACCAGTGCCACAGCGACACCAGTGATATTCAACAGTTTCATTAAGGTTCAGCAGTTATGACTTAATAAGAACTGCATCGTAGCATACCTGGGCGATGCTCAACGAGACAAGTTCCGAGAAAATGTATTTACCTTAGTAGATTAGAAAAAAACGGAGCCATCGGCTCCGTAATGAAATTAAGACATTTATTTACTTGAATCTGCGAACTTTTCCAAGCTAAGTACCAGCGCTATCGCGGCCAGCATCATGACAATGGCGATAACCAGCTGTGACGGCTGAGAAGTAATGTGTTCGTATTCAAACGGAGTCAAGTTGTGCTGAAGTAACGGAACTTGTTCACCTTTTGAGTTTGTGCGCCAGGTTAATGTTTCTTTCCATGGCCAGATTTTAGGCAATGTGCCAATCATCAGCCCGGTTAGGCACATCAATGTTGCGTCTCTAAAGTGGCGCAATAACCAAGAAAGTAAATGTGAGAACGTCAGTAGGCCGATAACACAACCTGTTAAAAATAGCGCCAAGATGTCTACTTGGAAGCCTTTTACTGCCGCTAGTACAGGAGTGTACATGCCAATGAGCAGTAAAATGAAGCTGCCTGAAATGCCCGGCAGAATCATGGCACAAATAGCGATAGAGCCAGCTATCAGCGTATTCACCATTGTCGGTTCCATATGCAGTGGTTTAAGCACAGTAATGCTGTAAGCGAATGCAACGCCAACCAATAAGGTAATGAAGCGAATCGCGTCGCGTTTTTCTACCTGACGAACTATGTGGTAAACCGAAACCAAAATCAGCCCAAAAAAGAATGACCAAATTGGAATAGGGTGCGTATTCAGAAGCCAAGTGATCAGTTTTGCGAGGGTTGCAATGCTAACGCAAATACCGGAAAACAGCGCGATAAGGAAAAAACCATTGATATGGTTAAACGCCGCTGTCGCTCCTTCTCTTTTCCAGATGGATAAAAGCCTTGGATTGATGCGTCGAATGCTCTCTAGCAGTGTGTCGTAAATGCCTGTAATAAAAGCGATAGTACCGCCAGAGACGCCGGGAACCACATCGGCTGCACCCATTGCCATCCCTTTAAAGAAAGTAATTAGATAGTTCATTGTTGTACTGTTGATTTCTGATGATGGAGCAGAGTATACAAACATTACCGGTAAAAAAGTATGAAATAGTATTGTTATTACGAGATAAGTTCCTTTCTAACCGGTTGATTATTGTTCAAAGATTGGGTGTTTTCTCTAGGTATTGAGATATTACTCAATAATTGTGGTTGGAGTGTGATTTTTGCAAATTGCATTTGCCAAATGCAATGATGCTTTTCGTTTTGCTACAGATAATGTTTTAGATCGCTTTCATATGGGATATTGAGCCCAAAATAATCCTTTTAATTTTGGCATGCTTTATGCATAATACGTCGCGACCCTTCTTAAGCCGAGGGTCACCTAGCCAACTGACGTTGTTAGTGAATACAGATTGTTCACGTTAAATATCAGCCAATCGCGATTATTGCGATTGGCTATTTTTTTGTCTGAATAAAAGGTTTTTACTTAACCAGAGCTCAGGTTATTTAGTGAATTTCTGAAGGGATAAGCTAAATAAAAAGGGCTGACGCTTTTACGCCAACCCTTAATTTTAAGTTTTTGAGTGGATTAACTCTTCTAGTAACCCATCAATTGCAGTAGATTTTCTGCCGTGATAATCGCTTCCTTACGGTTCGCTATGTTCAGCTTCTGATACAGATTTCGAATATGGGTTTTAATGGTTGTCCCAGCGACATCGAGCTCCTGAGCAATTTGTTCATTACTAAATCCAGAGTAAATCAATCCAAGCACCTGCCACTCACGCTGAGTTAGCGGGCTAGTACGCACTAACTCTGGCACGTTCGGATGGTTCACCAAGTTCTCGATGAACTCTTCATCGAAGTGAATGGAGCGGCTGCGCTGATTTGATGAAATGTCTTTCATCAGTTGCTGTGCTCGGTGACGTTCTAAATCTCCCAATTCATGGCGCAGGCTGAGCTTCTCTAACAAACCACCAATGGTTGCGCCATCAATCAAGAAGTTTCCAACCATACCTGTCTGGTTGGTCATCACTAATGCTTCTTTAAGTAAGGTTTTCGCTTTATCTTCATCTTTCTGACGCGCTGCTAACACCGCTTCGACAATCAAGTTTCGGTTCGTGTCAGTGACTAAGTTACTGCGATACGCTTCGCTTTGTAGGAAATTCAACGCTTGGCGAGCTTCGTCATATTGGCCGAGATTAATATGCGCACGAGCAATATTACGCCATTGCAGTTGACAAAAGTGGTTACAGGCAGATTCTGGACGAACCGCACTATTGAGCCACTCTTGTATTGCGTCCGTATTGCCGCGAGCTTGCCAAAATAGGATGAGGGACAATGATGCATTCGCCGTCCAGTCTACGTGGTAGGTCGATTGTTTCATCAAGTGTTGAATATGCTCAATAAACTTACCTGCTTTGTCTAGCTCTCCACGACCAATGGCGATACGTGCAAGCATTGAGTAGCTATGTAAGTGCTTGCTTGGAGAATGATTTTCTAAGATCTGTAATCCCTTATAAGCACAGTCTTCGGCTTCATCTAGGCGATTCCAGCACCAAAGCACTTGTGCTCGAATACGCAGTAAAAATTCATGCAGTGGCACGTGTTGAAGCTGATGCTCTTCTATCAGACGGAAACCAGAATCTTGCAGTTCAAAGGCGGCTTGAACATAACCTTGAGCTATCAATATTTCACTTTGCTGTAAAATTGCCCATAACGCTTGGTGGTAAACCTGATACTGGCGAGCCAGTTTTTCTGTTTGCTGCATCATTGGCAAAGCACGATCGAGTATACCAAGCACGTGGTTGACTTCACCTACAACAGAGGTCGCCACGATTCGGCTGCGATAGATAGTGTGATCGAGTTCACTGAGTGCGAGTTCTGCTAACTCTAGTGCTTTTTCTGGTTGGTTACTGTTAATCGCGACCTGAGCAAGTAGCGCATTGGCCTGCCCTTGATAGTGGACATCCAGCTCAATATTGCGTTTTTGGTGCTCCGTTTCTGCTTCTTCAAGTAACTGACCAACCTGATTATAACGGTGCTGACTTTGAGCTAGCCATGCGCGTAACATGGTCAGTTTTGGATGACTAAACAGCAATTCTGAGTCAAGTTGATGAATGGCATTTTCCAAGGTGCTTAGTTCGCCTTGGTTAAACATTTTCCAGCCAAATTCGTTGAGAATTTTAACCACTAAATCTTTGTCGTCAGATTTCTGAGCGTGGTGAATCGCTTGGTGAGGCGATTTCTGTTGCAACCATGCTAACGCGGCATTGCGGTGTAGATCTTTTTCTTGCTGAGGAATGCGAGCCTGACGTTCATGAGACAAAAACTCCCCAAACAAGTTGTGGAATCGGAACCAGTTATGCCCCCCCTCCAGAGGGTAAATAAATAGGCCGTAGCGATTCAGAGATTCGATCATCCCGAGCGCATCTTCGCGCTGAGTTAAGGCGAATACCAACTCGTCGTTGAAATGATCCAGAACCGAAACCTGCATCAGGAATTGGCGAGTTTCATGATCGAGCAGATCAAATACTTCTTCTACCAAGTAATCCCATAAATGTGCATGATTGAACTGAGAAACAGACTCCACCGTTTGCGCCAAGGTACGGTTTTGATGCTGCGCCTGCAGAGCGATAAGTTGTAATGCAGAAGGCCAGCCTTCGACATATGTTCTGAGGCTATTGGCCATGTCTTCATCAATACCGTCAGCGATGCGCTGGTTAAAGAAGCGGGTCGTTTCTTCCGTATCGAAGGCTAACATGTCGTTGCCGATTTCGATCATTAAGTCACGCACTCGTAGGTTTGCAGTGCCTAAAGGCGGTGTAGCACGGCTTGTAACGACCACAGTAAGGTTATCCGGCATGTGCTTTAAAAAGAAACGCATCGACTCATGAATCTCATCATTGGTAATTACGTGATAGTCATCGAGTACCACATAACATTCCTGATGAAAGTCAGCCATTTCGGCAAACAGTTCACTGTAAAGTGAGCGTAAAGAGGAAATTTGTCGTTTTTCCGCCAGTTTTTGTGCATTAGAACAACTGAAGTTTGTTGCTTTGTTTAATGCCTGCAATAGGTAATTGACAAAACGGAAGCCGTCATTATCGCTGTCATCAATACTATACCAGCCAACATTAGGCTTATCCGACAGCCACTGGGCAGCCATTGTTGTTTTACCGTAACCGGCAGGTGAGCGAAACAAAACCAGTTTGTAATAAGGCGCTTGTTGCAGTAAGTCCAGCACTCGTGGGCGCACGATGGCGTTATGTAACCGGCCTGGGCGAGTGAGCTTAGATGGAATCCACATTATTCGTTATGTCCTTAATTAATGTAAGCTAGCTAAATCTGAAAACGGTTTTCGTCACCAAATCTTGGTTTGTTTAAAAAGTAAACAAAAAATACAAGTCGAGTGGGATGTTACGATATCGCTAATACACCTTACTTTGATCAACTTCCTAATTCTCACTAGATGATGGGAATAGCACCAACTACGCCCTTTATTTGTGAGTTTGGTCACTTATTTGTTCTGGTTTTTGGTAAGTACTAGTGTCTTTTGCACGGTAGTTCAATGATTTTTACTTTTGTGAACAAGGATAATGTGATCGCTAAGACAAAATTCACATCATAGATTGTCAGTGCCTTAAAAAACATTATGGGTGAATTTTAGCCATTTCTCATGTTCGCCTGTGATCGGAATCACTAAGAAGCGGAGCGGATTAAGCTTTGTTGCGATTTAGATCACTAACTGCTAGGTGGTACCCCCCTCTACGCCCTCATTCCTCCTCCTTCAAAGGAGGAGAATTAGGAGGATGTTTATTCACAGCGCTAAATGCACGATGTATGGCAGATGAATTACTAAAAGACGTGAGAATTTCGTAATGAAACCTACACAGCAAAAAAAATTTGACAAAAAATCGTTTCAAGACAGCGTTAAAAAACACTTGTCAGTGACTTACGCACATACTGTTGAAAACGCAGACAGCCGCGCATGGTACCTAGCAATGGGTCAAGCACTCGCTGAGTTCACTACTTTTGATTTACTTGCTACTGAAACTGATCCTCGCATCCAACAAGCGAAGAGCGTTAACTACCTTTCACTAGAATTTCTAATCGGCCGTTTAACGGGCAATAATTTAATCAGCATGGGTCTGTACGAGCAAGTAACAGAAGCAATGGCTGAACTTGGTCACAACTTAACTGACCTTCTGGAAGAAGAGCGCGACCCATCACTAGGTAACGGTGGTCTTGGTCGTCTAGCTGCATGTTTCATGGATTCATGTGCTGCTCAAGAATTCCCAACAGTTGGTTACGGCCTTCACTACGAATACGGTCTGTTTAAACAGTCGTTCAAAGATGGTCGCCAACAAGAAGCACCAGACGCATGGCGTGGTGTTGAAGGTTACCCATGGGAAGTTGCTCGCCCAGAGCTTGCACAAGAAATCGGATTCTACGGTCACGTTGAAGTGGTCAATGTGGATGGTAAAGAAGTTCGCAAATGGGTTCCTGGCATGTCTGTAAAAGCAATGCCTTGGGATCTGCCTATCGTAGGTTATGAATCAGATACGGTTTACCCGCTACGTCTTTGGGAATGTCAGGCGATTGCGCCATTCTCACTAGCGAGTTTTAACAACGGTGATTACTTCGAAGCTCAGCACGCGCTTATCGACGCTGGTAACATCACTAAAGTGCTTTACCCGAACGACAACCACGAGAAAGGTAAAACACTTCGTCTAATGCAACAGTACTTCCACTCTGCTGCGTCTGTACGCGATATCTTGCGTCGTCACGAAGCAGCAGGTTACTCGCTAGCGGATCTACCGAAGCAAGAGACGATTCAACTTAACGATACGCACCCAACGATTGCTATCCCTGAACTAATGCGCATCCTTGTAGACGAAAAAGGTCTAACTTGGGAAGCGGCTTGGGAAATCAGCTCGCATACCTTCGCGTATACAAACCACACGCTACTTCCAGAAGCACTAGAGACATGGCCAGAGTCGCTAATTCAGCACCTGCTACCACGCCACATGGAGATCATTTACGAAATCAACCATCGCTTCCTACAGGAAGTTCGTGCTAAATGGCCGGGTGACGTTGCGAAACAACAGAAACTGTCGATCATCGAAGACGGCTTCCACCGCATGGTTCGTATGGCTAACTTGAGCGTAATCGGTTCATACGCAGTTAACGGTGTAGCAGCACTTCACTCTGAATTGGTTAAGAAAGACCTGTTCCCAGAGTTCCACGAGCTGTACCCAACACGTCTACATAACGTGACGAACGGTATCACTCCGCGTCGTTGGTTGAAGTTCTGTAACCCAGGCCTGTCGACGTTAATTACTGAAAAGATTGGCAGCGAATGGCCAGCGAAGCTAGAGCTACTAGAAGGTATCGCTAAATACGCAACTGACGAGAAATTCCAAAAAGAATTCATGGCAGTGAAGAAAGAGAACAAAGCACGCCTAGCTAACTGGGTGAAAGATAACATGGGTATCGAGCTGGATACTAATGCGATCTTCGATGTTCAAATCAAGCGTCTGCACGAATACAAGCGCCAACACCTAGATCTTCTGCATGTATTGTCGCTTTACCATCGCATCCTTAACGAGCCTGGTTTTGAGTGTGTACCACGTGTTGTGTTCTTCGCAGCGAAAGCAGCACCGGGCTACCACCTAGCGAAAGAAATCATTTTCGCAATCAACAAGATTGCAGAGAAGATCAACAACGACCCTCGTATCGGTAACAAGCTTAAAGTAGTGTTCATCCCTGACTACCGTGTGAGCATGGCAGAAATCATCATTCCTGCGGCGGATGTATCACAACAAATCTCGCTAGCAGGTAAAGAAGCATCAGGTACTGGTAACATGAAGATGGCGCTAAACGGTGCCCTGACTATCGGTACAATGGATGGTGCGAACGTTGAGATTCGTGAAGAAGTGGGTGACGAGAACATCTACATCTTTGGTCTGGATGTTGAAGGGGTGAAAGCGCTGAAAGCTCAAGGCTACAACCCATTTGATTACTACAATGCGGACCATTTACTAAAAGCTTCAATGGATCTACTTCTTGGTGAAGAGTTCACACCAGGTCAACCGGGTCTATTGCGCGCAACGTACGACAGCTTACTTGATGGCGGCGATCCATACCTATGTCTTGCAGACTTCGCATCATATGTGAAAGCGCATGAAGATATGGGCGAGCAATACAAAGACCAAGCTGGTTGGGCTAAGAAAGCCATCCTTAATACAGCTCTTGTTGGTAAGTTCACGTCAGACCGCTCAATTCGAGACTATGTGAACAACATCTGGAAACTAGAAGCGGTTCACCGTTAATAAGATAAGTAAAGATCAAGGTAGCCCAGCGCTACCTTGGTCATTTGTAAATATAAGTTATTGATAAAAATAAAACCCTACATGGAAGGTGTTTGCATTACCTTCGGAGAAAGCGATGAAAGAACAAACAGCATTAAAGAAAGTCGCGGCAATGGCGAGATTGGCTGACAGTTACGTCAGTGCATGGGGAGATGAGGCTAAAGTGTCTGATGAGACTCTGCGCCGTTTGCTCGCTTCACTTGGCTACGATACTAGCAGCGATGAAAAACTATTAGCTTCTGCTGAGAAGAAGCATAAGAAAGACGTACTAGCCCCTGTTCTTGTTTTACGCGACGGTGAGCCTGTCGAAGTGGAACTAAACCTAGGTACGAGTGCTCGTGAGAGTGAATTCAGCTGGCGTTTAGAAACAGAACAAGGAGAGGTACTTGAAGGCTATCTTCAGTCTCAAATTGTTCGTGATGAACGTGCTGAGGGTGGCCCTCTAGTGTTTGCATTGCCAAAGAATTTGGCATGGGGTTACCACAAACTGATCATCAATCGTAAGCGTCGTAAAACGCCTTACGAAATGTCGCTGATCATCACTCCAAAAGCGTGCTACAAACAAGATGCGCTTGCTCAACACAAAAAGCTTTGGGGTCCAAGTATCCAGCTTTACACGTTGCGTACTCAGCACAACTGGGGTATCGGAGACTTCGGCGATCTCAAACAGTTGGTTAGTGACATCGCATCTCGTGGCGGTGACTTCATTGGCTTGAACCCAATTCACTCTCTGTTCCCAGCTAACCCGGAAGGTGCGAGCCCGTACAGCCCATCTTCACGCCGCTGGTTGAACATTATGTACATTGATGTGGTATCAGTACCTGAATTCGCCCTGAGTGCAGAAGCGCAGCAACAAGTTGGTAGTGCTGAATTCCAGCAACGCCTGCAAAAAGCGCGAGACTCTCACTGGGTAAATTACACAGAAGTATCTGCGCTTAAGATGAGTGTGTTGCCGCTTCTATTTAGCGAGTTTAAAGCTCGTCATTTAGATAAGAATACCGATCGTGCTCGCGCATTCTTAGAGTTCGTAGAGAAAGGTGGTGATAGCTTATTACACCAAGCTACATTTGATGCACTTCATGCTGATCTGCATGCAGAAGATGCAAATATGTGGGGCTGGCCTGTATTCCCTGAGAAGTACCGTACATTCGAGTCAGCGGGGACACAGAAATACATTAAAGATCAAAAAGACCGCGTCCACCTGTATATGTACTTACAGTGGATCGCCGATGATCAAATCAAAGAAGCACAAGCACTTGCAGAAGAAAAAGGCATGTCTGTGGGTCTGTACCGTGATCTTGCAGTCGGTGTGGCAGATTCTGGCAGCGAAACCTGGGCTGACGAAGGCAACTTAGTTCTGGACGCAAGTATTGGTGCGCCACCAGATGTACTAGGGCCTCTCGGTCAAAACTGGGGTTTACCTCCGTTGAATCCACAAGTACTTGAGGCTACTGGTTACGATGCCTACATCCAGCTACTGCGTGCCAACATGAAGCACTGTGGTTCACTACGTATTGACCATGTACTTGGTTTACTACGTCTGTGGTGGATTCCAAAAGGTGAAAAGGCGACGGAAGGGGCTTACCTGTACTACCCAGTCGAAGACATGCTAGCAATCTTAGCGCTTGAATCACATCGTCATCAATGTTCAGTTATTGGTGAAGACTTAGGTACAGTGCCAGATGAAATCGTGGATATTCTTCGCGATGCTGGTGTGCACTCATACAAGGTATTTTTCTTCGAAACATCAAAAGACGACGGCGGTTTCATTTCTCCGAAGCATTACGCTGAGCAATCTATGGCGGCACTATGTACGCACGATATGCCAACGTTACGCGGTTTTTGGCACTGTGATGACTTGAAGATGGGCCGTGAAATCGGTTTGTACCCAGATGAAGAGCAACTAGAAGAGCTGTTTGCTGATCGTTTGAAGTGTAAGCAAGGTATTCTGGATAGCGTTCGCTGGCATGGTTATATGCCAGAAGGCATTGGTCACGATGCGCAGTACGTTCCAATGGATTCGTACTTGAGCGAAGCGCTTCAAGTGCATGTTGCAGCGGGTGACTCAGCTCTACTTAGCGTTCAGTTAGAAGACTGGTTAGAGATGGATCAACCGGTCAATATCCCGGGTACTGTGGATGAATATCCAAACTGGCGTCGTAAACTGTCGATGAATCTTGACGAAATTTTCAGTCGTGAAGATGTGAATCGAGTTGCAAAACGTTTAACGGAAGTCCGTGCTCAGGCAAGTAAGTAAGGAGTGATAGAGTGAGTAGACAAGCGAGCGGATTATAAATTTGTTTGCTTTGAGGCAAGAAATTCCCATCTAGGTCACTCATTCTATAAAAACAATCCGTTAGGATGGAGTACTGTTATTATGCCCGCAATAATAGCGGGCATTTTCGTATTTTGATGCTGCTTACAAACATTGACGTTCAAAGCAGTGCATTTTAGTAAGTTTACAATGTTGGCTGTGCAAACCAATATTTACCTAAACTCGGTTTATTTAAGGTGGATATTGGTTTTAGGGAGAAAGGTTTGAAAAACACGAAAACAAATAAAATAAAGAGAACAAAGAAAAAGCATGAACGTGCCTATGAACTGCTAGCTCAGGCTTCTTACTCTGATCCATTTGCAACGCTTGGACCGTTTATTGATGATGGTGAAGGTTACCTAAGAGTCTGGATGCCAGGCGCAGATAAAGTTGAATTACTGATTGAAGGGGAGCCAAGAGTTGCCCTTGAACGAGAAAGTGAAAGCGGATTTATTCTCAAAGAAAAACGCGATTTACACCTCACACATTACCGCTTAGCAGTAGATTGGAATGGCGTTGAACAGATCATTGACGACCCATACCAATACCACAATATTTACCAAGAGTACGAACATCTACACACACCGAAAGACATGTACCACTACATGGGGGCGCACTTTGTCACGCTAGAACGTGGAGGTGAACATATCTCTGGCGTTCGTTTCCTCGTTTACGCACCACACGCTTCAGCCGTGAGTTTAATCGGTGGATTTAACCAGTGGGATGGCCGTCGTCAGCCAATGCAACGCCTCGATTACGGTATTTGGGGCTTGTTCGTTCCTGGCTTAGAAGAGGGCGTACAATACAAATACGAACTTAAAGGTCCGCACGGTGAAGGGCTACCGCATAAGCAAGACCCTTGGGGCTTTTATTCTGAGCAGTACCCGTCATTTGCCTCCATCACTTATGACCACAATCGCTACCAATGGCAGGATGCTCAATGGCAAAGCCGCCCTGTAACGGAAAAGCGTCATGAAGCGTTGTCTTTCTATGAGCTTCACGCTGGCTCTTGGAAACGTAATGAGCAGGGTGAGTTTCTTAACTACCGTGAACTGGCTGAACACTTAGTGCCATACTTAGTTGACATGGAGTATACCCACGTTGAGCTGATGCCAGTTTCTGAACATCCATTCTATGGTTCTTGGGGCTACCAGCCAGTGGGACTGTTTGCTCCAACCAGTCGCTATGGATCGCCAGATGACTTCAAATACTTTGTTGATGCCTGTCACCAAGCGGGTATTGGTGTGGTTCTCGATTGGGTACCTGCGCACTTCCCATCAGACGATCACGGTTTGGCGAACTTTGATGGTACACCTTTGTTCCACGATCCTGACCCGCGTCGTGGCTGGCACCAGGATTGGAACTCGTATATCTATGATGTCGGCCGTGAGCATGTCCGTCGCTTCTTAGTCGCGAATGCGTTGTACTGGTTCGAGCAATTCCGTATCGATGGTATTCGAGTCGATGCCGTTGCTTCCATGATCTATCTTGATTACTCACGAAGTCATGACCAGTGGATTCCGAATGTCGATGGCGGCAACGAAAACTATGACGCGATTGCGACACTAAAATGGATGAACGAGGAGGTGTATAAACACTTCCCGAATGCCATGACGATTGCCGAAGAGTCTACAGCATTCCCTGGTGTATCGGCACCAACATTCATGGGTGGCCTAGGCTTTGGATTTAAGTGGAATATGGGTTGGATGCACGATAGCCTCTCATATGTACAAGAAGATCCTGTTCACCGCAAATACCATCACAATACCATCACATTTCCGCTTATTTATGCACACAGCGAAAATTACGTGTTGTCTTTGTCGCATGATGAAGTGGTGTATGGTAAAGCTTCTATCCACAATAAGATGCCGGGTGACGAGTGGCAACAAACTGCAAACTTACGGGCCTACTATGGTTACATGTACGGTCAACCAGGTAAGAAGCTCAATTTTATGGGCGCAGAATTAGGTCAAACAGCAGAGTGGAACCATGATGATCAACTGCAATGGTTCTTGTTAGAGTTTGAACGTCACAAAGGGGTTCAAGATCTGACTCGTGACCTGAACCACCTTTACCGTACTGAGCCAGCTTTGCACGATCAGGATTGTGTTCCCGCTGGCTTCGAGTGGCGTCTTCAAGATGAAGCTGATGCGAGTATTTTAGCACATGAGCGTATTAGTCAGGACGGTGAGCGTATTTTGGTTATCACCAACTTCACGCCTGTACCGCACGAGAAGTTCCGCGTAGGCGTTCCGAATGAAGGGAAATACGAACTTCTGCTTAATACAGATGACAGCAAATACGACGGCAGTGGCTTCAAAGTTCTCAACAGTGTCGAGACTGAATCGATCGAAAGTGAGTCGCTTCCACAATCACTGGGGCTTCGTCTTCCACCTTTATCGACCTTGTTCTACAAGCTTGCTAAATAATAGTCTCTGAAAACATCAAGCCCGCTTTACAATGTAAATCGGGCTTTTTTTGACCTAATTTTAACCTCCGAAACTTGTTGTTCTTTGCAGAATACGGCAATCTTGATCGCTTGCTTTTAAAGCGGTGAGTTGTCGGGATACTGAGAATGCTCAAAAGGTTAAAGTCATTTCTAATTAAATTCGTGTTGGTACTGTTACTTGCCCCTGCTGTTCTCGTCGGAGCGGTAAAGTTTGTTGATCCTCCAATTTGGGGCTGGAAGCTCAGTCGTCTTGTCTCACCTCCAACAAGCTATCCTGAACACAGTCAGCATGAGTGGGTGCCTTTGTCACAAATCTCCAAGAATATACAGCTTGCTGTGATTGCAACAGAAGACCAGAAGTTCCCGACTCACTATGGGGTCGATTTTGAGTCTCTGTTCAACGTGATAGCAAATGCGGGCGAAAATGGCCCTTCTCGAGGTGCTAGCACGATTACGCAACAAACAGCCAAAAATGTCTTTCTGTTTCCTGCTCATTCTTATGTGCGCAAGGCTTATGAGCTTTACTTTGCTCTGCTTATGGAAGCCATGTGGAGCAAAGAACGCATTCTGGAGGTCTACCTAAATGTGGTTGAATTTGGCCCGGGCATATTTGGTGCGGAAGCCGCTGCTCAGACCTATTTTGGCGTAAGCTCGGAGAGACTGTCGAAGTGGCAGGCGGCACAATTAGCCGTAGTACTACCTAATCCTTATCGCATAAAAGTTTACCCGCAAAGTAACTATACTCAGCGCCGCACCAGATGGACGATGAATCAAATGCGGAACTTGGGCGGGGTTCAGTTGTAGAAAAATCGAACTACGCCTTGATAGAGCAAAAATGTGAGCTCATCCAAGCTTTAGGGCGTAGTCTATTAGAATGATGTGCTCAAATTTTCGTCCATTTACTATTAGTGTGAATAAAACTAATAAATTTGCGTGGGTTACATACGCAATCAATGGATGGAACGATGAAACTGAATCTGATCACGACGACATTGTTACTCGCCTCGGCAAGCGCTATTGCTGAACCCAATATCACCATATCTACCACAACGAACAGCCGCGACTTTCCACTAAGTACCGAACAGCCTTTAGTTGTGCCACTGACTAAAGATGGTTACACGTTAAAAATAACCGGTATTGAGGGAAGCTGTGCTGCTCCGGACGGACAGAACGTAAAATTCAATACGCCCATTTCGTTAAACTGTGGTGAACCGACAGAACTGCCGCTGAAAATACGTTTTAGCGGAGATTACTCATTTGCCTACGATGAGCAGGCAAAAACGCTTCTGTTCAAACGAGAACCCAAGAAAGCCGCAAAAACCGAGTTCAAACGCCCCATCCCAACAGTCCAATGTGAAGCATACCAAGGTGGCGAAGTTTCCATTGCGTTGGGGGATAGTTTCCCTGATGGCACCAAATTACGCGATGCGTATTCTGGACAGGTTGTCCATGTTAAAAATCAACAAGTCTCTCTGACGCCTGACAAAGCTTCTGGCGGTATCGTATTGCTCGAACCGCTTAAAACAACCAAACAAGCGGTACCGTTTGATTACCGCAATGCCAACATCTACTTTGTGATGGTCGATAGATTCAATAACGCCGATAGCAGCAATGACAATAGTTATGGTCGTAAAAAAGACGGTAAAGAAGAAATCGGTACCTTTCACGGTGGTGATCTCAAAGGGGTGATTGAGAAGTTGGATTACATCAAAAGCTTGGGGACAGATGCCATTTGGCTATCGCCGATTGTTGAGCAGGTACACGGTTTTGTTGGCGGTGGCGACAGTGGCTCGTTCCCTTTTTATGCCTATCACGGCTACTGGACGCGTGATTTTACTAAGATTGACGAAAACTTTGGCAGTGAAGATGACTTAAAGACGCTGGTGGAAGAAGCGCATAAACGTGGCCTTAAAGTGCTGCTGGATGCTGTCATCAACCACACCGGTTACTCTACACTAGCGGATTTACAGTTTGATGGCATCGAAGTTCTAAAGCCGGGTGCTGATTTACCTGAAAAGTGGGGAGACTGGCAACCGAAGAGTGGAGAGAACTGGCACAGCTACCACCAATTCGTGGATTACCAAAGCCCTAACTGGGTTAACTGGTGGGGCGGTGATTGGGTCCGAGCTGGTTTGCCGGGGTACTCTGAGCCGGGCAGCAGTGACATAACCATGTCGCTTGCTGGGCTGCCGGACTTTATCACGGAAGCAGAGCAAGGCGTCACACCACCACAATGGCTACTTGATAACCCGGGTACGCGTGTTAAGGCGCGTGACAATTACACCGTATCGGACTACTTAATTGAGTGGCAAACTGATTGGGTGAAACGCTTTGGGATTGATGGTTATCGTGTAGACACCGTAAAACATGTCGAAGGTGAAGTGTGGAAACGCCTGAAAAAAGAAGCATCTCAGAGCTTAGAGCAATGGCGTGAAGAGAACAGAAAATTGGGCCAACCATTTTGGATGATGGGCGAAGTATGGGGACATACCGCGTACCGCAGTCCTTATTTTGACGATGGTTTCGATGCGCTGATTAACTTTGATATGCAGAAGAAGCTGGATAAAGGCGCGGCCTGTTTTAGTCTAATGGCCGAAACCTACCAAAGCTATGCTGATACCATCGCCAACGAGAAAGACTTTAACCCGGTCAGCTATATGTCCTCCCACGACACCGAGTTGTTCTTCTCGCGCTTCAAAGACTACGCCATGCAGCGTAACGCAGCGAATGCGCTGTTGTTAAGTCCTGGTGCAGTACAGGTCTATTATGGTGATGAAGTTGGGCGTAACATTGGTCCGTATGCGGATGACTTCCATCAAGGTACTCGCTCTGACATGGTATGGGAGCTTACTGACGAGAAACAATCGTTACTTAAGCATTGGCAAACGCTTGGTCAGTTCCGTAAAGCACACCCTGCGATTGGCGCGGGTAAGCATCATGTCATCGCTCAGGATGGAGCGTACGTCTTTTCCCGTTCATTAGGCGATGACAAGGTAGTGGTTGCGTTTGTAGGCAGAGAGAAACCGTAAGCTATTGGCTATTAGTTAAAAAGCTAGTGCTGGGCTTTCAATCCAGATTAAAAAATCAGCCCCCAGACTTAGGTTTGGGGGCTTTTCTTTGTACTCATCTTACTTTTCATTTTAGTAAAGCCTGACCGTTAATGTTGTGTTCAGATTCGTCTCATTACTATTATTGCGATCGTCATAACTACTGGAGGCAATGATGACTACAGCTATGTCTTTAAAATCGGCGCCTAATGACGCCGTTGATGACACGCTAAAAGTGCCAGATGAAAAAACGTTTTGGCACAAGATGAAAAGATCGGTCAAGAAAGCGGGTGAAGAGCTTGCTGTTATGGGGATTAAATCCTGGCTCGCGATGACAGACGCCAATACCTCCGTGCGCCATAAAGCGATTCTTGGCGGAGCGCTAGCGTATTTCGTACTTCCAACTGATATGGTACCAGATGTGCTCGCTGGTGTCGGATTTACTGATGATATGGCAGCGCTAACATTGGCCGCGAACACGGTGGGTAACGCTATTACGCCAGAGCATGAAGAACAAGCCAGAGCGAAGCTGAATTCAATGGCTAACGACGAATAGACTTTAAGCTTGCTTAATAAACCTTTCTCAATAAAATTGCTCTCAATAAACAAAGCCCCGATGTTTCCATCGGGGCTTTGTTTTAGACAGGATAACCGTAGAACGGTTTAAGCGTCAGCGCGTTTAAGATGCACTTCTTCTTCGGCTGCGCCGGCCATTGGATCGTTGAAGCGAGCTTCATCCAATGCACCTTCTGATTTAGCAACAATAACCGTTACTGCGCTATCACCAGTAATGTTTACTGCGGTACGAATCATATCCAGCAGACGGTCAACACCCATAATCAGAGCGATACCTTCCAGAGGCAAGCCTACTTGGTTTAGTACCATCGCTAGCATAACAAGGCCAACACCAGGGACACCAGCAGTACCGATGGATGCCAGAGTCGCCGTCATGATAACCATCAGGTAGTCACCCATGGTTAAATCAATGTTGAATGCCTGTGCGATAAACGCTGTAGCAACACCTTGCATGATCGCCGTTCCATCCATATTCACGGTTGCACCAAGTGGTACAGTGAATGAAGACACACGGTTTTCAACACCCATGCGGTGTTTTGCTGTTTCCATAGTAACAGGAATGGTTGCGTTCGATGATGCAGTAGAGAACGCAAACATCACAGCATCTTCCATTTTCCGCAGGAAGGTAATTGGGCTAAGACCAGTAAACCCTTTCAACATTAGGCTGTACGTTACCAGACCGTGGAGCAGTAGTGTGCCAGCTAGAACGATAAAGTACTCGGCTAGGTTTAGGATCGCACCCAGACCAAGACCAGTAAACAGCTTCGCCATCAGGAAGAACACACCGAACGGTGCAAGGTTCATCAAAATAGCAACCAGCTTCATGATCACTTCATTCAAGTCTGAGAAGAATGCAGCGATACGCTCACCTGGCTTACCTGCCGCGCTGATCGCGATACCAAATAAAACGGCGAACACGATAACTTGAAGCGTTTTACCTTCAGCCATTGCACTGATCGGGTTAGTCGGGAACATACCGATGATCACCTGACCCAAAGACGGTGCTTCTGATGACTTGAATGAGCTTACCGCTGTAAGGTCAGCACCAGCACCTGGCTGAAACACTGTGCCCATCGTCAGAGCGAGTGTGATAGCGACCGCTGTTGTTGCAATGTATAAAGCTAGGGTTTTACCGCCCATGCGCCCTAAGGTTGATAGGTCTTTAAGAGAGCTAGTACCGCAAACCAGTGATACAAACACCAGAGGTACTACTAGCATCTTCAAGCTGGCGACGAAGATCTGTCCACCAACTTCAAATAGTCCATTAACAATGTATGCGTCGACAAATCCGTTGTCGGCAAAAAGTGTGCGAATTGCAAATCCTGTCAAGATACCCGCAACCATACCGAAAATAACACGGCTAGTAAGCGACATCGGTTTCTTGGTATTCATGAGAACACTCCTTATAGTTATGCACTCTGAGTTCACTTCAAAGTGGCGTGCAGGTTAGCAGCGGAGTGAAAAAACACGAAAGGAAAAACCGATTCTTGGTCGGTAGATGTGACCACGGTCACCATAAAAAATGTTACATTAACACTAAATTAACGTACGGGTTGGTGTCAAAGGCTGTTTTTTAACATTTTTATCGAGTATAAAACTAGTGCTCACCTATTGTTACACTATGGTGGTTTTTGTTTTGGTTGCATATTGAACTAGTGATTATTCACCCTAATTAACACGGGACTAAATATGCAACTGAAACTTGTTTATATAATGCGCATTAATAGTAGATAATGAGAGCAACACATTTATCTAACTATTAGCATCGCTCTGTTATCTTTAGCTACTAAGTTGGTAAATTCAGCGCCGTATCAACATTGTACATTGGACAGGCTAGATAGCTGTAGATGATCCCAATCCCAACGGCTTTTGTTGTTGTTTGGAATTCCACCAACCCAATACTGTTGAGCAAATTTAACCTGACCGTTTAAACAGTGTATTCCATGCTGAGTGATGCACACTTGCTGTTCCCACCAACTTTTTTCTGGTGAGTCTATTGCTACCAGAGGACTTTCATTCGTCGCTAGAGGAAGAATCAGTGCATAGAACATGGCATCACCCAGATAAGGCAAAGGTTCGATCTTCTGATAAAGCTGGAACCACTTACTTACTGAAATCGGGTTACTTTGTTTCTTTAGTGCATCTAATGCGAGACGCTGGGTGAAGCTCAGTCCTGATATCGAATGGGGAAGTTCCTGTAAATGGCGCTTGAGCACGCTAGGCATATTGGGTAGACAATCTAACCCGTTGCTATAACAGAGAGACAATCGCATTTGGTGTTTCGTCCGGCAGAGCCTGCCAATAGTGCAGGGAAGCTAAATTGCCGTGAACCGAGTTCTTTCCGCGAGTGTTGGGAGCTGTAGGCCAGAGCTCGTTTATCATAGGCGACGGCTGAGTGGCTGGCAAACGAAAATCAGGGAGCAGGTGATGAGATCTTATTAAAAACAAAGCCCCACCTTGATTGGCAGGGCCATCGTTCCATTTAATTTATCGTTTCGCTAACCCTTTGCTATTTAAATACGGCAAAATATGCGGGCGAGACTCTCCGGCTAATTTCGTCGTGACTTCCTCAGACCAGGTGCTTTGCTTCTGATTACTGGAGCGTGTGGCGTAGTAATCGTGCATGCTTTGGTCGTAAGTCTTTATGTCTTCTAGATTTAAAGGTTGATACTGATTTTCGTGCACAATAACTTTCGCAGGTAAGCGAGGTTTAACTTCAGGGTTTTGCTCTGGGTGACCAAGACACATACCAAACAAAATGGCAGTATTGGCAGGTAAGCCGAGTAACTCATCAACGTCTTGGGCTTTATTTCTTAAGCCTCCAATGTAAACGCCTCCTAGTCCCATTGATTCTGCCGCCAATAGACAGTTTTGCGCCATGATGCCGGAGTCAACCGCACCAATAAGCGTTAATTCCGTAAAGTCGGCTTGAACTTGAGGGTTGATTTCCGCGTGACGCTGATAATCAATGCAGAACACCAAAAACTCCGCTGCACTTGCTACGTAAGCTTGGTTACCAGCGTATTGTGCCAATTGTGCGCGTTTCTCAGAGTCGGTGACTCGGATAATAGAAACGACTTGCAACATGCTTGAAGAGGAGGCAGCCAGACCTGCTTGAATTATTGTGTCCAGTTGTTTTTTTTCGATGGGTTGTGGGCTGAATTTTCTAATCGAGCGGTGGCTGAGTATGGTTTGAATCGTGCTGTTCATGATGACTTAACATCCTTTGTTATTGTTCTCTTAATTCGTGAACTTCACCTTATCGGCATTTGACGGCTGGGTAAACTCTCTCAAAAGAAAAAGTGAGTCTTAAACCATAAGTTTTACTAGCGAGGAACGGGAATCAGGCAAATCCGAATACATAGGTATATACTGACTTAAAATCAATGAATTACATGCGGTAAAAGGATGCAAGAGTTAATCGTTCACACAGTAACGGTGTTTATGGGGTTCTTTGCCATCATGAACCCTATCGCGAATATCCCAATATTCTTAAGCTTAACGGCAGATGAAGATAGAGAAACGGTTCGCTCCATAGCGCTGCGCTCCGTATTCATTGCCTTTATCATCGTTGCGGTGTTTTCAATTGCAGGGAAGCTGATTTTCGATTTATTTGGTATTACGCTTTATGCCCTGCGTATTACTGGCGGAATTCTGGTCTTTTTGATTGGCTACAACATGCTGCAAGGTGACACAACTCACCAAAAAACTAAAGAAAAGGCTTACTCGCCTGCTCAGCAACAAGCGGCTTTAAGCGTTGCGGTTTCACCTCTTGCGATGCCAATACTGGCTGGCCCTGGAACCATTGCAACGGCGATGAACTTTGCTACAGCAGGTGGATTTGATCAAACGATTATTACCATTGTTTCATTTGCTGTGCTTTGTATTATCACGTATATCTTGTTCTTATTTGGCGATAAGTTAGTGAAAGCGGTTGGTCCTAGTGCGCTTAATGTTGTGACTAAAATGATGGGTCTGATTTTGGCAGTTATCGGTACTCAAATGCTGATTGATGGGGCTGCGGAAGCCTATAAGAGCGTCTTTTCTTAATCCAACTATTCTTATTTGAGGTTTGGGCATTGTGACTGGTTATATTTCTCCGCCAAATTTGGCGCTGGTATAGGAATCACCTATCTAAATAATAAGCATAACCAATTGTTTCTATTGCCTTACTTTCAATACTATTTTAACCACAGTATTGGGGAGGGAAAATGGTCAAAAAAGCAATTGTGGTTGAAGGTGGGGCGATGCGAGGCGTCTTTGCTAGTGGCGTACTAGACGCATTCATGGAGAAAAATTATAAACCCTTTGATTTCGCAATCGGTGTTTCTGCTGGCGCGTCCAATCTGATTGGTTATTTAACCGATTACCCACATCGCAGCATTAATATCATCACCAAGCTTGCAACCTGTAAACGTTTCTTTGACCCAACTCGTTTTATAAAAGGCGGCGATCTCATTGACGTTAAGTGGTTATTTGAAGAGTCTAATCGTTTGTACCCAGTCGATGAGAAGAAACTGTTTGATGGCATTCCTTTTTATGCGACCACTACCAATGTCGATACGGGAAAAGCTGATTACTACCGAGTAAATCGGGAAAATTTTCATCACGCGCTAGAAGCGACGACGGCTTTGCCTATCGCATACAAACATACGCCTTGTTTTTCTGGTGGCTGCTACACCGATGGAGGCGTTGCTGATTCAATTCCGGTTCGTGAAGCCTACCGAAGAGGGGCTCGAGACATTACTGTCGTCCTATCCCAGCCGCTGAACTACGCCAAGAAGCCGGTAAAAACGACCTGGCTCACCAAGAAGCTTTTTGCAGAACATCCTAAAATGGTCGAAGCCATGTTGCGCCGAGCTGAGAACTATAATGAATCTTTGGCGTTTATTCGTAATCCGCCAGAAGATGCGCGTATCCGCGTTATCGCTCCGCCAGATAATTTTCACGTTCAGCGTTTATCAATGCGCCAGTCTGTGTTGCTTGAAGGTTATGAGATGGGACGTGAAGAGGGCAGAGCACACTTGAGAAATCTTGCTGATGCTCATGGCTTAGATCGAGATAGTTGTCACCTTTGCACCTGAGAGCATAAGATTGGTTGTCAGCAACTGAGTCATTTTTAAGGGCGGAATATCTCCGCCCTTTATAAGTACTTATTTCGGCATAATTACCGTATCAATCACATGAATGACGCCGTTTTTGGCTTTGACGTCGGTTGCGGTCACATTGGCGTTGTTGATCATGACTTTATCACCCATGGTTTTTATCATAACGTCTTGTCCTTGAACGGTCGTTGCTTTATCAAGCTTCACAACGTCAGCTGCCATTACTTTTCCTGGTACCACATGATAGGTCAGAACAGAGACGAGCTTGTCTTTGTTTTCTGGCATCAGGAGCATATCTACTGTTCCTTCAGGAAGTTTTGCGAAGGCATCGTCTGTAGGGGCAAACACAGTAAAAGGCCCTTCTCCTTTCAGTGTTTCTACCAAGTCAGCTGCTTGCACGGCTGCGACAAGTGTATTGAATGATCCATTACTAGAGGCGACATCAACAATATCCGCTTTCATCATCCCATGCTCATGCGCTTTCACAGGAAGTAAAAAAGACAAGATCGCAACTAAAGTTGCGGTGATAACAAGTATACGTTTCAACATAATGTATTCCTTTTGTGTTGAGGGTACGACATGCTCCCGAGCGATGTTCTTTGCTTGTACGCGCCGCTAGCGATAGACGATCAACGGATTTATGTTGTTTAAAGTGAGGGGTTATTTGATGGGCGAAGAGTGTGTGGTGTTAATGAAGTGCTTAGGATGGGATTGAACGGCATTGTTCTTAGGGTAGAGAATAGAAGAAGCGAGCCACTAAAATGTAGCTCGCTTTAAACTGAAACGAATCGCTCTTATGCCTTATTACGCTGTGCTTCTTTTTGAGCAAGCTTGGCAGCACGTCGCTCTTCTCGTTGTTTAGCGCTTTCACCGCCAACGTGCTGTTCACCACGCTGATCCGCTAAAGAAATTTGTTTTTCACGTTCGCGGAATCTAGCAATTTGCTCTTCTGAATGAGTACCGTGACATTTAGGGCAGCTTACACCTTGTTCGTAAAGGTCTGATTGTTTGTCTTCTTCTGTGATTGGTAGACGACAAGCATTACATAAGTCGTAGTCTGCTTTTTCTAGCTGGTGGTTTACCGCCACACGGCCATCAAATACGTAGCAATCACCTTCCCACATGCTCTCTTCTTGTGGTACTTCTTCCAGATACTTTAGGATGCCGCCTTCAAGGTGATAAACTTCGTCAAAGCCTTGCTCTTTCATATAAGCCGTTGATTTTTCGCAACGGATACCACCAGTACAGAACATTGCGATTTTCTTATGCTTTGCCGGATCCATATTTTCTTTCACGTAGTCTGGAAATTCGCGGAAAGTTTCAGTGTTTGGATTTACTGCTCCTTTAAAAGTACCGATCTCAATTTCGTAATCATTACGTGTATCGACAACAAACACTTCTGGATCGGCAATCAGATCGTTCCAGTCTTTTGGTTTCACATAAGTGCCAACCACATGACGAGGATCGATGCCTTCTACGCCTAAAGTGACGATCTCTTTCTTGAGTTTTACTTTAGTGCGGTTAAAAGGCTGTGACTCTGCAAGTGACTCTTTATAAACAGTACCTGCAAGACGTGGCTCTGCATTTAGCCATTCAAGCAGCGTGTCAATACCCGCGCGATCGGAAGCAACGGTACCATTGATACCTTCACTTGCCAGTAGAAGGGTGCCACGAATCTGGTTCTTTTCCATCAGCGCAAGCAATGGTTCGCGTAGCTCTTGATAGTTACCTAGTTCCACAAACTTGTACAGCGCACAGACAACATACTGACTCATGAGATTTCCTTTAAAAAAACAGGCTTTAATAAAACAGGTGGTCGACGACCATTAAATTATAACGGTCCGGAGTATACCTGACTAAAATGGTCGGGTATACAGGTAAACCCGTCGGACATCAAACAAGCATGACGATTGATTCGTTGCAACGTGTGGATGTAGAACGGATGGTCGCTTACCTACAAACCTTGTAGGCCTTCAAATTATCAACAAAAACCTAAGGGAACTGACGACGTTACCCTCGACAGAGTTGTGTGAAATTTGTACGTTTAATTTGTTGAGTCCTAGTTGCTCGTAATTGCACTCAGCGCAGTACAGTAAGATAAAAAACAAAAATTAATTCAACGGAATGGTTAGGGCATAGACATGCAGCAGTTTCATATCAGGCGACTCAGAGAAGAGGATATCCCGCTTCTCAAACTTCTTTTGGTTGAACTCGATACTTCGCACTATCAAGCTGAGCCCGATTTTTATCGTTCACCAGAAGAAATGGCAGAGATTAGGAATAGCCGTAATATCTTTGAAACATACTTCGATGGCAGTATCACTGCATTTGTTGCTTGTTCAAACCGTAACATAGTGGGGTTTATCTCGGGAACCACTCGTGAACTCAACTCCATCATTTCACCAGAGAAATATGTTGGCTTTATCAATGAGCTCGTTGTTGCAGAAAGCCATCGAAACTTGGGAATTGGCTTGTCTTTGATGGATAGAATTGAAAGTGCGCTTTGTAGCCTGGGTGTTGAGGAAATCGGAGTGTCCGTCGGTTCGTTTAACCACGAAGGAGAAGATTTTTATCACAAGATGGGCTATCGAGTAATCACTAAGTCCATGATAAAAAGGTTCAAAGATTAACGAATTTACGCGATATCCAGTACAGAACAGCAAAACGCCTTTTCATTGTGAAAAGGCGTTGATATATACAACGGTGGGTTGATTAAGCCAAATTCGCCGCAGTTTGGTTACCCATTGCAATTAAGGTATCCAGAATGCGTTCGCCATCTGCACGCAGACCATTGTGTTCATATTCGTTGGTGATCCACGCTTTTGAGTTCGGCATGGAAGCGAGTGTTTCTCGGCTGATGTCCATTTCCACAAACATATCGTCGGCGTAAACTGCGCAACTTACTGGAACTTTGTTATCTGCCAGTTGGTTTTGGTCATAAAGTGGTGACCAGTCCTCTTTGCTTGCCAGAATTTCAGCGGCTTCTTTCAGTGGTTTTAGGTTGACGTATTGGTCAAACATCCATGGGAAAACCATTTCCCCGGTAAAGTAGAAAGGTTTGCCTTTTTCATAGTTAAACGCTTGGTTTGACTGACGAACTCGGTGTGCACTCCAATTTGACGCAAAGCCCTGGCAGTATATAGACTCGTGCAAAATGGCGTAAATAGGGTTGGTTTGGAAGTTTTGCTGAGCCAGCATGTCACTTAAAAACTCGTAACGAAGCTGCGCTTTTCCGTTTACCTCTATTAGTGCACTCTCCAGCCAGTAATATGTTGGCAAGAAGGTATCGCTGACACCAAAATTAATCCCAATTTGCTGGAACTGCTCAACAGTAAAACGTTGCCCGTTTGGTAGGAGTTCTTCATTTTCTAGCAGGTGATCAGCGATGGCTTGGCAAAGCTGTTGCGCTTTAGGAAATTGCTGGAAGAACGCCAGGTTTTTGTCCATCGTACGTTTAAACGTTGCTTGATACACATCGTCAGGGTGACGCGAAACAGATGGCACGCCTCCAGTAATGTAGCTTCGAGTCAGACTTTCAGGGAACATTGATAAATAGGTTAAAGAACAAAAGCCACCGAAGCTTTGACCTAAAATCGCCCATTTTTCTACACCAAATTGCTGACGTATAAATTCAGCATCGCGAACAATATTGTCTGCTCGGAAATGGCTTAAGTACTCGGCCTGCTCTTGTGGTGTCAGGTGCGCCAGTGTTTGGTGATTGATCACCGAGCTGTTTCCCGTGCCGCGCTGATCGAGCAGTAATACTCGGTGCTCTTGAAGTGCTCGCTTTATCCAGCCGTTATGGCCATTTTGACGTGGAGAAGGGAAGCCGGGACCACCTTGTAGGTACACCAGCCATGGTTTTGTTGAGTCCTCTTCTCCCACTAAACTTATCGAACGCGCAAAGACTTCAATGGTACCTTTGCTCTCTTCTTGGTAATCCAGAGGCACATTAAAGGTGTGGGGAGTGTAGTGCAATCCTGAGTCGATAAATGATAGAGCATTCATTGTATTATTTTATATCCTTGTTGGGTTCAGCATCTAGTAGACCTTACGCACGCTACTTTACTTCGAAATGAGGGTTTAACCAAGAACCCGAAGTTGAGCTGGTCACTAATGAGACATTGACTCTCTTGCGTGAAATCAGTGTAAGTTCAAGAAAATGAAACGATTAGCGACTGGTGCAACTGATTGAATGAGCTATGCTCATTAGAGTTGCTATAAAGTGCAGTGCGAATAGTGGAGGATGTTGAATGAAAGTGTCACTGGCTCGATGGATTATCGTGACTTGTTTAGTGAGCCTACCTGCCTTTGCAGTGGTTACGCCAAACCCACCTCAGTTACAGGCAAAAGGGTATGTGTTGATGGACTTTCAGTCGGGAGCCATTATCGCGGAACAGAACGGGAGAGCTGGATTAGCACCTGCAAGTTTAACCAAGCTTATGACAGCGTATGTCGTGGGTCAGGAAATCAAAGAAGGTCGACTCAATTGGGATGATTTAGTGACGGTAAGCGAAAATGCGTGGTCAGAAAAATTTCCCGGCTCCTCAAAAATGTTCATCCAACCGAAAGATGAAATCAGCGTTGCGAATTTAATGCGCGGTGTCATTATTCAATCGGGAAATGACGCATGTGTTGCGCTTGCTGAACATGTTGCAGGCAGTGAGCGTGGATTCGTGGCACTGATGAATGGCTGGTCCGAAAAGCTCGGACTTCAAGACACATACTTTGTGAATTCTCACGGACTAGATAGTGAGGGGATTCAGACTTCTCCAATGGATATGGCAACGCTGATGCAATCGATCATCAACGATGTCCCTGATGTCTATGCGCTTTACAATGAAAAGGTGTTCAAATGGAACGATATTACCCAATACAACCGTAACAAGTTGCTGTGGGATAAGTCGATAAATGTGGATGGTGGCAAAACAGGTTACACCAGCAATGCGGGATATAGCCTGGTCAGCTCAGCCACTGAAGGTAAAATGCGACTGATCTCTGTTGTGATGGGAACACCGAGTCCACAAGCACGCATCAGTCAGTCTAAAAACATACTCAGTTATGGCTTCCGCTTTTATGACACCAAGAAGGTGGCCACACAGGGACAGGTGGAATCAAAAGTTAAAGTTTGGAAAGGGAAGGTGAGTGAAATAGAAGCGAGCTTTCCGCAAGATGCCTATTTGACCTTACCTCGCACAATGACGGCGGGCTTGGACAAGAGTGTTGAAATGAATGACCCTTTGATGGCGCCAATTGAGCTAGGAGAAGTGGTTGGTAAAGTCGTATGGAAAAATAACGATGAAACCGTTGCCAGTTATCCACTGGTCAGTAACCAAGCTGTTGAACCTGCCTCGTGGTTTGGCCAAGTTTGGGACAGTATTGTTTTGTGGGTGAAATCGTTCTTTAAGTAACCCAGGCCCAGCTAACTAATCAGGAAGAACAGAAAACAGCCCGCTTTCAATCGGGCTGTTTTCTGTCTGCTACAAATAATAGTTGGGTATCACGTTTGTTTCAGTTAGATTAGCCCGCCAAGTCGCCCTATAAATTGTTGGATTGAAATCATGAGCAACGAACAACCGAATAACCCACTACACGGGTTGAGTTTAGAAAAAATTGTCACCCGTTTGGTTGAGCACTTTGGGTGGAATGGCATGTATGAACGTGTTCGTGTTAACTGCTTTAAAAAAGATCCGTCTATTAAGTCGTCGCTAAAGTTTCTCCGTAAGACACAATGGGCAAGAGATAAAGTTGAAGCGCTGTACATTGAGACTTTTTGTTAAGTAGCTCAAATAAGGCAATGATTCCCGAAAGCGACGAACGCGCTCAATCGGGAATCTGAACGTGATTATTACTCTAAGTGGTGAGTATTTCCTACCGTTGCTTCCAGTTCCAGAATCGACTTGCGGACGTTGTCTGGAATCTCAGTCTTTGTATTATTTTTAAAATCAAACATCACGCCTGTTGCTGTTGCGACGGTGACCACTTTTCCCCACTTCTTACTAAAAACCTGATACTCCATAGTCATGCGGTCTCCCTGCATGTCAATCACTCGTGCGCCAATCAGTAGTGTGTCTGGGTAAGTAACTGGTAATTTATAGCGGCACTGAGTTTCACTCAGAACAGGGCTAATTTGCGAGGTTTGTAGGTCAACGAGCAAATTAATCGCTTCAAAATAATCCAGACGTGCTGTCTCGAAGTAACGAAAGTAAACGACGTTGTTGACGTGTTGCAAGGCATCCATTTCTCCCCAAGCAACTCTGATCTCAGTAACGACGGGGAAGTCTTTTAGTTGTGTGTCCATGGTCTTTGTTCCTTTTTCATCAACGTTGCCACAAATTGTGAAGTCACTTATTAATCTGAGCATTTATTCTAGATGTAATTCTTTAGAATGTAATAAAATTGTTCCCGAAGTGTGAAATAAACTGGTTGCTTATGTAAAGTTTAATCTTTACATAATGACGTTGTAAGCGTAAGTTTATTTGAGAGTAGCTAAAGGGAGATGTCTCATGGCAGAACTGAAAAATTTCAATCTCGCCAGAGTTGAGAAGCGAATAGACTGGACAGATGAGCTGTTCAGCTTAAGAGTATCTGGCGCTCCACTTTCCTTTAAAGCTGGTCAATTTACCAAACTCGCGTTGTTAGAAGAAAATGGCAACCTCATCAGCCGCGCTTATTCCGTGGTGAATGCCCCGAGCGAACAGTTTGACTGGTTGGAGTTTTTGATTGTCGCGGATCCGCAAGGACAATTGTCGCCGAAGCTGCAAAAGTTGAAGACTGGCGATAGCATCTATGTGGGTGAGACGGCCCACGGCGACTTGATCCATGATACGATTCCAAAACAAGCCCATGATCTTTGGTTGCTTTCAACGGGGACGGGGATTGGGCCATTCTTGTCATTATTAGACGACATCAATCTGCTTCCGCACAACGAGAAGATTGTTTTGGTTCATGGTGTTCGGTATGAGAAAGACCTCGTGTATAAATACTTAATTGAGCACTTAGAACAGCGCTATGAAGGCCGGTTGAAGTATGTACCGATAGTGAGCCGAGAAACGGTGGAAGGTAAGTTACAAGGTCGAATTCCAGACTTAATTGCTTCCGGAGAGCTTTCTAATCAAGCCGATGTCGAGTTTTCACCTAACCGTAGCTTTGTCATGCTGTGTGGCAATCCAGGAATGATTAAAGACACCTTGCCCGTGTTACAAGAGCGCGGTTTAGAGAAGTTTCGAGCTAATACTGGTGGTAACATCATTTACGAACGTTACTGGTAAGTCTGAAAACAGTAAGATAAATCGGTTGAGTTTATTACAGCACGAAAAAAGCCACATCAGATGTGGCTTTTAAACTGAGACAGACCAAACGCTATTGTTGGTTGATGTACGCTTTGAAGCGAGCTTTGGTTTCAGCATCCGCTTTTTGGTACCAGAAATGCAGCATTTCTTCTGCGGTTGAATCTGCTTTTGCAGCCGCTCGTGCTTGCTTCATATCCTCAGGGATTTCGGCAGGTAAAGTCATCGGCTGAACCATCGATCCTGCAACGGCAATTGCCGCCACGCCGCCAGTTCGATTGTAATCTTCTACTTCACGAACATAATCTCGGCCAATCTGCATACCTTCTTTGATAAGCTTATCTTGCTTAACGGCAATCGCGTCGCCAGATGCATCAACCAGTTTCCAATCTAGGTTTTTGATGTTGTCTTCTGCGTCACGTATATCGCGGTACTCAGGAAGTTGTAACGCCAGCTCTGAATCTGAAGCCGTAAAGCTCGTAACGATAACATCGCTTTCAACACTGATGCGGTCATTACCTTGGTTGAAAAACGGAGCAAATCGGAATACCAACTGGTTAACGCCATCAGGTAGCGTCAGGGTTCTTTCAGAAGCAAAAAAGCTGCCATCCAGCTTCACTTTTTCACCGTTTGCAGCGAGTACCGAAACGTCGTCAGGAACACTAACGGTCACGTCAGCAAATGCCATGCTACTCATTGCCAGAGCGAGCGCGCAAGTTAAAGGCTTGATCAATTTCATTGTTTTTATCCTAAGCACTATGTGAGCATCGAGAGTGCATCGTTATGTGCTTGATTGCAACAGTCAAGTGTAATAAGTATGAAAATTTAACATTAGCTTCATTTTTCATCGGCAGTAAAATGAAAATGTGACCGCAATAAAAACAAACCGCTGCAATGCAACGGCTTGTATTATTATTGAGTGTCGAGTTAAGGTTTAGTGAACTTAAATGCCTGAGCCGTTGCCAGACTCATTTTGTTCACCTGACTCTTCTAGTAGCTCAGCCATTTCCTCTTGCTGTTGGGCTTTCTCAAAATGTAGCCACCAAACGAACAACTCATACCAAATGGAAAGGATAACTGCGCCGAGGAAGAGGCCAACGATGCCATAGAAAAGCATACCGCCGATGGCTCCAATCAGGATAATTGGCATCGGAGTGTCCACGCCTCGTCCCATAAGCATTGGTTTGAGTAAGTTTTCAGAAAGTGCACCAACGATAGCCCAAACGGTAAACAAGGTCGCCGTCGTGCTGTCTTGAGTCATGTACATGTAGCCAATCACAGGTAACACGGCAAGAAGGGCAGGTAGCTGAGCGATACACAAAATCATGAGTATTAGAGTGAGCAAACCAGCGGCAGGAACGCCAAATACGAAGAAACCGGCACCAATCAGCAACGCTTGAATGGCTGCGACACCAACAACGCCAAGTAGCACGCTCTTAATGGTTGCTGCAATCAGTGTCGCCCAGCTTTTGGCGTTGTCACCTGCGGTACGAATTGCAATTGTGGTTAGACCTGATGCCAATGATTCTGAGTAAGTCATAAAACCAGCGGCAATAGCTAGAGACAAAATAGAAAGTAATACACTGCCTAGAGCACCACCCATCATGCCAAGCAGGGAAGTCAATGCTGACTTAATCTGAGGCATAAAGGTTTGAATTGCTTGCTCTAAATTAGTCGAGAAAAGTGTCCAGGTGTCATAGAGCTTACCACCGACAAGAGGCCAGTCTGCAACTGATGGTTTAGGCCCAGGTATTTTGACATCACCGCTTTGAAGTACTTGCAGTGCGTGGGTTGCACCGTCGTAAATGGAACCAGATACCATGACTAGTGGAGTCACTAACAGAGCGATACCGAGCAGAGCAATGGTGGTCGCCGCCAAGCCTCGTCTGCCGCCATAGGCTCGCTGTAGTCTTTTAGTGACGGGTAAAAGTGCAACTGCAATGATTGCCCCCCAAATAACGGGAAGGATGAAAGGCCTGATAATGTCGTAAGTAAACATAAACAATACGAAGATCAAGCCAATACGTATTGCCGATTCCACCATATTACTGATGAAAATCTTACTTTCATTTCTTTCCGATAATTTATCCATTTTTATTTACCTGATGATCAATGTTGGAACTGACGAGGCTAGAAACCACAATAGCCATATAAAACACACCTGTGATGGCCTCTAAATAAACGATGACTTGAGCCAGCGGAGTCAGAGGACTGATGTCGCCATAACCAAGAGTGGTCAAGGTGACGAAACTAAAATACGCTGCATTGGAGAAGTTTTGTCCCCAGGAAATGGCCTCCATACCAGTGAAAGCCTGTGGTGAAAACTCGAGCAAAATGAGGTAGGCGATGGCCCACATCAAACCAAGCAACAGGAATAAGGCAACAGAACCAATCACTTTGTTACTGTTGACGTGACCAGTAAACAGGATTTGTCTTGCAATAGATTTAAAGGTGCCAAAGAAAAACGCGAAGGTTAACGCGAGCATCACTACGTTCATTTCTTGGATATGAAAAATCGTTTTTATCACGATGGTAAACACCCACACAGCAAAAAGGGTGTAAAGGAATCGAGACCAGGCTTTATCAAATCGTAGGCTGGCGAAGCAGACGATAAATGTGATAACCGTAAACGCCTGTAGAATGTGCTCTATGGCTCCTTCATTCACCATTTGAGCGGACGCACCGCCAATCAACAAAACGATGAGTGATAGTGTCAGATAGAAGAAGTTGTTTTCTTCATTAATGTTTTTGAGTTTTTTACCAATGACCATGGCGGTTCTCTCAATTAGTCGCTATTCATTGTTTTCTGCTGAGTCTTTCATCACCATGATGGAGGCTGAAAGTCCAAATCGAAGCTCAATGTCTTCTGGCAATTCGTTGATGGCAATACGAACTGGTATACGTTGTGCTAGACGAATCCATTGGAATACCGGGTTCACATTTGGCAGTAAGTTGTAACCCACTGTTCCGTCCCTCGGCGCAATGCCCCAGCCAATAGAATCTACAGTTGCGTCAATGGGCGTATCTGGATGAGACATCAAAGTGACTTGCGCTTTGCTACCTGACTCGATTTGTTGCAACTGGTTTTCGCGGAAGAATCCAAACACCCAGAAGCTGTGTTTATCGATAAGCGCGAGTAATGGTTGGTTGGCAACCGCTTGGGTACCATTGCGGATGTCCAGATTGGAGACAAACCCGTCAACAGTCGCGTAAATCTTGGTATAGCTGAGATTTAACTTGGCAGATTTTAACTGCTCTTCCGCCGACTTAATTTGTAATAAAGACTCTTCATAAGCGATCTCGCGGCGAATAAGATCTTTATGAGAGACTGCACCGCGGTCTTTTGCTCGGATATCCGTTAAGCGATCGTATTCAATTTTCTTACCGCGAGAGCTGACGATGGACCTTTCCAGCGCCACTTCAGCTTGTGATAACGCAACCTCGTAGGTGGTTGGATCGATCTCAAACAATAAATCGCCGGTTTTGACTTCCTGGTTGTCTTTAACCGCAACGTTCACAATGGGGCCGGATACACGAGGCGCGACTTTGATCACGTTGGCACGTACTTGCCCATCTCGTGTCCAGGGGTTATTAAAATACTCTTCATATTTTTGATAGCCGAGCCAAGCTGCGCCACCAAGAATGACAAGATTGAGTGCAATTACGAATAGTTTTTTCATCTTGTTTGGCACCTAAAATTGAATATAAAAGCTGTCTATCGCCACCACATAAAAGACCATGATGGCAATGAAAGTCAGCGACGGAAAAGCGATAAAGCGAGACAACCTAGTTTTGTTTAACAGGATCACGGTTATCCAGGTTGCGGTGACCGCAAGAAACAGCACCAGCAGTAGCGGGGAAAAGTAAACATCACCCCAAGAGAGTTCATAAGGCATTATGGTTCCTCCCCTTTAGGCGCTGTTTCATCAACCCTTTCAATAGGAAGTGGTGGTAGAACACGGTTTTCTTGGTCTAAATACCCATCCCAATCGGTGCGTTCGACCATCTGCTGAGTAATCTCGTCAGATAAGAACGGCTTACCAGTTTGCGCTTGCCAACCTCCACCAAGGGACTTGTACAGAGCCACGACCTGGTTAGCGACACTGCCTTTAATCGAGGCGTAGTTGTCTTCTGCTCGCGTCATTTTCTCTACCGAGTTGAGTAGACGCTCAAAGGATATTTGACCGTTTTCGTATTGCGTCATCGAAATGTTGAATGCACGAATCGATGAGTTTACTGACTGCAAACGTAGCGATTTTTGTTGTAAATAAAGGTCATAAGCTTCTAAGGCGTTGGTGACCTCATTAACGGCCTGCAGTACTTTCTTGTTGTAGTTGGTTAAGGTTTCCTGAAAGCTGGCATCTTCGAAACGAATATTATTTTTCACACGACCATATTGGAAAATGTTCCAGCTAAACGCAGGGCCTGCGACCATCGTGAGAGAGTCACTAAAACTAAAGCTACTACCATCTGGTACGGTACTGTCGATGCCAATCGAGCCAAACAGAGAAAAACTTGGATACAAGGCCGCTTCCGCTACACCAATTTGGGCACTCTGAGCGCGAGCTTGCATCTCAGACACTTGCAGATCTGGTCTGCGCATGACTAAGTTCGCATCAATTTGGGTCTCTAAAAGTGGTGGGCGCGGGACAATAGAGTTTTCGTCATTGCCAGATAAAGCTGTTTTTCTGCCAGTCGATTTAAATTGCGCCTCGTACTCCGCAATACGCTCAGGAACCCCATTCGATGCCAGTATTGCATCGACTTCTTCTGGTAGTACGCCTAACAATAGCGCAATGGCGGTACGCGACTGCTTCATCGCAATTTCAAGGCTCGGTTGGGCCGCTCTGGTGGTGTACAACTGGTTTTGAGCTTGTTGAACGTCAAGTTCAGTCACGTTACCTGAGTCAAATTGAACTTGAGTAATGTGTACCACGCGCTCTTGAATCTCGATGTTTCGTTTAGAGAGCAGAATACGCTCTTGGTAGGTTCGATAGTTGATGTAATTGCGCACCACTTCTGAAGTAATGGTGACCATAATGTCGTGGTAAGATGCGATCGTCGCATAGTAACCCGCTTCTACCGATTCAATACCTCGTGAGTATTTACCCCAAATATCCATTTCCCACGCCGCATCAAATGTGAGCGCGGCGTTATTGAGCCCCTGATCATTGACGTAAGCACGCGCCAAATTACCGGATACGGTTTGTACCTGCGGATACTGAAGTCCAGATGCGACGCCGACTAATGCACGGGCCTGGACAATACGCAACCCAGCCGCCTCTAAATCAAGGTTTTGCTGGCTAGCCAGTTCAACCAATTGATTCAGCGTCGGGTCATTAAATTGTTGCCACCACTGTTGTACCTTTTGCTCAGATTGAACGGTATCCTGAACCGCTTTTTGCAACGACCAATCACTTGGTAAAGTCGTTTGTTGTGGGTGGACATAGTCTGGCCCCACCGTTGTACACGCACTGAGCCCAATCAGAGTCATTATGGCGAGGCTTGGTTTCGTTAATTTTTGAAGCATCATACCCCTACCTTTAAAACCGCTTCTGCTGTAAGTTCACCCAATCGATATCCTCGTAGGTTTGCTTGCAATGTTTTATTGCTTCGAACACGTTCCGTTTTAAATTCAGCAAGATATAAAAACCAGCTATCTCTGAATAAGCGTAGTCAGATAAATCCAATTCATTAAAAAAACCTTCCAGTTTATCTTCGAAGGATTGGTAATCCTGACTGTACTGATTAAAAACGGAGTCGAGCTCTTCTGTAATCTGGTGGCTGGCTAATGCACCAGCCATCGAAGGAATGATAGCGTCACGATGTTGTTGACGAAGCTTGTTTATCAGAGGGTTAGCCAACAACTTTTTATCTGCAACCATGAGCACGTTAATATGGCTGCATAGAACATCACAAGCTTTGCTGAATGCACTGATAGCCTCTGGTGTGGTTTGGTCAAAATGTTTGTGGTTGATTTTTGACCCCCAAACTTTGAGTTTTTTCGCAGACACGTTCAATGTCACTAAATGCAAAGCACGTTTAAGTGGTGTGAAAAATGAATCGGATTGTTTTTGATAGGTGACAAACAGAGAGCGTGTATGCCGGAAATAGCGTTCTTTTATGGTTAAGAAAAGGTGCTCGGGCCTTGAACTGAACGGAAAGTAATGAGCAAAAATAATCATGAATACGACCAAGTAAAACAGTGTCATGATCGTCATTAAGATGCCGAAGTGATAGAACATATTATTGTCCAGCCCAAGGACAAACAGACCGACCATGTAAAAAATCGTTATCGGCCCATTGAAAAGGTAAAAACCAATAAACGTGTAGATAAAGATAAACAAACCGAGCTCTAGTCCGAGATCCAGTTGTGGCAAGATGAATAAGTAAGATGGCACAGCAAACAGGAAACCAAAGGTGAACAGCGCCAGTAGCACAATTGGATGCACGGGAACAAAGGACAACAAAGACATGAACATGGTCGAGAAAATCACAAACGAGTAGCCACCCGGAGGGTTAAAATAGATCCAGATGAGCCCGGCAACCCAGTAAGTTACGAAGGTTTTGACTGCTGTTTTGAAGTTTTCAGCATCCCACCATAAGAACCTGCCTTTCGACTTTGGCAGTTCAACGTGGAACGAGACGTTGTTAGTCACAGAGTCAATACAGCTAATGCTTTCAGCCAGGCGTGAGAGGTTCTGGTGCATGGACTCCAGTAAAAAACCTAAAGTGATCGCCGAACCTTTAGTGAGATGTGGTGCTGAATCTAGCAATTCTTGATTGTATTCAACCTTAAACTCTTTGGCGCGATAAACGTGTTCATTGTCTTCCCAGACCTGCTGACAGGTATGGAATAACTGTTCTATTTCCGCGATCGTTTCATCAAAGTTAGTGATGCATTGACGATCTTCTTCCAGGCTAAAGTGGCTATGCACGGCAACTGATAATTGCTGAGTAATTTGTTTGCTTAGGTGAACGGCCAAACGCCACTCTTGTAAGTAAGCGGAGACGTCACTGCACTCAACACTCACGGTTGCAAATCGTTGCTCCAAACTATTTTGCGCAGCAAACATTTCTTCGGTGAGCTTGTCGATATTAAGTTGAGAAGCCCTGTGTTCTGATTCCTCTGGTGATTCCGAACCATCGACTGAGTCTGGATGTGGCTCATGATTTTGTTCAAAGCTATGGACAAGCGTTGCGAATAGCGCTTGCTGAGTTTGATTTAACTGCTCAATAAGCTGACGTAGATTTTGTTCGGTTTTGACTGGGAATAGAAAAGTACCGACCAATGTATAGACCACCACGCCAAATACGGTCATGTAGGCGCGATCAACACCATAAAGAAATGCACCGTCCGCATCACCACCGTTAGACATCATTAAAGTCATCACCCCGGTCAGCATAAGTAGCGTAGGGTCTTTTTGATAAGCGTTACGAAAATAAAAGATAAATGAAACGACGAGTGACACACTCAGCATATATAACAGGCGATCTTGTGCGAACAGTCCAACTAGCAACAAGCCGACAACTGCCCCTACTAGGGTACCGAGGACACGTAGCGTGCCTTTTGCGAGAGACTCTCGGCGACTGCCTGTTGTGGCAATCAGCATCACAGTTGTCGCGGCGGTAGACGCCTGCGGCCATCCCATAGCAAATGGAATCAGATAAGCCAAAGTGAGGCTAAGCGCTACTTTTATAGCAAATTTAATTTTGTCATTCATAGTCAAAGTTTGCTCAGGCTTATCGTTTCAAGTTGATGAATTTATTAATAAAGGTTGGTGTAGAGTTACTGTTCTAACTATATTTTGGTTGGCGGAATATAGCGAGCAAAAAGGAGCGGATTGTAAATCTTGTGTCAAAACTAAATGCATATAAAGCGACCATTTTCCCCGTAACCCTTGTCACCATTAGGGTTATTGGACAAATGCTCAAAACCGCTACTTACTGGCGGTCTTATTTATGAAACAGATTTGCTTGTACTTCCTAGCCAAAACTTCTTAAATCTATAAACCGCCTGATAATAAATAGGGGGGATTTGTCTATTGTCATCTATTCCTCACCTATAAAAAGGATAGATGATGAATGGGATTTTGAGAGGAAAAGTTTTATTTTTTATTAAGTTGTGTCGGTTGTATTACTCTTTATTCGCGCTTTGCGCGCGAGATAAAAAAACCAGCGTGATACCACCTAAAATGATTGCGCTGGTGACGATGGAGTGAAGTGATAGGGATTCATTGAGCAGAAGAGATCCGAGTACCAAGGCAATAACAGGTACCGAAAGTTGGCTTATCGCAGCTTGAAGCAGGGTCAGTTTCTGCATTACGTGATACCACAGTAAATAACCAATCCCTGATGCAAGTACACCCGAGGTGATAGCTAGAGAAATGCCTTCTATGGAGAGACTGACCGAAGAGAGAAGGAAAGGGGAGACAAGTAAACTAATCCCAGAGGCGGCAATAAAGCCCCATGCAATACCACTGCTTGGTGAAGGTGCATGTTTGCCAAGTGCAGTAAAGAGCGCCCAGCAAACACCAGATATCACCATTAGGAGTGTCGACCAAACATCTGGACGAGTCGCTGATGGAAGCATTAGCCAAGCGAAACCAAGAATGGAGACTGCAATACCAATCACTTCTAAAGTTCTAAATCGTTCCCCTTGCCACCAATGTAAAGTCAAAAGCGTTAACTGCACAGCCCCAAATAGGAGTAGCGCGCCCGTTCCTGCATTCATATTCAGATAAGCGTACGAAATGAGTACCGCATACCCAAATAACGTCACACCCGCGAGCACCTTAAAGCGACTCGTCGGCTTTTCTGAATGCCAAGTTCCAGTAATAAGGAGAAAAAAAACGAGAGTTACCGCTCCGGAAATTAATCGGATAAGTGTGAAGCTTCCCGCATCGCTCAGTCCATCTACCAATGCTGCGCGGATTAACAGTGAATTGGCGGCAAAGGCGAACATCACAACAACGGTCAGCAAAAAAGTGAACATTTTCGATCCTTAAATTGGGGGCATAGAATGAGTGTAGCGATAAAGTTAATTGTTCAATTAGTTGATTATGTGATTAGTTATATCTGTCTTGAACAATATTCTGAGGCTCTGTTTATAGTTATATCTATGACAAAACTATCACTCAATCAATTATTGGTGATAAATGTGGAGCATTTGTTAACTGATTGATACAAAATGAATAGTCCGTAATTTCTTTCACTCAGTTAGGAGTTTTCCTACACGCCTCTAGTGCTGCTTCTTGCTATCTTGTCGGAAGGCTGGAACACAATATAAACACGTGTTCTTAACGTCAGGCTATAGCGAAAAAGAAAGACAACAATGAATGAATTTGTTTTGCGATTGATGAAATGTGCTCGTGCTTATGAAAGCTTTATCGGGAATAAATTGTTAAGTAAACAAAGCATTAATACCGAAGAGTTGAAAAACATACAAAAAGAAGCACTAACCAGATTCCCAGAGTTAAAAACGCAGCAACTCAACCAAGTAAAAGAGACGGTGGAGTTTGAGCTATTTAACAAAGTTTTGCACAATACCATGTTAAAAGTGGGCTTTCGAATCCCTGAAGGCAAAGCCGCAAGTACGACTGCAATTTACATTCGTCGCTAGAAGACAAACAGCCTTCCAATGACTCATTACGTGGAGGCTGTTTTCTTTTTGGTAAGACAGACCGGGTGAAGCGCTACTGTCTGAGCTTTGGCTATCTCAATACATATTTGTTGTCAGAGTGACGTCTGCGTATCCAGCCAAGCCAGCCAACTATCATCAACAAGCCAGCCCCGAATGCACCTCCGCTGCCTCCATCATCGTTGTTGTCTTCTTCAAAAACCTGAGAATCACCTTCACTGTGGTAATCTTCGGTTGCGGCTAACTCAGCGTCATAACTGGTTTTTACGCCAGAGCTGGTTTGCTGTTCAATCCAAGATGTGTAGTTAAGAATTTCGGTAAACACACTTGGTATGGCGGCAGACTCACAAACAGATGAACCATAACTGACAATACCAATTTGTTGATACATACCCTTACTATCAACGTAGGTAAGTGGTCCGCCGGAATCACCACGGCAAATACCAGTATATTCCCTGCCAACAAAGCCATTTGCACACAAACTTTCTTGAGAGTTGAAGTTTGTTACTAATGCCTCACACTCTGAGTCAGTCAGTGGGTCGACTTCTGCCCAGCGCAAAGAGGTTGGTCCCGAAGTATCTGTGGTAGAGGTTTGCCCTAAGCCAAATATTTGATAAACCGACGCATCGCTGTAATCGCCGAAATCTTGTGGCAAAGTGATGGATTGCACGTTGTCCGTGATTGGTCGGGAGAGTTCTAGCAAGGCCAGATCGTTAATCCACAATGTATTCGCGTTATAGTCTGGATGAATGGTAATTCTACGAACGTCTTTAAATTCGGAGACATAAACGTCATCCATGGTCGGGTTTTTCACTAAAACACGTAAATCGTCAGTGCTCCATCCATCAGTGAATACATTGGATTCCACACAGTGTGCGGCAGTTAAAATGTAGCGATCATTCACAATAGAGCCGCCACAAATATTAGCGAACTCGCTAGACCCAGTCTTATGCAATATCAAGCGAGCAAAAAATGGCAGTTGATTCAAAGTGGTAGGCTCACCGCCAATGATCGCAGTCGATATATTTTGTTCTGAGAGATTGGTATCCGTATCTGCGAAAGTCGTTATAGGCAAAATGAGGAAAGCCCCGATCAAAGCATGATGTAACCTCATAACCTTATCCTTATTGTTAGCGTTATTGTATTTACTTTAGTCAAGACTCCAACAAGCACAACATTGCTTCCATCCTGTATCACTATTCATACGAGTGTAATGGGCGGGCGTTACTAAAGCGGAGCGTGTGATGCTGATAGTAACAAGGTATGGTGAGTTGAGGTTTTATGCCCTGCATACTGACAACATTTGGGTATACAATACCTGAAAACCTGCAAATCTAAGAGAGTACATGATGGAATTTAAGGTCGATACCCATACACATACGTATGCCAGCGGCCACGCTTATAGTACGTTGATTGAAAACGCTAAGTCGGCAAAAGAGAACGGGCTCGTTATGTTCTGCACTACCGACCACGCAGAATCAATGCCGGGTGCGCCTCACTACTGGTTCTTCTCCAACCAAAAAATCCTGCCTCGTTATCTCGAAGGTGTTGCCATTATTCGTGGCGTTGAAGCCAACATTCTTAATATTGAAGGCGATATTGATATCCCTTTGAGCGTTGATCGTAATCTTGATTGGGTGATTGCCAGTTTCCATGAGCCAGTATTTAGTCCGTCGAATCGAGAAACCCATACGGAAGCGTTACTCAATGTTATCCAAAGTGGTCGAGTCGATGCGCTTGGGCATCTGGGTAATCCTAATTTTGACTTTGATTTTGAAACGGTCTTGAAATGCGCGCAAGAGCATAACGTTGCCATAGAGATTAACAACACGACTCTGAAAGGGAATAGCCGCGTTGGTAGTGTCGACCGTTGTCATGAGATCGCCCAAATAGGCAAAGAAGTGGGGGTTTTCTTTACGACAGGCAGCGATGCACATTTTTGCCATGATGTCGGTAATCTCGATCTAGTGGGTGAACTGATGGACCGAGTGGATATTAAGAGCGAGAACGTCATTACACACTCGGCTAAGCAGTTCTTGTCGTTCCTGGAACTTCGCGGGCGAGAGCCAATTGCAGAATATGATGAAATGCTTACCGCATAAACTTGATTACATTTTGCTAATGCACCCTTAGTGCGTTTCCTTTACACTGCGTAGCTTAACTATCCGAACCATCCTGAATGAAGGATGATGGTGATAAACAGAGCCGACACAGAATTCGGCACTAAAAATGGAGAAGTGAAGATGTTACGTCCTTTAGTTTTAGGGTGTGCGATTGCGTTGGGCTCAAGCTACGCAATGGCGGAAGCGGTCGATCTAAAACAGAACATGAAACAAATGAAGATGGATTTCAAACAAGCGGCCGAAGCGTCGGATGTTGAAACCATGAAAGCAGCTATTGATAGTTTACAAGCGATCATTGAGCAATCTAAACGCGGTAACTACCCGCCAGAAAAGTTTGATACGTATCTGGAAGGCTTTAACAAATTAACGGTAACGCTCGATAAAATCGAAGCTGATTTGGATGCTGGTAATTTAACTGAAGCCAAACAGCAATTGCGTGAAATTGATAGCTTGCGAGAAGAGTACCACGACAAACGTAACCCAAGCATCTGGAGCAAGCTGTTTGGTTGATTTGGGCTGTGGATATGAACAACCCACAACGTTTCAAGACCCGCAACTCTGCGGGTCTTTTGTTTCTGACGCAAAGCAGCGCTGAGTCTGAAATCCTTTATTGAGCTTACTCTTGGAACTGATTACGCCGTGTGAAACTTGTTAAGTTACCGTTGTGCGAAGATTGATTTTTTTCGCAGTGTCTTTGGACCGATTTTGTGAATTTATAGCAAGATGAGAGGTGGTAAAGGGGCTAAATCTACCAAAGGTTCACTATTTTTTCGGCCATACAGAAACAGAAGACTTCTGTTTTGGCTGTGAAGTTTGTTTATATTGATGATGGTCTGTAAGGCATAAAACCGAGCAACGTAGCGCTGGGTTTCCTCTGGAAGCTTTAGGTTAACGAACTTTCGACTGTTTGCTTGTTTAATTGCTCTGGCTATCCGTCCTTCTCCGGCGTTATAAGCCGCCAAGGTCAGAGCCAGATTACCTTCAAACTTTTGGTATAGAAAGGCTAAGTAATTGATTGCGGCTTGAGAACTGGCTGTAGTATCAAAACGCTCATCTTTGTGCTTTTCAACAGTCAGACCAAATCGCTTTGCTGTAGCAGGCATCAGTTGCCAGAGACCTGCCGCATTAGCATGCGACACGACATCCGCTCTGTAAGACGATTCCAACATTGGCACCAGAATAAATGTCTCTGGGAGTTTACGCTTCTCTAGTAACGTAACGATTTGATTAATCAGAGAGTAGTTCGAGTCTAGCCGCTGTTTAATTTGGGCTTGATAAGGGCGAAGTGTCGTTAGTTCCAAATCGATCGCAGACTGAGATGGTGCAGCGCCCAATGTCCGGCAGAAGCAAGCCAAAATCAGCAAACCAGTTGCGCGCAGTAAGCCCAACCGGTGCGAACCTGAAAACAGGTTTGGTAGAGTTAAGACCATCAAACCAACTGATCTTCGTACGTATCCGGAGATGCATGTGTAAACTGACTCATGAGCTCATGAAAAGAAGCTGAGCTTTGACCGTTTTTTTGGTTGTATTGTTGGCACTCTATTATCAATGCTTCTAGCTGACACCATTGTTGTTTGAGCGGAAGACTTAGTTTTTCTGGCAGCACCGAGAAAATCTTGCTTACGCCTTTTTCATTGGCAGGTAATCCCAGTTTTTGCATACAGTGGCTGCGCTTTGCTGCATTGCGGTTAAGCTGGCCAAGAATTGGTATTTGTTGGTCAACATTAGCTCTTAAAGCAGAAGCATCGAAAGTCAGATATAAGCCGCTTTGTTTCTGCTGTAACTCCATTAACTTTTGATAAAGTTTAACGTCTTGACTAATGGATTGAATAAATTCTTGTATTAGTAATTGTTTTTCTGAGGCCATACAGTTGATCCTGAAGTTACGTCTTTACGGCTGATTATTCGTGACCAGTATGAAATTGCATGACGGCCTGAGAAAGAGCCTTCGTATCCAGATTGAGTTCACCACGGGCAAGCGCATTCCGAATTTTTTCAACTTTCTCCATATCTACTTCTGGCAAGGTTTCCATTTCAACCATTGCTTTATCCAGCGCTGCAGTATTGACGTTTAATGTTGCTTCCACCGCTTTTTTTGAGGGCGCTACTTCAACCGTTTTATTGGACTCCTGATTGAGTCTGGTTTGTGCTAGATGGCCGCCTGTCACTTTGTCGATTTTCATATCACTATCCTAAATCATCACTCTTATCACTCTTATCACTTATAAGCGACTAAAAGCGGGAAAAATTAAGCCTAAATTGTCATTTATTTTGTGAACTTTTAGAAGGCTACTTATTTTCCAGTTTGCTTACCAATTGACAGATTTCTACGAAGATCAGAACTGCGTTTTAACCTGATTTAGCCCTGTTACTACGGCTTTGATGCTCTTACCAGAAGAGCTGTTCTGGATATCTATTTGTTGTCCTCTCATACCATCTTCAAGCGCTATTCCTATAGTCGTGGCGGTAAAACCGTCTTTCGAGGCAGTGATCACAACCTGATTGCCTTTCTCTACCATATTGGGCGCACTCAGAGAGTTGGGGTTAATAAGCTGCCCGCTACGGATTCGTCGCGCAGCTTGTTTGCCAACGGCTTGGTTAATCGAAGAGAAGAAATCTTGAGGACGGGTTAACGTCCTTTTTTCAATTCGTAGTGCTTTTGACGTTAACTCTTCGTCTCTCTGAATCAAGGTGTTGGCGACGACAACGTCCAAATCCAAAGCAGATTTGATTGAGATGTTTATTCGCCATGATACATCGAAGCTCTCACAAATGACGGCACGTTTCAGGTTTCCCACCGGTATGGTTTGATTGTCACGGCCAGAGATCACCAGTGGCTCTGGGCATAGAGGAAGATGATTCGCGGAACTCGGCACCCAAATGTCATAACTGAGTTTATAGTCCTGCCAGTGATTGATGCTCGCTTGATGGCTGACTTCCTGTTCAAAGTCGCTGCTTACCGCTTGCTGAATCGAATCAACGGACATGGTTTGCTCCGCTGCTGTGAGTGAAGCAACATGCAGTGACAGGCTGAGCACCCCCGCTTTTAATACGGAGGAAAAAAGTGGTTTCCTATTTACGGAATTTACTTCCGCAGCTAGGAAGTCTGATTTCCTGTTCATTTGTAACTCATTGTTATATATGATTTTATTTTCTGGCATGCATTTTGTTTCTACTGTAGGTATTCGAGCCAACCTTAAGGGAAAAATGCATGGCTATCAATTTTGAAAATGCGTTGGGTGTACATCCGGACTCGCTGAATTTTCGCGTTCAGCGTACCAAAGTCCTTGCGAGTAACCTAGCGAATGTTGATACCCCAGGATATTTGGCGAAAGACCTCAGTTTTACCTCGGTAATGAGTCAGACGTCAGCTTCACCTCGACTTCAGATTTCGACTCAGTATGCGGTTCCATTCCAGAACAGCAAAGATGGCAACACTGTGGAGCTTGGTGTTGAGCAAGGAAAGTTTGCACAAAACAGCATGGATTTTCAGACTAGCCTGACATTTCTTAATATGAAATTCAACGGGTTGGCAAGAGCAATAGAAGGGCGCTAAGTATGTCATTTACCGATATTTACTCCATTGCAGGTTCAGCAATGAACGCTCAGACAGTACGGCTAAATACTGTCGCGAGTAACCTAGCGAATGCGGATGCGGTATCTGCGAACCCAGACGACGCGTACAAAGCGCTAAAGCCTGTTTTTGCAACCGTCTATGGCAAAACACAGCTTTCAATGAGTAACGATGCCTATCCAAGTGCAGAAGTGAAGATTGTCGATGTGGTTCAAAGTGCCAGCGAAGCAGAAAAGCGTTTTGAACCGAGCCATCCGTTAGCAAACGACGAAGGTTACGTTTACTACCCAGGTATAGACGTCGTGTCTGAAATGGCGGACATGATGTCTGCCACTCGCAGTTTCGAAACCAATGTTGAAGTACTTGCGAACGTAAAAAGCATGCAGCAAGGCCTGCTGAAACTAGGGCAGGGTAGCTAATGAGTATTGCGCAATATACCGCTTTAACGGCTGACAGTCCGACTCAGACGGCCTCCACGACGGCTGGCATCTCAAATAACCCATTAGATATGAACAGCGCCTCTTCACTGGAAAACGAATTTATTTCGTTGATGGTGGCACAAATCCAAAATCAGGATCCTCTCAATCCTTTAGATGGCACTGAGTATGTTGGTCAATTGGCGCAGTTTTCTCAGGTTCAGAGTACCGAGAACATGGCAAACATCATGCAAAGCAGCATGGTTCGTCTAGACAATATGCAGGTGCTGTCAACCGCAGGGCTGGTTGGGCAGACGGTTTACGTCTATGGCAACGAGTTTGAATTGGGTGAGGGTGCACAAAGTGGGAAGGTGGAACTGACCCACAGCTCAAATCAGGTGAATTTGGTCGTCACTGACGCATTTGGTCAATCTAGCGAAATCCCGCTTGGTGCTCATCCAGCAGGTGAGGTGGATTTTTCTATCGATCCTGAACAGCTCGGACTAAAACCAGGTCACTACTCCCTTTCCGTGGAAGTTCAGGAAGGCCAGCAAGCTCCAAACATTCTTCTATCCGGTCAGGTAGAGAATGTCAAAATTTCAGGTTCTAGCGGTACTTCATTTGTCAATATCGAAGGCGTCGGCAGCGTACCTTTCTATCAAATCAGTCAGTTTGGCGCGTAACCAAATAAGGAATACAGAGGTTAGTTATGAGTTTTAATATTGCACTTAGCGGTCTTGATGTTACTAACACAGAATTGAGTACTATCAGTAACAACATTGCTAACGCATCGACATACGGTTTTAAAGGAGCACGTACAGAGTTCGCTGCAGTCTATAACGGTATGCAACCAGGCGGCGTAGAGGTTGCCGCTATCTCGCAGAACTTTGATAAAAATGGCTCGGTGAGTGGAACTGGACGCGCGATGGACTTAGCAATTAACGGCACGGGTTTTTTCGTGACCAAAGACAGCGCGGGACAAACGCTATACACACGAGCGGGTGTTTTTGGTACGGATAAAAACAACTATATCGTTGGCAATACCGGGGCTAAGCTTCAAGGCTACACCGTGGACAACAATAATACCCTGCAAACCGGTGCAGTAGGCGATTTACAGATTTCAACGGCCAACTTGGCCGCGAAAGCGACAGATAGTCTGGATTTTATTGCCAACTTTGATGCCAGTGCTGCAACGATTGATCCAGCAGTGAACCCGTTCAACCCTAATGACCCGGATTCATTCAATTCATCCTACACCTCGCAGGTTTATGACTCCTTAGGCAATACGCACACCGTCACTCAGTATTTCACTAAAACCGCATCGAACACTTGGGAAGTGAATGTTCAGGTGGATGGCGGTACTACAGTGGCAACGGTAGATGGTGTTCAAGGGCCTAAAACCATCACATTCAGCAATGATGGTTCTCTGGATACACCTGTGGGGCCATTTAATGTTTCATTCGATGCAGCAGGTGCGAATGCAATGAGTATCGATATTGATCTTGGCGACTCGACGCAGTTTGGCGCCGCTTTTGGCGTTAGTACCAATAACCCTAATGGCTACAGTTCAGGTGAACTGGCGGGTGTGCGTGTTGAAGACAACGGCATGGTGTATGCGACATTCACGAATGGTCAGTCTCAGCTACAGGGACAACTGGTACTGGCTGATTTTGCCAACCCTCAGGCGTTATCGAAAGTCAGTGGGACTTCATGGAGTCAAAGCTTTAACTCAGGTGCGCCAATCGTTGGTATTCCGGGCTCAGGCACTCTAGGCGACTTAACGCCAGGAGCGCTAGAAGGATCGAACGTCGACCTCACCAGTGAGCTGGTTAACCTGATGACCGCTCAGCGCAACTATCAAGCTAATGCCAAAACGATTTCAACTAACGACCAGTTAACTCAGGCGTTGTTTAACGCGATTTAACGGAGTCTAAAATGGATAGTTTGTTATTTACTGCAACATCAGGGGCCAGTCGGGTTCTTCAGGCTCAGCATGTACGCTCAAACAACTTGTCAAACGCTGACACGGCGGGCTTTCGCGCCGATATGGAACAGGTAAAAAGTACTGCGCTTCAGGGCGCGGGGTTCGATGGTCGTACTTTGGTCTCAAGTAATTCCGCTGCGACGCGTTTTGACTCGGGCGATGTGATTAAGACCGGAAGACCTCTTGATGTTGCGGTGATGGGCGATGGCTACCTGACGGTGGAAACTGCGGACGGGCTAGAAGCTTATACTCGCGCGGGTAACATCTCGGTAGATACCTTTGGTGCGCTCACCATCAATGGCTTCCCTGTGGTTGGTGATGGTGGTCCTGTAGTCGTGCCAGACTACCAAAAAGTAGAAATCAGCGATCGCGGTCAGATCTCCGTTATCCCGCCTGGTGGTGGTGCTGAGCTGGTGGTGGGAACGCTGAAATTGGTCAATCCACCTCAGGGGCAGTTACAAAAAGGCAGTGACGGCCTTCTTCATGGTGTGAATGAGGCTCAGTTTGCGGCAGATCAGACAGTTCAACTTGCTCAGGGCCATATTGAAGGCAGTAACGTGTCAGCGATTGATGAGCTTCTTAGCGTCATGTCACTGACCCGTAATTTTGAGATGCAGGTTCGCATGATGAAAACCGCAGAGACACTTGCTCAAGCCGGAAACAAATTAATGGCATCTCGCTAAACGTGGATGTACAGGAGTAAAAATAATGCATTCAGCACTTTGGGTAAGTAAAACGGGCATGGCGGCTCAGGACACTAAGATGACCGCCATTTCGAACAACTTGGCTAACGTCAACACGGTGGGCTTTAAACGCGATCGCGTTGTATTTGAAGATCTGTTCTACAGCATTCAGCGCCAGCCGGGTGCCGCTGTTGATCAGGTTAACGAACTGCCGAGTGGGGTACAGCTGGGTAGCGGTGTACGTGTTGTTGGTACACAGAAAGTCTTTACCCAGGGGAATACCCAAAACACCAGTCAGGAACTTGATCTAGCTGTCATGGGGCAGGGCTTTTTCCAGATCGAAAATTCAGATGGCCAGATCATGTACACCCGCAATGGTCAGTTTCATGTCAATTCAGAAGGCCTGATGGTAAATACACAAGGTTTGCCTCTTGAGCCGCAAATTCAAATTCCTGAAGACGCGATTTCCCTGTCTGTGGGCGTGGATGGCACGGTAACCGCGACGACGGCGGCTGATGTCAGACCGCAAAACTTAGGTCAGATCACATTGGCTAACTTCGTCAACCCAGCTGGTCTTGAAGCCATTGGTGGAAACTTGTTCCGTGAAACGGAAGCGAGTGGTCCGGCAGACGAGTTAATTGCGGGTGAAGATGGTGCTGGCAGTATCAAGCAAGGTGCGCTCGAAGGCTCAAACGTTCAGGTAGTGGAAGAAATGGTCGACATGATCACCACTCAGCGAGCGTATGAGATGAACGCAAAAGTCGTGTCGGCAGCTGACGACATGCTGAAGTTTGTCGCTCAGTCAATGTAGCGAACTATTAAGTAGTAAAAGTGTGATGATAAAGGAACTACGCATGAACGTTTTTTCTAAAGGCTGGATAGTTGCGGCTGCAGTCATTCTGTTGGCCGGATGTGCAGGTCGGGAGGAATTCGTTCCGCCTAAACCCGATGAAGAAAAGTACGCGCCGCCTAAACTGGACTACTCGCTGCCAGAAGCAAAAGCCGGTAGCCTTTATCGTCACAATTATCTTGTGACGCTATTTCAGGACAGACGTGCTTATCGTGTGGGGGATATGCTGACGGTCGTTTTGTCTGAAGAAACCGAGTCCAGCAAAACGGCTGATACCCAATATGATAAAAGCTCGAATGTTGGTTTTACTGCTCCGGTATTTGGCAATAAAACCTTTAATGATCTAAGTGCGAGCGTTAATGGCGACCGCAGTTTTGATGGCAGCGCCTCCAGCTCTCAGGGAAACAGACTCGAAGGCCAAATTACTGTGACGGTTCATGAAGTACTGCCTAACGGCGTATTGCGTGTGAGCGGCGAGAAGTGGCTTCGTTTAAACCAAGGCGATGAATTTATTCGTTTGACAGGGATAGTCCGCGTCGATGATATCAGTCGTAATAACCGGGTATCCTCTTCTCGAATAGGTGATGCAAGGATTACTTACTCTGGCCGTGGAGCACTGGCTGACAGCAACGCAGCAGGTTGGCTATCGCAACTATTCAACAGCCCTTGGGTACCGTTTTAATGAAGTTGAACAACTCTCTATTTATTGTCATTTCTCTTTTGTTGTCGTTAGGGGTGAACCCGATATCTCAGGCACAAGTTGCCATCCCTATCATGGACTTGGTTGATGTACAGGGCATCCGTGATAACCAGCTGGTTGGTTATGGTTTGGTGGTGGGCCTGGATGGTCAGGGCGATCGCAACCAGGTCAGTTTTACATCACAGTCTGTCACTAACATGCTGCGCCAGTTTGGTGTGCAGATCGACGATAACACCAATCCAAAATTGCGCAATGTCGCTTCGGTAAGTGTGACTGCGGTTGTTTCCCCAATGTCTGGTCCGGGGCAGAAACTAAACGTTGTTGTCTCTTCGCTCGGTGATGCGAAAAGCTTGCGCGGCGGTACTCTGTTATTGACACCTTTGCGAGGTATTGACGGTGAAGTCTATGCAATAGCTCAGGGCAACTTAGTGGTTGGTGGTGTATCCGCTGAAGGTCAGAGTGGTTCCAAAGTCGTAGTCAACACGCCAACAACAGGGCGAATTCCTGATGGAGCCACGTTGGAGAGAGAAATACCAAGCGATTTCAACCAGATGGAAAAAATTGTGTTGAACTTGCGAAAACCAAGCTTTACCACTGCAAAAAACATTACCCGCGAAGTGAATAATATCTTTGGGCCAAAAGTGGCGGTCGCAGTCAACAATGTACGCATAGATGTTCAAGCTCCCCAAGATACCCAGCAACGCGTTGTTATGATGTCGATGTTGGAAGAGCTCAAAGTACTAGAAGGGCGCAAACCCGCACGCATCGTATTTAACTCTCGCACAGGAACGGTGGTTGTCGGTCAAAACGTAAAAGTGAGTGAAGCTGCGGTAAGTCACGGCAACCTCATGGTCACCATTTCTGAGGCTCAGCAAGTCAGCCAACCCGGAGCATTTGCGAACGGTGGCGAAACTCAGGTGGTTGACCGCTCCGAGCTGGATGTCCGAGAAGAAACCGCTCAGATGGTGATCTGGCCGCCTGGCACGGAGTTAAAGACGATTGTTAATGCGGTAAATAGCTTGGGAGCGACACCAACGGATTTGATGTCGATCTTACAGGCGTTGTATGAAGCTGGCGCGTTAAACGCGGAACTTGTAGTGATTTAAGGAGCACACTATGAATCTGGAAGGGCTAAATGAACAGAGCTCAGTGCTCTATCACGACAATAATACACTAAAGCAAATTAAGCAGAACAATCAGCAAGGTGAAGCGTTAGAGACGGTAGCAGAGCAGTTTGAAGCGATGTTTCTACAGATGGTATTGCGTCAGATGCGCAGCAGCAGTGATGTACTGGCGGATGACGATAGCCCCTTCGCCAGTCAACAGCAAGGTGTGTTCCGTGATATGTATGACGGCCAGTTAGCCATCAATATGGCAAAAAAGCAGCACTCGGGAATCGCTGATATGCTGGTTCAGCAGTTAGGTAGTTCTTTTGACGGAGTCACATCTGTTAACAGCGGCAACATGCAGGCGGTAAATGATAGCCGACTCAAATCCGATGCCACTGAGGGTGTGTTAAAGAGTACGTCGAATAATTTGAATCAGGAGATACATCTTTCCAGCGAAATGGTCGCCTCTGTTAAGCAGGCGCAGCAGGAAGTGCATACCACTGCTTTTGCGCAACCACTGATTCGTAAAAGGGAGCTGTAAATGAGTCTCATCAATATCGCTTTATCTGGTCTGAATGCCAACCGAGTTGCTTTGGATGTCACGGCTCAAAACGTGGCAAACGTGAATACACAAGGCTACAGTCGGCAACAGGCATTGATGGAATCAGTAGAAGGCGGTAAATATGATCGTCTTAGTCCGGGTATCGGAGTGGAAGTGTCGGGTATTCGTCGCGTGACTGATGAGTACTTGGTGAAACAGATGTGGTCGACGAACAGCTTTGCTTCATATGCCACTCGCTACACCACCAACATGAATCAACTGGAAAATACGCTCAACGCAGATGGTCTTAACTTGTCCTCGGGGTTTGATGCGCTATTTTCAGGCTTGAATGACGCGACGGTTAAACCTGAGTCGATTCCTTATCGCCAGCAAATTATCAACGAAGCGGAAGCCCTTAGCCTTCGTTTTAATACGCTGAGTGAATCCTTACACAATCAGTTGCAAAATGTAGGTGAGCAGCGAAACGCTGCAATCAACCACGCTAATACCTTACTGAGCAATATCGCAGACATTAACAAGCAGATCGTAGAGTTGCAGGGAACCGGAGGGAACTCTGCTACTTTGCTAGATAAACGTGACTTGCTGATTGGTGAACTGTCGACTTTTATAGAAGTAAAAACAACCACCCAAGGCAATGGAGGCATTCAGGTAATGCTGGCATCCGGGCAACCTTTGGTAATGGGCGGTGATCATGGAGAGCTCAAAGTAACACCTGACCCTTCTGCATCTAATCGTCCTAAGATGGAAGTGGAGTTTGGTACACAGATCTTCATAGTGGCTGATGTACAAGGCGGTGAGTTAGGTGCATTAAACGATTATCAGCAAAATGTCCTTGAACCATATAAAACCGCCATTGACGATATGGCGAAAGCGCTTGCGGATGAATTCAACGCGGTACTGGCAACGGGTACGGATCTTAACGGTAATTCGGGAACGCCTCTATTTAGTTACGATCCGGCGAATCCTGCCTCTAGTCTCATTGTTACGGATATTGAGCCTAAGCAATTGGCTTTTTCCTCTGATGGTAATCCGGGTAACGCCGATGTCTTAACGAATCTGATCGACTTGAGCAATCAACCAGTGAGTGTGTCTGGTTTCGGTTCTTTGACGTTAAACGATGCTTTCTCTGCGATGGTTGGTGAGACCGCAATTAAAGCACGTCAGGCCGAAGCTGACTATCAGGCGAAGTCAGCCATGAACCAACAGGCAATCTCTGCTCGCGACAATGTCAGTGCCGTCAATAGCGATGAAGAAGCGGCAAACTTAATGACGTTTGCCAATGCACACAACGCCAACATGAAAGTGATCAGTACCGCTAATCAGCTTTTTGATACGGTTCTCCAGTTATTCTAAGGGTAGGGAAAAAGATGCGAATCAGTGATACTCAATTTAGCCAGATGATGTTGCAGAGTTTAGAGCGCAACAATGCTGGATTAGGTGAGGTGATGCAGCAGATGGCAACCGGTGAACGTCTGACAAAACTGTCGGATGATCCGATGGCGTCAATACGCTTGCTTAACTTAGACCGTGAAGGTGCAGCAATTGACCAGTATCAGTCAAACATTGCCAACGTGAAGAGCACACTCTCCAGTCAGGAAGTGCACCTTGATAACATTAATGAGAGTCTGCATACAATACGCGAGCTCACTCTGTGGGGCGCAAATGGGTCGTTAAGCAGTGATGATCGTACCGGAATCATCATTGAGCTGGAAAGCTTGCGTAATGCTGTCGCGTCATCGTTTAACGCTCAGGATGAAGAAGGTCACTACCTGTTTTCTGGCACAAAAAGTGATACTGCCGCATTGTCGAATGCGACAGGCGCTTATTTGATAGAAGGTAATGCGGACAAGCGCGTCGTCACCGTAGCGAAAGGGGTGACGATGGAGTCAAACATGACCGCTGCGGAGATCCTTGACCTTGGCGGGGGTAGCAATGTGCTTAACCAGATGGATGCCTTAATTGCTGAATTCCGTAACCCTACCGCTGACTTCAGAACCACAGTTGAGTCGTCGATAACAGCGATCGATACAACTCACGAGAATGTGCTTGCTGCGATGTCTGAAATTGGCGGCAACCATAACAACTTGGAAATGCTGAATAGCGCGCATGGTGAAAACAAGCTGTTTGTCGATAAGGTTAACTCTGACCTGTCAGCTTTGGATTACGCGGAAGCATCGGTGCGTTTAAGTAACTATATGGCTGCCCTGCAAGCAACGCAGGCAAGCTATGTGAAGATTCAAGATCTGAGTCTGTTTGACCGGATTTAGTAGGTAGGATTTCCAGTTATGGTAATGAGTACCGTAGAGGTTCGCTCGTATGATCTCCGTGTTCCCGGAAGAGACAATACCTCGATTACGTCGTCCCGAAGTACTGATGCAACAGGAACCAGTACTTCACGCAGTGTAACAAGTCGAACTGCCCTTCCATTTTCGTACTCTGTTTCTAGCGTTATGCTGACCCAGGGACAGCAGCACGCCACATCTGTGCAGATAGCGACAAAAGCGCTACAGGCTGTCGGAAAGGAACTGACCATGGTTAAGCGAGGTCTGACTCAGGCGCTCAACCATGGGACAGAAAAACAGCCAGCGTTACAAAATGAGTTAGCGCGTTCAAAAAATAATATTCATTCTGTCCTTGAACAGACTCGTTTTGATGGAAATCGAGTAGTAGATAATGAGCTTAACCTGACATTGAACCAAACGGATGTTCGCCGCTTTTCTATTCCCGGGCTTAACGTTCATCGTCAAAGCGAACGTGCAGAGCAGATACGGCTTGATTTCCCACAGGGGCAGTCAGTTATGGTGCAGTTTGATGGCCTTTCTGATGGCAAACAAACAGTAAAAATGCTTGATCGCAGTTTGATTCCTCTTGGCTTACGAGCGTCACTTTCCAATGATGGGACGATTTTGTTCGAATCATCGGAAAAGGCTTATCAGCAGATGCAGCAGAAGGTTATGGTAACAGGACAAGGCTATCGTTTTCCCGCAGGTCAGGCCAACCTGTTGAATCTAAAATCTGAGCCGGATGGTATTAATGAACTGACGTTTGACCTAGGTTCACGAGACGGAATAAAAAATACGATCATCAAGGTCAATCAGCATTTGAAACAAGTGCAGAAGAGCCTTGAGACCGCTCGGGAAATCAGTGCGGATCTTAGTTCGCAAATGCAATCCATTCGAAATCAATCCAATATGTTGTCTCCAAACGAAGTCAACGAGAAGCTCGCTCTGCTTGATGCTTTGAGTTCTTCAGGCCCGTTTACTTCTGCTTTTAAGGCTTTGAATGCCCAAGCGAATGTAAAGCGACATACCGTCGTCGCTTTGATGCGTGGCTAGCCTTTTACCTCGCGAACAAACGCGATATTTCCTTCCTGCAACGTGCTTGTTCGCCTAAAACCTAAATTCAATACTGACACGTTAATTAACTGGTAAGTTAGTTAACGTGTCTCGCCTCATTCGATAAGAAAATTTGGTCTTACACCAGGAAAAAGAAATAGAGAAAGCAGGTAAACGCTAATAAGGTTGCGGAGAGAGTAGGGTAGATGATGTAGGCATCTTGCTTTTCTGTGCGCCGGAAGCACAAAAAGGTCAGTAAGACATTGTAGATAACCAGTAACGTACTTATTGCAGTCCCGCTGTTTAGCGTCAGGTTGTATAGCTGGCTGAGAAAAAATGTGAGCAGCACATAATCGATGATGATCAGCCACATAAAGGCCTTTTTTAACCCATCTTTTTTTTGATTTTCAATATGAGACATAGGCGTGCTTACATTAGGTTAAGAGCTCAGAAGCTGACCATTTTCGTCATGCCAATGGTCAACTACCGAACGGTAAAATAAAAATTTCTCGATTTAGATTTTATACTTTTTCAGAGCTTACAGCAGGTGTGTCTATCACCATTTTGCGAATAACTGGTTGATTGAATTCTGCTTTCTCTCTCGCTTTTTGTAATTCACCATCATTTTTGTTGCCAAAGAAAGTTTCGAGTACTTGCGCGGCCGACGTGGTGAGAACGAACAACTCAATCCGACGATTCTCACTTGACTCTGGAGCTTGCTCATTGAGAAGTGCACGATCAGACATACCTGTCACCTGAAGTACGCGCTCATCAGGCATTCCTCCGGACACCAAAGTTTGTCTTGCTGCATTCGCCCGAGATGCTGAAAGTTCCCAGTTCGTTGCACGGCTAAATTGTTGTTTAAACTGGGTAGCATCGGTATGCCCACTGATTATCACCGGATTGGTTACTCTCTCGAATACAGGGGCCATCGCCAGAAGTAGGTCTTCAAAAAAAGGTGTTAAATCGTCTCCGCCACGGCTGAACATGTGCTGTTTATAATCATCCTGAAGCACGATGCGCAAACCTTGCGGCGTGACGGTTATGTCAACGTTACCTTGGGCGCTGCTTTGTCTCACGGTGTTTTCGACTACCTTTGCCAGAGCAGCAAGCCGTTGCTGCGTGTCATAGTTGCCGGGTATTAACGAGTCGGTTTCCGGTCCTTCGCCATTTCCTTGAAAGAATGAAGTGACCATATGATTCGAATCGTGACGGCTTGGCACTGAAGATTCAGATGCGAGATCAATCGGTGAAAGACTCTGAGCTGTATCAAAAGGGTAACTGTAGCTATTTTCGAAAACGCTGACACTATGCAGCTGAGCGACAATGGCCTTACGTTCATCTTGATCGACCACCTGCATGATCCACAACACAAGGAAAAGCGCCATCAAGGCGATCATGAAGTCCGCAAACGCGACTTTCCATGCTCCTCCGTGGTGTTCTTCGTGTTTAGCGGCTTTTGCCCGTTTGAATACCATATGTTCTTGTTTTTGCATTATGCCTCCTGCTCAGCCAGCCATTTTTCCATCTGGTTGAAGGTAGGCTTAATGTCTAACTGAATGTGCTTACGGCCAGCATCGATAGCGAGCAGGGTTGGCTTTTTAGCGACGTAAGCAACAAGCGTTTCACGAACACATTCAAATGCTGACATATTGCGTTTTACACGCTGCGCCATTGCGTTGCTCAGTGGATCGAGACAGCAGTAACAGCCGAATATGCCAACAAATGTGCCAACCAGCGCAGCTGCTACGTGATAGCCTACCATGGCTATAGAGCCGTCAATCGCTTGCATGGTAATGATGATCCCGCCGACAGCAGCCAGTATCCCAAATCCAGGTAGTGCTTCAGAAGTGCGTTGTAATGAGCGTGATGGCAGAAGCAGATCAGTCTCGATAGCGTCAATCTCTTGTTCTAAAAGGCCTTCCAACTCATGCGGTGACATCTGTCCCATTGCCATCAGACGCAGGTTATCCGTAATAAAAGAAATAAGGCGATAGTCAGACGCGACCAAAGGATAACGACTGATCAAGCTGCTGCTTTGAGGATCTTCAATGTGGCTGTCCAGAGACTTAAACCCACCGTTTCGTACGGTTTCCAGCAGGTTCTGAAGCAGAGCCATCAGCTCCATATAGTATTCGCGCTCGTTTTTTGCACCGGAAATCGTGCTACGCAGTTGACTGCGCATTTCCTTAAGCACTTGAGGCGGGTTACCGACGATCAAAGAGCCGAAAGCAGCACCAATGATGATAAGAAACTCAGCAGGTTGCCAAATTGCCCCCATCTTCCCGCCAGCCCACATATATCCGCCGAATACACACAATAGTATGGTAATGGCTCCAAAAAATTTTTGCATTTGTAACTCCTAGGAGGACAGGTATTGGTTGAGTTGCTTTAGTGCTTGTTTATGTAGCTGACAAACTCGGGGAGGCGTCAGGTTGAGCACCAGTGCGATTTCATTAAGGTTGAGCTCATGCTGGTAGAACAGGGTGAGCATCAACTGGTCACGTTTAGGCAGGGACTCCATTGCTGACTCCAGACTGCGACGCACCTGCTCGTGCACCATGCCGTCATAGTGCGCGTCTAAATGTGTTTCGATGCCATTCTCAATAAGTTGATCCAGACTTTGCATCTCACCCGCCAGTGAGGCGTTTTGTCGCGCAAGGTAATCGTTTTTGTCTGTCCCGAGTGCTTGAATGATCTCTGCATCGGAAGGTTGGCGACCAAGGCTACGGGTTAAGTCTCGAGTGACGTCATTGAGTTCATGTGCCTGCTGACGCGTTTTACGTGAACGCCAGTCCAGACGGCGCAGTTCATCCAGGATCGAGCCACGAATACGGCAAACAGCAAATGCAGGAAAATTTGGGTCATTGATGTCTCCGTAACGGCGGCCGGCTTCAAGTAGTCCAATAAGTCCGATTTGTTGCATATCTTCAATGCTGCAATGCTGAGTTGCATGGACCTTTAGCTGGTTGACAATACGCTTTACCAGAATCTGGTGTTGCTCAAGAAGCTTGTTTTCATCAATCGGATTCGAAGGAGTGTGGATTTCCCCTTCCATCCCATATTCTTCCTGAAAATGGATATCCAACATAGTTTCTACCTATTGAACTACATACTTAGTCAGCAAAATATCGTCGATATCGTGAATGATATCGGTATCAGCGAACGCCAGAAGAATGCTTTGTTTCACTTCTTCTTGTAGTTGATTGACTGCGCCGTGTTCGCTTAGTGCTTCATATGTCTTATCGCTGAAAAGCTTGAGTAAGGAATTGCGCACGACAGGCATGTAGTCGTCGATAGCTTTAATGCGATCTAAATGTCTTGTCTCAATCGCGACTTCAAGCATCACGAAGTGGGATTGCTTTTTGCCTTTGACACTGAGCACCACTTTTTCCAGCGAATGAAAACTTGTCTTGGCTTCTTCTTCCTCCTCGTTTTTCTCGGTCAGAAATGCAAGAGGAGTATCTTCAAGCCATCCCTTGGTTTCTTCACTCTGGCCAGATTTGTTCAAATACCAGACACCACCAACCAGTGTTCCGGCTGATACAAGGGCACTGATAATTACTACCGAAATAATTACCGCGACCAGCTGCTTTTTAGACATAACTTTAATCCTCGAAAATTATGCTTGAGTACTGAGCCAGTGCTCAGACAGATTTGATAAAGAGTCAGGATTACTGGTTTCTCGTGCTGAGAAAATCGTGAAATTATCCAGTTCCTGTTGTGCTGTTTGTTGCTGGCTGCTGTCATCTGAGCCGACATTCACATTCACATTCACAAAGTTTTGATTTTGCAGTTCGGCTCTTAAGCGATCTGAAACCTGCATCAGTGCCTCTCTGGTGGATGCGGCATTCGCGTTAATCTGAACACTTAGCGTGTCGCCTTCCACACGGACTATCAGGTTTAGTTTTCCAAGCTCGGGTGGGTCAAGACGAATCTTCGCTTCTTGCATGCTTTGCTGGGCCTGCAATGTCACTCTGTCATGCAGTACCTGCATCATCTGCTCTCCCCATTTAGCGGCACCGGTATCCACCTTTATGCTTGCCCATTCCGCACTGTGAACTTGCTCCGAAGCTCCAAAATGTAATGTGGTCTGCATGTGAAGAGGGACAGACGGAGCATGGTTCTGGGTTACGATGACGTTAGGCAATATTTCCTTTGAGATTTGGCTGCGAGATAGTGGTGACATCGGCTCGTTAGAGAGTGTCGATATCTGGAAGCTGTTATTGCTTTCGCTAGCGGATCCGAATGCCGTAGTTTTCTGTAGTCCTTTTTCTGTACCATAGGAGGATACCGACGAAGACGCGTAGAAAACGGAAGAAGCCGGCATGTTCAGCGCTTTATCCAACTTATCGTCACTTAACTTAAACAGAGCCGCTTTAGAGGCCTGACTCTCTGATGGAGAAGTTCCGATTGACGACTCGGAACCCGCAGCAGAACCGACTGGCGAGAGTGCACCCGCAATGAGTAATTGCGGATTATGTGAGGTGACACCGATATCATTGTTATCGGTAGATGTTGTCGCCATCTCTGAAAGCACAAGCGATTCGGTCGAAACCCACTGATCTTCCAGTGAATCGGAAACATCCTGCATTAGAGGCTCAGCTTTCGGAGTTGGTATCTGAAAGCTGATTTTCTCTTCATTAGAGTAGGAAGAAGGACGAGCCTCGTGAATATTGATTTCCTGAGATCTCGATGAGGACACTTTTGCATCGTTAGCTTGCAATAAAGGTGTATTCATTACTCAGTACTCCATGGTTACTGTAAGCTCATACGCTTTTGCCCGTTCATTGTTTGCTTCCGCAGTGCTCAAGTCTTCGCCTAGCTCTTTCATCGCTTGTTCCAGAGCTAAAAACGCTTCTTTGTGAATTGCTTTGAGACTTTCGATTTCCGGAGCCAGTTGCGGATCCTGAAGTTGAGATTTATGCTTAGCAAGCAGTTCTCGTAGTTTCATGTCATGGCGCTGAAGGCTGTTCCAATCTTTTGTTTTAAAAGAAATTTGTATCAGTTTAGATAGATGACGAAAACGCTCTGGAGACACTTTATGCTTGTTGGCCAAAATTCACCCAACCTTCTCGAATGTTAACCATCACCTGTTCAACTGTCGCTAATTTGCTCAAGTCGTTGTGGATGCTTGCCTGATAAAGTTCTAGCTGGCAAAAGTCATACAGCTGGTGGAGGTGTTCCGCGATCTCGCCACCGTTTTCCGTATCTAGTGCGCTGTCGAGACCAATAATGATGTTCATACATTTGTTGATACCCTCACCTTTCTCTGCCAATCGCCCGGTGTCGATATGACCACGGATGCGTTCTATCTCATCAAGCAGGCCATCAAGCAGCATTACAACTAACTGATGTGGGGACGCAGACGCTGCCTGTGCGTCCAGTTCTACTTGCTGATATGAGTCGTAATCTGAGCCCATTAACATAACTGTCTCCTAGTCGCCATTAACCAAACATGCCCATGGTTTGTTCCATCTGACGCATAATGGTGTTCATTTGAGTAAATTGTTTTAGGTAGCGGTCGTACGCCATATCGTATTTACGTTCGAGCACTACTTGCTTGTCACTGATGCGGTCGATACTTTGCTGGATGGCGTCCTTGCGCGATTTGAATAATCCGGATGTGAATTGCAGATACGGCTCGACTAAAGTGTCTAGTGAGTCTAGGAGGTTGCCGTCACCATTAAACATCTCTTCCAGAGCGGCACTATTATTGAGCTGAGCCTGTTCAAATTTGTCAGAGTCCAGCTTCATCTTACCGTGGCGATCAATCTCTATCCCGGCATCTGCCAGACGCAGACCACCAAACTCACTACGAATCATGGCGTTGAGTTGGCTTTCGATTGATCGTAGTGTTGGATCGCTGGCCAGAACTGGTCGTGTCTCTTGTTCACTATCTATTTGGGAATATTTATCAATAGTCGATACCAGAGAGTTATAGGCGTCGATGAACTTGGTCACCTGTTCTGTGGTTGCCTCTTCATCAGCGCCAATATCCATTGTTAACGCCGCGTCAGTCGCGCTTTGTGCTTTTGTCACCGTAATATCAACGCCATCAATGACGCTGCTGAATGTGTTGCTGCTCTCTGTCAGTTTAAGACCGGTATCTTTTGCTCCCAGCCAGATGATGGCGTCCTGCGGGGCGGTAATTGTGTTTAGCGTATTAAAGCCATCTTCAAACCAGGCTTGACCTGTGCCAGAAGCGGTGACGCTGAGGCTGTTTGCGACACCCGTTTCTTCACTTGAGAGCATAAAATGCGTTTGGCCGTTGGAACGAACCAGAGTGGCGTTGACGCCAGGATTGTTAGCATCGTTGTTGATGGCCTTGACTAGGTCCGTCATGGTTGCGATGCCATCTCCGTCGCTGTCAACAGTAGATAAATCAAGTGTCATGGTATTGCCGTTAACCGTGAAATCCATGGTTCCGGTTAATGGTATTTCTGTTGTGGAATCCAGTGTTGTGGGTAGAGTTGTGGAAACCTGATGAGCGGTCGCCACCTGCTCAACAAATATTTGGTAGCTACCTGAAAGCGCCGTTGCATCAGCAGTTGCAGAAAAAAAGCCGTCTTCTGAGGTGGTAGCGCTGTTCTTGATAATGCTGCTAGTACTGCTGTTCATTTCATCCACAGCAGTGCGAAACTCACGTAACGCGCTTTCAACTTTTTGTAGCGCATCTAGCTGTGATTGATATTGCTTTGTCTGTGTCGAATAGCGTGTTTGAAAAGATTGGACATCATATGTTGCCAATTGGGTCGCCATCGAAATTGGATCTAATGAACTCATTGGAGTACTCCCTTGTCGTCGCTAGTTTTTAGGGTTTGTGTCGCGCATCATCGTTTGGTCCATAACTGACGTGTAGCAAGATGAGTGCCAGTAAGTAAATCTTTATTTAACAATGAATTATGTTGACTTTTTTGCTTTTGCGGAAAGAGGTATTCCATGCTGCTATTTCCGCTGCTTCCTCTGAAAGGTGAGGATACGCTTGTAAATAGAAGGCGACCGAAGTGGGGAGGAGATTAAATAAAATGTGTAACGAAGCGAACTCAGATTCTGATCAGAAAAATAAAACAGCCTCCAGTAGGAGGCTGTTTTTTGGACGAATAAAATAAGGCGGAGGAGGACTCCGCAACTTACATTAACGTAGCAGAGACATTGCCATGCCTGGTAGCTGGTTTGTCTGAGACAGTACCGTTGTACCTGCTTGCATCAACATCTGGTTCTTAGTCATGTTAGATGACTCAACCGCGAAGTCAGCATCTACAATACGGCCTTTGGCAGCAGAAGTGTTCTCAACCATGTTACCTAAGTTGGCAACGGTGTGGTCAAGGCGGTTGATGGTTGCACCGAGACCAGCGCGCGCAGTACCAACTGTATTGATAGCAGTGACTAGGCCGTCCATTGCTGCTGTTGCGCCCGCAGTTGTGCTGATATCAAATGCAGGGACAGTTGTACCCAATGAAGTGTGCGCAGCGATTACGTCAGTATCAACATCTGTTAGCGCTAGTGTTTCTGCAGAAGAAGCGCCAATTTGCAGCGTTAGTCCACCTGTTTTGATACCTGCAGCAGTGATCAGTGCATCACCTGCGTATTTGGTGTTATCAACAATGTTCGTCAGCTCTTCACCTAGTGCAGCAAACTCTTTTTGCAAAGACGCTTGATCGGCAAGAGTGTTCGTGCCGTTTGCAGACTGTGTTGCTAGGTCGTTCATGCGGTAAAGGATGTTAGTCGCTTCGTCAAAAGCACCTTCAGCCGTTTGCAGCATAGACATGCCGTCTTGTGCGTTACGCATTGCTACGCTCATACCACGTGTTTGTGCTTCTAGGCGGTTAGAGATTTGTAGGCCCGCAGCATCGTCAGCCGCTGAATTGATGCGGTAACCGGTGCTTAGACGCTCCATTGCAGTATTTAATAGATTGCTTGTTTGGTTTAGTGTGTTTTGCGTTACAAGCGATGCGTAGTTAGTGTGCATAGATAAAGCCATGGTAAAACTCCTTCGTTTCTCTCAATAGTCTGTCACTAGATTCAGGACTTGGGGCTTTTCCCCGTTATTTAATAGAGGCGGATGAAGGAGGCGAAAAATTAATTAAAAATTTAATTAATTTGGATTTTTTGTTTTGGCACCATACCGAGACTTTTTTCGTCAGTGGTTGGCGCCAAGTTTTTAGCATCTAAATAGAGGGAAAAAAAGGGGGGATTGAGTGCTATCTGGCTGACGGTGTATCATTGCCAAGAGTCGTTGTCAGAACCAAAGCCTTTAAAAGAGAGTGGTGTCGGAATATCACTAAAGTAGCCAAAGTAATAATTGGCACCCAGCAGTTTGTACTGGCTGAGCTCTTTCTGACACGCAACACGGCTGGCGACCCACTGGATATGGTTTTTCCTGAGAAATCGAACAATAGGTAAGAACGCCATGCGCGATTCTTTATCTTCCAGGGTAATGGCAAGTTTTAGTACATCTGGTTTAAGCGGTTGAATTTGGTCTAAGTACGAACATGGTGCAACAGCTTCGAACCACAAGGCGAGTGCAAACTGCCTCACCTGTTCAATGAGGTTTTGTCCAGCGGGAGTAAAACTCGAGCTTTCGTTTAGTTGAATCGAAGGGATAACATGGGAGAACTCTCTCTTATGGCATTGCAGTACTTGCTCAAAAAATTCTTTCCCCGGTTGCCAAATCAGTGCATCCAGCTTTAAAGGCACCACCACATTGCTGATAAAATCCGGATGGAACGTTTCCATCTGAAATCGGGTCTGGCGCAGCGCGAGATACAGGCTGTAGAGGTCGAGACAGTAGGCAATCTTTTCCGACAGCGCGAACTGATAGACACTTTGTTCGCCTCCTCCGCCAAAGCGCAGTGTTAAGTGTTGAAACTCGATTTCTCCTGAACGGGTTTCACGAATAGCCTGACAGGCGTGCCGAATGTCATTATGTCTGAATGCATCGTGAACCAATTTGTCGTCATCTGTCTCTAAGTGTGTTTCCATAAGCTTATCGAGATAACGGTATATTGCCTGATATGATTTGAGACTAGCCAAGGTTTCCTACCACGTTTATTTGTTTATTTTCTGGAATTTCATTGTACGACAAGACCGCCAATCCTTGAGAGAAGGTCCGCGCATAGCGAGCGATCAATGGGCGCAATTGTGGCATAACTAATAGGATTGGCGCCATTCCTTGTTGCTTTAATTGTTGTTTAATCAGTGGTAGGTTCTGCTGAAACTGCGCTAGTATATTGGGCTCTATAGGGAAACTATCCAGCATGATTTTTCCGCTAGCCTGAGCCTGCTGCAGGGATGTCATTAGCATTTGTTCCAGTTCATCTGATAGGGCGTAAACGTTCAATTCATTTTTCTGCCCTGCAACGAGATTAATTAAGGTACGTCGAAGCGAGTAACGTATGTCTGCCGCCAGCAAAATCGGATCTTTGGTGTTTTCTGAAGACTCTAACATCGAGTTGGCGATGGTTCGAATGTCCTGGAGCGGCACCTGATCTAACAACAGTTGTCGATAAACTTTGAGTTGCTGTGCTGGGTTGAGAGCGGCACTAAGCGCTTCGGCCAGTTTTGGCGCTTGCTGGGTCAGGCGCTGGGTTATCGCATCCACATCGTCATGATTGAACAGTTCCGCCAGATTGGTCTTAATGACCTTACTGATATGCGTTGCAATCACCGTTGCGTCATCAACAACCTGGTAGCCCATATTCAGTGCTTTGGCTTTGTTAGTGTGTTCAATCCAAACCGCAGGAAGTTGGTATGCCGGATCATGACCCAAGATACCATCTATTTCTCCGTAGGTTTCGCCAACCGCTATCGCCATCAAACGGTCAGGTTCAATAAAGCCTTGCTCAATGACTTCACCGTTAAGGGCAATCGTGTACTGGTTCGGTTTGAGGCTGAGGTTATCGCGGATTCGGACTTCCGGTAACAGAAAACCCACCTGTTCAGAGAGGTTGCGTCGAACGCCACGAATGCGTTTTGCTAAAGGGGCTCCCTGATCTTTGTTAACCAGATGAACCAAACGGTATCCCAACGCCAGTGACAGGGTGTGAACATGAGGAATATCATCCCAACTCAGCGGAGTCTCTTCCTGTTGCATAGCCTGAGAAATGACTTCGACTTGTTCGAGCTGTGTGTCGACAGCTGGATTTTTGTACTGACGCCAGCCAGCAAAACCTAATGCTGCGGCAAAGGCAAAGAAGGCGAGGTGAGGCATACCCGGCACCATGCCTATCATCAGCATGATTGCAGCGACAGTAAACAGCGTGGCAGGGGTTGCTAACAGCTGTTTTTGCAAGGTTTCCGACATGCCGTTGTCGCTGTCATTGATACGTGTAACGATGATCGCGGCAGAGGTAGCAAGCAGGAGTGATGGGATCTGCGCGACCAAACCGTCACCAATAGTCAGTAGCGCATAAACTTTGAATGCTTCTGACGCTGGAAGACCGTGTTCAAATACCCCGATGCTGATACCGCCGATAATGTTGATAAACAGAATCATAAGGCCCGCAATGGCATCACCGCGGACGAACTTTGATGCACCGTCCATAGAACCGTGGAAATCGGCTTCATTGGCCACTTCGCGGCGACGCAGACGAGCGGTTTCCTGATCGATCAAACCTGCATTGAGATCGGCATCAATCGCCATCTGCTTACCTGGTAACGCATCCAGAGTAAATCGGGCGGATACTTCTGATATACGTTCGCCGCCTTTGGTGATGACGACAAAGTTGATGATCATCAAAATCACAAAAACTACCATACCAACAACGTAGTTCCCGCCGATGACGACTTCACCAAAGGCCTGAATTACCTTACCTGCGGCATCACCACCATTGTGACCCTCTAGTAGTACGACACGGGTCGAGGCGACGTTCAGAGTCAGACGCAGCAGAGTTGCAATCAGCAGAATTGTCGGAAATATAGAAAAGTCCAACGGTCGTCTTGCTGTCGTGCTGACCAGCAAAACCAATATGGCCAGTACAATGTTGAAGGTAAACAGAGCATCCAGCAGTAACGGAGGCAACGGTAGAATGACCATTGCTAATACCATTAGCAGAACTATCGGTATGCCGACATAGCCTTTGCTGGAAATCTGGAGTTGTTTTAACCGGTTAAGCATGGGTTTTTATCCTAACAATGAATTCTTATGATTAATGCTGCAAATGTTGAGGGATCGTAAAGTGAGGCAGCGGCATCGGTTTTTCGCCCTGTTGGGTGCGGAATGTTTTTAGCTGCATCACGTAAGTCAGAATATGTGCCACCGCGATATAGAGCTGACTGGGAACTGCTTGCTCAATAGCAGTGGTGTGATAAATAGAACGTGTTAATGGTGGAGAATTAATGATCTCCACATTGTTCTCTCTGGCGATGCGTTGAATATGCATGGCGGTTTCATCCACGCCTTTCGCAACGACAAACGGGGCATCTGAAAGCGATGGGTCATATTTAATCGCGACCGCGTAGTGTGTCGGGTTGGTGATCACCACATCAGCGGTTGGCACCATTTTGTCGATTTTACGCCGGGCAAATTGCTGTTGGATCTGGCGAATGCGCTGTTTTACTTCCGGACGACCTTCGTTATTTTTGTACTCTTCTTTGAGTTCTTGCTTGGTCATTTTGAGTTCTTTCAGGTGTTCCCAGCGCTGATAGGGGATATCGATTAAGCCAAACAGCAGAAGTATCCCTCCCATAATTAACAGACCATTAAACAGGATCATCATAATCGTTTTTACGCCTTGACCCAGAGGTAGATGGAGGAGATTAAGCAAAGGCTGCAGATTACTGCTTAGGTACCAATACAAAACGGCAAATATGACCGCGACTTTTAAGGAGGATTTAATCAGTTCAACCAACGAGCGAGTAGAGAACATTCTCTTTACTCCTGAAATTGGGTTGAGCTTGCTCAGTTTAGGTTGAGCATTAGGCAGATGAAGCATCCATCCGCCAAGAACCATGCTACTTGCCACCGAGGCAAGCATAATGATGACGAACATAGGCGTCAGCATCGTGATTATCAGACCTAGGCTGTGACCCAGTTGTTCGACTAATTGCTGAGGGTTCGCTAAGTCCGCTTTCGTCAGTTCCATGTTGTAGCGAAAGACGCCCGAAATATTATCCCAGATGGAAGTGAACTGGCTGTATAAATAGGTAATCACGGCCAGAAATATAACCGCAGTAGTGAATTCTTTGGCGCGGGGAATCTGACCATCCTGACGTGCCTTTTTAATTTTCTGCGGTGAGGCTTTTTCGGTTTTATCCTGAGATGACGATGTGCTCATGCCTGCCCCAAAAGATATTTACTCAGAAAACCCAATGTATCGTGCACCAGAGCAGTGTATCGGGTTGGTACGCCAGAAATGGAAATAAGTACCGCAATGAGGCCGAGTAGCATGGTCATAGGAAAGCCTAATGCATACACGTTAAGTGACGGTGCTGCGCGGTTCATCACGCCAAAACTGATGTTTGCTAGCAGCATCGCTACAATTGCTGGTAACGCTAAAGCTAGAGATGAAGCGAACATCCAACCAAATACGCTGATAATACCGTCCAGTGAGATAGCGCTGATTCCAGAGCCCACTGGCCACACTTCAAAACTTTGGATAACAATATCAATGATCAGCAGGTGCCCTTCGAGAGCGAGAAATAGCAATGTACTGAATAGGAGAAATATCCGCCCCAGAATAGCGACCGACATGCCGTTTACCGGATCATTCATCATTGCCATACCTAAACCCATTTGTAGGGAAACGATCTGCCCAAGCATGGTGAAAATGGTGAATAGCATATGCATAATCAGGCCGAAAAAGAGCCCCCATATGGCTTGTTCAAATGCGAGCAACAAAGACGTTAAGGAAAATAAATCGACGGCAGGCATGGCTGGCATTAGTGGCGCTGTAATAACGACAATTGATAATGCAAAAAGGGTGCGAATCCATATCGGAATTAACGCATCGCCAAAAAATGGCATAGAGATGAATACCGCACTCACTCGAAAAAATGGCCACCAAAACTGCCCCAAGATGCGAGAGATGTCAGCAAATGTTATTTCCATCAGCCAATCATTCCCGGTATGTTGTGGAACAGGTAGTCGAACAAATCCATGATGGTTCTGAGCATCCAGTGGCCAGCGAAAATCACCATTAACAGAGTGACCAGCAGACGAGGCAAGAAGCTGAGTGTCTGCTCGTTAATTTGTGTGGCGGCCTGAAAAACTGCGATGATCAGCCCGGTGATAAGACCTGGCACGACCAGCACCGCGACGATGGTGATTATCATCCAAACTGCGTTGGAAAACAGGGTTACAACTAATTCTGGAGTCATGGATTCACCCGTTACCCGAAGCTTGCGGCGAGCGTTCCAACGGTCATCGCCCATCCATCGACAAGAACAAACACAACCAGCTTAAAGGGCAGTGAAACGATAAGTGGCGAAAGCATCATCATACCCATGGCCATCAATACACTGGCTACGACCAGATCGATAATGAGAAAGGGGATAAATAGCATAAAGCCTATCTGGAATGCGGTTTTCAGCTCACTAATCACAAAAGCCGGCAAAACAACGGCGAAAGAGATATCCTCCAGTTTTGTGTCCAATGGCTCATTAGCGATGCGAAGCATCTGTTCTAAAGAACTTTGTTGAGTTTGCGTAAGCATGAAGTTGCGCACAGGTTTCTCTGCAATAGACAGAGCCTGCATCAGCGTGACTTCTCCTTGGTCGTAAGGCATGAAGGCGTTGTCATACACATCTGTCCAGACCGGACGCATGATCAATAATGAGAGTGCTAATGCAATACCAACTAATACGCGATTGGGAGGGCTTTGCTGTAAACCAAGAGCCTGACGCAGAATCGCGAGAACAATGATAATTCGGGTAAAACTGGTCGCCATCAAAATAAAAGCAGGAAGGAAGCTTAACGCTGTCATCAGAAGCAGGATTTGCAGCTTAACACTATATTCCTGCTGAGAATCGCCATCACTGACAGATAAAATCGTTAGCCCATTGTCGGCAGCCATGGATGGCAGGGCAAAAAGCAGAATCACAACACCAAGCAGAGGAAGCCATAGCTGATGGTACAGAGGTTTCTTCATCCTATGAACAGCCTTATTTCACAGCATTCGTTAGCGTGGTATCCAGCACATCCGTCAGACGCAAGCCGTATTTGTCATTAACAATCACGACTTCTGCATGGCCCATTAAGGCACCGTTCACTTTGACATCCAGAGGTTCACCGTTAAGTTTATCCAACTCGATAACGCTGCCTTCACCGGCTTTCATCAGGTCAGCAAGTGTGATTTCCTTGCTGGCGACTTCCAGCGTTACGGTAACCGGAATGTTCTTAAAAAAGCTGAGGTCACGCTCCGCTTCAGCTGGTGTGAACTTTGGCGTATTGTCGTTTATGCCTTCCAGCTGGAAATCATCAAAATTCAGTTCTTCGCTATCAAAGGCGTTGTTTTCTAGTGAATCACTCATCGCAAGGACTCCTTGTCTTGGTTAATAATCAAAACTAATTGGCCATCTTTCTCGGCTACGTGTCCTGTAAACAGGTGCTCCTGGCCTATACTCACCGGGATATCAGAAAGCAATTCAATGGGTAAAATATCGTCAGGTTTCAGAGAGAGTAATTCGCTCAACGGAAGAGTCTTCTTACTAAGCAGAGCATTGAGTTTCACTGGTGTGGACTCTAACGAGTGGCAAAATGGCTCATACAGCGCTTGGTTAGATTTGAGCCCTAGCTGATCGGTCAAAACAGAGATCAACGCCTCATTCAGTTTGATGTGGATAAAACCACTAGAATCAGCAAAGTTCACTTTTATGGTCGCGTACAGTCCTAACCCCTGTGATGGCTCAAACTCTGATAAGGTCCACATTTCCTTAGGAGCCAGCCAGTGAATGATGAGCTTGCCTATTTTTTCCTGTAGGCGAAGGTCGCTATTGCTAAGGTTGGTCGTCTTGCGTTCGATCTTAGAACCAAAAAAGCGATCAGAGAGCCGGAGCAGAGTCGCATGGTCGATGTGTACATAAAGAAGCCCGCCGCCGTGATGACTAAACGTGCAGGTATGAGGTTTCGCCATTTTATTCGGCGCAAGTGTGTGGAGAGAGACCTTATTTATAGAGGTCTCTACTTTTTCAGTTTTTAGCCAAGTTTGTAGTTCATACGTTAACACGTTGCATGAGTCTGATAACATACTTTCCAGTTTTTCACGGATAATATGAATTGGCTTACCCAACCATTCTATGTTTAATGGTTGAAATTCATGAATAGACATTTTAATTCAGTGTTTGCTTTTATTTGTTTAATGGAATTGGATACGAAACCTCCAATTAGGTCGAAATGAGTTTACAGCCATGACAACAGAGTGTCTATATGGTTATTTATATTTAATATTAATTGTTGGAATGCTTATTAAATTAATGAAATTTAATAATCGATTATTGTTTCCTTTATTACTATAATTGTGCTTAGTATTGTGTTGCTCAAGAATTGAGTAAAGGTTCGCCTCTAATAACTCCAAAGTTGCATATGGGAGCTTAAATCATCTCTCTATAGAGTATGATCTTAAGCTTTTGTATTGGTTGATTTGTTGTGACATTAATAGGGCCGTGTAAATTAGAAAGTGCTTTATTGCTGATAAGGTACTTGTTTCTTATTTGACTTTTGAATATGAGTAAATGTTTTCTGTGGCTTACTTTTTTCTTGGGTTGCTCTATTGGAAAGGCTTTTGCAATAGAAATCCCTATGGATTTAGTTCGCTGGACATATAGTGGTAATCGTTTGGAATGTAAGTTGGAATATTATATTCCGCAGCATGGGAAGTTTTACTTCCGCTCAAATAAAAAGAACGAACTTTTATTTAATATAGAATTAAAGGAATATTCAAAAAATTGGAATAAAGGATTTTTATTTAGTCAGCCTACTCCTTGGGCTTATGAATCAGAACAGGTATTAATCTCTGATAGTGTTGTCATCGATGATAAAAAGGTATCTTTTCGTCATAATGTTGAAATATTACTTGATGCGACAGCAATGGGGAGTTGGTTAAAAATTATGTTAAGCGGAAGTGATATTTCCGCTTCACTTGAATATACCGTTCCAACAGTTCGCTACCAGGCGAGTCTGTCTAAATTTAAACAGTGTAAAGAAACATTACCTGAGATTTCTTTTTCTAAAGCGCGCGATGCTTTCATCTATTTTGAATCGGGGCAACGAATACTGACCGCCGCTCAACGCAAGCATATACGCGCTCTACATAGTTATCTGGCTGCAGATTCGCATATAACTAAAGTTCTGATTGATGGGTATACAGATAGTAGTGGTACTTCAGTTTCTAATCTGAAGCTTTCCAGGCAGCGAGCAGACCTGGTTGCCACTGAGCTGAAAAAACTAGGTGTTAGTGAGAAGCAAATAGAGGTTAGAGCCCATGGCTCTCGCTACCCAATAAAAAGTAATACGACAAAAGCAGGCAGAGCGAAAAACAGACGTGTCACGATTAGGTTAGTCCGTGACAACGAAAAAGTGATGCCCGCAAAAAAATAAAATAATAACTGGTACCACGATGTGTAGTACCGACAAATATGATTAAGGTTGTCTATGTCAAGGATGGAAATTTTGTTGGTTGAGCCCAACGAACATTGTGCCCAACTTGTAATGAATGTATTGGAAAAGTCTGATTATAAAGTCAGACACTCACGCACAGGGCGTGCGGCACTGATTGATGAACGGGTAGACGTTACGTTAGTCAGTTCCAATCTGCCCGATATGTGTGTGCGGGAGTTTGTTGCCAGTCATCAGAAACAGAGTAAAAGTGGTTTTGTTATTGCGATTGTTGAACAAGATCAGGGCGTTTTAGCTGCAGAAACAATGAAAGCGGGAGCAACAGATTATCTGCTGCGTCCGTTCGAAGCGAATCAGTTAAAGAGTGTGTTGCGTCGGGTTGAAGCCTTAGGTAAGCCGATAGCGAACATCGTTGCAGAATCTTGGCGCAGTAAACAGGTTCTTCAGTTAGCTCATCGCGCAGCTTGTACAAGTGCAAGCGTTTTAATTACGGGTGAATCAGGTACTGGTAAAGAAGTCCTTGCTCGTTATGTACACGAGCACTCTTCAAGAGCTGAAGGTCCATTTATCGCGGTTAATTGTGCTGCAATACCTGAATCTATGCTTGAGGCGGTTCTTTTCGGTCATGTGAAGGGGGCCTTTACTGGCGCTACGGGTTCTCAAAGCGGTAAGTTTGAGGAAGCGAATGGTGGAACCATTTTACTTGACGAGATTGGTGAAATGTCTCCTGAGGTCCAGGCTAAGTTATTGCGCATTCTGCAGGAGCGAGTCGTCGAGCGTGTAGGAAGTCATAAAACAATTCAACTCGATATTCGTGTTATTGCATCAACCAATAAAGATCTACGTGAAGAAGTGCAGAAAGGGACATTTCGCGAGGATCTTTATTATCGTCTTGATGTTCTGCCACTTCACTGGCCAGCATTGCGCGAACGTAAAGAAGACATTCTGCCGATCAGTCAGTTTTTCATTAAAAAGTATCAGGACGGCAGTCATTGTCACCTGTCTCAGGACGCTATGGTTGCGCTTAGCCAATATCACTGGCCGGGAAATATCCGCGAGCTAGAAAACGTTATACAGCGAGCTTTGGTCATGCGACATGGTGACTACATCACCGCTCACGATCTTATGCTGCCAGTTAAGTTGATCGGCGCTGTACCAGATGAAATGCCGGCCAATAAGCTTGGACATGTAGAAGTGAAGAAGCAGGCTGAGTTCCAATATATTTTGGACAAGTTACGCGAGTTTGGTGGTAATCGTACTAAAACGGCAAACGCTCTAGGGGTATCTACCCGCGCATTACGCTACAAACTAGCGGCAATGAGAGAGTACGGTATAGATCTGCAGTCGGTGCTTGGATCGGCAGCATAGAGGAGATGACATTATGGAAAGTCAACCGCTCAACAATTTAATGACTGCTGAACAACTGATGTTGTCGAAAATGGAAACCATGCGTGCCCATGCGACACCAGAGTTTGTTGTTTCGGCTAATCCGCTTGATGGACAAAAGGTTACTCAACCTATGTCCTTCTCTAACGCAATGACGAATGTGTTGGACGTAGTGAATAAGCATCAGTCAGTGGCGAGTGAGAAAATGACGGCTGTTGAAACTGGCCAGAGTGATGACTTGGTTGGTGCAATGATAGCAAGTCAGAAAGCCAGTCTCTCGTTCAATGCGCTTATGCAGGTACGCAATAAAGTGGTCGCTTCGTTTGAAGATGTTATGAAAATGCCGGTGTAATTCATGTCTGATATATCTACCAATGTTATGAGCAATCTGGCCGTGAAATCTGATCCACGTAACGGGTCAGTTTCCCCGAAAGAGCCGGGAGAGTTTACAGATAAAGTAAAGCAACTCTGGGCGAGCAGTCAGCGTAATTTAGTCTTGTCAGCAGTACTGGCGGCAATTGTAGCTGCCATCATTGTGGTGGCTTTGTGGAGTGCTTCGCAAAGCTATCGTCCTCTATACAGTAAGCAGGAACGCTTCGATACCAGCGAAATTGTGTCGGTACTGGAATCCGATGGCATCAGTTATCGTCTGCAGGAGCAGAGTGGTCAGGTCTTAGTTCCGGAAGGGGAAGTGGCGCGGATTCGTATGTTGCTCGCCGCAAAGGGCGTAAAAGCGAAACTACCAAGCGGCTTTGACTCTCTTCAGGAAGACAGCTCATTGGGTACCAGTCAGTTCATGGAAACGGCGCGTTATCGTCATGGGCTGGAAGGTGAGTTAGTGCGCACTATCATGTCGCTAAACGCAGTTTCAAATGCGCGAGTGCACCTTGCTATTCCAGCTAAGACTCTGTTTGTGCGTCAAAATGCCGAGGCACCGTCGGCATCTATCATGCTAGAGCTAAAGCCTGGAGAAGATTTAAAGCCGGAGCAGGTTGAAGCAGTGATCAATCTGGTTGTTGGTAGTGTGACAGCAATGAAACCGGAATTTGTCTCTGTGGTTGATCAATATGGTCGTCTGTTGAGTGCTGACGTCGGTTCTTCTGAATCGGGTAAAGTAAACGCTAAGTATCTGGACTACCAGAAAAATGTAGAGAAGCAGATCATTCAGCGTGCTGCGGATATGTTGACCCCGATTGTCGGCCCGAGCAACTTCCGAGTTCAGGTTGCTGCCGATATGGATTTCAGCCGAGTTGAAGAAACTCAGGAAATTCTGGATAACAATCCGGTCGTTCGTAAAGAGCATACCATTCATAACAACTCCATTGATAACATCGCGCTAGGCGTACCAGGTACGTTAAGCAACTTGCCGCCAGTGGACGGAGAAGCTGAGACCGGAGATAGCCAAAACACCAATGCTCGTGCAGAAGTAAATCGTCAATACGCGGTTGGCAGCAGTGTTCGTCGTACACAGCATCAACAAGGTCAGATCGAAAAAATCAGTGTTTCTATTCTATTAAATGATGCCGCTGCGCCTAATGGTACGAACTGGTTACCGGGTGAGAAAGAACAGATCTCAACCATGATCTCGGACGCGGTTGGTATCACTGCTGAGCGAGGCGATAGATTGAGCATGATGAGCTTCAACTTTATGCCATTGAGTATTGAAGCTCCGCCAACGATCCCTTGGTGGCAGGACCCTACCATTCAGCAGCCTCTGCGTTATGTGATTGGCGGTATGTTGGGGTTGGCGATGATTTTCTTTGTCTTGCGTCCATTAATCATGCATGTGACCGGTGCTGATATGGCCTCACGTGAAGTAGAGCCTACTGAAGAGCAAGATGATCACCTATATGACAATATGCAGACCCGTGAGGAACGTGAACGGGAAGAGATGATCAACCGTCGCTTAATGGAGAAGGGCATCACCGCTTCTACTGGCCTTGATGTGAGCAACGATATGTTGCCGCCGCCGGGGTCACCTCTGGAAATTCAACTTAAACACCTGCAGCTTATCGCGAATGAAGAGCCAGAGCGAGTTGCCGAAGTATTGAAACAATGGGTAAACGTCAATGAATACAGAACAGCTAGCGCAGCCGCAAGCAACGCTTAATAATGTTGAACAAACGGCACTTGTGTTACTTGGTATGGGTGAAGATGCCGCAGCGAAAGTACTGCGTCATTTCAGCCGTGACGAGACTCAAAGAGTGACGAAAGCCATGGCGCGTCTGAGCGGAATAAAAAGTGACAGCGCTTACAGTGTTATTCAAAGTTTCTTTGAAGACTTCCGTCAGCACAGTGGTATTCGCGGGGCGTCTAAAGAGTATTTGTCAAATACCTTGCGTAAAGCGCTCGGTAACGATCTGGCGAAAGGACTACTGAATAATATTTACGGCGATGAAATCCAAAATAATATGCAACGCCTGCAGTGGGTGGATTCTGAAATATTGGCGCGATTCATCGCGAGTGAGCATCCGGAAATGCAGGCAATCTTTCTGGCGTATTTACCAGCAGAAAGCTCTTCTTTAGTGCTTAAATACTTACCAGAAGATTGTCATGACGAACTGCTATACCGCATAGCATCTCTACAAGATATTGACCACCAGATCGTCAGTGATCTCAATGACCTCATCGAACGTTGCATTGAGCAGGTGTCGATAGCTCAGGGGGCACCACTCTCAGGCGTGAAGCAGGTGGCAAATATCATTAACCGATTCGAGGGCGACCGAGGTTCACTCATTGAAATGCTTAAACTGCACGATGAAGAAATGGTTGGTAGGGTTGAACAAAACATGTTTGATTTCATGGTTTTGGCGCGTCAGCGAGAAGACACGATGGACAAGCTGGTGCAGTTAATACCGGTCGACCTGTGGAGTGTGGCTTTGAAAGGCGCGGAAATTACGATTCAGCAGGCTATAAAAGCTTCCATGCCACAGCGTATGGCTAAAGCGCTTGAAGATGACATGCAAGTTCGTGGAGCCGTCCCTATCAGTCGCGTGGAAAGTGCGCGTCAAGAAATTATGCAAATGGTTCGCGAGCTGCATGATTCCGGTGAAATTGAGTTGTTGCTCTATGAAGAGCCAACCGTGGAGTAAACTATGTCGGCTACAAAATCGAATTTACTCAAGGTGCCTGCGTCTGGGTATCGTGTTCATCGATTTCCTCCTCTGGCTCAGCCTGTTCGCAAAGAGAGCGAAATGCATGCGGACGATTCCTGGCAGGATGCGCAAGTCGATCTACAACAGCAGTTAGAAGCAGGCTTCCAGCAAGGAATCGATCAAGGGCATCAGGAAGGGTTTCGTCAGGGACTAGAGCAAGGTAAGCAGCAGGGAGTCATGGAAGGCCAGAAAGAAGGGTTCCAAAAGGGCTTTGTTTCTGGGGAGCAGTCAGGCAAGCAGTCATTTATTGAGGCGGCCCAGCCCGTCCATCAGCTCTATCAGGCGCTTTCAAATTGGCAAGATGAGCGTGAACAGCAGCAGCGACACATCATTTGTGAACTGGTGCAAAAAGTAGCTCAGCAGGTGATTCGAGCTGAACTGACGCTCAGGCCACAGCAAATTCTGTCTCTGGTTGACGAAATACTCGAGGCAATGCCTGGTAAGTCAGAAAAAGTCGTCGTGCACCTTAATCCGCAGGATCTGGAACGTATAACCCAAGTTAATTCTGATTTACCGAAAGAATGGAAGCTTATCGCTAATCCAGAGCTGTCAGCCGGAGGTTGCCACGTGGTAACGGAAGAAGCCGAAGCGGATGCCAGTTGTGATTCTCGCCTAGAAGTGTGTATGGATAATGTGAAAGAACACCTTCTGGATGAAGTGACACCTTTTAGAGCTGAAAGTGTTGATGAATAGCGCATTTGAGAATGACATGCTGTCAGAGCGGATGAATGGCGCGTTAGCATCGCTCGACGCCATTCCGGTTGCCCGAGTGACTGGGCGCTTAGTAAAAGTCAGCGGCTTTATGCTTCAAGCTGTCGGATGCAAGTTCAAGATTGAGCAACGCTGTTTAGTGGAAACAGCCGAGGGAGAAATGATAGAAGCTCAGGTGGTCGGTTTTGATCATTCGGTTGCCTATCTGATTCCTATTAGCCGCTTAGGTGGCCTGTTTGCCGGAGCGAAAGTGATACCGTTGGATGGTGATAGTACTATCCAGCTAAGTGAACATTGGCTGGGACGTGTTGTTAACGGATTGGGCGAACCACTGGATGATGGACCTCAACTCCAGGTTGGTGAGCGTGTTTCACTGCATCCTAAGCCGATAAATCCACTTAAGCGTCGTCCGGTTGATACGCCTTTGGATGTGGGAGTTCGTGCGATAAACGGACTGCTTACTATCGGCAAAGGACAGCGTATCGGACTGATGGCGGGCAGTGGTGTAGGTAAAAGTGTTCTGATGGGGATGATCACTCAGAATACTGAAGCCGATGTGATCGTTGTGGGTCTGATAGGCGAGCGGGGGCGGGAAGTCAGAGAGTTTGTTGAACGTAACCTGACGCCTGAAACACGCCATAAAGCTATTATCATTGCTGCTCCTGCAGATGAGTCGCCTTTAATGCGATTGAGAGCGACACTGCTTTGTCACCGAGTTGCGGAATACTTTCGTGATAAAGGAAATGATGTTCTGCTGCTTATGGACTCATTAACTCGTTACGCTATGGCACAAAGAGAGATCGCGCTTTCATTAGGCGAACCACCGGTCTCCAGGGGGTATCCACCTTCCGTTTTCAATATCTTACCTCAGCTTTTAGAACGTTCAGGAAATGGCGAAAACCATGACGGCAGTCTGACCGCTATCTACACCGTTCTTGCCGCTGGTGATGACCAGCAAGACCCGGTTGTCGATTCAGCACGTGCTATTCTTGATGGGCATGTTGTTTTGAGTAGGAAGTTGGCTGAACAAGGCCATTACCCTGCTATAGATATTAACGCCTCAGTAAGCCGTTGCATGACGGCATGTACACAATCCTCGCATCTAATGATTGCGCAGAATTTCCGTCAGATGTACTCAAACTATCTGCAGGTGAAAGATCTTTTGCCACTTGGTGGATATCAACCCGGACAAGATCCTGAGCTCGATCGTGCTGTTGCCTTATACCCTCAGCTTAAAACATACCTTCAGCAATCTGCTGATACGGCGGTGGATTATAAGTTGAGTCTGACTGAACTGGCGCAGCTGTTTCAATAACATAATTTCTATAACCCTATAGTGGATAAAGGCAATGGAAGCAAAGTTACGTGCTGTCGGACAGTTTCAGAAGATACAAGAAAAAAATCGTGATCTTATGTCTCAACAATTAGAGTCTATGCGTCAGCAACATACACTGACAAAGAGCAAGTTGGAGCAACTTACCCAGCTGAGAAGTCTTACAGGAAGTTCGGTTCGTAATGCTCCAAGCCTGAACAGTGAAGCTTTGATGAACTTAAATCGCGTCGACCAGATGTTACAAAAAATTATTGTCCATCAAGAGAATGAACAGGCGGTTATGCAGGCTCAGTGCACATCGCTACAGAGACAGATTGAGTACAAGCAGATGAAAGTAAAGGGATTAGAGAAAGTGCTTGAAAACTGGCATTCAGAGCAGAGATATCAGAAGCAGAAGCTTGAAGAACATGCAATAGAAGAAATAGTGAATAGCCGTTGTCAGACAAAGTTATTCTGATCTGGATGATATTAATCCTGTCCCTACGAGAAGCGCTCACACGATAGCGCTAGGCACTAAAAAGAGCAACCTGAGCCCGAGCAAACCTAGCGACTTAAATTCGGCTAGGTTCTTTAGATACCAAATGATCGTTAACAAAATCGATAAATACCCGCAAGCGCGCAGGCATGTATTTGGTTTGGGGGTACTGCATAGCAATAGCACCATGGTAGTTACTTTTGATCATCCAATCAGAAAGCACTTCGACCACATCTCCACGCTCCAGCGCCTCTTTAATCACAAAGTCGTGAAATATTCCGATACCTAACCCCGCTTTAACGCCATTTAAACGCATTTGTGAGTGGTTAACGGCATAACGACCACTGACGGCAATCGAGTGAAAGGCTTCTTCTTTAAAGAAGGACCAAATGTTGTCTTTGTCATTTTCTGCAAGGTAAATACAGTCGTGTTTCTCCAACTGAGTAGGATGTTCTGGCATGCCGTGACCTGCCAGATAGTCTGGTGATGCGCAAAGCACAAGGTTGGTCTTACTGATTTCTTTCAATACCAGATTCTCATCGGGTTTATCGGTCAGCTTAAAGGCCACATCGATACCTTCACGGAACAAGTCAATTTCACCATCAGCCGCTCGAAGTTTGAGCTGAATCTCTGGATAACGCTGTAAAAAAGGCAGCACAAAAGGCTGAAGAACCGAGTTCAAAAACGCTTCTGGCGCTGCAACCGTTAGTGCACCAGTTGGTTCTGTATGATCTTCAGCGGACAGTTCCACCGCTTGTTGGGCGGCATTGACCATAGCGATGCTCTGGTCATAGACCTTCTGGCCTGCTTGAGTGATGAGCAGCTTACGTGTGGTACGTTCAAATAACTTCACGGAAAGCGCATGTTCTAATCGTGTGATCAATTTACTCAAGGCTGAAGGGGTGACCCCAAGCTTTTTAGCGGCGGCGGTAAAACTGCCTTCGTTCACCACCAGGATAAATGAGGCGAGATCCGGAAGTAGGGCGATAAGTTTTGGATTAACCATATGTTTCGGTTCTGTGCTGCGTGATGCTGGTATTTTCTGGTAGGACAGGGATTGGTTCAAGTGTGTCAGTCCCGCTTTCACGATATTTTTGTCAGAAAGACATTTTTAGACAGCGTTATTCAGTGAAAAGAGCGCTATCAGCAGACTAGAAAAGCACCATTTCTTCGTGTCAGGATCAAAACCAGAAGTTGTGAGAATTTTGTGAGAGTTTGATGAAATTGTCGATAGATCTACTTGCCATGCTTAGAGACAAGAACGGAAGACGTTCGATAGTAATCTTACCCAGGCAGTCAGAAGACGATGTGTTCACTGGCTTGGGTATCACTCTTATTAAAGGATGGACTCACAATGAAAAAACGTACCCAACTTGGTCTCGCTATGGCTTCTGTTGCTCTGACGTTTGGTGCTGCATCGGTGAGCGCGGCAGAATTAGAAATTACCGTCACCAATGCTACCAAAGGCATCTATTTTACGCCGCTCATCGTGGCTGCACATGGCTCCGATCTGCATATGTTCAAAGTGGGAGAAACCGCGACGTCTGAGTTAGAAGCGATGGCTGAACAAGGTGACATTTCAGGTTTATCAAGCGTGATTGGTAACGCTGGGGGCACTGTAGTAGAAAATCCCGCCAGTGGCTTCCTTAATCCGGGCAGTGCGACCGTGTTTACCTTCGACAGTGGTGATCACGATTACCTTTCTCTCAGTGCAATGCTGTTGCCAACCAATGATGGGTTTGTTGGTTTAGACAGTTGGAAAATCCCTACTACCGCGGGCACTTATAAAGCAACATTGAACAGTTACGATGCAGGTACCGAAGCCAATGACGAGTTAGTGGCAAGCATCCCCAACCCACCTTTTATTACTTTCGGAAGCGGAGGGGCGGGTGTTGAAGCTGCGGTCTCAAATGACAAAGTTCATGTACATCCCGGGAATTTGGGTGACAGTGACTCGCTTGGTGGTCTCAGTGACCTAGACAGTAGCAGTCACCGTTGGTTAAACCCCGTTGCTACCATCACCATCGTAGTGAAGTAAGGGGGACGTATGAAATACAAAATCTTACTCGTGGCGGCACCAGTCGCTTTACTTGCCGGTTGTCTTCATGATGATGACAACGACAAAGTGACGTCATTCCAATATACGGTAAATGTGGCGAACCTAACCGCAAATCAGCCTATGTCTCCACTGGCGGTACTTACTCATAACAGTGATTTCCGTTTGTTTGAAGTTGGTAAAAGCGCATCGGTTGCCTTAGAGCACTTAGCTGAAGGTGGTAGTAATGCCGAGTTGATAGCGATAGTGAACAGCGACAGCAATGTCTATCAGGGGGTATCGGGGAATGGCTTAGTACTTCCCGGTGCTTCTGACGAGGTGACAATTACGCTTAATCCAGACCACTATGGTTTCTTGTCGGTGGCCTCTATGTTGGTAAACACCAACGATGCCTTTGTCGGAGAGACAGGCTTGCCAATTAAATCGCTCGCTGTTGGTGAAAGTTACGAAATGAACATGAACGTGTGGGATTCCGGAACCGAGCTTAATGATGAACTTGCTGAGACGATTCCAGGCCCTGCTGGTGGAGGTGAAGGCTTCAATGCAGAGCGGAACGATAACGCTGATATGGTTGCTTTTCATGCGGGCATTATTAGCCGCGATGATGGACTGACGAATTCTACCTTGTCTGCAAATCATCGATTTCTAAACCCTAGTGCGAAGGTGACGATCACGCGGATAGAATAAAAGCAAATTCCGGCGGTTTCTTCATTCGCTAGGCTTTATTCATTTTCGCCGCCGGAGCCTTTTTCTGAAAGAAAGATTGCTTTGATCCGGTCCTGTGCAGAATGAGACTTCTCATCGGTAGGGAAAGTCATTCGCAGGGGAAAGGATCATGGTGCAGCAAACTTTTAACCCAGCAATCAATATGGCAGCGAACATTTTGTTGATAGAAGACGATAACGATTTAGCCGAGCTAGTTCAAATGCACCTTAAGTTTCAAGGGCATCATGTCACGCGAGTCGTTAGCATCGAAAAGGGGACAACTGAGTACCAGCGACAGGCTTTTGATCTGGTGATCCTCGATAGGGGATTACCAGATGGTGATGGCTTAGATTTTTGCCATTACTTGCGTCAGCAGCAAGATTGGACACCAGTTCTGGTGTTGACCGCGAGAGACAGTGAAATGGACAAAGTCGATGGGTTAGAGGCAGATGTTGACGACTACATAACGAAACCGTTTAGTGTACTGGAGTTTCAAGCTCGAGTGAGGAATGTATTGCGCCGCGTTAACCAAACGACGGACAACAAGACCAAAGAGACAGAAGACGCTTTGAATTTTGGCGCGTTAAAGATTGTTCCGGAATTGCATCAGGTTTCACTCAACAATAAAGATGTTTCGCTAACCGCTACTGAGTTCTCGTTGTTACAGTTCCTTGCGATGCATCCCGGCAGGGTCTATAGCAAAGATGAACTGCTTGATCATGTTTGGAATACTCATCACGCCGGATATCACCATACGGTTTGTAGCACCATTAATCGCTTACGCTCTAAGTTGATGCTCTCGGATTCCGAGCATCACTTTATCCAAACAGTTTGGGGCGTGGGTTACAAATTTCAGTCGCATCAATAAGCCAGTTACCTAGGAGGCAGTTGGATGAGCTTTAAATCTCGTTTAATGGTGTTTACCACGGTCTGGTTTTGTTTGGCTGCGGCTGCCATTGCACTCACTTATAACTGGCACAAAGAGACCATCGAACTTCGCACTCAGCAGAGTTTACACAAAGAATTGGCCAGCCATATGCGCGATGATAATCCGTTGATGATAGGGACAGATTACAACCCGAAAGCGCTAAAATCGATATTCCATACTTTAATGTTGATTGGACCTGACTTCGAAATCTATTTTCTTGATAGTCAGGGGAATATCACCACACATGCCGCTCCGGATGGAACCGAACTGTTGGAGTCTGTGGACCTTGGTCCTATCAAGCAGTTTTTACGCGGTGACCCTTTGCCGATTTTAGGCGACGATCCGCGAAGTAGTGATGAACATAAAGTGTTTTCCGTCGCGTCGATTGAAGAGTTTGGCTCAACGATAGGTTATCTTTATGTGGTGATCGGCAGTTCCCGTCACACCGCAATTGCCAATGCACAAGTCGATACGCCTTACCTCGCACTCGCTGGGCTGGTGTTACTCTCCATATTAGGCTTTGCTTTCGGTGCTTATGTGTTGGTGAAGCGCAGTCTTCTTAATCCTATAGAGCGCGTGACCGATCAAATGCAACAGCAGGCGGAACATGATTTTCGTCTACATCCAAAGTTTACTCATCAGGTTCCAGAGTTAATACCCGTTGCTCACTCTTATCAGCTGATGGCGAAGCACATTCAGCAGCAATTCTTACACCTCGAATATCAATCTTCTCACCGTCGTCAAAGCCTTGTGCAGTTGAGTCACGATTTAAAGACACCGCTTTCAAGCGTATTGGGATATTTAGAAACGTGGCGATTACAACATCCTGCATCAGATCCTCTTATTGATGTGGCTTTTCGAAATGGAGAAAAACTTTCCAGACAACTGCATGCGTTGCTCGAAGAGGCAAAAAAAGAAGCCTCGCTACCGAGCTACGAATATCTTCCCGTCGATCTGGCTGAGCTGGTGACAGAGTGTGCTGAAACGATGCAAAGTCAATTTCAGCATAAGGAAGTGACGCTGAGTATAGAGATAGAAGATCAAATACAGACAATTGGTGATAAAGGGTTGCTGGAAAGGGTGCTACTTAACTTGTTAGAAAATGCGTTACGCCATAGTCCGTCAAGGTCGACCGTCGTTTGTCAAATACATCTCAGTGATGACAGAGCAAGTGCCCACTTTACGCTTTCCAATCACATTGAACCAGAGTCCCATCAAGGCGCATTAGGTATTGGAACTAAAATTGTACAGTCCATTTTAATGTTGCATCACAGTTACTTAGAAACGGATATAACGGCGTCTCGATTTACCCAACGATTCACACTTCCCGCGGTATGAGAGAAGTGTGAATCAGCAAAGCGTTTGACTCTTTAGTCGATCACACCACAAACAATGCGTGCACCACCACCGCCTAATTTGGCGGGTTGGTCGGAGTGATTATCTCCTCCTGCATGGATCATCAGAGCTCTGCCTTTTAAGTCAGATAATTTTAGTCGTGGTGCTAAAACGGGCACAACGGCATTGCCTTCCATATCCGCATACAAGGCAGGAAGATCGCCAAGGTGGTTATCTTCTGTCCACGGATACCCATGTTTACCGGTATTTTTTGGATCATAATGGCCGCCAGCCGCGCCACCTAGGACTGTTTTTCCATCTTTTTCTGCACTTTCGCAAGATGGATTAACATGTACATGAAAGCCATGTAGCCCCGCCGGTATGCTGGATAATTGAGGGGCAAATACAACACCATATTGAGTTTCTGATAGTTCCACGGTTCCAACGCTCTTATTGTTGTTGAGGTCGGTCATGGATATCGATTGTGCTATAGCTGCAGGGGCAATCACTCCCATCAATGTCGCGATTGCCGAAATGCTCAGTGATCCTTTTAACATGGTTTTTCCTTCCATATCTATGTTCGGATGGTCGTAAGTTCAAACGTCGAGTTTCATAAAGAGTGGCGTTTTGTTTCATACTCTTCCAACAACTTTTCGTGTGAACTCAAGATAGATCTCAAGCCGTACCGTCTAACTCCCGGCTTTAATAAAACGTAGCACATCAGACATATTTGACATAAGAATCGCCGTGATGAGCATAGAGTCAATGGCAAAGTTGTTTGAAACCATGAAGAAAAACAGAAATGTTGAGCTCAATGAGAATGATCGAATCTGTTTTAAATGAACGAATAAATTAAATTTTTACTACTAAAGTGCTCTAATTTAACTACTATTTTATTATGAATTCAGATGAATATAAATGATGGCTGATTGTTGATTGTGTCATCATTTTGTTAGAAAAATGGAACAAAGATCACTTAATAGCGCTGAAAAAAATTAAACTTTGGTTTGAATAAGTAATAATGGTTTAGTAACAAATAGTTACGTGTGTTTAATTAACAATATGATGGCTAATTTCGACAAGGAATGAAAAAAGATGAGCAACAAGGAACCTACGCAGACTGATCGCAGCCGCCGTAATTTTCTCAAAGGAGCAACGGGCGCCGTTGTTGCTGGTGTGAGTGCTTCTGCCTTCTCAGGCATAGCACAAGCGGGTGAGCAGAAAATTAACTGGGGCAGCCAAGGTCTAGGTAGTAAAAACGATAGACAATTTTGGCGTAAAGTACAAAAGCAGTTCGTTTTAGACAAGAAAACCACGTATATGAACATCGGTACGACTGGTTCTATGCCGAAGCATGTACTAGAAAACTACGCAGATAATAACAAGCTGGTCGCAGAATACCCATGGGATATGCAAGGCAAGTTTGGTTCTTGGCCACAAGTTACCAATATGGCTGAGGAAATTGCTGCGGGCTTTGGTGCTGATGCGGAAGAAATCATTCTTAGTCGCAATACTACCGATGGTTTATGTACCATCATCAACGGCCTGCACTTCGAAAAGGGTGACGTTATCCTAACAACGCACCATGAGCATGTGGCGGCCCTTTCTCCTCTTAGCGTAGCAAAAGAGCGCTTTAATGCTGAGGTGGTTGAGATCCAATTACCTGTGTTTACTGGTACTGAAGAGGTATCGGAAGAAGATTACGTTGAAGCATTCCGTACAGCGATTGAATCTAATGGGAATGTGCGACTTATCGTTTTCTCTCACATCACTTACAAAACAGGTACGGCTTTACCTGCCAAAGCGATTTGCGAGCTCGCGAAAGAGTACCGAATCCCTACAATGATCGACGGTGCTCACACCATTGGAATGTTAAACCTCGACTTCCATGATCTAGACTGTGACTTTTATGCAGGTTCTGGCCATAAATGGCAGTGTGGTGCGGGTGCGACTGGTATTTTATATGTGCGTAAAGGTGAAAATAGTCTTGGCGAACGTCTGAATGAATATTGGCAACGTGAGAATCCACTATGGTTGATTAACTCATCACTGTCTCACGCTGATTACTTAGGTAAACAGATCCAGCTTCAGTACGTTGGTAACGATAACTTCCCTGCGAAACAGGCGTTAACTGACAGCTGTAAAATGTGGGATGAGATTGGCCGAGATCGAATTGAAGAGCGTGTGCTTGCTTTAGGTAGTCTGTGTAAAGAGTTACTTGCTAAGGCTTTACCACAAGCAAAAATCTTCTCGCCAAACGTAGAGGGTCTAACCAGTGGTCTCACGACGTTCAACCCATTTTTTGATAATGTGACGAACGGCGACATTCTCACTGAGTTTAGAGATCGCTTACGTGAGGAGTATGGCTACATCATTCGTACAACAAATTTCAAGTTGTATAAAGATGATCTAGATGACACGTATGCTCTTCGTATCTCTACACACTTGTTCCATGATGAGCAAGATGTAGAAGGGTTAGTCCAAGCGATTACAGACTTGTATTACTCATTCTAAGGTTGTTGTTTATCACGTAAGCGTCCAGTTTTGGGCGCTTTGTGAAAAAGGTTAAGCACTATGTCAGTCAAGATACTTAAACGAACTATAGCTGCGATGGGGATACTCACGGCTACGGTTATGTCTTCTTCAGTTTGGTCAAGTGATCTTCAAGAGATCCACGAGAGGGGAGTCCTACGCCATATCGGTGTTCCTTACGCCAATTTTGTTTCTTACATCGAACAAGGTGAAATGGAAACGCTTACAGGTTTTGATGTAGACATAGTAAAAGGTTTCGCTCAGTCCTTGGGGGTGCGTTATGAATACGTGCCTGCTCAGTGGAGTAATATGATCGGAAAGCTTGTTGGTCAGCATGTTTATTACCAAGATAAACGAGCTGTTTTAGGAGAAACGACACCCATTGAAGGCGATTTGATTGCTAATGGGGTGACCATTCTCGACTGGAGAACGGAGGTTATTGATTTTTCTCAGGATTACTTCCCTTCTGGCGTTTGGTTAGTATCCAGAACGGATTCATCGCTCTCCCCAATTAAGCCTACTGGCTCTATTGATGAAGACATCGATATAGTGAAAAAGCTGATTGAAGGTCGAGAGGTATTGGCTTTGGAGCACTCTTGTCTTGATCCCAACCTTTATGACTTATACGACACTGGAGCAAAAGTGATTCTTCCGGATGGTCACCGCCTTCTTAACGAGATGGTGCCAGCAATTATGAAGAATGATGCTGAAAGTACTTTATTAGATGTTGCTGACACACTCATCGCACTTGAAAAGTGGCCTGGTGAAATAAAAGTCATTGGTCCAATATCAGAAAATCAAAAGATGGCTGTAGCATTCCGAAAAAATTCGCCAGAATTACGCGAAGCCTTTGACCGCTATTTGGACTCTATTAAGCAAGATGGAACGTACGAAAAGTTAGTGAAAAAATATTATCCATCGATCTACTACTTTTATAATGATTACTTCATAGAAGAAAGTAAGAAAAATTAATGAAAAAGGCTATTAAAAAAATATCCAGTAGGAAAATAATAACAATAAGCGCAATATTAGTGTCTGTTTATTTGGCGATGCTTATTGTTGTTACAAGTCTTGGCCAAAATAAATTAAAAGAGTCACAATATAGAGAGCTAGACTTAAAAGTAAAAAGTTATGCAAGTACACTTGATAATTTATTTACGATTGCAAGTGAAGATATTGATAATTTATCCGGTGATAAGACCGTTCAAACATTTTTTGCCAACTTGGCGTCTGGCATGTCCATTGAGTATGGTTTAGGTGCGAGTCTTATTAACCTCAAACATCGTTTTGATAGTAAAATAGCCAGTAAGAAAATAAATAACAGCAATATTTATAATAAGTTAACGCTGGTGGGAGGTGATGGAACGATTATCGTCTCCACAGATCCTCATAATTTACACTCGGTTGATGTCCATAAACTCTCGATAGATCATAATCATACAGAGGAAGTCTACGCATCTGATGACGGGAATGGCACACTCATTCAAGTTGTCAAAAAAGTACAGTTTTCAGGTAAACAAGTTGCTTTTATTGTTGCAGATATCAATACAAGTGTAGTGATTGAGCAATTAACCAACCAAGAACACGAAGATAGCTACAGTCGAATGGTTCTCAGTGTTAAAAACGTTGAGATGGTTGTGTGGGATTCTATAACAAAGAATACTACCGATCCTCAATACGATCGTTCAGTAGAACCCAAAGAGCTGACAAGTAAAATATATTTTGAAGTACCAGTTGAACGCTATCACTTTAAATTGAGAGCTTGGTTTGAACCTTTAAGTGAAAGTGATGTTCTTACCTCTCGCTTATTTATTATTGGTTTGAGTATTCTTGCCGTAATGATTGTTAGCGGTCTTTGTTATGCTTTCATTGCGAATAATAATAGAATTGAATTAAAGATAAAGCTTGAAGAAGAGAAAAAGCGTAAGGATATTCTTTCTAAACAAAACCAAAAGCTTACCAATGAAATAGAGCGTCGTATCGCCTCAGAAAAAGAGCTCGAGTTCCAAGCGAAATATGACACATTAACTAATTTACCAAATCGTAGTTATGGTTCAGAGCGATTGGCGTTGGAATTGATCCGGGCTTCTCGCAGTGGTTCTAAAGTGCTGGTTATGTTTATCGATTTAGATCATTTTAAACAGATCAACGACTCCATGGGACACTTTGTTGGTGATGAAATCCTTAAGCTAAGTGCGCTACGCCTACATGGCGTTACGAGAAAAACGGATTTACTGGCCAGAATAGGTGGTGACGAATTTTTATTAGTTGTGCCTGACTTGCCGGATGATGATACGGCTAAACGTGTCGCCTCTAGTGTGCTTACTGCATTCGACGAGCCGTTGGTGTGGAACAACCATGAGTTTTTCCTGACCAGCAGTATTGGGATGTCAGTGTTCCCTGATGATGGGGAAACTGCGGAGCAGTTGCTGGCAAGTGCTGATATGGCAATGTATCGAGTCAAACAAGATGGCCGAGATGCTTTCTGCTTCTATGACCAGAACATGAACCAAGATTTGCAACGCTACCTTGATTTAGAAAGCCGATTGCGCCATGCGATTTCGAATCAGTCATTGGAATTGTATTATCAGCCTATCGTTGAGTTGAAAACAGGCAAGATTGTTGGTGCAGAAGCACTAATGCGCTGGAATGATGAAAAATACGGATTTGTGAACCCTGAAGAGTTTATCTCCATCGCTGAGAAAAATGGATTGATTCACCAAGTGGGTGAGTTTGCTATTCAACAAGCATGTCAGCGAGCAGCGCAATGGCAATCGATTACTCCTTTATTTATGTCGGTCAACTTCTCTAGTGTTCAGTTTCGTTATTGTGACAAATTACTTGATCTGATTACCCAAAACTTAAGTGAGTCGGGACTCCCAGCAGATAAATTTGATGTCGAAGTGACAGAAAGTTTGCTGTTCAACCATGACCAAGAACTATTGGACATGCTGAATAACTTGCGTGCATTAGGAACTCAACTGACCATTGATGATTTTGGAACGGGGTATTCGGCACTGAGTTACTTGCAGAAGTTCCCATTTGACCGTCTGAAAATCGATCGAGCATTCATGCAAAACGTGTTTGAAAATGAATCAGACCAAGAGCTGGTTAATGTGATTGTTGCGATGGCGAAAGCACTGAATCTAAAAATTGTTGCTGAAGGTATAGAAGAACGTCGACATGTCGATTATCTAAATAACTTAAACTGTGAGTTTGGGCAAGGTTTCTACTATAGCCGTCCAGTACCCGCAAAAGAGTTTGAAGCCTTACTCAAACAACCAAACTGGTTATAAATCCTTTTAATACAATATAATAGCTAAGCATTGATGAAATTTGTGCCTCAAATTCATCAATGCTTTTCCACCTTTAGGGATAATCCCTCTTCCTACTTTGAATTACACTACAATTAATTGATAAGTGATCGCCGGTGACGCCCGTCACATAAAGGCTAAACCAAATTCAAAACGAGTGAAAACTCGCCAACGTAATCAAGAAGGAATTGCGAATGTCTTCTGCATTTTACCAACAGATTCAACAGCAAATTGAAGAAGTGAAGGCTGAAGGCCTTTACAAAGCAGAGCGAATTATTACGTCGCAACAGCAAGCTGCTGTGAAAATCTCAACCGGTGAAGAAGTACTGAACTTCTGTGCAAATAACTACTTAGGCCTTGCTAACCACCCTGCACTGATTGAAGCAGGCAAAGCTGGCATGGACGAGCATGGTTTTGGTATGGCGTCAGTACGCTTTATTTGTGGTACTCAAGACATCCACAAGGAGCTAGAGCAGAAACTGTCTAAGTTCCTAGGTAAAGAAGACACCATTCTTTACACCTCTTGCTTTGACGCAAACGCAGGTCTGTTTGAAACCATTCTTGGCAAAGAAGATGCCATCATTTCGGATGCGTTAAACCATGCGTCTATCATTGATGGTGTTCGCCTATGTAAAGCAATGCGCTTCCGTTACTCAAACAACAACATGGAAGAGCTAGAGCAACAATTGATTGCGGCAAAAGAAGCAGGTGCTCGCCACATTCTTATCGTTACTGATGGCGTATTTTCTATGGATGGTGTAGTTGCAAACTTACCAGCTATCTGTGACCTAGCAGAAAAATACGGCGCATTGACCATGGTTGATGACTCTCACGCTGTTGGCTTTATGGGTAAAACTGGTGCAGGTACGCACGAGTACCACAACGTCGTTGACCGTATCGACATCATCACAGGTACGCTTGGTAAAGCAATGGGCGGCGCTTCAGGCGGCTACACATCAGGTAAAGCAGAAGTGATCGACTGGTTGCGCCAGCGTTCTCGTCCGTACCTATTCTCAAACTCAGTTGCACCAGCAATCGTAAATGCCTCTATCCGAGTTCTGGATCTACTAGAAGAAAGTGAAGACCTACGTGACCGTCTATGGGAAAACGCAGCGCATTTCCGTGCTCGTATGGAAGCTGCTGGCTTCACTATGGGCGGTGCCGATCACGCAATCATCCCAATTATGCTTGGCGATGCGAAAGTAGCGGCTGAGTTTGCTGAGCGCGCACTAGAAAAAGGCATCTACGTAATCGGCTTCTCATTCCCTGTCGTACCAAAAGGCCAGGCGCGTATCCGCACTCAAATGTCAGCGGCGCACTCTCGTGAGCAATTGGATCGTGCGATTGATGCGTTCATCCAAGTTGGTAAGGACATGGGCATTATTTAAGGCTTTTAGGTGCTAATGTTTAGCACCATAGTTTAGGTTACATTATGAAAATTAAAGCATTATCAAAGCTAAAGCCTGAAGAAGGCATCTGGATGACAGAGGTGGAAAAACCTCAGGTTGGCCACAACGATATTCTGATCAAAATTAAGAAAACGGCGATCTGTGGTACAGACGTTCATATCTACAACTGGGATGAATGGTCACAAAAAACCATTCCAGTACCTATGGTTGTGGGCCACGAGTACGTGGGTGAAGTTGTAGCGATTGGTCAGGAAGTTCGTGGCTTTGAAATTGGCGATCGCGTATCTGGTGAAGGCCACATTACTTGTGGTCACTGCCGTAACTGTCGTGGTGGTCGTACACACCTTTGTCGTAATACGATTGGTGTAGGTGTAAACCGTGAAGGTGCATTTGCAGAATATCTGGTTATCCCAGCGTTCAATGCATTTAAGATTCCAGATGAGATCTCTGACGATCTAGCATCGATTTTCGACCCGTTTGGTAACGCTGTACATACCGCACTTTCTTTCGACCTAGTAGGTGAAGATGTGCTGATCACGGGTGCTGGCCCAATCGGTATCATGGCAGCTGCAGTTGCAAAACACGTTGGTGCACGTCACGTCGTCATCACAGATGTCAACGAATACCGTCTGGATCTCGCTCGTAAGATGGGCGTAACACGCGCAGTAAACGTAGCAGAAGAGAAGTTAGAAGATGTAATGGCAGAGTTGAACATGACAGAAGGCTTCGACGTAGGCCTAGAAATGTCGGGCAACCCTGCAGCATTCAACTCAATGCTAACAACCATGAACCACGGTGGCCGCATTGCACTATTGGGTATTCCACCATCAGATATGGGGATCGACTGGAACCAAGTGATCTTCAAAGGTCTGGTTATCAAAGGTATCTACGGACGTGAGATGTTCGAAACTTGGTACAAGATGGCAAGCTTGATTCAATCTGGCCTAGATCTGTCGCCAATCATCACGCACCATTACAAGATTGATGACTTCCAAGCAGGCTTCGACGTCATGCGTAGTGGGCAGTCTGGCAAAGTTATCCTTGATTGGGAATAATCTTTCTAATTAATAAAAGCGCTCCGCAAGGGGCGCTTTTTGTTTATACCCAATACGTTTCTTCTAGCTCTTTTTGAGTTTTATCCAGCAACACCATTAGCCTATCTGCATCTTTATATTGGCCCTTAATGATGGCTTGCCGTAACTCAACTTGAATAACCTTTAATTTATCTAAGCAAACTGGGTTTTTCATTAAGCGGCGTAAACTTTCCGCCTGATCCGTACATATGCGTTCATTGCTCATCTAAGCTTCCCCCTCGATGGAGTACGATGTCTCTATGAGTTCGGTGAGAAAAAACTTCTGCAGAACAATTTACACACTCGTATTTTAAGTATTTTTTTCGAACCACTTTCTCAATGAAAGTCCGGTGTATTCGATTAAACACCGAACTTTTTTTACAAGAAGGGCACATCCCATAAAGTTGCATATAAATTAGCCTACTGACGAACTGACAAAATTTACTCATACCTGCTTGGGTATGAAACTTAGTTATATGCATTAGATTAATCTGTGCTGGGAGTCTTTAGTGTGATTCTCGCCGCATAATCAAACGTTAAATAATCTGTAGGGGCTAATATTGAAACGTATATGTAGGAGTATGATCTCTGTTGTGGGAATTGATTAATATTGACATTCGTGTGGGGCTCGCCCAACCGGTGCAAGTGTTTCTTAGCTGATACTCATCCTAATATTTATGGTGGATATCTGCTTTTACCAAAGTGAGCTTAAATTTTTTCAGCAATTTTCTTGTCTATTGCCCATACTAAGTTAATGGTTGCTTGTGGTTTTATTTGCAATTAATCAATTGGCCTATTTTAGCGCTAATAAAAACTTTAAAACAAAACGGCTCTTGCGATGGTGATAGCAAGGTAAGTCATTCATAGTTCACCAAAAATGAAGATCGAGAATATGAGTACAGGAATAGTTAAGTGGTTCAATGGGGATAAAGGATTTGGTTTCATTACTCCAGATGATGGCAGCAAAGATTTATTTGTGCATCACTCGGAAATTAACATGAGTGGGTATAAATCGTTGAATGATGGTCAGAAAGTAGAATATGAAGTAGGGCAAGGGCAAAAAGGTCCGTGTGCGACTAACGTTAAGCCTATATAAACTAAGCGATAATACATAGTTTGCTCAGCAAGCAGACTCATTAAGTGTCTCTATGAGTCTGCTTTTAGTGGTTTTTAAGCATAAGTCAGTTTAAAAACCTCGGCTTTTCCAGAACTGACCTGCGTCACGAGCGATGACTTTGAACGTTTTCTCGGCGACTGTCTTACCTTGCATTTCCAGCATCATTCGCCATTCACCCAAGTTACTTTCTAGTCCATTAATCGGGCACAGCAGCTGGATTGTATCTCCCAGATAAAAGTGCCAGTCATTACTCCGGACATACACTTCACCATCAAAAGGCGCGAGTATTTTTCCTTTCTTGTTGATGATGCCCGGATGATAGATGCAAAACTGTAACAGTTGCCCTTTCGCTTTTTTAATATTGACGGTAAAGCCAAACTCAACCCCTTCATCGGCGGTTACTGTTTGGGTGAACTCTTTAATTTGGGGCAACTCTTTGGCTTTTGCATCCCAGTGGGAGTATATCCCATAGGACGTCATTTCTATCACTGGAGTACGTTTTGCCACTTACTGGTTCTCGCTAATAAATTATGCCGCGATTTTAGCAAATACCGTTATGGCTTGAAACAACGCCAGTCCCCCAATAAATCCGTGCAAGTATTGACTCGATTATTTATGGCATATTAGTTCCAGATCCACCCTTCGTTAGTTATCCAAGTTTTTATACGATTGATGAATTCCAAGAGGGCTTCGAAGCTTGGTTTTTTGTGACTTTCTGTGAACCTGCCGTGGGTGAGATAACTGTCAATTACATAGCGAGAGGCCTTGCTCCCAAAATTTTTTTGCAATCATAGTTTTCAGACTATTCCGACTGGATCTTCTGAGATTAGTATAGCGAGGTTTAAATACTTCACTTGATGGAATAAGGTAACATTATGAATAAGTCACTCGCAGCGCTAGGTTTATCATTGGCATTGATTGGTTCTGCCCATGCTGCAAATTGGGGATATGAGGGGAACCATGGTCCTGAACATTGGGGAGAGTTTGCTTCTGAATGTGCACAGGGTAAAAACCAGAGCCCGATTAATATACAGTCTGCGGTTCAGGCTGAGTTGGCCAAGCTGGAATTAGATTACAAAGGTAAAGCTATTTCGCTGACGAACAATGGCCATACGCTACAAACGAGTTTAGAAGGGGATAACAACCTGCTTGTTGACGGAAAGTCATTTAATCTAAAACAATTTCACTTCCATACCCCGTCAGAAAACCATGTAGATGGAAAATCCTACCCGTTAGAGGCGCACTATGTTCATGCTGATGACCAAGGGAACCTCGCGGTTGTTGCGGTATTCTTCGAGAAGGGTGATGCTAACCCTGCACTAGCAAACTTGCTTGAGAGCGTGCCTGAAAAAGATAACAACGTTACGATTCGTGCGCCATTTGATGCGAGAGCGCTTATCCCGAGTGACAAAGACTATTATCGATTCAATGGCTCTTTAACGACGCCACCGTGTTCAGAAGGTGTACGTTGGTTAGTGATTAAAGAGCCGCAAACTATCTCAGCTGAGCAAATCAAAAAGTTTGAAAAAGCCATGGGTGAGAACAATCGTCCGGTTCAAGCATTGAATGCGCGTCTGATTCTGACCAAGCAATAATGCCTGCTACACTATAATGTAAAAGCCCATTTCATTAATCGAGTGGGCTTTGTATTGTTGGCTTGTTACAAATCGTTGTCATCTTGTCTCGTTGCGTTGGCCATTTGAATGGGGTCCAACTTGAGTGTTTGAGTCGGGAACGCAATGTCTGCATTGTGTTCTTTGATAATAGAGACAACTTGCAGTAAAACATCCTGTTTCACCTCGTGGTAGCGCACCCAGTTGACTGTTTTCGTGAAGGTGTAAATAAAGAAGTTTAACGACGATGGGCCAAAAGAATCAAAGTTCACAATCAGCGTTTGGCGTGCATCGATGTCTTTGTGTGTCTTCAGCATCTCTTTCACTGCGGTGATGATCTCCGGCACTTTTTCAGCATCATCATAGCGAAGGCCAATTTTTTCATAGATACGTCGATTGAGCATTCGAGAGGGGTTTTCTACCACAATACTACTGAAAACCGAGTTTGGTACGTACAGTGGGCGTCTATCAAATGTGCGAATAATCGTCATGCGCCAGCCGATACGTTCAACAGTGCCTTCAATCTCTCTGTCTGGCGAGCGGACCCAGTCCCCGACCTTAAATGGACGGTCGAAATAGATCATCAAACCACCAAAGAAGTTAGACAGCAAATCTTTAGCCGCTAAACCCACAATCAAGCCACCGACACCACCAAAGGTGAGTAGGCCTGACAAAGAGAGACCAAACGCCTGCATGATCGTGAGAATACCCAGTGTCGCGAAGAACAAGCGAGCCACTTTTGCGATAGCCTGTACCGTCGTCTCGTCGCGCTTCTGATGTTCGAGTACGTATTCTTCGACATTGGTGATTAACCTCATTAAGGTCCAGACCAATATACTGATGACCAAAATGAGCTTGAGCGTGCTCAGCCAGTCTATCTTGTCGTTTAGCTCGCTTTCTAAAATAATGCCGAGTGATACGGTTGCAGGCCAACACCAAATGAGTGTACTCACGGGGGCTTTTAGTGCCTGTAGCAGCATGTCATCCCAATGGAATTGCGTTTTTTCAACCAAAATGGCCAGACGGGAGCGAATCAACCGCCAGGCTACCCAGGCTACAAAGCTGGCAAGTGTGATGAAAAGGACGCTTCCGCTCCAATCCTGACTATGTGTTTGAACATAATTTTGTAGGTCGATAAACCACTGTGACATAAGTAACTTTATTTCGAATGAGTCTTGGTCAGAAAGGTAGCAGATATTAAACGCTCACCCCAGAAATTTAACAAAGATTGTATAGAACCCGCGTTGTGGTCAGTAAAATTGGGTAACATTACCTTACAGGACTTGAACGTTTAATTATAAGTTCTTTGACTTATCGCTAACATTAAGCGGCAGCAAGTGTGAGAGGGTATCGCCACTTAAAATTAGCGGAGGCAGATATGGAATTTACAGAGCAGGATAGAAGTGCGCTCTATAACACTTGGATGTCACAAAAAGCCAAAATGCACATTACCCAAATGGATATGGCGAAACGCCTTGGGCTTAGTTTGCATGAATTTTCTGGCTTGTTACGTGGTAGTTCACCCCTGACATTGGGTTTTGTAAAACAGCTATGCGAGCAGCTACATGTACGTCCTAGTCAAGTGATTCCGACTTTAAATGAGCGAGAAATGTCTGCTATAGGTTCTGTACATCTGCAAAGCCGAGTAACGGTGGATGGCGATATCAGTAACGTGTTTATCGACGGCAACCAAGTGGTGATCGAATACGTCCATCAAGTTAGCTAGATTTCGTCGTCGCGGTCTTAATCACTATTAAGACGACGCTTTGACTATCGACGATGTTCTACAGCCCCTAGCTAATTCACAATAAAAAACGAGCCTTTGATGGCTCGTTTTTTGTCGTATATGGCTTTAGTTTGGAATTTTTACCAGAGAGTCTTGTGACAGATCGGCAATTGTTTTTGCACCTGTTAACGTCATCGCTACGCGCATTTCTTTGTCGTACAGGTCAAGCAGGTTTTCTACACCAGTACCACCTTGCGCTGCCAATGCGTAAACAAAAGAACGTCCCAGTAGCGTGCAGTCTGCGCCAAGAGCCAGCATGCGAACCACATCCAATCCAGTACGAATACCAGAGTCAGCAAAAATCTTAAGGTCGCCTTTAACCGCGTCAGCGATACTTGGCAGAGCTTTAGCGGTAGAGAGAACACCGTCTAGCTGACGACCGCCGTGGTTGGATACCACAATACCATCCGCACCAAAGCGTACTGCGTCTTTTGCGTCTTCTTCATCCAGAATACCTTTGATCACCATTGGGCCATCCCAAAAGTCACGAATCCATTCTAGATCTTTCCAAGAAATTGAAGGATCAAAGTTTGCACCTAGCCAACCAATGTAATCTTCTAACTTAGTTGGTTCACCACGGTAAGTTGAGATATTACCTAAATCATGAGGTTTACCCAGCATACCTACATCCAGTGCCCAGCTTGGGTGGCGCATCGCCTGAAATACACGGCGCATTGCAGCATTAGGACCACTCATACCGGAGTGCATGTCGCGGTAGCGGGCACCGGGTACTGGCATATCAACCGTGAAGACCAGAGTCGTCACGCCTGCCGCTTTTGCGCGCTCAAGAACGTTTTTCATAAAGCCACGATCTTTTAGCACGTATAGTTGGAACCACATTGGGCGTTCAATGGCTGGAGCGACTTCTTCAATCGGACAAACGGAAACGGTAGACATGGTGAATGGAATGCCTTTTTTCTCAGCTGCCTTTGCTGCCTGAACTTCGCCGCGGCGTGCGTACATGCCTGTCAAACCAACAGGGGCAAGTGCGATAGGCATGGCGAGCTTCTCACCAAAGATCTCGGTTTCTAGGCTTAAATCAGCCATGTCACGCAGGACGCGCTGACGAAGAGAGACATCACCTAAATCGTCAGTATTGCGCTTCAGGGTACGTTCATCGTAAGAGCCGCCATCAATATAGTGGAATAAAAATGGAGGTAGCTTGGCTTTAGCGGCTGCGCGGTAATCGGTAGAAGCAGATATAATCATAATGGTGTCCTAGCGTTTATTCTAAGCAAGTTGTGGAGCGTTGTTTCTCATCGCTACTGAGTAGCTGACGACATCAGAATAAGGGTTAACAAAGAAGTACGACTATCAGATAGAGTAATTCTAGTAACCAATTTACATAATTGATTAAACAATCCGTGTTAAATCATTCAGTCAGTTATGCAAAGTGATTGAAGGTGACACAGCTACCGGGGGTGATTTGCAGGTTAAAGAAACCAATGCGGGTAGTGTTGCTAATAGCTGTGTCAAAACAGTGCAGGGCGGCAGCACCCTGCGCTTTTGTTTACTTCATCAAGACATCTGTCACCTGGAATCCGTAAATCAGTACCAAACCGATAATGCCAGTCATAACAAGGTAGTAGAATGTTGGGATAACGGTTTTACGTAGTGTCGCACCTTCGCGTCCCAGCAGGCCTACCGTTGCTGATGCCGCTACGACGTTGTGAATCGCAATCATGTTACCTGCAGCCGCACCTACCGCTTGAAGTGCAACAACAATCACACTTGAGATAGATAGCGTTTGAGCTACTTCAAACTGGAATTGGCTGAACATCATGTTCGATACCGTGTTAGAACCAGCGATGAACGCGCCTAGTGCACCCACGGTGGCGCTCAATGCTGGGAATGCAGAGCCAACAAGGTCAGAAGCAAAGTTCGCTGTTGTTACTGGCATACTCGCAAGGTCTGCACCATTGATGCCCGAGTTAATGAAGATACGTACCATTGGAATGGTGAACACCAGTACGAAGCCAGCACCAATGAGTGTTTTGCTCGATTCACCGAATGCTTCACGAAGTGGTTTCGCGCTACCATTTTGTAGTAGTGCTGCAAGCAGAGCAACAAACACCAGGATACCACCAGGTAGGTATAGCGGTTGGATTGCTGTACTAACGCCTGCTTCACCAAGAATATTACTGAAAGATAAGCTGATGCTTTGAAGGAAGGCTTTGAACTCAGCACTAACTCGGCTAGCAACAAGAATCACAGCCAACATTACGTAAGGAACCCATGCCATTACTAGGCTCATTGGCTTACCAGACTTTTCTTTGATGTTAATTTTAAGAGAACCTAACCACTCTGCAGGCCATTTGTCTTCACTTTCAAAGTCCCATTTTGATTTCGGTACTAAGAAGCCTCTTTTCGCTGCGGTAACCACAATTGACAGACCAACTAGGCCACCAATCAGAGATGGGAACTCAGGCCCTAGGAATACGCCAGTCAATGCGTAAGGAACCGTAAATGCGATACCAGCAAACAGAGCGAACGGCAGGATATCGAGACCTTCAGTCCAGCTTCTGTTTTTACCGAAGAAGCGTGTTAACATCACAGCCATTAGCACTGGCATCATGGTACCGACAACAGCGTGAATAACGGCTACGTGAGTGGTAATGTCCTGTAGGTACATCTCCCATGTTGAGCCTTGAGTTACCAATGTCTCGGTAATGTTATGTGAATCCAGTCCTTTGTTTACACCGACAATGATCGGTGTGCCTACAGCACCAAATGACACAGGTGTAGACTGAATCATCATGCCCATAAGCACCGCTGCCATAGCAGGGAAGCCAATCGCAACGAGTAGAGGCGCAGCAATCGCTGCTGGTGTACCGAAACCAGACGCCCCTTCGATGAACGAGCCGAAACACCATGCAATGATGATAGTTTGAACACGACGGTCGGTAGAGATATCTGTAAAGCCGTTACGGATAGTTGTGATCGCTCCAGTGTGTTTTAAAGTGTTGAGCAAGAAGATGGCGCCAAACACGATCCAGAGAACAGATACGGTAATTCCTAGGCCTTGGAATACGGATGCCAGTACGCGAGTAGCTGACATATCCCAAAACATTAGGGCAATAGCGACGGTAAGACCGAACGCAACAGGCATAGCTTTTTTAGCAGGCCAGTTGAGACCAACCAATAAAATGGCGGCCACAACAATTGGCGAAAAGGCCACGAGGGCAAGTAGGGTTTCACTCATTTGTACATCCTTCGTCCGCAGACTTTTTGAACGGTATGTTTCCGTTGTAGAGGCGACTTTTGTTGTAATGGTTTTGTTAATTTGGCGTGAATCTACTCCTTTATTTTTTTTAGATATAGGGAAATAATGAAAATAATTAATTCCAAAAGTGACATAATAAAATGAGAGCAGACGACTTAATCCTATTTTCTCAGGTAATTGAATTGGGCAGTTTTAGTAAGGTTGCAGAAGCAAATAACGTTACAAATTCGGTAGTTAGTAAAAGAATCGCCAGGTTGGAAGAAGAAATCGGCGCACAGCTATTATATCGAACAACACGTAAATTGACCCTAACGGAAGCGGGGAAGGTGTTATTACATAGTGCTAAAAATGTGAAGCAAGCCACTCAGGAGGCTATGGATGCAGTTGCAGGCTTTGGAGAGAATGTAAGCGGACATATCAAGATGTCTGTGCCGTCCATTTCTGGGGACTTGATTCTTGCTGATGCGGTAGCCGAATTTTGCAACCTTCATCCGGGCTTAACTGTCGATATGTCGCTCGATAATCGCTTCGTTGATCTCGTGGCTGATGGTTACGATCTTGTGATTCGCACCGGGTATCTTGAAGACTCCAGCTTAATTGCAAGGCATATTCTTGATTCTCAATGGGTCGTGTGTGCTTCCCCTTCTTATATTGCTAAAAATGGTAAACCAGTAGAACCGATCGATTTGACGCGTCATAACTGCTTTCAGTACGCCTACCAAACTACGGGCGCTTCCGACTGGGAGTTTAAGAGTGACGAAGGCAACTACATTGTTAAAGTGTCAGGAAGTTTTTCTACTGATAACGCAACAGCGCTTCGTAAGGCGGCACTAGGTGGTCATGGTATCGCCTACGTGCCAAGGTGCTTGGTGTATCACGATATTCGTAATGGTCAGTTGGTTGATATCTTCCCTGAATTAGTCGGCAAAAAACTGGGCATATATGCGGTGTATCCGTTTACTCGCCAGCCACCCAACAAAGTGAAGCTATTAATTGAGCATATTCGGGAGCGCTATTTAACGATTTCTCATTACTTCTAAGTCACTCATGTATTTAATAAATATTTCAATCTTTTAGTTGAAATCAAACGTTAGCGCCCTAAGGTATGTGTTGAGAATCAGTCTCAACTAAAACAAAATAAAGTGGAGTAACACGGACGTTATGCATTACCCAAAAACTCGCAAAGATTCTACTGTGGATAGCTACTTCGGACACGATATTGCCGATCCGTATCGCTGGTTAGAAGATGATCGCAGTGAAGACACGGCAAACTGGGTCTCAAGCCAAAACTCAGTGACTTTTGATTTACTGGGTCAGATCCCTTATCGCCAGAAAATCCGCGACCTGGTCGCAAGCAGCCAAAACTATGAGAAGTTCTCACAGCCATTTGTGCGCGGTGATTACACTTATTTTTATAAAAATGATGGTTTGCAAAACCAAAGCGTACTTTATCGTTGCAAAGGAGAGGGTGAGGCAGAAGTCTTTTTAGACCCAAACACCTTTTCTGAAGAGGGTACCACTTCTCTTGGTGAAGTGAGCTTTTCAAAAGATAACCGTTTAGTCGCGTATTCTATCTCTGAAGGTGGCAGTGACTGGCGTAAGATCTTTGTGATTGATGTGGAATCCAAAGAGCAGCTGGAACCAGAAATTATCGATGCGAAATTTACCTCCATTTCCTGGTTGGGCAGTAAAGGCTTCTACTATTCCAGTTACGATAAGCCAAAAGGCAGCGAACTGTCGGCGCGTACCGAGCAGCATAAACTTTACTATCATGAGCTGGGTACTGCACAATCTGAAGATAAAGTCGTGTTTGGTGCATTGGACTCTCAGACACATCGCTATGTATTCGGTACGACAACCACGGATGATCGCTATTTAATTATCTCTGGCGCGGAATCGACTTCGGGCAACCGTCTGTTTTATATCGACCTTAACTCAGTAGCACAAGAGATTGTGACGTTACGCGAAACTACACAAGGCGACACACACCTCATCGATAATCAGGATGAAACCCTGCTGTTTTATACCAACCTAGATGCGTCAAATGGCAAAGTCGTCAGTTACAACACGCAAACCTCACAGTGGGCAGAAGTCATCGCAGAGCAAGAACAGCCGTTAGAAGTCGGTAAAGGTGGCGGCTATTTATTTGCGACTTACATGGTTGATGTTCTGTCGAAAGTACAGCAGTTCAACTATCAAGGTGAATGGATTCGTGATGTTGAATTACCAAGTGAAGGCACAGCGTATGGCTTAGCTGGGAAGAAAGAACAAACCACGCTGTATTACACCTTTACCAATTACGTTACGCCTCCGACGATTTTCTCTTTTGATGTTGAGACCGGTGAATCGAAGCTGTATCAAGAATCTAAAGCGCCATTTGATCGTAACGACTATGAGTCGAAACAGGTTTTCTACACATCTAAAGATGGTACGCGAGTACCGATGATCATCTCCTATAAGAAAGGCACTAAATTTGATGGTGCTGTGCCGACAATGCTCTACGGATACGGTGGTTTTAATATCAGCCTGACACCAATGTTTTCGGGCAATGTAGCCAACTGGCTTGAGCTAGGTGGTATTTATGCGGTAGCCAATATGCGAGGCGGTGGTGAATACGGAAAGGCATGGCACAATGCCGGCACCCAACTGCAAAAACAGAACGTCTTTGACGACTTTATCGCCGCTGCTGAATACTTGATTGAGAACAACTACACAAGTTCAGAACGCTTGGCGATTCGTGGTGGTTCGAATGGTGGGCTACTCGTCGGTGCATGCATGACGCAACGTCCAGAGCTGTTCAAAGTGGCACTGCCAGCTGTAGGCGTGCTTGATATGCTTCGATACCATACATTCACTTCTGGGGAAGGCTGGAAGTATGATTTTGGTACGTCTGAGCAAAGTGAAGAGATGTTCCAGTATCTACTTGGTTATTCGCCTGTACATAATGTGAAAGAGGGTGTGCAATACCCTGCGACGCTGGTGACCACTGCCGATCACGATGATCGTGTTGTGCCTGCTCACTCCTACAAATTCATTGCTGAACTGCAAGATAAACATCAGGGTGAAAACCCAGTATTGATCCGAATTGATGTCAATGCAGGGCACGGTGCGGGTATGCCACTAAGTAAACAGATTGACCTCACTACTGATGTATATGCATTCACGTTATACAACATGGGAATTGAGTCTGTATAACAGCCACTAAAAAGAAGAATAAAAAATGCCGCGACAGAATCGCGGCATTTTTCATGGTTGGGGGAACTCAAGTCATACTGATAACAGTATGGTGAGTCAGGTTGACTAAGTCTGACTCGTTGAACCAACCAGTCTCGGCGGCCAAACCGAAAGGCAGCTATGCCCATATTTAAATTGATACGAGGGCTTCATTACCAAATGACGCTTCTCTGCGGCACTGGGATTCGTGACTTAATTGTAAAGACGCGTACTGTCAGGCTCTCTAGAGATCTTCGCCTGTAACTGCAAAAACTGTTCATGTGCATGAGTAACGTGGTTCAATTCTATCATCCACTCTGCATTACGCTGAGCGGAACAAAATGCGACCATGTGTGCAAGTAAGTCTTCACTGTGCTGCGCGAGTAGGTGTCCCAAGCGCTCTATCAAATCATTATCTTCTAGTTGTAAAAACTGTAATAGCGCATAAGTTTGGTTTAGAGCTGAAAAGGCCTCGCGCTGAGATCCAAGCCTGTTGAGAATTTCTGACTGTGCCACGCTTGCATCACGTAACCCGCTAATAAGACAAATAAATTGGCAGGGTTTGGTCTGGTCGTTTTCTAACGCGGAGTGGATGTGATTGGGTAAATGATTAAGGACGCTTTCATATAAACGATGAGCTTCAGGCCAGTGACCCTGTTGTATTAATTGCCCAGCTTTCATGTAGTGCATCCAGCATTGCTCAATATCCATGTTCAACTCCCCAAATTAGATTGAACATGATATTAAATGAAAATAGTTATCAATTGCAAGTGTGCGTTGTTGTCATTTTTTCTAGTTTAGTTGCTCATAAAGTGTTCGAACAGGCCGTGATGTAATGTAAATCACTTAAAATTAAACAAATAATCTCTACACTCAATTGATGACAATAAGAAAAAGGAAGCGGATATGGCAATACTAAGGCTAGAACCCAAGCAGTTATATTCTGTAGCTGATCTAGAGAATATGCCATGTAAGTCTACCAAGGAATTACCTCCTCTTGACGAAATCGTGGGGCAGGAACGCGCTCAAAAAGCGGTTGAGTTTGCGATGTCAATCAAGGAGAAAGGGTACAATATTTACGCAATCGGTCAGAATGGTCTAGGTAAACGTACCATGATTTTACGTTACTTAAATCGTCATCAACACGATGCGGAAGCACTATTTGATTGGTGTTATGTTGCTAATTTTGAAGACACTCGTACACCGAAGGTCCTGAAACTGCCTTGTGGTATAGGGAATAAACTACGAGTCGATATAGAAACCTTGATGGGAAAATTGCTCAATGCGCTACCACTGGCATTCGATAACGAAATGTATTTTAGCCGCGCGGATCGTTTAAAAAACCAACTCGCCAGCAAGCAACAGAATGAGTTGGATCGTATCAGTAAGGAAGCGAAAGAAAAAGGCATTAGCCTGACGATCACAACGCAAGGTGACTACCAGTTCGTCGCTATGAATGGTGATGAACTGCATACCGAAGAGTCTTTTGATGCACTGAGCAAAAAAGAGCAAGAACAATTCAGCGATGCCATTGATGAATTGGAAGTGGCTTTGCGCTCCATGGTACGTGAACTCACCGAGTGGGAAGAAACCTTTAGTGAAAAGATCAAAAAGCTCAATGATGAAGTGACATTGGATGTGATTACGCACTTCATTAAGACGCTTAAGGTTGATTACTCCCAGTACCCTGAGATCAAAACCTATCTTACTGAACTACAAAAAGACATCGTCGAGAACGCCGATATTTTTCTTGACCAAAGTGCTGAACAAGGCGAAATAGCAACCGCGTCTTTAGATAAGAAGTTACCGCGTCGCTACAAAGTGAATGTATTGGTCAGTCGCTGTAATAGTGACTTCCCAATTGTTGTCGAAGAGAACCCTAATTATCACTCGCTATTTGGTTCAATTGAAACGGCAACCTTCAAAGGCACAGTGTTTACCGATTTCTCACTTATCCGAGCGGGTAGTCTGCACAAAGCCAATGGCGGCGTACTTTTGATGGATGCACAGAAAGTGCTTGAGCAGCCCTATGTATGGGATGGTCTAAAGCGTGCTATTCGATCGCGTCAGTTAAGCTTTACCTCGCTAGAGAAAGAAGTGACGCTAACAGGTGCGGTTTCACTCGATCCAGAACCGATTCCGTTAGATATCAAAATTATCCTGTTTGGTGACTACCGAACTTATCAGTTGTTACAGCACTACGATCCGGAATTTAGTGAGCTATTCCGAGTTACGGCAGATTTCGAAGATGAAATGAGCCGAACGCCAGAGTCTGAGCTGCACTATGCGAGCTTTATTTCTAGTGTCGTCCACGATAACAACATGCTGCATTGTGACAAGAAAGCCATTGCTCGTATTATCGAATACAGTTCGCGTTTGTCTGGGGACCAGTCTAAGTTGTCGCTCCATTCTGCAAATATCGCTAACTTGCTCCGAGAATCAAACTACGTTGCTCGTCAGGCAAACTCCAACATGATTCGAACCGGGCATGTACAAGAAGCGCTGAAGAATCAAGAAATGCGCGTGAGCCGTTTGCGTGACGGTGTGATGGAATCGTATGTCAATGGTACGACGTTGATACGCACGGAAGGTATGGCGGTCGGGCAAGTTAATGCATTGTCTGTGTTGAGTACCAGTGACTATATGTTTGGTGCACCAAACCGTATTACCGCGACCACGTGCTATGGTGACGGTGAAGTGATTGATATCGAACGCAGTGTTGATCTCGGTGGTAGCATTCACTCCAAAGGCGTCATGATCTTATCGGCGTATTTGTCGTCTGTGTTTGGTAAAAATGCACGTGTTCCGCTCACGACCACAATCACCTTTGAGCAGTCTTATGGCGGGGTCGATGGAGACAGTGCCAGCATGGCCGAGCTGTGTGCGGTTGCGTCAGCATTTTCAAAACAGCCAAACCGTCAGGATATTGCCATCACAGGTTCGATGAACCAGTTTGGTGAAGCGCAACCCATTGGCGGCGTAAACGAAAAGATTGAAGGCTTTTATGATGTGTGTGTCATTAAAGGTCGTCATGACGGTCAGGGGGTTATCATTCCGGCTTCTAATGCACATAACTTGATGTTACGAGCGGATATCGTCAAAGCGGTAGAAAGAGGTGAATTTAATATTTGGGCGATCGACCATGTCACCGAAGCGATTGAACTGTTCACCGGAAAAGTGGCTGGGGAGCCAACAGAAGAAGGCTCTTATCCGATCGATACGATTTTTGGGATTGCTCAAGCTAAGCTCAATGCATTGAGAAAGTAGACCAAATATCGCGGAAAAGCGCTTTAGTCGCTGACCGAACTAAACAAGAAAAAGGCACATTCAGTGCCTTTTTCTATTCTTGTGTCATCAGAAATAACGATGAGACAAATGACGAACTACTTTAACTTGAGTTTGGTTCCGTCAAATTTGAGGTTGCTCAGTAAGCCCTTTGCATTGGTTTTACCTACGTCATCAAATTCCACACCATAGCGGGAGTAATGTGTCGATTTTTGCAGATTACAGATGCGGCCGTTTAGCGGTGCTAGCAAACGGTTATCTTCCTGCATGGCTACATCTAACGAAATCTGGTCGCCAACTTGTAGTGGACGACTCATTGGTGAAGTCACGAAGCGGCATCCACTTCGTGAAATATCTCTTATCTCACATTCATTGCGATATGCTTCGAAGCGTACATGTGCTTTCAAATTGACTTCGTAGCGAACTTCTTTCCTAAGCTGATACACTTGCATCGTATTTGGTAGGCTAAGCACCAATATTGGGTAAGGTTCCCCTAAGCGATGCTGTATTTGCGCTCTAAATGGAATAATAGCGCCCTCACCACGCTGAGAGTACGCTTTGATGTTGATCCAGAACCCCTCTTGAAAGTAGAACTTGAGATCTTCTTCCGAAATATTAGGTACTTCTACCAACGCGGTATGGTTGGAGTGACAGCCAATAAAGGTACTGGTGGTAATAAACTTAGTTCCTACTGGCGTGGTTACGTTTAAAGAAACTTCACTACCGTGCTCCACCATTGCCATTGCATCAGTGCTGTTTAATGTTGTCGCCTGACGTTCTGGCTCCCTCTTGCTTTGAGAAGGTCGCTTGCCATCTATGGCGCTGGGTATCATATTTCTCATTATTATGGTCGAACCTGAAAAAGGGACTGATATGAATTACTTGGGCTTCCTAGCGTGGTATTGATTTTATTCAGTGATATAGTTCTATTCAATAAGTGAACGGAAAATAAGGTAGTAAGTTATGCAAAAAGTGACTCACGACATCGAAAATGGCCTCTTTTGGGTTGAACTTGAACCAGGCTTTAGCGCCAAAGTCGAGTATCAACTGCACAATGGCGAAATGCATATCACGTCTACCTTGGTTCCTGAAGAGCTTAGAGGTAAGGGGTGCGGAAAGGTGATGATGGAAGCGGTACTGCCAGAGATTGAATCATTGGGCTACAAAATCGTTCCGGTTTGTCCTTATGTCGGGCATTACATTGATAGAAATAAACAATGGGCGCATCTTTTGGCGTAAGAGAACAAATGATCAACTCTCCATACGAGAACATTGGCAATGAGCTAAACCTTGGTAATCTCGCGTCGGTCGAAGTAATTCAATCACTTTGGGGAGGTTACGGTGAACTGGTACGAGTGAACTTTTCGAAGCGCTCAATCATTGTAAAACATGTGACGCTTCCTAAACCATCAGAGCACCCGCGAGGCTGGAATACCGATCGATCCCATTACCGTAAGCTGCACTCTTATCAGGTTGAGGTCAGTTGGTATGAACACTTTAGTCAACCTATCGATGAACATTGCCGGATACCGAAAGGGTTAAAATGCTTTCAAACGGATAATGAATGGTTGATCGTTATGGAAGATCTCGCGCAAGCGGGGTTTACCAAAGTGGTGACTAAAGCGTCTAAAAAACATTTACGAGCGTGCCTCTCTTGGCTAGCGCATTTTCATGCTCGTTATATCGGGGTTTACCACGATCAGCTATGGGTTATTGGAACCTATTGGCATTTGGCAACGAGGCCAGATGAACTGGAAGCGTTAGAAGATACAGAGTTAAAACAAGCTGCGTCATTAATTGATAGCACACTTACCCACGCAAAATATCAAACTATCGTTCATGGCGATGCCAAATTAGCAAACTTCTGTTTTGATGACGCAGAATCATCGGTTGCTGCAGTCGACTTTCAGTATGTTGGTCATGGCTGTGCTATGAAGGATGTGGCGCTGTTTATGAGCAGTGCGGTCGATCCAGAAGCATGTTCAGAAATGGAAAGTTGGGTACTCGATACCTATTTCAAAGAACTGACGCGTGCACTTCAAATCTACCAGTCACATCTTGACCCTAAAGATGTAAAGCGAGAGTGGCGTCCACTGTTTTCTGTCGCCTGGGCTGACTTTCATCGTTTTGTAAAAGGTTGGAGTCCGAACCACTGGAAAATTAATCCCTATACCGAAGCGTTGACGGCGAGAGCGATTACTTCACTGAAAGTCCAATCTCAATGAAAAAGCCTCCTTGTGGAGGCTGAATTCTAATTCTTGCGAGGTCTTATTCGCGCCATGTAATAGGTATTGATGAACTCGCCATCGCGGAAGCAGGCATCAACGGCTTCGCCTTCGATTTCGAAGCCATGCTTTTTGTATAAACCAATGGCTGCGTCGTTGTCTGCGTTCACTTCTATTTGAATTCGCCTTACATTTAACCAGTTATCGGCTAATTCTATCACCGTCTCAATTAACTTAGTGCCTACACCAAGGCCGTGAAAACGGTCGTGAACACCAATACCAAAGGAAGCCGTATGCGAAGTTCTGGGACGTTGTGAGTGATGAAAGCCGATGTTACCGACTACCTGACCATCTACTTCGGCTACATAGCTGTATACGCCAGAAGGCATGTTAGTCAATCTTTCCTTCCACATGGCAATAGACGGGTTAGGGAGCTGCAGGGTTTCACGTTGCGCTTTAGGCTGTGAATAAATTTCAACCAGCTCGGCTGCGTCTTCAACCGTGGTTGGACGTACGATTATTTCCATGCTTCTCTCCTTTGTGTTTGTTTTACCTTAATCTAACCACTGTTTTTAATTTTGAATAGCATTTTTTAAATTTTATTGAACTTATATCATTAAAATCAGCTGGTTATATGTGTGTCTCTTTAAGTTTATCTAGTAATTTAAAGCTGGTGATGCCGATAAGATTGAAAATGTGTTGGATTTTCATACTAAAAATTTACGCAGTTATAGGTGATTGTGGTGAATTCATTTTTAGCTGAGAAAAGAAGGTTTTTAAACTGTGAAGCGGATAGGCGCGTAAATTTGACTTGAATCAATAGAGGTCTGAGTTACCCCTTATGAGGCATGGGGAAGAAGCACGTTTCGGGCTATTTATGCTTAACTTGATAAAGGAGCTTCTTTGAGGAAACGTGATGAAATCATTCCCGTCAAAAATGTCCCAAAGTCGTCGCCGATTTTTGCGTGATACTGCTCGAACTGCGATGGGCGTTGGTGCTGCTGCCTGTGTATTGGGGCTACAATCCTTGCAAAGTCAAGCTCGCGAAACCAAAGGGGTCCCAATCAGGCCACCGGGTGCTCTGCCAGAGGGTGACTTTGAATCTGCCTGCATCCGTTGTGGGCTGTGTGTACAAGCATGCCCATACGATACGTTAAAACTTGCCACGCTACTGTCTCCGGTTGCTACAGGCTCACCGTATTTCACTGCACGTGATATACCATGCGAAATGTGTGATGACATTCCGTGTGTGGTTGCGTGTCCGAGTGGGGCGCTCGATCCTGAATTAACGAACATTGATGATGCTCGTATGGGGACTGCGGTGCTCATCGATCACGAAACGTGCCTTAACTGGCAGGGGTTACGTTGTGATGTGTGTTACCGAGTCTGTCCTCTTATTGATGAGGCGATTACTTTAGAGAACATTCACAACGACCGCACAGGCTACCACGCTAAGCTGATCCCAACCGTTAATTCAGAGGTCTGTACAGGTTGTGGTAAATGTGAACAAGCCTGCGTACTGGATGTCTCGGCAATCAAGGTTGTGCCTACGGACTTAGCGAAAGGCAAAGTTGGTAGCCACTACAACTTCGGTTGGCAGGAAATAGACAAACCTTTAGAGAACGTGCTTCCACAAGAAAACCCTGTACCGGCAGGTGCACTTGAGTCTCTAAAAGGAGGTAAGTAATGGCTAAAAACTTAGCTCAAGATGCTGGTAAAGAGGCGGTAGAAAAGCTTGGCTGGTGGCGAGCACACCGATTTCTAATCTTACGCAGGCTTTGCCAACTCACCATTATCGCACTGTTTATGGCTGGGCCAACGCTAGGTGTTTTTTCTGGCAATCTTTCGTCTAGTATGTTGCTAGATACTGTACCCATGAGCGATCCGCTGATCGTACTGCAGGCTGTGGCTACTGGGCATGTTCCGGAGTTTAATGTTTTATTAGGGGTAGCCATCGTTATTGTGATTTATGCGATTCTTGCACCACGAGCATTTTGCGCGTGGGTATGCCCTTTGAATGTGGTGACAGACGTTGCTGCCTGGCTGCGCAGAAAACTGAATATCAAAGCGAGTTATCGCTGGTCTCCATCTATTCGCTATTGGTTAATTCCAGTTCTGATGTTAGGCAGTGCATTATCCGGCGCGATCCTCTGGACATGGATAGATCCGGTTGCCGCGTTGCATCGAGGACTCGTGTTTGGCATGGGAGCAGGTTGGGTTTTAGTTGGACTCGTTTTTGTCCTAGATCTATTGCTTGTGGAACATGGATGGTGTGGTCACTTGTGTCCTTTAGGCGCAACCTACGGCGTCATAGGCAGAAAGAGTATTCTCAGAGTTACCGCCGTAAGACGTGAAGCATGCACGAAATGCATGGATTGTTTTTACGTGTGTCCAGAACCAGAGGTATTAAGGTTGCCCTTAAAAGAAGGTGATCGCCGAGTAATGGATCAGAACTGTATCAGTTGTGGTCGCTGTTTAGATGTTTGTCCGGAACACGTCTTTGAATTTAAAAATCGCATGAACGTAAAGAATATCGATTAGGCGATCATTTTGCTTTTTCGCTCAAGCATAATGATATTGCGAATTTGTTACATTTAGAGATATGATGATGCCTTCATATCTAAAGGATGCATCATGAATACCTCATCTCAAGGCTGGAGAACACCGCAAAACTTCTTATTGCTTATCTCTATCATTGTGCCTATTGCCTTCTCAACCTGGATGGCGCTACTCAATAATTTCGTTATTGAAAAAGCAAACTTTGATGGCTCAGACATCGGTTTGCTACAAAGTGTACGTGAAGTGCCAGGTTTCTTGTCGTTTACGGCCGTATTTGTGCTGCTGTTCATTCGCGAGCAACGCTTTATGTTGGTTTCACTCGCCATGCTGACATTCGGTACAGCAATAACAGGTTACTTTCCCTCTCTGTACGGCTTACTTTTTACGACCTTGTTAATGTCTACTGGATTTCATTATTTCGAAACGTTAAAGCAGTCCCTCTCGTTACAGTGGCTGTCTAAAGACGAAGCACCTGAAATGCTTGGTAAGTTTATTTCGGTAGGTGCGCTTGCTTCTCTGATTACCTATGGGGCTCTGTGGGTAATGCTAGAGCAACTTAAGTTGGATTTTAAAATCGTCTATATGGTTATGGGCGGAATAGGCTTTATGTTGATCTTAGTGATGGCATTTGCTTTCCCTCAGTTTAAATCGACAGTGCCGCAGAACAAGAAGTTGGTACTGCGTAAACGCTATTGGTTGTACTACGCACTAACGTTTATGAGCGGCGCTCGTCGTCAGATCTTCACCGTTTTTGCGGGATTCTTAATGGTAGAGAAGTTTGGTTATTCGGCAGCGGATATTACCTTACTGTTTCTGATTAACTACTTATTTAACTTCCTGTTTGCCAAACGTATTGGCCGGTTTATTGGTATTGTCGGAGAGCGTAAGGCATTGGTGTTTGAATACGTCGGTTTGATTTTTGTGTTTGTTGGTTACGGGCTAGTTCAAACCGCAGAGTGGGCAGCTGCACTGTATGTCGTAGATCATCTGTTTTTTGCTTTGGCATTAGCGATTAAAACGTACTTCCAGAAGATTGCTGATCCTGCGGATATGGCGTCTACGGCTGGTGTGGCCTTTACCATTAACCATATTGCTGCGGTTGTTATTCCAGTAACGTTTGGTGTTATTTGGTTGGTGTCACCTTCTAGTGTTTTCTACATTGGTGCTGGTATGGCAGCAGTGAGTTTGTTGTTCTCTCTGAATATCCCTGCCAAGCCAGAAGAGGGGAACGAAACCCGTGTGTTGAGGTGGAGTTAGGGCATACTGAGCTATCAGCTCACAGTGACCTGATTTAAAAATGGGATGCGCTGGCATCCCATTTTTGTGTCTGAATAGAACGGTACGGTGCTTAGTGCAGGTGCGATTAGGTCTCGGTAAGCTTGTCACTGCCTTTGTTGCGTTTAGCAATGGTTCGGATGATGAAGTAGCCAATAAGAGAAATGAGTATCGTGTTTCCTGTCGTAATGATTAGCATCTGTGTCAGTACTTTATTAAATGGTTCAGCATAGAAGATGGTATCAAGATAAGCAGAGCAACCATAACCCAGAATATTACCAATAAGAGCAAGCGCAACGAAGAGTATGAAGTCTTGCCTTCTGAAGTCCCCTCCATCTAAACGGTGACGTGTCAGGTAGGGGAAGAGTCCAATGACCAGACCGACAATACCTGACCCTACAACCCAAGTTAACCATACGCCCCAACCTGAGAACTGATCCGTGATCCAGTGGCCGATAACACCCACTAAAAAACCAACAATTGGACCGAATAATACCGAGTACACGGCTAATATCGCCATGGCTGGTTTTAGGGTTGTATTAGCAAAAACAGGTACGCCAAACATAGGTAGGCCGCCGATACCGTAGAGTAAAGCGCCGCTAGCGATAACGATGAGGGTTTTGCCTGAAAGATTCATAGATAGCCTCTGCTTAGTAGTCAGCGTTGAATATCGTTCACTTACATTACTTTGAATTATCGATATTTTTGCTGTCTATTACATCTTAGCAGTAACCAAATTGATTGGGATTTTGACGCGGTCTATTTGAAAAAAGTGTGTGATTAAACTCACGTCTCCGGTGGATGGAGAGACAAAAAAGGGGCGGATATCCGCCCCTTTGTGAGTAGGTATCAAAGTCTGAGTATCAATGGTCTAAGTACAGATAGTTTTGCCAGCTCTTCATGCGGATGAGCACTTTACGCATGATAGAGACATGGTGGAAGCTGTCTGAGTAAACGGCAACTTCAACGGCGGTACCCATAGGAAGATGGAACTCACTTAGATCATCGGTGATTTTGAGTTTGACGAACACGCGCCCACTCGTACGAAGTGCGTCTGTACCTACCAATGCTCCACGAGCTTGGAATTGGCTTTCACCGATCGCAGGAATGACCTCGACGACTTCTCCTCGAAATACACGGCCTGGGATTGCTCGGAACATGAATTCAGCTTCAAAGCCTCTTTTTAGGCGTTGTAGCGAGTTTTGTCGGAATGCCGCCGTGTAGTAATGGGTGTCTTCCGTATGCACAAAAGTCATCGCTGGTGCGAGTGGTAGTGGTACCGCCATCACGCCTGGGCGCAAAGCAAGCTGCGTGACGTAGCCATCTGTCGGAGCTCGAACCACGGTTTGTTCCAAGTTGAACTCGGCTTTACGCAACTCAGCAAGTAATTGAGCAACTTGAGTATTTTCACCGCCAACTTCCGAGTTTAGCGCGATTTGTGCTTGCTCTTTTTGTTGCAATGCGACTTCTAGAGTGGCTTCTGCCGCTTTAAAAGCCTGGCGACGAGTGTCAAGGTCTTGTTCAGTAAACGCACCACGATCAAAACCTCTTTGGTAGCGATCGTACTCTCGCTTCGCTTTGTCTCGCTCTGCTTGAGCTTTGATAACTCCTGCTTGTGCCTCTTGTACTCCAGATTCAAGCCCCAAAGCACCTTGGCTTGCTTCTTTCACTTTAGCTTCTAAGCGTGTCACTTCGGCTTCAAAAGGTGTCGGATCGATTCTAAACAGCACATCGCCCGTTTTTAATGGTTGGTTAGGTTGTACTGGCACGTCGATTACACGACCACGTACACCAGGCACAATAGGCGTAGTCGGATAGATCTGATTCCCTATCTGAGTAAAGGGATGGTTGTAGTTCATAAGAAGCACGAGTGTGCCTATTAGTACAACGCCACCAAGAACGGCTGTTGGAACCGACCATTTGTTAAGAGGGATCTTAAAAATTTTGAAAATCGCTATACAAAAAGCTGTATAAGTCAGGATCAACAATAAATCCATTATTTTTCCTCTTTACTTAGGTCAGCGTTCGGTTTTTGCTGAGATTGCTTTTTTAATACTGATACTTCATTTTTTAGCTCGTTTACTTCGTCAATGAGCTCTTCAAGGCGATGATGAATATCGTGTGTTTCTTGTTCTAGTTGTTTAAAGCCCCAACCTCGCTCTTTGCGCCATAATGTTGCCCAAATCCAAAGGAAAGGCCACAGAGCGTGAAGTGTAAACAAACTTACCCAACCAGCGTAATGAATTGCGTCTTGGTGTGGGTGCTCACGCTCTTTGGCGATTTCATAGGGAATATCGTGAATAACGATGATCCCGTAGAAAATGACCAAAGCAACGAAAATGAGCATCCCAAGTGCAAAATAATCTAGAAACATCTTACTTACCCGTGTTTGTTGCTATATGAAAAAAGTTACGTAAATGAGTTGCTTAAGTATTTGATATAAATATAAATTAATCAAGTGTTTTTGACACTTATACTCAGCTAACCCCAAGATGCTTTGTTCCTGGCTCAAATAGTGCACCTGGAGAGACAAAGTGGTTTAAAGTTTGTGTCCCTTTAGACTGGGATAACAATCTTCAACCGTCTGGAAGAATTATAGCGTTTTGACATGCTAGCAGTTCGAAACGACTTGGCCTCTGCATAGTTAAGTAATAGACCTTTATTGGAAGGAATGGAAACGAATTGCAGTACTTAGGAGTGACTGCAGAGAAAAGGGCTGCTATGTCGGCTATTACCCATATGTTGGGGACCATTTACAACTCGGTACAAACTTGGTTGCGGCCATTGGCTTTCGCGCGGTAAAGCGCTTTATCGGCACGATAAAAGGTACGCTGTGTATTTTCACCCTCACGGTGGACGGTAATACCGATAGAAACCGTCAGGCCACGCTCGCCTAAAATATCACTCCAGTTATAGTTATAAATTTTCTCCCGGTAGTTGTCTGCGAGGATCTCAGCATGTTCTAACTTGTTGTTTTCAAGTATGACGAGAAACTCTTCACCACCAAAGCGAATGCATGAAGCGCCTGGAAAGTTAAAGTAGTTGGACAAATGTTTTGATACGCTCTGGATTGCTTTGTCACCGACTAAATGGCTCAGTTCATCATTGATAGACTTGAAGTGGTCGATATCAATCACCATGAGAGCAAAAAGTGTATCGCGGAGCAGTAAGTCCTTCAGTTTCCCTTCTAACCAGCGGCGATTATGTAAAGACGTTAATGGGTCGGTCAAAACATCCTGTTGTAACTGAGCAACGGTATTCTTGTGTTGTTTTGTCGTCTCTTTGAGTTCTTTGTTTTCAATCTCTGATAAGATCAGTTTGAGCTGTAATTCATAACGATCCAGGCGATGTAGCTGAGCATAGCCTAACTCACTGATAGGCATTTGCCTGATCAACTCTGACTCAATACTATACGCACGTTTTTCACATTCCAGTGCAACTTCAAATTGACCCTGAGAAGCATTAATCTCACTCATCGCATTGTAAAATTTGTGTGCAAGCATAGCGGAAGAGTGTTTCTTTATTCGCTTTTCAACTGAAGCCATGACTAGGTTGGCTAAAGCTGTATTACCTTTCCCATTCAGACAGTAAGCTGTCTCAATTTTGACCATCGCGGACAACCAAAACGTCGCGGAGCTGCCGGAAGTATACTGTACATTAGAAAGTGAAAGTAACGCGTTTAAATAGTCATTGTTCAATTGATGCATTTTGGCTCGGTATAGGTGGATCTGACCAGCAAGGTTTTTATCACTGACCAGAATACTGAGCTCTTCACATTCAGTGAGTAACTCCATGGCATTATCGGTACGTTCTAAACTGATGTAACAAGCAAGCATGTATAGCTTGTAGCGTAAGCGCAATGAACGATTGCTGATCGCATGGTCTATCGCATCGATTTTTTTGTAAAAACGCATTGCACGTTCGTGATCCCCATAGGCATCGCACAAGTTTCCCATACCAACAATGGCTAACACATATTCATTAATAAAACCGAAATCCACCGCGATTTTGGTTGACTTAATATACTCGGACATTGCTGAATCATAATCACCGTTCTCAACCAAGTGTTCACATAAACTCGATTTGACCGACAAAATATCTTCAGCATTGATTGGGAGGTTGAGGTGTTCCAGTGCTTGTCTCAGTTCGGCAATACCGTCGTTCAGATGTTTTAGCTCTCGGCGATATTCTGCGCTGATGATATAACAATGTGCTTTTTCGAGATGGGTTTCTGCAATGTGTACTCGAATGTGTTTCCAAAGTGCCACCGCTTCTTCACCCGTTACAGAAGATGGGTCGATGCCAGCCTCAGTCACTTTATTAAGTAACTGTTCCATTTTTCATTACCTCTATAGGGCTTTCTTCTAATTGCTCTAATGTGAACGGGAAAGTCAGAATATCTTGTACATACAGGGTGGGCATTGGTCCTTTCAGACCTTGTCTCTCCCATGGATAAATTTTTATCATGGACTGGACCGTCTTACACAGCGATTCAGCCGCCTGACCTTTTTCCGCTATTAACATAGCAAGCCGGTCATTAGAAATGCGGGATACTAAATCGTTTGGCGTGGTTAAAGAGTGGACGAGTTCGGTACAGGCATCCAAAAAAGCCGGTTCGGCGTGACGGATCATGATAATCGCGTGATTCGATTGTTTAAGCTCAGTTTTGAAGAGAACAAGTTGCTCCCACCAATAGGTTTCAGAGACGAGTTTAGAAAGGTGTTTTTCGGGATCATATTCATACTGAGAACGAATATGGTTAATCAGTTTTCGAGCGCGCTGTTCAAGTTTGCGCTTGGCGCTGTGCGCTTTATCCTGATTGAGTTGATGCATTTGTTCTTTTAGCATTTGAAGCGAGTGCTTGCGGTATTTTTGGAAAGCGTAGAATGCGGCTTCAAACTGACCTTGTTCTTCTGCAACACGCGACTGCTGGTAGCAAATCTGACTAAGTAATTCACCCTTATCAAAATGCTGGGCGGCCCCTTCAGCGGCAATTAACAATCTTGTTGCACTTTCGGTATTGTTACGCAGAAGTTCCAGACGAGCTCTGCTGGTGAACGAATGCGCCTTCATCCAAGTAAGATCATGATCAATGGCAATCTGATGTGCTTTTTTCGTCGCAACTTCTGCTGCGTCTAATCTCTCTAACCCGAGTAAAGCCAGTCCTTTGATGTCCCATATTTCCGCTTGCCATGTCGAATCTTGATGATCTTTTAGCGCTTCGGTTGCACCATCAAGAACAATCAACATGTTGACGTAATCCTTCTGTAGGTAGTAATCCCACGCTAGTAAAATACGGGCTTTGCCTTCCATCCAGGAAATGCGGACATTGTTCGCCACTTTTACGGCTAACTGATGCGTTGATGTGGCAAGTTTGTGTTGATTGGTGATACGCCAAACGTTACCGAGCCCAATCAGTGATTCAAGTTGGATTTCGATATTGTCGACAAGGGCGGATTGTTCGAGAGCATTAACCCAGTATTGCTGAGCTGAAAAATATTTGGCTTGCCCCCAGTACTGAAGCGCAAATGTGTGAAGAATTTCTGGAAGGTGCTCATCGGTCTCGAGCTGGTTCTGCTTGTCGTAGGCTGCCTTGATAAGCTTAAGGCCTTGACGATAATCCATAGCGCACCAGCAACAGTGTGACATGATAAGTAAGGCTTGGATCTCGCCTTCGATAAACAACATTTGTTTTGTTGTAACACGCAGCTGCTCAGCTTTACGCAGAGTGGATTGAGGTTGAGATCTCACTTGTTCTTTAAGCAGTGCTAGCTCGTATGCTAGCTGAGTTTGGCTTCTATCCAACGTTTACATCCATGACTATCGAGCTGGAACTTACACCTAAACTTCGTAGCTAGGAGCGCATTTCATTACGAGAGCAGATCAAGTACTACTTCATAAATCATCAGGAGATCTCATTGATATCGTCATGGCTCCTAATGATTCAGACCGTTAGGATAGGAGCTGTTTAATCGTCAAAGGGGCGTTAGTAACTTCGAGCCTTTGAGCCGCCGTGAGACCTTCTTTATCTTGATAGCACAAATTATGCCAAGCTCTGAAGATGTCTAAAAGAGGTAACAGACCTCCAGGTCTTAATTTGCGACGAGGTTCGTTGATGAAGCTTTCAAAGAGTAGCTGAAATCGATTTTGGTAGAATTGAACTTGACGTGTTGTGGCAACATGGAACCATTTTTCAGGTTCATTGTGATCACCTGCGAGGTAACAAATTCCTTTGCTGTTATCTCCTTGGTTTGAGATCGCCCAACGGTCTCGCCACCAACTCATGTAAGCAATATCAATTTTGCCAAATGGTAAGTTCATATCCCATGCTGGGTCTTCGTCGACATACATCAAGTCGATATTTTTTTCTTTAATACGAGACAGACACACGCTCAATGCCGCAGAGCGAAGCAGCGGATCCTGGGGCATGTAAATAGACACGCGTTTACTTGGACTACACATATCAAGGACATGTAAATAATGCGCGTAAGATGTGTAAGGTGGTCGAATAATCGCCCCTTTGGATGGGTAATGAAAGACGGCCAGATTCCCAAGCGGATCTTCCACATTACCGCGAGCTAAAATGGTCTGGTATTTTTGGTCGATGCGTTCACGAAGTTTGCTTGACGGGGCGGCTGGTGGTTCGCTGGCTTCTGCAGTGTACTCTTGAGAGACAAAGCGAGATACCTGATCGTACGGGTTATGATCAACGGTACCAGTTGGTTCTTCATCAGAAGCGTAGTTAACGTGCTGACAAAGAATATAACCGGAATGCGCTTCACCGGAGACGATCCAGTATACGCCATTGTTACTCTTTGGCTGCAAAGCGACGTAATTTGATGCTAACTCATAGTGATTCGCATGGTTTACCCACCGTGCATCAATAGTCGCTAATTTACGGCGACAGCGACTGGCAATATGATCGACATGATCGTAAAACGTTTTCGGGTTGATACTGAGCTTACGGCAGATTTCGCGGACAGAGTAACCCGTGAATAGGAGTGCCATCAGATTCTCTTGAAACTGTAGCTTTTTGTTTGCACCGGACCACTTATCGACGAAAGTACTTTGACACGCTTTGCAGCGGTAACGTTGACGATCGCCGCTGTAACCGAACGCGTGGTAGAGGTGTTTATGTGTATGGACAGAAAGTCCGAAGTTGTCGCAGTCATTATTGCGACACGCAGGCAAGCCGTCACTATGAACGTGCCGAAGACGATGAAGTTCGTTCACCACATCGCGATTATTAAGTAAGGGGGGGAAAGCTCCACATTCACGGCATACCATCGCCGGACGCTTAGGGTTAGCATGTTGCAGAACGTAACGTTTTGCATCACTCAATCCAAAGTTGTCACACGCCAATGTTTTACAAAAGTTGAGTTGTAACCCATCTGCATCTTTTGGCAGTTCGCCGTTAGACACGATCGCCCCCTCTGGGTAATTCGGGCAGCCAGTCAGGCACTGGCTGCAAATAATTCATGACTTAGATGTTGATTGCTGTTTCTATTGCAACTTTCATCATGTCGTTGAATGACTTTTGACGCTCTTCAGAGCTTAGTTTTTCACCACGGATGATGTGGTCAGAAACCGTCAGGATAGTCAGTGCTTTTGCACCTAAGTCAGCAGCTACGCCGTAGATGCCTGCCGCTTCCATATCGACACCTAGGATACCTAGTTTTTCCATCTTCTCGAAGATGTCCGCTTCTGGTGTGTAGAATAGGTCAGCAGAGAACACGTTACCCACTTTTACTGGTACTTCTTGCTGGCGAGCTTGTTTTACCGCTTCTTCCAGCAGACCGTAGTCAGCAATTGCCGCGAAGTCGTGGTTGTTGAAACGGATACGGTTTACTTTTGAGTCTGTAGAAGCACCCATACCGATGACTACGTCCATCAGGTTTACATCGTCACGAACAGCACCACAGCTACCAACACGGATAACGTTTTTCACGCCATACTCAGCGATCAACTCGTGTACGTAGATGCAGCATGATGGGATACCCATACCGTGGCCCATAACTGATACTTTTTTACCTTTGTAAGTGCCAGTGAAGCCGAACATGTTTCGAACGTCACAAACTTGCTTCACATCTTCCAGGAACGTTTCTGCAATGTATTTAGCTCGCAAAGGATCGCCAGGCATTAGAACTGTTTCAGCGAAATCACCTGGTTGTGCGTTGATGTGTGGGGTTGCCATAAGTGCTCTCCAAAGTTTTATTTGATAAAACAGACCCAGTATAGATGCCTGTTACCAATTCTGTTGAATTCGTTCGTTTTCGTTGAGGCAATAATATCGGGGAGTACACCTTACCCTTGAGAGGTTGGTCACAAAAAGCACTCTTATGGAAACCAATATTAATCATTATAACTAAATCTGTTGAAAGCAAAAAGGCAATCGATTTGCTTGATGCAGGTTTGTTGACGGTGCCCACAGAATCGGTGGTTTAAGCGGAAATTCTTTTTTCACTCTCGGTGATCGAAATCCAAATTGGCGAAGTAAAATGCTTAAATTGTACAAATTATTTTCTTGTACAATAAAGGATGGCTTGCTATAAGTTATACAACAAAACCTTTTGTATAGGGATGGTGTTATTATGGAATCTTCAATCAAAGTTGGTATCAGTTCTTGTGTACTCGGTGAGCGTGTTCGTTTTGATTCTGGCCATAAGGTCAGTAACTTTGTGACTAAAGAGCTCAGTAATTACTTCGACTTTGTTTCTGTTTGTCCAGAGGTTGGGGTTGGTATGCCTGTACCTCGACCTACTATTCGTCTGATTTCTGATGCAGAGCGGGTAGCGCTCGTTGAAACAAAAAATCCTGAGAATGATCACACTGACAATATGTTGGCATACTCTGCTAAAAAAGTGGACGAGCTACAGAGCCAGCAATTGTGTGGCTACATTGTGTGTGCCAAATCGCCTACTTGTGGCATGGAGCGAGTCAAAGTTTACAGCAAGCATCATGCTTCTAAGGAAGGGGTGGGGTTGTACACGCAAACGCTGATGCAAAAGATGCCATGGTTGCCAGTGGAAGAAGATGGCCGCTTAAATGATCCTGTGCTTAAAGAGAATTTTATCACTCGCATTTACTGCCTGAATGACTTTTATCAATCCATGGCAGGTGAGCCGACTCGTGGCAAAATTATCGATTTCCACTCTCGCTACAAATTAACGCTGATGGCACATCATCCAGAATCATACCGATCTTTGGGTAGACTAGTTGCGGATGTTGCAAGCTACGAGATTGAAGACTTTTATGCACAGTATCGTCTGGGCTTAATGAAAGCACTTTCAAATCGAGCCAGTCGGAAAAATAACACCAACGTATTGATGCATCTGCAGGGTTACTTTAAAAGTGCATTAACAAAAGACGAAAAAGAAGAGTTAGCGACGGTTATTCATGATTATCGCACTGGTGTACTGCCGTTGCTCGCGCCGCTAACACTGATTAAACATTATTTAAATAATTACCCAGACGAGTATTTACAGAAGCAAAAATACTTACAGCCGCACCCGCAGGAGATGAGATTACGTTATGGTTTGTAATTCAGAAGTGAAACTGTACGCAATTAGAGATGTCGCAGAGATAACAGGAGTAAAGCCTGTCACTTTGCGAGCTTGGCAGAGGCGATACAATCTGATTCAACCGCAGCGGACAGATAAGGGACATCGTTTGTATCGCCAGCAGGATATTGACACCATTAAAGAAATACAAAGTTGGCTGGCGAAAGGCATCGCAATTGGCAAGGTGAAAGGTCTGCTGGGCGAGGCTAATGAGTTAGAAATGAGTGCTGAGCCAGCAACTTTGGAAGAGGTGGAAACCCTGCTTTCAGCATTATCCGATCTTAATCATGCCAAGACGGAGAGTATATTGTCATCGGTAATGAAGGAATATCCTCTCAATTTAGTCGTTGAGCAGTTCATTGAGCCTGTATTTGAAGCATTAGAGCTCGTCAAAGGATCGCTTCGCTCAATACAGATGGGGCTGTTTCAGACATGTCTGATCAAACGACTGGCACTTATCGTTGACTCTGAAAACAAGGCGTCTTCTAAAGGGAAGTGTTTGCTGGTTTGCTTTGAACAAACCCGAGAAGCAGAAAGCTGGATTCAAGCAGCAATACGTTGTGAGCAAGGTTATCACACAACCTTAATTGCTAACGTTAATGACATTTCAGGTCTGGCTGAACATCAGGTTGTCGATCGTTATCAACGTATATTTTTGTTTTCTAATAAAGCACTACCAGCCAAACAGGTTGAAGTGTTAAAAGCGATGCAAGCGCAATTTCCCAACCAGATTCAATGCTCAGAGGTAATAAAGAAACTTCATGTAGATCAGGTAGAGAATAGCTAAGGAGACATCATGGTTCTGGTATGGTTTCGACGTGATTTAAGAACGTTAGACCACACGGCATTACAAGCGGCCCTAGACTCGGGGCAACCTGTAGTCGCCTGTTTTATTGCGACGCCTCAGCAGTGGCAAGCGCATCATATGGCTCCGATGCAAGCGGATCTCATCGCTCGTCGCCTGGAGCACTTGAATGAAGAACTCACAGAACTGAACATTCCGTTTTTATATGCCGAAGTCGATAAGTTCTCTGATTGCAGTGCGGTGATAAGTCATTGGGTGCAGGTTCTAAACGCCACGGGCGTAATGGCAAATATCCACTACGAAGTGAACGAGCAGGAGCTTGACCGAAAAGTATCTGATGCATTAAATCAGTCTGGTGTGAGCTTTGAATTATTTCATGATAAGTGTGTTCACGCACCGACTACTGTACTGAACAAACAGGGTGAGTACTTTAAGGTTTTTACACCTTTCAAACGTGCCTGGCTACAGAAGTTTCAATTACCCATCGTAACAAAACCTCATGCACAACCAGCGCTTTCTAGACAAGAGCTGAAAGCGATAGAAGGGAAATGTTTTGATGATAATTTCACATTCAGTTACCCACGAAAATCCAGTGAGTATTGGTCGGCTTCAACGAGTGATATTCTCAATCAATTAAGAGAGTTTGCTCGTGAGCGAATTGATGAATACCGTGAGCAGCGTGACTTCCCAGCAACCGACGGCACCAGTCAATTGTCTCCTTATCTGGCGATTGGCGCTTTGTCTCCAAGACAGTGTATTGCCAGATTGTTCGCTGAGAATGAGCAATCAGATTTAACGGAAGGCAAAGCAACATGGTTGAGTGAAATTATTTGGCGTGAGTTTTACCAACACTTATTGGTGTTTGAACCAAAGCTAGTTAAAGGCAAGGGTTTTATTGATTGGGAAGACAAAATTCAGTGGTCTTACGATGAAAAGGCGTTTGAGCGCTGGAAAACAGGAGCCACAGGTTACCCTATTGTAGACGCTGCGATGCGTCAGCTGAACCAAACTGGCTGGATGCACAATCGCTTACGTATGATAGTCGCGAGTTTCCTGACTAAAGATCTTCACATTGATTGGCGCTGGGGTGAACAGTACTTTATGAGCAAGCTTGTTGATGGTGATTTTGCCGCCAATAATGGAGGTTGGCAATGGTCTGCGTCGACCGGTTGCGATGGTCAGCCTTACTTCCGAATTTTTAATCCTGTTAGTCAGGGAGAAAAGTTTGATGCTGATGGCCGCTTTGTGCGTCATTGGGTGCCAGAAATAAAAAGTGTACCGAACAAGTTCCTCCACAAACCATGGACTTGGGAAGGTTTTTCTTTACTGGATTATCACACTCCGATGGTTGATCATAAAGCAGAAAGAGAGATAACCTTACGGCTCTTTAAAAGTGCCAAGGAATAGAGTGAAATGCTTAGCAAGAAGCGACCGATGAGTATCGCGAAACGAACCCTGTTATCAGTATCGTTGTCATTAGTAAGTGGATTGTCATTTGCTAAGATGTATGAGTTACCTTCAGACAGCAGTCGTGTCATTGGTCGTATTGAAAACCACGTTGTGCAAAACGGCGAAACAATGGCTAATATTGCTAAGTTATATGACGTTGGAATGCTGGGTTTGATGGCGGCGAATAAAGGCGTAGACCCTTTTCTTCCCCAAGAAGGGCATGTTCTTACTGTTCCTACCCAACTCATTCTTCCGGACGTTCCTCATCAAGGCATCGTCATCAACCTGGCCGAGTTGCGCTTGTACTACTTCCCATCTAACGAGAACGTCGTGCACGTATTCCCGGTTGGGATTGGACGTATAGGGCGTGATACTCCAGTAATGTCAACCAGTGTCAGTCAAAAGCGCCCTAACCCGACGTGGACACCACCGGCTTCTATTCGTGCTGAATACAAAGCAAAAGGCATAGACTTACCAGCGGTTGTGCCTGCAGGCCCTGATAACCCGTTGGGTATGTTCGCATTACGTTTAGCTTACGGGAACGGCGAGTACCTTATTCATGGTACCAACAAAGATTTTGGTATTGGTATGCGTGTCAGCGCGGGTTGTATCCGTATGGAGCCAAACGACATTGAGTGGCTGTTTGAACAAGTACGTCGAGGTGAAAAAGTCACGGTCATTAACCAACCGGTTAAAGTGGCATTAGAACCAGACAGAAGTGTCTTTATTGAAGCACACGAGCCATTAACTCGAAGTAACGGTAAGAAAGATGAATTGGAATTACCGAAAGAGTTGGGCTGGTGGTTGAGTGAGTTTGGTATGAAGGATGTGAAGGCAAAAGCTGTGATTGCCGCGCAGAATGGAGTACCAGTAGAAATAACCGCGCCGTGAGGCGCGGCATAACACTATAACTTACTTAGTGTAAGATTGAGCGATGTTGTCGATACGCTCATTAGCACGTGCAGCTTCTTCTTGAGCAGACATTGCTGCGTCTTTAGACATTTGAACGTCAGATTGAAGAGTTTGTACGTCTTGGCTTAGCATGCTAACTTGGTTGCTTAGTTCGTCTAGTTTAGCTGTAGTTGCGTCATCAGAAGAAGCACAACCTGCTAGTAGAAGTACTGAAGTTGCTGCAGCTGCGATCAACGTTTTGTTCATATAAGAACTCCTTGCTTATAGTGAAAGTCTCGCTCCATAGTTTTTGTTAGAGGCGAGGTTAAATGTGGATACATTGTATCAGTACATGATGTAGCAAAAGTCAAAAAAATCCAAGAATTTCATGGAGTACCTGACGTTAACTTTTACCTGAGCCTAACAAAAGACAGTGTTCAACCCTTCATTGACTCCAACAACAGTCTTCATGGCAGGTATTTTTGCCACGTTCCTGATATCAATAATTTAGACGATATTGACGCAAATGAAAGCTTCTCTCCGCAAATAAACGCAATATGCAGGTATAAGCCCGAATAAGCCGTGTTATCGCCATGGCAACCGTGTACTAATGAACATAAGTTTAGGGCATAGATTGAAGCTGTGCAGCTTCAACTTGAATGAGTCTCAAAAGTAACTCTATTTTTTCTTCAGTAATTAGTTTGTGTGATCTCTATCTATACTCCTATGATTTGCGGTATTATAGCGGGCTTTTATTTATTGCTACGTTAGAGCGGAATGACATTACAGAGCGCTCATATTGACTGATTTATTGGAGAATACTTTGCAATTTAAAGATCTAGGCCTAGACAACCGATTGTTGAAGAACCTAAAACACTACGATTTCAAAAAAGCGACTGAGATCCAACAGCAAGCAATTCCTGTTGCGATTGCAGGCAAGGATCTATTGGCATCTTCGAAAACGGGTTCGGGCAAGACTTTGGCGTTTGTATTGCCGATGCTTCACAAGTCACTTAAGACTAAATCGTTTACTGCTAAAGACCCTCGAGCTGTCATTCTGGCGCCAACGCGCGAATTGGCCAAACAAGTATATGGTGAGCTTCGCTCTATGCTGGTCGGTCTGTCTTACGAAGCAACCTTAATTCTTGGTGGCGAAAACTTTAACGATCAAGTGAAAGCGCTGCGTCGTTACCCTAAATTCATCGTGGCAACACCGGGGCGCTTAGCTGACCACTTAGAGCACCGTTCTTTGTTTCTTGACGGCCTAGAAACTCTGATTCTGGATGAAGCGGACCGTATGTTGGATCTGGGCTTCGCACCAGAGCTTCGCCGTATTCACAATGCCGCTAAACACCGTCGTCGTCAGACGTTGATGTTCTCGGCAACGTTAGATCATGCGGAAGTAAACAGCATTGCCTCTGAGATGCTGAATGCACCAAAACGTATTTCCATCGGTGTCTCTAACGAAGAACACAAAGATATCACGCAGAAATTCTACTTATGTGATCACCTTGATCATAAAGAAGCGATTCTTGAACGCGTCCTTGCTGAAGCTGAATACCGTCAGGTCATTATCTTTACGGCAACACGAGATGATACTGAGCGTCTGACAGCGAAGCTGAACGAGAAAAAACTTAAGGCTGTTGCTTTGAGTGGTAACCTGAACCAGACGCAACGTAATACCATCATGAGCCAGTTTGAGCGCGCTGTGTTTAAAATTCTGGTCACCACTGACGTAGCCTCTCGCGGTTTGGATATTGCGACAGTGACTCACGTTATTAACTTTGATATGCCGAAGCACACAGAAGAGTACGTTCACCGTGTTGGCCGTACTGGCCGTGCTGGTAATAAAGGTGATGCGATTTCTCTAGTGGGTCCAAAAGACTGGGATAGCTTTAAACGTGTTGAAGCATACCTACAACAAGATCTGTCGTTCTCTGTTTTCGAGGACTTAAAAGGTAAGTTCAAAGGGCTTAAGCCACCTAAACCAGATTTGCGTAATAAGAAAGCGACGACGAAAAAAGCGCGTCCTCAGGCTAAGAAAGTCGCGAAGAAGCCAGTTAAGCGAGACAAGACCTTCTACAAAACTGTGTCTGTTGGAGATGATGTTTTCATCCCTAAGAAGAAGCCAGCAGAACCGAAGGCAGAAGATTAATTTCTAGAATATTAACTCTGTTCTAGCCAAGAAAAAGCTCCGCAAAAAATCGCGGAGCTTTTTTATATTCACACAAATCGTCAGTGTTAGTGACTAAATCTGGAATTGTTTCAGTTCTTGTTGCTGCTTTTCTGCCAAGCCAGACAGTTCTTGTGCAGCCGCCGCTGATTGAGTAATGCCTGTGACGTTCTCACTGACCAGTTGATAGATAGTTGACAAGTTATTGTTGATGTCTGCTGTCACTTGCTTCTGTTCTTCTGAGGCGGTCGCTACCTGTGTATTCATGGCATTCAAATCAGAAATAGCCTGGCTGATGTTATTGAGTGAAAGGCTGACTTCTTCCGCAATCGCTTGGTTGTCTTTTAACATAGCCAGGCTAGAGTGCATGCTTTCATTTGCTGTCCCTGATTGTTGCTGAAGATCCTCAATAATGACCTGGATTTCTTTGGTTGACTCTTGAGTTCTGGCCGCGAGCATGCGCACTTCATCCGCCACGACAGCAAAGCCACGACCACTTTCACCTGCGCGAGCCGCTTCTATTGCCGCGTTCAGTGCCAGCAAATTCGTTTGCTCAGAAATGCCTTCAATGACGTCAATAACATGTCCAATTTGCTCGGATTGTTCTTTTAATGAAGTGACTACCACAGCGGCAGCATTAAGCTGGTCGGCCATTTTCGCGCTTGCTCGAGTACTCTCTTCGAACATGTTTAAGCTTTCTGTGGCGATCTGTCGAGCCTCTGTCGAAGCGCCGTCTGCCAGTTGTGCATTATTGGAGACTTCAGCGGCTGCAGACTCCAACTGATTGATCGCTGAGGCGACTTGTTCGACTTCCTGTTTTTCCTGATCGGAATTGGTACTGCTCTGTGTCATGACCGTGGCAAGCTCGGTGGAAGCAGAAGCGACATCTTCGCTAATACGAACCAGAGAGCCGACGGTGTTACGTAGCTGAACGATTGTCTGGTTCACATCATGTGAAAGTTGGGACACTTCGTTTTTTCCGATTTCTTCGGCTGTAACTAACAGATTTCCTTTCGCGACCTCACGCATAGTGTTTTGTAAGTTACGAATTGGAGCCACAATATAGTTGGCTAAGAGCCAGCTAATCAGAGATGCGGCTAACAGGATAATTGCGATGGATATTGCACTTTGAGTCAAGGTGTCAGAATGCACCTTTCCGTTGGCTTGTACGTCGCTGATTACGGTCTGATTCAGCTTTTCTGACAGGTTATCAATCGCGGTAATCATCTCTTCACCGGCGACTCGATAATGTTCCATGGCATTCTCAAACTTCTGATTGAAGTCAGCAGTGGCGTATTGACTCGCGTGCTTTTGAGCAAGTAATGGCGTCATGGTGAGACGCGTGAAGTCAACATAGTGGTTCATTGCTTCGCGCATGGCGGTGACTTCTGACTGAACTCCTGGCAAATCATTAATGGAATCTAACAATGCCCGGCTTTCAACTTGTCGTTGTGATAGCTCTTGATTTAGGGATTGAACATCCTCGGCTTGAAAAAGGCTGTAAATGGCTTTAATGCGCATCCCATAGGTATTGTCGACAATGACGCTCAGCTCATCTTTATGAACGACGAGAGATTGAGTGGACGTCGAAACCTTATTGAATGCCTGATCTAACTTATTTATCCCGACCGTGAGTCCTATAACGAGTAAAACGACAGTAAACAAAACAGGTAAAAATACCTGCAATTTAATAGATAGCGCGCTTAGAAATTGACGCATGGTTAACCTCAAACTGAATGAATTATTATGTGTTTTATTATTAGATTTGAATTCTAATTAATCTCTTTTTTAAATCAATAGTTTAGAGTTATATTTCTGTAGTTTGGCGTTATACAAAAGCGTTCAAATTTGATATGGCTATTCAAGTGGTGAAGGTAATGTAGCGAAATAGTAAAAATAAATTGAGAGGAAAGGTAAACGTCAGATTAATAGGCCAATTTCCATCAGGGATGAGTAATGTGTCATAGAGGCTTCAATTAAGTGAAACACAACTGTCACATTCGAGTTCTAAAGTGAGCACCGTTCAAGTGAAACACAACGGCAATAAAGCCACTTTAAGGAAATTGTGATGAAAAAGACAGTAATCGGTGCAATCGCACTTCTAGGCGCAATGGCAGTGACTCCTGTTTCTGCTAAAGAAACTATCTCTGCAGTGGGTTCTAGCAGCGTAACTCCACTGATGGAAGTTTTCTCTGAAACATACATGAAGAAGAACCCAGAAGTATTTATCGAAGTTCAAGGTCCAGGTTCTTCAGCTGGCGTAAAAGCAGCAAAAAATGGTTCGGCTGATCTAGGTATGTCTTCTCGTAATCTAAAAGACTCAGAAAAAGAACCAACTCTTATCGAAGAAGTTGTTGCACGTGACGGTATCGCTGTTGTTGTTAACCCACAGAACAACCTGAAAGGCCTGACTGCGGAACAAGTTACTTCTATCTACAAAGGTGAAGTATCAAACTGGAAAGAAGTGGGCGGCGAAGACAAGCCAATCGTAGCAATCACTCGTGATACTGCTTCTGGTACTCGTGGTGCATTCGAAGACATCATGTCTCTTAAAATGAAAGTTTCTGGCAAGAAAGTTTCTGCTATCTCTCAACGTGCGCAAGTTGCTAACGGTAACGGTGCTCTGAAGACTATGGTTGCTTCTAACCCATACGCAATCGGCTACATCTCTCTAGGTACTGTCGACAACACGGTTCACGCTCTAGCAATCGACAGCGTAGATGCGACAGTCGCTAACGTTAAGAACGGTTCTTACAAAGTAGCTCGTCCATTCCTTGTTCTTTACAAAGAAGGCAAGCCATCTGCTGAAACGCAAAAATTCCTAGATTGGATGCTAACTGAAGATGCTCAAAAGCTAGTTGACCAAAACGGTTACATCTCAGTTAACTAATCCTATCGAGGCGCTTAAATTTGCTCAGCCCACCGTTTAGGGCTGAGCCTTTCTATTCATAGTGTTCACCGGCTATTGCCGAGAACCGTGAGATTTTTAAAATGACCATCGCAACAAATAGTGAAAAGCTTATGAATACTGACGCTAAAGCTATCAGCAAGCTAGGTCTGCGCGAGAAACGTCGTGTAGACTGGAAAGAGCGTATCTTCCACGGCTTGTTCCTAACCAGTGCCGTAATCGGCATCGTATCATTAGCCGTAATCGCCTACTTTATTGTTCGAGAAAGTATTCCCGCATTTCAAGAAGTTGGGGTTTCGGGCATCGTTTTAGGTCAAAATTGGCTCCCACCTGCGCTTTACGGTGTCGCAACCATGATTGTTGCTTCCGTCGTTTCAACGGCTGGCGCTGTGATGGTTGGTGTTCCGGTTGGTGTTTTGACTGCAATCTTTATCGCTGAAATAGCACCAAAGCGTTTGGCCGACATCATTCGTCCAGCGGTAGAACTACTGGCCGGTATCCCCTCTGTGGTTTACGGCTTCTTCGGCTTGGTTATCATCGTTCCATTGATTCAAAATATCTTTAATGTACCAGCGGGTAACACGATTCTTGCCGGTATCATCGTTCTTGGGGTGATGATTCTACCTACTGTTATTACGGTATCTGAAACGTCTATCCGTGCTGTGCCTCGCGCATACAAAGAAGGTTCTTTGGCACTTGGCGCTTCAAAAATTTACACCATTTTCAAATTGCTTGTTCCTGCGGCTCGCTCGGGAATTATGACGGGTGTCATTCTTGGTATCGGTCGTGCTTTAGGTGAGACGATGGCAATCATCATGGTGATGGGTAACGCACCAGCCATGCCTGAAGGCATTCTGGACTCTGCACGTACACTAACGGCGAACATTGCGATTGAAATGTCTTACGCAAGTGGTGTTCACGCGAACGCACTTTACGCAACTGGTGTGGTACTTCTGGTCTTCATCATGTCGTTGAACGCTGTACTTCTTTACCTAAACCGAGAAAAAGCGAAGTAATCGCTCGTTAAAGGTGACAATTATGGATCGCGCAAAATTAAAACAAGCTCGCCAGTTCAAAGATAACGTCTTTACCGCTTTCGTTTGGATCTCGGCTGGATTAACGGTAGGTTTTTTGTTCTGGATTATCTGGTACATCCTATCAAACGGTCTGCAACACGTAGATTGGAACTTCATTACTGACGATTACACACGTACTGGCGATGAGCACGGCATCTTCCCGATGATTGTGTCAACCATCTATATGGTAATCGCATCTATCGCTGTGGCAGCGCCACTCGGTATCATGACGGCAATCTACCTGACTGAATACGCAAAAGTCGGTAGCCGTTTAGTGAAAGTGATTCGATTCTGTACTGAATCCCTGGCAGGTATCCCGTCGATCATTTTCGGTCTGTTTGGTATGACTTTCTTCGTGGCAATTCTTGGTCTTGGCTTCTCGATTCTATCGGGTGCACTGACACTAAGTATTCTGATTCTGCCAGTTATCATCCGTACTACGGAAGAAGCGCTAATGGCAGTACCACAAACGTATCGTGAAGGCTCTTACGGCCTTGGCGCTTCTAAAATTTACACTATCTGGCGTTTGATTCTTCCGAGCGCAATGCCAGGTATCTTAACCTCGGTCATTCTAAGTATTGGTCGTGTCATTGGTGAATCTGCTCCGGTGTTCCTGACAGCAGGTATGGTTGCTCGTATTCCGGATTCTCTATTCGATTCAGGTCGTACGCTAACCGTTCACCTTTACAAACTGACTACCGAACTGTTTACCGTTGAAGAATGGAATCAGGCTTACGGTACCGCAACAGTGCTCATCGTGGTTGTTCTTTTGATCAACATGGTGACTAAACTGATTGCAAGACGTTTTAACACCGCAACTTACTAACAAAACCAATTAAGAACGCACGTTAAAAGACACGAATTCAAGATTTAAGAGATTAAGAACATGAACAAGTTTGATATTGAAAACCTAGACCTTTTTTACGGTGAAAACCAAGCACTGAAATCAATCAACCTACCTATTCCTGTTCGTCAGGTAACGGCGCTTATTGGCCCATCGGGTTGTGGTAAGTCAACATTGCTACGTTGTTTGAACCGCATGAATGATCTGATCGAAGGCGTGAAGATCACAGGCAAGTTGGCAATGGACGGTGAAGACATCTACGGCAACATTGACGTATCTGATCTTCGCATCAAGGTTGGTATGGTATTCCAGAAGCCAAACCCATTCCCAATGAGCATTTACGAGAACGTGGCTTACGGCTTACGTGCTCAGGGTGTTAAAGACAAAAAATACATTGATGAAGTGGTTGAGCGTTCACTACGTGGCGCTGCACTTTGGGATGAAGTGAAAGACCGCCTTAAGTCACATGCTTTTGGTCTTTCAGGTGGTCAGCAACAGCGTCTGTGTATTGCACGCACAATCGCAATGGAACCCGATGTGATTCTAATGGACGAGCCAACTTCGGCACTTGACCCAATTGCAACCCACAAAATCGAAGAATTGATGGAAGAGCTTAAGAAGAACTACACCATCGTTATCGTGACTCACTCAATGCAACAGGCGCGTCGTATTTCTGACCGCACTGCGTTCTTCCTGATGGGCGAACTGGTTGAGCACAACGATACGCAAGTGATCTTCAGCAGCCCACAAGATGACCGTACGCAAGGTTACGTGAACGGTGACTTCGGTTAATCAGTAATATTTATTGGCATAATTACATAACTATAAGCGATGGTAACTTTGCCCCTCTTTATGAGGGGCTTTTTTTATAGCTTTTCAAGCTGAGGGCTAGGTTGGGCTTTTTTCGCCTTTGACAGCTTATTAATATTGGCGAGTAAAGAATCTGAGTTCCAAGGCTGCTGCTCGGCACTGAAACGTGCTTGATTCATCACTTCAAGATCGTGCTTAACCGCTTCTACTGCCGCTGAGTTTAACCACTCTCGATTGGCCAGTAAGTATTCGCTAACGACCCTTTCAATTTTGGCGGCATCACCTTGCTTGATAACAGCCTCAAGTCCGTCAACGCTCAGTGAAATTTCTGAATCTATCTCACGGTTTTTTCTTTCCTGAGGACGCTTTTTCCAAACCACAACCGTGATGATTGATGTTATTACCCACAATCCTGCGAAGACAAAAGTCAGAATTTTCCAGCTCTCATTGACGCCACCTTGAGTGGGAGGAATCGCTGTCGTTGCCGGCGTTTGTGGCAGAGTCGTTTCTGGCAAGGTAATCAAGCCAATATCACTTTTCTCTACATCCAGTTCGATTGCATCGAGTGTTGCCGTTTTCGCGTCATCTTGGCTGCTATTCCACCAATTCAGTGTATAAGCGGGCAGGGAATAAGTGCCGACTTCCGTTGGTATGATCACTTGTTTCACAGTCATGATCAGCGTGCCATCTCGCGTTGTTTCAAACTGCGGTTGTTCTGGATATACACGCAATGAAGCTGGGTAATCCATATCAATTCGAGGTAAGAACTCGGCTTGGGTTCCACGCGCCTTGATTTGAATAGTGCGAGTAATGGATGAGCCCTGCTTTACTTTATTCAGTTCGCTTGGCGATAACTTGTTACCCTCGTCGTCTTGCCAACTTTGCGTCATCTCTAACGCCGAGGCTGGCAACCATTTCCCCTGAAACTCCGCAGGAATGGCTTTAACTGTAATCGGCATTTGTTCAACGTTGGTTTGGATCGGCATTACCTTGGTTGAGCCAGTTAGGCTATCGCCATAAATGTAAGAGCCAGTCAGTTGCGGACCATTTAGCGTGTAAGTACCGGCAGTATTCGCTGTCAGACGAAAAGATTGCTCTACGACCGTCACTTCAAGACCATCGATGACTCGCTGACCTTGCTGCATTTCTCCAACGGGTTCGAGCTTCATGCCTTCAATGCTCGGAGGCATGATCTTAGGGTTGTCCAAACGACGAGTATCCGCCTTGATAATGAGCTGCATACGTAAATTGGCTGATTGCTGAGGATACAAGGTATGATTGTCGACGCTCATGGTGAAGCTGAACAGGTCATCGAGCTTAGGCTCTGTTTGACTAGCCGTTACACGCAATTTTATTGGCTCAGTGCGCATTCCATCTACACTAAAGCTTGGAATGGTTAATATTCCTTCCTTCATTGGCGCGATAGAGATAGTCCACTCGGTACGTAAAAATTTACGCCCGTTTATATTGTTACTAGAGCGGCCATAGCGCGGTTGCCCTAAGAAAAAGTCTTTCTCTAAAACACTGAAATCGATCGTATCAGAACTTAACTCCGTGTCCGCCATGATCCTGAGGTTGATCACTTCGTTCTTCACGGCCTGAGTTTTGTTGACACTTGCTTCAAGACTTTGAGCCATTACCGAAACACTCGATAACAAGCTGGTCAAAAGAATAAAGACCAGTTTTACGCCTTTGTTCATCACTGGCTTACCACTCCTTTTGAGATTGTTGTGGACGTTGTTTTTGCTGCGCTTGCAACTGCATTTGTGCGCGAATCAGAAAGCTTGGATCTCGCGCGCTTTCCACAGCCTCCAAACGGCGGAATTCAGGATCATCCTGGTGTGATTTGTCTGGTTGAGCCTTTACCTTCATCGGCTGACCGTCTTGTTCAGACGTATTGTCGTCTCTTTGATGGTTACGTTTTAGCTCTGATTGTGTATTTTCCTTTTTATTTTCAGTGTCTTGATGATTTTGTGACTGTTGCTGTTGCTGTTGCTGTTGCTGTTGCTGTTGTTGCTGTTGGTGCTGTTGCTTCAGTTTCTCCTCTACCACTGAGAGGTTTTTCTGGGCGGCATCGAAGTCTGGCTTTTCCGCAATCAATTGTTTATATAGGTCTGCTGCTTCTTCGAGCTGGCCGTTTTGAGCCAGAGCATTTGCAAGGTTATAACGTCCTTCAACGGATGGATTATCAGAAAATGCTTCGATGGCCGTTTTATAATCTCCGGCCTGATAGCTCGCAGCTCCTTTCCAATTTGGGTCAGTAAACACGCCTTGTGCCTTTTCAAACTCGCCTTGTTGATAGAGCTGGGCACCTTGTTGGTTGTCATTTAAGAATGGGTTTGCTTCGACTTTAGCGGTCCAAGTCATCGGTGTGAGTCCTGCGATAAATAGCCAAATTACGCCACGACGGAAAAGCAAAGCTGCAGGAAGTAATAGCATTGGCAGTAGCCAAAAACCATTATTCATTCGCGAGCCAGTTTGCACCTCATCGTTTTGTTTCGCAGCAAAGCTATTACCGGAATTATTGGTAAAAGATGCGATTGCTTCTACATCACGATTGCTATATTGGATCGGGACAAAGAGTCCACCTGTTTCATTGGCGAGTGTCTGTAAGTTTTTTAAGTGAGTTTTAGCGATTACCGTCGCCCCTTGGTTATTCTTGAGCAGGGAACCATTTGGAAGTGCAATAGGCGCACCATTTGCAGTGCCTATTGCAAGTACAGACACACGGAAATTTTTACCTTTCAATAGATTAAGTGAGTTGGTTAGCTCAGAGTCGTCAAGATCGTCGGCCAACACAATGATATCGCCTTGATTTGTCCCTGCTTGTGAAAACTGACTTAACGCTAACTGAATTGCAGAAGGCAGATTAGACCCTTGAAAAGGCATCAAGTCAGGGGATAAGTTCTCGATAATGCCTGCCAACGTGTTTGAGTCTGTCGTGAGAGGGCTTAAGTTGTAGGCATCACCAGCGTAAGCGATAAGCCCTGTCCCACCTTCTTTCCAGCTAGGCAGTAAGTCTAAAGCTTTATAGCGAGTTTGCGCCAATCGGTCTGGTTTGATATCCGTCGCGTACATAGATCGCGACATATCGAGTACCAAAATGCGGCTTTGACTCAATTTAAAGCTCGGGCGTTCATTCGACTGCCAACTTGGCCCTGCCAGTGCAATACAGGCTAAGGCCCATGAGATTCCCCAAATGGTAAAGTAGCACTTTGATTGCACTGAATGTCCCAACACTCTAGCTAAATGAGGGGCAATGAGCGCCGATCGTTTGCCCGCCAGTTTTTTATTCAGAGTGAGCGCGATGGGGATCGCGATCAGTCCAGTCAGCCAAAGCGGATGGAGGAAAATAAACTCAGCCATGTTTTCTCCTTAGGAAGAATAACAACACAGATAACCCCAATGCAGCGCTCAGTGGGTAGCGGAACCATTCGGATTGAGGGCGCCATGTTTGTGTGTCACTGGAGACAGGTTCTAATTGATTAATGGTTTCGTAGATCCTTTCAAGCTGCTTGGCATCTCTTGCGCGGAAGTACTGGCCTCCTGTTACTTCGGCTATTTGGGTCAGTGTCTTTTCATCGAGATCCGCTGCTGTATCCACTTTACGAGTCATGAAAAACTCTTTTACCATCATCTCTCCCGCGCCTATACCTACGGTATAAATCGTGGCGTTGTATTTCTTGGCGATTTCTGCCGCCTCTATCGGATCTAAAACACCAGCGGTATTTCCCCCGTCGCTCAGTAAAATCATTACGCGCTGAGGTGCGTCACTATCGACAAATGTTTTAGTCCCCAAACCAATGCCGTCGCCCATTGCGGTGCTTTTCCCGACTAATCCAATAACGGTTTGGTTGATTTGTTGTATGACTGCTTGTCGGTCTGCGGTGAGTGGGGTTTGTAAATAGGCATGATCGCCGAACAACACAACACCTAAGCGATCGCCTTTACGTTGCGTCACGAAATCAGATAAGACTTTTTTTACAGCGGTAAGTCGGTCGGTAAACTCACCGTCCAAATTCATGTCTTCCTTTTGCATTGAACCAGAAAGGTCAACCACTAACATTAAGTCGCGGTATTTCGGTTGAAACTCGATTGGATCGCCAAACCAAACTGGTCGTGCACAGGCGATGACTAACAAGGTCCATATGGCGATAGATAAGGTTTTTTGCAGCCATTGTTTCGGCTTGTTGCTGTGTGTATTGTCCGGTAAATAAGCCAGTTTAATCTCAGCTCGCTGGCTTTCTTGTGGCAGCAGCTTGTAAACAAGCAAGGGTAGGGGCAGTAAAAGCAGTGCCCACCACCAGACAAATTCAATATTCAACCATTGGCTAAAGCCGGTTGCTAAGGTTTGCTCAGTCACGGGTGTTGGCTCTTTTCTTCGGTGGTAAAGCGTGGCTTATCCAGAAAACACAGTCTTCAATTAAATCCTGGTGCTCTCCCTGAGAAGATTTCTGATACAAGGCGGCCTGCCATTGTTGCTGTTTATCTAAGAATCGACTTTCTTTGGTGTGGTTATCCAGAAATTCATACCAAGCTGTGCCAGTGAGCGGTGAAATATCTTCGCGAGGAAAGTAGCTCAACGCTGCCTGACGTAAGATCTCTAAAGCAGAAGAAGGGGTATGAGGCGTCACCGAGTTTGTCAGAAGCTTTAGTGCTGTTCGTTTAGCGCGCAGACGCTTAGTACGCCATTTGAAATACAGGTATATGCCTAAAAGAGTTAACACAATACCTGTAATTAGTGCCCACCATCCCCAGGCGAGTGGCAACCAATCGGGAGCATTAGGCAAAATTAAAGGTTCAAGGTTTAGGCTTCGGTTATTTGTTGTCATTGTTATTACTGCTATTTGAGTTAGGCTGCTAGCTTAATTGCTGGATCAATGAAGAGCCACTGGAGAGGCTGTTAAATGGAATCGCCATCGAATGGCATAGCTGCTTGATGGATTCCTGATGAGCCTTAAAGTGCGATTCGAGCTCTCTTCTCTCTCCTTTGGAACCAAAGTTGAACCACTGACTACGACGACCATCAGACGCTTTTACTTGTCCTCGGAAGTCTGTTTCTCCCCTTTCTAATGGATCAAAAAACTGAATGGCTCTGACGGAGTTGTGTTGTTTAAGCCGACGTAGTTGAGTTAATTCTTTTTCGCCAGTTTGTGAAAAGTCACTGAGCAAAATCAACTCACTGCCTTTTGGTGTCAACGTATGCAGTGTTTCGAATACTTGGGAATAAGGCATAGAACGGCGTCCATTTGTTTCCATCACTGATAGTTGCTCATTATGCGTGTTGATAATGGCATTTAGGATCTTCAGTCCCTGCGTTTGTAAGGACGAGGGACGGAACTCCAGGCATTGATGCCCGTCGTCAATAACGGCCCCGATGCGGTCTTTTTTTGCTAGCGTTAGCCAGATTAATACACTGGCAAAATGTGCCAGTTGTACCGACTTCAATACATACCTTGAGCCAAAGTAAAGACTCGAGCTTAAGTCGATGTATAAAATCACCGCTTGCTCTTTGTCTTCGGCGAACAATTTAGTGTGCGCTTTGCCAGTGCGCGCGGTGACTCGCCAATCAATACTGCGGATATCATCTCCGGCCTGATATTGGCGTACTTCCATAAAGTCCATACCACGACCTTTCTGGCGACTAGTATGGTTACCGCTCATCTGTGACCAAATACTTTGCGCTGGTGGTAACCATCGAATCGATTGGGAGCGATGATGCAGCAGTTCTTCTAAGGTTAACGTCACCCCATTTGCATGAGGTGGCAATGGCTGTGTTGCAGACATATTATTTACCCATTTTATGCGCTGCCAACAAGGTTAAGTAGCTTATCAATGACTTGATTTGCACTTATGCCTTCTGCCTGTGCGTGATAGCTCAGTAGCAAACGGTGACGCAGAACGGGGTATGCCATCGTTTGTACGTCTTCTGGAGAAACAAAGTCTCGCCCTTTTAACCAAGCATGAGCACGAGCACATCGGTCTAACGCGATCGTGGCTCGGGGGCTGACACCCATCGCTAACCATTTATCCAGTTCGCTGTCATACTCACTCGCTTGACGTGTTGCCATCACCAGACGCACGATGTACTGCTCGATCGTTTCTGCCATATGAATATCGAGCACTTCTTTTCGTGCGGTGAAGATATCTTGTTGGCTGATACTCGGACGTTCGAGTGCGGCTTCGCCTTTCGCTTCCCCTCGGTTGATACGCAATATCGCCAGTTCGTGTTCAGCATCCGGATAATTCACTTCTAAATGCAGCAAAAAACGGTCTAGCTGTGCTTCTGGAAGCGGATAGGTTCCCTCTTGTTCGATCGGGTTCTGAGTTGCCATTACTAAAAATAGTTCAGGTAACGCATAGGTGTGGCGCCCTGCTGTCACTTGTTTCTCAGCCATGGCCTCAAGCATGGCTGCCTGCACCTTCGCGGGCGCACGGTTAATCTCGTCTGCCAGAATGAGTGAGTTGAAGATAGGGCCTGACTGAAAAGTAAATTCCCCAGTTTCTGGTCGGAAGATATCAGTACCGGTTAAATCCGCAGGCAGTAAATCGGGAGTGAACTGAATACGGTGGAAATCCCCTTCAACGCAGTCGGACAATGATTTGACTGCTCGGGTTTTTGCGAGCCCTGGAGGACCTTCAACCAAAATGTGCCCGTCGGCAAGTAGGGCGATCAAGAGTTGTTTGACCAAGTCCTGTTGACCAATTATTTGAGACTCGAGGTATCGTTGAAGTGTTTCGAAGTTAGATTTATGCATGTTGTGGACTCTCGATATCCATTTGAGTTGATTATCAGTATTGGTCATTTACTTGGTAGAAAAAGTTCCTAGTAAGACCTTGAAACTTATCTTTTCAATATTGGGTCATTGACAAGTATTACAAGCCTTTAAAGTCGGCGATACGAGTAGAGTGATGGCGGATATGAGATGCTTGGTAGCGTGAAGCGGTAGACTTAGATAGAATAAAGACAGTTAAAAGTTCAATGGTTATATTTAGGTAAGTACTATGAATGATTTCGAACAAGAGCTAGAGCAAATGTCTCAAGAGGTCTCTCAGGAAGAAGAAGTTAAGCTACCTTCGCTAGAAGAGCAGAAGGCGATAGCTGCAGAACTTAAAAAGCTAGAAGCAGAAGGCAAACTGACACCAGAGATTCTCGAGCAGTATTTCGGCAAGTTTAACCAAAAGAATGCGGTGCCGATTCACTAATAAAAGGGAGTGTTTACTCCCTTTTTTATCCTATTGACTAAACTTAAACAAACTTATTTTATATCAGTGTGTTACATGCCTCGTATTAGTCATTTTCATACTTGACATTGTTGACGCTCTAACCAAATCTATTATGCATTGCAATCTATATGGTTAGAGGAATGTTTGCGGTATGGAGTATCACACTACAGGGGATATCATTTTAATTACTGAGGGGAGTTTACAGTCTTCGTTATTGAAGGATGTTTTAGAAATGAAACTCGGTATAAGCGTTGTTTTGATAACGCCAGAAAACCTTACCAGCCGATCGATTCAAGGTCAGCTCATTTCCGCCATTATTTTAGATTTCAGTATTCTTACAGAAGATATACGTTCGCTATACCGAAACTTCAAAAAGTCAGAGCTAAGGGGGATTAGAGAAATCCTTATTAACTGTGATGGAGACGTCTCTACCGAAGACCTTTTCATTTGGAACACGTTAGCGGGTATTTTTTATACTTCAGATGACTTCCAAACGCTACAAACTGGCATTGATAAGATCTTACAAGGTGACATGTGGTTCAGTCGTAAATTTTCGCAGCAATACATTACTCATCTTCGTCAGAACATCAAGCCAGTATACAACCATGACCCAAGCATATTAACGAGAAGAGAGATGCAAATAATCACTTTTCTTGCAATGGGGGCGTCGAATCAAGAAATCGCTGAACAATTGTTTGTTAGCGAAAATACAGTGAAGACTCACTTACATAATATTTTTAAGAAAATTGAAGTGAAAAATAGAGTTCAAGCGCTCATCTGGGCAAAAGAAAATATTGCCGAATGTTCGATGCCTGTCTAGATAGATGAAATATCAACGTCCGAATTTATTGATGGATTATATATTATCTCAGGATATCGATTTAGTTAACCCTGGCTAGCAAGCTTGAGAAGATTAAACACCTCAAAAGACGTTTTGACTTCAAACCGATTAGGATTCGGTCTGTCTGTACCGAAATCTATGTGTTTCTATATCATTTAGAGAAACTCAAACGGACAAGTTAAAGTTTTTTTTGCTATTGTTGCCTGCTCTGAGAAAGATTTATCAATAGTTCAATAGCAGGAAGTTGATAATGGAAAAAGTGCAGTTGGTCGTCAGTTTTCTACTGGCCCATAAAATGCTGTTTACCACGTTAATTCTTATTGCCGCGTGGTTAACGCGTCGGTCCATTCTCTCTATGATTCGTGGTGATCACACGCTTCTTTCGGAGAAGCAGCGTAGTTGGATGTCGAGAACGAAAAATGGCACCTTTACCATCACGTTGTTGATTCTGTTCGTTCTTTGGCAGTCTGAAATCAGTGAGTTCGCATTAAGTGTTACTGCGATTGCGGTGGCGATAGTGGTGGCCTCAAAGGAAATCATTCTGTGTTTTACTGGTTCTATTCAGCGTGCCAGTTCACGCTCTTTTCGGGTTGGCGACTGGATAGAAGTTGGGAAATTATGTGGTGAAGTGATTGACCACAATATGATGGCGACAGTGATTCAAGAGATCGACCTTCATCATGGCCAATATCATTACACTGGGAAAACAGCCACCTTACCAAACAGTATGTTTTTCACTTATCCGGTGAAAAACCTGAATTTTATGAAGCGGTATGTTTATCATAATTTCTCTGTCGTAGTTAGGGACTTTGTGAATTTATACCCACTTTTGACGCCACTAACAGAGAAAATTGAGGAGCATTGCAGTTACTTCAGCGACGTTGCCCATCGCTATAACGCAATGATTGAAAAACACGCGGGTGTTGACCTGCCGGGCGCAGAACCGCATATTCATATTTCTAGTAATGCGACCGGTGAGCAGAGCGTGCATGTCATGATCTTTTGCCCAACGGATAAAGCGAATCACTTGGAGCATCTGATTCGTCAAGATTTTATGGACCTTTATGAACAACGTTTCCCGCTAGACATCAAACAACCCACTTAGATAAAACATAACCCGTTATGTTGAGAGAAATTCCAATCGTTTAATGAATTTTATCTGCGTTATTCCAGCGAGCTCTAGCGAGACTAGGAATCTAATAGCAGTGTGCTGAGAAGTTAAAGAAATAACGTTGATCATAAAGAGTGCGGAAAGTAGATCCTGAATCACGCTCCTTGGTCGCTGTTTAGGAAGACGGGAGACAAAAATAGACCGTTCGTTGTTAAACGAACGGCCTTTCTATGTTGAGAGCGGATATTGTTTATCTAGCTGAACTTACTTTTAAGCATCAGGAATAAGAAGTAAGCACTACCTATAATCGCGACCAAGGTTCCAGCAGCCACTTGGCTAGGATAGATGGCTATCTGACCCAGCCAATCAGCCCAAAGCATTAGCGTTGCGCCAATCAAACCACCGACTAGCAGCTGCTCTTTTACCTTTCTGGCGCCCAGCATCATCGCCATGTGAGGAGCTACCAGACCGACAAAAGCCACGGGGCCGACTGTCGCGGTGGAAAATGCACACAGTAAGGCAACGATAGTCAGCATTATGGTGTTGGCAACCGAAGGGTTTAGTCCTCTCGCATTAGAAAATGCACGGCCAATAGAGATCAGAGTTAACCATCGGGAGATAGCAAACACGCTAGCAAAAAGGATCATTACCGCGATGGTCAACATGACCGCAGTCTGGGAGGTAACGCGATAAATCGAACCTGTTAACCACAGTAGGATCTTATAACTTTCACCAGAACCTTGAGCTAAAGCAAATTGAACTAATGCTTCGAGCAGAGCAGAAAGCGCAATACCCGATAATACGAAGTTCGAAGGGTTAAACTGACTTCGTTTACCGATTAGCAGTAACAACACTAAGACGGTCAAACTGCCTAAAAAAGCGACGCCCCAGTTGAAGGAGGCAAGCAATGAACCGGAAATCACGCCAGTGATTATGATCGCAAATGTCGCACCGGAAGACACACCTAGAATATCTGGGCTGGCTAATGGGTTATAGACAATACGCTGTAAAATGATTCCCGCAACAGAGAGCGCGATGCCGACGGCAAGCGCAGTAATCATGCGAGGCCAGCGCAGTTGCCATTGAAACTCTCCTGGTAGCGCAACTTCGATGCCATTCGCGCCATGAGTAATTAGTGAGTAGACCAGTATTCCCGCGAAACTCATGACGATTATGCTTGCAACTGTTACTTTTGATAGCTGTGTTTTGCCCTGACTCATGGAAAGGTTGAGCTGATCCGTTGCTGTGAGCTTTTTACGAGTAAACCATATTAAAGCTGGTGCTCCGATGGCGGCGGCTGCAACGCCACTAGGAATGATTTCTTCCAGCCATAAACTTAATGAGATAGCGAGTGAATCGGTAACGAGTAGCAGCGTTGCGCCAAGTAACAGGCTACTTATAAGTTCGTCACGAGGCGTTCTTGCTCCCATCGCACGGGCGATATTCGGAGTCAGTAAACCGATAAAGCTGATGATGCCGACAGCGGTAATGGACACTGATACGAGCCAGATCCCCATGACCATTAAAGCACCAAATGCTGGGAGTACGGCCAACCCTCGTGCTGCAGCACCTTCTTGACCGAGTTTTAAGAGTGTTAATATGCGCGGTGCTATCAGAACAATAATGAGTGCAATTGCAGAACGTGGCAATAACCACTCAAACCAGTCCCAGCTGTATTGAGAGAGATCCCCTGCACCCCACATAAAGATATTCTGCGCGAACTGAGCATTAAGGATGATAATGGCTGTCGCAACGGATCCGAGCAGAATATTAATTACCATGCCAGATACCACGAGAGGCAAGCCCGTCATGTTTCTTATGCCTGCGATAGATACGATCAGCCCAAACGCGATAAGTGCGCCTGCCATGGCTGCCAAAGCTGAATAATCTGCCACCCAATCTACAAACCAGATATTCACCACGACCAATGCCAGCCAAGCGCCAGAGGATGTTCCTAGTGTGAGAGGTGAGGTTAAGTGGTTTTGTGTCAGCTGTTGCATCAAGCTGCCTGTTAGTCCAAGCATTGCACCGACGAGTAGGGTGATACATAGTCTCGGTAATTGAGACTGAAGGAAGAAAACGTCACGAAACTCACTGCCAAGTTCCGGTTGAGTCAGCAGTCCCCACTGTGCGCCGAATGACAAGCTTGTGTCTAATTGCAGACTAAAAACACTAAGCAACAGAATTAGTGCCAAGTAACCGATGTATTGTTTTATTCTCATTGTTTTGGTGCCAACTCAATTAAACTCTCGGTGATGGCCTCAGCCATGTATTGTAAAGACATGGCTCCACCATATGCCCAAACGGCTTTGACTGAGTTAACTCTCTGCTTTTTCACAAAAGGCATGGCTTGCCAAAGAGGAGAATCCTTCAATTTGTCTTCTTGAGGAAAGGGCTGTACGTATAAGATGTAGCTGTCTTCAAGATACTGCAGACGATTAATACGATCTTGTTTTACTCCCCAAGCTTGGGGTGACTCATGTATTGGATTGGTTAACCCCAGATGTTTAACCACGTAATCTGTGGTTGAGTTTTCTGTAGACAAAAACACCGAATTCGGAGTGGAAAAGCGCATCACTAGTACTTCTAACGGATCGGGATAATGCTGGTGGATACGTAGTCGCATTTGTTCAAACGATCGATTTAAAGCGGTTAATTTCTCTTCTACAAGATCTTGCTTATCAAACAGTTTTCCCAGCGTACGGAAATGACGGATTGCCGTCTCTGCTGCCGCTTCGTTTTCTGAAAAGTTTGGCAAATAAATCACAGGCGCTATTTGTGATAGTAACGGAATGAGATCCTGCTGTGGTGAGGCGGCTAAAATGACATCTGGGTTAAAGCTGGCGATTTTTTCTAAATTCGGTTCAGCACGAGTACCAATATCTTCAATGGTTTCTGACGCATAAGGATTGACTACCCATTGACGATAGCCCGATAAGTTTGGCGCAGCAATAGGCTCAATTTCTAACGCAAGAACCTGCTCGAGTATATCCCAGTTTAATGTAACCACACGCTGAGGTACTTGCTCAAAAGTGTGGGTAGAGTATGTATCAGTTATGGTTATTTCAGCCTGTGCCGGTGCGAGAAATAGCATACTAGCAATAGCTATTGATGTGCTGAGGCGTTCTAGAAAACGAAGTACTAAGCGCATACAACGGCTACCTTACGGCTGGCAAGGGTGTCTGCCGGAGTCGGGTGGTCGATCAGTGTGATTGGTGACTCGTAGAGATCCGACAAACGTTCTTCATCGAGAAGCATTTCGGCTTTGCCTTCAAAAGCGATTTGCCCTTTCTTGAGTGCCACGATGTGAGTTGCGTAGCGAAGCGCCAAGTTCAAGTCATGCAAAATAACAATGATCCCGACGTTCTCAGTCTTATTCAACTCTGACAGTAATGCCATTAACTGAAACTGATGATGAACATCTAGCGCAGAAGTCGGTTCATCGAGAATCAGAATCGGTGATTGCTGAGCGAGCAACATGGATACCCAGGCTCTTTGACGCTCACCTCCGGACAAATCATCTGCCAGAGCCTGAGAGAATGGAGTGACTCCGGTACGCTGCATCGCTTGAGAGATGATCTGCTTATCTTCAGAGTTCCAGCGACCTAGCGCGCCGCGCCATGGGAAACGCCCCAAACGAACCAATTCTTCTACCGTTAATCCAGCGGAAGCCGGGAGTTTTTGCGGCAAGTAGGCGATTTGCTTCGCCAGTTCTTTGGTTTTAAGTGATGAGAGGTTTTGACCGTTGAGTTCGACGGATCCTTTGTCTGGTGACATTTGCCCGGAAAGCAAGTTAACCAAGGTAGATTTCCCTGAACCATTATGACCAAGCACTACGGTGAGTTCATTGGTTGGGAGGTTAAGCTGATCGATAGCGAGTATTTTACGTCCACCTCGAACGATCTGAATATTAGATAGTTGAAACATGGATAGGTCTCAAGATTAAATACTCCCCTCACAGGAGGGGAGTAGGAAAAACAATTACCAGCGGTAGTTGGCGTTTAGCATCACAGAGCGAGACTGACCGAAGTAACAGTAGTAATCGCATCCAGAGATAAACTCTTTGTCCAGAATGTTGTTCACATTGAGCTGAGCTTGCCATTGTGAAGTGATGTCATAAGTGACAGACGCATCCCAAAGTGTCACAGATGGCACAGTCAAATCCGAACTCGCCGGGTTGTCTTTAGATTCGCCTACATAACGTACACCAGTACCTACATTCAGACCTGGAATTAAGCGGTATGCATTGTAATCTAACCATGCAGACGCCTGATGCTTAGGAATAAGCCCCGCTTGTTGCGTGCCCTTGCCGTAAGTCTCGTCCGTTTCCGCTTTAGTGTAGGTGTAACTCGCCAGCAGTTTCAGGTCGTCAGTCAACTGAGCAGTCCCTTCAACTTCGACGCCAGTTGATGTGACTTCACCGGTTTGAGTAGCAACCCAAGTTGATGGGTTGGTGACCAGCGCATTTTTCTGTGTGATATCGAACCATGCGATGTTGATGAAGCCATCCATAAAGATCGGTTCAAACTTAACACCTGCTTCAACTTGCTCCCCCTCGAGTGGTTTGTAGAGCTTATGCGTTGCTTTATCTATCGTGCTGATTACTTCAAACGATTGTGAGTAGTTGGCGTAAGGAGAAAGCCCGTTGTCTGCAAGGTACATTAGGCCAGCGCTCAGAGACAGTTCGCCATCATTGCGAGACTCACTCTGATCGACGCTTGCACCTTTACCACTATTCTCTGTTTTCACCCAATCGTAACGGGCGCCAACATTTCCAATCCATTGTTCGTGGAATTTTAGTTGGTATTGTGAGTAAACACTTGCCTGATACTTGTCGATCTCGCGCTTGATGTTATCTGCGGAGTCCAGAGGTGTGTAGTTTCCGTAGCTCGGATTAAATGGGTTTACGGTACCGAATGAATAGTTGTCTTGTTCGTCACCCTTCGTTTTGTGATATTGCAGATCAACGCCCACTAACACAGTGTGCTCGGCATTGTCCGTCATCCAGTTACCAACCGCATTATTGTCGAAAGTGAAGCTTTGATTTTTGCCGTCACGGAATACAACTCCACGATAGTAAAGCGAGTCGTCGTTTAAATCCCAGCCTGGAGATGGCATGCTGTAAACACTACGCAGGAATAGTTCGTTATAGCCGTAGTTGAGATTTTGTGAAAACGTCCAAGTATCGTTTATATCATGTGCAAGTAAGTAACCAAGCGAGATTTGAGTACGTTCATACTTGTCGTAATCTGGTTCACCTAAGTTAGTTGATGGATCGATCTTGCCGTATTCCGAGTCGACTAGCGTACCTGCAGCTGGGAAGAATGGGTTAGTTGGCACACCATCATCTTTTAGATAGGTCGCCATCAGAGTCAGCATGGTACGATCTGAAACATCGATTTCTAGGCTTGGTGCGAGGTAGAAACGTTCATTTTCTGTATCGTCCAGTTCACCATCTTGGTTTGTCATTAAGCCAACCAAGCGGTAACGCATGGTGCCGGAATCATTTGCTTCGTCGGCGATATCAAAGCCAACCGATTGATGATTGTTGTTGCCACCTGCAACCTTCACTTCACCTTGTGGTGTGAAGGTTGGTTTTTTCTGCACGGCGTTTACGACGCCGCCCGGAGCCGATTCACCGAATAGAATGGCTGATGGGCCTTTTACGACTTCAACGCTTTCCAAACCATATGGTTCAACGAGCCAAGTGTAGTAGCCGTCGCGGAACAAACGGTTGCCGTTCAAGTAAGTTGCGGCATCGAAACTACGTACTTTAAACCAATCCGTGTCGTTATCAGAGCCGTAAGGTTGAGAGGTGACACCAGATGTGTAACGTAATGCTTCATCTAACTTTTGTGGTGCGCGGACACGCAACTCATCTTCAGAGATAATGGAAACACTGCGTGGTGTTTCTTTTGCTGGAGTTTCGACTTTAAGTGCTTGTGCTGTGACTGTGATGGTTTCCATCTCAGTTGAATCAGCTTGTGCGTGTGCTATAAACGGAACCACTGCAGCTGGCACAATAGCACAAACCAACGCTTTACGGACAGCGATGGCGAGAGAGTTATGATTTGTCATTAATACATACCCGACAACTATTTTTAAACAAAAAGCTAAACTATAATTATTATCATTTAAATTATTATTTGTGTATTTTACTGACTTTTGCATCAAAAGATAGTAAAACGTCAGCAAATTTGATCGATATAACCAAAGTAGTTGTTATGTTTAATTGGTTTGAAAAACTAACCCAACCGTTTCCCCTGCATGAAACCGAAAAGCCACCCAAGACATTGTTTGGCTTTTGTCGTTTTTATACGCGTGGATTTGAAGTGCCGCTTATTGTCATGGCGGTGTTTAGTGCGCTAATTGCGATCACGGAAGTCACCCTGTTACGCTACATGGGTGAGCTAGTCGATATATTGTCTAACCAAGATCGCGCCACTTTCTGGCAAGATCAGAGCGATCAAATGTTGATGATGCTCTTCCTCGTTGTGGTTGTCATGCCCGCATTAAGCTTTGTACATGCGATGGTGATGCACCAAACACTGCTGGGTAACTACCCAATGTCGATTCGCTGGCTGATTCATCGCTACTTACTCAAGCAAGCAGTTGGTTTCTTCCAGAGAGATTTCGCTGGTCGTGTTGCAACAAAAGTAATGCAAAGTGCGCTGGCAGTGAGAGAAACCGTGATGAAGCTGCTGGATGTATTGGTCTACATCAGTGTCTATTTTGTATCAATGATATGGATGATGGGTGAGGCCGACGTTTTGCTCATGCTGCCTATCGTTATCTGGCTTGCATTATATATCCTGATCCAGCTCTACTTTATTCCGAAAATGAAGCGAGTGGCGACCGAACAAGCAGATGCGCGTTCTGTGATGACAGGGCGTATTGTAGACTCTTACACCAACATCTCTACGGTTAAGTTATTTGCCCATTCGCAGCGCGAACTTGAGTATGCAGAAAGCAGCATGAAGCAGTTTTTGGTTACGGTATACCGTCAGATGCGTATGGTGACTTGCTTGCTGTTTAGTGTGGATTCAATCAACTACTTACTGCTGTTGTCTATTGGCGTTATTTCGGTTTATTTGTGGCTGGATGCGGCAGTAACGATTGGTGCGATTGCTATTGGTATCAGCATCGCGCTGCGTGTACAGGGCATGTCGAAATGGATCATGTGGGAAGTCAGTACACTGTTTGAAAATATTGGTACCGTTGTTGATGGTATTAGCACTATTTCTAATGACGTTGAAGTGAAAGATGTACCGAATGCGAAACCGTTGCAAATTCAACAAGGTGAAATCTGTTTCGATAACGTTAGCTTCAACTACAGCGAAGAAAAGTCAGTACTTGAGAACCTAAACTTGACGATTAAACCGGGTGAGAAAGTTGGCATTGTTGGGCGTTCTGGTGCAGGTAAGTCAACGCTGGTTAACTTGCTATTGCGTTTTTATGATGTGAACTCCGGTAAAATCTGCATTGACGGACAGGACATCTCTCAGGTAAAGCAGGAGTCTTTGCGTCAGCACATAGGGATGATCACTCAGGATACATCTTTGCTGCACCGTTCAATCAAAGACAACATTCTATATGGCGATCCAGCTGCCTCTACGGAGTCTGTGATAGCCGCCGCTGAGAAGGCACATGCGCACGAATTTATCCAGACTCTGAAAGATGAGCAAGGTAATGTTGGCTATGATGTTGAAGTGGGTGAGCGTGGCGTAAAACTTTCTGGTGGTCAGCGTCAACGTGTCGCTATCGCGCGTGTGCTACTTAAAAATGCGCCGATTCTTATTATGGACGAAGCAACATCTGCACTGGATTCTGAAGTGGAGTCTGCGATTCAAGAAAACCTAGAGGTATTGATGGAAGGGAAGACCGTGATTGCCATTGCTCACCGTTTGTCGACTATCGCTGCTATGGACCGTTTGATTGTGATGGATAATGGTCAAGTTATCGAACAGGGCTCTCATCAGGAACTCCTAAAACTAAACGGGGTTTATGCACAGTTGTGGAAACACCAGACAGGTGGTTTTCTGACTGAGTAATCATGAACTAACATCGGACTCTTAGTGTTACTGATTGTTCAACTAAAAAGGGAAGCTGTTGTGCTTCCCTTTTTGTTATTCATTTTATTTAAACTCAAACTTACCTTGCATGATCGCCCAGTGGCCTGGGAATGAGCAGAAGAATGAGTAGTCACCGCCTGCCGTCATTTTTTCCGTACTGAAGGTGATACTTGTGCTTTCACCGCCACCGACGACTTCAGTGTGCGCATAAACACGCTCATCATCGGGCTTCACGTAGTTATTATCAGCGCCTGCTGTCATGCCATCGGTACCGACGGCTTGAATGTTCGCTGTATCTGCAATAACAACGTTGTGACCCATTGATTGTGCAGGCATTTTACCAGTGTGGTTCAAAGTCAACGTTACTTCGCTACACGTTGCTGGCACACTCAGAGTTTTGGTAGAAAACTGCATCATATCGTTAGCATCTAGAGATACTTCACACTCGGCACTGGCTTGTGCGCCAAAGCTCACTCCAACAAGTGCGAAGGTTGCTGCTAATAAACGTAAAGACATATAACACTCTCCATTTTATATTTTTGGCTGACTGGTTTCGTATGAACCAATAATTCTCATTATCAACGAGTTAATACCGTAAAACTGTGCTGTGAGTGGTACGGTGACACTTTGTTGCAAACTTATACTCGTTCGTCTCTATGATTGATCACATGAAGCGTTGCGAGTGGCAACAGCACAAAATAAGAGACAGATAAAAAATAGCAGGCGATTTGGTATTAAGCTAAAAATGAAAAAGCTCAACCATTAGGCTGAGCTTATTTAAATGACCGAGTGTTAGCGCGTTTGTTTCAATTCTTTCAGCACATCGTATAGTGAAGGGACGATAGCGTGACCGAGTTGGCGTACTTCGTCGCATGGCGCCACCAAATCTGGGATCTGGTAGGTCGACATATTAGCGGCGACAGCGGCACGCACACCATTGTTTGAGTCTTCAAAAGCCAGACATTTCGTAGGTTCAACGTTCAGTCTGTTAGCGGCTAGTAAATAGATTTCCGGATCAGGTTTACCATTGCTGACTTCACAGCCTGTCGTCAGGTTATCGATATATTTGCTTAACCCGGCAAGTTCAAGCTTAATCTTGGCGACGTCTTTAGCCGTCGACGTCGCAACTGCGATAGGCAAATTCTGCTCTTTCAGCCATTCTAGCAGCTCTACTACGCCCTCTTTTACAGGAATAGCCTGGTGTTTGACCACGGCGTTGTAACGAGTTCGCCATTCTTGATGTAAGCGATCTAAGTCATTTCCGTAAGCTTTGCGGAAAATTGCTTCAATACCTGCGGCATTACGCCCAATGATAGACAGGTATACCTCTTTGTAAAACGTAAGTTCTTGTACTTCGCAGGCTTCTTGGAACACGCGCATACAGACACGCTCTGTATCAAGAAGCAAACCGTCCATATCAAAAATAGCAGCTTGATAATTCATTACTTTGCCGATTTATTGAGTGATAGGGCATTCTGACATAAGTCACATTGTATTTCTCGCGAATTTAAATGGTTACCGAAACCTGATCCTGCACTTCACCTATTTCGTTATGAAACACTGAATAATTTGCGAGTGTAATGATCAGAAATCTTTAGTAGCATGTTACAAAACATCTAAATTCAGTTGATTAGGGAAGCAGGCAATGGAAAAACAACGTGTAGCATTTATTGGTTTGGGTGTGATGGGCTACCCAATGGCAGGCTATTTAAGTAAAGCGGGCTACGAGACAAAAGTGTACAACCGCACAAAAGCTAAAGCGGATAAGTGGGCGGAAGAGTATAACGGTGTTGCCTGTGAAACACCGGCGGAAGCGGCTGAGGGATGTGACATTGTATTTACCTGTGTAGGTAATGATGACGACGTTCGTGGTGTTGTTTATGGCGAAGAAGGGCTTCTGGTTGGTCTTAAAGCGGGCGCGGTATTCGTCGATCACACCACGACTTCTGCAGAATTGGCGGTCGAACTGGCTGATGCTTGCACCAAGGTTGGTAATCATTTTATCGACGCCCCAGTCTCCGGAGGCCAAGCCGGCGCTGAAAATGGAGTGCTAACCATTATGTGTGGCGGTGACACAAATGTATTTGAGCAGGTTGCTCCTGCGATGGATGTATACGCAAAACAGATCACGCTATTGGGTGAGAATGGTCAGGGACAACGTTGCAAAATGGTCAATCAAATTTGCATTGCAGGTGTACTACAGGGTTTGAGTGAAGCACTGCTATTGGCTCAAAAATCTGGTTTAGATATTGAACAAGTGGTCGAAACACTGAAACATGGCGCTGCTGGGTCATGGCAAATGGAAAATCGTGCCACGACTATGGCGCAAGATAAATTCGACTTTGGCTTCGCGATTGACTGGATGCGCAAAGATCTTGGTTTCTGCCTTAAAGAGGCTGAGCGTGTTGGTTTGCAGCTCCCGTTGACCCAAATGGTTGATGAACAATATGCAGACCTACAGCTTGATGGTCTTGGGCGTATGGATACCTCGGTACTTATTAAAGCGGTGGCTAAAAATCAGTAATAGATAAACAACTCTTGAGTATCGAAGAGTTTAAAGAAATCGAAGTTAATCATACTTTTCTCCTTACGAATAAGAGGTGCGTACTGCGCCTCTATTTTCTTCTTACCTTGTTAGGATTATTGGCTCTCAACTACAAAGTCCAATGGTGCGTAGCGCCTTTAAGAAAGACTATGACGGAATTAACTTAACGGGAAGCTGATTATACTTATTGAAGTGATAGTTGGTAGCTATGGTCTAGAACTGGGTGAAATCAGAAACGGACTACGTTGAAACGTTTGATTTTTATGTGAAGGGTCTTGTTAGACGTCAGGGGCTGTTGTAAATGATGAACAATTGGTCCAGGGAACACCGCTAATCTGCGGCGAATTGTTCTCTCTGGACCAAGAATGTCGAGCATATTTGGCTATAAGCCCTTCGGTGAACTTATTACACCGAAGGAGCATAGTTAAGCGTATTTAACTTCGATTTGCTCTGCTTTTGAGAACCCTTCGTGCGTGGCAAGTTGTTTCCCGTAACGTTCAATATTAGGGAAATGTTTGCCTATGCCAAACTTATGTACCAATTCCACGATGAAAGACATCATGATGTCTGCCCCGGTTAAGCGTTCCTCTACCAGATAGGTTTTATCTTGCAAAGCTTGCTCGAAGTAACTCAAAACACTCATGGTTTCTTTATCTGCATAGCCTGATAGGAACTCTGTTTGAGCCGGTTCTTTACCTACGAAGACTTTCAGCAATATTGGTAAAATCGCTGAGCTTTCAGCAAAGTGCATCCACTGCAAGTACTGCGTATGAGCTTTCGTTCCACGCTCTGGAGCAAGTTGATCATCGCTGTACTTTTCAATCAGATACTCAGTGATAGCACCTGATTCAATGATGATTTCACCATCATCTTCGAGCACTGGTGACTTGCCAAGTGGGTGTATACTTTTAAGCTCTGGAGGAGCTAAAAAAGTCACTTTGTCACGTGTATACGGCACGATTTCATAGTCTACATTGAGCTCTTCAAGTAACCAGATAATACGCTTCGAGCGAGACTGATTGAGATGGTGAAGTTTAATCATTTTTTATCCTATATTTACAGAGGGTTGTTTACCTGTACGACAAGTTTGCCGAAGTTCTTTCCTTCGAGCAGACCCATAAACGCATCTGGTGCATATTTCAGGCCTTGTACGAGTTGTTCACGGTATTGGATCTTTCCTTCTGCCAACCACTGGTTCATGTCTTGCGCAAATTCATCGTAACGGTGTCCGTAGTCATCAAAAATGATGAAACCTTGTACTTTGATTCTCTTTACCAGAATTTTGGACATCAGCAGTGGTAGGTGATCAGTTCCTTGTGGAAGCTCAGTCGCGTTGTATTGAGAAATCAAACCACATACAGGAATACGGGCTTTAACATTCAGTAGTGGCATCACAGCGTCAAATACTTTGCCTCCGACGTTTTCAAAGTAAACATCGATACCGTTGTCACACGCATTTTTTAATTGTTGCGCGAAATCCTCGGCTTTATGATCGATACACTCATCGAAGCCAAGCTCTTCTTTTGCATAGCGACATTTTTCTTCACCACCTGCAATACCAACAACGCGACAGCCTTTAAGCTTAGCAATTTGACCAACCGTTGAGCCAACTGGTCCAGTTGCTGAAGCAACGACGATGGTCTCACCAGGTTTTGGCTGGCCAATATCAAGCAATCCCATGTATGCTGTAAAGCCTGGCATACCCGCTACGCCTAATGCATACGAAGGGTTTTGTGGGTTTTTACCCAGTTTAATCACCATTTCGCCAGTTGAAATTGCGTAATCTTGCCAGCCAGTATAAGCAAGCACCCACTCGCCAACTTCATAATCTGGGTGATTGGAAACTTCTACCTGAGATACGGTACCACCGACCATTACGTCGTCAATCGCAACAGGCTCCGCGTAAGATTCTGCATCACTCATACGACCGCGCATATAAGGGTCTAGTGATAAGTAAACGGCTCTTAACAACATTTCACCATCTTGTGGAACTGGTTTTGCCACTTCTTCCAGTCTAAAGTTTTCAGTTGTTGGTGCACCGTGTGGACGTGATGCAAGTACGATTCTGCGGTTAAGTGCGTCTGTCATGTTATTTTCACCTTTAAATTAGACCGGTCGTCTAGTTTCTGTTGCAAAATATCCCGCTATGAGAGCGGGAAAGTATTTTGTATCTGCAGAAGGCTAGCTTCAAACAGACACTAATAGGGTTGTTCTCTTACTGCGTTGAAGTCACTTACGATAAAGTGCGTGTATTCTGCAGCAGATCTTGAGTATAGGTCAGACTCTGCGTCAGTGCTGTCTGATCTTGATACAGCTTGTTAAGTAAACTTGCGCCATTCCAAAGATAGTAGAGTTGCCTTGCTAATAAAGCACTATCACCATTTGCAATAGAACCATCTCGAATACCCACATCAATACAGTCTGCGATGGCTTGAATTGATTTATCAGCTCCACGACGCAGTGCAAGTCGCATTGGTTCGGAAAGATCAGAAACTTCAGCGCTAAGTTTGACTAACAGACATTTGTTCGCATTACATACATCTTGTTCAACTTTTACCAACTCCTCAAAGTAGCTCATCAGACGCTGGTATCCGTTATGCTCGGTATTCGTAAAGAGTTCACCTAGCTTGCGGAAATAGCGATCGAAGTAAGCCTCAATCAAAGCCTCACCAAATTGCTCTTTAGACTTAAAGTAATGATAAAACGAGCCCTTCGGCACCGCTGCCGCTTTTAGGAGCTCGGAAAGTCCAACACTCGTAAAGCCTCGGGTTACGATTAGCTCGTATCCGACCTCGAGAATATGTTGGCGTGTGTCGTTAGTCTTTGTGTTCATGGGACATACTATAATTAAAATTAGACCAGTCGTCTAGTTTGTTTTGGTTAATTGGTATTCAATAACGAACAGTGTGTCGGTATCGGGGTAAATTTCCCGAATCAACTGCTTTAATTTGGGTAACTCCATGGCTTCTTGTTCCGCATGGAACTCATTGATTTCATCAAAGTTAAGTGGGGTTACAGATAGGATTTTGATATCGCAGACCTTACGGTTTGTCTCTAAAGTAAAGACTTCCACTTCAGTATTTGGGATGTAGTGACTTTCTGATTTATCCCGTATTGTGATGGTTTTTTTGCCCGATGTGATCAAAGGGGTCAGGAATTCAAAAAAGGTAATGGTTGTTGGATGAGATGACATGCAGCACTCACTTCTCAAGATTATTTCATCGCATTATATAGCGATACCTAAATAACCTCGAGGTGCTTATTTCAATGCACGTTGCTTAGTAATCCTCAGTTGGTACTGAGATGCGCAACGCTAAATGTACGACTGGCGATAAAAAGCTGACTAAACTCGTCAAGAGAAACTACGAATAGCAGACACAGTAAAGGCGAATACCAAAAGCATCCGCTTTTCATTCCGCGTATTGCTATGGGGGATTCTGGTGATTAGCCTGCTCTATTTGGCTAGATATAAAAAATCCCTCTCGATTGAGAGGGATTGATAAGGAGTAAAGGTGAATTAATTATTCGACGTCTACGCCATTCTCTTTAAATAGGCGGCGACATGCACGACCATCACTATGGAATAGATGACAACGATGTGCAGGGATACCAATTTCTATTTTATCTCCGAGATCAACAGCTAGCGTATCTGGTTGACGGAATATAACGTCAGCATCTGCACCGTCAAGATTTAGGTATACCTGAGTTTCGTTACCTAGTTTCTCAACAATCATCACTTCACCGTGAATGCTTGCGTCTGCTTCAGAAGCGGGTAGTAAATGCTCCGGACGAACACCCAAAGACATACGGTCACCGCGGTTAACGGTTGTGCCGTCAACAGGAATCCAGAATGATATGCCGTTAGATAGCTGAACTTTTACGCGTTCTGCTTCGGCTTCGTCAATAAATACACTCATGAAGTTCATTTTCGGAGAACCGATAAAGCCTGCAACGAAACGGTTTTGTGGGTAATGGTATAGCTCTAGAGGTTTACCAACCTGAGAGACATAACCACCATCCAAAACGACGATCTTATCAGCCATCGTCATCGCTTCTACCTGATCGTGCGTAACGTAAATCATCGTACAGCCCAATTGGCGCTGTAGTTTAGTGATTTGAGAACGCATGTTTACACGCAGTGCCGCGTCAAGGTTAGACAGTGGCTCATCCAGCAGGAACACGTTTGGTTGTGAAACCAGGGTACGGCCAATCGCGACACGTTGGCGTTGACCGCCTGAAAGTGCTTTTGGTTGGCGTTCAAGCAGGTGGCCTAACTGTAGGATTTCTGATGCGTGCTCAACACGTTTGTCAATCTCAGCTTTATCTGCTTTCGCTAGCTTGAGACCAAACGACATGTTGTCATAAAGGTTTAAGTGTGGGTATAGAGCGTAAGACTGGAATACCATACCAACACCACGTTTGGATGGTTCAACGTCATTCATGCGCTCGTCACCAATATATAAATCACCTGAAGTAATGTCTTCTAGACCGGCAATACAACGTAGTAGGGTAGATTTACCACAACCTGATGGACCTACGAAAACAACGAATTCACCTTCGTTAATTTCCAGATCTACGTTTTTAGAAATCAATACGTCGCCATACGCTTTACAAACATTTTTTAACGTGACACTCGCCATGTAGCTCGTCCTCGATCAAATTTTTATTTTTCACCACTCATCATTATATGAATTATCTAGCGAGCAGTAACAGTAGGAATCGGTAAGTTAAGGTGGTCGATAAGAAAAGTAGGGTAGCACTTCAATCAATTGTCCTAAGAAGTGCTACCCGTCACAGCCAAGTACGAGTTTCTCTCCCCCACATCAATAGCGTTGTCTCCCCCGTGAAAAAATAACCACAAACAACACCAATTAATGACATTCCACTCGTATGGCAATGCAAAACCAGCATATTTTCACCTAACGTATAGGTATTGCTGGGAAAGGGTTCTTACCATCCACTCTTGGATGGGTGCAGTTTCTAAGATTGTTCCATTTGTCACATCCTCCTAATCGAAATAATTGTGGGGGGAGTAGGCGGGGAGGAGTAAAAAGGGAGGAGTAATTAAGGAGTTGGGCGGAAATCACATTATCACACCACCTAAAGTTGAAGTGGATCACGACAAAAGCCCTTTTTGTGATTTGGGTCTCCTATGCATGGCGATATAGATCACGAAAATACGCCATAATTGATAGGGCGTAGGGATTAGGAGGATGAGACATAGTGGATTATTTCAGATGATATATGTCGAAATACGGCTGAACCTCAATGGACTAGCCCTACATCAAAAATATAACAAAGGATACGAACATGAAAAAGTTAAGCGCTGTAGCACTAGGTACTCTTGTTGCTTTGGGGTCATTTGGTGCTCATGCTGCCATCGAAGAAGGGCAACTGACTATCTGGATCAACGGCGACAAAGGTTACAACGGCCTTGCTGAAGTTGGTAAGAAGTTTGAAGAAGACACTGGCATTAAAGTAACAGTGGCTCACCCTGATGGCCTTCAAGATAGATTCCCACAAACAGCAGCGACTGGTGACGGTCCTGATATCGTATTCTGGGCACACGACCGTTTTGGTGGTTACGCGGAAGCTGGCCTTTTGGCTGAAATCAAACCTTCTAAAGAAATCCAGGAAGGTATCGTTGATTTCGCATGGGATGCAGTTCGTTACGACGGCAAACTTATCGGCTACCCTGTAGCGGTTGAGTCTCTATCTCTAATCTACAACAAAGATCTTGTTCCTAACCCACCTAAGAGCTGGGAAGAAGTTGCCGAGCTTGACGCGAAACTTAAGAAAGACGGCAAGTCTGCAATCATGTGGAACCTAAAAGAACCGTACTTCACTTGGCCATTAATGGCTGCTGATGGTGGTTACGCGTTCAAATACACTTCTGAAGGCTACGACGTTAAAGACGCTGGTATCGCTAAGCAGGGCGTGAAAGACTCTATGTCTTTCGTTAAAGCTCTTGTAGACAAAGGCGTAATTTCTGCAGATATGGATTACTCAGTATCTGAGTCTGCGTTCAACCAAGGTGAAACTGCGATGACGATTAACGGTCCGTGGTCTTGGGGCAACATCGAGAAGTCTGGCATCAACTACGGTGTTACTACACTACCTAAATTCCAAGGTCAGTCTTCTAAGCCATTCGTTGGTGTTCTAACTGCTGGTATCAGCACTGCATCACCAAACAAAGACCTAGCGGTAGAATTCCTAGAAAACTACCTGTTAACTAACGATGGTCTGCGTAAAGTTAATGATGACAAGCCATTGGGCGCGGTAGCACTTAACTCATTCCAACGTGAGCTAGATTCTGATGCTCGAATCTCGGCAACAATGGATAACGCAATGAACGGCGAAATCATGCCAAACATCCCTCAAATGAATGCATTCTGGGGTGCGGCTAAGAACGCAATCATCAACGTTGTTGACGGTCGCCAAACCGTAGATGCAGCGCTTGCTGATGCAGAAAAACAAATGACTAAATAATTCTGTAACACCTTTTTAAGGAGGGGGTAACTCCTCCTTACTTTTCTATACATATTCTTTATTCGCTAGCAGGTTCCCTATGCAGTCAGTTCAAGGTACAAAAGCTATGACAGCACCAGCAGCCAACCTTCCGAGCAGCAAAAAAGTGTTTATTAAATGGGCGCTTTTAGGCACAGTCGGCACTCTTAATGGTTACGCAACAATTCTTATGTATTCGCGCGGTGAGATTGCGTTTGCACTTCTTACGATTATTCTTACTGCTTTAGCGCTGTACATTTTTGGTAGTAAAAAGACTTACGCTCACCGCTACATCTATCCTGGTATTGCAGGGATGATTTTGTTCATTCTTTTCCCGTTGGCATATACCGTAGGTCTGGCATTTACTAACTACAGCGCGAAAAACCAGCTCTCTTTCGAGCGAGCTCAAACTGTACTTTTGGACAGAACGTATCAAAGTGGTGATAGCTACCCGTTCACGTTATACAAAACTGAGCAGGGACATCAAATTGTCATTGATAAAGACGGTGAGTTGCTGGCTACGCCTACTTTCCAGCTACAAGGCTTCTCTGCAACGGGTTTAGATCTTGAGCCAATCCAAGAAGTGACTGGTGAGAAAGAGCAAATCAAAACCATCGTGAGTAATCGTGATGCATTAAGCAGTGTTGACCTTCATCTCCCAAGTGGTGATGACATCCGCATGAGTGGTCTGCGTAAGTTTGCTGCCGTTGTACCGTTGTATACGCTACAAGAGGATGGTGAAGCTCTCTATAACAACCAAACTCAAGAAACACTTCTGCCAAATATGGAAACGGGTTACTACCAGCCGATTGATGAAAGTGGTCAGTTTGTTGGCAGTACAGTTTCACCAGGTTTCGTCGTTGGCATCGGCACCCATAACTTTGAGCGTGTTTGGAAAGATGACGGTATCAAAGAACCATTTATTAGCATCTTTATCTGGACGATTGTTTTCTCTGCACTAACTGTACTATTTACTCTAATTATCGGTTTGGTACTGGCGAGTGTGGTTCAGTGGGAAGAGCTAAAAGGCCGCTCTGCTTACCGACTATTACTTATTCTGCCTTATGCGGTACCAGCGTTTATTTCTATCTTGATCTTTAAAGGTTTGTTCAACCAAAGCTTTGGTGAGATCAACTTGCTACTTGAAGGCCTGTTCGGTATCAGCCCTGCTTGGTTCTCTGACCCGTTCATGGCGAAAAGCATGATCTTGATTGTAAACACCTGGCTTGGCTTCCCTTACATGATGATTCTATGTATGGGTCTGCTAAAAGCGATTCCGGATGACCTTTATGAGGCTTCTGCTATCGATGGTGCGAACTTTGTCTCGAACTTTACGCGCATTACATTACCAATGATGCTTAAGCCGTTGACACCACTGTTGATTGCAAGCTTTGCATTTAACTTCAACAACTTCGTACTAATCCAGTTGTTGACAGGTGGTGGTCCAAACATGATTGGTACATCGGAACCTGCGGGTTACACAGACTTGTTGGTAAGCTACACCTACCGAATCGCATTTGAAGGTGCTGGTGGTCAAGACTTTGGTCTGGCAAGTGCAGTAGCAACACTTATCTTCCTGTTGGTTGGCGCGTTGGCTCTACTAAACCTACGTGTTACTAAAGTAGCTCAAGATTAAGGAGACATTATAATGGCAATGGTACAAGGTAAGTCATTAAAGTATCGTGTTTGGGCTACTCATATTGCGATGTGGGCATTCTTGGCACTGATCATTTTCCCTTTGCTGATGATCATCGCGATTTCATTCCGTGAAGGTAACTTTGCAACGGGCAGTATGATCCCAGATAACCCGACATTGGATCACTGGAAACTGGCGCTCGGTTTCTCTGTGACCAACGCAGACGGTACAGTTACACCGCCTCCATTCCCGGTAATGACATGGCTATGGAACTCGATAAAAGTAGGTGGTATCTCTGCGATTCTGATTGTAGCGCTATCGACAACTTCTGCTTACGCGTTTGCTCGTATGAAGTTTAAAGGCAAGAACACCATCCTAAAAGCGATGATGATCTTCCAAATGTTCCCAGCAGTATTGGCACTGGTTGCCCTGTACGCTCTATTCGATAAGCTTGGTCAGTACATTCCGTTCCTAGGTTTAAATACTCACGGTGGTTTGATCTTCGCTTACTTGGGTGGTATTGCACTGCATGTATGGACGATTAAAGGTTACTTTGAAAGTATTGATTCTTCTCTGGAAGAAGCGGCAGCACTGGATGGTGCGACACCATGGCAAGCGTTCCGTTTGGTATTGCTCCCACTGTCAGTGCCAATCCTAGCTGTAGTATTTATCCTATCGTTCATCATGGTAATCGGTGAAGTTCCTGTGGCATCACTCCTACTTTCTGATGTAGACTCTTACACACTTGCAGTAGGTATGCAGCAATACCTATACCCACAAAACTACTTGTGGGGCGATTTCGCTGCTGCTGCAGTACTATCAGCAGTGCCAATCACTGCAGTATTCTTACTTGCTCAACGCTGGTTGGTTGGTGGTCTAACCGCCGGTGGTGTAAAAGGATAATCTCAACTGGTCTTTGAGGTTGACAAGAATAACTAGAAAAGGGCGACCAGAAGGTCGCCCTTATACTTAGCACTGATATTACACTTTTGGTTTGGCCGCCGATCAGTAATGTCGTGCTTATATTGGCGTTACGCATAGCTGGCTGTTAGCTTAGTTCCTTACGACACAATCACTAACAGTTCCTTGTAACCATAACCTGAGTTTCGGCTCAGGTTTTTTTATATTTGTATAATTATTATCTTTACGCCGAGAAACTCCCACGCACACGCTTTCGTATACCACGATTAAGTTAACAAGTAACAATGATTAGATAATTGCTGATGTTAGTGTACGCAAACCAAGATTATCGGCTTTGTAATGGATTACACATAGCCTTGGCGGTGGCCTGCGTAGCACTTCACATAAAAGTTATCGCGTAAAGCTGAAGGTTGAAGGGAAGATCGAACGGTTAGCGGTTAAAACTCGCGGCTGGAAGGTGCGCACCCAACATGTTGAAGCAAGGTATATAAGCTTTCTTGCTGCAGTGCGACACGACGAAATAGGTTGGCAAAGGTCACATCACCACCAAAGCACGTTTGAATATAATGGTTAATTTCAGTCTCGCTATAACCCTCGACATACATCGTTCTTACCCATTGATATTCGACTGCTTTTAAATTGGTCAATGTATCTTCACTTAAGGTGGTTTTTACTGGTTCCAAGATCCACACTCATCCATTTCCAAATTAGTGCTTGGATTTAAGCAAAGCAAGGTGAAGTATTTATGACAGGGGAGGAGGGCGTGTGAAACAAATGGTAGAACCATGACATTGCTTCACACAAAAATAGGGAAAGCGGTTTATGAAGGGTTAGCGTAGCGATTACTTGAGGTATTTAACGTGAGCTTCCATCTCTTCGCCGATTTCTTTACGCATGTTCATCAGCGTAATGGCGGAGCGCTCTAGTGCTTTGTCTTCATCGGATTCAGGAACCCACTTAGGAACATCTGTTGGCTTACCCTCTTCGTCTACGGCAACCATGATCACAATACAATGCGTGGTTAGACGGTTTTTCATTTCTTTGGGGTCGCTCGCCTGCACGTCAATGGCGATGTGCATCGAGGTACGACCGGTGTAAATCACTTTTGCGCTTACTTCGACGAGGTTACCAACATGAATCGGCGCAACAAATCGAATCCCACCCGCATAGGCGGTAATACAGTACTTCCCGCTCCAAGCGGCTGAGCATGCATAAGCTGCCAAGTCGATCCATTTCATTACTGCGCCGCCGTGGACTTTACCACCAAAATTGACGTCGCTAGGTTCTGCTAAAAATCGAAGGGTAATATCTCTTTGACCACTGCTCATCTGTGATTCCTTTGTGAGTTTTGTTGATACAACATACCTTGAAAAAATGATCGACACCACTAGTTTTGGACACCAAGTCAGTGCGTACAATCCACATAAAAAAGCAGGCACCGAGTTTGAACACCGTACCTGCTTTTATTGGTTATTAAACGTCTTGTTCGCTTAGAGCCATGGTCTTTTTGTATTGACTCAACTCGGCTTTGATTTGAACCAAAACATCTAGAGCGACACCAAAATGGTAAGTTGATACCGCTTCAGACAGAGCGTAACTCAGTTCAGGGTTGAGTTTTTCAAAACAACCTTGGTGCTTTCTATAATAAAACTCAGATTCTAAATCGCACTCTTCAAGCAAAGACTTTAGGTGGTTCACTTTGGACTCAAATTCCTCGAAACATTTAATATCACACTCCGGTTGAAGAGCTGTGGTATTAACGATACCTGGTTCTGAGATTTCTTTACACTTAGGAATTATTGATACACCGGAGTGATCGATATCGAGTTCAATGGTAAACCAAAAATTGCTCCCTTTATCTAGATCACTTTCGACACCAACTTGACCGCCCATTAACTCTGCAATGTGCTTAGAAATAGCGAGTCCGAGGCCTGTACCTCCGTATTTTCTGGTCGTAGAGGCGTCTGCCTGTTGGTAGCTGTCAAATACGACGGCCTGGTCGTGTTCAGATAAACCAATACCTGTGTCCATGACACTAAAGTACAAGTGAATATGGTTTTCGGTTCTGTGAATTACACTGACTGCAATGGTTACCTCTCCTCCTTCAGTAAACTTGATGGCATTACTGACATAGTTCAGGAGGATTTGCTTAATACGAAGTTGATCCCCAACGATTTGAGGAATGGACGGGTCAACTTTAGTCATAAGATGAACATCTTTTTTTCTGGATTTGTGCTCAAAAAGGTCATGTACATCCTGAATTGTCGCTTGGATGTCGAATGGTGCCTTCTCAAAGTCAACCTTATTTGCTTCAAGCTTAGAAAGATCCAGAATGTCGTTAATCAGTGTTAGTAAGTGTTTGCCAGATTTATCAATTTTCATCAGGTTATTTTTCTGCTCAGATGTGAGGTCTGAATTTAGCAGTATGTGAGATAACCCGAGAATCGAGTTCATTGGGGTGCGGATTTCATGGCTGACATTCGATATAAACTGGCTTTTGGCTACGTTAGCATCTTCTGCCGACCGTTTTGCCTCGGTCAGTTCAGAGGTCAGCCTATCCAATTTGCCGCCCATGTGTATGATTGCGTTTGCTGTTTCGTTAAGCTCTTTTAAACGGAAACCTTCATGAGCCAAATTAAAGTCACCAAGCCCGACTTGATTTACCATGCTCTGGATCTGGGTTAATGGCTTAGCAATAAATTCGCTCATCTTCTTGGAAGAACGCCAGATAAGGATCAAGAATAGAGTGTAGAAGGTGACTAAACCGAAGATAAGAATATAACCAATGTTTTGGTATTTTTCCTCTAGCGCACGAGAAGTTGCATACATTTCGTTCTCATCAACAATCATCAATAAGCGCCACTGGGTTTCAGGTATTGTCGACCAAGAGAGCAACTTATTTTCACCATTCAGTGTAAGCTGCATGAATCCGTTGTTGTTCTTGAGTAAACGCATACTCAAATCAGCGGTGTCGTCGCGTTTATGTAAGTTAAACGCGTCAGGCTTAAAAACTTCTTTGGTGATTGCTTGCTGGTAGCTGTGCTCAGTGAGTTCTTTCAGGCCAAAATCGTGTTCGCCTTGTGGTGGCAAAGCCATAATTGTACCGTTACTACTTGCTAAAATAGCGTAGCCCCCCCAAGGAATGGCTAGGTTTTGAATGCTATCGATAATGTCACTGACTTTGATATCAAGCCCGACAACCCCTTCGAGAAAACCTTGGTTATAGACTGGAGCGATAGCGGATGCCATCCAGCCATGACCCGCAGGATCAATATAAACATCTGTCCAAACTGTTTTCTGATCAGGGTTATTTTCAGCGTTAGCTTGGTAGTAAAAATTGTACTTTGGAATGTCCATTTTGGCCGGATACTGTTCGACGGTATAAAACCAAGGGTAGATTCGGTTGTAAGAGTCCCAGGAATTAAAGTAGATCGATGCAACCAAATCGTTATTTTTTTCGATTTGCTTCATCAGAGGATCAAGGTGAGCAAGCTTATACACCTTCTCCCAATCTTTGTCGGCGGTAAGGCCAGAGTAGAAAGAAGCGGAACCACCTAAATCTTCTTTAGAGTACAAGACGCCATCTTCGCTAACTGCAAGGTTAACTTTTTCAGAGCGGTCAATGGTGTGTTCTTCTGATAAAACACGTTCCGTTTCGTTGCTGTATAATGCGGTTAAGCTTTCTATTGAAAGCAGTTTTTCCCGAATGATTGCCGCCTCTCTTTCCGATGATATCTTTAACTCATCATTTACTTGTGTGTAAATGTACTCCATGTTGTCGGTGCTGATAAAGTGGTTACTTATCAGGTAAACGGCAATAAGAACCGATTCCACGAGGATGAGGGGAATGATTCCGGTTTTGACCATTGAACGCCACACCCACGATTGTGTGGTGATTTTTTTGTTTTTCATTCTTGTTCCAGCAGCTTCCATAAGAACTCGTCTTATCTAATCAGTGTATTTTTGTGCTATTGCATCGAATTCGTCAGCAATTTCAGCGAAGGCTTCGGTGATAGCAGGGTCAAACTGAGCTCCTTTCCCCGACAAAATGATCTTCACTGCGTCTGAATGTGAAAAGGCAGGTTTGTAAACTCGTTTGTTGATTAGCGCATCATAGACGTCTGCTAACGACATGAGTCGGGCGGACAATGGAATTTGCTCACCAGCAAGACCTAATGGGTATCCTTCACCATCCCAGCGTTCGTGATGTGAGTAAGCGATCTCTTTTGCGACCGTCAAGAATTTCATTGGCTGTCCGCATACTTTCTCTGCGCTTTTAATCGCTTCGTAACCAATGGTGGTGTGGGTTTTCATTATCTGAAACTCATCATCTGTCAGGGGACCTTCCTTCAACAAGATATTGTCTGGAATACCTATTTTTCCGATGTCGTGGAGTGGGGCTGATTTATGTAATAGAGCAATAAATTCATCGTTTAGCTCTGAAACATAACGCGAGTTTTGGCATAATTGTTCTGCTAAACGTTTTATGTAGGCTTGGGTACGCTTAATGTGGTTGCCCGTTTCGTTGTCACGGGTTTCTGCTAACGAAACCATGGCATAAAAGGCCACATCTTGAATTGCGTGAAGCTCTTCTTTTTGGCGCAAAGCTTCTTTGGTTCGTCTTTCAACCTCCTGCTCTAGGATTTGATTCTTGCCTTTTAAGGTATCAGAAGCCATTTTGAGCGTCACATGTGTGTTAACTCGTGCTTTCACGATCTCTGGGATAATCGGTTTAGTTATGTAGTCAACGGCACCTAGTTTTAGTCCTTTCTGTTCATCGACTCTTTCAGCTTTAGCTGTGATAAATATTATGGGGATATCACGGGTTGCTGGATTTGATTTAAGCTGCTCACATACCTGATAGCCGTCTATTTCCGGCATCATGATGTCGAGCAAAATCAAATCGGGATTAGCAGTTTCTGCAAGCGTAAGTCCGAGCTCGCCGCTGTTTGCCCCTTTTACCTTGTAATCATCTTTAAGTAATTGGTACATCAACGAGAGGTTCTCGGGGATATCGTCGATAACCAATACAGTTGGCTTGGATGAAGAAAAATCGAACATCCGTTCTCCTTTTGGCAGCAATAAGGCAAATTGCGATTTAGTGCTTATTATTTGTGTCAAAAATCGCTTAATGACAATGCACTATTATTTTTTAGTATTAGATAAGTCTAAAGTAGCACAAGGTTCTGTTACATATAGTGATGACCTTCAACTTATAGTGATCTCGGTTCCAAATTTTATTGGTTTTTAATATGGAATTTTAGCTGTGACAGGGTGAGTTTAGTGGTTTGTATAACTGGGTGCTTCTTGTGAGCGATTATGTTATCTACTTCATAAATTGTCATATTTGAAATGTATCAAAGAAAGCTATTATACTCTCGTTTAGACACGTTACTTAGAGCACTTTGTCACTGAAATACGTTACATTTTTGCTTCGTGTGCTTGCATTTAGATGTCTAACCAATGCCGTTTATTTTTGACTTTTTGAGTTGGTTTTGAACGCATTCGAGATGTTTTTATTTATTAAGACTTATACTTATGGCTATTAAGTAGTTGTTAATTGATCCATGCCTTTCACCTATTTAGGTTGTGTAAAGATAAAGGAACATTCAATGAGTAAAGATAATGGTGGTATTCCTAAACACAGCGGAAAAGCAAACCCTATAGATACCGATTATCAAGTCGGTCAGGACAACGTCGTGTTATCCGTTGGGCCTTTTGGTTTAGATATTCATAACCGAGTGTTTGCGGTTTCAGGGTTAGCAATTGTGATATTCGTATTTGCTACCTTAATTTTCAGGGAGCAAGTAGAGCCGATTTTTGTCCACATGCGATCCTGGTTAACCTCTAGCCTTGATTGGTTTTTCATCCTTTCCGGTAACATATTTGTCTTAGTTTGTATTGGACTCGCTATTTCTCCTCTAGGCAAAGTTCGGATAGGTGGGACCGAGGCTTTACCCGACTACAGTTACGCAGGCTGGCTGGCAATGTTGTTTGCCGCTGGTATGGGGATTGGGTTGGTGTTCTTTGGCGTATCGGAGCCAATGTCCCACTTCAGTTCTTCCCTTGCAGGGCCTGTACTTGAAAACGGAGTCCGGACAGATTGGGCGCCATTAGGTGGGGCTTCTGGTGATACAGAGGCGGCTCAATCATTAGGCATGGCAGCGACGATATACCACTGGGCTTTGCATCCGTGGGCTATTTATGCGTTATTAGCGTTAGGCTTGGCCATATTCTCTTACAATAAGGGGTTGCCATTAACGATGCGTTCAGTCTTTTACCCAGTTTTTGGTGAACGTATTTGGGGGTGGCCAGGGCACATTATTGATATTTTGGCGGTAGTCGCTACGGTATTTGGTCTCGCGACGTCATTGGGTTATGGTGCTTCACAAGCAGCAACCGGTTTAAACTTCCTGTTTGGTGTACCACTAACGGATACAACACAAATAGTCCTAATTATTGTTATTACTGCTTTTGCTTTGATATCCGTACTTGCGGGGTTGGACGGTGGCGTTAAACGCCTTTCTGAAATTAACATGGTATTGGCGGCATTATTGCTGTTCTTTATAGTTATTGTTGGACCAACCTTGTTTATCTTGACGGGCTTTTTCGACAACATTCTGTCTTATATGAAAAATTTCCCTGCATTGTCGATGCCATTTAATCGCGAAGACGTCAACTACTCTCAAGGCTGGACTTCATTCTACTGGGCTTGGTGGATTTCATGGTCGCCATTTGTTGGTATGTTTATCGCACGTGTATCGCGCGGACGTACCGTTCGTGAATTTATTTTCTGCGTACTCATTGTCCCTTCAACAGTCTGTGTTTTCTGGATGACGGCCTTTGGTGGAACAGCAATTAGCCAGTTTGTAAATGATGGTTATGAAGCTGTGAAAGATGCCGAACTTCCGTTGAAGTTGTTTGAAATGCTGGAAGTTATGCCTTTATCAAGCATTACCTCTTTTGTTGGTATCATTCTGGTTGTGGTGTTCTTCATTACATCATCGGACTCGGGTTCGTTGGTTATCGACACTATTGCAGCTGGTGGTAAAGTCGATGCACCGACACCACAGCGCGTATTTTGGTGTACGTTTGAAGGTTTAGTTGCGATTGCGTTGTTGCTAGGTGGTGGTCTAGGCGCGGCACAAGCGATGGCCGTGACGACAGGTTTCCCATTCACTATCGTCTTATTAATCGCTACATTCTCTCTGATTTTAGGGCTAATGAATGAGCCAAGAGACCAAAAGTAGGGCTCTCTAATCACTAGCCATGGGCGTATCCATCAGGATGCGCCCGTTATCGTTCTTAAGAGGCCATTCAGTCAGGCTCTTCCAAAACCTTTTGGTCTCTTTGTCATCACCAATACCTAATCCAACTTTGTTGAAGTCAGCAATATGCACCCACTTTATGGGCCGATTTTGGGTGGCTTTAATAGTCTAGTGTTATACCTTCAAGACGAAATTGCTTTACGTGCAGGTTAGTTCTTACTGGGCGTAGATGTGACAATTATGTTAATGTCGCTGCACGTTGTCGGTTATATCGAACTGGCTCTATCAATACTCTGCGGTGTCATATTGAACTTTATCATTGGTTTAAATCACCGTGCAGACCGTTATCAAGTTAATAATTAACAAGGAGAATTTCAGTGCTTAATCATGTAACAGCCTATGCCGGAGACCCAATTTTGTCTCTCATGGAACAATTTATGGCGGATGAACGTTCTGAAAAAGTGAATCTGAGTATCGGCCTGTACTACGATGAAAATGGCAAAATTCCAACGCTACCATCTGTGGCAACTTCTCAGCAGCAGTTAGCAGCAGAAGAAAGTCAGCCCTGTATCTATCTGCCAATGGAAGGCTTAGCACCATACCGCGATGCGGTTCAAGCTCTTGTGTTTGGTGAAAATCATCCTGCTTTGGAAGAAAAGCGAGTGGCGACGATTCAATCACTCGGTGGTTCTGGTGCGCTGATGATCGGTGCGGATTTCCTTAATCATTATTTTCCAAACTCGAAAGTGTGGGTGAGTAATCCAACATGGGAAAATCACAATGCTATTTTTGCCGGTGCTGGGTTTGAAGTGGATACTTACCCGTACTTTAGCCCCGAAACCAAAATGCTCGATTTCGATGGCATGATTTCAACGTTAAAAGCGCTGCCAGAGCAAAGTATTGTCCTGCTTCATCCTTGTTGTCATAACCCTACGGGCGTTGATCTTACCAATGAGCAATGGGACAAAGTGATCGAAGTGGTTAAAGCACAGAAACTGATCCCATTTTTCGATATGGCTTATCAAGGATATGGTGAAGGGATTAATGAAGACGCTTACGTTATTCGTCAAATTTCGCAAGAAAAAGACGTCGTGAGCTTTGTAAGCAACTCATTCTCGAAAACTTTCTCACTTTACGGTGAACGAGTTGGTGGATTATCTGTAGTATGTAGCAACGATGAAGAAGCGTCCCGTGTTCTTGGTCAGTTAAAAGCGACGGTTCGCCGTAACTACTCAAGCCCTGCAAAACACGGTGCCGTTGTGGTTTCGAACGTGCTAAATACTGAAGATCTCAAAGCTCAATGGTTTGGTGAAGTAGAAGGCATGCGTCGCCGTATTCTGACGATGCGTGAAAATCTGCACGAACAGCTAAGAAATCTGTGTCCGGACAAAGATTTTAGCTTCTTAATCAAGCAAAAAGGCATGTTCAGTTACACGGGCTTCTCGCAAGAGACGGTTGAAAAACTTCGTGATGAACACGGTATCTATCTGATTAACAGTGGCCGTATGTGTCTAGCAGGTTTAAACGAACAGAATGTTACCCGAGTGGCTAAAGCATTTTCTGCTGTTTAATAAGACATTAGATTAAGAATATACACCTAAGCACTCTTAAGGTGCTTGGGTGATTTCTTATGTTTGTTATCAATGTGAATGTAAGACCCTGGTTACCCTTGTCTGAAAACAATTAAGATCGTGATCTCGGCCTTATGAAGCTATATTAATAAATCTATCATCATCTATATAGCCAAAAAGAATAATTACTATTAGATTAAAAAGTCTAAAGTTTTATCTCTCAATACCATTTTTGTATCGTTCAAAACCTATCTCTTTTAGGTCCGTTCTTATCGCTGTTTACTCTGGTAACTCTTCAATTAACAGTTCACTAACCTTTTGCTGTTAAGGGTAAATCTGAACAAAGTGTCGCCCTGGTATATTCCAAAGCGTACTTTGACTTGAATCCTTTTGCTGCCACTCCATCGTCTCCTCTGCTTTATGAGAGCTGAGGCGTTCCTCCAGCTTAGCACAGCGTAGGCTGACGTTTTACCGCTCGCTAAACTACAAGTTGCATATTGTTATTCCTATTTAATCTGATGCATATACATATGTGTAACTACAATTTTACAAATGATTTACAACCTAAATGGCCCAATCTCGAGCTATTTTAGTCACCACAACACAAGGAAGAACAGCTATGAACAAGACAATGATTTTTGTTTTGATAAGTTCACTGTTGAGCACTGGCGCGTGGGCTGGTCCGCCAGGAGAAAATACGAATGGTAGTACAACGATTTCGATATCCGAGAGCATTCTCGGTGCGGATTCGTGCACAAATCCGGCATCTGCCACTGCAAACGATTCTGATAGCGATGTGTCAGCTAATGCTTTAGCTTACGCCATGTCTGGCGCTTCATCTTATATAGATATCAGTTATTCCGGTGGAGTGACTCTGGACCTAACAAGGCACGGGAATAATGGTGCTGTGCATCAGGTCGAGCTGAACGCGAGTATGGGAAGTGGTACGCTTTTTGCTCAAGTTGCTAAGTCTGAAAGCGAAGGAGGAGCAGAGGCTTCAGCTTATACTAGTGCAGAAGCGCAAGCAGCTGCTGAGATGATAGCAATAGCCTACATGAGTGTATTCCAAGGTATAGATGAGGATATTGACCTCGTAGTAACAGAGATCACCGTTAAGATTGGCACCGAAGCGATAGCTTCTGCTGTTGCCGGGGTAGAAGGCAGCGCGGAGAGCTCGGCGAGTTCAGAGTCTGGTGCTGATGCTGATAGTGATAGTTCGGCTTCTGCGAGTGCTGAAGGGGGAGGCCTATCTGCGAGTGGTTCTTCATTTTACGTACAAGGTGCGAATATAGAGGAGTTCACAACACAAATGAGTGCGACAAGCGGCACTGTATTTAATGTTCAAACCTCTGCTCTTGCTAAAGTATACGCTGACGCGATGGCCACATCATTCGCCTACGCGATGGCAGAAGCATCTGCTGAAGCTCAGGCTGCTGGGCAGCTTACATTTGAATGGGATTTACCTGTTTTAGGATCCGGTTCGTTACCTATTGTGACAGATTTTAACTCCGCGACTAATGCGGCGCAACAAATTGCAAATGCCGCTCAATCCATCGCTGCATACGCACAAGCGGCTGCTACCTCTTCAGCAAGCGCTTTAGGTGGATCTTCCGTTACCATGGGTATGATGGTTCATTATGAGAATTTGCCTGGTACCGAAGATTTATTGGAAGTCGTGGGAAATGGTAGCCTTGGTTTAAACTGTTCTCAAGCTTCGGCCAGTGCGACTGCAAGTGCGGATGCGGAAACCAATTAAGTATTAAGCAAAAATTAATAACAAGTCATCCAACAAATACGTTGGGTGACTTTACTTTTTGCTCAAAGATTTAATTATATTCAATTTCTTCTAGTAGTCGTGCACGGTAAGTCCTTGGCGTAACGCCAAACCAAACCCGACACGCACGATTGAACGTCGCTTGCTCTGAATATCCAAGTAACCCACTAATTTGGCTTAGTTTTAGGTTTGGGTCCTTCAAGTACTTTGTCACTATCATTTGTCGATCGTTCGCTAACAGTTGCTCGTAGGTTGTATTCTCCCGGGCGAGTTTTCTCTGCAGAGTTCGCTTGTGCATTGAGAGGTGCGCAGCAATGTTTTCAGTGCTGCATTGACCTGTGGGAAGCAGCGCACGAATTAATCGTCTTACATCACCAGATACGGAACTTGCAAAGGGAGTGGGTTGTGAATCCAGATAGTGCCTTGCCAGTTTGCAGGTTTGTTCATCTTCACTAGAGAGCGGTATGGCAAATGCTGATTTGGGAAGGATAAACCCACACCAGTCTTGATTGAACTTTACAGGGCAGCCAAATACGGTTTGGTAAGAGGCTTCATCTCCCAATCGAGCATGCATAAAGTGCACAGAGAGCGGTTTAAACTCATGGCCGCATAATAACTTTATGACCTGCATAGCATTGGCCAAACCCAGCTCGTAGCACTGAACTGAATAGTCTATACCGCGTCCCTGGACAGTGTATTCCAGCCTCATCGCGCTAACTTTTTCACTGGTTTCAGGCGTATACTTGGTGGTTAATGCAGAGCAATGTAGATGCAAATAGTCGGATATATTGTCGAGCGCATCACCAACTGTGGCGGAGCTTCGCGCGATGACTGAAATCGGGCCAAGAATGCCCATACCCTGATATTTTGCGAGTCGCAGCCCAAAGTCAGGGCAGTCAAGAGCCGTTACGGTATCTTCTAGCAGCGCAATCATATTGCGAAAAATAAGAAAGGAATCCTCATCCCGTCTTTGCTCGTTAGGTATGTGATACTTTGCGAGCAGCGAATTCGGATCTCCGCCCAATAACCTGGTCAGATTGTCATACCCGCGAAGGTTTGTTGCCCTAATTAAAATGTGCACGACTTCTCCGTTGTCTAGATTAACCATTCCATGGTTATCCATTCCTCTATTTAGCGAAAGTTTTAGAGTTAACATTTTAGTAACATTGTCGCGTTATATCAAAAAAAAGTCGTCATTCATCAATATTGTCTTACCCCCTTTCTGAAATATTGAGCAATGTTTAGTCAACAAGGAAAAGGTTATGAACGCTGTACACTACGACACAATCATTATCGGGGCTGGTCTTTCAGGGATTGGAACGGCTTGCCACCTAGCGTCTGAGCACCCTGATAAAACACTGGCGATTTTAGAAAGAAGGGAACGAATGGGAGGTACCTGGGATTTATTTCGCTACCCAGGAATTCGTTCTGATTCAGATATGGCGAGTTTCGGGTTTGACTTTAAACCTTGGTATTCAGATAAAGTGTTGGCTGAAGGAAAAAGCATCCGGGAGTACGTTGCGGAAACAGCCGAAGAATTTGGCTTTGATGATAAGGTGCAATACGGCTTGGCGATAACCAAAGCAGATTGGTCGGATGAAAAACAGCGCTGGACAGTGACGGCGACTCATGAGCCTTCTGGTGAGGAAAGAATATTTACTTGCTCGTTTTTGATCAACTGCGCTGGCTACTACAATTTTGATAAAGGCCATCGACCTCATTTCCAAGGAGAAGAGTCGTTTAAGGGGAACATTGTTCATCCTCAGTTTTGGCCAGAGGGTTTTGATTATTCGAATAAGAAAGTGGTCGTCATTGGTAGTGGTGCAACAGCCATAACACTTTTGCCAAGTATGGCGGAAAAAGCTGCGGGTGTGACTATGCTCCAGCGCTCGCCAAGCTACATTATGGCGGTTCCGAATACGGATAAAATTTCTGTTTTCCTTAATCGTTTTTTACCGAAAAAGTGGGTGTTCAATCTGATAAGAAAACGCAACATTCTCATGCAACGAGGTATGTATCTGGCGTGTCGTAAATGGCCAATGAGAATGCGTAAAGTGCTGCTATCGCATGTTCGTAAACAAGTGGGATCTGATTTTGATATGAGCCACTTCACTCCGAATTACAACCCATGGGAGCAGCGCTTGTGTGCAGCGCCTGACGGTGATTTTTTCAAAACCTTGCGTTCAGGTAAGGCGAATATCGTCACGGATCATATCGAACATTTTACGGGAAAAGGCATTAAGCTGAAATCTGGACAGTACCTAGAGGCTGATGTGGTTGTGACCGCAACGGGTTTGGATATCCAGTTAATGGGTGGCATGGAGTTTCTGTTAAATGGCGAGCCAATCAACGTTCCGAATCGCATGATCTACAAAGGAATCATGGTTGAAGGGGTGCCAAATTATGGTTGGATATTTGGTTATACCAATGCGCCTTGGACGTTAAAAGCGGATATAGGCGGCCGTTATTTATGTAACTTGTTTACTCTTATGAAACAGAAGGGCTTCGCAGCGGTTCGTCCAGTAGACAACGATAACACGAGTACTGGCGTCAGTATGCTGGATGGGTTTGCTCCGGGCTATATGGAACGAGCAAAAGAAAGAATGCCGAGACAAGGGAAGGAGGGGCCTTGGGTTGTCACTATGCACTACGGGAAAGACAAAAAAGCGTTGACTGAGGATCCTATCGAAGATGGCGTTTTGCAGTTTTCTCCTGCTGTAGATCAAGATAAAGCAATGGTTCAGGAAGTTGAAGCGACAGCATAACCCGACTTGCCAGATGATAAGGACGTGAAAAATGACAATACCAGATCACACCAAGCCGCCAGTAGTACTTATCCCAGGTATGTGGAGTACCGGAGAAACCTTGTCAGAACTAAAGCAGGCTTTTGAGGCTCAAGGGTATGAAGTGGATTCTTTGTGTCTTCCAGAGCACAAGGCGAAGCTCGAATACGATCAAGCGGATAAGAACCGACTTGCGAGAACGTCTTTACAAGACTATGTCGATTTTATCTGTGCCAAAGTTAAAGCTCATGGTGTCGCTCCGATTCTCGTCGGGCATTCAATGGGAGGATTGTTAGCACAATTAGTGGCGGCTAGGGTACCAGTCAGTAAGTTAGTACTCCTTTCGTCAGCGGCTCCTGGCGGAATTAATGGCTGGAGCTGGTCTGTGATTCGTACCTTTGGACGTAACTTATTGATATTTCACCTTTGGCGCAAAGTCACGGAAGTTGGCGAGAGTAATGTCCGCTATGGTATTGCTAATTCTCAAAGTGACTCTGTTCAAGAGCAAATCCTGGACAATATGACCTTTGAGTCGGGCATGGCAACGTTTCAGATTGGCGTTGGTGGCTTTTTCAAAAGTGGTTTTTCACGGGTTGATGCGAAGCAGGTGAGGAGCCCAATACTGGTACTGGGCGGAACCGCAGATTGTATTACGCCTATCAAGGTACAACGCGCTATCACGAAAAAGTATGGGAAACAGGCTACTCTGGTCGAATTACCAGAGGTATGTCACTGGACCATAGGAGGAAGCAATTTACCCCAGGTTACATCGGTGATCTTTGACTGGCTTGATGAGCAAATGAAAATCGCAGCATAGCGGCCGCAGTTTGAAAAATGCCCTCCAGTAAAAGGAGGGCATTTTGTTTACTCTTAGCTAGCGAATTGGAATCTTGTGTTCTTCTTCACTTTGGCCGGTTAGTTTAGGTACCACGACAGTCAAAACACCGTCGGAAAAATCAGCGCTAATTTCTTCGACATTGATGTTGTTACCGAGCGTAAAACTTCGAGACATCTTGCCACTGTAGCGTTCACTGTGGACTACCTTACCTTCTTTTTCTGTCTCTTTTTTAGTTTCGATACTTGCTTCGATGGATAACACACCTTGCTGGCAGCTAAGTTTGATATCTTCTTTTTTCACTCCCGGCAAATCGGCAGTGACTTCGAAGGCTTGGTCTTTCTCGACAATATCAACTCGTGGCGAAAAAGTACCCTCTTCGAATCGTGTCCTCAATGCAGGAAATGAATTGTCAAAGAACCGGGAGAAATCAGCCCAGCTATCACGAGGAACCAAGCTCATAAGTACCTCCTAATTCACTCTTTCCTAACATCACTATAAGTGTAATCCGGGTGTGCGAATTTTCAGGAAAAATCACTTCTCTGTTTGATTAAAATCAATTATCCGAGAAGAGTTCTGACCCGGTATTTAAACAGTTGTCGAAGGTACCTCTGGTGGGAAGTTACGGCTTGTACGGCGCACTTTGAACTGCGAGAGAATAACTCCGAAAATAACAAATAAGCCGCCAAAAATATGGTAGAGATGGATCGCTTCGCCCAGCAGTGAGGATGCCAATGCCACAGAAACCACAGGCAACAAATTCATAAACATGGCGGTGGAGTCAGCTCCAATTAAATCTATCGCCTTTACCCACATCAGTGGTGCGAAAATTGAGGCAGCGATACCCGCGTAAGCAATTAACGGTAGCGCTTCTTGGCTTGGTAAAAGTTGCTCGCTCGTCAACCAGAGTGGTGTCAGCATGGTCACTGAGAAGAACCCTTGTATGTAAACCAATGTTAAATTGTTAAAAGGCATCTTCCAACGCTTTAGTAGCACGCAATAAGCTGCGTAAACGAACGCGGCCAGTAACATCAAACCATCACCCTGAGTGATATCCTGATGCAAGAAATAAGTGATGTCTCCATGGCCAAGCATAAAGGCTAACCCCAATAACGACATTGAGCCGCCCACGATGCTCAGTTTAGAAATAGACTTACCTAACAAAGGCACGCTGAGAAATACACTGATGAGTGGAACCAATGAAGTAATCAGTGCCATATTAGAAGCTGTGGTGGTTAAACCAGCGTAATAGCCAAGAGATTGATTTAAAACCATACCTAGTAGAGCAAGGCAAGCCAGCTTGGTGAGATAAGGGCGAATAACCTGACGCTGCTTAATCACGGCTGGTAGACAAAATGGTGTCAGGATCAGCAGTGCGATAAACCAGCGGTAGAAACTCATCGCACTAGGCTCAATCACGCTGGCCGCCATTTTGTTTACGATAGTATTCCCACCCCAAATCATGACGGTAAAAAACGGAAGTAAGTAAACCATGAAAATCCTATCGAACAATAATTGATGACGATAGTCTGGCAGGTCTTTATAATGAAAAGTATCTCCTAAAAGACATAGTGAGCGATAGGAAGACAATTTTGAAAAAGAGTTCGCGAAACCTCCACCCTTCATTATCAATCGATCGGGCTCCATCCGATGTGTTTATGAATTTTGAAGCGTTTTTGTCAAATACAGAGACTCGAATGCATAGCCATCCATGGGGGCAGGTGCAATTGATCAGCGGTGGTATTTTGGAAATAGATGCCGAAGACACGCGCTTTTTAGCCCCCCCTCATTTAGCTATTTGGGTGCCTGCGGGTATTCGTCATACCAGTTATAACCGTAAACCGATCGAATATTGCTCGTTAAATATCTCTCCGGAATTGACGGCGCATTTCCCGACCAAAACCAGTTTGATTAAGGTGACATCGGTTATTGCAGCCATAATTGAAGACTTTCGCCAACGTGACATCAATGTCGCACATAGTGATGAAGACAAACGCCTAGTGCAGGTGCTGCTCGATCAACTGGCAAAACAAGAAGTGGAGCACCATTTTTTACCGACCACCGATAATAAGTATCTGGAACCTATCCTTAAAGCGGTGGAAGAATCACCCACGGATGAAATCAGTTTGGCGGAGTGGGCCGCAAAGGTGCATACCACAGAGAGAACGTTAGCGCGTCACTGTCAGAGTGAACTAGGGATGAGTTTTACAGAGTGGCGATTACGTGTTCGGTATCTGCACTCTATGGAGTTGCTGCGTAAGGGACAAACGGTAAAAGAAGTCGCACTGACGTTGGGTTACAATCAGGCTAGCCCTTTTATTGCCATGTTTAAGAAATACTCCGGCATGACACCGGAGCAATACAAGAATCGCTTGTTATAACTGACATCGTTGAAAGTATAAAATGTCTAAATGAATTCCATACACACTCAGCCAACTATTTATAACGAGCTTAAGCAAGCGTTATCCTAAGTGCTTAAACTGCAACGCCACCAGTCGCTGATAAAGCTCGCAGCTTTGCATCAATGATTGGTGGTTACCAATATCGATCAGTGCGCCATCCTCTAATACGGCTATCTTATCTGCATGTTGGATGGTTGATAAACGATGAGCAATGATCAGCGTGGTGCGGCCTTTCATTAACGCCTCAAGTGCTTGCTGAACATAGTGTTCACTCTCGCTGTCTAGTGCGCTGGTGGCTTCATCAAGCAGTAGGATTTTAGGATCTTTAAGAATGGCGCGAGCAATCGCAATTCGCTGTTTTTGGCCTCCCGATAGCCTTACGCCACGCTCGCCTAAAAAGCTACGATAGCCCTCAGGCAGCTTCTCAATAAACTCATGCGCATGGGCTTTTTTCGCGGCTTCGATAACTTGTTCGTCCGTTGCCTCTGGGTTGCCGTAGCGAATATTGTGGAATACGTCGTGGCTGAATAAAGCGGGCTGTTGTGGGACTAGTGCCATCTGCTGGCGAAGCTCGTTCGGGTCGAACTGACGAATATCAACGCCTCCAAACAGAACCTGACCTTGCTGTGGGTCGTAAAAACGTTGTAGCAGTTCGAACAGTGTCGTTTTACCAGCACCCGACGGGCCAACCAGCGCCAATACTTTACCTTGCTCAGCAGTGAGGTTTAATTCTTTGATAGTCGGTTGGTCGGGGCGAGAAGGATAGTTGAAATTAACCGAGCTAAATGTAACCTCCGCTGGCATCTCTGTGCTTATCGGTAAAACATGGTTTGGCGCACGAATATCGCTTTCAACTTGCAGAATCTCAATCAGCCTTTCGGTTGCGCCTGCGGCTCTTTGTAGCTCACCAAGCACTTCGGAAATGGTTGCTGTGGAGGAGGCGACCATAATGGCATAAAACACAAATGCCGCTAGATCACCAGCTGACATTTTTCCGTGGATGACATCACTTCCGCCAACCCAAAGCATGCCAGCAATCGCGCTAAACACAATCAGAATGACACCAGATATTAAAATCGCGCGTTGCTTCACTCGCTGTCTACCAATCTCGAATGCTTTCTCCACCTCCACGGCAAAGGCGGCTTTCTCATGTTGTTCTGAGCTAAAACTTTGTACCGTTTTAATATGTTCTATCGCTTCACCTGCATAGCTGCCCACATCTGCCATTGAGTCTTGGCTTTGGCGAGACAGTGCACGTACTCGTCGCCCATAAACCAAAATGGGTACCAGAACGAATGGCACAGAAGCAAGGACAATCAGCGTGAGCTTAAAGTTGGTGGCAAATAACATAATGATCGCGCCAATGCACATTAAGGCGCTGCGCATCGCCATAGAAAATGAGGAGCCAATAATGCTCTGTAGCAAAGTGGTGTCAGTAGTGAGGCGCGACATAATATCGCCACTACTGTTGGTCTCAAAATAACTAGGGTGCAGAGAAATAACATGGTTAAACACTGCGAGGCGAATATCTGCGCTGACGCGTTCACCTACGGATGAAACAAGATAGAAACGAAAGAAAGTCCCGATAGCAATACACAGAGTGACACCGACAATAAACTGAATCGCACTCGTTAGCTCTTGCAATGACTGTTGAGCAAAACCTTGATCGATCAGCATGCGTACCCCATAGCCAACTGATAACGTCAGGCTTGCGGTTGCGACTAGTGCGAGCAAGGCAGCAGCAACACGCCACTTATAAGGAGAAATAAAGGTGGTTAGTTTAAGAAGAATGCTGAGGTTTTTGCTATTTTTACTGCTCATGAGTGGTCCATAAACCTTTAATAGTATTTGGAATAGTAAGCCACTTAGTCTAGTGAAACCAGTAACAGTTACTTTCGAGGAACGATGAACGGTTTTTACTATAATAAATAAAAGGCATGCTGGTGGTCTTGCTGGTTACCAATCTAATGGCTGAAGAAGCAATTGGTTTTGTATCACGTGTTAAATAAATACTGTTGGCTGATATAACAAAGAAACAGTGCTATACCATAGAGTGGGAAGTAATAAATAAAGGTGAAATAACTCATGAGCAACAGATTAGAAACCGCCATGAAATTTTTCGACGCATGTGAAACAGGAAAAGGCTGGGATGCATGCAAATCTTATTGTCACTCTGGTGCAACTTTTTCATCTCAGGCTGGCGCACTGGCAGATATTGACAGCCTAGAAGCTTATACAGAATGGACGAAGTGGTTATTAACACCTATTCCAGATGGCCGTTACGAATTAAAGAGCTTTTCAGAAGACAAAGAGCGTAATATTGTTACTGCTTTCGCTGTTTTTCATGGCACACAAACTGGTTTAGGTGGCCCAGTCGATCCTACAGGAAATACTGTCGAAGCTGATTATGTCTATGCGATTCTATTTGAAGGTGACCTTATCAAGCATATGACCAAAATATGGAATGATACTATCAGTCTTCAACAACTCGGCTGGGCATAGCTCACCTATCAAGGTTATCAAACTCACTTCGGCACACTGTACCGCCGTCGATGCCGTTTAATGTAGTGATAGAAATCTGTTTAACACCGAGTCGCAATTTAACTTAACGTTTTCCTACTTCCTGCTGCTTGCCTTACTTTTATCCATATTCAATTCAGTCACGTATGGATGAATTGATTTTGCCCCATTCGTTATTAACCCTGATTTACGTCCCAATTCAGAAAGTCACTCTTTGGCTTACTTTTACTCCTCTTTGATCGAAATAAGAAGCAAGTAAAAATTAGTGTTACTGAGCTCTCAATGAGTTAAGTTCAAATCAGCTAAAACGTGACAAAGTAAGAGTGAGCGAACAACCCACTCTGCTTCGTAGGATTACCAAATACCTACCAACGATTAGCAAGATAGTTAAGGGAAAGTAATTTGAGTGATTAACAATGCTTATGAAGAGCATTTTGCTACCGTAAACCATTGCGAAGTTAGCAATTGCTTTCGCTAACTTCACTGTTCAGTTTTTCCTTCCGTAGCCCGACATTCGAAAGTTGCATAGGCACAAAGCCAGATAGTCCTTCTACTCGTTTGAGCCAAGTTTCCAGAACAGGGTAGTCAGCTAAACTTATTCCGCCTTCTGGTGCTAACTTGATATAACTATAGAGGGCTAAATCCGCAATAGTAGGCTTTGTTCCAACCAACCATTGGCGGCCGTTTTGGTAGTTCTGAAGTTGTTTGAGTAGCTTATGTGCTTCTTGAGTGAGTGGTTCACGGTCTATGCTGCGATTGAACAGGTTCGCTGCGCGTAGTTTGGCTATTGAGCCTGCGAGTCGATGAGCCGCTAGAGAAAGAAACTGTTCGATATTTGCACGTGCTAGAGGCGAATCCGGAAGCCATTGCTGTTCTCTATCATAGACGGTAGCGAGATAAACCAAGATTGCGTTTGAGTCAGAAATAACGGTTTCACCATCTACTAATACGGGTATTTGACCAAACGGATTAAGTGCCAAAAACTCTGGCCGTTGATGTTCCCCTGCTGGTAAATCGACGGGAATGAGCTCAAAATTCAATTCGAGGATACTTAAAAGCATGTGCACACGGTGTGCGTGCCCTGAAAAGGGGTGCCAGTATAGTTTTATCATTGTGTTCTCCTAACTCGTTGTCTGTTAGATATTTAAGAACAACTTGCGAAGAAGAAAAACCCCGCTAACATGGAATGATAATTTCCAGCATGTTGACAATTTATGGACACTATAGATGGAATGAGAACAGTAGTGGCAGTAATAGAAACCGGCTCATTTACCGCTGCTTCAGAGCGTTTAGGTATTTCTAAATCTTTGACTTCCAAATACGTTAATCGCGTAGAAGAGCAGCTCGGAGTCACACTGTTTCATCGCACCACCCGCAAGCTTTCAGTTAATCAGTCTGGCCAAGAATACTACCTTCAAGCACAACAGGTTTTGGCTAAGTTTGACCAGCTTTACCATCAACTTCACTCAAATAATAAGGAGGCTTCAGGTCCTCTACGTATAACGGCATCGCAGGGTTTTGCAGAAGAGTTATTAAGTCCACTTATTCCTGAGTTTCACGCTCTCTATCCAGATATACAGATTGATATCATCGTTACCAACCAAAAACTTGATTTAGTGGAACAAGCCATAGACATCGCTTTTCGTGCCAGTGAATTAGAAGACTCCAGCTTAAGATACCGCAAGGTCATGTCACTTCAAAGTTCAGTTTACGCCGCGCCTGAGTTAGCAAGACAGTACTGCCATGATCGGGAAATAACACAATTGCCTTGCCTTATCGATAGCAATCTTCACCCGACAGCTCGTTGGCCTGTAGCTAGCACTTTGAACCAGAGCAATAGTTGCAATAGTCTTGCCGTACGTGCCGTTTTCAAAAGCAATAGTCCAAGGCTTATTCGTCAGTTGACGCTCTCAGCAATCGGGGCAAGCTATCAACCCGATATTATCGCTGCACCTTATGTGAAAAAGGGTCTATTGCAAAAGCTTGATATCGGTTTTAAACCACTTAAGTATCCATTGAACGCTCTCTACCGTGGAGGTGCTTATCAACCTGAACGAGTGAAAGTCTTTTTAGATTTTGTTATTGATAAGCTCGGTATGCTTAACTGAAAGTAATCAAAAGACAATCAGTTTTGACATGCGAAAATATCATAGATTCTAGGCAACACCTCATCAGAGTTTGTATACAAGCCAACATCTGTAAGCTAGCTGTACTAGTTAGCTCAGATCTTCCTCAAAGCGAGTTTCAGAAGTCACTGCAATATATTATCAAGACTAATAATAAGTGGTTCAGACAAAGTCTTTTATTGAAATTGTTCTTCTTCCTACGTGCTTTTATCTAAACTTGCTTGGTGCTGTAAATGTTCAATAAACATTGGGATCTTTTTTGCCAAGTGTTTTCTGGAAGCGTAAAAAACATACAAAACCAAATCTTCAGGCTTGTACTCCATTTTAACAATTTCCAGAGAACCAGCATCTATCTCATTACGACAGGATTCGGTTGGTAGTATCGCGAATCCCAAACCGGCTAATGCGCCTGATTTAGCTAGATGCCCACTATTGACTTTAAATGAAGACTGTACTTTTTGAGTTATAAGCTCACCTTTAGCGTTTTTGAAGACCCACGGTGTTCCATTTAACGCGGTAAAGCTATTGATACACGGAACGTGTTTCAAATCGGTAATCTGAAAAGGTATGAGAGACGTCTGTATGAGTTTGGGGGATACTACAACAGCACTTGGCCAGCGCTTAATCTCTTTGGCTACCCAATTATTGTCTTCGAGCTTTCCTCGGTGAAAACTTAAAATGATGTCAAACCCATCAAGTAAATCCTCTTTCGGGCTAATGCTGGTATCGCAACATAATGAGATTGAGGGATGCTGGGTACAAAAAGAAACCACTGCTTGGGCTAAAGCAGGTGAATCAGGCATTAGAACTTTAAGTTGCCCCATGACTTCATGAGAATGCTGAGTCACTTCCTCAAGAGCATCATTAAGTTTGTCTAGCAATGGCTGCGTACGTAAATAAAGGTGTTCTCCTGCATCCGTCGGAGCGATTCGGCGTGTGGTTCTGTCAAATAGTCGAGTATCCAGCCGTTCTTCCAGCAAAGCGATATGGCGACTGACATTTGATGTTGGCAAACTTAGAAATTCCGCAGCCCGTTTAAAGCTGTTGTTCTCATAGACACAGTGAAAACTTTTTAGCCACTGTTGGTCAATCTTATCAAGCATCTCATTTAATCCCATTATATTGGATTATCAAACCCATATAACCCACTTTATTACCAGAAACAGGCTTATACAATAGCCCTCACTAAAGTTATCTGGAGAGGTCTCCCATGAGTTGGTTAGAAAAGCTATTAGATAAGAAGAATATTATCAGTACACGTAAAGCGTCGATTCCAGAGGGGGTATGGGTTAAATGCCCCTCTTGTGACCAGATCTTATATCGCATAACCCTTGAGGAGAATCTGGAGGTGTGTCCAAAATGCGAACACCATATGAGGATGGCGGCACGCCGACGCTTAGACAGCTTTTTGGATAAAGGAGAGCGAGTTGAGATTGCCAGTGAACATGAGCCGAAAGATTTGCTGAATTTTAAGGATCTGAAGCGCTACAAGGAACGCCTTGCTCTAGCCCAGAAAAGTACAGGAGAAAAAGATGCCTTAGTTGCGATAAGAGGAAAACTTATGGGCTTACCTGTTGTTGCCTGTGCATTCGAGTTTTCTTTTATGGCAGGCTCGATGGGTTCAGTTGTAGGTGCTCGTTTCGTTCGGGCAGTTGAAGCTGCTATTGATGCAAACTGTGGATTAATATGCTTTTCTGCTTGTGGGGGGGCTCGAATGCAAGAGTCATTAATGGCTCTGATGCAAATGGCGAAAACCAGTGCAGCTTTGAATCAATTATCAATGGCTAAATTACCCTACATATCGGTCCTAACAGATCAGACCTATGGTGGTGTCTCAGCAAGTCTAGCCATGCTAGGAGATATTAACATTGGCGAGCCTAAAGCAAGAATCGGATTTGCGGGGCGTCGTGTTATAGAACAAACTGTCCGAGAAAAATTACCCGAGGGCTTTCAGCAGAGTGAGTTCCTCTTAGATCATGGTGCTTTAGACATGATTGTTGATAGACGTGAAATGCGCAAACGAGTTGGTGGGCTAATTGCTAAAATGACAAATACAACTGTTTCGCTCGATGTATAGCTTATAGGTTCTGTAACCAAGCAGATCTAGCCAACTGAGTGAGATTTACTCGAATTTGCATAAAATCATTTGAGATATTCAAAGTTACGATGTTCATTCATGTCCATTTTTTGTAAGAAAGTTTCCTACTACAATTTGGCGTCTTAAAAATATTGTCACATAAATATCAACTTATGGTTGTTTTTGATGATATCAATATATGGTTGTTTCACATTTCGAATAATTAAGAGCCGCATATAGCGGCTCTTTTTTTGCCCTAAATTTGGTTAGGAGAGTGGTGCCAGTTCAAGCAATTATCACACTTACCGCAGTTAACTACTCGTATTTGTACGACACTTGTAAAAGATGACTGTTATTTAAACTCTGATAACTAAAAATCGGCCAACTACCACCAAATGGCTATTTTTTAATTCAGTAACTAAAGTGTGAGAATTCTAGCAATACACTGACAATTAATGTGGAAAAATCGAAGAACAAAATATGGTGCTAAATTATCCAATCAAAGTAAATAGGTGCTCAAAGTAGCACAGAGAAAACACTTGATAGCAAAACAAATTTTTTCGAAAACTCGTTTTCATTTTGAATTGAAGTTAACCAGTGTTTTACCAGCTAGAATGAATGTTTATTGACTACGATTGGTACAACAACAAATAGAGGCAGAACAATGAAAAACGTCTTTCTGGGAGTACTGGTTGGTCTAACTGCTTTCACATCTCCGGTTTTTGCTGGTGGTGATATCGAAGCAGGTAAAGCGAAATCCGCTACATGCGCTGCTTGTCATGGTGCTAATGGCATCGCAATCATGCCTATTTACCCCAACTTAAAAGGACAAAATGAGCAGTATCTGGTCAGCTCATTGAAAGCCTACAAGAATAAAGAGCGTAGTGGCGGTCAAGCTGCGATCATGCAACCTCAGGCGGCAATGTTGAGTGATGAAGATATCGCCAACGTCGCGGCATACTATGCGAGCCTCAAATAGTCTAACTGGCAGCCTTAAGACCGTTGGTAACTCCATGGATTAAGGCTCTCAACCGGACATCTATACGCCAGTTCAAAAGTCAGAAAGTCACTACAAACCTATGCGAAATCACTTGCATTGCCTTCGTAGTACGTTGCCGAGAATACGTCCATGTTAAGTGGGTATTTACAAACTCAGTTATTTCTATCCATGAGTTAAGTGTTTTGACTTTTGTGGTGCCAATTCATTCACGCCAGACCCGGCTTTAAAATGAATGAGCAACAAACAAATTAAGCAAGGAACGCAGGATGCATTGGTTCACACGACTAAACAAAATCGTCAAAGCATTTGTTTTTGTTACCCTTCTAAGTTGGCTAGCTCTGTCTCCCGCTTATGCTCTGTTTGTCAGCCCGGCCAAAGACCCTTTCGTTTTATTAAACAACGCTTTCCCTGCAGCTACCCGTATCAGCGAAAAACAAACGCACCCTCCTGTTTGGGAGGTTTATCAGCAGGAAAACCTTGTCGGCTATGCTTTTGAAACCAACGATATCGAGCCAATCCCTGCTTATTCAGGCGAACCCGTTAACATGCTGGTTGTAATAGATCCGCAGGGAAAATACCTCAACGCTCAAATTATCGAACACCACGAACCCATAATTCTTGCTGGCATTCCGGAAAGCAAGCTTGCCGCTTTTGCTGAACAATACCTTGGGTTATCAGTCAACGACAAAATAAAAGTCGGTAATAGTAAATCCTCTGAATATGTGGCCATTGACGGTTTATCTGGTGCGACGGTAACCGTAAAAGTCATGAACGCGGCTCTTACCAAATCTGCAAATGAGGTGGCGAAAACACTTGGTATCATTGAAGCGGAGCGGGGCGTTATCCAACCGCCGTCGACTATTATTGATGACCTATTTGAAACCGCTACCTGGCAACAACTCACAGGAGACGGGTCGATTCGTAGGTTATTCCTCAATCGCGGTAATGTAGATAAAGCTTTTGACGGTACCGAAGCTGAAAACGTGGACAATGCTCCTCCCGGAAAAGAACAAGAGATGTTCGCGGAAATATATTATGCATTGGCCGATGTACCTACGATCGGGAGAAACCTGTTCAGTGAAAAAGACTACGACTGGCTGATGTCAACACTTAAACCCAATGAACATATGCTGGTAGTGTTGGGGAACGGTTACTCATTTAAAGGTTCCGGGTACGTTCGCGGCGGCATTTTTGACCGAATCCAGGTCTTGCAGAATGATAATGAGATCGAGTTTCGGGATCTTGACCATCACCGAATCACCGACCTTGCTATTGCAGGCGCACCTCAATTTAAAGAGATGTCGGTCTTTCGTATTCAGACACATCACGAATTTGATCCCGGCGCTGACTGGCAACTTGAACTATTAGTCCGTCGGCAAACCGGCCCAATTGATAGTATTTTCTCCAGTTTTCAGGCTGAATATGATATCCCGGATCGCTACGTTGATACACCGCCAGCCATTTATCCCGAGCCTGAGCTAACACTTGTCGAACAAGCTTGGCAGGAACGAAACGTAGAGGTCTATATCCTATCTGCGTTATTGCTGGTGTTACTTTTAGTTCTTTTTTTTCAGGACATATTGGTCCGTCACCCCAAATTTATGCATAACCTGCGTCATGCATTTTTGATCGTTACAGTCGTATTTATCGGTTGGTCATGGGGCGGTCAGCTTTCAATTGTCAACGTATTCACCTTCCTTCAGGCATTGATGAAGGACTTCTCATGGGATCTATTCCTGCTTGACCCGATTATCTTTACGCTCTGGAGCGCAACTGCAGTCATTCTATTATTATGGGGGCGCGCTGTGTATTGCGGCTGGCTATGCCCGTTTGGTGCCTTACAAGAGCTAATCAATGTCGCCGCCCGCTATCTTAAAATTCCCCAATATGAATTACCGTTCGCCGTTCATGAACGTTTGTGGGCTATCAAGTATCTTATCCTGCTGGGCTTATTTGGCCTATCACTCGATTCGCTGGCATTAGCTGAAAAATTTGCCGAAATTGAGCCATTTAAAACAACATTTTTACTCAAATTTGATCGTGAATGGCCATTTATTTTTTGGGCCGGGTTGTTACTACTCGCTAACCTGTTTCAACGAAAAACTTTCTGCCGTTACCTATGTCCATTGGGTGCCGCTCTGTCTGTATCCAGTAACATACGCCAGTTCAACTGGCTAAAACGTCGTTCAGAGTGCGGTCAACCCTGTAAAACATGTGCCAAAGAATGTGAGATCCAAGCCATTCATCCGAATGGACAGATAAACATGCGCGAATGTCATTATTGCTTAGACTGCCAAATCACTTACTACAACGCGGATAAATGTCCACCGCTTAAAAAGCTGGCTCGAAAAAAACGTCGAGATTCCAGCCAGGATATTCCAATAACGGAAACACCCTAAGTGCAACACAAAAGTACTCTATAAGCTTTAACTACATGAAAACTGAATGTAAAGAAGCACTAACTTAGCAAACGGAGACATAATAATGAGTGACCCCAAGAATAACGGACTACCAACACAAATCGATAGTGATGCGCCAGTGGATGAATCACGGCGTAAATTTTTTGGTAAGAGTGCAGCCATTGGTTTAGGTGCTGCTGTTGCTCCTATGTCTGCCGCTATGTTTGCTTCAATGGCACAGGCAAAAGCACAGGAAGTGAGTAACTCTGCTGTTGTACACCCAGGTGATATGGACGAGTATTACGGTTTTTGGAGTGGTGGCCATTCCGGAGAAGTTCGTATTCTTGGTCTTCCGTCCATGCGTGAATTAATGCGTATCCCTGTATTTAATGTCGACAGTGCGACTGGTTGGGGAATTACCAACGAAAGTAAGCGTATCAAAGGTGATAGCGCTCACTTACTAACTGGTGACTCACACCACCCACATATGAGCATGACTGACGGCCGATATAACGGTAAGTATGTATTTATCAACGATAAAGCCAACACCCGAGTTGCACGTATTCGATGTAACGTAATGAAAACAGACAAAATGCTCACCGTACCAAACGTGCAGGCAATTCATGGATTACGGGTACAAAAAGTACCTGAAACTAAGTATGTCGTCTGTAACGGTGAGTTTGAGATCCCGATGAATAATGACGGGAAGTCTAATCTGGAAGACGTGAGTACTTATCGTTCACTCTTCAATGTTATCGACGCGGAAAAAATGGAAGTAGCATTCCAGGTGATGGTCGATGGAAACCTCGACAACACTGATGCTGATTATGACGGCAAGTATTTTGCGTCAACCTGCTATAACTCCGAAATGGGCATGAACTTAGCAGAGATGATTACCGCAGAACGTGACCATGTTGTGGTCTTTAACCTGGCACGATGTGAACAAGCGTTAAAAGCAGGCAATTATAAAACCTACAATGGCAACAACGTACCGGTACTTGACGGTCGCAAAGGCTCAGAGCTCACTCGTTACATTCCGGTTCCTAAATCCCCTCACGGTTTAAACACCTCTTCTGACGGAAAATACTTTGTTGCCAATGGCAAACTATCTCCCACTGTATCTGTAATTGCTATCGATAAACTTGATGACCTTTTCAATGATAGCATTCAGCCTCGGGATACCATCGTTGCAGAACCAGAATTAGGCCTTGGGCCGCTACACACAGCATTTGATAACCGGGGGAATGCATACACGACCCTGTTCCTTGATAGCCAGATTGCCAAATGGAACGTTGAAGACGCCATCAAGGCATATAATGGTGAAAAGGTGAATTATCTGCGCCAAAAACTGGACGTACACTATCAACCTGGGCATAACCATACCTCACAAGGTGAAACCCGCGATGCTGACGGAAAATGGCTCGTTTCACTGTGTAAGTTTTCCAAAGACCGCTTCCTTCCTGTCGGCCCGCTACGCCCGGAAAATGATCAGCTTATCGATATTTCCGGCGAAGAAATGAAGTTAGTACATGATGGTCCAACTTATGCTGAACCTCATGACTGCATGATCGTCCACCGCAGTATCGTTAAACCACAAAAACTGTGGACACGTGATGATCCGCTGTTTGCAGAAACTGTAGCAATGGCAGAAAAAGATGGTGTTGATGTCATGACACAGAACAAAGTTATCCGTGAAGGTAATAAAGTCCGTGTTTACATGACCTCAATCGCTCCTAACTTTGGCATGACAGAGTTCAAAGTAAAACTTGGTGACGAGGTGACCGTCGTTGTGACTAACCTGGATATGGTCGAAGATGTCACACATGGTTTCTGTATGACAAACCATGGTGTTCAAATGGAAATCGGTCCGCAAGCTACAGCGTCAGTCACCTTTATCGCTGATAAACCAGGCGTACAATGGTACTACTGTAACTGGTTCTGTCACGCGCTACATATGGAAATGCGCGGGCGTATGCTGGTTGAGGCATAATCGTCAGAAACGCTATCGCCAGTCGATAGCGTTTCATTCCTGCATCGTAATTAAACCTGATATAAGCCGAAGAGGACAGTGATGCTCTATCGTTTCATTGCATTAGTCATACTATTATCCCTGCAGGGTAACGCTTTTGCGGCAACAATTAAGGTAACAGAAGACGATGATTTACAACGGATATTAGACGCCGCGGTTAATGGCGATCAGATTATCCTCTCCGATGGAGAGTACAATGGTAATTTTATCATTCGCCATGGCATTACGTTACAAGGTTCATCACGAGCAGTTCTCAATGCTAACGGCAAAGGACATGGGCTGTTATTAAAAAGTGATAATATTCAAATTATTGGTGTAAAAATTGGTAACTGGGGGCACAACTTAACCGAAGAAAACGCTGCTATCTATGCAGATAAAAGCGCTAATCATCTGGTTATTAAGGATAACCACTTACAGGGAGACGGCTTTGGGATATGGCTACAAGGTGGTCAAAATATTGAGGTCATCAACAATACGATTATTGGTAACCCACAGTTACGTTCCGCTGACAGAGGCAACGGAATTCAGTTATCCCAGGTAAAGAATGTCACAGTAGAAGGGAATAATGTCAGCAATACCCGTGACGGACTTTATATTATCGCCAGTCAGAACAATGAATTGCTCAATAATACCATGCACAACCTTCGTTATGGTATTCACTATATGTATTCCCACAGCAACCGGGTTGAAGGCAATCTCGCCTATCAAACCAGAGCAGGCTACGCCTTAATGAGTTCACGCCAGTTAACCGTCACCAATAACATCAGTCGTGATAGTGAAGACTATGGTATTTTGATGAATTTCATCACGTATTCAACAATAAGTCACAATCAGATCAAGCATGTCTGGACTAAGCCGGAGCACAAAGTTAACGGTCGCGACGGGAAAGGGCTATTCATCTACAACTCCGGCTACAACACCATCAGCTATAACACCATTGAAACGGCAGAAATTGGCATTCACCTTACCGCAGGTTCGGAAAACGTTCAGGTGTATGGCAACAGCTTTATCAACAACCCAGTGCAAATCAAATATGTTGTTAATCGAGAACAAGAGTGGAGCAAGGATGGGACCGGAAACTACTGGAGCAATTATTTAGGATGGGATCTCAACCACGACCAGCGGGGTGATACCCCTTTTGAGCCAAATGACGGAATAGACAAACTCATTTGGAAATATCCGGAAGCAAAAATACTGTTAGATAGCCCTGCTTTATTAATGCTGCGCTGGATCCAAAAGCAGTTTCCGGTCCTTAAGCCTGCTGGCGTAAAAGACAGCTTTCCTTTGCTCGCACCAATAGCTCACTCCAGCAAGGAGTTCAATAATTTACAAACTGAGCATCCCTAATGCTCCTTAAATCATCCGACATCAGAGTAACCCTATGACAGCCGAAACGCCCATTCTTACATTGAGTGAGACAAGCAAAAAATACCAACAGCTCACTGCGCTGCATACTATAAACCTGACTTTAAATCCGGGAGAGGTGCTCGGGCTGTTTGGTCACAACGGTGCAGGTAAAACCACTATGATGAAAATCATCTTAGGAGTAACCCCGGCCAGTAGTGGACAGGCACGTGTTTTTGGCGTAGACCCTCTATCACAACAAGCATGGCTAAGCCGTCGAAAAATTGGTTACCTGCCGGAAAACGTCAGTTTTTACGAACAACTGACAGGACTAGAAGTACTTACCTACTTTGCCCGGCTCAAACGAGTTGCCAAGCAAGAAGTATATGAATTATTAGAACAGGTCGGTTTGACTCATGCTCAAAACAGACAAGTAAAACAGTATTCGAAAGGGATGCGGCAACGTCTGGGTCTCGCACAGGCCTTCCTGGGCAACCCTAAGCTATTACTATTAGACGAACCCACCGTTGGACTGGACCCTATCGCTACTCAAGACTTCTATCAGCGCGTTGACCAGCTAAAAGCTAATGGTGCCAGTGTGATTCTTTGTTCTCATGTTCTACCCGGCGTCGAACAACACATAGACAGAGCCTTAATTCTGGCGAAAGGTCAGCAGAAAGCCATTGGAAGCTTAGATCATTTGCGCAAGCAGGCGAATCTTCCGGCAACCATCAATGTTCCGCACCTTTCCCGACTTATAGAAAACGACTCGAGATTAGTTCAATGGCAGACAGGTACAGATCAGTTGCAGGTACCTGAAAAGCAAAAGTTAGAGGTTATCCGTCAACTGTTGAGCTGTAATGAACTAACCGATATCAACGTTGAGTCAGCCAGCCTAACACAACTCTATCAGTACTATCTAAAACAAGACAAGACAACCACTCAGCATGACACTGGTTTAAACCCAACTGAGTGCATACTTAGTTCGCCGGAGATAACATCATGATGCCACCCGTAATGATCGTTGCATTAAAAGAATTTCAGGATGGTTTACGTAATCGTTGGTTTTTATCTATTACTTTTATTTTCGCTGTGCTGGCTATTGGGCTTAGCTATTATGGTTCAGCCGCATCTGGCCAGTTAAATGTAGTCTCTCTTTCCAGCACGATAGCCAGTTTATCCAGCCTTGCGGTATTTTTAATTCCTCTTATTGCGTTACTGCTGAGCTACGACAGTTTTATTGGTGAGCGGGAATCTGGAACTCTATTGCTACTCATGACCTATCCTTTGAGCCACCACCAACTTCTGGCCGGAAAGTTTTTCGGTCAGGCGACAATTATTGGTTTGTCGACGCTGTTAGGCTTTGGTAGTGCTGGTGTACTAATGGCTTTCGTTACGGGCAGTACTGACGTACTACCTGCATTTAGTTTGTTTATCTTTTCAGCCATGCTTCTAGGCTGGAGCTTTATCGCTCTGGCTTATGTAATCAGTTTATCGGTCAGTGAAAAGTCTAAAGCCGCAGGGATTGCTCTGTTGGTATGGTTCTTATTCGTGCTGGTTTTTGATCTGGCATTATTGGCAGTATTAATTGGTGTCGAAGAGGGGCTAAGTCAAACCTTCCTGATTCAGGTAATGCTATTTAACCCAACCGATTTGTTCCGTCTCATCAACCTGACAAATTTAAACACTGGTGACATCGATGGCGTACTGGCGATTGCTATCAACCAAAGTCAATCTGCAACGACTCTCATTATGATTATGGTCGCTTGGGTCTTAGCGCCTTTAGGACTCGCTTCGATATTGTTTCGACATCAAAAACTATAAATTGCTGCCGTTCAAAACACCAAATTTAGGAGCTCTGATGCATAAACTACTCATTCAATACTTAACCAAATTGAAATACCTCAACATAATACTACTTTCTGTTGTTATTACAGCCTGCAGCGACCCGCAAGCTGAACAGAATGCTATGGTTCATCGAGCAGTCAGCATTGAACAATCAGATGAATGCCACCTGTGTGGCATGCTCATCAGTCGTTTTCCTGGGCCAAAGGGAGAAGGCTACAATAAATCGACTCAATCTATGCAAAAGTTCTGTTCTACCAAAGACCTATTCAACTACATTTTACAACCAGACAATCAGCGTCAAATAAAAGAAGTTTATGTTCATGACATGAGCAAAACCCCATGGCAAAAACCTGAAGATGAATACTTTATCGATGGACGAGAGGCCTGGTACGTCATCGGTTCGTCTCAAAAAGGATCTATGGGTTCAACACTGGCAAGTTTTAGTAAGCAGAAAGATGCAACGTACTTTGCTGATCAATTTGGTGGTAAAGTTTATCGTTTTGGTGAGATCACCCTCGATATGCTGTGATTATGGTGGCTATCTGGGATAGCAGTGTTTAGCCTTAGCCCAATAAAAGGACAGCTTCCACTCTCATATTGGGACACTATATGAGAGTGGAAGCGGTAACTTGGTGGAATTACATTAAGATTTTATCAATTTATGCGGTTGGCTTTAGCTGAGATAGTACGTAATCCAGGCCGCCTACAACGGCTGCAACCTGAGCGTCGTTACACTCTTCGTCAGTGACTTTCGGGCTGTCAGGGTAGACTTCAGTTGTCGTGCCATATTGGCAGTTAGTCACACCGCCACATAATCCCAGTTTCACCATTGGGTAGTTGATCACGCCAACTTGAACAACAGGTGAGCCGATGATTTCACCTTTCTCGTCAGCTGGGGCAATGTGCGTCACTTTTGCTACCGATTCAATCACCGCTTTTTGGAACTCTGGTTGTGGGTTCTCCGAATCACCTACAGTGTAAAAACCGTCCGGGATCATACCTTCGATGTATTCAATACCATCGCGAGCCGCCAGAGCAGGGCGGAACTCGGTTTCATCTGAGTCAGTCGTCTCGTGAAGATCAATGTGCATTAATACATCGCCCAGTGTCGCAACAAGCTTGATGAGGTTAGCGGACTCTTCCGCAGGGCTGTTTGCATAGAAAGATCGGTTCGGATCAATCGCGTTTGGATTCCAGCGGTTAATCACTTCATAACCCCAAGGGCTCACACACGGCGCAACTACGATATTGAAGTGCTCAGCGTAACGCTCAGCTTCTGTGTCCACGAATTTTAATGCTCCATGTACACCACTGGTTTCGTAGCCGTGCACGCCACCAGTGACAAGAACAACAGGCTTTGCTGAATCCCAGTTGCGTGTTTTGATGCAAAATAGTGGGAAACGATCTTCGTCATATGAGAGCGCACCGTATTGCTCGACATCAAAACGGTCGCGAAGTGTGTCGATTTTACTGACGACTTCTTCCGGATAGCTGCGTTTAACATCGCGTTCGGCTAACCAGGCTTTACGTTCAGCTTCGCCCCAAGGTTGCCCTGGGGTACCAATTGGGTAAGTGTATCCGCTTTTCATCTATACTTTTTTCTTTTGTTTACTCAAAGGTAAGACAAGACTAGACGTGTCTTATCTTTACAGCAATATAAAATACCGCTCGTTACCATAATCTTTGCCAGATAATCACTTTGCTGAGCATATTTGTGGTGATACATTTTAATTTTGACTAGGTTTAATGTAACTGATTGCATTTAAAGAGATAAAAAATGGCTGGAGCAAGTTTACTCACACTGTTAGATGACATTGCCACGGTATTAGATGACATCGCGGTGATGTCAAAAGTGGCAGCGAAAAAGACAGCAGGTGTGTTAGGAGATGATTTAGCATTGAACGCTCAGCAGGTACAAGGAGTTGCCTCTGAACGTGAAATACCTGTTGTTTGGGCCGTGGCGAAGGGGTCGTTTAAGAACAAACTGATTTTGGTACCGTCGGCGCTGCTCATTAGTGCCATTATTCCTTGGTTGATCATGCCATTGCTTCTGCTTGGTGGTTTATTTCTCTGTTTTGAAGGCACAGAGAAAGTGCTAGAGAAACTCTTTCCTCATGCTCATTCACACGAAGAAAAAGAAGAGATACTGGATAAAGGAGAGTCGGTAGAAGCGTTCGAGAAACGGAAAGTCAATGGGGCGATTCGTACCGACTTTATTCTTTCTGCTGAAATTATTGTGATTGCTTTAGGTACGGTTTCAGAAGCCAGTTTTGTCACGCAGGTTATTGTGGTGAGTCTGATTGCGATAGTGATGACCATTGGTGTTTATGGCTTAGTCGCTGGGATAGTTAAGCTGGATGACTTGGGCTTATACCTTGAGGTACGCGCGAAAGGAAAAGGTTTCATGGCAAAAGTCGGGAACGCACTGGTAACTTTTGCGCCGAAGTTGATGAGATTGCTAACCATAGTCGGCACGGCTGCGATGTTTTTGGTTGGTGGGGGCATCATTGTTCACAATGTGCCAGCCATTCATCACTTTGTAGAGCCAATCTTGATGGACTTTAGTGGTCACTCTTTTGCCACCGCAGTGTTACCGATTTTACTCAACGGTCTTATCGGCTTTGTTGCCGGTTTGCTTGTCGTTGGTGCCTGGACATTGATAGAAAAGGTGCGTGGGAATTAATCTCACCCAAAAAAACAACAAGGGTCATGACTTCATTTGTGGATATAAAGTCATGACCCTTTTTATTTGTTAGCGTTAATTAAGTGAAGCGCTTATTTAACTTGCCATTCAATCTGTTCGTTTGCACGGATAGGAACAACGATGTCACTGCCAAACGGCATAGTTTCTGGTACATCCCAAGAGGCTTTTTCTAAGGTAATTGTATCGGTGTTACGAGCAATACCGTAGAAGTCTGGGCCATTGAAACTTGCAAATGCTTCTAGGTTTTCCAGTTTACCTTCTTTGTCGAATACCTCAGCATATAGCTCAACGGCTGCGTGTGCTGTGTATGAACCCGCACAGCCACAAGCCGACTCTTTCGCACCTTTTGCGTGTGGCGCTGAATCTGTACCCAGGAAGAATTTCTTACTACCGCTTGTTGCCGCTTCAATCAGCGCTTGCTGGTGGGTATTGCGCTTTAGGATTGGCAGACAGTAGAAATGCGGCTTAATGCCACCGACAAGCATGTGGTTGCGGTTGAAAAGTAGGTGGTGAGCAGTAATCGTCGCCGCAACGTTATCAGACGCGTTTTTAACGAAGTTAGCGGCGTCAGCGGTGGTGATGTGTTCCAGAACAATTTTTAGATTTGGGAAATCATTAACGATAGGAGCAAGAACCGTATCAAGGAACTCTTTTTCACGGTCGAAGATATCAACATCGTGATGTGTGACTTCGCCATGAACCAAAAGTAGCATGCCGACTTCTTCCATTGTTTCCAGAACGTGGTAGATGTTCTTCGCATTGGTCACGCCAGAATCAGAGTTGGTGGTTGCACCTGCTGGGTATAATTTTGCAGCAACAATTTTGCCTGTCGCTTTTGCGGCGCGAATTTCGTCTGGAGAGGTGTTATCGGTCAGGTACAGCGACATTAAAGGTTCAAATTGCTCGCCGTGTTGTTCTTTAAGGATTCTATCGCGGTAGGCTAGCGCCATTTCAGTGTTGGTAACAGGTGGGACGGTGTTTGGCATGATCAGCGCGCGGCCGTTGTAGCGGCTGATATCACGAACGGTGTCTTTAAGAACATCCCCATCGCGTAAGTGAACGTGCCAGTCGTCAGGACGAGTAATAGTCAGTGTTGTCATTAATTGCTCCCACCATTGAAAAAGTTGTCTGATTGGAGCCTAAACGAAGCAACTGCATTGTGAGCAAACGCTTGCGCTTAGGCGACAGGATGATAGAGGAATTGACTTCACATTTCATCCCATTTTTCACTTTTCTACGATTGTGGAAGCGCGATAAGTTATTTCATCGTCAACCAAAGCGCATGAATCGTACCCGGTAGGAAGAAGAAAAAGGTCAGAATTAAGTTGATGAAGAAATCTTTATTGAAGCCTCTTTCCATGTACACCGCGACTGGTGGAAGAAATATACACAGTAAAATTAGAACGAGTTTTCTTGTATCCATGATAAGCCTCTAGTCAATTTATCGTTGTTGTCAAAAGAGTGGCGAATTATGTGTCTTGTGTCACATTATATCAATCGGTGTTTAGTCAGCGTGTTGTAAAAAATACAATGTTTAGATTTAGTTAAGTTGACTCCTTACATTAGTCAAGACTTCTCCTTACAATAGCGCAATAAATAAAATACACCGCAGGAAGAAGGCTATGTCACAACCCATCTTATCCCAAATAAATGTCTTTCCGGTTAAATCAGTTGGAGGGGTAGCTCTCTCGTCTGCATGGGTAGAAAAGCAAGGCTTGAGCTTTGATCGCCGATTTATGCTTGCCAAAGCAGATGGCTCGATGATCACCGCAAGGAAGTACCCACAGATGGTCACCGTGAAATCAGCGATACTCGCCGATGGTGTTGTGTTTAGCTCCTTAGGTATGGAGCCGCTTAAAATCCGCTATCAAGACTTCAAAATGCAGGAAACCCCTGCGACCGTATGGAGCGATACGTTTACTGCTTATACGACAACCGATGAAGCTGATGACTGGTTCACCCGTGTGTTAGGGCAGCGAGTCGAACTGCTTTTTTGTGGTGAGCAATCGAACCGTGTGCGAGAAAAGTTCGGCCATAACGTGAGTTTTGCTGATGGTTACCCGGTTTTGGTCATCAGTCAGGCTTCGCTTGATGAACTGAATAAGCGAAGCTCAGAACAGCACTCTATGGATCAGTTCCGTACCAATCTGGTTGTCGCAGATACCAAGCCATTTGAAGAAGATTCTTGGAAACGAATTCGTATCGGCGAGGTGGAGTTCGAGTCACTCAAGCCTTGTGAGCGTTGCATTCTTACGACGGTCAATACGCAAAGAGGTACGTTCCGCGAGAGTAAAGAGCCACTGAAAACGCTACAGCAGTTCCGTGCCAATGAGCGAGGAGGGGTCTTTTTTGGGCAAAACCTTGTGGCCTGTAACGAAGGTATTATTCGCCAAGGCGATAAAGTTGAAGTGCTTGAATACAAACAACCTGAGTTTTATGAGGATAACTCTCCTGCACGTTTAACGTTAACTTGCGTCGAACGTGAAGAAATAGCACAAGATTTTGTGACGTTTTGGTTAGAACCAAGCAAAGGCCAGCTACCGAATTACTTACCTGGACAACATTTACCAATCGATGTTGAAGTGGATGGTAAAAAGATAGGCAGACGTTATACGCTCTCTTCCAGTCCTTCTCGTCTGGGACGATATGCTGTCTCAGTTAAGCGAATTTCTGGTGGCCGTGTGTCGAATTCGCTATTGGATAATCTGCAGGTTGGCGATGTATTAGAAGCGGAAAAACCAGATGGGGAGTTTCATCTTAAGCCGCATCACACTCAGCGCCTGTTGTTGCTTTCAGCGGGCAGTGGCGTTACTCCAATGCTGTCGATGGTGCGTTATTTAGCCGATAACAACCAATTAGATGATGTCGTGTTCTACCATCAGTGCCGCACCGAAAAAGACATTCCTTGTCGAGTTGAATTGGAGTTGTTGAAACGAGAACATCCAGGACTAGAGGTCAAGTTTTGTCTGACTCAACCAGCGATAGATTGGTTTGGATTGAAAGGTCGACTAAGTCTTTCACACATCAAACAGATTAAAGATGCCGAACAGCGTCAGGTGTTTGTTTGTGGCCCTGATGGCTTTATGCAAAAAGCGAAAAACTTGCTAATGAAAAAGGGGCTGCCTGAAGAGAACTACCATCAGGAAGCGTTTGGTGTCTCTGCGGTTACAGCCCAGCCAGAGAAAAGTATCGAAATCGAGTTCAACGGCTCTAAGATTACGGGTAATAATCAGAAAACACTTTTAGACCAACTTGAAGATGCCGGAAAGGACATTAGCAACAGTTGCCGCGCAGGATTATGTGGTGCATGTAAAGTACAATTGAAATCGGGGCAAGTTCACCATCCTGACGTACCAGCTTTAAGCGCTGAAGAGCGTGCAATGGGAACGGTATTAGCGTGTTGTGCCGTTCCGGATACAGATGTCACAGTGACTGACTAGCCAGACTGAGATACCTAAAAAAACGCTGCCCTTGAGCAGCGTTTTTTAGCTTAAGCGTGCAAGCGCTATCACGATGATTTAGTCGTAAATCGTAGGGATAGGCTGACGTTTGTGCTGCGTAGCTTTGTAAATAGCAACCAGACGGTCACTCACTTGTTGAGGCACTGGTTTGCCTTCTAGGAAGTCATCAATTTGTTCGTAAGACAGATTCAACGCATCTTCGTCCGCTTTTTGCGGCGCAAGCTCTTCTAAATCTGCTGTTGGTGTCTTTTTCACTAGAAGTTCTGGTGCGCCTAATGTTGCCGCTACCTCACGCACTTGACGTTTGCTCAAACCAAACAAAGGAGCAAGGTCACAAGCACCATCACCAAACTTCGTGTAGAAGCCAGTAATGTTTTCTGCCGAGTGATCGGTTCCCAGCACTAAACCGCCAACGTAGCCAGCAATTTCGTATTGTGCGACCATTCGGGCACGCGCTTTTACGTTGCCTTTCACAAAGTCTACTTTTGCCGCGTCGGTTGGTAGAAGGCCAGTTCCCTCTAGTGCAAAGCTAGAAGCGGCGTGCATACCGTCTACACCTTGTTTGATGTTTACTGACACAGAGTGAGTCGGTTCAATGAACGATAAGGCAAGTTGTGCCTCATCCTCATCTTTTTGCTCACCGTAAGGCAGACGAACCGCGATGAATTGGTAGTCGTTACTACCACTCGCTTCATTGAGTTCATTGACTGCAAGTTGGGCAAGGCGACCACACGTGGTTGAGTCAACACCGCCACTGATGCCAAGCACGAGTGACTTACAACCTGCTTCTTGTAGTTTACGCTTTATAAAAGCAACACGGCGTTCAATTTCGAAATGCGGATCAATAGAAGGGAGTACTCGCATTTCATCACGGATGGATTGTTCCATTTAGGGTTCCTTTTCCTGCAAATATATCAGACACCAACAGCGTTGGTATTTACCAAAACCAGTAAAAGCGATTGCTTGATTACTTACAAATGGTGACAAACTATCCAATTGAGGCTCACAAACATCACTTAGGTGTCAAAAAGCTATAAAGATTAGTAGTATCATACCGAAATCATCAAATTAGAAAACTCTCTTAAATCAGGTAATCGCTGGATATGAAAAAAATTGCCATTTTTGGTAGCGCATTTAATCCACCTAGCTTAGGCCACAAAAGTGTTATCGAGTCTTTGGGCCACTTTGATCTTGTGCTTCTTGAACCTAGCATCGCACACGCTTGGGGCAAGGAAATGTTGGATTACCCAACCCGGTGCAAGTTGGTCGATGCGTTTATCAAAGATATCGGGCTTTCTAATGTTCAGCGCTCGAACGTGGAGCAAGCTTTATACCAGCCTGGACAAAGTGTGACGACCTATGCGTTATTAAACAAAATTCAAGAAATTCATTCGACGGACGATCTAACTTTTGTCATTGGCCCTGACAATTTCTTTAAATTTGCTAAATTTTATAAAGCACAGGAAATTACTGAGCGCTGGACCGTTATGGCGTGTCCTGAAAAAATAAAAATTAGAAGTACAGATATTCGAAAAGCGTTGATGGAAGGAAAAGACATCAGCGCCTTTACTACGTTAACAGTCAGTGAACTATTGCTCCACGAAGGTTTATATAGAGAAACTTTATCTGGTAACTGAGAGGTTAAATGTTCATGGTCAGATTAGCCGTATTTAGTACGTGCGTACTGCTTGTAAATTCGCAAGCCAGTTTAGCATGTAACTATTTTTCTGATCGATCTGTCGTTTTTGCTGACAATACCATGCCTATTTGTGAAGAATTATTTGACAGCGCTGACGTATTAAGTGCTGACACTTTGAATTGGTATGCACCAGAAGTCGAACTGGATGGGCCCACGAAAAGTTATTGGGAAGAGTGGGCGTTTACACCGCACGAAACACCTATCCTTACTCAAAATCTAGAGAAGAACTACTTTGGTCTTGGGATCTGGATGCCTGAAGATCTCCTAGAAGACGAAAGTAAAATGACTACGGAAGAGTGGATTCGTAATCACGGTCTGATGTTTAGCATAGGTTTTGGTGACAAAGGCGATGGTGAGCCCAGAGTGCGTTTGGATTATCGTTGGCATGATTACTATGATGCTGACTGGATGATGCAGATCGAAGTGCCATTTTGAACAATTTAAAAAGCGTACCTTAGATGATGTACGCTTCTTGTTTTTTGGACGGACGTTACTTAGTTTTTTGGACGGATGCTACTTAGCGTATAAGCGAATTTAGTGAGTAGTGATAAAGTTTAGTGAATAGTTATAAAGGCTCACCAAAGACCAAGAAACAAAGTTGCTCATACTCTTCGCGATTTCCTGCAAAAAGTGCTTCTACAATATCAGCATCTTTTTTCCCTGATAACTTCATCTTTCTTGCTTCTCGCAGCGTGAGGACTAGACATAGCTCTCTTGAGATACTTACTTCACACCCAGGCTCCCACTGATTAATAGCTTTGCTTAATGTCGAGCTAGATAGAGCGGGAGAAATCATCCCAACTTCGTGCTTTATAACAGCAAGCAAGTCTAGTTGGACATCCGAGCGCGATTCGACTGTCGACAACTTGTCGAGTAAAGCTTTGAGTAAGACTGATGGTTTAATGAACCCTGCTTGCTGAGAAAAGTCATCACGCAAACGCACAGAAAAATTACAGCAATGAACACGAGTATTAGGTAAAAAGGTGAGGGAGCTCAAACATCCCTGAGGAATCCAAAAAAACTGACCCGGTTCAATGGCATACTCATGCTTACCCAATTTAATGATCACTAATCCTTCAATCACAGATAACAAACTGTGCTTTAGCGCTTTTTTGCGCGCAGTAACATTAAGAAAAGGGTAATTAGTGTCGTGAAATTCAATTGCGTAGTTCATTATTATTACCAGTGATTTTTGGGCGCTAAGCGTAACGCTAAACCTACCGGATTCCAACCGGTTAAAAAAAATTTTTAGCCACACTATTTTTAGGTGAACTGGTATGACCATGAGAAAAGTATGAGCTAAAATGCTGCTATACACTAAAACTATGCGTAAAATGTGCCAGCTTTTTTAGATATGTAATGAATAATGACTGCCAATACCGACCCTTATATTGAAATTCGTCCTTATAATGACGAAGAAATTCCAGCAGCGCTGGACCGTCTAATCCAAGATGATGAATTTATCACCGCGATTCTTGATCACCGTTTTGCCAACAAAGCAGGATGGTTTAAAACTCTTATGAGCCCGATTGTTCGCCTTTACCTCAAAGCAAAGTGGAGCAAGCTTGATTCTGTAGAAGCGATTCAGATCGAAGTGAAAAAGTATCTTGAAGATACGCTGAAAAAGACAACGGATGGCGTCACTTTTTCTGGTTTAGATAAGTTGGATAAAAATACCTCTTACTTATTCATTTCTAACCACCGTGATATCGCGATGGATCCTGCGTTGGTTAATTATGGTTTACACCAGACTGACCACCGTACCGTTCGCATTGCAATTGGTGATAACCTTCTCAAGAAGCCTTGTACGACGGAGCTGATGCGATTGAACAAGAGCTTTATTGTTAAGCGTTCAGCGAAAGCACCACGAGAAATGATGAAAGCGTTAGGACAGCTGTCGAGTTACATCAAACATTCTCTTGATACGGGCAACTCTATTTGGATCGCACAAAAGGAAGGCCGAGCAAAAGACGGTAACGACTTCACAGATCCTGCCATTCTGAAAATGTTTCATGTCGAAGGTCGCAAGCAAAAAATTAGCTTTGGAGAATACACTCGCTCTTTGAAAATAGTGCCTGTATCTATCTCTTACGAGAACGACCCTTGTGACCTTGCGAAGGCGAAAGAGTTATTTGCCAAAGCAGAAAGTGGCCGTTATGAGAAAGGTGAATTTGAAGATATTGAAAGTATCATTCAAGGTATTATTGGTTACAAAGGACGCATTCATGTGGCTTTCGGCGATGTGATTGAGCAAGAGTTTGAAACACCAGAGTCTCTTGCTGCTGAGGTCGACCGTCAAATTCACAACAATTACCGACTTTATCCAATCAATTTGCTCGCCGCTGGCCGCGATGATTCAGGCGTGCCTGAAAAGGTAAAACGTCAATTGGCTGATAAGCTTGAAGAATTGCCAGAAGGTGCACGTCCTTTCCTTGTCGCGAGTTATGCCAACCCTGTAAACAATCAAGAGTAGCATTGGTTGGTTTATTTCTGAATCAATACGCCTCGGGCTCTGTCCCGAGGTTTTTTAATCCTTTTAAGGTGCGACAGTGCCACCTAAGGTCAAGTTACTTGGCCACTTAGTTATTTGATTCCCGCCCAGAAATATATTTCCTTTCACCGTCATATTGTCCGGAAATGCTGTGAGTGCTGAGCCTCCAATGTAAAGATGTCCATCGACGATTAAGCCATCCGGTAAAGCCGTTAATGGTGTGCGAATGACACTTAAATCACCATAGACACGCAGTCTTACCGGAAGTTTTTTTAGTGGTGTGTCAGTAAGGTTCAAATATCCGCCGAGTTTTACGCCTTTTGGCCAGTTTTCGATTTGGCTACCTAATACGTTTGCATAACCTTTTATTTTGATATTTGGCCTGATGGTTTTAAGTGCGCTGTTTGTTGCCTCTAAACTGCCCCCGACATTGAGGCCTTTAGGTAGCTGGGTGATAGACGTTTGGGAAATGTTCAGGTTGCCTTTAATAGACAAATCAGATGGTAATTGAGTATAGGGCTTGTTGCGCAGATCAAGGTTGCCATAGTTGTCTAGGTAACCAAACTTGGTGTAGTAATCCAGCTCGTACGCAACAGAAGGAGTGTTGAATGTTGTCAGTGCAATAATAAGTAGAGTGAAACGCATGGCTGATGACTTTACTAGAGATAAAACCTCAAAAGCATATATCAAAGCGCGAATTGCGGCTATTCCAAGTGTTAACACTTGAAGGAAAGTAACAACTTACATGGAAGTAATTAGAAAGCGAGCAGAGTGCTCGCTTTGGAATAGGATTAACGCCTTAATGTACGAGTTTTCAATTCAAAGATCAGCTTTTCTGCACTGACTTCGAACTTGAAACGGGCTGACGCTTCTTTAGACTCTTCTGTGATTTCACTGACATTATATTCAACGTTGGTACATACGGATTTAGCCAATTCAATGTAGTCTGCTAACCCAGATTCTAGGGCTACTTTAGACTCTGCGAAAATCGTTACGTCGGCAACTTCGTCGCCTTCTTTGATGACAAAGCCAATTTCACCCGCACAGCCACATGCTTCGCAGACTTGGTTTCCTTCTAATTCGATGCTCATAACGAATCCTCTTGTAAAAACTAAGGGTATTCTAGCAGGTATTTGATCTCTATCTACAAAAATGAATGAATTTGCATAAAAAGCACACAGATTGAAGGGTTTATCTATCAGTTGGGGGCTAGGTGGATATACCTAATGTGATATATATCAATATTTAAGAGTAATTACACTAGTTACGAACGAGTTTTGTGCTTGGTCAGTTGAACTGGGGAACAATTTATAAGAGTATTTATTGATTGAATAACTCTACATGATTATCATTCTTAACACCTGAGTGACTTTAATTGATGGTCTGGTGCAACACCTTGATGTCGTTATCTTTTCATCTGGGGAACGTGTGGTATACGCTGATTAGCCTGTCCCGGTATGTTGGCTATTGCGCAGTACTTTATCGCTATGACAAAGGTCCGAGTTTAGATTAGGAAGCACAGTAATAAAACTGAGGATGATTTCAATCTGGCCTCGTTGAGTTGTGAGTTAGATGGATTTAAAAAAGAAGAGCTTAAAATATGCCAAAGCGTAGTAAAGAAGATACCGAAATAACTATCCAGAAGATCATGGATGCCGTCGTTGACCAGTTGCTTAGACTTGGTTATGACAAAATGTCGTACACAACGCTGAGTCAGCAGACGGGTGTATCACGTACAGGTATTAGTCATCACTTCCCTAAAAAAACAGATTTTACCGCAGCGCTCGATGCTCGCATATTTAAAATGTTTGTTGAGCACTTAAGGTTTGATAAAGGGTTGGAGACGTTTTCGGATAGCTGGATGACAGCGCTGGAAAATGCTGAATTTGTGGCTATTCTAAAACTCCTGTTTCATCACATCGTAGCCACTGAAAATGCCCATGAGTTTGCAACGAATGGTATTGATCGCCTGTATAAGATGGTCGACAACCAATTTGGTGATGGTGGTGACAAAGAACTCGAGTGGTTGATTGGTCGTTCTCTAATTCAAATGAGTAAATAACCGATAGAGAATTAAGCAAGCCCTGCTAGAAACCAGCGGGGCTTTATGTTTTTGGCCCCAGCACTTTTTGCATTAAGAAGTTTTATCCACTAAGCCAGTGTTCCACGGCTATAATACCAATCACAGCGGTAGAGATCGTCAGGAATTACAATGAATCAACAAGTGAAACAAGAGCGCCTGCAGGACCGTCTGGGTTCGGAAATCAAAGCGTTTCGTCAGGAGCGTAGAACATTGCAGCTAGCCACTGTCGATGCGGAAGGCCGACCTAACGTCAGTTACGCCCCGTTTGTACAAAACCAGCAAGGTTACTTTGTTCTCATTTCGCAGCTCGCTCGTCATGCACGTAACTTGTTAGAGAACCCCAATGTCTCTCTGATGATGATTGAAGATGAAGGTTCTTCTGGTCAAATCTTTGCACGTAAGCGCTTGACGTTTGATGCGGTTGCAATCGTTGTGGAGCGTGACACCGAGCTTTGGCAACAAATTGTTGCTCAGATGAAAGCACGTTTCGGAGAGATTATTGATGGTTTGAGCAACCTAGAGGATTTCGTTTTGTTCAATCTAAAAGCGGAAAAAGGCCTGTTCGTGAAAGGCTTCGGTCAGGCATATCAGGTTTCTAGTGATGATCTTGTTGATTTTGTCCATTTAGAGAAAGGGCATCAGAAAATTTAAAGACTTACTAGATAACATCAAACCATCTAGGGGGCACAGTTGCTCTGTATCCCCCGCTATTTGAACTACCATCATGAAGCCATTGCTTTAGCTTCAATCTCCTTCGCGCCTCGCAACATGGCTTCAATCAACTCACCAGCGTTAAACTTTACCAGAGCCTCGTGCGCACCCACTTGGTGGGCTCGATCAACACAGATCTCACTGGAAAGAGAAGTATGTAGAATACGGTACGAGTGGTTGAGTGCCGAGTCATTTTGTACTTCGAACGCCAGCTCGTACCCATCCAGTCCCGGCATTTCAATATCACTGACCAATAAATCAATTGGGCTATGCAGTGCTGCTTGGTCTCTCATTAATTGCAACGCATCTGCGCCATTTTTGCTGATCTGGTACGGGATGTTAATGCTGTCTAATGCATCACTAAGTTGCTTACGTGCAATCGAAGAATCGTCAACGAGTAAGATATTGAGAGCTTTTAAGCGTTCACGCTCTACGTCAGTCAGCATTGGAATTTTTGAATGCTCATATTGCGGATAGATCTTGGACAATAGCAATTCGACATCCAGCATTTGAACCATTTTGTTTTCATACTGAGTAATGCCCGTGACAAAAATATTTTGACCAGCGCTCTCGGGTGGTGACTCTATCGTTTTCCAGTCACAATCAATGATTTTTTCAATGCTTCGAACCATAAAGGCAACAACGGTTCTCAGGCAGTCGGTCACAATCAAGTAACAGCTTTGGTACTCTTCTTCCTGAATCGGCCGGAACCCGACGGCTGCGGACATATCAATCACAGGCACGGTTAGGTTGCGAATCGTCACAGTGCCTATTACGTGCTGGTGGGAGTATGGGATCTTCGTGGTCGGCATGTACGGAACAATTTCACGGACTTTAAGAGTGCCTATCGCGAAGTATTGTTGCAGGGTAAGCTTGAATACTAACATCCCCTGAGATTGATTCGCTTTGCTAACGACTTTTGCCATGAAATAACCTTATAAATACCAAATGATTACCTCTAATCTAATCGGATAAACCGGCGGCATCAACAGCCCTACACCGAAAAGTTAAGTTTTCATTCATTCTATTAGCTTTGCAGATGTGAGAATGCTCAAATTCCGCTCAGCTCGTGTTAACAAAACACAAATAGAGCTTCCCTGTAGGCGTGGTGAGAGAAATGTTTGGCGTGATCGGGTGTATTCGGTAAACTTGCGCTAACAGAACAGCGAGAGATAAACAGATGGCAAATACAGCAGCCGCATTGCATATTCTTGTGAAACACAAAGAACAAGCAGAAGACATCATCAAGCAACTTAAAAAAGGGGCTAAATTTCAGACACTGGCAAAGAAATACTCGACTTGCCCGTCTGGAAAACGCGGAGGTGATCTTGGTGAGTTTCGTCGTGGGCAAATGGTGCCTCAGTTCGACAAAGTTTGTTTTTCAGGTGAAGTGCTAACCCCGCATTTGGTAAAAACAAAATTTGGCTGGCATGTGGTAAAGGTTTTATATAGAACATGATACTTAGCACGTGCGATTTGCGCACGTGCTAGCATCTTATCTTAAATAACACGTGAGGGTACATCTATGGCATCAGATTATTACGGAACCAGTGCCAGTTATGCACGTAAAGAAGCTGGTTATCGCGAGAAGGCACTGAAGCTCTATCCTTGGGTATGCGGAAGGTGTGCTCGAGAGTTTGTGTATTCAAATCTGCGCGAATTAACGGTTCATCACAAAGATCATGACCATACGAATAATCCAGAAGATGGCAGCAACTGGGAGTTGCTATGTCTGTATTGCCACGATAATGAGCATAGTAAGTACCTAGAGCATGAACGTTACGGCAGCGAAATAAAACCAGGTGAAGATGAACACCAAGGAGCGACATACAATCCATTTGCTGATTTAGCGAAGATGATGAAGAAGTGATTCTTTAAGGCTCAAGCGATTTGCGGTTGTGCCTTAAATCATTTTGCACCGAAATCAGTTAGAGTAAAAAATCCATTCGATTCCTTTCATACGTATTTGCATTAGTAAAATTATCCCTTTCGCTGCTGGCGTGATGTTTTCTACCTTGAAAAAATGCAGGTTGTGTTAAGTAAGTCGCCAAAATATGTAATTCGATTAGTTACATGCCCCATATCAGATAGTTAGAGTATATTAATCTAATTGGATAGGGTAAGGCTCATCAGTTAAATATTAGCGATATTAAACGGTATAGTGGTTACTTGCCTTGGTGAGAGTTTTTAAAGTACGCAAGCCCGTGTTGTAAGCAACGTTCAAGACACGTCAAGTATCTCTTACACCAGAGCTATTGATTACCATTTCAACAATTTTTCTTTCACACCATGACTTACTAACGTCTTCAAACTGAAGGAAAAATCGACAACGCACCTGAATTGAAGCCATAACGTCCCCAAAAAGCGTAGGTTTTAGCATACAAACACCAGTTGGAGTTAAGACCATTCCCCTTGGTTTTCCGTTCGAAAATTGCTCACAAAGATCGAAGCGCCCTAATGTAATGTTAACTTAATGTTTAATAAGTGAGATTTTTGTTGTCCTTTTACTAATGTCTAATATTCCTACCGATAGCAACACATGCTTAATAAGCTCATATCAATAAAGGTACTCGAAAGCACCTAGGATGTTGTCTCGTATTGGTCGAAGGTCAGTACACCAAGCGAAACTCTAGTTGACATAGTTCAGCTTCGAAACATAACAAAGGATAACTCAATGTCTGACACAAGTAAGACTTTTTACAGGGATGTGCGCAAAAAACCGCATGAATTTGAAAACCGAGAAGACTTTCTAAACCATGATTTAACCGTCATGAGCTTTCGTCGCTGGGGTATTCATTTGCCTTCACGTGATTACAGTATTGAAATCGAAGATTGGGTACCTGCATTAGCCGCCACCATTGGTAAAGTGGTTATGGTGACCGCCATGGTTGCCGCTTTTGCGGCTCAGTTCGGTTTATCTCCGGAGTTCGTTGCAGAAAACGTGCGTTACGAGCTGCTTATTGCGGGTGCTCTGTTCGTTATCCTGTTTTCTGCAATCCTAAACCCGAACGCAAACTTAGCCGGTACCCACGGCCCAATGATACCGCTGATTCCTATGATTGCTGCCGCAGGGGGACATCCTCTGGCTCTCGGTTTGATGGTATGTGCTTTTGGTTTAATTCTCGCTTTTACTAAAGGCGGTTCTAAACTCATGACCCTGACTGGCATTGGGGTTCGAGGTGGGTTGCTGATCTACCTCGGCGCAGTGGGGTTGATCGGACAGATTAATAAGACTGAAGCGTGGGCTGCAAGTGCGGACCAAAGTTACATCTCGTTTGTGGTCATTGGTCTAACTGTGTTGGTTTATGCCTACTTAGCCAAGATCAACAAACGTTGGTTAGCAATCCCACTGTGTTCCGCACTAGCGGGTATTGTCGCTTATGTTATGGGCGCTGAGTTTGCTTTTACCACTGAGCCAGGCCTGCCTAATTTCAGTCCATTCTACTGGTGGGGTGAAGATACCGGATGGCAACTAGGCTGGCCAACCCTGGAGCACTTTATTGCCGTTACTCCATTTGCTCTACTAGCAGTCGCTATGTGGTCTCCTGACTACCTCGGTCACCGTGTTTTTCAAGAACTTAACTACCCAAAAGAAGCAAAAGGCGTACTAATGGATGTCGACGACACTATGGTCGGAGCGTCTGTTCGTCAGGGTGTTGGCTCACTATTAGGTGGCGGTAACCTAGCTTCTTCTTGGGGGACGTACATGATTCCGGCCGCAATTGCCAAACGTCCTATTCCTGGCGGCGCGCTGTTAACTGGCTTAATGTGTATTGCCGCAGCTGTCATTGGTTACCCGATGGATCTAGCGATGTGGGAGCCTGTTCTACGCGTTGCTCTAATTGTAGGGGTATTCTTACCACTTCTTGAAGCGGGTATGCAGATGATCCATAAGCATAAAGATTCACTCAGTGCAGGTATCTGTATTTTTGCCTGTGCATTCGTTAACCCAGTCTTTGGTTGGGCGATCACTATGCTGCTGGATAACCTCGGACTTATCGGCGACCATGAGCGTGCCAACGAGCTATCGAGCAAAGATAAATACCTGATTCCTGGCGTTGCCTTTATCATTTGCGCAGGTTCCCTTGCTGTAGTTGGTCAGCTTCCGGGTATTCCCGCTCTGATCGGTTAACAGAATCTAGTACTAAAGGCATAGATGGTCACCACCTATGCCTTCTCTCTTTACGGTTCTAATCTTGTCCAAAGTTCATCGGATATCAAATAAGACTATTTGTTCATTTCTTTAGTGCTGAGTTAAACCTCGATGAAACTCAGCTCCCCTTTATGCTCGACTAGCAGAACAAACGTCAGAAAGCTATTAAGGGAAAGTTACGTGTTTCACGGTATTTAATCACTCTGAATTTAGGGTTCTGTCGATCCCGAAGCAGCATCACATAAGATGGTTAGAATGTGATAGGAAAGAGACTCTAGTGTGGTTGAGAAAGCAAGCGCATGGCGGTTCTATTGGTAAAGTAACTGATTTGACTCATGGCCCAAGATACTTTTTCTAATCAATACAGTGTCTAGATTTATGGGTCTTATCACAGTAACAACAAATTCTCTTATTGAGTATTTAATTAATAACTAGAAAATTGGTTATTTTTTGTGCTATAAAGGTGCTCAGTTGACTCCCAAACTGATTCTGGGAGTAAAATTGGAGTAAAGATATGGTCAAATGGTATAAGTTTTATAGTTTAGGTGCGCTGATTGTTTTGACAGGATGTAACCCTGTTGATGAAGATATTTCCCAAGCAAGCTCAACCCGAAATGAACAACAATTAGTTTATCCAGCTATGGCTGTACCATTGCAACCGAATGCAATGGCAGAGGCTAACATTGCAAAACTAAATCATCTCCTGACAGATAAAGAACTTAACGACGAATCTCGTGCCGAAATCTATTTAAAACGAGGCCTCTATTACGATCAGATAGGGCTAAGAGATTTAGCTAGTACAGACTATGCCAAGTCACTGCAGATAAACCCACGACAACCTGATATCTATAATCTGCTTGGGATGTACTACACCCAACTTAGTCAGTTTGATGCTGCCTATGACGCATTTTATTCATCTCTTGAGTTGGATCCGAATAATAAGCAAGCCATATATAACCGTGCAATTGCACTTTATTATGGAGGAAGACCAGAACTTGCACTGGAAGATATGAAAGCTTTCCATGAGGACAGCCCCAATGATCCTTTCCGTGCCATCTGGTTATATATTATAGAATCTGACGTTGATAAGCCTTCAGCAACGGCAAAGTTACAAGAGAGTTATAAAAACCGAACCGATGAATGGGGTTGGGTGTTAGCAGGTATACTGCTGAACGAAATATCGGAAGAAAATGCAGTCAAACTGGTTACTAATAGCACAGCAGACAATAAAGTGATGGCACAGCGACTTACTGAAGCTTATTTTTATTTAGGTAAGTACTACATGGAACATGGAGACATGAACCGAGCTCTGTCAGTGTACAAGTTAGCTATATCTTTGAACGTATGCAGTTATAATGAGCATAGCTATGCATTTTTAGAGTTAGAACGTATTTCGAAAGAATTTAAAGCTGCAAAAGAAACGGGTAATACAGAAAAATTTGTTAGTTTAAACTAATGCCATCTGAAGATACCCAAATAGAAAAGGCGAATAACTCAATGAGTTATTCGCCTTTTATTAATTCAGATAACTGAAGGGAAGGTTAGCGACTACCTTCTCTAACTTTGTAGTTGAAATCAACGTCAACAACAGCACGATATTGAATAGTACCTCGAGATACAGGTATTTCCTCAACCCTCACTTTAGCACTTTCTACATGCATACTGCTTCCGATGACAGTCTGACCAGAAGGGTTTAGTTTCCAGCGTAACTGGTTATCGTTTGCGTTCGCCAGTGCGTCATACATATTAAAGCCAGCATCTATCGCTTCCTGCTTACTAGCAAATGTATCCGAATATAGTGTCTTGTTATTTTGAACTATCCGTTCACCAGCAGACGCGGTAAACGCAAAAAACATACATACGATTGTTATTAACGCTTTCATAATAGCACCTTACAATGAACAGGATATTAGGCACACACAAAGACTAAGTTCCGATTCATTTGTTCTTAAAATCATCCTGATAGTAATCTTTGTCACAATCTTGCAAGCTTTCTGCTACCTGAAGATGACAAAACTGCTATCTGAAAATGAAAAAATCAATTTCGCCTTGTATGGATGTCCTCCAAAAAACAGAGGATCCATACTTAAAAAGTAGCATCAATTTGACCTCGATCAAGTTTTGCGGCTTATTTATTAAGCATTCTGTCAATTGTTGGCTGGTGAAAGATAATCATTTTTGATTTTAAACTCTTAGTGATTATTTTGTATCCGGCCCATGCTCCCACGGGACGATTTGGTTTTTCGCTAATGCGACATCCGCTTTATCGGATTTATCTTTACCCTGAAGCTTCTTCGTATCCATAAACTTACGACGATCGTGCGCGAAGAAACCCACATTGGCATCTGTCTTAGGCACCATAGCCATCGCTTTGCAAATCGGCGGCGTATCCGCCTAAGAAGTCCATCGGACAGGCTCTCGCACGGTTGTTTTGATAGTCGAACAAGACGATGTTTTTCATGTCAGAAAGTGCGGTTTATGGCGCGCTTACGAAGGGTGTGTTTTTTCATTGTTATATATGGCATTACAGCACGTATTATTCTTGGAAATGGGAAGAGTAGGTTGGTGAACGGATACAAAAACTTGAAGATAGAGTTTGTGACTTATCCACTGATAAACGAGGTTGGTGGTTGTTTTCTATACAAATGGTTGTCCGAAGAAGTCTAAAAGTCAGTCTTTCTAAAGTTATGAGCCATCTTGCAATCTAATCTTCCAACCTTTCATTAACCTATTTGACTATAGCGGGTTTAACTTCGTCATGAACCTGTGGTTCTCTCTGAGCGATAGCGACACAAGGGCGGTTTTCTGTATAATTAATGGTTATTGAAAATGCATTTATTAATAATTATTGGTTACTAATCATGCTTAATCCTATTTGGCTAAACACTTTTAAAACATTGGTCGATGTCGGACACTTCACTAAAACGGCCGAGTTACTCCACATGACGCAACCAGGGGTAAGCCAGCACATAAATAAACTAGAAGCCGCGTGCGGTTATCCTCTGATAAAGAGATTTAACAAGAAGTTTGAGTTAACCATCTATGGGCGTAAAGTTTACGATTATGCTGTCAAACACTTTGAAGAAGAGTTTGAGTTATTACAGAATTTGGCACACGACGAACCTTTCCGAGGTCGATGTACTATTGGCTGTTCGGGAACTTTCGCTTGGTTGATTTATTCACAATTACTTTCTTTGCAAGCGAGTTATCCAGACTTATCCATTGAGTTAGAAGCAACACCAAACCAACGTATATTTGAGCAGATACTGCAGGGAAAATTGGATATAGGTCTAGTGACAAAAGAGCCTAACCCCAAATATTTCGCGAGCCGTATTGTTGGTGCGGAATGTCTTGCTCTTGTGCTGCCGCTTTCCGCAGACGAAAGCTTGCCGATAAATGAAATGTTAATGGAGTTGGGAGTCGTTCGTCATCCAGATTTGGCTCACTATTTCCAAACTTATGTTGATCAAGCGAATAATGATTTGCTTCGTTTGGTCGATTTAGAGGATGTTTCGACACAAAGCTACATTAACCAAGTGCATCAAATATTGGTTCCTATTGCTAAGGGGATCGGTTTTACGGTGGTTCCTCGATGGTGCGTCAACCTGTTCGCAGACAAAGAACAGCTAAAAATATTTGATATTACCGCAGATATACAAGAGCCTGTTTACTTGATTAGCAAACTTAATTCACCACTTGCTAGGCGTTATGAGCAGATCATTAAAGTTATCGAGAACTCTTTTGATATAGTTTGATGAGAGTTAAGAACAATTATTCAGAAGAGATTAGCTTTTTTGGCCTTATCTCTGACCTAGGAATGAATACAAAAAAAAGGTTGGCATCAGGGCCAACCTTTTGCTTTACGTTTTTACTTATTCATAGTCGGAAGCGTAAGTATCTTCGTAAGAGTGTGAGTAAAACTCAAACAGGTTGCCAAACGGGTCTTCTAGGTAAACCATTTGTGCTTGTTTTAGCTCGTCTTCTGGATGGTAACGCATGATGTCCATACGAACTTTACCGCCATACTCTTCAACACGTTTGATTGCCGTATCAAACTGTTCTTTTGGTAGCTGTAAGCAGAAGTGGAAGATACCTAGGCGAGAGAAGTCTACTTCATGACGTTCTTGACGATCTTTCATCTCAAACAGTTCAACGCCGATACCATCTGTTGTTACCAAGTGAGCGATGTTAAAGCCTTTAAAACCTTCACCGAACACCGCAATGCACATACGGCCAATCGCAGATTCTCGTTCTTCAATCACTTTAGTGTTGTTCATTACAATGCGAAGACCAAGCGCTTTAGTATAGAACTCAACCGCTTTGTCCATATCACCAACCATGATACCTACGTGATTCATTTTCATAATTTGCTCCCTATACCGTTAATTTTTCAGCTTTGTTTCGACAGAAGGGAGTATATGGAGATAGGCGGATTAATTAAAATTATCATTTGTTTTTAAAATGATAATTTAAAATTATAACTAGAAGAAAAACGTCAGATAGATCCGCGCTAGAACTAAATCAAAACCCGTTGAAATGTATCTGTTCAAAAACTTTATCTAGTCAAGGAAATCTGGCCGAAGACTGGATACGATATTATATCTAAGTAGGTCGACATAGTGACTTAAATGATTCGACACCTAGGTTATTGGTGAGCGCACCAAGCGGTCTAGCCAGTGGATGGAGAAGAGACAGCAATTGAAAGCGGCAAGTCTGACTGCAGGTGGAGACTAAGGCCTTTTGTTTTATCGGATGCCGGGTTAACCGTTCTACTCAATTTTACGCTTATACGGACCAGACGAAGAGATTAATAGCGGAAAATACCAAATGCCGGAAATAGTAAAAGTGAAATAAATTACCTTCGAAAAAAGCGCTCAACCTAACTGGTTGAGCGCTTTTTTATACCTGAAGAGCTATCTCTGGTGATGTTAAGAGCTAAACTCTCCGTGTGGGTCAATGACAAATTTCTTAGCCGCACCACCATCAAAATCTGCGTAACCTTGCGGTGCTTGGTCGAGTGAAATCATTTGCACGTTGACGGCATCAGCGATTTTCACTTTGTCGAACAAAATTGATTGCATCAGACCACGGTGATACTTCATTACCGGGCATTGACCAGTATGGAACGAGTGAGACTTCGCCCAGCCTAGACCAAAACGCATGCTCAGTGCACCTTCTCTTGCTGCTTCGTCCTGTGCACCCGGATCGTCCGTAACATAAAGACCAGGTATGCCAATTGAACCGCCGGCACGAGTTACTTGCATTGCTGAGTTGAGTACCGTCGCTGGTGCTTCTTGAGTATGGCCACCACAGCCACATCCATGCGCTTCGAAACCAACACAGTCCACAAAACAATCAACCTCACGTTCATTGAGAATGGCTTCAATTTTGTCTTCCATACTGCCATCTTCGCGTAGGTCAATGGTTTCGCAACCAAAACTACGTGCTTGCTCTAGACGATCGGGGATCATGTCCCCAACGATAACACAAGCTGCGCCAAGTAGTTGAGCCGATACTGCAGCTGCCAGACCCACAGGACCTGCACCTGCAATATAAACGGTGGAACCCGGGCCAACGCCAGCGGTTACACAGCCGTGGAAACCCGTTGGGAAGATATCAGAGAGCAGAGTTAAATCCTGAATTTTCTCTCTTGCCTGATCCGGATCTGGGAATTTAAGCAAGTTAAAGTCCGCATATGGCACCATCACGTATTCAGATTGGCCACCGACCCAGCCGCCCATATCAACATAACCGTATGCCGCACCAGGACGAGCAGGGTTTACGTTGAGACAGATACCAGTCATACCAGCTTTACAGTTTCGGCATCGACCACAAGCAATGTTAAACGGTACTGAAACGATATCGCCTACATCAACAAATTCGACATCGCGGCCTTTTTCTAAAATGATCCCCGTGATTTCGTGACCGAGTACTAAGCCTTCCTCAGCGGTCGTACGTCCACGTACCATATGTTGGTCGCTGCCACAGATATTGGTCGTCAGCACTTTAAGGATTACGCCGTGTTCACACTTACGATTGCCTAACGCGAGTTCCGGATATGGGATTGACTCGACAGCAACTTTACCCGGCCCTTTGTAGACAACGGCACGGTTTGATTTTTCGTAGGACATAAGGTCTCCTTGTTGAGGCTTATTATAGTTGTAGTGGTTCCTTTACCAGTGAAATCTGTCAACGATGACTTCAGCTTTAAAGCTCCAATTTTTCAAACCTTTAGGACGGGTTGGTCCGGGGTGAAAACAGCGTTTCAGCTCATGTTAGCCAAGATTTAATGGTGCTTTTGTTTGACTTTCGTATCGGAGAATAGCGCTCACGGAATGCACATATATGTCGCATTGCGCCGCATTTTGGTGCGTTTACGACGAGATTAGGATAAGAACATTGATGCTGAGATCAAGCTCACAACTGTGTAATAAAGTGGGCTAGGGCGATTAAACATATCAAAATATAAACACGTTGCTTGTCGGTTTAGAACAAATGAAGTCGGGTTGTTATCCTGACATTGCTCATTTGCACATCACGGAAGACTGCTAGGAGGATACGCCTCTGATGCTGTTTAACTTGATCATTTCGTTCGTTTCGCTGGTATAAATGGCTTGAACGAGTCGCAAAGTTTCATCTTCAAATGGCTGTTCCTTTTTGAGGATGTACTAAGCTACTTATTCCACTATTAACATAATACAGAAGGGAATTATTATGAAAATCAAGCCCATTGGGTTATCACTTCTTGCAGCAGTCGGCAGCTGCTCTGTTTCCGCTGGTGAGAACGTGGTTTACCAAGTTGGCGATGTTTCTTATGAAGGGTATTGGGCTAAAGTCGACGATAATGCACCGCTCGTGTTGTTGGTCCACGACTGGGACGGGCTGACCGAGTATGAAGAAAAGAGAGCGAAAATGCTCAACGAGATGGGATACAACGTCTTTGCTGCAGATCTCTTTGGTCAAGGTGTCCGACCATCCAAGGTGGAAGATAAAAGGCAGCACACAGGCGAACTGTATAAAGACAGAGATAAGTTAAGAAAGTTAATGAGCGCTAGCTTAACAGAGGCAGGGAAGCTGGGTGGTGATTTAGACAACACGGTTGTGATGGGGTATTGCTTTGGTGGTGCGGCAGTATTGGAGTCGGCAAGAGCAGGCATGAATGCTAAAGGCTTCGTCACTTTCCATGGAGGACTCAAAACACCGGAAGATCAAAGCTACGCAAACACAAAGGCTCCGGTACTTATTCTTCATGGCACAGCTGATAAGGCCATACCAATGAGTGAATTTGCTCAGTTGGCGGACGAACTCGAGCAGAACAAGGTTCCACACGAAATGGTGGCCTATGGCGGTGCGCCTCATGCCTTTACCGTTTGGGATTCAGACCGCTATCGTAAAGATGCGGATGACAAGTCTTGGCAAGCGTTCTCAAGTTTTTTAACCGCGAACACCAAGTAAACTCAGTTTAGGTCAATACACACTCATCATTCCTTAGGACCTAAGGGGCTACCAAGATTAACGGTAGCCCTCTTACTGTCTGTATTTCTTTCCTTTACAATTCAACCTTGATTCACTGAAGCGCAATCAGCAAAAGGATATTTTCATGCTTCTTGACGGCACTGTTTGGGTATGTCTTCCCCTCTTGGTGGCGATAGCGATGGCTTTTACTCGACATCAAATGGTTTCGTTACTGTTGGTAATCGTGACTCTAGTCGGTGCGCTTATCGTCAAGCGGCTCGAATTTATCGCGTTTATTACCTCATTGTTTGTGCTCGCTACCGCTGACCAATTACCGAGGCTTGCTAACAACCAACCAGGAAAGTGGATTTACTATTGTGGTTGGGCGCTAGTACTTAGTTGGTGTGCAATGTTATTTACTCACATCATACCGGGGTTTCATAACCTACAAGTGCTCGATGATGTTAAGTCAGGTCCACAAAGTATCCCGTTTTCGATGTATTTGAATTTGGATAAACCACTAGCCTTTTTTGCACTTCTTTTCGCTTACCCGAAGTTACTGGGGGAAGCAAAGCGAGTCGAACTTAAATCTCTTTTGTTTATTCTCGTTCCACTTCTTGGCTTATTGCCTGTCGCAAGTTCTTTTGGGGCTTTAAAATCTGAACTAAGTCTGCCTGATTGGTGGTGGTTATTTGCTGTTAATAACTTAATGATTACCTGTGTCGCTGAAGAAGCATTATTCCGCGGGTGGATACAGCAGTCACTAAGTCGTCGTTTTAGCTGGAAAATTGGTGTGGCAGTAGCGAGTACTCTGTTTGGGTTTGCGCATATTGCTGGTGGTGGATTACTTGTCGTATTTGCTGCGCTTGCGGGGTTAGGTTACGGATTGATTTTCCATGTTACTGGTCGACTATGGTGTGCGGTTTTAGCGCACTTTCTGTTTAACTTTGTGCATCTGGTTTTCTTTACGTATCCAGCAGTCGTACACTGATTGGTAATTGCTATCGAGTGACTGATTGGTTTGGAAAAGAGATTCAACCGTGGCCAATGTTATTTGGCCACAATGGTTGAAATGGTTGAATAGTGTGGAGAGGTTAAACCGCGAGTTCTTTCGATGTTTTAATATAAATTTCGCGCAGCCTTAATGCTATTTCACCAGGTTTAGCACTGCCAATCGGCTTATCATCGATTGCTACGACAGGCCACACAAATGTCGTTGCCGAGCTGATAAACGCCTCTTTCGCCTGATAAGCCTCTTCAATCGTGAAAAATCGTTCTTCAATGGTTAAATTCAGTTCTTTAGCAAGAGTCATTAATGACGCTCGAGTGATGCCGTGCAGAATATCATTACTCAGAGGACGAGTGACCAGCACATCATCTTGTGTGACGATGTACGCATTACTTGACCCACCTTCAGTGACATGGCCATCTTCAATCAGCCACGCGTCCTCCGCACCTGCATTGTGTGCGACTTGTTTCGCCAGGCATGCTGGTAACAAGCTGGTCGTTTTAATATCACGACGGCGCCAGCGGATATCATCAAACGAAATGACTTTAATCCCTGTCTGAGCTTTAGGGCTGTTGATGAGGTCTCGCGACTGAGTAAACAACACCAGTGTTGGTTCAATCTTGTCACTGTATGAAAAGTCACGGTCACCTTCATTGCCGCGAGTTAACTGGAGATAGATACCACCTTCCACTAGGCCGTTTTTTTCAATCAGCTGGCGTTGAATATCCATCAACTGTTCACCAGTGACTGGCATCTTAATGCCCAGCTCTTTAGAAGAGCGTTCTAAGCGGGCTAGGTGACCTTCGTGATCGATCAATTTACCATCTAATACTGCGGTTACTTCATAGACGGCGTCAGCAAAGAGGAATCCTCTGTCAAATATGGAGATTTTTGCTTCACTTTCCGCAATAAACTCTCCGTTGAGGTATACAAGTCTTTCCATTACTTTCCCCTTATCCCCACAATTCTCTGTCGAAAGGCAGCATCGAATTATTTTCGAATTCAAAGCCATTTTCGATATCTTCACTGAGCAGCAGTGGACCATCTAAATCTACAACTTCTGCTCCTTGGGCGACGACAAATGCTGGCGCCATACTTAATGAAGATGCCACCATGCATCCGACCATAATACGTAACCCTGCCGTTTCAGCCTGTTCTTTGAGTGCCAGAGCTTCAGTTAATCCGCCCGTTTTATCGAGCTTTATATTGACCATGTCATAGCGACCAATGATCTTTTGAAGACTCTTTCGGTCATGACAAGACTCGTCGGCACAAATTGCGATCGGACGTTCAAGATCATCCAATATATGATCTTCATCTGCATGAAACGGCTGCTCAATCATGGAAACATCCAGCTTTAATAATTCAGGTATGAGCTGATTATAGGTTTCTAACGTCCATGCTTCGTTGGCATCTAGAATAATCGCAGAGTTGGGCGCACCACGACGGACCGCTCGAACACGCTCAAGATCTTCTGCACCACCTAATTTCAGTTTAAGCATTGGTCTATGAGAATGCTCAACTGCCTTTTTCTCCATATTTTCTGGGGTATCCAAGGAGAGGGTGTACGCTGTGGTCAGTTCACCTGCGGTTAATCCAACTTTATCCCAGATAGATTGGTTTGCTGTTTTACACTCCAAATCCCACAGAGCACAGTCGACGGCATTGCGCGCTGCGCCCGATGGCAATAGCTGTTGTAACTCTTCTCGGCTTATCCCAGCTTCAATTTTAGGGATGATGCTTTCTATCTCTGCCAACACATTTTGAATAGATTCACCGTATCGGCCATAAGGTACACATTCGCCACGCCCTTTGAAACCTTGGTGCTTCATTTCAACAATGATGGTTTCTGCGTGGGTTTTACTGCCCCTAGAGATAGTAAAACTACCCAGAATCGGCCAACTTTTCGTATAAAGACTAACCTTCATTACAGCTCCGCTAATTTATCTACAATACGTGATACGCCTTGACGGAAAGGGTCGACAACTGGCAAGCCCACTTCAGACTCAACGCTATCCATGTATTCCATTGCTTCGTTTTCAGACAGCCCTGAAGTATTGATTGAGATACCGACAAATTGGACATTTGGGTTGGTGAGTTTCGCGGTGGCAATATTGGCTTCCATACACGTTTTGATATCAGGCAGTGGATAATCAGGAAGGCCACGCATATGGGTGCGAGTAGGCTCATGACATAAAACTAAAGCGTCTGCTTGCGAGCCATGAATTAGGCCCGTCGTAACGCCTGCAAATGAAGCATGGAATAACGAACCTTGGCCCTCTATGACATCCCAATGCTGTGGATCATTTTCTGGCGCGATGGTTTCAATAGCGCCGGCAATGAAATCGGCAACAACGCAGTCTGCACTCACACCATCACCCGTAATTAGAATGCCCGTTTGACCGGTGGCGCGAAAATCGGCATTGATGCCTCGCGCTTTCATTTCTTTTTCAATCGCCAGAGAGGTATACATTTTGCCTACGGAGCAGTCTGTACCTACCGTTAGTAAGCGTTTACCTGAACGTTTCTTGCCGTTTGCTACAGGGTAGGTTTGTGTTGGATAGCGAACATCGAAAAGGTGACAGCCATTTTTCTTTGCACTCTCAACCAGTTCTGGAATGTCGTTTAATTTATTATGTAAACCTGCAGCGATATCCATACCCGCGTCAAGTGCTTCGATCAGGACCGAAATCCACTCCTTAGAAATCACACCACCTCGGTTAGCGACGCCAATAACTAAAGTTTTGGCTCCCGCTTCAACGGCTTGTGCCACATTTAGATCGTCAAGGCCAACATCAGCATTACAACCTTCAAGACGTAATTGTCCAACGCAATGTTCTGGTCGCCACGTTTTGATTCCTTGTGCGACTTTCGCTGCTAAAGCATCTGCAGCATCGCCTAAAAATAATAGATAAGGTTGTTTAAGTTCCATCTTGTGTAAACTCCATGTCGTTAATTGGATTTCTTACTAGCTTTTAATCTTGCATCTCAATACAAACTACAGTGCAAAATTCGTGACATCAACTTCAGTCGATACATGAAAATATTTAAAGTATAAGCAATGAAACTCAAAAACATGCAATATATATTCAAATAAAATTACTTTATTGCATGTTTATTCAGTGGGTTTGATTTTTATAATATTCTGATTTTATCCTTTATTCCGTGATTTAAATGTCGTTTATGTGTGTGTCGGTAACAGATTGTGTTAGTACTAAGTGAATTACGCGTCTTATCTATAAAATAAGTCATGACTTATATTTCGGTCATTTATACCAATTTTAAATTGATGTATAGATGATTCTATTATGTGAGTTAATTCAAATTTTTCTGCTCGGATTTATAAATAGAACTCGATAATATTTTCTAATATTCATAATAATGCACCAAAATAATACATAATGACCACAATTGGTGCGTTATTTGTCGTTTTTGACTGTTTTCTGTCACTGTAATTCCATATTTATTTTATGGTTTTATTGGTGCTTGCTTTTATATATTAATCTGATATTTTGATTTAAATCGAAATAATATACAGGTTTTCTAGTTCCGGTTCTGAACTTATACCATGAGAGGTTATTTAGGATATTTCACTGTAAAAATCTTAATGGCTGAGTGTATGTACTGATTGGAACGATGGTCTGTATATTGCTTAATTGATATTGAGCATATTCGCGTTGAGTTTATTTAGTGGCTTAGGAAGCTTTTGTAGAAGACCGTAAATTATCGAAAAACAAAAGCTACAACCGTTATTAACCGGCTTATCAGATACAATCCAATGAATTGTGTTTGTAGAGCTGTCATGGAAGAAATTCAATACCAATTTGAATGAGAAAGTAGTCGGTTCATTGCGTGGTAAAAATCGCGTAGAGCAAGGTATAGATTGCATTAACTTGTTATTTTAATTACCGATCTCTTACCCAACCATCAGCGATTTTAACTTGCAAGAATGATGAAAAGTTTACTCCGATTGGTATATTACTGGGAAAGAGTTAATGATCACTGCTGAAGCTGTTATCAATCTAAAAGCACTTAGCGATAACTACGATGTACTTAAAAATAAATGCGCTGATAAATCTGTTGTCGCCGTGATAAAAGGTGACGCTTACGGGCATAACGCAGTAAAAACTGCAAAAACACTGACGCAAGCCGATATGTTTGCTGTGTCTCGTATCGAAGAAGCGCTAGAGCTAAGAAGCGAAGGTATTCAACAGCCAATACTGCTGCTTGAAGGCTGTTTTTGTAAAGCGGATCTTGAAACGGCTTCACGTGAAGGTTTCCATACAGCGATCCACTGCAAAGAACAGCTGGAAGATCTTAAACAGGCCGATATCACTTACCCTCTTACTGTCTGGCTCAAACTGGATACTGGGATGCATAGATTGGGGATCCATCCCTATGAACTCAGCGACTACGTTCAACAGATTGAAGCGACGAACAAACTCGCGGGACCGGTTGGTTTTATGAGCCATTTTAGCTGTGCTGACGATTTATCCTCTCCTGCGACGCAAAAGCAGATCGATCTGTTTCTGTCCCAAACCGCCGACTTCCCAGGGCCTAAAACATTAGCTAACTCAGCGGGCATTCTGTATTGGTCTGACTCCCACTTAGATTACATGAGAGCAGGCATTGCTCTTTATGGTATCTGCCCAAATGAAAATGAAACGGGTAAGGATCATGGATTACGATGTGTAATGACGCTGAACTCAAAGCTCATTGCGATACGTGAACATAAGGCGAATCAACCCGTTGGATATGGAGAAAGCTGGACGTCAGACCGTGATACCAACATTGGTGTTGTCGCGATGGGGTATGGTGACGGCTATCCCAGAAATGCACCGGAAGGTACACCTGTTTATATCAATGGGCGAATTGTTCCTATTGCTGGTCGTGTCTCTATGGATATGGTTACTGTGGATCTAGGGCCTGATGCACGTGATGCTGTCGGAGATATCGTCGAGTTTTGGGGTGACAATTTACCAATTGAAAACGTTGCGAAACATATAGGTACCATTCCATATGAGCTCGTCATCAAACTAACCAAGCGAGTTCGTAAAACTTACGTAGAAGTTTAGTTGCGGCCAGGCCTGCTTAATCAAATGATTAATTAGGTTCAAGTCTTAGAAATATTTGGGTTGGGTTTGCTAATTAGAGTCGTCAGTAGAGTGGGTGGAGTCAAGGTCAGTTCGAATGTTATCAACGGAATTCCTATAAAAGGCTGACGTGGTATGCATCAGTTGTTTTACGATCTGCTCTTTATCCGATTCACTAATAAGACGCTGCCTGACAAACTTCTCAAGGTGTGCTTTTTGAACCGTATTCAGCATGTTATGTAGCCATTTTCTATGGGCTGTCGCCGTAATAACCGGGTAGGTTTTGTCCAGTTGGCTGACCGTATCTGCGCTTTGCTGGCGCCAAGACTCCCAAACCTGAAGAACTTGTTTTTTCAAAGCGGGTTCAACAGGGTAATCGTTTAACAGAGTTTTAAGCTCGATAAGCGTTAAATCGGTAGTGAGTAATCGAGACCAAGCGAGTTCGTATTGAATGGACACATCTGACGCCGGCTTGTGTGTCCATTTATCAAACGCGCAGGTAAACCATCGCTTATGAGAAGTTTGAGTTTTTGGCTGTTGATACCTATGACGAGCAGCATCCATTTGCAAATCAAAAAACTCTCTGTGCTTTTGATAGCTTTCCATTGATATCAGGCCTTGATCATAAAGCAGATAGAGGTACTCACTCTCGATACTCAGGCCTTCCAGGATAAGCTTCTTATACAAACTTTCTGTGTCCACTTCTGTGGTGTAGAGATGTCGCAAGTTACGTTTTTCTTCATCCATATGCGCTTTTAGTGACTGCATTATTTCTTCTGGGGCTCCACTATCCGCTAACGGTGTTTTAGTCACATGAGCCAACACTTTCTCACTGGCTTTCATCGCCGATAACATAAGCTCTTTCTTGGTAATCTTCTCCTCAATGCTGGTTTCATCCAGTTTCAACCGACTCGCAAGAGGAGATAACGTCAGTCCTTGAATCAAAATGGTGAAGAATACCGCACCCATTGCGACTGCTAACAGGGTTTCTCGTTCTTCTAGAGCAAATAATGAGGTGTGTGTAATCACCAATACTGAAAGTGCCAGAGTGACTGCGCCTCTTAGTCCACCCCATAAACAGATGTGTTGGTAGGATCGAGGCAGAGAGTAGGAAAGGCGGCGAAGTCGACCGAAAAATGGCAAAATCCAGTACACAAAGCCCGCTCTTGCAGCAAGCATGCTGATGATGACTAGTAGAATATTTAACCAATGGGACGCGATCAATTCCAAGTTTAGCCACAATCCCACCAGTATAAAAATCATGGCCTTAGCGAGATCGGACAAGTAGGTCCAAAAGCTATTCAGGTACTGATTAGACTCATTACTTATCGGTAATGGTGCACTTTTTGCCAGCACCAAACCGCAAATAGTCAAAGCGATAATGCTGCTGGCATGGACAAATTGCTCAACACCGACAAAGCATCCAATTGCAGTGATAAGGGTGATGCTTATTTCGATGTAAGGATCGTCCGGCAGTGCTTTCATTAGCCAGAGAAGTAAGTGACCTGTAACGTAACCACAAAGTGCACCGACCAAAAAGACCCACGTGAATTGCCATAGCCCCGTTAGTACCATTTCTGTCGGGGTTAGGTTCATTGCGATAATCAGCACCGCGATTTTGTATGCAGCAATCACGGTCGCATCATTGAACAAACTCTCTCCCTCTACAATAGTGATGAGATCTTTAGGCGCGCCGGATTCCTTGAAAATGGCAATCGTGGCGCTGGGGTCGGTGGCACTTAGAATAATCCCAAGTATTAGGGCCGTCTGAGGCGATAAAATACCAATGAAAACAAGTGTCGCCGTTATGACTAACGTTGAGAATATGACGCCGGGAATGGCCATAATCATAATGGCGGACCAGTTGGCGGTGAATTTAGCGAAATCAAATTTATAGGCAGCCTCAAACACCAATAAGGGTAAGAAGACAAATAAGATGGTCTTCTCTGCAATATCGGGGTTGTAGAAGATGCTGATGCCAACTGGTAATTCTGGTAGTAGAGTTAAGCAAACGCCAGAAATGACCAAAACAATGGGGAAGGGGACGCGCAATGCTTTTGCGAAAAGGGACGACAGTACAGATACCGTAATTAACAGTACGATACCTAAGATCGATGATATGAAAATGTCAGGAACATTCATACTTACTGGACGTCTTATTCGTTGCGCTAAGCCTATGAATTAATAATGGTTCATCTTTGGCTAAGATTCCTGATTAATTTGAAAAGTACCTAATGTTCCTTATCGGTTTATTATTCAAGCAAGGGGAGCTGATTTCTTCAGCTATTTACTTCTTGCAACTATTTACTTTTGCAGCTAATAACGGCCGCAATGATTAACCCCAACCCTATGCCAGCAATCAGACAACCAACGAAGGCGAGCGCTGAATGTTGAATAAAGACCATTCCGACACCCAAACCAAGCAGAGTTCCACCACCAATGGCCCAGTTACTTTTATCTTTTGGGTTTGTCTCATTGTCCATTTTACAACTCCTTGGTCGTTGTATCTGTGACTAACTATAGCCAAGGATTGGGCAATGACGATATCGAAGGTTTCAACTTGGTACTTTTTATCAAACAAGACAATTAAGTGCTTGTTGTGAAAGATTAAAAAAACAACGGTGAAATACTGTCTCTAAATGATGTTAGCTTAGAGATATAGACTAGAATTAGAGTAAAAGAACTTATTTTCCAAGGTATCAGAGTGCCTTGTCTTGTGCTGTTGGCTTACTTACAAAATCGATGAGCAGACTGGTCATCGTAGTAAGTATAAGGACCCGATATGTTTGAGGTTTTTACACATCTCGCTGACTGGATAACCTACCAGCTTTTTTCTTTACAACCTAATACCAAGTTCTCGGACGCTATTCACTTTTTTATTGAAGATGTCAGTAAAATCTTAGTGCTGCTGGTCGTGATGATTTACGTGATCGCCTTGTTTAGAGCATCATTAAATGTTGAAAAAGTGCGGCATTATCTAGCAGGAAAACGTAGATGGTTTGGCTATCTTGCGGGCAGCTTCTTTGGCGCGATCACCCCGTTTTGCTCCTGTTCAAGCATTCCGATATTTTTGGGCTTTACCTCTGCGGGTATTCCAATTGGTATCACTATGGCTTTCTTGATTACCTCGCCCTTGATTAACGAAATTGCGGTGTTATTGCTATTCAGTTTACTTGGCTGGAAGTTCACTGTTATGTACGTTGTGGTAGGGATGCTGATAGGCATAGTGAGCGGCTGGCTGCTTGATGTGATCGGTGCACAGCGCTGGTTGCAGCCATTGGCATCAAAGGCGATGCGTAACGCCAAAATTCCGCAACAGAGTCATGAAGCCCAAAGTGACAATGGGAGCGCGGGAATAACGTTGTCAGAGCGACACACTTTTGCCAAGCAAGAGATGGTTGAGATTGTAAGTCGTGTTTGGAAGTGGGTGTTTATTGGCGTTGGTATTGGAGCGGGCTTACATGGTTTTGTCCCTGATGGTTGGATCGAAACTCATTTAGGAGCCGGTCAGTGGTGGTCGGTTCCGGCGTCGGTAGTTATTGGGATTCCTCTCTATTCGAATGCGACTGGTGTGATCCCCGTGATGGAAAGTTTGCTTCAAAACGGTTTGCCAATCGGTACAACATTGGCATTTTGTATGAGTACCGTCGCGGCAAGTATCCCTGAGTTTGTGATGTTGAAACAAGTTATGCAGTGGCGGCTTCTTGGTATGCTTTTTGGTATGTTGCTGCTCGCTTTTACGATGATGGGATGGATATTTAATTTACCACTGTGGCAATTTTAGGAGGTGGAGATGAAAATTTTTAAAGTGTTGGGGCCAGGCTGTTCGAACTGCGTTAATACAGCAAACTTGATTGAAAAAATAGCAGCGGAGCAAGGTGTTGACGTTGAAGTGAAGAAAATCACGGATATGGAAATCATCATGAACTACGGGGTGATGTCTACACCCGCAGTGGTGATGGACGAAGAACTGGTGCATTCTGGCGGTGTTCCTAAAGTAGACAAAGTTCAATCGTGGATAAATTCCTGATGGCAAGAAAAAAGGCTGTTATACAACAGCCTTTTCTTTTTCTGAAACCTAACCCATCACTTGATTTGGTAGCCAAGTGACCAAATCTGGGAAAACCATAACGATACACAGCACCAGCAGTTGAACCAGAATAAATGGGGTGACTGATTTATAGATATCCAACATGGTAATGCCTTTAGGCGCGATACCTTTTAAGTAGAACAGAGCGAAACCATAAGGAGGCGTTTGTACTGCGATAACAATGTTGAGGATCATCAGAACACCAAACCAGATAGGGTCGTAACCCAGTGCGACAGCGACCGGTGTAAAGATTGGCGCGCACATCAAAACTATAATGAACTCATCGATGATGAAGCCCAGAAGTAGCATGATAATCTGGAACATGATGATGATCATGATAGGTGGCAGATCGAGACTGGTTGTGATGTCTGAAACCATGCCTTGCACTCCCATCAGAAGGTGGAAGTTACTGAATACCGACGCTCCGAGGATGATCCACATCGCGACGCTGACTAAGGCTGCCGTTTGTAGCCCGGCTTTCTGAACCATTGCTGGTTTAAAGCGTTTAAACAAAATAGACAAGATAATCGCACCCACAACACCGATTGCACCGGATTCGGTAGGTGTCGCGATACCAGCGATAATACTGCCCAATACCGCAACGATCAGTAACAGAGAAGACGCGCCGTCACGAATGGTTCTGAACAGCTCATAACCTTTCGGGATCTCGATATCATTGTCGTTATCAGTATCTAGCGGTGCGCGATCTGGATTGAGTTTGCACGAAATTACCACGTAGCTAATAAGAAGCACAATGGTAATCAAAGCGGGAACCATAGCGCCAAGAAACATCTTTCCAACCGAGTTCTGGGTCGCGGATGCAAACATGATCATAGGGATACTTGGCGGAATGAGGATGCCTAAAGAGCCACCAGCCATGATTACACCTAATGCCAAGCGTTTGTCGTAGCCACGTTCTAACATCGGTTTTAATGCGATACTGCTCGATGTCATAATGCCTGCGCCGATAATACCAACCATAGCGCCAATCATTGAACACACGCCTATAACGCTGATAGCTAATGAGCCGCGAATTCGCCCAATGGCTAACTGACTGGCGTTAAACATGGCATCCCCAATACCAGAGCGAGTCAGAATCTGGCCCATGTAAATGTATAGAGGGATCGCTAAAAGGATAAAGTTGAAAAAAGTGCTCTCAACGGTAGTCGGAATAATATTAAATAAACCTTCACCCCACGTTATGTAGCCCACACCCATGGCGATTGCAGCTAATGCGAGTCCTACTTGTGCACCTAAAGCAAAAGCGGTAAGGATACAGGCCAATAACACCCCTGTAAGTACTTCAATCTCCATATGCCACTTCCTCTGTGCTTTGCTCTTTATTAAATTTTGTTGAATCGACTTTGAACGGTTGCTCTTCGAGCGAAGAGGATACGTCATGCTTCGTTGGTGAAAGAAGTTCTCTGGATGTCAGCAGGTAGAACAGGTTGCAGATGATTTGCACCGAGTACTGCGCAATAAAAATGCCTGCAGATACCGTAATCATCAGCCAGAAATGATGTAACGGTGGAGCCCATTCACTCTGAGTTCGGTAGTTAAGCTCCAGGCTTTCGAAAAACATGCCACCGCACACTTTGGCCATTACGGCTAAGAAGCCGATAGCCAATACGGCTGTTAGCAAATCGAAACAGCGTCTAACTTTTTCGGAAACCTTAGCGTGGATAATATCTACATTGATATGGGCGCCTTTTTGCTGTGCATACGCGCCACCCAGTGCTGAAATATAACCAAATAGAAACAACGATGTGTCGTATCCCCAAATGGTCGGGCGGTCCAGAACATATCTTGCGAACACTTCGTAAGCGACAACACCAGCGAGTATTGGCAGGAGGTAGGAAACAGAACGCCCAATACCTCTAACTACACTCTGAACGACTCGACAGTATCCTATGAGTATTTTTTCAATCATGTGGCCTCCTTGCAAAACAGACAAGCAGAGGCGGAGCGAACTCCACCTCTCATTTGTTTGTTACTGTTTTTCCAATATGTCGATAAGCTGTTTGGAATACTTATCTGCAGCTGCGTATTCTGCTGCGAGTGACTTACCCGCTTCTTCCCAAGCTTTTTTGTCTGCTTCAGATGGTTCTGGGCTCCATTTCAAACCTTTCGCTTCCATATCGGCGACGGCCTGAGATTCCCACAGGATAGATTTGGTCATTTGTTCTTGTGCGTGAACGGTGGTGGCCGCTTTTACGATGGCTTGCAAGTCTGGAGAAAGCTTTGCCCATGCCTTTTTGTTGACAACGATTGGTAACACCTGAGCACCAGCCAAAGGTAGAGGGTACATGTATTTCGCTACTTCGACGTGATTACCGTCGCGGTGGTCAATCATGTTAGAACCAATGGATCCGTCGATGACGCCTGTAGCCAGAGAAGTGTAGATTTCACTCCATGCAAGTGATACAGGAGAAGCGCCAAGGTTTCTCAGGAACTTGCCGTAAGCACCTGGCGCGCGAATTTTCATGCCTTTGAAGTCTTCAACAGACTTAATTTCTTCTTTAGTAATGATGTATACCGGAGGCTGAATGTAAGGATCCAACCACACCAGATTTTGAGAACCATAGGCGTCTTTTAATACTTCTGACCAACCCTTTTCGTGGAACAAGGTCGAAAGTTCGCCCACATCGTCGGTACCACCCGGTAAGCCAATCTCGACAACGCCAGCTGGGAGTTCACCCGCGTGCATAGATTGAAATGGTGCACCCATCTGGATCAGGCCAGATTTAACAGCACCCAGAATGCCCTTAGTACCAACGCCTTCGCCTGAATATAAAACCTGTACAGCGATTCGACCGTCAGACATGGTTTCAATATTTTTTGCCAGGTCTTCGTAAACTTGTCCATAAGCCGTTCCACGGCCATAAAGGTTGGCAAAGCGCCAGTTCTGCTCTGCAGCAAAACTTGCCGCTGAAGTAGCCATAGCGCCCAATCCCAGTGTCGCTGCAAGCATACTGCTTAGTAGCTTTTTACCTTTTCCCTTTAGCATAGAAAGTCCTCTTCTAAATGTTTTTCGATTCCGTTTTCGATACTCATATTAAGAGTCGAGTGCTAAAGGAATAGAACCAGTCGGTGACATACGATGGTACCAGTTTAAATTTTTATGCTGGTACCATGAATATTTTCAAACTGGTACTTAGGCACCGTTTTTTTTGTCGATAGCATTCTTCTCATAGACGAAAGTAAGAGAGTGAATTATGGACAAGGTTTCAAACCAATCCCTGTTGAAGGGAACCTGTGAAGCAAGCGATGACGCTATTGCTGTTGTGAACCCAGCAACAAATGAAGTGATTGGCTATGTTCCATCACTACAACCAGCACAAATTGAAGGGCTAATTGAGCAGTCCAAACAAGCTCAGAAATTATGGCAGGAGCGAACCGCGTCAGAGCGCTCAGCCATTTTAAAGCGTTGGTACGATCTGGTTATCGAAAACAGTGATGATCTCGCCCGCATAATGACCTTAGAGCAAGGCAAACCAGTAGCTGAAGCGAAAGGTGAAATTATTTATGGCGCATCATTTATTCAGTGGTTTGCCGAAGAAGCGAAGCGCACATACGGCGATACCATCCCGACACCAGCGGGTAACAAAAGAATCATGACAATCAAGCAGCCAATTGGTATTGCTGCAGCGATTACACCATGGAATTTCCCAACCGCGATGATCACGCGTAAAGCCGCGCCAGCATTGGCAGCAGGCTGTAGCTTTATTGTCAAACCGGCAAATCAAACTCCGCTTTCTGCCTACGCTATCGCCGAATTAGCTTATCAGGCTGGACTGCCGAAAGAGTTGCTGGTTGTGGTGAACAATCACTCTTCTGTCGCGATTGGCGATCTTTTCTGCCAACACCCAGATATTCAAAAATTGTCTTTCACTGGCTCGACTGGGGTGGGTAGCCAACTGATAAAACAGTGTGCTGACACCATCAAGCGTACATCCATGGAACTCGGCGGAAACGCGCCATTTATTGTGTTTGATGATGCCGATATTGATGAAGCGGTTAAAGGTGCGATCGCCTCTAAGTTTCGTAACGCGGGTCAAACCTGTGTCTGCGCAAACCGCTTTTATGTGCAGGATGCCGTATACGACCAATTTGTTGAAAAATTCAAAGCCGCTGTGGCTGAGCTCAAAGTCGGAAACGGTATTGAGCCTGGCGTAACAATCGGCCCGCTGATCGACAGCAAAGCGAAAGCACAGGTGATGGGCTATATCGCAACAGCCGTCGAACAAGGCGCGAATGTAGCCTTTGGCGGTGATGACCTAGGTGGATTATACGTGCAGCCAACGATTCTGACCGAAGTAACTCAGGACATGGATATTGTGCAAACTGAGCTATTTGGCCCTGTTGCACCAATCATCCGCTTTAGCAATGACGATGAGTTGGTCACGCTCGCCAACGATACGATTTACGGCTTAGCCAGTTATTTCTACACCAATACGCTGACTCGCGCATTCTCTATCGCCGAAAAGTTGGAATACGGAATGGTGGGAGTAAACGAAGGGATCATCTCAAATGAAGTCGCTCCGTTTGGTGGCGTTAAGCAATCTGGCTTTGGCCGCGAAGGCGCGAAACAAGGTATCGATGAATACTTGAACATTAAATACATCTGCCTTGGCGGAATGTAACAAACAACAGACTGACGATAGTTTTAAAGGAACAAGGCTATGACAAATTCACAATGGCAAGAGCGTAAAGAAAAAGTAGTTGCTAAGGGCATGGCAAACCTTAGCGCGGTATACATCGAGAGTGCGAAAAATGCACTTTTGACGGATATCGAAGGCAAAGAATACATCGATTTTGCCGCTGGTATTGCAGTAACGAACACGGGGCATTCTCACCCTCAAATTATTGCAGCAGTAAAAGAACAACTAGAAAAGTTCAGTCACACTTGTTCGATGGTAACCCCTTACAGCAGCTTTATTGAATTGGCAGAAAAAATCGTCGATGTTGCTCCGGGTGAAGGTGAGAAAAAAGTTGCCTTTTTAACCACGGGCGCGGAAGCGGTGGAAAATGCGGTCAAAGTGGCTCGTGCGCATACTGGTCGTAGTGGTGTGATCGCCTTTAAAGGTGGTTTTCATGGCCGAACCAATATGTGTATGGGCTTAACAGGTAAAGTGGCTCCGTATAAAGCGGGTTTTGGCCCTTTTCCGAACGAGATCTATCACCTACCGTTCCCAAATGAATACCACGGTATTAGTGAGCAAGATAGCCTAGACGCATTAGACGATTTGTTTGCGTGTGATATTGAACCAACTCGCGTTGCGGCGATGATCTTTGAGCCTATTCAAGGTGAGGGTGGTTTTTATCAAGCGCCTGCCGCTTGGGCGCAAAAGCTGAGAGAAGTTTGTGATAAGCACGGCATCGTTCTTATCTGTGACGAAATTCAGACAGGTTTTGCTCGAACTGGCAAGATGTTTGCTTCAGAATATCTTGGAATCGTTCCCGATATCATTACAATGGCAAAAGGTATCGCTGGTGGATTCCCACTATCGGGTATAGTTGGTAAAGCTGAGATCATGGATTCAGCAAATCCAGGTGGTTTAGGTGGTACTTATGCTGGTTCACCTTTGGCTTGTGTCGCTGGCATAGAGGTTCTTAACATTATTGAGTCAGAATCTTTGTGTGAAAGAGCGGAGCAGATTGGCCAAACCTTCGCCGAGTTGTTATCTGAGATGCAGAAAGAGGTGCCCCAAATTGGTGATATTCGCCAAGTTGGTGCAATGATCGCAATCGAATTTAACGACCCTGGTACTAAAGCGCCATTACCTGAACTGACGAAAAAGCTGGTTGCAAGTGCAAATAAAGCAGGCGTGGTGCTACTCTCATGTGGCGTAAAAGGAAACGTTATCCGCTTCCTGCCACCGCTAACGATTGAAGATGAACTGATCTGTAAAGGGTTAGATATCATCAAATCTGAGTTGCAGGCTTTAACTCGATAGCTGATAAAACCTTCAAAAGCGGCATTTAACGTGCTGCTTTTGAGTGGTATGGTTTAGTGACCTGAATTCAGGTTAAGTAGTTGAAGCCGGGCATGTGTAAATGGCCGGCGCAGTAAAGGCTAGGTCATTTATGCTCCAGGGTTACATTCACATCGATCCTCTCGATTCACGTACGTTACAAGAACAAATCAAAAGCAGCATCTCTCAGGCGATATTTGATGGCTTTGTTTCCAAACACCGCAGCCTTGAATCATCACGAAAGCTCGCTCAGTCCCTTTCTGTATCTCGGAACACTGTACTCAGAGTCTATGACCAACTCACTGATGAAGGTTTACTCATTTCGGTAGAGAGAAAAGGCTACTTCGTTAATCCTGAGTTAGAAGTCTCCGAAAAAAAAGCCCCTGAACGCGTACTTGAATCTGAAAGGCAACTGGATTGGGAAAAATACCTGATAGAAGGCGATGAAGCGCATGGCTCAACCGCGAATAATCTCAAGAATTATCCTTACCTCTTTGTCCATGGCCAGGTCGATGAGGATCTCTTCCCGGTATCCGAGTGGCGTAAATGCGCCATTCAATCACTGAATAAGATCAATCACAAAAGTTGGACTTCCGACGATAATGACTACCACGATCTTATTGAGCAGATTAGAACCCGTGTACTACCGAATCGCGGGATCTTTGTCGATGAGGATCAGATAGCGTTAACTCATGGTTGTCAAAACAGCTTGTATTTAATCTCCAAACTACTGGTTTCACGCTACACGAAAGTCGGCTTTGAAAATCCCGGATACCCAGAAGCCCTTCAGCAGTTCAGAGCACGGCGGGCGAACGTTCAACCGTTAGAAGTCGATAGGGAAGGTATGGTTGTCGACGACAGACTGGACTCCTGTCAGCTTGTTTACACAACACCGAGCAATCAGTTTCCTACGACGGTTAGAATGTCTTCGCAACGAAGAAAGCGATTGATGGAAAAGGCTGAACAGGAAGATTTGCTCGTTATTGAGGACGACTTTGAGCATGACATCAATTTTATCGACGATAAGTGCCCGGCCCTCCGTAGCGAATACCCGAGTGAGCGTATTATCTATATCTCTAGCTTTTCTTCGATTATTGCACCGGGCTTAAGGTTAGGGTTTATTGTGGCGTCGCCACCGCTTATTAAGCAGATAAGGCAAGTTCAGCAGCGGATGCATAGTTTACCGCCAAAGAACAACTGCCAGACGTTAGCGCTTTTCATCAGCCTTGGTTATTACGATTCGTTAATCCAGAAGATGTTGAAGAAATATCGTGAGAAGTGGTTAACCATGGAAAAAGCGTTAAACACTTATTTTCCTCAATCCGGTGTTACCCCTTCACTTGCGGGAACCGCATTTTGGATAGATTACCGTGAAGACTTTGATGCCGGTTTACTTGAGGAATTGGCGAAGGCTCATGGCATATTGATAAACAACGGTGCCAAGTATTATACGTGTGAAAAGCGTAATAACAGTTTCCGTCTCAGTTTTCAGTCGATAAAGAATGCCGATATTCGCAGCGGTATCGAGAAGCTCGCTCAGTTGGCAAAGAAAATACTACCTATTCCGCGAGTAGAAGATGCAGAAGGCGTTCGTTTAAACGGCAAGCGTATACGAGAGTTACTTTCTGACAGGGTCGTTCTGACAAGAGATTGCTTCAATATCCCATACCGAATCACCTTTCAGGCGGATGGCAAAATGACAGGGGTGTCTGATAGACCGAATGACGCGGATGAAGGTTACTGGTGGATTGAAAATAATCACTTTATGTACCAGTGGCGTAACTGTCAATTTGCGGATGTACGCAGAGTAACGGTTATTTTGGATGGCGACTCTATCAAGCGGTTTGGTGAAGATGGCTACTTTATTGGCGATGCCACGCTGATTGGTGAAACAACCCAAGCCTAGAAACTCAAAACTGAGGCTGAAACTAACGCGTAGTGGTTTGTTCAAATTAAAAAAAGTGCCGATGATTTCATCGGCACTTTGGGTTTATCGCTACAGACCTAGCCAGGCTGACGATAGTTAGTTCCACACTTGTTCAGCGATTTCTACAACGTGTTTAAGCTTGTTCCACTGGTCGTCTTCCGTAAGGATATTGCCTTCCTCTGTAGAAGCGAAACCACATTGCGGGCTTAAACGCAGTTGTTCGAGTGGAATAAATTGAGTTGCTGCTTTAACACGTGACTGAATGTACTCACTTGGTTCAAGCTCAGGTGATTTTGACGTCACCAAACCGAGTACGATAAACAAATCTTTCCTTGTGACGTGTTTAAGTGGCTCAAACCCACCAGAACGCTCGTCATCAAACTCCAGAAACAGGCCGTCGACATTTAGCTTGCCGAAAATCGTTTCAGCGGCAGCGTCATAACCACCAGAACCAAAGTAGGTAGACTGAAAGTTGCCGCGACAGATGTGCATGGTAATCAGCATATCTTTAGGCTTGTTCTTGATGGACTCGTTTAAGAGATTTGCAAAAATATCAAGTAGCTCTTCGGTTTCATATCCAAGCGCTTTGATCCCTTCAACGCCGTCTTCTGAGAAGAAAGACGCCCATGCGGTATCATCGAGCTGAAGGTAGCGACATCCTTTATCGTAAAAGGCTTGGATCGCATCTTGGTACGCAGTTACTAAGTCTTTGATAAAGAGCTCGTTGTTCGTCTCGTTATAGTAGCTCGCGGTGTTTTTGGCACGTAGAAACAGCATGTTCGGACTAGGTATCGTTTGCTTGGCAACGTGCTCTTTTGGATCCAGCAATGAATTTAGGAATTCAAAGTCAGCAAGGAATGGGTGCTGATCAGAAAAGCTAATTTTATCGATAACTCTGATGCTGTGAGTCTTAGGTTTGGTGCCTTTAAAGTTAAGTGGTGTCTCTGGTGTATAACCCTCGACGCCATTCAATCCTTCTAAAAAGTCAAAGTGCCACCAAGCGCGAGAGTATTCGCCATCGGTAATTACCTTAAGGCCCGCTTGCTTCTGTTTCTCGACGTGCTTTCGGGTCTCTTGTTTTTGAACTTCAATGAGTTGCTCTGCGCTGATTTCGTTGCTCTGCTTTTGTAAGCGTGCTTTTTTTAATGTTTCACTGCGCAGTAAACTGCCGACCTGATCGGCGTAGAAAGGTGTGGTGATAGGATTTATATTGCTTTGAACTGACATCTATTTACCTCGACGTTGAAACAAGACATTAACATGCCTCGATGTCTGAATAGTCGCGCTATCACCCCATCAGCTCAATCTCAGTTTGATCATGTTGTATATGAAAATATTTCAAGTTTTTGGTGGAGGACAGACAGGGGGATAAGATGTCACCCGATTGGATGTCGGTAATTTTTGATGTCGATATTAGACAGACTAAAAAGAAATATGGTTGCGCGAGATAACCATATTTCTTCATTGGCCCAACTTGTTGCTGTCGCGGCAGAATTAGTTAAACCGGTCAACTGAGAACAGAGACAGGTTAAACTTAGCCGGTTTATCAATCGCTATATCCGCGACAACTTCGCCAATCACGCTGGCAAATTTGAATCCATGCCCGGAAAAGCCAGACACTAGCACGACATTGTCATTATCTGGATGCTTATCGATAATGAAGTTTTCATCTGGCGTTCGGGTGTACATGCAGGTTTTACCAAACTTCAGCGATTCAACGTGGGGCATGTGTTTATCTAGCAGTTGTTGAAGGTCTGCTGAATCTGCTTGGTTGTCGAAAGGCGTGATGTCTGCGTTGGGATCTTGGTCTTCACCTAAATCATGGCGACCTATTTTTAATCCTGCGCCATCAATACTTGGGAATCCGTAATAGATACCCTCTGGAGTTACAAAGGAAAATGCAGGGAAAGTCCCCTCTCCATAAAGGGTTTCTGGTGCGTTGTACCAAGCAAATGTTTTACGAATCGGACTGATTGGCAAGCTTACGCCTAGCATATCCAGCAGGTCGTTTGACCATGCACCAACGGAGACAACCAGTTTCTTACCCTGAAATGTATTGCCGTTTGCTGTAACGCTGACGCCCTCATCAAGGAGTTCAATGCCAGATACCTTATGGTGTGTAAGCAGTGTTGCCCCGTGAGCAAGGGCGAGATCACGGTATGCCTGAATACAATCTTCGACTCTTAAAACACCCGAAGTGGATTCAAAACAACCGATATATTCTGGTGGTAGGTTAAGGCCTTCAAAGCGTTGGTTTGCCTCTTCAGCACTTAAAATCTCAAGCGGAAGCTGATGTTTTTTTGCACTGGCAATAAGCATCGAGATAAAAGGTGAGCGCTCATCACCAATATTAAGAACACCCGTTTTGAGGAATAAAGATTTGCCTGATAACTGTTCTAACTCACCCCAAAGTTCTTGCGCTCGTAATGCCAATGGTACGTATTCTTCACCTTCTCCGTATGCATGTCGGATAATGCGGGTTTCACCATGATGACTGGCGTGTGAGTGGGGCGGATCAAAAGCATCAAGAAGTAGTACTTTTTTCCCTTGTTTAGCTAAAAAGTAGCCTGTGGACATACCCATCGATCCTGCACCGACAACAATCACATCGTACTGCATTATTACTCCGTTAACGTTATGTAAAGCTGTTGAAACTCTATCATATTTCAATTGATTGAAAAGTTAGTATTCATATTGATATCAATGCCGACTGCCCTTGACTGTAGTGCCTGAATCGTTGACGATTTATCGATAGTCAAAAAAACATCGATTCCCAGGACGTAATATGAACAACTTTACCTACTTCAACCCTACCAAAGTGCACTTCGGTAAAGGTCAAATTTCGACTCTTACAGAAGAAGTGCCACTCGGTAGCAAAATTCTGATCACCTACGGTGGTGGCAGCATCAAAAGTAACGGCGTATACGAGCAAGTGATGGCTGCCCTCGATGGCTACACCGTGTTTGAGTTTGGTGGAATCGAACCTAATCCACATTACGAAACATTAGTGAAAGCGGTTGAAATCGCCAAGGAACAAGACATTGATGTCATTCTTGCTGTAGGTGGTGGCTCCGTTATTGATGGCAGTAAGTTCATCAGTGCTGCCGCCTGTTATGAAAGCGATTACTGGGACATCATCGCGACGGGGGGAAGCTGTGTAGAAAATGCCTTAACGTTAGGCTGTGTTCTGACGTTGCCCGCGACAGGATCTGAAATGAACAGAAACGGCGTGATTACCCGTGCAGAAACACAAGATAAGCTGTCGTTTGGCTCAGAGCATGTTCGCCCGTCTTTCTCTATCCTTGATCCTGAAACCACGTATTCTCTGCCAGCACGACAAATTGCGAATGGTGCGGTTGACAGTTTTGTTCACATTTTGGAGCAGTATTTGACGTACCCAGTGAATGCGAAAGTCTCTGATCGATTTGCAGAAAGTCTATTACTCAATGTGCTAGAAGACGGCCCACTGGCGCTTGAAACACCAAACGATTACGAAGTCCGTGCGAATCTAATGTGGACTGCGACAATAGCACTCAATGGAACACTGAAGTGTGGTGTCCCTACGGATTGGGCAACGCATGCCATTGGCCATGAGCTGACCGCACTGTATGGATTGGATCATGCGCAGACATTAGCGATCGTTCTTCCTGCAATGTGGAAATATAAAAAAGCACAAAAACGAGGCAAATTGCTGCAATATGCTCAGCGTGTATTCAACATCACGTCAGGAACAGAAGATGAGCAGATTGATGCTGCCATTCAAAAAACAGAAGAGTTCTTTGCCTTAATGGGGAATCCCACCACGCTATCTGCATACGGTTTAGGTGAGAAAGATATTCCTGCCGTTCAAGACAAGTTGATTCTACACGGTATGTTGGCAATGGGTGAGCATAAAGACGTCACGCCGGAGGATGCAGTGGAGATATTAAAACTCGCTTTATAAATTATACCTGTCGCAGTAAATAAAGGGTCATCTTAGCTTGTTAACATACTCGACAGCTTTGTTGGCAATTTATGTTGCTGACTAACAACTTAACCTGTATTTAGGTACTCTGTACTTCCTTAGGGCTTCTGAGGAAGTACGCGCCTACTACAACCGTCTCTCCTTACATTTGATTCTCTATTTAAAGCTTCTTTCTGCGGCTATCTCTAAGCATTGCTCGACAACGCGATAAGAAAAACTGCTGTTTATTGGGTTATTTGGCTTGAATTGTGCTTGTTTTCTCTATTTGAGAACGGTTTTCTTTCTCCCCGAATGTGATCCAGTGTCCAGAATCATTTTATTTAAATTTTGTTATCTAGAGGGTTGGAAATGCTTGTTTTATCAAGATTAGTGAAATGAGGGAGTATGTGAGCTTTGTATTTATATGATTGTAATTTGATTATAAAACAAAGGATTACGTATTTTAGGGGAGCGTTATTATAAGAGCTGTCACACGGTAAAGTGCAAAGTAAGCCTTTATGTGTGGGAAAGGAGTAGGGGGTACGCCTTTATTTTCATCCTTGAGTAAAACCTCAAAGGGTGAGGGGCTCCTAGCGATAGCACTTATAATTTTTACTATTGAATCCGCTTACTGTGAATCGAAAACCAAACAAGCAGCAATGAGTAAGTGGAAGCTAGTAGGAGAAAAAACATGAGTGGCTTACAGGAAATACAATCATCTGGTGCGAATGTGATTCTGCATGCTTTTGATTGGAAGTATGCTGACATTGCCCGACGTGCAAAAGAGATCCATGAGCTAGGCTATGGTTCTGTTCTGGTCTCTCCACCAATGAAAAGCGTGAACGATGAACGCTGGTGGCAGCGCTATCAACCACAAGATTATCGTGTTATCGACAATGCCCTTGGTAACACTCAAGACTTTATCCATATGGTTAATGAACTAGGACGTTTTGGTGTACTCGTGTACGCAGACGTTGTGTTCAATCATATGGCGAATGAAGCGCATAAGCGCCAAGATCTGCAATACCCAAGCAAAGAAATTTTACAGGAATACCAAAAGAACCCAGAGAAATACCAAGAGCTCAAGCTGTTTGGTGACCTATCTGAGCCGCTATTCACTGAAAAAGATTTTGTGAAAGCGTTCGGCATTAAGAACTGGAAAGACAAATGGCAAGTACAAAATGGCCGTATTACTGGAGGACCAGCGGATCCCGGTTTACCGACTTTGCGTGTATGTGATCATGTTGTTGAGCAGCAACGAGCCTATTTAAAAGCACTGAAAAAGATCGGTGTGAAAGGGTTTCGTATTGATGCGGCCAAGCATATGACCCTTGAGCATCTTAAGCTAGTCTGGACCGACGATATTACTCAAGATGTGCACATTTTTGGCGAGATCATTACAGATGGCGGGGCGACCGTAGAAGAGTATCAGCTGTTTCTTGAGCCATATTTACAAGAAACTCGCCTAGGTGCCTATGACTTCCCGTTGTTTACCACCATTTTTAAAGCGTTTTCTAAAAACGGCAGTTTTAAGTCGTTAATTGACCCGTATTGTTTCGGTGAGGCACTGTCTCCGGGGCGAGCGATTACTTTTGCCGTGACGCATGACATTCCAAATAACGACGTTTTCCTCGACTTAGTTATGGATGAAGAAGACGAATGGCTGGCGTATGCGTATATATTGGGTCGAGATGGTGGTGTTCCTCTGGTTTACACCGATTTAGACACCAGCGGCATTAAAGGTAAAAATGGCAAACCAAGATGGAAAGATGCATGGAGTGATCCTCGGATGGCCACCATGATTAAGTACCATAACGCCGTTCATGGTCAACCTATGACGGTTCTCGAAGGTAACGACGACATGCTGGTATTAGAGCGGGGTGACCAAGGTATTGTGGTCCTTAACAAATCATCTCGTCCACAGTCTTTGTCGCTTGCAACAGAAGGAAACTGGTTAGATATGATGACTGGAAACTCAATTTCGTCCCAAGATGAGATCAAGGTACCGGCCAAGTCCTCGATGCTACTTTTGGCTCAGTTGTAGTGTTCTAAGCTTGTTTAACGTCGCTTTATCAAGGCGTTAAACAAGCTACCCAAGTATTTTGGTTTGTTAGAACAATAGCATCGTACTTTAGCTTAGGCTTGCCGAGCTTGTTTTCGGTATTGGTTAGGTGACATATTGGTGTGCGTACGGAAAAACCTGGAAAATACCGATTGAGAAGAGAATCGAGTCAGTTCACTGATCTCGTTCATGCTCTTATTGGTTTCTGTGAGAAGTTTGACGGCTCTATCTAAACGGACTTTATTAAAAATATCGGTAAAACACATGTTTTCTACCGCTAACTTCTTATTCAGTGTCCAGCGACTCATTTTTAATTTTTCGCAAACATTTTCCAAAATTTTTTGATCACAAAAAACCAGTTGTTCAGCTACTAAAGAACTCACAATATCTTCAACAATAAATGAAAACTTACTTTGATTAATTTCACTATTTACTTTTTCTAAATTTATTTTTTGAAGCCTATAAAGATTTTCGTTAAAAAAGGCATTTCTTTTGTTTATTTGCTGAGATTTTACAATTAAGTAGTTTTCGTTTTGCCCAAACAAGCACTTAGTGTCGAGCTTTTCATTTGCTGTTTGATGCGAAATAAAGTTCGTATGAGTTAAGCCTACAGAGTATTTCCCATCTGAAATATACTGGCTAATAATTTCACGGATAAAGACAAAGTTTGATAATGCACTGGATATCATTTTATTTGGCCCAGTATCGATATATTTTATCTTCATCGTATCTTGATCTACTTGTACTTCACACCGATCGCAATTGCCAATGACGGCGCGGTACTGAATATAGCTACTCATGGCCGATTCTGCAGAAGACTCGTTAATACATAAACTAAATAAATCAGGGAATAATGCATACATCCCCTCTAACCCTGAATCTTTAAAGAATCGCTTTTGGTAAGGCATAAACGTTTCAAGAAGAGCATAATGAGCAGCCGAAGAGATTCTTCCATTCTTTTTATTGAGTTCATACTTGTTAATACCACAACTTTGTATAACTTTTTCTGTATCATGCCCTAATACAGATAGCTGTTGAAGCATTGTAGATGTTAATACATTAGAGACACTGCCATTCATTATTCGTCCTTTTATTTCGATTATAAATGAACAAAACCCAACTATTAACATGGTATATCTCTTTTACTACTTTTCCTTCATGATGAAATGAATTAGTGATCTACTGCTAAAAATATATTTTACTTCGTGAATAAATAGGAATCGAGATCAGATTCTTACTTCTGATGATCGATTGATGTGGATAGGTAACGTATGGAACAACATAAGATCTAAAAAAGAAAAGCCCGAAATAAAATTTCGGGCTTTGATCGGTAAACGTGAATTACTCTTTGATAGTCAGAAGATCTTCTTTTGTGACGCCTTCTTCTAATGCAAGCGCATTCGGGGTTGTTTGGCTTACAACAATCTCACTGCTCACAGTAAATTGTACTGATGGTGCTTCGGTACCAGTTACATCTGAAGACGGTGCGACATATACGGTGTAAGCGCCTGGTTCAACGATCCATTGATTGTTTTCCGCATCAAAGCTAGCGAGGGTCTGAGCTGGGATATTGAAAGTCAATGTCTCAGACTGACCTGCGTTCAACAGATCTGTCTTATTGAAGGCTTTAAGCTCGATGGTTGGTTTTTTCAGCTTCACTTCTGGTGCATTTACGTAAACCTGAGCCGCTTCTTTACCAGCCACACTACCGGTATTTGTAATTGTGGCGCTGATGGTAATAGAGCCTGATGCACCACCGTTGGTCAACGTATTGGAGACAATCGATGGGTTGCTGTACTCGAAGTTAGTGTATGACAGGCCGTGACCAAATGGGTATGCCGGAGCCTTATCAAACGAAGAGTAATAGCGGTAGCCGACGTAAATACCTTCGTGATATAGAGATTCATCTTCTAGACCGTCCCCATCGGTATCTGCTCCTGGGAACGTATCTGCTGATGGAACATCTGCGTAGTTTGCTGGCATCGTTTGCGCAAGTTTACCACTTGGGTTGACTGCACCTGACAGTATATCAGCGACTGCATTACCGGTTTCCTGTCCACCCATGTAGGCAAGAACGATAGAGTCCACTTTATCTGCCCATTCTGTGGTATCAACAACGCCATTTACGTTAAGTACGACAGTGACAGGTTTTTCTTGAGCGTGGAACGCAGCCGAGACTGCATCAATCATTTCCAGTTCTTCATCTGCTAGGAGGTAATCACCTCGAGTTGCAGTTCGATCACCGCCTTCACCAGCCTGGCGGCCAATGGTGATAACAGCCGCATCATCACTCTCTGCTGCGGCAGCAATCAAATCTTGTAGTGTCGGTGTTGCCGAAACCGAAGGTTCTTCAATGACAAAACCAGTCGCGAATAAAGCGGGGTTAGGTACCTTATTGGTATCCCAATAATTGCTAAAGAACGATACTAAACCATCATTGACGTCAAATTGTTCAGCTAATCCGCTAGCGATGTTCTGAATATAAGCGGCATTAACATCACCACTACCAGTACCGCCTTTAAAGGTATTTATTTGTGTAGTACCAAATGGCGCCACTTTACTTCCTGATGCAAGAGGAAGTGCGCCATTATTGTTTTTAAGCAGAATCATACCCTCTGCAGCAGCTTGTCTTGCCAATTCAGCGTGAGAGTCGAGATCCGGTGCATCGGAGTAGTTGTAGTTATTGTAAGAAGGGGTTTTCTGTATTTGCGCGAGAATTGCCACAACGCTGTTATCGATCTCTTCTAGTGTCAGCGTACCGTTATTATAAGAGTTAAGAAGATCCGTTTTTACACCACCTGGTTCAATCAAATCGTTGCCAGCTTTCACTTGCTTGGCTGCAGATTCAATGTCGCGACCACCCTCAACTTTGCCAGTGAAATCACTTCTTAGTCCAGATACATTGCCGGCAAACCAGTCTGACATCGCCAAGCCTTTAAAGCCCCATTCTCCTCTGAGGATATCAGTCATTAGATCTTTACGTTGGTTAGCGTATGTACCATTGACAAGATTGTATGAGCTCATGATTGCCCATGGTTGCGCTTCTTCCACGGCAATCTGGAAACCTCTCAGATAAATTTCACGTAGGGTTCGCGGATCGGCGACCGTGTTATTGAAAAATCGGTTGGTTTCCGCATTGTTCGCGACATAGTGTTTGATTGTTGCACCAATCTGATTGGATTGAAGCCCGTTCACCATCGCCGCTGCGATTTTGCCTGATAAGATTGGGTCTTCAGAATAGTACTCAAAGTTACGACCAAGAAGTGGGTTACGCTGAATATTCATGCCTGGTGCTAACAAAAAGTCGACGCCATATTCTTTGACTTCGTTACCTTCAGCTTGACCTACTTTTTGAACCAGTTCGGTATCCCATGTCGAAGCCAGCAAAGAGCCAATTGGCCACGCGGTTGCGTAATACGTGTTGCTGTCACCATCACGTAATGGTTGAATCCTTAAACCAGCAGGGCCGTCAGCAAGTTTCACTGCCGGAATATCCAATTTCTTGTTTTTAACACCGTTGATGTAGCCTGCTACACCTGTCACATCTTTTTCAGGATCGAGATTGATCGCGTCCTGGCCTTGATAGGTGGTTAAATCCATACCCGGTCCGGATAAAATATCCAACTTTTCACTGAGGCTAAGCTTCTTAAGCATGGATTCTGCTTTTTTTGTGTACTTAATGCCACTGTCCTGAATTTGTAGATTGTCTTTAGTGTTAGCAGCAGTCGCAGTACCTGCTAGCCCCAGTGCGACAGCAACGGTGATTAGCTTTGGTAGAGTTTTAAAGTCAGACATAGGGTTTCCTTATTGTTATTTGAGGTTCATTAGGTAAGAAACCTAAGAACGCCGTTGTAAGATGGTTCTGATAGATGACTTTAAAGATTTCAGCGCGTCGACACTTTGCATTTCGGAGAAATATTGTGCATTTTGGGGAAGCATTGAGAAATGTGATATTTATACCAGTTCAGCGAGTAGCTTTTTCATACTTACCGGTTTAATCACAGGCGCAGCCAGACTTTCGCTTTCATTGCCCGCGGATTCGGAGAGTTTCATGCCGGTTTTTTTGTTTGGGAGAAAACTTGATTGATCTGATGAGACAGATCAATCTTAACCATTATTTCACCTATCGGTCACATTAGCTCATCTACAATTATTGTTGAATCGGCAGGCACAAGGAGACGGCTATGATTGCAGTTCATCGAGACTATTGTTTATCCAGACGCCCGGATTTACACGCGCATATAGAAGTAAACCCTGTCGGTAAATTAAAAGTCGAAATCGTCGAACTTCAACAGTGTCATTCGACCGCGTTTGACGATTTGTCTTTTGAGAGCCGTGGCAGCGAGACGTGTATTTGTGGTAAAGAAAATGCAGCGCCTTGGCAGTTAAAGCTTGCGGTTTCCGACGCTAGAGAGCTTTCTCATTTAGTCGAGGAAGCGAGTGAAGAATATGAGATATTAATGAATGATCTTATGTGATTTCGACTTCTAGTAGCGTGTAGTGGTGTTCTAAATATTAAAAACCTCCCTAAATCAGGGAGGTTTTTTTGTTTAACAACTTACTAGGTTTCTTCCTTGGGAAGGTGCAGTTCGTGAACGTTTTCCCCCTCAAAGGTCTCAGCATATTCTTTTGGTGGCGGTGTCCAACCACGCTCAGAACGAGAAAGATTATCGTGGCGGTCTTTACCCATTTCCTCCGCCATTTTTTCCTCTAACTGAATAAATAGAAGGCGATAGTTGTTATCAAAGCGTTTCCCTTCCGAGTCGTCTTCCCACGCTTTGTACAACATTTCTGACTTACGCTCTTCAACGCGTTTGTAGGTTGCTTTCTGCTGTTCGACATAGAAAGGGTGAATTCCAAGAACGTTCATTGTATGACCACCCATTTCAAGCGCAGAGTGATAAGTTTCTGACTCAATGATATCTGCTCCCGCCTGCCTCAAAAGGTAACCATGGCCGCGGTCGAAAGCACGAGCGAGAATTTTTACTTTGGGGTAGGTGTGTTTTACGTATTTGACTAACTCAACACTGGCTTCTCGGTTGTCGATAGCGACGACAAATGCTGCTGCTTCTTCGATACCAGCGGTATGCAGCATGTCCGGTCGAGTTGCATCACCAAAATAAGCACGAGTACCGATTTGGCGTAAGTTATCAACTTGATCGGCTTGGTGGTCCAGCACCACGGTATTGACTCCATTGGACACCAATAAGCGATTAACTATCTGCCCAAAGCGCCCGATTCCTGCAATGATTACCGTTCCTTTTTCTTCAATGGTGTCACTTTCTCGTTGATTGGACTGACTCTCGAATCGAGGCAGAATGACCTTATCAAACAAAATAAACAGTCCTGGCGTCAGGAACATAGATATCGCGACAACAAGAGACAGGGTTTGTGATAACTCATAAGGGATCACGTGGTTTTGTACTGAGAAGCTGAGTAGTACAAAACCGAACTCACCGGCTTGAGCCAAGCTCAGCGTGAATAACCAGCGGTTGCTGCCTTTAACACGGAAGATGATCCCGAGGCTAAACAGCACTAAGGCTTTTAACACCATGACGCTGAGAGTCAGCGCCAAGATTAACCAGAACTCACCAAACAAAACGGAAAAGTTAATTCCCGCGCCAACGGTGATAAAAAACAAGCCCAGTAATAGCCCTTTAAATGGTTCGATGTTGGATTCAAGCTCATGGCGGAACTCGCTGTTGGCTAACACTACTCCGGCCAAGAAGGTTCCCAGCGCAGGTGATAGGCCAACCAAGCTCATCAGTGCAGCTATACCGATCACTAACATCAGGGCGGTGGCGGTAAAGATTTCGCGCAGCCCTGAGCTGGCAACGTAACTGAGTAGAGGACGGCTCAAATAGTGTCCGCCAACAACGACGATAGCAATCGAAGCGGTTATCACTAGCCCGTACGCCCAGCCTGGTAAATCGGCGACGAGATTTAAATCGTCGTGGTGCTGAGCTGCTGTTTGAGCGGTTTGTTGAGCGAGCTCCACGAGTTCAGGTAATGCAAGAAGCGGAATGAAAGCCAGCATTGGGATAACGGCAATATCTTGAAAAAGAAGTACGGAAAACGCGTTTTTCCCACCATCACTTTTCGTTAAACCTTTTTCGCTGAAAGTTTGCAATACGATCGCCGTGGAAGAAAGGGCAAAAATCAAACCGATCGCTAGCGAAATGGTCCATGGCTGGTCAAAGTACAAAGCAATCGCCATGATAGCGCCTGTCGTACCAATCACCTGCAGACCACCTAAACCCATTAAGCGATTACGCATTGCCCAAAGCATTTTAGGTTCGAGTTCCAGGCCGACCAGGAACAACATCATCACGACGCCAAATTCAGCGAAGTGCTGGATGGTCGTTGTTTCTTCTCCAACCAAACCAATAATAGGGCCGATGACAACGCCCGCGATTAAATACCCTAAGACGGAACCAAGACCAAACCGCTTGGCGAGCGGTACAGCGATGACTGCGGCAAAAAGGTAGACAAAAGCCTGTAAAAATATTCCTGTCATGAGGCTTCCTTAATCAGTTCAGGCAGAGCACTGTTGAGTTTAATCAGCGAAGCGGCAGCATCAATATCAAGCCTATCTTCAACCAATGCGGTTAATAGCTTTCTATAGCGTTCAACATGCCGAGGTATCCGGCCTTCTTCTGCTGCGGTGCGTGCTCCAAACATCGCAAGAGGGGCGACGTAGTTCATGCCTGTCAGAGCGGACATTTGTTCAATAGGAGCCAGCAGCTCACGAATCGTGAAATGGTTATAGCCTTCCGCTTTATAGGCTTCTTCTTTGCCGCCGGCAGAAAGCACGCAAAGCATGGTTTTGCCTTGCAACTCAGAGCCATCGGTGCCGTAAGCAAACCCATATTCTAAAACCAGATCTTGCCACTCTTTTAGAATCGATGGGGTAGAGTACCAATACAAAGGAAACTGAAAAATCACTATGTCATGGTCGCGGAGACGCTGTTGTTCACGATCGATATTGATATTAAATCGTGGATATTCACCATAAAGATCAACACATGTTACGCCATGTATTTTTTGAGCTTCTTTAAATAGCGTTATATTCACTTCAGATCGATGTTGTGAAGGGTGAGCAAAGAGAATTAATACTTTTTTATTTGTCATGGGGATCCTTGCCAGCAGCTTAACCTAACTGGCTACGCAAAACAGTTAGGCGTGGGTCATTTAAAAATGTAACCCATATAGAATAGCGTTACTAGACAGCGATATAGTGTTGTTAGGCAAAACGGATGAGAGTATCGATCAAGGCGCACTTACAGCACTCTCTCTAGGGGGGAGGCTTGATATAAGACTAAAAAGCCAGTAGTTCAAATCTACTGGCTTTTGTTTTATGCATCGCACTTATTCGCGCTCGAGATTAGAGAATCCTAGTCGTGAATTGGCACAACCAGAATGTCGACCGGAGACTTATTAATTAAGTGTCTTGAGTAGGAGATAAGCTTGCTCCATAGATCCTGATGGTGGCCACAAATCAGAAGGTCGACTTCTTGCTCTTTAATAACTATCTCTAGTTTGTCGGCCAAGTCACCTGTACCCACAAAGAAATGCTTAAGTGGATAGTCCATGTATTCACTAAACGTTTTTAAACACTCCATAGAGTGCTCGGTCAACGGTCTTTGATCTGGGTTTTCTTTGATATCGACGAGCTCTCGATAGATTTCACCATGAGTACCATCTACATGGATAAAAGAGATATCGGAGTCGAGGTAGTTTGCCATTTCTACTGCTCTATCAATCAGCACTGTGCTCTCATCAGCAAGTTCCAGTGCGACAAGGATATGTTTGTATTTCATAACCACGCCCTTAAGTGGATTATATTCACTCTAAGCATAGTATGGCTTGACAAAAAATTGTGTCGACAAGATCGCGAAACTAGCTAAAGGTGCAAATAAACCTCAATAAAAGTAATAAGTTGGAGTGGTTCTGTTGTGCGAATTACGCACTGATTTTAGGGGCTACTGATCTATAAACTCGCCCACAAGAACAGCGCTCAGTCTGTGTTTATTAACAAAGACTGTAGATCGATGGTTGTAAATACAGTGATGTGTATAAATATTGAGACAAAAGCTGATGTTTGGTGTGGTGTGTATTCTTAACTAATAAATAACAATTGAGAAACTGATAGATGCGGATATGGTTATTTTACAAAAGCTGTGTAAGACTTGCCCTACATAGGTGGGAGTGTGTCTGTAAGCTAATTCATGCGTTTTGAAAAATGCCAACGGTAATATAGGCATGATTATCAGTAAACTAAACGGGAAATATCTCTAAATTATCCAAATCTATACTGAACACCTGACTGGCTAAAGAACACTTTAGTTTGGCCGTTGGCGCCCTAATTAATTGTTAACATTTGCGCTATAAAGGCTCATACCAAATTTCTATTTATACAAGATATAAGTTACTGTGATTGAACTGATATAACCATCAACTTATTTTAATTTATACGTCTGCTGTGTCGTTATTCTAATTTTCTTAAGCTATTTTATACAGCTTGGTTTTTCTACTTTTAATGGCCTAAAGATGTGAACGATATAATATTAATTAAAATGGTTACTGTCTTATGAATCTAGTTAAACCTACCGTTGTTATCATGGCAACTGTCCTTCAGTTTATGTCTTCCGCTTATGCGCAGACAAATCAAAATAGTGATGAAGAGCTTCAAGATATGTCAGATCCGCTTGCGGTCTATACACAGGCTGGTTTTGGTATTACCGATAAAGGTATCAACATCAAAATTGGTCAAACGTATCAGTCCAGCCAGCCTGGTACGATGGCGATGAACATCATCGAAATGAAAGGCGTTGCGGGTGAGTTTTTTGGTATTCGTGACAATGACGACCCACTATATGGCAACGTTGATGACAGCATTGATTCATTTCGTTTTCGTAACTTCCAGGTAGAAGTCGCAAAAGGGTTAGGCCGCCAGCTAGATGTCAATTATGACGTCGATAATGATAAGTTAGATGCGTCTTATAGCTTTATTAAAGCGTTGCCAAAACTAGGGGTGTTCCAGGTATTCCCATTGGCAGGTGTCGGTGTGACTATTGCTAATAATTACGATAATAGTAAAGATGATAATGGCTATGAAATTCCAGGTACTTTCACTGTTGTTGGTATGTACTCAAAAATTGAATTAACCGATAAAATTTGGCTTAACTATAATCCAATGTATATGCATACATTATCAGGTTCTAGCCAATATAAAGAGACTAATTATGCTGGTGAAGATAATATATTAACGCATGAATTTGCGTTATCTTACCAGATTAACCCTCGCACTAATATTCGCTACTTCGCCAACTGGAATGAGCACACTAATTTCAGTGATGGTGATCATCGCGTTGAATTTAACTACCAATTCTGATTTATCTGTTTTTATCCAGACAAGAAAGTGTGTTTTACTTAGTTATTAATTGGCTATGCAGGGGCACTTTCTTAATAAAGTAGGCTTATTATGAAAGTTAAATATACAAGTGCTTTAGTTTCTATTGCGATATCTTCTGTGCTTATCTCAGGATGTAATTCTGATGATTCTAGTTCAAAACCTTCTCAGCTCCCTTCAGTTAATACCGTTACCTTAACAAAAACAAAAATACATCCTTATCACACTTTTATAGGTAGAACTGTTGCGGAGAATGATGTCGATATTATGCCTCGAGTCGGAGGTGAACTGACTGCTATTCATTTCAAAGACGGGGATATGGTCGAAAAGGGACAGTTGTTATTTGAAATTGATGATCGACCTTACAAGGCCGCATTAGCGTACGCGAAAGCGTCATTAGACAAAACCAGAGCTCAACTAGCACAAGCCCAGAGGAATGCGGAGCGTGTTAAGAAGCTAATCAAAGATAAAAGTATTAGTGAGCAGCAATATGACGATGCAATTGCTGAGTATTCAAGCGCTATCGCATCTGTAGAAGAAGCTAAAGCGACACTGACATCGACAAAGCTCGATTTAGAGTACACCTCCGTTAAAGCTCCATTTTCTGGACGTGTAGGTTTTAGCAATTATCGTGTCGGTGATCGTATTTCTAAAATCCAATTGGTGCCGCTGGTTTCTATTACCCAAATTGATCCCATACGATTTGATTTTGATGTCGATGAAAAACTTTATCGTCGAATCAGAAATGCGATTGATGTTGCACACCGTAACGATGACAAACTTGATATAGGTGTAACCTTGGCTCTTTCAGATGGAACGATTTATCCCGAGGAAGGTAAAATCTACGCAGTTGGCAACAAAATTGATCTTGAGACAGGCTCGATACAAGCTGAGGCGCAGTTCACTAATCCAAATTACTCTTTAATGCCAGGTGAATACGGCAATTTAACTATCAAGCTTCTTAATCAAACCATTGACGGTTTATTGATTCCTTCTTCTGCTGTTCAGCAAGATCAGGCGGGCGACTATGTCATGATTGTGGATGATGAGAATGTGGTATCGCGTCGTAATATTGAGTTAGGTCAGAGTTATGGAGTCAACCGTGCTGTGCTTTCTGGCCTGTCAGCCAACGAAAAAGTCATCGTCAATGGTCTGCAAAAAGTTCGTCCGGGCGTTACTGTACAAGACGTTGAACAAACCCCTGAACAAGGCTAGGTGAGCACTAATGTTAAGTAAATTCTTTATTCACCGGCCAAAATTTGCATTGGTGATCTCATTAGCAATGACATTGATGGGTCTGATTGCCTTAAAAGTATTGCCAATTTCAGAGTATCCTCAAATATCCCCGACCGTTATCACTGTGAGCACCATGTATCCGGGTGCAAACGCCGATGTGGTAAAAAAAACCGTAGCACAACCAATTGAAGCTAAAGTTAACGGCGTTGAAGACATGATTTACATGTCTTCAGTGATTGGTAACGATGGTTCCTATACGCTTCGTGTCTATTTTAGAGTTGGTGCTGATGGCGACATGGCCCAAGTGCGCGTAAACAACTTGGTGGCGCAGGCAACCTCGTCTTTACCGCAAGAAGTGAACCAAATTGGTGTGACGGTTAAGAAGAAATCTTCCGACATGCTGGGTGTTATCACACTGCGTTCTCCGAAACAGTCTTACGACAGTATCTACCTTTCTAACTACGCGGATCTCAACATTGTTGAACGTCTAAAGCGTATCGAAGGTATGAGTGACATTACGCTGCTGGGTAAGAAAGACTACTCAATGCGTATTTGGTTGAATCCAAATAAACTGGCGACCTTGAAGCTTTCTGCCGGTGATGTTATTGGCGCAATTAAAACGCAAAACATCCAAGTGGCGGCGGGTAAGATCGGTGGTATGCCAGCTCCGGGTGACCAGCAATATCAATACGTTCTGCAAACCAAAGGTCGACTCACTTCTGCTGAAGAGTTCGAGAACATCATCATTCGTGCGAGCAAGAAAGGTTCTTTGATTCGCTTGAAAGATGTGGCTCGTGTTGAGGTTGGCGCACAAGGTTACGAAGCTGATGGTCGTATGAATAACGAACCAGCAGCAGTACTGGCCTTGTACCAGTTGCCGACAGCGAACGCGCTTGACGTGATGGAACGCGTTAAAGACGCCATGAAAGAATACGAGAAATCATTCCCAGATGATTTAGTCTATGATGTCGCGTATGACTCTACCGAATACGTAGAAACATCGATTGATGAAGTGTACGAGACGCTGGTGATTGCTGTGCTTCTTGTAACCTTCGTTGTGTACGTTTTCTTGCAGAACTGGCGTGCGACCATTATTCCAACCTTGGCGATTCCGGTTTCCATCATTGCGACGTTCGCAATCATGGGCGTAATGGGCATGACCATCAACACCATCTCGTTGTTTGGTTTGATACTCGCCATCGGTATCGTGGTGGACGATGCGATCATCGTGGTTGAGAACGTGGAGCGGGTTATCCATGAAGAGCATTTAGAGCCGATTCCTGCCACGATTCAAGCGATGAAAGAAGTGACGGGCCCAGTATTAGCAACGACTTTGATTCTGCTGGCGGTATTCGTACCTGTTGCCTTATTGCCGGGAATTTCTGGTCGAATGTTCAACCAGTTTGCGGTGACCATCTGTGTATCGGTTTTGATCTCTGCGATTAATGCGTTGACGTTAACCCCAGCGCTTTGTGCGTTGATGTTGAAATCAACCCACTCGCAACCCATTGCGCCTTTGCGTGCGTTCAACCGAGGTTTTGAAGCAGTAACGCGTAAATACCAAGGTTTAGTGGGCTTCTTGAGTCGTCGCATTGTACTGAGTATCGGTGTGTATGGCGCGCTTATTGCGGTGCTTGCGTTTGCGTTCATGACCGTACCTTCTTCTTTCGTACCGAACGAAGATAAAGGCGTATTCATGGTGGAAATGCGCTTGCCTGATGCGGCGGCGTTACAACGTACTGCTCCTTTGATGAAGAAGTACGTTGACGAGTTAAAACAGATGGAAGGTGTGGAGAACGTGGTTTCTGTAGCAGGCTTCTCGGTTATCAACATGGCGTCGATTCCAAACTCAGGTATGTTGATCATCAAACTGGACAACTGGAGCAAACGTCAAGATCCTGCTTTGCATCAACGTGCGTTGATGAACAAAGTCAACCAAATGCTTAACTCGACGCCAGATGCAGCTTCGTTCGTTTTCGCAACACCGGCTATTAAAGGCATGGGTTCTGTAGATGGCTTTAACCTTGTTCTACAGGATAACTTAGGTCGTTCGCCACAAGTGCTTGCTAAAACCACCGCAGACTTCGTCGCACAAATCAACCAGCTGCCTGAAGTGGCGCGTGCATTCTCGATTTTCCGTGCGAACATTCCGCAACGTTATATCGATATTGACCGCGATAAAGCGATTTCAATGGGCGTGCCGTTGAATGAAATCTTTAGCACACTGCAAGCGCAATTAGGTGGAGCATACATCTCTGACTTCAATTTGTTTGGTCGTTCGTACCAAGTGAAAGTGCAGGCAGAAGAGCAGTACCGTGACAACATTGACGACATCAGCCATCTCTACGTTCGCTCAAAAACTGGCAAAATGGTGTCGCTGGCAACCTTAGTGAAAGTAGAACCGATCTTCGGCCCTGATACTTTGTCGAACTACAACATGTTCAGTTCTGCAACCGTGAACGGAGCGCCAGCGCCAGGTTACAGTTCGGGTGACGTTGTTAAAGCAATTGAAAAGCTTGCAGCGCAATCGTTACCAAGTGGTTACTCGTACGAATGGTCAGGCATGACTTACCAAGAGATGAAAGCGGGTAACATGGCGCCAATCGCGTTTGCATTGTCTTTGCTGTTTACGTACTTGTTCTTGGTGGCTCAGTACGAAAGTTGGACTATTCCTGCCGCAGTAATGATGGCGGTGCCTGTTGCGATTCTTGGTGCGATGGGCTCTTTACTATTGATGGGGCAGTCGTTCGATTTGTATGTGCAAATAGGCATTGTCATCTTGATTGGTATGTCCGCAAAAGTAGCTATTCTGATTGTGGAATTTGCCAAGGTTTTGCGAGAAGAAAAAGGTTTATCCATCATTGATGCGGCGAAAGAGGCGGCCCGAATCCGTTTCCGAGCGGTACAGATGACCGCGTTCGCCTTCATCTGGGGTGTATTCCCACTGGTGATTGCATCGGGTGCAGGTGCTGCATCTCGCCACTCGCTTGGCTTTGCGGTATTCGGCGGCATGATTCTCTCTACGTTCGTAGGAACGCTACTGACGCCAGTATTCTTCGTGATGATGCAATCTCTGCGCGAAAAGTTTAAGCGAAAGAAACCCACTGAACTTGAGGTGAGCGAGCAATAACGCTGAGTTCAACTAACTGACTCCACAACACCCCCATGCTGTGCGACTGGCCAATGCCTTTCATTGATATACAACCAGCGTCGCAGCGTGGGTTCCCCCAACAATAATAGGTTTTAGTATGAAAAATCTTTCAAAAATCGTCGTGGCTGGCTCATTGTTAACATGCGCTACGGCTCAAGCAGCTGGTTTGTACTTATACGAAACGAATACAACCGACGTTGGTCTGGCTTCGGCGGGGATGGCGGCAAGAGCACATGATGCGTCTGTTATGGCAGCAAACCCAGCTGGTTTGGCAAATGTCTCTGGCCAATCTTTCTCTGGCCACTTAATCAGTCTTTACGGTGATGCACAACTGGATACACGAGCGGGTGATGCGGGTAACGTGATTGGTTTTGTTCCTATGGGCTCTGCATTTTATAGTCAGCAAGTGAACGACAAATGGACGTTGGGTATTGGGTTATATGGGAATTATGGCCTTGGACTGGGCTACGAAGGATTGATGGATAATGCGGTCGCGAAATTAGATATCCCCACTGCGATTACGCAAGCGGTAACTGTCCAACCGAGTGCTTCATACCGTATTAATGACCAGTGGTCAGTTGGTGCTGCGCTTGGTGTTCAGTACGGCATGTACCAGGTTGAGGCAAACGCAAGCGTAGCTGATCAAAATCGGTCATTTAAAGACGATGATACTGATGTGCAAGTTAATGGTCGCTTTGGGGTCTTATATGAGTTAGCTCCGGGAACTCGCTTTGGCTTATCCTACTCGAGCGAGGCTGAATTTGAGTTTGAAAGCACTAAGTCAGTTGCGCCTCAACAAGTGATCTTCAGTATATATAATCAAGTAAACGACAAGTTGGCATGGATGGGTAACGTGAACTGGCAAGACTGGAGCGAATACCAAACCACATTGAATGTCGATACTCAGGATACGTATCAGGTCGCTTTTGGTACTCAATACCAAGTCAATAACAAGTTGATGTGGAACGCGGGTTTTGCGTTTGATAGCAGCATGTATGAAGATCAGTCTAAAGGGGACATTACGGTTCCTACTGGTGATTCATACCGACTAGGTACTGGTATTGACTACAAATGGGACGAGAAAAACACTGTCAGTGTAGCATTTGAAACCGTCATCATTGACTCGTCGGAATCGACGCTGGCGAACGGCACTAAACTAGCCGGCTACAGAGATCCTGCGTTGTACTTTCTAAGCGTCGGTTATAGCTGGAAGAGTCAATAATCAGTATCAATTTGAATAAATAAACTGAACTCGGAATAATTAGAACCAACCCGTATCTCGAGTTCAGAATAAATAAAACGCAGCCACTCAGCTGCGTTTTATTTACGACTGTTTAGATAAGCGGAAACCACGTTTAATTATTAGCCCTATTTCTTTACTTCTATAGACTTGTGATATTGATGCTTCAGAATATACATGCGCTTAACGTCTCGATAACCACCATTAATAAAGTACTCTTCCACTAGGTGGCCTTCTTCGATAAAACCACACTTTTTATATAAGTGGATAGCGATTTCATTTTCTACAGCGACCAGCAGATAAATTTTACGCAGATTGAGGATAGAAAAAGAATAGTCTAACGCACGATGTATCATCTCCATCGCGTAGCCCTGGCCTTGGTGCTCCGGCGCAATGATAATCTGAAACTCTGCGCTTCGGTGTATGTAGTTGATCTCGATAAGTTCAACTAACCCGATAACAATACCGTCAAAATCCTCTACGACGAAACGTCTTTCTGCATCATCATGAATGTGCTTTCGGTACAGTTCCTCTAGCTCATCATAAGATTCGTAAGGCTCCTCGAACCAGTAGGCCATAATATTGCGGTTGTTATTTAGCTCGTGGATAAAACGAAGGTCAGATCGTTCTAACGCACGCATTTTAAGGCCTTTCGTCATGATGTTTCTCCGATGGGAGCAGATGTTGCTCCTATTCTTATGTGTGAAAATATTAGCTTACTATACGAAATTCTCTTACTTGTTTTTTTATGATTTAGTGAAGTTTATCCGCGTCAGAAAATAGAAGGAGAGTGGTGAAAGATAATAGAAAACTTAATCCTAACGACAAAAAATCTGATTAGGTAAACGACGCTATTTCATATTAAATACCTCGCATTGACTCATTGTCTCAATCTGCATAAAGGTGTTGAATATGTTTTCAATCGGTGACGAAGTAGTAGCAACTAAAGGTATTGATCTAGGTAAAATGGTCGTTACAGGCGTAAGCGGCGGTGGTTCCTACACTCACGTAAAAGCGAGTGACGCTGCTTTGACTTACCCAACTAAAGATCTTCAGAAAGCATAATTTAATCTGCTTACCCTGCTGGTATCTGAGTAAATTCTGGTGACAGTGGGCGTAGGGATAAAGGTAGCGCTTAGGTCGCTACCTTTTTTTATTCTGAGCTTCATGGTTGACTTCAACGCGGTTTCTACCCGTTTCTTTTGCTTTATATAACGCTAAGTCTGCTCGCTTAATCAGTGGCTCAAACGAATTATCTACACTGCATACTTGCGTGACACCAATACTGGCGGTAATCGGCATTTCAAGGCCTGCGTGTTTCATTACCGTGTTTTCTAGTGCGTTTCGGATGGCCTCTAATGTCTCAAGGGCTTCTTGAGATGATCGCCGTCTTAGCACAATCGCAAACTCTTCGCCTCCAACTCGTGCAAGTAGATCGTAGTCACGTAGATGATCTTTTATAGTATTAACTACGTGAATCAGTGATTTATCGCCAGCATCGTGCCCATACATGTCATTTAATTTCTTAAAGTGATCTAAATCCAGAATGGCGACGTGGAACTTTATTCCCTGAGTGCGATAGTCTGAAAGGCGGCTCTCAATCTCACGCATGAACTCTCTGCGGTTTGGTATACCTGTTAGGTCATCCGTTTTCGCAAGATGCTCCATTTTCATGATCTGAACATGTAAAGCGATATTCAATGCAATCCAGTTCGCGATACATTGTAGCTGCGAGGCTTGTTCCTGAGTGTAAAAGTTGGTTTGATTGTGGGCAACATTCAACGTACCTAGACAGGTCTTACCGTGCATCAAGGGGGCATCCATACACGTTCCCATCCCGTTTGAAGATAGCATCACACAATCGAGCTCATCGGATTGACTCAAGTCGTCACAAATGATCAGCTGTTGAGTATCAAAAACTCGACCGACTAAAGATTGCTGAATTGGTACGAGAAAATCTGTCGGGATCGCTTTGTTTCCAGAAAAAGAATAGACCTTCAAGAAGTCACGATTCTCATACAAAGTAATACTTGCGCGATCAGATTCGAATATTCGGTTAATCCACTCTGCGACGGTATCAAGTACCTGTTGTAAGGTTTGTGACTGAGCCAAAAAGTGAACAAAACCGATCGGCAAACATATCGGGTTTTCCATGTTTTGCGTTGATAGGTCACTAGGGGCAAAGGTTCTTTCAAGTCTCAATAGCCATCTCCTCGGGCATTCCCTTAATATAAACAATAAATAACGCATAAATATTTTCAAGGAAAATATTTATGTTGAATAAAATGCGATTAACTTGTCGCCATTTAACCCTAAGGTTAACGAAAAATGAGAACTATATCACATTGTCCGGTTATGGGAATTAATAACCCAAAAGATGTCTACAGTAGGAACTTAGTGGCTATAAATATTAAGAAAGTGAAGATATGAGAAATATTGGATAGTTTGGCGTAAAAAGTGCCCTTACTGAAGATGAGAGGCAAGGGCACAGTACTTTTATTGTTAAATGTTTCGGTACTTATACAAAATAAGCTGGCTAATTTGAGCGACGAGTTGTTCCCTTGCTTGTAGCGACAGTTCGGTTTCTGCCAAGTAGATACTGATGTAAACCGGCTTATGGTTTTCTTTCCAGATGATGGCGTTAAAGCCAAGTGAGCCGTTGCCACCTGTTCCCGAGCGATCTGCAATAGACCAACCCGATGGTAAAACTGATCGCATGAGAGGATCGGACACTTTACTGTCTTGCATCCAAATCTTTAATTGAATTCGAGATTCATAAGAGAGTGCATCGCCATCGATTAGTGTTTTGAGAGTGTTTACCATAGCGTTAGGTGTGGTCGTGTCATGCTTATCACTTGGCATGGCTTCGTTGACACTAGGCTCAGCTCTGTCGAGCCTGGTGGCTTTGTCTCCGATGGTACGTAGGAAAAGTGTGACCGATTTAGGCCCACCTATTTCGTTCAATACCAAATTCGTTGCCGTGTTATCGTTCATCAACATGGCGGCTTCGCAGGCATGTTCTATACGGACATTTTGCCCAGCCAGTTTGTTCATTATTGGGGACCACACCACCATATTGCGTTCTTCTACAGTAGCGGTCGCATTTTTTTTGAGAATACCAGTATCCATCTCTTTTAACATGGTTGCACACGCCAGGGTCTTAAAGGTTCCTACTAGAGGAAACCTTTCGTCGCCTCGATAAGCCCAATGTTTATCGGTGTGAGTATCCCAGACGGCGATCCCAATGCGTCCAGAGATCTGTTGCTCTAGAAGCGAAACGTCTTCATGTAGTTTAGAAGCGTGACTTAAAGGTGAGCCGACCATTAGCACAAGCAAAAAAAGTAACTTTTTCATGAGTGATTATCTTTATTTATTTTTCTGGTTCGCATTGAGGCGAAATCAACCTCGACTATAGCGATGGAGTGCGCTAGAGACTGTTAAATTCCTGTCGGTTTTCTGTAGAATTCTGCTCAAATAAAGCGTTTTACTAAGCTTTACCATTATTGACGTTGCTTTACGTAAGTAGCGCTAAACTAGAATTGTCGTCAGTGGTGGAGTAGTGAAGATGAAAACAGTACGGAATTCTATATATCTGATGTTTGCAGTCGTATCTGTTCTGTGGTTTATGAGTGAACCACAACTGCTGTCATCGACTCAATTTTTCTATTGGCGCTCAGCGCTGATTCAATATTCTGGCGTTGTAGCGCTCGCTTTAATGTCTATTGCGATGGTGTTAGCGCTGCGCTTACCCGTTATCGAGAAATGGGTTAAAGGTATGGATAAAGCCTACCGGGTTCATAAATGGTTGGGTATTTCGGGTGTGAGTTTAGGCATTGTACATTGGCTTCTTTATCAAGTACCAAATTGGTTGGTCGAATTCGAAGTACTGGAAAAACCGCTTAAACATTCTGGGGAAGGGCCTAGTGGGTATAACTTAACCACGTTGGAAACCTGGATTGTTGACCTGCGTGATGTTGGTCTTAGCCTTGGCGAGTGGGGCTTCTATTTATTAGTTGTGCTATTTGGTATGTCCCTCTGGACTGTCGTGAAATACAAGCCTTTCAAAGTCTCGCATCGCATGATGGCAGCTGTCTATTTGATGATTGCTGTTCATTCTGTCTTGTTGATCAAGCGAGCCTATTGGGGGGAGCCGATTTTCTATGTTTCTATCGCATTTGCCTTTATTGGCAGCGCTGCCGCTATTTATAGCTTATCGGGTTTGGTTGGTCGAACTAACCGTCACAATATGAAAGTGAAATTGACGCGCTTTTTTCCACAGGCTCGTGTGATGGAATTAGTACTTACCCCAACGGACTCTTGGCAAGGGCATAAAGCAGGACAATTCGCATATGTGCGATTTGGTGATGAAGACCCGCATCCGTTTACTATCGCCTCCGCCAACAGTGAACCTGAGTTGCGCTTCTTGATCAAAGAGCTAGGCGACTTTACGACAGGTTTATGTGAAAGAGTAAAAGTTGGTGATGAAGTCACGCTTGAAGGACCTTATGGTCGTTTAGAGTTTGACGTCACCAAACCTCAAGTCTGGGTTGCGGGTGGTGTTGGTATTGCAGTTTTCGTTGCGATACTCGCTTCATTAAAACAACGTAAATCCCATCAGCCAGTGCATCTTTTCTATTGTACACGCGGATTGGATAGTCATTTAGTCGATGATTTGTGGCGCTATGCCCAGCACGCGAATGTTGAATTAAGTGTTATTGACACTCAAGTTTCGCCAAGACTTAACGCACAACGTATCGTTAAGCAGTGTGGGAATTTAGCTGGTTATGAACTCTATTTCTGTGGGCCCGAAGTGTTTTCTAATGCGTTGAAACAACAATTGATTGAGTATCGATTTGACACCGAACATCACTACCATGAAGAGCTGTTTGTGATGAGGTGAGCATCTTAACCCAAAATGTAAAAGGAGCGAGAATCTGCTCCTTTTACATGTAATACAAGTTATAGGTTCACTTTCTTTACCATGCCAACTTCTGCGTGACCTGGCATGTTACATGCGAACTCAACATTGTTGTCACCGTGGAAATGCCAAAGCATTTGCTTTGCTTTACCTGGCTCTACAGTGACTGAGTTACCTGAGTCGTGCATGTGATTGCCAGACATGTTCTTCATCATTTCACGGTGTTTTAGCTGCTCTTCGGCTGAGCCTATAGTGAACTCATGATTCATTTTGCCCGTATTCATCACCACAAATTGGACGACATCATTGGGTTCGATATTCACCTCTTTTTTGAAGGTGATTTTCATGTCGTCACTTAAAACAACGTGCACGACTTTGTTGGGTTTCGAGCCATTTGCAGGCATGCCTACGGCAGACGTTGCTGCCATGCCGTTCATATTAGAGTGATCCATTTTGGAATGGTCCATTGGCATACTGTCATTCTGCATATGTTTCATAGGCATAGAGTCATGGCCCATGTCGTCATGGTTCATGGTTGAACTATCCATCTGAGCAAATACGCTGCCAGAGGCCAAGGTTAGAGCAAGAGTGATCAGTGTCTTTTTCATGTTTATTTTCCTTATCAACAAGAAGGTAGTGCGCCATAGTCGTTGTGACCAAAGCGCTTTATGTTTATTTATCTGTGTTTTTGTTAGGTTTTACTTCGCGCTGTTTCCAGAGCATAAAGATAGCTGGCAATACCAGTAGTGTTAGCAGTAAGGCAGATGCCATACCACCGATCATTGGTGCGGCAATACGTTGCATTACCTGTGAGCCCGTTCCGTCGCCATACATGATTGGAATCAGACCAATGATGACGGTGAGCACGGTCATCATCACCGGACGTACGCGCAGGCCTGCACCTTCACGTATTGCGCTAGTCAGGTCGCTTTGGTGTAGCGATTGACGCTTTTCTTCCGCATCCAATTTTTTGTAGTGCCATGCTTGGTTGAGATAAACCAGCATGATAACGCCTATCTCTACCGCTACACCTGCGAGGGCAATAAAGCCAACTCCTACCGCAATGGAGAAGTTGTAACTGAGGCTATACATTAACCACAAGCCACCTACCATAGCCAATGGCAGCGTTAGCATAATGATCAAGACTTCTCCGATGCGACGGAAACTGAAGTAGAGCAGCATCATGATGATCACCAAAGTAATCGGCACGACCACACTGAGTCGGTCTTTCGCTCGTTCCATATACTCATATTGACCCGACCAAGCGATAGAATAGCCCGTAGGCAGAACCAGCTGATCCGCCACAGCTTGCTGTGCTTCAACCACGTAAGAACCGAGATCTCGCCCGTCGATATCAACAAAAACCCAACCATTCGGACGCGCGTTTTCTGTTTTGATCATCGGTGGACCATCTTCGTATCGGATATCTGCCACATCAGCGAGTGCAATACGTGCACCGTTTGGTGTTACTAGCGGTAGGTTCTGCAGCTTCACCACCGAATCACGATAATCTTGAGGATAACGAACGTTAATCGGGTAGCGTTCTAGACCTTCAATCGTTTCACCGACATTCATGCCGCCAACTGCAGTGGAAACCACCTGTTGAACATCTTTGATATTAAGTCCGTAACGCGCAGCGACACGACGTTTGATATCAATTGTGACGTAGCGACCGCCCGCTACACGTTCGGCATAAACCGATGAGGTGCCAGAGACGTTGTTAAGAATTGGCTCCAATTGCGCACCAATTTTCTCGATCTCTTTCAGGTCAGGACCGGCGATTTTTATCCCGATAGGGGTTTTAATACCGGTTGCCAGCATGTCGATACGAGTCTTGATCGGCATAACCCAAGCGTTGGTTAACCCAGGGAATTGCACCAGTTCGTCAAATTCTTTACGCAAGGATTCAGTTGTAACGCCTTCACGCCACTCATCACGTGGTTTAAATTGAATAACCGTTTCGATCATCGTCAGCGGGGCAGGGTCGGTTGCCGTATCAGCACGACCAATTTTTCCCCAAACCGTTTTCACTTCTGGGACCGTCTTGATCAACTTATTGGTTTGTTGGAGCAACTCACGAGCTTTACCGATAGATATACCCGGATAGGTGGTCGGCATGTACATCAAATCGCCTTCGTCCAAAGGTGGGATGAATTCACTGCCCAGTTTGCTGGTCGGGTAGTAAGCCGATGCCATTAGTCCAAGTGCCAGCACGATCATCGCTTTCGGGTACTTTAAACTTAAGTTCAGCAGTGGACGATAAAGCGCCACCAAGCTGCGGTTAACCGGGTTTTTGTGTTCAGGAAGTATCTTACCTCGAATAAAATAACCCATTAATACTGGCACTAGCGTGATAGCCAACGCAGCTGCAGATGCCATCGCGTACGTTTTGGTAAAGGCGAGAGGTGAGAACATTTTGCCTTCTTGCCCTTCCAGCGCGAACACCGGAACAAAACTCAATGTGATGATGAGGAGCGAGAAGAATAGGGGAGCACCCACTTCTTCGGCTGCTTTACCAATCACCTGCCAGCGGTTTTCGTCAGTAAGTGGTGTCCGTTCGATATGCTTGTGGACGTTTTCTATCATTACAATCGCGCCGTCCACCATCGCCCCGATGGCAATGGCTATCCCACCTAATGACATGATGTTGGCATTAATGCCTTGATAGTGCATAACGATAAAGGCGGCCAAAATACCCACTGGCAAGCTAAGCGCGATGACTAATGAGGAACGGATATGGAACAAGAACAAGGCACAAACGATCGCCACCACGATGAACTCTTCGGCCAGTTTCTTCCATAGGTTGTCTACCGCTGCGTTGATCAGAGTTGAGCGATCGTAAGTTGCAACGATTTCTACGCCATCAGGCAGGCTTCGCTGCAAATCATCAAGCTTGTCTTTGACCTTGCTGATCACTTCGCTCGCATTTTCACCATAGCGCATCACAATGATGCCGCCGACGGCTTCCCCTTCACCGTTTAACTCTGAGATACCGCGACGCATTTGTGGTCCGAGGTTGATATCTGCAATGTCTCCCAGTAAGAGAGGCGTACCTTTGTCGGTCACTTTTAGCGGCAGAGATTCAATGTCTTCGATGCTGGTTAAGTAGCCAGTCGTGCGAACCATGTGTTCCGCTTCTGCCACTTCCACAACAGAAGCACCCGTCTCCTGGTTGCCGTTCTGGATAGCCATGTTGATTTGCTGAAGCGTGAGGTTGTAGGCGCGCAGTTTGGCTGGATCGATCTGGATTTGGTATTGTTTGACCATCCCGCCAACGGTTGCGACCTCAGAAACGCCATCTACCGTTTGCAGTTCATATTTTAAAAACCAATCCTGAAAACTACGAAGTTCAGCAAGGTCGTGCTGCCCTGTTTTGTCTTGCAGCACATAGCTGTAAACCCAGCCCACACCTGTCGCGTCCGGACCTAGCGTCGGCTTTGCACTTGGCGGCAACTTCGGAGCTACCTGACTTAAGTATTCTAAAACACGAGATCTTGCCCAGTACATGTCGGTATCATCATTGAAAATGATATAAACATACGAATCCCCGAAGAACGAATAGCCACGAACGGTTTCTGCGCCCGGAACCGCTAACATCGCGGTAGTAAGAGGATAAGTGACTTGATCCTCGACCACTTGCGGTGCTTGCCCTGGGTAGCTGGTTTTAATGATTACCTGAACATCAGAAAGATCAGGGATAGCATCAACAGGTGTATTCTTTACGCTGTAAAGCCCCGATATAACAACCACTAAGGTGGCGATTAACACCATAAAGCGATTGTTGATAGACCAACGGATTATTGCTCCAATCATAGCTAGCCCTCAATCGCTTCGAGTTGTTTTAATACATAGTCAGTACCTTGTTTCTCGATTAGAAACCGAACTTTTTGGCCTTCCTTGAAGCCAGATAGACTGACTTCGTCACCCACTGTGAAGTTCATTTCACCCGCGTCCCAGTTCCACTCTGCAACAGGCATGTGATTTAGCGTGATCATACCAAAGTCTGCCATGAGCATGCTGATGTCACCGGTTAGCCATACATCGGTAGCGACGATGCTGCCATCTGCTTTGTAATCAATAATTTCGTACTGGCCAGTCTCTGTTTTTTGCATTTCAAATTCGATGTTTTGACCTTTTTTCAGGTCACCCATTTCTACGCCGTCGGCAAAGGTAAAGTTCATCACCATGCCTGGCCACTCCCATTCCGGGACTGGTTGGTGGTTAATAGTCAGCATGCGATGGCCTTTCATCACATCGGTAATTTCTCCTTTCGCCCAAGCCGTTACTGCAGCGGACTCTTGCGGTGCAGAAATACGAGAAAGATCCGCCGTTTGGCTTGATTCTGAGTCCAACATGAAGTGTGCGGAAGTGACAATACGATCTCCTTGGCTGAGGCCTTCTAATACCTCGGCTCTGTCATAGGCTTCGCGACCGACTTTGATCCGAGTAGAGCGGTACTTTCCGTTGCCTTCAGCAAGGACAACTCGGGTCATACCGCCAGTGCGAATAACGGAAGATTTAGGAATAGTCAGCACGTCATCGTCACTGACAGGCTGTAGCGCAATGTTGGCAAACATATTCGGCTTCAGTTCACCATTAGGGTTAGGAAACTTGAGACGCACACGTAGGGTTCGGGTTTTTGGATCGAGAATCGGATATACGTAATCAATCGTACCTTGCCAATTTTTACCTGGGATCGAATCTAAAGTCATGGTTGCATTACTGCCAGCTTTCATCCAGTGAGCCTGACGCTCAAACACTTCCGCATCTACCCAAACGTTCTCCAGTGGTCCGGCGCTGATCACGGCTTGAGCAGGTGATAAGTAACCGCCTTCGCGCACATTTAAGCTTGCGATGATGCCGTCGTCCGGTGCTTTAATAGCGATAGTTTGGGAAGCTTTGCCGCGCTGAGTAACGGCTTTGATTTGTGTGTGATCTACACCAAGTGTGACCAGACGTTCGGTCGCACCTTTGACTAATCCACTGCGCCCAGTACGGTACGCGTTGAGCAACTCTTCTTGCGCTTTAACCAGTTCAGGCGAGTAGAGCGTAAATAGAACGTCGCCTTTATTTACTTTTTCACCAACGGCGTTGATGTAGAGCTTTTCAACCCAACCAGCAACACGAACGTTAGTTTGCCATAACTTACTCTCATCGAAGGCAATGTAACCAACGGTTTCAATACGCGGCGATAACTTCTCTAAAGTAACTTGAGCGGTTTTAACCCCAAGATTGTTTTCCACTGAAGGGTCAATGGTGACTGTGCCGGGCTTATCTTGCGCCCCGGCGAGATCTTCAGCATAGACGGGAATCAAATCCATCCCCATTGGTGATTTGCCCGGTTTATCTCGCTTGTAGTTAGGATCCATCGGGGCGACCCAGTAGAGCGGCTCGTTCGAACTATTTGCAGCGTTACTTTCTGCCGCATTTAGCCCATGAGTGGCCCCCGAATTTAAATGGCTGATACCAAAGCCTAAGACACCACCTACCATTAAAGCGATGGTTGCGATTTTGATAGAATTCGAACTCATTGTTACTTCCTTAATTCCGGAGCTGATACTTGATATTCAAAACCACCTAGTAAAGTTGCCAAGTTGCTATTGACAATATTTAAATCAGTGATCAAACGCTGTTGCTCGAGCTGCAGAGCAAGTTCATCGGTGCTTGCCAAAATCACATCGTTGAATTGTGCGGTGTTATTTTGGTATCCCCGCTCGACTGCCCGAATTCGAGCTTTGACCTGAGGAAGTAAAGTGGTTTGATAACGCTCTAAGCGTTGACTTAAGTTGCTTTGGTCGACCAAAAGCGTGTTCACTTTGGCGTTCATTTGCGTCAGTAAAGTATCTTTCTGTGAGCGAGCTGCCCCAACTTGATACTGCGCGGCTGCGAGGTTTTTATCCTGTCGATTGCCAGTGAATAGCGGAATATCCATGGTTAAATAGGCGCTCACTAAATCTGAAGCTGGCTCACCTTTCATGTTGTTTGACTGGCGATAGGCATACGCGACTTCTACACCGAACTGCGGACTATAGGCTTGCTCGGCAATCTCAACCTGAGTTTCATTGGTTGAAATGCTGACATCGGCCATTTTCACCATCGGGTGTTGGCTCAACAGTTCATAGTGGTGCGTGGAATCACTCCCTGAGGAGAGGGTCTGATTCAGGTTATTCCAGTTAAGTTGGTTACTGGCTTGTAGTGTTGGAGTGCCTTGTTGAGAATTATTAATCAGCCAGTCAGAGCCTAGCCACTCAGAAAGCTGGGCTATCAAGCGTCGCTGCATTTGAGCATTAGCTTGTAGCTTTTCATCCAGCTTGCTGACTTGCAGTTGCGCGTTTAGAAGGTCCTGAGCTTCGCTTTTGCCAATTGAGTAATTGGTTTGTATGAAGTTTTCCATTTCCTTCATCAAGCTGCGGTTTTCTAACATGATTTGCTCTGCTTGTTGCTGGTAGCCAAGCTCAAGCCAGAGTTGAGTCATGTTGTTCGCTATATCCAGCTCTCTTGCATGTACTTGCAGAGATAATCCATCCGCTTGTTGATTGGCTTTCTTCTGTTGAAGATCGAGGGTGGAACCGCGTTCAAACTGTTGCATTAGACCAACTGAGATATTGGTCATCGGGTCTTCGTCGAACTTAAAACTGTCGACAGGTAGCCCACCAAAGCCCACTTTCAATTTCGGATCCATCAGTGTCGCGCTTGCAATGCCAGTTTCGCGCATGGCTTCCGATTGAGCAAAGAACTGCTTACGATTGCCATCGTTTTCAAGAGCTATATTAATAAGCTTTGCCAGTTCTTGGGTGGATTGTGACTGAGACAGATTGTCTGCTTTTGCGTGTGATGACGTTTGTGCCATGACATTAAATGCAGGAAAAGCGACTAAGGCTAGTGAGCTAATTGATGCCACTAAGTGTTTTGGGGTGAATTCCATCGTTTTCATCCAAATTGATACCAGATACGCTCGTAAACGCACAAATAGTGTGAATCGATGCGAAAGCTGGTGATTGCCGGACGTTTGGAAATTGTGATTACTTCAGCTCTTTCACGATACAGGTAATCTAAGATCGTGAAGCGTCATTTAGGTAAGTACACCAATCGCCGGGCGCAATTAAACAACCTGCTAGGTTAAGCAGGGTCGAATGCTTTTATGAATTAAACGATAGGAGGCCGATAGAGATCGTGACTGACTTTTGCGACAGGGTCATTGCTCTCGATATTGATGGTGGCTCGATGAGCCATCAGGGAAAGTTGGTTTTCTGGAACAGGTAAAGAGACAAAAACAAATGAGCAAGAGGTTGGACAGCAATCGTGAACCATCTCCAAACCGTCGGAGCAGCTCATAGACATATCTGAAGAGGCTGAACGATGAGATATAGCCATATTCATATTCATACTGTGGGAGCCACAGTGCTCGGCTTGTTTAGCTATTGTCTGATCTGACATCATTTTTAGGTTCATAAGTGGCGCACTGTTTACCACGCTCGATACCAAAAGGATCAGCGTTGTCAGCAGGGTGAGCCAAATTGTATGCCAGAGTTTAAGGTGCATACTCGTTCCAGTAAAAATGAATGTATCTCGTTAATAACCCTTGGATAGTAAAGGTTACCCTAGGGGGAAAGTCAATAGTTAATATTTGACAATAAAAATGTAGTTAGTGAGCATTTTGTCACATGAACTTCCCGCAGTAGGATTTATCCTTAGTTTAAGTGAGGGTAAAGTGTCTAGCTCAGGGTAACGTATGATCGAAATAATCATCGACGGGAAGTATCGAATTGTAGAAGAAGGGCTGACTCTTCTTGAAGCGGCAAAAGTATGTGGGGTAGAAATTCCGTCACTTTGCGGAATGAACAAAAGTAACGAGAAAGTGCCATGCGACTTGTGTGTCGTTGAGATAGAAAGTGGGGGGACAAAGCGAGCTTGTGAGCTGGAAGTATATGATGGGCTTAACGCAGTTACACAGTCAGAGCAACTCAGTGAGCACCGAAGAAAAGCCCTTAACCGAATCATGACGGATCATTACGCTGACTGCGAAGCACCTTGTAAAACGGCGTGTCCTGCCGGTGTCGACATTCAATCTTACCTTTACCATATTTCGCAAAACGATCACCAAAAAGCGGTCGAAGTGATCAAAAAAACGCTGCCAATGCCGCTATCTATCGGACGTGTGTGCCCGGCATTTTGTGAAAGCGAATGCCGCCGTTCTTTAGTCGATGAACCTATTGCCATTCGGCAGCTTAAGCGTCACGCAGCCGATACCGATCTGGCTTCTTACGAGGCCTACGTTCCTCACAAAAAGCCAACTAAAAACCGAAGAATAGCGGTGGTGGGAAGTGGCCCGGGTGGTTTAACCACGGGCTATTATCTTTCTAACGAGGGCTATGACGTAACGGTATTTGAGTCGATGCCGAAAGCTGGTGGGTGGCTACGCTATGGCATTCCGGAATATCGCCTGCCAAAAGATATTCTGGATAAAGAAATCGAATTGATGTGTCGCAATGGCATGCAGATCAACACCAATAAAAAGCTTGGCGTTGACTTCACGCTTTCCCAATTAAGTGAAGATTATGACGCAGTTTGTTTGGCTGTAGGCGCATCTCAAGCGGTTGAGATGAAGTACCCAGGGAGTGACCTAGACGGTTGCTACTTGGGGGTAGATTACTTGAAAGACTACGTGACGGAACAACACTATGTTACTGGCAAAAAAGTGGCGGTTATTGGTGGTGGTAACACCGCGATCGATTGTGCCCGAACTGCGCGACGGGCAGGGGCTGATACAACGCTGATTTACCGTCGAACTCGAGACGAAATGCCAGCAGAAGATTACGAAATTGTTGAAGCTGAACACGAAGGTGTTAAGTTCCACTTTTTGACCAATCCCGCGGAAAATTTAGCGGATGAAAACGGGCGCGTTAATGCGGTTCGATTAGAGCGAATGGCTCTGGGACAGCCAGATTCATCAGGACGTCGTAGCCCCAAACCCACAGGGGAATTCTTCACTGAAGCGTTTGATACGGTGATCTCTGCCGTGTCTCAAAAGCCAGATTTAAGTTTTTTAGACAACGATGCTTTATCTATTCCCGTAACGCGTTGGAACACCTCTGAATCTGATGCGCAAACCATGCATACCGGGACGGGGAATATTTTCAGTATTGGCGATTTCCGCCGCGGCCCTGCGACTGCGGTAGAGGCAGTTGGAGATGGGCGAGTTGCCGCGAAAGCCATTGATCTGTTTCTTAACGGTGACATGGCGGATATGCCAACACCTGCTTTTAACTCTCGCAAAGAGCAAAAATTGTCGCAAGTTGATCCGCTTCACTTTGAAAATATTCAAAAAATCGCTCGTACGATCATGCCTGAATTAACCCCAGAACAACGTGAGCAGAGCTTTGCCGAAGTTGAACTCGGATTTGATAATGAAGAAGCAATGAAAGAAGCGGCACGTTGTCTTGAATGTGGCTGTCAGGCGAACACAGACTGTGCTTTACGAGATTACTCAACAGAATATCAAGCTGAACAGAAATTCGAGGATTCGTTACAAGCAAAAGCAACCAATGTCGTCGATCATCAAGGATGGCTTGACCTACGAGCAAAAGATCTTCGTCATAAATACGAAGTCGACCGCAGTTCGGAGTTTATCGAATTCGATGCCAACCGCTGTATCAGCTGTGGTCAGTGTATTCAGGCATGTCGAGAGCAAGCCGTCCATGGAGTGCTCAGTTTTGTGAGTGATGCCCATGGTCGTCCGGCACTGAGACCGGATGACCGACCTCGATTCCGTTCAGACAAGAAAGGAGATAAGTCTAGTGGTGTAACGCTGATGGGGGACTCCAAGTGCGTGCAGTGTGGTGCTTGTGTGCAAGCGTGCCCAACTGGCGCAATGGTAGATAGCCGTGATCGATCGCAAGGTCGAAGCGAGGCTTTGAAAGCCGTTGATACTATTTGTACTTACTGTGGTGTCGGTTGTAAGTTAACCATTTTTGTTGACGAGGCGGAGAATAAAATTCGCTATGTCAAAGGCGCTGACTCTCCGGTGAACCAAGGTATGTTGTGCGTAAAAGGTCGCTTTGGTTTTGATTTCATTGGAAGCGAAGACCGATTAACCACGCCACTTATTCGTAAAGATGGATGGCTGCAACCAGCAAGTTGGGAAGAAGCTATCCAATTAGTCGCGTCTAAGTTTACGTCTATTAAGCAAGACTTTGGCAGCAATGCGCTGGCGGGTTTCTCTTCGGCAAAAACCACCAACGAAGACAACTACGCGTTTCAGAAATTCATTCGCCGAGAACTCGGTACCAATAACGTTGACCATTGCGCGAGACTTTGTCATGCGTCAAGCGTCACCGGGCTGGAAGCCTCATTAGGCAGTGGGGCAATGACGAATGATATTCCGAGTATCAAACACTCGGATGTGATTTTTATTATCGGTTCAGACACCACTTCTGCGCACCCAATCATCGCATCGCATATCAAGCAAGCCATCCGTCATCATGGTGCACGGTTGGTGGTGGCTGATCCAAAACGTGTCGATATCGTTGAGCATGCCGAGCTTTATTTAGCGCATCGTCCGGGTACGGATGTCATGCTACTAAATGGTGTTATGCAGCTGATTATTAAGAATGGCTGGTTTGATCAAGAGTACATCGAAGAGCGCGTTGATGGTTTTGATACCTTGCTTCAAGAAGTGATGTCACCCGCTTATAACTTGGACAAAGTTGAACTGGTCACGGGTGTGAAAGCCGACGATATTTTTGCCATGGCACGTATGATCGGGACTGCCAAGCGTACTGCTGTGTACTATTCGATGGGTATTACGCAGCATACGACCGGGCATGATAACGTTCGATCGATTGCTAACCTGCAACTGTTGTGCGGAAACATTGGTATCGAAGGTGGAGGCATCAATCCATTACGTGGCCAATCAAACGTGCAAGGGGCGTGCGATATGGGGGCATTACCGAATTGCTATCCGGGCTATCAAAAAGTGTATAACCCAATGGTTAGACAGAAGTTCTCCATAGAATGGAATGCTCCAAATTTGTCGGCTGAACAAGGATTAACGCTGACGGAAATCATCGATGCCGCATGTAAACGTGACGTTCGAGGCATGTACATTATGGGAGAAAACCCCGTATTGAGTGATCCTAACCAAGCGCATGTCATAGAAGGCTTGGAAGCTCTGGATTTCTTGGTAGTGCAGGATATCTTCCTTACTGAAACGGCACAGTATGCCGATGTGGTTCTGCCTTCTTGCTCATTTGCTGAAAAATCAGGTCATTTTACTAACACCGAGCGTCGGGTGCAGCGTGTGAATGCCGTTGTTAACGCTCCGGGAGAAGCTAAAGAGGATTGGTGGATCATTCAAGAGCTGGCTAACGCGATGGGCAGTGACTGGAATTATCACGGCGTGTCTGAAATAACCAGCGAGATTGCTCGTGTGACGCCTCAATATGCGGGTTTACGTTGGGACGCTATCACACCAAATGGAGTGCAATGGCCGAGCAGTAAGAACAATCCGAATGGTACGCGAATCATGCACCAAACCCAGTTTACGCGTGGTAAAGGGCAAATGGTGGGGATTCCGTTCCGTTATGCTGCTGAACTTCCAGATGAAGAGTATCCTTTGGTACTGACAACCGGGCGAGTGTTGGAGCAATTCCACACAGGGACCATGACGCGAAAAACGAAAGGGTTGGATAATCTTGCAGGGCCGAGAGCCATGCTCAGCGTCGAAGATGCAGAGGCTTTAGGGATTAGCAATGGTCAACGCCTGAAAGTATCGACGCGTCGTGGTCATATTGAAATCGATGCATTTGTAACGAAAAGAATGCAAAAAGGGGTGGTATTTATTCCTTTCCATTTTGTTGAATCGCCAGTCAACCGATTAACAACAACGGCAACGGATCCGCATGCGAAAATTCCCGAGTTTAAAGTTGCGGCGGTGAAAATTGAAATCGTAGAACCCGTTAAGGCTGAGAGCTTAGCCTCTGAACACAACCATACGGAGTAGACCGACACGATAAAACAGACTCGGCATTGAGCCTAGCGAAGGCAATGGGCAGGAATCATAATCGGATCCCTGCCCTTTTTTATGCTAACTGGACGCGAGATTGTCAGAGAATTGACTGTTTCTGACCGCCCTCTGTTATTCAGGCAAGTTCTATAACCTAAAATTTGCTGAGCTCCTATACTCAGGCTACAACGTTGAGTTTTTATAACAACAAGAGGCACTTGCATGACAAGAACAACCTCATTAGCAGTCGTTTTTTTATTGATGTGCGCATATTTTGGATACAACCATTTTTATGTGTACCCAAAGCAGTTGGAATCTCAAGCTGAATCAATGCTACTCAAAATGGCAAATCGAGAAGAGTGGCTAGATGCGTTCGAGGTGATGAACCGAGTTGATGCACACAAAGGTTACTTAGAGCTTGCTGCTCAGATTAAATCTTCCGATGGGAATCGAGCCTACAGCGAAGGATTTATCACTTATAGTGATCGTCAAGGCATGGTCTGCAAAGAAGTCGTGTTTGATTTTAAGATCGATTCTTTAAATAACTACACGATTTCTAATATACGTGACTGCTCTATGGGAGAGTACTATTAAACGATGCCCAGCGTTTGGTACGCTGTTAATCGAGCGACTTCTTAAACCTCAGAGAAGCGACCAATAGACCAAGGATGGTAAATCCAACTAGCCATAACGTATCTCGCCACAAGTCGGCTAAGTCCGCACCACGTAGCACAATCCCTCTAATCATCCGCATGAAGTGAGTGGCAGGGAGTACTTCAGATATCCATTGCGCCGCCACTGGCATTCCTTCATAGGGAAACATGAAACCAGATAACAGAATGGATGGCAGCAGAATAAACACTGTCATCTGCATGGCTTGAAGCTGTGTTTTTGCGATGGTTGATATCATTAGGCCTAGGGTCAGGCTGGCCGCAATAAAGAGTAATGTCCCAAACAGCATTTGGCTGATGGCGCCGTTAATCGGAACGCCAAAAATCCAGTGGCCGAGACCTAATATGATAAATACTTGAATCAGGCCGACAAAGATATACGGAACGATTTTCGCGATCATCAACTCAATAGAGTGGATTGGTGTGGTGATGAGTAATTCTAAGTTACCGCGTTCGCGCTCCCGAACAATAGCGGCACTGGTAAATAAGATCATCGTCATGGTGAGAATGACGCCGAGCAAACCCGGAACAATGTTTACCGCAGAACGGCGACTTGGGTTGTAGTAGAGCGCGACTTCAAAGGTTTTGGTCGGCCTGGAGCGGATCTCGAAGTCAAAATCAGTCAGAGGCATGGTTTGCAGAGACAATATAGCAGAGCTGATCATGGTGTCTGAACCATCGACAATCCATTGGCCCAGTTCGCGTCCTTGCATCATTCGTTGCGTGAGATCGCTAGGTAAAATCAGTACGGCGCGCACAAGCCCGTCCTGAATCGCTTGCTCTGCTTCTTGGGCGGTCGCATAGGTCTCTTTGATATCGACAACCTGTGTGACTTCGACTGATTGAGCAATGATACGCCCGGCGGTACTGCCACTTTGATCGACGACACCAACTGGAATATTGCGAATATCTGTATTGATTGCGAATCCGAACAACAGTAATTGAATAAGCGGGATCATCACTACCATGCCAAAGGTGATCCGATCGCGGGCAAGTTGACGAATTTCCTTGATCATCACGGCTTTCATTCGGGCAATGGGTTTGATCATTGGCGGCCTTTTCCTGTCACAGTGACGAAAACATCTTCCAGGCTTGGTCGCGCATGATTCATTTCGGCATTTTCTAATTCTGGAAATGTCTGTTTGAGCCAATTTATTGGATGCTCAATATGCTGGTGGATCAGAATGCGTAAACGAATGCCTAGCTGGGCTGCAGAACGAACCTCTTCGCGCTGAAGGAGTTTTTCTTTTAACTCACGTAATTTGTCTGCTTTAACTTCAATAATGTTTACCCCCATATTTTCCATCAACTGTTCAGGCTCGCCATCTGCACAAATTTCACCTGACTCCATAATAGCCAGACGATGACAACGTTCGGCTTCGTCCATGTAATGTGTGGTTACTAAAATGGTTGTACCTTTGTCGCATAAATCAAACAACTGTTCCCAAAACTCACGTCGGTTCTCAGGGTCTACGGCAGAGGTCGGCTCATCAAGAAAAAGAAGCTCGGGGTCATGCATTGTTGCAGCAGCAAGAGAAAGACGTTGTTTTTGGCCGCCACTCATGCCGCTGACTCGTTGCTTTCGTAGCTGATCCAACCCATAGGTTTTCAGTTGTTCTTCTATCCGAACTTTAAGCGCTTTACTACCCAGACCAAAAATTTGGCCAATAAATTCGAGGTTTTCTTGAACCGAGAGATCGTCATAAAGCGAAAACTTCTGTGTCATGTAACCGATCTTGAGCCGCAGCATTTCGGACTGCTTAGGAATTTCCAGCCCCAGAACATCGACGTTGCCTTCAGTAGGACTGAGTAGACCCGTCAGTACGCGAATTGTCGTAGACTTACCGCAGCCATTCGGACCTAAAAAACCATAGATAGAACCTTTGGGAACATTCAATGTGATATGGTTTATTGCTGTAAAATTACCGAATTTTTTGACCACATTCTTAGCTTGAATGGCGTATTCCGTCATGGCATTACTCCACTAGGTCAACTTGGGCTGGAACACCAGAAGGCAGCGACTTTGCCGACTCAGGTAAATCGACTTCAGCCAGATACATCAGACGGGAACGTTCTTCCTCTGTCAGTGCGAAATAAGGCGTAAAAGATGGCTCTGTGGCCACCCAACGCACGGTTCCCTGCAAAGGACTATCTAGCCCGTCGACGTTAACTGTGACGGTTTTTCCCGGGACAAAGTTAAGACGGAATTTGGCGGGAACGTACACTCGGGCGTAGGGGACCCTGTTCGCTTGTATTACGGCAACGATGCCATTCAAAGGGACTCGTTCCCCAAGGTTGTAGGGTAAGTTATCTAGCGTTCCATCACGCGTGGCGGTAATGGTTAGCTCTGCCAGCTTCTGTTCTTGAAGTGCAACATCCGCCTTCGTAGCCATCAATTCCGCTTTAGCCTGATCAATATCTTCAGGTCGAGACCCGGCAGTTAGCTTGCTGAACTCTTCTTTGGCGGAGTTCAGCTCGGCCCGGGCTGAGTCTCTTGCCGCCAGCGCAGAGTCTTTCTCGGATTGGCTAATGAGCTTCTTTCTTACCAGTTCGGCTGTGCGTTGATAGCTTTTCTGCGCTTCTGTGAGCTGTGCTTCTGCTCTTGCGACTTTTGCCGAGGCGGCAGCGATGTCTTCTGGACGCTCTCCGTTAGTGAGCTTCAACAGATAAGCTTCGGCTTTGGCTTGCTCTGCTAGCGTATGGGCGAGTACAGCTTGCTGGTTCTTGGTATCCAACTGTACCAGAACGTCACCTTCACTGACTTGGCTACCTTCTCTAACAGGGAGCGCGCGGATGATCTCATTGGAGGTTGCAGTAAAAGTTACGCGGTCACGCTCAAGTGTTCCGAGTGCTTGATGTGTGTTGTCTTTTGAACATGAGGTCAGTAGAGCAATAATTAAGGTGCCAAAGATAAATCGCTTCATAGTGCGGTGCTTCCCTGAAAGGCGTTTAGACAACTTCTCTTGATCCCCTGAAGTTACTGGATACAGTTCGCCAGCGAACAAGCTTTACTACAGCTTAGCATGTAATGGAGAAACTATTCTTTTTAAATAGAGAGACTTAGGTTCGTGATTGAATTGCGAAGTGGTCAGCGAGCAGAATCGAGAGCGTGATCGAGTTTTGTACTTCATTGTTATGTATATGTAGGTGTTGTGAGTGAGTAAGTCAGAGGTTAATCGACTGTTGAGTTAATGGGGTTAAAGATGAGTTGCGTGGTCACAAAAGTCAATCTCTGTAAGGGGAGGAAACCAACGGGTTTCATATTCACTATACTTAAACGCCTTCCAATAAGGGAAGGCGTTTTAGGTGATATCAGATTAAATTTTGCAATTAGATTGTGTATTTGACTTTCATTCGGAGTGCGACATTAACTAACGCGATTAAAACTGGCACCTCAATCAGGGGACCAATCACACCTGCGAACGCTTGGTCTGAATTTAAACCAAACACCGCGATAGAAACAGCGATAGCGAGTTCGAAGTTATTACCAGTTGCGGTGAAAGCGATAGAAGCATTTTTGTCGTATGGAAGACCGAGTTTTTTACCGATAAAGAAACTAACAAAAAACATCAATACGAAGTAAATCGCCAGTGGAATCGCGACTCGGAATACATCCATAGGAAGCTCCAAAATCATTTCACCTTTTAGACTGAACATCAGCACGATAGTCGCAAGTAGCGCCACTAGGGTGATTGGTGAAATACGTGGGATGAATTCGTCTTTGTACCATTGTTCTCCCTTGGCTGCGACCAGCCACTTGCGGCTAAGAAAACCAGCAAGGAAAGGGATGCCAAGGTAAATCAGTACGCTTTCGGCGATATCTCCCATAGAGATATCAACGACGAAACCTTCATAGCCAAAATAGGGTGGCAGTACCGTAATAAACAGCCATGCCATCACGCTGTAAGTCAGAATTTGAAAAGCACTGTTCAAAGCAACCAACGCTGCCCCATACTCTTTGTTACCGCCACCGATGTCGTTCCACACCAGAACCATAGCGATGCAACGAGCAAGTCCGATGAGGATAATACCAACCATATAGCCTGGGTGATCGCCAAGGAATGTCAGTGCAAGGATGAACATGAGAATTGGACCCACAATCCAATTCATTACCAATGAAAGCGTGATGGCTTTTTTGTCTTTTGTCACGGTGCCTAACAAGCCATAGTCCACTTTCGCCAGTGGTGGATACATCATCAGGATCAAGCCAATCGCCAGTGGTATATTGGTACTGCCGACTGACATAGTTTCATTCCATTGTGCTACTTGTGGGAAAACGGCACCGATACCGACACCAATTGCCATAGCGACAAAGATCCAAACCGTTAGGTATCGATCAAGAAAGCTCATTTTATTACTAGCACTAGTTAAAACTTCGGTTGTCATAGTGTCTCTCGTTTATCGTCGAAATACGATTATTGGATTTACTCTTACTCGTCGTAACGTTTAAGGGAGAACCGATTAGTTGAAAAGGTTAGAAAAATCCGAGTTAAAACTATCCAGCGCCTTGCGCTGAATGCGATAGCAAACTTTTGGTGGATTAGGCTCTGCCGTAATAAAGCCAGCTTGCTTTAGAATTCGCAAGTGCTCAGAAACGGTTGATTGAGCAAGCCCCAGTTCAGAGACCAGATCACTATTCAGGCAGTCGTCCATCGTGTCTAACTTATGAAGAATATGCAGAATGCGTAAACGGGCAGGGTGCGACAAAGCTTTTGCCTGTGCTGCCAACGTTTTTTCTTTGTTCAGTTGTTGCTCAGTCGTTTCAAAAGAAACCTGGCACGCGTTTCCGCATTTGTTACTCATCGGTAGGTCTTTTATAGTTAATCGTCGAATAGCGATTAATTTTACGTGGAACGCGTCGGTTATGCAAGGCTCTACAACGGTGAATCAACGACCACATATTTACGCTCATCCCGTAGAGGGAGGAACCAGGTGTTTTGATACTTAAAGTAAGTTTGTCCATTTACCACGACCGTTTTCTTTGTACTAGGTAGAGAGTCAACAATCTCTCCTTTCTTGAATGGGCTGCTCGAGGACATGTTCGTTGAAATTGAGCTGGAGCTTTGCGTGACGGTTGCACTATTTGAACCGGAATAGCTCACAACATCGCTTCCATCTATTACTGTGTAGTTTCCTGCTGGTGGACTCTCTACGTACACATAGCGATCGCCACTTTTCTTATAATAAGCATCCTGAACAATAGCGTAAGTAATACCAGCGAAAATCGCGAAGGTAGCGATATCAACTAAGTCTCGGTGGTAGTAGTAATAATGGCCGCGGTAAGGGGGATAACGATGTCCGCTTCGCACGTAAATATAAGTCGAGTAATGTGTCGGTGGTCTAATCACCACTGGAGGTCGGTGATAACTCGGCGGGCGATGATAACTAGGTGGTCTGCTAACATTCGGAGGACGATGGTGGCCTGGTGGTCTATGCTGAGAAGGTGGATGAGTTGGCTTTACTACCGGGCGTTGTACAGGCCGGGTCTGATGCTTATTCCCTGGCTGAATAATTGGGCGTACGGAAGGTTCGTTGTGCGGCTTAGCCGACACAGCGGTGCTGCCTATAAGAAAAAACGTCAAGGCTGTAACAACCCATCTGATAATTAAACCGCTTTTCATAAAACGCCTCTGTTACATTTTGGAGAGCAAATATCCTCATACCTAATTATAACAGAGCATCAGGCTTAGGAAGTGTTCTTCCGTTGCTCGAGTATGAGAGACAAAAGACGTACTAATAAGGATTGAGCTTCAGGTGAGAGTAAGCGTGCGATAGAGGCAAGGTCATGTTCTGTCACATGTTCTACGCCCCTGACGTCGAGAGAGATATCAAGATCAGTTAGCTGCATTGACCTCAAGATTGAACGGTATTGTGAAAGCTTGAGATCGGATTCACCTCGCTCAATTCTTTGATAGGTTTTAACGCTCATCCCTGCCATTTTGGCAATTTGTTCGCGGGAAAAGCCAATCTCTTTTCGTCTTTTGATTAGTGCTTCGATAATAGGGTCGATATGCATAGATCCTCCAGCCAGAGTGGACTGTTTTGACCAAAAGTAAGCAAGAAGTGGACCAATTTAACCAGCTGGTCTTTATCTTGCTGATAATTAGGTATATGAATGGCGACCTAAAAAATACATATATTTCAGTTGGCTATAAAAAATGGAAAATCATCAGTCCTATCATTTGACCACGAATGAAACAGATATTCGCAAAATGCAACGCATTTTAGATGCGTTACGTAGTGATATTGCTGACAAACAGCAGACATTCGGAAGAGGTGTTTTGGCGTTGACGCGTGAATCCCAGTTGCGATTAATGAACTACAAGGAACTTTATTTGCATCGTGAGTCGATTGGCGAAGAAGAATTGCAAACGCTTTATAAGAGCATGAGCGAAACCGAAAAAGTGATTGCTGATGAGGGAATTCATGCTTTGACGTATATGATACTGGCCTTAGACGAAAGCTGATGAATAAACTCAAACAGTTATGTGTCGTATAGATTTCGTTTAATACCAAAAGAAATGTAAATGCTGGGGAACCAAACCCAGCATTTCGCCACTCAAGTTACCAAATTTTCGAACCGTAACTCAGTGTTTTAGAGGTATGTGAACCGAATGATGTCGGTACGCAGCGAATAATAGCGATATTGTCTGATCTAGGCTACGGCATTGGAATTTAACGTCTACTCCCAATCTGTAAATAAAAATGTACACTCGATAGCCATGCGTCGGAATACCAGAGATTCATCTCTTTACTGGTTATTTTAACCACATATCTTAGGTGTTTGGATGCTGCGACTAAAATATACGGCTGAAACATTGACCTTTTACTTTTCAATTCTCCTGGTTATGCCGTACAATCTCGCCGAACCAATCTCATTCTATTTCGAATGAGAGATTGATGATTCAGATGACCTATTTTGCTTCGAACCCAAAATGCGGGCGTCCCCATCAATCAAAATATCGCCTAAAAATGATCTCCTAGATGCGCATGAAACTAGAGGAAGTTCTCTTTTTCCAATGCGTGTTATTGCTATTTGGCCGTCGTTATTGCAGCCAAATTTTGGCAAGTAGGGGACGTTTTGTTGTTTGTACTTTGGATTGAGTACTGCAGGCGAAACAAAAACGGATTGAATTTAGAGGTATTAACCGTGAATCTTAAACTTGTCGGCAGCTCCCTGATTGTTGCAGGTACTGCTCTTGGCGCCGGTATGCTTGCTATACCTATGGTGCTCGCTCAATTTGGCCTCCTTTGGGGCACACTTCTTATGCTGTTCATCTGGGCCGGAACCACTTATGCGGCACTGCTTCTTCTTGAAGCGAGCTGTAAAGTCGGTGGTGGCGTTAGCATGAACGCGATTGCACGTGAAACACTTGGTAAAGGTGGCCAATTGGTGACTAACGGCCTGCTTTATGCCCTGCTTGTTTGTCTTCTCATGGCGTACATTATTGGTGCTGGCGATCTGGTACAAAAAGTTACTGCGTCGATGGGGCTCCCGGTCTCGACAATTTCAAGCCAAGTTGGCTTTACTCTTTTGGTTGGCATCATCGTGTCTGCTGGCACTGGTGTTGTTGATAAGCTTAACCGCGCCTTGTTCATTGGTATGATCGTCGCTCTTATCCTCACTCTTTTCGCTCTTATGCCAAGCGTGACGTTTGAAGGGTTGGATGAAGTTGTGAGCGAAGACAAAGTGGCGCTGATTAAAACAAGCTCAGTGCTATTTACCAGCTTTGGCTTTATGGTCGTGATTCCTTCTCTGGTCAGCTACAACAAAGAAGCGAGCAAAACGCAGTTGCGTAACATGATCATTGTTGGCTCAACCATTCCTCTTATTTGTTACCTGCTATGGCTACTTGCTGTTGTGGGCAATCTACCTCCTCATGAGCTTGCTCAATACTCAAATGTGACGGAATTGATTGCGGTGCTTGGTCAGCAGTACTCTGGCCTGGAGTTTATTCTGTCTATGTTTACTGGTCTGGCGCTACTGACCTCGTTCTTAGGGGTGGCAATGGCCCTTTACGATCAAAATGCAGACTTGTTACAAGCGGGTAAGCCAGCGGTATTTGTCACGACGTTTATTTTACCGTTATTGGGAGCAGTGTTTGTACCAGAGCACTTTTTAGCCATCCTTAGCTATGCAGGTATTATTCTGGTATTCCTTGCTGTATTTGTTCCTCTGTCGATGACGATGAAAGTACGTCGTGTACCAGTTGAAGATAACAGTATTTATGAAGCTGGTGGTGGCGCGATGGGAATGAGCATGATGTTCCTGTTTGGCTGCTTCTTGCTGGTTGCTCAAGCTGTGTAAGCTGTTAAAAGGCAATTCTAGTAGAGCCGCGCTGATGAAACAGCGCGGCTTTTTTATTGGTTCTGAAATGATGCTAGCCACAGTGGTAAGGTAAGTAATTGTTCTGACGTAAACCTGATATATGGCGAAAACTCTGACGGTTTGGTGAAAAACCTTAGCGGAGGTCTGACATGGTGTAGAACGCAGTGTCCTAGGATTAAAGTGTTAATTTCGATGAGAGGAACTGTTGTGTCAAAACAATTATCTATTGCCATGGCTGGCGTTATGCTGACTTTAGGCATGTTTAGTACCGACGCGATGGCGGATCCGAAGCATAAGCATCGCTATGAACGAGAGCATCATCACTACCACGATGATTATGACCATGATCGTCACCACCATAAGCGTAAGCATAAACACAAACATAAGCATAAACATCGAGATGTAATTGTGGTTGAGCATAGACCGCCAAGACACCGATACTATTACCGTGATCGCGTTCCAAGTAATAGTGTCTTTATACAAATTGGTAATTTGACCTATTTAAAAGTCGATGATTATTATTATCGTCGTTCGAATGATCGTTATGTTCACGTTGATTTAAGACTGTAGTCAGTACTTATAACGTTGAAGAAAAGAAAAACAGCGAGCTATGCTCGCTGTTTTTGTTCATGAGGATTAATTTATACGGTAAATCGGTTAAGGATTTCGTCTTGCTTACGAACATCCTCCTGCTGAGTTCGCATCGCGTCGTTAGTTCGGTTTGCGGATTCAGCGACCTGTGTCGACAAGTCTTTAATATTTACAGTATTGTTGTTGATCTCCTCAGCAACTAAGCTTTGCTCTTCAGCCGCAGAGGCGATTTGTAAGTTCATATCAGAAATTCTCTGAATCGCATCTCGAATACGTTGCAATGAGTCATTGGCTAACTCGGCTTTTTCCACGGCTTCTACAGCGCTGCCTTTACTTTGGTGCATGGCGCTAGCAACGGATGAAGCACCAGACTGAAGCTGCTCAATCATACTGCGAATCTCGGTTGTAGACTCTTGTGTACGCTGAGCCAACGTACGTACTTCATCTGCTACCACAGCAAAACCTCGACCAGACTCACCAGCTCGAGCGGCTTCAATTGCTGCGTTAAGCGCGAGTAGGTTAGTTTGATCTGCGATATCGTTAATCACTTTAAGGATCGTTTCGATGTTCGCCGTTGCCGATTCAAGAACATGGACTTCCTCGACGGCCAAATCGATACTGTCTGAAAGTAAGTTGATGGTTTGTGTCGACTCGAGTACGACTGATGAACCCTCGACCGTTTCTTGGTCCGCTTCTTTCGCTGCACTTGCGGCGCCTTGAGCATTGTTCGCCACTTCGGTTGCGGTTACAGACATTTCGTGCATGGCCGTTGCTAACTGTTCAAGCTCCTGTAGCTGAGTTTGAATTGCGCTTGCGGAGTCTTCAGCACCTTTGGCAGTAATTTGCGTACCACTTAGGATCTGGTCAGAAATACTCTTTGATTCAATGATTTGATGTTGTAAGTTTTCTATAAAGGTGTTGAAGTTTTTTGCAAGCTCAGAAAACTCAGGATCGGTATTGGTTTCCAGACGTTGAGTGAGATCGCCTTTTCCTGATGCCACATCTTTAATCGCGTTGTTGAGAGTATCAAGCGGGCGCATTAATGTGCGAATCAATAGAGTTAACGCAATAATTGACGCGATAATCGCAATGACTGAATAGATGATTGCACTGTTACGTAACTCGGCCACATCCGCATAGGCGATGGTTTCGTCGATCACCGCACCCAGATACCAGTCTTCACTTGGGATATGTGCCAAGCTGACCATGTATGGGCTGCCATCAATTTCAATCTTTTGAGCTGTGCTATCCAGTTTTACTTGCGGTAAGTAACTGCTGATTTTCTCGCCATGGAGCTTGCTGTCAGGGTGTGCAATGGTGGTGCCGTCTGATGAAACAAGAAACAGATAGCCCGCGTCAAACAAGTTTACTTGGTTGACCAAATCGGAAAGTGTCGTGAGTGCTAAGTCATAAAACATAGCGCCTGTAAACTGGCCATTATTTTTAACTGGCGTCCCGACGGAGATGATCACTTTTTTTGTAGAGACATCAACGTACGGTGCGGTCACTACTAGGTCACCTTTGCTTTTTGCAGCCGTAAACCAAGGACGTTTACGTGGATCGTAAGTCGCATCTGGCTCCCAACCATCGTCGTTTTCGACAACCACTCCGTTATGGTCGTAGCCCAAACCAATTGCGATGAAGCTGGATTTTAGGGTTGGTTTCTCGACAATATTCTTAACATAGTCCTGTGAGTTTGGGTCGAGCTCTATGATCTCGGTTGTGGCGCGAGCAAGATCCTTCTTGGCTGACATCTCTGATTCTACGGTGTTCCCTACGCTAGTTAAGATTTCTTGCACGCTAGAATCGATATGCTCGCTGGTTTGAGCTCTGATCATTATGACTTGCTCTATCGACAGTAGCGACACAGTAATTAGCAGCAAAATTGAAGAGGCGGTGACAACCTTGTGTCTGAATTTCATTAGTTTTCCTCTGAGTATCCCTATGGCTTATCCCTGCTTTCACCTCTTATTACTAGGGTGAATTGACAGCAAAAGACGCCTGTGTGTTTGGTTCTTCATTACTTATCGACAATATTGTGAAAAACTTGAAACCAAACATGCCCTTTTGAAATGAAAAAATGCTCAATTTGGCTCTTGGTTTATGGATGAAAAATGAAGTGGTTATTTATTGCTTGTATATGAATGAGTTAGAAGATAGTGCTCGTTGAGGGGAAGATTTCCAGACTGGTCTGATGAGAAAGTACGCCTCTCGGTAACAAGAGAAACCACCCTTTTCTAAGGTTGATATTGTTGATCAAGATTGGAATTAAGTAGGGTGAGGGGCATTGTGTACAAACAAAAAAGGCCCCACCGAAGCAGAGCCTTTGTAAGAGCAATTGAAGTTAGAATATCAAGTGCGCCATACCAGCAATCACAGGTAGTGTGATTAGGGTACGTAGAATAAAGATAACGAACAACTCTACGATATTGACTGGGATCTTACTGCCCAGTAGCAAAGCGCCCACTTCAGACATGTAGATAAGTTGTGTAACAGACATAGCTGCAATAACAAAGCGCGTCATTTCGTTATCAATTGATGCAGCCAGAATCGCAGGGATAAACATGTCAGCAAAGCCTACGACGATAGTTTTTGATGCAGCAACAGCTTCTGGGATTTGTAGCAATTCAAGGTAAGGGATGAATGGCTGACCCAGAATCTCAAATACTGGCGTGTACTCAGCGATTACTAAAGCAACCGTACCAAGGCCCATCACCACTGGCAGTACACCAAAGACCATGTCTATTGCGTTGTGTACACCTTCTTTAAGGACCGACTGGAACGAGGTCACTTCTGATGCACGTTTCAGAGCTAAATCCATACCCCAAGAGAAGGTTGTATGGCCTTCAGGAACGGCATCCACATCTTGGTCTGGTTTGCTGTCATCAATGTAACGATCTTTCTTTAGGCTTAGTGGTGGTAAGCGAGGAATAATCACAGCAGCGACGATACCCGCAAGACAGATCGTACCGTAGAACGGCAGGAACAGGTGTTCAAGTTGAACCTGAGCGATGACGACCAAGCTGAACGTAATCGAAACCGCTGAGAATGTTGTACCGACTACTGCAGCTTCACGTTGCGTATAAAACTTGTTTTCGTACTGCTTGCTGGTAAGCAGGATACCAACACTGCCATCACCCAACCAAGATGCCATACAATCGATAGCACTACGACCAGGCAAGTTAAACACAGGGCGCATTACTTTACTTAGAAGTGCTCCAAGCAGCTCTAGCAGACCAAAATTAAGTAGCAGAGGTAGTAATAGGCCAGCAAATATGAATACCGCAAACAGTGTCGGTAATAGTCCTGTCAGAACCAATCCACCTGTGTTTTCTTCCCAGACCGCTTTAGGGCCGATTTCAAAGAACGTCATCAACACGGCAGCAGCGCCTATTAAGCGAACAAGCAACCAAAGTGGAGATGGGTTAAACAAGCCGTTGAGGAAACTATTACGTAGGATTGCAGCAGGCTGGAAAATTTTGCAAAGAACAGAAGCGACAGCCATAAAAGAGATGATAACGGTAATAATGGCAATCAACGTGTCGCCGAGTACAGCAGGAATGACTTTAGCCATGACTGCGACTGGGATCGTCAGATCACCGTCGTAAGAGATTGGTGCCATAAAAAGCAGAAGACCGATTAAGGATGGGATCAGGAACATCCAAAAGTTGCTCTTAGGTGCTTCAGTAGCATTAGTATTATTGTGCATAATTGTCTCGTGTTACTACTAGTCAATACTTGCCATAATCCATGACATAAATATTCACTAAACATCCGTATTTAATCGCAGGATGCGGAGGGTACCCGCAAACTACGTCCATTGCAATACTATTCATTAAATACATTTACTTATTCAGTCGATTTGTCGGAAAATTGGTTGAATAATGAATTTCTGTATACGAATATGTTGCTCGTGTTAGAAAATTGTATCATTAATTGGCTTGTGTGAAGGTAATTCTAAGAAGCAGTGTGATTGGAATAGTAAAAACATGGCTAAGTGTGATTTAAATCACGTAACAATTGCGGAGTTTTTAACCATTACACTGTCTTAACATAGGGACATTCTACTTACACTTAGCAAGTTTGAGAGTTGAATAAGGGGAAGGGAAAGTTAGGGATAGCCGTCGGTTTTGAGAATGGAGTTTACTGTCGAGGTTGTGGTCGTATTCAGTTGAGTTCCAGCTAAAGCCTAAGCGTTATGAAGCTACTTGCAGTTAGGCTGCTGTTCTATCGTTACTAGATAATTTTTCTCTACTATCAACATGTTGGTCTGTGATTTAGCCTATACAAATACACCCAATAAATGATGGCTGTACTAAATGCTAATAACGCTGGAAATATCAATGTATGCAGACCATACACACTAAAGAGAGCGGCTCCTGCTACGCCACCGAGTAAAAAGCCGGAAAAGATAAATAAGAACAACAGGGCTTTTCGTCGGTCAAATTGACGTCCGCGCAAACTTTCTCCGATCATAATGCCCAGATCAGTAATGATACCTGTCATGTGAGTGGTTCTGACTACAGCACCGCTAAACGTCGTAATCATCGCGTTTTGCAAGCCACAGGCGGCGGAAGCCAAATACTGGCCATAAACGTTGCCCTGAACCAAGAAGCCTAAACTAAGAAGAAGTAAGCTGCCTTCGATACACAGTGCAACCCCGTATCGGCGTCCAAGTTTTAATGCACTGCTTTCGATGAAAAAGCCACTAAACGCAGCACCAATCAAAAAGCTGAAGACGATAAAGAGCAGGTGAATGGAGCTGTCCACTCCTGTTAATAAGCTGTTCCCTAGCTGAGTGACGGTTCCGGAAATGTGTGTTATCGCTTGATGTTGAAAGCCGAGAAGACCGACGGCATTGACGCAGCCTGCAAGAAGAGCAAGTAGAAACGCACCATATTCCACCCAACGAGGAAGTTTGGAAATCACAATAAAACCCCACTAAATGTTAGGAGCCGATTATAGCGCTCACACTGAGATATGAAACCCTTCACACTACAACTCGGTTGATCATTCTCAAAGAAAACTCAAAAAAGCAGGGATAGACCAATCACAGTAAATTAGTGATTAGGAATCTGTAGGAAAAAAACTTGAGAACAAGCCACTTTTTGGTGAATAGTTATTCTACGCTCATGCGATATGCTCAATAGTGCATTCGAAACTGACCCAGCCGTGTTTTCGTTCCTCATAGATCGAAATGGTCGGCTCTTGGAACTCTTTATCACTAAAGAGTCCTACAGGTACAACAATAATTTCTGGTGCAGCGGAGAGTAATAAGCGCATAGTGGTGCCACAGGCAGGACAAAATTCGTATCGGACTTCACTCCCGTCATCGCTGATTCTGGTATAGCTAATAACGTCACCATCTAAAATGACGTTCGCTTTGGCGAAGCGGGCTTGGACTCCAAATACGCTGCCAGTTCGCTTTTGACACTCAAAGCAGTGGCAAATCGATGTACGTATGGGTTCACCTAAACAGCGAAGCTGAATCAAGCCGCACGCACATTCGCATGAGTGGGTTCTGTTTGGTTTTGGCATCGTGTAAATTAAATAACCTCAAACTGTGCTCATGTCCCTCTGAGCACCTGCATTGGCAAATCGAATGCCCAGTGCCCACTTATTGGGGTTAAATCTTTTCAAGTTCTCAGAGAACAGTTTAGGACATTTATACCCAAATACCTCATGCTAGCGATCACCTTTCAAACTAAAACTCGACGAACTTAGACAGGTGAGGTCATTTTTATTTTGAAACATTTGATGTATTGGTACGAAGGTTGTTTTGCGGTGATGGCTCATTATTTGGTATATACTCCGAGCGCGACTTATAAACAATAAAAACAAGGAAGTCTTCATGGCACGCAATAGAATTCTGCCTATTCCACTTATCCTCCTTATTCCTGTTGTATTATTAATCATCGTGATTGTTGCTGGTGTTTACCGATTCAGCCTCTCTGATGATGAAATATTAGCCAAATTCCCGCAGAGCGAAGTTCAGTCTAATTCGATTATTTCGGACGTGCTTAATATCAAATCTTCAAATCCGTGGACAATTCAGGTTCCCGAACAAAATGCAGTGAGTTTCATTGAAGAGTGGGATAAGGAGGCTGGTTATTTGATCGGTCAATACGATGCTGGGGCTACAAGAGGTAAGGTTTTGTTATCGACTGAATTTATTGTTCAACGCCAGATAGAACAAGTGCCTTGGATTGTTGCACCAATGATTGTCACCACACCGGGAACAGGATCATTTTATTATATTGGTCTGTTCAAATTTGATGCGATACCAAGCCGAGTTATATTGCTTGATAGTGTATTCATTGGCGATCGTATTAAATTTAATCAATTGGAATGGCGAAACGATACCATTATCGATGCCTCATATCTGACGCATGATGTAAATCAAGCGATGTCTGAAGCACCTAAACAATTAAATTCTGTATCCCTGAAGCGCGTAGGCAATTTTCTACATATGCAACAAGGATGAATTTATTTTACTTCTGTAAAAAATAAGTGTTTTCTGAGCTAGATCTCGAAATTTCCTAGTGATTTCTTATGCGGGAATGCATAAGCTATTAGGCCTGTTTATAAGGAGATAGTAATTCCCGTGTCTACAAAAGAAATTACAAGACGGTTGCCGAATCTGACAGGTCGTAGAGCGCTGCTGTTGTACTCCTTACCTGTTTTGGTAGCGATTGGTGTTTCTCACTCTCTCAAAGAGTCACCATTAACTAAAACCATCGCTTTAAACCTGCCGGAATCGCAGGTTGTTGAAAGAATTCTTGATGCGACAACTGCAGAAGTTGTCACCCCACCAAACTTCGAGTATCAAATCCAAGCAGGCGATAATCTTAGTACGATTTTTAGTCAGCTTGGCTTCGGCTATAGCTCATTAATGAAAGTCATGGAAACGGACTTAAACTACCTTGCGCTAGATACGCTAAAACCGGGCAATACATTGCGATTTTGGCGTGATGATATCGAAGGTGAACTGCTTAAGATGGAACTGCAATTTTCTATCGCAGATAAAGTGGTTTATGAGCTGAACCGTGACGGCAATTATGACTTTACCGACATTTCAATTCCTGGTGTATGGCATCAAGAACCACTGGTTGGTGTAATTCAGGGCAGTTTCTCTTCGTCAGCTAGTCGCCTTGGTTTAACGTCGGCTGAAATCAACCAGGTTGTGACCTTGCTGAAAGAGCAATTGAACTTTGGCAAAGATCTTCGTGCTGGCGATCGCTTTGAAGTGGTTCGACGTTCACAAAGCATCAATGGTGTCTCTACTGGTAAGAACGAAATTGAAGCGATAAAGATTTATAATCGCGGTCGTGAAATCACAGCTTATCTGCATACAGATGGCCAATTTTATAACGCGAAAGGTGAGAGCCTACAGCGTGCTTTCCAGCGTTATCCTGTAAGCCGTGGTTGGCGAATCAGTTCTGGATTTAATCCGAATCGTCATCATCCAGTGACTGGTCGTGTCGCGCCACATAATGGTACCGACTTTGCTACACCAATCGGTACTCCTGTGGTTTCAACAGGTGACGGGACGGTGATCATGACACGTAAACACCCATACGCTGGTAATTACGTGGTGGTTGAACACGGTAGCAAGTTCAAAACCCGCTATCTACATCTAAGTAAGATCTTGGTGAAGAAAGGGCAAAAAGTGTCACGTGGTCAACGAATCGGTCTATCTGGTAAAACGGGCCGCGTTACTGGTCCTCACCTTCACTATGAATTGATCCAGTATGGACGACCAGTAAACGCGATGAGAGCAAACATCCCAATGGCGAGTTCGGTGCCTAAGAAGGAGATGGCAACATTTGTTGCTAATCGCGATGAGATGGATAAGCTTCTGAAAAATAAAGAGAAAGCAGTTTTATAACACGTTAGCTTTCCTTTTATCTAAAATGTTACTTTGAAAGGCCAGGCATCGCTTGGCCTTTGTTTATTCACTTTCCCTATGCACTTTTGACTTGTCGCTTATTAATTAGAGCGATCATTTCACTAACACGGTTCGGCTTCGCGTAGAGATAGCCCTGTATGTAGTGGCATCCCATCTCAATAAGCTTTTCCGAGGCACTCTTATCTTCCACACCCTCGGCAATTAATTTCATGTTGAGCAGTTTGGCCAGTTGAACAATCAGCAAGACTACTTGTTCAGAGGTTTTGTTGGAAAGCATGTTTCTCACAAACGTCGCGTCGATCTTTATGCTGTCTATTGGGTAATTGTGAATATAGTTCAGGCTCGAGTAACCAGTACCAAAGTCATCTAGGGCAACTTGAAACCCGAGATAACGCAACGATTTTAATACCATTTGCTCATGGCCGCTCAGGGACAGTAAAACGGTTTCGGTAAGTTCGATAACAAAATCATTGGTCGAGTGATGATACTTCTCTATCATGGACGTTAAATGGTTGATATAGCGTTTAGAATCAACCAGTTCATAGGCTGAACAATTTATCGATAGCTTTACGGTGTATCCAAGCTGAGATTCCAATTCTTGTTTGGCAATGCAAGCAAGCTCAATAATGCGCTCTCCCAGTTCTACGATTAAGCCAGAGTGTTCCGCTGCTTCTATAAACTCAGAAGGGGGGATACTGCCCAATGTTTCACTGTCCCAACGGGTTAGTACTTCAAAGTAGTCCCACCGGTTTGCGTTGATGTCTACTATCGGTTGGACAACGACATACAGTTCATCATTGTCTGTGATACTCGTCTTAAGTTGCTTACGGATGACTTCAATAAGTCGTGTTTGTCGATGATAAAGTGCACTAAGCTGGGTGTCATAGTGTTGTATGCGCGTTTCTCGGTGCCTTTTGCAATCTTTTAGGGCCAGACTGGCGTTCAGGATAAGCTCATCAGATTTTGGAGTATGTATGGTGGCGCGCGCAATACCAATACTCACGGTGAATGAGATGTGGTTCGTTTTGTCACTGTAACCCGCTTCTATGATGTCGAGAATCTGCTGACATACTGCAACTGGGTCTTCGTCGTAGGTGATAAAAGCAAACTCATCACCAGCAACTCGGAAAGCGTTATGAGGAGATGACAGACTTTTTTGAATTGCGTTTGCCGTAAATTTTATGATTTGGTCACCAATGTAGTTTCCATTGATATCGTTAATAGACTTGAAGTTATCGATATCCAGATAAGCAAGGCTAAAAGGACGTGACGACTGTTGTGTTAAGGTTTCCAATGTATCAGCCAGGCAGCTACGGTTGAGAAGTCCTGTAAGATTGTCGTGCGAAACTTCGTAACTCAGCTGGTTTAGAAGCTTATCAGAGCGCTCACTGACCCACTTTTCTCGTAAACTGTGGATAATGACATTGGCGTAGAATCGATGTAGTTCGAGCAACCCTTGCGCTTCTACTGCGGAAAAGGAATGGGTAAAAGTAGATATCAAAATACCGAGTACATCGTCATTTTGTGTTTTAAGCGGCAATCCTAAATACGCTTCTATGCCAATTTCCCGAAACATTTTATCTTCGGACACATCGCGATACACATGATCTTGAAAGAAGATATTCTCACCTATATCTCTAACCACTTCCTTGCATGGTGCTCCAGAAAGTGGGTAATTAAGGTGATCTTCAATTTTATTGCTTCTAGCAACCGATATTGTATGAGCCGAGTGCTGGAGATGAGCCACCTCGACAATACAGGTACATTGCGTTTTCACCTGTTGATGAATATCTAAAATTACCCTGTTGAGGAGAGCACTACCACTCAGCTTCAAGATTTCATCAAGCTTTTGAAAACTGATTTGTACATGATCCATTGTACTCGTCACCTAGCGTTGTTTGTTCTATATCGTGTGGCGTTGATTCTGACTAATTTGATAAATATCAGTCAAACTATCGTTTACTTAGGTGGATTTTTCAAACTTTACTAGTGACTAAGTTACCGTATGGTTTACCTTGAGGTGTAACCAGTGAAACGATTTTTAATTCGTTAGGTCAGTGTTTTTTTACCTTACTTTAGAGGAGATAGTGCGAGAGAAATAACTTTAATTATTTGAAATTATTCTCGTTTTTCTTCTTCTAAACGAGACTTTAAATAATCGAGAAATAATTGAGTTCTCGTGTGTTGGTAGTCTAATTTAGGGTAGTAAGCATAGACGATCGCTTCATCAGCCGTTACGTCCGGTAAAATTGGCACTAATGCTCCGGATTTTAGGTCATCTTTGATCATGACATTGTTGGTCAGGAGTATGCCCATGCCTCGTTTAGCGCCATGAAATAAAGCTTCTGGATTTGTGGTCGCAAAGTTACCGGACAAGCTAATCCGTTGGCGTTTATTGGTCTTGATTTCCCTTATTGGTTGTTCTCCCCAGATGAGCACGTTGTGTTGGCTTAAGTCTTCGACACGTTCTGGTGTGCCGTACTTTTCTAAATAACTCGGGGCCGCATAAAACTGAGCTTTGTGTTTGAAGAGAGGGCTGGCTTTAAAACTGAGCGAGTTGAGTTGATCTAACTCGCGGCTGATAAAGAGATCCAGGCTCAATTCAGGAAGTTGGCCGGGCAATGTGGTCGTCAACTGTAATGTTATGTCTGGGTATTTTTCAAGAAAGTCATCCAGATAATGGACGAGAAACTTCGAACCCACCGCAAGTGTGGCCCCAATTTTTAAAAGCCCTGCCGGAGACTGATTCACAGAGCGAGTTTCGTCTAAAACGGATTGCCAGGAATCGAGCTGATTTTTGGCTCGTTCATAGAAGAGGGCTCCGGCTTCCGTTTGGCTGATTGAGCGAGTGGTGCGTTTGAGTAGTTGAACACCGACTTTGTCTTCAAGCCATTGAATTCGCTTACTGATGGCCGAGCTGGTGGTATTGAGTTGTCGTGCTGCCCCGTTAAAGCTCCCTTCTTCGACGACGCGAATGTAGCTTTGTACACTTTGAATCCAATCCACTGTTTCCTCCTGAGAACTAGTTTCTGTCGATATGAATCAATTATCAACTATGCGTATTGGAATATACACTGCGTGGCACAAGGTTGTCATGTTAGGAGAGCGTGTATAAAACACTATCTTGTGGTGAAAGTTTGTTACCGTTGGCTGGATGAATTATTTGCCCTTCTTTATAGCCTGCTGGCTGTAGCGGTTTGAATCTTCTTGCAAGGGAGGCACCACCTTTCTAAAATGCTCTGCAAACCGTCTTTAATCGTTAGGTGAAAGAATGCAACAAAGCGAATTTGAAACGCTGGTGAAAGAAATTGTCCAGCAAGAAAACATGCCTAAGGCACTTGAGTTATTAAAAGCTTCTGAAGAAGAGGAAGTTGCACAAGCGGCGGAGTCTCTGACTGGTCAGTTCGGTCTTGCGGAAGTCGATGGTGAAAAGCGTATTTACCATATGACAACTCAAGAAGACGAGTCTGGTGAAGAGCAAGAGTATGTTGAACATGTCATGAATGAGGGCGATCATTTAATCAAGTTTGCCGCTTGGTTCTTTGAAACCTTCTTTGAAATCAAACAGAAAGATACTTATGTTGCGGCGGGTAAAACCTACCAACAGCCAAAACGCTAAGTTAAATGTGTGTCCAGGTTAGTTTGGGTTGGAATTTAATTACAAAATAGTGTGATTTAGATCTTGTTTTTGTCTTTATGTGGTGTAATATTACCACATAAACAAGAGTGATAACTTCAGGAGAAGGTCATGACAAACGAACTTGGTGGCGCTTACATTGGTCAAATGATTGCTAAAGATGCAATGCACAAAGCACTTCACGGCAAGACGAAGAAGAAAAAAGCTTCTACTCTTTCTCGTTTAGTGAAAAAGCTAGCGAATTAATACAAAAAGCCCTGATTACTTAATCAGGGCTTTTTGTTTTCATAATTACTTCAGCGCTTTTACAAACAATATCAATCACAGTCAGTGACCGATATAGATAGGCAAAGGTTTCGGACCAACGTAAGACTACGCGGACTGACTCGGTATCTCGACAACATTATTTGGGACTTTATCAAGCCCCTTTGCTACTAAATACTTTTCCAGACTATCAGCACCTCCGATATACTTACTTTCTAGCCAGATCTGAGGCACAGTGACGGGTGTTTTTTCACCTATGATGGCTTTCACTTCCGGGATCATTCTATAAAGCGCGGCACTGTTTTTCACGACATCGTAATATTGGTATGAGATACCTGCATCATCAAGCAGTTGCTTGGCTTTCTTACAATGTGGACACGTAGCCTTCCCGTAAACAATATTTCCTTTAAGACTATCTCGTTTAACCCACTCAGAAATAACCGATTGTATTAATACACCTCGATTTAATGCTTCTCCTTGGCTGATCACTTTACCTTCTACTAAGAGGATAGGAGCGTGCCAGGCACCGGCTTTCAACGGCTCCCACCAGTGGGATAACCAATCTTTTACTTCCAGCTCTACGGGCACATCTAACAGCTCATTTTCAAAAGTATCGGTCAAAATATCGTGGGTTAGCGTACATTCTCCGCAAGGGATGTTCACTTTGAAAGGCCCCCAACTTCCTGCCCAACGATAGAGTGTAATTTTGATTGGTTGTGTCATGCGACGCTCCTCATTTTCTTCTCTGAAAATATAGAACTCAAAAGCGGGATTTTTCTTTCAATTCAATATGTATTTTTTGTTTCTGAATGTATGATCTCGACCAAACATGTGGTGAGTATCCGTGAAGTCACTGGATTATATTGAATATTTTTGGGTGACGGTATTGTGGAGCATACGTGCTATTGGCCTTTACGCCAACAAAAAGCGCCAATAAAAAAATGCCTCCCATAGGGAGGCCACATTACCAATTCAAAGGACGTGCCTGTTAAAACAGGTACAAAGAACGAGAAGCACAAACGCTGCCATGCATTTGCAATATCTATATTGCAGTTCGCGTGCCAACTTTTATCTTGCTGATATATAAGGATATTTATTTTTAGCTCCTGTACCTCTTTGGAGGTGTGCACTAAGTCTGTGAGAAGTTGCATTATAACGGGGCAGGGATAGGAAGAACGTAAGGGAATAAACAGCGTAAGTTAATGAAAGTAGTTAAGGTGGTATTTGGAAAACCACTCTTATGAAACAAAAAATGGCCGACAAAGATGCCGGCCAAAGACTCGCTCTAGGACAAGAGAGAATTAGAAATCGTAACGTACACCTAGACGCAGTGTATCTTCACCTTCTACAACTAGACCTTCTGCATCTTTCACTTCATCAAGCTGGTTGAAGTAGTAAGAAAGGTAAGTACGGAAGTTGCTGTTCAGTTTGTAGTAACCAACTAGCTCGAAACCGTCGACGTCATCGTATTTGCTCGCGCCGTCCGGATCGTTTTCTTGGAATGTGTACATACCAGCAATGGTTACCTTGCTAGCCACTTTGTAGCTCGCGACTAATTCATAAGCAGTGAAGTCTTCAGAATCAGATAGCTGGCCTTGTGAGTAAGTACCTGCAAGGTAAAGGTTATCCATAGAGTAAGCGATACCACCAAGGATTTGGTCTTCAGAGTTGTCTGCGTCAACATCACCGCCCGAGTATGCAAGCCCCAGGTCTAGACCCATTGGCAGAGAGTACATACCAGAGATACCGTATTTGTCTTGGTTATCATCTGAGTTTGCTTGGTAAGTCGCTTGTAGTTGTAGTGCGTCGAACTCACCACGGTAGGCGAATACGCTGTCTTGCTTGTCAGAAGATGAATCGATAACTTGTTGAACACCAGAAAACTCAGTGATATCCGTCATATCAGAGATGATTACAGCAGCCATGTCTTGACGACCTACTGAGAAAGCACCTGCATTTGAATCGACACCAGCGTACATGTAACGGTTTTTGAACTCACTCTTGCCAGTTTTCTGCTCTGCTTCGTAAACACCGAATGCAGAAAGACCGTTACCAATGTCTGCTTTCCCTTTTAGGTTAAGACGAGCGCGGCTTTTATCTTCCATTGAACCATCAACTTCTGCACCGCCTGAACCGATGAAGTCACCGCGAAACTCAACACGACCACCGACTTTTAGCTCAGTGCCGTCGTTTTGGTAAACCGTTGCTGCGAAAGATGGCGCTGTTACCAATGCTGATAGAATTGCAGTAGTGAGTGCTGCTTTTTTCATTATCTTAATACCTTGTTTGTTATAAATGGGCTTTCTTGCCTGATGTGTTGATGACGCTAAGGTAAACGGTGAAAATGAAAGATAGATTTCTGTTCCGTGATGATTCTATTTAAGTTTTGTTGCTAGTAAATTACTGACTTTTCGATGTTTTCATCAATATCAAAACATCGCCTTTCAAATTGAATAACGTGAATCACAAACGGTCTGTTTCAGATTGGTGACACAAAACTCAAAATGAGCTGAAGTGCTTGATTTTAAAAAGCGGGTATGCGATTAAGTGTCGTTAACTCTAAGAATTTATGTATGTTTTGCAGGGACGAGCAATGAGTGAAATTCAGGTCGAAGAAAAGAAAGTTAAGGTCGGTAAAGTGCTTTGCGTAGGTCGCAACTATATCGAGCACATACATGAGCTTGATAATGCGGTACCAGAACAGATGGTGGTATTTAATAAGCCTTCATCGTCCGTTTCTGCAACCTTGCATTCATTTCATCAAGAAACTCTGCATTACGAAGCTGAAATTTGTTTTTTAATTCAAAATGGCCAATATGCAGCGGTCGGTTTAGGGTTGGATCTGACTAAGCGCGGCTTACAATCGACTTTGAAAAAGCAGGGACTACCTTGGGAACGTGCAAAGGCATTTGATGGCTCTGTTGTGTTCAGCCGCTTTGTTTCTCTTGAAGGGATAGATATAAACGATCTGAATCTCGAACTTTTGATCAATTGTGTTCATGTACAAAAAGGGCACGTAAAGCAGATGCTATATCCCCCTTTTACTATTCTGGATGAGCTGAGTAGCTACACCCGTCTGGAAGATGGGGATGTTATCATGACAGGTACACCAAAAGGTGTTGGAGAAGTTCATCAAGGTGACGTTTTTCTCGGTCGCCTAAAATGCGGCGACGTCACCTTGATTGAAACTGAGTGGGTCGCAGATTAAAGCAGTACTCTCAGAAGGAGAAACGCAACCATACTGACAATCGTTGTCATCAACACGTTTTTGGTCAGATAAGCGATTAAAACGGCGATAATGGCGGCGAGCAAAAATGGATTTTGTAAGCTTAGTCCGAGTTCACCTTCCGGAATAAAAACAATAGGAGCCCAAATGGCTGTCAGCACAGCAGGGCTCGCGTAACTCAAAACCTTTTGCGTGCGTACGCCGAGTCGAATTGGCAGTTTAGGCTCAAGAAACAAGTATCGGCTGGTGAATACAAGCGCCGTCATCAGTAAGATCGATAACATAATCATGAGTTTTTCTCCGTAAACTGTTCCACAAAGTATCCGGTTAGCATGGCCAAAATGCTTGAAATCATCAGACTTCCTTCGACTTGGTAATAGGCTAGAGCGACGGAACTTACCAATGCAATGACGACACTGGCCAGTACTGCTGCATTTTTTATGGTTGGTACGACGATCGCAATAAACGTCGCAGCAACGGCAAATTCAAGCCCCATTTCATTCAACTCGGGGATCATGCTTCCCGCCACAATGCCTGTTAGAGTGGCCGCATTCCAAAATAGGTAAAAGCTTAAGCCAGCACCAAGTGCGTACCAGCGGTTAAACTGCTTATCTGAGTGATGACCAACAATGGCAAATAGCTCATCGGTGAGTAGAAAACCGAGAGGAAGACGCCACTTTAAAGGAAGTTGGGAGATCTTACTGCGCATAGAAACGCTATACAGAAAGTGTCTGGAAGTAATAAAAAAAGTCGTTAACAACATGGTTGTTAATCCAGCACCAGCTTTTATCATCCCCATCGCAACCAGTTGCGCGGAGCCTGCAAATAGGATCGCCGACAGCGCTTGTCCTTCAAGTGGAGTGAGGCCTGTATCTATCGCAAATGAGCCAGCGAGCAGCCCCCAAGGAAGTACGGCAATGCTCAGTGGCATCATGGCTATCGTGCCTTGCCAAAACAGTGCGGTTTTTGATTGTGCTTCTAAAGGCGAAGTGTTTTCCATTGTATTTTCTTATTTTTTCAGTGTTCAGGGGTATCCTGAAAGTAGCGTGAATACGATTACGCGCCTTGTACAAATTTGCTGAGATTAACAATAGCGGGTGTATTGACCGGGGGTTACTCCCATTGCTTTTTTAAAGTGGCGATGTAAATGACTCTGGTCATGAAAGCCACACTCTTGAGCGACATCAGAAATTTTCCTTCCTTGTTTCAGTAGTTGCTTTGCCATTCGTAAACGTTGTTGAATCTGAAAAGCATGAGGTGGGAAGCCAAACTGTTTTTGAAACTCTCTGAGTAAATGGAATGGGCTTAGCGCAGCGAGTTTGGCTAATTCCTCCAAAGATACATCAGATTGAGGAAAGTCTTCTAAAAACTCTTTAACTAACGTCACTTGTTTTTGTGCTTTCGTCGATTGTTGCAGTGGAGCCCGGTGGGTACTGTGTTTACTTGCTAGCTTGATGAGGGTGCCATATACCAAAGTCTCTCTCAGCAGTCGATTGTCAGATTTGTCCAATATGTCAAAAACCAGACGTAGCTGATTCGCGAGTACCGGATCGTACACAACGGGCTGAGGAAAGTAGGGCAGTGAGATGTTAGGAGAGGAAAGCTCTTGTCCCAAAGTTTGAAACTGCTCAGGGACAGGGTACATGGCTTTGTATTCCCAGCCTCCTTCTGAAGCTGAGTGGCCACTATGTACTTCATCAGCATTAATCAAGATGATGCTGTCTTGTGGCGCTATGTGGTTCCCGCCAGTACGGAAGAACTTTTGTGCGCCCTTTTCAATCACTCCGATGGTATAGCCTTCGTGACTATGACGAGAAAAATGCTGTTTCTCATACTTTGCATCAAGCAGCTCTAAGCCTCCCAATTCTTGAGCAATCTTGAATGTCGCTATTTCCTTATTCTTCTGTTTCATGATCTCTCATAGTACTCAGGAGTTACAATTGGTGAGTGTACCGGATCTATCGTGCTCATTTTTGTACAAAATTGCTATGTGTTTTAAAAAGTTGTGGATATTGATGGAGAGTTAATGGTTTGCTTTATGTGCTATTGGCGAATTATTGTATTGCTTAAGTAATTCTGGACGGAACATATTTGTTGTTTTTTGTCATTTTAATGATATATGATCCGCCTCCATTTTTATTGTGTTCCTTTTTCCTCAATGATTGATTTAGTTGTACTTCCGGTTTATCTCACCGCGGTTATCGCGCTGTTAATGTTACCAGGCCCTGATATGTTATTGATTGCCAGTTCAAGCATGAGCTATGGCAAAAAAGTTGGACTGTTTGCTAGCCTTGGCAATGCGACCTCAGGTGTCATTTTAACCCTGTTGGCTGCGATGGGAGTCTCTACACTTGTCGCCATGAGTCCGGTTGCGCTGAAGGTGCTGCATTTACTGGGCGGCGCTTACTTGTTAAAAATGGGATGGGACTGTATGAGAGCACAAGCCTCTTCCGCGCCAGAACTTGATCAAATGAGCAAAATGGCGACGACCTATTATCAGCGAGCCTTGATGAGTAATTTACTCAACCCAAAAGCATTAGTGTTTTTTGTTATGTTCTTGCCACAGTTTGTGTCAAACAACATTACGGCGACATCTGGTGAGCAAATGTTAGCGCTTGGCTTGCTACTTAATGTTATGGGTCTATTGTTTAATCTGTTACTTGTAGCTTTGGCTGGCAGTGTAGGTAAGGGGCTGATTGAAAATGATAAATTCCGCATGTACCAACACAAACTAATGGGGTTGGTGTTTGTGATACTGGCGTTGTGGATGTTGAGTAGTTTCGTTCTATAACATTTTCACATACGAAGAAACAGCCAGCAGTGATTGCTGGCTGTTTTTGTTTTAGAGTCTAATGCTCTTTACTTACAAGCTTTTTTGGTGAGCGTCGATAAGCTCGTTCATCTTCGCTTCTGCGACTTGCTGGGCTTGTTCGTAGTTCATGTTATCTGGAAAGTCAGTGATGACTTCGTAGTAACATTTCAATTTAGGCTCAGTTCCGGAAGGACGTACTATCACGCGGGATTGATCGTCGAGATGGTAGATCAGTACATCACTTGAAGGTAAATCGATCGCTTCTTCTGAACCGTCGTCATAGGTCCTCACGGATGTCTTTAAATCTTCGGTTATTGTTATTTTTTTCCCTGCGATATCATTTGGTGGCGTTGCACGTAGTTTGTCACCGATAGGTGGCGACTTTGGATCTAACGCAATACTGCGCTGTGCGTTGAAGTAAAATCCGTGCTGACGGTAAAGCGCTTCCAGTTTGTCCCATAGCGTTTGGCCTTGCGCTTTCAGCTTTCCTGTAAGCTGAGCGAAGGCAACGAGCGCAGACAGGCCATCCTTATCCCAAACTTTATTACCAACGGTGTAACCCAGAGCTTCTTCGTAAGCAAATAGGAATGGGTTTTGCTCCGTTTCTTTAGCCATGGCAACATTGGTCAGCCATTTAAAGCCAGTTAGGGTTTGGTAGTATTCCGCGCCATGAACTTTGGCAATGCTGTTTAACAGGCGGGAAGATACAATGGTATTACCAACCAGTGCGTTTGGTTGTTGCTCTAGCAAGTAATCACCAAATAGCGAGCCGACCTGGTCACCAGTGAGCATTTGATACTCACCATCAGGGCGTTTAACCGCGACTGCAAAACGGTCTGCATCCGGGTCGTTGGCACACGCGATATCGGCATCTACCGATTTACCCAGCGCCATCACCATGTCCATTGCACCAGCTTCTTCAGGATTAGGGAAGTTAACAGTCGGGAAGGTGCCATCGGGTTCACGCTGCTCTGTTACACTCGCCACTTTCTTGAATCCGGCATCAGCCAAAAGCGTCTCCGCCATATCGGCGCCGACCCCATGCATAGCAGTGTAAGCGATAGAAATATCGGTGCTGGAATCTGGTGTTAGCAACGCGTTTTCGTTCATGGTTTGGCGATAGGTTTGGTAGTAGTCATCTTCTAGCCACACCAGCAACCCTTGTTGTTTTGCACTATCTAATGACATCAGCGGTAAAGGCTTGGTCGTTGCTTGGTTTATCTCAGCCGCAATCCCGGAATCTTGTGGTGGGATAATTTGCGCGCCATTCTCCCAGTAGACTTTAAAACCATTGTATTCCGGTGGATTGTGACTAGCTGTTACGACAACGGCAGCGGCAGCGTTCAGTGTACGTACACCAAAAGCAACGATTGGCGTTGCTGCCACTTTATGAGTCAGATAAACCTTAATACCAAGTGCGGTCAGAACAGAGGCAGTATCGTGCGCGAACTGTTTGGAGTCTGGTCGACCATCATATCCAATAACAACGCCACGCGATGTTGCATCTTGTACTTGTTCAATCAAGTAATGGCCAAGCCCGGTTGCGGTTTCTTGGATGACCAGTCGGTTCATACGGTTTGGACCTGCGCCAACTTTTCCTCGCAGTCCTGCAGTACCAAAAGCAAGGCGTGAACCAAATCGGTCGTTGATCTCTTGCTGATCATTTGTATCGACGAGGTGTTGCAGCTCTTCACGAGTCTTAGGATCGGGGTCTCGTGCTAGCCATTGATCAATGATTGCGGTCATGTCTGTCTTTCCTTAGGTGGGGAACCTACCTGTTTCGACTTTACGTCATAGTTTGCAATTAATGTAAATGGTTCTCAATTCCAATTCAAAGAGAGCAATCGATAAACTGAATTTATTTTTTAATTATCGAACAAAATTTATTCGCATTTTATTTCTTGAAGAACTTTAGAACTATAACTAGCCTTTTAACATAAATATAACAAACCGTGTTGAAATCGCAGTTTTTGCGATTTTTCGTAAATTTGTTCGATATTTGCATCGGGACGCAAGGAAGCTCGTGAGAGCGTAGCGGCTGAGCAGAGGAGAGATCTTTTGAAAAGATTAGCGACTACTCTTGCCTTAACACTGAATGTGATTTTAATCACATTCTCCTCCTATGGATGGTCAAAAGACAATGACTACAATATGACCAAAGGGGTCACAGCGATCAGTGAGCAAGTGTATGAATTGCATATGCTGATCTTCTATATTTGCTGTGCGATTGCCCTAGTTGTCTTTGGTGTTATGTTCTATTCCATCATTCGTCATCGCAAGTCAAAAGGAGCAGTTGCTGCGCATTTCCACGAAAGCACCAAAGTGGAAATTATTTGGACGATTATCCCTATCATCATTCTTGTGGCGATGGCAATTCCCGCAACCAAAACCCTAGTTGCAATGGAAGACACCAGCCAATCGGATCTCACCATCAAAATCACTGGCTCCCAGTGGAAGTGGCACTACAACTACTTTGGTCAAGACGTCGAGTTTTTTAGCCTGCTCGCTACCAGCCAGAAGCAGATTGACGGAATCGAAACCAAAGGTGCTCATTACTTGTTGGAAGTGGATCAACCGCTTGTTCTTCCGGTAAATCGTAAAGTACGTTTTCTTCTCACTTCAGACGATGTGATTCACTCGTGGTGGGTACCTGATTTTGCAGTGAAGAAAGACACTGTACCTGGATTTATCAATGAAGCGTGGACACGAATTGATGACCCCGGAGTGTACCGAGGCCAATGTGCTGAGCTTTGTGGTCGCGCACATGGGTTCATGCCAATCGTGGTACACGCGATGGCAGAAGACGAGTTTGATCAATGGTTATCCGGCAAGAAAGAGGAAATCGCGCTTCAGAAAGCCGCTGCTCAAGAGGCATTAACACAAGACTTATCCATGGATGAGCTGATGGCGCAAGGTGAGGGTATATATACCGCTCGATGTGCCGTCTGCCATCAAGCCAGTGGCGAAGGTATTCCTGGCGCATTCCCGGCAATTAAAGGCAGTCCTGTAGCGACCGGAAGTGTGGATGAGCACATTAGTATCGTAGTGAATGGCCGTACCGGAACCGCCATGCAAGCTTTTGCCAACCAACTGAGTGACCAGGAAATCGCTGCCGTTATTACCTACCAACGAAATGCGTGGGGGAATGACACTGGCGACACCGTTCAAGCATCTGACGTCAATGCCTTTAAGGCACAAAAGAGTGCTAAGGAGGAAATATGAGCAAGCCAGCAGAAAAAGCCGTGAAGTCAGCACCAGTTGAAGCGCAAACTTCGGCGAATTCAACCATCGCTCTTGATGATGATCATGATGTTCATCATGCACCCAAAGGTCTTGCTCGTTGGTTGTATTCGACCAATCATAAAGACATCGGTACTTTGTACCTCTGGTTTAGTTTTGCGATGTTTCTCACTGGCGGGGCAATGGCGATGGTCATTCGTGCTGAGCTGTTTCAGCCAGGCTTACAATTGGTGGATCCTGAGTTCTTTAACCAGATGACGACCGTTCATGGTTTGGTGATGGTATTTGGTGCCGTGATGCCAGCATTTACTGGCTTGGCGAACTGGATGATACCGATGATGATTGGTGCGCCAGATATGGCCTTACCGCGCATGAATAACTTGAGCTTTTGGATCTTGCCTTTTGCGTTTCTCATTCTATTGAGCTCACTGTTTTTACCAGGTGGTGGGCCTAACTTTGGCTGGACATTCTACGCGCCGCTTTCTACCACGTATGGCCCGGACAGTACCGCGTTGTTTGTGTTCTCTGTACACATCATGGGTATTAGCTCGATCATGGGGGCAATCAACGTCATCGTGACCATCGTAAATATGCGTGCTCCGGGCATGACTTGGTTCAAAATGCCGATGTTTGTCTGGACGTGGCTGATCACCGCATTTTTGCTTATCGCCGTTATGCCCGTTTTGGCTGGCGCGGTAACCATGGTTCTCACAGATAAGTACTTTGGCACCAGCTTCTTTGATGCCGCTGGTGGGGGTGACCCGGTGATGTTCCAACACATTTTCTGGTTCTTTGGCCACCCTGAAGTGTACATCATGATTCTTCCATCCTTTGGTATTGTCTCTGCGATCATTCCAGCTTTCAGTGGTAAAAAGCTCTTTGGTTATCACTCTATGGTGTATGCAACTTGCAGTATCGCTCTGCTTTCCTTCTTGGTTTGGGCTCACCACATGTTCACTACCGGTATGCCGGTGTTTGCTGAACTGTTCTTTATGTACTGCACCATGCTGATTGCAGTACCAACAGGGGTGAAAGTGTTTAACTGGGTCGCGACCATGTGGCGCGGTGCACTGACGTTTGAAACTCCAATGTTATTTGCCATCGCATTTATCGTGCTGTTTACCATTGGCGGTTTTTCGGGGCTGATGCTGGCTATCGTTCCGGCTGATTTCCAATATCACGATACCTATTTTGTGGTTGCGCACTTTCATTACGTGCTGGTTTCTGGGGCGGTGTTCTCCATTATGGCAGCGGCTTATTACTGGCTTCCAAAATGGACAGGCAATATGTATGACCACAAATTGAGTCTTTGGCACTTCTGGTGTTCGCTGATTTCGGTCAACGTGCTGTTCTTCCCAATGCACTTTTTAGGGCTGGCTGGTATGCCGCGAAGAATTCCGGACTACGCGATCCAGTTTGCAGACGTCAACCAAATTGTATCCATCGGTGGTTTTGCCTTCGGTCTTTCTCAACTGATTTTCTTGTGGGTGGTCATCAAATGCATTCGTGGTGGTGAGAAAGCGACGGCGAAACCTTGGGAGCGAGCGGAAGGCCTGGAATGGACAGTGCCAAGTCCGGCTCCGCATCATACTTTCACTACTCCCCCTAAAGTCGATTAAATGTAGGTGGCGAGCGTGGATAAACCGAACCCATCGAACAGAAAACTGACCATCAAGCTACTGCTTGCTACGGTGCTGATGTTCGGTTTTGGCTTTGCCTTAGTTCCTTTGTATGACGTGATGTGTGATGCGTTAGGAATCAACGGTAAAACCAGTGAAGTGGCAGCGATTCAGCCAGTAGGTATGGAGCCAGACACAAGCCGCACCATTCGAGTGGAGTTTATGGCGCATGTTAATCCGGATATGCCTTGGGAATTTAAACCCAAAGTCATTTCTATGGATGTTCATCCCGGACAGGTTATCCAAACCGAGTACCTTGCGTTTAACGAGAGCGGGCACAAATTGGTTGGACAGGCGGTACCGTCTGTGTCACCGGGTAACGGCGCAGCTTACTTTAATAAGATCGAGTGCTTCTGCTTCAACCAGCAGCCGTTGGAAGGCAATCAACACGCACAAATGCCACTGATTTTTTACATTGAGCCTGATATTCCTGACTCAATCAATACGTTAACGCTGTCTTACACACTCTACAAGCTGCCTCCAGCGGAAGGGAGTTAGCCTCTCATAGAGACACACACAGACCAACTAGTCTGTAAGGAGAGAACTTATGAGTAATAAACCCGGGACTTATTATGTTCCTGCTCAAAGCAGCTGGCCAATTATTGGTGCGTTTGCTCTGTTCTTAGTCGCTGTCGGTGCAGGTATGACCGTGCAGGGAACCCAAAGTGAAGGCCCGGTAGGCTCGATTGGTCGTGTCGTTTTGGCTGTGGGTTTTCTGTTTTTGTTGTACATGTTAGCTGGCTGGTTTAGCAATGTGATTACCGAGTCCCTGACAGGTAAGTACAGCTCCCAAATTACTCGTTCTTTTCGTCAGGGTATGAGCTGGTTTATTTTCTCTGAAGTGATGTTCTTTGGCGCATTCTTTGGCGCGCTGTTCTACGCGAGAATGATTTCGGTGCCTTGGTTGGGCGGGGCGGACAACAACTTTATGACCAACGAGGTTCTCTGGCCCAGTTTTGAAGCGATATGGCCACTGACGACCACGCCTAGTGGCGAAACCACCCAAGCAATGCCGTGGCAAGGAATTCCTCTGACCAACACCATCATTCTTTTGCTCTCTTCCGTTACCTTACATATGGCGCATATCAGCTTGGAGCAAAATAAACGTACAGCGTTGGTGGTTTGGTTGGAAATCACCATTATTCTTGCGGGCTTTTTCCTGTTTTACCAGGCGGAAGAGTACATCCATGCTTATCAGGAAATGGGGCTGACCCTGCAATCTGGGGTTTACGGCAATACCTTCTTTATGCTGACGGGTTTCCACGGCATGCACGTTTGTCTTGGAACTATTTTCTTAATCGTGTTGCTGTTCAGAATTGCGAAGGACCACTTTTCTCCGAACAACCATTTTGCTTTTCAAGCAGGCAGTTGGTACTGGCACTTTGTTGATGTGGTTTGGTTGTGCCTGTTTGTCTTTGTTTATGTGCTCTAGTCCATACTCAGGCATTAGTAAGGACGAGGGTTCGGGTCAATCCATCCAGAAGTGAGGGCGATAAGTAGCAGGATGACGACTAAAGCGGAAAACATGACACGTCGACCTAAATAGTGGCTCATGGGTTTATGGTCACGATCGGCATTGTCTTGGTCTTCACGAACCATTTCGATAAGCGCTTTGGCGAGGTTGAATATAATGAAAAGTAGCAAAAGGATGAGCGTCAATTTGAACAAGAATACGGTGGACATGGAACCTCCGGTTTTAACGCTACTTTTATCGAAGCGGTTTTGGGCTGTAGTTTGTTTAACTGTGGCTGTGTTTTCTCTGTTGGTCAAACTGGGCTTTTGGCAATTAGAGAGAGGTGAGGAGAAACAAGCGCTTGAGCAGACGATCCTCGCGAGAGCTGACTTACCTCATAAGCAAATGCATGTCGTAGTTGATAACAATGACTGGCGTGAAGAAAGCGTCATTGGCGTCAAGGTTGAAGCTCAAGTGACCCCAGAGCCTTTACCTGTAATTTTATTGGACAACCAAACCTACAACGGAAAAGTGGGTTATCTCGCTTATCAGGTCGTATCCGTTAGTCAGCAGCAGAACATATTAGCACTCATGGAACTTGGTTTTGTAGAGGGAGAACGCTCCCGTTCTGAGTTGCCTATTGTCAAAGAGTTAGACGCGCCTGCTGTGGTAACAGGACGTTTATACCGCAAATCAATGAACCCATTGAGTTCCGAATTGATGCCTGAGCTGGGCGAGTCCATTCGAGTACAAAATCTCAATATTTCTCAGCTGAATGAGATGTTAAATATCGAATTAATGCCTGCGGTTTTACAGCCTGACAATCTAGAGAACTGGCCTTACGAATTTCCATGGAACCCATTACCACTGACAAGTGATAAACATTTTGGTTATTCCGTTCAGTGGTTTGCTATGGCTGGCGTGTTTTTCTTGCTAACCGTTGTGGTTTTTATTCGTTGGTTAAGGGGTGTCTCATCACATGGAGGTGAAAAATGACGTCGAAAGTAACAAGAGGGCGTTTTGTCCTGATTGCATTAGTGTGCTTGTTTGCCCTTCCAGCACTTGTCGCCAAGCTAATTTTGATTCAGGGCTGGTATCAGAGTGGTGTGACAAATCGAGGTAAACTGATTGAGCCTTACACCACGTTAGAGCAATTAGGGCAAGTAGCCCCGCAAACGGTAAACGGGTGGCAATTGGCGTATGTGGTTCCCAATCGTTGTGAGCAGCAGTGCCAACAACAGTTGCATCTGCTTAAACAAAGTCACATCGCCTTAGGGAAATACCAAGATCGCGTGGTACCTGTGTTATGGACATCGGAATCTTCAGACTCGGTAGAGGCATCAATGGAGAAGATGGCGATTAACGCGTTAGTAGCGGAAATAGTGGCACAGGGACAAGTGGTCATCGTTGACCCGTTGGGGCAGTTAGTTATGTCTTACACACCAAAGCCAAACGAAGATTTGGTCAAGCTCAGCAAGGATATGCTGGCTGATTTACGCAAACTGCTTAAATTATCCCGAGTGGGATAGGGGGAACCATGACATTAATTCGACTAGTGAGAATAAGCTTATGTCTTACATTGGTAGTGATCATGCTCGGTGCGTATACACGTTTGTCCGATGCTGGTCTAGGTTGCCCTGACTGGCCGGGTTGTTATGGTCATTTGTCCGTTCCCCATCACGAAGACGACGTCGCAAGAGCCAACCTGAACTTTCCTGAGCGTGCGGTTGAACATGGAAAAGCGTGGCTGGAGATGATCCATCGTTATTTCGCCGGGACGCTTGGGATTGTGATTCTTGTTATGGCTGTTATTGCATCACGTTCAGAGCGGGTTAACGCTTCCATACCTTTTATGCTCTGCCTGTTGGTGGTAGGGCAGGCTTTGTTAGGGATGTGGACCGTCACTCTCAAACTGATGCCTGTAGTGGTTATGCTTCATTTGTTGGGTGGTTTCACATTGTTGGCAATGCAAGCGGTATTTTATTGCCAACTCAAAGCGAGAGGGAATCTCTATTTTTCACCGTCTACCAACACAGTACGTATGTTGTCAATGGTCGCCTTTGCGGTGGTGCTCTTACAGGTGCTGCTTGGCGGCTGGACTTCTTCAAACTATGCCGCGTTGATGTGTACGACATTGCCCATTTGTGAAGGCGATTGGATGAGTTATCTATCTTGGAAAGAAGCGTTTTCACTGTGGCAAGCCGGATTCGAAAATTACGAATTTGGTGTTTTAGAATATCCGGCCAGAATGACCATACACGTGAGCCATCGAATTGGAGCCATAATTACTGCGTTGGTGGTCGCTACTTATTGTGTGCTGTTGGTTAAACAAGAGTCTCATCACTCGCGAAACCTTGGAATGTGGATTGGACTTGCGCTCATCTGTCAAATCATGCTCGGAGTGAGTAATGTTGTTTTTCAGTTACCTATCTACGTCGCAGTGGCCCATACACTAGGCGCTGCGATTATGTTGAGCTTGATTTGTGTGAGTCAGTTCTACTTGTGGCAGGGAAAAACTCAGTGGAGTCATCAAGCGAAAGGAGTTCGCTATGAATAAAGAAATTGCGTTGTCTTTAGAGGGACAAAAGCGAATCGGTTCTACTTACCTAAAACTCACCAAGCCGAAAGTGGTGGCACTTATGCTGGTGACTGCCGTCGTTGGTATGAGCCTAGCTCCCGTGGCTGTGTTCCCTTGGCTAAAAGCTGTGATAGGGCTCGCTGGAATAGGTTTGATGGCAGGTTCTGCTGCGGCATTTAATCACCTGATCGACCGTAATATAGACGCTCGAATGGCACGTACGCACAAACGTCCGTTGCCTTCTGGTGACACCAACCCGCTGTCCGTGGTGATATTCGCGGTTGGTTTAGGGGGGGCTGGGTTTGTCATGCTGTACGCTTGGGTAAACCCGCTGACCGCATGGTTGACATTATTGAGTCTGCTTGGGTATGCGGTTGTTTACACCATGTACCTAAAACGGGCTACGCCACAAAATATTGTGATCGCGGGGATAGCTGGTGCGATGCCGCCGCTGTTAGGATGGACAGCGGTAACTGGAGAATTGCACGGCAATGCCTGGCTTTTGGTAATGATCATCTTCATCTGGACGCCACCCCATTTTTGGGCGCTCGCGATTCACAGAGTGGAAGAGTATAGGAAGGTAGATATTCCAATGCTTCCGGTTACACATGGTATCGAATACACCAAAACCTCAATTTTGTTGTATTCCGTACTTCTTACTTTGGTTTGTGTGATGCCAGTTTTGGTCGGTATGGTGGGCTTTATTTATCTTTTTACCTCACTTCTTCTTAACGCTGGCTTTATTTACCACGCTTGGAAACTGAAGTTTGCGCCGGAAGAAAGGAGTGCGATAGAAACCTTTAAGTTTTCCATCTACCACTTGTTGGTGTTGTTTATTGCTTTACTCGCTGATCACAATATCGATTTCTCAATGGTTTGAACCTTTTTGAATAGAAAAACGCCGGATTGTAGTAATCCGGCGTTTGAATGTTTAATTATTGAATTTCTAGCAACTCAATATCAAAAATCAACGTACTTGCTGGTGGAATTGGGCCTGTACCACTTTTACCGTAACCGAGTGTGCTTGGTACGAACAAGCGAATTTTCTCACCTTCTACCATGTACTGAACACCCTCTTGCCAGCCTTTAATCACTTGGTTTAGACCGAATGAGATTGGCTCACCACGATTTACTGAACTGTCGAATACCGTTCCATCGATGAGTGTGCCGTGGTAATGCACTTTTACTTTGCTTGTTGCTGTCGGGTGAACGTCACCCGTGCCTTTCTCTAGCACCATATATTGCAGGCCACTTTCTGTTGTGATGACCCCTTCTTTATTGGCGTTTTCTAGTAAGAATGCTTGTCCCTTGGCAAAGTTTTCATCCGCCACTTTATGGTTTGTCCAGGTGCGGTAAATGAAAAATGCCGCCAGAATAAAAATAATAAGAGGAAACAAAAATTTAGACACGTTGGCTCCTTGTCTATTTAGGTTGTTTTAGTAAGTAGTTAATCGTTTCAGACATGGCTTCAACGCTGTCATGACCGCTGCTAATCACCTGATATTTACCATTGACGATAAAGGTTGGTACTGAGTTGATCTGACCACGCGTTGTGATTTCATCAGCCTTGTTGATGTATTCGAACAGCTGCTTTTGCTGTGCTTCGTCAAGTTGATAAGGACTAATCAGATTACGAGACTCAAACGCCTTTTCTACTGCTGCTTGACGTTCATTCGCGGTTGCTTCAGGCGGCATTTGTACCGCTGCAAAAAGGTCTGCCATAAATGCTTTATCTGGTGTTGTCTCTAACTGCATCACTGCCGTATAGAAAATCATCGCACTGATCTCGGCACTGTCGTTAAACGTAACATGTACCTTCTCAACATCTTGCTCAGTCAGAGACTCTAATTGAGGAATAAACTCTTCCATCGAGCGACAGTGACCGCAGGTTAAGGAGAACGCCTCGGTTAGAGGGGAAAGTTGGTATTCCTGAAGGGAGACTGGCAGCACTTGATATTGTTTGCCTTGTTGCGGCTGTGTATTGCCGTTGTCACATGCTGTGAGAGCCGTCATCGCGGCAACAAAAGCGAAGCCTTTCAAAATGTTTTTGAACATATTAACGCTCGATTGAGAAATTTTCGCTAGTTTATCGGTTAACGATGATGACTAAAACCATTAAAACCGATTGTTACACTAAAGTGAGATGATAATGCCCAAATAGATATCAATACCGCTGTAAAAGCATCATATGGCTGGCACGAACAGTGCATTTAGTTTGATGTTTTAATGTCATTTGGCGTTAAGCTCGATTTTGAACTGACGAAAGCGCTAAAGACAACGCGTATTGAGTCGACACAGTAAGTAACAGTTTTTCTAAGTTGGGAGCGGTATGAAGCAGTGGTTTTTAATTGTTTGTAGCTTTCTTGGAGGGTGCGGCACCATCAGTCAAGACATGCTGCCTGGTGGGAACATGTTAGATACAGCCCCTAAGACGAGCACAGAGCTAAGACACCCAGAATGGGGGTATGGTGATTCATCGAGTGTCATGAACATTCCTGCTCAGCCGACTACGAACGCCGCTGTGGACGAATCATACTCCAAGACCTCACTGGAAATGTTTTTAGATCGGCACAATATTGCCCATGAAACCATCAGTGGAGGACACTTGATGGTACGCTTAAAAGATCAAGTTCACTTTCAGACTGGTTCTGCGCAATTATCCACACAATACCAAGGCTGGTTGAGAAGTCTTGGTCACTATCTGTCGGGGCGCTCGGATGTTGATGTTGTCATCGATGGGCATGCAGACAGCACCGGAGCGGCAAGCTTTAATGACACATTATCTGAACGAAGAGCTCGCGAAGTTGAAAAGCAGTTGTTGGAGACCAGTATTCCTCGCCAGCGCGTTTTCTCACGTGGGTTTGGTGAGCATACTCCCCAGTGCAGTAATGCTACCGACAGTGGTAAAGCATGTAATCGACGTGTGGAACTTATGTTGATCGTCAGCGATTAATACCAATAGTAGCAATTTTCAGGATACATAAGAAAAGAGGCACCAAACAGGTGCCTCTTTACATCCGCCAATGTTCTTAGGGGGAACTAGGCAAATTCTTTTTCAATATGTGCGACGATGTCCGACGACTCGTAGAGCCACTGGGTCTCACCATCTTTTTCGATTCGAAGACAAGGAACCTTAATTCTACCACCACCTTGCTCAAGTTCTTGGCGATGAGCAGGGTCATTCTTCGCATCTCGTAATTCGATGTTTACCGATTGTCGTTTCATTGCACGACGAACTTTTACGCAGAAAGGACAAGCTTCAAACTGATAAAGCGCATATTGCTTCGCTTTGTTGTCAACGCTCATTTGTTCATTAGCATCGCGCTTGATTCCACGAGGTGAAAAAACAGCGTTAAGCAATAATATGATTTTTCCCAAAAACCAACGAATAAACTTCATAATGAGTCCCTGATGTTCAAAGGAGGAGTGTCCTTTACGAATACAATTACGACAAGTGTCGCACCGGAGACGCAGTCTATCAGTTGTTTACTGTAGATAAAACCATGCTTTTTATATGGAAAATAGTCGTTTTAACCAACCTAAAAAGCCGCCGCTTTTGGCTGGATTTGCTTCTCGTCCCAAATAAAAGCTACGCAACAGCTCGGTCCTAAACGCATCTATATCAATACGCTGTATCACCAATTCATGGTGGAGCTTGTTCTGAGTTTGCTCTGCATGATCGTGAGCCAGGCTGAAATCCATATTCAGATACCCTTGCGTATAAAGCCAAAGATGGGTAATGAGAATCAGGTCTTCAACAGATTGATTGGTGAACTTACTGGCGTGTTCATCACCCACTGACTCATTGATCGCTATCTGCATTTGTTGGCTAGCGTGCGCGTTTTGTTCATAGATCGCACTGGCTTCAATGTGAGATTTAGTCAGCAAGCCCAGCAGATGAAGTGCCGGGGCTGTTGATGGCTTATTCTCACACACTCTAGCGAACAGTGCGCTTTGTTCGTCCAGCCAACGTTTCTTTGCCGCCTTATGTTCGGTTACAAAGGGAATCGTTTCGAATCCCATCTCTTGAAACAGTGTATTAAGTGGCGTCATGACTTTGCAGTTCCCTCACCGTTACTTCGATGTGTTGATCGTTAATATCAACAAATATAGACGTACCAGTGATCATAACAGAAAGGTTTGCGCCACGGTCAAGGTGCTGACAAATTGTGTCAATAGAGTCGTAGTCAAAACTTTCTACATTTACCGGAAGCATTGAAAACTTGCCCGATACTTTCTCCCACCATACCGAAGCTTTAGTGTTATAGCTGTAGACTTTTACTTGTTTGGAAAGGCGAGTGGCTTTTTTGATTCGATCTGCGTCGGGCTCACCGATCTCAATCCAGTGAGTGATACTCTGGTCGTCTGCGATGTGCCATAGATCAGGTTCTTCAATGGTTGACAGCCCTTTTGTAAATTCCAGGTCGCTCGTCGCATTGAGACAATATGCTAAGACGCGAGCCAACATACGTTGTGGTTTTTCTGAAGGATGGAGAGCGATGGTGAGTTTCTTGGAATTATAATAATCGTTGTTCATATCGGAAATATCGATACGGAACTTGTAAATGGTTGGTTTTAGCGCCATGTTGTTATCAGTGACCGGAGAGAAAAATTAGTTATAGATAAAAAAATAGCCAGCTTAAAAGCTGGCTACAGTATCAAATTCTTTAAGAATTAAAGTACTTTGATTTGCTCTGCTTGAGGGCCTTTTTGACCTTGAGAGATAACAAATTCTACTTTCTGGCCTTCAACTAGAGTACGGAAGCCGTCACCAGTGATTGCAGAGAAGTGAGCAAAAACGTCAGGACCGTTTTCTTGTTGAATGAAACCAAAGCCTTTAGTTTCGTTGAACCACTTAACTGTGCCAGTAGCTGTGTTAGACATGTCTCTTTTCCTAAATATCTAAATTTGTGTAATCTTTCGCCTCAACGGCGCTTATAGCGTGGAAAAATAAATTGCTATTGCGTACCACAGGACGACGGAGTTACAAGACATCCAACGAAATGTGAAAACAAAGAACTTTCTTTCTAGCCGTGTTTGAGTCTAGGTTAAATACGATAAGAGTCAACAGATATTAGTACTTTAAGGGAAAATATTTGTATGCAGTCACTATTTAATTGTCTAGTTTTAGAGTAATTTTCAATTAAATGACGTCGCTGTGAAATTTTTAAGCATAAATTTTATTTTACTCAATTAAATTGACTTATTTTTCTAATTATTGTCCAATCTGGCCCGACCATTAAGGAGGATTTATGGCAAAGTTAAAAGCTAGTCCTCAGTCGATTGAATTTCAACATGATACTGAATTTGGCAGAGGTAAAATTAAAGATAATGCGCTTAAAGCGGTTGTTACGAGTCAGTTGTTTAAAACGAGAATCGTTAACGCGAAAAAAGGTAAAGGCAGCTTCAGTCGGAAAATGAAGCATAGAGGCAAAGAGCCCTATTCAAAGTTCTCCCTATGTGGATTTTGAATAGGGCTTTTTCTTTAACTAAATAACCCATTCTTAAGGTACAGGCTTCGACTTTCTATGATTGTTGATGCTTGTGGGATCTCATTTTAGTTTTTTAATTTTCCCGCCAGTTTGACTACACATCACACACCTGCTTTTTTCTACCTCACATCACCTAAGCACAATGAGTTCCTTGCTATACTCAATTGAATTTCATGTTTTTATTGTCATTTCTGTTGTCGACGTAAAGCCAGCTTGAGTAAGAGGAGTATTATGTTTAGAGCGTTTGTGATTCTTCTATATGTCATCTCTTCACCACTGGCTTTTGCGGCGACTGCGTTTGAGATCGTCCAGAAGTCGGATCAAACCATGCGAGGTGAATCCAGCTACAGTGAAGCGACGATGGAAATTATCCGGCCAGACTGGCGTCGCTCAATGACGATGAAGAGCTGGACTAAAGGGACCAAACTCTCCTTAGTGTTGGTGACCGCCCCGGCAAAAGATAAAGGCAGTGCGTCACTCAAGCGCTATAGAGAGATGTGGAACTGGGTACCAAGCATTGAACGAATTATAAAGATTGCGCCATCGATGTTGAGCCAGTCATGGATGGGGTCTGATTTCACTAATGACGACCTCATTAACCAGTCCTCTATCGTTGTAGATTACCAACATACTCTACTCGGAGAGGAAACCTTTGACGGAGATAAGGTTTGGCGAATTGATGCCTTAGCTAAGCCTGACGCGCCAGTTGTCTGGAATAAAGTCACACTGTGGATTTCTCAGTCGACTTACTTACAGCGCAAAATCGAGTTTTATGACGAGTTTGATGAGCTGGTCAATGTCATGACGACATTTGACATTAAAACCTTAGGTGGAAGAAAGGTTGCTACCCGGCTGGAAATGCATCCAATAGATAAGCCGGGCAACAAAACAGTGCTTACCACACACCAAGCTCAGTTCGACTTTAAAATTGACGATGACTTTTTCTCTCAACAGCAAATGAAGTTACTGCGGGATTAAGTCGTGTGTCATGACTAGGGAAGGCAATTGCATATGCTGATTAAACTCGCTTGGCGTAATTTATGGCGGCAAAAACGGCGGACGTTACTGACGGCCACAGCATTGGCTTTGGTGCTTTTCCTTTCCCTGATAACCCGTTCTTTTCAAGAGGGGAGTTACACTTCTAATATAAAAAATGCGGCCAAGTTTTATACCGGGCTGATCCAGTTACAAAATCCGGCGTTCAGTGATACTTCGAGTATTGATGATGTTTTGCCACAAACCGAGACCTTTATCTCTTCTGTGAAAGATAACCCAAACATTGATGTTGTTCTGCCAAGAGTTGAGTCGTTTGCTCTTGCCGCTAAAGACGAACATTCAAAAGGTGCTTTGGTGTTGGGTATAGATCCAGAAGCCGAAGACAACTATTCCAGAATCAGTGACAAAATAGTCAAAGGGACTTACATCGCTCCGGGAGAAAGTGCAGTGCTTGTGGGGGGACGGTTGGCCCAGTACCTCCATTTAGACGTTGGCGATGAATTGGTCTTGTATGGTATGGGCTATCACGGACAAACCGCAGCGGGATTGTATCGCGTCGCAGGTATTTTGAATTTCCCGCTACAGCAATTCGATTCTCAATTGGTATACATGCCCCTTGATACAGCTCAGGCGTTGTATTCATTGGATAAACAAGTTACGGCGTGGGTTCTCAATACCGAAAACTTGCGCGGTATATCGAGTGTCGTCGATCAACTGCGCCGAGATTATGGTAGGGACGTCGCGGTGAAAGACTGGCAAGCGCTATCACCTGAGCTTTCGCAACAGATTGCACTCGACAAAGCTGGAGGCATATTTTTAATTTATATCCTATACGGCATTGTTGGCTTTGGTCTGTTTGCCACTATTCTGATGACAACGTTAGAAAGACAGCGTGAGTTTGCAGTTATGCTTGCAACTGGGATGCTGAGAGGCAAACTGATTTCATTGCTGGTGATTGAATCGCTGTTTGTTTCATTCATTGGTGTACTGCTTGGTTTGATGATCAGTGCGCCGGTATTGGTTTACTTTTACTTTAACCCGATTGAAATTACCGGAGAGGCTGCTGAGGTGATGCTAGAAACTGGATTCGAGCCAATTGTACCTGTTTCGCTCGATCCTTATTTAGCATTGACTCAAATCTCGGTGGTGCTCTTTATCCTCTTGTTGTGTCTTCTATATCCTATGGTGCGCCTATTACGCCTCCCTATCGCAAGTGGTCTCAAAGGAGGTTCGCATGTTGATTAAATTAGCGTGGCGCAATCTGTGGAGGAACAAGCTCAGAACGTCAATCATGATAGGCGCCATGGTGTTTGGTCTGATGGGTGTGGTTGCGATGATTGGGTTTATGAACGGCTTGGTTGATAGCATGATAAAAAATGCGATTTCATGGCAAACCAGCCACTTACAGATCCATAAAGACCAGTATCTAGTTAACCCAGAACTGGAACAGACCATTCCAGACGCTCATATCATCGCGACAGCCTTAGCCAATCAGCAACAAGTGAAAGCCGTGTCCGAACGTTTTCTTGTGGATGGAATGATCGCCTCCGCTCGCAGCACACGCGGAATTCGCATCAATGGTATCGACATTATACAAGAGCAGCAGATCACGCCATTGGCTCAGCATATACAGCAGGGGCAATGGCTGGATGAAGAGGGTAGAAATCCTATTTTAGTTTCCCAGAAAACCGCAAAGCGATTAAATCTGCGTGTTGGCTCCAAAGTGATTTTGACGCTTTCGGATATCAATGGTGAAGTCTCTGGTGCGGCTTTTCGGGTAAAGGGTATATTCAAAACACCGTCCACGACCTTTGATGATGGCAACACCTATGTGCGCAAAGCGGATTTGGAAAAAATAGCAGGGTTAAAGGGCGCGCACGAAATTTCCATTCTCCTAAACTCGAATGATGACGACACTTTAGTAAAAACAAAAAGGTTTACTCAGACGCTCCTGACTAATACGACGAAAGATCATTTAGTGGTTAGGAAATGGGAAGAAGTCCAACCCTTACTCGCTACGATGATGAGTTCAATGGATATATCTAATCAGGTCATGCTGGTGGTGTTTGTCTTGGCGATGACGCTGGGCATTATCAATATTATGCTGATGTCGGTATTCGAGCGTACCAGAGAGTTTGGCGTTCTGATGGCTGTCGGTATGCAGCAACACAAAATCCGCGTATTGATAATCTTAGAGACGCTATTTTTGGGGTTGTCAGGTTGTACGTTTGGATTGATTGGCAGTGCGATCATGCTGAAGGTTTTGAGTATTACGGGGTTGTCGCTCAGTGGTCTTGCCGATGGGTTAGGCGCTTACGGTGTAGATACTTTACTGTTCCCAAGAGTGTCTTTTTATGAATACCAGATGATCATTGTGGCGATTTTTGTTGCGAGCCTGCTTGCCGCTTGGTATCCGGCGCGACAAATACTTAAGCAGAGACCTGTGGATGCCATGGCGGAGAAAACTTGATGACGATTAAACTCGAACATTTAACCAAAACCTACAACCCCGACAGTGATTTTCCAGTGCATGCCGTTAAGAGTGTCGATTTGGAAATCAAGCAGGGGGAGTTTGTCGCCATCATGGGGCCCTCAGGTTCGGGGAAAACAACGCTGCTGAATATGCTTGGTGGCATTGACGCACCAACTTCAGGAAGGGTGGAAATTGATGGTTGTCTAATTTCAGGTATGTCGGAGAAAGAACTGATCGCGTATCGAAGAGACAACATCGGTTTTATCTTTCAGGATTACAGTTTGTTGCCCGTGTTAACGGCGCTGGAAAACGTCGAATTTGTTATGCAATTGCAGGGAAAGAGCGAAAGAGAGTGCCGAGAACGTGCTTCCTCGTTACTTGAGCAGGTTGGATTGTCTGAGCAAATGCATAAACGCCCGAGCAAAATGTCGGGTGGGCAACAGCAACGTGTGGCGGTCGCACGTGCACTCGCGCCCAAACCTCGTTTTGTTATGGCGGATGAGCCAACGGCTAATCTAGATGCAAAAAGTACCGCAGAGCTGCTCGATATTATGGAGCAGTTAAGTGAGCAAGAGGGCACGACTTTCATATTCTCCACACATGACCCCAGAGTGATCAAGCGGGCGCATAGAATTATCGTTTTTGAAGATGGACGTTTAGCGAGAGATTTCAGCAATATTGGTAATCATGCGGAGAGAACTCATGCCTAGGCGGAGCTCAAGCCGTTCAAAGCCGAATACGAAAGTTGGTTTCTATTTTTTGTTGGGCTTCCTGTTTCTAACCTCGCAAACTTTCGCCACGATTCCAGGTATCGAGCCTGAAAAAGCATGGGACTTTGATGGTTATATCAAGTACATGGCAACTTATAATATTGCCGATAATCACAGTAATACGCTCGATCACCTGATTCATAATCGCTTCAACCTTGAATATCGATTTTCACCAAGCTGGCGTATTAATGTCGGGATGAGAAACCGTGCTTTGTGGGGCGACTCACTCGATATTGCCCAATATCCTGAGCTGGTTGCATTGGATAACGGATACTTTGACCTGAGCAAAAACTGGCGTGACGAGAGCGTAATCCTCAATACTCAGTTGGATAGGCTCTATATCACTTGGCGTCAGGAAGAATGGAGCGCAATGGCGGGTCGGTTTCGCGTTAATTGGTCGATGAATACGATCTGGAACCCAAACGATATCTATAATGCCTACTCAATTTATGACTTTGACTATGAAGAGAGAGCGGGTACAGATGCGCTGATGGTGAGTAAGAGGCTGGGGTTTGCTGATGGCATCGATTTAATTTTCGCACCAGTTGAGTCGCCAGATAAGAATAGTGTCTCGTTGCGCTATTTTGCGAACAATTCGGGCTGGGACTATCAGGTGATTGCTGGGCGCACAAGCCGGGACTTTGTGCTAGGAGCTGGGTTTGCAACGGACATCTACGAAGCGGGTTTACGTGGGGAGCTCTCATGGTTTGATCCGATAGAACCGGAATACCAAGGCGAGCTGACTCAATCATCTATGGTAGGGAGCCTTGAATCCGACTACAGTTTTGGAGGAAAGCGCAGTTGGCTAGGGCGTGTGGCGTGGTTATTTATTTCGGAGCCTGTTGACGCTTCCAGCGCACTAGCCTATCTAAACTTACCTCTAAACGCGAAAACCCTGAGTTTTACCCGGCACACGCTTTACGCTGATGTGAGCTTTGATCTGACTTCCCTTAATCGCCTGATGGCATCCGTAAGTTACTATGATGACGGTTCCTATTTTGCGGGTCTTTCGAGCAATTACTCTCTTGCTAATGACTGGCAGCTACTCACTGTAGTGCAATGCTTTACCGGTGAAGGTGACAGCTTGTTTGGTGAGACACCCGCTACACTATTGTTTGCGAACATTCGCTACAGCTTTTAATGCGACCATTCATTTATCCAGATGGGGATAACTATAGAATTTACTTATCAAAGCTATAGCCAGAACCGAATTTCGCTTGCCAACGCTTAGATCTAATATAACTCCATCAGCAGAAAGCACTGCTACTTATATGAATTACATCAACAGGAGCAAGATATGAGCACACAAGTAAGCCTAATTGGTCTAGATCGTCAACACTCTGAGCAACTAGCACAACAGCTAAATAAACTACTTGCCCATTACCAAGTGTTGTACATGAATACTCGCGGTTACCACTGGAACATCAAAGGCCATCAGTTCTTTGAGTTACATGTGAAATTTGAAGAAATCTATACCGACCTACAATTAAAAATTGATGAGCTTGCAGAACGTATTTTGACATTAGGTCACACTCCAGCACATGCTTTCAGCCATTATCTGCAATCAAGCGAAATAAAAGAGCACCAAAACGCAACATCGGGTGACGACTGCGTCAAAGGTTTGGTTGATGGCTTCGGTATCCTTCTGCTTAATCAGCGTGAAATTCTATTCAACGCTGGAGAGGCGGGTGATGAAGGTACGGCAGCATTGATGGGCGATTACATTCGCGAGCAAGAAAAACTGATGTGGATGCTTAACGCCTACCTTCAGTAAGGCTTGGCAATGTATCGGGAAATAAGACAAAAGAGCACTGAGGTGCTCTTTTTTACGTTTACAAAGCTGGCTAGCTGTTTTGTCCTAACAAAGACGATTCGAAGTAAATCAACAGATCAGTGAGCTCTTTTACCGCAAGGGAAGCGGAAGAGTGGAACTCAGTTAGATTTCCATGGTGGACAAGGCAAGAGGGCATTTGTGCATTGTAGGCCGCCTGTAGGTCATATAGGTAGTCACCGACGTAAAGCACTTCATTTGGCATCAATCGCCACTCTTTTGCTAGTACTTGCAAAGATAAAGGGTCGGGTTTTGGTGGATAGCATTCGCGCGTGATCACTCGCTCAACTTCTATCTGATTATGCTCAAGCTTACGTTGGGTGGCAATTTGGCAATTACGTGTCACGATGGCGGTTTTCATTGCTTTTTGGTTCAAATACGCCAGAAGTTCATGACAGCCTGTCATTGGTGAAGATTGTTCGGCATCGGAGATTTCGTGATCAAAAATCACATTGTGTGCATGCTCTTTATGATGAGGATGTTCCAGTTTTTCTACAAAGTCTAATAAGTCTTCTGACTTCGGACACCCTAGTTGCTGGCGCAGAGTTTGAAAGTTCATATCGGAGCTCACAAGGGTGTTATCTAAATCAAAAATAACGGCTTTAATTTTATCGACGACCAATGGGAAAGGGACCATTCTGACCTCATGAACATAATATAAAGTATTTTAAAACAGTAGCTTAATTATAGGCTAAATTTGATTCACTTCTGCTCTAGACGAAAAATTTTCCCTGTGTCGGTCGAAAAATAGAGATAATCGTCGGGACTGATCGTGATGTCTCGGATTCGCTCTCCAAGATCGTCCATCAGGCGTTGATATTCAGTCAGTTTTCCATTCTCGATAGAAACCACATTGAGGTGCGTAAGTTTAAGCGCTCCCGCGACAATTTTCCCGTCTAGGTCAGGGTATCTGTTACCTCGATACAACACTAAATTACTTGGTGCGATAGAAGGGATATAGACCAGTTTGGGATCTTCCATACCCTGCAGGGATTTCGCTTCGCCGACATCAAGCGGCCCCCAATATTCTTTTCCTTGAGAGACTCTAGCCCAGCCATAGTTCGTCCCTTTTTTGATCAGGTTAATTTCATCACCACCTCTTGGGCCGTGTTCGATTGACCAAAGCTGATTTGTTGCTTGGTCATAGTACAAGCCCTGAGGGTTGCGATGACCATAACTCCAAATCTCAGGTTTTACGTCAGACTCAGTGAAAGGATTGTCTGTAGGGACGGTACCGTCTAGATTTAAACGCAGAATTGACCCAGCATGAGTTTGTCTATTTTGCCCGTTATCACGATCACCACGATCCCCTATAGAGAAGTAAACTTTGTTTTCGACAAACGCTATGCGGCTCCCAAAGTGTCGTCCGGTATCAGTAATCGCATCAGCAACAAACAGATCTTTCCATGCTGTCAGTTGATTGTTTTGTAACGTCGCAGTTGCGAGAGCAACCGTGTTTCCTTTGCTGGTTCGCTTACTATAAGTAAAGAATAGCTTTGGTCGACTTTTATCTGAATTTGGTGCAAGGGCTACGTCAAGCAAGCCAGCTTGGCCAGTGCTACTGACGCCGGAGACAGAATAGAGCTTTTTCCGCTGACCCGATTCGACATTCAGCAATGAAATGGTACCGTTTTTCTCGTTAACTACGGCCTGTTTCTCATCTATAAATTCTATTCCCCAAGGAACATTGAATCCGTTCGCCACTTCTTTTGCCTCATAATCGGCAGCGTGGCTGGAAAAGGAGAAACAAACGAGCAGGGTGGTGATAACAGTTTTCATAGCTGTGTCCAATTTAGAGCGTGTTTGTTTCTAAAAATTAACACCATAACGACAGTTTTGTCAGAAAATGTTTTGTATAAAGATGTAAAAATCCCCGACATGAGATCGGGGATTGTACGACATTACTTGAGTGAACTCCGATTCGATTTACATCGCGGCTTCGAATATTGCAGAGATCTCATCATGAGTGGCTTGTTTTGGGTTAGTGAAGCCACAAGCGTCTTTTAGTGCGTTATCAGCCAAGGTCGGGATGTCTTCTAACTTCGCACCAAGTTCTTTGATGCCAGCAGGAATACCAACGTCTTTCGCAAGTGTCACTATTGCGTCGATAGCAGCTGCAGCACCTTGCTCTGGTGACATGCCTTCAACGTTGACGCCCATTGCTTTCGCCACATCAGTCAGACGTTCTGGGCAGACTTGTGCATTGTAGCGTTGTACATGAGGGAGCAAGATTGCATTACATACACCGTGTGGCAGGTCGTAGAAACCACCTAGCTGGTGCGCCATCGCGTGAACGTAACCAAGTGATGCGTTGTTAAATGCCATGCCTGCCATGAACTGCGCGTACGCCATTTGTTCACGCGCTTCCAGGTTCTCACCATTTTTCACTGCCGTGCGTAGATGTGCCTGAATCAGTTCAATGGCTTTAATTGCAACCGCGTCAGTAATCGGAGTGGCTGCAATCGATACGTAAGCTTCAATAGCGTGAGTCAGTGCATCCATACCGGTTGCAGCCGTCAGAGAAGCTGGTTTTGCGAGCATCAGTTCAGCGTCGTTTACTGAGATCAGCGGCGTTGTGTGTTTATCTACGATTGCCATCTTAATGTGACGCTCTTCATCGGTAATGATACAGAAGCGTGTCATTTCTGATGCGGTACCAGCAGTCGTGTTGATCGCGATAAGTGGCAGCATTGGTTTTGCAGATTGGTCAACGCCTTCGTAATCTGAAATGTGTCCACCGTTTGCTGCTACGAGTGCGATACCTTTCGCACAGTCGTGTGGTGAGCCACCGCCAAGTGAGATTACAAAGTCACACTGGTTCTCTTTTAAAAGTGCTAAGCCGTCTTGAACGTTGTTAATCGTTGGGTTTGGCTGAGTGCCATCGAACACCACGGTTGCGACACTTCTTTCGTTAAGAAGGCCTTGAACCTGCTCAACCACACCGATTTGATTAAGGATTTTATCGGTAACGATCAACCCTTTTTTAAAGCCTTGTGATTGAATACTGTCCGCTGCGTCTTTAAGACAGCCTGCGCCCATTAGGTTTACCGTAGGGATAAAAAATGCACTAGTCATATTGGATTGCTCCGTCGTTCTTTATAGGTTTTTATTAATTGGAAATTACTGTCGCACACCTTTTTCGGGTCCCAACTTGATACAAAACAATCTAAGCCAGCTGAGACTCGTTTCAATGCAGGAATTGTGACAGCGATCTTGTTGCACAGCATGTGGGTGCAACACAACTATAACGTAGCTTAAATATGAAACTAGTAACGTAAAAAATTGTTAATAATGAAGATCTATTGATGATTTATATCTAAATTAGACTAAAGTATAAGAAACCCTCATTGATATTAGATTTATCAATGAGGATGAGAAGTGAGTTTTTAAGTTATATATCAATAATTATGCGATTTCGATAAGCTTTGATACTAACTTTTCGATGCCAGAGGCGGCTTGAGAGATATTTTCGGCTAACATATAAGCCGGGGTAGAAAGTACCTTGTGTTGTTCGTCAAAAACAAACTCTTCTACGGGGCATTCAATATGTTCACCACCCATTTGGTTGAAGGCAGCAGATGTCGCTTCATCATTACCCACCGTCCCTTTTACGCCCTGCTCATAAATCATTGGGATAATGACAGGGGAGATACACAGGTAAGCGGCAGGTTTGTTGGCATGAGCAAATGCACGGCAGGCTTGTGCAACGTGGGTGTTGATAGAGCACTCAGCCCCAGATACAGCAAAGTCCGTTAAGTTTTTCGCTGCACCAAAGCCACCAGGTAGAAGTAACGCGTCGAAATCTTCAACATGTAATCGTTCCACGTCTTCAATATTTCCTCGCGCGATACGTGCTGACTCCACCAAGACATTTCTGGTTTCATCCATTTCTTCGCCAGTCAGATGATTAATGACATGCAACTGGTCGATATTAGGCGCGAAGCAATGCCAAGTTGCGCCCTCTTTCTCAATGGCGTGGAGTGCTAATACAGCTTCATGCAACTCTGTTCCGTCGTAAACACCAGAGCCGCTGAAGATAACTGCGATTTTTTTCATTTGAGAGTCCCTTTAGTCTGAGTATTCTGTCTGTTGCTCGTTATTTATACAGACTGATTATTTTCCACAATTTTACTTGTGTCTTCTTTTCATCATAGTCGCTGACTAAAGAGGGGTTAAGCAGAATGTGTAAAAAGTATTTTATATTTGTTCCAAACTCGTAACGGAATAATTTCATTACTGATTTTTATAGCATTGTTTGTTGAAGCGGTACCGTTTTGCGTTAAGCTGAAGCCTACTTTGGCGTTTATAAGTAGTAGGTCAAATGAAGTCTGCGCAATTTCAATTCACGCTTTATGGCTGTATTGCCATCCTCTCTTGGAGCTGTTTACTGGGTATTGCCAGATTGGTGACAGAGAGCCTGGGACCCGTCGGTGGTGCGGCCATGTTGTATTCTGTCAGCTCAATTTTTCTGATTGTGGTGGTGGGGCTCCCAAGGCTTTCTCACTTTTCTGCTAAGTATCTTATCTTCGGCGGAGCTCTGTTTGTCTGTTATGAGATTTTTCTCGCTTTGGCGCTGGGATATTCCAACTCGCGTGCACAGGCGATAGAAATCTCTATTGTGAATTACCTCTGGCCAGCGTTGACGGTTCTATTTGCTGTATTAGGCAGTAATAAGAAGTCAAACTGGTTGCTTTATCCTGCTGTGTTTCTTGCTTTCTTTGGTGTCGCATGGACAGTGAGTGGCGATAACGGCTTATCGTTGCAGCAAATAATGACCAACATTAATAGCAACCCGTTGGTTTACTTTATGGCCATGGCTGGTGCCGTGATCTGGGCGGTATACTGCAACCTTACTCAAAGGCAACAGTCTAAACATAATGCAATTACGCTGTTCTTTATCGCCACTGCCGTATCTTTGTGGGTGAAATTTTTACTAACGGATCAACCAGCGATGACATTCTCTTGGTCTGCAATGGGTTACTTGCTAGCTTCTTCGGCTTTGATGGCGGGAGGCTATGGATTGTGGAACGTCGCGATTGTTGGCGGAAATATGGTATTTCTCGCAACGCTGTCTTACTTCACCCCCATATTTTCCGCTCTATTTTCTTCAGTCATTCTCGGAGTAACGTTGAGCCAGAGCTTTTGGCATGGTGTGGTGATGGTAACGGTTGGCTCTCTGTTGTGTTGGCTGGTAACAAAAGAGAAGCGTGAAGTTGCGGTGGAAAAGGATCTCGCAGCGGTAAATACAGAAAAGCTCCCGAATTAGGGAGCTTTTTAACTGCGTACTAAGCCACGTTTAGCTGTAACTGTAGCTTAAACCTATGTTTAGATAAGCGTGTCGTTAGCTGCTTACGCGTCTTCTCTAACGTATCCAATGCCAGAGTATCGTCGTCGACATGCAGATCAATGTTCACTCGTAGCTCTTGCCCAACTTTGGTGATGCCCGCCACTTTAAGCTGGTGGTCTGACACTTTCTCGATCTCTAGTACATCGTTACCAACCACCTGACATAGCTCTTTGCTTGGTGTCATCATCAGCAGTTCTCGCAATGCGCCACACAACATATCAAACGGCACTTTCAAAAAGTAGAAGCCCATTAACAGCATCATCAGTGGATCAGCATAAGCGGCGTATTGAGCGAATGGAGACAAGGACACTAACCATGCGGCTACAAAACCTACTGTGACTGCGACACTCAACAAGGTGTCCATTTGCCATTGTTTTTTCTCTGCTTCGATTAGACCTGATGAGTAGCGACGGCTTCTTTTTGCCATAAACCACCATGCATAACCACAACCAAAAACGTTTACAACACCAAAGATTGTCGCAATCGATGCGTCTACTTCTCGACCGCCTGTCATCAGTGCGGAAATCGCAGAGTAAAGAGAAAATAGTACAACAATCAGAATAACTGTTGCCTTGATCGCAATAACGATTGGCTCTAGTACCGCTTTACCAAATGGAAACACCGACTTCGATGGCTTGCTAATGTAGTAAGAGGCTGCCAGTGACAATAATGTTAACAGTAAGCTGACTAAAGAGTAGACACCATCAAAAACGATCACAATCGAGCCAACAAGCAAGCCTAGCACCATACCACCAGCAGCGAAGCCTGAAGCTAAAAGGGCTGAAATGGTTAAAATATGGTTTTCGTTTCTGCTTGTCCTGACACACATGAAATATACCTTGTAGTTTTTATGCCGCTATATTCTTTGCTTATAAGGCTATTTAGGCAACCAGAATTTGACCAGTAACCAGTCATATAAGAGGGGGTTTATTTATTTTTTAATAAAAACAATGAGATATGATTGATTTATGCTGTCACGAAAGTTGACACTCAGTGCGAGATGTTTAGAAGTCAAACAAATAATCGCTCAGTTTATCGGCTAGCCACGTCATTGCAGGGTGCTCAATTTGACCATTTGTCGAAAACATACAGTAGTCTTCTTGTGTTAAACCGTAGGTGTGCTTAATGACCGCCAACTTTTGTTGACGTAAATAGTGGCGAATTAAGGGCTCTGGTAAAACGCCCCACGCATCCTCTTCTAAGATAGTGCTCAACATGTAATCAAAACTTGAGAAGCCGATGTAGCGTGTTGAGAAAGGCTGTAACTCTGGGTTGTCTTTCTCATTTAAGTAAACCATCAGAGCTTGCATTTGGCTGCGCAGCTCTTCATCAGAGACGCGACGCATTTTGCTTAATCGGTGATCGGCGCTACACACTGACATCATGCGTATTTTACCTAATGGGTTATAGACGATATGTGGATCGTCGACTCGCTCGTAATCAACACCAAAGGCAAAGTCCACTTGATGAGTGCTCACTAGGTTGGCTAAGTCACCACTTGATGCGAGGATGATGTTAAACGTGGTTGAAGGGAAACGGTTGTTCAGCTTGTGTGATAGGTCTTGCCACAAATCGTCGGGTAGGGAGTCATCTCGGGCAACCCATACTTCTGCATTGAAACCCTCAGAGATCTGGCCGCAAGTTTTACGAATGCGTTGCGCTATCACTAAAAGGTATTCACAGTCTTTGTAAATGGCTTTTCCGGCTTCAGACAACGTGAGTTGGTTGCCCGTTCGGGTGAATAACTCGACATCGAGATCCTTTTCCAACGCTTTGATCGACATACTGAGTTTGGTTCGGTTACAGTCCAACTGCCGTGCAGCTTCGGATACAGACCCACAATCAGCGATAGTACAGAAAGCTTCTACTTGCGTTAAGTTCATGATTTGACACAACCGAAAAGTAATTTGAAATCAATAGGGATACGATAGAGAACGATTCCCAAAGCTGTGAAAGGTTAACGAAAAAAACATAATTTCGCCAGATAAGTCTATGGTCTTTTTGTGGTTTTGGGGTACCCTATACCAAGTATGCGTTGATATAAGTGTTGACGCTAAAAGGAAGTTAGCCAAGGTGAGACTTCTTGTGTCACGCTAAAAGTGTTTTGCGCTTTGTAATAGAGAATAGAATCGTTCTCTTCGTAACTAAAACACTTTCGGCGTCACACGGTGAGATGTGAGATATCAGAAGTGAACATGGAGGCCACGATGGCACAAGATTGGGACGACTTAGCAAAGAGTTGGGAATCAAATCCCGCAACCTCGCAATTTGCTCAGTCAGTGTTTGAACAGTTACAACAGTTAACTCAGCTTGATGGCATTAAAGTACTAGATTTTGGATGCGGAACCGGGCAATTAAGCCAGTTATTGTCCCCAATGGTTAAAGATATCGTGGCACTAGATGCATCTGAAGAGATGATCGAAGAGTTAGATAAAAAAGAACTGGCGAATGTAGAGCCAGTTGTTGACACCTTATCTCGAGGTCTTGCTGCGCAGCACCCTGCTTTTCGTGGGCAATTTGATCTAGTCGTTGCATCATCAGTTTTAGCATTTTTAGATGATGCAGGTTCAGCATTAAGCATTTCGCATTCATTACTTAACCAGGGTGGTTATTTCGTTCATTTTGATTTTGTCGCAGACTCAGGGCAAGACGGCTTTACTGTAGCGAAATCACAATCTGCTCTCGTTAAAGCGGGTTTTACTGACGTAGAGACAAAGTCGGTATTTGAAATTACGTCAGATGGCAAAACAATGTCTGTGCTAATGGGTGTTGGTCGTCGCTAGACCGCGATAAGAACATCAAAAAGCGAGCATCGGAGCTCGCTTTTTATTTGCTTACAACTTTCGTCTCAAGATTCAATTAGGCTGACACGAGCTTTTTTATCTCATCTAAAACTTGTGCGTTTGCTATGGCGCCGATGTTTTCCACGTCTCTGCCATTGATCACTTGTTTAACTGCAAGTTCGACTAATTTTCCCGATCTGGTTTTCGGTATGTCACTAATAGCAAAAATTTCACTAGGCACGTGCCTTGCTGAGCAGGCAGACTTGAGCTGAGCTTTGATTTTCGCAATCATGTCATCGTTTAATGTGTTGCTACTCGCTAACTGAACAAACAGCCATATCTGCTCGTTTCTATCCACTTCTTTTCCGACGGCGATTGAATCGACAATACCTTCTATCGAATTAACCTGCTGGTAAATTTCTGCCGTGCCTATTCTTACTCCTCCGGGATTTAACGTTGTGTCACTGCGTCCATAGAATACATAACCACCCGTTGAAGCATTTCTTTCTACATCGTCGCCGTGATGCCAAACATTATCGAATTTGTCCCAGTACGCTCTATGGTAACGCTCGCCGGTGTCATCCCAGAATTTAACTGGGAAATTCGGTATTGAATTGGCACACACTAACTCACCTCGTTTACCAACAATATCTTGCCCTTGTGGATTGAATACTCTTGTATCCACGCCCAAACCCGCACACTGACATTCACCACGGTAAACCGGAGAGATAGGATTACCCAACACGAAACAACCACAGATATCGGTACCACCAGAAATGGAGGCTAAATGCACATCCTTTTTCAGATGTTGATAAACGTAATCAAATTGCTCGGGATAAAGCACGGAGCCTGTTGAACATATAGTCTTCAGTGATGGGTACGGGTCGCTGCTTTGATTGGAATAGCCCGCTTTCTCCATCGCTTCCAGGTATTTTGCCGACGTACCAAAAAGTGAGACTTCAGCGTTTTTAGCCAGGTTCCACAATACCTTGTGATTAGGGTACATCGGGCTGCCATCAAAAATGACTAGACACGCGCCGCTTGCTAAGGAGGAAACATGCCAGTTCCACATCATCCATCCACAGGTGGTGTAATAAAACACGCGATCTTCAGGCTGAATATCGCAATGAAGTTGATGCTCTTTAACGTGGTTGAGCAGGGTTCCCCCAACAGAATGTACGATACACTTCGGTTTTCCAGTTGTGCCTGAAGAGTAGAGTATGAATAGCGGGTCATTAAAGTTGATACGTGTATAAGTAACAGGTTGTGAAGGATATTGATTTAAAATGTATTGCCAATCTTGGGTACAAACATCACATTCGTAGCTACGAGGATTTAGATAGTTGATCTGGCAAACGTGCTTGAGTCCATCTAAATGATCGGAGATATGATGGTTTTTATCCGTCATATCGAACACTTTGCCGTTAAATGTGTAACCATCGCAAGTGAACAGCACTTTAGGTTTTACTTGACCGAAGCGTTCCAAGACGCTGTCTATGCCAAAGTCTGGGGACGTGGCAGTCCAAGTCGCACCAAGACTGGTCGTCGCTAGCATTGCAATCACGGTTTGAGGCAGGTAGGGCAGGTATCCAGCAACAACATCGCCTTTTTTGACACCACAATCTTGCAGCCATCGCTGTATGCTAGACACTTCATCACAGAGCGCTTGCCATGTATAAGTTTGTCGCTCTCCGCGCTCGTTTTCGAACCAAATCGCAATATCATTGGGGTTGTGATACGCAAAACTAAGAAGGTTTTCCGCATAATTAATTTGGGCATCAGGAAACCAGCTTGCGTCGCGGTTGGGAACCGGCTGCTGCCATTTACTCTCAGCTTGGCATTTTACTGTTTCACCCGAGTTTCCAATCACATCACAAAACAGCCAAACTTCTCGCCAAAACTGTTCGGAATGATCCAGTGACCATTGATGCAGTTCGGCATAGCTTTTTATGTCATTCCCTTGTCTGTTTATGTGGTCAATAAACTGGGTGATATTGGCTTGTTCGATGCGGCTCTCGCTCGGTTGCCATAATTTGTTGTACTCGCGCATAGGTTCCTTCTATAACAAGCTGATAACACATTAAGTCTGAAAGCAATCGCTAACAATGTCAAACTTGCACTGAAGTATTTGATGTTAGCAATATCATAGTCTTACGTGTGAATGTAAATAATTTATTACACTAGAATGAGAGGGCGAAAATGGTTTAGGGATTGGAAGCAGTAAGGAGTACGGATAGGCTTAATGTAAAGGATTTGTTAATGGAGAAAGGTCATGACTCAATATCATTCTAAGCCTGTTGACCAGGATGGAAGGGTGGAATGGAGCCTCGAAGAAGATGCGATTTGGCGCGACTTAGTTGCGAGACAGATGAGTGTGATTCAAAACCGTGCTTGTCAGGCTTATTTGCATGGTTTGACACTGCTCGATTTACCCGAGGATCATGTCCCACAGATTCCTGAGATTAATCGCGTACTGATGGAGACGACGGGATGGCAAGTTGAGCCTGTTCCTGCGCTTATCGATTTCGACCGGTTTTTCAATTTATTAGGGAATAAACGCTTTCCAGTGGCGACGTTTCTGCGTAGTCGTGAAGAGTTTGACTATTTGCAAGAGCCAGACTTCTTCCATGAGATATTTGGCCACTGTGCCATGCTGACCAACCCAGATTTCGCCGCGTTTACGGAGCACTATGGGCAGTTGGGTCAAGCTGCGACTCCGAAGCAGAGAGCTTATCTTGCTCGATTATATTGGTTTACCGTCGAGTTCGGCCTAGTCAAAGAAGGCGATCAGACCAAGATTTATGGTGGCGGTATTCTCTCTTCTCCGGGCGAAACTATCTATTCGCTTGAAAGTGATGATGCGATTCGTGAGGGTTTTGATTTACAAACCGTCCTGAGAACACCTTATCGCATCGATATCATGCAACCGAAATACTATGTAATAGACGATTTTTCACAGCTTTATCAAATCAGTCAATTAAACCTATTAAAACAAGCCGATATGGCTATTGGGGCCGGATTGTTGCCACCATTATTTGAACCAAAGGAACCTGCTCATGTTGAATGAACAAAAATGCGAAGCTTGTAGTCTTGATGCCATTGCACTGAGTAACGAGGAGCGACAGTCACTGCTGTTACAACTTACTGATTGGCAGATTGTTGAAAGAGAGGGGATTCCTCAGTTAGAAAAAGTGTATAAGTTTAAAAATTTTAAGCAGGCTTGGGCGTTTAGTAATGAAGTAGCTGAACTGGCTGAAGATGAATTTCATCATCCGTCGATCTTGCTGGAGTGGGGTAAAGTGACTGTGACTTGGTGGAGTCACTCGATAAAAGGGCTACACAAGAACGACTTTATCTGTGCATCGAAATGTGACGCTCTGGCTCTCGCTGAGTAATCGAAGCCCTGTTTTATATACAACAGCGCCCGAGCTTCAGTTCGGGCGTTGTTGTTAAAGCAAATTAGTTAGAGCAACTTAGGTACAGCCACTTAACTAAAGCAATCTAGCGTTAAAGCTCGATACGGTAGACAGACGTCGTGCCCGACACTTCATTCCCTACCGCGATAAAGTGACCACTGTTACGAGTGAGGTAGTTTATCGTCACTGCGAGCATCACCACTGCTATTGCTTTAAATGGGGTGGACATGATATCTCCTTATCAATCCGATACAATGTTGCTCAATGCATAATTTTCTAATAAATATTCACTAATAAGCGTGAATGCTTTGAAGCATTGATTGACGTATGTTTTGGTAAGGCTATGAATATATGTATGATTAATGACTCTTATATTGGCTTTTTATTAAACAAATATGTCACGGATATGATGACATAACAATTTGGAATTAAAATGGAACTACAACAATTTTTGGATGCAGTGGCGTCAACACCAGAAAATATCGAATTTGAAACAACGATGGCAGTAATTGAAGCGAATTACGACTTCACGCCGACTGCTTTTATCAATGGTGCAACGGAAAACGGATCTGGTGAGAACAATGGTTCATGCAAAATCTTCGCATTTGGCTTGCTAAATAACCTAGATAAAGAAGCGACGTTGGCTTGTTTTGGTCGTTTTTACCGTGAAGATGTTCTACTACATCCAGAAAATGAAGATCATCAGAACATTCGTAACTTTATGGTGAGCGGATGGGATGGTGTGAAGTTTGAATCGCCAGCGCTTGAAGCTAAGTAATCAAATTGAGCCAGTCGATTAAGCGACTGGCTTTTTCTCTAGGCACTTACGACATAAGCACCGTTGCTCTTTATCAGGCGTCGATATGTCTCTTTCCTCAACTTCAAAACACCAACAGGTCTCTTTTCCAGCTGCGATATCACAGTGTGCTTTAGTGCCGCACTCTGGGCATGAATGGGTAGAGTCGCAACCCGTAATTTGATCGATCAGGCTGTCTCGCTGTGCATCCGTCTTATCTTTCCACTGGATGATCTCTTCTATCGTTCTGTGGCAACCAGAACAGATGCCGCCATTGTTTTTACAGGCAGCACGACAAGGTGACTTCATTACTTTCTCATACTATTTTTGAATGGCGCATACTTTAGCATAAAGCACGGTGAAACTGGTCGGGAGATTGCACCGGTGGTACTCTTATCCGACTTACGATAACCACAATTCAACTTATGTTAGAAAAAGAGAACCTGATAAAACTGGCAAGAATGCAAATGCCTTTTGGGAAATACGCGGGAAGAGTTTTAATTGATCTACCAGAGGAATATTTGCTGTGGTTCGATAAAAAAGGGTGGCCAAGCGGGGAGTTGGGGGATTTACTCAAGTTGTGTTTGGCGCTGAAAATCGAAGGCTTAGATAGTGTAGTAAAACCGCTCAAGCGAATGTAATTATTCAGCCTTTCACAAAGAGTTGCTTGGTTGCAGAACATTATCCAAACTTTAGTATGTTATCTTGAAACGTTGAAGCCTGACGCTATCAGGCTTCAACGTTTATCAAACTGATCTAGTTCAAAATTCATTAAGACTCTGTTGATGTGAGGATGCCTTGCAAAATCCAATCGCAAAAAGATTGAATGTGTAAAGGTGGGCCGCGTAAGCATTTTTATCTTTATTAGTTGTATTGTCCTAGAAATGAAGCCTCTCCGTCTTTAACCAATAATCTACTCTTATCTGCGGATATACCCGAATACTTTCTCCTTTGTTGGTTCTGCCGTTATAAATACTCTCCAATTCGGGACGTTGATTCTTTGGAGGTTAATAATGATTTTTTCCTAGAACTCAAATATTTCTTCGAGTTTCCAGAGTGTATCGACATGCATTAAAGAGAAGGCTTATTTGGCTAGAATTTGCATTACAGATGAGTTCTTACCCACGGAATAAAGTATTACCGAGTTATCAAATTCAGCGGAGACTTCGCACATGATGTGGATCGATTCAGCCAATTTGATAGAACTACTCGAGGTTGCTTCTCCTTAACTGGGAAGAGGGGATCTTTTTGGAACTTCTTGCCGAATAATTATGGCAAAAAATTCATTGTAAGTAATAATTATGTGATTAATGGCATAGTGCGTTATTGGAGTGTTGGTCTAATGTTAATGATTGATTGGCCAGTTATTGATATGAGTTAATCACTGAAAGAAGAACACTCGTTAAGCCAGCAACAGGCGCTTGAGGCGTTACATTGCTTCCGGGATTTTCCTTTTAAAGACACATCAGAGGATGATATCTAGACTTCTTAACTAAACAAAAATGAGCTTTGACACAGAGGTGACACCGACAACTTTGGCTTATACCGGAGGAAGCCAGCCTCATGAAACTGTCAACCTATGTTGAAAAAAAATACTCACAAAAATAGAGATTCAATTAATGAGGTTAAACATGAGCATAGGTGCTGAGATAGAAAATGAGGAGAGGCTGGTTGTATTGCCGAAGAAAAAAGAAGTCGCCTCTCCGGATTGGAGTGAAATCCGCAGAGATACAAACTTAAAAGGGGATTTAAACGACACGCTTCGTCAAAAAATTCAAGGTTTAAGTTGTGCTAAACCTGTTGGCAATCTTACAAAGAGCACATGCAGTTTTGTCGGCTCGATATTAAAGACTCCTGTTCTGGATAAAAACGCGTTAGCTCCAGCGCTAAATAGCTTATATGAGCAGAAAGCTCAGTTTTATCAATCCCTCAATATTCCCAAACCCTTACGCACTCGACAATATATTTGTGGATCCGGATTGATTTTATCTCCAGATCATTGCGTAACGACTATTCGCGATAGCCTAAGAGTCGGGCTATTTCTAAAGGGAGTTGATGCAGCCCTAAAGCAGCTCGCGGAAAAGAATTTTGGTGAACCCTTGCATATTGTATATCCCGCATGTGGTCCTTTTGCTCCATTGTTACTTCCTTTACTTACCTACTATAAAAACCAGAATATTTATTCTCCTCACGAAATCAACGTTACATTCATTGATATTCAGCAAGGGGCTGCAATCGCTTTGGATGCCCTGGTTAAGCAGTTAGGGTTACAGGAATATGTCCGGAAAATATGTTGTGTTGATGCCTGTGAATATCAGGTAGCCAGCGACGTGCACATGGTCATTCTTGAAGCTATGCAGCATGGTTTTAGCCGAGAGGGACATTTACGTTTAGCAAAACACTTTGCCGATCTTTTGCACCCTAATGGTATTTTTCTCCCTCAAAACATTGCTGTCACAGCGTCTTTGAGTTCTGCGCAAAAAGAATATGTGGATCAATGGAAGACCGACGATATGTCTGTTCACGAAAAAATGAGAAAAGAGCGTATCGACTTGGGCAAAGTCCTGGATGTTAACCTGGAATTCTTAAGAACTATGCAAGAAAAAGTGATCGATGAGCATACACGTATTGTGGAATGTTCAACGCTTACTATTCCGTATTTGGATCCGACAGAAGGTGAGAAAACCTTGCTATTCCATACTAGGGTAAATGTGTTTGGTGACGAGTGGTTGGGCGAATATGAGTCGGGCATTACTCACCCGTTACCGGATAGCCAGGTGTGCGTTAATTTTATTCCGCAAGATCCTCGCCCGGGAGATTTATTAGTGGGCTCAGGTGATAGTTTGACTTTTTATTATTGCATGAATGGCTTGCCAGGCTTTCTAACAACAGAAGCCGATCCTTCTAATGGCGATAGAGAAAGCATGCTGGCGGAGAATGGTAATGGAAGCTAAGCCAAGAGTCGTTTTATTTTTAACCAGTTTGTTCGCGCAGAATACGTTAGCCTTTTTGGCTCAAAACCAATATTTGGTTGGGGTTGTTTTGCCAGACCCGAATGAACTCGGTGAAGCAGGTGGTGAAGTCAATCGAATTGCAGTGCAGTTACAACAATCTGGCATTCCATTTCAAATGTGTTGTAAAGAAAAGTTACCACTCATTGTTGAGCAATTAGACGCCTGGAATGCGAACGTCGGGCTAATTTCAACCTATCCTCATGTGTTATCTGAGGAAATTATCGATTATTTTTCCGGTCGGAACCAACTGGGTATTTACAATATTCATGCGTCTCAATTGCCTAAGTACTTAGGACCAAATCCCATTTATTGGCAAATTAGAAATGGCGAAATAGAAAGTGGTGTTGTTATTCATTGTGTAGAAAAGGTCGCCGACACCGGCAACATCGTTCTTGAAAAAACGGTACCTATCGAACCTCTGGATACCCTACCGAGTTTAACTAATCGTCTGGCATATGAAGCGTATGTGCTGGTGATGGAATTAATGAATCGGCTTTCTTCATCAGGCAAAAAGCTTAAAGGTGAACCCCAGGAAAAAAATACGGACACCACATATGCCCCAAGGCTAACCGAAAAAGATTACATCATCGATTTTGATTCTATGTCAGCGAATGAAATCAGTTCTATGTGCCGAGCAGGGAATGGCTCTCCGTATGGTGCAATTCTCAATATAAATGGGGTTTCATTAAATTTAATTCAGGCTACACCAGTTGCACGTGAAACCTTTGGTACCAAACCTGGAACCATTATTTTTATTGGTGAGCCCGAAGGTCTGATTATATGTGTTAAAGGCGGTGCGCTTAGATTGGATATTATTTCTGGTGGCGACGGTGTCTATAGTGGGCTGGCTTTTGCGGAACGTTTTTCTTTGGATGCAGGGGCTGTATTTAATGCGTCTTTTTCACTAAAAATACAAGCTTGAGGGTTTAATTATGGATAGTCCGTTTGTAGGACAGATTTGTCCTTTTGGTTTTAATTTTGCACCACGTAACTGGGCTTATTGTGGCGGAGCCTTGTTACCCATTAGTTCGTACACAGCATTATTTTCGTTATTGGGAACTAGCTATGGTGGAGATGGTAGAACAAGTTTTGGTTTGCCAAACCTTAATGGTCGAACGGCTGTTGGTATGGGGCAGGCACCTGGAACTGGTTTAAATTGGCCAATAGGGTTTGCTTATGGCGAGGATCAGCACACAATGACACTCGCTGAAATGCCACCTCACTCCCATGCATCGACGTTTAACCCACAGCCTGATGCTGGCTCCCTGACTGCTTCAACTCAGGAGGGGGATTCAGAAACACCTTCTGATGGGGCGTACCTGGCTAAAACCAAGCCAGGATCATCTCCCGCAGACCAGCCAGAAAAAATCTATCGTAGTGAGCTTGGGGATAACCCCGTTTCTTTAGCTGGCGTTGTTGCGGCTGGTGGTGGCACTGTCATTGTGGAGAATGCTGGAGGAGGCCACCCCTTTAATGTGGTGCAGCCAAGCCTGAGCGTTAACTACTGTATTGCTTTGGAAGGAATATACCCATCTCGAAACTAATTGTTGCAATGGTCGAGTAAGAAACGGTAGTAAACGAGTACTACCGCTTCTTTCGGTTGTTGTCATATACGTGTAGTTGGAAAGACACCAAAAATATAGCTATTCGTTTTATATAGGTTCGTTTTAGATAGGTTCTTTTTATATAGGGAAGGCTTTTAGTGGAAAAAATTCATTTTATTTCTGGTATGCCCCGTTCGGGCTCAACCTTGCTTGCTGGTATTTTGCGCCAGAACCCAAAGTTTCACGCATCCATGAGTAGCCCTGTTAGTGGTTTAATGAACGGTTGTCTTGAGCAAATGGGAGCAGGCGGTGAATTTTCTACTTTTTTTGATACCGATAATCGAAAGCGGATCTGTCAGGCTATTTTTGAAGCGTATTACGAGGACTTGGTGGAAAAAGAAGTCATATTCGATACTAATCGACAGTGGACCGCTCGACTTCATCAATTAAACGAAATGTTTGATGACTTTCGCGTCATTTGTTGTGTGCGTAACCCTGCGTGGGTTATGGATAGCTTTGAAAGTATTTATAGGAAAAATCCTTTTGATTATAGCCGTATGTACTCTCCTCAAAGTAGACAAACGGTGTATTCCCGATGTGAAGCGTTAGCAAATGCTGGGGGGGTTATGGGCGGTGCCTGGACGGCATTAAAAGAAGCTTATTACGGTGAGTTCTCTGAAAAATTATTGTTGGTTGACTACGATATTTTGACGCAGTTCCCTGAGAAAGCTATTGCCCTGTTATATGACTTTTGCCAATTGGATAAGTTTGAGCACGATTTTAACAATGTGGAATATGAAGAAGGTGAGTTTGATGAAAAGCTGGGTGTAAAAGGTTTACATACCGTTAAAAGAAAAGTCGAATTCAAGCCAAGAAGAAGTATTCTGCCTCCAGATTTATTTCAGAAATACAGCGATATGGCATTTTGGCTGGATACTACAGGTACCAACGCCAGTTGTATTGTGCCCAAAGAACAACCCTGAACGACCTTAAGCCGTTTGTGAAGTTAAAAAAATTTTTTGTGGTGTATCAATAGAGATAAGGTTCAAATATGAATAAACATGTTTTGACAAGTCTTGCTTCTGCAATGATGCCTTTAGGACTTTGTTTTGCTGGTACGCCAGCAGGTGTTTATGGTGCTTATACGAACAGAAACTATACACGGCAAAAAGCAAATAATTTTTCTTCTGGTAATTTGAGCATGAATTACCAACCTTTGCTCTACTCAGGTGAAAAAATATTATCTCCTCTGATTACATCGAACGAACTTCAACAAAAAAGCACAAGCACAACGAATGACTTATTGGTGATAAAATCGGGTTTGGTGACTGATGCGAGCCAGCAGAAACAAACGCTTGGCTCTGACTTGGTTATTTCACCGGGCAATACTTCCGACGCTCTTGTTATTTTTGATCAGGCTGTTCCCAATAAACAACTATTTCTCAATGGGCTTAAACCGGGGATTGAGTTTGCCGAAATCTCATCAAATGAAGACGGTTTAAAGCAATTAAAGGAAATCCTATCTAATTACAAAGATTTAAAAGCATTACATATTGTTTCTCATGCTGAAGACGGGGTGTTATTACTTGGTAATAGCCGAGTAACAGAACAGCTTCTTAAAAAAGAAATGGAATCTTTATCTGCACTGGATAATGCGTTAATTGATGGTGCCGATTTGCTTTTATACGGTTGTGATTTGGCCGCTACAGAATTTGGTGAGCAGTTTTTAGAATTAATCGCGGGTTCAAGTAACCTTGATATTGCGGCATCTAACAATGTTTCATCGGGCGACCTTTTAAAAGGCGATTGGGAGCTGGAAATAAAAAAAGGAAGTGTAGAAACGGATCTGGCATTTTCTGAAATAGCGTTAAAACAATTTGATGATGTCCTGGCTATTGATGATGCAACAGGGAGAATAATAAATACTGACGGATTTCCTGCTGGCTACTCTGCCTCTAAGTCTTATGATGTTGATGGTAGTGGTTATATTTTCCGAGTTGTAACTAACTCTGGTAGTGGTAGCTCGCTTTACTCGGCTTTTGGATATTTGGCCGTTAATTTGTCTGGTGCTATTGCAGGGCTCAATACCGTTACGGTGGACTTTGCTGGAGGTAATACGTTTAGCATCGACAGCTTGGAGATGCAGTCAACGACAACACGTAATTATGTGTTTACGCCTAGTACAGGTTCGCCGGTAACTCTCTCGGTTTCAGGTGCTGATTTTAATACTCAAGCACTGGGCTTTACCAATATCACCAGCTTTACCATTGCTCGTCAGGATGGCAATGATCTCGAAGTCGCCTACTTGGATAATTTTGTGATCAAAAACGCTGCTCCGCTATCGGATAGTGATGGTTCTTTAACTGCCGCTGCCGGCGTAACCGAACCTGTCGCGCTGTATACGACGGTTGATACGGTTGGCGAAGCCGTCGATCTGTTCGACTTCACGCTTTCAGATGGCGGCACCAGCGATGGTCTGGCAATGGCTATCTCTCAGATCGTTGTGAATGTATCTGGCACGGCTAATGACACAGTGCGAAGTCAGATTACCTATCGCCTGAATGGTAATGATGTTTCTAATGTTACCGGTGTTTATAACGTGGGTAGTGACACCATCACCTTCTCAGGGCTGAGTATTTCAATTGCGGATGGTGCCAGTGAGACTTATACCATAAACGGCTATTTGAATGATAACTCCGGGTTAACTGAAAACCAGACGATCATTCTGAGTGTGGATGGCGATACGGATGTCACCGTAGCCAGTTCTGGTACTCAAATGGGAGCGACCTCTGCGGTAACGAACTTGACGGGTACAACGATAGAAGTTGATGCGACTCAATTGGCATTTACCACCCAGCCTGCTGGTTCGGTATCCGGTTCTGCGCTATCGACTCAGCCTGTTGTTACAGCCCAAGATGCTTTTGGTAACACTGACGTTGATTTCACAGAAACGGTCACTCTGACCGAAGCCAGTGCCGGTACTTTGAGCAGCAATACTGCTACTGCGAGCAATGGCGTAGCCACCTTTAGCGGACTGACCTATACCGCGACTGCCGATCAGCAGAGTTTTACATTAACGGCTAACGACGAGGATGGGATCGGATCTGATTTGGCCACGGTTGATGCGAACGCAGTGACAGCCGACGTCGTTGCAACTAAGCTGGTATTTGATACTCAGCCAAGTCCTCTGTCTGTTTACGATGGAGTAGCGACCAGCCTGACAACTGTACCGGTAGTTTCCGCTAAAGATGCGAATGATGTGGTGGATACGGGGTATTCAACGGATATTACTCTTGCTGAGGTTAATGGTGCGGGCTCTGCGACCATGACAGGTACAGGTGATACTGATGGTAATGGTGCAACTGTCAGTATCACTCCATCTTCTGGGTCTGCGACATTTACAGGAATGGCTCTTACCTATACCGCATTTGGTGCTTCCGATGAAACATTCAATCTGCAGGCCAGCTCTGGTGGTTTGACGGTAGTGAACAGCAGTCAGATGACCGCATTAGTAGACAGCACTGCCCCGACCTTTGACGTGACTCCGTCTCTCTCATCTGTCTCTGTCAGTGGTGCAACTCTGTCTGTTGATTTAGATGAAGAAGGCACCGCCTATTATGTGGTGGTGGCAGATGGGGCATCCGCGCCAAGTGCAGCTCAGGTCAAAGCCGGCCAGGACAGTACAGGCTCTTCGGCGCTCGCTTCTGGTAGTATCACCACTTCTGGTACCACGGGAAGTGCCACTATTTCCGGGCTGGAGGATGGCACCAGTTATGACGTCTATGTTGTGGCACAAGACAGTATCGCTAACCTACAGACGTCGCCAACCCAGCTTAATTTAACCACGGCCGATATCTCACCGGATATTAGTTCGATTACCGTTTCCGGTTCTCCGGCGGCGAATGCTTCCAGCGTTGATTTTGTAGTCAACTTCGGTGATGACGTCAGCAATATTTCAACCGACGACTTCACTGCGAAGCTGGATGGCAATACCGATAGTGGCGTTGCCGTCACTAGCGTTTCCGCCTCTTCGGGTACCAGCGTCACTGTGACGGTATCAGTATCTAATGTGGATGGGGCTGTTCGTCTGGATCTGAACAGCAGCAACGATATTGTTGATGAAAGTGGCACTAACCCTGCGGCCTTTACCTCTGGCTCTACGCATACCGCTGACACCGCTGCACCAACAGTGACCGCCATTGTGCGCAAGGCACCGAGCGATGAAAACACCAACGCCGACTCACTGGTCTGGACGGTGACCTTTTCTGAGTCCGTCAGCAATATTGGTACTGCGGATTTCTCAGCTTCAGGTACGACTGCAACGGTTAGTAGCGTTTCAGCTGCATCCGGCAGCAGCGTTGATGTTACCGTCTCTGGTGGCGATCTGGCCAGTTATAACGGTACGGTCGCATTGAGTGTTGCCAGCGGGAATGATTTGGTCGATGGTGGCAATAATGCTTTATCCAGCACGACACCAACGGGTACAACAGAAGGCTATACTCTGGATAATACGGGTCCAGTGTTTGTATCGGTAGCCGAAGCTGGAGACAGTTATTACAAAGCAGGTGAAACTATCACCTTTGATGTCGATATGGGTGAAACGGGGCTGAATGTCACAGCCAACCTGTTTGTGCTGGACCGTGACTTTAGCTCCGCAGCGACGCTAACCGATAACAGTGATGGTACCTACAGCCTGACAACATCTGCACTGGATTCAGGAAGTAATATGCAGGAAGGTGCTATTGCTGTGGCCTTTACTGCTATGGACGTAGCAGGTAACTCAGCCACTCATAATACATTGACGCTGAACCTGGACAAGACCGCACCGACCTTTGATAGTAGCAACTCAACACCAATTGACAACGCTACAAAAGTCACTGCTGGCGATGATATCGTTCTGGACTTCAGCGAAGCGGTGAATCTGGTCAATGGACAGACGATCACGCTTCTTGACGTGACAAACAACACGCCACGAGAAACCTTTACCGTGAGCAGCGCGACCGCGGGAAGCGGTGATCAGGGCGGAAGTGCGAGTTTGTCATCGGATAAGATTACGCTGAATCCGGGATCTGATCTGTTGGCCGGTACTCAGTATGCGGTGCAGATTTCTTCAGCAACTGTTGAAGATCTGGCAGGAAACCGCTTTGCTGGTATCAGTGACAATATCACCTTTAATTTCACTACGGCTCCGACACTCGCCATTAGTGTGGATTCCTCAGAAATATCTGAAATGTCGGGTAGTGCCACCTATACCGTGACACTTCAGGATGGCAATGGCAATGCGTTCACCGCAACAGAAAATATTTCAGTTGAGATCGCTCTGGCCGGAACGGCAACGCGCGACACAGATTATTCGGTGACCGGATTGGGCTCTTCCGATGAAGTGACGATTGCATCCGGCAGTTCTTCTGTAACCTTTACCGTAACCGCCACTGATGACACCGCGGATGATGACGCGGAAACTGTTTCAGCAACATTGAACTCAGTTTTAACTGGTACTGCAAGTATCAGCAGCAGTGACGCCGAATCCGTTACCATTAATGAAAATAGCGCTCCAGTCTTTAGTAATTTGGATGCAACGCCATCTTACGCAGAAGACGGCTCACCTGTAGTGATTGACAGCGATGTCATCATAAGTGATACCGAGTTGGATTCTCTTAATAGCGGTAGTGGTAATTACGATGGAGCAAGCCTGACAATTGCACGCAGTGGTGGGGCAAACAGTAACGATGTCTTTGCTAACAATGGCCTGCTAGGTGAACTGACCGAAGGCGGCGATCTGGTCTATGACGGCACGGTTGTAGGTAGCGTAACGATCAACTCAAACGGTACCCTGACACTGACTTTTAACAGCAATGCAACCACAGCACTGGTCAACAGTGTGATGCAGAACATTACCTATGCGAACAGTGCCAATGAGCCATCGAGTTCGGTGGTATTAAGTTTTACTTTCAATGATGGTACAGAAGACAGTACTGGTACCAACGAGGTAACGGCTTCCGTATCTGCGAGTAATGATGCCCCAACTTTAACGGCTACGGCTGCTAATCCAACCTTCACGGAAGGCGGCAGCGCAGCAACGGTGTTTACTGGCAGCAGTGTGAGTACGGTTGAAGCGGATCAGACACTGAGCGGTTTGGTATTGACCGTTAGCAATGTAACGGATGGCAGTAGCGAAATCCTGAATGTGGATGGCTCGGCAATCGTTCTGGAAGACAACCAGTCGGGGACCACCAATAGCCTGGCGTACACTGTATCTGTCAGCTCGAATACGGCAACCGTTACCCTAGCGGGGGGAAGTTTCAGTGAAGCTGACTTCCAGACATTGATTGACAATATCAGCTACCAGAATAACAGTGATGATCCGACAACGAATAGCAGTCGTATGGTCACTATTAACAGTTTGACTGAGAGTGGTAGCGAGAATGCGACCACCAGCGTGAATATTGCTTCAACCGTCACCCTTACTCCGGTGAACGATGAACCAACATTAACGGCAACCGCTGCAAACCCAACCTTTAGGGAAGACGGGGAGGCGGTGGCTCTGTTTAGCGACTCATCGGTTGATACGATAGAAACTGGCCAGACGTTTGCGAGCTTGACGCTAAAAGTAGCGAACGTTACTGATACCGGAAATGAAGTACTGAATATAGACGGAACCGCTGTCGTCCTGAATGACAGTGAAAACGGTACGACAACCGCTAATAGCCTTACGTATGCCGTATCGGTTTCATCCACAACGGCGACATTAACGTTGACTGCTGGCAGCCTGACAGCGGCCGAGTTGCAGACATTGCTCCACAGCATCAGTTACCAGAATAACAGCGACAACCCGACGACGGATAACGCCCGAGCCGTTACCATTACCCATCTGACCGACAGTGGTTCGAATACGGATGATAATGACAACGTAAACGATGCACTGAGCGTGATTTCGACGGTAAGTATCACCGCAGAAAATGACACACCGGTTGTAAGTGATGTCCCATCCAGCTTTAGCGTGACAGAGGATTCGTCATCAAGCCTGGATCTTAGTGCTATCAGCTTATCTGACGCGGAAAGTGATATCGTTTCAGTGGCTTTGAGTGTTGATAGTGGTGCTCTGACCGTATTTGGTGGTGACGGTACGGCAAATGGTGTGACGGTTAGTGGTTCCGGTACGGCTATTGTAACGGTCAGCGGCAGTGTTGCAGACCTGAATAACTGGTTCGCAATAACAGATATATTAAGCTTTACGACCGATAGTAACCAAACGACTAATGTAACGCTAACGGTGACGCCGTCCGACGCTGAGACGGGGAGTGAGACATCGTCAGTACTCACAGTAATCTCTGTTAACGATACGCCAGTAGCTGTCGATGATCGCTTTACGCTTCCTGCAACGGATGATGGTATTTATAGGCTGGATGTATTGAGTAATGATACTGATATCGATGGAGATACATTAACGCTGGCGTGGGTAACAACGGATTCAGGTACAGCCACTATTACTAATTCTCAGATTGTTCTGACTACAGATACAATTGGTACGGTCAATCTGAAGTATGGTGTGAGCGACGGTAATGATGCTAGTGATACCGGACAAGTCACCGTTGTGATCTCGCCGGATGTGGAGGTAGCACCGGACATTACCGCTCCAAATGGTGTTGAAGTGAATGCGACCGGACTATTTACGAAAGTAAACTTGGGAGTAGCAACCGCCGTAGATAGTAGTGGAAATGCGTTGCCGGTTTCTCTGGTTGATCAGCAAACCTACTTCCGGCCGGGTAAGCATACCGTGTACTGGAGTACCGAAGACGCCAATGGCAACAAGGCAACGGTCAGCCAGCAGGTCGTGGTTCATCCGCTGGTCTCTATCAGTAAAGATGCGACAGCCGCCGAAGGTTCAGATTACAGTGTGAGAGTGTTCCTGAACGGAGAGGCTCCTGAGTATCCGGTAACGGTTCCTTATACGGTGAGCGGTACCAGTGATAGTTCCGATCATGACCTCGTTGACGGCAAAGTGACTATCTCAAGTGGCACAGAAGGAACGATAGAATTTTCCGTTCTGGGAGACAGTGAAACGGAAGGTGACGAAACGCTGGTGATTGCTCTTTCTGACAGCTTGAACCTTGGCAGTAAATCAAGCTTCACACTGACCATAAGTGAAGAGAGCGTTGCTCCGAAAGTTAGTATCGATATCACTCAAAGTGGTGAGTCTCGCTCTGTTGTGGAAAACAGCGACGAGACCGTGACAGTTACGGCTAGCGTGACTGATGCGAATGAAGACGGTGCTTATACATACCAATGGGTCAATGACAATTCAGCGTTGGCCAATATCAGTTCAAATGACAACGAATTTGAATTTGATCCCAGTGCGTTGGAGTCGGACGTTTATCAACTTCAGTTGGTGGTAACCGACAGTGACTCAGCATCTCTGACTTCGAATATCTATATTGAAGTGGTGGATCAATTTGCGGCACTGGGCAGTACTGATAGTGATGGTGACTTAATACCGGATGATCAGGAAGGTTCTGGTGACAGTGATAACGATGGTATCTTGGATTATCAGGATGCTATCAGTGAATGTAACGTTATTCAGGAGCAGGCTTTAGTATCAGGTCGCTATCTGGTAGAAGGTGAGCCGGGCGTTTGTTTGCGCAAAGGCGTCACACTGGCAGGTAACCAAACCGGCGGAATACAACTGCTCACCGATGAGTTAACAACCGACGATTCAGCGGTAAACGTCGGTGGTATTTTTGACTTTGTCGCTTACGGATTACCGGCAGTTGGTCAGACCTATCAGCTCGTGTTCCCACAGAGATTACCAATTCCAGCTTATGCAGTGTACAGAAAGTACAGTGAGGGTGAATGGAAGACATTTACTGAAGACACAAAAAACTACGTCTCCTCCGCAGCGGGTGAAAAAGGATACTGTCCTCCTCCAGGCGACAGCGCTTGGACAACCGGCCTGACAGAAGGCGATTGGTGTGTGCAGCTAACCATTGAAGACGGTGGACCAAATGATGACGATGTCTTGGCTAATGGTAGTATTATCGACCCTGGTGGTGTCGCTACAACCACGGTATTTAATCGTGCACCTGTTGCTGTTGATGACACGGTTTACGTTGCGATAAATGGCAGCGCGGACGTTGATGTGTTGGATAACGATACTGATGCGGATGGCGACTCACTGAGAATCAGCAGCGCCAGTGCTGCGCTAGGCACAGTAACGATTAGTTCTAACGTGCTTACCTATGAAGCTCCTGTAGACTTCTATGGAACAGATACCATTGCCTACAGTATTACCGATAGCAATGGTGGTACGGCGGCAGGAGAAGTAACAGTAAATGTCACTGAAACAGCCGGTGGTGTTGTGAATAATAGCGCCGGAGGTGGCGCTAGCATGGGTGGAATAGTGATGTTTATTCTTGGTGGTTTGGCGATGGTTCGTCGTCATAGCCGTAAGCTGCTTGCCGCAGCATTAACGTTGCTAAGCTTTAGCAGTCAGGCGAACTGGTATCTGACTACGGATCTGGGTTTCAGTAGAGCCGATGAGCGAGTGTCTGACTCAGAGTATTCGGTTCTGGATTTGGACAAGCGCGATACGGCATGGTCTATTGGGGTTGGTTATAACCTCAATCCGGATTGGTCAGTGGCGGCACGCTATCTTGATTTGGGTGAGGGACATGCCACGCTAGACTTAGACAGCAGCATCATGCCCCCGACTGAGTATCATGCAGCGGTAGCGAAAGTCTCGTCTGTTCTTGCTGAGGGTTTTACCGCCGAAGTTAGCTATGCGCTTTTCCGTAATGAGCACGCCAAACTGAAAGCTATTCTGGGTGGATTTGTCTGGAAAGCAGAGTTTGACAGTGATTATCAGGGGATGCATATCACGAGTACAGAGCGAGGCGTTGATCCTTATATCGGGCTAGGAGGAGATTACTACTTTAGCGATCAATGGTCAGCAGGCTGGCACCTAAACCAGTACTTCATCGACCTGAATGATGTGACGACGCTTAGTGTGAATCTTTCTTATCAGTTTGGAAAGTAGCGACTAACTTCCTTCATGGTTAATCACAAAGCCGTTGTCTTTCTGATATGAAAGATAACTGCTTTTGTCCACCTGCGCTTCAGGCAGCCTGACCAACGGCGATCGCGGCTGCAGCTAGCACTATTGAACCTAGCCATTGATAGCAAGTCAAGAGCGAGTGATTTACCAAAGTTACTTTTATTTATGCCAGAGCGAAAACATTAGAACGGTACAGATTGTTCTGGGGCATTCAAAACTCAATAACACTATTCGTTACCTTGATGTTGAACTGGAAGACGCTCTCAGAGAAAACGGAGTACTAACAAGTACCGATACAGCCTTTTCTAACAAGCGGAACATAAATGGGGTAACATTAAGTTGCCCCAAGGTGTGCCAGCATTAATTGAGCCTGTTCTAGGATGCTTTGTCGTATGACTTAGCTTTACTAATACGTGTGACGCAACCAAATAAGCGGATTTTTCGCTGAGTCACGATGTTAAATCAGTTGCTTCGGTAATTGTTCACACTCTTAGATTGGTATCATTGCATCGAATATCAAGCACCTTCAATGATCACAGGTATACTATCCACCACCTGTACTCAGGTACCAGACTATTATCAATACCAGCGTTATTAGACCTACTGTTGCAAGTTTATATTTTTTTATCAATTCTTCTGCTTTATCACCGGCAACATATACTACCAACGCAATACCAAAGTACCTCATGGCACGAGATAGTCCCGTCGCGAGTAGAAACAAAGGGAGCGAAAAATGAGTTGCTCCTGCCGCCAACATAGCAATTTGGAATGGGATGGGCGCTATTCCCAAGGTCATGATAAACCAGAAACCTTCGGTATTTATTTTTAGTATGACAGTATCGAGGCGTTGCTCTGTTACCCAGTTTGCCACTATATAATCTCGTAGTAGTTCGAAAGTGTAGTATCCAAGCGCATATCCGAATAGCGCGCCCACGATACAGCCTGCAGTGGCCATTAACGCAATCTGCCAGAGCTTATCGCGCCGTTCCTGCAACAGTGGAATAAGCAATGCTTCCAATGGAATCGGTACAATCGTGGACTCAAGAAAAGAGGCAGTGAAAACACCACCCAAAATATACTCAGACTCAATCAGGTCTTTGGTTTTTCTTTTCAGTTTTTTAACCATGAAAACTTTATCCTTCTGAGTATTTGATGAAACTTAGCCAGACCCTATGGGCATTATTATGATAGACCGTACCAGCAAGCGCCGTTTGCTTCCGTCACACCAACTACAGAATCAGGAGGCAAGTTAAACATTTCCAGAACAGTGCTGGCTGGGCATGAAACACGAATTTGCCCCAAAGAGTGTCAGTTCAAGATTTAGAACACATTTCTTTTGTCATTATTTGACCTATTTTTTCTAATAACTAGATATGAAGTCAGTTTTGTGGAGGATGTAATGCCGACACTGTCTTTATTTTGAAGTTTTGTTTTATTTTTAATTAAATAAAACTATATGATAAGAGACTGTATTCGGTACTTTCTATAAACTTATATGGAATGTGTCTAGTTAAAAGATACTTTTAAATATTTAATCGAGGTTTTTGGCCATTGAAAAAGATACTAACAATATTAACTACATCGATCGTTTTTTTATTAGGCAGTATTTCAGCTATATATATTGAAAAAATCCCTTTTGATGTAAGTGCTATTTTAGGCGTTGTGTTTACTGGTGTCGCAGCGCTTGCTACAGCCTATGCTGCATTAAGTGCCTCTCGGAGTGCAAGAGTTGCAGAACAGTCTGCATCAATATGGAAAAAACAAATGCGATTGGATGTGGAACTTTCCGAAGCCAAAAAGTTAAAAATGGCACTCAATGCTTGGCACCGACACTTTGTCCATGAAGCAGAAAAGTATTCTGGAGAAGATCTAATTAGAATTGGGGAGCTTCTTCAAATTCAGAACAAAGAAGTTTCAATTAATCACCTTCATAAGTACATAAGTAAGTATGAAGAGTTATGGGGAAATTTAGAGCATTCTTTTGATAATGCTAGCTTCATAGTTAATGATTTTGAAGAACGTCTGCGTTTGAGGAGGCTTAGTTACACGCACTCAAAAGGGTGTGATGAACTAATGTCTTACCTTCAAGGAATTACTGAACCGGGTCCATATTTTTTTGAAAAAAACTGTTCTGCTGTTTACAGAGCTTCAGATTGGCACGAACTTGATTTAGCTGGCTTTCCGGTTACTAGAGTAAAACTAGAACAGCGAGATGCAAATGGGAAGTTAGTGACAATTAAAAATAAAAATGATGAATTTATATATACCAGTGTTTTTGATGATGTTCAATCGTGGTATACCCAAATTGGAATTAAAATAGATTCTCAAATTGAAACCATAAAATTCAAATTAGACAACATTTAACAAACGACTAAGGCTTCAAGATACTTTTTCTTATCTGAACTGATGCCGATAAGTTATTTTAACTAAGAAGCTTTTGTCCAAAATCTTCTTCGCTCAGGTTAAGATCCCATTACACTAGTCTGTCTTTGGCACAACTTTACTAATACATGTGACATAAATACGTCATCGACGAAACATCAACCAGTTGGAGGCTTTTTTGGGTCGGTCACATTATGAGTAGGAAGAGTACAAGAAACATAACTTAATTCACCTACTTGAACTATTTTTATGTGTACTGTTGCAATATGGCGTCATATGGGACGTAATTAATGACTATGTGAAAGCCAGCTTGTCATGGTAAAGATGAAGAAACTGGCCCTAAAGGTGGGACATAAAAATCCTAGGTAATCTAATTTAGTGACATGTAACATTGAATCGTAATTTAACAAGCGTTCAAGGCGGATTTACAATACTTGGCGGTTTCGGTTCGTATCGGCTTCAGTGTTTAGGTTACATGATTTAGTTAGGAGATTGACGTTGTTCACCACTTAACGAACTACATTAGGATGAAAGGAATTAGTCATATGGTACATGAACAATTAGATAACAATAGCTCTTCAAAGTGGTGGCTCTGGCCAATTTTGCCTTTTGCGTCGGTGATTGGAGCTACTTTAGGGGCATTTCTTCTTGCTTTAATTCAATGGTTTGGAATGAAGATGCAAGGTGGTTTTAGGGAAGATGGATGGTATTTCTTATACATAATGCCTGTGTTCTCTTCTGCGATTTTTGGCTGGTTGTTTTCATACATTACTTTATATTTAGCGCCAAAAGGAAAAGTAATAACGGCTACTATAATGGTGACAATACTTGGTGTAATTTTGTCTTTTAGTGCGTTCATTCTTTGGACTAATCCATATAAAGAATTTGGTGAGGCAATTCAAGCATCTATTAGTAGCATAGTTACGATGATTGCTGCTATTAGCACGATTGTTTCTCAAAAAGATAATTTTCAGTGAGATTTTCCTAACAAACGTTTAAGGTTTCAATGTGTTTTTCCTTATCTAAGGAAAATATAATCGAGTTTAAAATAACAAAATATTATTTATTAAAGCTTTTGGATATTATACATGAACATCAAAAAATATATTATTCTACTAGGATCATTGTTTTTTTCATTCAACTCATTTTCCTTATCTAAGATGGATACTCAAGAATATTATGAGCAAATGACACCATATGCACTTTGTGCAGCAATTGCTAAATATAATAATGATAATCTATTACACAATAAACTAACGAATCATATGTATGATTCTTTGGAAACATATACGAAAGGTGAGTTCCTGAGCAATACTAAACGAGGATTCATGGTTGGATATGTATCAGGAATGTCTCAAGCTGTATTTGGTCAAATATATAAATACCAAGGAGAACCACAAGGTTTGAGCCAAAAAGAATTTGCAAGTATGGCACAAAAGAAAATGTGTAAAAAATTCCAATAAGGCATTGGTGCGGTTACGCTTATACAAGATCTGACAATATATTTATATCAGTATGTTCGAGACGTTCAGAAACTAGTTAGACGTAAAAAGCATTAGTTTTGGTAATGATATAAGCCAACTTACGCGATCGTCAGCTAAATTGGTTTTGTCCATAAATGAGTTACAGAGGATAATCTCCGGTTTGTGATCACCGAGCGATTCTGTCGTACCTTAATTACCAAGCGGCGAGTTGGGGGATTTACTCAAGTTGTGCTTAGCGCTGAAAATCGAGAGCTTACATTCTGTAGTGAAGCCACTTAAGTGAATGTAAAAAAGATAGAATATTCACTAACGCTAGATACAACAAAGCCACCTATTATCGGTGGCTTCAAGTAGAAACAGTAAGCTTAGATCAGCGATTCAATCCCATATTTCGCACCGTAGTTTTCGACTACAAAATCAATGTCTTTATCACCGCGGCCAGACAGGTTGATAAGAATCGAACCTTTTTCTCCTTGTTTAGCAAGTTTTATTGCGTAAGCCACCGCGTGAGACGACTCAATCGCGGGAATAATGCCTTCCTCACGTGACAGTTCAAAGAACGCGTCTATTGCTTCGTCGTCAGTGATCGAACCGTAATTCACACGACCGATATCTTTTAGGTAACTGTGCTGCGGACCAACAGACGGGTAGTCTAGTCCACTTGCCACAGAATAAACTTCCTGAGGTTCACCTTGTTCATCTTTTAGCATGTAAGATTTAAAACCATGCATGATGCCCGGTTCGCCCAAACTAAGGGTTGCTGCGTGTTCACCTACTTTGTCTAAAGAGCGACCAGCAGGCTCAACACCGTGAATCGCGACCTGTTCGTCGTCTAAAAAGGCACTGAACAAGCCCATTGCATTGGAACCACCACCCACACATGCAACGAGGTTATTCGGTAATTTACCCGTCATTTCTTTAAACTGAACTCGAGCCTCGTTCCCAATAATAGATTGGAAGTCACGAACCATTTTAGGGAACGGGTGAGGGCCTACGACCGAGCCAATGGCATACAGTTGGGTCACTGGATCTTTTAAATAGGCTTCAAATGCTGCGTCTACAGCTTCTTTCAGCGTTTTACGCCCGTGCGTTGCAGGAATCACATTGGCACCTAGGATTCTCATTCGAACCACGTTTGGATGTTCTTTAGCGATGTCCACCTCGCCCATATAAATATCGCACTCTAATCCGACAAGTGCTGCTGCTGTCGCTAATGCTACGCCATGTTGACCAGCGCCAGTCTCTGCGATCAGTTTCTTCTTACCCATTTTTTTAGCGAGAATTGCTTCCCCTAAACAGTGGTTAATCTTATGGGCACCAGTGTGGTTGAGATCTTCGCGTTTTAGATAAATATCGGCACCGTACTTTTTGGACAAGTTTTCAGCGTGGAAAATAGGGCTCGGTCGACCGACAAAGTGTTTGTATAGGCGTGCCAATTCTGCTTTAAATTCAGGGTCTTTACTACATTCTTCATAGGCAGCGTTGATGTCTCGCATGATTTGCTCAAGCTCTGGTGGGACAAAACTGCCGCCATATTCGCCAAAGAATCCTTCATTGTTGGGCATAGTGTAGTCGAAAGAGTTATTCATTGTTCACGTCCTAATTCACGTCTTAATTTTTATGATTAGTACGTTTATACCCAAAATCTAATGCGTATTGTGTGATCAGTTGCCTAAATCTTGATGTTGTTCTTGTGAACTAGTTGAATAGTACGGATTAAATACAAAAAAGCTTGCTTATAAAAAGCAAGCTAATAGTTAATCACATTCACATTAATGTGTACGAGATGGACCGTTTCGAACGATATCTTTGCCGTTGTCGTAGACGTATTTTGAAACCCAGCGACCAAGAAGTAGCTGGTGGTTATCTCCCAAAACTGCGACAAATGGGCGGCCATCGCTATTTGTCGTCGCAAGTGCAATTCCTGCCACGCCTTCTAGGCCCAGAGCACCGCTTTCGACTAAATGCAGAAAGGTTTCTAGCTCTTCAATGGTTTCGATCACTTGATCATCAATGTTCATGGTATTCAATCTCTTCGAATAGCAGATATTTTGTGGCGCGTACTCTACCTAAGTTAAGACGAGAAACCAAGTTTCTGGTACTTTCGTTAAAAATTTTCAACGGTCTTCATATAATGTTTAAGAGTGAATAGGGCAATCAAATTAGTATTTGGGCCAGCGAATCAGCGAATCAGCGAATCAGCGATTAATAGGTTAGAAGGTGAGTCCATTGATGGCGCAGGTGGTTGTTAATCACAGTACGGATGTTGCTGTCACAGGCGGAAAGAGTTGCTGACAACCGATTATTAATATAACCCGCTTGCAGATTTCTCGATGTGATATTTATCTTTAATAATATCAACGTGAGAGATTCTACTGTCGTGGTGGTTCCACAGTGACAAAATCATTGAAGCACATCACGTTGTCCGTATACTTTGACAGAGTATGAATGCACTAACGTCGGAGAAAAGCATGTCAAAAAGAGTACCTACCAACATACTGACTGGTTTTTTGGGATCAGGTAAAACGACGACGATCTTAAACCTTCTAAAGAAAAAACCAGAAGACGAAAACTGGGCTGTCTTAGTCAATGAGTTTGGTGAGATTGGTATTGATGGCGCTTTGATGACAGACCAAGGTGCGTTGATAAAAGAAGTACCTGGCGGTTGTATGTGCTGTACGGCTGGTGTTCCTATGTCGGTGGGCATTACCGCTTTGTTGCGTCAAAAGCCCGACCGTTTACTTATCGAACCGACTGGACTTGGTCATCCAAAGCAAGTGATTGCGACACTGACTTCTGAGCAGTATCTACCGTATGTTGATCTTAAAGCGACAATCGCATTGGTCGACCCTCGTAATTTAAGCAGTGAAAAGCACCTATCGAATCAAAACTTCGTTGATCAGCTAGACTGTGCCGATGTGGTTATTGGCAGCAAAGTCGACCTTTGTACTAGCCACGACATCGATGTGTTTAACGACTGGATCACCGATCAGTCACCCTCCAAAGTGTTTAGCAAGCTGATTCACGACGGTGACCTACCCATCGAAGTGTTAGATATTGAACGAGTCCATGGCAGTGCTTCTTCGCATATTGAGTCTCATCATCATGAACACGCGCATCAAGAACCACAATTTCAACTGCCACCGGGTGAAGCTTTCATTCGTAAAGAGAATAAGGGGCAGGGCTATTTTAGTTGTGGTTGGTTATTTGGCGCAGAGCATACGTTCGATTTCGATCAGCTTTTCTCCATGCTATCGGCCTTAACGGCAGAGCGCGTAAAAGCCGTGGTGAATACTGATCGAGGCTGTTACGCATTTAATGTGGCGAATGCGGTGGTTACGGTTAATGAAATCAGCCTTGAAGGGTTTGAATCGAGATTAGAAGTGATCGACTCTCAGTTGCTTCCTTGGGATGAGTTAGAACGTGTTCTGCTTAAACTGTCTGGGATAGAGCAATAATCAGTTACCTGGGTATCTTACCTAAGCGGTCAAGCAATGCGGTGTTAGTGTTTGCTGCTTAATCTGTTGGTACAGACTTAAAACTGAAAAAAGAGATAAAAGTGAGATAAATCACTTAAATTCGGGTATAGTGCACGGCTGAATTTTTAACGCTATTTTTAGTGGTTTGTTTAAGGAATACGCTCAATGTCATTTTCATCTCAAGGTTTTGCACCAGAAGTCGTAAAAGCGCTGGCAGAATGCGGTTATGAAAAGTTAACGCCAATTCAACAGAAGGCGATTCCAATGGCTCGTAAAGGCCATGATATCTTCGCTACAGCTCAGACTGGTACTGGTAAAACGGCCGCGTTTTCATTGCCTATGATTCAGCGACTGCTAGACAGTGATCACAGTGCTTCACGTAAGACCGCGCGTGCGCTTATTCTTGCTCCAACGCGTGAACTGGCAGAGCAGATTGCTGACAACATCAAAGCGTACACCAAATATACCGACTTATCGGTGGTGGCAGTTTTTGGTGGCCGTAAAATGTCTTCACAAGTCTCAGCGCTCGAAAACGGTGTCGATATTCTTGTGGCAACACCGGGCCGTCTGGAAGAGCACATTGAGCAAGGTAATGTCTCCGTTGCAAACTTAGAGTTCCTCGTTTTTGATGAGGCTGACCGTATTCTGGATATGGGCTTTATTCACGCGGTGCGTAAAATCATGTTAGATGTGGACACGGATCCGCAGATCATGATGTTCTCTGCAACGACATCCAGCCAGCTAAACCTATTGGCAAAAGACATTCTGCGTAAACCAAAACGCATCGAGGTTGAGCGCGCCAATACAACAGCACAAACTGTTGCTCACGTACTTTACCCCGTTGATCAAGAGCGTAAAACCGAGCTGCTTTCTGAACTGATTGGTCGCAAAAACTGGCAACAAGTGTTGGTGTTTGTGAACTACAAAGAAACCGCAAATGAAGTGGTTAAAGAATTGAAGCTTGATGGTATCAAAGCGGCAGTTTGTCACGGTGACCGAGCGCAAAGTGCTCGACGTCGTGCGCTTGAAGAGTTCAAATCAGGCAAAGTGCGTGTGATGGTAGCAACCGATGTTGCCGCTCGTGGGTTGGATATCGCTGATCTGCCACATGTCGTGAACTACGATATGCCGTTCCTTGCCGAAGACTACGTTCACCGTATTGGCCGTACTGGTCGTGCTGGTAAGCAAGGGCATGCGGTTTCCTTCGTAAACCGAGATGAAGAGCTGACCGTTGTACAAGTTGAAACCTTGATTCAACAACGAATTCGCCGTATTGAGCTTGCAGGTTATGAGCCAAAACAGCGTGAGTCGTACATCGAAAAGCTGAACTCCAAACCGGCATTTAAAAACCGTCAAGGACGTCGTAATAACCCTAACCAATCTGCAACAGACCAAGGTTCTGCAGAGCGCCGTCTGGCTATGGTGAAGCGTTTGAAAGCACGTCGAGCGAAATAACCAATATTGTGACGGTATAAATTGAACAAAAGCGCCCTTCAGTTGGAGGGCGCTTTTATTTTATCGGTTCTATCTTGCTATCAGGCCGCGTGATCTAAAAGTGGCGCTATTTGATACAGTTCCTCAATAATCGTTTTGGTTTGTCTTGAATAGACTAAACGGTCACGATCACCAACCAACTGTATGGCTTTTACTTTGCCCGAGACCAAACATAGCCTGATGGTTCTCAGCACCATCTGAATATCTAAAGACATCTCACCATCAAGGTCGTTTTTTGCGATAAGCGAACCTAAATCAACCGAAATAATCACTTGGTCGCAACGGTCGAGATAATTGCCAACTTGTTGTTTGACATGATTACGGTGTCGAAAAGTAAACTCTCTATCGGTTATCCAGCCACAGCCTTGGTCCTCAGCATATTCCCATGTTTCTTGCTTGGTATCTTGTTGGTTAACACCCGCAAAAAGCAGCCTAACGTTTGGGTAGCGAGAAAGCGCAAAATGAAATGCAGATCCCACCTTTGGCTCTAGTGTCGGCTTTAAATGCATTTTGTGGCCTATATGCAATATACCAACGTCGTCTTGGCAAGCGGTGACCACTGGCAGCATAGACAAAATGGCTTCGGTACAATTGGTTACCAATACTGGAATGGAATGACGGGAAAGTGCCAAGCTAAGTGCTTCCTGAAAATCCCCGTTCTCCAATTGAGCATGAGTAAAATGACCACAATGCGCAGCTGTAGTTTGATCATGTTGCTGATAGAGCCATTCGCTCGCGCTTTCTAAGCTTTGATCGGCTAATTCAAACGCGCCTTTTGACATAGGAGCAACGCGCTCACAAACCGTCATAAATGAAAAAGGGTAGTGCTGAACTGGTGGATGTGTTGGTTGATGAAATTTATAACGTTTGAAAAAGCTCAACATGATGAATTACCTTTCTGGTGGTAGTGCCCTTGCCGCCTGCAACACGTGTAAAACGATACGTTGCTTGTCCTTTTCGACCCTGTGAGCTGGAGCCATAACCGAAACTGCGCCAACGAGTTTACTTCCTTTCATGACAGGTGCACTGATACCAGAGACACCAGGATCAATTTCAGAAGTACTGACGGCGTATCCGTGTTTTCTGATCGTGGCAAACTCTTGTTCCCATTCATCAAGACAATGGTCCTGTTTGAAGTAGCGTAAGATCTTCTCGCCACGACTCTTAGGCATATAAGCCAGCATCACTTTGGATGAGGCGCCACGAAGCAGGGGTTGACTTTGACCCTGGACGAAGCTGCACCGTAGCGCCTGCATACTTTCTTTTTGTCTGACACACAATGCCCGATAACCAGAAGGAACCATATAGGCTGCCATTTCTCCGGTCTGCTGAACTAAGCGAGCCAAGATGGTTTCAACCATATCAAGACCGTGTTGTGAGCTTTCATAGCTGTGCATCAATAGCAGTGCAGCTGGTCCTACTACAAATGTCTTGTCGTGGACGCTTTCTTCAATCAAGTTCCATTCTTTTAGCAGTTTCAAATGCCGGTAAAGACTGCTCAATGGTACGTTTAATTGCTCACTTAGTGTTTTCGCAGATACTGGGAATTGGCTTACCGCTACTTTCATTAATAATTGCAGCGCCTTTTCGTTTACCTGATTAGCGTTTGCTTTGTTTGTTGTCATGTACAGGTTGTAACTTGTTGGATGATATAGGACAACTATAATTCTTAATTGCTGAGAAAATGAAAATAATTTTTATAGGTAATTCTTACTAAGTGAGAAAAGCTTGGGCCGAGATAAACCCCGTGGTTTTGTCTCAAGAGGGAGTCGGTTGCGCATTAAATGGTAAATAAGCTCAAATAACCTCCAGATGCGAGGTTATTTGTTTGCGGTCTTACAAGCTCAGTTGAAGGTTAAGCTTATTGCGGAAGGTGTCGAAACGCCTGAGCAAGCAGAGCTCCTGAAGAAATTGGGCGTGCAATATCATGAGAGATACCTCTATTCCAAGCCGTTACCATAAAGTCGTCTCGCACGACGACCGATCACTTAATCGGATACTGTATTTAAGTGTCACGCTTGTGCTTGTTACGACTGATGAATTTGAGTTCGATAGCACTGCACATCATTATCGAAAACAAACTCCAGGTCGTTTTTGATACTTTCTAAACGGTCTTCTTGATAATGCGAGACATAAAGCAACTGACTTAAGTTCTCGCGTGCGATGAGCTCTAGAGTATTCTTGACTAGACGTCGGCCTAAAAAGTCCAATCCTTGATATGGCTCATCCAGAATCAGCAAGGTTGGTTGTTTTACAATCGCACGTGCAATCAGTAACAAGCGTTGCTGCCCGTACTCTAATTGTCGAAATGACGTTTTTTGGTATTGGCTCATATGCAGGATTTCAAGCCACTCTTTCGCGACTTCCATCTCTTTGCGTGTCGGTTGATGATACAAACCAATCGAGTCATAGAACCCCGACAAAATTACTTCTAATGCGCTGCAGTTAACACGGTACTGTAGGTGCAATGCGGAGGAGACCATGCCGATGTGTTGTTTGATCTCCCAGATGGTTTCACCCGAGCCGCGTTTTTTACCGAAAATATGGATGTCGTTGCTGTAACATTGAGGGTGATCGCCGAAGATCATGCCTAGCAACGTACTTTTACCACATCCGTTTGGCCCTTTTACCTGCCAGTGTTGGCCTTTGTCGATGCGCCAGTTCAAGTCTGTGAAAATCTTTTTATCGGTATATTCGACGTGACCATTTTTCAGCTCGAAGATTGGGTTTTCGAAATGGGTAGCGTGTTGATGCTGGCGTATGAGCGCCATCATTTCTTCGCTTTGCTTCTCTGACTGAGATTTTATTTGCTCAATGATTGGGTGTTGATCCCAGCTTTGTTTATCCATGGTGCTGTCTAGCTTGCCAGCATTAAACAGAGCAACGCGGTCAATCCACTCTGGCATATCGGATTCTCGAGAGAAGGTGATCAGCATTTGTAGCGACTGAGATAACGTGTGTAAGTAGTCTGCCAATGTTGCTCGATGACTTACATCCAGTCCGGTGAAAGGGTTGTCCAACAAGACTAAATCGGGCTGTGTGGCCAAAGCACGTGCCAACATTACTCTTCTGGTTTCACCAGTAGACAACACACGGAAACCACTTTGCTGAAGATGCGAGAGATCAAGCTCTTCGATGAGTTTAAGCGTTAGTTCTTCGTCTTGGCAGCGTTCAAATATCAACGCATAGACGGTACTGCCTTGGTCAATTCGGTCGAGAAAGTCGGTGTCGTCTTTTTTGAGTTCAGAATCGAGCAGTCGTTGCTGTTCAGACAGAGAGACTTGGGCAACTTTTAATCCGCCAAGGTCTAACTCGCCATTGGTTGGCAAAAGCTCCCCACAAAGCAGGTCCCCAAGCAGAGAGCCGATATCTCCTTCGGCACTGAAAATACCCCATGAATGTCCGCTTTCTATTTTCCAGTGCTCAATCGTTAAGTTGGAGGTGTTCCCTTTTGCAATTACGTTGTCTAAACAAATCTTCACTGTGCTTCCTTTCTCGTATGAACGCTATTATTTTTCTTTCTATTGTTATACCAAGCCTGGGTGACTGGCGTAAATAGATGGATCCCAGAGAAGCGGTTTTAAGCATGATGCCGACCCTTTCCACTATGAGAATGGAAATTGCCCAATGTGTGGTGATATTTTCTTCTTTTTTAGGCAAAGATTAACCACCAAAGATAATTCATTCTTCACCACGTTAACCGTTATTTCCACCATCGAGAAAACGTCTGGTTGTTATCATCCAATCCGACTATTTCCCCAATCATTGGTGTCATTAAGCGGTAATCTTGTTGCTGACTTGCCTGAGTAATCCGATCCAAGGGTTCATACCAAGCGTGCTTGGATAGTTTGAATTTACTATTGTGCGAGGGCAATAAAGCTTTTGCATTGAGATCGTTGGCCGCCAGAGCGACTTCTTCCGGCGTCATATGGATAAGTGACCAGTTTTTGTTGTATTGTCCTGCTTCCAGTATGGCGAGATCGAAGCCGCCAAACTCATTGGCTATGTCTTTAAAATGGTCACCATAGCCACTGTCACCACCAAGATAAATCTTATGCTTACCCGATGTGATGGCAAATGATGCCCAAAGTGTACGATTACGTTTTAGCAATCGACCCGAAAAGTGTTGAGCTGGAAGAATATGAATACGACCAGTATCGGTTGTGAGCGAATCATACCAGTCGCCTTCAGTGATATGCTCATGGTCGAACCCCCACTGAGTGAAATATGAACCGACACCGATTGGGGCCACAATATGATCGATTTTTGCTTTGAGCGCATTGATCGTCGGGTAATCGAGATGATCCCAGTGGTCGTGAGAAATCAACAGGTAATCAATCTGTGGAATGTCATCCGCGGTGTAAACATTACTGCCAGGAAAAGCGACATTGGTATACGGGACCGGGGAAGCATTTTCACTGAAGACTGGATCAATTAAGTATCTAATGCCATCTAGTTGAATAAAATAGCTCGAATGTCCCATCCAGACCATAACATTATCACGTGGATTCAGACCCAGTAGGTCCGACTTTACTGAAGGCAAATTAGTTGCCGGAACGGCATCGACAACCGGCTCGGTGAAGAAGCGGTAGAATCCAACCAATGCTCCTTCGCTCGATGTGGATACCGGAATATCCTCAATATTATAAAACTTCCCATCAACGTATTTACCTTGATAGCTGCCCGCTTTGACATTAGGTGATACAAACTGCGGCTGCAACATATAGGTGTAGATACCAGCAGAGATGATGGCAATTGTAGCTATTGTCACCTTGAACAGCTTTTGTAGTTTGAAACTTAGTCTGACTGTTTCTGAGTAAGTTAACTCGGCAGTTTGAGCTTCAGGTTGGGACATCGTTTCTCCACATGCAGATTGTTGTTTAAGGCCGCGTTGTCATCAAAGTCATGCTCTATTTTTTCATCAAAGAGGGCCGCTATTACTCTAAGCTATTGTTCGCATGATCATAAACCGCGTATTTTGCTCAATTTGATGCACATAATAAAGCCCATTATTGATTATTTTATTCATCTTACATTGAGATTTACGTTATTAAGCTTCTAGCTCAGCCTCTCAGTCACATGACTTAATTTTTACTCTTAAAATATCAAAGCTGACAACAAGTGAAATACCCCCTAAAAGAAGCCAACATCTTTTGACCACAGTTGTCGGATTATTTGTTTCCATCCAGCATAGTTATTTATCCCAGAGTGCAATAAATTTTTTCGTCAAGAAGGCTATTTATGTGTGCGGATTCACTGAATTGCCGCTTTATTAACTGTAATGTTACGGGCGTGTAACGTTTAAAACAATTAGTTTACCGTCTTGTTATGCCAATACATTTACGGTTTTTTTCTAGCTATATCATTGTTTTAAATGGAACCGAATAATTGCTCTAAGTCTCTAAATTGTAAAGTTTTTATTGGGTCGGTTATGTTGACTGTTTGTTTGACTTTGCATCATTTTGGTGCGTGAGATTGCGGTCGGTTGGTGAGAGGCACCTTTAGGATGCTGCGGAGACAAAATTTGTTTCCGGCTTGTCAAAAGAAATAAGCAAGCTATTCAAATAGATATATTGACCCTTGTAGTTTTAAGCTTGACGTTGCAAAAATATGCGCTGTATTTAGATATATAGGCATAATTGTTGCTTAGACAAAAGTGTTCGATTCGGTGCGCTAAGCCAAAACAAAAAATAGCTAGTGCTACCGGTTAATAATAAATCTCCTTTACATTGGAGTGCGCTATGTCAGTCTCAATAAATCAGTTCGATTGCTCATCGAACAAGGAAGTAAACCGTATTGGTTTTTTGTTGTTAGATAATTTTACTATGCTTGCGTTTTCATCAGCGGTGGAACCGATGCGCATGGCAAACCAACTGACAGGGAAAGAACTGTATGATTGGTATGTGATATCAGAAGATGGTGATAACGTTGAAGCTAGTGACGGTATTACCATTCAGCCAGATTGCTCGATGGCTGATGCTCCACAACTAGATACACTGATTGTTGTGGGTGGAGTGAATATCACACGCAGTTTCACGCGTAAACAAGTCACGTGGTTACAGTCTTTAGCTCGTAAACATGTTGGCCTTGGTGGTGTATGTACGGGGGCTTACGTGTTAGCGGAAGCGGGGTTGCTGGACGGTTATCAGTGCAGCGTGCACTGGGAATGTCTTGCTACGCTGCAGGAACGTCATCCTCGCGTTAATTGTCTCAATCACTTGTTTGTTATTGACCGTGATCGAATGACATGCAGTGGTGGCTCAGTACCATTAGACATGATGATTACTATGATTCAGAAAGACTATGGTCGTGAGCTTGGCTCAAGTATTTCTGAAATGTTCATTTGTGACAATATTCGTGGCGAAAGTGATACACAGCGTATTCCACTGAAGCATACGATTGGTACAGCTCAGCCTAAGCTAGTTGAAGCTATTATTTTAATGGAAGCGAATATTGAAGAGACAATCGAACTGGATGAATTAGCGGTTTACGTAGGGCTATCTCGTCGTCAGTTAGAGCGTCTGTTCCAGAAATATTTGCAATGCTCACCATCAAAATACTACCTCAAGCTAAGATTGAACCGTGCAAGACAACTATTAAGACAAACATCAATGTCGATTATTGAGATCGCAACAGCATGTGGATTTGTCTCTTCACCACACTTTAGTAAGTGTTACCGCGTTCATATTGGGATCTCCCCGAAAGCGGAAAGATTGGGGACACATTCAGCTGCTGTAGCCAATGTGAGTGTCGCTCCGCCGGCCTTAGAATCAAATACCATAGTGGATTTAATGCAATTTGATGAGCCGTTGCGCTCATCGAAAGCGTTGTTTGAAGCGCAGCATGAACCCACATATGGCTCAATCTCCATCTAAGTCGTTTGTTCTAAAAAAGACCGCCATCCAGCAGGATGGCGGTTTTTTTTGGTTTGCAGTTTGTCGCGTGGCGTTACGCAAAAGGGATTCGGAATGCCGTTTTTAGAACACTTTTAATCGACCGTAATACCTATTCTGGAGGCTAACGAGGAAAGGGAAGAATAGGATTTAAAAATGAACGCAACGGACTTGCATGATGATTCGATAGTGATTGATGGCCTAGTTATCGCGAAGTGGGACCGAGAACTGTTTGAAGATATGCGCAAAGGCGGCATCACTGCTGCAAACTGTACAGTTTCAGTTTGGGAAGGCTTTCAGAATACGGTAAACAATATCGTTGAGATGAATAACCTTCTTGAAGAAAACAATGATTTGGTGCTTAAAGTTCGCACGACTGACGACATCCGCAAAGCGAAGCAGCAGGGTAAAACCGGCGTCATGATGGGCTTTCAAAATGCTCATGCTTTTGAAGACCAGCTTGGCTATGTGCAAGTCTTTAAAGACCTGGGTGTTGGCGTTGTTCAGATGTGTTACAACACTCAGAACCTGGTTGGTACCGGTTGTTATGAGCGTGACGGTGGTTTGTCTGGTTTCGGCCACGAGATTGTCGCGGAAATGAATAAAGTGGGCATCATGTGTGACCTATCGCACGTGGGCGCTAAGACTTCCAAAGAAGTGATTCTGGCTTCTGAAAAACCAGTTTGTTACTCACATTGTCTACCTAGTGGTTTAAAAGATCACCCGCGCAACAAGTCAGATGAAGAACTGAGATTTATCGCAGACCATGGCGGCTTTGTTGGTGTAACGATGTTCGCACCTTTTCTTAAAAACGGCATTCATTCAACGATTGATGACTACGTTGAAGCGATCGCTTACATCTTTGACCTGGTTGGTGAAGACCAAATCGGTATCGGTACTGATTTCACACAAGGTCACGGTCAGCCTTTCTTCGAGTGGTTAACGCATGACAAAGGTTATGCACGCCGACTAACCAACTTTGGCGAAATCATTAACCCTGAAGGCATTCGTACATTAGGTGAGTTCCCTAATTTAACAGAAGCACTGTTGCGTTACGGTTTCTCTGAAACTCAAGTTCGCAAGATCATGGGCGAAAACTGGCTTCGCGTGCTAGGCGAAGTGTGGGGTGAATAACCACAGCGTTTCACCATAAAAATATAAATATATAACGAGTTAGTTAATTGTATAAAAGGAAGAATACGATATGAGTACACACGCACCTGAAATGCCAATCTTGGTCGATGACGAAACAGGGGTATGGACAACGGATGCCTTACCAATGTTGTATGTACCGCGTCACTTTTTTGTAAATAACCATATGGGTATTGAAGAAGAGATCGGTGCGGAGCGTTACGCAGATATTTTGTACAAAGCTGGCTACAAGTCCGCTTACTACTGGTGTGAGAAAGAAGCCGAAGAACACGGCCTTTCTGGCGATGCCGTATTTGAACATTACATGAAACGCTTATCTCAACGCGGCTGGGGTTTCTTTGTCACTGAGCACCTTGATATTGCGAAAGGTGAAGCGCGAGTTCGTTTAGAAAATTCATGTTTCGTATACCAGTACGGAAAAGTTAACCGCAAAGTTGATTACATGTTTACAGGCTGGTTCGCTGGCGCAATCGACCAAATCGCTGAGAGCTTAGGTTTGTCAGTGAAAACCAAAGCAGTACAAACACAAAGTGGTGCTGAGGAAGGGTGTGATTACGGCGTCTTTGAAGTAACACCAATCGGCTAAACACCAATATCAATCCATTTGTAAGTCAGTCAAGGAAGACCGCCTTGCTTGTTCGCAAGCGAGGCTGGTACAGGGGTAAATCATGTCTCAGTTCGATATTCTATTCCAACCATTAAAAATTAACAAAACGACCATTCGTAACCGTGTTGTCAGTACTGCGCACGCAGAAGTTTATGCAACCGACGGTGGTATGACGACCGATCGCTACGTAAAATACTACGAAGAAAAAGCCAAAGGTGGCTGTGGTCTGTGTATCTGTGGCGGTTCAAGTGTGGTCTCAATTGATAGCCCGCAAAGCTGGTGGAGCTCAGTTAACCTTTCAACTGACCGCATCATTCCTCATTTCCAAAATCTAGCTGATGCTGTGCATAAGCATGGTGGCAAGATCATGATCCAGATTACTCACATGGGACGTCGTTCTCGTTGGGATGGTGAGCATTGGCCAAACCTAATGTCTCCGTCTGGTGTACGTGAGCCAGTGCACCGCGCAACATGTAAGACCATCGAAGAAGAAGAAATCTGGCGCATCATCGACGACTTCGCGAAAGCAGCCGTTCGCGCGAAAGAAGGTGGCTTAGACGGTGTTGAACTGTCTGCGGTTCACCAGCACATGATCGACCAATTCTGGTCTCCACGTGTTAACAAACGTACGGACCAGTGGGGTGGCAGTTTTGAAAACCGCATGCGCTTTGGTATGGAAGTACTAAAAGCGGTACGTGAAGCGGTTGGTCCTGACTTCGTTGTTGGCATGCGTATTACTGGTGATGAGTTCCATCCTGATGGCTTGAACCATGACGACATGAAAGAAATTGCGGCGTACTACGATGCGACTAAGATGGTCGATTACTTCGGCGTTGTTGGTTCTGGTTGTGATACGCACAACACCCTGGCAAACGTTATTCCTAACATGAGCTACCCGCCAGAGCCATTCCTACACTTGGCGGCTGGTATTAAAGAAGTGGTTTCGGTACCGGTTATCCACGCGCAAAACATCAAAGATCCAAACCAAGCTAAACGTATTCTGGAAGCGGGTTATGTGGATTTTGTTGGTATGACGCGTGCGCACATTGCGGATCCACACCTGATCACCAAAATCAAACTCGGCCAAACCGACCAAATTCGTCAATGTGTTGGTGCGAACTACTGTATTGACCGTCAGTACATGGGCCTGGATGTATTGTGTATCCAAAACGCGGCGACATCCCGTGAACATATGGGCATGCCTCATCTTATCGAAAAAACCACGGGGCCAATTCGTAAAGTTGTCGTGATTGGTGGTGGTCCTGGTGGTATGGAAGCGGCTCGCGTTGCAGCTGAACGTGGTCACAAAGTGACGTTGGTTGAGAAAGCGAGTGAGCTTGGTGGACAAATCACCATTGCTGCGAAAGCCCCTCAACGTGACCAGATGGCGGGTATCACACGTTGGTTGGCAATGGAATTAGATCGTCTTGGTGTCGAGGTTATCCTAGAGACAGCGGCCAACGCGGACATGATTCGTGAGCTTAAACCTGACGTTTGTATCCTTGCAACTGGTGGTACGCCATTCATCGAGCAGAACCCAGACTGGGGCGCTGAAGAAGGTTTGGTTGTGTCTTCTTGGGATATCCTCAACGGCACAGTTGAACCAGGTAAGAATGTTCTGGTTTACGACACTATTTGTGAATTCTCTGGCATGTCGGCGGCAGATTACCTGACGTCTAAAGGCTCACAGGTTGAACTCGTTACTGATGATATCAAACCGGGTGTTGGTATCGGTGGTACGACTTTCCCAACGTACTACCGCAGTCTGTATGAGAAAGAAGTCATCATGACGTCGGATCTGGCACTGCTGAAAGTGTACCGTGAAGGTGACAACCTGATCGCTCTCTTAGAGAACGAATACACGGGTGCGAAAGAAGAACGTGTTGTTGATCAGGTAGTGGTAGAAAACGGCATTCGCCCGAATGAAGCGCTTTACTACGAGTTGAAAGCAGAGTCTGTTAACAAAGGTCAAATCGACGTTGAAACCTTGTTTGCATCTCAGGCGCAACCAGTCTTATCTCAAAACAATGACGGCATGATCCTGTGGCGCTTGGGTGACTGTGTTTCACAACGCAATACTCACGCTGCTCTCTACGACGCACTTCGTCTATGTAAAGATCTGTAAGGGGGGCGTATGTTCCTAGAGTCACTACTTCCTATCTTACTTATAACAGCCGGAGCCCTGGCTGTTATAGGGATGCTCCGCCGCATTATGATGTGGCGGAGAGGGCAAGCCGAAAGTGTTGCCTTCTTCTCTGGGTTAGCGGCTATGCCGCGTCGATACCTCGTAGACTTGCACCACGTGGTAGCGCGCGACAAAGTGATGTCTAACACCCACGTTGCAACGGCAGGTGGTTTCGTCCTGTCAGTTGTACTCATTTTCGCGGTTCACGTGTTTAACCTAGAGCCGCAAATCTTATCTTGGGTACTGCTTGGTTCACTTGGTTTAATGTTTTGCGGCGCATTGTTCGTCGCGAAACGTCGACTAAACCCACCATCACGCCTGTCTAAAGGCCCGTGGATGAGGCTGCCGAAAAGCTTGATTATGTTCTCGGTGAGTTTCTTCATTGTGACACTGCCTGCGACTCAATTGGTTGGCGATGTGTTTAACGTGGTTGCTGCGGTTGTTCTCCTTGCTGCTATCGTATGGGGTATCGGTGAGATGTTCCTCGGTATGGGCTGGGGTGGACCAATGAAGCACGCATTTGCTGGTGCGCTGCACTTAGCATTTCACCGTCGTCCAGAGCGTTTTGGTGGTGGTCGTTCAACCGGTTTAAAACCAGTAGACCTTGACGCTAAAAAGCTGGGCGTTGAAAACCCAAGTGATTTTAAATGGAATCAATTACTGGGATTTGACGCGTGTGTTCAGTGTGGTCGTTGTGAGGCTGTGTGTCCGGCATTTGCGGCAGGGCAGCCACTAAACCCGAAAAAGCTCATCCAAGACATGGTTGTGGGACTGGCTGGTGGTACAGATGAAAAGTACGCTGGTAGCCCGTATCCAGGTAAAGAAACCGGATGTGCTAAAGGCGACCCGCACAAACCCATCGTTGGTGGTGTGCTAAACGCAGAAACACTTTGGTCATGTACGACTTGCCGCGCTTGTGTTGAAGAATGTCCGATGATGATTGAACACGTGGATGCCATTGTTGATATGCGCCGCTTCTTAACGCTTGAAAAAGGCGAAACACCAAACAAAGGTGCAGAAGTACTGGAAAACATCATCTTCACTGATAACCCGAATGGTCACAACCCGAACAAACGTTCTAACTGGGCAGCCGACCAAGATCTCAAACTGATGTCAGAAGTGAAACGTGCTGATGTTCTGTTCTGGGTGTCTGATGGTGCGTTCGATATGCGTAGCCAACGCATTCTTAAGTCGATGGTACAAATTCTCAAAGCAGCCAAGATTGATGTTGCTATCTTGGGCGATGAAGAGCTGGACTGTGGTGATGTTGCTCGCCGACTAGGTGACGACGTAACTTATCAGCGTTTAGCAAAACGTAACATCCAAACGTTGATGAAGTACGACTTTGACTGCATCGTGACAACGGACCCTCACGCATTCCACTGTTTGAAGAACGAATACCCGGACTTCTACCCTGAGAATGAAAAACCTAACTACCAAGTTTGGCACCATACCACCTTTATCAACCAGTTAGTTGAAAAGGGACTGATCGGTCTTAAACCATTGTCAGTTGGTAAAGTTACCTACCATGACCCTTGTTACTTAGGTCGTTATAACGGTGAATATGAAGCACCTCGTTCCGTGCTAAAACATCTGGGTGTTGAAATCGCTGAAATGGAAAGGTCAGGTTTCCGCTCCCGTTGTTGTGGTGGCGGCGGTGCTGCCCCGATTACTGATATCCCTGGCGAACGTCGTATTGCGGATATGCGTATGGACGACATCCGTGAAACAGGTGCCGATCTCGTGGCGGTAGGTTGTCAGCAATGTACCGCGATGCTTGAAGGTGTTGTTGAGCCAAGGCCAGAGGTGAAAGACATCGCTGAGCTTGTGGCTGACATGCTGATAGAGATTAACGATGACCAGGTGGACGTATGGACGCCAGAGTCAGAAACCGTCGGTGTGTAGGAGAAGATCATGGGAGAATTTATTTTACGCCGTGACCCGCGTGTCGAGTGGATTAGACGCAATAGGCTACACCCGCAGCATGAGAGTTTGATGGTACAGCCAATTGAAGAAATTGGACCAAGCGGTTTAACTAGACGTTATCCACATCGTGTTGGCTTTATTGGGCCGAATGGCATTAAACGTATCGACCGTCTGAACAATAATGCTGCAACCTCGATGATGGGTGCTCGTCAAGGCAGTCAGGCAACGGTTGAACTGCCACTGCACAAGGTTGAGTCTCCAGACTTTTACATTGTGGTTGTGCCAGATATGCCAGGTGGTCGTTTGAGCAGCCATGACAAAGATGTGTTAGGTCAAGCTCATCAACTTGTGAAACAGTCTGAAGGCGAAGGCGCGGTGATGGCCGTTGTCTTCGGGACTCACAAAGAAGAACAGTTTGATCTTGCTGGTGTAGACCGCTTAATCGCTATCCCGGATGAAGTGTTTGATCACTACAGTCCGGAACAGCGAGCCGAGGTTTTGGCGAGTATTGAAGCGCAATATTCACCGAAGCACTGGCTATTCCCGGATAGCATCCAGGGTGGATTTGAGATTGGTACCCGTCTGTCAGCGGCGATTAATGAGCGTCCTGCAACGCAAGCGTGGCAAGTTGATAGTGAGCATGCGGTATGTCGAGCAGCTGGTCTTCGACACGACATCAAACGCGTTACACCACGAGTGCTTCTGCTGGCTCAAGAGTGTGCGCTACCAATTGATGAAACCCGACACGAAGTGCTTCCGGTTGAATTTGAAGGCACATATAGCGTTGAATCACGTATCGAAGATCTCGGTCCGGTAGCGGTGGATCCTCAGGCAATTCCACTTACCGAGGCAGAGTTCATTCTGTCTGCAGGTAACGGTATCCACGATTGGGAGAAATTCCACGAAGCTGCGCATGTTCTGGGTGCTACAGAAGGTGCAAGCCGTGTAGCCGTTGATGATGGCTTTATGCCTCGCGATCGTCAGGTTGGTGCTACAGGTAGCTGGGTGACCGCTCGAGTCTATGTTGCTGTAGGTATTTCAGGGGCAATTCAACACCTACAAGGTATTGGTGCTTGTGAAAAAGTAATTGCTGTAAACACAGATGCGGGTTGTGACATGGTCAAACGCGCGGATCTGAGTGTGATTGTTGATAGTAATGAGTTTTTAAGAGAGTTGGTTTCTCTTATTCAACACCATCAATCAAAGGAGCTGAAGGATGCAGCATAATCAAACCGACACACTACGTGTTAGTACGTTAGTTTCCATCGGTGCGCACCCAGATACGGGACGTGCGCGTCGTTCAGCCACCGATGCTCGCGCAGTTGAATTAGCCATGAATCTTGATGATAGCGAAGTCGAGGTGCTCCATGCTGGTGACCCAAAAGAGCCAGCGCTGGGATACTACAGCGGCATGGGGCTGTCTCAGATTCGTGTTTTAGCCCAAGAAGAGCAGGACGATGCCATTCAGACCTTGTCATCGTACTTTCGTCATAACATGCCCGATATCGTGTTGACGGGCATGCGCGCGGAAAATGGTGAATCTTCAGGCACGTTACCTTTCTTTCTTGCCCAAGAGTTGGGGTGTCCAATTGTTATGGGCATTGCTGAAATTTTGTCGGTGGAAAACGGTACTGCACGAGTATTACAAGCGCTACCAAGGGGACAGCGTCGAGCGCTAAACGTATCTCTGCCATTTATCGCTAGTGTGGACTTTGCTGCACAAGAACCACGACAAAGTGCATTTGGCCGAGCTCGTCGATGTGACATTGTCACGGAAGAAGTGGAAGGCAAGAAACTGGATAAAGAGCGACTAACTTGGGAAACAAGTATCGCGAAGCCAAAAGCTAAGCGTTTGAAAGTCGTGAAAGCTAAAAGTGCGGCTGACCGTTTTAAGGCGGCGACAGCAAAAGCAGAATCGACAGGCGGTAAAGTCCTTAAAGACCAGCCCGTTAGTGAAATGGCTCAGGTAGTCTATGACTTACTGCTTGAAGAAGGGGTGGTAAATAAATAACTAAAAAATTGACTTGTTAGGAATTCAAATTATTGAACCCAATTAGGTTCATCTAAAAAATATATCCACGTAAACGGTACCGATAATTAGAACAAAATTTCGGTACCTACGTGGTTAATACCAACGTTAATAAGTACTTGAACAATTACTTATCCAACTAGGTATGACTTACGACGAAGAACGATTCAGGGAAAGGAGTTACTGAATAGCGTTCAATATATGTTAATCACTAAAGAGGGATCGCATGAAAAGCATAGTGAGTAGTCGAAGAAGATATAAATCCGTTCATACCGTTAAATACGAGACGGATTATTGTGCTGGGCAAGACAATGTCAAAATCTTTGGCATGGATATCCATAACCCCGTGTTTGGTATCAGCGCTAGCTTAATTTTATTGTTCATCATTTTGACGTTAACTTTTCCTGAAGGAGCAAAAGACGCGCTTATTGCCGTTCGGAGCTGGTCTATCAGCAATTTTGACTGGTTCTTCATGGTCGGGTGTAACTTGTTTGTAGTGTTTTGCTTATTTTTACTTGTTTCTCCAATGGGCAAAATTCGTTTGGGAGGCGTAAACGCAACACCGGAATTCTCTACGGTATCTTGGTTTAGCATGTTATTTGCTGCGGGTATGGGGATAGGGCTGATGTTCTGGAGCGTTGCTGAACCTGTCGCGTATTACACCGACTGGTACGGAACACCACTTAACGTGGCAGCCAATACCGAAGAAGCAAAACAAATGGCGCTAAGTGCGACGATTTACCACTGGGGTTTACACCCTTGGGCGATCTATGCCGTAGTTGGCCTGGCTTTGGCTTTTTTTGCACATAATAAAGGCTTGCCACTTACTATCCGTTCTGCATTTTTCCCAATTTTAGGTGAGCGTTGCTGGGGTCCAATTGGTAACTTCATCGATATTCTCGCCGTTTTGGCAACCATCTTTGGTCTTGCAACTTCTCTTGGCTTCGGCGCTCAACAAGCCGCTGGTGGTCTTAGCCATCTGTTTGGTGTCTCAAGCGGTATTTCAACTCAAATAGCATTTGTGGTTGTGGTTACCGGTATTGCTGTCATCTCAGTGGCACGAGGACTGGATGGCGGTGTGAAAATATTAAGTAACATCAATATGCTAATCGCGGCAGGTTTAGTTGCGTTACTTGTTGTTATTGGACCGACGCTATCTATTTTGCATACATTTGGCGATATCACGCTGGGCTATGTTGATAACTTTGTGCCACTTTCTAATTGGATCGGACGTGAAGATTCAGACTGGTTCCATGGTTGGACTGTGTTCTACTGGGCGTGGTGGGTATCTTGGTCACCATTCGTAGGTATGTTTATTGCGCGAGTTTCAAAAGGACGTACGGTTCGTGAGTTCGTCACTGCTGTATTACTTATCCCAACCTTAGTCACTATGGTTTGGTTAAGTGTTATGGGCGGAACGGCAATAGAACAGGCTACGACAGGTGTCGGTGAGCTAGCAAATGGTATCAGCGATGTGTCTCTGGCGATGTTCCAAATGTTTGAGAATTTGCCATTTTCTACGCTGCTATCTGTTGTTGGTATCTTGCTGGTCATGGTTTTCTTTGTAACGTCTTCTGACTCGGGTTCACTTGTGATTGATAGTATCACTGCGGGCGGTAAAGAAGATGTGCCAGTCGGACAACGTATCTTCTGGGCAATTGTCGAAGGCCTTATTGCAATTGCATTGCTACTTGGTGGTGGTTCTGAAGCCCTGACAGCATTGCAAGCTGGCGCGATAACGACTGGCCTGCCTTTCACACTGGTATTGGTGTTGATGTGCTGGAGCTTGTACAAAGGGTTGCAAACTGAGATTCACCTTTATCGTAAAGCATAAATGCTACGCAACTAACATTTTTGGCTGTGTGACATAGAAATAGATCACAGCCTATTTTTTAATCGTCTATTGTAGGCTTGTTGGGGGGAAGGATTCCCCTCTTATTTGGTAGGAGTTAGTAGTTATGATGCACGTAGATCTTGTAGATATGGATGACTTTATTACTGATCTTAGCCAGCTTGGCATTGAATGCCCAAGCGCAGATCTGGATAGCGTAAAAAGCAGTATTGATGAATGGTTACAAACGGTCGACAGTTCTCAGCGTGACCGATTCTCAAAACTCTTATTCTGTATTGAGGAAAAAGGTATTTTGTTACCCGATATCGAGAATTTAGTTCGATGGGGCGCTCAGCAACTACCACGCTGAAGTGCCTTTTGTTACACACGAACGAAACTATTAATCGAGATGGGAAAGTGTTAAATCCCAAATGTCGAAGTTTTGTTCAATGCGCGCTTGTTTTACAGACTTTGGAATCAAGGCAACGCCATGCACTAAATCAGTCACGCATGGCTTGGTGTATGTAGATATACATCGACAGACATCATTGCTGAGTTCAGGTAAGTCTACGCATTTTGCTTGCGGTAGAAATCACGCATGGTTTTTATAAACAACGAACGGACTTTATTGATTGAGTTGGTCTTTTTGGTGATCGCCATTATTTCTACATAATAATGCCTTTTATCTGGGGTAATTGGCACAAGTTGCCCGGTATCCACATACGGCTTGGCATAGTTCTCCGGCAAGTAGCCAATAAACCGGGAAGAGAGTATTAACGCCATCCGAGATTCATAGTTATAAGCGGTGGCCTTTAAGTTCATTTTTCCTAGAGGAGAATGTAGCAGCTCTTGTGGCTTTAAACCTGCGTAAACAACAGGGAAACCGTTGATAACATCCTCAGAAAGTTCGTTCTCAGAAAGTTTAGCAAGCGGGTTATCTTTACTGGCATAAAGATAACAAATATCGGTATAGATATGTTCGTATTCCAAGCCATCGAGCTCACGGTGAAAAGGTATAAAACCGATATCCGCTTCTTCTTGCATCACTTTGCGTTCTATTTCCGTCATACGAGCTACTTCGGCCGTCAAGTAAACTTCTTTGGCGATGCTGGAGAAGTTACGGATCACTTCAGGCATCTTCGCCCTATTATCCAAGCTTATGTTATCGCTAAAAAGCACTTCTAAGCTGCCAGACGGTTGAATGTCTAGGTGGTTAATGGTGTTGCGAAAGTCTTCAAGCTCCCCAAGTAATTTTACTGTTGCTTCATAGACCACAGCGCCTTCTTCCGTTAAAGCAAACCCGGAACGTCCACGACGACATAGGACAAGGTTTAATCGTGATTCAAGATTGGATATGTGAATACTGATGGTGGATCGACTTACATTTAGCTCGGTTTCAGCTGCGGAAAAACCACCGCAATCAGCGACGACTTTAAAAATTTTCAGTTGTTTTATTTCGTAGTCACCAATGTGACCAATAGGTACGGCGTTTCTTGTCATTGTTTTATGCCCGTAAAACTTTATGTTTATCGAGGAATATTTATATGCCTCAATACATTGTTATCATTAGGTTAAGTTCCATCGCTATTTTGCGCGATATGGTTTTTTAAATCTTTGACAGTGTTAAAGTTTATAACAGTAGGAATAGAACTAATGACAGATTTGGTCTTATCCCATGGTTTTATAAATGGGGAGTGGGTTGAAGCGCACGATGGTAAGCAAGTTGATGTAATAAACCCAGCCTCGGGAGTAGTAATTACCTCCGTCCCTGATATGGGAAAGGAAGAATCGGAAGCCGCTATCATGGCCGCTCATTCAGCATTTAAAGAATGGCGTACGACCACAGCGAAACACCGAGCTGGATTACTTAAAAAGTGGTTCGATTTAATTATCGAAAACGCAGAGCAACTCGCTAAGATACTCACTACAGAGCAAGGTAAGCCATACAAAGAGGCTTATGGCGAAGTCCTTTATGGCGCATCGTTTATTGAATGGTTTGCCGAAGAAGCTAAGAGAATGTACGGCGATGTCATTCCGTCAGGCAACCCGAACAACCGTTATATGACTATTAAGCAGCCCATTGGTGTGGTGACTGCTATTACGCCATGGAACTTTCCAGTCGCGATGATCACTCGTAAAGTTGGCCCAGCTTTGGCCGCGGGTTGTACTGTGGTGATTAAGCCCGGTGAAGATACACCACTGTGTGCGTTGGCGATGGCAAAACTTGCCGAGCAAGCTGGTATACCAAAGGGGGTGGTCAATGTTGTGACCACTTCTCGTCCTGCTGAAGTCGGCGATGTACTGTGTTGCCACCCTCTAGTAAGCAAAATCTCTTTCACAGGCTCTACGCCTGTTGGAAAACTGATCCTTCGCCAAGCCGCTGATACAGTAAAGAAAGTTTCTTTAGAGCTCGGTGGCAACGCGCCATTCATTGTTTTTGATGATGCCGATATTGATAAAGCGGTTTTGGGTGCGGTGATATCCAAATACCGTAACGCAGGGCAAACCTGTGTCTGTACCAACCGTTTCTACATTCACGATGCCGTGTACGATGAGTTCATGGATAAATTCACTTCAGCGGTGAAGACGCTCTCGATTGGAGATGGTTTGGTTGAAGGTACCGATATTGGTCCGCTGATCAATAAAAAAGCGTTTGAAAAAGTATCTAGTTTGGTAGAAACAGCAATAGAACAAGGCGCGACGTTAGCGTTAGGCGGCCAGGGGCTGGATCATGGTCAGCAGTTTTATCAACCAACCATTCTAACCAATGTTACTGAAGCGATGGATATTGCTCATCAGGAGTTGTTTGGTCCGATTTCAACCATCTTCCGATTTAATGACGAGCAGGATGTTATTCGACGTGCCAACGATACGCCTTATGGCTTAGCGGCTTATTTCTATACACGAGATCACAGCCGAGTATGGCGCATGAGTGAAGCGCTTGAGTATGGGATTCTGGGCATCAACGAAGGTATTATTTCGACGGAAGTTGCACCATTCGGAGGTGTGAAGGAGTCGGGGTGTGGGCGTGAAGGCTCCAAATACGGCATCGAAGACTACCTAGAAATCAAATACCTATGTCACGGAATTTAATCTGTACTTCACTCAATGTGAGAGACTCTGTCTTTATTTTTACTGATTTACCCTAAGCAGTTCTTTTCCCTTATCTTTGATGAAAATATTTTTGCAGCACTTCTAGTGCTGCTTTTTTTTTTGTTTTAAAAACAGGTAATTCGCCGTGATGTCGTTATCCCATCTCATTGGTTTGATGGCTGTAAAACTTTAGGTGAAAAAATATGAATTTAACGAATGTGATTAAAACGTAACAATGCTTAACGTGACTGTAACAAGGAGTGACGAGTCACTTCGCATTGCTTCTGGCTGAGTCAGAGCAAACAAAATAATCCAAGGAGAAAGTTTATGTTTAAAAACTTAGGAAAGCTGAACAAAGGAAGTCTGGCAAAGATTGTTGCTGCTTGTTCTCTTGCAATTTCAAGCACTTTATTCACGGTTCCTCAAGCGTTTGCCGCTGAACATAATTGGCGTTTTGTAAACCTATACCCACGTGGTACGGCATACGGTGAAGTGTACAAAGACTTTGCTGATAACATTGAAGCGATGTCAAACGGTCGTATTTCTGTTCAAGTTATGTACTCAGGTGAAGGTGTAGGGCAAACGGGTGTTCTTGGCTCAGTAAAATCAGGCTTGATAACAATGGGCGCTCCTTTCCAGCCAATGCATGCAGGTGAGTTCCCAGCGGGGGTTGTGGAAGTTGGTTTACCAGGTATGACGGATGATGTCGGTGAGCTAAGCGCATTGTTTCACGAAAAAGGTTGGGGAGAAGTACTAGAAGAGGCTTACGACAAGCAAAACTTAGTTTGGCTTGAACCTTACATTCAGCTACCAGTCTATGTACTAACGAAAGAACCAATCAATTCTATTGAAGATTTCGAAGGTCTGAAGATTCGTGCTCCTGGTGCATACGGCAAATTCTTACGCAACTTGGGTGCATCTCCTGCGTCACTCTCTTACAGCGAAATTTATACCAGTTTAGCAACGGGCGTTATTGATGGTTCGATCGGCAGTAATATTATTGACCACCGTGACGGTAACCACGTTGAAGTCGCTAAATACATGTACCGCCTACCAATTGCGGGCGCGCAAACTTTACCGATTGTCGTTAACAAGAGTGCATGGAACAAACTATCTGACGACCTGAAAGCGATCGTTCGAGCAGCGAGTGCCGTTCATGCTCGCGAGCAGATGACTAAGTCTCGTCTATGGGAATCACAAGCCATTGCTGAAATGGAAGCGAAAGGCATGAAGTGGAGTCCAGAGCCAAGTGAGCAGGATAAAACGAAATGGAATGAAAGTGCGGGCTCTCTTTGGAAAGAATATGCAGACTCTGATAAATACAGCCAGCGCCTAATTAAGATCGCTCAAGACACCCAATAACACGCTTTAGATGATTTAACTGGGGGCAGCCCCTCCGGTTGAATCTGCACTTCAGGGGGAGTTGCATTCCCCTCTATCTCTTTCATGTTGTTATAGGTGATGTCTATGTTGATTAGGGTATTAAAAATCTACTGTCGCGGTATTAATCAGATAATTTATTGGCTTGGTCTTTCTGCATCCTTCTTAATGCCTATTCTTGCTGCTACCGTTGCCTTTGAAGTCTTTTCTCGTTATGTGCTCGGCAGTCCAACTATTTGGGCGTATGACGTTTCTCTTTTCTTATTCGGGTATATAGCGGCGTTGGGTGGGGCACTGGCTCAACAAAATAAAGCCCATATTAATGTGGACGTGTTGTACCTGTCGGTATCTAAGCGTGTTCGTTCACTATTTAATCTTGCGTCTTACTCATTGGCCATTTTCTTTCTCTGTGTGGTTTTAATGATGGCATTGAGTAAATTTGAAGAAGCTATCGAGTTTAATTATCGCCGCCAGTCTGAGTGGGCGCCTTCGATGGCACATTTCTGGGTAATGATGATCGTCGCTTGTGGTGCGTTTATCGTCCAGTTTATCAGCGATATTATTCAAGACCTTTACTATTTGGTAACAGGCAAAGCACTTATTGAACAAGCTCCTGAAGAGCATGAACAAACAGAGACATTGGTAGACTCAGCGGAGGGCGTATGAGTATTGAAGTTCTTACGCTGTTACTGGTTGGTTGTATTCTGTTCACCTTTGCATTAGGTGCGCCAGTTGGCCTTGCTCTGGGTGGTATCGCAATGGGAATAGGGTACCTTACTTGGGGTGAAGGGATCTTCAACTTGGTTCCAACAACCATTGAGAGTAACTTTTTTAGCTTTATTCTGCTGGCGATTCCTCTGTATATCTATATGGGTCAATTGCTGACTCGATCCGGAATTGGCGATGCGATGTTTAACGCAAGTCAGATGGTCATAGGGCGCGTTCGTGGTTCACTCGCGGTCAGTGTGATCGGTGTGTGTTCCATGATTGGCGCTATGGTCGGTATTATCGGGGCTGGGATCATGACGTCGGGTAGCATTGCGCTCAAGCCAATGTTAGAGCGTGGTTACGATAAAAGGCTGGCTCTTGGTGTGATTATGGCTGGCGGTGGTTTGGGTATTTTGATCCCACCAAGTATACCAATGATTATGTATGCGGCGACGACACAAAACTCGGTCGGTCGTATGTTCTTAGCGGCGCTCATTCCGGCTCTTATCTCTATCGTTTTGCTAATGGCTTACGTGATTATTAGCTGCAAGCTTAATCCGAAAAAAGCGCCACTAGGCACGGGCAGTGAAAGCAAAATGACGGGTAAAGAGAAGTTCACGACTGCACGTGATGGTCTTTTTTCTCTATTACTTATCGTGGCGGTATTGGGCAGCATCATTACTGGTATTGCGACGCCAACAGAGTCGGGTGCTATCGGGGTTGTAGGTGCGATCATACTGGCTATTATCTTTAAACGTTTCCGTTTCGAAATGTTCAAATCATCAGGGTTTGAAACCGCCATGCTGGTCAGCGTGTCGATGTGGATCATTTTAGGCGCGTCGCTATTTAGTAACTTCCATATGTTAAGTGGCGTGCAAAATATGGTGGCGCAAATCACGGAGGATCTTGGTTTACCGCCTTGGGGTGTGATTCTCTTAATGCAAGTAATCATGTTACTGCTTGGTTTCATTATTGATGAATTGATCATCGTTTTGATGTGCGCTCCGTTGTTTACACCTATTGTTGTGTCTCTCGGTTATGACCCAATTTGGTTCGGTATTTTGATGATCCTAAATATCGAAATTGCAGTGCAAACACCCCCCTATGGTTTCGCGCTGTTTTATCTAAAAGGAATTTCACCGCCTGGCGTCAGTATGATGGACATCTATCGCTCGATTCTTCCGTTTATCGCTCTAAAGCTGTGCGTGCTGATCCTGTGCATGATGTTCCCTGAAGTGGTGATGTGGTTACCAAACACAGTGATGGGAGTAAATTAATATGAGCCTCAAGCGAATTCTAATGCCAGTTGACCTTTCATATCCCGATGTAGTGAAAAAAGAGGTCAATATGGCGCTTAAGCTAATAGACGAACAAGGCGTCATAGACATGCTGTATGTCGATGAGGCACGGGTGCATCACAGTATGGTACCGACTTCATTTGGTAGTGCTTTTTCAGCTCAACATCAAAGTGCCTTTGATTGTGTGCAGATGATGCTGGAAACCTATGTACCAAAACAACATCGTGGTAAAGCAGTTGTTCGAAATGGTGTGGTGTTTGATGAAGTGCTGCTACAAGCAAAATACGCCCAAGTAGATGCCATCGTTATGGCATCTGCAAATCCCAATTTTCGCTCATATTGCTTAGGTTCTAATGCAGCAAAGATAGTTCGCCATTCTCACTGCTCAGTGTTTGTGGTGAAAGGCGAACCCATCTAACGATTCTTCGCGTTTAGCTAACGCATACAACAATAAAGAGAAACTAAAGTCGCCAAAGGGAGTAATTCCTGGCGGAGGTATATGTACAACTCAAGGAATACAAAAATGACTAACCAACAACTACACGAGAGAAGAAATCAGGTATTTTCTAACGGTATGGGAGCACTTTACCCACTGTATGTTGCCAAGGCAGAAAATGCCTTAGTTTGGGATGTGGAAGGCAATAGATATATCGATTTTGCTGCGGGTATTGCGGTAAACAATACTGGTCACGCCAATAAGCGTATTACTGAGGCTGTAAAAGCACAGTTGGACAATTTTTCTCATACCTGCGCTTTGGTGACACCTTATGAATCGTTTGTTGAGTTGGCAGAGAAGTTAACTCAAATCGCACCAGGTGACTCAGAAAAGAAAGCGATTTTCCTGACTACAGGCGCAGAAGCAGTGGAAAATGCAGTTAAAGTCGCTCGTGCACACACTGGTCGCAGCGGCGTGATTGCATTTAAAGGCGCTTTCCATGGTCGTACTAACCTAACTATGGCTCTGACGGGGAAAGTTGCGCCGTACAAAGCGAGTTTTGGTCCGTTCCCTGGCGAAGTCTTCCATGCTCCGTACCCGAACGAGTTCCATGGTGTGTCTGTAGAACAGAGTTTACAAGCACTTGAGGACTTATTCGCTTGTGATATCGAAGCAACACGTGTTGCGGCGATCATTTTCGAACCAGTACAAGGTGAAGGCGGATTTTATCAAGCACCTGTTGCCTTCGCACAAGGCTTACGTGATATCTGCGATAAATATGGAATCATGTTGATTGCTGATGAAATCCAAGCGGGCTTTGCACGTACTGGTAAAATGTTTGCAACTGAGTACTTGGGTATCGAACCAGACATGGTGACTATGGCAAAAGGCATTGCTGGTGGCTTCCCGATTTCAGCCGTAGTTGGCAAAGCTGAAGTAATGGACTCAGCACCGGCAGGTGGTCTTGGTGGCACCTATGCAGGCTCTCCGATGGGCTGTGTTGCAGGCTTGGAAGTGTTAAAGATCATTGAAGAAGAGCAGCTGTGTGCAAAAGCGATCGGTATTGGTGAAGTTGTCAATGCACGTATGACGAAGCTGCAAGAGACGGTTCCACAAATCGGGCAGGTACGTACGATTGGCGCTATGATGGCAATAGAGTTTACGGACCCTGAGTCTGGTCAGCCACTACAAGACCTTACCAAGGCGATCATTAGTAAGGCACAAGAGAATGGTGTGATATTGCTTTCTTGTGGTGTAAAAGCGAACGTAATTCGTCTGCTTCCAGCGCTGACGATTGAATCTGAAGTACTAAGTGAAGGCTTGGATAAACTAGAGAAAATTATCAAAGAACTGGTTTAAGTTCCCAAGACATTCTCTGTTTGTTCTGGGGCTGGTTTTGTTACAACTTATGCGAGTGTAACGAGGTTTCTCGTTAGCTTACGTGATTGAAAAAATTGAACCTTTTACAAGCTAATTTAGTATGAAAAAAAGCCTCATCGTAGGATGCAATGTAGATCAGATAAGGATCGGTTGACCGATCCTTCTGATGAGAGACAATCGGAAATCTGTTTATAGGTTTCCGATTTTTTTATGTCTATCCAAAACTGTTTTGCCGACTTTCTGGAAGAGAGT